>NZ_WKJH01000027.1 GCF_009674825.1 Maribacter luteus
GTCAGTTGCAAGAAGACCACTAGCACTTACGCTAAGAGCATTGTTCGTTGCCGGGTCAACTACCGCCGTGAACACATTGCTCCCATTTAAATTCAATCCGTTCCCTGCCGTATATTGAGTATCGGTATCAACACCTGCAGTGATATCCGACAATGGAACACTTACCGTATTACCATTCTCTATGCTTATTTCTAAATTAGGACCATTTACCTGAAAGTTTTGTAAATCCTGTTCATCGGTATTATCCAAATAAGAACTTAAACTTAATGCATTCGATGCCTCCCCGTTCACGGTACTTACCAGTTCATTGCTACTATTCAAACTAAGTGCATTACTGTTGATAATATCCACACCTGTTCCTGTTACACCGTCCACTGTTGTACTTAATGTATTGACAACGCTTGTATTGGATACCGTTGTTGCCGGTATTAATGAACTCGGAGCTACCGTTACCCAGTCGCTACCATTCCATTGAATCAAATCTCCAGCTGTAGTTCCATTTACAAGATTCTCTAAACCTACTGCATCATCCGCCAACTCTGCATTTGTTATTCCATCTGCAGACACTGCCAATGTATATGGGTTCACTGTTGAACCATCTCCGGAACGGGTCAATGTTCCACTACCGCTTGTAACTCCCACTACTTCATTTCCTATTACACCATCGTTCTCTGTTACGGTAACCGAACCTAGATCCACCAATGTCCAGTCGGAACCGTCCCATTGCATTACTTGGCCTAAAGCTGTACCATTGGCCAATTTCCCCAAGGTAACGGCATCATTCGCTATATCACCGGTAGCGATCGTCCCGTCCAAGATATCGGAGGATTCGACTGCCCCTGTGGCCAGTTCCGCCGTGGTTATGGCATCATCCGCCATCTTCGCATTGGTGATCGCATTATCCGCAACATCTACGCTTACATCTTTAAAGATAGAATCATCACCTCCTGTAATAGCTATCGTAGCATTAGTTGAAGATAGTGTACCGTCCGCAATTGCGGTCTCATCTACAGCTACCGTATATTCTGTATTATTCCCAGTTGTCGATGAACTTACACTAACTCCTGTTCCTGCCGTTACACTTGTTGTTAATTCACTTGCAGCTACTTCAGCATCCGTAGCCAAACTTGCGTCCGCACTGAACACCGTCCCGGTTAAAACCAAGCCTGTGCCTGCCGTATACTGGGTGTCATTATCGGTTGCACTTGCCAGAGCTTCGATTGCCCCCTGTACATCGGTTGCACCAAGTGATGCCGTACTATCATCGAAAGTAACCTCACCTGCATTCTGATCATCAGTTGCAAGAAGACCGCTACCACTTACACTAAGAGCATTGTTAGTTGCTGGGTCCACTACTGCCGTGAACACATTGCTCCCATTTAAATTCAACCCGTTCCCTGCCGTATACTGGGTATCGGTATCAACACCTGCAGTGATATCCGACAATGGAACACTTACCGTATTACCATTCTCTATGCTTATTTCTAAATTTGAACCATTTACCTGAAAGTTTTGTAAATCCTGTTCATCGGTATCAACCGTTGCATCCGGCACATCGATGGTAAAGTTTGGATAGGTCCCGCCTACCGTTACATTACCATTACCACCATCAACGATACTTACCGTTTGGTCCGGTGAAGCATTGCTAACCGTGTACGCCGTATTGTTTCCTGAAGTTGACGCACTTACAGTAATATCCGAACCTGCAACAACACTTGTTGTTAATTCATTGGCCGCTACTTCTGCATCCGTTGCCAAACTTGCGTCCGCACTGAACACCGTCCCGGTTAAAACCAAGCCTGTGCCTGCCGTATACTGTGTATCATTATCGGTTGCATTTGCAAGAGCTTCGATTGCCCCCTGTACATCGGTTGCACCAAGTGATGCCGTACTATCATCGAAAGCCACTTCACCTGCATCCTGATCATCTGTGTCAGTAGCATAAAGACCGCTAGCACTTACGCTAAGAGCATTGTTAGTTGCCGGGTCAACTACCGCCGTGAACACATTGCTCCCATTTAAATTCAACCCGCTCCCTGCCGTATACTGGGTATCGGTATCGACTAATGCAGCAATATCAGCTATGGCCACTGAAAATGTATTACCCTCACTATCCGTAATTACTAAATTCGTATCCGTAGCATCTATAGCGTAAGATGTTATGACCGTATTGGTATCTACTCCAGTAGTAATATCAGCCAATGGAACACTTACCGTATTACCATTCTCTATGCTTATTTCTAAATTTGAACCATTTACCTGAAAATCCAATAAATCCTGTTCATCGGTATTATCCAAATAAGAACTTAAACTTAATGCATTCGATGCCTCCCCGTTCACGGTACTTACCAGTTCATTGCTACTATTCAAACTAAGTGCATTACTGTTGATAATATCCACACCTGTTCCTGTTACACCGTCCACTGTTGTACTTAATGTATTGACATTACTCGTATTCGATACCGTTGTTGCCGGTATTAATGAACTTGGTGTAACAAATTCCCAATCCGTACCGTTCCATTGGATAAGGTCTCCAGAAGTTGATCCTGCAGTTAAGTTCTCTAAACCTACTGCATCATCCGCCAACTCTGCATTTGTTATTCCATCTGCAGACACTGCCAATGTATATGGGTTCACTGTTGAACCATCTCCTGAACGGGTCAATGTTCCACTACCGCTTGTAACTCCCACTACTTCATTTCCTATTACACCATCGTTCTCTGTTACGGTAACCGAACCTAGATCTACCAATGTCCAGTCGGAACCGTCCCATTGCATTACTTGGCCCAATAAAGTACCGTCGGCTATTTTATCTAATGTTACTGCGTCATTTACCAATTCTGCCGTATCTATAGCATCATCCGCCATCTTTGCATTGGTGATCGCATTATCCGCAACATCTACGCTTACATCTTTAAAGATAGAATCATCGCCTCCTGTAATAGCTATCGTAGCATTAGTTGAAGATAGTGTACCGTCCGCAATTGCGGTCTCATCTACAGCTACCGTATATTCTGTATTATTCCCTGTTGTCGATGAACTTACACTAACTCCTGTCCCTGCCGCTACACTTGTAGTTAATTCACTTGCAGCTACTTCAGCATCCGTAGCCAAACTTGCGTCCGCACTGAACACCGTCCCGGTTAAAACCAAGCCTGTGCCGGCCGTATACTGGGTATCGGTGTCGACTAATGCAGCGATATCAGCCAATGGAATTTCCACTACATTGCCTTCACTATCCAATAAGGTCAAGGTATCATTGGTACCGTCGGAATCAGAATCCGTTAGACTCAATGTGCTATTCGTAGTATTCGTATCCGTCAAGGCGGCGATATCAGCCAATGGAACTTCAACTACATTGCCTTCACTATCCAATAAGGTCAAGGTATCATTGGTACCGTCGGAATCAGAATCGGTTAAACTTAAGGTACTATTCGTAGTATTCGTATCGGTCAATGCTGCAATATCAGCCAATGGAACTTCCACTACATTGCCTTCGCTATCCAATAAGGTCAAGGTGTCATTGGTACCGTCGGAATCAGAATCGGTTAAACTTAAGGTGCTATTCGTAGTATTCGTATCCGTCAAGGCTGCGATATCAGCCAATGGAACTTCCACTACATTGCCTTCACTATCCAATAAGGTCAAGGTGTCGTTCGTTCCATCGGAATCAGAATCCGTTAAACTTAATGTGTCATTGGTAACCGTTGTATCGGTCAAGGCGGCTATATCAGCCAATGCAACTTCCACTACATTGCCTTCGCTATCCAATAAGGTTAAGGTGTCGTTCGTTCCGTCGGAATCAGAATCGGTTAAACTTAATGTACTATTCGTAGTATTCGTATCGGTCAAAGCGGCGATATCAGCCAATGGAACTTCCACTACATTGCCCTCACTATCCAATAAGGTCAAGGTGTCGTTCGTTCCGTCGGAATCAGAATCGGTTAAACTTAAGGTACTATTCGTAGTATTCGTATCCGTTAAGGCAGCAATATCGGCCAATGGAACTTCCACTACATTCCCTTCACTATCCAATAAGGTCAATGTGTCATTGGTACCGTCGGAATCAGAATCCGTTAGACTTAAACTGTCATTGGTAACCGTTGTATCGGTCAAAGCGGCAATATCGGCCAATGGAACTTCCACTACATTGCCTTCGCTATCCAATAAGGTCAAGGTGTCGTTCGTTCCGTCGGAATCAGAATCGGTTAAACTTAAGGTACTATTCGTAGTATTCGTATCCGTCAAGGCGGCAATATCGGCCAATGGAACCTCCACTACATTGCCTTCACTATCCAATAAGGTCAAGGTGTCATTGGTACCGTCGGAATCAGAATCGGTTAAACTTAAGGTGTCATTGGTAACCGTTGTATCGGTCAATGCTGCTATATCAGCCAATGGAACTTCCACTACATTGCCCTCACTATCCAATAAGGTCAAGGTGTCGTTCGTTCCGTCGGAATCAGAATCGGTTAAACTTAAGGTACTATTCGTAGTATTCGTATCCGTTAAGGCAGCAATATCGGCCAATGGAACTTCCACTACATTCCCTTCACTATCCAATAAGGTCAATGTGTCATTGGTACCGTCGGAATCAGAATCGGTTAAACTTAAGGTGTCATTGGTAGTATTCGTATCCGTCAAGGCTGCAATATCGGCCAATGGAACTTCCACTACATTGCCTTCGCTATCCAATAAGGTCAAGGTGTCGTTCGTTCCGTCGGAATCAGAATCCGTTAAACTTAAGGTGTCATTGGTAGTATTCGTATCCGTCAAGGCGGCTATATCGGCCAATAGAACCTCCACTACATTACCCTCACTATCCAATAAGGTCAAGGTGTCATTGGTACCGTCGGAATCAGAATCGGTTAGACTTAAGGTGTCATTGGTTACCGTCGTATCAGTCAAGGCTGCAATATCGGCCAATGGAACTTCCACTACATTGCCTTCACTATCCAATAAGGTCAAGGTGTCGTTCGTTCCGTCGGAATCAGAATCGGTTAAACTTAAGGTGCTATTCGTAGTATTCGTATCCGTTAAAGCGGCAATATCAGCCAATGGAACTTCCACTACATTGCCTTCACTATCCAATAAGGTCAAGGTGTCGTTCGTTCCGTCGGAATCAGAATCCGTTAGACTTAAACTGTCATTGGTAACCGTTGTATCGGTCAATGCTGCTATATCAGCCAATGGAACTTCCACTACATTGCCCTCACTATCCAATAAGGTCAAGGTGTCATTGGTACCGTCGGAATCAGAATCGGTTAGACTTAATGTACTATTCGTAGTATTCGTATCCGTTAAGGCGGCGATATCGGCCATTGGTATGGAAACCGTATTTAAATCACTGTCAGTTAAGATAAGGTTAACCCCATCTTCAGTTAAAGAAGCATTCGTTGTATCCGAATCAGTTGATGTCAATTCCCAAGAATCCCCATCCCAAAAATAGATAGTTCCTGTTGTTGTGTTAACGTACAAATCCCCAAGATCGGCTCCTGTAGGGCTATTTACCCCAGGTGCAGCTACTTCGGTTCCTTGCAATACTTCACAATTACATTGATCTTCTAAATTTACAATAGTCTGCGAAAATGCGAATCCTGAAAACATTAAGAAAATCAGAATTAATATTTTTCTACTCATGACAAATTCCTTACTTATTATGGTTTCGTATTTCAAAATCTTAGAGTTTGTTCTGTTCGGTTTCAATTCTACTTAGAATGAATTCATTTTTATACAACAAACAAAATTAGTCCTATCACCTCCTTAGGAAAATATTTGTTGTGTATGTTGGAATTTGTACTGTATAGCAACGTAATCATGAGGTGTGGACAACGACATTTTGAGATTTTACGGGTGTTTCATTGGTCGATGAGCCTAATTATATCAATGGTTTCGAGAGACCAGCATTGTAAGGAATTTCTTATTTTTACATGGTCACCCAAGCATTTGAAATACTAATTTTAAATTTCAATATGCGTAAAAAAAGAAATAATCATCATGACTAATGATTACATAATGACTATGGATAGTATAAAGGTTTTCTCACTTTAAGTTAAAAATCCTATTTTGATACATTTCCAAAAATTTATTAGGGAAATACGGGTTTCATTAATTTATTACTAATACAAAAAAGACCATTATTTTTCAATCATCATCCAATATTTTATCCATCTTAAAAAAACTTCTTCAGAAAGTATTTATGATAATAACCACTTGGAAAGAATTCAATGACTTTGTATAAGAGAATACTAATTTTCTTGTTTTAATCGACATCAATATTTTTACAGATGAAATCTGCTAAACAACAGAACTTGTATACATTATTTGAATAAAGATGGCATAAGGCTGACTTGTTATTCGGTTTAATTCAATGGACCATCATTAGTTATTTGATACAATCTCTTACTAATGAGAATTCTTTAATACCCTCGAACGATCTAATTCAAATTTGTAAAACGTAAAATTTATCAATTAGGATTAACCCTATAAGTAATCCTTCGGTTGGTAATTACAGTATACACCTTTAAAATACTAAACGGGGAAAACTCAGAAGTTGAATTGCCAACAGTCGCCGTTGCCGAAATATATTCCCCTTTCGCGACCCCACTTGGTAGTGGGATACTAAATTTGAACTTATTGGTCGTATCGGTATTCCCATCCAAATCAGTATAGGAAGAAGTCCCTGAGTCTAAATCGGTTCCGCTGCCTTCAACAACAGTTGCTATGTAGGTCTGACCTTCACCATAATCTGTGGTCATACCGAGCTGGTTATCCCCCAAAACAGCATTTCCTTCATTGATATCGGTCAAAAAGAATTCGATAATGGCCCCTGGTCTTGCCCAACCTTCAATGACAATCGATGTACCGGTAATATTGGATAAGCTAATGACAGGGAAATTCATGGCCCCATTCGGCCCAGCATCAGCATCACTGTTATCATTTAATGTAACCCCATCTCCAATGGCATCGGATGCATCCAAATCGATTCCCAGCGCATCAGAGGCTGTACCATTACCATAGAACGAATTCTGTGAAATGAGATTCCCCGAGGTATTCCCTCCAGCAAGCACGAGTCCTGGGCCGCCATTGGATGCAATAATATTATTTGAAATAGTTGAATTACTCCCATCCAGTCGAATACCTGCATTCGCTACATTTCCACCGCAATTTCCCCCATCTTGTCCTGAAGAGGTCACGGTGTTCTCGGTAATGAGCACACCACCAGTGATTCCGTCCCCATCAATACCGAGAGAGGCGGCATTCTCGACCAAGTTTTGTTGAATTACAATACCAGAACCGTTTTCGATGGTAATATTATCATCACAAGCAGCATCACCATTTGCTGTAATTTGGTTATTTTGTATCGTGGATGATGTACCACCATCTATAAAGATGCCCGCATCGGTGTTGGTTGCGATATAATTGCCATCGACCAGCATTGTACCATCGGTGATTTCAACGCCATAATCCACATTACCGGCATTTGACCCTAAGGCATTTACGCCCAGTAAATTGTTAATAATCGTGGTTGAACCACCATCAACCCGTATAGCAGCATTATTATCAGCGTACACCGAGATATTTCTTATGATTGTATTACTCCCTTGTGTTACCAACACATCTCCTCCATTTCTATGAACTTGAATTTCCGGACGATCATAACTTGGCAGAACTGTTGCGGATATACCTACGGTAGTGCCCCCTGAACCAACAGTTCCTGCATTGGAGTTCCCTGAATAGGCGGTTTGTGTTCTTCCGTCTATATGGGTGTCATTATCGGTAATAACAGGTAAGGGACTACCATTTGGAATATCTATATCAAAGTAACCGCTTGAATAATTGGCATCTGCCGTTCTTCCCAATGGATCACTTGGTGGTGGAATCATAAAAACTGAAGTGTCCTCACCTGCTGCAGGGTCAAAAATACCATTTGCCTCGATATCAAGTCCTGTTTCGCCAAGTGTATTACTATTCAAGATAAATTGCTCCAAAGAACCTTGACCACTACCATTGGTATTGACAATGGTATTAAAATTGAATCCAAAATCAAGACCAAGGGCGCCTTCGCTTGAAATTTGCACTGTGGCTATAGTTTGTGCCCCTGTCAGATTTCCCGCCCCGGAATCGACACCAGAGGGATAGGCGCCACCCACTTCATTTGTCACCTCGACTTTGGCACTGGAAGCGAAATATGTCTTAAAGGTTTGAACAGGTATACATGTGGAGCATGCAGCCCCTCCACCTCTTGATGATTTTACGGTATTATTAACGACCCTAACACTATAATTGCCATTGGCCATACCCGCGAAAATGTATTTACCATTGGCATCCGTTGTGGTAGACTCCACAAAAAATCCAAAAACATTGTACAGTTCAACCCTAGCGCCTTGAACAGGCACTCCAGAGGCAGTCGCCAAATTCCTTCCTATTCCTCCACCGTAATTTACATCTTCAAATACTGTTCCCGAAATAAGGTTTGAAGGAACCTTAAGTATAACGGCATTCATAATTACTAAATCCTGACCTGATTGTACATTAACTGTTACCGATGTTTCCCCGGGAAGTACAAATGAAGAGAAATCGTATGTATCTAAATCCATACCATGGGCGTTGGTGTCATTGACCGGAGTGGCATCACTATTATCAAAAATAGTGGAGTTAAACGGATTACGGGAAAAAAAGGAATTATCCCCATCCCCAATTAATGGAAGATTGCCTAAACCCGTGTTTACCGTAAGATTTTCACTTGCATTAAAATTTTGATCACCCTCCCAAGAAAGTACTGTTGTCTTTGCACCAGTTGTACCTATTGCAAAAAAACCACTCATGGTAAATGATGAATTTGAATATCGCTCTGGATTGAAGCCTTGATAAATGTTTATCGTTGAGGCTGATAAGCTTGTATCTTCATAGAAAACAATCAACGACCAACCACCCAATACAGTTGAATTACCACAGTAGCTACCTCCATTGTCTATTGTTAAACCACTAAAATCAAATGAATTGGAATTTGGTGATGCTATTCCTGAAATTATACTGGTAACATCACTAACACACCCATAATAAGGGCCAAAACCACCAGTATAATTTGCGCCATAAACCAAATCAGCAGTTACGGAATTACCTTCAAATGTTACTTGGGTATCAGGATTGGCCCCTGAATGTGCCCAATACAAATATGCCTTTTCTATCTTTGCACCAGCTGGTATATCCGAAGTTAGGGAATTACTCGAACTAGCGTTAACAGTGCATACATTCCCAGAACTACCATTCGCTCTTAGTGAACCACCTGTGGAAGTATATCCGTAATAACCATTGAACTGATCGTATAAAGCCAAGGGTTGATTAAATAATACAACTTCATCATCTACAATAGTGCCCGAACCTACATCACTTATAATTACAGAAGGATCGGATACAAATGTTAATTGAATAGAGAAAGCCTTATCCCCATCGTATAAACTGTTATCGATAATCGGTATGGCAAATTGATCCATGTCTCCTACATTACCATTGAAATTCAAGGTTCCCGTACTGGCCGTATAATGCGTTCCTGACAATGCTGAACCATTAACTGTTTGATAATTGGCCGTAAATGCCCCTCCAGCATTGTTGCCTATATGGGATACGGTAAATGTTGCAGTACCATCATCTTCGTTTACAGAAACATCCCCTATTGAAAGGGCTGGGGGGGTAGCAATTATATCAAATGAAACGGTCCGGGTTGACCCTGATGTTAAATCTGAGCTTAAAATTAAGACACCATCTTGATACACCCTTACATAAGATCCCCCTCCATTCCAACCATCACCATAGCGATCCTCTAAATAAATATCATAATTAGTACCATAAGGTACTCCTGTATAAGTTTGTGGACTACCAATATTATTATATGAGTTATTCCCAAATCCATTATAACAAGCCGCTGGATTACAAATTCTCCCTCCTATTTGAGTATTTGAAGGGTCTCTAAATGTAACTCTATTCTCAGAAGACCAATTTGGCCAATTTACTTCAATAGTTATTGTAGCCTGTGCTTGAACACCAACTCCTAAGAATAAAAATATCAGAACAATATAAAACCCTGGAACCTTTATTTCCATCATTTGATTAAATAACATTTGGGTAAAAATACCCATACAGTCCAATATGCCGTAACTAATGTTGTATAACCCCTGTTTTAAGGTATGAATCAATCAAAATGCATCATTTCCTACAAAAAAATAAATGCATTTTGCACATAAATATAAGAATATAAGCAAGTTACAAAACAATTTAAAAAGAAAGGGCACCTTCGTTGAAGGTGCCCTTTCTTTTAGTAAATAGACATTTATTCCAAGATAATAAATTCTGACCTACGGTTTTTCTCATGCTCTTTGGCCGAGCAACGAACTCCATTTTCGCATTTATTGATTAATTTGGTTTCCCCAAATCCTTCACCTTTTAATCGATCTTCGGCGATGCCTTTGGAAATCATATATTGAACGGTAGCCTCTGCTCTTTTCTGCGAGAGCCATAGATTATAGGCATCACGACCACGACTATCGGTATGCGAATTTACTTTTATCTTCAGACTTGGGTATTTTTCCATTGCCGCAATGACCTTTTCAACCTCTATCTCTGAATCCTTACGGATATTGTACTTATCAAAGTCGAAATATATGGTACTCAATTGGAGTAATTTGGCCAAATCATCACCAAATCCTGCCGTAACCTGATCTCTCTCTAAATAGAAATCGATTATGTTAGGCTTGCCATCGGATTTACCTAAATATTCTTCTGAAGGCACGTAACCCTGCATTAAAGCCCTTACGAAATTACCTCTATTACAGTCTATTGACAAATTGTATTTACCGTCCGAATCTGTGACCGTGGTCAATAATTCCTGATTATCCTCATCTATGACCTTTACGGTTGCACCGACCAAAACTTCATTGGTTATCTTGTCCCTTACCGTTCCTGAAACGGATTGATCACAAACCAGTTTTAAAGGTTCTGTTTCCACAAATGAATAAATATCATCTGCACCTAGGCCTTCATCCCTATTGGATGCAAAATACCCTTTTCGTGTATCTTCTGAAAAAATGAACGTAAAATCATCCATTTTACTGTTCACAGGTTCCCCAACATTCATTACAGCCCCGTTATATTTACCCGACTCTATCTTTGTCGCGAAGACATCGAGCCCACCAAGACCGGGATGGCCATCTGATGAGAAATACATAACGTTATCCGAGGTAATAAAAGGAAAAGTCTCCCTTGCCTCCGTATTTATCGTATTACCCAAATTCTCGGGGGTTCCGAACATTCCGTCAGCATACAATGAAACACGAAAAATATCTGACTGCCCCAATGAACCTGGCATATCCGAAGCAAAATACAATGTTTTCCCATCTGGACTAAAAGCAGGGTGCGCAGTAGAATACGAATCACTGTTAAAAGGTAATTCCTCAATATTGGACCAAACACCATCCACTAATGTCGCCCGTAATAATTTAAGGCGGATTATACCATTTTCATCAGTAATGTATTTACCATCCTTAAAATTGTTACGCGTAAAGTAAAGATGTTTCCCATCATTGGTTACTACAGAGGTTGATTCATGCAATCTGGTATTGATATCATCCCCCAGTTTTGTGACCCGATTATTATCGATACTATCACTATTGACTTTATAAAGATCCAAAAAGTCTTTCGAATTCCATGTATGCCTATATTTAGCTAAATTTCCCGTATCCCTATCAGAAGAAAAAATTAGACCCTTTTTGTAGTAAGAAGGAGCAAACTCCGAATAAGTGGTATTATATTCAAAAGGCTTTATTTCGTATCTACCGGAATTCTTTTTTATTTCTTCTAAATAATCTTTCTCCTGCTTGAAAAACCCTGCCCTTAAATCACCGGACGTCATTTGGCTGAATTGGTCCATCAATTCTTGGGATGCTTCATAATCACCCAAACTTTTTAGACTCTGTGAATATCTAAAATAGTATTCCGGTCCTATTTCAGTCTTGTAATCTTTTAATAATCTTTTGTAAGTATCCGCCGCTTCTTTATAGTCTGCATTGAAATAATATGAATTACCTAGGTTTTTCAATAATTCGGCCGAAACATATCCCTTGTCCAGAACTTTTTTATAGATATCTATTGCAGGACTGAACGAATACTCTTGATATTTTCGATCGGCCTTGGTCAGAAACCTTTCTTGCGCCCATGTACTATGAGACATCAAAAATGCCAAAACGACAATAATTAAAATATTTTTCTTAACCATCTTTTATTGCTTTTAGAAGAATCTAGGCGAAACAAGATTTCGGAACGACTTGACCAATTCATATCTTAAGAAAACCTCGAAAGATCCATCATTAAACTGAGTACCTCCTAAATCCGTGGTTTCCCTATCATAAGCCAATCCTAGCATCAACTGATCTGAAATCTGAAAACCTACCATTGCACTAACTGCAGCGTCCCATCTGTACGCAGCACCGAATGTGAATTGATCGTTCAGCATAAAACTTGCCGACATATCTACTTGTAAGGGAGCCCCGCCAACTACTTTGGTCAATAGTGCAGGCTTAAATTTCAAGTTCCCGTTTAAATCCATTACATAGCCGGTAATCAAATAAAAGTTTATACGCTCTTTTGATAAAAACTGAATATCGTTGGAATCTTGATTACTATTGTCAAAATGCTCTGTTTCCAATAAGTTAGGAGCTGAAAGTCCGGCATAAAACGAATTAGTATGATAATAAATACCAACACCTACATTCGGCGAGAACTTATTTTCAATATTTTCTTCATTTACAGGTTCCACATCAAAATTTCGTAAACCCTGAAAATCCAAATTCAACAAGTTTCCACCTGCCTTTAATCCAAAAGATAGTTTTCCTTCCCTGGAGACGTCTATGGTATATGAAAGAATCGCGTCGAAATATGTTTCTTGGATCACTCCGTCCCCAATTTCATCGTTAACTATTGAAACTCCATACCCAAGTTTACTGTTCCTGATTGGTGAATGAAGGTTCAAAGTCTGCGTTTTAGGTGCTCCATCCAATCCTACCCATTGCGAACGATATAATGCGGCTATACTCAATTGCCCTCTAGAACCTGCATAAGCCGGGTTTACACTCATTGTATTATACATGTATTGGGTGTACTGGGCATCTTGTTGAGCAGATACAATCTCTGTAGTCAGTATTGATAACAATACTACTAGAATGCTATTTCTTAAATTCATATAAATAGTATAAGGTATTACTTACTGACGTAGATATAACCACTATCAGTATTGTTCTCACTATTCCCTTTTTGATACTCAAAGATATAAAAATATATACCGGAAGGAAGATACTCACCAGCACTCACAGTGGACCTGCCTTTAGACCTACCATCGAATACATTATTCTGATTATTGTAATTCTCACCCTCGTAAACGGCAACACCCCATCTATTAAAAATTTTCAAGGAATTATTGGCCGCATTTCTAACTCCTTTTATAAATAGGAAATCATTTTTACCATCACCATTCGGAGTTACCATTTGGTTAACCAAAATAGCTTCCTCCTCTACCTCACTAACTTGAACCGTTACTATGGCTGTATCACAGTTTGAAGGGTTTGCAACTTCACAGATTGAATATTCTATGGTATATGTACCTTCAGCCGTATTCGGCACCACTTCAATACTACCATCAGGATTGATTATTAATTGCTCTGTAGGTGTAACTGACAAAATAACATCTTCAGGGCTTACCGGTTCACCATCTAAAGTATCATTGTCAAAAATATTTCCATTAGGCACCACATCTCCATTTGTACCATCAACAAAAACACCAGAATAATCGTCATCCACGGCATCAATCTGAGTATTTGACATATCCACAGTTATCGTCACAGTAGCGGTATCACAATTCCCCATAGCATCACAAATCGTATACTCAAATGAATCTGTACCGGTAAACCCTTCATTTGGAGTATATGTAACCGTGTCGTCATTAGGGTCATCTGGAGTTCCCCCATCATTAATTACCACTACGCCATTAGAAGGATCACTAACTGTTAAGGAGTCGATATCAGGTATACCGGAATCGTTTGCCAAAATGTCAATATCTACTGGTGAATCCATTTCTGTAGAAGCAGTATCATCAACAGCATCTATCATAGGTGCTGTTCCCACTTCAATAGTTACAGTTGCCGTATCACAATTACCTTGGGCATCGCATACCGTATATTCGAAAGAGTCAGTGCCTTCATAATCAGAATTTGGTGTGTATGTTACGGTATCATCAGTTGGGTCGTCAGGTGTTCCCCCGTCATTAATAACAATGGTACCATTTTCAGGATCAGTTACAGTCAAAGTTCCATTTTCAGGAATACCCATATCATTCTCTAAAATATCAATGGTCAAAGGTGTATTTACATCTGTTGCGACCATGTCATCAACAACATCCAATAAATCATTCATAGGATCAAGGTAATCCGGTGTACCATCACCGTCTGTGTCGTCATTGGTTGGGTCGCCATTTCCATCGGCATCTTCATCCGGGGTGTCGATACCATCACCGTCATCGTCAAGGTCCCTATAG
>NZ_WKJH01000028.1:0-294 GCF_009674825.1 Maribacter luteus
AGGAGAAGTCGGTGACAAAGGTGAAACCGGTGACAAAGGTGAAACCGGTGATAAGGGAGAAACCGGAGATAAAGGTTTAGTTGGTGACAAAGGAGACAAAGGAGATGTTGGTGATAAAGGAGAAACCGGCGACAAAGGAGAAACCGGAGATAAAGGTCTCGTTGGTGACAAAGGTGAAGTTGGCGATAAAGGTGAAGTCGGAGATAAAGGTCTAGTCGGAGATAAAGGAGACAAAGGAGATGTTGGTGATAAAGGAGAAACTGGAGATAAAGGAGACAAAGGCGAAGTCGGAGA
>NZ_WKJH01000028.1:431-198940 GCF_009674825.1 Maribacter luteus
CAAAGGAGAAGTTGGTGACAAAGGTGAAACTGGAGATAAAGGAGAAGTTGGCGATAAAGGTGAAACCGGAGATAAGGGAGAAACCGGAGATAAAGGTCTAGTCGGAGATAAAGGAGACAAAGGAGATGTTGGTGATAAAGGAGAAACTGGAGATAAAGGAGACAAAGGCGAAGTCGGAGATAAGGGGGAAGTCGGTGACAAAGGTGAAACCGGCGATAAAGGTTTAGTTGGTGACAAAGGAGACAAAGGAGATGTTGGTGATAAAGGAGAAACCGGTAACAAAGGAGAAGTCGGTGACAAAGGTGAAACCGGTGATAAGGGAGAAACCGGAGATAAAGGTTTAGTTGGAGATAAGGGAGAAACCGGTGACAAAGGTGAAACCGGCGATAAAGGAGAAACCGGCGACAAAGGTGAAACCGGAGATAAAGGTCTAGTCGGAGACAAAGGAGACAAAGGAGATGTTGGTGACAAAGGAGAAACTGGAGATAAAGGAGAAGTTGGCGATAAAGGTGAAACCGGAGATAAAGGTTTAGTTGGTGACAAAGGAGACAAAGGAGATGTTGGTGATAAAGGAGAAACCGGCGACAAAGGTGAAACCGGAGATAAAGGTCTCGTTGGTGACAAAGGTGAAGTTGGCGATAAAGGTGAAGTCGGAGATAAAGGAGACAAAGGCGAAGTCGGAGATAAGGGAGAAACCGGCGACAAAGGAGACAAAGGCGAAATCGGTGACAAAGGAGAAACCGGCGACAAAGGTGAAACTGGAGATAAAGGTTTAGTTGGTGACAAAGGAGACAAAGGTGAAACCGGAGATAAAGGTCTAGTCGGAGACAAAGGAGACAAAGGAGATGTTGGTGACAAAGGAGAAACTGGAGATAAAGGAGAAGTTGGCGATAAAGGTGAAACCGGAGATAAAGGTCTCGTTGGTGACAAAGGTGAAGTTGGCGATAAAGGTGAAGTCGGAGATAAGGGAGAAACCGGAGATAAAGGTCTAGTCGGTGACAAAGGAGACAAAGGAGATGTTGGTGACAAAGGAGAAACTGGAGATAAAGGTCTTGTTGGTGACAAAGGAGAAGTTGGTGATAAAGGCGAAGTCGGAGATAAAGGCGAAACCGGAGACAAAGGTGAAGTTGGTGATAAAGGAGAAGTCGGTGACAAAGGTGAAAAAGGTGACCAAGGTGATCCTGGATTGGATATCATCACTAACCTCGTGCAAGACACCTCTTCTGGTATAATCACATATACTAATGAAGAGACCACTTCACAAACAGCAAATGTAGTTTCCTCAGCTGCAAACAATGCAATTAGCGTAGGCCCAGATGGGGGAGCACTTTTACAGACAAAAATTATAGATTGCTATAATACTGCCTCCTATAATTTATCTACCTATTATTCAGCGGTAAGAATCAATACGACCCGAATCAACAGTAGTACCGATGTTTATAGTTTAAACACTTCAAACTACAAATTGACCATTAGTGAAGATGGTGTTTATGAAGTAGAATATACTGTATCTGCAGAAACTGACTATTATACCTATTTTGATGCAAAACTTCAAATTAATGGTACTGACGTTACTGCAAGTGAGATATATGACGGGGGATATCTTAAAAAAGTTTCAGCCTCTAGAAAGCTTTATTTAACTATAACCTCCGGAGATCAATTACAAATCTTGGCAAAAAGAACAAATTCATTTAATTATAATTGGAATGACGTCGATATTATAGCAAATGGCAGTTCAATTACTATAAAAAAATTATATTAGGATGTTCAAAAAAATACTACTGACCATCTTACTAGGCTATACAGCTTTTTCGAATGCCCAAGATGCCGTGCATAACTATGGTGCTATGCAAATACATGGTTCAACTATGGTCGGTTTTCATATGGACTTGATCAATGATGGTGAGTTCGACAAAAATTCAGGATTGGTAGGGTTTTATGGTTTTGATAAATCCATCGTGGTTTCAGGTTCCAATATCCCGGTATTTTATGATGCGGAAATCGCCGTAGACAATGGACTCTATTTGGACACCCAGATCGATGTGACCAATAATGTGAACCTTATTGTAGGTGATGTGATTACACCAAGAATAGATACGAACATTTTTACCAATTTCATGGAGAATGCCTTTTATGTTGGCGAAAATGACGTATCCCTAATAGATGGCTATGCCGCCTTCACGAACAAGGACAATTTTACTTTCCCTGTAGGTGATGATAATAGACTTAGGCCCTTGGGCATAAGCTCGGATGAGATCGACCCCTTGGTCAAATGCGCTTATTTTTATGAAGACCCTAACTCCCCTTCGGTGTTCGGCAAAAGTTTCGAGACCCAAAAAATCGCTTCCGAATACATGTCGGTCAGTGAAAAGGAATACTGGCATTTAGAAGGTGAGGCCCTGACCACAGTTACCCTAACCTGGGACGAACTGAGCAACATTGGAGCCCTGGCAGAATATCTTGGGGATCTTAAGGTAGTGGGCTGGCATAAAGAACAGGACGAATGGGTGAATTTAGGAAATACCAATGTTGAAGGTGGATTGGCAGGAGGTTCCATCACCTCACTACCGTTTATTCCCAATGACTATGAAATATTGACCCTTGGCGGTAATGCCGATAAGGTTGAGCAATTCGACACTATAGAACTTGACAATTATTACATGACCCCGAACGGCGATGGTAAAAACGATTATCTGGTCCTTGACGGTATCGAGGTTTCCCCCAATAATTCCTTACAGATATTCAATAGATATGGGGTTCTGGTCTATTCCAAGGAAAACTACCAAAATGAGTTCGATGGTACTTCGAACAGGGAATCCGTTATTTCCCGCGATATGGGATTATCCACTGGTATATATTTCTATATCATAACCATGCACGACCTTAAACAGCGTCATCAAGGATACCTGTATCTTTCCGTAAAGCAGTAGAGACATTCGAACATGTGCGCCATCTATCCTGCCTTTGCCCCCTTAGGATAAACCAAGTACTCATAATATTTGTTTAATTTTATTGTTTTGGGCATTAAAAAACGATTGAAGCCGTTATTTAATAGAAGTTCAACAAGTATGAATATTTTGGCTTTAAAAATATGGCAACATATTTGCACATAAACGCTTATAAGTCATTTTGGTATAATTAATACAGTATGAAAAGAAGATCATTCATAAAAAAAAGTAGCATTTCAGGATTGGCCTTGACATTGGCCCCCTCCCTTATGGTTGCCAAAGACCGTGAATTCGAGTATTCGGTTTTGGAGTTAATGGGGAAAGAAGACATACAATTATACGGGGAAGGTATTAACCTTAGAAAGGAAGCCCACGATGCCTTTTTGGCCATGAAAAAAGCCGCTTATAGTGATGGTATTGATTTAAAGATCGTTTCCAGTTTTAGAAATTTTGAACGACAGGAACTGATTTGGGAACGAAAATTCATTAGGTACACCGAAGACAACGGCATGCCCCCTCTCGATGCCATTGATAAAATAATAGAGTATTCCACCATTCCCGGAACCAGCAGGCATCATTGGGGTACAGATATTGATATAATCGATGGGTACCGAAAAACCAATGGCGACGTACTGGTACCGGAAAAATTCGAAGCGGGCGGGCCTTTTGAGGATTTTAAGAAGTGGATGGATGAAAATTCAAAAGAATTCGATTTCCATATCGTTTATACCAATGAACCCAAACGACGGGGTTTTAAATATGAACCATGGCATTATAGCTATGCACCTATCTCGATTCCGATGCTTACGGCCTTCCGAAGATTGAATTTAGTGCAATTACTACGTGAAGAGAATTTTTATGGCAGTGAGCATTTTACATCCGGCTTCATCAAAAATTACTTACGTAATAATATTTTAGATATAAATACCGCACTTTTATAGGTTTTTTATATATTGGGCCAACACTGAACAAAACTAACCATGAGAAGAGGCAGTTGGAAAATTAGAATCTTTATTGGCTTGGCCATTGTTGCATTTGCCTTTATTCAAAGATGCAGCAACAAAGAAGAGAACCCATACACAGGAAGGGTACAGAACATTAATATGAGTTCTGAACAAGAGATTGCCATCGGCGTACAAAGTGCTCCTGAAATGGCTGCACAACACGGGGGGCTATACCCAGATGAACGCCTTCAATCCTTGATCGATTTTGTAGGTAAAAAGTTAGTTGACAATAGTATTGCCCGTGAAACCCCGTATGAATACGATTTTCATTTATTGGCCGATGAGCAGACCATAAACGCTTTTGCATTGCCTGGTGGTCAGATCTTCATCACCTATGCCCTATTCTCCCAACTTAACGAAGCACAATTGGCCGGTGTCCTAGGACATGAGATCGGTCATGTTATCGGTAGACATTCTGCCGAACGTATCGCGGACAGCAATTTTTGGCAAACCGTGACCATGGGAGCAACTGTTGGTGCAGATGCCGGGGGTATCGTAGGTAGCATTGGTCAGAACACCCTTTTAAAAAATGGTCGTGGTGATGAATTGGAAAGTGATGACCTTGGCGTTTGGTTCATGATAAATGCAGGATACGACCCTATGGAAATGATAGAGGTAATGAAAATTTTAAAAGCGGCCGCAGGCCCCAATCGAGTACCCGAATTCCAAAGTACACACCCCGATCCGGAAAACCGTATAGAAAAAATCAAGGAAGCCATAGCTAAATATGGTGGATAGTCTTTTTCAGAATTAACACAATTCAATTTGATTTAGACAATATTTTAGTATCTTTGGGCTATACCCAATTCTTTTTATTGCCTCAGATTTAACCCCTTATAGCTTTGATTTACGATCACTTAAACAAAACTATATGGGAACACTATTACATTTTAAGGACATTTACACGGAAGCATTCGAGAATTGCCGCCCGAATTTTGTTGTACTACTATTAAAAGCATACTCCATTTTCTGCGTTTTTATGCTGTCATTGGCGTTTTATGCTTTTATCTATAGGGTAGCTACGGGTTACGATTTTTGATCTTTTAAGATTCACTCTTTTACTTGAACACTATTTGAAGTGAATACATTAAAAAAAAGCACCCCACTTTCGGTGGGGTGCTTTTTTTTGTTCTCAATCTTGAATCAGCTCTGCATTTCCGCATTGATTACCTGTAAAGCCTCTTTTGCATTGGCTAACTCGGCAATTTCAGTAATAGAATGGCCCTTATTCGATTTAATACGAAGGTCAGCCCCATTTTCTATCAAAATCTTTAAGATCTCCACGCGGTTATAACGTGCAGCGAAAATGGCAGGGGTTTTTCCAAGGGATTTCCGATTTACGTCTTCCCCCATGGCAATCAACTTTTTAACCAGATCAACATCCCCCTTCACTATTGCCTTACATAACGTATTAAGTTCTACCGTTCTGAAAGAAGTGGGGTTCACGTTAAAATCCGCATTTTGGTTTTGATGATTTGCCATTGCAGCAGTGACCGTGAGCATACAAGCTGCGGTCGCGATTACGATTGTTTTTCTCATGATGATTGTTTTTTGTACCGGACAGGATCCGATAATGATTGATGAATACTATTAACTTAGTATAAATATAGACTCCAATGCCTTTAAAATGTTTCAGCATTAACTGTTAAATAACTAAATTTTAACAAATTACAACTATTTCCGAAACGATATCAGCATGCTTGTACGTTAAAAAAAAGCCCCTTAAATAACTAGTTAAACTTACCGTAACACCGTATTTTTGCATAAAGAAATTTAATACAATGAATAAAAAAGTAATCTTAATGATTTTAGATGGTTGGGGCACATCCCCTGACCCTAAAGTTTCGGCTATTGACAATGCAAACACTCCTTTTATAGACAGTTTATATACAAAGTACCCGAATGCGGCATTACGTACAGATGGGTTAAATGTAGGTCTACCGGAGGGCCAAATGGGTAACAGTGAAGTTGGGCATATGAATTTAGGTGCCGGAAGAATCGTTTATCAAGAACTGACCAGGATTAATCTTGCGATTGAAAACAACACGTTAAAGGACGAAAAAGTCTTGGTTGATGCATTTAACTATGCAAAAACGAACAATAAAAAAGTACATTTCCTAGGATTATTGAGCAATGGCGGTGTTCATTCACATATAAACCATTTAAAAGGTTTGTTAAGTGCGGCCAAGGACAATAACCTTGATAAGGTATACGTACATGCCTTTACGGATGGCAGGGATGTAGACCCTAAATCCGGAGCTTCATTTGTTGCCGACTTAGAGGATCATATGGCAAAAACCACAGGTAAAATTGCCACATTGACAGGTCGTTATTATGCTATGGATCGTGATAATAGGTGGGAAAGGGTTAAACTGGCCTATGATGTAATTGCCAATGGTATCGGTGACCCAACCGATAACGTGGTCGCAAGTTTAGAATCTAACTATGCCAATGGGGTAACGGACGAGTTTATAAAACCATTGGTTGCCGATAAAAATGGTATCGTTGAAGAAGATGATGTTATAATCTTTTTCAATTTCAGAACGGATCGTGGAAGGGAATTGACCAATATGTTGTGTCAGAACGATTTTCCTGAGTACAATACGACCAAACGAAAATTATATTATGTTACCATGACCAACTATGATGAAAGTTTTAAAGGTATCAAAGTGATTTTCAACAAAGACAATATCACTGAAACTATTGGTGAAGTATTATCCAAAGCCGGCAAAAAACAAATTAGAATAGCAGAAACGGAAAAATACCCTCATGTAACTTTCTTTTTCTCTGGAGGAAGGGAAGAGCCTTTTGAAGGTGAAAGCAGAATTCTAAGAAATTCGCCCAAAGTAGCCACTTACGACTTAAAGCCTGAAATGAGTGCTTATGAGCTTAGGGATGCTCTAGTGGAAGAATTAAAGAAGCAAGAAGCTGATTTTGTATGTCTTAATTTTGCGAATGGTGATATGGTTGGCCACACAGGTATTATGGAAGCCGCTATCAAGGCATGCGAAGCTGTAGATGTATGCGCCAAAGATGTAATCGAAACAGGTTTGGATAATGGATATTCGACCATTTTGATTGCGGATCACGGTAACTGTGAGACCATGATCAATCCCGATGGCTCACCTAATACGGCACATACCACGAATCCTGTTCCGGTAATTTTAATCGATAACGATTTAAAAGAAATAAAAAATGGTGTTTTAGGTGATGTTGCACCGACCATTTTAAAAATGATGGGTGTTGCACAGCCAGAAGCCATGACAAGAGAGTCGTTGGTATAAATCAATACGGTTAAATGCATAATACAATAAAAGACCAACTTGGAAGAACTACGGTTTTACCTAGTTGGCCTTTTCGTATTATATCATTAGTACCATCCGAAACTGAAACACTTGTAGATTTAGGTTTGGAAGAATACTTGGTCGGAATCACCCGATTTTGTGTTCATCCGGGCTACTTAAAAAAAACGAAAACCATTGTTGGGGGAACCAAAAAAGTATCATTTGATAAAATTGCCAAATTAAACCCCAATATTATCCTCTGTAACAAAGAAGAAAACACAAAAGAAATTGTTGAGACCCTTGAAAAAAAGTACGCAGTTCATGTCTCTGACGTAAACAATATAAAGAACGCTTTACAACTAATAAGACAATACGGAATCTTGTTCAATTGCCCAGATAAATCGGCCATTATGGTTTCAGGGATCGAACGAAAACAAAAAAGTTTTGAAGCCTTCATTCTTCATAAACCCAAAAAACGAGTACTTTATTTTATTTGGCAAAAGCCATGGATGCTTGCCGGAAAAGGTACATTCATAGACTATTTATTACAATTGAATGGCTTTATCAACATGAGCCCAGAAAACCCTCGATACCCCTTTATTGACAACGATTATCTAAAAAAAACCAAAGTAGATCTGGCCTTGCTTTCTTCTGAACCGTTTCCTTTTAAAGAGCAACATATCAATGATATTGAAAATACCGGCATAGAAGGAAAGGGAATCTTTGTGGATGGCGAATATTTTTCCTGGTACGGTTCCCGTCTATCATTGGCCTTTGAGTACTTTAAAAGCCTACATTAACACTTTTCACAAACCTTTTAGATTGGCATCATTTGGCTTCCAAGCTTCAAAGTAAATATTTACCTTTGCAACTTATGATTATAGTCAAAACACCCGAAGAAATAGAGTTAATGCGAGAAAGCGCATTGATCGTTTCAAAAACTCTTGGTATGCTTGCATCAGAGGTTAAGCCCGGAGTAACAACATTGTATTTAGATAAATTAGCAGAGGATTTTATTAGAGACCATGGGGCTGTCCCCGGTTTTTTAGGACTATATGATTTTCCTAATTCTCTATGTATGAGTCCAAATGCCCAAGTGGTACATGGTATACCTAACGATACCCCATTAGTTGAAGGCGATATAATTTCCATTGATTGCGGTGCCTTGAAAAACAATTATTACGGAGACCACGCCTATACTTTTGAAGTAGGGGAAGTTACTCCTGAAGTCAAGAAGTTACTCGAGGTAACCAAACAATCTTTATACATAGGAATTAAAGAATTTAAAATTGGTAACCGTGTCGGAGATGTAGGTTATGCCATTCAAAAATTCACCGAAGCCCATGGTTATGGCGTGGTACGTGAGCTCGTAGGTCATGGTTTAGGTCAAAAAATGCATGAAGACCCTGAAATGCCAAATTATGGCAGAAGAGGCCGAGGCAAAAAATTCGTTGAAGGTATGGTTGTTGCCATTGAGCCTATGACCAATATGGGTACCAAAAGAATTAAACAGCTTAAGGATGGATGGACCATTCTTACGGCAGACGGAAAACCAAGTGCCCACTTTGAGCATGATGTTGCCCTTGTTAATGGAAAACCGGAATTACTTTCTACTTTCAAATATATTTATGATGCTTTAGGTATAGTGAGTGATGAAGAGGATGAATTTAGGCAAAAGGAAATTCAATTGTAGGTTAAATCTATCTGTTCAATCGTTCCTGTAGAAAATCAGTATAGGTTCTTCCGGAAGTGATCTTATGAAAAAAATATTCAAATTTTTCCTAAACGCCATTCCGAGACCTTTGCTTATAAAGTTAAGTTATTGGGTAAGACCTTTAGTGGCCTTATGGCTTAGTGGAAAAAGATATACCGACCCGATTGATGGAAAACAATTCAGGGCTTTTTTACCCTACGGATATGAAAACCCCAGGGAAAATGTGCTGTCCCCTTCTACCCTATCACTGGAAAGACACCGATTATTATGGTTGTTCCTTCAGAAGGAAACTGATTTTTTTACGTCGAACTTAAAGGTTTTGCATTTTGCACCTGAGCAGGCTTTCTACAAAAGATTCAGGAACCTTGGCAACATTGACTATACCACCACGGATTTAAACTCCCCATTGGCCGATGTTAAAGCCGATATATGTAACCTCCCCTTTGATGATGATTCCTATGACGTGATTCTCTGTAACCATGTTTTGGAACATATACCTGAGGATGTCAAAGCCATGCAAGAATTATACCGTGTAATGAAACCTGGAGGATGGGGGATTTTTCAAATACCCCAGGATCTGAACAGGGAAAAGACTTTTGAAGACAACAGTATTACCGACCGAAAAGAACGAGCCAAGATATTTGGACAATATGACCATGTACGAATTTATGGGAGGGATTATTTTGACAAACTCCGCGATATAGGCTTCGAGGTCGAAGAAGTAGATTTCAACAAAAACCTGACGCCTGAAGAAATAGACACATATAGATTGGCCAGCACGGAAATTATTCCCTTGGTACGAAAGTCTTAGTTTACGACCAATTTCTGAAAACCTTGGGTCATGAATTCTTGGGTGTTCCCTTCTTCGTCCAAATAAATTATATAAGCCTCCAACGCCTTCTCAGCGGCCAATATTTCTTTGACCTTATCTAACGGCATTGCCATAAATGCGGTAGCATAGGCATCTGCCGTAGCACATGAGTTGGCCAAAACGGTAACTCCCAAAGTACTTGCATTTTTGGTATAACCCGTTTTTGGATCTATGGTATGCACGTATTTTTTTCCCGTTACGGAATCTATCCTAAACTTGCGATAATTCCCGGAAGAAGCCAAGGCCTTATCCTCTAACTGAATTAAAATCTTTAGCCTTCTACCCGTTTCGGCCTGTGGATCATCAATACCAACAACCCAAGGTTTTTGCTTTATTCGGTTAATCCCTTTTCCGACTAATTCCCCTCCGACTTCCAATAGATAGTCCTTGACCCCTTTTTCGTCCATCATTCTGGCCAAACGATCTATGGCATATCCTTTTGCGATGGCATTAAAATCCAAATAGGTATTGGGATATTGTTTTTCTATACGGTTTTCAGGAGTTATACTCACTTTATCCAATCCAACGAATTGCATCAAACTATCTACCGTTACACTATCCATCTCCACTTTCTTCCCTGGACCAAATCCCCAAGCATTGACCATGATACCCACCGTTGGATCAAAGTAACCCTCGGTGTGGGCGTTTATTTCTTTGGATAGATCAAATACCTCACGAAACATTTCATCGACAGTTACACCGGTTTCCCCTTTATTTATTCTTGAAATATCAGAAGTTGGGATATAGGTGGATAATGATTGGTTAACTACTGCGAAAACCGAATCAATCTCTTTTTGATAATCCAATGGCCTGTCAGCGATATAAATAATACTGTAAGATGTACCCAAAGCACCACCAGCATTGGAATTCTTTACAAATTTACCTAGAGATTGACTACAAGAAATGAAGCCCAAAACAAAAATAATCGCGCTTGAAAAAATAACAGATTTCCTTAACTGGAAAAACATTGCTGTTCTTTGCGCTCCCAAACTACTAAATTTCAATAAGTCCATCATATTCAACTAAATATTCCTCATTTAAGTATACAGGTAAACTACGGTCTGACGCGTTATACAAACCTACACCTGCATAATAGACCTTTGCTTTATGCTTTTCGGCATGGTCTTTCATATTCTGCATTAAGCCCAAGTCATAAATTTTTGGGTCTTCGGGAAAAACCACATTGCGTACCACGACAAAATGCAATTCCTTATTTTTTAAACATACAAATTGGGGGTTCTTTTTAGGTTTACTGTTGACGCCCATAAATTCATAACCCTCAGCTTCGAGCTGCCGCCCCACGATGTTCATCGCCAGATTATGTAATTCTTGTGCAGTAAGAGCTTTCATGAATATACCGGTTAAATTAAAAAAACCTGACAGCTTTTGAAAACTGTCAGGTTCGGGTTTTTATTTTTTAGATTTAAAGATTATGGACATTATCCTCCAAAATCATCAAATCGGATATTCTCATCTGGGATACCGAAATCCTCACCCATTTTCTGAACAGCCTTGTTCATCAACGGAGGACCACAGAAATATAATTCTATATCCTCTGGAGACTCGTGCTTGCTTAAGTAATTATCTATAACACAATTATGGATAAACCCTACAAAACCATCCCCAGGTGCATCAATATCAGCTTTTACTTTCCAATTATCCTCTTCCATAGGTTCGGAAAGTGCCAAATAGAATTTGAAATTAGGGAATTCCCTTTCCAACTCATAAAAATGCTCTAGGTAGAACAATTCCCTTTTGGAACGACCACCATACCAATAGGTAACTTTACGGTCGGTTTTAAGGGTTTTGAAAAGGTGATATAAATGTGAACGCATCGGTGCCATACCTGCTCCACCACCTACATATAACATTTCGGCATCGGATTCATTGATAAAGAACTCACCGTAAGGTCCTGATATAATAACCTTATCACCAGGTTTTCTTGAGAAAATATAGGAAGAAGCAATACCAGGATTCACATTCATCCAACCATTGGCTGAACGATCCCATGGTGGTGTGGCGATCCTTACGTTCAGCATGATCTCACGACCTTCCGCTGGGTAAGAAGCCATTGAATAGGCCCTTTCTACGGTCTCTGGATTTTTCATCACTAATGGCCATAGGTTGAATTTGTCCCATTCTGCCTGGAATTTATCCGGAGTCTCATGTTCCTCTGGGTGTGCCGTAATATCAATATCCGAATATTTGATCTCACATTGTGGAATCTCTATCTGGATATAACCTCCGGCTTTATAATTCATATCTTCAGGAATCTCGACAACGAATTCCTTGATAAAAGAAGCAACGTTATAATTACGTACCACGGTACCTTCCCACTTCTTAATACCGAAAACCTCTTCAGGAATGGTAATTTCCATATCCTGCTTAACTTTTACCTGACAGGCCAATCGCGCACCTTCATTCAATTCCCTTTTCGAGAAATGAGGTGTTTCCGTTGGCAAGGCTTCCCCACCACCGGACAGGACATGGCACTCACATTGTATACAGGTACCACCCCCACCACATGCTGAAGGAAGGAATATTTTTTGATTACCAAGTGTTGAAAGTAAAGATCCACCGGATCCAACTTCAATTTTTTTCTCCCCATTAATGGTAATGGTTACCGGTCCTGAAGGTGAAAGTTTTTGCTTGGCAAACAATAGGATTGCGACCAAAGCCAATAATAGAATAAGGAACGAGATTACCGTAATAAGAATTGTTCCGCCTGTACTTGTAGCTAAAATCATTTTTACTTGTTTATAGCGTCATTATATGAGATCTCTTTTTCATCGATCTCCTTTTTATTTTCTTTTTTCCCTACTTCTTCGGTTTTAGCAGCAGTCGTTGTTTCCTCAACAGCGGCCTCTTCTTCGCTACCACCGGTCAACATACCACCAAAACTCTGGAAACCGATACCCATTAAACCGGTAATAATAAAGGTTATCCCCAATCCCCTCAGTGGGGCAGGAACATTTGAATACCTGATCTTTTCACGTATTGCAGCAATGGCCAAGATGGCCAAGAACCACCCTATACCAGAACTAACACCATAATTAAAGGCCAATCCCAATGTAGCGATCTCCCTAGACTGCATAAACAATGAACCACCTAAAATTGCACAGTTAACGGCAATCAATGGCAAAAAGATACCCAATGAGTTATATAATGAAGGTGAGAATTTCTCAACTACGATTTCTACCAATTGTACCATGGTCGCTATAGTAGCGATAAAAAGGATAAAGGATAAAAAGCTTAGGTTATAATCCGCATATTCAGGTCCCAACCAGGCCAAGGCCCCGTCACGTAGTAAATACTGATCCAATAACCAGTTCATAGGCACAGTAACGGCCAATACAAAAATAACGGCAGCTCCCAAACCTACAGCAGTTGCTACTTTCTTTGATACAGCCAAATAGGAACACATTCCCAAGAATACTGCAAACACCATATTATCGATGAATATGGATCTAAAAAATAATTCTATATGCTCTAACATGATATTATTTTTTTAAACTTATTAGTTGTCTTCTATTAACGCTTTATTCCTAGAACGTTGTACCCAGATAATAATACCTACAACGATCAATGCCGCTGGAGGAATAATCATGAATCCGTTGTTTTCATAACCAAAGGCATATAGTCCGGTTTTGTTGATCGGGTTACCCAATACAGGAAAACCAAATAAAGTACCTGAACCTAAAAGTTCCCTAAAGAAACCTACGATTACCAAAATAATACCATAACCAAGGGCATTTCCTATACCATCTAGAAAAGACCTCCATGGTCCATTACCAAGTGCAAAAGCCTCGAAACGTCCCATAATGATACAGTTGGTAATGATCAACCCGACAAATACCGAAAGCGTCTTACTTAATTCATAAGCAAAAGCCTTTAAAACCTGATCTACGATAATCACCAAAGTGGCAACTACGATAAGCTGTACAATGATCCTTATTTTTGATGGAATGATATTTCGCATTAAGGATATAACCACGTTACCAATGCCCAATACAAAGAGAACTGAAATGGCCATTACAACCGAAGCCTTTAACTCAGCCGTAATTGCCAAGGCAGAACAGATACCCAATACCTGAATGGTAATAGGGTTATTATCCGCTAACGGGTCCTTTATTAAATTCGCATCTTTTTTTGAAAGTAGTGCCATATTATTTAACTCTAATCGTTTCTAAATAGTCCTTATAAAGATTTACACTTTCGCTGATCATTGCAGATACTCCATTACCTGTGATCGTAGCTCCGGCAAGTGCATCGACTTCATTATCGTCCTTGATTTCGTTCAAAGGATCATTATTACCCTTTGCCACGGCAATGCCCGCATATTTAGTACCATTTAAAATGGTTTCCCCAGCAAAATCATCCATGAAATAACGTTGCTTAATATTGGCTCCAAGACCAGGTGTTTCACCTGCATGATCAAAATAAACCCCTTGTACCACCATTTGGTCATCTAAAGCCACGAATCCCCAAATAGCGTCCCAAAGTCCTTTTCCACGCATTGGTATGATATAGAAAGTCTTTCCGTCTTTATCCCCAATGAACAAAGGTAATTTCCTTGTTTTACCTTCTTTGGCAGCGGTAGCTTGTTTTTTAAGGTCTATCAAATAAGCCTGATCATCTTTGGTTATCTTGTCCCCTTCTATAATCAATTGTTCTTTGATATATTTTGAAAACTCACCGGCAACCTTTTCCGTAGGTACAAAGCTAACACTACCTTCGCCGACATTCTCATTGACCCCCATGGCATAAAGAATGTTCTGTTGTTTTTCCAATCGTTTATTCTCATCGATCTTTCCACTCAAGGAAGAGGATAAATAGGCCAAAATCGTACCGACGATAACAACCATTATGGCTGCAAAAATTACCGTGTAACTGTTCTTTTCTGTATTAATTGCCATGACTAAACTGTTTCTGCTTTTAGTTCTTCCGCTTTTCCATCCGAATCCTTTGGTAAAATGGTAGCGTTCTTAAATCGTTTTAAACGTTTGTTGATATTGGCTTTAACCACATAGTGATCAATGGTCGGAGCAAATACGTTCATCAATAAAATGGCCAAGAACACCCCTTCTGGGTATGCCGGATTGAAAACCCGTATCATAACTGACATAAAACCGATCAAGAAACCATAGATCCATTTTCCTTTATTGGTTTGGGAACCCGTTACCGGGTCGGTAGCCATATAGACAATACCAAAGGCCAGGCCACCTACCAATAAATGTTTCCAATATTCAAAACTCATTAAACCGTAGAAATTACTGGCTTCGGAAATGATTCCAAAATCAACTACAAGGTTAAAAATGTAACCCATAACCAAAGAACCTATAACGGCACTCAACATTATACGCCAACTTGCTATTTTACTAAATATCAAGAACAACCCTCCTAAAAGAATCAAGAATGTGGATGTTTCCCCAACTGAACCCGGTATAAAACCAAAGAACATATCGGATATGGAATAATTAAGTTCAGCAAGATTGTTTTGGGCCAAAGCACCTAATACCGTTTCACCGGAAATAGCATCCGCAGTCCCGGTTCTTTCAACCGCCTGGTATACCCAGACCTTGTCTCCACTCATCCATGTGGGATATGCGAAAAACAAGAAGGCACGTATAGTCAATGCCGGATTTAAAATATTCATTCCGGTACCTCCAAAAACTTCTTTCCCTATAACCACACCGAATATAACGGCAACAGCCAACATCCATAACGGTGTATCAATAGGAACGATCAAAGGAACCAGCATCCCGGTAACCAAATACCCTTCTTCAACTTCATGGCCCTTGATGACCGCAAAAATAAATTCGACCAATAAACCTACCCCGTAAGAAACAACTACCAATGGTAGAACCTTGATGATTCCTATCCAAAAATTATCCCAGGTCAGGAAATTGCCCCAAACCGATAATTCTCGTGGCACATTATTGGCGGCGTCAATTGCCGCATAATATTGATACCCAGCATTGAACATTGAAAAAAGCAAAACTGGAATCAATGCCATGATCACCATATTCATAGTTCGCTTCAAATCATCCGCACCACGCACGTGTGCACCTGAATGTGTCGTATCATCCGGAGAGAACAAGAACGTATGGATCGCGTTGAACGCAGGTGCCATCTTCTTATCCCTGTAATGATGCTTTAGTATGTGCAGTCTTTTTTTAAAGGTCAGTCTTTTATCACTCATCTCTTAGCCTATTTCTTTATATAATAAATCCAATCCCTCACGAATGATTTTCTGATGGGGCTGCTTGGAAATGCAAATAAATTCAGTTAAAGCAAAATCTTCCGGAGCCACTTCGTAAAGCCCCAGTTGTTCCATTTCATCAAGATCTTTGATCATGCACGCCTTAAGCAATTGCATAGGAAAAATATCCAATGGGAAAACTTCCTCATATTGCCCCGTTACGACAAATGCCCGATGCTCACCATTGGTATTGGTATTTAGATCATATTTCTTTTTAGGGTTTAACCATGAGAATGTCAATGCCCTTGTAGTGGACACCTTATTGAAAACAGGTAGCGCCCATCCGAACATCTCATAATCGTCTCCTTCGGGAATGGCGGTTACGGTGTTGTTGTAATATCCTAAATGCCCGTCCGGTTTACTTTTGGCACCTGTCAATACATCGCCGTTGATTACCCTAAAATTATCATTGTTCACTCCACTACTATATAAGAAAGTAGAGATCTCCGCCCCTATTTTCGTCGTGTAGTATTTTGGGGACTTTACAGACGAGCCACCAAGCGCAACGATACGCTCCGCATTGAACTTTCCGGTCAAAAGCAGCTCCCCGATCATAACCAGATCCTGTGGAGAAACCGTCCAAACAACTTCACCCTTGTTGATAGGGTCCAATTTATTTATCTGGGTACCCACCAACCCTGCAGGGTGCGGACCTGAAACTTTATGTAATTCTATACCGTTCAATCCTGCCAATGGCGAATTTGAACTTGCCCCAACCGAAACATGCACTTTTCCCGGGGTTAATTTACCCAATGCAGTAATGGCAGCCTGCAGCTCTTTTTCCTTACCTTTTAAAACATAGTCACTATCAGCAGCCAAAGGGGCCGTAGTATAACCTGAAATGAAAATCGACTTTGGGTTCGCATCAGGATTCGCTATGATATCGTAAGGTCTTTGCTTAATAAACGGCCAACATCCTGTTTTTAACAAATGCGCCTTAACCTCGGCTGAGCTTGCCTTCCCGGCATCAAAAGTTCCATGTTCAACGATTGCCTGTGTTTTATCGGCAAGTATCTTAAGAGAAAGTATTTTTCGCCTTGCCCCACGTTCAATCTCAACTAACTCACCACTTACCGGGGATACGAACAACATCACCTCATTCGCTTTATTGTAGAACAAAGGTTCGCCAGCTTTAACCTCAGCACCTTGTTTTACCAGCATTTTGGGTGTTATTCCGTGAAAATCTTCCAGGTGTATGGCATAAACGTTGCTTAAAACCGCCTTGGCTGTAGTTTGTTCGGCAGCACCGACCAAGTTAATGTTTAAGCCCTTTCGTATTCTGATGTCTTTAGACATAAATTGTAGACCTTAGGTTAACAAAATTTCGGGCAAAAATAGCATTTAATGGAAAGTAATCATAATTATCTCCTATAAATTTGGGCAATTCATCGATGTAAATTTGCTAGGTATGGTTTTTGTTTACCTTTACCATAAAATACATTGACTAATGCAGCTTTTTCTTAAACGATCCATACTACTGCTAATTACCCCATTTATGTTTGGCCAAACCATGGAGGAAGTCAATCCTCCCGAGAACATAAAATCGATCATTTTCAAAGGGGAAAACGATGACCAGTTCCCTGTTGTTCAAATCGGCGAATCCATTTTTTTGGAATTTGACGACTTATTGGCCAATGAACAGGATTATTACTATAAAATAATTCATTGTGATTATGACTGGAAACCTTCCAGGCTATTAAAATCCCAATATCTAAAAGGCATTGACAACCAACGTATCCTGGACTATGAAAACAGCTACACAACATTACAACCGTATTCCAATTACAAATTGACCATACCCAATGAAAATGTGGGGGTAAAGGTCAGCGGCAATTTTATCCTAGAAGTATACAATAGTGGCAACGACCTGCAGTTCTCAAGAAAGTTCGTAGTCTACAAAGACCTTGTTACTGTAAGTGGGGTCATAAAACGTTCAAGGGATTTTACTTTCCTCAATGAAAAACAGGTAGTTCAGTTTAATTTAAATCCAGGTAGTTTTAAATTGGTCAACCCTAAAAATGAAGTCAAGGTGGCCATCCTTCAAAACTACCATTGGCCAACGGCATTGTTCAACATAGCCCCACAATTTACCATGGGCACTGAACTTGTTTATAAATACGATCAGGAAACCGCTTTTTTTGGAGGGAACGAATATTTGAATTTCGACACAAAGGACCTCAGGGTATCAAGTTCGGAAATATCACATATTGAAATCGGCGATCTATACCAGCATTACCTTTTTCCCGATACGTTCAGGGCAGACAAACCTTACACATATTACCCCGACATTAATGGCGATTTCGTTGTTCGTGCCCTACAAGGGGATGATTCATCACGAGAGGCCGAATATACCGAGGTTCATTTCAGCGTACCCTATAACCCTGTCGTTGGATTGGACAATGTGTATATCTACGGTAAATTCAATAATTATGCCTTGACCCCTGAAAATAAAATGGCCTATAACGAGGACAATGGTATGATGGAGGGCATTTTAAAATTGAAACAAGGATTCTACAACTACAAATATGTTGTTGAACGGGATGATGAAACCGTTGACCTGAATCCTATTTCGGGTAATTTTCATGTTACGGAAAACACCTACCTCATCTTGGTTTACTACCGTAACTTCGGGGATATCTTTGATAGCATCATAGGAGTGGGATCTACCAATTCCCAAAATATCAGCAATTGATGTATATTTATCAACTTGAGTGTTGAATATGGGCAATAAACTGATTTCTTTTACAAAAAAAAGAGACGAACTGAAATACAGGGGAACCACCTGTAAAAATTGCGGGCACCCACTTGAACTTAGTGACAAGTTCTGTCCTAACTGCTCGCAAGCGAACAGTGTTAAGAAGTTGACCCTTCGTGATTTTTTCGATGAATTTTTCGCAAGTGTCATTTCATACGACTCTAAACTCCTAAAAACCCTCTCTGCCCTTTTATGCAGACCAGGAAGAATAACCAAGGATTATGTTAACGGCAAAAGGGTATCCTATACCAATCCGTTCCGGTTTTTATTGAGTTTGGCCATCATCTATTTTTTGGCCATAAGTTTTAATAGCGATTTTTCGCAGTTGGACGACTATGCCATTGACGAAAAAGCCTCTTCGTTCATTGGTGACAACGGAACCCTTAATTTAAATTTTGGGGACAATGAACAACAAAACGAGTTGTCACAAGTAATGGATTCTTTGAAAATAGCGGACAATATCCTTAAGATCTCCGAACGGATAAAGAAAAGGGACTCTATTATTCTGAGCCACCCAACGAGTAGTTTCAACACCTACCAGGACAGTACTTTTGGGAATCGTTTTTCCGGAAAGTACAAAGTCATCAGCCTCCTTATCAATCAAAAAGAGGTAAAATCGTACAGCAAGTTATTGGATGAATACGATATTGAGGACACCAATGAAAACAAGATCGTTTTCAATACGGCCAAGAGCGTAAGCAAGTTTTCCAAGCAACCAGGAAGCTTTTTGAACGAGCTGATTTCAAAACTGCCTTTCGCAACTTTTTTCTTTTTACCTCTATTTGCCATCTTCATTTGGCTGGTTTACATCAGAAAAAAATATACTTATACCGATCATCTCATCTTTAGCTTTCATAATCAGTCTTTGTTATTTATCTTGCTCATTATTAGTTTCTTGGTAGACTCTGTATTTAAGGTGGACAGCAACGGGATCTTTATTACCATTTTTTCCGTCTATCTCTTTATGGCAATGAAAAGATTCTACGAACAAGGAACTCTTAAAACAATAGTTAAATATCTTTTTTTGAACACTATTTTTTTTATTTTAGCTGGCATTTCAGTAATTCTACTGTTCACTGGGAGCTTAATAACATATTAGAATGAGGACGATAACACAAGTAACGAAAGGCATAAAAATATCAGTGAACACAAGTTTTGAAGGTACGTTCTTCAAAAATTACAAAATGCATTTCGCTTTTGGGTATACCATTACCATTGAAAACCAAAGCAAGGACCTTGTTCAATTGAATTCCCGCCATTGGCAAATCTACGATTCCTTGAATGAGATCGAAATATTGGATGGCGAAGGAGTCATCGGCGAAAAACCAGTAATAAAACCAGGAGAGTCGCACACATACAATTCAGGATGTTTATTGGCCTCGACCATCGGAGCCATGAAAGGACACTACAACATGATGAACCTAGAATCTTCCGAAGAGTTCAGGGTTTACATACCCACTTTTAAATTCAGCGCACCTTTTGCCTTGAATTGATTCTCTTTTTACAGAATATTTAGTTTTTTATCCATTCCCAAATAAGTACCTTTGGGCAGTTTTCAATTTAAAAAATACAACTATGGGTAAAGGTTTTTTTCAGGTTCCAACGGCCATTAATGAGCCGATCAAAAGTTATTCTCCCGGAAGTCCGGAAAGAAAAGAAGTACTGGAACAGTATAAAACATATTATAACGGAAACGAGGATATTCCATTTTACATAGGCGACTTAGAAATCAAAACAGGGAAGACCAGAACTATCTCCCCACCACATGACCACAAGCATATTGTTGGCCAATATCATTTGGCAGAAAAACAACATGTTGAAAAGGCCATAAAAAATGCGTTGGCTTCACGCAAAGCATGGGCCGACCTTACTTGGGAGCAAAGAGCGGCAATATTCTTAAAAGCCGCAGAATTGATTGCCGGGCCTTACAGGGCAAAGATCAACGCCGCCACTATGATCGCCCAATCAAAAACTATACACCAAGCTGAAATCGACGCAGCTTGCGAGCTTATTGATTTTCTTAGGTTCAATGTGGAATATATGTCCCAAATCTATGAGGAACAGCCAGATTCTGCCGAAGGTATTTGGAACCGTGTTGAATATCGACCTTTAGAGGGATTCGTTTATGCCATAACACCATTCAATTTTACGGCTATTGCGGGTAATTTACCGGCAAGTGCCGCCATGATGGGTAACGTTGTCGTTTGGAAACCTAGTGATAGTCAAATTTTTTCGGCTAAAGTTGTGATGGATGTATTCAAGGAAGCCGGTGTACCTGACGGTGTCATTAATATGGTATGTGGCGACCCTGTCATGATATCAAAAACAATAATCGACAGTCCTGATTTCTCCGGACTTCATTTTACGGGTTCAACTTTTGTTTTCAAAGAATTATGGAAACAGATCGGAAACAATATCCATACTTATAAAACCTACCCAAGAATCGTAGGTGAAACAGGTGGTAAGGACTTTATCCTCGCCCATCCAACAGCAAAACCCCAACAAGTTGCAACGGCAATTACACGAGGAGCATTTGAATTCCAAGGCCAAAAATGTAGTGCGGCCTCTAGGGTATATCTTCCAAAATCAACATCGAAGGAAATTTTGGAATTGGTGAAAAAAGATGTGAATACTTTCAACAAACCCGGTTCTCCTGAAGATATGACCAATTTTATTACCGCGGTAATACATGAAGGCTCGTTCAATAAGTTGGCAAAATATATTGACCAAGCCAAAAAGGACAAAGAAGCGGAAATCGTCGTTGGGGGCAATTATGACAAATCAAAAGGTTACTTTATAGAACCTACGGTAATACTGACTACTGACCCACATTACACAACCATGGAAACCGAATTGTTCGGCCCTGTCGTAACCGTGTACGTCTATGACGATAATGATTGGTCAGAAACATTGGAGTTAATTGATAACACCTCTGAGTATGCCTTAACAGGTGCCGTTCTATCAAAAGACCGTTACGCTATTGAAGAAGCAACGAAAGCCCTGCAAAATTGCGCCGGAAACTTTTACATAAACGACAAACCGACAGGGGCAGTTGTTGGCCAGCAACCTTTTGGAGGTGCCCGCGCATCAGGTACCAACGATAAAGCAGGTTCTGCCCAAAACCTACTTCGATGGGTCTCACCTAGACTGATCAAAGAAACCTTTGTGACCCCAGAAGACTATAGATATCCATTTTTGGGATAACACCCAATAATTATATCAACAAAAAATCCCTTACCAATAAAATCAGTAAGGGATTTTTTTTATTCCCATTTCCCATCTTTCGAAGGGAAGAAACCGAAAAATTTAAAAAAAGGCTACAATACCTTAAATCACCAAAACACATTTTATAATCATCAGTATATCAGTTAATTAAAAATGTTTTTATAACATTTATTTGGAACTAGGACAATTTGTATGTAAATTTAACGTTAAGTAATTGTAAATTAATAGCATTTTCAATGCGATCTAACTTAAAAATGGAATTATGAAGAGAGATAATAACAATACAGCAACCTCTACAGAAAACATGTTCTCTTATTTAAGTAGAGTACAACGATACATGAAAAAATATGCGGAAAATTGCCGTTATTCTTTCAACTCCATGTTATCGATTTAAAAAATCAGCCTTTAAACTTCATAGGTAAGTATACCACCTTCTTCGTATCATAGAATTCTTCGGTAAAATAATCGGACAATTCAAATATCTCTGCATTTCTGTAGTCTTTCAGCTCCTCTGATAAATCACCACCTTTTAAATAAAGGATACCGTTACGCCTTTCGTGTACGGATTCTTTCTTTATGCGTCCTTTTACCCAATGAACAAAGGTCGGCATAGCGGCAACGGCCCTACTCACAATAAAATCGAATTGGGCGTTCAATTCCTCAACCCTACTGTTAATAGGCGTTACGTTCTGCAATTGGAGACCCTCAACGACCTCTTCAACGACTTTGATCTTCTTTCCAATCGAATCTACCAGTGTAAATTTTGATTCTGGAAAAAGAATGGCCAAAGGTATTCCCGGGAACCCCCCACCGGTGCCAACATCCAATATTTCACTACCTGGTTTAAACGTTTGAACTTTAGCAATACCCAATGAATGCAGTACATGCCGCAAGTATAATTCTTCGATATCCTTCCGGGATACCACATTGATCTTTAGGTTCCAATCTTTATACAATTCTTCCAATTGCACAAACTGATGTTGCTGATTATCAGATAAATTGGGAAAATATTTAAATACTATCTCAGCTTTCATGCTTATCTTTGTATTTGGCAAAAATAGTACTTAAAGAATTCCTAATTAACCAAAAGATTATAATTAATCTATTATCATTGCCTTATATTTACGAAAAGCTTACAACAAATGGATACAAAAACAGTGCGATTCTCAAGAAAAGATTCCACCCAATTTTTCAAAACTTTAAACAAGAGAGTAAACGAATATTTCAAGGAAAACCATAAGAAAAAAACCGGCGACTGGCGATTACATCTAAAAACATTGGTCATGTTCGCTATGTTCCTTACACCTTATTTTTTAATATTGACATTAGGGCTTCCCAATTGGGCCAACTTACTATTGACCGTTGTTATGGGAACCGGAATGGCCGGAGTAGGAATGAATGTTATGCACGATGGAAATCATGGATCGTATTCTTCAAAAAAATGGATCAATAAAATTATGGGAGGTAGTATATACATCCTTGCCGGAAATGTCTATAACTGGCAGGTTCAACATAATGTTCTACACCATACCTACACCAACATTCACGAACATGATGAAGATCTTGAAGCAGGACGCATCTTACGATTTTCCAAACATGCGGAATGGCATAAATACCACAAATTTCAACACTACTATTCCATTTTCCTTTACGGTCTATTGACCTTCAACTGGGCCATTACCACCGACTTTCAGCAAATGTACCGATATATGAAACGTAAACTTTCTTTTGGAAAGTTCCCGAATCCGGTGATCAACTGGAGTACCTTGGTCATTACCAAGACCATTTATGTAACCATTTGGATCGTATTACCCATGCTTATTTTGGATATTGCTTGGTGGAAAATCCTGATTGGATTTTTTGTTATGCATTACGTGGCCGGTGTAATATTGAGTGTGGTTTTCCAATTGGCACATGTCGTTGATGAAGCGGAAACCCCATTGCCCGATGAAAATGGCACTATGAAAAACACTTGGGCCATTCATCAATTGTTCACTACGGTTAATTTTGGAACCAAAAACCGTATCGTGAACTGGTTTACCGGCGGACTTAACCATCAGGTTGAGCACCATATTTTTCCGAATATCAGTCATATACATTACACAAATATTTCGAAAATTGTTAAACAAACTGCAAAAGAGTTCAATTTGCCTTATAATGAATATAAAACTACTAGAAAAGCTATAATTTCGCATTTCAAACACCTGAGGGAGTTGGGAAGAAACCCCAACTTACAGATACAGTAAATTTATACATTAGATGAACAACCATTTATCAGACAGAATTAACAATATGGCCACATCGGCCACATTGGCGATGGCTGCAAAAGCCAGGGAATTAAGAGGCCAAGGCAAGGATATTATTGGATTGAGTTTGGGTGAGCCCGACTTTAACATTCCCGATTTTATCAAAGATGCAGCAAAAAAGGCAATTGACGAGAATTACAGCAGCTATTCACCGGTCGACGGTTATGCTGACTTAAAACAAGCCATATCCAACAAATTCAAAAGGGACAACAATCTTGAGTATGGGCTAAACCAAATCGTTGTATCAACAGGGGCCAAACAATCCTTGGCGAATATAGCCATGATAATGTTGAATAAAGGGGACGAAGTTATTTTACCGGCACCTTATTGGGTCAGTTACAGCGATATCGTAAAGCTTGCAGAGGGTGTTCCCGTGGAAGTATCTACCAGTATAGACACCGATTTTAAAATGACGCCCGAACAACTTGAGGCTGCCATTACACCTAAAACCAAAATGATGTGGTTCAGCTCGCCTTGTAACCCTAGTGGTTCTGTATATAGCGAAGAAGAGCTCAAAGGATTGGCAGAAGTTCTTAAGAAACATCCAAATATTTATGTGGTATCGGATGAAATCTACGAACATATCAACTTTAGGGGTGGCCATGTAAGTATTGCAGGCATTGAAGGTATGTACGACCGTACCATAACAGTAAACGGGGTTTCCAAGGCATTCGCAATGACCGGATGGCGTATTGGATATATCGGAGCTCCTGAATGGATCGCCAAGGCCTGTACTAAATTTCAAGGTCAGAACACCAGTGGCGCCAATGCCATTGCCCAAAGAGCTACGATTACCGCTTTGGAAGCACCAGTGAGCAAAATACAGTTTATGATCGATGAGTTTCATAAACGAAGAGATTTGGTTCTTGGACTATTAGGGGAAATAGAAGGTTTCAACCTCAATGTTCCTGAAGGGGCCTTTTATGTATTCCCTGATATTTCCAGTTTCTTTGGAAAAACCCTGAACGGTACTAAAATCAACGATGCATCGGATTTTGCACTTTATTTATTGGAAAATGCGAATGTCGCCACAGTAACCGGTGCCGCTTTTGGTAACCCTAACTGTATTCGAATATCTTATGCCGCTTCAGAAGACGAATTAAAGGAAGCTATCTCAAGAATAAAAGCGGTCTTATAGAAATACAATCAATATATTTACAAAAAAACAACCCGCAATAGCGGGTTGTTTTTTTATACGTCTTTCCAAAAATACGGAGTCAAGATAATCAGTACGGTAAAAAGTTCCAATCTTCCTAAAAGCATTAGAAAACCGCACCACCATTTTCCCAACATCGGCAATCCGTTAAAATTACTTAGAGGGTGTAGTGACCCCAAAGCAGGACCTACATTACCCAATGATGAAGCCGCGCCACCCACAGATGATTCAAAATCCAACCCCAAGAAACTCAATCCCAAGGAACCGATTATGAACAATAACATATACAACACAAAAAATGCGATTACATTATAAACGATATGCTCCCTCACCGTCTTGTTGTTATAGCGTACGGGAATTACCGCATTGGAATGCAAGGTTCTCTTAAACTCCAGCAAACCGTTCTTTATAATCAAAAGGTGTCGCATTACTTTTATACCACCGGCCGTTGATCCTGCGGAACCACCAAGGAAAAACAAACCAAAAAAGAAAACTTTTACAAATGGGGTCCAGTTCGTGAAATCTGCCGTAACGAAACCAGTTGTGGTAATGACCGAGACCACTTGGAAAAGAGCGTGCCTAAAAGAACTTTCCGCTTCTCCATAAGGCATAGGATGATACTCGGAAACCGGAATATTGGCCTTAAAATAAACCACTAAGGCAACAACTATTGAAAACAATACTATAAAACCGAAATAGAATTTGAATTCCTCATCCCTAAGGATTCTCTGCACCTTTCCCTTAAAAGCAAAATAGCTAAGTACAAAGTTGCTACCTGCCAAAAACATGAAAAGAATTACAATATATTGTATTAACGGCTCATTGTTCCAATAGGCCAAACTAGCATTTTTGGTTGAAAACCCGCCGGTGGACAGGGTGGCCAAGGAATGGTTCAAAGCATCGAAAAACGACATTCCGGCCAATTTCAACAAGATGGTTTCCGCGATGGTATACCCAACATAAATATACCACAAGCGTTTCGCGGTATCGGTAATTCTAGGGTGTAGTTTATCAGCACTTGGGCCGGGTGCTTCGGCCGCGAACAACTGCATGCCCCCAATACCCAATAACGGAAGTATGGCTATCGCCAATACAATGATTCCCATTCCCCCGATCCAATGGGTTAGGCTTCGCCAAACAAGAATACCTTCCGGCAAGACCTCGATATCATCCAAAATCGTAGCCCCTGTTGTGGTATAACCCGATATGGTTTCGAAAAAAGCATTGGTAACATCAGGTATAGCTCCTGAGAACAAGTAAGGCAACATTCCGGAAATCGACATTACGATCCAACCAAAGGTTACGATAATGTACCCTTCTTTTCGTTTTACCTCCTTCTTGTGATTTCTGGTAAAGTACATAGCCGTGGTACCAACGAACATAGATGTAATCGATGCCAAGGCAATATCCAAAGTTGCCCCATCCTTATACACCCCACTCATTATGGCGGCAAAGAGCATAAAAAGACCATTAAAGAGCAACAGTAGCCCCATTAAATGGAAAATAATTTTGGAGTTCAACGACATATTAAAGGAATAAACGTTCAATTTTAGGTATAGCCTCAGGAAGACTACAAACCACTACCCTATCACCTGCCATTATCTTGAACCCTCCAAGGGCAATGATCCCTTTCCCGTTTCTTACAATACCTCCGATAGTAGCTTCACGGGGAAAATCAATTTCCCGTATTACCTTTCCGGCCACCCTCGAAGATGGTTTTACCTCGAATTCAAGAATTTCGGAATTGATATTGTTCAGTCTCATAAGCTCAACGACCTCCCCTTTTCGAATATGCCTGAAAATATGGTTCGCGGCCAATAGTTTTTTATTGATCAATGTATCGATACCAATTGAGTGCGAAAGCTGAAAATAATCCATATTCTCAACCAAAGCTATGGTTTTCTTAATGTTTTTGGATTTGGCAACTAGACAGGACATGATATTGGTTTCCGAGTTACCTGTTACGGCCACAAAGGCATCCATAGAATCCAAACTTTCTTCTTCCAACAACTCAACATTTCTACCATCCCCATTAATAACAAGTGCATTGGGCAGGTCATCGGCGAGATCAAAAGCCTTTTCCTTGTTCTTTTCTATAACTTTAACATTGAATTTCTTGGCACACAAGTCCCTTGCCGTTTTAAAACCAACCTTGCTACCGCCAAGAATCATCACGTTCCTGATTTCTTCTTTCTTTTTATTGGTCAGTTTATACAATTCATCAACGCCCTCCGGAGTTGTAATGAAATACACTTGATCACCTTCCTTGAAGACAGTATCCCCTCGGGGAATTACCGTAAACTGTGTACCCAATCGTTGTAGGGCAATTGGCATAAAATGAAGCTCTGGGAATATTTGGGCCGCTTCTTTGACCATTTTACCCACAAAGGGTGCCTTTTTCTGTAAAGAGACCCCGATCATAATCAATTCGCCCCCCTCAAACTCATACGTATCATTAAAAGCCGACTTGTTCAATAACAATTGTATCTCCGAAGCAGCCAGCTGTTCCGGGGATATCAACTCATCTATTCCCAATTCGGTAAAACGAATAAGGTCTTTATTATGGATAAACTCAGTATTCGAAATCCTTGCGATGGTTCGTTTACACCCCAACTGTTTGGCCAACATACAAAAAGTAATATTGGTCGTTTCCGAAGAAGTAACACCTATAACCAATTCAGATTGATGAACCTCTGCTTCCTGCAATAATGAAATCGACGTAGCATCACCCCTCAATACCTTAATATCCAAATGGTTATCAGCATACATCAAACTCTCTTTCTCCGTATCTATCAGCGTTATGTTCTGAGATTCGTAGGAGAGTAATTTAGCTAGGTGAAAACCCACTTCACCTGCACCGGCAATAATAATTTTCATTGATTACATGTATTGATTTCACAGTTAAGAACATCATATCTTAATTGCTTTTCAAATAGAAATATTTTAAGAAGTAATACGCCTAACAAACAGCCCATTGAATAAATATATGCATAAAATGCGCGACAAAATTACATTTTTTTTAGGTTCATCCCCATTTTAAAGGTTGAATAGTTTAACACCTATACGGTTTCATAATAAAATAAAAGCCAAACTATTACCTAAATCGTATCTTTGCCCAAATTTTTTCAATGACCAAAAAAGTAACTCCATATCAAGATTCAGAACTTGGGAAAAAAGAACAGGTAACCCAAATGTTCGATAAAATTTCGGGAAATTATGACGGACTGAACCGTGTCATTTCATTTGGAATAGATATTAAATGGCGTAAAAGGGTAGTGGCCATCCTGAAGAAGAAAAAACCGGATATGTTATTGGATATAGCAACAGGAACAGGGGACTTGGCCATTAATCTTGTCGATACCGGTGCAAAAAAAATTATTGGTTTGGACATTTCTCCAGGAATGTTAGAGGTAGGTAAGCAAAAAGTACTGGATAAAAAACTGGCCAAAACCATTGAAATGATAGTGGGCGATAGCGAAAACCTTCCTTTTGAGGATAATACTTTTGATGCGGTTACTGTCGCTTTCGGGGTTAGAAATTTCGAAACCCTTGAAAAAGGCCTTGCAGAAATTCGTCGGGTACTGAAACCTAAGGGCACTTTCGTTGTCTTGGAAACCTCGGTCCCAACCAAAACACCTTACAAGCAAGGGTATGGTCTTTACACAAAATACATACTGCCCAAGATAGGTAGAATATTCTCGAAAGATGATTCTGCCTATGCGTATCTTAGTAAATCGGCCTCAGTTTTTCCACATGGACAAGAGTTCAACAATATTTTACGTAAAATCGGGTTTATAGATGTAGTGAACAAACCGCAAACCTTTGGGGTTGCATCTATTTACATAGCCACAAAATAAACTATGAAAAAATTTATATTGATCCTGATCGGAATGACTTTCCTGAGTCAACCGATAATGGCGCAATTTAATGAGGATCCCATCATAAATTTGGAGAATGAGGATGAACCTTTCTTAAATTGGGGATATTATTTAGGTTTTAACCAATACGATTTCAAATTTGATTATAAGAATGATGCCAAACACATTTTGGTCGATAAATCATTTGGATTCAATGTGGGGCTTATTGGCGAAATGCGCATCAACGAATTCTTGGATGTTCGTTTTGAACCGGGACTATTATACAACACCAGAACTTTAGGTTTTCCGGGGTTCACCGAAGAAAGCGATGCGATCAGGGAGGTTAAATCTACCTACATCAATTTTCCTTTACTTCTGAAAGTCAATACCAGAAGATTAGGGAACTGGAAGCCATTTTTAATCGGAGGCGCTTCAGCTTCCATGAATTTAGGGAGTAACGAGGATAGCTTGGATGACAACTCGACCGGTACGTTCCGAATGAAAAAAATGGTCTACAATTATGAATTGGGTTTCGGAATAGATTTTTACTTGGAATACTTTAAGTTTACACCTTCCATAAGAGGTGTCTTCGCCATTACCGACGAACTTGTTCCCGATAACGACCCTGATAGCCCATGGACAAGTAATTTGAACGGCATTCGAACCAGAGGATTATTTATCAACTTCACTTTTGAGTAATGGTGATTATCAGAAAAGACAACTGGCCGATTTGATACCAAATCCCCCCATCACTTTTCCGATCTTCTTATTTCATTCAAAAAAATGGCAGTAGCGGTGGCCACGTTAAGACTCTCCGTTTTTTGACCACCGAATTGTGGAATGGTTATTTTATGGTTTACCAAATCCGCGATTTCCTTAGAGATACCGTTCGCTTCATTTCCCATTACCAGAATTCCTTTTTCGGGCATTTTTGTTACATGTACATTTTCCCCGTTCATAAATGTACCATAAACCGATAGTTCGGAAGATTTTATAAATTGGAGTAAATCGGTATACACTATATTGACCCGGGTAATGGAACCCATCGTTGCCTGTAATACTTTTGGGTTAAAACAATCGACCGTATTTTCCGAACACACCAGTTGCCTAACACCGAACCAATCACAAAGCCTAATTATCGTTCCCATATTTCCCGGGTCGCGAACATCATCCAACGCCAAAATCCATCCTTGTTCCTCTATTGGTTTTACCAAGGGAAATTTAAATACCCCAAGAACTTTATTCGGGTTCTTCAGGTTACTTATACGCTTAAGATCGGCCTCCGAAACCAACTCAACATTTACTTGTTCGGCACTGACCAGATTATTATTAATTGCATACACTTTATGGGCCTCGAAATTGGAGTCCAAAAGCTCCCTAACCGTCTTAATACCCTCTACCACGAACATTCCATGTTGAATTCGGTACTTTTTTTGCTGTAAGCTTTTTATAAACTTTATTTGGCTTTTACCAACCATTGAAATAATGTATTTTTGATTTCTATGAGAATAGTGTTTCGTATTAAAAACCCCAGCGCTAAAATAAGCCTATTATTTTTTGCCATAGCACTTGCCTCATGTAATACCTTGAAGCGGGTAGACGAAAATGAACTGCTTCTTACCAAGAACAATATTTATGCGGATGATGAAAAAGTGAACAATGAGGATATACATAGCCTTATAATCCAGAATCCTAACAGCACTTTATTAGGCTACCCATTAAGATTGAACCTCTATAATCTCGCGAAACAAGATCCAGATTCATCCTTTCAAAATTGGTTATATAAAAAAGAAAAAAGAAAGGATCGGTTGGTGCGATTACTTTCCGAAAAACAAGTCGATAGACTAGGCGAATCTTTTTTGGTCAAAGGATTGAGCGAATGGCTTAAAAACATTGGGGAACCCCCTTCTATCATAGACACTTCCAACACCCGAAGGTCTTTGGAAAGACTAAAGGCCTATTACAGTAGTAAGGGGTACTTCAACAATAACACCACCTATGAAATCGATACACTTAGACGCTCCAAAAGAGCAGAAATCGATTACAAGATCACCCTGGGCAACCCATACATGATCGATGGTATAACGAATAAAATATCCTCGAAAACCATTGATTCCATTTATCAATTACATAAATCCGAATCTTTAATAAAGGACGGAGAACAATTCGACCTTGTTGATTTTGAGAATGAACGCCAAAGATTGACCTCGATTTTCAGAAATACGGGAATACGAAATTTTCAGGAAAGCTCTATCAATTATGCCATTACCAGAGACTCCACTAAGGCAGGGAACGACCAGAAAATGAGTGTCGATATGAATATTGACAACCTAAGACTTAGAAACAACAATAATGTCTCTACTTCTGAATATAAGATAGAAAAGTTCAAAAAAATAAACATTTATACCGACTTTATACTCAATGGCGAAGAAACAGGTAACAATGTTATCGACTATGACGGGTATACCATTTATTATAAAGATAAATTAAGGTATAAACCCAAAACATTGGCCGATGCCATCTTTTTTGAAAAGGACAGTATATATAGGGAAATGAACCGGTCAAGAACCTATAGACAAATTACGAACCTGAACGTTTTCAAATACCCCTCAATAGCCTTTGAGACCGATAGTACACAAACTGGGCTTACGGCCAATATATATTTGACCGAGCGACCCAAGTACTCCCTGGGTATGGATTTGGACGTTTCCCATTCCAACATTCAACAAGTCGGTTTAGCTTTTAGTCCGTCATTACAGGCCAGAAACCTTTTTAAAGGGGCTGAAAACCTAAGTTTAACAGGAAGGTTGAATGTAGGATCGTCCAATGATGAAAGTATAACCGCGACAGACAATCGTTTCTTAAATCTTTTGGAGTTTGGCGCAGACATCAACCTAACCATTCCCCGAATATGGTTCCCTTTTATCAATACCAATAAAATAATCCCGAATTACTCCCTACCCCAAACCAGACTCTCCCTTGGGACCAGTTTTCAGAAAAACATTGGGCTGGACAAACAAACCTTGAATAGTATTTTAGGATATAATTGGTCTCCCAACGACCTTAAGAAACATAGCATTGAACTTCTGAACATACAATATGTAAAAAATGTAAACCCGGATAGGTTTTTCTATGTTTACGAAAACACCTATGAAAGTTTGGACGAAATTGCCGATTCCTATGATGATGCGGACGAATACCCAGAACTTGCGACATATTTTGAGACTTCTGATGACAGTAATAACCCCGAATTGACCATACCCAATGGAGCCAATGATTTTATAGACGCAATTATTGATGGCGATATCTCTTCTTCGAGTGATGACTATGACGATGTTAGAGGTATTAAGGAAAGAAGGGACCGACTTACGGAAAACAACCTGATTTTCGCTACGAATTATACCTACAACACGAATAATAAAGCTGGGATTACCGACAATAGTTTTCATCGGTTTCGCTGGAAAGTCGAAAGTGCCGGAAACTTCCTTTCAGCATTGACCAACATTATTCCTTTTAACGAAAACAGTGATGGGGACCGGTTGGTTTTCAGCGTGCCCTTCTCCCAATACATTAAAACTGAATTCGACTATATTAAATATTGGGATTTACGGCAATCTAAGGTGTTGGCCTTTAGAAGTTTCTTTGGTATCGCCATACCATATGGCAATTCTGACAATATTCCCTTTGTTCGTAGTTATTTTGCCGGGGGCTCAAATGACAACAGGGCATGGAACCCGTATTCCCTTGGTCCTGGAAAAACCGATGAAACCAATGATTTTAATGAAGCTAACCTAAAGTTGGCCTTGAACCTGGAATATAGGTTCCCTGTAGTAGGTGACATTAAAGGGGCGATTTTTGCCGATGCGGGAAATATATGGAACGTTTTGGACAGTGAGGATGACCCAGACAAAACTTTCAACGGTATTGAATCCTTGGCCGATATTGCCTTGGGTACCGGTTTTGGTATTCGATATGATTTTACATACTTCTTGATTCGTGTAGATTTAGGCTTTAAAACCTATAACCCTGCCGAAGAAATTTCAAAAAGATGGTTCAGGGATTATAATTTTGCAAATTCCGTACTACAAATAGGCATAAACTATCCCTTTTAGACCTAATTATTTATTACTTTTGCACTTCACTTTTTAAGAAATCTAAATACTATATAATTATGGCCCATAACATAAAGCCAGGTGTAGCCACCGGAGATCAAGTTCAGGAAATTTTTAATTATGCAAAGGAAAAAGGATTTGCCATACCAGGCGTTAACGTTATAGGTTCTGACACCATTAACGGCGTATTGGAAACCGCAGCAGAGTTAAACTCACCGGTTATCGTTCAATTCTCTAACGGTGGTGCCCAGTTCAACGCAGGAAAAGGATTATCAAACGAAAATCAACGTGCCGCTGTCCTAGGTGCAGTTGCCGGAGCAAAACACGTACATCAATTGGCCGAAGCATATGGTGCTACCGTTATTCTTCATACCGATCACTGTGCAAAAAAATTATTGCCTTGGATCGATGGTATGTTAGATGCCAGTGAAAAACATTTTGCCGAAACTGGAAAACCTTTGTTCAGCTCACATATGATCGACCTTTCCGAAGAACCTATTGAAGAAAATATCGAAATCTGCAAAGGGTACCTTGAAAGAATGAGCAAAATGGGAATGACCTTGGAGATAGAATTGGGAATTACCGGAGGTGAAGAAGATGGTGTTGACAATTCAGACGTTGACGATTCCAAACTATACACCCAACCAGAGGAAGTAGCTTACGCTTATGAAGAGCTTTCTAAAGTTAGCCCTAGATTTACGATTGCTGCCGCTTTTGGTAACGTACATGGTGTTTACAAGCCCGGTAACGTAAAATTGACTCCGAAAATCCTTAAGAACTCCCAAGAATATATCACCAAAAAATACGGTGTTGAACACAATCATATCGACTTCGTTTTCCACGGCGGTTCAGGATCTTCAGTTGAAGAAATTAGGGAAGCAATCGGTTATGGTGTAATTAAAATGAATATCGATACCGATTTACAATATGCATTCTTATCCGGGGTTAGGGATTATGTTCAAGATAAAAAAGACTATCTTCAATCCCAGATCGGCAACCCTGAAGGTGCAGATGAGCCAAACAAAAAATATTATGACCCAAGGGTATGGCTACGTGAAGGGGAAAAAACCTTTGTTGCCCGATTGAAAAAAGCGTTCGAAGATTTAAACAATGTAAATACTTTATAAAAGTAGTTTAACCCAATATGGAAGATATGTCGTTGTGGTTTAAAAGAAAGGAAAAAGGAATTCAGACAGCTACTGAACAAAAAAAGGACACCCCAAAGGGCTTGTGGTACAAGTCCCCAACAGGTAAGATAGTTGAATCCGAAGAATTGGCGAAGAATTATTACGTCAGTCCTGAAGATGATTATCATGTTCGAATCGGTAGTAAAGAATATTTCGAAATTCTTTTCGACGACAATAAATTCACCGAATTGGATGCCAAATTACATGCAAAGGACCCTCTTAAATTTACGGATACCAAAAAGTACACAGATCGCTTAAAAGCGGCCCAAAAGAAAACCGGTCTTAAAGATGCAGTTCGTACGGGGTATGGCAAATCCTTAGGAAAGGATATCGTCATCTCTTGTATGGACTTCAACTTTATCGGAGGTTCAATGGGAAGTGTTGTTGGTGAGAAAATAGCAAGGGGGATCGATTATGCCATTAAGAAGAAAGTTCCTTTTGTCATGATCTCGAAATCAGGTGGCGCCAGAATGATGGAAGCTGCCATTTCTTTGATGCAAATGGCAAAGACCTCGGTGAAATTAGCACAATTGGCAGAGGCTAAGCTTCCATATATATCTTTGTGTACAGATCCAACGACCGGTGGTACCACCGCATCGTACGCGATGTTGGGTGACATCAACATTTCAGAACCCGGTGCATTGATCGCTTTTGCAGGTCCACGTGTAGTCAAGGAAGCCACAGGCAAAGATTTACCTGAGGATTTCCAAACTGCCGAATTTGTTCAAGAACATGGTTTCCTGGATTTTATAACGCATAGAAGGGATTTAAAGAAAAAAATAAATCTTTATATCGATTTGATTCAGAACAATCCAGTTCGTAAATAAAAAACCTTTTTTAACCGAAAATATTATTATCTTTGCGCCCTGATTGAAAATCAATCGGATACATAAAAATCATTAAAAACAATATTGGAATGTATTTAACGAAAGAGATTAAGGCCGAGATTTTTAAAAAACACGGCGGTAAAGAGGAGAACACAGGTTCTACGGAAGGTCAAATTGCTTTGTTTACACATCGCATCAACCATTTGACAGGTCACCTTAAGAAAAACCACAAAGATTATAATACCGAACGTTCATTGGTAAGACTGGTAGGTAAAAGACGAAGTCTTTTGGATTACTTGAAAAAGAAAGATATTGTAAAATATCGTGAGCTTATCAAGGAGTTAGGCATTAGAAAATAAAAATCAAGGGGGAAGCTAGGCTTCCCCTTTTTTATAAAACTGAATTTATTTCAGTACTTATTACCCAAAATCCCTGAATTGAATTCAGGGTAATACAAAAAGCTGCACACAGTTTTTCATTGGTCAAGACACAACAACACAACAAATCCGACCAGAAAGAATGTCGGATAGACCATTGTATAATAAACCTGAAAGAATCAGGTTTTAAATCGAATTTATGATTCCAAAAGTATTTAAAGAGGTCATTGACCTTGGTGACGGTAGGGAAATTTCTATCGAAACCGGAAAATTGGCAAAACAGGCCCATGGCTCTGTTGTTGTACAATCAGGAAAATGTATGTTACTATGTACGGTAGTATCAAATTACAAACAATCTGATGTTGATTTCCTACCCCTAACGGTAGATTATCGTGAAAAGTTTGCCGCTGCTGGTCGTTATCCAGGCGGATTCTTTAAAAGGGAAGCTAGACCCAGTGACGGTGAAGTATTGACCATGAGGTTGGTAGACCGGGTATTGCGTCCACTTTTCCCAAAGGATTATCATTCTGAAACCCAGGTAATGATCCAGTTAATGTCCCATGACGATGAAGTTATGCCAGATGCCATGGCCGGTTTGGCAGCATCTGCTGCAATTCAATTATCTGATTTTCCTTTTGAATGTGCTATTTCAGAAGCAAGGGTAGGTCGTGTTAACGGTGAATTCATCATTAACCCTACAAGGGCACAATTAGAAGAAAGTGACATTGACATGATGATCGGTGCATCTGCCGATTCTGTCATGATGGTAGAAGGTGAAATGGGAGAGATTTCTGAAGAAGAAATGGTCGAAGCCATTAAATTCGCCCATGAAGCCATCAAAGTACAATGTGCCGCACAAATAAAGCTAGCAGAAGCATTTGGCAAAAAAGAGGTTCGTGAGTACGAACCTGAAAGAGAAGATGAGGAATTGGCCAAGAAAATACATGATATGGCCTATGATAAGGTTTATGCCGTGGCCAAAGCCGGTTCTTCAAAACATGAAAGAAGTGCTGCTTTCGCAGAAATCAAAGAAGAAATCAAAGCTTCTTTCTCAGAGGAAGAATTGGAAGATATCGGTGGATTGGTATCCAAATATTATAGCAAAGCCGAAAAAGCCGCTGTACGTGACCTTACCTTAAAAGAAGGTCTACGTTTAGATGGAAGAAAAACCGACGAAATCAGACCTATCTGGTGTGAAGTTGATTATTTACCTTCTACCCACGGTTCATCAATCTTTACCCGTGGTGAGACCCAAGCTTTGGCGACCGTTACTTTGGGAACTTCAAGAGAAGCTAACCAAATAGACATGCCTTCCTATGAAGGCGAAGAGACATTCTACCTTCATTATAACTTCCCTCCTTTCTCAACAGGTGAAGCAAGACCTATCAGAGGTACTTCACGTAGAGAGGTAGGTCATGGTAATTTGGCCCAACGTGCCTTAAAAGGTATGATTCCTGCTGATTGTCCTTACACCGTAAGAGTAGTATCAGAAGTTTTGGAATCTAACGGTTCCTCTTCAATGGCTACGGTTTGTGCCGGTACAATGGCGTTGATGGATGCTGGAGTTCAAATGAAAAAACCGGTTTCCGGTATTGCTATGGGATTAATTTCCGATAGTGAATCTGGCGACTATGCCGTTCTTTCCGATATTTTGGGTGATGAAGATCACTTAGGAGATATGGATTTTAAAGTTACAGGTACCGCAGATGGTATTACTGCTTGCCAAATGGATATCAAAGTAAAGGGATTATCCTATGAAATTCTTGTAAAAGCACTAAAACAAGCCCAAGCAGGTCGTTTGCATATTTTATCCTTGCTTACCGATACCATTGCAACTCCGAATGCGGATGTTAAAGGACACGCTCCAAAAATGGTGACACGTGTTATACCTAATGAGTTTATCGGTGCTTTGATCGGCCCAGGTGGTAAGGTTATCCAAGAATTACAGAAAGCTACCAATACAACTATAGTTATCAATGAAGATCCCGTTACCGAAGAAGGAATCGTAGAGATTTTAGGTACGGGTCAAGAAGGAATCGATGCTGTATTGGCAAAAATAGACTCCTTATTGTTCAAACCTGAAGTAGGTAGCGTATATGAAGTGAAAGTAATCAAAATGTTAGATTTTGGTGCTGTTGTTGAATATATGGATGCCCCAGGAAATGAAGTATTGTTACATGTTTCCGAATTGGCTTGGGAACGCACGGAAAATGTCAGCGATGTAGTGAACATGGGTGATGTTTTTGATGTAAAATACTTCGGTATTGACCCAAGAACACGTAAGGAAAAAGTTTCTCGAAAAGCCCTTTTACCAAAACCAGAAGGTTATGTAGAAAGGCCGCCTCGTAGTAACGACCGTAATCGTGGAAGGGATGATCGTCGCGGAAGGGACAACAGAGATCGTAAACCCAGAAGAGATTAATCGATAAATCGATGTAATACCAAGCCCTGACGATACCCGTCAGGGCTTTTTTTATGCATTTTGGTAAATAATTTGAACCCTTTTGTAACATTTGAATCTTTTTTACGTATAAGTATATGCAGTCTATGCAAATTGAACTTAAATACAGTAGATGAGACAGCTTAAGATTACAAAACAGGTTACCAATAGGGAAACCGCATCTTTGGACAAGTACTTGCAAGAAATCGGCAAAGTGGATTTGATTACAGCAGATGAAGAAGTAGAATTGGCACAACGCATCAAGGCAGGCGACCAGATCGCTCTTGAAAAACTCACAAAGGCCAATCTTCGATTCGTGGTATCGGTCGCCAAACAGTACCAGAACCAAGGACTTACGCTACCCGATTTGATCAATGAAGGAAACTTAGGATTGATTAAAGCGGCACAACGATTTGACGAAACGCGTGGATTTAAATTTATCTCATACGCCGTATGGTGGATTCGTCAATCCATATTACAAGCACTGGCAGAACAATCCCGTATCGTTCGTTTGCCTTTGAACAAAATCGGATCTATTAACAAAATAAACAAAACCTTTGCATTTTTGGAGCAAGCACATGAAAGAATGCCTTCTGCCGAAGAAATTGCCAAGGAATTGGATATGACCGTTGAGGATGTTAAACAATCCTTGAAAAACTCAGGTCGGCACGTATCAATGGATGCCCCATTGATCGCTGGTGAGGATTCTAACTTATACGATGTACTTCGTAGTGGGGAATCCCCAAATCCTGACAGGGAGTTATTGCACGAGTCTTTACGCACCGAAATAGAGCGAGCTTTGGAAACCTTAACACCAAGGGAAGCCGATGTCATTCGTCTTTACTTTGGTTTGGCAGGGCAACATTCAATGACCTTGGAAGAAATCGGTGAAACCTTTGACCTTACTAGGGAAAGGGTGCGTCAAATCAAGGAAAAAGCGATTAGACGCCTAAAACACACTTCAAGAAGTAAGATCCTAAAAACCTATTTAGGATAAACAATTGCAATTCCTATTATGTTAAATTCTCCTTAAATTGGAAAGTTGGCATATATATTGTAATTTTATAGTTAACAACAGTTTATCATGACTGTTCGTTTTTTGATTGATGAATAAACTCCGGCTGATTACCGGAGTTTTTTCATTTTACACCATTTCTCAAATCATTTCTTAGCCCAATTAACCTTGATGTCATTTTACACCCTCCCTCCATTGTTAATGAATTCATAAATCACATTTTATGTAACATTAGTAGCTTTTTACAAGCTCGCTTAGCGGCTACCTTTAAATTCAATTTTTAGTAATCCAATAAAATATATAAGAAATGGAAGAACAAATGGAACAAGCTATCAGCATGCCAAGAATTGGCGATGCAGCTCCAGAATTTAAAGCGATCACCACACAAGGCGAAATCAATTTCCCAGCTGATTATAAAGGGAATTGGGTCATACTTTTTAGTCACCCTGCAGATTTCACCCCTGTTTGCACATCAGAATTCATGACGTTCGCAACAATGGAGGAAAAATTCAATGAAGCGAATTGCAAACTTGTAGGTCTTTCTATTGATGGTCTTTATAGCCATATAGCATGGCTGCGCACAATAAAAGAAAAAATAGAATACAAGGGAATGAAGGATGTCGAGGTCAATTTTCCATTGATCGAGGATATTACCATGGATGTCGCCAAAAAATATGGAATGATCCAACCTAATGAAGATTCAACGAAAGCGGTAAGGGCCGTGTTCTTCATTGACCCCAAGGGAATCATCAGAACCATTATTTATTACCCATTAAGCCTAGGAAGGAATTTTGATGAACTTTATAGGGTGATCATAGCGCTACAGACTGCCGATGAGTTCGATGTGGCCACACCTGCGGATTGGTACCCAGGAGATGATGTAATCATTGGGCCAGCCGGTTCATGCGGCACGGCCAAGGATAGAATGGAAGATGGTGATATCGACTGTAAAGACTGGTTCTTCTGTACTAAAAAAATGGACAAGGATATGGTGTTGAACAGAGTTCTTAAAAAGTAAAAAACACCATTTTATCTTAACAAACATAAGGCAACCGCTAATATTTCGGTTGCCTTTCTGTTTTCTAATAAATAATACAATTGGATTTCGTGGGATGAATCGCCCCCGATGGGTTTCATTTTGCTTTACAAACCACTACATTTGTCTTAATCAGTCAATAAAAATGAGTAACGAGCAACCCAACAACCCCTTACACGGTGTAAAACTAACGGATATCCTAGAACATCTTACCAAAAATTATACATGGGAAGAGCTGGCCAACCAAATAAACATCAATTGCTTTAAAAACAACCCGACCATCAAATCATCACTGCGTTTTTTGCGCAGAACGCCATGGGCCAGGGAAAAGGTCGAACGTTTTTACTTACACTCAATTCAAAAATAAATGCCATTCAATATCGTTCTTATTGAACCTGAAATCCCTAATAACACCGGAAACATTGGTCGTTTAGCCTTGGCTTCGGGATCAAACCTCCATTTAGTCAAACCCTTCGGATTCGAAATTGATGACAAAAGATTAAAACGGGCAGGATTGGATTATTGGCCCCATATTTCCCTCTATATTTATGATAGTATAGAAGATTTTTACAAAAAACATAACAATAAAAACCTCGTTTACTTATCCAGCCACGGCACCAAAGACCATTGGTCCATAGAATATGAAGATGACATGTTCTTTGTATTCGGAAAGGAATCGGTAGGTCTTCCTGATTCCATAACCAAAAACAATATCGACAAACTATACAGAATACCACTTTACAGTCCGCATGTGAGAAGCCTTAATTTAGCCAACGCTGTTAGCATAACCGTCTATGAAGGTTTAAAACACATATAATCCGCAACTAAAGTAAATCCTCCCAAATTAAAATAGCTGAAAAACAAGGCTATCGTTTAATTCACAAAACAATCCGAATTTAAGATAATGCAGCCCTTGTTGAATACCATGGCAAATCCTTACTTTTGCATAAATCCTTGCATAACGTATTATGAGCAACATAAAAATAGCCCCCTCTCTTTTAGCAGCCGATTTTGGCAACTTGCAACGCGACGTTGAAATGGTGAACCAAAGTGAAGCCGATTGGCATCATATAGATATTATGGACGGGGTTTTCGTACCAAATATCTCTTACGGAATGCCCGTTGTCAAAGCGATTAAGGAACACGCTACAAAACCATTGGATGTTCATTTAATGATCGTTGACCCTGACAGGTATATAAAAACCTTTGCCGAATTAGGGGCAAGTGTGCTTACCGTACATTATGAGGCCTGCAATCATCTTCATCGCACATTACAGGCCATAAAGGCCGAAGGGATGAAAGCCGGAGTTGCCATTAATCCGCATACCAATATAAGCTTATTGGAAGACACCATAAAAGACATTGACGTAGTATGCCTAATGAGTGTGAACCCTGGTTTCGGCGGACAGTCTTTCATCGAAAATACTTACGAAAAAATCAGGTCATTAAAGGCCATGATTCTAGGAAAAAGGGCAAAAACAAAGATTGAAATAGATGGAGGCGTTACCTCTAAAAATGCCAAAGCCCTCGTCAATGCCGGAGCCGATATATTAGTGGCCGGGAGTTTTGTGTTCAAAAGTGACAACCCAACACAAACCATACATGAACTTAAGGAAATCGTACACGAATGAACCATTATGATATAGTAATTGTAGGTGGCGGACCTATAGGTATTGCCTGCGGATTGGAAGCCAAAAAGAATGGGTTGAATTTCCTTATCATTGAAAAGGGACCCATTGTAAATTCCCTTTTCAACTACCCTGTTAACATGCAATTTTTTTCTTCTTCGGATTTATTGGAGATTGATGGTATTCCGTTTATCAGTAACGAAGCCAAACCGAAAAGAAATGAAGCCTTGGAATACTATCGTCGTATCGTTACGAGTAATGACCTTAATATGCACCTTTTTGAAAAAGTGGATAATGTAACCAAAACCAATGATGGTTTTAAGGTACGAACCGATAAAAAAACATATACATCTTCACAGGTAATCATAGCTACCGGTTTTTATGACATACCCAATTTATTGGGTATTCCCGGGGAAGAACTTAATAAGGTTTCCCATTATTATAAAGATCCCCATTTTTACGCCAATCAAAAATTAGCCGTAATCGGAGCAAGTAACTCCGCCATCGATGCAGCATTGGAATGTTATCGAAAAGGTTCGGAAGTTACACTGATCATACGACAGAATGAAGTTGGACAACGGGTTAAATACTGGGTACGACCAGATATCATCAACCGAATTGAGGAAGGAAGTATAAAAGCTTATTTTAACTCAAGCGTTCAAGAAATAAAACCTGGATCGCTAATCGTAGATACTCCCGAAGGCACGATTGAGTTGGAAAATGATTTTGTTTTGGCACTTACCGGATACCAACCAAATTTCAGTTTTCTTGAAAAATTAGGGGTTCAACTTTCCGATGATGAAAAAAAGCTTCCTCAATACAATAAGGAGACCATGGAAACGAATGTAGAAGGACTTTATCTTGCCGGGGTCATTTGTGGCGGTATGGAAACACACAAATGGTTTATAGAAAACTCGAGGATACATGCACCGATGATTATAAATTCCATTTTGGCGAAAACAAAAAATTGAAATATATAGATTGACTTGATGATGCCTTCCTCTAGTAAAATTCCAACACTTCTCGATAGATATCTTGGCTCTTAGCCGTTAGCCGTTAGCCGTTAGCCGTTAGCCGTTAAAATCAATAAAATTAGAATTTGGAATTGGCTCCCTCCCTTCCCTACAAGACTCCGCCTTGAAAGTCAAAAAGCCACAAAATCATACCGGGATTGGCTCCCGCCCTTCCCTACAAGGCTCCGTCTTGAAAGTCAAAAAGCCACAAAATCATACCGGGATTGGCTCCCGCCCTTCCCTACAAGGCTCCGCCTTGAAAGTCAAAAAGCCACAAAATCAAAAAAGCAAGCTTTATGATTTTGCTTGCTTTTTGACTTATTCGTGACCCCGGAGGGATTACAAATTACCATATCCAATCATAACCAACTTTAGCCCACCTTACTTCTAATACTCTGCTTATTACTAATTTAAGGTAAGTTTAGCAAAAACATATCAATATTTACGAACCTTCCGCAACCTTCTTACTTCAAAAAAAAGTGACACAAAAAGTGACACATTTTTGAAAGTGTGTCACTTTTTGATTAACATTGAATAAAGTTTTACAAAATGGCTAAATTGACCTATAAAATACGAAAGGCAAGCAACAAATCCGGCATTATTCAATTACACTTCAATTACGGCACAAAATCCAGACTTAGATACTCCACTGGACTCAAGGTTCAAAATATTAAAAACTGGGACACCAAAACCATGCGGATAAAAAATATGGTCGCGGAATTAGACAAGAACTACATCAATAACAAATTGGATGACCTGCAACACCAATTAAATAAAAAATACACCAAGCTACTTGAAAAACAAAACACTGCCATAAGTAATGACATACTTATTGATTTTTGTGATCAATTCTTCCAAAAAACCAAAGATCAAGAAGGAAACACTGCAATTGAACTTTTACCCTTTTATGATTGGTTTATTGAAAACTACTCAGTTAAGCCATTAATTAGCTCATCAAAGCCCCTCCAGAAAGGAACAGCCAAAACCTATAGAAATGCTTATTGCATTATAAAAAGATTTAATGACACCGTTTATAGAGTACGTTATGACAAAATCAATTATAAATTTTATAACGATTATCTCAATTGGTTATATGAGCAAGGATACTCAACCAACTATATAGGTACACAAATAAAAATCCTCAAAACAATCTTGATTGCAAGTCATGAACTCGGGTACCACACCAATACTGAGTGCCGCAAAAAATATTTTAAAAAACCTACCGAGGTAATAGACCACATCTTTCTTAATACCGAAGAACTGAAAAGAATAAAAAAACTGGATTTATCCGATTTTAAAAACATAAAGACTAAAACTGGTGTTTTTCTCACCAAAGACAAAATGGATAGAGCCCGCGATCTATTTCTAATTTCCGCAAACACTGGCTTAAGGGTAAGCGACTTTAATAAGCTTGAAAAAGACAACATAATTACAGTCGATAACAAAAAATACTTCCAGTTAACCACTAAAAAAAATAACAAGCCAATTATAATACCAATTAATTCTACAGTGATTGAAATTCTCAATAAACGGAATGGAGAACTTCCCAATAAAATGCCAGAACAACATATCAACTATGCTTTAAAGATAATCGGTGAAAAATCTGGGATTGATACATTGGTTAAGATTACAAGAACAACTGGAGGAATTAAAGAAACCGAAGAATACAAAAAACACCAATTAATCACCAATCATACAGGAAGAAGATCATTTTGTACCAATGCCTATTTGTCCGGCATGCCTGCAATTGATATTATGGCCATTAGTGGACATTCCTCTGAAAGGGTATTCTACAACTATATAAAGGCGAATAATCTTCAAAGAGCTATGAAGATTTCGGAAAATAAATTTTTCTCTTAAAAAGCTAAATCACCCTATTAAATTACAGCTGTCCCTGCTCAACTTGGCATGGTAGGACTCTACCTAATTTCCTTCCTAGAGGGTTAAATTGTTGGTTTACTGTTTTTTTTTGATAAATATTTAACTGAATATTTAAGTAGATAAGGGTGGGTAGGGAATATGGTAGTCTAATACCCTTTTACTAGGGTTTTCTATGTGAACAAAAGAAATATAGCAAAACAATATCGGGTAGTCTCCTACCTGCCTTCTGCCCTAGTAGGTTAAACTGTTGGTATACAATTTTTTGAATAAATATTTACTTGCACATTTATATAGGCAAAAGTGGGTAGGTAAAAGGGTAGTCTAATACCCTTTTCTTTGGTTTTTCCTTGAGGATTTATGAGTTTAGGCAAAACTTCATGGGGTAGGTCCATACCCAAATGGTAGTCATTTAAGTAGTAGTTTTTAATAATTGATTAAAGATTGGACTTTTTCTTAAATCCTCTAAGTTCTTCTTTGTTAAACGAGTGGTAGTATGGTAAGGAAACTGGAAACCGGAAACAAATTAATCAAGAGTCAATGATAACAGGCGTTAGACGTTATTAAATATCTAAACTAAGTTTCCAAATCTTTAAGTACCTCGATTAGATTGGAAACTTAAACTAATGACCAAATCTGCCAAGTAAGTAATGTTTATAGGGTATTTCAGAGATTGGTTTCCGGTTTCCAGTTTCCTGAACTCTTATTGTTCCATAACTTTGATACTTGACCCTTGGAGATTCCTGTTAATTCCACTACTTGTTTTTGAGATGCGTTATTCCGTTTAGCTCTTTTAATCAATTCTTTATTGAAGATCTTATCATCAATGTCTTTATTTTTTAAACCTATTACTATTTTGAAATTGATAAAATAAAATTCATTGATAAGGATGGCTAAATCGACTGTTTTAGCAGTTATTTTAGATTGGTAATCCTTGTTTATGGAATTACTCATTAAATGGACCAGAATAATAAGTTTATATATGCTTATCTGCATTTTAGCATTGTATTCCTCTTGTAGACTAGGAAGGCTATCTTTTTTGTAAATAAGCCTTTGAAGATAATCGTTTAACATATCCTCCGCATCTTTTTCGAACGGAATCGTGAAATCCTTTTTTTCACTTTCCATGTGTTTTCGGTAATCCAAGAGGGTTTTGAGAGAATTATTGTAGTTGTCAATTACAAATTGAGCAATAAATCCTTTAGACAGTTTATTGTTGCTGGTCAATGGTGTTGTAAATAATATTCTATCGATAAAGCCACTTTCAAGATTACCGTTGGCGAACATTTTTGGAATGAACTGATGCTGAATCGACCCCAAAATTGTAGGGTATGATTTGGGCATCCTATAACTTTCGGTTGTCTTTCTACCTACGTCGATATGATGATTTGTGAATCCCTGAAGTAAAAACGATCTCCAATTTGCCCCTTCATTATTGTTATTGTTGCCCATTTTTTCGATTAGTCCATACAACTCATCAACAAATAAACCTATGGAGTATGGGTTCTGGTAATGAGTAAACATAGCCGCTTCTATTGTGGCATTTTGAATCAATAATTGTTTTCGTTTGATATTTATTATGTTGTGGTCAGAATTGACATTGTCATTAGCCTCTTTTTTTTCTTTTTGATACTTAACATATCCTTCGTTATCAAAGTCATTTAGTTTGTTTGTGGCAAGAGTCATAGCTGGTGATTTTGAATCACCTCTACTACCAATTAGGGCAAAATATAGATTAGCATAGTTTTCATAATTATTGTGCTCAACTTTGAATGCTAAACCTGCGGCATTACTAAAAGCGAATAGAATTGAAGTCAACATATATTCTTTTGGTATTCTTTTATGCAAGAAGGCGTTTTCAATAATTTCGCGATACACGGATGGTAATTTATCAATTATCTCTTCTAATTTTTTTTGGGCAAATCTTTTGTTTTGGTCCGACTTCTCGTTTAATGGTAGTTTGTTGTATGTCATGGATTGAAATTTTCAAGTTGAACTTTGATGCCTTTCGATACTTCTTCTACAGACCAAGCGTTTCCAAAAAAGGCATTTTTATTTTTACTAATAGATAACAATTCAATAAGTTTTTTGACCACCTCACCCTTTTCTTGGAAAGAAATCAACTGCTGTTTATCCAATTGGCCGCCTGCATGTTCTAGTAATGAACACCTTAATCGGTTGTTCATTTTGTTGGTTATATCTTCAATAATATTTTCAAATGGAGTATCAATAATTTTATGCAGCTCTTTATGTGGTATTGGATTGTCAATCGTTGTTTGGTACTTTTCTAATAATAAACCAAGACAATAAGCATATAGGTTCGCAAAATATTTATTACGATTAAATGATTCATCTAGGGTAGTATTAATATAGTCTAGGATGCAGTTAAATGCATTTTTATCCTGATTGTTGACCTCTAGATGAGTGCCTTGTAATCGTATTGAAAGATGTTCAATTGCTTGATTAAGATTCATAATAATTATTTTATAGACTTATTCTGTTTAAGAATACCAAGCTTTATTTTTCTTATCGCTTGAGAGGGTTTTCAGGTTTCCTCATGAAACATTCTATAGCTTTTGATTACCCCGGAAATTCATGATTCTCTGGAACGTTCCATTGTTGCAATAATATCCTCTCGTTTATACCGAACCCTGTTACCAATTTTAAACGGCACCAATATGCCTTTCTTGGACCATTCATGTACAGTCACCAGAGAGACCCCTAGAAATTTGGCCACTTGTTTCCTATCTAGAAATTCGGGTGGTTCTTTGGAAGTTAGCCTTTGCTCCAAGGCTTTGATTTTTTGTTCGACCCCGTCCAGGATGGAACGAGTCAAATCACTGGCACTTACGTTTTCTAATTGTGTTATTTTTTTTACCATGACATATAATATTTAATGTTCATGGCAAATATGTGAAGTTGGTTATTCTAAAAAAATGGAACTTTATTCTTTTAAAATGTAATTAAATTCAAAAGGTATATCCTACTTAATCCTCTTCCTATCAACATATCGTTTCATTCTACTGCGATATGCAGAACCATCAGATAATTTTGTATCACTTTTTATTATTGCTTTGTATTTCGATCTCAGAAAATCAATAAATTTTGCGGTGGTAGCATTTCTTTTAATAAAAGTTATATCTTCTTTATATAAAGAAAAGAATGCTTCACAAACCCCCTGAAACCCCCTTTTTATAGCATTTCCATTTCTATCCAGAGCATCAAACTCTTCGAGCACATCATTGAACACTTCTTCCGCTTTTAAATCCTTAAATATTTCAGAATAATATTTATCCTCTGGAAATTGGCCTATATCATTACTTTTAGTTGTTAAATTTTGGGATAACATATTGTTACCTTTATTTCGCAATCCTTTTATTAGGTGCAATAGCCTAAATGAAGTTTCATAATCAATCCATTGTTGCAAATTGATTAAAACAAAAGGATAATCCGTATCCCTGGCGGAATTTCTGTCCGACAACCGCTCCTTATTTAAATCCCATAAATCATTCTGTTCATTTATAAACCAAATAGCATCGAATCTGTGTTTTAATCCACTATTAGTGCTCTTTCTATATTCAGAATCATAGTACAGTCGTCCCTCATGGTTACTCAACAAATTATGGTAATAGGCTAACTCAATTTTCAAAAAATCAACTAGAATTTCCATTGAACCGAAATCAAATTGTTGTAAGGTCTTAGACCTAAACATTTCGACATTTCCAATTACACTGGCTAAGATTGAAACCATGTTATTTGAGATAACCTCTTTTTTATAATCTTCGGACCATACAAGAATCCTATCCCCAACTTTAATTCCGTGTTTGCGTTGAAATGCCGTAATCTCCATTTTAGACATTTTATCGAACTCCAAATCCGGATGAAGAACATCTAAAGAAAACCGTGTATCTTCTTCAAAATAGGCCTTTTGCTCAGATTGTAATTGCCCTATGAGGTGGTCTATAGATTTTAGAATATAATTCTTTAACCCAACTATATCTTGTTCTTTTTGCATCAATTAACATAACTATTTCCAAAGCCTACAACTTCATCCCGTACAACCTTTCATCCAATTCCTGCCAATTTGGGATAAACCTTGAAAGTTCAGCCCAAAATTCTTTTGAATGGCTCTTTATCTTAGTGTGAACCAGTTCATGAACTATAAGGTAGTCAATTAAGCTGTAAGGTAGTTTCACAGCATCAATATTTATAATAATATCATTGGAAGGTGTGCAGCTTCCCCACCGTTTGTTTAATTTTCGAATTTTGAGATTATTATATTCCAACCCAGTAACTTTTGCTAATTTCTTGATTCTTGGAGTGATTTTCTCTTTGGCTTTGGCTCTCAAAAAGGTTTCAAAGGCATTCTTTAATTCCTCTTGATTGTTTAATGATTTAGGCAATGAAACTTTAAATTTAGATTCTGTAAAGTCTATTATAACTTCATCAATTTCATTGTTCACAAATACCTCTACATAGTATTTTCTTCCTAAGTACTGTACTCTTGAACCTGTTACAATATCATCGTCACTAATGGAACTTACCAAGTCCAATTTATCCAGTATCCATTTTGCCTTTTTTAAGATAAGTTTTTCCGCTTTCTCGTCAGAAATAGATTTACCTTTCAATACCACACCATCACCTTTATCTACCGTGATATAGTGTGATTTGAGTTTCTCCTTTTCCTTAAAGGAATACGCTATGGTTTTATTTCCGTATTGTACGCTAGGCATCCTTGTTCTTTATTAATACTTCCACCATTTCCTTGGCTTTCAGTTTAGCATCTTCACGTTCTATCTTGGCTGTGGTCAAGTAGCGTCTAATCTTGTTTTCAATATCTTTTTTCACCTGTCCTTTTCGTTGCCATCCCACAATATCCAATTCCCCTTTTATAAGGTCAAATATCGTCTTTGTAGCGTCTTCCGCATCTTCTCCGAACAACAACTTCATAGAGTCATAAACAGCTCTCTCTCGTTCAGTTTTAAAACCTTTTTCTTCTCCTTCTTTTTGTTGTTCGATAATCTCGTCCTGTATCTCCGTATAGGCTTTTAGTAATTCTAATTGTGTGATCCGTTGTTCTGTTTTTAGCTTCAACAGTTCATCAAGTCGCTGTGCCAAAGGTTTATAGAAGTCTGGATTTTTATCTAAGCCAACTTTTATTGTATGTTTTAAGTTATTTCGCATCTTCAACTCTTTGGTGGCTGGTGATGCGTTCATGATTTCCTCCTTAAACTTATCCTTATCAATAATTGAAATAGGCGTTTCCAGTAAACTTTCAACTCCTTCTGCCTTCAAATGTTCATCAATCATAGATTGAAGCATCTTGCTTTCGTCTTTGGTAATTTTCAACTCTTCATCTTCTGGATATGCGTTTCTCGCCCTTAACTTTATCTCATTGAAGAGTTTAAAATCCCCTTGATACTTTAATGCTTTGGTATTGGGAAGGACAATATTAATCGACTTATTGAAATCCTTTAACAAGACCTTGAAATCGTCACGTTTGTTGATAGGTTCAATGAACCTCACAGCGGCATCAATAAAGTTCTCTCGTTCATAGTTTCTGTCAATCTTCATAGGTTTAAAGAAGTCGACCAGCTTGGTATGGTTCATAACCAACTTAGGAAACTCTTCATTGATGTTCTTTAAGATATCATCTGGTCTAATATCACCTGAAAAGATTTCCAATGCTTGAATCAAATACGCTGTGATACCGTTATAATCCACAATATAACCAGCATTCTTTCCTTTTCTGGAACGGTTGACCCTTGCAATAGCTTGCAACAAGTTATGTTCCTTTAATGGCTTGTCCAAATACAAACAAGATGCTATAGGTGCATCCCAACCTGTCAACAGCATATCCGATACAATCATGAAAGCTGTATTATCAAACTTCTTTTTGCCAGATTTCTCCTTTTCCGCTACGTTCCCAAAGGGTAACTTAAAATCATCGGTGGCATCCTTGATATCTTCAGGTGGTACGACCAAGACAGGTCGTTTATCATTGGGGTTTTCCTTGTTCCATTCTAAGGTCTCATAGTAGCTTTTTGCAATACCGTCCGACTTTGGAGAACCCAAACTAATCACCACCTTAGATTCAAAATTGTGATAGCCTTGTGCTTTAAGGGACTCCAATACTTCTTGATATTTAATTGCTGCCTCCCTGCCACTACAGACAATCATGGCTTTATGACCATCAGGAAATATCTTATCCCTATAATGGTCAACCACGTGTCTACCTATGGCATCAATGCGCTCTGCCGATAATTGGTATTTGCGTAAGGCTTCCCTTTTAAGTTTATCTTTCTTCTCTTCTGAAAGATGACCAAATTGCTCTTCAAACTCTTGGTCTAGTTCCTCTTTTTTAACATCTAGTTTTGCTATTCCCTCGTCATACAACAACTCAACGGTTGCACCATCCGCCACAGATTCCATGATAGTGTATACATCGATATATTCACCACCATAAAACTCCGCTAAGGTTGATTTATCTTCTTTAGAAATGGGTGTTCCCGTAAAGGCAACAAATTTGGCGTTGGGTAATACGGTGCGCATAAAAGATGCTAGAAAACCATAATGACTGCGGTGTGCTTCATCCACTAGAATGTAAAGATTCTCCTTTTCGGATAGTTCTTCCAGTTCTATTTCTACTCGTTCTATTTCGACCCATTTCCCCTTTTGAAGTTCTTTGGTAACCTTGGTGAGGATTTTATCGTTGATATGTTTTTCAATCATCAGATTCCCACGCTCCTCTAACTCTGTTTGGTCGGTTGAGGTAGTAGCATCTTTATCCGTTTCTTGAAACTTCTGCAAGGTAGTTGTGATGATTCCCCCGTAATCGTTGCGCAATAATTTGTCCAGATGAACCACAGAAGAGGCTTGGTTCACGTTCTTGAAACCTACATTTTGAAAGGTAGTGGTAATCTGTCTGTCTAAGTCTTTACGGTCTGTCATTATCAGTACCGTAGGGTTGTCAAAACCGTATTCAGGTGCTTGCAGTTTACGGGTTACATACGCCATTGTTAGGGACTTGCCAGAACCCTGTGTGTGCCAAACCACACCACCTTCACCCCCTTGTAAGCGTGCAATGGTTTTGTTGGTGGCTCTTAGTTGCTGGTATCTAGGCAGCTTTTTAATGGTACTACCTTCTTCCAATTCAAACAATACAAAGTGCCGAATGATATCCAACACCCTGTCTTTCTTAAATAGTGCCAAAATGAGTTTGTCTTGGTCTTTCTTGGCTTGGTTGATGATATCAGTATCTTCCTTACTAGTCTTAAAGACGGAATAAAACTGCTGTGGAGAGTTAATTGCTCCATACCTACCACCAATATCCCAAATACCTGCACAAATTTGATTGTAGTGAAACAACTTTTCAGAGTTTTCTTGGTAATATTTTAAATCGCTGTAGGCTTTGTCCCAAGCATTTTGCGCTGTGGGGGACTTACACTCGATAACACCAATAGGTAAGCCGTTGATATATACCACCAAATCTGGTATGGAGTGTTGATACCTACCATGATACTTCATCTGGTTGACCACCAAAAAGTCATTATTCTCAGGGTTTAAGTAATCTATAAAGTGAACCACTTTAAATTCTTCAACCCCATCTATGGTCTGCTTTAAAGTAAATGTACCCCCTTTAATGAGTTCCCAGACCTTTTCATTGATTTCCATTAAGGACGCCCCATTCACGGTTGTTATCTCGTTATATGCTTTATTGAGATTGTTATCGTTAATCCAAGTGTTTAGCCTTTTGATAGCTGCCAACAGCCTGACTTTTAATATGACCTCAGTGATATCTGTTCTTTCATCTTGTTGTCTGGCATCTAAGTACTGATATCCCATCTGTTGGAACAATTGTATGGCGGGCAGTTCGCTATGGGTATATTCTGGAGAATGGTTCATAATTTAATTATATCGGACAGTTATTGGACAATTATCGGACATTATGTTGTTATTTATTGCTTTTTGTCCGATAACTTATATTGAGTTCCTCGCTTTTCTCCAATTTTGACAACTTTTCCTTCCTCTATCAATTTATCTATAGACCTCTTTAATTTTTTCTCATGGATCTCAGACCCCACTCTAGTGTGAATATCCGACTTTGCTGCCGGTGCATATATTTTTAAATCTTCTAATATTAAATGCTCCAATCGATGAGGCTCAATTTTCTTTAAATCTGTTTTACCTTTAAAATCTACTTCTTTCAGCAACTTAGGGTTAACAAAATACTCAGTTCCTTTTGTTTTACCTTTACTTAAAACAATATCGTTTTTAAGTAAGTTACCCATCCAATACTTTAGGGAATCGTTGTTTCTTAAGCACAATTTATTTGACAATGCAATAGACGTTAAGACACCACTTTGAGCAATTAAGCCTAAAGTGATAATTTCTTTTTGGTTTAAGTTAAACTCATCATTAACATTAGACATTAATCTAACTACCTCTTTACTAATAATTTGTTTTTTCAAAGTTACAATAACTCTATCGTCCCATTCTTCAACAATAGGTTCTGGCTTACCGTTAAACAACTGTATTTCGAAAACCTTATCATATCCACTACCTTCTTTTTCTATTAATTTTAAGTCATGAAATATTTTAGATAGATGTTGATTACGTTGTACAGATTTCGAAATAATATTAGATGGTGTAACCCCCAAAGGTAACCTCCCAGGTGAATGCACTTCTAATCTATCATGATATAAATTAATAAAAATGTCACCTCTCATTGTATACACTTTATGCACTAAAGCGTTTGCTATTATTTCTCGAATAACTTCAATATCATAATTAGGAATTGTTTTCCTAAAAATTCCATCTGATATTTCTACGGACTCCTTCCAGTCTGGTAAAGCAATTATTTCGTTTAATAACTCTTTTGGGTTTTTACTAAAATCATCCCAAAGTCTTTTGTTTATCTTGTTTCCATTTTCATCGAACTTAATAAACTGTATTGTTGGTGCATAATGCAATAGAGCCCTATCTTTTCTACTGCCAAACCACAAAACCCCTAAGTTTGTTAAATATTCGTTTGACGTTAATAGATAATACTCCAAAAGCTCTTCTCTAGACATTTCTTTTACAAACTGACTAACACGTTCCGAGTTTATTATATCAGCCAATATGGCATCTCTCATTTGGTAATCTGCTTTCTCTAATCCTACCTTACGTACTACTTTTTCTTCCCATACAAAAGCTTGTTTATCTGCAGCAACTCTACTCATGTCTTCTGGCAAAAGAGGTCTACATTCATCTCCAACACGCATATAATATTTACCACTAGAGGTACAAGCTATGGTTTGACTGCTTCTTAATACTTTTAGATTAATATATTCACCTCCATTTTCAGCTGTTTCAATTGAGGAAATAATACCCACATTAATAGTCAACTGTGGTATTGTTTTGTTTAATTTGTCCACTAGTTCTTGTTTAATTTTTTGGGAAGCTTCTGGCAATTCTCTTTCATCTTCAATACCAATATGTATTTCGCCACCTACCCCATTGGCAAAGCAAACACAATCTTTAGCTAGCTCCTGCCAGTTAGCAGACTTGCCTTGTATTAGTTTTATAGACTTTTTATCAAAATGACTATTCTCTTCCATAATTAAACTTTCTTATAAACTACACTTTTACCCGAACCCTACCAGTTAACAACTGCTGCATTAATCCTTGCTTTAATTCTTGGTAGCTATTTTTCTTAATTGACAAAACCTCTATTTTCTCATCGACAGTATTTAGTATTGTGCATATTTCATCTTGTTCTTCTTTTTCAGGGAAAGGTATGTCAAATGACCTTATTTGCTGAAAATTCAACCCTTCTCTATTGCCCCCCGCCTGAAATTTATTAATTGCATTCACTCCAAACGAAGAGTTTAATAATTGAGATAAATAATGTGAATTAAGAGTTGAATTTGTTCGAATTATACAGACATGTTGATTAACATTTCCTTCTCTAAAATCATTAGGCAGTACACAACTTCTACCAATTGAAGCACCGGTTATATTGAGCAGGACGTCATTTGCTAGGAGTTTAGAGTTATTCATAGAATTGTGTATTTCCTTTGATATAAATACCACATCGGAAAGTTTTAATTTTCCTCTTAACACATTTTGACTTCTTATGAATATAATTCCTTTATCAAGGTAAGATTCACTTCCGCCTCTGGGCGTTTTTCCACTACCTACTTTTGAAACTAATTTACCTAGTTTCACAACCTCCCAACTCTTAGGAATCTTACCCAAAGGAGAATCTTTAAACTCGGTATGACCTATGCCTTTGGTCAATAAACGTTGCATTAAGCCTTTTTTGAGTTCTTGGGTTTCGGTAATCTGTTGGTCTATGACTTCAATTTTAGCATCAACCGTGCTAAGTATTTCGCCTATTTTTTGTTGTTCTGGGAGAGGGGGGTAAGGAATCTTAACTCCTTTAATGTCATTACCATTTATAGCAGTAAAAGTACTTCCTTGCTCTAATGCTTTCCATCTTGTTTCGTATGATAAGAGAAATTGATACAGAAATTCATTATCAACATTTTTTGGTTTGATAGAACATACCCCACGTCCTATACATGCGTGATGGGTTGATTTTGCGACAGCACCAACAGGTGCTCTAACTGTCATTAAAGTATCTCCAACATCACATAACTTTGTTGGTTCAGAAGTCCATTGACGAGGTGAAGATTTCCTGTTCTTTATATCGGCATTACCTTGAATCAAAAAACTTCCAATACCGTCTTCATTATAAGAAGTCGATGACGGGGATTGACCCATTGTAATAATTGATACGTCTCCTAATGTTTTATTTTTCCAGACATGTTCTTCGCTATTGGTCATACCTCTAACTCTTTTAAAAACCCTGCTAACTTCTTATCAATATCAGCCTCTTTCTCTTCCAATGCAGCTAACTTTTGGTGTACTGCTTGGATATCCACTTCGGGTTCTGGTTCGGAGGTGTCAATAAACCGTGAAATGTTAAGGTTGTAATCGTTCTCGGCAATTTCAGCAACATCAACAATGCGCATGTATTTGTCAACATCCACAGCACCATCGTAAGCTGTTACAATTTTACTAACGTGCTCTTCCAATAATTCATTTTGGTTTTTACCATCCTTGAAATCGCTACTGGCATCAATAATGGTAACCTTGCCTTTCTGCGCTTCGGTTTTGTTCTTGTTGATAATCCAAATTGAAGCAGGTATTCCTGTGTTATAAAACAACGCACTTGGCAAGCCTACAATGCCTTCCACCAAATCGCCTTCTAATAAAGCTTTTCTAATTTTACCTTCATTACCGCTTCTGAACAGCGTACCATGAGGCAAAACAACGCCAGCTTTACCATCTTGTTTAAGCACAGCAATCATATGTTGTAAGAATGCTAAATCGGCATACCCTCTAGGTGGTATTCCGTATTGAAAACGTCCGTAAGGGTCGCTTACTTTTGTATTATAATTAGGAGATATTTTCTTTTCTTTTCCATTTTTGTCCAGCTTTACTTCAATGGAGTTTTCGGCTGGCGTCCACCATCCACCCTGTGAGAAGGGTGGGTTGGCAATTACCCTATCAAATAGCATTAATTCGTTATTGTCATTCTTATGCTGTGGTGTCGTCAACGTATCACCCTTTCTAATATCGGCATCCATAAAGTTATGGAGCAGCATATTCAGCTTACCTATTGCCCAGGTACCCAAGTTCTTTTCTTGTCCAAAAAGCGAAACATTTACGTTGTTACCCACTTTACCATTAGGTTTCTGTGCAATGTATCTGGCAGATTCAATCAACATACCCCCTGAGCCACAGGTAGGGTCATATACCTTTTGTTTGGGTTCTGGTTTAATCAACTGTACTATGAGTTGTACCACCCCTCTAGGTGTATAAAACTCACCACCTTTCTTGCCAGCATCATCCGCAAACATCTTAATCAGATACTCATAGGCATCCCCTAGGAGGTCATTAGATTCTAGGTGGTCATTACGCAATGAATGTTGGTTAAAGTGCCTTAACAAACGTTGTAACAACTCATCTGACAGCTTCTCTTTATCACCAAACTTGGTGGCGGTCATAACCCCCTCTAACGAGGTGTTCTCACGCTCTATAGCTGCAAAGGCTTTGTCCAATGCAATACCAATGTTTTCGGTATGTTTCTTTATGTTTTCCCAACGTGATTCTTCTGGCAGCTGAAAATAGGTTTCGTCTTCGGCTTCTGCTCTGGAAACTCCCTCATGCCGCATAATGTTTTCAACTTCTTCTTCAAAAACATCATTGGAACGTTTTAGGAACAACAATCCGAAGATGTAGTTTTTGAAATCCGAAGAATCGATACTTCCTCTTAATATGTTTGCGGAATCCCACAGCCAGCTTTCTAGGGTGGATAGGTTTAGTTTGTTATTTGTCATAAAATGTTATGTAGAACATATTTATTTTCAAATGAATGAAATATAAAAGCGATCAGATTTTTTTTAGTATCTAAAAGTAAAAAAATGATGGTATAAAAGCTATTTACGCCAATAAAAAAGACAGCTGTTTAAGCTGTCTTTAATTTAAAATAAAAAGTCATGAATATTATTGCCTAGTCCAGACCTCGTAGGTGTAAATATTATCTCCACCAGCATCAACACATGGGTCATCTACTCCTAAATTCATTAAATCACCCTCAAACTCCACTTCAAAAATCTCACTTTCAGGTTCACCATTAACTGTATAATTTGTTTGGTAAAAACCATCTCCCAAATTTTCCCATGTACCCATTTGGTCTTCGTAATCTACTAAAACTCCATCTATATAGAATTTGTATGTCATATCACTACCAAAAACAAGAGTATATTCATAATCGTTATCGGAAGCTAATCTTTCGGTTCTAACGTCATCGGTGCCACAATAGTAATCATTTTCTGAAACAAATAACCACTCACCGATAATTGATTCTGTTGCTTCTTGATCATCAGAATCATCATCAGAACAAGAGATAAAGCTAAACGTAAAGACTAAAGCGATTAAATAAAATAAGGATTTGTAGGTTTTCATTTTAAAAGATTTTAATTATATATAATTCAACGAATGGGTCATTAAATTATTACACAAAAAGAAATAGAATTATATACCTAATAAAGTAATTCTTGAAACATTATTGGAAAGATGAATACTAATAAAGTATTAAAGTGAGGAGCACTTATTAAACAAAATTTTTAAGAGCTACACAAATCGCGAAATAGATTAGCTTAGAACAATTTGGCCCTTAGTCCCTTCTTCTTAAATTTAAAACTAAACAGCCAACTTTAAATCAGTGATAAAAAGTGACACAAAAAGTGACACATCTTTGAGAATAAAAAAAGCAACTAACTGATTATCAATTAGTTGCCTTACTATTTAAGTGACCCCGGAGGGATTCAAACCCCCAACCCTCAGAGCCGAAATCTGATGCGCTATTCAGTTGCGCCACGGAGCCAGTAATTATTTAGTACTCGGTTAAGAGCGCGCTAAGATAGTTTATTTTTTACAATAGTAGAAATGGTTTTTCCATCTGCTTGTCCCGCCAATTCCTTTGACACCATTCCCATGACTTTACCCATATCCTTCATACCTTGTGCGCCAATGGAATCAATGGTTTGTACAACCACTTTTTCTATTTCCTCTTCGGTCAATTGCTCAGGTAAAAATTGTTCTATTATCGCAGCTTGCGCCAATTCCGGTTCAGCAAGGTCTTCACGACCTTGTTCCGTAAAGATAGCCGCGCTGTCCTTTCTTTGTTTAACCAATTTTTGAACCAACTTGGTTTCTTCAACTTCAGAAAGTTCACCTCCAGAACCTCCACTGGTCTGTTCTAAAAGTATCGCGGATTTAATAGCCCGTAATGATTCCAAAGCTACCGTATCTTTCGCTTTCATAGCAGCTTTCATCTTTTCCATTACCTGTGTTTGCAAACTCATAATCTAAAGTTTTTTAAGAGTACGAAGATAAAAAATAAACCCGAAAATATGAGCTATTTTCGGGTTTAAAGCAGGTTATTCAATTGGTGGGTTAATCCACATTATCATGTAAAAAAGAGTTATTGGAACGCAATTGTATCTCGTCATTGCTGTCCTCGCTCAAAGTAGTCCTGGATACTTTTTTCTGTACCGGATTTTCATTAAGGTTAACCCCATGTCGCTTATACGCTGGTTCCTTTTCGATTTCATCGATATTGCTCAAATTATTTTGAAACTTATAATTGAAATCTTTCAACTTTCTTCTACGCTCATCAGCACGTTGTTTTAATAATTCTTCTATCGGGCTATCCATCGGATCAACTTCCTCTGTTTGTTGTTCTGCCCTTTTTACCGGCTGCTGCACTGTTTTCTTTTCAAAGACCAATTCATCCTCAACGATCTTAGGCTCAAATTCCTCTGCTTTTGATTTGGCTCCTGTAAGTTGGTTTTCCAACTCCATATAATCGTCTAAACTGTAACGGGTCTCACCTTCCTTATTATATTCCAAGACTGGGATTACTTCTACATGCTCGTTCACATCCATATCCTTAACCTCATCTTCAAGGTTAAAAGTAATGACGTTATCCTTATCCTCTTTTTTATTGTTCAAAGGCATGTCAAAACTAAATGCGAATTGATCTTCATCTGCTTGAGTTGGCGAAACCACTTCTTGGTCTACAACCTCAATATCCTTTATCCTATCCTTGGTCTCGAAAATGACGAAATCATCTTCGGAAACGTTTTCTGCAACGACTTCGTCATAGAAAACATTGAAATTCCTGATATAATTCGTTGTTGGAATCAAATCCAAACCATCAATTTCTTCCAATTTCGATTTTACGACCAACTCGGCAATTTCTTCCTCATCTTCCACTAATTGATGTACAACATTCTGGGGAGTTAAATCCTGAACTGCTTTTTGTTCATCTTCGAGTGTATGGATTATCTTTTTTGATTCCGTATTTACGATATCATCTTGTTGATCAATATTAAAACCCGTGGCAATAACGGTTACGGCAATAGCTTCACCTAAAGATTCATCCTCACCAACTCCCATAATGATGTTGGCACCGTATCCAGCTTCAGTCTGAATATGGTCATTGATCTCACCAATTTCATCAATGGTGATTTCCTGTGATCCAGAAACGATCAACAACAATACATTTTTAGCCCCTGCAATCTTATTATCGTTCAACAATGGCGAATCCAAAGCTTTCATTATAGCTTCATTGGCCCTTGATGAACCAGATGCCATGGCTGACCCCATAATAGCGGTACCACTATTGGAAAGAACGGTTTTAGCGTCACGTAAATCTATATTCTGTGTGTAATGATGGGTAATAACTTCCGCAATTCCACGAGCAGCGGTCGCCAACACTTCATCTGCTTTGGAAAAACCTGCCTTAAAACCTAGATTACCATAAACCTCCCTTAACTTATTATTATTGATGACTATGAGCGAGTCAACATTGGCACGTAGTTTCTCTATACCCTGTTGGGCTTGATCACAACGCATTTTTCCTTCAAATTGAAAAGGCATGGTTACGATACCGACGGTAAGAACATCCATTTCTTTTGCTTGCTTGGCAATAACAGGGGCAGCACCAGTACCTGTTCCCCCGCCCATACCAGCAGTAATGAATATCATTTTCGTGGTGGTATCCAACATAGATTTTATGTCTTCCATACTCTCAATGGCCGCCTGTTCACCAACTTCGGGATTCGCCCCCGCACCCAAACCTTCGGTCAGGGATACACCAAGTTGTATTTTATTGGGAACCGGACTATTGTCCAAAGCTTGCGAATCGGTATTGCAGATAACGAAATCAACTCCATTTATTCCTGCCTGGAACATATGGTTTATTGCGTTGCTTCCCCCTCCTCCAACACCAATGACTTTTATGACATTGCTTTGGTTCTTCGGTAAGTCAAAAGAGATACTTTCCATTTCAGTGTTCTTGCTCATACTGTTTTTATTACTGGTTTTTATAAGTGTTCATATTTTACGCGCCGATTATTCAGCGTTGTCCAAGAAATCTTTCAATTTTTCGGACCATTTATCAAATACTGATTTCCGTTCCCCTTTATGGGTCGGTGTACTGGCTGTTTGATCATGATCGACCATTACCATTTCTTCCTGTTCTTCTACTTGTTTATGGGAAACCAAATCCTTACGATCATTTTTGACGGCATTCATCAACAAACCTACGGCTGTAGCGTATAACGGACTAGCAACCTCATCATCGGAATCACCCGCCAGATGCTCGTTGGGATATCCGATCCTAGTATCCATTCCGGTTATATACTCGACCAATTGTTTCAAATGTTTTAATTGACTTCCGCCACCTGTAAGCACTATACCCGCGATCAATTTTTTCTTTTGCTCGTCATGGCCGTAGTTCTTTATTTCAACATAAACCTGCTCAATGATCTCAACAACCCTGGCATGTATGATCTTTGAAAGGTTCTTCAATGTAATTTCCTTGGGCTCACGGCCTCTTAATCCAGGTATGGAGACGATCTCATTATCTTTATTTTCACCCGGCCACGCAGAACCGAACTTGATCTTCAACAATTCTGCCTGCTTTTCGATAATCGAACAACCCTCTTTTATATCTTCGGTAATTACCCCGCCACCAAACGGAATTACGGCTGTATGCCTGATTATTCCATCTTTGAAAATGGCCAAATCGGTAGTACCACCTCCTATATCTATTAATGCGACTCCCGCCTCTTTTTCTTCCTGACTTAAAACCGCATCTGAGGAAGCCAATGGTTCCAAAGTGATTTTACCCAAATCAAGACCGGCACTTTTTATACATCTTCCGACATTCTTTATAGAAGATACCTGCCCAACGACAACATGAAAGTTCGCTTCGAGCCTTCCACCGTACATACCTATGGGTTCTTTAATTTCCGCTTGTCCGTCTACTTTGTACTCTTGGGGCAGAACATGAATGATCTCCTCTCCGGGAAGCATCACCAATTTATACACCTGATTACAAAGCCTATCCAAATCATCTTCATTGATCACTTCTTCAGAATCGGCCCTAGTGATATAATCACTATGTTGAAGGCTACGTATATGTTGACCCGCGATACCAACCACCACAGATCCGATTTTTAAACCTGAATTGATCTCGGCCTCTTCTACGGCTTGTTGAATGGATTTTATGGTTTGTGTAATATTATTGACCACACCACGGTGTACACCTAAACTTTTTGACCTTCCGATACCCAAAATTTCAATTTTACCATATTCGTTTTCCTTACCGATTATGGCGACAATTTTGGTAGTTCCGATATCTAACCCAACTGAATAATTACCCTGTTCCATTTCCATACTTATATTTTGGTGCACACTACTTGATTGTTAAACTCTAGACTTACAACATTATAATCTTCCAAGGTTTCATCCTTGTTCGCTTTTGTATAAAATGCCTTGAAGTTGTTGAATTTTTCATCTAAACCATCTACACCCCCCAAGTTCACTACAAACTGTTCCATACGAAACTTTAATTGGTATTTCCCTTCATCTGCAATATGGATACCAATTACGTTCTTACGTAAAAAGTCATCATTGTTTATGTATTTTAAAATCTCATAAACATCTTCAAGACTTTTTCCCGTCACCTTTCCTGTAATTATAGGTACCCTAGCAGAATGACTCACGGAAAACGGCATACGTCTCCCATCTTCATCCAGATAAAACTTAGAATCCCCTTCTATTCTTCCGATTGGCCTACGCTGCTCGATTTTTGTCGTAAGCTCCCCATTTACAGTAAGATACACTTGGGCACTTTTCACCATTTCATTGGCCTCAATGACCTTCTCTATAGTATTCAAAACTAATTTTTCTTTAGGCTCATTTGTAAGGGGGCCATATTTTTGTATTAACAATTTATTAACCATGCCCTGAGTGATATACAAATTGTTATCACCAACGAATTCTATATTCAACCCATTGACCGATCTTTGCTTACTTCTTACGTTTGAAAACGCATAAAGTCCTGTTACAATAAACAGTAGAGCTATCAGTTTTATGTAGTCCCAATTAATGCGCATTTTCCAGTTCTTTTTTGATTTTCGACACTTCTAACCCAATATCCCCGGCTCCCATAGTCACCAGTACATCAGGACTTTGTGATTTTATCTCAGTTATAAGCTCTTCTTTACTTACTAATTTTTTCTTCGGATTTGTTATTTTCCCCAACAACCAAGAAGAATTGACACCTGCCAATGGCTCTTCCCTTGCCGGATAGATATCCAACAAAAGGATACTATCGAATTTTGACAAACTTTCGGCAAAAGCGTCTACGAAATCCCTGGTCCTAGAGAATAAGTGGGGTTGAAAAACAGCCAATACTTTTTTATTCGGATGCATCTCGGAAATCGCTTGATAAACAGCATTTATTTCTGTAGGATGATGTGCATAATCATCAATAAAAACAAAGCCTCCTTCTTTTATCTTATAAGAAAACCTTCGCTGCACACCTTTAAAAGTTTCCAATCCCTTTGCCAATATAGTTGGCGAAGAACCTGATTCTATCGCCATAGCAAAAGCCACAAGTCCGTTCAATAGATTATGTTCCCCAGGTTTATTGAACTTAACACCCATCAACGTTGTTTCCGGGGTCTTCAAATCAAAAATATAGGTCCCATGCTCTATTTTAAGGTTCTCGATACAATAATCGGATCCATCCTCAATACCGTATGTCAACCCACCAATCGGCAATCCTTTACGCACGAACAACTTACCATTAGGCTTTGTTTTATCAGCAAATTCTTCGAAAGATCTTACCATTTCATCATTGGTTCCGTAAATATCCAAATGATCGGCATCCATAGAGGTAATGCAAGCTACATCGGGAAACAACCTTAGAAACGAACGGTCATATTCATCAGCTTCAACAACAGAATACTCAGAACCTTTAAATAAAAAGTTACTGTTGAAATCTTCTGAAACCCCTCCTAGAAATGCGGTAAACGGAGTTCCCGACTCATTAAGCAAATGTGCCAAAATACTCGAAGTGGTTGTTTTACCATGCGTACCGGCAACTGCGAAACAAAATGTATCTTTTGTAATAATACCCAATACCTCAGAACGTTTTTTTACGGTAAAACCATTTTGAAAAAAGTACTGATATTCCGAATGACTATCGGGTACAGCCGGCGTATAAACCACCAAGGTCTTACGGGAATCCATAAAGCGCCCATCAATAGCCTTGACGTCATCGCTATAATGAATATGTATACCCAATTGAGAAAGCTCTTCTGTTAACGGGGTCTTAGTTTTATCATAGCCTGCCACATTCTTCTTAATATATACAAAATAACGCGCCAGGGCAGACATACCAATGCCCCCTATCCCTATAAAATAAACGTTATGTATTTGTTTAAGATCCATCTATTCAGCTACCAATTTTTCAATTTCATCAACAATAGAAGCCGTCGCATTTGGCATGGCCAACTTCTTTATATTAAGCCCTAATTTTTCTTGTTTTTCTTTTGAACCGAACATCCCGGAGAAAACGCCCTCGAAACGTTCGTCCAAATCTTTTTCTTTTACCATTATCGCGGCATCCTCATTCACCAAAGCCATGGCATTCTTGGTTTGATGATCCTCAGCGACATTGGGCGAAGGGATAAACAATACCGGTTTACCTACTATACACAGTTCGGATACTGAACTTGCACCAGCCCTGGATATGATAAAATCACTTGCAGTGTATGCATGGTCCATCCTATTCAGAAAATCGAGCACTTTTACATTTTCAGAGTTGAACTTTTTATATTCTTCGAAATAAAGTTTTCCGCATTGCCAGATCAATTGAATTCCCAAATCTTTAAAGTAATCTAGTTTTTGAGCGATCAATTGGTTAACTCTTCTTGCCCCAAGGCTTCCGCCCAATACCAACAATGTGGGTTGGTCTGCTTGCAATCCGAAAAAGTCCAAAGCCTCTTTTTTATCTTTTCCTTTGGTAACCAAATCACCTCTTACGGGATTTCCCGTTTTCACGATTTTATCGGATGGAAAAAATGCCTCCATTCCGTCATAAGCCACACAGATCTTAGCCACCTTATCCTTCAACAATTTATTGGTTATGCCCGCATAAGAATTCTGTTCCTGTAAAACACACGGTATTCCCCTGCCGGAAGCAACCTTTAACAAAGGGCCACTTGCAAATCCGCCCGTACCAACTACGGCATGTGGCTTGAATTTCGATACTATTTTACCTGCTTTGAACAAACTACTTATCAATTTAATCGGAAACATTAAATTTTTAAGGGTCAGTTTCCTTTGCAACCCTGATATCCATAACCCTTCGATCTTGTACCCAGCCTGTGGTACTTTCTCCATCTCCATCCTATCCTTTGCCCCTACGAACAGGAACTCAGCATTCGGATGTCTTTTTTTCAATTCATTGGCGATAGCTATTGCCGGATAAATATGTCCGCCAGTACCTCCACCGGAAAGGATAAACCGAAGAACTTGATCAGGGTTCTTCCCATCTGTCATAGATTGTTCTTTTGAGTTCATATCCTTTTTATAATTGTCCGCTTAATATCTCTAAGGGATTGGTGTCATCCATTTCAATATGATTCTCCTCTATCTCTTCACTCTTTCTACTTGCACTTAGTATTATCCCGATGGCCAAACATGTCATCCAACTGGAAGTACCACCGCTACTTATTAATGGCAAGGTTTGCCCCGTTACCGGGAACAGTTCTACCGCCACTGCCATATTGATCATGGCCTGGAACACGATGGGCAAGCCCACACCTAATACCAACAACTTGCCAAATATGGTACGATTGGCATTGGCGACCACCACGATACGGAACAACAACAACATATAGAAAAACATAAGCACAAAGCCTCCAAGTAATCCGTATTCCTCAACAATTATCGCATAGATGAAATCCGAAGAACTTTGTGGTAAAAAATTCTTTTGAACACTTTTTCCGGCCCCCTTACCAAAAACACCACCTGATGCTACGGCAATTTTGGCCCTTTCAATCTGATAATCGGCTTCCGTATCCTCAGGATTAGCAAAATTCTCAACCCTACTTATCCAAGTATCCACGCGGTTAGGAAACAAGTCAGGAGCCGCTTTCGCCGTTAAAACAAAGAGGGTTAGACATAATATGCCCGTACCGATTATGCCTATTAAATATTTTATGGGATACCCACCTAAGAAACACAACAACAATACCATGGAAAACATGATTGCGGCCGTAGAAAAGTTAGCAGGTAAAATCAATATTATGACAAGAAAAACCGGAAACCATAGTGGAAGGATACTCTCTTGAAAAGTAATTTCACTGTCCTTGATCTTGGTTAAGTAACGAGCGACATATATCATTAAAACCACTGCCGCCAGATTAGAGGTCTGAAAAGTAAAACCCACTAAGGGAATCCGAATCCATCTACTTGCATTGGCACCATCTATCGTAGTACCCTGAGCCATGGTGAATATCAGCAAAACCAAAACGATAGGCATGGCAATCAAAGAAAGACCCTTAAAGAAATGCACCGGTATTTTATGCACCCCGTAAATAATACCGAAACCTAAAAACAACAGAAAGGCATGTTTTACCAAATGCCCTCCAGTAGTACCGTTACCAACTACATAGACCAAATTACTACTGGCACTATAGACCGGCAAAAACGAAAACAAGGCCAACAGTGCCACAACGGCCCAAATGGCTTTATCCCCTTCGATATTTTTTAAAAATTTAAGCACTTCTATAAATTTTTAATGGCTTCTTTAAATTGATTACCCCTGTCTTCATAATTCTTGAACAGGTCAAAACTTGCACAGGCCGGTGACAACAATACGGTATCCCCGCGTTCTGCGATTTTATAGGCAACTTTTACTGCCTCTTCCATAGCATATGTTTCTACCAAAAGATCTACAACATTACCAAAAGCATCCACGATTTTGGAATTATCGCTACCTAGGCAGATAATAGCCTTTACCTTTTCACGGACCAAAGGCATCAACTCTTTATAATTGTTCCCTTTATCAACCCCACCTACGATCCAAACCGTTGGCGCGCTCATGCTGTCCAAGGCAAAATAGGTAGCATTGACATTCGTTGCCTTTGAGTCATTGATATACTGAACGTGTTGTATTTTCAACACCTTCTCCAATCTGTGTTCGGCGCCTTGGAAATTGGCGACACACTCACGAATGGTCTGCTTTCGGATTCCGACAAGTTTGGCCGCCAATGATGAAGCCATTGTATTCTTTACATTGTGTTTTCCTTCCAGTGCCAGTGTGCTCTCTTTCATTTTTATTGTCTCGTTATTAATCTTTAATACTATTTCCCCATTCTTTAAAAATGCCCCTTGCCCCATTTCCTTTTCAATAGAAAATGGCATTAATATGGATTTAACCGGGTGTTTTGCCAACCAATTCACGATTACTTCGTCATCGGCGTCATAAATAAGATAATCGTCCGACTCTTGGTTCTCCGTTATCCTGAACTTAGATGCTACATAGTTTTCGAATTTATAATCGTAGCGATCCAAATGGTCTGGTGTAATATTCGTTATAATGGCCACATGTGGTTTAAAATCCACTATACCGTCCAGCTGAAAACTACTTATCTCCAATACATAATTTCCATACTCCTTTTCAGCCACCATCTTTGCGAAACTATCCCCAATATTGCCCGCCATACCAACGCTCAGCCCACCTTCTTTCAAAATATGGTTGGTAAGCATGGTCGTAGTGGTTTTACCGTTACTCCCCGTAATCCCAATGATTCGTGCATCGGTAAACCGCGCCGCAAATTCAATCTCGGAGATTACAGGAATCCCCTTCTCCTTCAATAAAAGAACCAAAGGAACCGTGTCAGGTATCCCTGGACTTTTCATGACCACATCCGCATTTAAGATCTTTGCTTCGGTATGTGCTTTTTCTTCCCAATCAATCCCATAATGTTCAAGAACTTTTTTATACTTTTCCTTTATTTCCCCTTTATCGGAAACAAAGATCCCATATCCTTTTTTCAACCCTAAAATGGCAGTACCTACTCCACTTTCACCTCCTCCAAGGATAACCAAGCGTGCCATTTATCTTACTTTAAGGGTAACAATCGTTATAATTGCCAGCATAATACCTACAATCCAGAAACGGGTTACTATTTTGCTTTCATGATATCCCCTTTTCTGATAATGATGATGTAATGGTGCCATTAAGAACACCCTTTTGCCTTCCCCTAACTTTTTCTTGGTGTATTTGAAATACCCGACTTGCAACATTACCGAGATCGATTCGGCAAAGAAGATTCCACATAAAACGGGTATCAATAATTCTTTTCGTATAATAATGGCAATTACCGCAATTACACCCCCGATGGTCAAACTTCCCGTATCCCCCATAAAAACGGTTGCCGGGAAAGCGTTATACCATAAAAAGCCTACCAAGGCCCCTACAAATGCCGTTACGAATACCAGCAACTCGCCAACCCCAGTGATATACATGATATCGAGATAATCGGAAAAAATAATATTACCCGAGACCCAAGTGAAAATACCCAAGGTAAAAACGATTATTGCCGAGGTACCTGCCGCCAAACCATCTATGCCATCGGTTAGATTTGCGCCGTTCGATACTGCCGTAACGATCAAAATGATCATAGGAATGAAAATCAACCACACATAATCCTTGGCGCCTTCACCTGCCCAAGCTATGAGGTTACCATAATCGAATTCATTGTTCTTTATAAAAGGAACCGTTGTCCTAGTGGATTTAATATCCGCTCCCTTCACCTGTTCAACCTGATACTCTTTAGTGATAACGGTCTTATCATGGTCGCGCATCGTTACCTGGGGATGAAAGTATAAGGTAGCCCCAACGATGAGCCCCAAAACCACTTGACCTAGGATCTTAAACCTTCCTTTTAAACCTTCTTTATCCTTTTTAAAGGTCTTGATATAGTCATCAATAAAACCGATAACCCCCATCCAGACAGTCGTTACGATCAAAAGAATGATATAAATATTCAATATATCGGCAAATAACAACACCGGAATCAAAGTAGCCATGATGATGATAAGGCCACCCATCGTAGGCGTACCTGCTTTTTGCTCTTGTCCTTGCAAGCCCAAATCCCTAATGCTTTCACCGATTTGCTTTCGCTGTAACAATAAAATCACCTTTTTACCGTAAACAGTGGCAATAATCAAAGAAAACAGAATGGCCATAGCCGCCCGAAAGGTGGTGAAACCAAATAGGCTTGCCCCTGGCAACTGATATTCTTTTTCTAAAAATTCAAACAGATAATATAGCATTCCTATTGGTCGTTATATCTTTTATTTATCCAGTGTTTTTAATACTTCCCTTACTATTTTGAAATCGTCAAAATCCACACGCTCGCCATTAGTTTCCTGATACGTTTCGTGCCCTTTACCGGCAATAAGGATAATATCATTGGGCATGGCCAATTGACAAGCTGTCTTAATCGCCTGTTTACGATTTTCTATAGACAATACTTTTTTCACATTTTGGGGTTCTACCCCAACTTCCATTTCCTCAATGATCACAGCAGGTGACTCCGACCTTGGATTATCCGAAGTGAAAATGACCTTGCTACTCATTTGGGTAGCGATTTTACCCATTACCGGACGCTTAGACTTGTCTCTATCGCCACCACACCCCACAACGGTGATGACGTTTTCATTTCCAGTCCTCAATGTTCCGATTGTCTCGAGTACATTTTGTAAAGCATCCGGCGTATGGGCATAATCTACTATTGCCGTTATTTTTTCTTTTGATATATGGTATTGGAACCTTCCGTCAACGTTATCCAATTCACTGAGCAAACGAAGGGTCTCCAATTTTTCTAGCCCCAAAATATCTGCCGTAGCATAAATGGCCAAAACGTTGTAAGCATTGAAACTACCGATCAATTTGGTCCATAATTGATCGTCATCAATCCTTAATAATTGTCCGTCAAATTGATTCTCAAGAATCTGCCCCCTGTAATCCGCATATGATTTCAAGGCATAGGTAAACTTTCTTGCCTTTGTATTCTGTAACATCACCAAACCATTCTTGTCATCGATATTCGTTAACGCAAAAGCGTTTTTCGGTAAATTATCGAACAGCGTTTTTTTGGTATCCCTGTAATCCGCGAAGGTTTTATGATAATCTAAATGATCATGGGTGAGATTCGTGAAAATCGCCCCTTCGAACAACAGGCCCTCCGTTCTTTTTTGATGAATGCCATGGGAACTCACCTCCATAAAGCAATACTCTACCCCTTCTTCACTCATCAATGCCAAGTGCCTATTAATGGTCAAAGCATCTGGTGTGGTATGTGTTGTTTGGTATTCTTTATCATCGACCATGATTTTTATGGTGGATATCAACCCTACCTTAAAACCGGCTTTTTTGAACAATTGAAACAAAAGACTACTAATAGTGGTCTTACCATTGGTGCCTGTAATACCTACCAACTTCAGGTTTCGTGATGGATTACCGTAATAATTGGAAGCCATGATAGCCAAGGCTTTATTTCCATTATCAACTTCAACATAAGTTACCCCGTCTACCAATTGTCCGGGCATGGTTTCACAAACAATGCAGACCGCCCCCGAATCTATGGCTTTTTCAATATATTTATGACCATCTGTCAATGTTCCCTTTATTGCAACAAAGACATCATCAAAACCCACTTTTCGCGAATCGAAAGTAATGGTATTGACCATAATAGTGGTAGAACCACTAACCGCGGATAGGCTAACCCCGAATAATATGTCTTTTAATAAATTCACGAAAGTTCCAATATTATCTTTTCAACTTTATTTATGTCCGTTCCTTGGGAAATGGATTGTTTTTTAACCTTGCCGTTACCCTTAACCTCTACCTTTATCCCAAGGTTTTCAAGAATGGAAACGGCATCCATTCCGCTCATTCCTTTTACATTGGGCACTTTGTTGTATTTTTTTTGTGCTTCGGCAAAGTACTTTTGATACGATTGCTCCAATCGACCATCATTACCCCCCATCATTTCCACCTCATCGATCAAAGGATTGGTAGCATATACTTTTTGGGCAACTGATTTAAATACAGGTCCAGAAACATCTGCCCCATAATACCCAACACTTTTATCAGGCTCGTGTATGACTACAATACAGGAGTACTTAGGCTGTTCAGCCGGAAAATATCCTGCAAAGGTTGAAATATACCTTAGTTTATCAGGGTCCTTTGAAACGTAATTCTTTTGTGCCGTACCGGTTTTACCTGCCATGGAAAAATTCGGCGAATACAATCGATGTCCTGTCCCATGTTTTTTCTCTACCACATCTTTCAACAACTGCTGCACTTTTTCAACCGTTTCCTTAGAGCATATTGACGGATTGATCACCTCTTTCTCAAATTTCAGAACCGTCCTATCCCATTCTTTTACCTCTTTGATCAACCTAGGCTTCACCATTTCCCCATCATTTGCAATGGCATTGTAAAAGGTTAGCACCTGTAAAGGAGTCATGGATACCTCATAGCCATAAGCCATCTGTGCCAAGGAAAGACCCGACCAACCCTTATCTCCTGGAGAACGCAATACCGGTTTCCCTTCACCTTTGATAGGAAGGCCGATTTCATTGCCAATCCCCATACGTAACAAACGATTTACATATTTCGAAGGCTCATCTTTATAACCATTGTGAATGGTCTTTGCAAATGCTGTATTCGAGGAAACCTCAAAAGCTTTTGCCATTGAAATTTTGCCGTATCCCCCGTGTTTGGAATCCCTGACCCTATGGTTATATATTTTCCAATACCCTTTCTCCGTATCGATTACGGAGCTGGTATCTATTACTTTATCTTCCAATGCAGCAACCAAACTCATTAGTTTAAATGTAGATCCCGGCTCATGGGATTCACCAATAGCGTAGTTCAATCGCTCATAATATTTACCTTCTTTCGTTCTTCCTAAATTGGAAATTGCCTTGACTTCACCCGTTTTTGTTTCCATAACGATTACGGTTCCGTGTTCGGCCTTATAGTGTTCCAATTGTCGCAACAAGGCGTGATGGGCAATGTCCTGGATATTGATATCTATGGTTGAGATCACATCGTAACCATCTTTTGGCTCTACAATGTTATCCATTCCTATAGGTTTCCATTGGCCCTTAGCTATTTTCTGCTTTAATCGCTTACCTTCAACCCCTCTTAAATATTGGCCAAAAGCACCCTCTAACCCAACTCTGGTGTAATAACCGTTTTCATCTTTACGCTCGTAACCAACGCTACGCTCGGCAATTTTACCCAAAGGATGTTCCCGAACCGTTTTTTGTTCTACGATCAAACCTCCTTTATACGGACCTTTACGCAACAGTGGAAAATCCTTCACATCCATATAATCGGAATAATCAAGATTTCTCACCAAAAGGGTGTATCTGTTTTTATTGGCCTTGGCTTTTCGCAAGAGCTGTTGGTAATGGGAAGAAGTTTTCCCCGTAAGTTTCGACAAAGCTTCGGCCAAGGGTTTTACATTTGCCTTAAAATCGGCATCGCTAACGGTCACAGCATCAAAACGAATCGTATACTTTGAAACCGAAGTGGCCAAAAGACTACCGTCATCGGAATACAGATTACCACGGTTTGGAGCAATAGTGAACATTTTTTCTGTTCTTTTATGCGCTAAATCACGATATTTATTACCGTCGACCATCTGTATGCTTACCAGTTTAAAGAGCACGGCACATGCGAACAGGAATAGGAATCCCGCCACAACATATAACCTGTTCAATATTCTCTTTTCGGTAACCGCCATTACTCCTTAATTGATTTTACTTTTATTTTTTTTGGTGGTGTTTCTGAAGGATACAAACCCTTCCCTTCAACAATTTTTGTTATCGTAGATTCCAATTTTAAACGCTGAACATCTGACCTAAGGTCAACGAATTCGCTACGCAATTCCTTTACTTCTTCATTCAAAGCGGCTATCTGATGTACTTTTTTATCGGCACTATGCGAACTCCCTATCATCACCGTTGCCAAAAACGAGACGAATATTATGAACAACCAGTGTTTTGGGGCGTCCCCGCTCACCAAAAACTTACCTTTCAGTACATCTAATATTCCTTTTCTCATCGTATTGTTATATGCGTTCCGCTATTCGCAATTTTGCACTTCGCGCCCTATTATTCGTTGCAATTTCTTCTTTCGACGGCACTATTAACCCCCCTACTTTTTTCAAGGGCACATCTACATTCCCATAAAAATCCTTTTCCGGCTCCCCTTCGAACAACCCCGACCTAATGAAACGTTTCACCAATCGGTCCTCCAAAGAATGATAACTAATAACACTTAGCCTTCCACCTGGATTCAACAACTCAGGCACCTGCATCAAAAACTCCTTTATGACCTCGATCTCTTGGTTCACCTCAATACGGATGGCCTGATAAATTTGCGCCAGGATCTTATGCTCCTTATGCTTTGGCAAAAATCTTCCTAATACCTCCTTTAATTGGGCCGATGTCTTAATCGGAGCCTCTTCCCTACTCATTATAATGGTATTGGCCATGGCATTTGCGTTACGTAAATCACCATATTGAAACAATACCCTTCTTAGATCATCATAGGAGTAGGAATTCACCACATCATAGGCCGAAACAATTCCTTTTTGACTCATCCTCATATCCAAATCAGCATCAAAACGAGTGGAAAACCCTCGCTCAGCCTTATCGAACTGATGTGACGAAACCCCAAAATCAGCTAGGATACCATCTACTTTCCGAATGCCATAGAACTTTAAAAACTGCTTTATATATCTAAAATTCTCGTTGATAAGCGTTAACCTATCATCATCGACCTTATTTTCCAAAGCCTCTTCATCCTGGTCAAAGGCGAACAACCTACCTTTTGGTCCCAATCTTTTCAATATCTCTTTCGAATGGCCCCCACCTCCGTAGGTGACATCTACATAAACGCCATCGGCCTTTATTCCAAGCCCATCAACGGACGCTTTTAGAAGTACGGGATTATGATACATCGGGAATGTTTTCATCAAAGCCACCCATCACATCCTCTGCCAAGACCTCGAATTCCTCATCTGTAATCTCAATAGCCTTTTCATAACTATCCTTATCCCATATTTCAATAATATCAACAGACGGACTCAAAGCGATCTCTTTCACTATACCCGCTATCGACATTAGATTTTTAGGAATCAACAACCTTCCCGCACTATCGATCTCTACCTCTTTGACCCCTGCCATGAAAATGCGTATGAAATCATTGTTCTTTTTAACAAAGCGATTTAACTTTTTGATCTTCAGCATCATATCGTCCCATTGGGACATTGGCCAAAGCTCCAAACAGGCACCACTGACCGAACGCTTTAAAACAAAGCCCTCTTTTAAAACAGGTAACAGCCTATTTTTAAGGGCAGACGGTATCATTACCCTACCTTTGGCATCAGCTTTACAATAATATGCTTCGTTAAAATTTATCACCCTAAACGGTCGGTTTTCCTATATAGAACTCAAATATATAGAATTTATTACCACAATTTACCACTATTTACCACTTTGTTAATAAATTCATTCCATTCAGAGCCATTTACAGTTAGGAGCTTACACAATTCCCCTACAAGTATTCAAAAAAACCTTTAGGCATTCTGCCTTTGGAACAACTAATTACTAGTGCAATCAATAGACAAATCAATAAGGAATTGCCTATATTTGTCAATTCAGACCAGAAGTATTCTCAATGGAAGAAAAGATTATCACAGAAGGCAAATACCGATATATTGAGAAAGGGGAAGGAACCCCAATTATTATTTTACACGGTCTTATGGGAGGGTTGAGCAATTTCAAAGGGGTTTCCGAGCATTTCCCTAAGAAAGGCTACAAGGTATTGATTCCGGAGCTCCCTATATATAGGATGCCCTTACTGAAAACCACCGTAAAAAGTTTTGCCAAATACCTTGAAAATTTTATAGAGTTCAAAGGCCTGAAAGATGTAATCCTCTTAGGAAATTCTTTAGGCGGGCATATAGGGCTGCTACATACCAAAATGTACCCGGAAATGGTCAAGGCCCTAGTAATTACCGGAAGTTCGGGACTTTACGAAAGTGCCATGGGAGACGGCTACCCTAAACGTGGCGATTATGAATTCATAAAGAAAAAGGCCCAAGATGTATTCTATGATCCCGCGGTTGCCACCAAAGAAATCGTAGATGAAGTTTTCGAAACGGTCAATGACCGGGTAAAACTTGTAAAAACATTGGCAATCGCCAAAAGCGCGATTCGTCACAATATGTCAAAAGACCTGCCCAAGATGAACACTCCCACCTGTATCATCTGGGGGGAAAACGATTCGGTGACCCCACCGAATGTAGCTAAGGAATTTCACGAACTACTGCCCGACTCCGATTTATTCTGGATCAAGAAATGTGGACACGCCCCGATGATGGAGCATCCCGACGAGTTCAATGAAGTACTCGATGCCTGGTTAGAAAAACGGAACTTTTAAACCCGATTTAAATGAAAATAAAGTCTGCCGACTTTGTGATGAGCAATTCCGATGTTGCCAAATGCCCAAATGAGCCGTTACCAGAGTACGCGTTCATTGGACGATCCAATGTTGGAAAATCCTCTCTGATCAATATGTTGACCGAACGTAAGAGCTTGGCCAAAACTTCTGGCAGACCCGGAAAAACACAACTTATCAACCATTTTAAAATCAATGAAAATTGGTTTTTGGTAGATTTACCCGGATATGGTTACGCCCGTGTTTCTAAAAAGGATAAAAAGACCTTTCAAAAATATATTACGGATTACTTTTTAAAGCGCAAACAATTAGTAAGTGCCTTTGTTTTGGTCGATGTGCGCCATGCCCCCCAAAAAATAGACATGGAGTTCATGGAATACCTAGGTGAAAACATGATTCCTTTCAGCATCGTTTTTACCAAAGCGGACAAACTAAAACCGAAAGCAATTGAAAAAAATGTTACCGACTATTTAAATGAACTAATGACGGGAGCTTGGGAAGAAGCCCCAAACCATTTTGTCACCTCATCATCTAAAAATATTGGACGGGACGAACTTCTAGCGTATATTGATGAAGTTAACCAACTATATTTCGAAGAGAACAAATCATAATTTAATCCGTTTATTGACCAGTTGGATCAATTCCTCCGGTTTTTCCAAACCTTCAAGTTCTTCTTTGGAAATGAATACCTCAAAATTTTCATTTGAAGCGATCAATATCACTGGATATTCGAACGCATATACGAATTTTGAAGCATAATTTTTTTGAAATTCATCTTTGTGCAAGAACTCCATTTCACAGGATGCTTTTTCCCTGAAATCTTTCCAAATCTTCCTTTCGCCAAATACACCAAACGTTATGCCGCAAAGTTTACAATCATAAGTTCCAGGACTTAAGATTTTATGCGCACTGTCGATAATTGCATTTCGAATACCGGAATCGGCATTGTAAACGAACACAAGTTTTTCTTGATTTGATTCCCCTTTAAATGAAGTCTTCAACACTATGTTTCTTTTCTTTTTTTTTGTCTTTATAAAACCGAAAAGCTTACATAATGAAGTATGGGTAGATCGCAGTACCGACCGATATTTAAATCATATGTAAATACCGGTCCGTAATACTTTATTGAAAATTATCTCATCTCGAAAGGTTGCCCGGTACTCTCCAAGGCAGCGAACCAAAATCCACCCTCCATATTTATTTTCTTACGCGAGGATGTCACTGCAGAAATGGGCAGATACACATATTGGTTGTTTACCCGGCCTACAACGAACTTCGTTTTACCGGCCATAGCCCCATGTAATGCATGGTAAGCCAAACCACTACAGAATACGCTATCTCCAGGATTCGCAGGTGCACTTCTGATAATATAACTAGGGTCAATGTATTTGATGGTCACTTCATAATCCTTTTTCTTAAAGAATTCAGCGATTTCATTCTTCAACAACAAACCTATATCATCATGTTGAACATTTCCTGATGCATCGGTGACCTTTTCCTTACCTTCTTTATTGAATAAATTTTGACCAGCCCCTTCAGCAACCACGATAACCGCATGCTGTTTGGCATCCAATCGTTTTTTAAGGGTTTCCAAAAATCCATTTTCACCTTCAAGTTCAAAATGCATTTCAGGTACCAAAACAAAGTTGACCACCGGCATTGAGATTGCAGCTGAGGCTGCGATAAATCCACTATCGCGACCCATAAGTTTTACAATTGCGATACCGTTATACGCACCCGTAGCTTCATTATGGGCATCCCTGATTATCGGATTAGCAACATGATATGCGGTTTCAAAACCGAATGTTTTATCTATGATACTCACATCATTATCAATGGTCTTAGGAATACCAATTACTGAAATATTCAAACCTCTTTTAGCAATTTCATCACCAATGGCATTGGCACCCTTAAGCGTACCGTCACCACCAATGGCAAACAACATATCTATTCCGTTATTGTATAATGTATCGACCATTTCGCCGACATCTTGACCTCCTCTTGAAGAACCTAAGATCGTTCCTCCAAATTGATGTATATCTTTTACATACTCGGGAGTTAAATCTACAAAACCATGCCCGTATGAAGGAATTAACCCCTCATAACCATATCGTACACCAAGTATCTCTTTGACCTCATAAAAATAATGAAGGCCCATGACCAAACTACGGATCACATTATTGATTCCGGGACACAAGCCCCCACAAGTGACTATCGCCGCTTTTGTTTTTTTAGTATTGAAGTATATCTTTTCCCTAGGGCCCGCTTTCTCAAGTGCTACAGGTTCTTGTTCACCCTTTACACAATTATTATGGTCATTCAAGGAAATGTACCGTAAAACCCTATCTTTATCGGTAACAAAATTAAAAATATCATCACCTTTTCTTTTACTTAAACCTAAAGGTGAATCATATAAAGCCTCACCTAAAACATCGATATCAAATTTCTCTACGTCTTCCATATTTCGATTGTTTATTGTTGTAACTAAAACAAGCCTCAAAAGTACTACAATTACTTAAAATTCACATACTGAATCAAGTCAATCTTATATTAAATTTTGCTATTTTTTAAGGTTTTTGGTAAGATTGGATTTACATTTCGAAAACGCTTTAGGCCTATCGTCTCTTTATGAACCTCGAAATCACCCAAACTTATTATGGGATCATTTATTCAATTCCAGCTTTTCAGCAAAATACGCACAAAAATCTTTCATGGTAGCTGTCATTTTTTCATCTTGGGTGGCTTTCATAAAGGTATCTGACATGGAGACCAAGGTTTGGTGGAAAAACACCTTCATTTCATCAACGGGCATATCTTTTGTCCATAAATCAATCTTCAAGGATTCCTGGTTCTTACTATCCCATACAGAAAGCATCATTGCCTTTGCCTCTTCATTATCAATACCGCCGTCCTCAGCTGACCAGGTTAGTCTTTCAGGTACCCGATTCTCATCCAACCCCACTTTTAAACGTATCTCCGATGTATGTAATTTTGCCATTTATTTATTTGGTTTGTAATTGGATTTCTTAAATATTTCCTCTGCAGAGAGGTTCAAAAGTTGTTGTAAGGACACGTCGTTGCGATCCATAAAGGAACGTACGATCTGCCAACCTAAATAACGCCCTAATCGTCCTGGGGATTCATTATCAAGTTCCAATCCGAATTTAGAAAACGGAGCAGGGTCCAAAAATCGTAATGCCAACTTATTGTCGGTACTGTAAAGTAGTTCCCTTTCTATAAAATATCTCCACATAGGCTCTTCGTTAGCATGCGCCCATGCCAATTGATCTTCTGAGTAACCTATTTTTCGACTATCGGATTGAAAAGGCATTATCTTATCCTTTAGGTACAAGATCTTACCATAGTAAATTACCTGATCCAAAAAAGTTCTTCCCCTAGGCCTTGGCACCACTTTATTGGCAAATGCATTTGCGATGTCACTTACCATAAAATCCCGATTCATGGCCGCAGCAATATATTTTTGCATTCCCGTATAATACTTATGATCGGGTCCTAAATAATTATCTAACCCCACAAGCAATAAACTATCGGCCAAAATAATGCGGTTCTCATAATCCACATCATTGGTAACGGTAATCAAAGTAGGCACCTCACTTTTAGGGAAGTAATATTTTATATACTTGAACAGCATTTCAATATCCGTTAGCTCCGCATCAAAATCACTAAACTCATTCATCACTTCCCCCCTTAGCTCTATCTGTAGGGAATCTTGCAATTTAGCTACCCAAACGCTATCGGGCGCAGGAAATAAATAAGGATACGTTTTTCTTAATTTTGGAATATCGGCGGGTGTTGCTTTCGCAAATTCACTATCGAATCTGGAAACCTTGAGCTGCAATGGTATTTTATTAACAGCTTCCGCTATTTTGTCCTCATTTTTGCAACCCATGAAAGTTAAGGCCAGCATCAACGATAAAAAAAATGGTTTTTTCATATAAAAAATTATCCTTTAAATTTTAATACAAAACAGTAAGGCTCTATTTTTCATCGGCAAAGTTAATTGTTTTAACCAAATAATATCCCCTTGTGAAAATCAAAAAGGTATTTGAGTATGCCCCCGACAAGTAATGAACCCCGCATGACCATATAAGTGGAACCTGATAATTTGTAATAGGCGTACCGAGAGGAATTGACCCAATGACCATAGTCGCATATCAAGACCCTTAGCATTTGACAACGCCCATTTAGCCCAACATTGTAATTGCGCACGCCAACTATGTGCCAAATACCATAGGGAACGAGCAACAAAAGAAAGGTAATCGACAATTATTGTGATGCAAAAGAGGTATTTTCCCAAACAAACAAAAGTAGATTCCGTCCTCCAATTTTATTTGAAATCTTTACCCATTTACCTTAAACCAAGCCTACAAAAACAACCGCTTAACTAATAATCAAGCACATAAGACGAGTAAAATACCATATTTCCTCAAATAAATTCAAATTTGCTTATTGAATTACAGGATTTAGCCCTACATTGTGTGTCATAATTTAAATACACCTAAATGGGCAGAATTTCTCGAAAAAAAGTAACAAGATGATTAAAGTGTTAATTGCTGACAACCATCCAATTATAAGAATGGGAGTTAAACAAGTATTGAACAATGCAAGTGGATTTGAAGTTATCGATGATGTTTCAACTACCTCCGAGCTTTTCAAAAAGCTAGAAACAACTTCCCCTGATGTGGTTATGTTGGAAATGGACATCCCGGAAATAAATGGTATAGCCACTTTAAGGAGAATGAAAAAAGAATATCCTGATGTAAGGGTTTTAATGTACAGTGGACAATCTGAAGATGTCTATGCCTTAAGTACAATTAGGGCCGGTGCATTCGGCTACCTTTCAAAAGCTTCTGACATTGACTACATAATATCTGCAGTCAAGAAGGTAAGTGAAGGCAATATGTTCATTACCAACGAACTAGCTCAACGTTTAGCATTTGACGAAGGCACCCAAAAACCACGTAGATTCTTTAGAAAATTATCTACAAGGGAAGTCGAGGTCCTTAAATTATTGGCCAGCGGAAAACGTAACAAAGATGTTGCCGAAGGTCTTAACCTTAACGAAAAAACCGTTAGCACCTATAAAGCCCGTTTAATGAAAAAGTTAAATGTGGACAATATGGTCGATTTATTGCAACAAGCCAAAGCTCTGGAGTTGTATTAAATTCAAAAAAATCATAAAACTGAAAAAACCTGACCGATCGGTCAGGTTTTTTTTACCCTTACACCCTTATTCTTTTTTTAAGTTTAGGACAGCACCCTGTTCAATTTTTTATTCAACAGTTTATTCAGTTGCAAATAATTCATGATCTCTTCCAACGTCTCACTGTTATCGGTGGTATTTTCCTCCGTGCTATTTTGCAGGGTCTCCATTCTTTTCTTGATCAAGTAACAGCGTAGGGTCAATATGGTTTCGCTTACCAATTGGGATATACCGATATTTTTATCTTTGGGATATATGTCTTTACTTTCCCAATTATGTAAGGTATACTTCTCCTCTTCCATTAAAATAGAAGATATTTCAATCACCATTTCTTGATCAAGTTCAGCAATAAAGGTATTGACCGTAAAATCCTCGGCTTGGTTTAATTCCTCAATCAATTTGTAGTAAATATTCTTGAAATTCGGATTCGTCAATTCTATTTCATCATCTTGAAGATCTAAATAGATTTTCTCAAAAACCCTGGCCTCTACCGACTCGGGCTCTAAAACAAGATCACCCTCCTCATTTTCCTTCAATATCAAATCCTCAAATTTCTCTTGGTTCTTGCCGTATAACAACAACAACTCTATAATCTTCCGCTCCAATTCATATTGTACATCAACTTTTTGGGGTACGGGATCATTCTTGACTACATCGAAAGCCTTTTGTTCCTGTTTTACTTTTTTCGTGGCATCTGCAATATCCTTTTTACTGATCTGCGCCAAGGTATTGAACAGAACAGCTTCTGAAATGTTCATTATCTGGGCACATTCCTGAATATAGATCTCTTTTTGTATACGATCGGGAATCTTGGAAATACTATGTACAATATCCCTAACCGTATCGGCCCTTTTTATGGGATCATTGGCCGCTTCTTTAACCAATAATGATGCTTTGAACTGAATAAAGTCCTTGGAATTATCTTGCAGATACTGACTAAGTTCCTCTAAATCATTGTTCTTGGCAAAACTATCCGGGTCTTCCCCTTCTGGAAAAGTACAGACCTTTACGTTCATCCCCTGCTCAAGAATAAGATCTATACCCCTGAGAGATGCCCTTAGACCTGCCGCATCCCCATCAAAAAGGACCGTTATATTTTTAGTGAGTCGATTAATAAGTCGAATTTGTTCGGGAGTTAAAGCCGTACCACTGGAAGCCACCACATTATGAATGCCCCTTTGATAAAATTGGATCACATCGGTATACCCCTCGACCAAATAACAATTATCTTCTTTGGCAATGGCCTGTTTGGCGTAATAAATGCCATAAAGCACCTTGCTCTTATGGTAAATATCACTTTCAGGGGAATTTAAATATTTGGCCGCTTTTTTATCATTGGTTAAAATTCGACCTCCAAAACCCAACACCCGTCCGCTCATGGAATGTATCGGAAACATTACCCGCCCTTTAAAACGATCGAATTTTCGTGGATTGTTAGGGTTATTGGCATCTTCTTTAACAATGGTAAGTCCCGTTTTCTCCAAATAGTGGAGTTTATACCCTTTATCCAAAGCGGCATTGGTAAAGCCATCCCATTGGTCCAGACAATATCCCAATCCGAATTTCTTGATGGTCCCATCGGTAAATCCCCTTTCTTTAAAGTAGGTCATACCTATAGCTTTCCCAAGCTCGGACTCCCATAGCATTTCCGAAAAATGGGCCTGGGCAAATTCAGAAACCAAATACATACTCTCCCGTTCATTAGCTTCTTGCTTTTGTTCATCGGTACGTTCTGTTTCCTCTATCTCGATATTGTATTTTCTGGCCAAATACTTTATGGCTTCGGGATAGGTAAAATGCTCATGCTCCATTAGAAAGGCAACAACATTACCCCCTTTACCGCTACTGAAATCTTTCCAAATCTGTTTTACGGGCGATACCATGAAACTCGGCGTACGCTCATCGGAGAACGGACTTAGCCCCTTAAAATTGGACCCCGATTTTTTTAACTGCACAAAATCACCGATCACCTCCTCTAAACGGGCACTTTCATATACTTTGTCTATGGTCGATTTTGAAATCATTCGCTGAATAAAATAGCCAATAAAAATAGGCAATTTTTAGCTTATCTTAGACATTCAATCCTACGCATATGATTCTATTCTTCGGTACCCGCCCCGGAAAGGAGCAAATACGAAAACTTACCAATGTAAAATGCAGTTTTTGCGAACAGACCAACACCCTTACCGCTTATATCCGCTCCAATTACTTTCACCTATTTTGGATCAAGCTTTTTAAAATATCCACAAGCGAGGTTATCGAATGTTCCCATTGTAAACGAGTATATTATAAAGAGGAGTTTACAGAGGAAATGAAAGATGCTTTAAACCGAAAAGTCCTTATAGAATAAATATCGCAATTAACGGGCCAGTAAAAAACAAGCCCTTTCCGCAAAAGCTTCTAGGGCCGATTTTAATTAAAGGTCGAAACGAAGGCCAAGGGATATATTGTGCTGATCCACCAAGGCATCCTTGAATAGAGGGTTCAGATCATATTTTGCATATAATAACACCCCTTCCACACCGGCATAGGCACTTAGACCATACACCAGATCATTGGTATTGTACCCTCTTTTTAATTTGTCCTTTACATTATCCCCATTACGATTATATTTCAATTTTTGACGGGTACCCAGATTAAATCCGCCGTAAGCACCGACCCCTAAACGGAACTGGTTCCTTAAAGAATATCGTATGGTTTTATCTGTTTTATGAAGTTTTGATGGGCCGAATTCCAAATGGACCGGAAAAACAAGGTTATCCATTCTCAATTTGGATTTCTTTAAATCATATTCAAACTCCTGCAATTCAACCTGGCCATTTTCCGCAACGAAATATTGGTTATCCTTGGGTTTAAGTCCGTTGAACTGAAAAGAAAACCCATAATTCAACCGCACAAAATTGGTGTTTTTAAAAACCCTTGTGCGCCATGACCAGCCCATTTCAAAAAACCGGCTGCCTCCTATTTTATAAGGGGAGTCGTTTATCGACTGCCCATCGATTAGGGCATTGTTGAGACCAATAGCCAATACAAAATCAGAATAGGTTCGTCTATCATATTTCAATTCTTTCTTCTTACGTCTTAGCTTCTCCCATTTAAAGGAAGATCCATCCCCTCTCGTCAGGTCCAATTTAATGGCCAAACCTGTATTACCCGTGCTATCGATAGTTTCAGCTTCCAGTACATTGCCATCATTTCGCTCCAATAGGAGAATTTCGTTATCCACGATCGCTATGCGGTTTTCTATGTTCAATGCCCTCTTTTTAGCTACGGACTCCTTTAAGATTTTAGCCTCTTCATAGCTTATTTGATTTTTTTCGTACCGTTTGTTGATTTCCTCAACCTCAATTTTCAATGCCTCCTTTTCCTGTTGGCCAATTTGCTCTTTTTTGGCTTTTAGCATTTCAATCTTGTGTTGATAATCCTGATTTTCCTGAGCAGCGACTTTCTGAACTGCAAAAGCGGCAAACCACACTACTAAATAGATAATAATAACCCTCATACTGATTTTGATTTTATGACCTTCCTTTCCCACCCTCTTTAATAGAGGGCAGGCTAAAGAAGATCGTTGATTGATTGATGAATATTAATTGTTGCGATCGGCGACCGCTGTTCTTACTTTAAGGAATCCCGTTTTCAAGGATTCAAAAATCTGTTCCCTGAATGTTTGGTCGAGCTCGTTTTCAACCTCATCTAATAACGCCATAGCATCGACCTTGCCCTTTTCAATGAAAATTTTATCAGCCAGAATTTCCCGTTGGGCCTTCCGGAGCAAGGAATCTACCTCCGCATCAGTCACCTGAATGTCGGCACCCTCCAAAAATTGGACCTGGGTTGCCAATTCCGCGATTTTAGCATCTATAAGTTCTTCGGTTTTTGTTTTTACCATATCTGAACTTTCATTGGTGATTTTATCTTTTTCCAATACGGCAAACTTGGGCTCATCTTTTATCGCTGTTTTCGATAGAACTTCAATGGGGGCCTTAGCTTTTTTGATTTCACTCTTTTTTACCACAACCAACTTATCCTCTTCTTTCATCGGAACCATCACATCCCTATCATTTTCAGGAACATTGATTTCTTGCGGCTTTTCAACAACTTCAATTGGCATTTCGGTAGGTGCCTGATTTCTATTGACATAAAGCGTTGACACGATCAATACCCCAATAAATACGGCCGCCACGCTATACCAAAAGAATTTATTTTTTTTCTTCGTTCCTACCTTTGGCAACTGTTCGGACAATGTATCCCACGCACTTTCTGAAGGAGTGATTTCCCTTTCATTCAGATGCCTTTTTATGTGTTTTTCAAATTTATCGACTTCCATAACCTATAATATTTTGTTGTTGCAATTGCTCTTGCAACATTTTCCGAGCCTTGAACAACTGGGATTTCGAGGTGTTTTCCGAGATTTGAAGAAGCTCTGCGATTTCCTGATGTTTGTATCCTTCAACCACATACAGTACAAAAACCACTTTATACCCTTCGGGCAAGGCATCTATAAGCATTTGGATATGCTCAACATCCATATCAGTTGAAATGGTATTGCCTTCGAGCTCATTTCTTTCATATAATTCGTCATCATATACAACAAACTGTTGCTTTCTTATATACGAAATACTTTCCCGTATCATGATTTTGCGAATCCACCCCTCAAAACTCCCATGAAACCCAAAAGACCCCAAGTTTTTAAAAACCTTTAGAAAACCACTGATCATAACGTCCTCGGCATAGTGTAAATCCTTCACATATTGCCTGCAAACCCCAAGCATTTTAGGAGAAAACTTATCATAAATACGCTTCTGCGCTTCCGGATTACCGGCAGTTGCTTTCTTTATGAGTTGTTTCTCGTTGTTGTATATGGTTATGATCTTCAAAATGATTTAATTGGCTTCTATAAAGATAGACGCATTAAAAGAAGAGATAGTTGCCTGGAAAAAAAATATTTTCTAAAAATTACTTCAATTACCTGATTTACAGTTTATTGAAAATTATTTTTTTCTATCAACCACATAATTGACCATAAGCTCTAGGGAGTCCCGATAATTTGTTTGGGGATAGGTTAGTAGAATATCCAAAGCTAGTCGTTTAAATTCGTGCATTTTGTTTTCGGCATAATCCAATCCCCCTTGCTCTTTTACAAATTGAATTACCTCCCTTACCCTTTTTTTATCACGATTGTGGTTTTTGACCGAATTGATCAACCATTTTTTTTCAGCTTTTGAGCAGGTATTGAGTACATGGATCAAGGGCAAGGTCATTTTTTGCTCTTTTATATCAATACCCGTGGGTTTCCCAATTTGCCGATCACCATAATCAAAAAGGTCGTCTTTTATCTGAAAGGCCATACCGCAATATTCCCCGAACTTTCGAAAAGTCTCAACTTCTTCAGAATCCGGTTTTACAGAGCAGGCACCCATACTACAGCACGCCGCAATAAGCGTTGCGGTTTTTTGTCGAATTATATCATAATAGACGTCTTCAACAATATCCAGTCTACGGGCTTTCTCAATTTGTAGCAATTCACCTTCGCTCATTTCACGAACGGCGACTGAGATAATTCGAAGTAAATCAAAATCGCTGTGATCCAAGGACAATAACAATCCTTTTGAAAATAGATAATCACCGACGAGTACGGCAATTTTATTCTTCCAAAGGGCATTTATAGAGAAAAATCCACGTCGTTTGTTGCTTTCATCAACAACATCATCGTGAACCAGACTTGCCGTATGTATAAGTTCGATAATCGATGCCCCACGATACGTACGCTCGTTAACCTCCCCGTTATTGAGTAATTTGGCCGTCAAAAACACGAACATTGGCCTCATCTGCTTGCCTTTACGGTTTACGATGTAATAGGTGATCCGGTTCAATAAGGCAACTTTCGAAGACATGGAATCCCGGAACTTATTTTCAAAAAGTTCCATTTCCTGATTTACGGGATCCTTTATTTGGGCTACTATTTTCAAGAAATCGGTTTATTGTCTTACCTGGTTCGGTGGATAAATTTAGGCAAAATTTCGGGGTAAACTCAGAATTCGGAATTTTGACATCAAAAATGTTATGACTTATTGGCCAATTGACCACAGGCGGCATCAATATCCTTACCTCTGGATCGGCGAACGGTTACCGTAATACCCTTTCTCTCCAAAGTGGTCACGTACATTTCAATGGCCTTGTCATTTGCCTGTTGAAACTCACCATCATCTATAGGGTTATACTCGATCAAATTTACTTTTGAAGGAGCAAAACGACAAAATTGAACCAAAGCATCGGCATCTTTCTGTGAATCATTGATTCCTTTCCACACCACATATTCATAGGTAATCCTATTTTTGGTCTTCCCATACCAATATTGCAATGCTTCCCTTAGATCGGCCAAATTCATTTTGGCATTAAATGGCATTATCGAAGTACGTATCTCGTCAATGGCGGAATGTAAGGAAACCGCCAAATTGAACTTTACACCCTCATCGGCCATTTTTCTGATCATTTTTGGCACACCTGAAGTAGATACGGTGATTCTTTTAGGAGACATGCCCAAACCGTCGGGTGAAGTTATTTTTTCTATGGCCTGCAAAACATTGTTGTAATTCATCAATGGCTCTCCCATACCCATGAAAACAATGTTACTTAAAGGACGGTCAAAATACAAACGACTTTCATTATCGATCGCAACTACTTGGTCATAGATTTCATCGGGATTCAAATTACGCATACGTTTTAGCCTGGCCGTTGCACAGAACTTACAGTCCAAACTACAACCTACCTGACTGGAAACACAGGCCGTTGTTCTTGTTTTGGTAGGAATCAATACCGACTCGACCACTAAATCATCATGCAGACGAACAGCGTTCTTTATGGTCCCATCCGAGCTTCTTTGCATTAAATCTACCTTGATATGATTGATCACAAAATTGGCAGCCAGCAAATCCCTGGTTTCTTTTGAAATATTGGTCATAACCTCAAAAGTATGGGCAGATTTTTGCCATAGCCATTCATAGACCTGATTACCCCTGAACGCTTTGTCCCCACTTTGTACGAAAAAATCGCGGAGCTGTTCCAGGGTCAATGCCCTAATATCCTTTTTAGTTGTTTTTTCCTCCATTTCATTTAGGCAATAAAAAAATCCCACATTCAATACAAATCGATAAAGTGGGATTTTTCATTTCGGTAATTTCAATATTTCCTTCTAAACGGAAATAATTATATCGCTATAAGATCAACATGGCATCACCATAAGAATAGAACTTATAGTTTTCCAATATGGCTTCTTTATATGCCCTTTTCATCAAATCGTGACCTATAAAAGCAGAGACCATCATCAACAATGTTGATTTTGGCAAATGGAAATTGGTAATCATACAGGTTGCTATACTGAACTCGTAAGGAGGGAAAATGAATTTATTCGTCCACCCATTAAAGGTATTCAGTGTATGTTCGGATGAAACCGCACTCTCTAACCCACGCATGGCCGTAGTACCAACGGCACATACCTTTCTTTTATTGGCTTTTGCCGCATTTACTATTTCAGTCGCTTTTTCATCAATGATCAACTCCTCACTATCCATCTTATGCTTGGAAAGGTCCTCAACCTCAACAGGATTAAAAGTACCAAGCCCAACATGTAAGGTCACCTCGGCAAAATCGACCCCTTTAATCTCCAATCTCTTTAATAAGTGTCTGGAGAAATGCAATCCGGCAGTTGGCGCAGCAACCGCACCTTCATGTTTCGCATAAATGGTTTGGTAACGATCCTCATCTTCGGGTGTAACTTCCCTCTTAATGTATTTAGGCAATGGGGTTTCCCCTAATTCACGAAGTTTTCTCCTAAAATCAGAATAAGACCCGTCATATAAAAAACGTAATGTTCTACCTCTTGAGGTCGTGTTATCAATAACTTCAGCTACCAAACTTTCATCTTCCCCGAAATAAAGTTTGTTCCCAATACGTATTTTACGTGCAGGATCGACCAAAACATCCCATAGACGTTGTTCCTCATTAAGTTCCCTAAGAAGGAAAACCTCGATACGCGCACCGGTTTTTTCTTTGTTACCATATAATCTTGCAGGGAAAACCTTGGTATTGTTCAAGACCATTACATCACCTTCATCAAAATAATCGATAAGATCTTTGAACATTTTATGCTCGATCTTTCCGGTTTCCCGGTGAATGACCATTAATTTGGATTCGTCCCTGTTTTCCGCAGGATACTCGGCCAATAATTCTTTTGGAAGTTCAAAATTGAAGTGTGATAATTTCATATGGTGTACGTATTGTAAGTTTTATTAGCAAAATTTTGCGGCTGCAAATATACGACCTCGAGATAGGGGTTGTCAAGTAAAACGATGATTAAATGACAATTATAACTCTTTGGACCGAAAACCCAACTTTTTAAGGTCTTCCCAAAAATCTGGATAGGATTTTGAAACCACCTCGGCATCATTGACCACAAAAGATGTTTTCAATGCCAAAGGGGCAAAGGCCATAGCCATTCTATGATCATTATAGGTATCTACGGCCACTTCGGATTTTAATCCGTTAGAAGGCTCCAACAACAATGACCTGTCGGTTATTTGAACCTTGGCCCCGAATTTTGATAGTTCGGCATGCATGGCCAATAATCTATCTGTTTCTTTGATTTTTAGCGTATGCAATCCGGTCAACTCACAACCCATTCCCAATCCTAGGCAAGTAACCGCAATGGTCTGGGCAATATCAGGGGCGTTGGCCAAATCGCACTCCAAAATGGTCAGCTTTGGAATCCGTTCTTTTTTTAAAACAACTTTGTTCCTTTGAAAAGATGTTTCAACGCCAAAACTTTTATAAATATCCGCAAGAACACTATCACCTTGCAAACTGTCTTTTTTATAGGACCCCAATTCTATTTTGGACCCGACCTCACATAATGCAACGATACTATAGAAATAAGAAGCTGAACTCCAGTCCGACTCAACAACCAACTCAACTGGGGCAACCTGTTTTTTGGATGAAACCTTTATCGTATTACCTGCAAACGAGGAGGCGACCCCGATTTGACCTAGTAAACTTAAGGTCATTTTTATATATGGGACGGAGGTGATTTTCCCGATCAACTCCATTTCAATACCATTTTCCAAACTGGGGGCAATCAAAAGCAAAGAAGAAATATATTGACTACTTATATTGGCCGGAAGGCTCACTTTGTTCTCAGTAAGTTTCTTACCTTTTATTTTAATCGGAGGATACCCTTCTTCATTTACATATTCAATATCGGCCCCTAAACTACGTAAGGCTTCGACCAAAACCTTCACAGGTCTTTCGGTCATTCGCTTTGAACCGGTCAATATTACATCTTTACCTTCTTGGGAGGCAAAATACCCCGTTAAGAAACGCATTGCGGTACCTGCATGGTGAATATCCACTTCGCCTTTACTGATTTTCAGGCCTTTTTGCATCACCCTCGCATCATCAGAATTAGATAGGTTTTGAATTGAAATGGTAGGATACAAAGCCTGTAACAATAGCGACCTGTTCGATTCACTCTTAGAACCGGTTATCTGTATGTTGGATGTTAATAAATGTTCTGACGGACCAGTTAGGTGTAGCTTCAACTTGATTGTTTTTTTAAAGAAGACCCAAATATACTATTATTTGAGTTTTTCGTTGTTTTGGTGCCTATCGTGGTCCCTCTTTGTTTTTATATCCATTTTCTTATTGAAAGCCGCTTCTAGATCTATCCCTGTTTGGTTTGCCAAACACAGGACCACAAAAAGTACATCGGCGAGCTCCTCCCCAAGATCCTTATCCTTATCCGATTCCTTTTCGCTCTGCTCGCCATATCTACGGGCAATGATACGTGCCACTTCCCCTACCTCTTCGGTAAGTTGGGCCATATTGGTCAGTTCATTAAAATAACGTACCCCATGCTCCTTGATCCAATTATCTACCTCCTGTTGTGCTTTCTGTATTCCCATTATTCCTTATTTTTTGTATCGATTACTATGGTTACAGGACCATCATTCAATAAATCAACTTTCATATCTGCACCGAAAACACCTGTACCCACTTCCTTTCCAAGATCTTTCTGTATGGTTTTAACAAATTCCTCGTACAAAGGGATGGAAATGTCGGGCTTGGCCGCTTTAATATAAGAAGGCCTATTTCCTTTCTTTGTTGAAGCCTGTAGAGTAAACTGGCTTACCACAATGGCATCTCCCCCGTTTTCAAGCAGAGACTTGTTCATAACCCCGTTTTCATCATTGAAAATTCGAAGATTCACGATTTTCCGGGAAAGCCATTCAATATCTTTTTCATCATCCCCATTCCTTATCCCCAATAAAATAAGTAATCCATTCCCAATACTCGAAATGAGTTCCCCCTCTACGGTAACACTGGCCTTAGAGACCCTTTGAACAACAGCTTTCATGACAATTCAGTTCAAAATAATTTATGGCTTCTCAAAAATATCAATTCTATAGGTATCGTCATCACCGGTAACCATTTGAACATAACTTTTGTATCTGCTCCAGGCCACCTCATCATTTTCCAGTGCTTCCTTCACTGCGCATTTAGGCTCATCTAAATGCAGGCAGTTATTGAATTTGCATCCGCCTTTCAACTTGAAGAATTCAGGGAAATAGTCACCTATTTCATCTTTCTCCATATCGAAAATACCAAAGCCACGAATCCCAGGGGTATCGATTATCTGGGCATCGAAACTTAAATCGAACATTTCAGCGAAAGTTGTGGTATGCTGCCCCTGAAGGTGTTGCTCGGAAATTTCAGTGGTCTTAATCTTTAACGAAGGCTCCAAAGCGTTGATCAGGGTTGATTTTCCCACCCCCGAATTTCCTGAGAACATACTGGTCTTCCCTATCATTAATTCCTTTACCTTATCAACGTTTTTGCCTGTCGTTGCAGAAATCCCGATGCAGGTATATCCGATTTTACGATAAAGGGCCGCCAAATACTTAACCTCGAGCAACTCATCTTCATCATAACTGTCTATCTTATTAAAAAGTAAAATGGCCGGAATGTCATAGGCTTCGGCAGTAACCAAAAAACGATCAATGAAAATCGTATAGGTCTTGGGGTTCTTAATGGTGACCAACAGGAAAACCTGATCCAGATTAGATGCGATTATATGTGTCTGCTTCGAAAGTTTAACCGATTTTCGAACAATATAATTCTTACGATCTTCGATTTCGGTAATAATCCCAATGGTCTTTTCGTCAGCATTCTCAACTTCGAATATAACGTGATCCCCTACAGCGACGGGATTTGTGCTTTTTATCCCTTTTATACGAAACTTGCCTTTTATGCGACATTCGTAAAAATCCCCATCTTCCGATTTAACGGTATACCAACTCCCTGTCGACTTATAAACTATGCCTTTCATTAATGAACAAATTTCACTATTTTACAAAGTAACTGTTTTTATTAACATAAAATACTATAAATTTGGCGCAGTTCCTATTAACTCTATAAACAAAAAACAAAGCAAAAATGAATCTAGTAAAGAAAACTATTTATCTCTTATTATTTACCTTTTCGGGCGTATTGGTGGCGCAAGAAACCATTACCAACGAATCTGTTGTACAGATGATGGAACTTGGTTTCGATGATTATATGATCATCGACAAGATCAATACCTCAGACGTGAAATTCGACGCTTCTATATCAGCATTGGGCAATTTAAAAAAAGCCGGTGTTTCTTCCGAGGTCATTTCGTTGATCATGGATAAATCCAAACAAAATACCAAATCAAAGACAGGTATCTATTACTTGGCCGAAAATGGAGAGGATAAGTTAATACATCCAAGTGTTTTTTCCGGTTCAAACTCAAATGCAGTTGCCCAAAAATTGGTCTCTGGATTGATCAATTCAAAGAAAAAAGCACAATTACCAGGTGTTCACTCGAACAATGTGCTTAAAACCAATTCACCTGAATTCACATTTATATTCGACCCAAGTGTAACGGAAGTTGACAATATGCAGAACAACCAAGGTGGCGATACAGGCATTTTCAATTGGTGGTTCAGAATGGCCAGCAACCCTAATGAATTCGTTCTGGTTAAACTAACGGTTAAGGAGCGTAAAAATTTAAGGGAAGTAATTACAGGAAAGGATAGTTGGATTACAAGTAGTAGTGGTATCGACCCTAAATATGCCCTTAACTTTTCAATGGAAGAAATAGAAGGAAATAAATTCAAAGTAACTCCAGATGCCTTAGAGCCAGGGGAGTATTGCTTTATTTACCAAGGGCAAGTACCGCAAGGAAGAGAAAATCAATCTGTTTTTGATTTCTCTATTCAATAACACGGATACTTAAATGATTTTTAACTTAGACCCAGCTAAACAGTTGGGTCTTTTTGTTTTGAACAACCCGGACACCCAATTAAAAAAATATTAATCCAAAACCTTAAAAACACGTATTATGAAAAAACCAGTAGTATTAGTCTGTCTTCTTTTAAGTCTAATCTCTTTAGACCTAAGTGCGCAAGAGTACACCGTAATCACAAGCGTTGAATCAATTGTTCCCAGTGGCATCGGAAGGTCTCGTTTGATCAGCACCTTGGAAGAAAAAGATTATAAGGAATTCACAAGTGTACAATCTGAAGAGGACAAGACACGAAATAAATCTAAAAGGGATGAAATCAGGGTGAAGAATTTTGAAGAGACCAAATTATTGAACTTTTTCAATATTGGTGGAATCCGTTTTCAGAACATCGCTGCAAATGATGCTGTAATCACTTCGAAGTTGAATGCCATGGTTGCCGAGGGATGGGAACTGGCTTTCGTGACCAGTGCCGTGGAAAGCGACGGCGGCAAAGGTGATGGGCAGGGCATATTCATTACCCGATACATTTTTAAGCGATAAAAAAAGCCGGTCTTGGACCGGCTTTTTTTATTTTCAATCTATTATATGAACCCTGCCACCGGCCAGGGTTTTTTTATTGACATCCCGTGGATTACCATAGACATAAACATCGCCACCGGCCCTCACTTTGACATCTACTTTTTCAGAGGCAAAGACCTCGGCCTCACCTGCTGCGGTAATTTTTACATCCGTATACGATGTTTGCAATTCCTTTCCTTCAAAAATACCACCAGTATTCAATACGATCCATTGGTTTTTTGCCAAACCTGAAGCTTCCACGATTCCACCGGTCACTGCCCTAACCTCCAAATCAACGACATTCAATCCTGCCTTTATCTGGGCCCCTTCTTGGGAACGGATTTCAAGATGGTCCTGCTCGATCAATTCATTACAAACGATCTTGGCACCTTCGTTACCATCAATAACGTCTAAATGTTTGTAAAACACTTCAATAAAGGTATCTTCCCCGGTGAATTTTTTCTCCAATTGCATTCGTAATTTCAAAGTACCATCCGTATTTACAAATTTGATATCATAAACATTCTCACCTTTAATGATAATCCTATTTTCGTCGGATTTTATAAGATTCACCTCTATAAGATCAAAAACCTTTATTTTATTGAAGTCCCCGACTTCCTTGTCTATCATTCTTTGGGCCGATGCCGTTATGGAACCCATTACCACTAAAAGGAAAAGTATTTTCTTCATCATTACTCGTTTAGATTTATCTAAAGATGGTAAACAAATAAAAGTGTTACAGTTTTCAAAAAAAAAATCCCGATTTAAATCGGGATTTTAATTCTAGCCTTGCATTATCTTTTCTTGATGGTTGATTGATTCTTGGTGAATCGCTTTGAACATCCGAAGTATAAACTCCTCGCTCAACCCTTTTGATTCCCCTTCTAGGATCATACTTCCTAAAATCGAATTCCATCGATTACTTTGAAGTATAGCCACGTTCTTTTGTTTCTTAAGACTGCCAATACCATCAGAAATCTTCATTCTCTTACCTAACATATCGATCAATTGATTATCTATGATATCGATTTGTGTCCTTAGGTTACTCAATTTACTATTGAATTCCGCTTCTTCATCGGTTTCCTTACGTATACGTAGATCTTTCATGATCTGCACCAGGGTCTTTGGTGTTACCTGCTGGGCAGCATCACTCCAGGCATTATCTGGATCAAAATGGGTCTCAACAATGAGTCCGTCAAAATTAAGATCCAATGCGGTTTGGGAAACATCAAAGATCATGTCCCTATTGCCTGTAATATGCGATGGATCGTTGATCAATGGTAAATCAGGGAATTTGGTCTGTAATTCAATGGCCAATTGCCATTCCGGAATATTTCTATATTTAGATTTTTCATAGGTTGAAAATCCCCTATGGATAACACCCAACTTCTTGATATTCTTGCTATGCAGTCTTTCTACAGCCCCTAACCATAAAGATAAATCCGGATTTACCGGGTTCTTCACCAATACGATTTTATCGGTACCTTCCAAAGCATCTGCGATTTCCTGTACTATGAACGGACTAACCGTTGAACGGGCACCAATCCACAATAGATCGATGTCATGTTCCAAAGCCAATTCCACATGGGCCTTATTGGCCACTTCGGTCGCGGTCTTCAATCCTGTTTCTTCCTTTACCCTCTGTAACCATTTAAGGCCCAAAGCACCAACACCTTCAAAATTACCTGGGCGTGTTCTTGGTTTCCAGATACCTGCCCTAAAGTAATTAACATCTGTGTCTTTTAGCTCATGGGCTATTTTCATGACCTGCTCTTCTGTCTCTGCACTACATGGCCCTGCAATTACCAAAGGATGATCTAGTCCCAAATCATCTAACCACGTTCTCATTTCTTTTGAATTCTCCATTTTACTTTCCTCTTATTTGTTCAAAGGTATTCCTTTTAATATTTCCTTGATTTTATTCGTATTGTTCATTTCATCATAAATGCCCTCATAATCGTTCTTGACCAACAATTCTTTAAATGCCTGAAGGTTTTCGATATACTCATCCAAACTGTCAACGACATTTTCCTTGTTCTGTTCAAAAATAGGGGCCCACATGGCCGGTGAACTTTTTGCCAAACGTACGGTGCTTTCAAATCCACTTCCCGCCATGTCAAATATATCCCGTTCATTTCTTTCTTTATCAATTACCGTCTTACCTAACATAAAAGAACTTATGTGTGATAAATGGGATACGTAGGCGATATGCTTATCATGCGCTTCAGGATTCATGTACCGTATTCGCATGCCCAATTGTTGAAATAGCGCTAATGCCCTTTCCTGAAGTTTAAAAGCGGTCTTTTCAACCTCACAGATAATATTGGTCTTTCCTTGGTACAAATTTTCTATTGCCGCTGAAGGGCCTGAAAATTCAGTACCCGCAATAGGGTGGCATGCTAAAAAGTTTCTTCGTTTCTCATGGTCGTCCAGACTTTTACACAAAGCCGCTTTGGTAGAACCTGCATCGAGCACAACGCAATCATCATTAATTTGATCCAATATTTTCGGAATCTCGGTAAGCATAGCGTTTACCGGAATACTTACTATGACAACATCTGCCAAACCCAAATCTTCATAACCCGCCTTGGTATCAATCAAATCTAGGGCCATTGCCTCTTCTAAATGGATAACATTGGTGTCTACACCATAAATCTTGGCTTCAGGATGCAACCGTTTAATATCCTTGGCCATACTGCCCCCAATCAAACCTACACCGACTACAAATACATTCATCTTAAAATCTATCTAATGCTTCTTTAATTTTTTCCTCTTTTACGCAAAGTGAGAATCGAATATAGCCCTCCCCATTACTACCGAATATAGTTCCTGGAGCTATGAATATATCCTTATCATACAACACCTTATCAATAAAATCCTCGGAAGCCAGTGAATTTTCGGGCAATTTTGCCCAAACGAACATTCCCACTGCATTTTTATCATACGTACAATTCAATGCGTCGGCCAATTCAAAAATCAATTCCCTCCTTCTTTGGTAAACTTCATCCAAAGACCTGAACCAATCTTCCCCGCTTTTCAATGCTGCGATCGCACCTTTTTGAATACCGTAGAACATTCCGGAGTCCATATTGCTCTTCACTTTTAAAATAGCGTCGATATGGGCGGCATTGCCCAATACCATACCAACACGCCAACCTGCCATATTAAAGGTCTTGCTCAACGAATTCAGTTCCAACGCGACCTCTTTTGCCCCTTCGATAGCCAAAATACTCGATGGATCATTGTTCAATACAAAACTATAGGGGTTATCGTTTATCAGTAGTATATCGTTTTCTTTGGCAAAACTTATCAATCTTTTCAATTGATCCTTACTTGCGGTAGCACCTGTAGGCATATGTGGATAACTGACCCACATTAATTTTACTTTGGACAGATCTTGTTGTCTCAATGTATCTAAATCAGGAAACCACTCCCCTTCAGCATTTAGGTCATAAAGCTTAGGAACCCCACCGACCAATTTAGTTACCGATGTATATGTTGGATAACCAGGATTTGGTATTAAAACCTCATCACCGGCATTCAAAAAGGCCATGCTTATATGCATGATTCCTTCCTTGGAACCCATTAAGGGCAAAACCTCAGTATTGGAGTCAAGTATTACATCGAATTTTGTTTTGTAAAAATCCGCAAAACTTTCCCTAAGTTCCGGCAGTCCCTGATAACTTTGATATTGATGTGCCCCGTCATCCGCCAAGGATTCGGTAATGGCATCTAGGACACTTTTCGAAGGAGCCAGGTCCGGACTTCCTATTCCCATATTTATTATGGGCTTTCCTGCTGCGATAAGTCCACGCACTTCCCTTAATTTTTTAGAGAAGTAGTATTCTTCAACCGTTTTTAATCTATCCGCAGTAACAATCATATTCTTGCATTTTTATATTCCCCCAAAACCTTAAAATCATGGGTCATGATTCTCAAAAGTGATTTTGCCTTGGCAAAATTATCATATTCATCAAATGTAACATCAACAAAAAAGGCATATTTCCAAGGAGATTCAATAATGGGCAAAGACTGTATTTTGGTTAAGTTCAAATTACAATCGCTCATTACATTCAAAACCGTAGCTAGACTACCTCTTTTATGATCGGTAACGAAACGTATAGAAGCCTTATTGATTTCACTTTTCGGCAATTCTTTATTGGTGGTCTTTACGATAATAAATCGGGTGGAGTTATCTTTAATGGTCTGTATATCAGGTGAAATAATGTTCAGATCATATAAATCTGCCGCAACCTTAGGTGCGATCGCCGCAATTCCTTTTAATTGCTTGTCATGAATCTGTTTAGCGGTCTCTGCGGTATCTACATCTTCAACCATTTTAATATGGGGGTAGGTCTTTAAAAACTCCCTACACTGTAAAAGTGCCATAGGATGCGACCGCACTTCCGATATATCTTGGATCGTTTGCCCTCTTAGCCCCATTAAATTATGGTGTATATTTAAATAATACTCTCCTATAATGTGCAGGTTTTTATCATTTACAAGGGCATAATTAGGTATTATCGATCCTGCAATAGAATTCTCAATAGCCATTATACCTTTATCTGCCGTGGCATCCAATAAATGATCTACCAAGCTATGGAAAGACATACACTCTACCAGATCAACCTCATTTTCAAAATAATCCAAGGCCACTTGATGATGGTTAGACCCCTTGATTCCCTGTATGGCTATTTTTAAACCCATTTTTACTTTGGTTATATTAAACCGATATTTTTTCAACAAAAAAAGTCCCGTTTTTCACGGGACTCAATGTTATATTTTAGTACTAGCAATACACTACAACAGTCCCGTTCCTCCTTTATAAAAGAAGAAAAAATAAAAACTGTTAAAGAAATACTGCTTACTCATTATCTTTGTAAATCTGGGACTAAGGTAATTATTAAATTTAAAAAACAAATCCAAAGTCGGTCTTTTTTTGAATTTTTCTAAAAAAACCAATTCCGTTGTTTATTTTTCTCTAAAAACATACTTTTTATTGGGAATCAACAAGGAAAATATTTACCGCCGCATCCAAAACATCTTGAATACGTGGGTTGGTGCAATTGGTCAAAATAGAAAAAACCATTTCCTCTTTAGGGTAAATGAAGAGATTGGAATACCCTCCAATACCATTACCTACATGACCAAAATAAGATCTTCCGCTTGCATCAAGGCTAACTTGCCACCCTAGACCATAATAGGTAGATTTTCCTCCAATCTTCTCCGCAGTTAAAAATTCGGAAATCACCTTATCTTTTAAAATATCGGCTTTCAAATATGCCTGACCGAAATTCGCAATATCTTCAGAAGTTGACAAATAGCCACCCCCTGCTAATTTGTAATGGTTATTTACAGGCATTGCCTTTCTAAAACCTGATTTTCTCCTAGAATAAAAAGTAGCCATATGACCGGCAACCTCCTCATCGATTTCGATTTTATCAGTTTCAATGGGTTCCCCAAAGGTATTCAAGAGCCCCATCGGCAACAATACTTTTTCGCGAACATAATTTTCAAAGGAAACACCGCTGGCTTCTTGCATTGCCAAGGAAATCAATACCCAATCAAAACTATTGTAATGATAATCCGTACCAGGTTTAAAAAGCAGGTCATCATCTTTGAATATCCGTAGGCTTTCCTTTATGGAAAATGGTTGGTTCAATCCATATTCCATTCCTTTGTATCCCCGTATGCCTGCAGTATGGTTCGCCAATTGCCGAATAGTAAAATCATATTCCTTCTTCGGAAAATAAGGAACGTAGTCATATAAAGAGGCATCCAAATCTATCCCGTTTTCCTTTACCATTTGAGCCAGTGCAGTGGCCGCTATGTTTTTTGATACACTTGCTATCCTGAAAACCGTACGCTTTGGATCTACTTTTATATTTGCTTCAATATCGGCATAGCCATAGCCTTTTTGAAATACCACCTCTCCATGTTTACGTACGGTAATCGCCAATCCTGGCAACTTTTTTTCTGTAATAAGCGTATTCAGTAAATCATCAACCTTTGCTTTACCTTTTAAACCTGGTTGTTGATGTAATTCACTTTCAGAAGTAAATATGCTTTTCAGATATGTAAGGAAGGAATTCAACTATACCACACTTTTATAGGTATTAAAATGATAGTTTTAAGTATTGATCATTCATTGGAAATCGGAAAACACCTTTTCCTTGGAATCAATCCTTAAAAATAAGCTTTCCTGTATACAATTCCCCAACATCGACCGTATCAGGTCGGTTATAACTGATCACATCACCAGTACCACGGATAGTTCCGGAAATAGATTCTTGTGGATTAACTTGAATATCATTGGTGCCACGATGGTTCAATTGTACCGAATTGGCCACAAGGTTTTCCGCTTCAATCCTAGAATCCCCTGCGGCAACGAGTATATTAAGACTATTTGTGGCTCCTTTTAATTTGAAGTATGCAATGCCATTTGTAGTTATAGCCAGACCATTGGTGTCCACATCCAAATCAAACTCCCCATCAGTGGTTTCTGCTTCTGGGTCTGAAAAACTTTCAGAAAACAGCGTAAGGTTTGAATAACCTAATACACCATCACTTTTAATGGCCAAACCCGTATTACTTTTAATTTCTGTGATTTTCGGGGCCGTTACATAAACCGTTGTAAGCGCATAGTCCCTAAAAAGGTTACAACCAATATCGTTGCCCAACACCAATCTACCATCAACGACTTCCGCAGTAACCTCATCCAGCAGAAACTCCCCTGTTTCAATTTCAACCTTCTGTGTATCACCTTGTTTCAAAACCAGACCAACCTTTTCATTGACCGTTATCTTGGTAAAAGCAGGCAAACTGAATTCGGAACGAACAATATCTCCCGCATCTTGAAGGCAATCCGGGGCATTTTCACTATCACACGAAAGAAAGAAAAACAAAAAAACAATCATGCAACCCTTGAACATATTCAAGGGTATCTTGTTTTGATAATTAAGTGTTCTTTTTATTTTCAATTTAACATCTTTTATAACCTTATGCCTATTCCAAACTCTACGGCCTCTGCCTTGGCTCCGTGCGATTTTAAAGTGACAGCACCGAACATCTTTTTACCAAAATAACGCTTAAGGCCAATTCTATTGTACATACGCCCTTCAAAATCAAAAGGATAGTATACATAATAACCCAATTGTGTAATTACGGACATTCTATTGATAAAAAGCTCATGCCCTAAAAATACCCCGACCCGTTTATAATCGTCATCAGCCGAAACCCCGTTTTCAGGAAAAGCGATGGACTGGAAACGAATCAGCTCCTTCAAAAAGCGGGAAAAATAAACATCGGCCCCTATTTGGATGGCACTCTTTCTTCCGATGCGTTTATCGGCATATGCCGAAACTATATAAAATGGATATTGTCCCATATCAATTACATCACTTTCATTCAACCCGGCCCTAAAAACCAAATTGTATTTAACAGGTTCTGTAATTTTCACCTTTTCACGTGTCGGCAAAAAAGCTATTTCCTGACCTCCGTCCAAATCATACGTTAAACCGGCATTAAAAGCAAAAGTATTGGTCGATGTATTGGGAGCCTTGAAATTGGCATTTGAATAATGGATCAATGTAATACCAGCCTTAAAACCCAGTCCTTTAAATATATTTTCCTTATGATAATTCAACATTAAATAGGTAGAACTCAGTAATCGGGAGCCATAGGCATTGTTCCTGAAGTTCTCATATTTATCATATGGATTGGTATTATAGGCAATTCCTTGCCCTATTCTAAACTGCATTAATCGCTGAAAGAAATAAAAATTATAATGGGCATATAATCCATAATTTTCACCCAAAGTACTATTGTTCATGTTTTGATAGATGAACGAACCACCGATATCTGGATAATTGAAATCTTCTTGCCAAGCCTCATCCCCGTAGGTCTTGCGGTTATAACTAAGAATCAATCCGGCAGGGTGGTTAGAAATCAGGTGGGATATATCGGTGTTATGAAGCAACACCGAACCGTAAAACTGGTTGACATCAATGGTATGTTTTTTAACCTCCACATTTTCGGTTTGGGAAAAACCAATACTGAGTACCAAAAGAAAAACGGGGAGCAACCTAAAATTCATGAAGTGCCTAAAAATTATACAATGCTAACGCAGGGCGCGAAGTTAATACTTTTGAACGCACTATACACAACCTTCCCCTATTGAATTAATTTCAAAAAGATCAAAACACCTCTTTTGCAATGGCATGTATATTATCAGATTTACCCATGGAATAGTAGTGCAAAACCGGGACACCGGCCGCTTTCAACTCCTTTGATTGTTGAATGGCCCACTCAACACCAACCTGACGAACTGCTTTATTGTCGGCACACCCATCAACGGCATCTATCAAATCCTGGGGTAGGTCTATACGGAAAACCTGAGGTAATAATTGTAAATGCCTTTTAACCGCAATGGGTTTAATACCAGGAATAATAGGCACGGTAATGCCCATGTTCCTTGCTGCTTCCACAAATTGAAAATACTTTTGATTATCGAAGAACATTTGGGTCACAACATAATCGGCCCCGGCATCAACTTTTTGCTTCAATCGTTTAAGATCTGACTGCAGGGAAGGTGCTTCCAAGTGCTTTTCAGGATAGCCGGCCACTCCGATACAAAAGTCCGCATTATCATCATTCTCTATCATTTCGTGCAAATATTTACCTTTATTCAGGTCATTTATCTGCTCCACCAAATTCAATGCATAGGCATGCCCCCCTTTAGTGGGCTCAAAATATTTCTGTTCCCTACGGGCATCTCCACGTAAGGCCATCACATTCTCAATTCCCAAATAATGGCAATCGATCAACACATATTCGGTTTCCTCTTTGGTAAATCCACCACATAAGATATGCGGAACGGTATCTACCTGATATTTATGCTTTATCGAAGCACAAATACCGACCGTACCTGGCCGCATACGTGTCAATTTTTTATCCAGCAGACCGTCTCGATCAATATAGATATACTCCTCCCGGGAAGTGGTTACATCAATGAATGGAGGTTTAAACTCTATCAACGGATCGATATTATTATACAACTCCTGTATATTTCTTCCTTTTACCGGCGGAATCAACTCAAAAGAGAACAACGTCTCGCCTTTGGCATTTTTTATATGGTCTGTTACTTTCATATATGCTGAACTTGTTTCAGTATGTATTCTTATTTCATTTTTTGGCGTTCCCCAAAATGGGTCGGGCTATTCGCTATATTTTTTTCGTAAAACAATTTTACCAAACACAATTGAACGGTCCCGAAAAAAGATGCCGCTGCTATCCCTAACGCAAATCCTTCTTTAATCCTCACTAATATTCGGTGCCAACCACTTTTTGGCATCCGCAATCGGCATTCCTTTGCGCGCTGCATAATCCTGTACCTGATCTTCTTTTATTTTCCCTAATCCAAAATACCGGGCCTCAGGGTGTGCAAAATAATAACCACTTACACTGGCTGCAGGCCACATGGCCAAGCTCTCGGTCAGTTCTACCCCGATTTTTTCCTTTACACCCAATACTTCCCATAAGGTTAATTTTTCCAAATGGTCCGGGCATGCAGGGTATCCTGGTGCCGGTCTAATACCTTTATACCCCTCATTGATCAGATCCTCATTGCTCAATTGCTCTTCCTTGGCATATCCCCAATAATCAACACGAACCTCCTTGTGTAAATATTCCGCAAATGCTTCGGCCAATCGATCGGCCAATGCCTTGATCAAAATAGCATTGTAATCATCATGGTTCTTTTCATATTCCGCGGCCAATTCCGCAGTACCAAAACCAGCACTTACACAAAAACATCCTATATAATCCTGTAAACCTTGGTTCTTGGGAGCAATGAAATCGGACAGCGCAAAATTAGGCACTCCATCCCGTTTTTTCAATTGTTGGCGTAGGGTTCGGAATATATAATTTTTTCCATCGGCCTCTATTTCTATATCATCTTCATTAATAGTGTTGGCTTTGAACAAACCGAAAACTGCTTTTGCCTTCAATAATTTCTTTTCTACCACCTCTTTCAACATTTCCTGTGCATCTGCAAAAAGCTCTGTGGCTTGTTCCCCAACAACATTGTCCGTAAGGATATCGGGGAATCTACCATGCAATTCCCAGCTTCTGAAAAACGGGGTCCAATCAATGAACGGCAGTAATTTATTCAGGTCCAGATCATCGATAACCTGAATACCCATTGAATTTGGATTAACAAGATCGGTACCTTTCCAATCTATTTGAAACTTGTTCGCCCTAGCATCTTCGATAGATCTATATTCTTTATGTTTTGCCCGGTTCTTAAACTTATCACGGAACGTTTCATAATCGAGTTTTATCGATTGCTTGTAGGTTTCGGAGGTTTCTTTTTGCAAAAGATCACCAACCACCGTTACGGCCCTAGAAGCATCATTTACATGCACTACCGCATTCTGGTATTCAATATCTATCTTCACGGCAGTATGGGCCTTGCTGGTCGTGGCTCCCCCTATGAGCAAAGGCACGTTGAAATTCTGACGTTGCATTTCCTTAGCCAAAAACACCATTTCATCCAATGAAGGGGTAATCAAACCACTTAAACCGATTACATCTACATTTTCTTTTTTGGCAGCCTCGATGATTTTTTCCGGAGGCACCATTACCCCTAGGTCAATAATATCATAATTGTTACAGGCCAAAACAACACTTACTATATTTTTCCCTATATCGTGTACATCGCCCTTAACAGTTGCCATTAAAATTTTTCCAGCCGAACCACCAGAGACCGCATCGGGATTGTTTTTCTTTTCTTCTTCAATATACGGCAATAGATACGCTACCGCCTTCTTCATGACACGGGCAGACTTTACAACTTGAGGCAAAAACATTTTACCACTTCCGAACAGATCACCCACAACGTTCATACCCGTCATTAAATGACCTTCGATGACCTCAATAGTATTATCTACACTTTTACGGGCGGTTTCTACATCTTCAACGATATACTGGTCGATACCTTTGACCAAAGCCCTAGTAATCCTATTCTGCAGAGGTTCCTCTCTCCATGAAAGATCGATTTTATTCTCTTTGGCCTTACCAACCACGGATTCTGCAAAATCGAGCAATCTCTCAGTTGCATCGTCCCGGCGATCAAGAATCACATCTTCAACATGTTCCAACAAATCTTTCGGAATATCATCATAAACCTCTAACATCGTAGGGTTTACGATTCCCATATTCATACCTGCTTTTATGGCATAATACAGAAAAACCGAATGCATGGCTTCCCTCACTGGATTATTACCGCGAAAACTAAAGGAAACATTACTAACACCACCACTTACACTACAGTAAGGGAGGTTTTCGCGCACCCATTTGGTGGCCTCGATAAAGTCAAGGGCATTTCGCCTATGTTCATCCATTCCCGTAGCAACGGGGAACACATTCAAATCGAAAATAATATCCTCGGGGGCAAAATTCACTTCATTGACCAAAATGTCATATGAGCGTTTTGCTATCTCAACCCTTCGTTCAAAATTATCAGCTTGGCCTACCTCATCAAAAGCCATTACGATAACGGCAGCCCCATAACGCCTTATTAATTTGGCATGTTGAACGAATTGTTCCTCACCCTCTTTTAGACTTATGGAATTCACAACGGATTTACCTTGTACCACTTGAAGACCTGCCTCGATAATCTCCCATTTAGAACTATCTATCATAATGGGCACCCGGGCTATATCGGGTTCTGCCATTAAAAGGTTCAGGTACTTTACCATGGACTCTTTCCCGTCTATGAGTCCGTCATCCATATTAATATCAATGACCTGTGCACCACCTTCTACTTGATGACGGGCAACATCAAGGGCTTCTTCGAATTTCTCCTCTTTGATAAGACGAAGGAATTTCCTTGATCCGGCCACATTGGTACGTTCCCCAACATTAATGAAATTACTTTCAGGAGTAACTATCAATGGCTCTAGACCGCTTAATTTCAAATATTTGGATTCCTGACTATGATTAACGGTGGTTCTTATGTTGGATGCATCACTCATTACTGAAAGTTGTTTTTAAAATTGACAAATCCATCATGCAATTCTTTGCGTTTTTTCCCTGTCCCTGAAAATCCACAGAACTATTTCTATTTAAAGAATCCTGACCCATAGCTAGGAATAACGGTGTATTCAATTCAATATATGCCATATACTTCTACTCTAAACTATTTGCCAAAGATTTTCTTGGCTTAAAGCCCTTGACCAAACTTGCCATTGCCGAAATATGTTCCGGGGTAGTTCCACAGCATCCGCCAACGATATTCACCAATCCTTTTTCTAAATATTCTTTTATCTGTTCCGCCATTTGTTCGGGGGTTTCATCATATTCCCCAAAAGCATTAGGCAAACCGGCATTAGGGTGTGCCGAAACCGCGAAATCGGTTTTTGAAGACAAGACTTCTAAATGGGGCACCAACTGACTTGCCCCCAGTGCACAATTGAAACCTACGGATAGTATTGGAATATGTGATACGGAAATCAAAAATGCCTCCGCCGTTTGACCCGACAACGTTCGTCCTGAAGCATCTGTAATGGTACCGCTTACCATAACCGGCACATCAACCTTACGTTCTTCCTTTACTTCTTCAATTGCAAACAGGGCCGCCTTGGCATTTAATGTGTCAAAAATAGTTTCGACAAGAAGAAGATCCACGCCCCCATCCACTAAAGCCTCAACCTGCTGTTTATAAGCAATTCGTAGTTCGTCAAATGATACAGCCCTAAACCCTGGGTCATTAACATCCGGGGACATACTTGCCGTTTTATTGGTAGGGCCTATGCTGCCAGCAACAAAACGTGGTTTATCGGGTTCTTTTGCCGTGAATTCATCTGCTACCTTACGTGCAATCCGGGCACTTTCATAATTAAGTTCATATACCAAATCTTCCATATGGTAATCAGCCATGGCTATGGTAGTACCTGAAAAGGTGTTGGTTTCAATAATATCGGCACCCGCCTCAAGATACTTGGCGTGAACCGTTGCTATGGCCTCTGGTTGGGTAAGTGAAAGAAGGTCATTATTACCTTGTAAGGGACTCGGCCAGTCCTTGAATCTATCCCCACGAAAATCCTCTTCAGTAAATTTATAGCGCTGTAACATGGTACCCATTGCACCGTCTAAAACCAAAACCCTCTCTTTTAATATACTCCTTATGTCTTTCATGTTTTCGGATTGCCAAATAAATATTTAATCTTTCCTATATTTTACTGTAGTTTCTTAAAAAACACAGTAATAGCCCGACCAAATTCATTTTTTTTGAATGGTAACGCTCTACTATTTTTATTTATCAAGGAAAGGGCTAAGACATATGTCCTTATGATGGGGTTATCTTTCACGCCCATGGCCTGATAGAATTTAGCACCTTCTTATTCCCGTAACGGACTGGAAAAAAGGGTTGCCAAGGTTTCATAGGGTCTAGTCCCTCCGCCTTTCTTGATAACTTCTTCAATGTATTAAAGAACTCGTTGCAAATTAACGGCACTGTTTGCTCAAAAACAAGGAATAACCTTAGTTTTAGGCTATTGCTTTAAATTTCACCAATTGTAGTCAAAAACTTCCTGACCCTTCCCTCATCTTTACAACTTTTGCTCAAAGTTCCCCTAAAGGGTATCCTTAAAAGCATTTAGACCGTATATCACATGATTATTTACTAGTGAAGGAATTCTGGATAAACCACCTCGAGCTTTTTGCTTTTGTCTAATTCATTGGATTTGTCGGAATAGCCATTCAAACATTACCTTTTCATAGCCATGACAACCATTCTACATTCATAATACGAAAGACAATCGACCATGGCACCGCTGATAACAAGTACCCAATACAGGTGATAAAAGAAATTTAGGGTTTCGGAATGCCTTACTATCATTCCCAAACAAAGTTTTTAAGAATAAAGCAATCAATGACCTTGAATACCTATTTTATGAAATTGATTCCGTTAGGCAAATCTGTTTGCACATCACTTTCTGAATAATTATTTTGAAGCTCCGAAATACGTTCTCGATGTTTAACCACATCCCCGATAATAATAATCGCGGGATTTTTCAATTCCTTCTTTTCAACCGTCTTAACAATGGTACTTATGGTTCCTACACCGACTTTCTCATTTTTTCGAGTGCCGTTTTGAATAATGGCAATGGGCATATTTGACTTTCCTTCTTGTTTGAAAAGATCAACTATCGCACCTAATTTACTCATCCCCATAAGAATAACCACGGTAGCATTGGATTTTGCCGCCAAACGAACATCTTCAGATAATTTATGTTCCTTTGTTGTCCCTGTTATTACCCAAAAACTTTCCGATGAACCCCTTTTGGTTACAGGAATCTGTTGGGAAGCCGGTACGGACACCGAGGAGGATATACCCGGAACCATAGCTACTTCTATTCCTTGAGCAGCTGCATATTCCATTTCCTCAGCACCTCTCCCAAAAACAAATGGATCACCCCCTTTTAATCGTACCACATGACCATGGCTCAACGCCCTACTTACAATAAGTTCATTTATTTGGTCCTGTTCATAGGAATAACACCCTCTTCGCTTACCCACAAAAATATGTTCGGCCTTTGGCGCATAACCCAGCAAGACATCGTCTACCAAAGCATCGTACAAAATAACATCGGCACTTGCCAAGACCTTGACCCCTTTTACGGTAATCAAATCCACATCGCCAGGCCCTGCCCCGACCACTGTTAATTTGGGTTGCTTAAACATTGGATAAATCTAATTTTCTGTATGCATCAATACTCTCAAGAAAATCTTGAGCCTCCTTCAAGTAATTCTTGGCAAACGTTTCAGTAGGCTCATTTGACTTTATTTGAAGTACCATATCGGTAAAGCCACCTTCGACCTTTAATCGATTGGATTGTACAAAGATTTCATCAAAATCCTCTATTATACTAATATGGGTATTCGTTTTCGTATTTTCCGAAGTCAATAGCGCCTTTGCCGCATTTACCATTGCAGTATACGAATGATAGATACTGGCCGCCCATTTTTGCTCATGAATGGCTGAAATCGCATTAACGATTTTCTCCTCACTTTCGTAGAGTAAAGTCGCTACTAAATCTATGACCACTCCCGCACACTCGCCTACCCCGATCGCTTTTTGATATTTTTCCTCTGAACCCCAATCGATATAATCACTAGGGGTGATCGTATCTAAATTGCTTAAATGTTTTAATAGGTCATAAAAATAGGATTTTCCTTTTTCTGCATAGTATGTGACATAAGAAGCCCCATTACCATTGGCCTCAAAATCGTTCAGAATAATGCGGAGGGCTTCCGGTCCTCTTTTACTTGGCACTTTTAAAACTTTATCCGCAAAGGCCGCATTACCATCGCCTAAATTTCCTCCGCCCAATAAAATCTGTAATGCAGGGGCAACCAATTTATCCTTGGTTTTTATAGACATCCCTTGAAAACCAATGTTTGCCATGCTATGCTGCCCGCATGCATTCATACAACCACTAATTTTGATAAGTACATCGGGGTTATTAATATATTTTGGATATTCTGCTTTGATTACCCTTTCCAATTCCGTGGCGATTCCCGTACTACTTGCAATTCCCAAATTACAGGTATCGGTTCCTGGACAAGAAGTAATATCAACTGCCTTATTATAACCAGCATCCGCAAATCCCATTTTCAAGAGTTCTGAATAAAAGAAAGGTACCAATTCTTCTTTCACATAAGGAATCAAAATATTCTGACGTAGGGATAAACGTAATTCCCCAGCCGCATATTTTTCGACCAATGTTGCCAATAAACGAGCTTTATCGGTATAGAAATCACCTAAAAGTACCTTAATACCGATTGCCACATACCCTTCTTGTTTTTGAGGGACAAGATTCGTTGATTTCCACGTTTCAAAAGCAGCTTTATCAGCTATTTCAACTTGGGGCACATCGGTTATTGTTGAAATACTAGGTTTTGGATACGTTTCGGCAACTATAGCATATGACTTTAAAGGTACTGCTTTCTTCTCATCTTCGACCAATTGTTTAAAACCTTCCAAACCAACATCTTTCAACAAAAATTTTAATCTTGCCCTAGACCTACTCTTTCGTTCCCCATAGCGATCAAAAACTCGCACAACACCTTCCATTAAAGGAATAATCTTATTTGTAGGTAAAAACGGGAACAACTCATCGGCATGTCGGGGTTGTGATCCCAGACCACCGCCCAACATGACCTTAAATCCGCGTACCCCATTTTCCACTTTGGCAATGAAGCCTAAATCGTGCATATAGGACAATCCCGTATCTGCATCACTAGCCGAGAAAGAAACCTTGAATTTTCGTCCCATTTCCTGACTAATGGGATTTCGAAGAAAATAATCGAAAAGGGCATGTGCATACGGTGAAACGTCAAAAGGTTCATCAACATCTATCCCGGCCGTTTCGCTCGCCGTTACGTTTCTTACGGTGTTACCACAAGCTTCCCTTAATGTTATATCATCCTTTTCCAATTGGGCCCAAAGCTCGGGCGTCCTATCCAAATCCACATAGTGTATCTGAATATCCTGTCTTGTAGTAATATGCAATCTACCGGTTGAATATTCATCGGAAACCTCACAAATTCTTCTAAGTTGGGTCGATGTTACCTTACCATAGGGCAGTTTAATGCGAATCATCTGAACACCGAACTGTCGCTGTCCGTATACACCGCGGGCCAAACGAAGGCTTCGGAATTTCTCTTCATCAAGCTTTCCATCTTTAAACTGACGGATTTTCGCCTCTAACTCGATGATATCCTTTTCTACCACCGGATTTTCTATTTCTGTTCTAAAACTTCGCATATTCTATTATTGATAAATTTTAAGCAAAATACCCTGCCATATTCTTCTATTTTGCCCATAGTTTTAATAGGTAATTAAAACCACAAGCGATTGAATTTTGGTCAATTCGCTATGTGTTCAAAAAACTAATTTATAAAACCGGCACCCACCGTGTTATTGGATTGTGTATCTATTAAGATAAATGACCCATTTGTTCTATGATCTTTAAAAGCATCAAAGAAAATTGGTTTGTTCAATTTAAAAGATACCTTGGCAATATCATTGATTTTTAGGGAATCTACTTCTTCGATACCCGAATAATCAGGATTGATCTTGTGGTGAATACTATCAACTTTGGCCAAGACCTTGTTTACCCCATGCTGAATGATATATTTACCACCAGCATTCATGTTTTTGGCATCCATCCAAGATATGGTAGCGGTAAATTGTTTGTCTATTTTCGGCATATCACCGACTTTAACCAACATATCCCCACGACTTACATTGATTTCATCTTCTAGGGTTATGGTCACAGAAGAACGTCTAGAAGCCGTCTCGAACTTCTTATCGTAAAAATAAATGTCCTTGATTTTTGATTTTGTCTGGGAAGGTAAGGCCACGACCTCATCCCCTACACTCAATTCACCTCCATAGACTTTACCAGCAAATCCCCTGAAATCATGGAATTCATCTGTTTTTGGTCGAATAACATATTGAACCGGAAATCTTGGTGTACCCACGTTGAACACATCCTTTTTATCCAATTGTTCTAAATGCTCCAATAAGGTCTTACCATCATACCAAGAAAAATTCTCACCTTTATGAACTACATTATCCCCTTTAAGGGCACTAACCGGAATGAAGGTGATATTCTGGTCTTGATAATCCCTTTTCTCCATCAAAGTCTCAAAATCGGCCTTAATCGCATTATAGGTTTCTTCGGAATAGTCAACCAAATCCATTTTGTTGATGGCAACGATAACATTCTTTATCCGCAAAAGGTTATTGATGAAAAAGTGGCGATTCGTCTGTTCAATCACTCCTTTTCTAGCATCGATCAAAATAATCGCTGCCTGTGATGTTGATGCCCCTGTTACCATATTCCTAGTATATTCCACATGACCAGGAGTATCCGCTATGATATAACTTTTCTTGGGTGTTGAAAAATAGATATGGGCAACATCAATGGTAATTCCCTGTTCCCTTTCGGCTACCAATCCGTCAGTAGCCAAGGAAAAATCCAAATAATCATATCCTTTCTGCTTACTGGTTTTTTCAATGGCCTCCAATTTATCAGTAGTCAACGATTTCGTATCATATAAAAGCCTACCGATCAAGGTACTTTTACCATCATCAACACTACCGGCTGTCGCAATTTTTAATACTTCCATTCTATTTTGCTATTCGCCATTAGCTATTCGCTACTGGCTAAATTTTAATGATTTGATTAAGCTGATGACCAAACGTCAAAAGCAAATTTTAAATTTTGAAAAAATTTAAAAATATCCTTGTTGTTTTCTTTTCTCCATGGCCGCTTCGGACCTTTTATCATCTATTCTCGCCCCTCTTTCCGAAATTGTGGACTCCCTGATTTCCTGAACCACACTGGAAATATCCGCAGCTTCCGAAAAAACGGCTGCCGTACAACTCATATCTCCTACCGTTCTAAAACGAACCAGCTCTTCCAACACCTCTTCATGATCTTCTTGATACACATAATCAGAGTGCGACCAAATCATCCCGTCCCTTAAGAAAACTTTTCTTTTATGTGCGAAATAGATTGATGGTATTTCAATATTCTCCTTTTCAATATAGGACCATACATCCAACTCGGTCCAGTTACTTATTGGAAAAACACGAACGTTTTGACCCAAATCAATTTGCCCGTTCAACATATCGAACAATTCCGGTCTCTGATTTTTTTCGTCCCATTGGCCAAAATCATCCCTTACAGAGAAAATACGTTCTTTGGCCCTTGCTTTTTCCTCATCACGTCTTGCCCCACCTATACAAGCATCGAACTTGAATTCTTCGATGGCATCCAATAAGGTAGTGGTCTGCAACGCGTTTCTACTGGAATAACGACCTGTCTCCTCTTTAACCTTTCCTTGGTCTATAGAGTCCTGGACATTCCTTACGATAAGCTCCAAACCTAATTCTTTTACCAATCTATCGCGAAACTCAATGGTTTCGGGAAAATTATGACCGGTATCTATGTGCATCAGTGGAAAAGGTATCTTGGCAGGGTAAAACGCTTTCTGCGCCAAACGTACCAAGGTTATCGAATCCTTTCCACCGGAAAACAAAAGAACAGGTTTTTCAAACTGCGCCGCCACTTCCCGAATAATGTAAATGGCCTCATTTTCCAATGGGTTTATGTGTGATGTATCTTTCATTAATTCCATACTAAAAATCTAATTTAGATGTGTAATCCACACTCACGGTTCTCAAGAACCTTCGTAGGATCAAAATATCTATGTTCATTCGGAAGTTTTCTTTCCTCCAAATATTTATCCAACTGCTCATCTGTCCAGCTATAAAACGGACTAACTTTTAAAATACCGTCTTTACTTAAGCTGAAAATATCCAATGTATCCCTAAGTGCGGTCTGCCCTTTTCTTAAATTGGTAAACCAAACATCGGGTTTTATCTCTGCCATGGCCCTTTTAAAAGGTTCTAATTTAACCTGATCGGTGAACACGGCATGTCTTGGATCGTCTATTCCAGGTATACCCATAACAACATCCCGATGTGCCGCGGTCTGTCTGGGTACATATAATTTCACATTCAATTTTAATGTACCGATCAGCTCCTCTGCATGGGCATAAGTCTGGGGCGTATTATATCCCGTATCGCACCATACAACAGGAATATCCTGTTCTACTTTGGTAACCGCATTGAGAATAACAACCTCGTAAGGTCTGAAATTCGTTGTCACCACAGCATTTTTTGAATGCTCAATGGCCCAAGAAATAATTTCCTCGGGCTTTGCATCCTTAAATTCTATATTTAATTCTTTGATTTGATCTTCAGTAAAAGCCATAGTCCAATTTTTATCGATTTACTTTTTTCCCCAATTCACAAGGTTCCATGCCCTTTCATGAAAAAAGTACAAAATCATCTTTGTGATAAAATCTATTGAAGCTATAGACGCAGCTATGGTGATTTCCCCCGTCAAAAGATACGATATAACCAACGTATCCAAGGTTCCTACAACTCTCCAGCTCAATGCTTTTGCTATACTGCGTACTGGACTTTCTGATTTTTTATCCGTGCCAAAATCACTCTTGGTCGTTTTTTTATTTAAAATCAATTGGTCTGCAATCATTATGTTTCAGTTTAATACCCTATCGATTTGATAGACTATGCAAATTTAGAATTATATATGAAATTGACACGTTAATTTTTTATAAATATTAGATTTACCCTATTGATTTAGTAGATTTTTAAATTTTAAGCTATTTATCAAAAGAATTATCGATCAATAATTGGTATCATTGACGAATCTTTTAAATAATAGGGAAATCGTTAAACCTTAAGTACAATCGAGATTTACTTAATTAAATCCGCCAAGGTATTATGCCTATAAACGGTCAAAGCGCTATCCCTGACCTGCAGCATTAATTTATGTACCGAGCAAGTTGCCTCATCTGGGCAGTCTTCACATTTTTCATAAAAATTAAGGCTTACGCATGGTACTAGGGCAATTGGCCCTTCAAGAATACGCATGACGTCGGTCATTAAAATATCTTTGGGATCTTTAATGAGGTAATACCCACCACCTTTACCTTTTTTAGAGCCCAGCAATCCTGATTTACGGAGCGTAAGTAGAATACTCTCCAGAAATTTCTGGGAAATGTTTTCATGCTTCGCAATTTCAGCGATCTGTACAGGCTGTCTATCTTCTAATGAAGCGAGGTAACTCAAAGCCTTTAAACCGTATTTCGTTTTCTTGGAAAGCATTTTGCGAAGATATGCAAAATCTTAGATTCATTTTATCTATTATGGTAAAACTAACCAAGGGCTTGTTCAATATCTTGAATAATATCGTTAATGTTCTCAAGGCCTACCGAGATCCGAACCGAACCATCACTTATACCCACCGATGCCCTTTCTTCGGCCGACAACTTACTGTGGGTCGTTGATGCAGGATGGGTAACGATACTTCTTGAATCCCCTAAATTGGCCGATAAAGACAGTAATTGTATCGCATCGAAAAATTTACGTCCTTCTTCCAATCCCCCTTTTACCTCAAAGGCCACTACACAACCACCAGCTTTCATTTGCTTTTTGGCTATTTCAAATTTTGGATGGGATTTTAAAAAAGGATATTTAACCCAATTCACTTTTTGGTGCTGCTCTAAGTATTGGGCCAATTTCAAAGCATTTTCACAATGCCGATCAACCCTTAACGCCAACGTTTCAAGACTTTTCGACAACACCCATGCATTAAAAGGAGATAATGCAGGCCCCGTAATCCTAGAAAAACGATAAACTTTGTCTACCAATTCCGAACTACCTACGGTAATACCTGCCAGTACCCTACCCTGGCCATCCATTAATTTGGTACCTGAGTGAATGACCAAATCGGCACCAAATTTTATAGGTTGTTGTAAATAAGGAGATGCAAAACAATTATCAATGATCAAGATCAAATTATGTTTCTTGGCTATTTTGCCGAGCTCTTCGAGGTCCAAAACATCCACACCGGGATTGGTCGGGGTTTCCGCATAAAGTATTTTAGTTCGTGGAGTTACCATTTCCTCAATGGTATGCAACTCATCTATCTTAAAAAAACTATGTGAAATGTTCCACTTGGGGAAAAAATTCGTAAACAAACTATGAGTTGAACCAAAGACACTCCGGGCAGAAATGATATGATCACCACTGTTTAACAAGGCAGCCAAGGTCGAGAATACAGCCGCCATACCTGAAGCAAAGGCAAAACCGTCCTCTGCACCTTCCATCTTGCAGACCTTTTCAATGAACTCTGATGAATTGGGATTGGAATATCGGGAATAGATATTCCTTTCTTTTTCTTCCGCGAACGAAGCGCGCATATCCTCGGCATCTTCGAACACAAAACTGGAAGTTAAATATAATGGAGCCGAATGTTCCAAAAATTGCGAACGTTCTAACTGTGTTCTAATAGCTTCCGTTTCAAACTCATACTTTTTATTCATAATCACCCTTTTTCCGCGATTCTTAAAATATCCCCGAACACACCCCTTGCCGTTACCGCCGCACCTGCTCCTGCGCCTTGTATGACCAATGGATGTTCCCCATAGGATTCCGTGTATATTTCTATAATGGAATCCGAACCTTTTACCTGTCCTAAAGCACTTTCTTTTGGGACCGATATCAATTTCACTTCCAATGTACCTTTTTCCTTTGTTAAATCACCATGTAAATCACCAACATAGCGCAACACATGATCTGGTTTTTGATTTTTCTTCAACTCGTTGAAGGTTTCGTTCAACACGTTTAACTTACTTAAAAACGTATCAGCCGTTCCTGTTCGCAATTCCTCCGGAATAAGGTTTTGAATATGTATATCAGAAAACTCGTTCCTAAGATCCAACTCACGCGCAAGAATCAAAAGTTTACGACCTACATCATTACCAGAGAGATCCTCCCTAGGGTCGGGCTCAGTGAACCCTTTGTTCATGGCATCTTCAACTATGGTCGCAAATGAGGCGTCGGCTTCTGAGAAAGTATTGAAAATATAACTCAACGAGCCTGAAAAAACCCCTTTGATCCGTGTTATGTTCTCTCCCGATAAATGTAATAATTTAATGGTATCGATCAACGGTAGGCCAGCCCCTACATTCGTCTCATATAAATACTGTTTTTGGTTTTTATCCAATTCCTCTCTCAGCAATTGATAATAATCGAACCCAAGGGTATTTGCTATTTTGTTCGAGGAAACCAAATCGAATCCATTTTCCACCAAGTCAAAATAATGGGCGACAAAATCCTGGCTAGCGGTGTTGTCCACAGCAATTAAATTCTCTAAATGGTTCTTTTTGGCATACTCGAAAATATCCCCTATTTCATAGGGTACACCCTTGTCTTCCAAGGCCGCTAACCAATTCTTTGAAACGCCCTTTTTATTCAAAAGAACCTTTTTCGAATTTGCTACGGCAAAAACATTCAAATCGATGCCTTTACGTTTTTCTATGGTTTTCGAAGATTTAAGGATCTGATCTATTAACGTTCCACCAACATTACCATGCCCAAAAACAACGATGTTGACTTTTTTGCTAATTCCAAAAATCTGTCCGTGCATAACATTTAGCGCTTTGTTCAAATCAGTTTTTCGAACCACCAAACTTACGTTCTTACCCGATACCGTATTATTGAAAAGCAACGGCACTATTTGATTCTTTATTAAAGCGTTATACGGTTTATGGAAGGTACTTAGGTCTTGGCCCACAATTGAAATAACGGAAACATCTTCTGCAACTGTTATCTGATTAATGTCTTTCGACTGAAAGTCATGGGCAAACTCGTGCTGCAGGGCCAGCTTGGCCTTTTGTGCCTTATCCGCATTCACTACCAAACCGATCCCCCGTTCCGAAGAGCCTTGTGCCACAATGCTTACACTAATATTATTATCCCCCAAGGATCTGAATATTCGGGCATCTACACCTACTTTGCCCAATAAGCCCCTACCTTCAAGATTGATCAAAGCTACATTTTCTATGACCGATAAGGATTTTATTCCCTCTTTATTGGATTTGGCACTTATCAATGTTCCCTCATTATCGCTCTTGAACGTATTCAATATTCGTAAAGGAATATTTTTCTCAATCAAAGGGATAATGGTCTTTGCATGTAAAATGGTTGCCCCGAAATTTGCCAATTCATTGGCCTCACTATATGAAAGCTCCGAAATTCGTTTTGCCTCTGACACATAATCAGGGTTCGCTGTAAATATACCATCGACATGCGTATAGTTCTGAAGCTCTACCGCATCGAGGTAATTGGCCATCATGGCCGCGGAATAATTACTGCCGTTTCTTCCCAAGGTTGTTGTTTCATCATCTTCCGTAGATGCTATAAAACCAGTTATAATAGGAACAGTATCATGATCCAAACGTGAAAATTCGCGCAATACGTTTTCTTTGGAAAGAGCTTCGATTACGTGGGCATCGCCAAAAGTATTATCTGTTTTGATCAATCTACGCGAATCCATCAACTTTGCCTTAATCCCCCTTCCTATTAAAAGCTTGGTAACCAGTTTTGCGGAAATAAGCTCACCAAACGCCAAGACCTGATCCCTGATTTTAGGACTGTAATCCCCTAAAAGGGAAACACCTTCGAATAATTTGAACAATGCTTCATACTCCTTTTCCAGGTTCACGTTTTTAAAGGTATGCGTCTGGTAGTTTTCAAAAGCTGTGAAATCCTTTGAATAATCTTCTCCCCTTGCCGCTTTTTCCAGCATGGTCTCTAACTGGTCGGTAGCTTTCTCCCTGGCCGAAAGTACCACTGCAATGTTCTCCCCGTTTTCGACCTTATTGACAATAATATCCAAAACATGGCCCAAACCTTCCCCGTTGCTCAATGATTTTCCTCCGAATTTCAATATGGTAACCCGGTCGGTCTTTCCATCTGCATTAAAGATTCCGTTAAGGAGTTTTTGCATTTGTTCAAACTCGATCAGAAAGGCATCATGCCCATGTAACGATTGTACCTCACCATAGGTAACATTGCTTTTGGCCTGTGCCAATTGCTTAAACGTTTCCTTGTTTTCCTTTGCCGTGAAGAACAAATCGGAATCAACCCCGATGATGTGTATATTGGTATCACTGTTCTGAAGATCCACGAAGGCAGATTCCCCATTCCGAGTAATATCGATAGTTTTCAATAATTGGTTCATCAACTTATAAGCGGATAGTTGAAAACGGTCTTTCAACTTTTCCCCATGGTGCATTAACCAACTTTCCACATTAAAGACCTGTAACTCTTCATTGGTACTTCTCTTAAACCTTTCTTTGAAAGATTCTGGCGTTCTATAGCAAAGCATGGCATGCATACGGGCATCGTGTACCGGCTGTTTGGAGTTGACCAAGAACTGTTCTTGTATTTGGCAATTACCTATTAACCAATCGGTAGATTTCCAGTCAGAAGCAACCGGAATCAAATGGGTCGTTAAACTGGGGTCAATCGCAGCCATTTCCCAAGCAATACCCCCACCTAAGGAACCTCCCAATAAAGCAAAGAGTTTATCTATTTTCAATGCCTTCAATCCCGATAAAAAAATACGGGCAATATCACCTGCTACAAAATCCTTATAGTTTTCAATGACGAAACCGTCATAACCATTACCGGGTATATTGAAGGCCATTATCGTATACTTATTGGTATCGATACATTTTCCCTCCCCGATCAGGGCAGACCACCACCCGTCGGGCCCAGTTACATTGGAGTTTCCCGTAAGCGCATGATTGACCAAGACAATAGGTGCCTCATGAAGTGGTTTCCCAAAAAGCTGGTAAGACAGTGAAATATCCTGGGACACTCCGCTTATTGTCTTAAAATCTTTAATTTCTAATTGATGTAGCATTCTATAAGTTCTGTATTAATTTGAACACCTCCTAACCTAACTGTTGAAAAGTACTCTAAATTTAAGATAAATCCGATTATCCAATTGTCGAAAAAGCTTGTTCTAAATCAGCCTTAAGATCTTCTATATCTTCCAATCCCACAGATAAACGAATCAAATCCTGACCTACCCCTGCGGTTTCTTGTTGCTCTTCCGTCAATTGTTGGTGTGTTGTACTCGCAGGATGGATGATCAAAGATTTCGTATCACCGATATTGGCCAATAAAGAGAATATTTTAGTCGCATCGGTGACTTTTTTTGCAGCTTCGAACCCGCCTTTTACACCGAATGTCACCAAACCGCTTTGACCTTTTGGCAAATATTCCTGGGCCAAATCGTAGTACTTGCTACTTTTCAGACCTGGGTAATTTACCCACGCGACCTCTTCCCGTCCTTCTAACCATGTAGCCAACTCCAACGCATTCTCACTATGCTGCTTTATACGAACGGATAATGTTTCCAAACCTTGAATGATCTGAAAAGCGTTAAACGGACTAAGTGCACCTCCGAAATCGCGTAATCCTTCCAAAATCAATTTAAATGTAAATGCCGCTGCTCCTAAGGCTTCGCTATATACCAAACCGTGATAACCTGCAGAAGGTTCGGTGAATTCCGGATATTTGCCGTTTGCCCAATCAAATGTACCTGCATCGATTACAGCACCACCCAAAGAAGTTCCTTGGCCACCGATATATTTCGTCAGCGAATGGATCACAAGGTTCGCACCGTATTCAATAGGATTCAACAAAGCTGGCGATGCAACAGTATTATCGACAATGAAAGGCACTTGGGCTGTTTTGGCTTGTTCTGAAATAGATTTTAGATCCAACACATCTAATTTTGGATTTCCCAACGATTCCACAAAAATTGCCCTTGTATTATCTTGTACCGCTTTTCCGAAATTTGCAGGTTCTGAAGCATCGACGAACGTGGTCGTAATTCCCAACCTTGGTAAAGTAACGTTCAATAAATTAAAAGTACCCCCATATAAACTACTGGAAGCCACAATATGATCTCCCGCCTTTAACAATGTCAATAAAGTTGTGGAAATAGCGGAAGTCCCTGAAGCAAAGACCACAGCACCTACACCACCTTCTACAGCAGCCAACCTATTCTGTAAAATTTCATTGGTCGGGTTGTTCAACCTTGTATAGATAAAACCCAGCTCTGCCAACGAAAATAAGTTAGCGGCATGATCGGTATTATCGAATACATACGATGAAGTTTGATAAATAGGCACTGCTCGTGTTCCACCCGTTTTCGTGGTGTCATGACCGGCATGCAATGCGTTTGTTGTAAATTTTTGATTACCCATGATTTTAATTTGTTTATGTTGTTAATAAAATAAATCAAAACACTAGTACCTGTGCTGCGATTCGCAACTAGGAATAATCAAAAAGTTAAAAAGAAAGAGACAATTACAAAAATGTAATTCGTTTCGTTATCTATTCTTGCCTAAATTAAAGGATACTGAAAACATTCAGCCTCAAGATAGAATTTAGCACCTTCTTTGCACAGGAGGCAAAGGGTTGCTAAGGCTTCACAGGGTCTATTCCCTCCACCTTTCTTGATAACAATTCAATATGTGTTTGAACTTTTGAACGGCAAATATAAGGCCGTGTATTTGGTTTTTCCTAATCTTTTTAAAAAAAATCACATTTTAAATGCGGATTTTACCGCATCTACCATATCCAATTTTTCCCATGTGAACAACTCCACTTCTTTTTCAATCCTACCATTATAAGGGGATTCAAAAATCTTTGTTATTGTCTGGGGCTCTTTACCCATATGACCGTAAGCTGCGGTTTCCAAATAAATAGGGTTACGAAGCTTAAGTCTTTCTTCTATGGCAAAAGGACGCATATCGAACAATTGCGATACTATGGTCGCTATTTCCCCGTCTGAATATGAAATTTTAGACGTGCCGTAGGTGTTTACAAAAATCGATGTTGGCTCTACAACGCCTATGGCATAACTTACTTGTACCAATATTTCATCTGAAACGCCAGCAGCTACTAAATTTTTTGCAATATGGCGTGCCGCATAAGCTGCACTACGATCCACTTTACTAGGATCCTTACCACTGAAAGCACCACCACCATGTGCCCCTTTACCACCATAAGTATCCACAATGATCTTTCTTCCCGTAAGTCCCGTGTCACCGTGCGGACCTCCTATTACAAATTTCCCGGTCGGATTTATATGGTATTTTATTTGATCATCGAATAAAGCTTGGTCGCTTTCCGGTAATTGCTCAATTACCTTCGGCATTAAGATTGAAATAATATCTTCCTTGATCTTGGCAAGCATCTTATCATCATCAGCATCAAAAGCATCATGCTGTGTAGATACAACGATAGTATCGATACGCTGCGGAACATTATCGTCGGAGTACTCAATAGTTACTTGGGCCTTGGCATCTGGCCTTAAATATGAAATCTCGGTCCCTTCCCTTCTAATGGTTGCGAGGGTCTGCAATATCCTATGGGAAATATCCAAAGCCAAAGGCATATAATTTTCGGTTTCCTTGGTGGCATAACCGAACATCATTCCCTGATCCCCAGCTCCCTGCTCTTCTTTAGACCCACGGTCAACACCTTGGTTAATGTCTTGTGATTGTTCATGAATCAAAGAAATAACACCACATGAATCGCCACTGAATTGGTATTCCCCTTTCGTGTATCCTATTTTATTTACGACATCGCGTGCAATATTCTGAACATCTAAATACGTATCACTCCTAACTTCACCGGCCAGGACTACCTGCCCCGTAGTTACCAAGGTTTCACAAGCTACTTTACTTTCGGGATCGAAAGCCAAAAAACTATCCAATAATGCATCACTGATTTGATCGGCAACTTTGTCCGGATGCCCTTCACTAACAGATTCTGAGGTAAATAAATATGCCATTTTTATAAAAATAGATGGGAGGAAATAAAAAAAGATTGCGAAAAAGGCGAATAAACTGAATGAAATCAGTTATCACTGCTTTAGCATTTTTACAATACCGAACTTAGTCCAGTATCCAGTTCCCTTAAGAACCAGGCCCTAATTTAAATTTTAGGCTATGAGGTTGCAATCAGTCAAATCTTTCCTCTCAAGATTGGGGACAAAAGTATAAAAAATGTTTTTCTTATATAATATAAACCGATTGTATTTTATCAAAAAAACACCAAAATAATCAATTGTATTCGTAATCAATACCTCAGCGTACTATATATCATATTTAACCGTAAATAGCACATATCTCGGCTGCACAAAGTAAGATTGTGTGGTAAAGTACAAGTCGTTTGTACTATCCCTATTAAGGATACTGGTATTTAACAGGTTAGTCCCCTTAATTCCGAATTCCCATTTACTATCTTTCTGTTGGTAGGTTAAATCCGATTCCAAGAAGCTATACTTATTATCAATAGTACCTTCTTTATCGGTGTAATCGTAATAATCATAATCTACGGTCAAGATAAAGTTCTTAAGGAAAGCCGTATCGAACCTGGCATAAGGTCTTTTAGTGAAATAGGTTGTTTCCCGCCCGCCGTTGTCATAATTGTTCACACTATAGCGATACCCTACTTCAAGATTGGGTGCATTTTTAAAATTTGTAGACACAGCCCCCTGATAATTTTGGGTAAATGCATTGGAAGTGAGTTGTGCATTGTCTACCAGGTTATTGGTGGTCGACCATGCCAAACTACCTCGCACCGAACCCTTAATTTTACCAAAAGTACGCTCATAGCGCCCATTGGCCGAAAACGATTCATCTTCGAAGTTTGAATTGATCGTGGTACTGATACGGTTAATCCCCACAATTTCAGCACTGCTTTTCAGGGCGTCGATTCTTTTCGTATAAGTGACATTCCCGAAAATATTCGTGAAATTGAACATATTGAAACTGAAAAAATTCAATGAGAGATTATGGTTCAAGGCACTTTCCAGACCTCTATTCCCTTGATAAACAGAGTTGTAGTTATTAAGTACATACCCCTGTGCAAATTTATTGACATCAGTAAACGACCGGGTTACCCTATAATTAAACCTAAGGTTTTCCGATTTTTTCAATTGGGCATTAATATAAACATCTGGCAACAAGGAAGTAAGATCATCTTTTACCGTAGTTCCCAATTGTTCGTTCTTTACATTAAACTGATGCAAGGTAACCCCAGGGTTGAACGTGAAAATCCCGGATATAACCTTATAATGAAAACCTAAATAAAGATCAGAAACACTATAGGTCACATCGTTTTCATAGTCCGAGCCTTCAATATCCAAAATATTATCCCCGTCCAATATCTGATATATAGCGGAGTTGAAATTCTGATGGCTTTGTGTTGTCCCCAAAGTAAAGTTCAAATTACTTTTGTCTCCCAACACATAGTAATAGTCGACCTTCGCATCAACCTTATTGGTTACCGTATTCTTTATTTGATTCAAATTATAAATTTCTTGATCTTCATCTACCGGAAAAATTTCGGTAAAAGCGAATTCACTTCGAATAGCCTCATAAAATGGATCCTCATCTTGATACAGATACTGGGCCTCCACAGCAAAAATATTCCTGTCGTTCAAGGTGTAATACAAGTTGGCATTTTGGTTTATGGATAATGGTTTCTGCCGTTTTTCTTCTGAGATCTCATCTGTAATATCCGATATGGACAATACACCAACCACCTCATTATCATTGGATTGCTTTAATAACACATCATAATCTACCTGAAGATCGACACTAGGCTTATACCTTGCACTTAATTTCGCAAGCCCCAATTGCACCGTTTGATCGGTATTGGTTGTTGCATTCTCAATATCGTTACTGGCAATATAGGTAGTAGTGCTTTGTGACTTCATCAAGGTGCCTGTGTAAGAATAAATTCCAAAACCGCTTAAATCCAATGATTTGGTCGGGGCATAACTAAAATTAACCGCGGCAAATTTGGTATCAATATCGTTCGCCCTATTATTTTGGGCCGTAGTAAGACCCAGACCATCTGATCCAATATCAATTGAGCTACCTCCGCGTACATTTATACTCCGAAATCCTCCTGTGAAATTCCTATAATCACTACGGGTGAAGGGTACCTCACCCAAATTATTTAAATCGGTTATGATATTTATACTATATTCAGGACTATAGTAAAACAGTTTTGGATGTGCCAGATAACGATCATCAGGCCCATAACCCGCTGTTAGCTCCCCGAACCAAAATTTCTTTTTACCTTCTTTTAATCGAATATTCAAGGCTACATTGTCATCATCATTGGTGAGACCTTTCATTTGTGAAACCTCGTTGTAATTTTTAAGTACCTCTACCTTACTTAAAGCATTGGCGGGAATATTCTCAACGGCAATTTTGGAATCCCCATCGAAAAAGTCCTTTCCTTCGACCATTACCTTGGTCACGGTCTTCCCTTCAACTTCTATTTTTCCGTCGTCATCGATTTCTATTCCCGGAAGGTTTTCGAGCACATCCTTCAATTTTTTCTCTGTCCCCGAAACAAAGGAATCGGTATCATAAACGATCGTATCCCCCTTGACCGAAACGGGCATTTCATAGGTAACCTCAACCTCATCTAACTGATTGGCCTGTTCCTCCATTACAATATCCTTTACGGCATCCGTTTGCTGTGCGGTAAATGTAAAAGACTCGGTCTTTAGGCCTAAATAACTAACCTTGACCGTATATTGACTCCCGGTTTTTAAATTTAATTTGTATTGCCCGGAGTGATTGGTGATACCATAAGACTCCAAACCTTTTGTAGCCGTATTTATGGCAATCACATTGGCCATATCAACACCTGTTCCCGTGCTATCTTTAACCGTTCCCGTTAATGTAATCTCTTGGGCCGAAACAAAAAATCCCAAGGCCAAAAAGACCAGCATATTCAACGTAATTTTCATCTAAATATATTTTTTAGGGAAGAAATAATGGATTCTGTCAATTGTCTGCACTAAAATCTTGCACCTCCACGTCCGCCTCCGCCACTTCGATTGTTACGAAAGTTCTCCCTCATTTCTATCATTTTCTCGCGAGATATCTCATCGTATTCGGCTTGTGTGACCTTCTTTCCTTTTTTTGGAGCTTTGATTTCAATTTTATCCTTAGGGTTCAAGGTGATCTTGGAACAAATTATGGTAGTAACATCATCACTAACGGCCAAAATAAGTCCTGGTAATCCCCAATATTCAGAAGGACCATGATTTATAGGGACTTCCGGTGTATACCATGCTTCTACGACAACCTCCTTCTCTATAAATTCGGGCTCGTTATTTTCTTTTTCCTTATTATCGGCGTTATCATTATCCCTTCTTCTACCACGGAACAATGCCTGCATATTGGGGCGTTTAACCGTTTTAACCGCAGTAGCTTTATATGCCGTGTAATTACCTATTTGTTTAGTATCGCTACCCAATTGCCAATTTAATCTTTCAAGAGTATCGTCTATTAAAAAAATCTTGCCAAAAAGTTCATTCTTAATAAGGTACTTTTCTTCTTTAATATTTTTATATAAATCACCTCCTGCTGATCCCATAGCCCCAAAGCGCATTCTTCTTGGCCCTGAATTACCGGGTTGTTCCAATTTTTCAACTTCTTCATATATTGATTCCGTGGCATTGAAAGAAAGTTCAAATGTCTTTTCATTTGCCTTCTTCATCCGTTCCATGATTTCCTTCTTTCGGTCTTCGGGAATTTGCCTATTACCAAAATCTATATTCACTTGGGTCTTACTCTCATATGTGGCCTTTCCCTGAAAGTCCTGTGCAAAACCAGCATGCATACCAATGACCATTACAAGAATGAATAAAATATTATTCCTTATTTGTTGGACAATTGTATCTTTAAAAGAATTTCTGCATCCAGGTCGATGTACTGAACTATGGTTTATTTTGGTCATGGTGAAATGTAAATCGAATTATATAGTGTAGGACTATAGGATAGGCATAAGGTTTAATCTGTAATTCAAAAAAAAAACACCTTTCAACTATTTTTTTTTCGATATTAACATAAAGGTTTTTTCATCCTGTAGTTATCTTGTATATTGTACTCCCCTAAACTCAATTGAAAAACACAAATCTGAATACCCTATGCATATTGCCGTTGCAGGAAATATTGGCGCCGGAAAGACCACTTTAACTAGACTATTGGCAAAACACTATAAGTGGGAAGCCCATTTTGAAGACGTTGTTGACAACCCGTATTTGGATGATTTTTACAACCAAATGGAACGGTGGAGCTTTAACCTTCAAATCTATTTCTTAAACCATCGATATCGTCAAGTACTCAGCTTCAGGGAAAGCGGCAAAGACATTATTCAGGATAGGACCATTTATGAGGATGCTTATATCTTTGCACCTAACCTCCACGCTATGGGACTGATGACCAATAGGGATTTCAATAACTATTCGAGTCTTTTTGAACTAATGGAAAGCTTGGTGCAACCCCCGGATCTTTTGATCTATTTAAGAAGCACTATACCTAATCTGGTATCCCAAATACATAAACGTGGCCGGGATTATGAAAACACCATTTCCATTGACTACCTAAGTCGGTTGAACGAGCGTTACGAAGCTTGGATCTATGGATATGAAAAAGGCAAACTCCTGATTATTGATGTCGACAACCTGGATTTCGTGGATAATCCTGAGGACCTTGGTGAAATTCTGAACAAGATAGATGCAGAGATCAACGGTCTGTTCTAAAAAAGGTCGACTATGGTAAACTGCCTGCTTGCCAGTACATCTACAATATTCGGAAGTACTTATTTGGATTATTTGTTCGATAGCTTAGAACAATTATTTCAGAATACGGATGAAGTAGTTTTCATTCCGTATGCAAGACCGGGTGGCATATCACATGATGAATACACTAAAATCGCCAAAAAAGGATTCAAGAATATAAATAAGTCAATCGTTGGCCTTAACACTTTTGAAAACCCTATTGAAGCAATAAAAAAAGCCAAGGGTATATTTACAGGTGGCGGAAATTCGTTTGTACTGGTCAACGGTCTTTATCAAAACGGGGTCATTCCAATTTTAAAGGATAAAATTAATTCCGGAACGCCTTATTTGGGCACCAGTGCCGGAAGTAATATTGCCGGCCCTACCATTAAAACCACCAATGACATGCCCATTGTCTATCCACCAAGTTTTGATAGTTTGGGAATAATACCATTTAATATCAACCCACATTACCTTGACCCGGATCCAAATTCAACCCATAAAGGGGAAACGCGGGAAACACGTATCAAAGAATTTCATGAATTCAACAACACTCCGGTTATCGGTTTAAGAGAAGGCAGTTGGATCCGAGTTCAAAACGAAGAAACAACACTTCAAGGTAGTCAGCTTAATGCCCGGATTTTCGAGAAAGGAAAAGATGCTTACGAAATACCGGAAGGTACATCCCTGAAATTTCTAAGATAAAGGAGAAGTCCATTGGTTTTATTCCTACATAAAAGGAGGTAATACCACTTTTAACAAACACGTTACTCTTTCAAAGGTATATTTCACTCAATAGAATAGACCCTTCACTCAAAATTGATTTGGGGAACACCGAATAAGATGTAGATTCATTCAAAACATTCGTCAAGCCTAGAAACCGATTATATCAATTCCGGACACCGATATAGTAGACTTGTAACCATTGTATAACCGCTCCTTTCAATGGAAGGACCTAAAATTTTGAATGATGAAACCAAAAAAATATCCCCAGAGGGATTTAAACAAGAACAGCGGACTTTATTTTGTAATAGGACTAATCATGGTCATGGTACTGACCTATGTAGCTTTTGAATGGAAAACCTACGACAAACCCCATTACTTCACCGAAGCCATTAACAATCCTGATGAACTGCCTGGAGAATTACCGCCAATCATTACGTTGAATATACCGCCTCCACCTCCCGCTCCGGTAATTCCGGAAATAATCCAGGTTGCGGAAAACGATGACCCAGTAATTGAAACTGTAATAGAATCTTTGGAAAGCGACACGGAAAAAGAAATTCTGGATGTCAACGATATTGATGTCATCGACGACCCTGTTGATTTGCCTCCCGTTCCTTTTTCTGTAATAGAGGATGTGCCTGTTTTTCCAGGATGTGAAAATGCAACCGATAAACGGGCTTGCTTTCAAGAACAGATGAACAAACACATTCGAAAAAACTTTAAATATCCCGATATTCCTTTGGAAATGGGAATCCAGGGCAAGGTTTACATGCAATTTATTATTGAGATCGACGGTAGTATCGGACACATTCAAAAAAGGGGACCGGATAAATATCTAGAAGCTGAAGCCGTACGCATCATTGAACTATTACCAAAAATGCAGCCCGGCAAACAAAGGGGAACAGCCGTAAAGGTTCCTTTCAGTATTCCTATTAATTTTAAACTTCAATAAATCAATAAAAAAACAAACCCTGACAACTTTTATCAGGGTTTGTTTTTATTTATATAAAGAACTTGGGTTATTATTTATTTATAACCTCTTCAACTTCTTTCTTTACTTTGATACTTATATCGGAATCAGCTCCTTTATAAGCCTCTATTTTAGCTTTTACATCTTCCTCACTACCTGTGAACACTTCTTTAGAAACAGTCTTTTCACCGTTTAAGGTTTCAGCAGTAGTTACAGTTGCATTTACCGTTCCGTCATCATTCTTTTTCATTTCTACCCTGACCTCTTTCCGAACTTCCTGTGCCACCATTTCGGTAACCGCTTTCTGTTCATTATAGGCCGTCAAAGTATCTGCCGATATAGCTATACTAGGTGCGATCACCAATGCAACGACTGACATTAATTTCAAAAGAATGTTCAATGAAGGTCCTGAAGTATCTTTAAATGGATCACCAACGGTATCACCTACAACAGCCGCTTTATGTGCATCCGAACCTTTTCTACCATCCGATTCGATCATCTTTTTGGCATTATCCCATGCACCACCTGCATTGGATTGGAAAATTGCCATGAGCACCCCACAGGTAGTAACCCCGGCAAGTAGTCCTCCTAACATTTCCGCACCTCCTATAAAACCAACTGCTACAGGAACGGCAATTGCCAACAAGCCAGGCAATACCATCTCTTTAATCGATGCTTGTGTGGAGATGGCCACACATTTATCATACTCGGCCAAACCATCAGCTTCATCAAAAATAGCCCTTTGTTCTGGAGTTGCTTTTGTCATATCGGAATCAACGGCCCTCATGACTTCCAAAGCAGCTTTCAATTGTGGTATATCCCTAAATTGACGTCTTACTTCTTCTATCATTGCCATAGCGGCACGCCCAACGGCATTCATTGATAGGGCCGAAAATACGAATGGCAACATACCCCCAACCAAAAGTCCGGCCATCACAGTCGGTTTAGAAACATCGATAGCAGAAACATTTGCGACTTTCATAAATGCTGAGAATAAGGCTAAAGCTGTCAAAGCTGCCGAAGCAATTGCGAATCCTTTCCCAATTGCGGCGGTTGTATTACCTACAGCATCCAATTTATCGGTACGTTCACGAACTTCGCTTGGCAATTCGGCCATTTCCGCAATACCACCGGCATTATCGGATATAGGTCCGTAAGCATCTACGGCCAATTGAATTCCAGTATTGGCCAACATACCAACGGCGGCGATGGCGATACCATATAAACCGGCAAAATGGAACGAAACCACAATCGCGATCGCGATCAATAATATAGGAATCATTGTAGACATCATACCTACTCCTAAACCAGCGATAATATTAGTCGCTGCCCCAGTTTCTGATTGTCGCACAATAGAGTTTACGGGTTTTGTACCTGTACCAGTATAATATTCAGTTATTTTACCTACGCCCAAACCGGCTATCAATCCGGCCAAAGTAGCCCAGAAAATACCCATAGCCCCACTTGGCAAACCGTCAACTGATTCAGGAATCATTGTGGTAATAATAAAATAGGATGCCACGACCATTAAACCGGCCGAACCAAATTCCCCGATATTCAAAGCTGTTTGAGGGTTACCCCCATCTTTAACCCGAACGAAGAATGTTCCTATAATCGACATAACTATACCTACTGCAGCTAGTACCAATGGCAAATAAACCGCTCCTAAACCAGCGAAATCAGGAGTAATGATAAAAGCCCCCAAGACCATTGTACCAATGATAGAACCAACATAAGACTCGAATAAATCGGCCCCCATCCCGGCAACATCACCAACATTATCACCCACATTATCGGCAATAGTAGCTGGATTCAATGGGTGATCTTCAGGAATTCCCGCTTCTACCTTACCTACCAAATCAGCACCGACATCAGCAGCTTTGGTATAAATACCGCCACCAACTCTTGCGAACAAGGCGATGGAAGATGCCCCAAGTGAAAATCCTGATAGCACATTCAACACCAATCCCAGATTGTCTGCACCAGGCCAAATATTCTGATAAATTATAAATAAACCACTTAATCCTAATACCCCAAGGCCTACGACCCCAAGACCCATAACAGCACCCCCGGCAAAAGCAACTTCAAGGGCTTTGCCCAATGAGGTTCTAGCCGCCTGTGTAGTTCTAACATTTGCCTTTGTAGCCACTTTCATGCCTATAAAACCGGCTAATGCGGAGCAAATGGCCCCAACAACGAAAGAAATTGCCACCATTCCATGGGATCCGGTTTCATTACTTCCTTTAAAGTAGAGGAGAATCGCCACTGCGATTACGAAAATTGACAATATTTTGTATTCAGCTTTTAAAAATGACATTGCACCATCAGCAATATTCTTGGCAATTCTTGCCATTTTTGCATCACCAACTTCTTGTTTTGAAACCCACATGTTCTTGATAAACACGAACATAAGAGCCAAAACTCCAAAGGCCGGTAAAAATTTCACTATTAAATCCATTTTTCAGTTATTTAGGTTTTTAAAATACGCGCTAAAGTAAGAAAATCAAATAGATAAAAAAAGTGGCTTTTCAATATTGAAAAGCCACTTTTGATACCTTTAAATTCAGATTTAAATAGTGAACGTACGTTTTTTCTTATGCTCACTGTTCTCATAACGCTCAACGCATTCATGATAAATTTGAACAGCTTCTTTGGAATCTCCCCATCCGCCAACATCTACTTTCTTCTCTTCCAAATCTTTATATACTTGGAAAAAATGTTCTATTTCTTTTAATCTATGTGGGTTCACGTCCATTATATCATTTCTTTTACTCCATATAGGATCGGAGATGGGCACACATATTATTTTTTCATCCGGTCCCTTCTCATCTGTCATATGAAAAACCCCTATAGGTTTTACCTCTACCACCACCATAGGAAAGGTAGGTTCCGTACACAACACCAAAACATCCAAGGGATCTTTGTCCAAGGCCAAGGTTTCTGGAATAAACCCATAATCACCCGGGTACATCATTGACGAGAACAAGGTTCGGTCGAATCGGATCTTATTCAATGTAAAATCGTATTCATATTTATTTCTACTTCCCTTAGGTATTTCAATAAGTACATCAAAAGTGAGGCTTGGTTTTTTACTCATAATTTATTTTTTTTTGTATTACAAAGATATTGAAAAGATTGAATTAGCTTTTCCTGTTTCCCCAAAATCCCTTTAAAAATGGAATCCGAATTCCCCGGTAACGCTAAAACGTCTGGCATCGGGATTCTCAAAATAATTCCCCCTGAAATTAAAGTCAATCCTGAAAAACTTCAAGATATTACCCACACCTACCGAATATTCATAATAAATCTTCTTATTCGGGGCTTGTAATGGAATATTGGTCGGGGCACTCAATGCCATATTTTCTTGGGACAATTCTCCCCAAACACCTCTTAACCCAACAAATTCCCGTAAGTTCAATTTTCGAATCAATGGTATTCTGGAAAACAGCCTACCGTTAAAGTTGTGCTCTAAATGCAAGGAGGTATAGGTGTCCGTAACGAACTCATAAAAATCAAGATTAGGAAAAGTATTATAAATCGTGAACAAGGTCTGGTTTCCTGGAACCACATTCAAAAGACTTAAGGGCACTTCACCAAAGGTCTTACCTACCTCAACCGTACTCATTAATCGCCCAAAACCTCCCAATTGCCAGGGTTGACTATAGGAAAACTGTAGTTTACTATAATCAAAATCACTTTCAAGAAACCCCTCGAAACCCCTTGTATAGTTCAACAACAAGGTACTATAAGTATCGTTTATACTTCTTCTTTCGACTCCATACCCAATGGTTCTTTTACCGGGAGTATAAACGATCATAGTACTAACATCGAACTGTTTTACTTCTGAGGAAATACCTGTTGGGGATTCCGGATCAATGTAGTTAAGGTTAAATGCTTCCGGCAATGCAGAACTTAACGTTCGCAAAGAACTCCCCACCCGAACCCGGAAATTGGTCAAGGGCTCAACCTCCAAATTAAAGGTACTTAAATTAATATTCGTTAATCTATCATTGGAACCCACGGTCAATACCGAAGATGAGGCTATGCTACGACCAAGTACATCATTCGTCGAGGTTAAACTTAAGCCCAATTGCTCCACATCCCGTCGATTGCCACCGGAGATGATCAATCTACTTTTTTTATCTAACAGCCACTTAGCGGAAAAGCCGTGTTTCACTTTTTTATCCATGAAACCGTAGGCCATATAACCTTCCAAACGCCACGGGTCATTTTGGCCAAAATAAGTCCTCGCCCCTCCTCGAAGCCGAACACCCTCGGCATCATTATAGCCGAATACGCTATAGATATCCCCAAGATCAACGTTCCATTTGTCAATTTCAACATATCCTGAACCCAAAATACTGACAATATTATAGAACGATTTAAATTTAGGGACTGTTTTAAGGGTATCTAACAACTGATAAACACCCTTTTCGTCCTTATTCAATGCTTCCAACCTATTATTCTGCCAAAAAATGCTGTCCCTATTCAACACTAAAGGATCATATTCATTACTCTTGACCCTGTAAAACTCCTTGGGTTTAGGTATATTGAATCGATAATCATTATAAACCGTTGTTCGTTTACCGTAAACCCCTTTGGACTCCTCTTTTTTCCTCAAACTGAAGTCGGTCAACATATAATCTCTCTTCAGCAAGAAGACCGAATCGCTAACGACCTCAAAATCCTGTTCTATATATATTTCCTTGACCCAGTTGATATTGGCACTTTTGGTAACTTCAAGGTTTATGTTCTTAATGGCGTAGGTAGAATCGTTCACCCAAAAATCGCCCTTAAAGGTCAATTCATTTTTACGCCTTGGATAATAGGTAATATTATAACACCACTTATTATCTATAAAAGCACTGTCTCGAAGTACATAATTATAAGTATCTATCCCTGTTTTTGAAAGCGGACTTGTAAAACTTTTATCGAAGAATTTCAGGTAATTATCGTATACATCGTAATCTTGATACAAATCCTCAACAAAAGCAATAATCGCTTGATTGTTTTCAAAACCCGAATTCTTATTACCTAGTAAATCTTCCTTTTCAACATTTGTGGTATTGTCACCATAAACCTTTGAGAAAGTTTCGTTCAAGAAAATAGGGAGGTAGGTCTTACCCGTAATACGGGAAGTATCAAGATCTTGAAAAACAAATTCCAACCCTTTGAAAATCTTCTTTTTCATTAGGGCACTATCAATAGTATTAAGATCGAACTCTACTTTTTCGTATTTATCATATTGGTATTGTTTAAACTTACGTAAACCATTTTCCCTCTTCTTGGACCATATTTTTCGAAGAATATCTATCGCCGGATTGTTCTTTTTGGGTTGTTTTCCTCCAAAAACCACAACCTCACCCAATTGCTGGCTAGACTCTAGCAACTCTACCCGCATTTTATAGTTCACCCGGTTGGGCAATTCGATTTCTTTGGTTTCATATCCCATAAAGGAAACCACCAAAACTTCATACGTAGTATCCGATTCAAGATAAAAGCTACCGTTTTCATCTGTTATGGTTCCCTCGGTAGAATTCTTGAAGAGCACATCGGCAAACGGAACAGGCTCACCGAATTCATCCACAACAGCACCCCCGACCTTGGTTTGCGAAAGGGCCACAACACAGAAAAACATAAAAAAAAGAAATAGGAATCTATTCATTTGCAACCAATATTCTATCTACCCCTAAAGTAGGGTATTGCTCAATTAAAAAAGCTTCGCCAACACTTGGTCGGAGAAGCTAAATTTCCTTTACAATTATGTACTCCTTTATTTATAAAGAACCTTTTTAACAGCGTTGATAACATCGTCTTTATTCGGCAACCACTCAGCCAGTAAAACAGGTGAATATGGTGCTGGGGTATCGGCGGTGTTTATTTTTTGGATAGGAGCATCCAAATAATCAAATGCATTATTTTGAACATGGAAAGTAATTTCTGTTGCCACATTTCCAAAAGGCCAAGCTTCTTCCAAAATAACCAAGCGATTTGTTTTCTTTACTGAGTTCAAAATGGCATCATAATCCATAGGCCTAACCGTACGTAAATCTATGATTTCACAGCTAATACCTTCTTTAGCCAATTCATCTGCAGCTTTATCAGCTTCCTTTATGATCTTTCCAAACGATACAATAGTAACATCGGCACCTTCCCTTCTAATATCGGCAACACCCAAAGGAATGGTATAATCACCTTCTGGAACTTCACCTTTATCACCGTACATCTGCTCAGATTCCATAAATATTACAGGGTCGTTATCCCTGATAGCTGACTTTAACAAGCCTTTGGCGTCGGCCGGATTTGATGGAACAACTACCTTTAATCCGGGACAATTCGCAAACCAGCTCTCTAAAGCCTGGGAATGCGTGGCCCCCAATTGACCTGCAGAACCAGTAGGTCCACGAAAAACAATAGGACAACTAAATTGTCCGCCGGACATTTGCCTGATTTTCGCAGCGTTACTTATAATTTGATCAATCCCGACCAATGAAAAGTTAAAGGTCATGAATTCGATAATCGGCCGATTACCGGTTAACGTAGAACCTACGCCAATTCCGGAAAAGCCTAATTCAGAAATAGGGGTGTCGATAACACGATCAGGACCAAACTCGTCCAACATGCCTTTAGAAGCCTTATAAGCGCCATTGTACTCTGCGACTTCCTCACCCATTAAATATATGGACTCGTCTCTTCTCATTTCCTCTGACATAGCCTCTGCTATGGCTTGCCTAAACTGTAATGTCTTCATCTAATGCTTTTATATTAATGTTATCCGTTCGGATAAAAACGAAAGCAAAAATAGCAAATTATATATCAATTTAAAGACTCATGGAATTAAAAAAATAACAAATTTTACTATGCGTGCATAGTATTTTTGAAAAAGATTACCTATCTTAGCTCGATTCTTTTAAAGACTTGAAAACATTACATTTATGAAGATATTAGTTTGTATAAGCAACGTTCCGGACACAACCTCCAAGATAAATTTTACCGATGGAGATACTAAATTTGACACTAATGGTGTTCAATTTGTGATTAATCCAAACGATGAATTCGGGCTTACACGAGCCATGTGGTTCAAAGAAAAACAAGGGGCAACGGTTCATGTTGCATCCGTTGGGGGTCCCAGTGCCGAACCCACAATAAGGAAAGCCTTGGCAATCGGCGCAGACGAGGCCATTCGTGTGAATGCAGAACCGACCGATGGTTTCTTTGTAGCCCAACAGCTGGCCGAGGTCGTGAAAAATGGTAGTTACGACCTTATTATTGCAGGTAGGGAATCTATAGACTATAATGGTGGTATGGTTCCCGGCATGTTAGCTACCTTATTGAACATGAACTTCGTCAACACCTGCATAAACCTTGAAATTGACGGCAACGATGTTACTGCGGTACGAGAAATAGATGGTGGAAAAGAGAAAATCGGCACCACCCTACCTTTGGTCATCGGAGGCCAAAAAGGCCTCGTTGAAGAAAGTGACCTACGAATACCCAATATGCGGGGAATCATGATGGCCAGAAAAAAGGTATTGACCGTGGTAGAACCTATTGAGGCAACAATCGCTACCACTGATGTGAAATTTGAACAACCCGCACCTAAAGGAGCAGTAAAACTTGTAGATGCGGACAATGTAGGTGAGTTGGTAAACCTCTTACATAATGAAGCCAAAGTGATTTAGGCCTTTCTCAAATGCTTCGGGCCACAACACCCGAAAAACTAACCCAATAACAAATTCCCGAAAAAAATTCAGGAAAAAAATCAAAGATAAATTTATGTCAGTATTAGTATATACAGAATCAGATAATGGCAAATTCAAAAAGAACGCCTTTGAAGTTGCCTCATATGCCAGTGAAGTCGCAAGGCAGATGGGAACAACAGCCACAGCAATTTCCATTAATGCAAACGATAATGAAAGTTTAGGTCTATACGGCATTTCAAAAGTATTGAATGTCGCTAACGACCAACTGAATGTGTTCAACGCCAAAGCATATGCCCATACGATAGCGCAGGCCTCTAATAAGGAAGAAGCCAAGGTCATTATCATAAGCTCTAGCTCGGACACCAAGTTCCTTGCTCCTATCTTGGCGGCAAAATTGGAAGCGGGCTATATTGCCAATGTGGTCGCAGCACCCGAAAGCACAAGTCCTTTCATCGTTAAAAGAACGGTGTTCAGTAATAAAGGATTTGCCCATTCGCAAATCAATACAGAAATAAAGGTAATCGGAGTATCAAATAACTCATTCGGACTGGTCGAAAACAATACATCGGCCAATATCGAAGATTTTTCACCTTCCCTTGATGATACTGCATTCTCTATAAAATCACTTGAAATAGACAAAGTGGTCGGTAAAGCGACCATTGCGGACTCCGAAATAGTCGTATCCGGTGGGCGAGGTCTTAAAGGCCCGGAAAACTGGGGCATGATCGAGGAACTTGCCGAAGTACTCGGAGCTGCAACAGCATGCTCAAAACCCGTATCGGATATGGGGTGGAGACCACATAGTGAGCACGTTGGGCAAACTGGAAAGCCAGTAGCCAGTAATCTTTACATCGCCATTGGTATTTCCGGAGCCATACAGCATTTGGCAGGGGTCAGCTCCTCTAAAACCAAAGTGGTCATCAATACCGATCCTGAAGCACCCTTTTTCAAAGCCGCGGACTATGGAATTGTGGGCGACGCCTTTGAAGTAGTACCTAAACTCATCGAAAAATTAAAAGAATTTAAAGCGCAAAACGCTTAATTTTTGTTAATTTGCGCCTCTAAGGGCTGTTCAATCTATTGGCCATGCCTTTTGATTTGAACAGCCCGTTGTGGTTTATTACAGCCTATGAGTTTAGTACGATTAAAAATTAAGGGGATTTCCTATAGCCAAACCCAAAATGGTGCATATGCCCTTATATTGAACGAGGTTGACGGTGATCGCAAGCTTCCTATAGTCATTGGGGCCTTTGAGGCCCAATCTATCGCCATAGCCCTTGAAAAGGAAATAAAACCTCCTAGACCTTTAACGCATGACCTATTCAAGAATTTTGCGGACAGGTACGATATAGTCATCAAACAGGTTATCATTCATAAATTAGTCGATGGCGTGTTTTATTCCAGTATTATCTGTGAACGTGATAATATAGAAGAAATAATTGACGCCAGGACAAGCGATGCCATAGCGTTGGCACTTCGATTCAATGCTCCTATATTCACTTATAAGACCATACTTGACAAAGCCGGTATATTCCTGAAATTTACATCGAAAGAAACAGATGAAGATAAAAATGACGAAAGTATCATGGTAGATGAGATTTTGCAAGAGGGCGATACCGTGGAGATTGATCAAGGAGCGAGCGATGCCTTTACCGAATTGACCATTGATGAGCTGAACAAGGAATTGGAAAAAGCCGTTGCCAACGAAGACTACGAAAAAGCGGCCAAATTAAGAGATGAAATTTCAAAACGAAATTAAACTAAAAGAGCATTCTACCTATGAAAACTAATTACTGGATGCTTTTTTTGCTTCTGCTAATATCCTCTACATCATTCGCCCAAATAAATGCAGTACAAGACACTTTGGTCTCGGTCACCGAAACCATTGCATTACATTCAACCGATGCCAAACAAGTCACTGAGATAATCCCGAATGCAGGATTTTCGATCAATAGTCTATGGCGGGGCATATTAGGCATGATTTCCCTTATTCTGATTTCATTCCTTTTTAGTGCCAACAGAAAGGCTATTAATTGGAAGACCGTAGGTATGGGCCTAGGTATACAGGTTTTGTTGGCCATTGGAATTCTACAGGTTCCTTTTATTAGAAGGATCTTTGAATTCTTGGGAATGATTTTCAACGAATTATTGAATTTCACTTTGGCAGGTAGTGAGTTCATTCTAGGTAACCTTCTTAATCTTGACAATCCGAACATCGGCTATATTTTTGCCTTTCAAATTCTGCCAACCATAATATTCTTCTCGGCATTGACCTCGGTTTTATTCTATTTGGGAATTATCCAAAAAATAGTAAAAGGATTGGCATGGTTACTCACCAAATCCTTAGGCATCTCAGGGCCCGAAAGCCTCTCTGTTGCCGGCAATATATTCTTGGGCCAAACCGAATCACCACTCATGATCAAAGCTTATCTCGAAAAAATGAATAAGTCGGAAATTCTTTTGGTAATGATCGGAGGCATGGCTACGGTAGCTGGAGGGGTTTTAGCAGCATATATTGGTTTTTTAGGAGGAAATGACCAGCAATTAAGACTGGAATTCGCCAGACACCTTATTGCGGCTTCCGTTATGGCAGCACCCGGGGCAATCGTGATTTCAAAAATATTATACCCACAAACAGAAGAGGTAAATACCGATGTATCCGTTTCCTCGGAAAAAATCGGGGCAAATCTTCTTGATGCTATAGCCAATGGTACATCAGAAGGACTAAGATTGGCCGTTAACGTAGGCGCAATGTTATTGGTTTTCGTAGCTTTTATCGCCATGATAAACGGTATCTTGGGCTGGGTCGGGGACATGACCACACTGAATGACTGGATTGCCGCAAATTCTTCTTACCAAGCATTTTCCCTGGAATCTATTCTAGGGACCATCTTTGCACCACTAATGTGGTTAACGGGCGTACAATCAGAAGATATAATGCAGATGGGACAGTTACTGGGCATTAAATTGGCCGCAAGTGAATTTGTAGGATATATTCAATTGGCTGAATTAAAAGATGTTGCCAATGCCACCCACTTTACTTATAACAAATCAGTTATTATGGCTACCTATATGTTATGCGGATTTGCAAATTTCGCATCTATAGGTATTCAAATAGGCGGTATTGGATCGTTGGCACCCGGCCAACGGAAAACGCTGTCCGAATTTGGAATGCGAGCCGTTCTTGGAGGCTCCATTGCTTCTTTACTTTCTGCTACGATTGCAGGAATGATATTGGGCTAATCGTCTATCGTTGATAAAATTTCATAAGAATAACCCTTACGTTCGTAAAAGTAGATGGCCATTTCATTATTTTTAGCCGATTAACAAATAACTTTTGAAAACCCATATTCGGGTCAGCGGTTCATATGAAACAATATCACGATTTACTAAAGCAAGTTTTGGAAAATGGTTGCCAAAAAGGCGACCGAACAGGAACAGGGACCTTGAGTGTTTTCGGTCACCAAATGCGTTTTGACCTAAGTGAAGGTTTTCCCATGGTAACCACCAAAAAATTACATTTAAAATCGATTATTCACGAATTATTATGGTTCTTGAAAGGTGACACGAACATTGCATACCTTCAGGAAAACGGAGTGCGAATTTGGAACGAATGGGCAGATGACAACGGTGATTTAGGCCCTGTTTACGGACACCAGTGGCGTAATTGGAACAGTGAGGACATAGACCAGATAAAAGAGGTTGTCCACAGCCTTAAACACAATTCGAACAGTAGAAGGATGCTGGTATCCGCTTGGAATCCCAGTGTACTGCCGGACACTTCCAAATCATTCGCCGAGAATGTCGCCAATGGTAAGGCCGCACTTCCGCCATGCCACGCTTTCTTCCAATTTTATGTTGCAGATGGCAAATTATCATGTCAATTGTACCAACGTAGTGCAGATATCTTTTTAGGAGTCCCTTTCAATATTGCATCTTATGCCTTGTTCACTTTGATGATGGCACAAGTCTGTGGCTACCAACCCGGGGAATTCATCCACACCTTTGGGGATGCCCACATTTATAACAATCACATGGAACAGGTTGAACTTCAATTAAGCAGGGAACCTAGACCATTACCTAAAATGCTGATCAATCCTGACATCAAGGACATATTCGATTTCAAATTTGAAGATTTCACGTTGGTAGATTACAACCCCCACCCACATATAAAAGGGGTCGTGGCGATATGACCAAAAAAAGTAACCCAAAATAAAAAGGCCCAAAAGTGTATTCTTTTGGGCCTTTTTATTTTCTTTATTTTCTATTCTCAAACATCAAGAACCGCATTCTCAGCTCCTGCATAATCATTCCATTGGTAACGATCAGCTTCCGCCTCGTTCACATAATTTCCATCTACCAAATACCTGAATTCATAGGTGTTCTCTTTAGGAAGGTCTAACGTACCCTTGAAAGTCCCGTTCTTTAATTTTTTCAATGAGCTCCCTTTAGGGTTCCAATTGTTGAAATCACCAACAACGGCAACTTTCTTAGCTTCTTCAGCCGGAACTGTAAACGTAACTTTACAAACTGGCTTTGATTTTAAATATTTTTTTACAATTCCCATAACATGAACAATTTAAATTTAGTACAAAATTAAAGCATTAAACATCTCATTACCAATGATTAATGTCATTTTTATCATTTTAACAATATATAGGGTACATTTGGCATTGCTTCTTAAAAACCATACATCCAAATTCCTAACTAAGTAATAAGAACACGCTACTTTTAAAGCACTTACTATGTTATTTATAGCATTTATGGTTTCTTCGGCTTTATAAGGATGAAATCCCAACCGATTTGCTTCCCTCCTTTGCGAACAGATTATTGTATTGATCATTACATATTCAACCCATAAATCACCTCCTAATCAATTAGATATAAATATGATTATGGTCATTTCATAAAGCAATAGAACTTACGTATATCATCCCAGAAGAAGCTGCATTGGCATATAAAAATTCTTTATAATCCGCGAATATTTATGACAACCATTCATTCATCTAAATAATCAATAAAGGCCAAATAACGTATCTTTGTATCTTAAAGAAAGTCATTCGTATGTTTAATAAGGATAAAAAGCAAACGGAATTAAATTTAGAACAACACGACTTAATGGAGTCTGCCCAAACTCGTATAAAGCAAAAGAAAAGACTTTATGAGCATTTTGTCATATTCCTTGTCGGAAGTGTTTTTCTTGTGTTGATAAATAAAATATTGAAATTCGGCGAAGCGTATGATTGGTTTATTTGGGCCATTACTTTCTGGGCTTTTTTATTCGCAATACATGTTTTCAATGTTTTTATAACGCAAAAATTCATGGGAAAGGAATGGGAAAGGAATCAACGCGAGAAGTTGGTCATAAAACAAAAACAGCGAATAGCGGAAATACAAAAAGAAATTGAAACGGAATTTCCCCTTTCGAAAATCAACAAAAAAATCGATTGAGATCCTGCCTCCCAATTTCTTTCAAATTTTCGGCTTTATGATGATCGGTCTATTTTTTGTTACTATTTAACTAAAACAAAAATAAAACAACAGTGCAGACCATCACCATCATAGCGGCTGTAGGCGAAAACAACGCCTTAGGAAAAGATAATGACTTGCTTTGGCATTTACCCGATGACTTTAAACGATTTAAAAAATTAACGACCGGACATTTTATTATAATGGGAAGAAAAACCTTTGAGAGTTTTCCCAAACCTTTGCCCAATAGAACCCATATTATCGTAACCAGGGACAAAAACTACACGACCGATCATGACCAATGCTTGGTGGTACATTCCTTGGAAGATGCCATAAAACTAACACATAAAGATAACTCCCCTTTTATCATTGGAGGCGGGGAAATTTATAAGCAAGGTGAGAAATTTGCCGAAAAATTGGAAATCACCAGGGTTCATTCAGAATTCAAAGCCGATACTTTCTTTCCGGAAATCGATGAAACGATTTGGCAATTAACGGAATCCGAATTTCATCCCATCGACCAAAAACATAAATATGCGTTCACTTATTTAACGTATCACAGAAAATAGATTTTTAAAAATCTAGGCATGACAATTTAAGAGAAGGACCGTATCCTTGTAAAAAACTTTCGAGAATATTCACATTGGCATTTGATATAAATTGGAAAGTGGTTTTCTTACCGGCATTGCACAATAGATCATTCTTTTCCAAAACGGCTTTTGTTTGCCGAGCAACCGCCTCTCCAGAATCTATTATATTGATATGGGCCGGCAACATATCTTTTATGACAGGAAGCAAATACGGATAATGGGTACACCCCAGAACCAAATGATCTATTCCTGCAGCTACCATTGGATTCAGGTATTTTTCCAATAAAGCTTTTGTTTCCGGAGCGTTTATTTTATTACTCTCTATCAATGGTACCAAACCGGTCCCTACTTGTTCATAAATGTGTATTCCGGCAGCATGGTTCTCCGTTGTACTATGAAATAAAGAGCTGGATAACGTCCCTTGCGTGGCCAATACCCCGACCTTTTTCGATTTTGATCGTAATGCAGCTGGCTTAATGGCCGGTTCAATACCGATAAAAGGTACAGTATAATGTTTGCGTAAATAATCTATGGCATTGGTCGTTGCGGTATTACATGCTACCACGACAAGCTTACAACCTTTAGCCAATAACAATTCGGTGTTCTTAATGCACAACTGAATTATTTCATCCTTGGATTTCTCCCCATAAGGAGCATTTTTGCTATCGGCCAAATATATGGTACTCTCATTAGGAAGTAATGAATTTATTTCTTTCCATATAGATGTACCACCAATTCCTGAATCAAAAATACCTATAGGGTGATCATTCATACATTTCCTGTAATAGAATTACTCCAACACTTTTGATATCGGCATACCGATGTCCCCACTGGGAAAGGCAATACCCAATAATGCGGATATGGTCGGTGCCACATCCGAAATTTCGGTACGAGCAGTGGTGCTCCCCTTTTTAATGCCCTTACCGTAAAAAAGCAGCGGTACGTGCGTATCGTATATCTGGGGGGAACCGTGGGTAGAACCTGTCATGGAATAGCTTATTGTCCCTGGCTTCAAGACCATTAGAATATCACCGGAACGCTTTTGATTGTAACCATTCTGTAAAATATAAGGAATACCTTGGGTATAATCATTCTCCCACATTTGATGCGCCGTGTACACCCTATCGAAATCCTCATAGTTCAACAACTCCATCGCAATATCTTCCTGTACCTCTTTCAACTTCAAATCAAGGTTTTTAATAATGTCATGATCCAAAAACATTTGATTGTTCGAAATATTCTTTACTATATCGGTAGTACCGAACTTGTATTTTAGATATTCGTTAAACCTCGTTTTAAGATTATCCCCGTTCACATAACCTGCAGGTATTTTCAAGTCCCTCAAATACGCTGGTACATGTATGGCCGCATGGTCGGCCGTTAAAAAAACGGTATAATCATGTTCTCCGACTTTATTGTCCAATGCCTTGAATAAACGGGCCAAATCCTCGTCCAGTCGAATGTAAGTGTCCTCTATTTCTTTTGAATTTACACCGAATTTATGCCCTACATAGTCGGTACTTGAAAAACTGACTGCTAAAAAATCAGTAATTGTATCGCTTCCTAAATTCTCTCCTGCCAAAGCAGCAATGGCAAAATCAGCCGTTATACTGTTGCCAAATGGCGTGGCTTTTATCATATCGAATTCCCCATTAGTGTCCCACAATGAAGGTAAATCATGAGGGAAAACCGGAGCACTCTCCCCTTCGAACAAACCTTCATAACTATTATTGTCAGAACCACTCTCAAGATAAGTATTGATGTCTTTTATTGTCGACCATTGTTTTTTATAACTTTCTGCCACATTGGAGACATTGAAATCCATGACCCATTGTGGCAATTCATCCATATAAAATGAACTTGTTATCCATTTGCCCTCATTTTTGCCTTGAAACCAATAAGCTCCATTGGCCAAATGCCCTCCGGGCAGTACCGCACCCCTATCTTTCAAAGCAATTGCAATGGTCTTGCCCCTTAATTGGGTATGCAAGCGCAATTGATCGGTTACAGTGGTAACCAGCATACGGTGTGGCGACATTTTACCGGCGTCCGAGGTGGTTCCCACCGAATTATAAGAATCATCGGCCGCACAATAGACAGATTTATCCAATTCCTTATCATACCAATCATTTGCTATAATACCATGTGAAGCAGGTGTTGTACCGGTATAAACCGAAGCGTGTCCCGGGCCTGTATAGGTAGGTGCATAATTAAAATGATTGTTCTTGCAATTAAAGCCATCATTGACCAATCTTTTGAACCCACCGTCACCAAATTGCCCCCAAAAACGGGTAATATAATCGTATCGCATTTGATCCACGACTATACCTACGACCAATTTAGGCGTAGTTCGCAATTGGGCCGTATTTTCAATGTTAATTTTGTTCTTGGATTTTTTTTGACCCGATGCGTCAAAAGAGTTGAAGATTACTAAAAAAAAGAGTAAAACTAAGGGAAATCTATTCTTGCACATTTAATGAAAATTGATGCTACAAAAATATATAAATAAACCCTTAAAAGATTAAATCAAGGTTAAAAGACATTCTTAATTCCTATTTTTACAGTCATAAGTCTATACCATTCTATGAATTACCTAGCATCAATCGGAAGTTATGCAATAATGATTAAAGAGGTTTTTAGGAAACCTACAAAATGGCGCATAATGAAATCATTGATACTCAAAGAGATAGATGAACTCATTTATGGTTCATTGGGTATTTTAATTTTTATTTCCTTTTTTATCGGAGGCGTCGTAGCCATACAGACCGCACTGAATATCACCAGTGAACTTATACCCAAAAATTTAGTGGGCTTCGCAACACGGCAATCTATCATTTTGGAATTCGCCCCTACTTTCTGCTCTATCATCATGGCAGGAAAAGTAGGTTCTTACATTACCAGTAGTATCGGCACTATGAGGGTTACCGAACAGATTGATGCTTTGGAGGTGATGGGGGTCAACGCACTTAATTATTTGGTATTCCCCAAAATAATCGCACTATTATTATATCCTTTCATAATAGCGATATCAATGTACGTGGGAATTTTTGGAGGATGGGTCGCAGGTGTTTTTGGAGGCTTTAGTACAAGCGCGGATTTTATCGAAGGTGTTCAACTCGATTTTATCCCTTTTCATGTCACCTATGCATTTTTAAAAACACTGGTATTCGCCTTTGTTTTGGCCACCATACCTTCTTATCATGGTTTTTACATGAAAGGTGGGGCACTTGAAGTGGGCAAGGCCGCAACGACCTCTTTTGTTTGGACAAGTGTAGTGATCATTATTTTGAACTATATACTAACACAACTTTTATTGGGCTAATGATAGAGGTAAACGACATACATAAATCTTTTGGTGATACCCATATATTAAAGGGTATCAGCACCGTTCTTGAAAAAGGCAAGACCAACTTGATCATTGGACAGAGTGGCTCAGGAAAAACAGTGTTCATTAAATGCCTTTTGGGACTTTTTACGCCTGACAAAGGAACAATAAGTTTAGACGGTAAAATATATTCTCAATTATCGGCCCGTGAACAACGTAATCTAAGGCAGGACATGGGTATGGTATTTCAAGGAAGTGCCTTGTTCGATTCTATGACCGTGGAAGGTAATGTCATGTTTCCTTTGGAGATGTTCACCAATCAATCCCGATCGGAAATGCAAGATCGTGCCAATATCGTATTGGAAAGAGTGAATCTTGTCGATGCCCATAAGAAATACCCTTCTGAAATTTCCGGTGGTATGCAGAAACGAGTTGCGATTGCCAGGGCCATTGTCATGAACCCAAAATATCTCTTTTGCGATGAACCTAATTCGGGGTTAGACCCAAGAACCGCAATAATCATTGACAACCTTATTCAGGAAATCACCAAGGAATTCGATATCACTACGGTAATCAACACCCATGACATGAACTCGGTGATGGAGATCGGTGAAAAAATCGTTTTCCTTAAACATGGAATCAAAGAATGGGAAGGCACCAAGGACGAAATATTCAAGACCGACAATGAGGCGGTAACGAATTTCGTTTATTCTTCCGAATTATTTAAAAAAGTAAGACAAATGTATATTGAAGAACGTAATTAATCCTGAATCACTTCTTTCAATTGAATCGTTGTGTCCTTTAACCTGAGCTTTAACCAAGCATGTAGTTTCTTGGTATCCTCGATCGTTTGCGCCCTTTTGGCATCCCTTTTCCATTTAACCTCAAAAATGGGGATGGTATCCATCTTTTTAAAATCTGTCTGTATGGTCGGTGAAAAACCAAGGGATTCCAAGTTCGTATAATTGGTTTTCGCCTCAACACTAACATCTGCAAAAGGAATGGACATTTTTCCCAATTTACCCAACTCTTCTTCCAATAGTTTAATTCGGGTATCCTTATCCTCTATTTGCGTTTTTTGCGTTTCATATAATTGATCTACATATTTCAGCTGGTCTACTTGCTCATTTTTGGCTCCTTGTATTATATGTAGTTCCGTATTCTTCAATCGATCAAAACTTGCCTCATCTTCCTTTTGTTTGTTCCAAGTGGCAATCACATTATCCGGCACGGTCTCATTACCCATAAACACCAACTCTATATATGGATTTTCACCTTTATTGAATTCGATATCAGTAAAGTCATCCATAAACCTACCTGATCCCTCAAATTGATAAGGGGCTATTTTTTCTTCTACAAAACGTTGCGCTTGCTTTCTAAATAAGGATTCTTGAAGGGCATCCCAAAAGGTCATTCCTGCCGGAATCATGACCAAAATGGCAAAAAGTGAAGCTACCCTACCGATAAGCCTTCGCTTTTGCGAATTTACATATCGCACCATGGGAAAACGAAGCAATTTCAATACTAGAAAAGTTGCCAATGCAATAAATATGGTATTGATACTGAACAAGTACATAGCACCCGTTGCATAATCGTAATTACCTATGGCCAATCCAAAACCTACTGTACATAAAGGCGGCATCAATGCAGTGGCAATGGCCACACCAAAAATAACGGATGCTATGGTACCTTTTTTGGCCCTGGCTATCACGAGGGCGAGACCACCAAAAAATGCGATCAATACATCCCTGATATCAGGTGCAGTACGGGCCAATAGCTCCGAAGACTCATCCCGCAAAGGAAATATGGCAAAAAACAAATAGGCCGTTAAAACACTGAGTACGACCATTACCGTAAAGTTTTTTAAAGACCTACGCAAGGTATCCACATCATTCACAGCCAATGAGAGCCCAATACCTAAAATCGGGCCCATTAATGGGGAAATTAACATGGCGCCGATTACAACAGCAGTTGAATTGGCATTCAGTCCGATCGAAGCTATAAAGATAGAACAGATCAAAATCCATGACGTATGCCCCTTAAAAGGAATATCTGCGATAATCGCTTCCTTTGTGGCTTCTTGATCGGTATTACTTCGGATGTCCAAAAGCTCTAAAAGAAACTTTTTTGTGCTTCCGAGCAAACCTTGAATATCTTTCTTTACCTCTTCCCCACTATTGGAATTGTTAGGCGGAACCGCGTGATTATCGTTCTTATTCTCTTCCATATTTAAGCGTACTTATCACCATACTTGTCTTTTACCTTGGCCAACACTTGTTTTATATCCTGTTCTTTGGATTTTGGGTAAATCAAAAGCACTTCTTCCTTGTCTACAATGATATAATCCTCGAGGCTGTCAACAACCACGATTTTGCCTTTTGGGGATCTGATCATGTTGCCATGGGCATCTTGACTCAAAACCTTGCTATTGACCACCGCATTGTTATCCGAATCCTTTTCCAATTTATCGTACAAGGACCCCCAAGTTCCCAGATCGTTCCAATCAAAGGTGGCCGGACGCACATAAATGGATTTGGATTGTTCTAAGATAGCATAATCTATCGAAATATTTTCTGCCTTAGGGTAGTTCTCCTTAATGAATTTACTTTCACTGGAGGTATTATAATCATCCATACCGGAACAAAACAACTCGTATTGGGAAGGTTGATAATTCTTAAAAGCTTTGACTATAGTATTTACACTCCACATAAAGATTCCGGCATTCCAAAGAAAATTGCCTTGGGCCACAAACTCCTTAGCGGTTTCATAATCTGGCTTTTCCCTAAATTGGTTGACTTTCTTCAACGTTGAATCGTTCTCTTTCTCGAATTCAATATAGCCAAAACCTGTATTGGGAAATGTGGGTACAATACCCAAGGTACATAAAACCTCTTCTTTTTCACACTTATCAAAACACTCAATGACATCACTTGCAAAAGCATTCTCATCTTCGATCCAGTGGTCACTTGGAGCTACGATCATAACACCATTGGGATTCATTTTCTGGATTTTCAATGCTGCATACAGAATACATGGTGCCGTATTACGCATTGCAGGTTCCAAAACAACCTGTTCTTGCTTAACCAAAGGTAATTGCTCCAAGACCAAATCATTATAACGCTCATTGGTAAGGATCAATATATTCTCGGTAGGCACGAATTTGTTCAGACGTTGAAAAGTCTTCTGGATCAGGCTTTGCCCAGCACCTAACATATCGTGGAACTGCTTTGGGTTTTCTGTTGTACTGATCGGCCAAAAACGGGAACCTACCCCTCCGGCCATTAAGACTGCATAATAATTTTTATTCATTTTTTTAATCTTTTATTAATTCCACTTCGGCATTCGGTTGAAACAAATATAGTTTACCCGAAGATAGTTCTACACATTCGTAACGTTTTATACGTTTATTCCCTTTTTTAAATAGTTTACCATTATATATACGAAATACACTTCCTAAAGGTAATTCGAAAACGTAGGTTTTATCAAGATGTTGTGAATCATATTGTTTTAAAGCAAGCGATAATACAGCATCGGTATCACTGCTCGCCTTAGGATTTTTAAAATGTTTGGCAAGGACCGGAAGAAGTTTTGAAGGGAAAATTTCCGGTCTTATAAAGGGTAACATGAGGTATTGAAAAGTCTTCTTCCATTCCAACCCATGGGGCTTTATATGTCTACCATATTTTTCAAATGCCGCCAAATGGGCAATTTCATGAACTAAGGTTATTAAAAAACGATACTTGTTCAACGTCGCATTGATGGTAATTTGGTGCATCCCATTCGGCAATCGGCGATAATCGCCATGTCGTGTAACCCGCTTATTAACTATTTTTAAATTTACGCCCGTAGATTTTATAAGTTGTAAACAGGGTTCAACAGCCCTTTCCGGTAAATATTTTAGAAGAATGCCATCCATCTGGACAAAAATAGGATTTTTAGGAATCCATATTTATTAACTGTCCAGATTCTCCAAAAATTAATCCAAAATATACTAATTTGGTCTTTAAAAGTGAGTTATCACCCATTGAATAGACAAGAAGATGCCTAAAACCGTTTACCGAGTTTATGTTATTGAACTATCTAAAAGGGTTTTTACGGATAATTACAAGTTCAGGGCGGCCAACCCGCAATTCAATGGTGTGCTTCAATGCCTTTATGTTGGTATGAGCAGTAAATCTCCCAAAGAGCGTTTCGACCAGCATAAAAATGGGTTCGTAAATAAAAAAGGACATAAACTATCTTCCAGAATCGTCGAAAAATACGGCATGTACCTTAGACCTAGTCTTTATAACCATATTGCTCCTTTATATTCCCGTGCCGAAGCCCTTAAAATGGAAGAAACCCTTGCTTTGGAATTACGAAGACAACGGTATGCCGTATGGTTCAATTAGCTGAACATCAACGTTTTCATTTTGTTTTTTCGTTATTTTGATGTAATTTTAATCCTACACAACCTGTCAACCACTAATTCTTAGAACAATGATAAAAAACATGGGGCTTTCCGATAGAATGGTACGGCTCGTTTTAGCGATGATTATTACAGGGCTTTACTTTACAAACAATTTACCGCAATCCGAAGGGCTGGTATTTTTAGCAATAGCCGGTATTTTCATGTTCACCAGCTGCATTAGTTTTTGCCCTATTTATGGTCCCTTTGGGCTCGATACCACTAAAAAGAAGAACAAACAATCCCGGTAGGGAATTTAGTCGCTTTAACGAAAGGTCCCTGCCATTATCGTAACTTTTCCAAATAGCTGTTTTTTCGTAGGAACCCTGCTATTAAACTATGGTGTACTATTACTTACCTGTAGTAATTTGCCATTGAACATTTGATGTCCTTTAAGGGCAAAATCCTTTATATAATTTGCCATTTCAAAGGCAGTAATAGGTGCTTGATAACCTGGAAAAGCTTCTTCCAACATTTCGGTCTGAACAGCCCCCAATGCCAAAACATTGAATGACGGACCTGTTTCCTTGAACTCCTCGGCCCAAAGCTCGGTCAACGTAATCACGGCCCCTTTACTAGAACTATAAGCGGATAATCCCGGAAATTTCATACTCCCTTGAACCCCACCCATAGAACTTATAGTAACAACATGACCCTTTTCCGACATTTTAGGAACTACCAATTTCGTAAGGTTGGCAACACCAAAAACATTAACCTTATATACAGCCTCGAATTCCTGCGGTTCTATCTCCAAAAATGGTTTGTTCAATAACCGACCTGCATTATTGATCAATACATCAACCGTTTCCCAGTGCTCATCCAAATAGGCACCAACCTTTTCCAAATCATCTTTTTTAGTGATATCAAAAGGAATGGTCTTTATATTAACAATCTTCAAAGAATCTAAAGTTTCAGTATTCCGTGATAAGGCCAAAACCTTGTGACCCTCCTTGGCGAAGAGCTTCGCCAACTCAAAACCTATTCCACGACTGGTACCTGTTATGATTATATTTGCCATTAATTGTACTTGATTTCTTGAACTTCTGAATTGGTTATCCCTGTTATGACGGGTATGAATGAATTTATTAGTTTGGCCATATGCTCAAAATCCATTTCTGAAACTTCATCCCCTACTTTATGATAGTGATCAAAATTGGTGAAATCAAAAGTCGAGAATGTTTGGGACGGTACATTGAATTCTTGGTGAAACGGAAAATTATCAGAACGCATGAACAAATTGAATTCTTTTGCAGAAGGAAGGAACCCAACAAGCTTTTCCGTAGCATACCCATTACAGATGTCTGCCAAATTAGACTCTCCGAACCCTGTCAAATAAGCATCATAATCCTTAGCTATCATCGGCACACCGACCATTTCAAAATTCAACATAGTATATAGATTGAATTCTTCTTCTTTTAGTCGTTTGGCCAAATGTTTGGAACCGAGCAAACCTTTTTCCTCTGCTGTGAAAAAAGCAAAAACCAAACTTCGTTTATTAGCATGGGTCATTCCGAAATATCGAAGTAGCTCCAATACTACGGTTGTCCCTGAAGCATTATCATTGGCCCCATTGGCAATGGCATCACCGTTAACCGGTCTTTTGGTCCCAATATGATCATAATGGGCCCCTATCAAAACAAATTCATTCTTCAACTCAGGATCGGTACCTTCTAAAACTCCAACAATATTATAAGCTGGCTTTCCAAAGTCAGTAAGTGTATCCTTATAGGTTTTAAAATATGGACGAATCTTATTCTCCTCCAAAATATCTTCAATATATTGGGCGGCCTTTTCTATGCCCGGACTTCCCGTATCCCTTCCGTTTAAATCATCAGAAGCCAAAAAACCCATAAGTTGGGCAACTTTGTCACTCTTGGTAAACCCATAACCTAAAGTCCCGTTTAAAGAACCAACTACCTTAGCATCAACCTCCTCATTAGAAACCGTACTACCTTTTAACCCCTCAGGGCCACCCGGAACACCTGGATAATCAGTAGATTTTGATTGAGTTGCACCACAACCAAGTAGTAATAACAATAAAACGGATTGAATGATTTTTTTCATGGAGTTCGGATTACGATTTAAAGATAAAAAAACATCCGCCATAGGCGGATGCTTTAATTCAATAATATTTTACCGACAAACTTATGCCAGCATGGTTACAGGGTTTTCCAAATAAGCCCTTAGTGTCTGTAAAAATTGTGCTCCTGTTGCACCATCAACCGTTCTATGATCACAAGCCAAAGAAAGTTTCATGGTATTACCAACAACTATCTGACCATTTTTTACCACAGGTTTTTCTATGATCGCCCCTACGGATAAAATAGCCGAATTAGGTTGATTGATAATAGACGTGAATTCTTGAATACCGAACATACCCAAATTGGAAACCGTAAAGGTACTACCGTCCATTTCTGCAGGGGTCAATTTTTTGTTTTTGGCCCTACCTGCCAAGTCTTTTACCGATGCTCCTATTTGAGTTAGGCTCATTTGATCGGTGAACTTAAGCACTGGCACTACCAATCCGTCTTCAACGGCAACGGCAACACCAACATGAATATGGTGGTTATATTTCGTTGTATCGCCTTTCCAAGATGTATTAACTTGCGGATGTTTTTTAAGAGCCATCGCACAAGCCTTAACGACCATATCGTTAAACGACACCTTAATATCAGGCAAACTGTTAATCTGAACTCGTGAAGCGATCGCATTATCCATATCTACTTCTATACCCAAATAATAATGGGGAGCAGTGAATTTGGATTCTGATAGTCTTTTCGCAATAGTCTTACGCATTTGCGAATTTTTCGTTTCTTCAGAACTTTCCTCTCCTACAGGCAAATTAACCGGTGCTACAGGGGCACTGGAAGCAACTGCCGATGCAGTTGAGGCTGGTTGAGCTGCTTTTTGGGCGGGTACGAAATTCTCTATATCTTTCTTAACTATCCTACCGTGTTCTCCGGAACCTTTGACTTCATTCAAGGAAATTCCTTTTTCCTTGGCGATTTTCTTGGCCAATGGAGAAGCGAAGATTCGCTGACCATCATTACTTGTTGTACTAGCAGCTTCCTGAGTGGTTGCGGCAACCTTTTCTTCCTTAACCGGTTCTGGGGAAGCTTCTTGGGCTTTACCTGCAGTCGAACCTGCATTCAAAACAGCATCAACATCTGTGCCTTCTGGTCCTATAACGGCCAAAACAGCATCTACTGGTGATGACTCTCCCTCTTGGATACCTATATATAATAAAGTCCCGGAATAAAAAGACTCGAATTCCATAGTGGCCTTGTCAGTTTCTATCTCGGCAAGGATATCCCCTTCTTCGACAGTATCACCAACTTTCTTTAACCAAGAAGCAACGGTACCTTCCTCCATGGTATCGCTCAAACGCGGCATTTTCACGATTTCAACACCTTCTGGAATCTCTGCCATACCCGTATTGCTTGGGGCAGGGCCTTCAGTTGCTGCCTCTTCTACTGGTTCGGATGTGGCATCACTTGTTACAGTACCACCATTCAACAATCCTGAAATATCCTCACCCTCTTCACCTACAATGGCCAAAAGTGAGTCTACCGGCGCACCTTCTCCTTCAGGAATGCCTATATGCAACAAAGTACCTTCATGAAAGGACTCAAATTCCATCGTTGCCTTATCAGTTTCAATCTCGGCCAAAATATCTCCCTCTTCAACCTTGTCTCCAACTTGTTTAAGCCATTTTGCCACGGTACCTTCTTCCATGGTATCGCTCAAACGCGGCATATTAATCACTTCTGCCATCTAATTATTATTTATGTTGTACAAATGGGTAGTCTTCTTGATCATAGACTACATCATATAATTGATTTATTGGAGGATAATCAGATTCCTCAGCGAATTTCTCACACTCGGAAACCCGTTTTTTAACCCGACCATCTATTTCCTTTATTTCATCTTCAGATGCATATTTCTTATCCAAAATCACTTCTTTCACCTGTGTTATTGGATCGATTTTCTTATACTCTTCCACCTCATCCTTGGTTCTGTAGTGTTGCGCATCTGACATGGAATGACCTCTATAACGATACGTTTTCATTTCCAAGAAAGTTGGACCACCACCACTTCTGGCACGTTCGATAGCCTTACTCATTTCTTTGGCTACGGTCACAGGATCCATACCATCGACAGGACCACATGGCATTTCGTAGCCCAATCCCAATTTCCAGATATCAGTGGAATGTGATGTTCGTGCTACCGATGTTCCCATTGCATAACCATTGTTCTCACAAACGAAAACCACTGGTAATTGCCAAAGCATGGCTAAGTTGAAACTTTCGTGAAGGGAACCTTGACGAACGGCACCATCACCCATATAACACAAGGTTACAGAATCCCTTTTAAAATACTTATCGGCAAATGCCAAACCGGCACCCAAAGGAATTTGCCCCCCAACGATACCGTGACCACCATAAAAACGGTGTTCTTTAGAGAAAATATGCATAGAACCCCCCATACCTTTAGAGGTACCTGTGACCTTACCATATAGTTCGGCCATCACATTTTTCGGATCCACTCCCATACCTATAGGCTGAACGTGGTTCCTGTATGCGGTTATCATTCTATCTTTTGTAAGATCCATGGCATGTAATGCCCCTGCCAAAACGGCTTCCTGACCATTATACAAATGAAGGAATCCCCTAACTTTTTGCTGTATATAAACCGCAGCCAATTTGTCTTCGAACTTCCTCCAGAATAACATATCCTCGTACCACTTCAGATAGGTTTCTTTGGTGATTTTTTCCATTAATCGTTGTTTAATTAAAATTTATTTCTTCATGAAGCCACTAAAATCGGACTTTAAAGCTCCGAAAAACAGCGGAACAAAAATACACATATTAATCAATCAGTAAAAAAATAAAGATAAAAGCTTCTCACAAAAAATATAGCGTTAATCCAAAGAATAACAAAACCGACACATTTAATGATATTTGAAACCACTCATTTTAATACTCGCCTCCTATAAATAGGTGTTATTGAATCCTAACGGAAGAATATCTGCGAGAGACTTACATTTAATCACCTCCCCTTTTTCTCCCATCATAAGAATGGGAATAGGCGCTTTCTGCCTAAACTCATACTCTGAAATGGCCTGCCTACAATTGCCACAAGGAGCGGCCGGAGTATCTACCAAGTGATTTTTGGACATTGCGGTTATCGCAATTGCCTTTATGACGACACCGGGAAATTTTGCCCCGGCATGGAAAACGGCAACCCGTTCCGCACATAGACCCGAAGGATAGGACGCATTTTCCTGATTACTACCGATAACCACTTCCCCATTTTCGAGTAACACGGCTGCCCCCACCAAAAAATTGGAATAGGGTGCATAAGCATCTTTTCTTGCCTTTATGGCAGCTTGCATCAATTCTTGATCTTGTGAACCTAATTCCTCTACAGACCCATAAACTTGGTATTCAAAGGAAATCGTTTGTTTTTTCATAGCTAAAGACCATATGTAATCGTCTAAAATAACAAAACCTGCACAATGGCAGGTTTATTTTTCATTTTTAATTTTGTTTAATCATTATAAAACTCTTCCCCTAAACTGAAAGTCAAGGAAAAGCGGAGTGTATTTTCTAAAGGGTTCTTAACTTGGGATGTGGAGAATAGATAAGAAAGATCAATCTGTGCGGCCTTGAATTTGAATCCGGCCCCATGGTGAAAAACTTTCTAGAGCCCTTATCCTCACTTTCATTGAAATACCCCGTTCGGAGCATAAAGGCATCTTGATAGGTATATTCGGCTCCTAAGGCCCAAGTAAACTCTTTTAATTCTTCACCGAAACCATCGGGTGCATCACCGAAAGATTTAAAAACCCCACTAAGAAATCCTACCTGTTGGTACTCATCATTGTCTTCAGAGTCTATATCCCCATCTTCGTCGAAATCTTGAGGGGTCGGCACTAAAAGTTTATTTAATTCCGAAGTAATCCCTATCACATTATCTTGATCAAGAATAAAATCGAATCCGGCTCCGAACGACAGATTGGTCGGCAAAAAGTTTTCCTGCCCACCTTCATCATAGGTCATTTTTCCTCCGAGGTTAGATATATTGAATCCGGCCCTCCATCTTCCATCGAAATTGTCATATGCGATTTCCCTAGAACGGTAATACCCCGCGATATCTACCGCGAACGAACTTGCCGCCTGAGAATCCTCACTGCCATTTTGTGGCAATTTTAAATTTGATCGTATAAACCTACCCCCTACGGCCATGGAAAAGGTAGGGCTAAGCTTTAAAGAATACGACCCATCAAATGCCAATTCATTGGGCTTGGCCAATGTACCAGGGTCATTGGCGAACTGCCGAAGTTCTATTTCACCCAAAGTGAAATACCTTAGACTAAGGGCAAACGCACTACGCTCGTCTAATTTATTGTAAAAACTAGCGTTCAATAATGATATATCGGTAATTAAACTTTCTAAATAAGGGGTGTAACTAACCCCAATACCCATTTTTCGTTCCGCGAAAGCAAATTTGGCAGGATTCCATTGTTGTGAAAATGCATCGGTCGAGGTTGCAACCCCCATATCCCCCATACCGGCGGACCTAGCATCAGCCGCAATGGTCAAAAAGGGTACTGCCGTGGTAATAACCCTATCATCTTGGGCCGACATTTTCGCAACAAAGGCCAATAATAGCAAAAATGGAATCTTCTTCATCGGTATTGGTCTTATTTTCATTAGATTTAATGTATTAGTAATTCTCCGAAAAGAATTTAGGCTTATTGTATGGTAAACGGGCTTTTTAAAAATATCTTATACCGTTTATCGAAAATATTAAAAAGGTTATAAGTACCCTTACCTCTTTTTTCTTTCTAAATCTACATTCATATTTTCATCGACTATCCTTTAGTAACAAAAACAAATAGGACAAAAGAATTGTTCTGATCCATACTATAATGGCAAATACGCCGTTATCAATTTTAAAGAAACGCTTTTTGGCATCAATTAAAATGGCAAACACATAAAATTTTTTTAGCAATAAAATATTATGGCCAAAACATCGTTTAATATGCCGAAAGTGACACCAAATTAATCAGAATAAGAATTTCAAACTACGTAAAAGGTAGTTTAAATATTTGAACTCAAGTCCTAATTATGAAAAAACAGTTTATCAAAATTGTACTTTCTTGTGCAGTAATAGCGGGAGGTTGCAGTGTTACAAGTTGTAGCAAAAAAACCTCATCTTCCAAAAATGTATCAAGAGCTACAGGTTGGAAAATCAATGCTAAAGAAGGTGGTTTCCAATATAACACTGACTTTAAAGAGCAAGAAACGGCTCCAGGTCTTGTTTTTGTTGAAGGCGGAACGTTTACCAAAGGTAAAGTGCAAGATGATGTAATGCACGACTGGAACAACACTCCTACTTCACAACACGTTCAGTCATTCTATATGGATGAAACGGAAGTCACGAACGTAATGTACTTAGAATACTTGGATTATTTAAAGAGTGTTTATCCTCCCGAAAATCCTAAATACGCAAATATTTACAAAGGGGCTTTACCCGACACCTTGGTATGGAGAAACCGATTAGGCTTCAACGAGACCATGACCAACAACTATTTAAGACATCCTGCATATGCAGAATATCCGGTAGTTGGTGTTAACTGGATACAAGCTACGCAGTTTGCCGAGTGGAGGACAGACCGAGTAAACGAAGTAATGCTGGAAAGGGAAGGCTATTTGGCTAAAGATGCCAAATACCAAGCTGCTACGGGCGAAGTTGCAGGTACGTTCAGTACTGAAGCGTATCTAAATAGACCAGAATCAGTTTACAACGGACAAATAGATTCCCTACAAGGGAAAATGAAAAAGGACAGTGTCAGCACTTTCGCAAAAAGAAGTAGTGGTGTAATAATGCCAGAATATAGATTACCAACCGAGACCGAATGGGAATATGCTGCCCAGGCCCAAGTTGGCTCTAGGGAATACAATAACTATAGAGGTAGAAAAAAATATCCTTGGGAAGGTGATTACACAAGAAATGGCCAACGAGTTGGTCGTGGAGACCAATTAGCCAACTTTAAACAAGGTAAAGGTGACTATGGCGGAATCGCAGGTTGGTCAGATGACGGTGCCGATATCACTGCACAGGTAATGTCTTACAAACCAAACGATCTAGGTCTTTATGACATGGCTGGAAATGTTGCCGAATGGGTATCTGATGTTTATAGACCTATAGTTGATGACGAAATCAGTGACTTTAACTACTATAGAGGAAACATTTACTTAAAGACAGCTATTGGCGAGGACGGTAAAGTTAATATATTGAGAGATTCAGTTGTTTACGACACCCTTCCTAACGGTAAAGTTGTTGCAGTAAACCTACCAGGCGAAATTAAAATGGTACCTGTTGATGAAGAAGAAACATATTTAAGAACAAACTTCTCATCTAGTGATAATAGGGGCTATAGGGATGGAGAACCAAGTTCTTCTAGGTTCTTTGACAGGTTCTCTGATGAAGAAGACCAGGCAGATGCCAAGAAAATGTATGATTCTCCCAAACATAAAGTAGAAAGGGATTCATTAGGAAACTTGATTAGACAATATGACCATTCCAACAACAGAACCACTTTGATCAATGATGAAGTAAGGGTTTATAAAGGAGGGTCTTGGAAAGACAGAGCCTATTGGCTAGATCCCGCACAGCGTAGATACCTACCACAATATATGTCAACTGATTATATTGGATTCAGATGTGCAATGTCTAGGGTTGGTTCTAAATCCAAAACAAAGAACAAAACGGTAAGAGGCAAAAAAGCCAAATAAATTTACCTACGTAATAATTAAAGCCTCGACCATATGGTCGGGGCTTTTTTTTATCTTTGATTTATGAGTATAGCGAAATTGCACCAAATCTTTTTAGAGTTCCCCGTTGTTTGTACCGACACTCGCAAAATAACGGAAAACTGTATTTTTTTCGCCCTGAAAGGCGAGAATTTCAATGGTAACGATTATGCCGTGGCAGCCTTGAAAAAAGGGGCCTCTTATGCGGTTGTTGATGAAGATAAATACGCTGGAGTTCAAAATATCCTTGTAGTCGATGATGTTTTGACTACACTTCAAATGTTGGCCAATTACCACAGAAAACAATGCGACGCGAAGATAATTGCCTTAACAGGAAGCAATGGCAAGACCACTACCAAAGAACTTATAAACGCTGTACTCTCCCAAAAATACAAAACCGTTGCAACCATTGGCAACCTTAACAACCATATCGGGGTGCCCCTTACCCTATTGTCGATAAAACGGGAAACCGAAATTGCCATTATTGAGATGGGAGCCAACCATCTAAAGGAAATCGAGTTCCTCTGTTCCCTTGCCGAGCCCGATTATGGTTATATCACAAATTTCGGAAAGGCCCATTTAGAAGGATTTGGCGGTGTCGAAGGTGTAATAAAAGGAAAGAGTGAACTTTATGAGTACCTAACCAAACATAAAGCCATAATCTTTATAAATGCAGACGACCCCATTCAACTGGAAAAAACCGGGACGTACATTAAAAAATATGGCTTTACACAGGGTAAAAAAGAGTTTTATAAGATTGAATTTATAAAAGCTTCCCCTTATGTATCCTTGCAGTTTGAAGATACAACCGTACAATCAAACCTTATCGGAAGTTATAACTTTACCAATTGCTGTGCAGCGATACTCATGGGCAAGTATTTCAATGTCCCTGCAAACCTTATTAAGGAAGCCATCGAAAGTTATGTTCCACAAAATAACAGGTCACAGATTATTGAAAAAAATAGCAGACAGATTATCCTCGATGCCTATAATGCCAATCCTTCGAGTATGAAGGTCGCGTTGGAGAATTTCAGTAATTTAGAAGGAGGGCCTAAAATAGCATTTTTGGGTGATATGTTCGAACTGGGATCCTCTGCACCTGATGAGCATCAGAAAATAGCTGATTTGTCCGCCCAATTAAATATCCAAAAAGTTGTTTTATTGGGTGAGAATTTCATAAAGACAAATAGTTCTGTAACGAAGTTCAAAAACTTTGAGGACATTGCCCGGAATTTCAAGGACATTGAGTTGCCCACTACAGGTAAAATCTTGATAAAAGGATCTAGGGGCATGGCCTTGGAACGCCTGCTCGACTTACTTTAACTATTTATTTTGGTTTTGGAACGGAAAGAAGTGGGATATACTGGATTCGAACCAGTGACCTCTGCCCTGTCAAGGCAGCGCTCTAAACCAACTGAGCTAATATCCCAAAGAATTTTCAGGGCGCTAAGGTATGACTAATTTTTTATTCCCGAAACATCATTGTTAAGAATGATTATCGTTTTTGAAAATATGTTAATCGGTCTCGAATGGAAAAAAAGGTTACGTCTTTTATTGACTTTGCCCCTTTAAACTATCCATTTCCTTTCTGAACCTAAGAATCATAAGACTATCGAATTGTCGCTCTATGCTATCTCGCATATACCTCCAGTTCGAAGGATTCATCTTCAAATTATAATTTCTTATTTTATTGAAACGCTCAAGATTGAAACGATTTGCCTGCCACGCGGCCTCGGTACTCTCTTGATGTTTAAGATCTTGAAGGTATATACCTATACCAAAGCCCATGACCACAACAACCAATACAAGCATCCAAAATTTTGAATTTGTCTTCATAACATTTTGTGATTTAAAGCATTACATCGAACGGCATATTTGGAGGAATCTATCACAATTAGAAGAATAAAGTTACCTTTTTACTCCTTTACTTCAAAAAATATCTACCAATCTCTATATAATACGGACAAAATGCCACTTTGGTTCAGAGTTTTTTTTTAAAATAAAACGGCCCTTTGATAGTTACGCAATGCGAAAACATTTTAAAACAAACCAAATCCGTGTTTTTTATGAGATTAAACTGGTATATAACAATTTTAGCGGCTCAAATTTATCAATTCAATAAATAAATGTCCATTTACAACGAAAATTTACGAAAGGCCTTTCGAAAAAACAACGAAACACAATACATCAATTCAACTTGCTCTATATCTGATATTTACAATAAATATTTTATTCAAACACAATTCCGAGCAATAACGCCTAACCAGGTTGATTGTGTTAAAAAATAAGCTATAAAGCCGCTTAAGCATACATTTGATAGGTAGATTAATAAGATTAGTACCCTTAAATCATAAACCAAGCCTAACCACTAGTACAAATTACCCTTTTTATACCATTAAAAACAATTATCAAAAACCTAGAATATGAAATTTTTTATTGATACCGCGAACTTAGATCAAATTAAAGAAGCCCAAGCATTAGGTGTTTTGGATGGAGTAACAACAAATCCATCTTTAATGGCCAAAGAGGGCATTACCGGAAAAGCGAACATATTAAAACATTATGAAGCCATCTGCGAATGTGTAGATGGAGACGTTTCTGCCGAGGTTATAGCGACCGATTTCGAAGGAATGGTAAAAGAGGGAGAGGAATTAGCCGCTCTAAACCCACAGATTGTAGTAAAATTACCGATGATAGCCGATGGTGTCAAAGCGTGTAAATACTTTGCAGACAAAGGCATCAGAACCAACGTTACCTTGGTTTTTTCAGCAGGCCAGGCATTGCTTGCGGCAAAGGCGGGTGCCACATATGTATCCCCTTTCTTAGGAAGATTGGACGATATTTCAACTGACGGACTTAATCTTATTGAAGAAATAAGGCAGATTTATGACAATTACGATTTCAATACCCAAATTTTAGCTGCCTCAATTAGGCACACGATGCATGTGATCAATTGTGCCAAAATAGGATCCGATGTAATGACCGGTCCCCTTTCTTCCATTGAAGGTCTATTAAAGCACCCCTTGACCGACTCTGGATTGGCCAAGTTTCTTGAAGATGCAAAATCTTTTGATTTGTAAATTCACTGCCAAAAAAGCATAGATATAAATACATATTATACCTATAAGAACACTTTCCTTTTCATTCATAAATAAGGGAAGTGTTCTTTTTTTGTTTTGATGATTCTATTATTCCGGTAATTTACCCACCTTCTTTCTACTTAAAACCGTATTCCCCGAACGAAATAAGGTTATTTCACCAATCCCAAATACAAAGTTGCCCGATTGCCAAGTTTTACTTAAATCAGGATTCTTTTTTTAATATCAAGTCCACAATTTGGTAAATATTTAAAATGGAACAAAAGATCCATAAAATCGGTTATTCAATATTCAATCAGAATATCAGATTAAAATAACAAACGAACAGTCCAGTTCTATTCCTTCCTTACTCATTTGGGAAAAACACCTTCACAAAATCGTCCTAAAAGCCCTTAAAAAAGGAGAATGCAACAAATGTTTTACAGTTTGCTTCAATACTAATACCCTTTAATTGTAAGTAAAAATACCTTTAGAAATTCAAAACAACTACTAATAATAGCTGTTCATTACACTTTGTTTTTCCTATAAATTAATTGAGCCGAACTAAATAATTTTCAATTATGACCATGACATATAAAATTCGTTTATTACTTATCGTTTTCGTTTTTGGCATCAGCGCTTGCCAAACCAAGAACAAGGAAACTAAAAAAGATAATTCGAAATCCGAAATTTCTTTAAAGGATCATTTTAAAGGGAGCTTTTTAATAGGGGCCGCAATAAACGATGGCCATATTGACAGGTCAGATTCTCTTGGCATTCAACTCCTAGAAAAGGAGTTCAATTCCATAACCGCTGAAAATATAATGAAATGGATGTATGTTCATCCTGAAAAGGATTCTTATTTCTTTGACACTACAGATAAATTCGTTGCTCTCGGACAGGAGAATGGGATGTATATCGTAGGTCATAATTTGGTATGGCACAGTCAGCTGGCCGAATGGGTCAACCCTATCAAAGACAGCCTCGAAATGGCCACTCTACTAAAGAATCATATTAATACTATTGTTAGTAGATATAAAGGGAAAATCGATGCCTGGGACGTTGTCAACGAAGCCTTGAATGAGGATGGAACATTAAGGGAATCTGTTTTTTCCAATACAATGGGCGATAGTTTCTTGGAAGTGGCCTTTAAAGAAGCTGCCAAAACCGATCCGGATGCAGAACTTATATACAACGACTATAACCTTTGGAAACCCGAAAAAAGGGACGGGGTTGTTCGATTAGTGAAAAAATTACAGGAAAAGGGCGCTAAAATCGATGGTGTCGGTATACAGGCGCATTGGAGTCTCGAAGGCCCTTCCATAGAGGATATTGAAAATAGCATTATTGCTTTTTCAGAACTTGGGGTAAAGGTCTCGTTCACAGAATTGGACGTTACGGTTTTACCAAACCCATGGGACTTGGACGGTGCTGCGGTTAATCAGAACTACAACGAATTTGAAGGTGACCCAACAATGAACCCTTATCCTAACGGATTACCGGATTCAGTTAAACTTCAACTCAGTAATCGATACCAAGACATTTTCAATCTTTTCACTAAACACAAGGACAAGATAAACAGGGTTACCTTCTGGGGGGTTCAAGACGGACAATCATGGCTTAATAATTGGCCTATAAACGGCCGTACGAACTATCCGTTGTTTTTTGATAGGAATTATCAACCTAAGAAAGTGTACACGGATATTATCAGTGCTAAAAACAACTAATTGTTTAAATTTTATACGACCTACTAAATGGAAGATTTGAGTAATGAAAAATTATCGATTAAAGAAAAAATAGGGTATTCCTTAGGTGATCTTGCTGCCAACTTGGTATTTCAAACCTTAGTAACCTACCTATCTTACTTTTATACTGATATTTATGGGCTAAAACCCGAACATGCCGCCATGGTAACCCTAGTGGTAGGCTTAATCGCTGCATTTGCCTTTAACCCGATTGTTGGTGCCTTGGCAGATAGAACCAACTCTAAATGGGGGAAATTCAGGCCGTGGATACTATGGACCGCCATTCCTTTGGGTATTGCTTCCTTACTCGCCTTTAGCACTCCAAATTTTGATTATCAAGGCAAGGTAATTTATGCGGTTGTGACATATACCCTATTATTGCTACTCTATGCTTCCAACAATTTACCGTACTCTGCATTAAGCGGTGTGATAACCGGCAATATGAAAGAACGAAACAGCATTTCTGCCTATAGATTCGTTGCCGTTATGTTTGCTCAGTTCTTTGTACAGGTATTTATGTACGACCTTATCTTAAAAGCTGGTGGAGGTGACAAAGCCATGGGTATGGAAAAAGTCATGACGTTCCTCGCCGTAATCGGTACGGTTATGCTCTTGATCACCTTCTTTACCACTAAAGAAAGGGTAATCCCAAAAATTGAACAAAAATCCAGCTTAAAAGAAGATTTAAGCGATTTATTCAAAAACAAGCCTTGGATCATTATGCTGGTCACCACGACCTTAGTGTTCGTAACCCTGGCCCTGAAAGGTGGCGCATATGTATATTACTTTGAAAACTACGTGGACAATGCCCAATTAAAATTGTTTTTAGACCCATTAAGGCCTTATCTACCGACTTTCGAAAACGAAACTTCCTTTGGTTTAGGCATCTTCAACGGAGGTGGTATTCTCTTTGGTTTGATAGGTATTATGCTATCTAAAAGATTCGCCGACAAATACGGTAAGAGAACCGTTTTTTCGACCACGTTGTTCATCTCAACACTTTTCATTATCCTTTTCTACTTTTATCCTTCAAAATCCATTGGATTAATATTCGGGACTCAAATTTTACATGGATTCTTCTATGGCATATGTACCCCAATATTATGGACCATGATCGCCGATGTTGCCGATTACTCCGAATGGAAGAACAATAGAAGGGCAACCGCTATCATATTTTCGGCAATGATGGTTGGCCTAAAAGGCGGATTAAGTATAGGAAGTTCACTTTTAGCATGGATACTGAGTCTTTACGATTATATTCCGAACAGCACCGCTATAGGTCAGGAAGAACATACCATAAATGGAATAAAAATGTTGGTCAGTATTTATCCGGCCATTCCTTTTTTAATTGCTATCGGCCTTATGACCTTTTATGAAATAAACAAGAAAATGGAACTAAGGATAGAATCCGATCTACGCGAAAGAAGAAACCAATAATTCAAAAGAAATAAAAGTATGCCAGAAGAAAGTATTGAACATATAGATTTTGAAGAACTTAATAAAAAGGCGATTTCAAAACCTTTAGTACAACATATGTATACAGCGGATCCTTCCGCCCATGTTTTTGATGGAAAAATATATATTTACCCATCACACGATATTGATGCCGGTATCCCTTTTAATGACAACGGTGATCATTTTGCAATGGAAGACTACCATGTAATTTCAATGGATTCGGTCAATAGTGAAGCTAAAGACAATGGAGTAGCCCTACATGTTAGAGACGTTCCTTGGGCCGATAGACAAATGTGGGCACCGGACGCGGCCCATAAAGACGGAAAATACTATCTGTTCTTCCCTGCAAGAAACAAAAAAGGACTGTTCCAAATAGGTGTGGCCATATCTGACTCCCCCACAGGCCCCTTCAAAGCGGAACCAAAGGCCATAGAAGGCAGTTACAGTATTGATCCTGCCGTTTTTGAGGATGAAGATGGCAGTTATTACATGTATTTTGGTGGGATTTGGGGCGGACAGCTTCAAAAATACCGAAATAACATCTACGATGAAGCGAATGAACTCCCATTATCGAACCAAGAAGCCCTATTGCCCATAGTCGCTAAAATGACCGATGATCTATTAGGTTTCGCAGAGGAACCCAAGGGTATTGAAATCATAGATGAAAATGGAGACCTACTCCTAGAAGGTGATAACGATAGGCGATTTTTCGAAGCCTCATGGCTTCACAAGTACAACGGAAAATATTATTTTTCATATTCTACCGGAGATACACATTTTATCTGCTATGCCATAGGAGACAACCCGTACGGGCCATTTACTTATACCGGCAAAATATTGGAGCCTGTTGTTGGATGGACATCACACCACTCTATTTGCGAAGTAGCCGGCAAATGGTATTTATTCTACCACGATTCTAGCTTATCAAAAGGAATAACCCATTTGAGATCGGTTAAACTAGCAGAAATAACACATAATTCCGACGATACAATAACCACCTTAAAACCATATTTGGATTAGTTTAATTTTAGATTGAAAAAAGGGGCATTGAATGTATTCAATGCCCCTTTTTATTTATAATGGTACTTTCTCGCCCAAACTAACTAATCTTTGAGCTTTAACCACTCGTATGTAGCTCTATTGGCACTCTCATTACCCAATGACGTGGTGTACATAGCATAATAACACCCTACAAAACCACCAGCGGTTGTAGTGCTTAAAAACCTAGCATCGACATTTTCTGCTATTGGAATCCAATTTTTATTATCGTTTGAACAATAGAAATGATAAAATTGGTTATCCGCAATTATTTTCAAGTACACTTTTTTCGAGTCTATTTTTACGAAGTTCATCTCTTCTATTTCACTATCATTGGATTTGAGTAATTGAATTACATTTTCACCATCCTTAAAAGATTTACTTAAATAATAATAGTGTTCGGCATTCTGAAAAACCACCAAACCGGCTTTCTCATCCTTAATTATGGTTTCAAAGTCCATTGCTACTGAAACCTCTCCTCTTAAATGGGGTTGACGAATACCGATAAAGCTGGGATTCTCCTTATTGGAACAAGATTCTGGGCGTGTTTGCAATGTAAGTCCATCTTTTCCAAGTGCAAACCATTTTGTTCTGGGCGTTCGTAAAAAGTTATATTTGAAGTTTAAACGATTACCGGAAAAATCATCAAAAAAAGTAGAGTCTCCTTTTACTTCAACTATTCCTTTGGGAACTTGAATATCATAACTTTTCTTAACCACATCGCCCTTTAGGTCGAACACAGGCCAGTTATCTTTCCAAACAACAGGGGCCATAAACGTTTCCCTCCCTGTATTAAAGTGGTTTCCCGAATAAGGTCTACATCCTAAAAAAACACCCCACCAATCACCGTTCCCGTCTTCAAAAATATCGGCATGACCGGTTGAGGTTACCGGATTTTCCCTATCCACTGGTAATTGACGCTGGGTCAATATTGGGTTTTGGGGAGAACTCTCATACGGTCCGGTTACTGAACGGCTCCTGAATACAACTTCTGAATGATCCTCTGCAGTACCGCCCTCTGCGGCCATTAAATAATAATAACCGTTTTTCTTATAAATATGCGGACCTTCTATCCAAATTGGTTTTTTCTTAATATCGGTACCTCCATTTATTAAGATCATGGGTTCCCCAATCACCTTCAATCCCTTGATGTCAAATTCCACCATTTTAATCGTTCTATGTCCGTCGTACAAAGGGGTCTTGTCGGGAGCATCACTATTGTATATAATATAGGAACGGCCATCCCCATCAAAAAACAGGGAAGGGTCTATTCCTTCCACTTCAGGAATCCAAACAGGATCCGACCAAGGACCTGATGGATCGGTAGCGGTAACCACAAAATTATTCTTTCCACCAACAATGGTGCATGTAATATAATACACCCCATTGGCATAGCGTATGGCCGGTGCGAACACCCCTTGCGAAACCTCTAGACCATCTAAATTCAATTGTTCTGGCCTATCGAGTACATTACCGATCTGTTCCCAGTTGATTAAATCATCACTTTTAAAAATAGGGATGCCTGGAAAATATGCGAAGGTTGAATTAACCAGGTAATAAGAACCCTCTGCCTTACAAATACTGGGGTCCGGATAAAATCCCTTAAGAATAGGATTCGAGAAAGCCATAGTTTTCAAATCTGACTGTTTGGACTGTTCTTTTTTTTCAGAACAACTTAAGGCTACAAAACCAATTACTATCAGTAATACCAATGTCTTTTTCATTCTTTAAATTTTACTTTTAATCCTTCCAAAAAACCAAAATAAGCTGGCTTAGGCTGCAGATACTCGTCAAAAATAGTTGGCCAATCCTTTAGATTGAAAAAAGGGTTGATCCATGTATCCCTATCGGTAAAATCCCATAAGGTGATTCCAAACTGTTGTTCTTTTGGAACAATGGAACGATACATACGAACAAGGCTCCTGTATTTATCCGATTGGGTCAATTTCATTTCCTCGGTCAATTCATTGTACACCTGTTCGCCGCCATTTCTGGTATCGTCATGTGTATTGAAAATAATATCCACCTCTGAAAGATGTATCTGTAAACCGGTTTCAGAGGCCTTTTTCAGCGCATTGGCGATTACCTCATCGGGGATATCCATTCGTATGTGCATTTGAAAACCTATACCGGAAATAGGGACTCCCTTACTTCTCAAACTTTGGATTAAATCAAGGGTTGCCTTCAATTTTACGGTATCCCTTTCTATATTGAAATCATTATAAAAAAGAATGGCATCCGGGTCTGCCTCATGGGCATAAGTGAAGGCCTTCGCAATATAATCCTTACCTAGGGTTTTGTACCAGATGGTTTCTCGCATTGCACCACCTGAGGATTCCAATCCTTCATTGACAACATCCCATGCTTTTACTTTTCCCTTATACCTACCAACATAGGTCGCAATATAATCTTTCATGAATTCTGCCATCCATTCACTGTCTTTCAATGCTTTTTCCTTGACCCATTTGGGTGTTGAGCTATGCCAAACCAAATTATGCCCGAACAATCGTTGATTATTCTTTTGGGCGTAATCAAGGATACTATCTACCTTACCCCATTTATACTCCCCTTCTTTGGGAAGTATTCTATTCATTTTCATATCACTAGCAGAAGTGATACTATTAAAATTCCTTTTTTGCAACGCTTGTAATTCGGCATCCCTTGTCAATGTTTCTATTCGAATGGCCGTTCCTATGGGAAAATCGGCATGATCTTTTAAACCTGTATCAACATCTTGCCCCAAAAGAGCATTTGAAAATAAAGATATTGCCATAATCGTGAAAATATACTTGTATTTGAAATATTTGTTTTTCATAATCATAATTGATAAAAAAAGCCTAAATAGTAAAATTTAGGCTTTCCGAAGTTTATGTAATATTCATTTAAAGCTTACTGTAAACCTTCTACATACCCTTGATAGGCTTGCTTTTTATTGTAATTTTCATCAAATAACAAAGGCCAGTCTGGGTTGCCCCAGAATTCTATCAACCAAGATTCATTATCCCTCAGTCCCCAAACGGTCAATGCGAACTTATTGTCCAATGGAATAGAATTATAGATTTTTACAACTTCTTTATATTTAGCCTTCTGGGCGGTTGCCCTCTCGTTGGTCAATGTAGATTGATCACCATCTGGATTCGCCCTAATATCCAACTCGGAAAAATGGAGTTTCAATCCCCTGCTGACCGTTGCATCTGCAACACTTTGGATATCCGCGGCAGAAGGTCCGTTATAAGAAATATGCATTTGTGCACCTACACCATCAATGAGGTTTCCTAAATCATCGACTAAATCAAATATGGCTGCACGTTTGCTTGAACTTGCCGCAATATTATAGTCATTATAAAAAAGGAGTACATCAGGATCAGCATCCCTAGCCCACTGAAAACATTTTCTGATGTAGTCATCACCCATCCTATCCTTGAAAACCGAGCTTCTAAGTGGATTTCCTGAACCATCGTCAATAGCTTCGTTCACAACATCCCATGAACGTACTTTTCCTTTGTACCGAGTAACTACCGTGGTAATATAATCCTGTACCATAGTTTCGAACTCCGTATCAGTGCCGGAAAAGTTTGTGACCCAATCAGGAGTTGCATTATGCCAAATAAGGGCATGCCCGTGTACATTCATATCATTTGCTTGTGCGAAATTTACGATAGCGTCAGCAGCGGAAAAATCATAATTCCCTTCAGATGGATACATGACGTTCATTTTCATCTCATATTCAGAAGTCAGGTTATTGAATTCCTGTTTCAATAAATCCGTATGTTGACTACTGCCACTTACCCATGAAGAGCGAGTGATCATACCGACTGAAAAAGTTGTTGCCAACCCTTTCAACCCCTCTCCGGAAACCGAGCCACAAATGCCATTGGGGCAAATGCCGTTTTCATCAACTATGATCTTCTTGCTCTCTTCGGTTTTCCCAGCAATATTGGTAACGGTAAGTTTTATTGTATATTCACCTGGCTCGGAATAGGTGACTTCCTCTAAGCCTGCCGCATCATTCACTGTTCCGTTTCCTAATCCGAAATCCCATACACTTGTAAAATCGGTCTCCCCCTCTGAAGTATTATCCAGTAACAAGACATGTGCATCGGTTTCTGAAATGGTATATTCAAAAGAGGCCTGGACCTTGTTTACTGGAATTATTGGTTCTGGATCAGGTTCATATCCGTCGGATGAACAGGAAAATACCGTTAACACGACTGATAGTAGTAGAAAAAAATGATTTACTTTTATGATTATATGTTTCATATTTCCCTGTTTTATCTTTTAATTTTTCACAACCTTAATATTATCGATAACGAAACTACCACCGGTAGCGCCCATATCCATCGCTATTAAAGTTGTGGCGGAATTTGCGGTAAAACTCCATGAGTATTTTTGCCAGTCTTCTGTAATGGTATAATCACCCGCGTACTGTTCGCCACCAACCCCTGGGTTAGTAGAATAACGAATTACGGCCGGATCACCTTTCGCCCATAAAGATACGGTGTATTCCGCACCATCTTCTGTTTCAAAAGCATCACTTACAAACTGTGTATCCCAAGGATTTCCGTCGGCAGGATTATTGACCCTCATAGCCCTAGACCCGCTTAATACTTCTGTTACCTCAGCTATTACCCTATCAACTCCGTTGTACTTGTTCCAATTGGTAAAATCATCTCCTTCCCCTTCTTCAAGTCCACCATTCAACAATTCACTGTCATTTGAGGGTAAATCCAATGTAGTACTGCCTTTTACCATTTCTATGGCATCTATAATAAAGTTACCAGAAGTAGCCCCCATATCCAGAGCGATCAAAGTTGTTTCTGAATTTGCCGTGAACGTAAAGGAATATTGACCCCAGTCTTCGGTTATTGTATAGTCACCTGCATATTGATCACCGCCGACACCTGGATTCGTAGAAAAGCGTATCACAGCTGGGTCTCCTTTTGCCCAAAGTGAAACCGTATATTCCGCACCATTTTCGGTAGTAATACCATCGGTTACGAATTGAGTATCCCAGGGATTGCCATCTGCTGGGTTCATGACTTTAGCAGCCCTATAGCCCACCAAAACCTCTACAGCTTCAGAAGTAATCCTGTCGCCTCCATTGTTTTTGCTCCAATTGGTGAATTCATCCCCATCACCATCTACCAAATAAGCATTTGGGATAAGGTTCTCAGGGTTGGTTAAAAACCGAAGATCTGTTGGTGGTGGAAGAACTACGGTAAGGTTTTGCTCTGTCTTAGAATAGGAACCCGTACCCACCATTGTCAAGGTAACGGTCTTATCCCCAGAAGAACCGAACTGATGTTCCAAAATACCATCGTCGGCATATTTGGCAGCTTCATCTGAAAACTCCCAATAACTATAAAACAGCTCTTTGTCCGCTGTCGTATTCTCAAAATAATAAATTCCCGAATTCTCAGCTGATTGTGTCATCGTAAAGGTCGGCTGCCCAGTAAGGGCGACATAATCAGAGTCGTCATTATCATCACAGGACCATATTAAAAGTCCTAGAAAAAACAGATATAATATTTTATATGATTTCATAATTTTTAGTTGAATATGTTATTTGTGTTTTTATTTGAAGAGGTATGGAAAACAGTGCAATCACTTTTACACTGCTTTCCTATTTAAACCAACTCCAACAAAACTAATTTCTTAAATTAATAACCAGGATTCTGGTCAGCAGCACTAAGATTGGCGTTAGAACTGATTTCCCTGTCGGGAATAGGCCATAATTCATGCTTACCCGATTGAAAATTAGTGTCTGCCAATTCTGAAGCAACAATGCCCCAGCGAATCATATCATCAAAACGAACCTGTTCTCCGTTAAGTTCAACTTTACGTTCATGTACAATAGCATCGAAAACTTGCGCCTTTGACAAGGTAAGTGGTAGATTGGCCAAACCGGCCCTTGCCCTTACCCTGTTTATATACCCAATGGCATTAGCCTGTGTACCCACTTCATTTTCGCACTCGGCCATCATCAAAAGAACATCGGAATAGCGAATTATTTTCACGTTTATACCTGACTCGGATGCTTCATCGGTCTGTTTGTAATAATTTTGATATTTTTTCCATGCAACACTACGAACATTACCGCCATTTTCAGCAAAATCACTAGCTACAAAAGTATTCTGACCGTTGTTATAGGTATCTCCAGGAACATAAAAACTACCTTGAAACCTATTGTCGCCAGGCTCAAACTCGGCAACCAAATCATCTGATGGATATACGTTAAACCAGTTAAGGACACCATAATCCTGCCCCCTAAAAGTAGCATGGTTAGGTCCTGAACCACTAACGGAAGAGTCCCATTTAGCATCGGTACCCAAAGCGATATCATATTCAACTTCAAAAATGGATTCTATTCCATGCTCGGTCTCTTCTTTAAAATTATCGTAATAATCGGTTTCCAAATCATAACCGGACATCGCTTGAAAGGCATCTAAAGCCAAAGCGTATTCCTCTTCATATAATAAAACTTTTCCTAAAAATGCTTGAGCCGCTCCTTTGGTTGCCCTACCATTGTCCTCATTAGATTTACTTAATAGATTCTCTGATGCATAAGTCAAATCTTCGATTATCAGGTTAATTACCTCAGCCTTCGTACTACGTGGCGAACCTTCAGCAAGATCATCGGCCCCTCCTGTTCGTATTGGCACGCCACCGAACCTATTGACCAATAACCAGTAATAATATGCCCTTAAGAAACGTGCTTCACCAATAAACTTCTGCTTTCTTACAGTACTTAATGCACCTTCCGATATTTCATTGATCCTATCTGAATTAGCGATTACAAAATTGGCTTTATTGATTCCCCTATAGCAACCATCCCAATAATCGAATATTTGATTATTACTTGAATCAAATGTAAAATCCGCGAAGGTAACCTTATCACCTTCTTGCTGGGAATTTCCCGCATTTTCATGTGACATGTTGTCCATCATATAAAACATCAATCGCCCATAAAGACCAAAGGGCTGAAGGTTTGCGTATGCCGCATTAACCGCTGACTGAACCTGGGATTCATTAGAAAAAAAGGTGTCGGGCGATAATTGGTTGGGGTTAGACAGTTCCAGATCGTTCTCCGAACAGGAATCCACCAGAAACACACCCATTAACAATACTACTAGTAATTTATATTTTGACATGATTCTTTGTTTTTAAAATGTTACTTGAAGTCCTAATAAAAATGATTTTGGCTGTGGATAAGCACCTCTATCAATTCCAAATTCACTACCTCCCAATTCTGGATCCAAACCTGAATAATCGGTTATGGTAACTAAATTCTGACCACTGATATAAATTCTGAACTTAGAAATATATTCTTCCAAGAAATTGTTTGAAAGGGTATAGCCTAAAGTCACATTCTTTAACCTAGCATAAGAACCATCCTCAACAAAACGATCGGATACTCCATTGTTTTGTGGTGCTCCCAATGCTCGTGGTTCAGTTCCCGAAGGGTTTGACAATGACCAACGATTTTCATAATACTCTTGACTTATATTAAAAAGTCTATTCGCGCCACCTACCAGATCATAAGTGTTCGTGTTGAATATTTCATTACCGGATACCCCTGTAACGAATAGATTAAAATCGAAATCCTTATAATTGGCATCAAAATTAAAACCGTATGTAAGATCAGGGAAAGGGTTACCTATGATATCCCTATCCTCAGAGGTTATGTCCCCGTCATTATTAAGATCCTTGAATCTAATGTCTCCTGGTTGCACTGTTGTTTGCCCAGGGTTCGCTGTAAATACCGCATCTACCTCTGCTTGGTTTTGATAAATTCCGTCACTTACCAAACCATAGAAATGAAAGAAAGATTCCCCGACAACAGTCCTTGTAATGTTACCGCCTCCTTTAAAAGCGGAACCTACTACTTCATCAACATCTGCCAACCCTAATACTTTGTTTTGAGTAGTTCCCAAGTTTAAGTTGGCCGACCATGTAAAATCACCTTCACTGTCCCTATATCCTAGACTCAATTCAAAACCTTTGGTTTCACTAGAACCTAAATTTACGGGCAAACTTCCTGAATTGATTCCATTGGAAGCTGGTGGCGGAATATATATCAATAAATCCTTACTTGTATTTTCATAATACTCCAAAGAAGCCGTTATCTTTTCATTGAACAAACCAATATCCAATCCTGCATTTAGCATTTCTTTTGTTTCCCATTGCAAATCCTCATTTGCACCGCCATTAGCGGTAACCCCAAAAGCGACTTCACCATTAATCGGATATTCAAAACCACCGGTCAATGTAGGTGCATATAAATAATCCCCAATTCCATCACCTCCAGTAGAACCATAACTAGTTCTCAACTTCAAAGTACTGAAAGCCGTATTTTTCATGAAGTTCTCCTTTGCCACGTTCCAACCTAAAGAACCAGAATAGTAATTAGCCCACCGTTTATTACTACCAAAACGGGAAGAAGCATCGCGCCTTATTGATGCAGAAGCGATGTATTTATTATCATAATTGTAATTGATACGACCTAAATAGCCCAATTTATTTGTTTCATATGAACTACTGCCCAAACTGGAATCTTCATTGGATAACTGATCCACTTCATCTGTAACTGCATTTCTACTACTCATGCTAGCCCCATTTGACTTACCTTCAAATTTTTCTACCAAGGCCAATAATTCAAAATTGTGGTATTCTGCAATAGTTTTATTGTACCTTAAGCTATTGTTGAAAATAATAGTTTGTCCGCTACCCTTGCTTCTCGATATGGATGCATAATCCTGCGCATGTGTAGTACTACCTGTAACACTGTCATCACTATAGGAAGGTATAAAACGTTTGTTATCATATGTATAGTAATCCAACCCTACTTGGGATTTAAAGACAAGTCCGTCTAAAACCTCCAGTTCTGCATAAATATTCCCGATAATCCCAACGTTTTTATTTATTGCACTACCCAAAGTCTGGACCCTTACAGGGTTTTCTGCATCTTGGCCGTCAGCTGAGGATGAAGGGCCTTGGAAACCACCTAGATTATTTGGATTGTAAACCGGTAAATAAGGCGTAGCTTTTACAGCATGTTCCAATACGGTCCTACCTCCGGAACTTAATTCCGGGTTTTGTTTACTAAAAGCAACTGACATTGACTCCCCGACAGTTAGCTTTCCAAACTTTGCACTGCTATTTGCCCTAAAGGAATATCTTTCGAAACCAGTTTCAATTAACGTACCTTCTTGTTTTAAATACTCAGCTGAGAAATATTGCGAGCCTTTTTCATCACCTTTGGAGAATGATAGGTTATAATCCTGGATTATACCTTGCCTAAAAACCTCATCTTGCCAATCCGTATTGTTCTGGTATAACTCTAAGGGCCTATCTGGGAAAACCCCCAATTCAGCTGCATATTTTAAGTAGTCAAGAGTATTAAGGACATCATAACGTTTAGTTACCGATTGATAACCGGTGTATGTATTAAAATTAAGTTGGCCTTTACCACCCTTACCTTTTTTAGTAGTGACCAAGATTACACCGTTCGACCCCTGCGCACCATAAACTGCGGTAGTTGATGCATCTTTTAAGACTGATACATTTTCTATGTCATTTGGACTAATACCGGAAAGGTTACCTACGATAACCCCATCTACAACAAATAAAGGGCTATTGTTATTTAAAGACCCCAATCCTCTTATTAAAACAGAAGGTGTTGATCCCGGCACCCCACTATTCGCGATGGTCAAACCTGCTGACCTACCTTGTAATGCCGACTCTGCATTGGTCACGGGTAAAGCACTTATATCTTCCGAACCTACGGTTGATATGGCCCCGGTAACGGCGACCCTACTTTGCTTACCGTAACCAACAATCACTACTTCTTCCAATTGTTCCGAAGAAGTTTCGAGTACAACGTTTATAACCGTCTGGTCGCCGACCTGAATCGATTGGGTTGTAGTACCTACATAACTAAAGACCAATACATCCGACGCAGTTAGGTTACTGATCGAATAATTTCCGTCAAAATCCGTTGAAACACCATTTGTGGTTCCTTGCACCACCACCGAGGCTACTGGTAAAGGCATCCCTGAATCATCTGTCACAGTACCACTTACAGTTTTCTGCGACAGGATACTTTGTGAAAAAATCATCACTAGAGCGACAATTGCAATTTTCAATTTAATCATCCTTGAGTTTGTTTAAGTTAATTTATTTTGAATGGTCAGGTATTTGATAATATTCTAGTCTACATCAAATAACATATGTGAAAAGCAATCCAATAAAGATCAGAATCAACGCTATAAGTAAGATTTCACCTAAAATTTTGAATCCTGAATATTTCTTCTTCATCCTTTTACACTATTCACCTTTACCAAAAATATATGGGTAAGAATACTTTTAATGGCAAGAATTAATCAGTATGTGGCACTGATGTTGCAGATTGCGAAGGACTAACGGTATATACAACATTTGTTACAATGGGTGCAACATGGGTTGTAAACCCTTCTATTGCTAGCGGATTTTTATTTTGCAGAACAATTATAAGCCATTGTAATAATGGAGGTTATAATTTATCGATTTCGGTAGGAAGAACTCCAAAATGTGTTTTGAAGCATTTGGTAAAATATGAAGGTGAAGAAAAACCGACTTGATAACAAACCTGACTTATACTTACATCCTCATCGGTTTCTATAATCTGTTTGGCCTTCTGCAATCTTACATTTCGTAAAAACTCATTTACCGTTTGCCCGGTAAGTGTTTTTATCTTTCTATACAATTGGCTACGACTCAAGTTAAGTTCTTTGGCCAATAGTTCAACACTTAAATCGGGGTCGCTCATATTTTCATGAACGTAATTCAAGACCTTTTGTATGAAACCTTTGTCCAGTGAGGTACTATTAGCGTTCTCTTCCCCGCCACTTATATTCCTAAAATATTTATCGAATATTATTTGCCGACTTGTTATTAGTTGGTTTAGCCTAAGCCTTAACAACCTCATATCAAAAGGTTTTACCATATAAGCATCCGCCCCATATTCAATACCCTCTATCCTATCATCGATCTTGGTTTTAGCCGTTAACATCAACAAGGGTATATGGCTTGTGGTTATATCTTCTTTAATTAATTTACAGAACATAAAACCATCCATATTGGGCATAATAACATCGGTCAGTATGATATCAGGTAATATATCCTTGGCTATTTTTAGTCCTTCCTGACCATCTTTCGCCACTACCACCTTATATTGTTCAACAAATTCATCCTTCAGATAATTACGTAATTCGGCATTATCCTCAACGATCAATAAGGTATAGGATTTTGCATTATTGGATTTTTCCCTTGGATCAACAGAGTTTATATGACCATACTCAATTACCCTACTTGTCCCTTGTAAAGGCTCTAGGCTTTTTGATTCTTCTAAGAATAGTTCGTTTTCGTTAAAATACTCTTTGCCTTTTGGCAACACGATTCTAAAAGATGTACCTTTTCCCAACTCGCTTGTCACTTCTATTTTACCCCTATGTAATTGTACAAAATTTTGAACCACCTCTAGGCCGATACCTGTTCCGCCATAATAGGTTTTGTTGAGGTTGTTTACTTGATAAAACCGCTCGAATATTTTACTTACTTGTTCTTCCGTTAATCCTGGACCCGTATCGGATATTACAATTTCAACAACATTGACCGATTCGGATTCATTTACCAAGGGTAATTTCTCAACCATATCATGGGATAAGATATCCATTCTAATCGCTCCACCTTCATTAGTGACTTTTATTGCATTCGAAAGAATATTGAAAATGATTTTTTCAATCATTTTCTCGTCCGCCCAAATAGGAATACTATTATTATCACTATCAATGGATAATTGAATGTTCTTGCTCAAAGCTTCCTCTTGGAAATAACCAACTACTTCATCGGAAATAAATTTTAAATCCATTTCCTTTACTTTGACCCTCATTTTATTGTGTTCCAGCTTCCTAAAATCCATAAGTTCATTTATAAGCCTATAGAGCCTATCGGTATTTCTATAAATAACCCTATGTTTTTCACGAATTCTCTCTGGAAAGTTTAAGCTGGCATCATTAATAATATCCTTTAGTGGGTTTATAATCAAAGTTAAAGGGGTTCTAAACTCATGAGAAATATTGGTGAAAAATTGTAATTTTTGTTTTTGCAACTCATCCTCCCTTGCCCTTTGATCCCTCTCATTCTTTATTTGTTGTTTTTCCCTTATTCGATTTTGGGTAAGTAAATTAAGTAGATAAACACCCACAAAGAACAATAAAAAATAACCCCCGAGGGCCATATTCGTCTTCCACCATGGGGGTAGAACCGTTATTTTCAAAGTTAATGGTGCCTCATTCCAAACCCCATCATTATTCGCGGATTTTAATTTGAATATATACTCGCCATGATCAAGATTCGTATAAGTAGCACTTCGTTGGCCCCCTACATAATTCCATGAATCTTCCAACCCTTCAAGGTAATAAGCATATTGGTTCTTTTCTGGCCGGGTATAGTTAATGCCAACATAGTCAATTGTAAAAACAGACTGGGTGTGGTTCAATGTGATTTGCCTTGTTTGGGAAACAACCCTTTTTAAAGGGGAATTTTGTTCATTAGGAAAAATATTTCTATTAAAAAGCTTTAAACCTGTCAAGTAAAGTCGGGGCACACGTTTATTTACACTTATTCTATCAGGGTCAAAAAAATCGATACCCTTGTAATTGCCAAAATAGAGCAATCCTTGATCATCTTGGGTTACCGCATTAAAATTAAAGTCATTTGAAAGTAGACCGTCATTCTGGGTATAGTTTGTAAACTCGCCATTATTCAAGTCTATTCTTGAGATACCCGAGTTACCACTTATCCAAATATCCCCATTTTGACTTTCAATTATACTGGCAACCGTTTCATCTTTTAGACCGATTTTTCCGTTATAAAAAACATATTCTTGTTTTTGATCATCGAAACTGCATAGGCCCGAACCTCTGGTGCCAATGAAAATCTTACCATCAGAACTTTCGTATAGTGAAAGTATATGGTTGGCACTGGTTAAATTTTGTTCCGTATTCTTAACATGATCTGCTAGCGCGTTTATCTTAAAACCCCCGGAATTTCCTTTGACTACCTTGAACAGCCCCTGCGTAGTCCCTAACCAAATATTATCTTTTGAATCGACCAAAACTTTGCGTATAGCACTTGTATGAAGCTCATTATCGGTAAAAGGTTCAGAAGTATGCCTTACGAATTCTTGTTTTTTTGGATCATAGGAAATCAACCCATCATAAAATGTGCCTATCCAAATGGTGCCATCGGAACTTTCATCAAAACTCATTATTCGATTAGAACTAAATACATCGGGAAGGTTATTACTATTGAAATTGGTGAAGGAATACGACCCTTTTTTCAAAAGGAACAATCCATCATTCCAGCTTCCGGCCCATATATTTTTTTGGCTATCCATGAAAATAGCCTGAATGTCAGAATTATTCAATCCTGAATATCTACTAGTGCCCTTTCCTATATGCTCGAATTTTTTATTCGATGGATCATAAGTATCAATACCACCTCCATCCATACTTATCCAGAACTTACCATCATCACTCTTCAAAATCCCTGAGACTGATCCAGAATAGAGGGAATTCGGATTATAAGGCAAACTCTCTATCCCCTTGAACTTATCGTACAAGCTATCATAAACAGAAATACCACTATTGTAACAGCCCACCCATATCCTATCTTCAGCATCTGACAACAAGGCCCAGATAGAATTGGAACTTATACTGTTTTTATCGGCTTTATCGAAAACATAAGTATTCAGGAGCGCTCCATCCTTGTCCATGTGAAATAAACCATCATTCTCAGTACCTATTAAGATGGTCCCATCGGATAGCGGAATCATATCAAGAATTCGTTTATCCGTAATGGCATAATGGTTCACTCTGTCTAGCCCACCCTCTTTTGTCTTACCTTTTTCTATGACATAAACCCCTTTGGAAACCGTACCCAACCAAATGGTACTATCATCTAACAACAAAATTGATTGCACTTGATGGTTGAAGGATACGAGACCTTCATGGGTGTTGAAATATGAGAGTTCGAACTTGTTCGTTTCTTTGTCATATTCTTGTAAACCAAGGCTGGTTCCCGCGAAAATATCACCTCTATCACTAACTTTTATTTCATTGACATTAACAATGTTCTTTGAGTCGGTTATCTTCGATGTCACCCTTCGAATAATGGAATCCGTTGCACCCAATTTAAAAAAACCGTTCTCAAAACTACCTATGAAGATATTATCCTCAGCATCACCATATATGGTAAAGGCCGAAAAACCGGAATTATCATTTCCGACTTTAGATGCGAGAGGAATACGTCGAAATTTATCTAAATCCCTATCATAAAGGTTCAATCCGTTTTCCGTACCGACCCAAAGCCTATTTTCATGGTCTAAATATGCGCAATGGATCAAACTACTATTTAAAGACGTAGAGTCGTTAATCTGATATTTATAGGATGTATAATCAGTACCGTCGAACTTATATAGCCCCTCTCCATTGGTTCCGATCCATATAAATCCACTATGGTCTTGGATAATCGTAGAAACCGCAACTTTAGAAATACCATCCTTAATATTTACAAAATCGAAGTGCTTCCTTTCTTCTTGTGCTCTAAAAAGTGTACAATTCAACACACTTAGACACATAAAAAATATTAGATGCAGTTTACTTTTATTGACCATATCTACAAAGTAGGTGTTATTCGGGGTTAAAGCTATTATCTGTCGTAATAATCCATTTATCCATCTCAAATCCATCCTCCCTCATGGAAAAAGAAACTATATATTCCCCTGCAGATTCAAAATTAAGAAAAATGGTATTAGGGGTCCCACAATGGTTATCAAGAAGTCTTTGTGCCGACGACCATGTCCATCGGTCCTTACCTTCGCACCATTGCATTCGAGAACCACTTTCGGGCCATTTTTCGTCAATACCCACATGAACCCCATTATCTTCGGAGCCACTAGAGAACGCACTGGCCCAAACGTAATACTTTCCTGGATTATTTATCCTTATCTTATAAGAAACTACACCTCCTATACCTGCTATTGGGAAAAAATTCTCTCCATGAAACAATGCATCGTCATGAGTAACCCTTGTATCAGGGAGCGCCTCTATATAAGCACCCATACTCGCTGTTCGAGCATGCCCGGACACTTCCTTATCATCCATATCCCTGGACTGTATAACCCAATCGCGTTTAGTTCCGTTATTGGTTTTAAAATGAAATGATTCTGCCTCTACTTCTAAAAAACCGTTCTCTTCTACAAATGGTGACCTATCTTTCAATAGTTCTTTTAATGAAAAGTTGTTAGGTACTAATTTTAATGCACTCCATCTACCTCTGGACCATGCCGTCCCATCATTTTCCGGTATCTTTCCATTCGTCATTACTTTAGATTCTATTTGGATAACATCATACTTATATAAAAACACCTTACCCAAAACATGTTCTACGCCTTTAAAATTTTCATTGACTTCCGGATTTACAATCGTATCCAAAATTGTCCCGTTTAAGCGAATTATATACGCTGATTCGCCATCGTTTTCGGCCATACTTATGAAAGAGGCTTTATAAAGACCTTCTTCTCCCCTGAATACGGTATGGGCAACGGCATAATCCTCTCGGTTATTTTCATTTGAGGCATCAATAGCCAAAACACCATTAAGCTCATCACGATAAAAAGATGGTCCCTCATTGTTTTGGTCAACTTCAAAATCGCCAAGGGCATCCAATGTCACTACCTCAGGTTTTAAGGTATTTTCTTTTTTCAGAACTTTCTTGCGTTTTAAAAGTGCAACCCAGTCACCCTCTTTGTTCGGAGGAAGACCGATATCAATACCTTTACCACCCTTAATTTGTCTTTTTGTTCCTTTTTGGAGTTTTCCTCCCGTTCGCGGATTAAACCATGACACTGTATATGTTTCATTCAAATCTAAAAGGTCTATCTCTGTTTTCCTCACCTCAGGTATATAGATAGCATAGATTTCCCTGTTTTTCGCGAAAACAAAATCATCATCGTTCTTCGTTAAATTATCTGCATTATGCATCTCGGAAAACGGTAGATAACTATGAAAAAAATCAAGGGCTATTTTCGTTTGGTCCCATAGGGCATCCCTAGAACGCCAGTCTTCACAATTCAAATCCATATGAGCGAACTTATACCCAAAATACCATTCAACACCAGCCCCACCGGCCATAAGATTCCCCCATAGTACGGGTCCCCGCACCTCATCATGGGTAGGGTCATCGGCATCAGGTTTTGCCCCAACATCGGCGGGTCCTATCTCATCTAGGTTCACCACCCATATTTTATCGGTTTTTTGTGATTCCCGAATCCATTTTTTTGTTGTTTCATGTACCAAGTTTGGATCATGAATTTGGATGGAAGGACCATCTAGATTCCGGTTACCAAGAAGGGGCAGCAGTATTTGATCCTGTTCTTCAGGTACGGAATGTGTGTGTAATGCAACAAAATTTTGATACGGATCATTGAGTTTAATGTACTCCATCATCGCCTTTCTGTCATTATCATCTTGACCTTTAGGCGACCAATGAACGGGGCCGTTCTCTTCACCTAAATTCCATGTAACCCCAAGGTGATGTGAAAAGCGGGCAATCAATTCCCTTAGGTAAAGCTTCCTTTGAACACCCAACTGACCAATATCCAACAACAATTCATTTTCAGTCTCTTGCAATACAATATGCAGCATTAACCCTAGCTTGTCCATATGATCGAAAACAACCTCCCATTGATCAAGCTTACTGCAATCGAAACGATAGCGCTCATTTTCATGGATCCAAGGCCACACATCTTTTCCATCTCCTTGAACGTTCATGGTTAAAAAATATACTGCGTTCATTCCTTTTGAAGCTAAATAATTCAGTGCCCCGATTATATTTTTTCCTTTATTCTTCTGCCATACCGGATCACCAAGCTTCCAATCCTTGGCATGGGGGCTATACTTATGGGAAGCAGGAGTTTGGTCAAATTCATAATACCCCAAAAAATCCTCAGGACTATCGGCACCTCCTTTTAAAAAAGCCTCATTGGTTTCCGCATATCTCAGATACCTTTCCCCTGTATATTTAATACGCCCTTTAGATTCAGGCGTCGATGAACCACTTTCTACATCGGCAACATCAAACGAACCATTGGCCCCATTGAAAGATATGGGTTCCCCTGCTTCTATTGAGTCGTTAACAGCAATGTTCACCCCTTTTCTAAACGAAACCCTATATTCCCATTTTCCGGTTTTATCGGGTCTAAACCGTACTTTCCAAATCTTTCCTTTGGTAGAACTACTTTCGGATGCATTACCATCGGCAGCATAAAACCCCGGAACTACATATGTTAGATCTCCATTTTTAAATGTAACATTGAGTCGATAATTCAAAAAAGGATTAAAGGCATCATCTTCACTTAATTCTTGCCCTTCAAACGTCAAGGTTATTTTGTGCCATTTTCGTAAATCCCCCTCGATTTTAGTGTTCTGCCCTTGTGCTAGATAACAGAATACAAATAGTGCATAGAAATAAAATAGCTTATTTGTTCTTTTCATAAATGGTTTATTTGATTGTTTGTCAGAATGAGCTTATCCGCATATACCTTCCAGCCTTTAAAAATATTTAGATAACCTGATAATCGCTGTTACTTATGAAGCATCTTGTGATACAATTGTGTCATTTTAAATCTACCCCTAACATTAATGTCTTAATACCATTATATGAATATCAATAGTAGGTTATCCCAATACAACATAAAGATCAGTAACCCACGACCCTATAACCAGAAAATCTATGAATGGAATTATATTTATGGAGTCAATCCTGGGAAGTACCCTAGGTTTGAACCTTATAGTATTCTTCCAACTTTTTAAAAAAATAGATAGAGCGCAAATGAAAATAGGCTATCCCATTTAGATAGCTATTATGGATGATACTATCACAAAGCGTCGGGAGAACCGGCACCCCTCCCCTATACAATCAGAATGCATTCGACCCCCTGATCACTTTTTATTCAGAACTATCATTTTTCGCCCGTAAATCTCTAAATGGAATATTATTTAGGGAGTAAGATATGCTCGAACCTTGTACTATCTATCCAACTTTTTATAATAAAAATGGATTTAGCGCAAATAAAAAAAGGCTATCTAAATTTAGATAGCCTTTGTGGGCCCTACTGGATTCGAACCAGTGACCCCCTGCTTGTAAGGCAGGTGCTCTGAACCAACTGAGCTAAGAGCCCTAACGGGGTGCAAATATAGAATAGTTTTCTAATCCCCAAAAGAAAAAATTAAAAAAAATCACACTACTTCTGCAACTGTAAATGTACTACCACCAATAAAAATTAAATCTTTTTTACCTGCTGTTTTCAAAGCAGCTTTAAACGCCTTATCCACAGAGTTATATGATTCTCCTTTCAATGCATGCATTTTAGCCTTGTTGACCAAAATCTCGACATCCAAACCTCGCATTATATTCGGCTTACAAAAATAATAATGGGCATTTTTAGGAAAAAGAGGCAATATACTATCAAGATCCTTCTCTTTAACGAAGCCAAGTACCATATGCAACTCATTAAAATCCTGTTGTGCCAATTGTTCGGTTACATAGGTAAGACCTTCTTTATTGTGGGCCGTATCGCAAACAACAAAAGGTTTTTTATTCAAAATCTGCCATCTACCTAACAATCCTGTATTCTTTACAACATGTTTGAGCCCACTTTTAATATGTTTTTTCTTGATCTTATAGTCCTTAAGTTCGGTAAGTACGGCAAGCACCCCTTTCACATTCTTGGATTGATAATTTCCCAATAAAGATGTCTTGAACGTCTTGTGTATGACTTTTTCAGCAAAAATCACCTTCGCATTCTTTGATACTGCTACATTATGGAAAACCTCAGCAATTTCCTCTTGATATTCACTAACGACTACTGGAATGCCCTCTTTAATGATACCTGCTTTTTCCTTAGCGATTTTCCCTAGAGTATCACCAAGCATATCCAAATGATCCATCCCGATATTGGTTATCAACGCTACTTCGGGATTAAGGATGTTCGTTGAATCCAAACGACCTCCGAGACCAACCTCGACCACGGCTATATCTACCTTTTCAGATGCAAAAAAATCTAAGGCCATTCCTACGGTCATTTCAAAAAAAGACAATTGGTACTCTTCTAAAAATGCTTTATTCTTCTCGATAAACCCAACTACCTTCTTTTTTCGAATAGTTTTCCCATTGATTTTTATACGTTCCCTAAAATCCTTTAAATGTGGCGATGTATACAATCCTACTTTATATCCTGCCTCTTGTAATATTGAAGCCAACATATGACTACTGGAACCTTTACCATTGGTACCGGCCACATGAATACTTTTGAATTTTGTTTCGGGATGGTTTAAAAAAGTTGAAAAAGCCCGGATATTATCCATTTTGCCATTATATGCGACTTTTCCTTTTTGCTGATAGGCTGGAAGTTGGGCAAACATCCAATCCAAAGTTTCTTTATAGGTCACTTATCCCCCTAATTTAAAATTGACCACCACAAAACCAATTTGTTGGCTGGGTGCATTGGAATCTAAGTTCCACTTATGTTTAAAAGCAGTTTTCTTTGCAGGCTCCAATAAACAAGGATTATTATTTGTAGTCCCTTTTACGCCAGGTGTCGCGCTTATCACTTTTCCTGTACGATCTACTACGATTTTAACAACTACCCTGCCCTCTTGGTTACACTCTTGCTGCACTTTACCCTTACTTACCAAAGAACGACCATTAAGGCCATACCCTCCTGTTCCACTGCCAGACCCGGGACTACCATAATAACTTGTTGCATAGGGATCCCCATCAGGTTGCCCTTTATCACCGGGGCGGTTATCATCACCTTCACTTCCTGATGCCGTACCGTCAGATTTGTTGAGTCCGCCCATTAGCTTATCCAACTCTGCTTTCTTGGCTTCCTGTTCTTTTCTTTTTTGTTCTTCGGCTTCCCGCTTTTCACGTGCTACCCTATCCGCTTCAGCTTTGGCCTTTTTGGCTGCTGCATCAGCTTTCCGCTTGGCTTCTTTTTGTTGCTTTATCTTTATGGATTCCTCACTTTCTTGTGTAAGTACTTTTTCCGTAGGCTGCTCTTTCTCGACCACTTCCTCTTGCACTTCTTCGGGTATGGCCTCCTCTATTTGTTCTTGCTGAACATTTGGCGGCTCAGGTATATCCAATGGTTCTGACCTAATTTTCTCCATGGGTTGTTTATCGCCCATACCAAAGTCCATAGAACCAAAATTTACAGAAATACCATTCTCAATTGGGGGATCCATATAGGTAAGTCCTATATAAAAAAGCAATAGTACGAGCGCACTCAACAAGGCCGTCGTAAGTGTAAATGATTTTTTCTTGTGTCTCGTATCTAAAAATGACATTGTACCTATTGCGTTTTAAAATGTCGATTTGCAAGTTCGGATTGTTTCTCCTACGGATGAAAACATTCCAAAACCATATCCGGAATAACAATAGTGAAATAGAAGAGTCTCAGTTGCACTTTCTTACTGAGGTTTACCCTTTAGTTAGGTCGTACGGCCAATATTACCTTATAATTGTTCCTATTGGCAATATCCATAACATGCACGGCCTCCTTAATGGCAACGCTCTCTTCTGCCCTAAGGATGATAGTGGGCTTGTCTTGCCCTTCAAGTGCTTTCTTTAATTCAATTTCAATATATTCTCCGTTTATTCTCTCATTGTTCACAAAATATTCCAAGTTCTTATTGATACTTACCGAAACATTTTGTGTATTCGTGGATTTCCCTTTCGCCTTAGGCAAAAGTAAATCCAAGGCATTAGGTGAATTCGCTGTTAACATAAAAAATATCAACAACAAAAAAACAATATCGGTCATGGACGACATACTGAAGTCCGGACTCACCTTATTTCTTCCTTTTAATTTCATCCTAAGTTATAGTGGTTCGTTCAACAAGTCGAGGAACTCAACTGCATTTGCTTCCATTTTATGAACGACTTTATCGGTTCTGTTCACCAAGTGGTTGTAACCAATATAAGCGATAATACCAACTATCAATCCTGCTACGGTAGTTGTCATCGCCGTATAAATACCTGAAGCCAAAGAACCCATTTCCGCTTGTCCCCCACTGGTTGCCATTTCATGGAATGCCAAAATCATACCAATAACAGTTCCTAAGAAACCGATCATTGGCGCTGCACCGGCCACGGTTGCCAAAACACTTACGTTTCTTTCCAACTTATAAACTTCTAAGGTACCGGCATTTTCAATGGCCGTATTTATGTCGTCCAAAGGTTTCCCTATTCTTGAGACGCCTTTTTCAGTCAATCGGGCTACCGGGGAATCTGTTTGGGCACATAATAATTTTGCCGCTTCCAATTTTCCATTGGTAACATGATCTCGTATCTGGTTCATAAAATCCTTATCTATTTTTGAAGCGGCCTTAATGGCAAAAATGCGTTCAAAATAGATGTACAGGGCAACGAACAACAAAACAAATAAAATTGCGATAATGACGATACTTCCCGTACCCCCACTAAAAATCAAATCTATGACCGAGAGTGTCTTTTCTTCGGATAGAACTTCACCCACTGCTGGGTCTTGAGCAAGATCTTGTAACATTGACATATAATTTCTATTCTTTAAGTTGCCTTAATAACGGAGTTTTATCGATTAAATTATGCGTTTAACATAAAATCCCTTAATAAAACAAAGGTTGCGGCACCTGCCAGAAAACCTACCAAAGCAAGCCATGCGATTTTTTTAAGGTACCAGAAGAAATCTATTTTCTCCATACCCATGGCCACAACACCTGCAGCCGAACCTATGATCAACATACTACCCCCAGTACCGGCTGAATATGCTATGAAATGCCATAAGGGATTATCAATTCCTTCTGAGAACATACCCATACTTGCCGCTACTAATGGAACATTATCTATAACTGCAGAACCTACACCAAAAAGCATTACTACTATATCGGTATTCGGAATTGCGGTATTTAAACCGCCCGCTGCGTGAAAAAGTATACCCAACGATTCCATAGCGGCAACAGCCAAGAGTATCCCTAAGAAAAACAGTATACTTGGCAACTCGATTTTCGACAATGAATGGTGAACAGGACTGTGATGGCCAACATGGCCATTATCATGCCCATTTACGTTAGAGATATTGAATTTTGCATTACTGTAAATTTCAGCAAATGTAGCCACTACGGCCAAGGAAAGCATCATTCCTACATAAGGAGGTAAATGAGTAACGGTCTTGAAAATCGGCACAAATACAATCGCGGACAATCCTAAATACAACATGGTAGGTCCAAATTTGGACTTTGGCCCCTCATCCTCATTGATTGCCCCTTCAATCTGCCCCTTGAAAGCTTTATTTCTACTGGCCAAAAGTACCGGTACTACCATACATACTATTGATGGTATCAGTACGTGCTCGATCAATTGCATGGCACTTACCTTATGGGCGATCCAAAGCATTGTTGTCGTAACATCCCCAATAGGCGACCAAGCCCCACCAGCATTCGCAGCTATAATAATAAGACCTGCAAACCATAAGCGGGTATCGCGATCATTTATAACCTTCTGTAAAATGGTTATCAATACGATCGTGGCCGTTAGGTTATCGATTATAGCGGATAAGATAAAAGCCAATATGGCAAACAACCATAATAATTTTTTCTTACTCCTGGTTTTAATAAAACTCTTGATCGCAGCAAAACCGTCGAAATAATCTATAATTTCAACAATGGTCATAGCCCCTAGAAGGAAAAACAATATTTCTGCCGTTTTTCCCAAATGATGCAGTAATATTTCATCTATATGGGTAGGTTCCAATTCCCTAAGCTCGGCATTCACCTCAAAGACGGGCATATGCCCTAAGGCAATAACGGCCCATAGCAAGGCCATCATGGCCAATGCTGGAATTAATTTGTCTATTTTAAGATTGTGCTCTAGCGTAATGGCAAGGTACCCTGCTAGGAAAATGGCAATAATAATGGTTTCCATATGTGTAAAAATTTATTAAACTAATTGCTTTAAGGCAATTTCAAATCCGGTTTCACTTAAATTCTGTTTCGATTGATTTTGCTTAAAGATATTCAAAATTGCTTTTCGAATGGTATCGGAAGTATCTTTAAATATCAATTCATCATCCATTCCTACTCTTTTCTCCATGAAATATGCAAAAACCCTTGCCATTCCACAATTGGATATAAAATCGGGAATCAAACTCACTTTTCCATCGGCATATTCCATAATAGGACCAAAGAAAATCTCTTTATCCGCAAAGGGAACATTGGCCCCGCATGATATTACTTCGAGTCCTGTACCGATCATTTTTGAGATCTGGTCCTTGGTTATGAGCCTCGAAGCAGCACAAGGAGCGAATATTTCTGTTTGGAGTTCCCAAATTTTCCGATTGATTTCATCAAAAGGAATCATTTGATCGGCACTGGCCATTAGATTATTACCCTGCTTATTCAAATAAAAATCCTTTATTTCTTCAAAAGAAAACCCTTCTTCTTTTATAACTCCCCCAGTCCTATCCAATATACCAACGATCTTTGCCCCCATTTGGGCCAGATAAAATGCCGCCGCTCCTCCTACATTCCCAAAACCTTGGATCACCGCCCGTTTGCCCATTACATTACCTCCGAAAATATCGTAATAATGACGTACGGCCTCAGCCACGCCATAACCGGTAATCATATCGGCAACCGTATACTTCCTAGAGACATCGGGCGAATACCGACTACTCTCAAGAGGCTTTATAACCCCCAAGCGCAATTGACCTATCCTATTTATCTTATCGGCCTCAGTAGGCTTAAAATGACCATTGAAAACCCCTTCTTGTGGATGCCATACCCCAGCATCTTCCGTGATGGGTATAACTTCTTTTATTTCATCAACATTAAGATCCCCTCCCGTACCATAATAACTTTTCAACAAAGGGGCAACGGCATGGTACCAACGTTCCAAAACGCCTTTCTTCCTAGGGTCATGTGGATTGAAGTTTATTCCTGACTTGGCCCCACCTATAGGAGGTCCCGATACAGTGAATTTAACTTCCATAGTCTTTGCCAATGAAAGAACCTCGTTCAGGTCCAATCCTTCCCTCATTCGTGTACCACCACCGGCAGCACCTCCCCTGAGCGAATTGATTACCGCCCAGCCTTCAGCTTCTGTCTCCGGGTCTTTCCAATTGAATATAATTTCGGGTTGCTTATCCTCGTATGCTTGAAGAAGTTTCTTCATTATTTTGATTTTATAGATTATGTGACTTTGATTTCATTCTAATAGCTGGCATCATTCTAACATTAATTCCCCCAAAGGGGTTAGTGTTGTCTCATAATCTTGTTTTAATCAAATTGAGGTAAACTCTGAAACAAATATAAAATACAGAATTTAAATAATAGCTTTTCCTTCTTCCAATCTTTAAATTTTCACACTTCTGAAACATCTCCCCATTACATTTTGAAATTTGCAACATAACTGTATATTTGTTGTGAATACAAAAAAATATTTTGCCATGGATTTCTCTATTTCCGAAGAACAAAAGATGATACAGGAGGCTGCACGTGAATTTGCACAAAACGAACTTTTGCCCGGTGTAATCGAAAGGGACGAAACCCAAAAATTTCCGGCCGAACAGGTCAAAAGAATGGGAGAACTCGGTTTTATGGGAATGATGGTAGACCCAAAGTACGGGGGTAGCGGCCTTGATACTGTTTCCTATACCCTTGTCATGGAAGAATTATCCAAAATAGACGCCTCATCCTCGGTAGTAGTATCCGTTAACAATTCATTGGTTTGCTGGGGGCTCGAAACCTATGGCACCGAAGAGCAAAAAATCAAGTATTTAAAACCTCTGGCAACAGGAGAGATCATCGGGGCATTTTGTCTTTCAGAACCGGAAGCCGGTAGTGATGCAACTTCACAAAAAACCACTGCAATTGACAAGGGCGACCATTATATCCTGAATGGCACCAAGAACTGGATCACAAATGGTAATTCGGCCTCGGTTTACCTTGTAATCGCCCAAACGGACAAAGATAAAGGGCACAAGGGCATCAATGCCCTTATTGTAGAGAAAGGTGTGCCGGGTTTTGAAATAGGCCCGAAAGAAAATAAATTGGGCATACGCGGAAGTGATACCCATTCCCTAAATTTCAACGATGTAAAAGTGCCAAAAGAAAATAGGATCGGTGAGGATGGATTTGGTTTCAAATTTGCCATGAAAACCTTGGCCGGAGGCCGAATCGGTATTGCCTCACAAGCTTTAGGCATAGCTGCCGGTGCTTACGAACTAGCGAAAAAATATGCAAAAGAACGAAAGGCTTTTGGAACAGAGATCGCCAACCACCAAGCCATTGCATTTAAATTGGCCGATATGCACACACAAATCGAAGCGACCAGGCTTTTAGTCTATAAAGCTGCCCGAGATAAGGACATCGGTGCCAATTATGATCTATCGGGTGCCATAGCGAAATTACATGCATCCAAAACAGCGATGGACACTACAATCGAAGCTGTTCAAATTCATGGCGGCAATGGTTTTGTAAAAGATTATCACGTTGAACGACTTATGCGAGATGCCAAAATAACTCAAATATACGAAGGCACTTCCGAAATACAGAAAATCGTTATTTCACGAAGCATTCTACGGAATTAAGTTTATCTTTAACGTAATACGTGATAAGGTCTTTGAATTCGTTCCATTGATTTTTTCCAGAATAGTCGAAATAGGAAAATGAACCCTTAAAATCCGGTTTTTATACCTATTATACAACAAGAAGCAATCACAGTCCATTATATGGACTTTCATTCTTTCGAACTTTTGCGGATTTCTCAAAAAAACCATCCTAAAAATCCGATTTTAAGGGTAATTAATCAAATATTTAAAAACGTTGGATTTTTTTGTTATAAATCAAATCAGTGCTAAGGATAATTCATAGAATGTAATATTTTTACACAAATACCTTAATTTATGAAGTTGACAAAACAAGGATTGTACCTACCCGAATTTGAACATGATAATTGTGGTGCAGGTTTTATATGTAGCCTTAAAGGAAAAAAATCAAATGATATTATCCATAAGGCATTGGAGATTTTGGACAAACTTGAGCACCGTGGTGCGGTAAGTGCAGATGGCAAAACCGGGGATGGGGCCGGTATACTTATTGATATACCCCATGATTTCTTTACCGATGTTTGCGATTTTGACCTACCATCTGCAGGAGAATATGCGGTTGGTAATATCTTTCTTCCACAGAAAGATAACCAAAGGGTTTTCTGTATATCCGAATTCGAAAAGAACATTGAAAATCAAGGCTTAAAATTACTTGGGTGGCGCGATGTCCCTGTAAACCGTTCGATTCCCGGCCGTATTGCCATGGAAACCGAACCTTTTGTCAAACAGATTTTCATCGCAAAGGAAAATGAGGATCAAGATGATTTTCAATTCAATTTGAAATTATTCATTGCCAGAAAAATTACCGAACATGCTATATTAAAGTCTAAATTATCTGAGAACAAATTCTTTTATGTTCCCAGTCTTTCAACAAAAATAATCATATTCAAAGGGCTCTTAATGCCTAAGGATATAAGCCTTTATTATACCGATTTGATGGATTCAAGGGTAGTCACAAGACTGTCATTGGTACATCAACGATTCTCTACCAACACTTTCCCTACTTGGGATTTGGCACAACCTTTCAGGTACATGTGCCACAATGGGGAGATAAATACCCTACGTGGAAATGTTACACGTATGAAATCTAGGGAAGAATTATTGGAAAGTGATTGGTTCGGCGATGATATCAAAAAAATATTACCGGTTGTACTTCCAGGAAAATCAGATTCAGCTACCATGGACATGGTTGTTGAACTACTTTTGATGACCGGCCGTTCTCTCCCTGAAGTAATGATGATGCTCGTACCCGAAGCTTGGGAAAAGAATACGGAAATGTCCGAGGCCAAACGTGCCTTCTATGAATACAACTCATGTACCATGGAGCCTTGGGACGGACCTGCATCAATCCCTTTTACCGACGGAAACTATATTGGCGCACTTTTAGACAGAAATGGTTTAAGACCTTCTCGCTATACGGTGACCAAACAAGGTAACGTTATAATGTCCTCAGAAACCGGGGTTATAGATATTAAACCGGAAGATGTAGAATTTCACGGAAGACTTGAACCTGGTAAAATGTTCTTGGTGAACATGGAAGAAGGCAGGATCATAAATGATGAGGAAATCAAGGAAGAAATAGCCCAACGTCATCCTTATAAAAAATGGCTGGATGACAACCTTGTACACCTTAGGGATATCCCTTACAACGATTGTCCGCTATTTTTAGGCGAAGCTTCCTTGGAAAAACGTAAATCTGTTTTCGGGTATACTCTTGAAGACATTAATACGATCATCCTTCCTATGGGCAAAACAGCCAAAGAACCTATCGGTTCAATGGGATCAGACACGCCAATAGCAGTCTTATCGGAGCGTCCACAGCACATATACAACTATTTTAAACAGCTGTTCGCACAAGTTACCAATCCGCCTTTGGATGGTATTCGTGAAGAACTGATTACAGATATAAGCCTAACTTTAGGCAGTGACCACAATCTTTTTACAATCACCGAGAACCACTGTAGAAAGTTAAAGATCCAGAATCCGGTAATATCCAAGGAAGATTTGGACAAAATAAAAAATTATGATGCAAGTCCAGATTATAAAGTTGTATCCATTCCTATCTTATATGAGATAAAAAGAGGGTTAAACGGATTGGAAGATGCCCTTGAATCGGTATTGAACCAAGCCTCGAAAGCCATTGATGAAGGTGCGAATATCATTATTCTATCTGACAGGAACACCAATGAGGAAAAGGCCCCGATCCCAGCTTTATTAGCTTGTTCTTTCGTAAATAACGGCCTTCAGAAAAAAGGTAACCGTTCTAAATTAAGTATCATTATCGAGTCTGCTGAACCTCGCGAAGTACATCATTTTGCGCTCTTGTTCGGTTTTGGCGCCAGTGCCATAAACCCTTATTTGGTAAATGAGATTATCGCGGAACAAATTGAAAAGAACGATATCACGGAAATCACTTTTGAAGAAGCCGTAAACAATTATAATAAGGCCATAGGAAAAGGTATTCTTAAAGTGATGAATAAAATCGGGATATCTACACTAAATTCCTATCGCGGATCACAATTGTTCGAATGTATAGGAATCAATACCAAGGTGGTGAACAAATATTTCCCGAACACCCCAACCAGAATACAAGGAGTCGGACTTTATGAAATAGAGAAAGAAATCGCAAAAAGGCACCATAATGCTTATTCGAAAAAAGAAATAGCAGGGAACCTTGATCTAGAAATGGGAGGTGAATACCGTTGGAGAAGAAATGGTGAAAAACACATGTTCAACCCCTTAACGGTTGCCAAACTGCAAAAAGCCGTTCGGGGCAACGAACCAGAAACTTATAAGGAATTTGCAGAGCTGGTAAATGAACAATCAAAAAGTTTGATGACCATTCGTGGGTTGTTCGAATTCTCGAATTACGATCCCATTCCTTTAGATGAAGTTGAACCATGGACCGATATCGTAAAACGATTCAAGACCGGTGCAATGTCCTATGGATCGATTAGTAAAGAAGCCCATGAAAATTTAGCTATAGCTATGAACCGTATCGGTGGTAAGAGCAATTCGGGCGAAGGTGGTGAAGATGCTGCACGTTTTTATAAAAACCAAACAGGTGATTGGCGAAACAGTGCCATTAAACAGGTGGCATCGGGTAGGTTCGGGGTTACCTCGAACTATTTGACCAATGCACAGGAAATCCAAATAAAAATGGCCCAAGGGGCCAAGCCTGGTGAAGGTGGGCAATTACCCGGACCAAAGGTTAATCCGGCCATTGCAAAAACCCGGAATTCAACGCCCTATGTAGGACTGATTTCCCCACCTCCACATCACGATATATATTCCATCGAAGATTTATCACAATTGATTTTCGATTTAAAATCCGCCAATAGAAAAGCACGTATCAATGTTAAATTGGTATCCGAAGTAGGTGTTGGTACAGTTGCCGCAGGAGTTTCAAAAGCAAAAGCAGACGTTATACTTATCTCAGGTTTCGACGGTGGAACGGGGGCTTCTCCTTTAACTTCGTTGAAACATGCAGGACTACCGTGGGAATTGGGTATTGCGGAAGCACAACAGACATTAGTTCTAAACGACCTAAGAAATAGAATCGTACTAGAATGTGACGGGCAATTGAAAACAGGCCGTGATGTCGCCATTGCATGTCTATTGGGAGCAGAGGAATTTGGTTTTGCAACCGCACCTCTTGTAGCTTCAGGCTGTGTGATGATGCGAGTATGCCACCTCAATACTTGTCCAGTAGGTATTGCCACACAGAATCCTGAATTACGCAAAAAATTCGAAGGTAAACCGGAACATGTTGTAAATTACATGTATTTCGTTGCCCAAGAACTTAGGGAAATCATGGCCCAATTGGGATTCAGGACTATAAACGAAATGGTAGGCCAAGTACAAAAATTGGATCGTAAAAAAGCCATTGACCACTATAAAGCAAACGGAATAGATCTTACACCTATTCTTCATGAAATCGACGTACCTAAAGGAACTAAGTTCCACAATACGACAAAACAGCAGCACGATGTAAACAAATCCATTGAATTTGAAATTTTGGAAAAAGCCCATCCGGCATTATTCCGAAAAGAAAAAATCTCATTGGACTTTCCTATCAAAAATACCGATAGGGCCATCGGCGCAATAATCAGTAACGAAATTTCAAAGGTTTATGGCGCTCAAGGCCTTCCGCTGAATACAATTAAATTGAACTTTACAGGTTCTGCTGGTCAAAGTTTCGGAGCATTTGCCACACGCGGACTTACAATGACCGTAAACGGTAACACCAACGATTATTTGGGCAAAGGACTTTCAGGTGCTAAATTGGTCATCAAAGTTCCAGAAAAATCAACCATTATACCTGAAGAAAATGTGATTACCGGGAACGTAACACTTTATGGGGCTACCGCGGGTCGGGCCTATATCAACGGTAAGGCCGGTGAACGTTTTTGTGTTCGTAATTCTGGCGCAAAGACGGTAGTAGAAGGTATAGGTGATCATGGATGCGAATATATGACAGGTGGAGTTGCAGTTATACTTGGTGAAGTAGGTCGTAATTTCGGAGCTGGTATGAGTGGTGGCATTGCCTTTGTATATGATAAGAACAAAACATTCGAAAGCCATTGTAATAAAGAAGCATTGAACTTATTACCTGTGGAAGAAGATCAAGACATAAAACAGTTGAAAGACCTTATCGAAAGTCATTATAACTATACAATGAGTCCTTTGGCACAGCGCATTCTTGAACATTGGGAGGAATGTCTTCCTGATTTCGTGAAGGTATTCCCAGAAGAATACAAACAGGCGTTGATCCGTTTGGAAAAAGAAAAATTACAAACAATATAAATCGAAACATGGGAAAGATTACAGGTTTTTTGGAATTCGATAGGAAAATAGAAGAATACGCTCCAGTAGAGACAAGGGTAAAAAATTACAAAGAATTTACCCTGCCGATGAAAGAAACGGAATTAAAGGATCAAGGTGCCCGATGTATGGATTGCGGTATTCCATTTTGCCATAGTGGTTGTCCATTAGGTAACCTAATTCCTGATTTCAACGATGCAGTATATAGAGGCAAATGGGAAAAAGCAGCTGAAATGTTACATTCCACGAACAATTTTCCGGAATTTACAGGTAGATTATGTCCCGCACCATGTGAAGAAGCATGTGTATTGGGTATTAATGAAGACCCTGTAACCATTGAGAATATCGAAAAGAATATTGTAGAGACCGCTTTCACCAACGGTTGGATAAAACCAATGCCTCCCACCGAACGAACCGGGAAAAAAGTAGCGGTCATAGGTTCAGGACCATCAGGATTGGCTGCTGCGCAGCAACTTAATCGTGCCGGACATTTGGTCACGGTTTTCGAAAGGGATGAAAAACCAGGCGGACTATTACGATATGGAATTCCTGATTTTAAAATGGAAAAGAATGTCATTGATAGGAGATTGAAAGTCTTGGAAGAAGAAGGTATCATATTTAAATGTGGAATACACGTGGGGGTAGATATCAAAGCTGAAGATTTAAAGAATGATTTCGATGCCTTGGTACTGTGTGGTGGAGCTACTGTTAGACGTAGTTTACCCATAAAAGGAATAGAATTGAAAGGAGTGGTTCAGGCCATGGATTTTCTAGGGCAAAACAATAGAAGGGTCGACGGCATCAAAGATTTAGGAGAAGAAATATTGGCAACTGATAAAGATGTTATCGTAATCGGTGGTGGGGATACTGGCTCGGATTGTATCGGAACCTCAATCAGACATGGTGCCAAATCCGTATCTAACTTTGAGATTATGGGTAAAGGCACACCCGAAAGACCCGAAGGGCAACCTTGGCCTTTCTGGCCAATGCGTTTACGTACAAGTTCTTCACATAAAGAAGGAGCCCAGCGATTTTTCAGCATATCAACCAAAGAATTCATTGGTGATAAAGATGGAAATCTTAAAGGTCTGATAACTTCTGAAGTGGAGTGGATCAATGAACCTGGGAAACGCCCTGTATTAAAAGAAATAGAAGGCACTGAAAAAGAATGGAAGTGTGAATTGGCTCTTTTGGCCCTAGGTTTTACAGGATCTGAAATGACGATTGCCGAACAATTAGGATTGGAAGTCGACCCAAGAACAAACATCAAGGCAACAGCAGTCGATTACAAGAGTAATGTACCCGGTGTTTTTGTTGCAGGTGACCAACGAAGAGGTCAATCTTTGATAGTTTGGGCCATTTCCGAAGGGAGACAAGCTGCTCATCATGTAGATAAGTACCTTATGGGCAAATCTTACCTTCCATTAAAGGGAGAAGGAGATTTACCAAGGGTTTAAAAAATTAATTTTCACTTTACAAAAACCCCCTCTACAATATTGTAGAGGGGGTTTTTGTTTACTTTAATATTTAATTATACCGAAGTAATAAAACTATAATAAACAAGTGTAAGAGTTTTACAATAGTTTGTTTTATCAAAAAACACTTTTCTATCCCATACTCTGTTAATTTATTTCAATTAATTAATATTATAGAATGTATACCCAACAACTCGCACATAGCTCACCCTATATTAAGTATTAGGCATTTTCAGAAAACTATATCCTAATTTTCCTGACTATAGGTTCGGATGAAGTGTTATTGAATTATAAAGACTTTAGGGTTCCAAGAAAAACCTCCTTTGAAGAATGATGACCTATAAATGATTGATCATGAAGTTTAGAGGTGAATAATTTTTTGAATTCATGGCATAAAAAAAGTCCCTTACATTTCTGTAAGGGACTTTCGAAAAAGGCGGCGGCCTACTCTCCCACTTGGTGTAGCAGTACCATCGGCGCAGACG
>NZ_WKJH01000010.1 GCF_009674825.1 Maribacter luteus
GTATCACATATAGGATGCGGAGCAAGTTATATTAAAGAAAAAAAGGTGGTTTAAGGCAAAAAAGAAAATATTGATTAACTTTAGAGAACTGGACTAAGGCTTTTCATAGGATACGTTGTTGTATGCTGGTGTTTATCCCATATGTTAATTAATCCCTCCCCGAATTTAACTTTTACTTTCGATAACTCAAAACCTCCCTTTTCTTGGTTTTTTTACTGAAATCAGAATCTTTAATTAATGGGCTTATCTTATTACGAAATAAGGGTTATGCTTTTTTTCATAAGCTATTGAAGTAGAAGGTCCGTGACCTGTATAAAAAATTGTGTTGTCCGGTTTCGTAAATAATTTCTTTTCAATACCATCTAATAATAGTGGTAAATCACCATATGGAACTTCTGTATGACCAATACCTCCTTTAAACAACACATCAGCACCAATCATAAAATCTTGCTGTTCACAATAAAGGACTATGCTTCCTGGCGAATGACCTGGTACATGAATAACCTCAAATGTAGAATTCCCTAAGGCAATACTATCTCCTTCTTTCACATAATCTGTTAATGGAGAAACAGGATCCATACGGATATTAAACCACCCAGCCATTTCGGGAATTCTTGGCATTAATAAATTAGCCTCTTTATGACCTACAAATGGAACCTTCCATTTTTGTAAAGCAAAATTAACTCCCATAACATGGTCAAAATGTGCATGAGTAGCTATTATTTTGACAACATTTAGTGCTTTTTTATCTATGAAGGAAGTAAGTATCTCATCCTCTCCTATATTCCAATTTCCTGGATCTACAATAATGCAGTCTTTAGTTTCAGAATCCCAAAGTACATACGTATTAACCTGAACAGGATTAAATGGAAAAATTTGAATTTTTATCATACGCTTATAAGTTTATGTATTTATCATAAAACTCTCCAAATGAATCATAAGTAAATTTTACGGCATCTTTTGAAATCTGAGCATCTGGCACATAAGCATCAAAACCGTGATATGCTCCTTTATATAATTTGAATTTTGTATCAATGCCTTCCTCTTTCAAAGCATTTATATAAGCGATAGTTTCATCCTTAAAAGGCTCCAAATCGCCTACAAATGAAATTGTTGGAGGGAAATTTTTATAATCTTTATTTCTAGCTGCTGCTGCGTAAGGAGGTATTTCTTCATTATTATCTCGAAGATTTTTCAAGTAAGAATCCCAGCCTTTTTTATTTGATTTGGCATTCCATATAGGAACGGAGGTCATTTCTTTAGCAGACTTTGTATTTTGGCGGTCATCTATCATTGGATAAAAAGGCATTTGAAAAGCTAGGTTAATATCTTTTGTATCTCTGGCTTTTAGGGTAACAGCAGCTGTTAATCCACCGCCACCACTATGACCAGCAACCATAAAATTATCATCATAAATACCGAGTTCTTCAGCATTTTCTTTTGCCCATAATAGTGTGTCATAACAATCGTTAAAAGCAGCAGGATAAGGAGCGTCTAAGGCTCTTCGGTAGGCAGGAGCAATTACTACACAAGGTCTTTTTTCTATAAATTGCTTAATAATATCTAGGTTAGGTGTCATTTCCGGACTCCCTAAAATATAACCTCCACCGTGAATATATTGCAACAAAGGTAATTTCCCTTCCACATTTAGTGGTTTAAATATTCTTACTCTAATATCGGGACCGCCATTTTTACTTGGAATAAATCGTTCTTCATTATATAACCCTTTTATCTTTTTGCCGTTAAAAATTCGAGCAGAAAAGTTCATCATTTTTATGCCCCAATTCCTACTTGCAAGAAATGGAAAAGATTTAAATGTATTGTATTTAGGTAGAAGTCCTTTATCTGTTAATTCTTTCATTATTGTTTTGTATTTAAGTTAATTCAAAAATCTAAATTAAAGTCCTAACTCTTCCGTTAATACTTGTTTATAGGTTGATACGGATTGTGCACCAACAATTGACTTTAAGGAATTAAAAAACATAGCAGGTACTCCCGTAACTCCTTTGTTTATCCAATGCTTTTCTTCCGTTTGAATTTGTGTACGAGCATCAGCATTGTCTAGTCTTTTAATTGCTTCATCTGCATTTAAACCCACAGTTAACAGTTCTTTATGCAAAATGTCTCTATCGGAAATATCTTTACGTTCGCTATAAAATGCAGAAACTAATCGGAGATTCAATGCTGTTTGTAATCCAAATTCTTTCGCATAATCAAGCAAAATATGAGCGTCTTGCGAATTGATGATTTTTATGCCATCAAAAAAATCGAAAGTAAACCCTTCTTCTGCTCCTAATTTGGTTAAATATGCCGTCTGCCTATCTGTGTCTTCTTTTGTGGCGCCATATTTACGCGCTCTGTAATCATAACTAATTTCACCTTGAGCAGACATACCCGGATTAAGTTCAAATGGTTGCCATTCAATTTCAACCCTGTCATTTACACCTAATTCATTAATAGCTTTTTGTAGTCTTTTATATCCAATAAGACACCAAGGACATACTACGTCCGAAACGATATCTATTTTTATTTTATCTGACATAATTATTGTATAGATAATTAAACATTATTCTTTTGTCCAAAATCTACTTTCAAAAGCTTTGTCCACAGGAATATCAAAGATGTGATTTGTGTAGTTGCTCAATGTTTTAACCGCTGCGCCTGTAATAATACCCAGAATATGACTTTTTGTATAACCCGCATTTAAAAAGTTTTCAATATCCGCTTCTGAAGGATAGCCTCTTTTTTCTATCATTATTTTAGAAAATAGACTTAATGCCTTCAATTTCTCATCAGGAATTTCAGTGTTATTTCGTATTGCATCAGTTACTTCTTTAGGGACTTTAGACACTCGGTCTGCAATTATGCTATGAGCTGCCATACAGTACTCACAATTATTCTCGTAGTTCATAGATAAAAAGACAACCTCTTGTTCCTGTGGAGTAAAACCTGCGTTTTTTCTAAAAGATTCGTACGAATAAATATATGCATCTAGTAAGGCATCGTTATTAGCCATTGTAGCATACATATTTGGAATCATTCCGGCTCTCTTTTTTGATACTTCTAAAAGGTTGCTCGATAAAGTATTTGCCGTTTCAATTGATTTTGCTTCTAACGCTATTTTTCTTGTTGTATTCATAATATTATAGTTTTGTTTTATGTAAACTAAATTTCTTTTATGATGCAAGTATACAATAGTTACTGCTGTTTCACAATACGTTACCATTAGGTGAACAAGTAACCAAATGGTTAGTGTTGTGCTGTACAAGGTGTTTGGGACGAAAAAAAAATGAACTTTTTTTAAAATAAATTTTGATGTTTTAGATGTACTGTAAATCCACAACTTTAAGTTACATTTGTATCGCAAGTATATAATGTATAGTGTAGGTAATCAATCTGTTAGTTGCAATAGTTATTGATTATGTAATTGAATAGTAAAAAAGTAATGTTATGAATGATAAAAAAGTAAAACAGATACTGGAAGACCTGGATGTAGAAAATCCTGGTGAAGTTTGCCCTATAAAAGATGTATTGGCAGAGGTGCTTGATAAATGGACAATGATGATAATTTTGGTACTTGGCAAACACAAAGTTTTACGTTTTGCCGATGTAAGAAGAAGTGTTGTAGGTATATCTCCTAAAATGTTGACTAAATCATTACGTACATTAGAGCGAGATGGTCATGTTAACCGTAAAGTTTACCCTGAAGTGCCTATTCGGGTGGAGTATAGTTTAACAGAACAGGGTGAAGTATTTCTGAAAAAATTAGTTGATTTAGCCGCTTGGATTAAGCCACATGTTCCTACTATTGTTAAAAGCAGAGAGCAATTTATTAAATAGATTGTAGAGAAACCTGCTCTTTTGGCAAACTTTAATTTAAGTTGTCAGTTTTGTTATTTTAAAATTTGTAAGTGAAGATTTTATTCTTTTAACAATCCGATTATTTAGCAGGTGTTTATCCACACTTGCATACAACGTTTAGTATAACCGCAGTTACTGGTTGATATGCAATAATTTTTGGTTTTACACTGACCTTAGCAATTACGTGTGGATTCGGACGCAGTCGAATCCGCCGTAATTGCGGTTATACATTGTTGTAGTGTCGTTTTTAATTTTTCATTAGGGCGTATTTATCTCCATTTGATTTTATCATAGTTAGAGTATTTTGGTCAAACGTAAAATTCCACTTTCCATCTAACAGCGTACTAGAGTCATAAATAGCTGGCAGAACTAATTGTTTATTATCAAACACTATTATATCTCCATTAATTGAATATTCTCCATGATAAATAGGTATCAAGTAGCCATCTCCAGTACTATTCCCCAAAAATTTTCCATTTATAAACTCAATTTCCACATTTGCAACATTGTTGTCTCTTTTAAAAGTCCCTGTATATTTTCCGTCAATTTTTAACATAGTATTTTCATCGTTACTACAGGCAGCAGTAAGAATTAAAACCCCTATTAAAATTATAGCATTCAGTTTCATAAGTTTCTTTTTTAAAGTAAGACGTAGTTTTTCTTTAAAAGTTGCGCCAAATGCACTACAACGTTTTGCATATGGCTTGTGGCGGTTTCGAAGCACTAGCCTGTCGGCCGAAACCAAAGCTGGCTACAAAGCGAAAGCCTTGCTGCCAGCCGTTCACCCGCCATAAGCTATATGCTTTGTTGTGCGGTCGGCTTTTTTTAAATTTTTGTCTTCAGTTTTAGTGTTTTTAAGTCGAAAATTAAAATTTCATTCTTGTCCGTCTTATCATACTTTCCATTTTCATTTGTGTCGTAGTGACCAGTAATCACTATCGTTCCTGTTTGATTATTGACTGTCCACGTTCTGGTAAAAAATTTGTCTTTAGTCAATTGCTTTTTGGTTTTACCGTCTACCGAGATTATAAAAATCTGTTGTGGGTCTGACCAATCAATTCCACTTTTTCCGTCTAGGTCGACAGATTTAGCAGCTACGATAATTTGATTAATTTCAAGGTCGTCAATTTTTACTTGCTCAACTTGACCTAAATATCCATCTCCGGGGAAATCAACTTGTACCGTTGAACCATCTTTTGTGTCGATAAACAGAAGATATTTGCTCTTGGATTCCGCCATTTTACTTCTGTTGTCAATAGATGCAATTACATAGTCCGTTCCTTTAACTTCGGTCAATTTGTTGAAATGAACATAGTCATATTTATTCTGTCCGAAAACCGAAAGACTTAGAATGGTCAGAATTATAGCTAGCAAATTTTTCATGTCGTCTGTTTTTTTTAGCTGCCGCACAACGGCTCCGTATATGAAAAGTAGCGCAGAAAATAAGCGATTTTTTTTCGGATTAACACAAGCCGAATTTTTAAATTTTTCTATTTATCTTTTTACTGGGAAATCGTCAAATTTAAAAATTTGGCGACTTTCAAAAATGCCCAAACCTTAGTGTTATCAATGACTTGCGTTATTTTTTATAGCATCGATGAAAAAGCAGTAAGTCGAGTATCTTTAAAATGAACAAAAAATTAAAGATATGGTTACTCAAATTACTGCTGTACCGAA
>NZ_WKJH01000029.1:0-520 GCF_009674825.1 Maribacter luteus
GGAGAAACATACCAAGACCGACAGGATAGACGCGCAGTTGATATCAAGAGAGTTAAAGGACGGTCGTTTGGAGGGTATCCATGTTCCCGATGTGGATCGAGAGGAGTTACGAAGTCTATTTAGGCGCAGAAACGATCTTGTCAAGGATTTTCGGAGGATAAAGAGTTACATCAAAATGCAGTTGTTGTATTTCGGTATTAAAGAGCCGGAAGAATTTGACAACGACCATTGGAGCCATAAGTACCGTAAATGGTTAGATGGCATTGTGTTTGAGAACCCGACGGCAAAAGCGACTTTAGAGAGTCGTATGCGTTTCTTCCGTTTTGTGGACCAAGAGCTTCGGGATGTTTCCACTCAGCTTCGTAGGTATTGCAAAACGTACCATAAGAAGGATTATATGTTGCTCAGGAGCATACCCGGCATTGGAGGGATCGTTGCCTGTGGTATATTATGTGAACTGGGGGATCTGAGAAGGTTCAATAGTGTAAAGCATTTGGCCGGTTATGTCGGTCTGTCCCCA
>NZ_WKJH01000029.1:735-2159 GCF_009674825.1 Maribacter luteus
TTATCGCAAACACCAAGGTAGAAATACCAAAAGTAGCATTATCAAGGTAGCGCGAAAACTGCTCAGCAGAACATTGGCGGTAATCAAAACAGAGACTCCTTATTGCATAGGGGTACTGGAATAAAAGATAAAAAAACAAACCATAACAAAGCTCACAAAATAATAGAGAGACCCGTACCCGTACCACAGAACAACGTGGGTGATCCAGAAAACCGGAATCACATCTTTATAGCAAGTGGCCGGGTCTATTATAGCTTATAATCATACAGATGCTGGTGAACCCTAAGACAAAAGGTGTATCACATATAGGATGCGGAGCAAGTTATATTAAAGAAAAAAAGGTGGTTTAAGGCAAAAAAGAAAATATTGATTAACTTTAGAGAACTGGACTAGGGCTTTTCATAGGACACGGTGTTGTGTGCAGTTTTTTTATTTCAGTCGTTTTTTAATATCCATTCTCTGATGTAAAATTCTAACGATTTCTACAATTTCATTTTCAACTTTTCTGTAGAAAATCAGATGCGAATTAATTTTCGTTACACGATAATTTTTTCGAGTTTGTTCAGCCGATTTTCCAATCAGATAGTTATCCGCAATAAAGTCAATTTCTGCCATTATTAAATCATAATATCTGTCTGCTTGTTCTTTAGACCATTTGTTAAGCGTATAAATCCAAATTTTGTCTAAATCCTCAATCGCTTGTTGACTTATGCGATATTTGTTTTTACTCATAAGTGTTTACGATGTAATTCTTTCAAATGTTGTTTTGGGTCGAAATTTTCAACAAATCCGCTATTTTCTCCAACTTCGAGAGCTTTAATAAGTTCTCTTTCTTTTTTTTCTTCACGTTCTAACAAACGTAATGCGGAACGAATTACTTCGCTAACCGAACCATATCTACCAGAATTTACTTCTTCTCTGATAAAATCCTCAAAATGATTTCCAAGTGATATTGATGTGTTTTTTCCCATTTTGGTTATATTTTACTCAAATATACCAAATCTTGGTAACGTAGCCAAATTGCACACAACGTGTTTGTGTATTACTTAGTTGCGTATTTCAGCACCTAATTTAGCAAATACAAACCGAATAGAAAATCCCCGTGGATTTTCGTAAGTAGACTTGAACCAAGCAATTACTTATAGCATCGATGAAAAAGCAGTAAGTCGAGTATCTTTAAAATGAACAAAAAAATAAAGATATGGTTACTCAAATTACTGCTGTACCGAAGTTATACATTGGCATCGACATTCACAAGCGAAGTTGGAAAGTGCATTGTGCGACAGATTTGTTTTCAGGCAAGTCATTTTCAATGAATCCGGACCCGTAACAACTTAAAGATTATGTTGATAAACATTTCGCCGGTCATGAAGTATCGACCGCATACGAGGCAGGTTGCTGTGGATATTCAGCTCATCGTTGTT
>NZ_WKJH01000011.1 GCF_009674825.1 Maribacter luteus
CAATTGATATGGTTTACAATCAACTATATGGGGAAACCGCCTGCTTTATCTAACCGGCAGGGCAACGAATCCACGAATCTTCGAGACCACTCCCCTACTATTATCCCTTCGACTTTGTTCAGGACAGGCTAGGGTTGCATAAAAAAGTCTTGACACGTAGAAAATGTGGTGTCAAATGTACCTGCGCTACAAACTGCCAAAAGCAATCAGCCATTGGCTATAAGTTTTACCAAGCCAAACTTGTGTGATTTATGAATGCTTTAAAAAACAATAGACCAGAATAAGGGGCTAAAATTTTCATAGGCCGTTTGCAAATTATAAAAGCTAATCTTTATAAAGAAACCCTTTTCTTTTTAGATACCTGTTGTATGCATTACTTAAGCCTTCAACAGACTTCTGTCTAGATAACCAATTCAGCGGGGTTTCATGTTCTTCCTCTGGTATTATTCTGTAAAGTTTTATTGCAATTGACCTTGATATTCCTTTTGAAATAAGAAACAAAACTAAAGCATTGTAAGTTCCTAATTCTAGCATTGTCGGCATAGATAGGCTTAATTTATATTCTTCTTTTTGATTATCATCCATGAAAAAGTCTAACATGTCCGCCAAAAGCTTCATATATTTTACAAGAACAAAACTAATAATTGTAGAATATACTTTTATTACTTCATTAATTTTTCGATTTACTTTTCTCTTATCATTAAGGTCAAGAATACCTCTAATTTTTGAATCAAAATTCAATTCATTGCTAATTAGTTGTTTCATGCTTTTATTTTGTAGCCACAATACAGCATAAAATACCATTTGGCTTAAAGAGCGTGAAATATCATGTTTAAAGTAAGCTTCTCTTTTAAAATTGAAAATATCATCTAGTAAGCTTAAAATATTATCCAACTGTCCAAATAAGTTCGTTTCACTATGTGTCTTACTTTGGCGATTTTGTTTATTCCAAATTTTATATAGGTTTTCATTTTCATAAAACACCCAATTGTCTATGCCTTCTTTTTTTATTTTGTTGAACAAAGTATTTTGAAATTCAGGGTCAATACTGGGATTAAGCCTTAGTAAGTCGTACGGGATATTTATATCATTTAACTTTACAGTAAGTGAATCTATAATAGCGTTAATATTTTCTTCTTTTAAATTTTTACTCTTCAGATAGTCTTCTAGAGCTTTTTCACCTTTCAAAAACTTATGCTTAAGGAAACTGACAGCATATTCTAATTCTTTGATTGCGTCATTTAAGGGTTGATTTAGGGCATTTATAATATCATCTATAGGATGTTTTAAAAGTTTATTAATCGCTGGTACTATTTCCATTTCTGGATTTTGAACAAATTGTTCTTCGGCCCATTCTTCATCTTCTTTTTCTAAGCATAAAACCGTTCCGATTAACGAATCTTTGATTCTACCCGCTCTGCCCACAATGTTTCCAAATTCAAAAGAACTTAATTGAATACTATCCTTTTTTGCAATTGGTATAAAAACCTTTTCAGCAGGAAGATTAATGCCTTCCATTAAAGTCGATGTGCAAACAATATTATCTAATTTTCCGTTTGAAAACAGAAATTCTAATTCTCCTCTTATAATTTCTGGTATTTTACCATGATGAAAAGCCGTTTTTGTTTTTAAGCCGTCAATTAAATAATACTCTGGATGAATTTCTTCCTTAATTAATTCAATTAAATCAACGATGTCTTGGTCAATTTTCTGTTTTTCTTTGTTAGCTGATAACTCGGCAGCTAGCTTTGTTGCAAAATTTTCAGCCCAATCTGTTCGGGGAAAATAAATTATATTTTTACTGTTTTTGCCAAAAAGAGGGACTATTTTGGTCAAGGCCTGTTGTTTTCCTGATGCTAGTAATCTTCTGAAATCAAAATCAACATCAATCTGTATGTCATTTAGATGAGTTCCTTGAAAAAAAATTTTTATTATAATTGAATTATCTTTTTCAGGATTAGCCCTTAAAACAGCTTTTAACTGAAATACAGGTGAAAAAACAGTTTGTAAGTTCCTACTTTCCTCATTGAAAATTAATTTAAAAAGGAGATGTGGATTATTTAAAAATGGACCAGCTATTATTTTTCTGGATGTTGACCAAAGTGCTTCAATTTCATTAAGTAAAAACTCTAAAAAGAATCCTCTGCTATCTTCATTCTCAATGTTTTGGACTTCATCAAGAAATATAATTTCGGGTTCTAATTGAGTATCGTACGAGTATTGAATTAGCTTTAGCGTTCTTTCAGGTGTGAGTATAAATAATTCCTTTGAAGAAAATTCCTCTAAATTTTCATCTTCTTTTTCTATAAATGCTGTATTAATAGATACATCGTCGTTTAACACATTCTTAAAGTCTTCAGCGACTTGAGATATTAGGGCCCTAGTTGGTACTATATATATGACAAAAGCACTTTTATTTTTTGAGAAAAATTCAAGAATGTAGTTTTGAATAATATAAGATTTACCAGCAGATGTCGGAGCGGAAATTGCTATATTTTCTTTAGTTTTTGTTAGGGCATCCCAAAGTTTTTTTTGATAATCTGAACCAATAATCGTTTCAATTCCAGCAACTTTAATTTCATTTACAGCTAATTTAGCTCCTAGTTCATAATCCAAAGTGGGTCCAAAATTATCTTTGAATTGAAAATATCCATCTCTTGGGCTTATTTCAATGAGTTTTTTAAAAAATCTAGAAGCAATTAAATTACCTGATCGTGATAGAATTATATATGCAGCCTTAACGTAATCTGATTCCTCATATTCAAGAAAAAGAAGTATTCCAAAAACAGAACCAATAAACTTATCATCCTCATTATCACTTGTGGAAATAATGGTTGCTAACCATATGGCTTGATCAACTTCTTCTTGATTAATTATTTCTTTTTTCTTTTCAAGATTTATTTCAGAAAAAAATCTATTTGTAATTAAACTACCAATTATCTTTTTGAAGACAGGATGCTCCCTAGCTGATTGTATAGTCTTATTTGACATTTTTAATTAACTCTTTGGAAAATTTTATCATTATGAAAAACCTTATAGCATAACTCTCTAAAACTGTTTACGCATACTACTGGCATCATAAAAAACTCTAATGTAATATTTTTAGTTTTTGGTAATGCCTCCCCAATATATTTGGCCCTCCTATCCTTAATCTTCAAAAGAAATTTGTTTATCTCATTCTCTATATCTGGTAAATTATCATCAATCATCTTTTCAATTTTACCTTCTTTATACATTAAGAAAGCCGGATAACAGATACTATATTGTTTGAATTCAGGTTGTTTTGTTCTTAGACTTCTATATATTAAATCAAGGGAATCCTTATCCAAATTATTCAAGTCTCTACTCAAGTGTTTTTTTGCCACACTTAATTCTCTATCAATGGAATCAGGGTTATCAATATATCTTGAGATTGAATCTAAGGCATCACTTACACAAACGCTGAAACTACCCCGCATTTTTGATTCACCAAGGAAAAGAGTGGATTTGCCTGCCCTAGAACCTAAAAACAAACCATCTGAACCCTTAACTTGGTCGTTGTTATTGTAAGTTTGACCAATCTTATGAACAACTAAAGGTGCTTTAAGCAGTGCTTCAACAAAAAGATAAAGTATAAGTTCTCCATACCTTCCATCTCGCAAAGGGTCTGTATTACCAAAATAACTTAATGCTTTTTCTTGTGGAGATTCACCATCTTCCAGAATTTCTAATATTTCAAATTTTTCAAAAACATAACTTTCTACTTGAGTCAGTAAATATCTAATGAAGCCCTCATAATCGGGTTTGGTTTTGTTGAAGTTCAAGCAATAAAAATTAATCTTCGCACCACTTACTATTTTTTTATCCACTAAACGGAACCAAGACGAAAATTCTTTGCTATCAACTTTTAAAAGTTTTAACCAATCAATTTCGCTAATTGTTTTAGCCATAAAATATTTGGTCTTATTTGTTGAACCTGATAATTGAAATTAATAATAGTGATTGTGGAGGTTTATCAAATATAAATAGAATTAACAAGTAATCAATTACGGAAATCCGTAATAGTAATTAATAATGTAGTAAAATACCCTTCCACTCATATTTATACATCGCTAGTTATTTTGTGTTATAGTGATATATGCTTCTCCTGTGTCGATGTCACTCCTCTCCTACCCCTTCGACAACGCCAAGGACGGACTTGGATCATATAAAAGTGTTCAGGGCCATAGAA
>NZ_WKJH01000030.1 GCF_009674825.1 Maribacter luteus
TTCTATGGCCCTGAACACTTTTATATGATCCAAGTCCGTCCTTGGCGTTGTCGAAGGGGTAGGAGAGGAGTGACATCGACACAGGAGAAGCATATAACACTATAACACAAAATAACTAGCGATGTATAAATATGAGTGGAAGGGTATTTTCTTTGAAAACGCTGAAAAACTAGAAGCGTTACCCTAATTTTGTGTTTAATATAATTTCAGAAACTTGTTAGAGAAAAGAAAACAATTACCCCAAGAACAATGTATAGATGCAGCAAATTTCATTTATTGTTTGGAAGCGGTTCATGAAATAGAAACGGAAAAGGTTACCGAAGCACAAGAAAGCTTGGAACAATTGGCCAAGAAATATGGCATAGCAAGCATATATAAAACCTGTGACACTATTGAGGGACTGGAAGATTGCCTAAATGCACTTGTTTTGGATGATCATAATTTTAAAGACTATGAAATCATCTACTTAGTTATAACCGGTGAATCAAATAGCATTTGCCTAAACGACTACTATTATAGTTTACAGGAAATTGCGGAAATTTTTGAAGGAAGGTTAAAAGGAAAGATCTTACATTTTTCGAATGCAAAAATCCTGGATTTAGACGAGGAGGAAGCACAATATTTTTTGGATATCACTGGTGCAAAAGGTATTTCTGGCTATGGAAATGCATTTAATGGAATAAGTAGTGCAAATCTTGATAAGGCATTCTTCAACTTATTCAAGGAAGATGATAATATGTTGGACGTTGTAGAAGAGTTGCACCAAAGACATTATAATGTCTGCAAATTGCTTGATTTTAGGTTGTATTATTAGAGCTAGGCAAAAAGGTTCTTCGCAAAAGGTAATGGAATACGCTGCCGCCCAGACGACGATAGGAGCGAAGAGTAATGTGTATGGAATGATTAAAATGCCTTTGCACAGCCATTGCATCTAGAATTTAATATATTACCACCTCATGATAATCCTGTCTTTCCTGAAATTATGCACCCACAGATGGTTTTATATTTCAGTGTAGGACTTATTATTAAACCATTTGGAAACGAAGACCACGATTAATTATGGAAACAATTGAACAATTTTTAGAATCAAAAAATATTCGTGTTACAGCCATGCGATTATTAATATATAAGTTTCTTTCCGAAAACAATGCAGCTGTAACACTAAGTAATATTGAAAATGCTTTTGAAAAGGCAGATAGAACTACCCTATACAGAACTATAAAAACCTTTGAGGAAAATGATATTGTACATCAGATTGATGATGGCACGGGAATAACCAAATATGCACTATGTGAACAAGGCTGTTACTGTGATATAAAAACCGATTTACACTTGCACTTCCATTGTAATAGTTGCAATGAAACCGTTTGCTTAACAGACCATAAGATACCTCAAATAAAAGTTCCTGAAGGCTTTGTTTCGGAAAATGTAAACTTGGTTGTAAAAGGTATTTGCGATAAGTGTAGTGGGCTATAAATGCACTTCCATTGCACTAGCTATTAAACTAATTTTATCCGAAAATTAAATTGGATATGAAGTTTAATACTAAAATACCTAAACATCTTAAGCAGGCATATAATGAAGAATTGATACAATACAGTTCCTGTTTAGAAAATAAGCAATATAGTAGTGCTTGGTATCATTTAGAGCGTAGTCATATCATAGGTCAATCTTACCCCATTGAACATACCTATTCACATTGGTTGATGCTAAAGTTTGGGGTGATGGACAAGAATACGAAAGAAGTATTTGGACAAATCCTTAGATTAATTGTTGGCGGTTGGAAATCGTTCATTAACCACATACCGCTAGGCAATACAGGAGGTACAAATGTACCACCATTAAGACCTATGCCTATTCCTGATGATATAAAAGAATTATTCAATACAAAATGAGAAAAAAGAAAGTCAATTTAAGAGATTTAAAACCAGATTCAGAAAAAGAGCATAGTCACGATGATGGGCATAATCATAATAGCACTGAGAGTGTTTCCAGATTAAAAACCTATATTCCTGCTATCATAAGTTTTATAATGCTTATCGTAGGTATTACCATTGATTATTTTGATGCTTTACCATTTTTTGAAGGTTGGGTGAGAATTATTTGGTATACCATTGCTTACATACCCGTTGGATTTCCAGTAATAAGTGAAGGTTGGAATAGTATTAAAAATGGAGAATTCTTCACGGAATTTTTTCTAATGTCCATAGCAACCTTGGGTGCTTTCGCCATAGGCGAATATCCAGAAGGTGTGGCTGTAATGTTGTTTTATGCCGTGGGCGAATTATTTCAACATGCAGCAGTCAATCGAGCAAAAGGAAATATAAAAGCATTGCTCGATGTTCGGCCTAATGAAGCGCTGGTGAATCGTAACGATGACTTTATTTCGGTTAACCCTGAAACTGTAGAAATAGGAGAAAAGATTCAGGTGCGTGTCGGGGAAAAAGTGCCATTAGATGGCATTTTACTTTCAGATAAAGGTTCTTTTAATACTGCTGCCCTTACGGGGGAAAGTAAACCTGATACTGTCCAGAAAGGAGCGTCTGTTTTTGCAGGAAGTATTAATCTTGATGGTGTTGTAGAAATTGAAACGACTAAAGAGTTCAAAAACAGCTCGATTGCTCGAATACTGGATATGGTTCAAAATGCCACAGCTCGAAAATCCAAAACAGAACTATTTATTAGAAAATTTGCACGTATTTACACGCCTATTGTGGTTTTTCTAGCTATAGGACTCACCTTGTTGCCTTATTTCTTTGTTGATGATTACGTTTTTAGAGACTGGCTCTATCGAGCTTTAATCTTTCTTGTAATCTCTTGTCCCTGTGCACTTGTTATTTCAATTCCCTTAGGATATTTCGGTGGACTTGGCGCAGCATCCCGTAACGGTATTTTATTCAAAGGAGCTTCTTTTCTTGATACTATGACCAAAGTTAATTCTATGGTTATGGATAAGACCGGAACGGTAACCAAGGGAGTTTTTAAAATAAAAGAGGTTGTAAATGATTCAGCTTACGAGAAAGCGGACTTTATGAAGTACCTAATGGCAATTGAAGAACAATCTACACATCCCATAGCAAAGGCCATTATGGAATACAAAGTAGAAGGAGCAGACTATGTTGCCAGCGAAGTATCTGAAATTGCAGGAAAGGGACTGAAAGGAACGATAAACGGAAAAACCGTGCTTGTAGGAAACAAAGCTTTAATGACTTCAAATGCTATTGCCGTTCCTTCGGAGACAGATACTATTGTTGAATCAATAGTTATGGTAGGAATAGACGGTAAATTTGCTGGCTATGTAACTATCGCAGATGAGTTGAAAGAAGATGCACAACAAGCTATCAAGGAAATCCGCAAATCAGGCATTTCTAAAATCATAATGCTTTCGGGCGATAAAGATTCCATTACGCAACAAGTTGCAAAAAAATTAGGTATCGATTGGGCAAAAGGCGGATTACTCCCAGAAGATAAGCTCAACGAAGTAGAAAAACTCAAAGCACAACCAGATACAAAAGTTGCTTTTATAGGTGATGGTATCAACGATGCACCTGTATTGGCTGCAAGTGATGTCGGCATAGCAATGGGAGGTCTAGGAAGTGATGTTGCCATAGAAACGGCAGATGTAATTATTCAAAATGACCAACCATCAAGGATTGCTCGTGCCATTAAAATAGGACGCTCTACAAGACGTATCGTTTGGCAAAATATCTCATTGGCTTTCGGAATAAAAATCATAGTTCTTATTCTTGGTGCTGGTGGACTTGCAACAATGTGGGAAGCTGTGTTTGCTGATGTGGGTGTAGCATTGTTAGCTATTTTGAATGCAGTTAGATTGCAGAGAATGAATTGGAGTTAGCACATACATCAATTAATAATTGGGTAAAAGATTAGTACTTTGTTTCAAATAGAATCTCGATGTTAAACTCGGTCTAAGAGAATTTTGGCAAAACACGCGAGAAAATAAATGCGACCCACGAAGTATTTATTTTTAGGCGAGACGGAGCGCTGGCAATTCAACTAAAAGTTCTCTTAAAACTATACCACTTAATAGAGTAGCCGAAAGGTTTCTTCCTAGGGTTTCTAAAAATTTGAAATTTTCGAAAATTTTTTTTCTGTATAGAAATATTGAAACTACGTAAATTAAAGTTGATGACCCGCTTGTAAGTTTTAATCGATTCTCAAAGCTTGAGGGATATTTTATATAATATAGAATTATAGCTTACACGTGACAATTGAAATTATCCTATGGATGATTTTAATTGGCGGCGAGATGGCGCGTTGGCAAAAGAACACTCCAGTAAAACGGCTTTGACATAATTATTGACGATATAGAACACTGGCGTGTCGCTATATCTATAATTATATCAAATACGCGGTATGCGCCGTTTAACGATATAAACATATTTGTACTATAATTTATATTATGTAAAATAGTATATTTTGGAACTTATGTGTAATACCGTTTATCGAATAACCGGGTATTCCACCGTTCAAACCTATTTACATCCCCTCCGACTGATTCTTATCAGTTCATATCACCCAATTCCAAAATAAATTTGTTTCCTAAATAATTAAATCATGAAAAATGTAAGTTCCCTTTCCTTCTTCGCATTACTTTGCGTTTTCCTAGTACTAAGTTGTAACGATGATGATGTTACCGAAGCCGTAATCCTCCAAAGTGTTGAATATCCCATTTATGATATTTCCGGCTCCAATATATCCGGCACGGCAACTTTTACCCAAGAAGATAACGGCTCTACTCATGTATTGATTGAGCTTGTGGGTGCCTATACCTCCGAAAATCCGGCCTATATCAGATATAACAGCGCTGCTGAGGGCGGTACTGTCGCTATAACCTTAATGACCTGTGAATGTGCCATTAGCAACACCACCATAACCCAATTAAATAATGGTAGTTCTATCTCCTATGACGGATTAACCCATCTCGACGGACATATTACCATTCATAACGGTCAAGGGTCCACTGCCCCTATCGTTGCCGTTGCCGATATCGGTGCCAATGCCAACTAACGATTTTTCCTTAAAATGGGCCGTAACATTCCATTGATATTGCCATCACATTTTATGAATTATAGGAAAGTGTTTTAAACCCATACTTTATACCTAAGATTGTGATTCAATGGTTTTGATGATTCCCAATTCTTGTTTTTTTGAATAAATTAACATTTAAAAAGTGTTCTACGTCGGAATTTTCCACCTTTTGGTAGAAAAGTCATATTCAAACACAATATCATTAAAACCTATTTTACATCTTTGATACAAATATTTAACACTTACTATATATGAAAATTAAAAGTTCCCTCGCAGTCTTAAGCTTGCTATGCCTATTGGTTTTTACTGGATGTAAAAAAGACAACGTAGCAGAAGCGGTTATTCTTCAAAGCGTTGAATACCAAATTTATGATGTCTCCGGTTCCGGTGTTACAGGAACTGCCACATTTACCCAAGAAGACAACGGTTCTACCCACGTTTTAATCGAATTGGATGGGGCGTCTACTGCCACCAATCCTGCTTACATTCGCTTTAACAGTGCTGCTGAAGGTGGCGATATTGCCATTACACTTGCTGTCTGTGAATGTTCTATAAGTAATACCACCATTACCCAGCTGAACAATGGAAACAGCCTTACTTATGAAGGTTTATTGGCCTTAAACGGACATATAACCATTCACGATACCAACAATAACATTGTAGCCGTAGCGGATATTGGTGCCAATGCCAATTCATAAGAGAGAACATAGTTATATATTTAAAAAGCCTGGAATATGATCCAGGCTTTTTTTATTCTTTCTGATTACCCTTCCTCAATGCGTATATTTTGAACGGGCCAATCCCATATACTCTTCCACTCCACTTTTTAGGGCATTGAATTCCGAATATTGATCCTTTACTTTTTTTATACAACCGTTCAAAGGTTCCGCTTGTTTTTTTATAGAGTCGATAATCTGCTTATTACGCTCCTTAAAAGTATCCAACCCATTTTTTAAAGCCTCTATACGGGTATATTCATTATAAGTTTGAGGTTCGCAATTGTAGGAATTCAAATTCTTTCGTAATTGGTTAACATCCCTTAAATTACGTTCCAATCGATGTACCAATGTGTTTTCTTTAGGTTCAAGACCTGCTGAACCCCTTGAATTTAATAATGTTCTCATAGGCTTTGATTTTTGGGGTTAAACAAAAACTATTTCAATTCCCTTAAATTACGAAATAATCAGTAATTCCATTGAATTTAAATTACTGATTATCAATATTTAACTGTTTTTTAGTATTCACTTAATATTCTCTAATAAAAAAGCATAAAAAAACCTTCTCGAAAGAAGGTTTTACATCCTGTTTGGTTAAAAGGTTTATTGATTGTCGGTTTCGTCCTCAAACTCAATATCGGCCATAGCCTTGTTCAATTCATTTGAAAACGGACTTTTGGAAAGGACTCGCAATAGTCGCTGTCTACGCCTCTCGGAAATATCCAGCGTGTCCAATACACTTTTCCTCTTGGCAATTAAATTTTTGTGTTTTTCCTTTAACTGTTCACGCTCATCTACACTTAAAATCATATCCGGCTCATATTGTTCCATGACCGTATGTTTTTTTACCAGTTCTTTGGTAGGTTCGTAATTCTGCGCTAACATTCCATTGGTTCCCAATACAAAGCACAGGAAACCCACTGCATTTAGTGTTCTTTTTTTCATTTTTATGTACATAGTGTCTCGCAGAACAAGTTACCAAAAATATGTTCTGCCGTTGAAACCCTTAGATTGTTTACAACGGAAATTAATGCCATACATCGATAAACTTCCTTAAAATAGGCCGAGTAAGAGTCTATATGACCGATCTTTCAATTAGGAATACAATCAAAATTGCATAAAAAAGCCGATACAATCGCTTCATTAATGAAACGGTTAATATCGGCACTTTATCCTAACCTAAAATACTTCTTATGGCTGCAACTTCATTTTGGCCTTCAAGTATTTTTTATATTGCCCTTTATGCAGTAAAGCGGCCATATCTTCATTTTCCTGACCGTTCAATTGCTTTAACATGACCGTTTTATCCGCTGGGGATAAGTTCATCTTTCCGATTTTGGATTTCTTCAATAAATATCCGGCAATGGTTTGTTCAAAATCGGCCATTTGTCCGGCTTCAAGTCCCAATTCCGCTGTATACTTTTTAGTCAATTCCTTTGCCTTGGCCTTAATAAGGCCTTCCCCATCTTGAGGTAGATTGTTGGCACTTCCCAATTGGGTCATCAATAAAGCGGTAAATAAAAAAATAACATGTTTCATTTTGCTGATTTTTATGGTATGTGTTTAATAATCCGTCATTTTATAGTGATGAAAAGGTATAAAAAAAACGGGTTATGATAGTGGCGATTCCACCATTTTTTATTCCAAGTACAATATTCACGCCAAAAATTGATAACTGCAAAGGTATTATTATCCAATTTGAAAAATACTACTTAACTTCGTCTCTTGTAAAAATTGAAATATTATGCTAGTTTGGGGATTGTTCATTGCCTTGGTTATCGTGTTTCTGGCACTTGACCTTGGTGTTTTCCATAAAACGGAACATGTTATAAAAAGTAAGGAAGCTGGTTTGTGGACAGCTGTTTGGGTTACCGTTGCTCTTGGCTTTAGTGGAGTGATCTACTGGTTGTTTTCCTCGGGAATGGTTGAAAACCCTACTGGTTTAACACCGAACAATGCGGTTCTTAAATACATTACCGGATACCTTATAGAATTATCATTGAGTATCGATAACGTTTTTGTCATTGCCGTAATCTTCCAGGCTTTTAAAATTCCGGCCCTCTATCAACATCGGGTCTTGTTCTGGGGTATTCTTGGGGCCATAGTCTTTCGCGGACTTATGATTCTGTTCGGGGTTGCATTGATCACTAAATTCGATTGGATCATCTACGTTTTCGGGGTCTTTCTACTTTATACGGCGTTTAAGATGTTGAAATCCGATGATTCACATTTTGATCCTAAAAATTCTTGGATATTCAGACAGATAAAAAAAATCTACCCGATAACTTCTACCATCAACAACCATGATTTCTTTGTGAAACGTATGGGAATCAATGCGGCCACTCCCCTATTCGTGGCCTTGATCATTATTGAGTTGACCGATGTTTTGTTTGCCTTGGATAGTATCCCGGCCATTCTAGCGATTACGGCAGACCCCTTTATCGTATTCAGTTCAAATATCTTGGCCATTTTAGGATTACGATCTATGTACTTCCTTATTTCCCGTATGTTGGAAAAATTCAGGTACATCAATTACAGTCTTGTTGTGATCCTGGCTTTTGTGGGACTTAAGATGTTGTTCTCTCACCATATCGAATTGCCCGAATGGGTTTCTTTGACCGTTATCTCGGTATCATTGGTTGCCGGTATCATTGCATCATTGGCAATCCCGGAGGAAAAGAAATAAAAAATCCCGACACTTTTGTGTCGGGATTTTTTATTATTTAAGTCCTTTACGTATTTACCCTTTGGTATTCTGTTGGGCCTCTTCCTTAAGTTCCTCACTGGCAACAATGGCCAATTCTACCCTACGGTTTTTAGATTTACCCTCTGCAGTGGTATTATCTGCCTTTGGTTGGTTTTCACCATACCATTTTGTGGTAAACCGTGTTGCACTTATTCCTTGCGCAATTAAGTAATTGGTAACCGATTCTGCACGTTGTTGCGAAAGTTTCATATTATAATCCTCTGGTCCGGCACTATCTGTATGGCCTTCTACCAAAATGTTACTTTTAGGATACTCTTTGAAAATTCCGGCCAATTTATCCAATGTCGCAGCGGATGTTCCTTTTACATTCGATTTATTCGTATCGAAATAAACCCCTGCATCCTCGGTAAAAGTTACATTGATTCCCTCTCCTACCCGAGTCACTTCCGCGCCTGGTATTTCTTCCTCGATTCGTTCGGCTTGGCGATCCATACGATCTCCGATATAACCTCCGGCAACACCACCGACTACAGCCCCGATAATGGCACCTAAAGCGGTATTGTTCCCTTTTCCTATATTATTACCTAAGACGCCACCTATTACAGCTCCTCCACTGGCACCGATTACGGCCCCTTTTTGCTTATTGTTCGCATTTCGGGTAACACTGCAGCCCGATGTGACCAAAGCCATACACAATAATACATAAACGCTTTTTCTTGCAATATTTTTCATCTGTAAACTATTTTGATTTAATTAATGACTACCTCTTTAGGTTCTTTAAATACCTGAAAATGGTTAGTCCATTATATTTGTTTTATTTTTTGGTGAATTTATATACGATGGTAACTTGTTCACCATCTACCTGATTGTTCGATTTCAAGGTCATTTCGGTAGCGGTCAAATAATCTATATTCAACCGATAGCCCAAACCACCATCAATATCCTTATTCTTTTCATCAATGAATTTAAACTGTAATTGACTGGTATAATTCTCTTCCCGATCTACTACCGACCATCGAATATACCGATCGCCGCCATTACACAGACTCGACGGGGCAATCGTATACCGACCGGTACTATTATTGTCCCTAAAAAACCAATTACTGCCTTCAAAACAGATATCCTTGGCATCATTAAAAAGAATCGAGGAAAAATTACCGGTGTTGTTCTCGTAGGATACGTCTTCCAATATCCAAGTACCGCTTAATAGATTTCGTTTTTCACGTGCTACTTTTGAAACGGAACAGGATGATATAAGCAATGCTACCACCCCAAAGAATACTATTGATTTTTTCATGTTTTTATTTTTGGGTTACAGCATATATATACGTTCCCAAAAAGGTCTTGGATGTAATTTTTGATTGAATTTTTAACGTAATCGATAAAATGCAATGCCCTTATTTTAATATGCAAGTAGCTCTAACAAGGCACTTTCGAACCTACCTTTGGACAAGTAATTGTCTTCTAATGTTTTGGCAAATGGTATCGGGGTTTCTAAACTTGCTACACGTTTAACGGGTGCATCAAGGTGTTCAAAACAATTTTCCATCACCATGGCTGAAATATCACTCGCAATTCCACCAAAGAGACTATCTTCTTGAAGAATAATGAGTTTTCCCGTCTTTTTCACGGACTCATACACCGCGTTTATATCCAAAGGTTGTAATGAACGTAGATCAATGACATCCGCTTTTATATCTTTATTGTTTTGCAAGGTTTCCAAGACCCAATGTACTCCCGCTCCATAACTCACAATACTAATATCGTCTCCTTCTTGCAATAAACTGGCTTTGCCAAGCGGAAGGGTATAATAATCGGTTGGTACATTTTGATATATACTACGGTATAATCCCTTATGTTCAAAAAACAATACCGGATTTGGATCATTGATTGCTGTGGCCAACAACCCTTTCGCATCATAAGGAAAAGCAGGGTAAACCACCTTTAAGCCCGGGGTATTGGTAAACCAAGCTTCATTCGTCTGTGAATGGAAAGGGCCAGCTGCCACACCTCCGCCACAAGGCATACGAATGACCACGTCGGCATTCTCACCCCAACGGTAATGCGATTTGGCCAAATAATTGACAATGGGATTAAAACCCGAGCTCACAAAATCGGCAAATTGCATCTCCATAACGGCTTTCATACCATGGATTGAAAGTCCCATAGCCGCAGAGACAATGGCCGACTCGCAAATCGGCGTGTTTCTGACCCGTTCCTTCCCGAAGGCCTCGACAAACCCTTCGGTTATTTTGAAAACACCACCATAATCCGCGATGTCCTGCCCCATGATTACCAAATTGTCATGGCGTTCCATAGATTGCCTTAAACTTTCCGATATAGCATCGACCAATCGAATGTTCTTTATAACAGGACTTGGTTCAAATGATTTGTAATCAACATTTTTATATACGTCATTTAATTCCTTACTTTGATCAAGAACGACTTCATCTTCGGCAAAAGCCATTTTCAAATTTTCGTCTATTTCAGTAATAATCCGTTTTTTATACACTACATCATGCTCTTCGGTAAGTATGTTTTCATCCCGCAAATATTCTGAATAATTTTCAAGGGGATCTTTAGCCGCCCAGCGATCCATCAATTCCTGCGGAACATATTTGGTACCACTGGCCTCTTCATGGCCACGCATGCGAAATGTCTTGAACTCTACCAAAACGGGACGTGGATTCTCCCGAATACTTTTACACAATGCATCGATCTTCGTATACACCTCAAGTATATTGTTCCCATCCACAATATGCGACTCCATTCCGTATCCCTTGCCTTTATCGGCCAAATGTTCACACTTGAATTGCTCGGAAGTCGGTGTTGAGAGTCCATACCCATTGTTTTCTATGCAAAACAACACGGGTAACCCCCAAACCGCTGCAACGTTCAGTGCTTCATGAAAATCCCCTTCACTGGTAGCTCCTTCCCCGGTAAACACCGCTGTTACCTGCTTTTTTCCCTGTAAACGACCGGCTAAGGCAATCCCATCAGCAACCCCCAATTGTGGACCCAAATGCGATATCATACCAACGATCTTATATTCTTGGGTGCCAAAGTGAAAACTGCGGTCTCGCCCATTGGTAAACCCATTGGCCTTTCCCTGCCATTGCGAAAAAAGTCGGTTCAATGGCAAGTTCCGGGTCGTAAACACCCCAAGGTTACGGTGCATGGGTAAAATATATTCCTCATTGTCCATCGCAGCTGTGACGCCAACTGAGATCGCTTCTTGTCCTATACCGCTGAACCACTTTGATATTTTGCCCTGACGTAATAAAATCAACATTTTCTCCTCGATCATACGAGGTTTCAACATCGAAACATATAGCTTCAGTTTCAATGCATCACTTAGATCATATTTACCGTAATCCATAGATTTAAAAACAAGAGGTTGATGATTATCCATATAAATGTAACAAAAAAGAAAGGAGGACCATCAAAACGGACAACCCTTTCAATTCAACATTAATTTGTAATTTTGATTTCAGCAAAAAACTCAACTATGAACGCAATACCCAGTGTGGATTTACAGGATTTTGTTTCCGATGACCCTCAGAGAAAGCAGAAATTCATCACGGAAATCGGCAATGCCTTTGAGCAAATCGGCTTTGTAGCCTTAAGTGGACACTTTCTTTCCGATGCCTTGGTCGATGACCTATATAAAGAGGTAAAGAACTTCTTTGACCTACCCCAAGAAACAAAGGATAAGTATGAGATTGAAGGTATTGGCGGGCAACGTGGCTATACTTCCTTCGGAAAGGAACATGCCAAAGGCCGAAAAGAAGGTGACTTAAAGGAATTTTGGCATTTTGGCCAATATGTGGTAGATAACCCAAAATTGGAAGCCGAATATCCGGATAATATTATAGTGACCGAACTGGAGAAATTCAATACCGTAGGAAAAGAGACGTTTAAGATGCTCGAGAAAACGGCTAAATACGTTTTAAGGGCTTTGGCCTTACATTTAGATTTGGATGAATACTACTTTGACGAATTTATATTGAACGGCAACTCCATTTTAAGGCCTATCCACTATCCACCTATTACAACAGAACCTAAAAATGCCGTCAGGGCAGCTGCCCATGGGGATATTAACCTCATCACCTTATTAATGGGCGCCCATGGCCGTGGATTACAGGTAAAGAACCATGAAGGGGAATGGATCGATGCCATTGCAAAGCCCGATCAATTGATGATCAATGTGGGCGATATGCTATCCCGGCACACAAACAACAAATTAAAATCAACCATACATCAAGTGGTCAACCCTCCAAAAGAACTATGGGGTACCTCCAGATATTCCATTCCCTTCTTTATGCATCCGATCAGTGAAATGCCTTTGAACTGTTTGGAAAACTGTGTAGATGACGAAAACCCCAAACAATTCGAGGATATTACCGCTGGGGAATTCCTCCATCAAAGATTGATAGAATTGGGATTGATAAAAGAATAGTATATGGATTTAAGCGATCAACTCAAGAATCTTTTTCCTGATCATAAACCATCGGAAATTGAACCCGAAAAGCCAAAATCGGATATTTGGATGCAAGAAGATCCCATCATTTGTAAGTATGAGAAGCGAAAGGGAAAACCTATTACCATTCTGGAAGGCTACTCCGGTGCGGACAGTGATTTCAAGAAATTGACCAAGGAGCTTAAAACGAAATTAAGCGTGGGCGGTTCGTACAAGGATGAACGAATAATAATCCAAGGTGATTATCGCGACAAGATTATGCAAATGCTTAAAAACAAAGGGTTTAATGTGAAGCGCGTGGGAGGATAACCCCAGTAACACCTAAAGTTAATTTTGGGGGGTTGCGTACTTTACTGTTAATTTTTTTTGTAATTTTCAATTTAATATTACTTTTATTCGCCAAAACCTAAAACGAAACCTAAAGATGAGTTCCCTATTACATATAACCAATGGTGATAGCCTGACCGATAGGTTAAGGTCCATAGACCTGAAAGGAGATATAATAACGTGGCGCGAAATGCTATGTGAAGGTAAGACCTTGACCAATGTTGGAAGCGAAACTTTCTGGAAAACCCGATTCGAATTCCTGAATAAAAACTACAAGGTTTCCAAATCCTGGTTCATTGAAAAGACTTTAAAAGAATACCGTTCCCTTTGTAACCATAAACAACAAGATGAAATCGTACTTTGGTTCGAATACGACCTGTTCTGCCAAATAAACATGCTGGCGGTCATCAGTTGGTTGAAAACCCATCGTAAATACGCTAAAATTTCATTGGTTAGTTGTGGCAAAGAGGACAATACCGATAAAATGTACAATTTCGGGGAACTGAAAGATGATTACCTAGTGCATCTTTATGAACAGCGGACCGAATTAAAACAAGACGATATCGAATATGCCGATTATGTATGGCAATTATATTGTAGCGACAACCCAATACGTTTAGAAAACCTTACGGATTTTGACAACTATAGGTTCGACTATCTTTCCGGGGCCATAACGGCTCATTTGAAAAGATTCCCGACCATTAGGAACGGCCTCAACGATCTTGAAAACCATATTTTGCAACTATCGGTCGACCAAAAGCCAAAATCAAAGAAGGAATTGGTTACCACCGTACTGTCCGACCAAGGATTATACGGTTTCGGGGACACCCAGATCGATAGGATCATAACTACCTTAAAACCCTTGTACCACACCTTCAACCCCGTTCGTTTAACCAAAAAAGGAAAGGAAATATTAGAAGCGCAAACAAGTTATTATGCCTGTATACAAGATAACGATGCGTATTTGGGAGGTGCACTGAAGTACAACTACCTTTACAACACTGAATCTAACAGAATTCTAAAATTATAACATGTTAGAAGCTTCCGAGCTCATCCTGAATGCTGATAACAGCATTTACCACCTCAATTTATTGCCAGAAGATATAGCGGATACCATTATAGTCGTGGGCGATCAGAATCGTGTTGCCCAGGTTTCCAAACATTTTGATATCATTGAGCTCAAAAAAGAAAAAAGGGAATTCGTTACCCATACCGGAAAGCTGAACGGTAAACGATTGACCGTTTTATCTACGGGAATAGGAACGGACAATATAGATATCGTATTGAATGAATTGGATGCCCTTGCCAATATAGATTTTAAGACCCGTAAGATCAAAAAACAGTTCAAACAACTGAAAATCGTACGTGTAGGTACATCTGGCGCCGTTCAAAAAGACATTCCGGTCGATTCCTATGTTTTAAGTGATTACGCCTTGGGATTTGATGGGGTTTTACATTTTTATGAGCATGAAGGACTGTGTGACGACGAATTTTCAAAGGCATTTGTGAAACACACCAACTGGTCAGATAAAAAACCATGGCCCTACCTCGTCCAATGTGATACGACGTTACGTGAAACCTTAGCATCCAATCGTATACGATATGGCGTAACCGGAACAAATTCAGGATTTTACGGGCCACAAGGTCGTAAACTTCGTTTAAACTTGCAAGACGACACCTTAAACGACAAAATGACCTCTTTCCAATACAAGGATTTGAAGATAACGAATCTGGAAATGGAATCTTCGGCCATATACGGACTAAGTAAACTCCTAGGACACCAAGCCGTTTCCCTAAATTGCATTATTGCCAATAGGGTGTTGGGCGAATTTTCCGAGAATCCACGAAAAACCATTAACGGTTTGATCAAGTACACTTTGGACAAGTTGACAAAGTAACCATTGGTTATTTACCTAAAAGCTACAACTGAAGTTCCAAAAAGATAATATCTTTGAAAAGAAAGGATATCTTTCGTTATAAATATTGCACTTCATAGCCATCTAAAATGAAAAAAGTAAAGATCGTCGGCGTTCCCGAACATTTCAATATGCCTTGGCACTTAGCCATCGAAGAAGGGGCCTTTGAAGAACGGGGAATTGACCTGGAATGGACGGATATTCCTGAGGGAACCGGTAAAATGTGCCAAATGCTTCAAAATGAAGATACCGATTTGGCCATTATCTTGACAGAAGGACTTGTTAAAAGCATTACCGAGGGGAATCCCTCAAAAATAGTTCAGGAATATATTGCCTCGCCCCTACGCTGGGGCATACATGTGGGTGCTAAGAGCTCCTATACATCCATTGACGATTTGGTAGGCAGTAAGGCTGCGATAAGTCGATTTGGTAGCGGAAGCCACCTTATGGCCTATGTCAATGCACAAAGCGAAGGTTGGGATACCGAAAAACTTCAATTTGAGGTCATCAACAACCTCAATGGTGCCATTGAAGCCTTAACAGAAGGTACGGCCGATTATTTTATGTGGGAACACTTCACCACCAAACCCTTGGTAGATAAACAAATATTCAGGAGATTGGGCGATTGCCCCACCCCTTGGCCCTGTTTCGTCATTGCCGCTACGGATAGGTTCATTGAAGAAAACACTTCCACCTTAAAACACATTCTGGAAATCATAAACATCTACACGGCAGATTTTAAACGCATTCCCAGTATTGACCGCACTTTGGCCAACCGTTATGAACAACAGCTGGAAGATATTCAGGAATGGCTATCATTGACCCGCTGGAGCCAATCTCAAATAAGTGAAGAAACCATAAAAGGCGTACAAGAAACATTGCTTCAACTACAATTGATCCAGGAACAAAAACCTTTTCAGGACATTACATTTACCAAAAGCTAGCTCATTATTTAGCCACGGGCATCTTTAAATACCAGTGTTGCAACCTACATTAATGGCCATATGGAAATCTCAAATAATTGAGTCCAATATATTTGACAATCAATTGATTTTGTGATAGTTAATATGATTACATAGAGTTTTAATTTAAAATTTAAATCTAAAATTTTAAACTATTTTTAATAATTAAGGACTTGACAGGCCATTGATGGGTTATTAATTTTGTGGTAGAATTGTAACTGTTTGTTTATTCATTTAATTTCTTTCTATCATGAAGAACAAAGACATTTCACCACTTAGGTTTTTATCCGTATTGTTTTTTCTATTACTTGCCCCCTCCCTATTTTCACAGACTTATTATGCCTTACAAATAGACCGCAATATTCGCTTCAAGGCAGCTGACATTACCGCAAAATACCAACCGAGATTGGTTATGGGGCCAGAACAGGCATTGGAATTCCAATCAACTGTAGCACGTTTTCTGGTCAAGAAAAAAGCGGTTGTGGAAGATGATACCCTTTCCCCAATGGCCAAATATGAATTATTAAAACAATTATCCAGTAGGGAAACCTCGGAAATGGCCGATGTGTTGGAATCATATCGTTGGCAGGAATACATGCGTATCAAAAATGAGATTCAACCCATTCCTAAACCTGAAAAAGCAATAGAATTAAAGGATGCTATTGTCATTCATTGACCGCAATCATTTCAATTTGGATAGCAAGGCGTTTACCAGTCAATCGGAGTTTTACCCATTTTCCGTAACAGCGTATTTGTGGCACTGAAATGTTTGTTGCCGAACCAATACCCGCGGTTTGCACTTAGAGGGGAAGGATGCCCCGAGGTAAGGATGTGATGCTTGTCTACATCGATCAATTTTGATTTCTTCTTGGCATAGCCTCCCCAAAGCAGAAAAACAATATCTTCCCTTTCTTTGGATATTGCCTTGATCACGTTATCCGTAAAGGTTTCCCAGCCTTTTCTTTGATGGCTACCCGCTTCATGGGCCCTGACGGTCAAGGTTGCATTCAAGAGCAACACCCCTTGATCTGCCCAACGTTCCAGATTACCGCTTTTAGGATAAGGTTTTCCTAAATCGGCCTCTATTTCCTTAAAGATATTGATTAATGAAGGTGGGTGCTGAATACCATCGGTTACGGAAAAACAGAGTCCGTTCGCCTGGTTGGGCCCATGATAAGGATCTTGCCCGATAATAACCACCTTGGTCTTTTCGAACGGACTATGGTCAAAGGCCGCAAAAATCTGTTTACCCGGTGGGTAGCAGGTATAATGCAGATATTCTTCTTTGACAAACTTGACCAACCCTTTAAAATAAGGCTCTTCAAATTCGTGCTCTAAAGGTTTTTTCCAACTTTCCTCTATGCTTACGGTCATAAAAATCGGTTTCTATCCATACCGTATCAGATACGGATAATGGTTTTAAACAATTCCAAAATTAGACAAAATTGTAGGAAACCTGTGCAGCAATGACCAATCCAATAGAAAGAAAGAACCCATTACCAACTCATTGATTGTCTGCCAATCTCAAACTCACATTAGTACATAAGAAAAATATACCACCCAGTATTTAAATAGAATAATAAAGCTGTTGCTCCCTGAAACCCTAATTACATGACAAAAACAATAGCTACAATGATTCTCGGAATAGGCTATCTTATTTCGAAACTTGTTGATCCAAACGCCTTTTTTGGTTTGCTCTATACTTTAATGTCTTCAAATACCGTAAAGCATCGTTTATTTCGTAATCAGTATAGGATTTTGAAGCCCATTGTATCGCGGATTCCAAATCCCCGTTGATCTCATTGCTTATGGCCATATTGTAACAGGCACGACCTGCGACTTTCTGGTCTCTATTCTGGGTTTCCAATTGCCAAAGTTCAGCAGCACCATCCCAATCACCGGCTTGGGCCCTTCGCTGGGCGATTTTAAAGTTATCGGTCCCGCGCACAAAATAGTCCCTATTCACCCGATGTTTATAAGGCAAAATACGCTCGGCATATTCCATTCCCATATATTTACTCCTATCCAAAACCGCTTCTTTTCTTCCCATAATCGCCTCATAGGCTTTCATGGGGTTTATGCCTTTCCCTACAGAGACCACTGGATTGTTATAAACCAACTCATCGGCTATACGACGGCTATAAGGATCATAGATCCGCCATCCGTTCTTCACCAAGGTATTCAAAGTTAGTTCATGTGCAGGTACCATGGCTTTGATACCCAATTCATTGGGTAACTCCATCGTACTGGACTTATAAGTCACCTTAGTGTCGGTATCGTAGAATGCCAGGGAATAAATGGCATCAACCTTAAACTCCTCACATAGCGATTCTATTTCTTGCCAGTTCAAAGTAGACGGGAACACCCCTAACCCTTTCTGCAAACCTGTTTTCCCTTCAATAATCACGACTTGGTCAAAATTCGGGTTTTGCTGTAGTTTTTCCTTTAGGGCAAGAATTGCGGCTTTGGAACCTTCTTCATCCAAATGCAGTCCCTCCACAGATAACAATTTATCTACTTGATCGGCAATTTTATGCTCTTCCGCAGGCAAACTACGGTTGATAATACCGATTCGGGTCACGTCTTTCGATAAGTTTACGGGTGCCGGTTCAATAGCGCTCATGGTCAAATTGTTCGTTGCACTACAACCAACAAAAAGAAAGGCTATAAAGGTAGAGGCGATTAAGGGGTTACGATTGGTCATTGGGTTTAATTTTGAATACAACGTAAAAATGATGGCGTGTCGTATAATAAAGGGCGCTTTTTCCTTTCAGGATCAATCAATAAAGTCATGAACATATATGGTTTCGACGTCTGGCATACAAAAGTTCGCCATATCATCCCTAAATCATACCTTTGCAATCGATTTATAAAGGCAAATGGGTAAGATTCATTCAAAAACACTTCAAGATTTAGAATTCGATACGGTATTGAAACAGCTTTCGGTACGTTGTACTACCGAGTTGGGGAAGCAAAGGGCTATGGACATCACCCCTTTACCGGATGCCGAAACCATTCATCGTGAGCTTGGACAGACCTCAGAATACCTTTCTTCCCTGATCAGTGACAACCGAATTCCAAATCATGGATTCGATAGTATTGACGGCGACCTCAAATTGCTAAAAATCGAGAACACCACTCTTGAAATAAGCGGTTTTCGGCGTATCGGCAACATTTGCAAGACCGTTGCCGACCACAAAAAATTCTTTAAGAAGTTCAAGGAGTATTTTCCATTGTTGTCCCAGGCTTCCGAAGATATAGCCTTGAATATTGAAATACCGGCCCATATTGATGCAGTAATTGACCGTTTTGGAGAAATCAAGGACAATGCCTCCGATAAATTATTCAGCATACGCCAAGAAATAAACGAGGTAAAAGGGAAGATCAACCAAAGTTTCAGTGCCGCCCTGAACACGTATAAATCTTCCGATTATCTGGATGATATTCGCGAGTCTGTCGTTGAAAACCGTCGTGTTTTGGCAGTAAAGGCCATGTACCGCAAAAAAGTGAAGGGAACGGTTATGGGGTCTTCCAAAACAGGAAGCATAGTTTATATAGAACCTGAGGCTTCTTTACGCTATAGCAGGCAACTCAACAATCTTGAATTCGATGAGCGGGAGGAAGTTCAGCGAATACTCAACGAACTTACGGACCGTATTAGACCGTTTTCACCATTTTTAGCCGATTACCAGGATTATCTGGCCCATATGGATATTACGGCGGGAAAAGCCAAGTACGCCTCGGAAATGAATGCCTTATTGCCAAAAATCAGTGAAGACCGTAAGATGTTCCTAAGGGATGCTTATCACCCATTATTGTATTTAAGCAACAAGTTGAAGCGTGCAAAAACATATCCACAGACCATAGAATTGCAGCCGGACAACCGCATAATCGTTATTTCAGGTCCCAATGCCGGAGGAAAAAGTATTACCTTGAAAACCATTGGATTATTACAGGTAATGCTGCAAAGCGGTTTTTTGGTACCGGTTCATGAACGTTCTTCCATGTGTCTGTTCAATAAGGTATTGACGGATATCGGTGACAACCAATCCATCGAAAACCATTTAAGCACCTATAGCTACCGATTAAAGAACATGAACAACTTCTTACGTAAATGCAATAGCAAGACCTTGTTCCTAATCGATGAATTCGGTACCGGTAGTGACCCCGAGCTTGGCGGGGCTTTGGCCGAAGCCTTTTTAGAAGTGTTCTATGAACGTGGAGCTTATGGAGTCATAACCACCCACTATGCCAACTTGAAGGCCTTGGCCAATGAACTGCCCCATTGCACCAATGCGAACATGCTCTTTAATTCCAAAACCTTGGAACCTACATTTCAATTGGTATTGGGACAGGCCGGTAGTTCGTTTACTTTTGAGGTGGCACAAAAGAACGGCATCCCCTACTCCCTCATCAACAAGGCAAAGAAGAAAATAGAGCGCGGAAAAGTCCGTTTTGACGCTACCATAGCCAAACTACAGAAAGAACGCAGCAAAATGGCTGAAACAGGCTCAAAACTGCAGGAAGAAGAGTTGAAAGCAAGGGAAGAAGCCCAAAAATTGGAAACCCTGAATACCAAGATCAAGACCAAGCTGGAAAATTATCAGGAATTGTACGACCACAACCAGCGGATGATCTACTTAGGGAATAAAGTCAATACGGCCGCAGAGCGATATTTCCAGGATAAGAAAAAGCGGGTATTGGTTTCCGAATTGTTGCGGATCGTAGAGACAGAGAACAGTAAGCGTAAAAAGAAACCTCCCAAGGAAGCCAAGGCCGCACGGGTCAAAAAAGCCCAAGTTGCCCAAGAGGTGGAACAGAAAGTTAAGGTAATCCGTGAAAAAAAGAAAGTAGCCAAGAAAAAAGCGGTCATTGCTGAAAAGAACAAACCACGCCCGGTTTTCAAGATCGGGGACCGGGTCCGGATGATAGACGGAAAAGCCGTAGGTAGTATCGATAACTTGGAAAAGAACAAGGCCATTGTCAACTATGGACTGTTTACCACCAATGTAAGTGTTGACCAGTTGGAATTGGTAGAGGCGAAAAAGTAGCCCATTTATAATAAATTACGCTTAAACAACCTTCGCATTGAAGATCAGTGTTTAAAAGTCAATAAAAAGTACAGATGAAAACATTACCCTTATTCACCATACTCCTATTTTTCGCGATGCACCTTACCGGTTGTAGCCCTTCAAACAATGAAACACCGAAAGTACCTGTAGAATCTGTGGAGGAAGAGACCACTGAAGAAGAAACTACCGAAGAAGAGATCCCTGAGGAAGAGATCCCTGAGGAAGAGACCCCTATGGAAGAGCCTTCCGAAACGGAAAATATCGTTTGGAAGAATTGGTATTTATCCGTCCCCTTAAACAATGGAAGCGGAAAAGCAACTTCTATTTTCTACGAGGATATTGTAAATAACAGCTTAACTGCCGCCGCATCGGAATATTTTTATCAAAATGAAGATGGTTCCTATACCATGTTCACCAAGTTCACGGGCTATACCACTTCCCGTCAGGCCGGTCTCGATGACGGAAAATATTGCAGGACCGAGTTACGTGAATTCTGGCAAGGAAACCAAACGACCGATGACAACTGGTTTATGGATGAAGGCACCCATATCTTGGAGACCACCCTAAAGGTTGATTATGTTGAAGGGAACGGGCGGACCATCGTGGCACAAATTCACGGGAAGGAAACCGAAGGATTGGAAGGATCCCCGGCCACCGTTAAGATTCGATGGAATAGTGGGACCATACAATTGGACCATTATGTAAAACCCGATGCGGGTGAACCATGGACCAGTGCATTCGACACCAAAGTGGATGTGGCCCAAGTAGACAATGAGATCTTTACCTTTAAACTGAAAGTGGAGGGTGGAAAATGTTACTATGCCTTGGTTTGCGAAGCCAAGGACATCAATATCGACTATACGTTGATGTACGATTATGTGGGTAACGGCTATGCCCACCAAAATTACTTTAAGACCGGAAATTATTTTGGCTGGAACGACGATTATGGGAAAACCGCCCAAGTGGTGCTTTACAAAGTTGTCACCGACCATTTTTAAGACACCTACCAAATTTGATTATCAACGAGTTACCTAAAATCGTATATGATATTATAACATCACCTAATATAAAATAACAGCCGACACCAAGCTGTTGAATCACAACTTAAGGTGCCGACTGCCTTTCAAATAATTTTTTTGATCAATTACAACTAACGCTTTTAAAGGTATACTCCGTGCAAAGGCCTAAAAAGGTTTTGGAACAATATGCTTCATAGCATTTTTCGCTAGATAAATAATTAAGATTTTGTTCACCCAATGTTTTCCAAACTAAATCCCAATATTGAAATTGGATTTTTACGTCATAAGCCCCATCTGGTGGCGAAGAGGAGAAAAATACGTTTTTGTCATTCACTTTCTTGTAAGACGTATATTTTACCGTTTGGCTACTCCCTTTCTTATAAGCAAATCTAAACTGAACATCAACTCCTATGGTTTTCTTTAAACTAGCATTTTTATGGACATAATCACTGGTTTCACAGCTCTCTAAGCGATAATCAGTGTTATAACCCATTTTTGCCACCCTATTGTCTTTCAAGTATTTTACGGTATAGGCAATTGGTGCCCCAGGATTGTCGCGACTGTAAAGAGAGCCTTCCGTAATGACATAATTAAGTCCGCCGGATGATGCGACATCACTTCCGGTAATTACTTGGGAAGCTATCTTTGCATTACCTCCAATAGTCACTACATTAATGGTCGATTGCTCCAAAATGCTTTTGTATTTACCTTCTATATCCGCTTCTACATTTTTACCCAAACTGGCATATTCCAAGGCTGCCTCTAGGGCCACGCTGGTTTCCGTACTTGTGGTTTCCATTCGGATCATGATAATCCTTCCATAGGAAACGGAGCTTACATAGGCTGGTGGTGTCGACGATCCCATCAAGGATTCTACTTTGGCCAAATCCACATCGCTGCCGAAAACATCGGAGGGCTGATCAGGTGTTACCATACTTATATCATAAAATACTTGACGATAGAGTATTGCTGCAACCCTCTTTGAGGTTGAGGTATCGTAGCTAAACTGGGATTCAAAAGAAGACCCACTTACCCATTCGGCACTTACCCCCAGATCAAGACTCATTTGTTCCGACGAATAGGTAGTAGTAGACTCGTAGTATGCCCTAGAGGCTATTTCGTAACCTTGGGGGGCAATATCATTATTCCAATATTCCAGACCACCATCTATGCTTGACTGTACATTTTGATAAGTTGGGTTGGCCACCTCAATATTACCGGATTCACCGATACCAGGAAGATCCAATCTTAAGGTCGCTGGGGCCCTGGTAATTTGTAAGGGTTGTGGTGCGCCATCTAACATTTCCTGATTTCCGATGACCAAGGCACCGGGATAAACAACCCCCAATGCCGGATCAAAAATGGCCACGTCCTCAAAATTTGAGCGAATATCATATTCATTGACCTTACATGTAGTAGTCTTACCGTTCGATGTATTACTCTGATTACTTATTACTTCGGAACTGGAACCCGTATTTGATTGAACGTTCAATAATTCATCAGGATCATAATTTAAGTTCACGACATATGAATTGATTTTTTCCGCCTCTTCCCCTGAAATAGGTTCTGGTTTATCCCCATCTACAGGGTCGGAGTCTTTGCTACAGGAAAAAGTAACAATAAGCATAAAGGCCATTAATACTGCAGGCCACATTCCATTTTGGTTGACTGTTGTTTTCATAATTATTAAGTTTTATTTAGGATTCAACACTCCCAAATTAGAGGAGAAGAAGGCCCAAGCCTAAAATTGACCATGGACAAAGTATGGACGGAATATATATATCTGGTAAAAAAAAGCCATGGACGGTTATATATTAAACAGTAAGTCAATAATTTCCTAAACCCCATAAAAACAGGGCTTTACAAAGATTATTATTGAAAATGGATTTAAAAAAAACATAGACTTCCTATGGACAAGCCCCTATTTTGATATTGACCACCTCTTTCTTTAAGAAGACATTATGTGTATCTTGTTTGTAAATCAAAGAGGTTAGTCCTATGGCAACAACAAAGTATTTAATGGCCACTTTTATGTTTTTCATCCTTATTGGGAATGCCCAGGATCGAAAAAAAGAATTAGATAGTTTAATATTACACGCCCAATCATTGCCCGATGACACTCTAAAGGCTAAAGTATTGTCAAGAATACATGAGCGAATGATGTTTATGGATGCCGAGCGGGCAAAAGCCTATGCACAACAAGCATTTGATCTTTCAAAAAAAATTGGTTACGAAAGAGGTATTGGCAATGGTTACCTACAATTTGGCAATTATTATTACAATCAATCTAAAAATGATTCTTCCGAAATATACCACAACCTTGCCCTAAAGAAATTCGAAGAGATCAAATCTGTAAAAGGTCAGATTTTTGCCTTGCACTCCTTGGCTACAATTGAAATGGAAAAAGGTGATTATGACAAAGCCATTGTATTGACCAAATCCATATTGGATATGTACAATGACGATAACCGAAAGAATTCTGATTTAGGAAAATTTGACCTACGAGGTTCAGAATATGAGATATTGGGAGAAATATACTTTGAAAAAGGGAATTATAAAATTGCACTTGAACATACACTAACAGCCTTAAGATTTTTTGAGGATAAGTCAGATGAAGTAAGAACTGCTGATGCTTTGAAACAGTTGGCCGATATAGAATTTCAACTTGAAAATTATGATTCCAGTATCGAATATGCCGAAAAAGCAATATCTATATATGAGAAACACGATGACAAGATTTATATGAGCTATGCCTATAATACCGCTGGTTTGGCTGCCGAAGAATTGGGTGATTCTCATTTGGCTCACAAACACTTCGATACGTCTATTATTTTAGCCCGTGAAATGAATGTGCAAACAATGATATCACAATCTCTAAATGATTTAGCAAGACTACATTACAATAAGGGGGAATATTCAAAATCCAGAATATTGCTAAAAGAATCCCTTGCACTTTCAGAACTACAGGATATTAAGTTAAACCAGACAGAAGCACTTCAGGAAATAGCGAATCTCGACGTCAAAGAAGGTAAGTTTGAACAGGCTTTAACCCACATAAATAAGAATATTGCCATTTCAAAAAAAATCGGGGCCCTACCCACTTTACGAGATGCGTTAAAAACGAGGGCAGAAATTAGAAATGGCCTAAATCAATCCAATCTTGCTTACAGGGACCTTCAAGAATACCAATTTTTAAACGACAGCATATTCAATATTAAAAAATCCCAACAAATTGAAGAGTTGAAGGCTATCTATGAAACTGAAAAAAAAGAAACAGAAATAGCCCTGCATAAAGAAGAAATCAACACCCTTAATGAAAAAGCAAAAGTGGATAAACTTACCAAAGGTCTATATGCAGGTGGAATGTTCACTTTTGTAGCCGTATCCGGTTTATTGTTCTTTGGTTTTAGACAACGGATGAAAAGGAACCGTATAGCCCGTGAAAAGCAAGAAGAAATTTACAAGCAAGAGATTGCATACAAAAAGAAAGAGCTTACGAGCCAGACCCTTCACCTTGTACAAAAGAATACCTTCATCCAAGAGTTGATGGAGAACCTACAGAACATCAAAAACTCACCCGAGAAGTTTAAAATGGAGTTTAGACGTATCGTAATGCTTTTAAAGAAAGAAAATGCATCTGACAAGGACTGGGAAGTCTTTAAGACCTATTTTTCAGAGGTGCATAATGACTTTGATCAAAAACTGAAGACCTTATCTGAAGTTATTTCGGAAAAAGAGATTCGATTGGCGGCCTTTTTACGCATGAACCTGACCACGAAGGAGATTGCCGCCACGTTGAATGTTTTACCGGACAGCATATTAAAATCAAAGTACCGGTTAAAAAAGAAATTGGGCTTGAACAAAGAAACCGATTTAACCCAATTCTTAAATTCGCTGTAAGTATGCTGTATTCAATACACAATATTTAATCGTATACGATTATCACTCGTTTATTCCCTTAAGTTTTTGGCATGTATTATTAGAATAAATGCATAAAAAAATTGCATACCGAACGTATTCAATATCTTTACCGCCTAAGATCTTACCCAGATAAGCAATGAATAAAAAAATCATTCTTTTTGATGGCGTTTGCAACCTATGCAACCGAACGGTGCAGTTCGTGATCAAACACGACAAAAAAGATGAATTCCGTTTTGCTACACTTCAAGGTGAGATAGGGAAACAACTGGTTAAAGAACGCCATATCGATACCGATACTGTTGATTCCATTATTCTAATTGAACCTGGAATCGCCTATTACACCAAATCTACCGCTGCATTAAAAATAGGGGCTTCTTTCGGTGGAGCATGGAAACTGTTAAACGTACTGGATTTGATTCCCAGTAGTTTAAGTGATATCGTATACGATTTTGTTGCCCGTAACCGTTACAAATGGTATGGCAAAAAGGACGCGTGTATGATTCCTACACCCGAATTAAAGGCCAAATTTTTAGATTAGAACAATACCTTGCGTTGTTCCAAAAGAAAAATGATTGAGAATAGTCTTAAAGCTAGGAAAAAAGGCTTAGATTCAATATTGATAAATCGTATACGATTATAATACCCCACAGGTGCGACAATCTATCGGTTTAAGAAAATCATTGGCCCTTTCCCTAACCCAAAAGAACCTTTGCCTCTACCCTTTTCCCTATTCACGCATTCGTTGTTTTTAAATTCTAAAGTAAAAAGGAACTTGCTTCAACTTTAAAAACCAACATTATGAAAAAACTATTCCTTTTCCTGTTCTTGTTTCCGGTTATTTTCTATGGAAGCGATGTAATCACCCCTTCAAAAATCAATGAGGTTATCGTATATTTAAATGGAGCCCAAATAACTAGAAATGCAAACCTAAAACTAATTCCCGGCACCAATGAATTCACTTTTACAGGGCTTTCTTCTAAAATTGACGAAAGTAGTATACAGATAGCCGGACTTAAATCGGCCACAATACTTTCCATGGCATTTGATGTAGATTTTTTGGCACCTTCCACGGACAGCCCTGAAGTGGCTTTGTTAAAATCAAAGATCACCGTTGTAAATCGTAAGATAGCAGCATTGAAAAACACCATTTCCGGTTTGGAAGAAGAACAAAAAGTAATCAATGCTAATCGATTGGTGAGTGGTGAAAACCTTACTCTGGATTTGGAAAAGATAAAGCAGATAAGCACCTACTATCGGGAACGGATAACCACTATAAAAAACGAGATTTTCGATGCCAACATTGAAATCGATTCCCTTAAACTTGATTCCATTGCTTACCAAAAGCAAATGACCGAAATAAATAATTCTCCGGTTAAGGAACAAGGCGTAATACGTTTAAAACTAAATACTCCCATAGCATTATCCATACCCCTTCAAATATCGTATACGATTAAAGAGGCCGGTTGGATACCCAATTATGACATAAAATCAGTAAAAGTGAACGACCCTTTACTTTTAACATATAAAGCCCATGTGTATCAAAAATCAGGGGTGGACTGGAACAACGTAAAAATCACCCTATCATCAGGTAATCCAGCATTGAATGTTGCAAAGCCAAATGTATCCACAAAATATCTCGACTTTGTTAATCGGTATGCCAAACGAAACCAACATGCCATCAAAAAACAGAAATATTTTTACAATCCGACTGTCAAAAAAGTCACAGGTCAAGTCACAGATGCCTCAGGTTTGCCCCTGCCCGGTGCGAATATATTGGTCAAGGGAACTTCATATGGCACCCAAACCGATTTTGATGGTAATTACACCTTGGAAGTGGCTAACGGACAAGAATTGGTCATCTCCTATATCGGATTCGTTACCTACGAAGTTCCTATTTACTCCTCATTGATCAATTGCCGTTTGGAAGAGGATGCCCAACATTTGGATAAAGTAGTTGTCATAGGGTATGGTATTTCGGGAGCTTCTTCCGGAGTAAGGGTCAGAGGTGCATCCAGTACTTCAAACTACACGAAAACCCCTGAACCCGCTACCCCACTCTATATAATTGACGGGGTACCTGTTGAAGGCTTTATTGAAGGTGATTTGGATGAAAGCGAAATTCAGTCTATCGAAATACTCAAGGGTTCCAATGCCGAAGCACTTTATGGGAACAAGGGCAGAAATGGCATAATATTGATAACCACCAAAAAGAGCAACATAATAGAAGGCATATCCAATACTCGATTTGAAATAAAAAAGCCTTATTCCTTAGCGTCTGACGGGGATATTACGGCCATTGAATTGAATTCCTTCAATCTTAAGGCCCATTATGAACATTTCGCGGCACCGGTTATCAACGAGAATGTATTCATGACCGCAACTTTCCAAGATTGGGAAAAACATAATCTTTTGCCTGGGGAAGCCAATATCTATTTTGAAGGTAGATTTGCCGGTAAAACGACCATCGACCCCTATACGACCAAGAAAAAAATGACTTTATCGTTGGGTATAGACCCGAACATTACCGTAACCCGTACTCAAAACCGGAATTTTAAAAGAAAGTCATTTACAGGAAGTAACCGTATTCTGGACAGAACCTATGAATTAATGGTGAAAAACAACAAATCAGTCCCCATCCAATTAAAACTTATGGATCGCATTCCAATTTCCCAAAATAAGGAAATAAAGATAGATGATATACAAACTAATAAGGCCACCCATGATGCTAAAAAAGGTTTATTGACCTGGGAGCTTCAATTGGCACCGAAACAGAGCAAAACGGAATCTTTTTCCTTTAAGGTCAAATACCCGAAATACAAGTCTATTTCAATTTAAGGATAGTTCTCATAAAGAAGTGTGAAAAGCTCCTGAAATCGAACATGATCCACTAATTTTGCACCACTCATTTGGGGTTCGTTGACTTTTGATAGCGGACCCTAAAATTGTATAGGATGAAAAGTATATCACATTGGATTTTCGATTTTTTGGTTGATCAGGGACTGTCAGAATCATGGGCAGGGACCATAAATATGATCATTTTGCTCTTGGTCGTTTTGATCGTACTTTTTGTTTTGGATTATTTTTTAAGAAAAATGATTGTCGGTATATTCAACCGACTTTCACTTTTGTCCAAATCAAAATTCGATGACCTGATGGTAAAAAACAAAGTACCAAGGAACATCGCACATATTATTCCCGTTGTTTTGGCTTATAAGGCCATTCCAGAAATATTCCAAGATTTTCATAACGCAGAAATTTTCTTCTCCAAAACCATTGAGGTCTTTGGCATTGTTTTATTTCTATGGGTCGTTCGCAGTTTATTGAATACGTTCAAGGACTTCCTGAAATCCCTTGCCAGTCTTAGGGACAAACCAATTGACAGCTACATTCAAGTTTTCATGATATTTGCTTGGTCTATAGGTTTATTCTATGCTTTTTCGATTATTTCAGGTATTGAATTATGGAAATTCCTTACGGCATTAGGTACCGCATCAGCTGTAATCATCCTTATTTTTAAAGATACCATCTTAGGTTTCGTAGCCAGTATTCAAGTCTCGATCAATGATATGGTCCGTATTGGGGATTGGATTACTTTTGAGAAATACGGAGCCGATGGGGATGTGATCGAAATTAACCTTGCTACGGTAAAGGTTCAGAACTTCGACAAAACCATTACCACCATCCCGACCTATGCCCTTATATCAGACTCCTTTAAGAACTGGAGGGGAATGGAGGATTCGGGAGGAAGACGTATAAAAAGGTCCCTTATCATAAAACAGGATAGTATAAAATTCTTAACAAAGGATGATATCGAGGCACTTAAAAAAATTGAATTGATCCGTACATATCTAACGAATCGAAGTAAAGACATTGATACTTACAATACTGAAAAAGAAATCGATAAATCGCTCTTGATAAACGGAAAAAACCTAACAAATGTCGGTGTTTTCAGAAAATATATCGATAGGTACATCAATTCCCATTCTGGAATAAACAAGGACATGACCATCATGGTACGGCAATTACCACCCTCTTCCCAAGGATTGCCCATAGAGATTTATGCCTTTAGCAGCGATAAACGATGGGCGAACTATGAATATATCATGGCCGACATATTCGATCATTTATTGGCAGCCGTCCCTTATTTTAAACTTGAAGGTTTTGAATTGCCAAGTAGCACCAATTTTAAGGCATGAATTTATTATTTAGATGAATAACCCCGAATAAATTCCCTTAAGGCGAAATATTACATAATCAAGTCCCAAAAAGAAGGTAATCCGGTATTTGATATGGCAAAAGGATATTACCTAACTTCATCTAAATGATCATCCCAATTCTGAACATGGGGTTTTCCTAATTTACCGACTGACTTGGCCACAACCGTAGCTACAGTGGCATCACCCGTTATATTTATTATGGTTCGGCACATATCCAATGGTCTATCCACAGCGAATATCAATGCCAAACCTATAGCCAATTTATCAGCTGGAAAACCAACGGATTCCAATACGATGACCAACATAACCATTCCTGCTCCAGGAACCGCCGCAGAACCGATAGAGGCCAATAAAGCTGTAAGAACTATAATCAATTGGGCAGCCAGACCTAACTCAAAGTCCAATGCTTGAGCAATGAATACGGCTGCTACACCTTGATACAGACTTGTACCATCCATGTTAATCGTAGCCCCAACTGGCAATACAAAACTAGATACCTCCTTATCTACACCAATATGTTCTTCTACCCTTTCCATAGTTACAGGCAGTGTTGCGGCACTTGAACTCGTTGAAAATGCCAACAATTGGGCCGGACTGATTTGTTTAAGAAACCAAAACGGATTTAGTTTTGCATAGGTAGAAACAATGAAAATGTAGAAAACGACCATTAAGCAAAGTCCCAGAACTACAACCCCCGCATATTTAAGAAGGGCAAAAAGCAAATCCGGGTCACTCGAAGACACCACTACACTTGCCAAAAGGGCAAAAACGGCAACCGGGGCGGTCAACATAATCAAATCAACCATTTTTAGGACGACGTCATTCAGTGCGTCGAAGAATTTCTTAAGGGGTTTAGCCTTTTCCTCTCCGATCAATAACATTGATATTCCCATGAAGATCGTGAAAAAGATAACCTGAAGCATTAAACGGTTATCACTCATAGACCTAATGGCATTATCAGGTACCATGTTCTCCAAAAAACTCAGGGGTCCGGCCTCCTTTTGCCTAGATGCCTCAGCAATTTTTGAGGTAACCCCACTATCATTGGCATAAGTTTCGGTCAATCGGTCTATAGTCTCTTGGGAAATCCCTTCACCAGGTTGCATGATATTGACCAAAATCAAACCAATGGTTATGGCTACTATTGTGGTACACACATAAATAACAATGGTGCGTATTCCGATATTCTTGAATTTTGAAATATCCTTTAAATCCGAGATACCTTTTATTAGAGAAGCAAGTATCAATGGAATCGCTATCAGCTTCAGAAGTTTTACAAAAATCGTTCCTAAGGGTTTTATCCAATCAGAGACAAATTCACTTCCCCAACTAATCTGTGTCATGGCAAATCCAAATAAGATCCCGAGGATCATTCCGATTAAAATTTGCCAGTGCAATTCCATTTTCTTCATAAGCCTTTGTTTAAATGAATTGGAAATATACCAATTTGTTGGGAAAGGCGGAAGAAGTGACTATGAATTTATGGCCTTTGCAAGTAAAAAATAATCTGCCAATACCAGTGCTGTCATAGCCTCAACAATAGGTACGGCCCTAGGAACTACACAAGGGTCGTGACGACCTTTACCCTTTGTTGTTACCGTATTCCCTTCTTTATCAATGGTTTGATACGGTTGAATCACGGTAGCAACAGGCTTGAAGGCTACATTAAAATAAATATCCATACCATTACTTATCCCTCCTTGGATACCACCGCTAAAATTTGTTTTAGTCGTACCATCTGGATTGAATGCATCATTATGTTCACTACCTTTCATCATTACCCCTTCAAAACCGCTTCCGTATTCAAAACCCTTAACAGCGTTAATAGACAGCATGGCTTTGCCCAATTCGGCATGTAGTTTATCAAAAACAGGCTCTCCTAAACCAATCGGTACATTTTGGATTACACAAGTAATAACCCCGCCAATAGTATCCCCTTCTTTTCGAACATCCTTAATATAATCCTCCATTTTGGCCGCCATTTCTGTATCGGGACATCTTACAGGGTTCGACTCTATTAAGGAAAAATCCAATTCCTGATAATTTTTTTCCAATTTTAAACCGCCCACTTGGGAAACAAAGGCATTTATTTTCATCGAGGATAAAAACTGTTTGGCTATGGCACCGGCCACTACCCTACTGGCTGTTTCACGTGCCGAACTTCGACCACCACCTCTATAATCACGGAAACCATATTTTTTATCATAAACATAATCGGCATGGGAAGGTCTGTATGAATCCTTGATATGGGAATAATCCCCTGATTTTTGATTCGTATTATGAATCGCAAAACCGATGGGGGTACCTGTGGTCTTACCCTCGAAAATTCCCGAATAGAATTCTACCGTGTCGGGTTCCTTTCGCTGGGTCACAATGGCAGACTGGCCAGGCTTACGACGGTTCAATTCATTTTGTATTTCCTCCAGATCAATCTCTATTCCCGGGGGACACCCATCTAAAACGCCACCTATTGCCGCACCATGTGATTCACCAAATGTGGATAATTTAAAAAGGTTTCCGAAAGTATTCCCTGCCATGCGATTATATTAAGTTCATAGAGCGCCAAAGATAAATGTTAATGAACGGATTCAAAAATCAATTTACCAAAGCATTTTTTAAGATTGTAATAGGATGTAATGCATCCCTATCGGTGCCATCCTTTATCTGATGCCTACAACTGGTACCGTTGGCCGAAATAATGGTTGATGAATCGCTTTTTCGGATGGCCGGAAACAGTTTAAGCTCCCCGATCTGCATACTAACATCGTAATGTTCTTTCTCATACCCGAAAGAACCCGCCATTCCACAGCACCCTGAGCTTATAATGGAAACGGTATAATTCTCGGGCAAGTTGAGGATATCAAAAGTTACTTTTTGGTTGGATAAGGCCTTTTGATGGCAATGGGCGTGTATTTTTATGGTTTTTGCCTCTTTGGTAAACCTTTCCGATGTTAAATTCCCTTTTTCTATCTCTTTAGCCAAAAATTCCTCAACCAAGAAAGCGTTTGCCGCAATTTCGTCCATTTCCTCTTTGTTAGGCACCAAACGCTTATATTCATCCCTAAAGGATAATATGGCAGAGGGTTCCAAACCTAGTACCGGCACGTTCTGTTCAACGAATACCTTTAATTGCTTACTATTAGCGATTGCCAACTTTTGGGCTTGTTTTAAAAATCCTTTGGATAGGTAGGTTCGGCCACTTTCAGCATAAAAAAGCTGTACTTCGTATCCTAAACCTGTCAGAAGTCCAATTGCATCCTTGCCTAAGTCCGTATCCATATAATGGGTGAATTCATCTATATACAGGACCACTTTGGAATTTGAGCCAACAGATTCATTTAAAACGTTTTTGAGATACTTATCAAAATTAAAACTTGAAACTTTGGGCATGGTGCGTTCCCTGGCCACACCTACCGATTTTTTCATTAAACCACTAAGCACCTTGGAACCATATACCGCATTTGTAAGACCGGCAACCTTACTACTCATTTTATTGAGCTTAGAATTATGCGCAAACAATTTACTTCGCAGGGAATAGCCGTTTTTCTCCTGATATTGATATAAAAACTCAGCTTTTAAACTGGCAATATCCACATTACTTGGGCATTCACTCGCACAGGCCTTGCAGCTTAAGCAGAAATCAAAAACTTCCTTAAGTTCATTTTGACTGAACCTATCGCTCGCGCTTCCCGTGGTCAAAAACTCTCGAAAGGCATTGGCCCTGCCCCTGGTCGTATCTTTTTCATTTTTCGTTGCATGGTAACTAGGGCACATCCCCCCTTTGGCAAGATGGGTTTTGCGGCAATCCCCACTACCGTTGCACTTTTCTGCGGCCTTTAAAATACCTTCACTGTCTGAAAAATCCATCAAAGTAGGTATCTCCGGTTCCTCCCTATCCACTTCATAGCGGAATGACTCATCCATGGGATAGGCATCTACAATCTTCCCTGGATTGAATATCCCTTCCGGATCAAAATAAGATTTAATCCGCTTAAGCAGTTCATAATTTTCTTCCCCGACCATTATTGGGATAAATTCCGCACGAACGATCCCATCACCATGCTCCCCACTGAAAGAGCCTCTATATTTCTTTGTGAGCTTGGCTACATCTGTGGTAATGGCCCTAAACAAAGCCACATCCTCTGACTTTTTAAGGTTTAAGATCGGCCGCAAATGAAGTTCTCCCGCCCCTGCATGGGCATAATAAACAGCATTCTGCTTATACCCTTTCATGATTGCAGTAAATTCGGATATAAAGGCATTCAGGTCTTCCAAAGCGACTGCCGTATCTTCAATACATGCCACCGCCTTTCTATCACCAACGATATTCCCCAAAAGGCCAAGACCGGCCTTTCGCAGCTCAATTGCTTTTGCAATATCCCCACCATAGAGAATAGGGTTGGCATAGCTCAACCCAGATGCGGTTATCGTAGCTATCAATTTTCCTATCTCTTGTTGCAGCTCTTTTTCAGTATTTGCCTTAAGCTCCAACATCAACAAAGCGGCTGGATCACCCTCAACGAAAAATCTATTCTGAAGCTGGGTCGTGTTATTCTTGGTACAATCCAAGATGACCTTATCCATCATCTCACAAAGATGAAGACCATGCTTCATTACGGGAATCACATCACTGAGACAATCTTCCAACGTACGGTAATGCGTGACAACCATAGCGGAATATTTGGGAGGAAGTTCATCTAATTGCACGGTGATTTCTGTTGTAAAAGCCAACGTACCTTCGCTACCTGTTAGTAATTCACAGTAGTTGAATTGTTCTTCCGGGCCACCGAAAATACCGCTTTTCAGTAAGTCATCCACGGCATAACCCGTATTGCGCCTATGAATTCCCGGTTTCGGGAATTCTTCCTTTATTCGTTCTTGTACTTCTTTGTTTGATAGTTCTTTATAAATATTTTTATAAAGTTTTCCTTCAAGTGTATTTAAAGTAATTTTCTTATCAAATTCTTCTTTGGAAAGTGGTTTGAACTCCACTTCCGAACCGTCTGACAAAATCGTCTTTAATGAAATTACCTTATCACGGGTTACCCCATACTGGATTGATGTTGTACCTGAAGAATTATTGCCGACCATACCCCCTAACATACAACGGTTGGATGTTGATGTGTTTGGCCCAAAAAACAATCCGTACGGCTCTAGATATTGATTGAGCTCATCACGAATGACACCGGGCTGCAAGGTTACCCGTTTATTGGCTATATCAAGATCGATGATTTCCGTGAAGTGTTTCGACACATCAACAACGATTCCGTCACCTACACACTGGCCAGCCAATGAAGTACCTGCCGTCCTAGGGATTAGCCCCACCTTGTTTTTCGAAGCGTAGGCAATCAATTTCTTAATATCCCCTATATTCTTAGGAAATGCCACAGCCAAGGGTATTTTTCGATACACGGAGGCATCGGTGGCATATAATGTGGTACTTAGATTATCGGTCAATAGTTCCCCAGCTAAACCTTCCTTCAATAAATCCATATGCTCCATAATTGGCCTGGTACGATTTTGGTTGCAAAATTAAGATATTATTTTCAGCAAAATAAAGAATCGTTATTTTTACAACTCTAAAATCAAATCTTATGAAATTTTTAAAAACACTTACGTTAATTGCTTTTTTCGCTTCATTTTCCTTTGGTTTCGGCCAAGAAATCTCAGAGCATGCCATAGGTCTTCGAATGGGGGACAGTGATGGTTTTGGTGCAGAAATATCTTACCAAAAATCAATATCCAGATACAATCGCCTCGAAGTGGATTTAGGCTGGCGCGATAACAAAAACTACAATGCCTTTAAATTAGCAGGTATATACCAATGGGTATTACCTTTGGACGGCAACTTCAACTGGTACTATGGAGTTGGTGGGGGATTAGGAAATGTTGATATCGACTTTGATGACGACAACGACGGGTTGTTCATCTTTGGAGCGGGCGATATAGGAATTGAATATAATTTTGATATTCCGTTATTAATATCGTTGGACTTTAGACCTGAGATCGGTTTAATTGGTTATGACGGTTTCTCTGATAATTTTGACTTTGATATTGCCCTAGGAATACGGTACCAATTCTAAAACACTGACATTCAAAAAGAAAGAAAGCACTGAACATTCGTTCAGTGCTTTTTATTTATGGGCACTAATAACTACATTTGCAATTCATATAAATAAATATCGAATGAGAAACATTTTTTTAGCCATAATCGTCTTAGGATTAATGGCAAGCTGCAATTCTAAACCGGAAGGCTATTCAATAAACGGAACACTTACTGGTGATGTTGCCGATGGTACCGCCGTCTATTTGAAAAGAAGTGGAGAGAACAATCGCCTGGTTGAAGTGGATACCGCCGAAGTAAAAGGCGGAACTTTTGTTTTCGAAGGACAGCAAAACCAACCTGAAATGCATTACATTTTCATAGACCAACTGGGCGGTTACGCCGCTACTGTACTTGAAAATGGCGATATAGAATTCACTGCCCACAAAGACAGTCTTGGCTTGGCAAAGTCTACTGGCACCCCGCAAAACGAATTTCTATATGACTTTCAAAAAAACTCAAGAGAAGTATCCCAGCAAGCAATGAACATTCAAAAAGACCTAAAGGCCGCATCAAACAGTAGGGATACGGTTCTGATAAACTCATTGAAAGAAGAGCTGAACGATCTAAGGGGTGAATATGAAGAATTTGAATTGGGCTATATCAAGGACAACCCCAACGCCTTGATTTCCGCTTTACTTATAGATAGGGCCATAAACACAAGGACATCGACAACGGAAGAACTACAAACCCTATTCAACGGACTTTCTGCCGAAATCAAAGAGACCGAAGCTGCAAAAAAAGTTAAGAAAACACTGGATGAATTAAAGAAGCGTGAAGAAAACTCCAAAAACACAAGCGTTGGAGCCGTGGCTCCTGATTTTTCAGCCCCTTCGCCTAGCGGGAAACTTTTGGCCCTAAACGATGTTAAAGGAAAAGCAACGTTAATCGATTTCTGGGCAGCTTGGTGCAGACCTTGCCGGGCAGAAAACCCAAACGTGGTAAAAGTTTACGACAAATACAAGGAAAAAGGCCTGAGTATCATAGGCGTTTCACTGGACAAAACAGCTGAAGCATGGAAAAAAGCCATTGAGGACGACGGATTGGAATGGCACCATGTTTCCAACATCGCCTATTTTGACGATGCCATAGCAAAGCTTTATAATGTTGACGCTATTCCTGCTACTTTTTTATTGGACGAAAACGGGGTTATCGTAGCAAAAAACCTTAGAGGTCCTGCTTTAGAGGCCCGTATATCGGAAATGCTGAATTAAGCACATTACTTCTTTTTAAATAAAAAAATCCCTTCCGTTTAACCGGAAGGGATTTTTTTATTTAGTAGTTTGCTAAAATTTGTTTCTTACATCATCATAGTTTCCTGATACATTTACAGTTCCATTTTTTACGACCGAACCAAAAATATTAACTACGGAGTCATTTCCGATAAATTCCAATTTCGCCCCATCATTCAAAATAAGGTCTCCATAAATAGTAAGGTTCCCCTCGACTATAAACGTTGCCCCTTCATCAACCACCACATCTTTTCTTTTATTGTTTCTTCCAACAACCAATGTACCGTACATTTCGAAAAGAGCATCACTATAAACATCCACTCCATTGTTAACGGTCCACGAACCACAAAGCAACAAGGTACCGGCAACTTCAATATTAGCGAATCTTTTTGAGCCACTATACCCCTTATCTTCACCTAACCTTACATTTAAATCAGAACTGCCCGAATAAGTCGAAAGGGAACTACAACGGGTAGACAAACTTTCGCTTGTCCTATTCAATTTGATAATTTGCAACCCACTTTTTCCTGAAGCCGCAAAAATATAATCGTCTTTTGATTCTACATAGTTTATAGAGCCTTCTAACTGAATAACCCCGTATAAATCGGCATCATCCCCATTGTCTTCGGAAAGACAAAGTCCGGAACCACCATTGGCCATGAGTATCATTTCCTCGTTCAAAGCAACTGCATTGGTCTCACTTCCCTCTGTCGAAGTTGCGCTAGGGTCGATCAACACAGGTAAATATTCGATTAAAGAACCACTAGCCACATTATATAATCCGGCGCCTATTGAACCCTCGGAAACAATCACCTTGCCATCTTTGAAAGCCAAAGTTCGCTTTGTCGCTGCACCAAAATCAGTATTTATAGGTATTTCTTTTATTACATTTAGATTATCATCCAGTATGCTTACTCCGCTACCAGCATCAAGAACAGCGAATTGACCATTGTCCATTTTCACAGACCTCAAGTCCTGAAATGGGGCTTCATTTAAAATACTTAAGTCACTTTTGTTATAAATGGTTACGGTACCATCGCCACCGCTTGAAACTACCACGGTATTAGAAGTTACTTCTATATCTGTACTATTGTAACCCTCCTGAAAACCATAATCGATTCCAGCATTTGTATACATCCTTCCTCCTGAAGCCGGGATTTTTGCAACAAAAGAATTTGAAGTAGCCGTAACGGATTTTTCTGAATCAACCCCTCCGACTGCATAAATATACCCATCACTATATTCAATAGCATTTAAATCAGCATTTACATAATACAATCTAGAAGTAACTTTCGGATCAGTAGGATCACTTACATCAATAATGTCTATACCTCCGGCATAATCATCTTCAACAGTATTATAGGAAACGTACGCATAATCTCCATCTACATGTACGTGAGAAGCAGTTAAGTCCTCACCTCCACTATAAGACGGGGGGTCAATTTGTGCGATCAAGGTAAGCGGGTAATCACCAGCCTCATCGACTTTGGAAGCACTGGCTTGTTTTCCTGAAATATTAACTTCCTCTGCAATTTCCAGTACTCCAGCATAATCAAAACTTACACTGTTGTCTAAAATCTGTTCGTTGCCTTCTAATTGTATATCGTCCTGAAAATCACTAAAGACCGTAGTTTCATCACTACAAGACATAATCAATAAGAAAATTGAACAAAGTAGTAGGTTTACTTTTTTCATTTTAAAATTTGGTTTTGGTTTAGATTTAGGTTTCTATATTAACGCCAAAATTACATAATGCGTATATTCCCAAAGTAATATTTACAATGAAATACCAATAAACAAGAGGAACGGTAAAAACCACATTGAATCTTCGCCCTTTCCTCCCTTTTGTTGATCAATTCTAGATTTTCCCAAGCTTTTCCATAATGAAAAGAATAACTATTGGAACGGCAAGAAGTATAACCATCATCGTGTCGGTTACCAAAAGATCAGGTTTAAACAATAATGTTGCTACATAACCCCCCATAGCTCCTCCAAAATGAGCGGTATGCCCAATGTTACCCAATCGTTTTTTCATGCCGTATATGGAATACAATAGATAACCAATACCGAGGACATAGGCTGGTAAGGGTATAGGAATGAACATAATCCCCAAACGCATATCCGGTTGCAACAAAATTGCAGTATACAATATGCCCGTAACAGCCCCACTCGCGCCTACCGCACTATAATAAGGCTCATTCTTATGAAAAACCAGTGCCAATAGACTCCCCGCTACAAGACTTATAAAATATATGCCTACAAATTTTATGGGACCAAACCAATTTATGACCACATCGGCGAAAAAGTAAAGTGTAAGCATATTCATGAACAAGTGGGACATATCCACGTGTAAAAACCCTGAAGCAAGCATTCTGTCCTTCTGTCCGCCCTTTATCCCCCCTATACTGAATTTATATCTTTCAAAAAATCCAGTGTCGTTAAAACCTTTTAAAGATGCTATTACATTAGCCGCTATAATGGCGATGGTAGCGATGTTTAGATTATACATGTACTTAGGCGTTATATTTCGAGCCAAATATAGCTATATTTGCGCTTTACTACGTAATACATGCAACTACTTGCCTTTATTTTAATATACCCTTTATTATGGGTAATTTCAATCCTTCCACATCATATATTCTATGGGTTTTCCAATGCCGTATACTTTTTGGTGTATCGAATAATCGGATACCGCAAAGATGTGGTACGCAATAATCTAGAATTGGTTTTCCCCAACAAACGAAAAGAAGAATTGACCGCAATTGAAAAAGGCTTTTATCGCCACATGTGCGATATGTTCCTGGAAATGGTCAAAGGCATGAATCTTTCCAAAGAAGCTTTTCGAAAGAAATACAATGTCCTTAATGCCGAAGTACTTCGTGAAATCGAAAAAGAAAAAAGCGTACTGATCCTCTGCTCCCACTATGCTAATTGGGAATGGAATGTAAGCATCAACAATTACGTAGAATCCAAAGGATATGCGGTATATCAAAAAATCAGCAATTCTTATTTCGACAAACTGGTCAGAAAGATCAGGGCAAAATGGAACACTTCTTTAATCTCACAACAAGAAACCACCAAAACGGTGATACGTAACCATAAGAACAATATCCCTGCCATATACGGTATGGTCAGTGATCAATCGCCACAAGTAAAGAGAGCCCATTATTGGAAAGAATTCATGGGTGTAAGGGTCCCCATATTCAACGGGGCCGAAACCTTGGCCCGGAAACTTGATCTAGCTGTGGTCTTTTTAAAAGTCAGCAAGGTAAAACGTGGCTATTACCAAGCCGAGTTCATACCCATTACCCTATCAGGAAGCAGCACTGAAAAAAACGAGATTACCGATAAGTTCATTGAACTTACCGAACTTCAAATCAAAGAAAGACCGGAACACTACCTGTGGACGCATCGTCGATGGAAACACCGCGGCAAAGAACCAAAATAATCTTTTCGACACCTTACCTAGGTTGGTTGATTTAAATACCAGCTATACTCTTGATCTCACCAATAATACGATCCGCAAGGCCATCAGCCTCATTTTGACTTTTAGCTTCCGTATAGATTCGGATTATAGGTTCGGTATTCGACTTACGTAAGTGCACCCAATTTTCAGCAAAATCGACCTTTACACCATCAATGGTAGAGATTTCTTCCTCACTATATTTATCCGCCATAGCTTTCAAGATACCATCCACATCCAATTCAGGAGTCAACTGAATTTTCTTCTTACTCATAAAATAGCTCGGATAGCTATCGCGTAATTCCTTGACCGTTCCCCCTTTTTCTGCCATCAACATCAAAAACAACGCCGTACCCACCAAAGCATCACGGCCATAATGGCTCTCAGGATAAATAATTCCACCATTTCCTTCACCGCCTATAATCGCCTTATTCGCCTTCATTTTGGTCACCACATTCACTTCACCTACAGCGGCAGCCTCATAAGTACCACCATGCTTTTCGGTAATATCCCTTAAAGCCCTGGAAGACGATAAATTAGAAACAGTATTCCCTTTCGTTTTACCCAGTACATAATCCGCACAGGCCACCAAGGTGTATTCTTCCCCGAACATCTCCCCATCGTTACTGATAAATGCCAAACGATCCACATCCGGGTCCACTACAATACCAAAGTCCGCTTTTTCTTTTACAACAAGTTCACAAATGTCCCCCAGATGCTCTTTTAACGGCTCGGGATTATGAGGGAAATGTCCATTTGGATCACAATACAACTTTACCACTTCGACCCCTAAGGTTTCCAACAACTTAGGGATTGCAATACCTCCGGTAGAATTCACTCCATCTACCACTACTTTGAATTTTGCTTTTCGAATCGTATCGGCATCCACCAATGATAGATCCAAAACTTCATCAATATGAATATCGATATAGGCATCATTTTTGGTTACCTCACCAAGATCATCCACATCAGCAAATACAAAATCCTCACTTTCCGCAATCTCAAGGATTTTAGCCCCTTGTGCCGCATCTAAAAACTCCCCTTTTTCATTAAGTAACTTTAGGGCGTTCCATTGCTTAGGATTATGACTTGCGGTCAATATGATTCCACCGTCCGCTTTTTCCAGAGGAACGGCGATTTCAACGGTTGGTGTCGTAGAAAGATCCAAATCTATTACATCTACACCTAAGCCCACCAGTGTTGAAACCACAAGATTCTGGATCATTTCACCTGATATCCTAGCATCTCGACCAATAACAACTTTTAAATCATCTTTCTTTGAATACCCTTTTAACCATATACCGTAAGCAGCCGCAAATTTCACAGCATCAATCGGGGTTAAATTGTCCCCTGATTCACCTCCGATTGTACCTCGTATTCCAGATATTGATTTAATTAGTGTCATAATTTGTTAAAAGTTTTTTTGCAAATATAAAAGACTAATACCAATCCTAACCTTCAATTTGGTAAATTCGACCTTATGAATAAATTTATAGTCCAATGAATTTCCTGGCACATATATACCTTTCTTTCGGTGATGATGAAATTGCGATAGGCAACTTCATTGCAGACAGTATTCGTGGCAATAAAATAGACCACCTACCAGATCGCATACAAAAAGGGGTTATCCTACACCGGGAAATAGACACTTACACCGACTCGCACAGTATCCCTAAAATCAGTAGTAAGCGATTACACAAGAACTACAGTCATTATAGCCGGGTCATCGTTGACATTTATTATGACCATTTTTTAGCAAAGAATTGGAAAAACTATTCGGACACCCCCTTAAAAGTTTTCGTGAATGATTTTTACGACCTTTTAGAAAACAATTACACCATATTACCCAATGGCGTACAACGGATGATGCCCTATATGATCAGTGACAATTGGCTCTACAATTATTCTAAAATGGAAGGAATAGACAGGGTTCTGAACGGCATGAACCGCAGAACAAAAAATAAATCAAAAATGAATTTCGCTATTTTGGACCTTGAAGAACATTACACGGATTTTGAAAGGGAATTCACAGATTTTTTTAATGAACTAATCACCTTTTCAAAACATAAATATAAATCACTATAGCCTAATTTTCAATTATCAACCATTATTAATATGAAGCTTTACTTTAGATTATACCTTTTACTTCCCTTCCTAATTATCCTAATAAATTGCAAAGAACAACCGGCCAAACCTACCGGAGTGGTAACCAACAAAGCCATGGTAGTAACCGCCCGCGAAGAAGCATCGGCCATTGGCGCCGAAATACTAAAAAAAGGAGGCAATGCCTTTGATGCTATGGTAGCTACCGAAATGGCCTTGGTCGTCGCCTATCCGTTTGCAGGGAATCTCGGAGGTGGTGGATTTATGGTTTACCGTAAAAGCAATGGGGATTCGGGCGCAATTGATTATAGGGAAAAAGCCCCTTTATCGGCACACAAGGACATGTATTTGGACTCGCTTGGCAATGTTATTCCAGGCAAAAGCACCGTTGGGGCAACTGCCGTAGGGGTGCCCGGTACGATTGCCGGAATTTTTGAAGTTCATGAAAAGTTCGGGAGCTTACCCATAAAAGACATACTTGAACCTGTTATAACCTTGGCCGAAAAGGGAGTTGTCGTAACCGAAAAACAAGAAGCACGCTTAGAAAAATACGGAGAACAGATACTTAAAGTAAATGGAGATAAAACATTGTTTTTCAACACATGTAAAAAGGGAGACACTTTAAAATATTCAGCATTGGCAAACACCCTTAAACGTATTTCCCAAAATGGTCGTGATGAATTTTATAAAGGGGAAACAGCTCAGAAGCTTACTTCATTTATTCAAGAAAAAGGAGGTTATGTCACAATGGCAGACTTGGCCAAATACAAAGCGGAATGGCGACAACCTATTACGTTCAATTACAAGGGTTTGACTATCATTTCCATGAGTCCACCAAGTAGTGGTGGCGTTACCATGAACCAGATTTTTAAAATGATTGAACCTTATCAAATCTCGGAATTCGGCCATAATTCCACCAAAACCATCCAATTATTTACCGAAGCAAGTCGTAGGGCCTACGCCGATCGTAATTATTTTCTAGGAGACCCAGACTTTGTAGATATACCTTTAGATGTACTTTTAAGCAAGAAATACCTTGAAGAAAGAATGCAAGATTTTACTTTCGATAAGGCCACCTTATCTTCTGATATAGAACGAGGTAAAGTTCAAACTAATGAGAGTTCAGAGACTACACATTATTCCATAGTGGACGAAGAAGGCAATGCCGTTTCGGTAACCACGACCCTTAATGGCGCATATGGCTCCAAATTGTATTGCGACGAATTGGGTTTTTTCCTGAACAACGAAATGGATGATTTTAGCTCTAAGCCCGGGGTTCCCAATATGTTCGGCCTTATAGGAGCGGAAGCAAACAGTATTGCGGCCGAAAAAAGAATGTTGAGTTCCATGACCCCGACCATTGTTGAAAAAGACGGAAAGCTATGGATGGTAGTAGGCAGTCCTGGGGGCTCAACTATAATAACAGCAGTAGCACAAACCATTCTAAACACCTACGAATTTAAAATGAGCATGCAGGAAGCGGTCAATGCGCCTAGGTTCCACCATCAATGGTTACCCGATTATATAATTTTTGAAACTGAAGGGTTTTCAAAGAATGTCAAAGAAGAATTAAAATCCAAAGGATATATTATAAATGAAGGCAGAACACCTATTTTAGGAAAGGTAGATGCCATCCGGGTCTTACCTGACGGAAGATTGGAAGGAGGAGCGGATAAACGCGGTGACGACACAGCAGTTGGCTTTTAAATAGTGTGCCTTTAAATTATAGAACCCCAAAAATGTTTAGAAAATCAATTAAAATATTAATCGGTCTTGTTGCCTTACTAGCAATAGCATCTATAATTACCTATCTTATCTACAACGAACCCTTACCGAAAGGTCAAACTGGCCCTGAAGCCGATGCTTTAGCACAAAAGATGTTAACTGCGATCAACAATGAAGCTTATAAAAACACCCGGTATCTGGAATGGGGTTTTCGAAACGGTGAACATACTTATAAATGGGACAAGGCTTTGGGTAAGGTCAAAGTATCATGGGACGATATAATGGTCGACCTAAACCTGAGCCAAACCGAAAAAAGTAGGGTATACGATAAAGGTGAAATCATATCAGAAACGCAAGAACGGGACAAAACTATTAAAAAGGCCATAGATTTATTCAACAATGACTCCTTTTGGTTGGTAGCTCCGTTCAAGGTCTTTGACAAAGGAGTTGAACGCCGTATCGTGCCTATGGATGATGGCACAAAAGCACTTCTGATCACTTACACATCTGGCGGAAGCACTCCTGGAGACTCTTACTTATGGGAACTACAACCCAATGGTTTTCCGATAAGTTTCAAACTATGGGTAAAGATCATTCCTATCGGAGGGCTAAAAGCCACTTGGGACGACTGGCAATTGACCGAAAGCGGTGCATTTTTACCCAAAACCCATAGTCTAGGTCCAATTAAATTGGATATGGGTAATGTAAAAGCTTATAATCAGGATTAATATTCCTTGGTTTGTTAGTTTTAGAGTATTCACATCTTTATTTTTATAACTCTTTAGCCAATCTATAAAGCCAATGCCGGAAAAAAAGAAATTCGGAACGTTTGCTGGGGTATTTACCCCATCGGTCTTAACGATTTTAGGCGTGATCATGTATATGCGTCTTGGCTGGGTCGTAGGCAATGCCGGACTCTTGGGCACAATAGGTATTATCATAATTTCCCATGTTATAGCAGTTACTACAGGATTGAGTGTTTCTTCCGTTGCAACCGATAAGAAGATAGGTGCCGGCGGAATTTATTATGTATTGTCCCGAAGCATGGGCATTCCAATTGGTGGTTCTATTGGTATTGCCCTATATGTTGGTACCGCTTTTTCCATTGCTTTATACCTCATTGGATTCTCTGAAAGTTTCAACTCTTATTTCGGATACGGAATGACGGTAAACGATTATAGAGTTACCGGTACTATAGCTTTGGTAGCTTTGACCATTTTAGCTTTGATAAGCACATCAGTTGCTTTAAAAGCCCAATTTTTCATTTTGGCCGCCATTGCCCTATCCTTGATTTCCGTTTTTTTGGGAACCAATGAATTCGCACCTCAGGCTGTACCTTTATTTTCGACTGAAGACGCAGTTCCTTTAGAAGTCGTATTTGCAATATTCTTTCCCGCTGTTACAGGGTTTACCGCGGGTATTGCCATGAGCGGCGATCTAAAAGATTCCAAAAAATCGATTCCGATAGGCACCTTGGCCGCTATCGGCACTGGGTTAACGGTTTATATTCTATTGGCCGTTTTCATTGCCTTCACGGTTAATCCTGAGTTGCTGAAATCTGATTACAATATATTAATGAAAATTGCACTTTTCGCACCTGCCGTTGTCGCTGGTATTTGGGGAGCGACCTTATCTTCCGCTTTGGGCGGGATACTAGGTGGTCCACGCATTTTACAGGCCATGTCAATGGACAAAGTGACCCCTAAAATATTCGGCAAGGGCAAAGGTGAGAACAACGAGCCGGTAAATGCCCTTTTATTGGTTTTCATCATTGCCGAATCTGGCATTCTTATAGGGAAGCTGGATGTTATCGCCAGAGTGGTTTCCATGTTCTACCTCACGGCTTACGGATTCATAAACATATCCTATTTTCTGGAAAGTTGGGCAAATCCCGACTTTCAACCTTCCTTCAAAATAAAACGTTGGATCGGCCTTCTTGGTTTTATTGCTTGTTTTTTGGTCATGTTCAAACTCGATATGATTGCCATGATGGTAGCCCTAGGCGTAATCACTGCCTTATATTTTGCACTACAACGCAAAGAGGTGAAAGTGCAATCCAATGATGTATGGCGTAGTGTTTGGGAGAACGTTGTCAATAAAGGACTAAAAAAGATTGATGACAAAGACGATGAAAACACGAACTGGAACCCCAACATTATTCTCTTTAGCGGTAAAAGTGACCACCAGAAATACCTCCTGGAGCTCGGGAAAACCGTATCGGGAAGGACAGGCATCGTAACCAACTTTAAACTGATCCTTGACAAAAACAATGACACACCATTACGAAAAGTGGAGCAAACGGTCAGGGATGAAAATTTTAAGGAACTTGGTATTTTTGCAAGACAGATCAAGGTGGACAATATCTATTCTGGAATAACCAATATCGCCTCTACCTTTGGATTTTCAGGGGTTGAACCCAATACCATAATGATGGGATGGCCCAAAGGATTGGAAAATTCGAAAGAATATTCCAGAATGACGGAAACCCTATTACATCTGGATTACAACCTCTTGTATTTGGATTTTGACCGAAAATCGAAATTCGGGGATTACAAATCGGTCGATTTTTGGTGGCGTGAAACCGACAGTAAAAATGCTGAAATGATGCTGAACATTGCCCGGTTCATAATAGCCTCCCCAAGATGGGACAATCCGGATATCCGGGTCCTTTTCGTTAACAACAACAATGTATCCGTTGAACTTATTCACGATAAAATAGCAAAATTAGTGGAAGACCTACGTGTTAATGTGCAAATAAAGATCATCAACAATGCCGTGGAACAAAAGCCATTTTATGACATCATTGCCGAAGAGTCCGGCCAAACCAACCTAACCTTAGTCGGCATTCCCGATTATAAAATTGAAAAGCAGGCCGAGTTCGTTATGAAGACCAATCATTTGTTCCAAACAATAGGCTCTACCCTACTCGTTAAGGCAGCCCATAATTTCAATGAGCTGGATTTGGATTTAATCCAAAATGAATTGAACACGGTTGATGAATAGTTTTTCTGTTTGAAGGGTTATTCTATTATTTCACAATTAGAAAGCTCCTCAATTATCATTATTTTTAAACTAATAAAACATTCCGCAATGACATTCAGTATATTACAAAAAGAAGAAATAACCCCTGAAATCAGCAAACAGATAAGTGAGCTGTTCAATGTATTGAATGCCGAAATCAGTCAATGGGATATTGACCAGGTCTTATCACAAGGCAATGAATTTATCCTTGCATGTTCATGGGAGAATGATGAGTTGATAGGAATGGCCTCGTTGGCCACATATAAGGTCATCTCCGGTTATAAAGGTATGGTTGAAGATGTTGTGGTTTCACCCGAACAACGAGGTAAGGGAATTGGCCGAAAATTAATGGAATTACTCATCAAAGAAGGACAAAAACTGCATCTATCCGAAATACTACTTTTCAGTGGTCACCATAGAAAACCCGCAATAGCACTATATACGAGTTTGGGTTTTAATTTAAAGAACAGTGGGCTCTACACCCTTAAACTATAAATTAATTATTCCCTTGATTGAATTGACTTTTCAATTCTTCCATAGACTCCTGCAACTGCCTTAAAAGTCCTTTTTCCGTTGTCGCATCTATTCCAAAGGTAATTTTACTGTTAACCTGCCAAATTTCCTGAATCTGATGCGGTTCTATCTCGTAGGGTGGATAGGTTTCGTTCAAGGATATTAAAATGATATTGGTGGAAGTGGGGGCTTTTTCAATTTTTTTAACCAAGACCGAATCCTGCAAAACGATCACATATATTTTATTAGGACTAACATCGGAAATATCCTCAACAGCTTTTGCCAACACCCATTCCCCAGGTTTAAGGTTGGGCAACATACTATCACCTTCAACTTGAAAACCGCGATATGTGGCATTCCGGAATTCTGGAAGCGGTATATCAAACGCCGGCAACTGTTTATACCAACTGGTATCTTGAATGTTCTGAGGGTAACCAGCGGCAGCTTTGGCATTGACCAGCACCATATTTTCGTTATCGGATGAATTAACGGTCACTACTTTAGGAATAACACTTGTATTAGACGGCTCTAAATACTGCTTATCACTTTCTGCAAATAACCATAGGGGATTAATTTTAAATTGCCTTAAAAGTTCGGCAACCACCTTGCCAGATAATTTGGTCCTACCCCGTTCAATATCCGCCGTGGTATTGCTAACACCCAAAACCTTGGCGAATTCGGCCTGGGTAAAGCCCAAAGCCCTACGAACTTCGGTAAACCGCTTCAATGTAAGTTCATTTTCCATACCCAAAGATACATAATTTGGAATATATCCAAAATATTTCTGGATTATTTCCATAATTAGGAATTATTCCATATTTTTGGATTATATACTAATTGAGAGATGGAAAAAAACATAATACAGGACAGTCTTAGCTTTTTTGCCTTTGTAGGCACAATGGATGTCCTTTCCGGTAATAAGATGGTAAATCCAGAGTTAACACCAACAATCACGAGGCGTAGAAAAAAAATCAAAAAAGGTGCTGACAAGAATGGATATATAAGTAAGAGCGTTCAACTAAGTTTATTTTAAGGAATATGGAGAATTCTAGGGTATTGATTTATGATGGGAGTTTCAATGGTTTCCTGACCGCAATTCATTTTGCACTGGAAAACAACATTGACGTTCTAAGTTTTCAAAAAAACAAATCTGGTCAAGAAGGACTTTTTTCAGACCAGCACACTATTTCAACTGTAAGGGAAAAAGCCCAAAATATGTGGTACAGCATTGAAAAGAAAAGTCACGCAGCAATCAGAAACATATACTTTGCCTTTTTGAGTGAGACCAACGGTATTGAATTTATGTTATATCAATATATAAAGAAACTTTATGGAATGTTCGATATTGAAACCTTGGAACAAACCGCTATTATCGAAGCGAAAATAAAGAAACTGTCATTACAGGTAAATCGTGAAAAATCCTATATTGAAAATTCCCTGGTTTTTGAGACCACGGACAGTTCTGTTTACATGACCGAGTTAGAACCCGGTTTCAATATAATACCATTGATCTCACGGCACTTTAGATATAAATATCCAAAGCACCCATGGATCATTTATGATAACAAGCGCAAATACGGCGTATATTATAATGGTATTTCCCTTGAAATGGTTTCGGAGCATACCAAAAACAATTACCTAAAAGTGAAAAAGGTATTAAAACCTTACCAAGAAAACAGTTATCGAATGGCCATGTAAATAACTTATAGACTATTTTGACCTTTCTCCGACGAAATGATCACTCTTATTCTGAAAGAGAACATTAAATGTAGTGAGGCTACCGTAAATCCGGGTAATATATTGTTGTAAATCAACCTTTTCTTGATCATCTAAATTTTTACTTGCATTGATTTTCTGTTCCATGACCCGAACCCTATCACGTACCATTACGATTTTATGGAAAAACGTGTCTATGGGCATTTCCTTATCGGACAAATTTGACTCCCCCGGCTTTAGCACCAACGAACCACCTTTCCATTTACTCGCCAATGCCGTTGCATTGCCGGTATCACTCCACCTTCTTAATATGGATATAAGACTAAGTTCCACATCTGAAAAACTTACGGTATCAACCTCGTCGGATACTGCTTCAATGACCTCGAATTGCGAATCTATTTCAATGGTCTCTAAACCTCCATCGATAAAAGTTACCCAATATTGTTCTGAAGTAAGATTGGTCACTACGCCTTTTCCGAAATCCGGATGATCGATCCGGGAACCTATTCCTAATAATTTCATAAATCGAATACTTTATTTTTAACCAAAATTAACTTTCAGAATCCATAAATCAAAACTAGGGCAACTTCCTTTTTAAGGGTCAAAACCCTACCTTTGCAACTTTGCCGTGAAACAAATGACGAACTACGAGGAGAATATTGAGGTCAAAGGCGCCCGCGTCCATAACCTTAAAAACATTGATGTTACCATACCAAGGGAAAAATTGGTGGTAATCACTGGCCTATCGGGCAGTGGCAAGTCATCCCTTGCTTTTGATACGATTTATGCCGAAGGCCAACGTAGATACATAGAGACTTTTTCGGCATATGCCCGTCAATTCTTAGGCGGCCTTGAACGCCCGGATGTTGATAAAATCGACGGACTATCACCTGTTATTGCCATTGAACAGAAAACCACATCTAAATCCCCACGTTCAACGGTAGGTACGATCACCGAAATTTACGACTTTCTTAGACTGTTATTTGCTCGGGCCGGGGATGCATATAGTTACAATACCGGCGAAAAGATGGTCAGTTATAGTGACGAACAGATCAAAGAGCTCATCATAACCGATTATAAGGATAAAAAGATAAATGTACTTGCCCCGATCATAAAATCGAGAAAAGGGCATTACCGGGAATTGTTCGAACAAATAGCGAAACAGGGCTTTGTTAAAGTCCGGGTAGATGGCGAAATCAAGGATATTGTAAAAGGGATGAAGGTTGACCGTTACAAAACCCACGATATAGAAATCGTCATCGATCGCCTTAAGATTTCCGAAAATTCGGAATTGGATAAACGAATGACCGAAACCATCAATACCGCAATGTACAGTGGTGAAAATGTATTGATGATTTTGGAGGAAGGCAAAAAAGAACCAAGATACTTCAGTCGTGACCTTATGTGTCCGACCACTGGAATCTCCTATCCTACCCCCGAACCCAATACGTTTTCTTTCAATTCACCCAAGGGAATGTGCCCCAATTGCAATGGCTTGGGACATGTGCATGAAGTTAACGAATCGAAGATCTTTCCGAACAAAAAACTTTCCATCCATGCTGGTGGAATCGCCCCATTGGGCCCTTATAAAAAATCTTGGGCCTTTAAACAGATTGAAACCATAGCAAAACGATATGGTTTTGAGCTGCAAGACCCTATTCATAAAATTCCAAGTGAAGCCATGGATATCCTTCTGAATGGCGGACAGGAAAGTTTCGATGTGGAGTCAAAGACCCTTGGTGTAAAACGTAACTACAAAATAGATTACGAAGGCATATCCAACTTCATCAAAAACCAATTCGAAGAATCCGATAGTACTTCGATAAAAAGATGGGCCAAGGAATACATGGACAAGATTACCTGTCCCACTTGCAACGGCTCAAGGCTTCGGCAAGAATCATTGAACTTTAAAATCGACGAAAAGAACATTGCTGAAATCTCTAATTTGGATATTGCTGAAGTTGCCACTTTCTTTGAAGGTTTAGAGGCCAAACTAACGGGGAACCAATTAAAGATTGCCGAAGAAATAATAAAAGAGATAAAAACCAGGATACGTTTTCTTTTGGATGTTGGGTTAGATTACCTCTCATTGAACCGTAGTTCCAAATCACTCTCCGGTGGGGAAGCACAACGTATACGTTTGGCCACGCAAATCGGTACTCAATTGGTAGGCGTACTTTATATTTTGGACGAACCCAGTATAGGCCTGCACCAGAGGGACAATAATCGGTTGATCAGTTCTTTGGAAGCACTTCGAGATATTGGAAACTCCATTATCGTGGTCGAACATGACCGGGATATGATCGAAAGGGCCGACCATGTCATTGATATTGGCCCAAAAGCCGGTTATCATGGGGGCGAAATCATTTCCGAAGGTACACCTGATGAATTAAAAAACCACCATACGTTAACCGCGGACTACATTACAGGGGTAAAGGAAATTTCAGTTCCGAAAAAACGAAGAAAAGGGAACGGTAAAAAAATAACCCTTACCGGTTGTACGGGGAACAACCTTAAAAACGTATCAATTAGCATCCCTTTAGGGAAAATGATCGGGGTAACAGGAGTTTCGGGCAGCGGTAAATCAACCTTGATCAACGAGACCCTCTACCCTATTATGAATGCACATTATTTTAATGGCGTTCGTAAACCCATGCCTTATAAATCAATAAAAGGGTTGGAGCATATCGACAAGGTAATCGACATCAACCAAAGTCCGATCGGGCGTACCCCTAGGTCCAATCCCGCGACATATACAGGTGTTTTTAGTGAAATTCGTTCCCTTTTCACCAAAACCCCTGAAGCCGCTATTCGAGGGTATAAACCAGGACGATTCAGTTTCAATGTAAAAGGCGGAAGATGTGAAACTTGCCAAGGAGGTGGACTACGTGTAATAGAAATGAATTTTCTTCCCGACGTATATGTAGAATGTGAAACATGTAATGGTAAGCGTTTCAATAGGGAAACCTTGGAAATCAGGTATAAGGGAAAATCAATTTCCGATGTATTGGAAATGACCATAGATGATGCCGTGGAGTTTTTCGAAATGATTCCAAAAATCCATCGAAAATTAAAAACAATTCAAGATGTTGGCTTAGGATACATATCTTTAGGGCAACAGTCCACCACATTATCAGGTGGAGAGGCACAACGTATAAAATTGGCTACGGAACTTTCCAAACGGGATACCGGCAATACTTTTTATATCTTGGACGAACCTACAACAGGTCTTCACTTTGAAGATATTCGCGTACTTTTAGACGTTTTGAACAAATTGGTAGAAAAGGGCAATACAGTATTGGTCATAGAACACAACTTGGATGTGATTAAAGTGGTGGACCATATTATAGACATAGGATATGAAGGTGGCAGAGGTGGCGGTATGGTCGTTGCCGAAGGTACTCCTGAAGAGGTGTGTAAAAACAAAAAGAGTTATACGGCACAATTTTTAAGACCCGAATTGGGTTTTGATAAGCAGAAAGCATAATATTGATTAAAAAAGTAGTGGCAGTCATAACATGCTGCCCAAAAAGTTATAAAACAGAATGAGAAAAGAACAACATTTTAAAGGTTGGAATGAAATAAAAACCAACGATTCATGGGCCATATTCAAAATCATGGGAGAATTTGTAAGTGGTTTTGAAAAAATGAGTGAAATAGGACCTTGTGTCTCTATTTTCGGTTCTGCAAGAACAAAAGAGAACACAGAATATTACAATCTTTCCGTCAACGTGGCCAAGAGCATTGCCGAAGCCGGTTATGGAGTAATCACAGGCGGAGGCCCCGGTATCATGGAAGCTGGAAACCGCGGAGCATATTTGGCTGGCGGCACCTCTGTAGGGCTGAATATAGACCTCCCGTTTGAACAACATGACAACCCTTACATCGATAGTGACAAGAGTCTTGATTTTGACTATTTTTTTGTTAGAAAGGTAATGTTCGTTAAATATTCCCAAGGTTTTGTCGTAATGCCGGGCGGATTCGGTACATTGGATGAACTCTTCGAAGCCATTACCCTGATACAGACCAATAAAATTGAAAAATTTCCCATTATATTAGTGGGCTCCAAATTCTGGGGCGGGCTTATTGATTGGATAAAAAATACCATGCTCAGTGCTGGGAACATCAGTCCAAAAGATATGGACCTTATAAAATTAGTTGATACAGAGGGTGAAGTGGTAGAAATTTTGGATTCTTTCTACAAAGGACGATCTTTAAGCCCGAATTTCTAAATCGAATATTTGAAAAAGAACGTATTTTTTAATTCCATTTTTGGTTTTCTTGCCTTTTTTACAGGCCTGCAAATTGCTCTTAGCCAGCACACGAACACTCTTTCTGTTCGGCTGAACGGGGAGACAAAGGAATTGAACATACAGCAAGAGTTCATTTATGTAAACTCTTCAAAATCCACTTTGGAGGAACTCTATTTCAATGATTGGGCCCACGCCTATTCTAACAAGAACACAGGACTTGCCAAAAGATTTGCCCAAGAGTTCAAAAAAAGCCTTCATTTGGCCAAAGACAATGAACGGGGCCGAACTACTATTCTCAGTGCCGTAGACGATGAGTACAGGGGTTTGCGCTGGGAACGAACAGCAGAAAAAGACCTGATAAAGATAACCCTGAACCAACCATTGCTCCCGGGAGAAAAGGTTCAATTGTTCATGACGTATACCGTGCAATTACCACCTGATAAATACACCCCATATGGCTACAATAACAGGGATGAATATTATCTTAAGGATTGGTATCTGTCACCAGCCGTATTTGATGGCAAATGGAACCTTTACTCCAATAAAAACCTTGAGGACCTATACACCGATATTACTAGGACAACGGTTAATTTCAGGTATCCTGGCAATCTTTTCCTAACCACGAATTACAGAAACCTCGGAACTTCGAATTTTCCAAACGGCAAACAGACCCAATTAGAATCCATTAAGCAAAAGAACTGCGAAATAATATTAAGTCCGTTTCAAAAATTCAAAACACACGTTACCCCATATATGACGGTGGTTACCGATTTACAATCACCTAAATACGACGATATATCACAAGGTATTTCAATAGACAAGGTATCTAAGTTCATTTTTGACAACCTTGGCAAATACCCTCATGCCCAATTACTGGTAAGTCAAAAAGATTATAATAAAAGTCCTTTATACGGCCTTAATCAACTCCCCTCTTTTATAAGACCTTATGAAGAGCAGTTTCAATTTGAAATGAAATTCTTGAAAACGGCATTGAATAAATTCTTAACGGAGACACTTTATCTAAACCCGAGAAAAGAACAGTGGCTCAAGGATGCCATTGCCAACTACTTGATCATAGAATATGTAGAGACATTTTACCCAGATCAAAAACTGTTGGGCAAATTATCCAATATATGGGGTATTCGAGGATTCAACATTGCGAAAATGGATTTTAATGAGCAATACCCGTTCCTGTATATGTTAACAGCTAGGAAAAACCTAGATCAAGCCCTTACAACCCCGAACGATTCCTTGATTAAATTCAACCAAAAGATCGCGAACAAATATAAAGCCGGAATGGGCCTTTCCTATTTAGCCGATTATATAGGTAAGGATAAAATAGATACAAGTATCAAAACCTATTTTAAACACTATTCCTTAAATTCGGCCAAGGTGCTGGATTTTGAATCTATTTTAAAGCGATCTGCCGATATAGATATTGATTGGTTCTTCAGGGATTACCTTTCAACGGATAAAAAGATCGATTTCAAAATAAAAAAAATCATCAAAACCGATGATTCCTTGAAGGTTACTTTAAAAAACAAAGAAGGCACCAATGTACCCATTTCGCTTTTCGGCATTAAAAAAGATTCAGTGGTTTCCAAATATTGGTTTACCGATATAGGATCCCAAAAGACCTTCACCATTCCTAGAGGGGAAGAAGATCGATTGGTACTGAATTATGACCATAAGATTCCCGAGTTCAATGAACGGGATAATTGGAAATCCTTAAAAGGCTTTTTATCAAGCAATAAAAAATTACAGTTCCGTTTCTTCAAAGATGCCGAAAACCCGTATTACAACCAGGTTTTTTATGTACCTGTCCTTAACTTCAATATTTATGATGGATGGTCTCCCGGAATGCGAATTTACAATAAGCCCTTTTTAGAGAAACCTTTTGTTTACGACTTTGCCCCTTCCTATGCAGCAAAGGAAAAATCTTTAGTTGGGTACGGAAAATTCAATTATCGTAAATACCTGAGCAAAAGTGGTCTATACGTTGCGAATTACGGTTTTAGGGGCTCAACATCGCACTATCAAGAAAATTCACGGTACACCACCATTACACCATCGATCGGTTTTGGTTGGCGTCCTGATGACTTAAGATCCAATAAGAGGGATTTCCTTAGTTTACGATATGTAAATGTCTTCCGTAGTTTGGATGATAATTTGGAAAATATTGAAACCGATCCCGATTACAGTGTTCTGAATGCCCGTTTTACACATAGGGACAACGGTATCATAGATTATCTTTCTTGGTTTGCAGATGCCCAGTACAGTAAAGATTTTAGCAAGTTGTCTTTTGAACTTGAATACCGAAAACTATTCGAAAACAATAGACAGTTCAATTTTAGGTTTTTCGCAGGTAAATTTCTACACAACACCATAGAACCCGGTTTAAAATTCTTTGATTTTGCCTTGGATCGGCCCAATGACTACCTTTTTGATTATAATTATTTAGGAAGATCAGAAGAAACAGGTATCTACAGTCAACAGATCATTATCGCCGAAGGCGGTTTCAAATCTAAATTACAGAACCCTTTCGCCAATGATTGGATGGCCACAGTGAATACCAGTATCAATATTTGGCGCTGGGTTGAGTTTTACAGCGACTTCGGATTTATGAAAAGTAAGAACATCAAAGAGCGCATGGTCTATGACTCAGGGGTTCGTCTGAACCTTGTCACCGATTATTTTGAACTCTATTTCCCCTTATACTCAAATAATGGCTGGGAAGTTACACAGCCCAATTATGAGGAAAAAATCAGATTTATCGTAACCTTAAGCCCAAAGACCTTAACAGGCTTATTTACCCGAAAATGGTTCTAATCCCTTGCCATATTCCTAATATTCATCACATATTTTTTATAATTTATAAGCATTTTATTTATAATCGTGCTTTTCTTTAATGATTGTTAAATACTTAAACCCATTTCTAAATTGCAAAATTCCTTATGGTTTGGTACTTTTGTAGAAAGTCAAACCACAGTATATGGATACATCCCCAAAATTGAGTTCCGACATTTCTTTTGATGACTTTAGAACCCAGATTCTACAAGATTACAAAATAGCCTTTACCAGCAGAATTTGTAGTCTTCTAGGAAGAAAGGAAGTTCTAACCGGTAAAGCCAAGTTCGGTATTTTTGGGGATGGCAAGGAATTACCACAATTGGCCATGGCCAAATCTTTCAGAAACGGTGATTTCCGCAGTGGCTATTACAGGGACCAAACCTTTATGATGGCTTTGGGCCTACTTAATGCCAAAGAATTTTTTCATGGTCTGTACGCTACGGCAGATATCGATAAAGACCCCATGAGTGGAGGAAGGCAAATGGGCGGACATTTTTTGACACACAGTCTTAATGCCGATGGATCCTGGAAGAACCTTACCGAACAGAAGAACAGTAGTCCGGATATTTCATGTACTGCCGGGCAAATGCCAAGATTATTGGGATTGGCCCAAGCTTCTAAGGTTTACCGTAATTTACCTAATATAGATGCTACCAAATTTTCAAACAATGGTAATGAGGTCGCATGGGGAACAATCGGGAACGCGAGTACCAGTGAAGGCTTGTTTTTTGAAACTATCAATGCCGGAGGTGTACTACAGGTACCTATGGTAGTTAGTATTTGGGATGATGAATATGGGATTTCGGTTCCTGCCAAATACCACACGACCAAAGAAAATATATCAAAAATCCTATCGGGATTTCAGCGGGATGAAAATGATAACGGATATGAATTATTAAAGGTTAAGGGGTGGGACTACACTGCATTGATGCATGTTTATGAAAATGCATCGGATATTGCCAGGGAACAACATGTTCCTGTTATTATACATGTAACCGAATTGACACAACCACAAGGCCACTCGACCTCAGGTTCCCATGAGCGATACAAAAATGCTGAACGCCTTCAATGGGAAAAAGATAACGACTGCAATAAGCGATTCAAAGAATGGATTTTGGAATCAGGGATTTCAACCGAAGATGAACTAGCAAAGATCGAAAAGGAAATTCGCCAAAAGGTACGGGCCGCCAAAAATGAGGCTTGGGCAGAATTCCTTAGTGAACATAAACAAATGAAAACTGTTTTGTTGGGGCTTCTGAACAATGTCGCCAATAAAAGTGCCAATCGTAATTTTATTGCAAAATTAAGGAATGACCTAATAGCTGTAGAAGAGCCGCTCAAAAAAGATTTAGGAATTATTTCCCGTAAAGCGCTACGCTATTTAATCGGGGAAGAATCGCAAGAAAAAGATGCATTGATAAAATGGGTGAATGACTTTCTTGATAAGATGCAACCTAAATTCAGTAAACATCTTTATAGCGAACATCCCAATAAAGCAACGAACATTCCAATGATAGAACCTATCTACGACACAAATGTGGAAGAAGTAGATGGTAGGATTATTTTAAGGGATAATTTCGACAAACTGTTCGAAAAGTATCCGGAGGTATTGATTTTTGGTGAGGATAGTGGCAAAATCGGTGATGTAAACCAAGGCTTGGAAGGTCTTCAGAATAAGTATGGCAAAATACGGGTCGCAGATACCGGTATTCGTGAAGCTACCATTATTGGTCAAGGTATAGGATTGGCCCTCAGAGGTTTGCGTCCTATTGCCGAAATTCAATATTTAGATTATATTTTCTATGCTACGTCCCAACTGACCGATGATTTGGCAACAATGCTTTATAGGAGTTTTGGTAAACAAAAAGCGCCGCTCATAGTTAGGACCAGAGGGCACAGACTAGAAGGTATTTGGCATTCCGGCTCTCCCATGGGCGGACTTATCAACCTATTGAGGGGAATGTACATATTAGCCCCTAGGAATATGACCCAAGCTGCCGGTTTCTATAATACCTTAATGAAGAGTGATGAACCCGCCTTGATCATAGAAAGCCTAAATGGGTATCGTTTAAAAGAAAGAAAACCAAAAAACTTAGGGGAATTTTGCACTCCCATAGGAATGGTAGAAACCTTGAAAACAGGAAATGATATTACACTGGTATCATACGGTTCAACCGTACGCATTGTTTTAAGGGTTGCCAAAGAGCTTGCTGTTGTAGGTATTGATGCCGAAGTTATAGATGCCCAAACACTTTTACCTTTCGATATCAACCACGATACCGTGAAAAGTCTCCAAAAAACGAATCGTCTATTGATTATTGACGAGGATGTTCCCGGAGGATGTTCCTCTTACCTCCTTAACGAAATAATCGAGAAGCAAGGAGGTTACAATTATTTGGATAGCAAGCCACATACCTTAACTAGTAAAGATCATAGACCTGCCTATGGTACGGATGGCGACTATTTTTCCAAACCAAGTGCTGAGGACATATTTGAAAAAGTGTACGATATAATGCATGAGGCGAACCCTTCCGATTATCCAAAATTAAGATAAGCCCATAAATTTGATGGTGAACCCCTTTTTTTAAACCTATCGGTATATTATTATGCCTTGATACATTTTTCCTGTTTTTGATCCAGTTTCTTTCCATTGACAAGTCGGACAGTTACTTAATTTCCCCTGATTTACCTGAAAATTCGCTTCCATTGGTAGATAAACGCTTAAATAGTTATCCCGTTTGATGGCAAATAATCCATTTTTATAGCCCATTTTACCCTTAAACGATATAAACACAAGCATTTAAAAGAATATTGAACCACCTTTTAAATTAATCAAAAAATTGGTACTTTTAATGCTATTGAAACTTTACTGCAAATGAAAAACAACCTAGTTACCCAAATCGGCTTGGCTTTCCTTAGAATTATGCCTTCTCTCTTGATGATTTCCCACGGACTCCCAAAATTTCAAAAATTGATCAGTGGAAATTTTGAATTTGGAGACCCCATTGGAATTGGTGCAACTCCATCCTTATTCTTAACCGTACTTGCTGAATTTATTTGTCCCATTTTAATTATCATAGGTTTTAAAACCCGATGGATGGCTGTTCCCGTAGCAATTACCATGGCCGTAGCTGCTTTTATCGTGCATGGGGCTGACCCATTCGGAACCAAAGAAAAAGCATTGGTTTATTTGGTTTTCTTTGTGGCCATTATTCTTTTGGGTCCTGGAAAATTCAGTATTGACAGAAAGTAATTAAAAAATCTTTACCAATAGTTCTTTCAACAAATCGGATTGTGGTGTGGCATTGGCCCCTACCCCTTTACCTTTAAGATCCATTTCGCGTAAATTTGAAATAATCATACTTACTTTTTTCATGGGATAATTCTTGGCTGCAACTTGGTATTCCCCAACAAAATAGGGATTTATCCTCAGGGCACTTGCAACACTCTTCGGAGAATGGTCATTTAACCCATGATATTGCAACAATTGCGAGAAAAAACTATGCAAGAGGGTTATCGTAAGAACGAACGGATTGTCTTTCGGGTTTTGGGCAAAATATTTGATGATCTTGGATGCCTTTAGCACATCCCGCTCCCCAATTGCCTTCTTCAACTCAAAATTATTGTAGTCTTTACTAATGCCGATATGCTCTTCGATATGCTCGGGCGTAATTTGGCTCTCTTTCGGCAGAATATAAGTCAGCTTATCCATCTCCTTACTTATTCGACTTAAATCGGTACCTAAATTCTCCACAAGTAAAATAGCCGCTTTATGGGAGATTGAATAGCCCTTGCCCTGAAGCACCTTTCTCAACCAATCGGAAACCTGGTTTTCATACAACTTCTTACTCTCGAATAAAACTCCGTGTTTTTGAATCGATTTATATAATTTCTTTCGCTTATCTAGCTTCTTATATTTGTAACAAATTACCAAAACCGTCGTGGTCTGGGGATTTTCAGCATAATCGACCAATTGCTCTATGGTCCTCGAAAGCTCTTGGGCCTCTTTTACAATGACTACCTGCCGTTCTGCCATCATGGGATAGCGTTTGGCATTGGCCACTATATCATCGATACTTGCCTCCTTACCATATAAGACCATTTGATTAAAGCCCCTCTCGTCTTCGGTCAAGACATTTTTCTCGATATATTGAGATATCTTGTCAATATAATAGGGTTCTTCGCCAAACAAAAAATAAATGGGACGTATATTTCCTTTTCTAATATCGGCAACAATTTGTTTTACTTCATCCATCCAAAAAAAATCATCAAATTTGCCACATGCAACGGCTCAATTTTCCGCACTATGACTTTCGTTTCAAAAATAGCGAAAATAACATCTATATATTTGATGCTATTCGTAAAAAATTCGTGGTATTGCAACCTGAGGAATGGGTTCGCCAAAATGTAGTCCAATATCTGATTACTGAGAAAAAATATCCAAAAAGCCTCATTAACGTTGAAAAACAAATCATTGTAAATAAAATCAAAAAAAGATATGACGTCGTTGTTTTCGATAGTATAGGCAATATCGTATTATTGGTTGAATGTAAGGCACCCCAAATACCCATTACCCAAAAAACCTTTGACCAGATCGCCAGATATAACATGAATTTGAACGCGACCTATTTGATGGTCACCAACGGTCTGGATCATATTTATTGTAAAATGGACTATACGCAAGAAAAATATACGTTTTTAAAGCATATTCCTGATTTTAGCCGTTAATTTGCAAGCGATTTGAGAATTGCGATAGTCATATTGAACTGGAACGGAGAGGTACTTTTGGAAAGATACCTTCCATCGGTCGTACGGTATTCGGAAGGCGCTGATATTTACGTTGCCGATAATGCCTCTACAGATGATTCGATTGATTTTCTTAGAACCAATTATCCAGAAATCAAGTTAATACAAAATACTGTCAACGGTGGTTTCGCCAAAGGTTATAATGATGCCCTTATAAACGTAGATGCCGATATTTTCTGCCTGTTGAACAACGACGTGGAGGTTACCCCTAATTGGTTGGCCCCAATTAAAACTGCTTTTGAGACCATTCCCCATGCCAGTATTATACAGCCAAAGATCTTGGATTTAATGCGAAAAGACCATTTTGAGTATGCCGGTGCGGCTGGCGGATTCATAGATCAATTGGGATACCCGTTCTGCAGAGGGCGAATTTTTCAGGAACTGGAAAAAGATACCGGCCAATACGACGATATAATGGAAATCTTCTGGGCAACCGGTGCCTGTATGTTCATAAAAAGTGATGTCTTTAAGAAATTAGGTGGATTTGATGAGGAATATTTTGCCCACCAAGAAGAAGTTGATCTTTGTTGGAGGGCAAAAAATGCAGGCTATGGAGTTTATTATGTAGGTACTTCTAAAGTTTATCATTTAGGGGGATCCACCTTAAGCAACATGAACCCTAAAAAAACCTATCTCAATTTTCGAAACTCCCTTTTTTCAATTACAAAGAACTTACCTAGGAGAAAAGCGTTCCTTATTATATTTTTAAGGTTACTTCTAGATGGCATAGCGGCCATTCGCTTTGTTTTCCAATTAAAATTCAATCACTGTCTTGCCATTTTAAAAGCCCATGTAAGTTTTTATTCTAATTTTCGAAGCATGAATCGGAAACGTGAAAAATTGAACTTCATAAATAATTATTACATCACAAAATCCATTGTATGGTCCCATTTCGTAAATGGAGTAAGGAAATTTAACATTTTAGTAAAAGATTAACTAATTTGACTAATATTAGCTAAGCGAATTGCATAATTTTGATGTAGAATTTAGTTCTTTTAATAGAGTATCAATTATTAAATTTAAACCAGTTATAACATAGATTATGAAGAAAATTATTTTAGGCTGTTTGGGTGTGACCCTATTGTTATCATCATGTGTTTCCCAGAAGAAATATGCTGATTTGGAAGCTAAACATAAGGAAACCCAAGATTTATTGAATTCGGCAACCGTTAAATTGAACAGTTGTTTGGAAGATAAAGCAACGGCAACCTCTAGATTGCAAACATTGGAAGATCAAAATGCATTTTTAAAGGCCAATAACCAAGAGTTGATAAACAACATGGGTAATTTAACCACGTTGACAACCAAAGGTGCCGAAAACCTTGAGAAATCTTTAGAGAGCTTACAAGAAAAAGATCTTACCATCAGAAAACTACAAAATGCCATTACAAGAAGGGATTCTGTAAACCTTGCGTTGGTACAGAGTTTAAAAGGTGTTTTGGGTAACTTGGATGATGAGGATATCGAAATCAGTGTTGAAAAAGGTGTGGTCTTTGTTTCTATCTCCGACAAATTGTTGTTCAGCAGCGGTAGCTACAATGTAACCAGTAGGGCCAAAGAAGTTTTAGGTAAAGTTGCACAGGTTGTTAACAACAAACCGGATTTCGAATTCATGGTTGAAGGTCATACTGATGACGTTCCTTACAGAAAAGGTGTTTTATTGGATAACTGGGACTTGAGTGTTAAACGTGCTACAGCAGTAGTAAGGATTTTACAGAAAGACTACAACGTTGATCCTAAGCGTATGACTGCAGCTGGTAGAGCCGAATATGTACCGGTTTCACAAACTGAAAAATCCAAGAACAGAAGAACAAGAATCGTTGTGCTTCCAAAAATCGATCAATTCTATAGTATGATCGAAGAAGGAATGAAAGATCCTGCAATCAATAACTAGATAGCAAATCTGCGTTAAAATAAAAAAATCGCCTAGGCATATTGTCTAGGCGATTTTATTTTTACGATATTGTCCATTCAAAAAATATCGAGACTACCTTTACCTTCCCTCAGTATTTCGGGTTCCTCCCCAGATAAATCAATCACTGTTGATGCGACATTATCCCCATATCCCCCATCTATTACAATATCAACAAGGTTTTGCCACTTTTCATAGATAAGCTCAGGATCGGTCGTGTACTCCAAAAGTTCATCTTCATCGTGAATTGAAGTGGATACAATGGGGTTTCCCAATTCTTGAACCAATGTTTTCGCGATTAAATTATCGGGGACGCGTATACCAACTGTTTTCTTTTGTTTAAAATCCTTGGGTAAATTGGAACTGCCCGGTAAAACAAAAGTGTAAGGCCCTGGAAGTGCCCTTTTCAATATTTTAAAGGTAGCGTTATCTATTTGACGTACATAGTCTGATAGATTACTTAAATCGGCACAAATAAAGGACCAATTTGCCTTTGCCAGTTTAATTCCTTTTATCCTTGCTATTTTCTCCAATGCACGGGTATTCGTAATGTCACATCCAAGTCCGTAAACCGTATCGGTAGGATAAATAATGAGACCGCCTTTCCGAAGCACCTGTACTACTTTGGCAATCGCTTTGGGATTGGGGTTTTCTTCGTAAATTCTGATTAATTCCGCCATATTGCATTATTTAACTTGGTATACCCGAACAAAATCAACTTCCATAACCGCAGGAAAAGCCACATCGTCTACGCCTTGTTGCCCTCCCCAATTTCCACCGACCGCTAAATTCAATAGAAAATAGAACGGTTTTGAAAATGGCCAATTATCTTGATTGAAATCCTCGGGTCTTTCAAATGTATATTTTATGTTATCAATGTCATCCAAATAAAACTTCACGTATTCCGCTGACCATAATAATCCATAAGAATGGAATTCTTCCTCTGCCGTTTCCAACTCAATTGGTCCGGAAGAGGCTTCTGTACCATCAACATGGTTGTTGGCCGTACTATGTATGGTCGAATATACCGTATTTGGCCTATAACTTACATATTCCATAATATCTATTTCCCCGCATTGGGGCCAACCTTTGGTACCAATGTCATTACCGAGCATCCAGATTGCTGGCCAAAGACCCTTTCCCTTATAATCTGGAAGCTTGGCCCGTATTTCCATTCTTCCATAGGTGAATTCTTCAGTACTCTTTAAACGAGTCGAAGTATAATCCCCTATTTCCCGGCCATTACCCGTTTTTTTGGCAATAATTTTCAAAGTCCCGTTACTGACTTTCACGTTTTCATCTGCAACATAATTCTGCAGTTCATTATTGCCCCAACCGTTTTGACCGGTTTCAAACCGCCAATTTTGTGTCGATAACCGATCACCTTCAAATTCATCGTTCCAGACCAATTCCGCATTATCCCAATAGTCCGGGGCATTAACATCGTACTTTTTCCCTTCAGTATGCTTACAGGAATTCAACTGAAAAAGAAATAAAACCAGCAACAAATAATTGAAACGCACCTTTGTCATAATGGTCTATATTTTAAAACGATCTCAATTCAAGATATCACTTCCAATTTAGCGAATCGCAACAATAATTTCTTGATATCTCCCTGATCGAATTTTATCTCGGCCTTTTTATCATTTCCGACGCCTTCCAATTTAATAACCACACCACGACCAAAGCGGGTATGGTTTACGACAGCACCTTCTGTCAGATTAGGGTCTATTACATTGGTATTTCCTATAGGTTTGGCCAATTCGGGTTTTAATTTCCTTAATTTTCGCAATTGGGATTCATTGGGTTTACCCACAGGAGGAGGCGTGCCTGTCCGCGGTTTAACCTGTCGTAGTTTACTTTTATCAACCTCTCCGAAAATATCAGCATCGATAAGTGATTTATATCTATATCCTTTATCTATCGGGGTTAGGTTCTCTATATATTTCTCATCTATCTCTTCTATAAAACGACTGGGTTCGGCATCTATGAGTTTACCCCATCGATATCGATTTTGGGTATAGGTCAGATATGCCTGTTTTTCTGCCCGTGTCAATGCCACATAAAACAAGCGGCGTTCCTCTTCCAATTCGCTACGGGTGTTCATACTCATGGCCGAAGGGAAAAGATCTTCTTCCATTCCTACTATATATACGTAAGGGAATTCTAGTCCTTTCGCCAAATGAATGGTCATAAGGGCTACCCTATCGTCGTCACCAGTATCATTGTCTAAATCTGTTGCCAAGGCCACATCTTCCAGAAACTCCCCAATATTACCGGTAGCATCTGCAATTTCCTTTTGGCCTTCAACAAAATCCTTGATTCCGTTAAGTAATCCCTCTACATTTTCCATTCTGGCGATTCCTTCGGGAGTTCCATCCTTTTTAAACTCCAAAAGAATCCCCGTTTTCTTTGCTACATGTTCAGACAATGTAAAAGCATCGGCACCTTCGTTCATGATCTGGAAGCTCTTGATCATGGTAACGAAATCCTGTAATTTTCGTTTGGTCCCCGAATTAATTTTCAGATTAATACGATCCAGGTTTTCTATAACCTCGAATATTGATCTACCATAGTGGTTTGCAGCAACAATCAATTTATCCAAGGTTGTCTGCCCAATACCGCGGGCAGGAAAATTAATGACCCTTTTTAGGGCTTCTTCATCTTTCGGGTTTATCACCAGTCGTAAATAAGACAAAACATCCTTGATCTCTTTACGCTGATAGAATGAAAGTCCACCATAAATACGATACGGAATATCCCTTTTACGAAGTGCATCTTCAATGGCCCTGGATTGGGAGTTGGTACGATAAAGCACAGCAAAATCCCCATTTGGTAACTGCTGTTGCATTTTGTTCTCAAAAATGGAACCTGCTACGAACCTACCTTCCTCAGCATCGGTTATACTGCGATGAATTTTTATCGGAGGACCATCGTCATTAGCTGTCCACACCTCCTTTTCCAATTGGTTTTTATTGTTCGCAATGATTGAATTCGCCGCGTTAACGATATTTTTGGTGGATCGGTAATTTTGTTCCAATCGGTACATTCCTACATTATCATAATCCCTCTGAAAGTTCAGGATATTACTGATATTGGCCCCTCTGAATGAATAGATACTTTGTGCATCATCCCCAACCACACATATATTCTGGTAACGATCGGAGAGTGCTTTAACAATTAAATATTGTGAATGATTGGTATCTTGGTACTCATCTACCAAAATATAACGGAACCTATCTTGATACTTCATTAAAACCTCGGGAAAACGGGTCAAAAGTTCATTGGTCCGTAATAAAAGGTCATCAAAGTCCATCGCTCCCGCCTTAAAGCATCGGTTCACATATTCTTCGTAAATCTCCCCTGTTCTTGGTCGTTTGGCCATTGCATCCGCTTCAATCAATTCGGGGTTCTGCATATAAGCCTTCACCGTTATCAAACTATTCTTGTAAGATGATATTCTATTCTGAATCTGTTTATACTTATAGATATCCTTATCCAACCCCATTTCCTTGATAATCGATGCGATCAAACGTTGGGAATCCTGCGTATCATATATAGTGAAATTACTTGGATAACCCAGTTTATCGCCATCAAAACGTAACAACTTGGCGAAAACGGAGTGAAAAGTACCCATCCAAAGATTTTTTGCTTCAGAATCCCCTACAATATCGGCAATACGCTTTTTCATTTCCCTAGCCGCCTTATTCGTAAAGGTCAATGCCAATATATTAAATGAGTCTACCCCTTGCGCCATAAGATGTGCGATACGGTAGGTAAGTACCCTGGTTTTTCCCGAACCTGCACCCGCAATAACCATAAGGGGCCCATCTTTATGCAACACAGGGGCCTTTTGGGCCTCATTCAATTCATCTATAAAATTTTTCAATACAATCTAGGATTTAGAGGCGTGAATTTACCATTAATTCACCGGACACTAAAAAGCTGCTAACAATAATTATGAACAATGGAAATTGATTATTCTTTCAATTTGAATATATTTAGGCAATAAAAGTCCGAAAATGCAGCGATTTTACCCCTTTTCATTATTCCTAGGTTTACTTTTTCATTTAACAATGGTCGCCCAAACCAAGAAAGCAGGACCTGTAATAACTGATTTCGGTGAAGTTTTCATTGTGAACGAAATTGATTTTGTCGTCGACACTTCGATGGAATTCAAAGTGGTCTTTGACATCATGAATTCCCCCGATGACCATAAAACATTGAATTCCTCCATTGAAACCGCTGCCCGTTTTTTGAATATGCATGCCCAAAACGGAGTACCGTTAGAACAAATGAAAATAGCATTGGTTGTTCACAGTAAAGCTTCGAAAGACATAATGAACAATGAGGCCTACCAAAAACGATATGGAACAAACAATCCTAATATTGAATTAATCAAATCACTATTGAACGTGGGAGGTCAAATTATCTTCTGTGGACAATCATCAATGTCCCGTGGCATTTCAAAAGAAGAGTTGATAAGCGGTGTACAATTATCGCTCTCGGCCATGACCGCCTTGATCCAATTACAGAATAAAGATTACCAACTCATTAAATTTTAAATCAGACACTTATGAAAAAACACTTAAGCTTAATGCTTCTCCTAATCGGAGGTTTGGCATTCGCCCAAAACCAGGGTCTTGACAAAGACTACCAAGCCGTTGAAAAAAAGGTAATTGAATGGCGAAGGGACATTCACCAGAATCCTGAACTTTCAAACCGTGAGTTTAAAACTGCTGAAAAAATTGCCAAGCATTTAAAATCTTTGGGAATCGATGTACAAACCGGGGTTGCACATACAGGTGTAGTTGGTGTTTTAAAAGGTGACCAAGATGGCAAAGTAATTGCTTTACGAGCCGATATAGATGCCTTACCGGTTTACGAACGTAACGACCTGCCATACAAATCGAATGTATCTTCAGAGTTCTTAGGGGAAAAAGTCGGGGTAATGCATGCCTGCGGCCATGATACCCACACTGCTATTTTAATGGGAGTTGCAGAAGTATTATCCAAGAATAAGGATAAGATCAAAGGAACCGTTAAATTCATTTTTCAACCTGCAGAGGAAGGTCCGCCACCGGGAGAAGAAGGTGGTGCTTTATTAATGGTTAAGGAAGGTGTTCTTAAAAACCCGGATGTAGATGCGATTTTCGGTTTACATATCAATTCCCAAACCCCTGTTGGTGTTATTCGTTATAAATCCGGGGGCACAATGGCCGCTGCCCAAAGTTTTACCATAAACGTAAAAGGAAAACAGAGTCACGGATCCCAGCCTTGGTCGGGAATTGACCCGATTATGATCAGCGCCAAGATTATCGACGGCTTGCAGACCATTATCAGCCGTGAGGTTAATTTAACGAATGAGGCCGCAGTTATTACCGTTGGGAAAATAAAAAGTGGGGTACGCTTTAATATTATTCCCGAAAGTGCTGAAATGATCGGCACCATAAGAACATTGGACTATGATATGAAAGAACACATCAACAAAAGAATGATGGAAATGGTGCCTGCCATTGCCAAAGCTTATGGAGCTGAAGCAACCATTGAAATCAAGGATGCGACGGATATTACCTATAATGATCCCGCTTTGGTGGAACAAATGCTTCCTACTATGAAGCGTGTAGCAGGTGAAAGTAATATTCAAACACAGAAAGCCGTTACGGGAGCCGAGGATTTCTCATATTTTCAGCGCAAAGTACCTGGTTTCTTCTTTTTCTTAGGTGGAATGACTCCGGGCACTACCGAATCTTTTCCTCACCACACTCCGGATTTCCTCATAGATGACAGTGGTTTACTCCTTGGCGTGAAAACACTGACAGAAATGAGTTTGGATTATTTAAACCCAAATATTTCCAGTGAACCCACAATAAAAGGGAAATAAAGTAATAATTCGTTTTAAGAGATATCTTACGGTTCATGGATTCAATTTTAGGATTTTTAAGTACTGTTTCTTGGTGGATGTGGGTGCTCGTTTTTTTGTTCATTGTTGCTATTCGCGACATTTTTGTTCAACAAGCGCATACGATATCACATAACTTTCCAATTGTTGGGCATTTACGTTATTGGTTGGAAAGCATAGGTCCCGAAATGCGCCAATATTTCGTAGCGAACAATCGGGAAGAGCTTCCTTTTAACCGTATAGAGCGCAGTTGGATCTATGCATCGGCAAAAAAGGAAAACAATTATGAGGGTTTTGGTACAGATCGCGATATTTATGCCCATCAACATATATTCGTTAAAAACCAAATGATGGCCTATAAAATAGGGTCAGGACATCCAAATAAAAAGGATAATTCATTTTTACCGTGCGTAAAGGTCATGGGGGCATATAACCAACGTAAAAAACCGTTTAGACCCGCATCGGCCATAAATGTATCCGCAATGAGTTTCGGGTCACTTTCAGCTGCAGCTATAGAGTCATTGAATGTTGGCGTTGCTAAAGCGGGAGCCTATCATAACACGGGTGAAGGTGGCCTTTCGCCCTACCATAAAAAAGGAGGGGATATCATTTTTCATTTCGGAACAGGTTATTTTGGCGTTCGAAGCGAAGATGGAAACTTTTCCATGGAAAAACTGAAAACACTGGTCAATGAAAACCCTTGTATCAAGGCTATCGAAATTAAGCTATCACAAGGTGCCAAACCCGGAAAGGGCGGTGTATTGCCCGGAGCGAAAATAACACCTGAAATTGCCAAAATCAGAGGGGTCGAAGTTGGAAAGGACGTCCTCTCCCCTGCTACCCATAAAGCTTTTGATACCATTCCTGAGCTTCTAGAACTTATTGAAGATATTGCGGAACAAACCGGATTACCAGTCGGTGTCAAGGGAGCTATAGGCAAATTGGACCAATGGGAAGAACTGGCCGACCTTATGATCAAAACAGGGAAAGGACCCGATTTTATAACCGTAGATGGTGGTGAAGGCGGTACGGGGGCTGCCCCACCCAGTTTTGCGGATCATGTATCATTACCATGGGTATACGGTTTTTCAAGTCTGTACAAATTGTTCTTGGATAAAAACCTAACAGAAAGAATCGTCTTTATCGGAAGTGGAAAATTGGGGTTCCCTGCCAAAGCGGCCATGGCATTCGCTATGGGAGTTGACTGCATTAATGTGGCCAGAGAGGCCATGATGAGTATTGGATGCATCCAAGCACAGGTATGCCATACCAATCGCTGTCCCGCTGGGGTAGCCACACAAAGTAAATGGTTACAAAACGGTATTCATGTGCCGCTGAAATCGGACCGATTGGCCCAATATTTCAAGACTTTCAGAAAGGAACTGATTGAAATCACCCATGCAGCGGGTTATGAACATCCTTGCCAATTTACCATGGATGATATTCAAGTAAACGTTGATGACGATTTTCTTCATAGCGATCTAAAATCGACCTATGGTTATGAAAAATCAAAGGTTGACTTTAATAATATGCAAGAACTTTATGATTGTGAATTTTTAGGAGGACGTGATTTTCACGGAACAATCAAATAACATACTTTTGTGACTTATTTTTTAATTCTTTAAATATTCCTCAAGACCCATGAAAAAAACCCTACTTAGCCTAACCTTGATTCTTGTTGCCTCCACATCTATTTTCGCACAACGAAAAAGTGATCTAATAGCAGAGATAGCCTCGCTTAAAACGGAACTTGATTCTACCAAAGCCATTGTAATAAAGGCCAAAAAGAATGAAAAAATCGGTTTGGCCCGAGCTGAATCTTTCGAATCCCAAGTACAGGAGCTTCAAGATGCCAATGCTACCTTGTTAAAGAATTTGAACAGTTTTGCCCAAGTTTCGAACAAGAACTCTGAAAACATAAACAAGGCCTTGGCGAAACTTGAAGAAAAAGAGAATCAATTAAAAGCCATTAACAATGCGTTGTCCTCCAATGACTCCACGGCCGTTGTGGTTTTGACAAACGCAAAACAATCCCTCGGAGAAAATGCCAAAATCGGTGTAACCAATGGATCCGTAATCATTGCCTCAAAATTGGAATCATTATTTGGAACTACTTCCGGTGCCACAGTTACACCTGAAGGTATTGCATGGTTAGAAAAGATCGGTAATATTTTAAAAGCGAACCCAAAGGTTTCTTTGACCATTGAAGGACTAAGTATGACAGGGGAATTGGACCTAGCGGCCAACCAAGCCTATGCAATCGCTTCCATTCTTGAAAAACAGTTCGCCATTGCCTCAAATAGAATAAACACCTTAGGGAAGGACGGTAATTTCAAGGAAGGGATAAACCTTGTCCTACACCCTGATTATGCCGAGTTTTACGATATGGTAAAGGAACATATGAAGGCTTCAAACTAAATTGGGAGCATATTGAAATTTGATATACTTTTTCTATAAAACCTTCGTTTTAATTTGCGTAAACCGAACTAAATACCAATTAAAATGTCAGGAGATCAAATATTTCAATTATTCGCTTACCTATTGCCATCTGTAGTTGTCGGGGCCATTGCTTTTTATTTCTTTAGAATGCATACCAATAATGAAGAAGGCAGAAGACGTTTTCTATTACACAAAGACTCCCAACACAACACCTTACCCATTAGACTGCAGGCTTATGAGCGTATGGCCTTGTTTTTGGAACGTATCTCCATACCAAGTTTAGTTGTTCGTGTTGCACCCAAAACAGCGGATAAAAACGATTACGAAAACCTATTGATACGAACCATAGAAAATGAGTTTGAACATAATCTTTCCCAACAGATTTACTTATCTGATGAATGTTGGAATATCATCAAAGCCGCAAAAAGCGCTACCATTCAAATGATACGCAAAGCCGCCTTGAGTGAAACCGACTCGGCCGATAAACTGAGGGAAGACGTTCTTAACCAAACGATGGACAAACAATCCCCTTCTGCAACTGCCTTGTCATACGTGAAAAAGGAAATCGGGGAACTTTGGTAACCCAAATTCCACAATGCTTTTTATCGATTATTTTCCATTGAAATACTTATTCCTTTAGGAACTCACTCTACATCAAGTTCCAATTGGGAAGTTTCCAAATTTTTGTATTTGGCAAAATTATAACCGCTCTGCCACCAAGCAGTCATTTTCTCTTTGTTGAAAATCAGTGAGTTGGTCGTCAGAACGGCCGGAGTATAATAGAAATTTATGACCGCATCATGATGATTGGCAACGAATTTACCAATACGTATATTCTGATGCTCAATACGATCCAACATAAAAGCGAACATTGAGGTCAACAAAGCAAAGGCATTCTTTGAAGGCATTCGATTGAACATCGTGGTTTCAGTCTGCAAGATTATCGCATCTATTTCAGTTGCACCTCTTTTTATGGCCTCTTCGATAGGTACCATGGAACCAAGACCGCCATCGGCATATTCACACCCATTTTTCTTTACCAAGCTCATAAAGGGAGTATAATTGCAGGAAATCCATATCCACTCACAAAATTCCTCATAGTCAAAATCGTTGATCGACTTATATTCTACCTGGTTCATAGAAAGATTGGAAACGGTGACCACAATATCCTTGGGCCCATTTTTCAGAATATGGAATTCCTCCTCGGTCAGGGTGTTTTTTATTAATTTGAGTAAGTTTTTACTCTCTCCGAATGTCTTTCCGCCTCGATAAAAATTCTTCAATACGTTCCAATGATCTATTCCTATACTTTCAACCCCATGTTTTTTCTGGATAACAAAGGGACAGTTGCTGAAGATACTATCTTGGTTAACCGATGTATATACCTCTTTTATCTTTTCTATTTTTTGAAGTGCCAAATGGGAAATCAACAAACTACCCGTTGAGGTTCCAAGAAAAAGGTCATAGTTATGGTCAAGTCCTTGCATCAAATATTGCGCAACACCACCGGCAAAGGCTCCTTTGCTACCACCACCCGATATGACCATCGCTCTCATTCGCTATTCAATTTAGTCTTAATATAACGAAGTTTCGCGTCATTCAAACCTTTTGTTAGTTCTATGATACGATTTCTTTGTTTATCAACCTTAAGTTCATTATCCAATAAACCCCGTGCATAATTCCTAAATTGCCAAGAATGGTGTGCCGTGGCATCAATGAGATCCAAAATATTCTGGTCGGTAAAATGTAGCACATCCGCAATAATACCAAAAGCACCTTGCCGTATTTCCATGGAATACCCTGGAGAAGTATAACCGTGTAGCTCGGCCAAATACCCCTCTTTGGAATCATTATCATAATCTTTGGTCAAACTTGCCAATAACAACCAAAGTAAACGAACATTTTTATTGGGTAGCCCAATTATACCTTTGGTCTTATCCAAATAAAGGTGTCGGTCTTGCGGAAAAGAAATCCATAAACGATATAAAGCACTTTCCAAGGTAATATAGCTTTTATCTTCCAATAAGGATTCGTACTCCATTTTAAAGTCTGTCGGGATTCTAGCTGAGGTCAATGCCAAAGCCTGCCTTATCTTTATTGATTTACTATCAAACGCCGATTTGATAATATCTGAGGAAAGCTGCTTATGGTACTTTGATACCAATCTAGCCTTAAATTCTTCATTATCAGATTCTTTCCAATATTTATCAATGATATCTTTTTTGTTTTTCAAGCTTGTGGTGAGGTCCCATTTAAGTTGAATGAAAGCGCCGACAGAGGACGAATTTTCAGATAGATAGTCTGTCACTTTTTCATTCGGAAATACAGAAGAACTCAACCATAACCGTTTAAATGGACCAAGATCCAAATTCGCGGCCAATTCCATCTCCCCTAGAAAATCATCAATGGTCACATTTTGGAACTGATACTTTTCCAAATAATTCTTTATACCCTTTTTAAAGGCCACATCCCCAATTTCGTTACGAAGCATAACCAAGGCCCAAGCTCCTTTTTCGTAAAAAGTAAGGCTACTGGCTTTCGGATCAGTTAAAGCCTCCCCTTTGTCCGCTTTTGACCGTTCATTCAATTGTTGGGCGGTATCAAAAAGCTTCCAATAGAAATAATCGTCCCCAAAAATTTCCTTTTCAGTCAAATAAGCATAATAGGTGGCAAAGCCTTCATGCAACCAATGGTGTTGACCATCTTTCTCGGTTACCAGATTCCCGAACCATTGATGTGCCAATTCATGGGCATTTACATTCACATAATTCTTATCGATAAATGCGACGGAATCTATCATAAATGCATCAGAGAAAATCGTAGTCCCAGTATTTTCCATTCCCGCATATAAAAAATCTTTAACGGGAATCTGTTTATAATTCTGCCAGGGATAAGGCATACCGATTTCATTTTCGAGAAAATCGAATATTTTCTTCGTATACCGATAGGTAGGCTCAACTTTTAGACTGTCTTTCGAGTAAAAATAATTCTCAATGGCCAAACCATTTTCCGAGATCAATTCCTGCTTGTCGTATTGAGCGATCACGAATGCCAGAAGATAGCTGCTCATAGGGTTTTGCATATCATAGGACCAGGTTTTAAGACTATCGGATTCTTTATACTTTCTTAGTTTCCCGTTTGCGATTACCTCATACTTTGGATTAAAGGAAATATTCAAATCAAACTCCACCTTTTCGGTCATATCATCAAAACTGGGTAACCAATGGCTAGTATATTTCCCTTGGCCTTGTGTCCATATTTGTCTACCAGATAGCAAATCATCCCCCCCTAAAAAATAAACCGTTTGCCTTGGCTTAGCCGAATATTCCAAGGTTAGGGAATAGCTTCTGTTCTTTTTAAAATTTTTATAAACCGTTATTTTGGTTTTAGAGACCTTGAAGCTCGCTTTCTTATGGTTCACCAAGACCGCACTGAACTTCATATCCTGGGCATCCAAAAAGACGGAATCCACATTCTGGAAGACCTTAAAGCGATAAATCACAGATCCTTCAATGGCTTTTTGATCTACCAATGGTCGAATGTTCACTTCTGCATGAATAAAATCCACCTTATCCTGATGTTGGGCATGTAGGTTTGAAAACATCAAGCCCAAAAAAACTATAACGAAATACCGTTGAACCATAAATTAAAATTACAATGTTTTATTGAATTTTAGGAAAGATGAATTATCAATTAAGAGAGTCTGGATATTCGGGAAACCCTTCTTGGAAGATCAGTAATTCAAATATGGCCCATTGCATATTAAACTGGGGGTTTCCAATAAAACAGTCTTCACCCCTGATACAAAGAATTGAAATGACCAATCCCCAAAATTGCATCTAATTCGTAATACTCTTATTTTTATCGAATGAATGCCAATTTCCTTCAAACTCCCATTACGTACCTTAAAGGCGTAGGTCCTCATAGGGCCCAAATACTGCAGTCGGAGTTAGGGATCGGTACATACCAAGATCTTATCAATCTATATCCAAATCGTTATATCGATAAGACCAAATACTATAAAATAGGTCAATTGCAACGTAGTAATGCCGATGTTCAGATAATTGGGAAAATCGTTCATCTAAAAACCGTTGAACAAAAGAAAGGGAAACGTCTAGTGGCTTCTTTCATTGATGATACAGGTGAAATGGAATTGGTTTGGTTCAGGGGTCAGAAATGGATTCGGGAAAACCTAAAACTGAATACCCCCTATGTGATTTTTGGCCGGTGTAATTGGTATAATGGTAAATTCTCTATGCCACATCCCGAAATGGAATTGCGTACCGAGCATGAAAAAGGCCTTAAAATAAAAATGCAGCCCATTTACCCCTCCACTGAAAAGTTAGGGAATAGTGGCATCACCAATAGGGTTATCAATAAATTACAACAACAACTTTTTATTGAAACAAAAGGACAGTTCAGGGAAACCCTCTCTGACCCACTTCTTCATGAACTTAGATTAATATCAAAAAGTGAAGCCCTATTCAATATCCATTTTCCTAAAAGCCAAGAATTTTTGGCCAAAGCCCAATTCAGATTGAAATTTGAAGAGTTGTTCTACATTCAATTACAACTTATTTCAAAAAAATTGCTGCGTAAACAAAAAATAAAAGGCTTCAACTTTGACCAAGTAGGCGAACGTTTTAATGACTTTTACAATAACCATTTACCGTTCCAATTGACCAATGCCCAAAAAAGGGTTATCAAAGAGATTAGGGCCGATTTGGGTAGTAATGCCCAAATGAATCGATTATTACAAGGTGACGTTGGCTCTGGAAAGACGATCGTTGCCCTAATGATCATGCTTTTGGCAATAGACAATGATTTCCAGGCCTGCTTAATGGCACCAACGGAAATTTTGGCCAATCAGCATTTTAATGGAATCAAGGAACTTTTGGCAGATATGGGAGTACGGATTGCCCTATTGACCGGTTCTACAAAAAAATCAGAACGAAATATCATCCATCAACAACTGGAAAGTGGGGAATTAAATATATTAATTGGCACACATGCCTTATTGGAGGACAAAGTGCAGTATAAAAACCTAGGTCTAGCTATTGTTGATGAACAACATCGTTTTGGTGTGGCACAACGTTCCAAATTATGGCATAAAGGAAGCCCACCCCAGACCCCTCCCAAAGGGAGGGTGAATGAAATTCATCTCAAATATCAAACAGCTAGACCTTCCACCTACAACCTTTTAAAAGAACTTCAAAAAGAAAGAAAAAAACAAACAACGGAAGCGGAAAGAATTCTATGGGAACAATTAAAAACCAAACAACTTGGTGAAAAATTTAGACGACAGCATGTGATTGACGAGTTTATCGTGGATTTCGTATGCTTATCTAAAAAATTGATTGTTGAGGTTGATGGTGAATATCATAACAATAAAACCCAAAAAGAAGCTGATGACCTTAGAACTAAAATCTTGAGTGAGTTTGGTTATAAAGTTATACGCTTTTCAAACGAAGAAGTTATTGGTGCCATTGATGCCGTAACTAAAAAGATAAAGACAGTTTTAAATAGCCTCCCCCTAGGGGAGGATGGTGGGGCTTTACCACCACATATTCTGGTCATGACCGCCACACCTATTCCTAGGACCTTGGCAATGAGCTTATACGGGGATTTGGATATTTCGGTCATAGATGAGCTTCCTCCTGGACGGAAAGCCATTAAAACGGTACATCGGTACGATTCCAACCGCCTTAAGGTATTTGGTTTTATAAAGGATGAGATAAAAAAAGGAAGACAGATTTATGTGGTCTACCCGCTGATCCAGGAATCGGAGGCCTTGGACTATAAAGATTTAATGGATGGTTATGAAAGTATTGTGAGGGATTTCCCCCAACCTGAATACCAAATATCAATCGTTCATGGAAAAATGAAACCTGCGGATAAGGATTATGAAATGGAACGCTTTGTTAAAGGCGAAACCCAAATCATGGTGGCCACCACCGTAATCGAGGTGGGCGTAAACGTTCCCAATGCATCTGTAATGATCATCGAAAGTGCGGAACGTTTCGGGTTGTCCCAATTACATCAATTACGGGGTCGCGTAGGCCGAGGTGCAGACCAGAGTTATTGTATTTTAATGACCAGCCATAAACTATCCTCCGAAGCCAAAACGAGATTAGAGACCATGGTACGTACCAATGACGGTTTCGAAATCGCCGAGGTAGATCTTAAACTGCGAGGGCCTGGGGATTTAATGGGTACCCAACAAAGTGGAATCCTCAACCTGAAGATTGCCGACATCGTAAAGGATAATGATATTTTAAAAACCGCCCGCCACTTTGCCATGAAAATCTTAAAAGAAGATCCGCCGCTCGAAAAACCTGAAAACCTTACCATTCGGCATACCTATGCCCAAATCGTTAAACAAAAAAATATATGGAATTATATTAGTTGAAGAGACTGAAAAACTTGCAACACTTATTTAAACCGTTTTAAAAAATAGCGCATTAAAGAAAAACAATGACGGTCAAACACTCAGTCAAATATATTCCTTTAATTAAAACAAGGATTTAGATTTGTCTAATGATGAGGTAATTGAAAAAAGTATTTCAATTTAAATCATGTACAAATTTAATAAGTAACTATCTTATAACCTTGCTAATTTGCATTCACATTTGCAGCCACTACAGCCGAAATTGAACCGGATATACTAATATCTAAACTATAAGTATAAGTACCTGATGAATAAAAAACAGTAGTATCAGTACCATTAACCCCTGCTGTATTTGTAGATGCTGTATAATCATCACTATCCACATAGAATGTTGCATATGCAGTAGCTCCCAAACCAGTAATTAACCTAGCTGTTAAGGTAAAAGTCCTTGGTATTCCTGTTATGGTTAATTGCCCTGTAATAGAATCACTATTGGATCCACCAGTATTATTAACAGCAGATCCGTTATCAAAAATCACAAAATCCCTTGGATTTGCTGAAAAGGTATATGTATCCGTTAGAGCACCATCACTGACAACTAGAGATACGTTATATATTCCAGCACTAGAGTATGTATGACTAGGGTTAGAAGCATTTGAAATATTTCCATCCCCAAAATCCCAAGAATACGTCAATATATCATCATCAGGATCTGTTGAACCATTGCCTATAAAATCAATTATATATTGTGAAGTCCCTGTTCTTTGAGAAGAGGAAACTATTGCCGTTGGTGCCTGATTCGCTGGGCTAATCCCTATTATAGTAATCGTTACCGTTGCCGTATCAAAGCCGCCATTACCATCGGAAATTTGATATGTTACAGCTGTCTCTGTTGTCTCCCCTTCATCTAGATAATCAAATTCCCCTAAAGTGGGTAAAAATTCTAAATTCCCATTAGGTAATACATACAGTTGTCCACCATTATTACCACTAACCGTCTGACTTACCAAGGTCTCAGAACCGTTGACTTGACTTACAACGAGTGTATCACCATCCAAATCACTGTCCGCACCGTTCCCGTTATCTTCTAAAACATTACCATTTAGTGATCCGTTGACCGTCCAAGAAAATTCATCATCAATAGCGTTTGGCGCATTGTTCAGGACCGCATTAACGGTCACCGTTATCGTTGCACTTACCACCGGGTTGTTCCCATCATCCACTAAATAAGTAATCACATCATTCCCTGTAAATCCATTGTTCGGAGTGTAACTGATTACCGTTCCGGATATGGTAGCCGTTCCATTGGCCGGACTGCCTGTCTGAATGCTCACGGTCAAGGGGTCGTTCTCTGGGTCGCTGATCTCACTGGCTACATTTATTGAATTATTCGTTGAATTCCCTTCTACCATGACCGTGAAGTTGTTCGCTGTCGGTGCTTCGTTCACTACCGCATTGACCATAACCGTTATCGTTGCACTAACCGCCGGATTGTTCCCATCATCTACCAAATAGGTGATCACGTCATTACCGGTATATCCATTGTTCGGGGTGTAACTGATAACGGTACCTGTTATGCTCGCGGTTCCATTGGCCGGACTGCCATCTGCAATGGTTATGGTAAGCGGGTCGTTCTCCGCATCGGCGATATGGTCGTATACATCGATACTATTGTCTGTGGAATTCGACAATACCGAAACTGAAAAGTCCGTGGCCGTCGGTGGCTCGTTCGCTACGGCGTTCACCGTCACCGTACGTATCACCTCTGTTGCTGCATTCCCGTCCGAATCGGTTACGTTATAGGTCACTTGATAGCTTCCTGCCGTATTCGTGTCCACTGCCGAGGCATCGATAATGATATCCCCACTGATGTCAAGGTCCTCCACATCCATGGCCGTGGCCCCTTCTTCCACATAGGTATCCCCAACGGTCAAGGTAATGTCCCCTCCAATAAGCGTGATCTCCGGATCCGTACTTGTTGCTTCCTCGATCACCGTTACCGTCCATTCCTGTACCTCCTCGTTCTCGGCCGTTACCGTATAAATGACCGGAACCGTGAAATCCTGTTGTGTAGCCATGTCAGGTGTTACCGTGGCACCTTCAGATACCGTCAATACCGTTGGTGCCGTGGTCAAGGTCGTTCCCATCGGAACAGTGACCGATACCGTATGGGCCTGATCATCGATCAAGGACGTACCATTTTGTTCCGGTAACGTGAATGCTATGATGTCGTTCTCTCCCGAGGAAAGTTCCTCGACTACTTCCAGATTCACCGATGCGGTAAGTTCCTGACCGTTACTGTCTCTCAGATCGAAGGTCAAGGTCACCGCGCCAAGGGCATCCGGAACGAAACCGTATTGATAGGTGCCCGGGGTTATTCCCTCATAACCATCTAGGCCTACCCCTGTACCGTCACTTTGGGTCAGTGCCCCGGAGCCAGTGGATATACTATAATTACGTTCATAAGTTGCATTACCCGTACCTTCATTGCCCAAAGTGACCGTGACGGTCGTTTGGTACCCAACCAAAAGTTCACTGTCCGAAATCGTGGCCGTCCAGGTAACGGGGACCTCGCTTAAGATATAGGTGAGTTCAAGCTCCTCGGTGAAACCATAGGTGTCAGTGGCCTGGACCCTTACCGTATGGGCCCCTACCGTGGAACCGATATAATTTAAGCTCTTCGATAAGGGATCGAAAGGGCGGCGCTCCCCTTGGGGGACCTCTTCCCCGTTGGCGTCCTCGAAATGGCCTTCACCGCTCAATACCGTATACCTGTAATCATAGATATAACCTTCGATAAGTTCCTCAGGGACAACCGTCAAAGTCGTGGCCAGGGGTTCGTTCACATACCCCTCACTCGTATAATTCTCCGAGAGATCGAACTCCACCTCCGTGACCAATCCAACCTGTTTGGTGCAGGCGATCAGGATAATCAGCATCAGAATGAAATATATCGGGGACCTTCGTTTCTTGTTCATATATTTTTATATCCTAACCAAAATAATGACTGTCAACCTCTTATTCAAATCTTTTCGGTATAACGCAACTTAATAATATTCTCTTATTCCTACCTTCTAAAAAAAACCTAACTCTTCCTACCTAAACGTATTTTGTAAACCGAAAGAAAAATTAAAATTATATTATTTTTAAACCTAATTTTTTAATCCGGTATTATAGTTATAACATAACCCTGAGCTGATCCTCCTGGTATAATGAGTTGAACAGTATAAGAATATGTTCCTGTAGGAATAAATGAGGTTCTCTCTGTTTCGGTAGTTCCAGCGGCTGCTTGTACATACCATGAATCAGAACCAATGGTTAAATGATATTCAGCAGGTTCGTAAAGATCATTCCCAGCAAACAGGGACAATTCAAATTGAATTGGACCATTACTAACCGTTAATTCTCCAGAAATTGTTCGCAATGAAGAGCTCAAAGAAGTACCGTTATCAAAACTTGCTGATGGTAGTGGAGCGGAAACTTCAATTTCGAATTCCATATAATCAGTTGCACTATCATCGTCAGTAACGGTCATTCTAGCCATATATGTTCCAGGTGTATCGTACACATGGCTAACTTCACTGGGATAAGTTGCATTTTCTGTTGACCCATCTCCAAAATCATAGAATACACCTTCAATTGTACCATCTTCATCTGTTGAATTTATATTTTTGAAACTAACAGTTAATGGGGCGCTTCCACTTAAAGGGGTAGCGACACCATCAGCTACTGGTGGTTGATTGACAGCACTTACCACCACATCTCTGGTTTTTTGAATCGCCATATTTCCCGCAACATCACTGACATTATAGGTCACCGTATACGTGTCCGCTACACCTGTATTTACTATTCCACCAACAACCACACTCCCTGTTATGTTCCCATCCACATTGTCCGTGGCCGAATATCCCGGCTCTATATATGTATCCCCCACCGTAAGGTTCACCGTTCCACCTACCAAAGTGATGACCGGTGGTGTCGTATCAGGGGCGGCACTTACCACCACACTCCTCGTTTTCTGAACTGCCGCATTCCCCGCTGCATCACTGACATTATAGGTCACCGTATAGGTGTCCGTCACACTGGTATTCGGAAGACCGGCCACAACTACACTACCTGTGATGTTCCCATCCACATTGTCCGTGGCCGAATATCCCGGCTCTACATATGTATCACCCACCGTAAGGTTCACCGTACCTCCTACCAAGGTGATAACAGGTAGTGTCGTATCAGGGGCGGAACTTACCACCACACTCCTTGTTTTCTGAAGTGCCATATTTCCCGCAGCATCACTCACATTATAGGTCACCGTATACGTGTCCGCTATACTGGTATTCGGAAGACCGGCCACAACTACACTACCTGTGATGTTCCCATCCAAATTGTCCGTGGCCGAATATCCCGGCTCTATATAAGATTCCCCAACAGTAAGGTTCACTGTCCCTCCTACCAAGGTGATCACTGGTGCTGTCGTATCAGGGGCAGCACTTACATTTACTGTCCTGGTTTTCTCTATTCCTATATTACCGGCTACATCACTGACATTATAGGTCACGGTATACGTGTCCGCCACACTGGTATTCGGAAGACCGGCCACAACTAAATTTCCTGTGATGTTCCCATCCACATTGTCAGTGGCCGAATAACCCGGATCTATATAAGATTCCCCCACCGTAAGGTTCACCGTTCCACCTACCAAGGTGATTACAGGTGGTGTCGTATCGGGGGCGGCACTTACCACCACACTCCTCGTTTTCTGAACTGCCGGATTCCCTGCTGAATCACTGACATTATAGGTCACCGTATACGTGTCCGCTACACCTGTATTTACTATTCCACCAACAACTACACTCCCTGTGATGTTCCCATCCTCATTGTCAGTGGCCGAATAACCCGGCTCTACATATGTATCCCCTACCGTAAGGTTCACCGTTCCTCCTACCAAGGTGATTACAGGTGGTGTCGTATCGGGGGCGGCACTTACCACCACACTCCTCGTTTTCTGAACTGCCGGATTCCCTGCTGCATCACTGACATTATAAGTCACGGTATACGTGTCCGCTACACTGGTATTCGGAAGACCGGCCACAACTACACTCCCTGTGATGTTCCCATCCTCATTGTCAGTGGCCGAATAACCCGGCTCTACATATGTAACCCCCACCGTAAGGTTCACCGTTCCCCCTACCAAGGTAATGACCGGTGGTGTCGTATCGGGGGCGGCACTTACCACCACACTCCTCGTTTTCTGAACTGCCGGATTCCCTGCTGAATCACTGACATTATAGGTCACCGTATACGTGTCCGCTACACCTGTATTTACTATTCCACCAACAACCACACTCCCTGTTATGTTCCCATCCACATTGTCAGTGGCCGAATAACCCGGCTCTACATATATATCCCCCACAGTAAGGTTCACCGTTCCGCCTACCAAGGTGATTACAGGTGGTGTCGTATCAGGGGCGGCACTTACGTTTACCGTACGTATCACCTCCGTTGCTGCATTCCCGTCCGAATCGGTAACATTGTAGGTCACCTGATAGCTTCCCGACGTGGCCGTATCCACCGCTGAGGCATCGATAACTATATCCCCACTGATATCTCCGTCCTCGGCATCCGTGGCAGTGGCACCTTCTTCTATATAAGTATCACCAACGGTCAAGGTCATATCGCCACCGATCAACGTTATCTCAGGACTCGCATTATCACTTACCGTAACCGTTATCGTTGCATTTACAACTGGATTGTTTCCATCATCGACCAAATAGGTGATCACGTCATTACCGGTATATCCATTGTTCGGGGTGTAACTGATTACCGTTCCCGATACGGTAGCCGCACCGTTGGCCGGACTGCCCGTCTGTAAATTTACGGTCAAAGGGTCGTTCTCCGCATCGGCGATATGGTCGTATACATCGATACTATTGTCTGTGGAATTCGTTACAACCGAAACTGAAAAATCCGTGGCTGTCGGTGGCTCGTTCGCTACGGCGTTCACCGTTACCGTACGTATCACCTCTGTTGCTGCATTCCCGTCCGAATCAGTCACATTGTAGGTCACCTGATAGCTTCCCGCCGTATTCGTATCAACCCCTGAGGCATCGATCACTATATCACCACTGATATCTCCGTCCTCGGCATCCGTGGCCGTGGCCCCTTCTTCCACATAGGTATCCCCAACGGTCAAGGTAATGTCCCCTCCAATAAGCGTAATCTCCGGATCCGCACTTGTTGCTTCCTCGATCACCGTTACCGTCCATTCCTGTCCGTCACCGTTCTCGGCAGTTACCGTATAAATGACCGGACTTGTGAAATCCTGTTGCGTACCCATGTCAGGTGTTACCGTGGCACCTTCAGATACCGTCAATACCGTTGGTGCCGTGGTCAAGGTCGTTCCCATCGGAACAGTGACCGATACCGTATGGGCCTGATCATCGATCAAGGACGTACCATTTTGTTCCGGTAACGTGAATGCTATGATGTCGTTCTCTCCCGAGGAAAGTTCCTCGACTACTTCCAGATTCACCGATGCGGTAAGTTCCTGACCGTTACTGTCCCTCAGATCGAAGGTCAAGGTCACCGCGCCAAGGGCATCCGGGACGAAACCGTATTGATAGGTGCCAGGGGTTATTGCCTCATAACCATCCAGGCCTACCCCTGTACCGTCACTCTGGGTCAGTGCCCCCGAGCCAGTTTCGATTTGATAGTTGCGCTCATAGGTCGCATTGCCCAAGCCCTCATTGCCCAAGGTGACCGTAATGGTCGTCTGGTCGCCCAACAATAGTTCAGTATCCGCAATCGTGGCCGTCCAGGTAACGGGGACCTCGCTTAAAATATAGGTGAGTTCAAGCTCCTCGGTGAAACCATAGGTGTCAGTGGCCTGGACCCTTACCGTATGGGTCCCTACCGTGGAACCGATATAATCTAAGCTCTTCGATAAGGGATCGAAAGGGCGGCGCTCCCCTTGGGGGACCTCTTCCCCGTTGCCGTCCTCGAAATGGCCTTCCCCGTTCAACACCGTATACCGATAATCATAGATATAGCCCTCGATAAGCTCCTCGGGAACTATGGTCAACGTCGTGGCCAAGGGTTCGTTCACATTGCCGTTCTCCAGATGCTGTTCGGTCAATTTGAACTCCACCTCCGTGACCAATCCAACCTGCTTGGTGCAGGCGATCAGGATAATCAGCATCAATATGAAATATATCGGGGACCTTCGTTTCTTGTTCATGTATTTTATAAATCCTTGTCAAAATAATGACCGGCAATGAATTATTCAAATCTTTTCGTTGTATTCACTATAAATATCTCAAATCAAGTGCATGCGGTGGTTCAATATACAAGAGTTAAGGTTCTTGATTTTGATATACCGCTTATTCCTTCTGTTACGGTAAAAGTTACCGAAACTTCTGAATTAAGCAAAAGATCAGTAAAAGACCCTATAACAGCACCAGTAGCCATTGGTATTTCAATTCCTTCTCTAAAAGGGTTACCGTCTATATCTATGGTAGCTTTTCCTGTAGTCATTACCATGGTATAAGAACCTGTCGACAAAGCACTATTTGGTGATATATTAAAATATATATCAATAGGATTGGAATAACCATTTTCAGGTTGGGGTTCATAAGGGTTGGCTGAAAAACTAAAATCGGGAGCTAGTGGTTCTTCCAAAACTATTGGAACGGTATCTGTCCCTGTGGCCCCAAGATTGTCGGTCACGGTCAAGACAATATTATAAGTACCTGATGCATTGAACGTATGTGAAACGGAAGAATCATCAGTATTGTTTATTATGTTCCCTGCTGAACCGAAATCATCAAAATTCCATTCATAATCCACAATGCTACCATCATCAGTTGAACTGGACACAAAGAAATCCAATGTTTTAGGGAAATCTCCACTAGGAATCAGTATTAGTTCATTAATTTCCACGGTGGGACTTTGGTTCGGTATCACATTTACATCGATTGTTGCCGTACTAGTACCTCCATTACCATCTGAAATCGTATAATCGAACCTGTCATTTCCAGTTGTCGCATTATAGAGAATGGTTTGTTGGCCAGGACCAATGGATGCCGTACCATTTATTGGATTTTCGATAGCCGTTATCGTTAACAAATCACCGACATCAGCATCACTGTCATTATCCAATACATCCAAAGAATTGTTCGTCGTATTTTCATATACCGTGTATACATCATACACTGCGGTCGGTTCTTGATTTCCTGAAGCTTCTACAACGACCATCACGGTAGCTGTACCTGATGCCAAATCGTCATCCGTAGCCGTTAATCGGAATTCATATTCACCCTCTTCCAAACCGGTCACCATAGTAGATGCTGATGAAGGGTCCGTTATCGTCGCTGTACCTCCGTATTCCTTCTCCCATAAATAGGATTGGATCGTTCCATCACTATCAGTGGCGCTGCCATTAAGGGTCACCGAATTCATCGGTAAGGTAATAACGATATCACTACCTGCAGATACTGTTGGTGCAGCATTTGAATCTTCGACTCCTGTTACAGTTACCGTTACAGTTGCCGCATCAAAGCCTCCATTCCCATCAGTAATCTGATATTGAATATTGGTCAGCGCACTTTCCCCTTCATTCAGAGCATCATAATCCCCATTAGGATCAAAACTAAGATTTCCTCCGGCTGTCACCGTAAATTGACCACCAGTACTTCCGTTAATGGTAACTCCTACGTTTAATGAACTACCATTGACCTGATCCACAACGATACTATCACCATCGGCATCCGAATCCACACCATTGCCATTATCCAAAAAGACAGATCCATTCAGTGTACCATCTGCTGACACCATAAAGTCATCATCAACAGCAGTCGGTGCCTGATTAGCTGCTGTAACCGTGATTATATTGGTTACCGTACCGCTAAGGGCAGGGGTACCATCATCAGTTACAGTTAACGTAACTGTATAGGTACCGGGTGCACTAAAAGTATGTGACACGGTTCTAGGAAAACCACCAGTGTTTCCTGAACTACCATCACCAAAATCCCAATTGGTCAATACGATAGAACCATCGGGGTCAGAAGAACCTGAATTATTGAATTCAACCGTAAGTGGTGCTGTACCACCAGTACTATTTGCAATAGACACAGCTGTCGGTGCTTCGTTCACTACAGCATTCACCGTCACCGTACGTAACACTTCCGTGGCCGGGTTCCCATCCGAATCGGTTACGTTATAGGTCACTTGATAGCTTCCCGCCGTATTCGTATCCACCGCTGAGGCATCGATAACGATATCCCCACTGATGTCAAGGTCCTCGGCATCCATGGCCGTGGCCCCTTCTTCTATATAAGTATCCCCAACGGTCAAGGTCATATCGCCACCGATCAACGTTATCTCAGGACTCGCATTATCACTTACCGTTACCGTTATCGTTGCACTTACTGCCACATTGTTGCCATCATCGACCAAATAAGTGATCACGTCATTACCGGTATATCCATTGTTCGGGGTGTAACTGATCACCGTTCCCGATATGGTGGCCGTTCCATTGGCCGGACTGCCATCTGCAATGGTTATGGTAAGCGGGTCGTTCTCCGCATCGGCGATATGGTCGTATACATCGATACTATTGTCTGTGGAATTCGACAATACCGAAACTGAAAAATCCGTGGCCGTCGGTGGCTCGTTCGCTACGGCATTTACCGTTACCGTACGTATCACCTCTGTTGCTGCATTCCCGCCCGAATCGGTTATGTTATAGGTCACTTGATAGCTTCCTACCGTATTCGTATCAACCGCTGAGGCATCGATCACTATATCACCACTGATATCTCCGTCCTCGGCATCCGTGGCCGTGGCCCCTTCTTCCACATAGGTATCCCCAACGGTCAAGGTAATGTCCCCTCCAATAAGCGTAATCTCCGGATCCGCACTTGTTGCTTCCTCGATCACCGTTACCGTCCATTCCTGTCCGTCACCGTTCTCGGCAGTTACCGTATAAATGACCGAACTTGTGAAATCCTGTTGTGTAGCCATGGCCGGGGTTACCGTGGCACCTTCAGACACCGTCAATACCGTTGGTGCCGTGGTCAAGGTCGTTCCCATCGGAACAGTGACCGTTACCGTATGGGCCTGATCATCGATCAAGGACGTTGCGCTCTGATCGGGTATCGAAAAAGTAAGGATGTCGTTCTCTCCCGAAGATAGTTCCTCGACTACTTCCAGATTGACAGATGCGGTAAGCTCCTGTCCGTTACTGTCCCTAAGGTCGAAGGTCAGGGTCACCGTACCGAGGACATCCGGGACGAAACCGTATTGATAGGTGCCAGGGGTTATTCCCTCATAACCATCCAGGCCTACCCCTGTACCGTCACTCTGGGTCAGTGCCCCCGAGCCAGTGGATATACTATAATTACGTTCATAAGTTGCATTACCCGTACCTTCATTGCCCAAAGTGACCGTGACGGTCGTCTGGTCCCCAACCAAAAGTTCACTGTCCGAAATCGTGGCCGTCCAGGTCACAGGGACCTCGCTTAAGATATAGGTGAGTTCAAGTTCCTCGGTGAAACCATAGGTGTCAGTGGCCTGGACGCTTACCGTATGGGCCCCTACCGTGGAACCGATATAATTTAAGCTCTTCGATAAGGGATCGAAAGGGCGGCGCTCCCCTTGGGGGACCTCTTCCCCGTTGGCGTCCTCGAAATGGCCTTCCCCGTTCAACACCGCATACCGATAATCATAGATATAGCCCTCGATAAGCTCCTCGGGAACTACGGTCAACGTCGTGGCCAAGGGTTCGTTCACATACCCCTCACTCGTATAATTCTCCGAGAGGTCGAACTCCACCTCCGTGACCAATCCAACCTGCTTGGTGCAGGCGATCAGGATGGCAATTATTGCTAAAGAATAGCCTAATTTGATGTATATACCTCTCAAACTGCTTATTTATTAAAATAATATCTTAAACCAAGCCCCGTATAATTAGTAAAACTCCCAAAATCACTATTCGCATGATAAAACTCCGAAGTCCGAATTATCAGCGAAATGTGTTCACTGACTATAATATCCAAATCACCCGTCAAAACAGCTCCGTAAATAAACTTACTTTCCCCATTGACCGAAACAATATTTGAAATATCCATTTCGCCATTATTGACCATTTCATATCCGGCCAAGGCACCACCTCCTAAAGAAAGAGCCTGCATTCGCCTATTTCGACTATAAAGTGTTATGAAATAAGAATAACTGGCAGTAATACTCGAATAGGGAATTGAAGATATTCCTGATTTATAATTTGCAATAGAAACGTCCAAAGCAAGTTGTGTAAAAGTCGTTTCACTCAAATTCGTATTAAATGTTAATTCTCCCCCATAACCATCCCCGAAAATTCCTCCGGAGACCGAGAAAGTGTTTGTATAACTTTGTCCCAACAAAAAAACAGGGATACAAAATAGAATGACAAATAATGAGTTTTTAGTATTCAATTAGAGGGAAAATTTACTTGTTTATTATCCAACGGAAGTATGACCATATTATTGCTATCCTTCTCGGCAAGCGCAACATAGATTAACTCTTTACTGCTTATTTTGAAATTTTTAAATACATATACTATTTCATTTACACTAGCAGGATCAAGGGATTCTTGAAGATTGAAGGTATATCTAGGTTTCATGATTTTCTGTAATTGTCCTACTGCCGATTTTCTAAAGAAACTTACACCATCTATTTTATACTCCCGTTTGGAATTGTTTTCAATTTGAAGAACGAAATAAATATCACTCCTATCAACTAATATGTTGTTCAATTTTAAGACTATTCTTTTGTTCTGTCTAAAACTTCTTTTAAATATGGTCTTTTGCAAATAATTATTCTCACAAAAAATGCGATAATACTCTTCCCTATCCACTTCATACAAATCATCTTCTTCTGAAGAAAACTCAACTGGAACACCACTTTCAGTTGTGAAAGTCCCATCTATTTCCTGATCAACATCATTCTCGTTGGAAAAGGCCACTGTATCCTGAAAAACCGGCATCTCCTTGGGTATTTCCGGAGTATTTTCAATTATAGGTTCCGTTTCATCATAATACATAGATTCTGGTTCGTCATAATCCTTGGTTTCTTGACCTTCTTCGTTTGAGATAGAAACCATTTCATTTTGATCCACAGGCCCCTGATTGAGTTTGCCTACCGCTACCTCCGAATTAATTATATAGTTGTATTTATCTACTTTTTCTGAAAAATTGAGGACAAAAGAAAAGATATATCCATTATCGGTAATCACCGTCAAATTACTATCATTCCCTTTTCGACCTTGCAATGTCCCCAAATTGGCCCCTTCATCATATTCAAATTTAAAATTGACTCCTGGAGAAACAATCTTAACCACCTTGGACGGAAAAAAAAGACTAACAGTACTATTATCGTTACAAGCAATAGTCATTGGAGATTGGGCCCTAACATGGCCGCTGACCATTAATAGAATGATACCAATTAATAAATTACAAAAAATGGGGGATACCTTCATGTACGAAGAAAGTTTAATATTTTCCATAGTAATCTACCTAAAACCTATGTATTGAGGTAAATCAAACAATAAAAACCAAAAATATCAATTATCATATAAAAGGGTAAAAATAATCGCTAAAATGAATTGATTAATGGTTTTTAAACGCATAAAAATAAGTATTTAACCCTTTTAACGTAAGAAATATTCTATAATAATTACCCAGTCATGTTATTGAACCTTTTAGAAATAATTTTATAGCATCTAACTTACTAAAGAAATCCTTAAATTTAATTGAGTATGATTCTTTGTTGCAAAGGTCAAAATAAATCAGGGTAATATCCTTTTAACCAATATCATATTATCCGAAAAGAATTCTACCATAGTTTTAGAATGTAATAGTTAATTATGTGTTATGATATAAAAGCAAGTTTGGAAGCACAGTTGGCCAAGGCTAAAAAAGACCAGGATTATTTGGCTGTGGAAGAAATCATGGAAAAATTGATTCCCCTCACTGACCTTCCCCTTTATCATGCTTCTGGTTTTAGCCATCCCACCATATTGATTTACACCGACCGTTCACCTGGATTTCCGGAAGTGGCAACTTGGGGACTAATCCCCCATTGGGTAAAAGATGACGAACAACAGAAAAAAATATGGAACAACACCTTGAATGCCAGAGGAGAGAGTATTTTTGAAAAACCATCATTTAGAACCGCTGCCAATAACAATCGTTGTGTACTTTATATCGACGGGTTTTACGAACATCACCATGTCAACGATAAGACTTTTCCATTTTATATATACCGAAAAAATAAAGAACCTATGGTTCTGGCTGGACTATGGAGTGAATGGAAAAATGAACAAGGCGGCATGTTGAGAACCTTCACCATAGTAACGACCAAAGGAAATTCTTTAATGGCAAAAATCCATAATAACCCCAAACTGAAAGAAGCCAGGATGCCTTTGATATTGAATGAAACTTCAATAGATAAATGGTTAAGCAATACGGATCAACATACTATTGAGGAACTGATTCAGCCTAATCAGGAGATCGAACTTGAAACACATACGGTGGGTAGATTACGTGGAAAAGAATATTTAGGTAACTTAGAGGAAATCTCGAATCCCTTTGTTTATCAAGAATTGGAATTTTAAAATATAATCAGTAATCCGATAAAATTATTTAATATGGAATTAGGTGCATTTTCGATAAGTCTTAATGTGAAAGACCTTAAAACATCAAAGGAATTTTATGAAAACCTAGGTTTCTTTGTTTTCGCTGGAGACATGGAGCGTAATTATCTCATTATGAAAAATGGTGATACTTTGATCGGACTTTTTCAAGGCATGTTCGAGAACAATATATTGACTTTTAATCCCGGATGGGACGCAAACGCCAATAAACTAACGTCATTTGTTGATGTACGGGAAATTCAAAATGAACTAAAGAAAAATGGGGTTGAATTGGCGAGGAAAGTAGATGAAAACACAACCGGCCCCGGAAGCATCGTTTTTATGGATCCTGACGGCAATACCATTCTTATTGACCAACATGTTTGACAGGTGTACTACCGGCATATACAAGCATTCTAATTTGTAAATGCCAAAAACGCTCCATTAAAGGCGTAGTTGAGGTTTGTCTGAAGCCTTTATATTTTAAAAGATTAAAAAATGGAATCAAATAAAAAAGTAAAGACGTTAATTCCTGTTTTCAATATTGATATGGGCGGTATTCCCATTAAACAGGCCCTACCTACCACTAAAGTTAACCAAGTTGATCCATTTCTACTTTTACACCATGGTAAATTGAAGTATAGAAAAGATGGCAAGGCGATTCACCAAGGAATAGGACCGCACCCGCATAGGGGATTCTCTCCTGTTACTTTTATAATCGAAGGGGAAATACACCATCGTGACAGCTGTGGTAACAATCAAATCGCAAAAAAGGGCGAAGTACAATGGATGCATGCCGGTTCGGGCATTATTCATAGCGAGCGTCCTTCACAAGCGTTGGTAGACCAAAATGAGTATAATGAATTTGTACAGCTTTGGATCAATAGTCCGGCTGCAAAAAAAATGCAGCAACCAAAATATCAATTTATCTCAGAAGAGGATATTCCATTGATATTTTCAGAGGACAATCAAATCATCAGTAAACTCATTGTCGGCATGTACGGTGCCCAAAAGGGTAAAATTACCCCTGAAAGTGAATTACTTATTCTTTGGGGAACGGCAAAGGGTTCTGGAGCGATGACCTATGAACTCCCTAAAGACCATAATACAATGCTATATACGGTTAAAGGTAAAATCAACCTTAAAGGGTATGGTAAAGTGGAAAAAGAATGCTTAGTGGTTTTTGAAAATGAAGGAGAACAAATTACTATTGAAACTACCGAAGAAGCATCATTTCTTATCTTAAGTGGTAAGCCCATTAATGAGAAAACAGTTCAACACGGCCCATTTGTAATGAATTCCGAAACGCAGATACTTGAAGCCATGCGTGATTATCAAATGGGGAAAATGGGTATTTTGATAGAAGAGTGAAATGGGAAACCCAATTTAAAGGACTTTGAATTTATGACGATTATAGATTTATCCACAAAAATTATTCTTTTAATTAAGAACAACGCCTTAACTAATTTGATTTTATAGAACCCTTTATGACATTAGTCATATTCCCACCCTAAACTTTCTTTTATCTTTAAATCAAAGACCCACCCAAATTGGAATCTTAAAAGAACTTTCCCTTATGTAGATTATAAGTACAAAATGTAACTACATGAAAAGGTTTGGAACGGACTTTTTGGAAATGATAAAAGGCTTTGACCTCGAAGTACTCGAAAAAAGCAGGTATTCCATTTATGCCTTATCGAAAGAACTTAAATTCATTTATTTTAATCCTGCTTGGTACCATTTTGCCATCGAAAACGATATTGACCAAACCGCTTTCAACAATATAACCCTCGGTAGTTCATTTTCAAAATCGATAAAAGGAATATGGCTAAAATTCTATTTTAGAAAAAAATACAAACAAGTCATAAAGACCGGTAAAACATGGCATTATCAATACGACTGTTCAAGTGCTGATACATATCGTTATTATCTACAAACCGTTTATCCATTGAATAATAAATCCGGGGTTTTGATCATAAATACAGAAATGTTCAATCTACAAAACACTAAAATGAACCTTGAAACATTCAAATCAATTAAAAAAAGGTATGTTCAACCCAATGACCTGATAATTATCTGTCCAAATTGCAAACATACCAAACGAGCCGATAAAACAGGTACGTGGGACTGGGTACCCGATTGGGCAAGTAATTCACCTGTTAACACAAGTTTAGAGATATGTCCTACCTGTCGTCATCTTTTCAAAGATTGAATTCTTCCTAATTAAGGGTCGGAGTAACAATTATATTCCTGAATTCAACAGGTCCGTGATCCCCTTGAATCAAAAACGGGCCGGCTTCTTCCTCTTTATTATCCAACGCGCCACCTGTCATGCCCGGAATTATCTGATCGGTAATGATCTCTTTACCGTTCGCAACAATAGTAACCCGTCTTCCGATCAATGTTATGTCATATACCTGCCATTCTCCGGGAGCTTTGGCCACCATTTCGTTTGGCGTAAGAAAACCATAAATTCCCCCTAAATAGATACTAGATGGCTCTAACCCGAAGTTATCAGCGATCTGCACCTCATATCTTCCCCGTAAATAAATCCCACTATTACTTCCTTCAGGATAACGGAATTCAATATGTAATTTAAAATCATCGAATTTCTGATCGGAAACCAAATTAGCACCAGATTTTTCACTAATTAAAATTCCATCTTTTACCTTCCATTGGTTTTCACCCATGGCGTGCCATCCTTCTAAATTTTCACCGTTGAATAGTCTCATTGGAGTTCCCCAAACAGGGCTTGTATTAAACTCCAATTTAGGGGCCCTGACTCCTATCCAGTCATATTCCTTACCGTCTGTATAAACCATTTTACCGATTAGTCGGTCTCCTTTCATTTCCCCTTCAAACTCCATGTACCTTTTACCTGGCTCCCATTGTGGTGGTATTTCAAAATTGAATTTCCCGTCGTTGAATTTCACCTCGGCAATGGGTCTTGCGCTTCCAAAAGCATAAACAAAACGCCCTACCAACGTACTAAAGCCTGAGTGTGTAACTTCTAACCAAGAAGGCACCTCTTTCCCATCTTGGGTAATGGTCAAATTCCATCTTCCTTCAATCGGTTTGGCTTCTTGGGCATTCATTTGAAATGAAAGTAGACTGATGGTTACAAACGCTATTGATTTCAGTTTTTTAATATTCATCTTCATTCTATTTTATATATTTTCTATTTCTAAGTATGTATATTTCAATGATCGCAACCTTCCTTTCGTCTCGTATCTATAAGGTATATGATCTTCCATTCACCTTTATCCTTGAACAATTGAAAGGAGTTAACGCCGCAATGACTTAATGACCCATTGTACCAAAATTCATAGGGTGTCCAAGCATTTGCCATAGACCCATCAACCTGTATTTTTATAGATAATAAGCGCTCTTTAAAATCGACCGAATCCGGAATACTTTCTATTGATCTTAAAAATTCACCAAAGTCCTCGGTCATTAGAATACCGGAACCATCTTTTGCTCTCCCAATGGTCTGTATAATCACATTTTCGGATACCGTTTTTTTAATCAAAGAAGAATCTTTAGCGTGAAAACCGAAGAAAAAAGCCTCTATGGTCTTTTGCACCTCTGATTGAACTGTATTCTGGGCAGAAACATTCAAGTAAATAAGAAATAAAATTAGTGGTGCAAACTTTTTCATGTACCCTTATTTCTTTCAAAAATAAGTCAAATTCATTTAATGGCCAGCAACTTCGGGCACATTCTAAAAATCCCTGATATCTCCCTGAAAACAGCTACAAAATCCTTACTTTTATCGATTCTAAAAAGTTTTCAATGTCTACAGCGAAGAAAGAATACAAAAGGGTTACCGTTAAGTCCCTTGTTGATATGAAAAAACACGGGGAAAAAATTTCTATGCTCACCGCATATGATTATTCAATGGCCAAAATAGTTGATGCTGCCAAGGTCGATGTTATTTTGGTAGGTGATTCGGCCAGTAACGTAATGGCCGGTTACGAAACTACCCTCCCCATTACCTTGGACCAAATGATTTATCATGCCTCATCGGTTTTGAGAGCGATAAAACGAGCATTAGTTGTGGTTGACATTCCATTCGGAAGTTACCAAAGTGACCCGAAGGAAGCCTTGCGTTCAGCCATTCGCATAATGAAGGAAAGCAGGGCCCACGCTGTAAAAGTAGAAGGCGGGGAAGAAATAAAAGAATCGGTAAAAAGGATTTTGAATGCCGGAGTCCCTGTGATGGGACATTTAGGCTTAACCCCACAAGCAATATACAAATTCGGCACCTATACAGTTAGGGCCAGAGAAGAAGAAGAAGCCGAAAAATTGATTTCCGACGCTAAATTATTGGAGCGTTTAGGTTGTTTTGCCATCGTACTTGAAAAAATTCCTGCAGAACTTGCTAAAAGGGTATCCGAAAGTATTTCCATTCCTACTATTGGGATTGGTGCCGGAAAACATACTGACGGGCAAGTATTGGTCATTCATGATCTTTTGGGTATGACCCATGAATTCAATCCTCGATTCCTTAGAAGATACATGAATTTATATGAAGAAATGGGTAATGCCATTTCCCAATATGTAGATGATGTAAAAACCAAGGATTTTCCGAATGACAACGAGCAGTATTAATTAAATTGAAAACCATCGCTTTCTATACATGTTAAAACGAATAAGCATCATCCTCATTGTACTTTTGAACGTTGGTTGCGACCAATTGTCAAAAGACCTTGTGCGCAAACATGTAGAGCCTATGGATTATATTCAGGTGGTAAATGATAATTTCATATTGACCAATGTAGAGAACACAGGGGCTATGTTGGGATTTGGACAAGACTTCCCCCCTATTCTCAAAAGGATATTCCTTCAAGGGTTACCGCTAATCGTTTTACTGGTATTAATGGCACGGACCTTACAGAAGGCCAACTTAAATCGGTGGATGGTACTTGCGTTTGCCTTTGTAATCGGTGGTGGTATCGGTAATTTAATAGATCGCATCGCTTATGGTTCAGTGACCGATTTTTTTCAGGTGAAATTCGGTTTTTTTAAAACAGGTATCTTCAATATGGCCGATGTATCGGTAAGTATCGGGGTATTCCTATTGCTATTTGTGACTCTTCGTTACAGGAATTTATCCATTTAAAAGGATGTCAAAGATTATTTCACATCCCAAAAACCTTCAGATTCTTTACGAAGACAATCATCTCATTGTCATAAACAAACGCCCTGGAGACATTGTGCAAGGAGATAAAACCGGGGACAAACCCCTTAGCGAGGTCGTTAAACAATACATTAAGGAAAAATACAACAAACCCGGCAATGTGTATTTGGGTGTCCCCCATAGATTGGACAGGCCTACGTCTGGCATTGTCGTTTTTGCAAAAACATCAAAGGCCCTACCGAGACTCAATAAGCTATTTGCAGACAAAGAAGCAAAAAAAACCTATTGGGCCATCGTAAAAAACAGCCCACCAAAAGATTTTGACACCCTTACCCAATGGTTACGCCGTAATACCAAACAAAACAAATCCTACGCCAACAACAAAGAAGTGATTGACAGTAAAAAAGCTGTTTTGGATTATCGTTTGGTTAAAAAGTTGGATAATTACTTCTTATTGGAAATTGATTTGAAAACGGGACGCCATCATCAAATTAGGGCGCAATTAACCTCAATTGGCTGTCCTATAAAAGGGGACCTTAAATATGGTTCTGACCGCAGTAACAAAGACGGAAGCATTCATCTACATGCAAGAAAATTATCGTTTATACATCCAGTAAAGAAAACGGCTTTGGAAATTATAGCCCCAACACCGGATGATCCAGTTTGGAATGCTTGTTGATACTATTTTCGTACATTTAATTCAGACTCAAAACACTATACCATGTTTAAGAAAACAATTTTACTGCTAAGTCTTGTGCTTTTAACTTCTTGTGGAAGCTATAACTCCATAGACACATTTTACAATGCCCACAAGAATGACAATCAGGTCACGGCCATTCGTGTTCCTAAGTTCATGTTAACCTTGATCAGCGGTATCTCACCTGAAATGCAAGCCCTTGTAGGCAACACAAAGGATTTACGATATATGAGATTCCCAAGTGCCACACCTGCCAAAACCCAATTTTTGAATTCACAAATGAACGGAATTACCGGAAATTCGTTTATCGAGGTATATCGAAAAAATGATGAATTAAAAAGGAATGTAGTTTCTATTCGTGAAAAACGCAATAGTGTTAGGGAAATCCTGATTTACAATAATGACAACCTCAATGGCTCCTTCCTATATTTTAATGGGGATTTCGACCCTGTCAAGGTGCGGGAAATGGCAAAGAACAATGAATTCGGAAAAATGGGAGAAGGCCTGATCCAACAATTCAGTCCAAACACCCCAGGAATAAACCAACCGTAAACATTAAGGTCATCGAGAGGTTCGAATACTTTCGATAATAACAGACCCTAAAATGAAGATTCCCCCAACAATTGTAGTCCAGGAGGGAAATTCGGACAGGAATATGGCTCCGATTAAAATGCCGTAAACCGGCTGTATACTGCTTATAATACTTATGGATGTAATTGAGAAATGCTTAAATGTCATCAAGAAAAGTGTATGGCCAATTGCCGTTGTCAAGACAGCCAAAGCAACAATACCTTCCCATTGGCCCAATAATACATCTAATTCAACAAATAATAAAGCTGGCAATAATAACAACCCTATTATCCCGGTTTGATAGACCATAAGCATGGAACCGTGATAATTTGCCGTTTTCGATTTCAGGATAATATTCCTTAAAGCGTAAAACAATGCCGATAATATACCCATACCAACAGCTACGGTTACCGAATTACCTGTGTTAAAATCGGGAGTTAAAAAATAGATTCCACATAAAACCAATATTCCCAATAACACATGGATCTTTTGGAATTTGGTCTTCAGGATCAAAGGTTCTAAAAATGCAGTGATTACGGGATAGGTAAAAAGAGAGAGCATGCCTATGGCCACGTTCGACATTTGAAGTGCATAAAAATACGTTATCCAATGAAGGCACATTAGAACCCCGCTAAGAATCACCATTAGCCTATCACTAGATTGAACACGTAAGGAAATTCCCTTAAGTCTACAATACGAATACAGAACAATAAAAGCCAGAATACCCCTTGTCGCAATGGTAATCGGTACAGGCAACTCAACATACTTACCCAAAGCCCCTGAGGTACTGATAAAAAGCATTGCTAAATTTATCTCCAGTAAATAGGAAAGGTGCGTACTTTTCTTCAAACTGAATTAACGGGTTTGCTGCATGGCCTTCTCACGAATAATCTCGCCGACCGGTTTATTTTTCAAATGGCTTTCTAGCCATGAGAGTATATCCAAATAGAGGAAAGCCCGTTTTTCATACGGGTGGTTCTCATACTTTTTCAGCTCATTATACAATTTTTGGAATTCATTGCGCAGATCGCTAGGATAAATGCTACCTAAGTTCCGTAAAAACTTGATCATCTCTTTTTGGACCGCATGAAGATCGTTCATTTTCAACAAAAACTTATACGTAGATTTCAGTTGAAGCTCCATATGATAATCCATTCCTGCCTCATAATGGGCCACCAAACTCAACACCCTTGCAAAGCACATAAGGTCTTCGCGCATTTTCAGGTTTTTATTATCTATTATTTTCTTTAGGTAAAGAATACAATTTTTATTATCCCCGTTACCAAAGTAAAGACTGGCGATTTTGTAATATAGGACCATAATATGGTGGGCATCCAAGCGGTCTCTATGCTTGGTAATGCCGTACTCGATAATTTTGACCAAGTACAGTCCTTTACTAAATGTACCTTCCATAAAATGAAGGTTCAACCTATTGGCGTTTAAATATAGAAAGGCCAATGAGGAAATATTATCATTCTTCGGAAAATTCTTTCCTTCCACAATACCTTCTAAACGATGGAGTGTTTCCTTAAACTGGGAACTGTATTTCACATAAAACAAGGATTCTAACAAATAATGGTTTCCTTTTAGGAAAAAAACTGGGTTCAATTGAATCATCTTTTCATTTTCATAAAATAGATCCACCCACTTATTGGCATATTTATAGCACGAAAGAAAATCTTGTGTTAAAAAACTATACCAGAGATAAGCTTTATAAAGCCATAATTTCTCACGAAAACCAAGTTCATCGATGTTGTATTTGGGTAACTTGTTCTTAAAATAAGTTTTTACGGTTTTAAGATCCTCATCACTACGAACATAACCCAACTTCAGCATCAACCCATATAATTGCAAGGATAAATTTGACAATTTACTGGTCATTACATTTTGTTCTGACAATTCTTTCGCCTGAACTGCCAGCTCATCGGCCCTATCGGGAATACTCCGCGTTATGTATTGGGTCTCGATTATTTTCTCCAACTCTACAATTTCATAGGCCACGTTCTTTTCTTCATTTTCTATGGCTATGAGCTTTGCCTTGTCAAGGATTTTCAAACTTTGTTTATAAAGTCCTTTTTGATAAAGTATGGTTGCAAAATCCAATTGCTCACGCAATTGTACCCTAATGTTCTGGTTAACAGGGTTCAATCTTAAACTTACAAGAATCTGTTTGTACAAATGGGCTTTAAGATTGGAAAGTTGCGACTTTTTAACAATGCCACTATCCAAAATCACTTTTTCATCATATTGCTTTGTTTTGTCCAATAAATTGAATAATGCTAAAAATTTAGCATCGGTATTCACCCCCAAGCGCCCAACATAAAGTTTAAATTGGCGTTTTTCTGACTTAGAGAGCGACTTTACCAGAACGAACAATGCATCTTTATGCACATTTGTCATCGTAATATATATAGTTTAAATCGTTGTATTTCAATATCTTAAACCTAGCAAAAAGTTGCTTAACGTTGTAAATGTAATCCGTAAGCTTAGGACATTAGCCTTAATGGCCATATATTCGTAAATAGCTAGTAAAATTACGTAAATATAATGAGTAAAGATATAGTACAGATTTTTGACACCACACTTCGTGATGGGGAACAAGTTCCAGGATGCAAATTGGACAAAGAGGAGAAGTTGATCATTGCAGAGCGTCTGGACGATCTTGGTGTTGATATCATTGAAGCTGGGTTCCCTATTTCTAGCCCTGGCGACTATAAGGCCGTATTTGAAATAGCCAAAATTGTAAAAAATGCTACCGTATGTGGTTTGACCCGTGCCGTAAAAAAAGATATCGAAGTTGCTGCCGAAGCCTTGAAACCTGCCAAAAGACCTAGGATACACACGGGAATAGGAACATCCGATTCGCACATATTGCATAAATTCAATTCGAACAAAGAGGCTATAATAGAAAGGGCGGTCAATGCCGTGAGTTACGCCAAAACCTTTGTTGAAGATGTAGAATTTTATGCAGAAGATGCCGGTAGAACCGATAATGAGTTCTTGGCCAGGGTATGCGAAGCAGCCATTAAAGCAGGTGCTACGGTATTGAACATACCTGACACGACCGGTTATTGCCTACCAGAAGAATATGGAGCCAAAATGAAATATTTAAAGGAAAATGTTACAGGAATCCATAAGGCGACACTTTCTTGCCATTGCCATAATGATTTAGGACTGGCTACGGCCAATTCCATCGCAGGGGTCATCAATGGTGCCCGCCAGATTGAATGTACGATCAACGGTATTGGTGAACGTGCCGGAAATACTTCTTTGGAAGAAGTGGTGATGATATTGAGACAACATCCTTATCTTGGTATAGATACGAACATCAACAGTAAATTACTTTATGATACCAGTCAAATGGTATCTGATAAAATGGGAATGTTGGTTCAACCCAATAAGGCCATTGTTGGTGCCAACGCTTTTGCCCATAGCTCAGGCATACACCAAGATGGAGTAATTAAAAACAGGGAAACCTATGAAATCATGGACCCTGCCGATGTTGGCGTAAATGCATCATCTATAGTTCTTACAGCAAGAAGTGGCAGGGCCGCTTTGGCCTACAGGGCTAAAAATGTAGGGTATGAACTTACTAAAACACAATTGGATATTGTTTACCAAGAATTTTTGAAATATGCCGATAGGCAAAAAGAAATCGTGGATAGTGATATTCATGAGATCATTGAGAGTAGCAATATAAAAATTGAAAGCATTTCTTAAATGAAATTGAACATTGCCGTTTTAGGTGGAGATGGTATAGGGCCTGAAGTAATAACCCAAGCCGTAAAATGCCTACAAGCCGTTGAAGAGAATTTTGGACACGAATTTACGTTTACCGAAGGTTTGGTAGGTGCCGTGGCGATGGAAAAAACTGGTAGTCCTATCCCCAAAGAAACAATAGAATTATGTAAAAAATCGGATGCCACATTATTTGGTGCCATTGGTACCCTTGAGTACGACAATGATCCTATGGCGAAAGTTCGGCCTGAGGACGGACTCCTATATTTAAGAAAGGAATTGGACCTTTTTACGAATATTCGCCCAATAAAAATATTCCCTGCACTCATAAATAACTCCTCCCTTAAACGCAATATCGTTACCGGCACGGATCTGGTTATTTACCGTGAGCTCACCAGTGGCATGTACTTTGGTGAGAAGAGTTTAAGCGAAGACGGCACCATTGCCACCGACCTTTGCAGGTATACCGAAGAAGAGATAAGTCGTGTTGCCCATATGGCCTTTAAAGCAGCGAAAAAACGAAAAGGTAAATTGACCTTGGTAGACAAGGCCCATGTTTTGGAAACCTCCAGACTATGGAGAAAGGTCGTTACCAAAATCTCGGAAAGCTATCCGGAAGTGGAATTGAATTGTATGTATTTAGAACACGCATCAATGGCCATAACAATGGACCCCACCTCTTTCGACGTAATTTTGGCCAGCAATATGATCGGCGACATTCTTTCTGCCCAGTGTAATGTACTTATAGGTTCTGCCGGCTTATTGCCTTCAGCATCAATAGGCGCGGAAAATGCCATGTTCGAACCCATACATGGTTCATACCCACAAGCAAAGGGGAAAAACATAGCAAATCCGGTTGCGGCTATTTTCAGTGCGGCATTATTACTGGAACATTTTGGATTGCACGAGGAATTCAATGCTATTATCTCAGCCGTCCATCAATCATTTAGAAAAAAGATCGTGACCATCGACATCTTAGGAAGTACAAAATACGGAACATCCAGTGTAGGTGACTTTATTGCGAAAAACATTGTTGATGCCGATGACAACCTCAATATAAATGATGAGAATATTGGTCTCGGTAAATCGACCATAATTTAAAGGCTAATGTTATTCCGATGCCAACTTTTTGACGAAGGCATCGAAATCTTTTTTAAATGATTCATATTTTTCGCCTGTCGCAGGACCATTGAATCCCGTATGTATTCTTTTCACCTCTCCTTTTTTATCGATGTAGATTGTTGTTGGGTACGAAATGATATGGTTCAACATGGGTAACTTCTCATGTGCTTTTATCTTACTTGATGACCCATATTGAGCCAATAAAACGGGATAATCAATACCAATGGCCTTTTTTAACCTGTCAATGCGCTGAAACGCCTTTTCCTCAGTCTTAGAATATTCGAAAGCCAAAGCAACTACTGCAATATCCAGTTCTGGGTGCTCTTCAATATAATTAACAAGGAACTTGGATTCATCTAAACAATTTGGACACCATGTACCCATTATCTGCACGATTACAGCTTTATTTTTGAACTGATCGTCTTCCAATGAAATATGTCTACCATCGGAATCAGGAAAATCAAAAGTGAATTTTTCATGTCCAGCCTTTAAAAATGTCAAAGAATCCGCATCGGGTAATTCAAAACTTTCATTTCTAACCGCCATGAAAGGTTCCTGATAATGGTTACCCGAATAAAAAGTACCTTTAAGAGTACTATCGGTTACTTTTGCAGTAAACAAAAAGGCATGGGCACCATCAAATGCTGAAATTTTCATGATATCACCATCAATCGCCCCATCCAAAAAACGATAATCACCAGTGGTCGTCCTAAACGTACCTGTAACTTTGTTACCATTTTGTGTGAAGACACCTTTCCCTAAGTAACTATTTGAGGAATTCGGACTGAATTCAGTTTCCCATATACCAGAAATATCGGTCAATGGTTCTTGAGTTGTTTTAAAACGTGGTTGCTTCCCAAATGTAGCTTTAAAAGGAACTACACGATTTAAACTCTCAATAATGAATTCGCCACCAATGACCGTGTCGTTGAACCTTCCCTTTACATAACCCTCAAATACCGGTAATTGAATACGTATAGAATCCTTCATCAATTTTATCTCATCAACCTTGATAATTTCATCCCCATTAAAAATATCAATCTTCAATTGCCCTTTATCGTTCTTCAAATCAAAATTAAAAGGTAAAGTTTCACCATCCTGAACCTGTAACTGAGCAAGCCACGAACCTTCAGAAAGCCCTTTTTGCATAGGATTAGTACATGAAACACAAAATATTACCACCAATAGGAAAGCCGCCCAATAACGCATAAATCAATTTTTAAAAAGTTTATTCGAAGAAACAAATAATTACTTACATAAAAAATTAAAACAATTCAATTGAAACTGTATTGAATGTCTTATTTCATTGTTTTATCTTTACCAGCTTTAAATATAGAAAATGAACATTTCTTACAACTGGTTAAAACAGTTCCTTAATATTGATTGGAAAGCTAATGATACAGCTGAACTTTTAACCGATTTAGGTTTGGAGGTTGAAGGTATATCGAGCTATGAAACCGTTAAAGGCGGATTAAAAGGTATTGTCGTTGGTCACGTATTAACATGTGAGCAACATCCGAATGCTGATCGCCTTAAACTTACTACGGTAGACATTGGCCTTGAAAAACCAGTACAGATAGTCTGTGGCGCCCCAAATGTGGCTAAAGGACAGAAAGTACCCGTTGCTACCATCGGCACAACGCTTTATACCAAAGAAGGGGAAGCTTGGACCATTAAAAAAGGAAAAATACGTGGCGAAGAAAGTCATGGAATGATATGTGCCGAAGATGAACTTGGGTTGGGAGAAAGCCACGATGGGATTATGGTTCTGGAAGACACCCTTGTTCCTGGAACTCCTTTTGCCGAAATTGTGGAAATTGAAAATGACGAGGTTTTCGAAATAGGGCTAACCCCAAATAGAGCGGATGCCATGAGCCATTATGGTGTTGCAAGGGATTTAAAGGCCGGACTTAAACAAAAAGAAGTAGTAAAAGAGCTTATAACACCATCGACCAGTCATTTTAACATTACCGATCGATCATTGAAAATGGATGTTTCGGTAGAGGATAACACTTTAGCACCCCGTTATTGTGGTGTAACCCTTAGTAATCTTATCATTCAACCCTCACCAAATTGGCTAAAAAACAGACTAAAGGCCATTGGCCTGAACCCTGTTAACAATGTGGTTGATGCAACCAATTATGTTTTGCATGAAATGGGGCAACCCTTACATGCCTTTGATGCGGATCGCATTTTGGGTAAAAAAATAGTCGTTAAAACATTGCCTAAAGGCACCAAATTCATGACGTTGGATGGTATTGAAAGGGAGCTTCATGAAGAAGACCTTATGATTTGTGATGCCGAAAAACCAATGTGTATTGCCGGAGTTTTTGGGGGAATAAATACGGGAGTTACCGAAAATACAAAATCCATATTTTTAGAAAGTGCCTATTTTGATCCGGTATCAATAAGAAAAACCGCTAAGAGACATGGCCTGAACACCGATGCTTCTTTTCGATTTGAAAGAGGTATCGATATTGAAAATGTTGAGTATAGCTTAAAACGTGCCGCACTGTTGATCAAAGAAATTGCCGGGGGCGACATAACATCGGATATCGTTGATCTATATCCGCATAAGAAGGATGATTATCAAGTATTCCTGACTTTTGATAAGATCGACCACCTTATTGGCCAAAAAATACCTCGGGATACTATTAAGTCCATTTTGGCCTCATTGGAAATCAAAGTAAAGAATGTTACCGAATCCGGTATGGGATTGGTCATACCATCTTATAGGGTTGATGTACAGCGAGAAGTAGATGTTATCGAAGAAATCCTTAGGGTATATGGTTACAACAATATTGCCTTTGGAGATAAACTGAATGCTTCAATCGCTCCTATTTCCAAATATGAAGATTACAACCTACAAGTTATTATTGGGGATTTATTGGCTTCAAGGGGATTTTATGAGATTATGACCAATAGCCTAACCTCACCGGATTACATTGATTTGATTAAAGAGCTCAACAAAGATGATTCGGTTAGTATGCTGAACCCGTTAAGTGCCGATCTTTCAGCTTTACGTCAAAGCATGCTATTGAATGGTTTAGAGACGATATCATATAATATAAATCGTAAAAACCGTAATCTCAGGTTCTTTGAGTTCGGGAAAACCTATCATAAATATGCCGATAGGTATGTCGAGAACAAGCATTTAAGCCTAATGGTTACTGGCAACAGAAACGAAACGGGATGGGCTTCACCGGCCAAACCAACCGATTTTTTCTTTTTTAAATCTGTAGTTGAAAACATTCTAAATAGATTGGGTATTCCGGAAAGAACACAAACCCCGGCCGAAAGCTCTTTGTTTTCAGAAGGATTGACTTTAACTGCCAAGAAAAAGAAAATCGTGGATTTTGGTGTCATCAACAAATCCCTGATCAAACACTTTGACATAAAACAAGAAGTATTTTATGCTGATTTTAATTGGGACAACATTATTGAACTAGTACCGAAATCGGAAATAATATTTAAGCCAATTCCTAAATACCCCGAAGTAAAAAGGGATTTCGCTTTATTGATAAATGAGAACGTCGCCTTTAAGCAAATACATGACATTGCTTTTCAAACTGAGCGAAAACTCTTGAAAAAAGTAAATCTTTTCGATGTATATACAGGGGACAAATTACCTGAAGGAAAAAAATCCTACGCGGTAAGTTTCACTTTGTTGGATGAGAACAAGACCCTTACCGATAAACAGATAGACAAAATAATGTCTAAACTTCAACAGAAGTACGAAACGGAACTGGGAGCGGAATTAAGGTAAATAATTCATTTTTTTAGGTAGAATCACACTATCTATAGTATGTATTACCCCATTGCATCGATTGGTATCGGCGGTGGTTATTTTTGCCGAATTCCCAAAGCTATCGGTTAAAACAATATCAATACCTTGGATAGTGGCCGTAAGAGCTTCACCTTGTATCGTCATGAACGTTGCCGTGCCATTCCCCCTGCACAATGCCTTGAGTATACTGGAAGCCGTGAACTTACCCGCAATAATATGGTATCTTAAAAGTGCCTGTAAATCACTTTTATTCTCCGTTTTCAATAAGTTAGACCCGGTGTTTTCGAAAAGTATATTGAACGCCTTATCAGAAGGGGCAAAAACAGTAAAAGGACCATCGAAAGCCAATATATTATCTAAATCGGCTGCTTTTATAGCCGAATATAAGGTGGCATGGTCTGTTAGGTTCAAGGTGTTCGAAAGTATAGACTCTTCAAACCCAATAGCCAACAATTCATTTTCCACATCGGAATTGGGACCTTGCCCTACCATTGAAATAGTCCATAGAAAAGTCAAGAAAGCCAAGTGGGGAACAAAAAATCTCATTTAGGTTTAATTTAGGGCTTGATTTTAAAAAAATCGATGAACTGCATCGAATGATCGACAATATACAATATAAACCTATGTAGAAAACTGACAAATTACACCTTTTACCATATTTAACATTATATTAACATTATATTAACATTTAGGGTTTAACATTATAAAATTTGCGATAAAGGCAAATTGTTTTATTTTCAGAGCTTTATGATATATAATGCTATGAAATTGAAAAAAACAAATCTGAAAAAAGCATTGAATTATGCTAGATCGAAGGATAGCACAACCCCTGATATACTTGAAGCGGTACAAAGGATATTCGAGATTGACCAGGCCCATACGAAGAGAATTGAAGAAAATATCCAAAAAAGTACAACCGAATCATCCAATTGGTTCAATTCAGATTTATTGGAATCTGAAAATATATATCATATAGAGCACATAAAGCAGATCTGCATTGATTATCGACTACGATTTTTAGATTCCAAATATTTTAAGGGAGATATTCCGCCTGAAGCGATTTCTAAAATAAAACAGCTTGAAAAACAGCATAACTCTGAGTTAACCGGATTCAAAATAGTTGCTCCGTCTAAACTTTTTAAATTAAAGGACAAAGACGACCCTTTAATGTTCGTAACCCTAGGCAACGATTACTATTACTTTATACACAAATGGGGTAATGACCTCCATCCTCTTCGAAAAGTTTTAATGTGGCCTTTTAAGAATGTTGTGAACTTACTTATTACCGTACTGGTATTGAGTTTCTTGACGACATTGATAACCCCTATCCAACTTTTTACGAAAACCACTACAGGTTATGAATTTTGGTTATTGTTCTTTTTTATGTTCAAATGGTCACTTGCCGTAGTCTTGTTTTATGGTTTTGCCAAAGGGAAGAACTTTAACCAAGCTATATGGAAAAGTCGTTTTCTAAACACCTAGGTTTTCATCTTAAAAGTTATCAGTCCTTATAAAAAAAACTGATAGGGCACCGCGTTTAAATCAAGATTATCCAAAAACTTGGGTTCCGGCTCTAATTGAATTCGCAAGAGTCCACCCTTATTTTCATCATCGCTCTTCTGATAACCCACTATTAAAACATGGTTTTCATTATCATAGCTAACCATCGAGGTCTGCCCTATTTTAAACTCGAAATCCAATTCTGAAGCAGTAAGGAAATTACTGTATATATACAATAACACAAGGTTGTTGGAAAAATCATAAACAGCAGGGATTCCTATTGGATTTGAATCCGATGTTTTGATATAAAACATTCTTCCCGATTCATCAAAGCAATTATTCTCAGAACCATAAAATTCTGGAGCTGTGGCCGTATCGTAATTAACATACTTAACCCCAAAAGTTGAACTATTTAAAACCGTATGCAGTTCTTTATATGAAATAATGATTTGATCTTGGGTATCTGTAAATATATGCCCTACATTATAACCTAGACCTTTTTCATGTATTACAGCCTTGGTAGCTAAATTCACTATCGATAATTCATACTCATTGGTAACATCCAAATCTAGCGTTAATACAAACAAACGGGCATTTGCAATGGCCATTTGAACCGGCTTTTTATCCAATTCTATATCAATGGCATTGCTAACCTCAGATGAAAAATCCAAAATACGGACATAATACTTGTCAATTTTTGATGTCTCCTCTTTGGTATATGCAACGTACAAATTATCCGCATCGAATGCGATTGAAGAAACCATAAGGCTACAATCCAATAAATCTTCAAATACGTCTAAAGTTCTTGATTCATTATCTTCAAAATCATGAAGGGTTACCTGCCCATCACAATCCGTTACTTTGGTATAATATGCAAAAATCGACCCTTGCCGGAATGTCAGTTCGGGTGATGGTGTACTTTCAAAAGTACTGTCCGCTTCACTCAAATCGATACCTGAATCCGTGACTTTAAGTGATTGTACGGATAATTGGCCGTTACTTTTCTGCAATAATGCATAATCCGCATCGTAAGAAGTTTCTTCAACTTCATTTTCTGTAGGAATCGTGGAGTTGTCCTCAGAAGTACTGCAACCCATGGCCACAAATGCCACAAGTGAACAAAGCAAGCTGTAGGTTTTCATAATGTAAGATATTTAGGGACCGATAAAACTATCCCTTCACATCGTACATTTTGTTACGCTGTTCTTTTATAGTCTTATCCGACATATATTCATCAAACGTCAAATATCTGTCAATGTTGCCTTTTGGTGTCAATTCTATAATACGATCAGCCACAGTTTCTGCAAATGCATGGTCATGGGTCGTAAAAAGAACCGTTCCTTTAAAATTATTAAGCGAGTTGTTAAAGGCGGTAATACTTTCCAAATCCAAGTGATTGGTTGGCTCATCCAACATAAGCACATTCGCCCTTAGCATCATCATTCTACTTAACATGCAACGAACTTTTTCCCCTCCGGAAAGAACGGTACATTTTTTCAAGGCTTCTTCCCCACTAAAAAGCATTTTACCCAAAAACCCCCTGATATAGACTTCTTCTCTCTCCTCTTCGGTCTTCGCCCACTGCCTTAACCAATCTACTAGGTTGATGTTCTGGGTAAAGAAGTCAGTATTATCTGCGGGTAAATATGATTGTGTAGTTGTTACGCCCCATTGAAATTCTCCTGAATCTTGTTTCTTGTTGCCGTTCAGTATCTCGTAAAAAGCACTGGTAGCCCTGGAGTCTCTTGAGATTATGGCGACCTTGTCCCCTTTTGCCAAATTAATATTTACGTTTTGGAACAATAGATCTCCGTCTTCAGAAGAGGCCGACAATCCTTCAACATTCAATATTTGATCTCCTGCTTCACGTTCCCGTTCAAAAATCAATGCAGGATATCTTCTGCTAGAGGGTTTTATATCCTCGACCTTTAATTTAGAAAGCATTTTTTTTCGTGAAGTGGCCTGCTTACTTTTTGCGACATTCGCACTAAAACGCATAATGAACTCCTGCAGTTCTTTGGCTTTCTCTTCTGCTTTCTTATTTTGTTGGGCTCGCTGGCGCGCGGCCAACTGACTACTTTCATACCAAAAGGTGTAATTCCCTGAAAACAAGTTCATCTTGCCAAAATCTATATCTGCAATATGCGTACATACCGCATCCAAGAAGTGACGGTCATGCGAAACCACAATTACCGTATTCTCATAATCTGCCAAAAAGTTCTCTAACCAACCAATAGTCTCGTAATCCAAATCATTGGTGGGCTCATCCATGATCAATACATCAGGGTTTCCAAATAGGGCTTGTGCCAAAAGCACCCTAACCTTCAGTTTTGAATCTATATCCGACATTAACGAATAATGTAATTCTTCATGAATACCCAGGTTAGACAGCAAGGCAGCGGCATCACTATCGGCGTTCCAACCGTTCATTTCTTCAAATTGCACCTGTAACTCCCCTATTTTATCTGCATTCTCATCGGTATAATCCGCATATAATGCATCAATCTGATTTTTTATCGAGAATAGGGGTTTGTTCCCCATAACAACAGATTCCAAGACCGTATGTTCATCATAGGCATTGTGGTTTTGCTCCAGTATCGACATACGTTTGCCAGGTTCTAAATGAACATGGCCGGATGTAGGATCTATCTGCCCCGATATAATCTTAAGAAAGGTACTTTTACCTGCCCCATTGGCCCCAATGACACCATAACAGTTCCCTTGGGTAAATGACACTTTGACTTCATCAAACAAAACGCGTTTGCCAAATTGAACAGATAAATTCGATACTGATAACATATTCCTCTTTTTAAAATCCGTGCAAAAATAGACAATTAAATAGCTCTAGACCAATAAACTTTAAGCTTAAATATGGGGAATATCTTAACGAAACCGTACCGTATTTTAACTCGCAATTAACAGGTAGCCACCTTTGGGTTCCTTAATTTTGTTAGCATATCGTATAAAATATTATATGAATAGACGTTTACTTTATCTTTTTCTTATTGTACTGGCAGGCTGCAATGAAAGCCAGGAAAATTTATCCAATGCTTTTTTTAGCGGGGAAATCGTAAATCCGACCAGCGATTACGTCGTTCTTTATAAGGGTAATGCCATTATCGATTCATCAGCCTTGGACAAGAACAATATGTTTTCCTTTAAGCTAGATTCGATAGAAGATGGCCTTTACCATTTTAAACATGCACCGGAATACCAGAATGTATACCTTAAGAAAGGTGACAGCCTTTTGATTCGTTTAAACACCGTTGATTTTGATGAGTCATTAGTTTACTCTGGTAAAGGAGAAGAGATAAACAACTTTATGATGGAAGTTTACCTCACCAAAGAAAGTGAAAAGAAAAGCATAACAAATTACTACCGATTAGAACCAAAGGACTTCAGCAGGAAAATCGATTCCCTTCAAAAAATAAAGTTAGACCTACTAAAGGAGCTTGACGTGGAAATTCATTTTACGGAGAAAGAATTGGAAATCGCCAAGGCCGATATAGTATACAGCTATGCAAAATTCAAGGAACGATATCCATTTAAACATAAAAAATTATCCAAGGATAAAAAATCACCCAAATTAAATAAGGATTATTACGCCTATAGAAACAAACTCACATACGACAACAAAGACTTAACATATTTAAGGCCGTACTATGAGTTCATGGTGAACCATTTTGGCAACTTATCTTACATGTCCTGCACCCACGGATGCGACATTAAGGACAATATGGCAAAAAACCACCTTCATTTCAATAAACATAAATTGAAACTTATCGATAGTTTAGTTATTGAAAAAGAACTTAAAGACAACCTTTTCAGGAATGTGGCGGTAGATTATTTATTGAAGGTGCATGACACCCAGGAAAACAATAAAATCTTTATGGAAGTTTTTCACGCCTTATCGGGAGATAATAGGCATATGGCCGAAATTGATGATTTATATGCGGGAATAAACAACATTCAACCCCAAAAAAGAATCCCTGAAATCGAATTGACCAATTTTGAAGGGGAAAAGGTTTCTTTGCCTAATATTTCCAAAAACAGGAAGACCGTATTCTATTTTTGGTCAGGTACGAATAGAAAACATCTGAAAGATATTTCGAATAGAGTAAAGCATCTATCCCGTATAGAACCAAATTTCAGCTTCGTGGGCATTAATGTAAAAACCGATCAAGACGATTGGAAATCCTTGGTCAACGCATCTGGTTTTGACCCCTCCTATCAGTTTCGTTCTGACGATTTTGAACAACTTACGAAGACCTTGATCGTATATCCAATGAATAAATGCATTATAACTGAAGACGAGCAGATAGTTGATGCTTTTGGTGATATATATAAATCATTCCCATAAAAAACCCAAAAACTAAAAGCTTTTGGGTCTAATATCTTAATAAACAATTAAAAGGTTCTTAGTTTCCTTTTTTATAATCTGCCAGGAACTTTTCCAATCCACTATCGGTCAAAGGGTGCCTTAAAAGACCTTCAATAGAAGAAAGTGGTCCCGTCATTACATCGGCGCCTATTTTCGCACAGTCTATAACATGCATGGTATGCCTAACGGAAGCGGCCAATATTTGTGTTTCGAAAGCATAATTATCATAGATATGACGTATTTCGGCAATCAAATTGAGCCCGTCTGTTGAAATATCATCCAATCTACCTATAAACGGAGAAACGTATGTTGCACCGGCTTTGGCAGCCAATAATGCTTGACCTACGGAAAAAACAAGAGTACAGTTGGTACGAATACCATTATCGGAAAAATACTTTAAGGCCTTTACCCCATCCTTTATCATTGGTACCTTAACTACGATCTGCTCATGCAACTCTGCCAGTTCTTCCCCTTCTTTGACCATTTCCTTGAACTCCGTCGCTATTACTTCGGCAGAAACATCCCCTTCAACAATATTACAGATATCCACATAATGTTTTAGGATATTATTACGCCCAGTAATACCTTCTTTGGCCATTAATGAAGGGTTGGTGGTTACCCCATCTAAAACCCCAAGTTCCTGAGCCTCTTTTATTTGATCTAAATTCGCGGTATCGATAAAAAATTTCATGAATTTCTATATTAATTGATTAATATTCCAGTTGTTTTTTATAATTATTCCAATTCTTCCAAAATTACAACTTATAATGGTTCAGCAATAGCTTCTCATAAGCTTTGTCTGGCAATAAATATTTTAAAACAATAGAGAACTTTTGCATAAAGGATCCTACCTTATAATGCACTTTTGGTTTTTTGGCATTCAGGATACAGTAAACCATTAGGGCTACTTGAATGGGATCACTACCTGAATCAACATGATCATTGATTAGTTTTAAAGTATTCCCATAGGGAATTCTATACGGGGAACCTTCCATTACGGGGGCATGATATCGCCCGCTGGCAATATTAGTGGCAAAATCGCCCGGTGCCAAATTACTGATGTGAATTCCGAAATCCTTCGTTTCCATCCTAAGCGCTTCAGTCGTAAGTTCCAAAGCCCCTTTTGTGGCAGAATATATGGCCCGGTACGGTAGCCCCATATACCCAGCAATTGATGTTATATTGATAATACGCCCGTTTCCTTGTTTACGCATTTGCGGCAATACAGCCTTGATCATGTGAAGGGGTCCATGAAAATTGGTCTCAAACGTTTTTAGAATCTCCTCATGGGGAGTTTCCTCAATAGGGCCCGTAATACCAACACCTGCGTTATTTATCAAAACATCCAATCGGCCTTCCTTTTCTAAAAGTTCGGAAATTGCTTTTTGAATGGAATCGATATCCCTAACATCCAATTCCAATAAATCAAAATCCTTGAAATCAGGATAATTGGCAAGGTTCCTTGTTGTTCCGTAAACTTTATATCCTTTACTTTTTAGGTAATTGCCGACAGATTTGCCGATTCCTGATGAACCGCCTGTGATAAGAACTATTTTTTGCTCCATAATAGTTGCAAAATTAACGAATAATAAAAAGTCTTTATTCTATGGATTTATATTCATCTAAAAGATTGGTGATGAAAAACCTTAAAAAACACCTTAGGTAAAATAAAGGCATAAAAAAACGGCAAGCTACCTACATCGCACCGCTACAACCATATACCCTTGCTGCGTTCCCACCCTGGGGGATTCTACAGGAGCTGGTCGTGTAGGACTTGCCGAATGCAAATATACAATCTTTTATATCAAATAATAAACCTTAAATATGCAGATTCTACGACAAAAACGAAAAGTCATTGTCTACCAATGAATTAAATACCCAGAATACCATAAGATCAAATAAAAAAACGGTTCTTAAAACATAATCAATCGTTTTAATTTCTAAATATTATCAAGTAACTTGCCCCCTAATCAAAGCCCAAGAATCCACTAGGTAAGGTCTTGAACCGCTTTGACGAAAATTGCACCTTATAATAAACCTTTATTTTCATGAATACATTTAAACTTTTTGCTGTTTGTAATTTATTGCTGCTCTTTGTAGCGTGTGGCAGCGGAAACACAAAGGCATCCTCTTTGTTCGAAATTCAATTGGAAGGCAACAAAAAAGCCTTTAAACAGAATGAAACCGCAGGTATTGCCATTAAAAATAAAAAAGAGAAATCCATTAATAAAATAACTTATTCCATTGATGGCAATGAACTTGAGGTTAACGGTAATAAAGTAACTTTCGATCTTGCGACTTTAGGGAACAAGACCTTAAAGGCAATTATTGATTACGAGGACACAAGTGCTGAAATCTATAAAAAAATAAAGGTTTTGGCCCCCAAACCTCCAGTTTTGTATACATATGAAATCATAAATGAATTTCCGCACGACATTAAGGCATATACCCAGGGCTTGGAATTCCATCAAGGAATCCTTTATGAAAGTACCGGCAAAAAAGGTAGATCTTCTTTAAGGAAGGTCGATTTTAAGACAGGAAAGATCTTAAACCAAATAGCTCTGGAAAATAGCCAGTTCGGGGAAGGAATAACCATTATGAACGGCAAAATATATCAACTTACCTGGCAAAACGGAATCGGTTTTGTTTATGACCTGGATACCTTTGAAAAAACAAGTAGTTTTCAATACGGCGAAAGTAAAGAAGGTTGGGGGCTCTGCAATGATGGAACCAAAATCTTTAAAAGTGACGGCACTGAAAAAATCTGGTTTCTGAATCCGGAAACCTTAGCAGAAGAAGGGCATATTGAAACCGCAACCGATAAATCAGTCTTCAACATGGCCAATGAGTTGGAGTATCTTGATGGTAAAATATATGCCAATGTGTACCAAAAACCCAGTATGATGATTATAGATGCCGAAAGCGGAGCTATTGAGGGGGTCATAAACTTTAGTGGTTTAAAAGAAAAGGTCACCAAACACCCAGAACTGGACGTGCTTAATGGCGTAGCATATAACCCCGAACGCAAGACCTTTTTCGTAACTGGGAAAAACTGGGACAAAATGTTCGAGGTGAAAATCATAAGAAAGTAATGGAATCTTACGAAAAAAGAATACGTGTGTCCGAAAATGATCTAGATGAACTGAAACACGTAAATAATGTTCGTTACGTACAATGGATCCAAGATATATCTAAAGAACATTGGGAAACTACTGCTCCCAAAGAAATGAGGGCGGGGATTCTTTGGGTAGTTAAAAAACACACAATAGATTATTTCAGTTCTGCAGTTTTAGGGGACGAAATATTGGCAAGGACGTTTATTGCCAATACCAAAGGGGCCTTATCCATTCGTTGCGTAGAAATGTTCAATGCCGATACAAATGAACTATTGGTGCGTTCACAAACTGAATGGTGCCTATTGAATGCCTTAACTTTAAGGCCTATTCGAATTTCAGAAGCCATAAAAAAAGCCTTTTTAAAGCAATAACCCCTGAACCATGCGACGCCTGATAATCCTGATTTCAAGTATAACACTACTTTTAGGATGGAGTTCGTGCAGAAAGGATTTCGAATATGGGACCAACCCCGGCAATTTGGAATTTTCAAAGGATACCGTTTATCTGGATACCATTTTTTCAAATATAGCCAGTAGTACATATACTTTAAAAGTATATAACCCAAACAGAGATGGGATCGAGATTCCATCCATACGTTTAAAACAAGGGGCAAATAGCGCATATAGATTGAATGTCGATGGAGTTGCCGGAAAAGAGTTCACGAATGTCCCCATACTCGCCCAAGACAGCCTTTATATATTTATTGAAACCACCTACGACCTTGACTCCAGTGAACAAAATGAATTCTTGTACACGGACATTATTGAGTTTAATAGTACTACGATAACCCAGGAAGTACATCTGGTAACATTGATCAAGGATGCCATTTTCCTATACCCAAGAACCTTAATAAAAGGGTCCAAGGAAACCTTCAAATTGGAAATGGACTATAATGACCAACCCCTTAACGCGGAAGGTTATTACTTACAGCAAGGTGAATTGAACTTCAGTAATGAAAAACCTTATATAATATATGGTTATGCCGTAGTGCCAGAAAACCAAAGTTTAACCATCGAAGCCGGAAGTCGTTTACATTTCCATGAAAATTCCGGATTGTATATAAGTGAAGGTGCCTCTTTGATTGTAAATGGAAAATTAAGCCTAGATAAAGAAGCATTGGAAAATGAGGTGATTTTGGAAGGTGACCGCCTAGAAACACAATATGAAAATGTTCCAGGCCAATGGACAGGTATTTGGATAGCTGAGGGAAGTAATTCCAATACAATTGAACATTTAACTCTAAAAAATGCTTCCTTTGGAATAGTAGCCAATGGAAACGGATTACTGCAATCCCCTACCCTGACCCTTAAAAACACACAAATCTATAATTGCACCACTACTAACCTTGTGGGCAATAGCGCATATATAGTTGGTGAAAACACCATTTTAGGAAATGCTGGTAGAAATTCATTGTTATGTAACCTTGGGGGTAATTACGAATTCACACATTGCACTATTGCCAATTATTGGCCCTATAGCTCACGAACGGGAACGGCCCTAGAGTTGAATGACCATAATGGTTCGGACTCTGGGGATTTGGTTTCGGCCCAATTCAATAATTGTATAATTGATGGAAATGCACTTTCTGAAATCTCGTTTATTCACGATGAAAAAAATGAATTTAGTTTTACTTTCAACAATTCCTTCATAAAATTCGGGGCTGGTACAGAACAAATCATGAATAACTATTTGTACGATTTTAGCGACAATGAAAGGTACAACGAAGTATATGTTAACCAACCATCTGATTTTCTGAATGTTACCAACAACATATATTGGATCGGCGAAACATCTTCAGCTAGAGACAAGGCCAATCCGGATTATTCGATTAGCCTGCCATATGATATTCTAGGCACTGATAGAAGGGATAAACCCGATATTGGTGCCCATGAATATGTTGCAATAAGTAAAAAGTAATAAAAACTTCACTTTTAATAAGTATTTTCTGCTTAATATTTAAATTTTATCCATTCACAAAGACAAACCTTGGTTTTTATAAGGTTTTCCTATGTCCATGGTTTCCACACAGTCATAACTTTGCTAAAAACTAATAGCTAAATCATTGGATTTCAATTACTCCATAATCGATTCTGACGCTACCTCAAATTTGCAATTACAGCATTTTTTAGAGGAATATGGTGATTTTTCGTGTTCTTCCTTAGCTAAAAACAGTAACGACGGTCTAAATGCAATTTTAAAATATTCCCCCGACGTCGTTTTTGTAAACTTAAACGAAAATGCTCCTGAGTATTTTCAAATGGTAATTGAGCTTCATCAGTATGTCAAGAAAATCCCGATTATTATAGGCATATCCAAAACTAAAGATCATGCCTATGATGCCATCAAGAATGGTTTTTTTGATTATTGGTTAAAACCATATAACGAGTTTGATATTCGGAAATCATTATTACGCCTTAAAAAACAAATACCGGAAACTGCCCCAACGCAAATGCGGACGCAGACCATATGTTTAAAATCGTACCGGGATTTCCAATATTTGAACACCGATGACATCCTTTACCTACAAGCAGACAATAATACTACGGAGTTTGTCATGAAGGACGGCAGTATTGTCAATGCTTTTAAGACGCTAAAAACTTTCGAAAACCAATTACCTTCGAATTTTATACGAATCCACCAAAGTTATATCATCAATACCATTTTTATTTCAGGTATCAGCTATGGTAAATCGGTATGTACTTTAAAACTGCGTAATCTACAATTACCCTTTTCAAAATCGTACAAATCGAACATTGATGAGGTAAAGGAACATTTGTCAAAAACCGCTATTCCTACTTCGAATTAAGTAAATTCTTTCAGAAGTAGGTTAAATCCTCTTCAAACTAGGTCAAATACTCATACTTTTTCATCTAGATATCCGAACTCATAGGGCATTATTAGCTTTACATCGTAATAAACAGAAACCCCTAACACAAAATTTTAATGATTATGAGAAGAGCACTTAGTATTTTAGCAGTTATGGCATTAATGATTGGATCAATGGCCATGAGTACCGAAAATGAAATCCAAGAACAAGACAAAATCACCTGTGACGACTGTGCACATGACAAGGATAGAAGGGAACCAAAAGTAGCGCAATGTGACGATTGTGCACACGACAAGGACAGAAGGGAACCAAAAGTAGCGCAATGTGACGACTGTGCACACGACAAGGACAGAAGGGAACCAAAAGTGGCCCAATGTGACGACTGTGCACACGACAAGGACAGAAGAGAACCAAAAGTGGCTTAATAAATTATAAAATCCCTTCTTATTACTAATAAAAAGGAATTCTAAAAATAAAACAAAAAGGTCTTAATCTAATACTGATTAAGACCTTTTTGTTTACATTAGTATTGCCAATGTAGTACCATGCCAAAAATAAAAGGACCAAAAATACCATTGATTATATGTAAGATATTACTGGTATCACTGTGTCTGGTCCTTATCCCTTGTTCATGTACAACTTCAAATAATGACCCTATTGCCACACAAACCATTGTAAACGACAGTATCAGCAATTGGATAAATCAGGGCAATAACACTGAACTTTCTAACAAAGAAAAAGATTCAATTTATCAAAAAGCTATTTTGGCCGTTGATAAAAGTAGTCAGGACAGTTTAAAACTATATTATTATTCCAGATTATCTTTAGCCTATTTAGACCTGAACGATTCATTGCGGTTCCGCACAACTAATAAAAAAACACGTGATTTAGCCGATAGAATTAAAGATACGCTTAACCAAGCATACGCCTTATGGGATTTGGCAGATTTTTTCGAAACCCAAATGGTAATGGACAGTGCCTTCTATAATTATCAAGAAGCCCAAAAAAGGTTCACCTCCTTGGAGGACAATTACAATGCCGGACGTATGTTTTATAATATGGCACTTATCCAAACCGATGTAAAGGATTATACAGGCGCGGAAATCAATACATTTAATTCTATAGAACTGCTAAAACCCTTAAACGAAGATCTTAGACTGCATAGATGCTACAATTTATTAGGCTCTATCACCAAGGAATTGAATGAATATGATCGATCCTTGGAATATTTTAATTTGGCCGAAGAATACCTTTCCAAAGCGGATAAAGATGAAAAAAACCGTTTATATTATCCGAAACTCCAGAACAATATCGGCAATGTTTATAAAGACCAAGGTAATTATAATGCCGCCAAAAAATATTACCAAAAAGCTGTGTTTACAGAAGATAGCCTAAGGTTCTTTGACCCCTCCACCTATGCCTTGATTGTCAATAATCTAGCATTTAGTCGATTTAAGTTGGGTGATACGTTGAATATCCTTCAAGATTTGGAAATGGCCAAACGAATTCAAAAAGAACTAAATGATATAGAAGGCCTTTCACTGAGCGAATACAACTTTGCTGAATTTTATTTATCTAAAAACGACACCTTAAACGCAGTGGCCAGTGGCCAAAAAGCAAAGCAATATGCAGAAGAGGGATCTAACAATAAACGATTATTGGCTTCTTTGGGATTATTGGCCCGAATTGACCCAAAGAACTCACTGAATTATACGGAACGATATATTGCGTTAACCGATAGTCTTATCCAAGTAGAACGCCAAGAACGTAATAAATTTACCCGAATTCGCTTTGAAACGGATGAATTCATTGCTGAAAACGAATCCCTGGTCAGAAAAAAACAAATCTGGACAGGTTTGGCTTTAAGCATCTTTTTACTTGGGGTATCATTATATGTGATTTTCTACCAACGTTCCAGAAACCAAGCCTTACAATTTCAACAGCAACAACAAACAAGCAACCAAGAGATATTTGATTTGATGCTGTCGCAAAAGCAGAAAATAGCGGAAACAAAAAAAGCGGAACAAAAACGAATTTCCGAAGAATTACACGATGGCGTCCTAGGTAAAATGCTAGGCGCAAGAATGGTACTTACCGGATTGAACAAAGTGGCCAGCGAGGAGGCCATTTCAGAAAGAGCGAAGGCCATAGCAGCATTAAAAGATGTAGAAGGAGAAGTACGCGCCATTTCCCATGAATTGAGCCACGCCGCATATCACAACATCAACAACTTCATTAGTTCTATAAAAGAATTATTGAAAACTACGTGTTCAACAAATGACTTGGACTTTTCGTTTGATTATGACGAAACCTATGACTGGGATGCCATGAAAGGTGAAATCAAAATCAACCTATATCGAATGGTTCAAGAGATCTTGCAAAATGCAGTAAAACATTCAAAATGTAAGAATATTTTGGTTAGTTTTGTGCGAAGAAACCAAATATTAATTGTTACCATTACGGATGATGGACAAGGTTTCGCCTCAAAGCCAGGAAAGAAAGGCATAGGTATGCGAAACATAAAATCAAGAGTTGAAAAACTTGGTGGTACTTGGGATATCGATAGCAGGCCTAATAAAGGAACCACAATTATCTTGAATATCCCCCTTGAAAGTCAGAATAATGCCCATGAAGTCATTCATGAAAAGAGAGTGTGAAACAATAATAGGTTACTTTTTATAGTTATAGAAAGGAATGATTATGAAGACTGTACGACTTTTATCGGTAGATGACCATGCCATGACGGCTATGGGCTATAAATATATTTTGGAAGGTTCCGAGTTTGACGGATTTCAAGTTAAGGTAGATACGGTAAATACATTTGAAGGAGCCATAGAAAAAATAGATTTTTCAGCCCGTTCAACTCCCTACGACATTGTTTTATTAGACATATCTCTTTTTCCTACACATTCAGGGGATACCAGAAGTGGTGAAGATTTAGGTATTTATGCCCGAAAAAAAGTACCAACTTCTAAAATCGTCTTTATGTCATCATTTAGCGATAGTTACCGTATTAACAGTATTTTTAAATCTGTAGATCCAGATGGTTATATGGTAAAGTCCGAAATAGATGAAAAATCGCTATGTGCCATGGTAAGGACCGTATTGGAAAGACCCCCATATTATACGGCTAGTGCCTTATCTGCCATTCGAAAAAAAATGGCTAATGATTATGATCTCGTAGATGAAACAGATAAAAAAATATTACACTACCTCTCCACAGGAACCCGTACCAAAGATATTGGCCCATTGATCTCCGTAGCCCCCACCACAGTGGAATCCAGGAAAAGACAACTGAAACAGCTTTTTGGTATTGAACAGGGAAATGATATTGAGCTAATTGAAGAAGCCAGAAAACGCGGATTCATATAATTCTTCATTCCTCAACTTTTAACATTCTTTATAACACTGAATATCAAGTGATTAAATTACTTTTCATGCTCCATCCATTATAACCTTATTTTTTATAAGGTTTTACTAGGTTCTGTTCTTGAGACATTCATTTAGATTTGAGGTTATTCATAATAATTGCCCCTATTTATGTCTTTAAAGTCAGAAAATTACGGAAACAACCTCCCCTCAAGGTCAATCAGAAGTGCTACCTTCAATGGAATTTCGGGGTTTATCGATAATCTTGAAAAACATTTTTTCTCCCAAATTTCGGTTTGGACCAATACCATTATCGATAATCAGGCCAAGTTAATTATTGAAATTGAATGTAACTTAAGCCTTATTGATATGATCATACATTCATACAAAGGAACTTGGGGCACATTCAACCAGACCAAATATTCCCTTTCGGAAGAATTGGTTCAATTAGAAGAATATAATGGCATTTCATTTGATGTTGAGGAGTTTACCATAAACCTGAAAGACACCAGTATAATTATAGATAAATTATACGACCAAAGTATTGCCGATCAACTGAACGGCATTTTGAACAATCTTGAAAAACACTTCCTTCAACTAACAAAAGGTAATGTTGAGGTTCCCTATGAAATTTTCGTTGCGGTGTTTGAAGATGAAATCATGGCTACGAAAAACTCGAATGTTAAAAACAAAGGAACACAGGACTACTCTAGTTATTGGGCCTTGTATTTTGAATCTGAAAAAGACGCCGTTATCTACGACCTGAAAAATGCTAGGTTCATTTATGAAGATTTACACATGATAAATCAATAAAAACCTTGTCACACACCATAATATACGCTATTCTTTAAATTTTAAACCGACACCATTCTCCTTAGTGGATATTAAATATATAATCATAGTAGGTGTTTCGTGGTATTTTTTATATATTTCACAACGAACTTACCATATAATCAATATATTATAATTTAAAAATGCGCCTACAGGAATTAATGGTTGAAAGAATCGACAATTTTATCGGTATTGAAAAATTGACTGAAGAACTGGAAAGAATGAGGGAAATGACCCACGAAAAAGTTTGGTTTGATGATATGATCATCTGTTTTAACAGTCTTTATCTAAAAGATTTCAATGCGGAAGAATATACCCTGAATTACAAAATACATTTACAGAAAACCATCGATTTTTTAAATAGGTTCAGCAAGGGTACAGGTTCGGAAATTCATAAATTTCTTATTGATCTACTTGAATTCAAGATCGACTACGTATATAATCTGAGAAAAATATCCTAATGGCTTTTTTTACCTTTATTTTGTTGATCTTGCTCTTCATTTTTTACCACCCTTTCCATACGTTCACGATAAAATATCTCAAGCATTCTGTTTATATGCTTTAGTTCGGCACCGTATTTTTTCTCCCAAGTTCTTAATACAAAATGCTCAAGAAAATCATGGGAATGGGATTCTTCAATTTTATCCTGATGATTATTATAGAGCTTTTGAATGACTTCAACCAATTTACTTTCCTCCATCATATCATAAAAATCAATCATATGACCAACTCTTTCCTTTTCCAAATCCAACCTACTTGGATTCACTTCTTTGGAATGTTCATTAGCTATAATCATCTCTCCTTTGCCCCTCAATAACCACTCTGCACTCAAATTTGGATATACATCAAGAATACTTTCCACAACATTGGAACCAATGGTCTTGTTATGTTTCAATGCCCTGGAAATAGTTCCCCTACTTGCATTGATCGATTTCTCGAACTTATTGTAACTCAAATTACTATAGTCTAAAAAAATATTGATTCTTTCTAATAACATTTTGATAAAATTAAGGTAATCTTTTCTTAATCAACTCTTTTTGATTTCCAATATATTCGATATATTTATTGTATATTTTCGATATTAACACAAATATATTCGATACATTTTACGTAAACAATTTATTATGACCTAATAATATAACCGTCCAATAATTTATATACCTATGAAGAAAAAAATTATAAGAATTGAGCAACATAAAAATAGTGCGAAATTATTGGGTCTAAAAGTCTTTAAAGAAAGTTTAGAAAACCACTTTCTTTCTGCTATTACAATTAGAAATTCCTCAGCAAACGATCGCTCAATGGGTTTGGTGATAGAAATGGACTGCAATTATAAATTAAGAGAAATTCTTTTTTCGCTAAAAAATATAATTCCAGGGAATACATTTGAAAAAAAAATTGACCGGGTTTCCGACTTTTTCTCAACTGCATTTAAAAAGTTACAGGATAACAATGAAGTGCCTATAGATATCGAGGAACTCTCAATTTATCTAAAAGACACTTCTATAATTATTAGAAAGATTTATAAAAACAGTATACTTCATCAATTAAAAAATCTAATAAATGCTTTAGATATTCATTCCAAAAAATTTACGGAACAACATATTGAAGTCCCTTTTGAAATTTGTATTCCGGTATTTGAAATGAATAAAAAAAATAGGACCAATAGCTATATCAAGGCCATATTGAACAAGAATGATAAAACCACCTACTTTAAAAATTGGGGATTATATTATGATTCTGAAAATAACGACGTAATATACAATCTAAGAAAACAATCCCTAATTCATGGTGAAATACACTATCTAAACTATTGACCTTGAAGATTATCCATTAAACAAATCCCGACCGTGCATTAGGGCGTTGACTTCACCCCTAACCTCAGCTACTTTATCTTCATCATCCGCATTTGTCAGAACACGATTGATCAAATCGACAATAGTTGACATTTCATTCTCTTTTAACCCACGAGTTGTAATGGCTGCTGTCCCAAACCGTATTCCGGAAGTTACAAATGGCGATTTATCATCAAATGGCACCATATTCTTATTAGCCGTAATATCTGCTTTTACCAATACTTTTTCAGCATCCTTACCGGTAATATCCTTATTCCGAAGATCGATCAACATCATATGGTTATCGGTTCCCCCTGAAATAATATTATAGCCTTTTGCAACAAAAGCAGCTGCCATTGCTGCAGCATTTTTCTTTACTTGCAACATATAATTAAGATAATCATCTGTCAAAGCTTCTCCGAAGGCGATGGCCTTTGCTGCGATGATATGTTCCAATGGCCCACCTTGATTACCGGGAAAAACCGCTAAATCTAGCAATGCTGACATTTTTCTAAGGTTACCATTCTTCAATTTTATACCGAACGGATTGTCAAAATCCTGCCCCATAAGTATTAATCCGCCCCTAGGTCCACGCAAAGTTTTGTGCGTAGTCGTCGTAACCACATGGCAATGTGGAATAGGGTCATTCAGTATTCCTTTAGCTATAAAGCCAGCCGGATGGGCAATGTCTGCCATAAGAATAGCATCTACGCTATCCGCAATTTCGCGAAAACGTTTAAAATCCATATCACGGGAATAAGCAGAAGCCCCAGCGATGATCAAATTAGGTCTTTCCTTTAACGCAATCTCCTGAATAGCGTCATAATTAAGCATGCCCGTTTCAGAATCTACCCCATAAAACACAGGGTTATATAATCTTCCGGAAAAATTCACCGGAGATCCATGGGTCAAATGCCCGCCATGGGATAGATCAAATCCTAAAATCTTGTCACCCGGCTTTAAAAACGCATGAAAAACGGCTGCGTTGGCCTGTGAACCTGAATGGGGCTGTACGTTTGCATAAACAGCACCGAATAATTCCTTAGCCCTATCAATAGCAATTTGTTCAACCTGATCAACCACTTCACAACCTCCATAATATCTTTTTCCAGGGTATCCTTCGGCATATTTATTCGTCAATACAGATCCAGCAGCCTCCATTACTTGGGGACTTGTGAAGTTTTCAGAAGCGATAAGTTCAATCCCGTTTAATTGTCTTTCCTTCTCTTCTTCTATTAAATCAAAAATAAGTTGGTCACGTTGCATATTTTCCTTTCTGTTAAATGAGCGGTAAAAATACAAATTGCCGATTGGTTATTCATGGAAAATAATATATTTGATTAGGAATTTATCAAACATAAATTAACAATATACATATGCCCATACTAGCAAATAATCCGAAAAGAAAAACCTGGATACCTACTCCGGTAAAAACTGACTTTCCCATTCAGAACATACCTTTCGGGGTGTTTTTGACACGTGACGATATTATTACAATAGGCACCCGAATAGGTGATACGGCTATTGATTTGGGAGCCATGCACCAATTGGGGTATTTTGATGGTATTCCGCTTACCGATGATATTTTCCTTCAAGATACATTGAACGACTTTATTTCTGACGGACAAAAAACATGGAGATTGGTGCGTAACCGCATAAGCGAGGTTTTCGATATTGAGAATGAAACTTTGAAAAATAACGAGGATCATAAAAGTATCATCCTATTCTCTTTGGATGAAATTGAAATGCAATTGCCGGTTCAGATAGGTGATTATACCGATTTTTACTCCAGCAAAGAACATGCTGCGAACGTGGGTACCATGTTTCGCGACCCTGAGAATGCTTTAATGCCCAATTGGTTACACATTCCCGTAGGTTATCATGGAAGAAGTTCTACCATAATCCCAAGTGGAATACCAGTACACAGACCTATGGGGCAAACTTTTCCGAAAGGCTCGCAAACACCTATTTTCGGCCCATCCAAATTAATTGATTTTGAATTGGAAATGGCCTTTATAACCACAGATGCGAATAAATTTGGAGAACCAATTCCTATTGAAAAGGCTGAAGAACATATTTTTGGAATGGTTTTGTTCAACGACTGGAGTGCCCGTGATATTCAGAAATGGGAATATGTTCCGTTAGGCCCTTTTTTGGCAAAAAGTTTTGCTTCATCGATTTCGCCATGGATCGTAACCCTGGACGCTTTAGAGCCTTTTAGGTGCAAAGGCCCAAAACAAGACCCGAAACCCTTTCCTTATTTATCACTTGAAGGGGAGCATAGTTTTGATATAAAATTAGAAGTCGACATCGTAACACCGGAAGGGGTGCCAACAACGGTTTCTAACTCCAATTTCAAATATTTATACTGGTCAATGGCCCAACAATTGGCGCACCACACGGTAAACGGATGTATTGTGAATAGTGGTGATATGATGGGAAGCGGAACAATCTCAGGCCCTACTCCCGATTCTTATGGTTCTATGCTAGAACTTGCTTGGCAAGGCACCAAGCCCGTTACATTGAACGACGGTAGTGAGCGCAAGTTCATCCAAGACAATGACACGGTGGTTATGAGGGGATTTTGTGATAAAAATGGTCAACGATTAGGCTTTGGGGAAGTTTCCACAAAACTGTTACCTGTTTTTGAGCCAAAATCCATAAAAAATAAATAGTAAAAAGGTTTTTCAACGAGGCAATACGATAGTTTATCGTTTTACGTTATCAACAAACACAGTTTTGGCACGAGTGTTGAAATTGATGATTACAACGGTAAATTAAAATGTCATGAAGAAACTTTTACTATTAAGCGGAATTTTACTTTTTATGTTGTCTTGTGGTGGGGTGAAAAAAACCCAACAGGCTATAAATACGGGCAACTATATGAACGCCATAAACAGTGCCGTTCAAAAGTTAGCGGAAAACAAGGACAAAAAAAGCAACCAATCTTACGTGCTTTTATTGGAAGAAGCCTTCCGAAAAAACACCGAAAGGGAATTGGAGCACATTGCGTTTCTTAGAAAAGACGGTAATCCTGCAAATCTCGAAACAATTTATAAAGGATACGAGAATCTTAACCGAATTCAGGAAGCCATAAAACCACTACTACCTTTACGGGTTAACGATGAGAACAGAAATGCCGAGTTCTCATTAACAAATTATGACAACAAGATCATTACCACCAAAAATGAGCTTTCATCTTATTTGTACGATAACGCCCTCAACCTTTTAACAAATGCTACCAACAAATATGATTATAGAAAGGCCTATGATGATTTTGAATACTTGAACGAAATCAATCCCGGATATGGCGATATCAGATTTAAAATGGAAGAAGCCTACCAAAAAGGCCAAGATTATGTAAAGGTAGAAATGATCAATAATACAGATAAGATCATACCGGTTAAGCTAGAAGAAGAACTTCTGAATTTCAATACTTTTGGATTGGAGGACAAATGGACAAAGTACCATACCAACCATCTTGCAAACATCGACTATGATTATGATATGCAAATAGAGTTAAGGGAAATCAACATTTCCCCGGAACAAGTAAATGAAAAACAGATTATAAAGGAAAAACAAATTAAAGATGGTCAAAAATACCTTTTGGACAATGAAGGCAATGTTGTTAAGGACAGTTTAGGGAACAAGATAAAAGTGGACAAGTTCAAAACTGTTAAATGTAATTTTTATCAGTTTACACAATTCAAAACCGCTCAGGTTACAGGGCAAATAAGCTATCAAGATTTGGAAACAAAACAACAGCTGAATTCCTATCCCCTAACCAGTGAGTTCGTTTTCGAACATGTTTATGCCAATTATGATGGTGATAAAAGGGCTTTGGAAAATGAATTGGTTTCCCTATTGAACCTTGCCGCAGTTCCTTTTCCTTCAAACGAACAAATGGTTTATGATGCCGGTGAAGACCTCAAAAACAGAATAAAAGGTGTAATAACCTCACATCGATTCAACTAAAAAACAATAAGCCCTGAGTTAACCTTCAGGGCTTTTTTATACATATGTTCCTAGATCAATAGAATTTATTCCCCCATGTGAATCATGGGCCACCACTACCCCATTGCGTATGACCAAAAGTTGGGGAGATTGGTGCTGTACCTGAAATCTATAACCCGTTTCATTTGAAACCTCCCTAAAACTATGAAGATCCAAATAATATAGATCCAACTTTTCTTTCGGGATATCAAAATTGGCATTAAAGGTATTCAAAACCATTCTGCTGATACCACAGGTTGTCGAGTGTTTAAAGATTACTTGGGTCTTAGTTTTCGACTTTTCCACGATCTCATCTAATTGATGCACTGAAACCAAAGGTTTCCAAGGCACCTTAACTTCTTTTTTTTCAGTCTTTTCGTCGTTTTTACCAAATAAACCCTTAAATAATCCCATAGTTTTTTATCTCTAAGTCGTATGTTGTCCAATTCCTTACAACTGTCGAAATGTCTTGCTGTTTTCGACTTTTAGCGACATTTTGTCCGCTTAATTTCCTTGGTAAGGTTATTGACATTCATGAATCAAAAGTAATCTATAACTTTAAAACACGACACTAATGAACTTTAATAATTTTACTATAAAGTCGCAAGAATCCGTTCAGCTTGCACAGCAGATAGCCCAAGAAATGGGACATCAACAAATTGAGAACGAGCACATTTTCAAAGCAATTTCACAAGTAGATGAAAATGTACTTCCTTTTATTTTAAAGAAACTTAATGTAAACAACAGTCTCCTTAACCAAATACTTGAAAAAGAACTTGAAAGTTTTCCTAAGGTTTCTGGTGGGGAAATAATGGTTTCCAGGGAAGCAGGCAAAAGCTTGAATGAAGCCGGTATCATAGCCAAGAAAATGGAAGATGAATATGTTTCAATAGAACATATCCTTTTGGCCATATTTAAATCAAAAAGTAAAATAGCACAGATTCTAAAAGATCAAGGGGTAACTGAAAAAGACCTTAAAAAAGCGATTGAAGAGCTTAGAAAAGGCGGTAAAGTTACTTCCCAAAGTGCTGAGGAGACCTATAATTCCCTTGACAAATATGCACGTAACCTAAATCAAATGGCCGATAGTGGTAAATTGGATCCCGTTATTGGTCGTGATGAGGAAATTCGTCGAATTCTTCAGATTTTATCCAGAAGAACAAAGAACAACCCAATGCTCGTTGGTGAACCAGGTGTAGGTAAGACCGCAATCGCTGAAGGATTGGCACATAGGATCATACAAGGTGATGTTCCTGACAACCTGAAAGATAAAGTCATATATTCTTTGGATATGGGAGCATTGATCGCAGGTGCAAAATACAAAGGGGAATTCGAAGAACGTTTAAAAGCCGTTATCAAAGAAGTCACATCTTCTGATGGGAATATTGTTCTATTCATAGACGAGATACACACCTTGGTAGGTGCCGGTGGCGGTCAAGGGGCCATGGATGCGGCCAATATTCTTAAACCTGCTTTGGCAAGAGGTGAATTAAGGGCTATCGGTGCAACTACTTTGGATGAATATCAGAAGTATTTCGAAAAAGACAAAGCATTAGAGCGAAGGTTCCAAAAAGTAATGGTCGATGAGCCCGATACAGAAAGTGCCATTTCTATCTTAAGGGGTATCAAAGAAAAGTACGAGGCACACCACAAGGTGCAAATCAAGGATGAAGCAGTAATAGGTGCTGTTGAACTTTCACAACGTTACATCACCAATAGGTTTTTGCCCGATAAAGCAATTGACCTAATGGACGAAGCCGCTGCTAAACTCCGTATGGAAATCAATTCAAAACCAGAGGAATTGGATGTTTTGGACAGAAAGATCATGCAGCTTGAAATTGAAATCGAAGCCATTAAACGTGAAGATGATCAGGCCAAATTGAAGGTTTTGAACATTGATCTTGCCAACGTAAAGGAAAAACGTAACGAAATCTATGCCAAATGGGAAAGTGAGAAAACCGTTGTCGACTCCATTCAAAAAGTGAAAAACGACATTGAAGATTTTAAATTGGAAGCCGAACGTGCCGAACGTAGTGGGGACTATGGCAAAGTTGCCGAATTACGCTATGGTAAAATCAAGGAAGCCCAAGAGAAATTGAGTGTTCTTCAACAAGAAATGTCAGAACAACAAAAAGGGGAAACCCTGATCAAGGAAGAGGTTACTTATGAGGATATTGCAGAGGTCGTAGCCAAATGGACAGGTATTCCCGTAACTAAAATGTTGCAAAGTGAGCGTGAAAAATTATTGAAGCTTGAAGATGTCTTACATAAACGTGTGGTTGGTCAGGAAGAAGCCATTCAGGCCGTTTCAGACGCCATACGAAGAAGTAGGGCCGGACTCCAAGATGCCAAAAAACCAATTGGTTCATTCCTATTCTTGGGAACCACAGGAGTTGGTAAAACAGAACTTGCAAAAACATTGGCTTCATATTTATTCGATGACGAAAATGCAATGACACGAATAGATATGAGTGAATATCAGGAAAGGCACTCGGTTAGTAGATTGGTAGGGGCACCTCCAGGATATGTAGGATATGATGAAGGCGGACAGCTTACCGAGGCCGTAAGAAGAAGGCCATATTCCGTCGTATTGTTAGATGAGATCGAAAAAGCACATCCAGACACCTTTAATATACTCTTACAAGTTTTGGATGAAGGTAGACTTACAGATAACAAAGGACGTATAGCTGACTTTAAGAACACCATCATTATCATGACAAGTAATATGGGTAGTCATATTATCCAAGAAAAATTCGAGAACAATAAAGACATTTATAGTGCCTCAGAAGCAGCTCGGGTTGAAGTCCTTGGCTTATTGCGAAAAACAATACGCCCGGAATTTCTGAACAGGATAGATGATATTATCATGTTCACACCTTTGAACAAGGAGGATATTACAAAAATAGTATCCCTTCAATTGGAACAATTGAGAAAAATGCTCGACAAACAGAATATCACAATTGACTTTACCAATGAAGCCATAACACACCTTGCAAATAAAGGATATGACCCACAATATGGAGCAAGACCCATAAAAAGGATTATCCAGAAAGAAGTGCTGAACAATTTGTCCAAAGAACTTCTAAGCGGCAGTATCAAAGCCGATAGTATTGTATTGATCGACTCTTTTGATGACCAACTGGTCTTCAGAAATCAAAACGAATTAGTGCAATAAACATTTTATTAACACTATAAAGGCCCTAACAGAAAAGTTAGGGCTTTTTTTTATGAATAATATATACCATGCAGTATATAGTTTTTTTATCTTCGTATAAAATAGCGATATCATGACTACCAAAGCCGAAAGAACCACTGCATTTATTATTGAAACCGTTGCCCCTCTATTTATAAAGCACGGCTATGTAGGTACAAGCATGAGCGACCTGACCGAGGCCACCGGATTAACAAAAGGTGCACTTTACGGTAATTTTGAAAACAAGGAGGCGCTAGCACTTGCGGCATACGAATACAGTATAAACAAATTGCTCACTGCAATTGACGAACGATTGGATATTGAAGGTAATTCCATGGAAAAATTGTTCTCCTTGACTAAATTTTATCGCCAATATGATGTTTTTACGGCAGAACTTGGAGGTTGCCCTGTATTGAATATGGGCGTTGATGCCCAGAACAATAATAAACCATTGGCAGCAGCTTCAAAGGAAACAATCAAAACCCTTGAGGGTAAAATAGCCCTTGTGTTGGAAAATGGAGTAAACAATAACGAACTGCACTTACCCGTTACCCCATTGCAATTTGCAAAACAGTTCTATACCATGCTACAGGGAGCCGTTGCGATGAGTACCATCACAAGGGATCGTAAATATCTCGCGAATACGGTAGCCTATCTGGAGGTATTGGTTAAAAACGAAATCAAGAAATAATTTTTTATTTAGGCCTTACACGATATATCCATGTTTTGTCGGTGTACGATCCATTTAATCCTGAATCCCGAGCAGCTCGGGCCTCACTCATAGTCTCATATCGTCCTAAATAAACATAGTTTAGATTATTCTTACTTCTTAAGAACGATTTGGCCTGAAGTCCTTTTTTGTTCATATCGGCCTTAAAAGCCTCTAAATACCGCTTAGTGCCAAAGACATTGGCTATTAAATAGTAACCGGGTTGCAAGCCATCTTCACTTACGGCCTCTTCGTATTTTTCACCAGCTTTAGGCTTATCATCCTCAGCTTGTTGGGCTAGCTGTAACAATCTTTCTTTTTCTTTAACAGCATTGATAGAATCGGTTTTTTTCTTTGCCTCGACCAATTCCTGCTCTGCTCTCGCAGTAGCTAACGAGTCTTTTCTTTTTTGAACTTCCGAATCTTCAGAAGTGGTTGCAAGTTGTCTTTTAGCCCTTTTGATCGAGTCTGTTTTGCGATCCAATTCCCTTCGAATCTCAGCTGCCGCAATGGCCGACTCTTTTTTTGCCAAGGCAATCGAGTCTTTCCTTCTTTTTCGTAAGGCTCTCTCCCTTGCCTTGGTTTCTTTTCTCAATGCCAATGCTTCGGCCTTGGTTAATGTTTCGGTTGGGGTGTTGTCCTGTACGATCTCTTCCGGCATTTTCTCTTCTTCTGGCTCTTCGTAAGGCTTCAATTTCCTTTTAGGTTCATTCTTGCCAAAATCAAAGGCCGTGAACAATTCAAAAGATGGATCATTGCCTTTTAAATCGGAATCGGTACCGAATTCAACTACCGCCCCTATTGCAAGACGATTCATTATCTTTGCACCACCTCCAACAGCAATACCATAAAAACTGTTATAACCTGCCTGAGCCCAGAACTTACTGGTCGACAAAAGTGCATTCAACCCTACTTGGGTATCAAAACCAGGAATGGATTTAACATATAGCATCGGCCTAATGACCGAAGTACTGTCCATTGCCCCTATGGCAACAGGAATATCATAGGATACTGAACCTAAATATATCTTTTCATCATTAGCGGTATTTGCTTCCTTGTCCTCCATGTTATAGTCGAACAGATTTTCAGAGGTAAGGCCTACACGAAGACCGTCATATTCAAATTGAACACCAGGGGCCAATTGAAGGATAAAATCATCCGTAGTACCGAATAGTGGTAAACCTATCTGTGGATCTCCCTGAAACGTATTTCCGGTGAATTCTTTCTGATAACCAAATAAATTAGCTCCAAAAGTAAGGCTAGAGCGCTCACCCAAGGCAATCTGATAAGCGTAATTCAAAACTCCACCCGTCTGTAGGTAAAAGTCCGTATTATGCTGATAAAAACCTGCCCCGATTGATGAAGAATTATTCAATTTACCTGTATAGTTCAAAAAAAAGGTAGTTGGATCGGCATCGACAGTTTGCCATTGCCAACGACTCCATAACCCAATGGAATGTGTATTGCCATAATTGACCGAAAACGCAGGGTTGAAGATATCCGAATTGGAATCGGTAAGGTTATGCTGCCTTAAATCTACAGGCAAACCATCGTCCTGTGCACGTAACATGCACACAATCATGATGAAAAGTAAGGACAGTTTAATTTTTGTCATATGCAAAAAAACAAAAAACCATGGGGTTTACATACTATTTTAAGGTATTTTTAGTTAGAATAAATGAAAAGTACCAAACTAACGAATTACTCATTATGAAGGTTTTTAAAGCGTTGCTTATTTTTGTTTTCATCATTGGTTTTACGGGTTGTAAAGAAGAAGTACCTGTGGTGGTCGATGATTCCGTTTCAACTTTTTATTTCATCAGACATGCTGAAAAAGATAGATCCGACCAAGAAAACATGGATCCGGAACTTACACAAGAAGGATTGGGAAGGGCCATGCATTGGGCTGAAATATTAGATGAGGTGCAATTGGATGCCGTGTACACTACGGATTATGAAAGAACCCAAATGACCGCAGCTCCCATAGCGGTTAAAAAGAACCTTACCGTTCAAATATATGACCCCGCCATTATCGATTTGGATAAATTTAAGGAAGAAAACAAAAACAAGAAAGTACTGGTCGTAGGCCATAGCGACTCAACTCCCGATTTCGTAAACAAAATGATCGGTCAGGATAAATACTATCAAATTGATGACGACCAAAACGGAAGCCTGTTCATTGTTGAAATCGTTGGGGGTATTACTACGGACATGCGATTGAACTTCAATTGTAATTGCCCGGACTAACAACTACATCCTTTAATTCGATTTTGGATAGCAACTCCAATTCACCCTTATTAAAGAGACTATCTATCTCATAAATGGATTGGGAATCCGATACGGATTTATAATTATTATAATCCACAAAACGAATCCCGTTCACATATCTTTCGTTATAGGCTTCCCTAAAGCGTAGTCCACCGCCATTCACATGGAATTCGTAGGCTAAATATTCCGGTTTAAATGTTTCTTTATTAAACCAATAGATATAAACATCATCAAAATCGTCTCCTCCGTTTTCCTGATCAAAAGTCACTTTCACCTTGTAGTAATCCTTCCCTTTAATAGCCATTTCACCAAGAAATTCCTTATTCACCGCGGGATCATTCAAACCATAAGGCAAGTATGCAAAATAATGTACGGAATTGATGGAGTTGGAATAGATGTTGGCTAATGAATCCGGCACATTGACCAAATCACCGTTAATATAGCGTTTAAACCCCTTAGGGCCTTTACTATCCAAAATATCAACGGAATCGTTCTTAAATAGTCGCTTTAATACTTTTTGCCCCTCAACATTTTCCTTTATATATTCTTTCCCCCTAAACTTGAAAGAAACATTGCTTGTCCTGTACTTTTCCCCACCACAAGTATCAATACTTTTATCCACGATTTGCTGGGCGGTCAACCGAGCAGGAGTCTTTTCTTTACACGAAAAAAATACCGCCAAAATTACAACCACTAAAATACTTTTTGTTTTTTCCATGCCAATAGGTTCGAAAATAGATCAATAACATTACAAATATTGAATATAAATCCATTTTAATGAAATTGCGGATAGAATTATTGTTGCTACTTTTGTACCGTTATGCAGAACAATGTAAACATTAAGAACAAAAAGGCCAGATTTGAATATGAGATCTTGGATAAGTATACCGCAGGTATTGTTTTATCCGGGACCGAAATAAAATCCATTCGCCAAAGTAAGGTTTCGATTGGTGAAAGTTTTTGTGAATTCAATGACCGTGGCGAGCTCTTTATCATTAACATGCAAATTGATGAATACTCCCACGCATCCCATTTTAACCATAAACCCAAAGCAGAACGTAAATTGCTACTGAACAAACGTGAGTTAAAGAAATTGGAAAAGGAAGTTTCTTCTAGCGGACTCACCATCATACCCTTGAACTTATTTTTGAACGATCGTGGATTGGCCAAAATGAACATTGCCCTTGCCAAGGGTAAAAAACTTTATGACAAGCGGGAAAACATTAAAGACCGCGACAACAAAAGGGATCTTGACCGCATTAAAAAAAGTTTTAATAGATAAAACAAAAAACCAAGTCCGGTTCAATCTTAGTTCTTATCCTCTAGTAAGGGCACAAATCGAAAGGCCCCGAGTTCTTTTTTCTCAAATTCTTTTTCAGAATTTCTAATGAACAAGGTCATGATTTGTTCATCGGCACCCACAGGTATAACGAGCCTACCCCCTATCTTCAATTGCGATAATAGTGCTTTCGGTACTTCAGGTGCACCTGCAGTTACTATAATGCTATCAAAAGGGGCCGCTTGGGGCAAACCTTTGTAACCATCACCGAAAATGACCTTTTTGGGACGATAGCCCATTTTCTTGAAAAATAGATTCGTCTTTTTAAAGAGCTCCAATTGCCTCTCGATCGTATACACTTTTGCCTTCAATTGCAATAGAACGGCAGTCTGGTACCCACTCCCCGTACCTATTTCCAAAACTTTATGTCCAGGTTCAACTTGTAATAATTCAGATTGAAAAGCAACGGTATATGGTTGTGAAATAGTCTGGTCCGCAGCAATAGGAAATGCCTTGTCCTGATAAGCATGCCCCTCAAAACTGCTATCCATAAATAAATGACGAGGTACTTTACGTATGGCTTCCAGAACATTCGAATCAACTATTCCTTTGGCAATCAACACATCTGCCAATTTATTCCGCATTCCACGATGTTTAAGCGTATCTCTCAAGGGTAAAAATATTGGTTTGGTTAAAAAAGCGAAGTTAACAAAGTTTGCTTTAAGAATTAAAGATCATAGCCGGTACAATGCAAAACTTTTGAAGTGCAAACCAAATTAACTACTAAACTATCGTTATTTTTGAAGAAAATACAAAATATGCTTAAAGTCGGAGTTTTAGGGGCAGGACATTTAGGAAAAATACACCTTCGTCTACTTAATGAATCCCCAAAATATGATTTAATCGGTTTTTACGATCCGGATGATATCAATGGCCAAAAAGTGGCCGCTGAATTCGGATACACCTATATTGAAAACATTAATGAGCTAATTGATGCCGTTGACGTTATAGACATAGTTACCCCTACTCTTTCCCATTACGATTGTGCCAAAAAGGCCATGGAAAAAGGAAAACATGTCTTTATCGAAAAACCGATAACGAATACTCTTGAAGAGGCTGAGGAATTATTGCAGTTAGAGCAAAAAAACGGGGTCAAAGGCCAAGTCGGGCACGTAGAACGTTTTAATCCTGCATTCTTAGCCGTAAAAGATAAAATACAAAGCCCAATGTTCATTGAGGCCCATAGATTGGCAGAGTTTAATCCACGAGGCACCGATGTCCCTGTTGTTTTGGATTTAATGATCCATGATATTGATGCCATTCTGAGTGTAGTAAATTCGGAGGTGAAACAAATCAATGCAAGTGGGGTTTCGGTAATCAGTAATTCACCGGATATCGCCAATGCCCGAATCGAGTTCGAAAATGGCTGTGTGGCCAATCTTACGGCGAGCAGAATATCACTGAAAAACATGAGAAAATCGCGATTCTTTCAACGGGACGCCTATATCTCAGTGGACTTTTTGGAAAAAAAGGCCGAAGTAGTGAAAATGAAAGACGCACCTGAATCCCCTGGTGATTTTGACATGATCCTACAGAATGCTGAAGGGGTTAAAAAACAGATTTATTTTGAAAATCCCGAAATTGAAGCCAACAATGCCATTCTTGATGAATTGGAAACATTTGCCGATGCCATAACCCAAAACACGACTCCGGTCGTTACCCTTAAGCAAGGCACACAGGCGTTACGGGTAGCCTTACAAATTATACAGTCGTTCTAAAAAAACAACAGTTATGAAAAATATAGCAGTTATCGGTGCAGGTACCATGGGCAACGGAATTGCCCATGTTTTTGCCCAAAGTGGGTATAAGGTGAATTTAATAGACATTTCCCAAGAATCCCTTGACCGCGGTATAGCGACAATAACGAAGAATTTAGACCGTATGCTTTCCAAGGGGAAAATAGAAGAAACGGATAAGGCAAAGACCCTTACGAACATAAATACCTTTACAGAGCTTTCCAAGGGAATTCCAAATACCGATTTGGTAGTGGAAGCCGCTACGGAGAAACTGGAAATTAAATTAAGCCTTTTCAAGGAAATGGATGCCATTTCTGGCCCAAATACCATTTTGGCCACGAACACATCTTCTATATCGATTACACAGATAGCTGCAGTTACGGGAAAACCGGACAAAGTAATTGGTATGCATTTTATGAATCCCGTACCGATTATGAAGCTTGTTGAGATTATCCGAGGTTATAATACTTCGGAGGATACTACAAAAGCGATAATGGACCTTTCCTTAAAACTGGGAAAAACACCTACCGAGGTCAATGATTATCCTGGGTTCGTAGCCAATAGGATTTTAATGCCGATGATCAATGAAGCCATTGAAACCCTATATCATGGTGTTGCCGGTGTAGAGGAAATAGATACTGTAATGAAATTGGGTATGGCCCACCCTATGGGTCCATTGCAATTGGCCGATTTTATTGGGTTGGATGTTTGCTTATCTATCCTGAATGTTATGTACGACGGATTCAAGAACCCAAAATATGCACCATGTCCTTTATTGGTGAATATGGTTATGGCCAATAAACTGGGGGTTAAGTCCGGGGAAGGGTTTTATGACTATACCATATCAAAAAAGGCCGAAAAGGTTTCCGACCAATTCAAATAAATCAAATGGCAATAATTAAACCTTTTAAGGCAGTAAGACCTACAAAGGACAAAGTAGCCTATGTTACTTCCAGATCTTATCAAGAATATTCAATGGATGAATTGGAAGCGACCTTAAATTATAACCCATTCTCGTTTTTACATATTATAAACCCCGGCTATAAATTTTCGAAAGAAGTAACTGGTGAAGAGCGCTTCAATTTAGTACATAATCGATATTTGGAATTCCTTGAGGGTAATATCTTTTTGAAAGACAGTAAGGACAGTTTCTATATTTATCAGATTGAAAAAGGAAAATTCAAATGTTGTGGGTTTTTCTGTGCCGCGAGTGTAGGCGATTATCGTAATGATATCATCAAAAAACACGAAGACACATTAAGCTCACGTGAGCAATTATTTGCGAAGTACCTGAAAACCGTAGGTTTCAACGCAGAACCTGTATTAATGACCTATGCAGATGATATTAATGTAAAGGAAATATTAGATTTAGAAAAACAAAAAGAACCGGAATACCTCTTTACAACCCCAGACAAGATCAAACATACTTTGTGGATGGTTTCCAATGAGGATTCGATCAAGGGATTGGTTCGTGAATTTGCGAAAATCAAATCGCTTTACATCGCAGATGGCCACCATAGAAGTGCATCTTCCGAAGTTTTGGCCAATATATCGCAAATGGAAAATCCTACCCATACCGGAAATGAACCGTACAATTATTTCATGTGTTACTTAATTCCGGAATCTGAGATACGTATCTACGAATTCAATCGAATGGTAAAAGATCTGAACGGATTGACCAAAGAAGAATTCCTTATAAAATTGGATGCTCTTTTCAGAATTGAAAAGAAAGGTAACGTCCTGTACAAACCCACTAAAAAACATCACTTCAGCATGTATCTGGATGGGGATTTCTACTCACTCTTCCTAAGGAAAAAAGTATATGGGTTCACTGATGGACTTAGTAAATTAGACACCCAGATTCTATACAAAACCATACTCGACCCAATTTTGGGCATCAAAGATCTACGAAGTGACAATCGAATACATTATGGTTACGGCAAACACAATGTAATTCGCATGAAAGACGAAATAGACCACGGGAATTTCAAAGTAGGTTTCAGTCTTGTTCCCTTAAAAGTTGATGAAATCAAATCTATCGCAGATGCAGGGTTGGTGATGCCCCCAAAAAGCACTTATATTGAACCTAAACTAAGAAGTGGCATGGCCATTTATGAGTTTTAATAAAAAATATCATGTCGATAAAAACAAATCTTGAAAGCATAAAACAAACATTACCAGAGCATGTTACCTTGGTAGCAGTTTCAAAGACCAAACCCGATGAAAGTATTCTGGAAGCGTATACCGCCGGGCAACGTATATTCGGAGAAAACAAAATCCAGGAAATGGCCCGAAAGTGGGAAGCCTTACCAAAAGATATAGAATGGCATATGATCGGCCACGTGCAACGAAACAAGGTAAAGTATATGGCAGAATTCGTTTCATTGGTTCATGGGGTCGATAGTTTTAAACTTTTACAGGAAATAAACAAACAAGCAAAAAAACACGATCGAACCATTCCTTGTCTTTTGCAGGTGCATATTGCCCAAGAGGAAACAAAATTCGGTTTGGATGAGAATGAAGTAAACGCTCTTGTCGACTCAGAAGAATATAAACAACTTTCCCACATAAAAATCGTTGGCTTAATGGGAATGGCGACCTACACTCCAGATAAATCACAGATCAAAAAGGAATTTAAGTACTTAAAGGCCATTTACGATAATTTAAAGGGTAAATTACCTGATATTTCTATATTATCAATGGGAATGAGTGGTGATTACATGCTGGCCATAGAAGAAGGTAGTACAATGGTGCGCATAGGAAGTAGTATCTTTGGCGCAAGGGACTATTCCCTGTTATAGAAAAAAGTTTGAAGGCGATTGATGTACACGATACTTGACATAGAAACAACAGGAGGAAAATACAACGAAGAGGGTATCACGGAAATTGCAATCCATAAATTCGACGGACATAAAGTTGTAGACAAATTCATAAGCCTTGTAAACCCCGAAAGGGAAATACAACCTTTCGTGGCCAACTTAACGGGCATCAACAATAAAATGCTCCGAACCGCTCCCAAATTCCATGAAGTCGCCAAACGAATCGTTGAAATTACCGAGGATACGGTCTTGGTCGCCCACAATGCCCAATTTGACTATAGGATATTGAGAACGGAATTCAGGCGATTGGGATATAATTTTGAGCGAAAAACCTTGTGTACCGTAGATTTATCAAAAAACCTTTTGCCAGACGCCGAATCGTACAGTCTGGGCAAATTGGTTAGATCCTTGGGTATACCCATGAGTGACCGCCATAGGGCCAATGGCGATGCCCTTGCCACGTTAAAACTATTTAAGTTATTACTTTCTAAAGATACCGGCAAAACCATAATCAAAGAAGTAGTTCGGGAAGAGACCCATGGCGAACTTTCACAGCGCCAATTGGATATTGTGGAGCAAATGCCGTCAGAAACCGGTTTGTATTATATGCACGACAAAAAGGGAGACATCCTATTTTTAGGTAAAAGCACCAATATCAAAAAACGGGTAAACCAACACTTTACCAAAAATGGTTCAAAATCAAGACAGCTTCAAAAAGAAACGAAAACCATAACTTTCGAAAAAACAGGTAGTGAGCTGGTATCCCTATTGAAAGAACATGAAGAACTATTAAAGAACAAACCAAGGTTTAACCATAAAGCCCGAAAAAAGCGTTTAACGGCATTATACCCAAGTATTAATGAAGATGGTTACCAAACCTTCGTAATTGCCCAGCAAACCAAGGAAAAATCCAATATAACCACTTTTAATAGTTTTCTTTCTGCAAAGAATTTTTTAGAAAAAATAACGGAAGAATTCCAGCTGTGCCCAAAAATAAACGGTTTAGAGGATAAAAATCCATGTGGATCGGATAACCAATGCTTAGGGGCTTGTATGGGAAAAGAATCGCCATCGGACTATAATCAAAGAGTACAAGAAGCAATTAACAAATACAGTATTTCAAACAAAACCCTTCTTATTGTAGACAAAGGTCGTGAAATAGGGGAATACAGTGCTATATTTATAAAAAATGGGGTTTTTATGGGTCTGGGATACTATGACCTAAACTATCAAATAAATAATATTCATATCTTGGAATCGATTATAACACCCATGAGGGGCGATATTACAACTAGTCACATCATTGATTCATATCTTAGAAAAAAACGAGTGAAGAAAATAATCGATTTTAATAATTAAGTTTTGAAGACCAACAAAAAGAACCGGGATTGGCGTGCTACCTTACATGAAATAATTTATGGTACGCATACACCAGCTGGCAAGTTATTCGACATTATACTACTGATTGTCATTCTATACAGTATTATCATCGTCATGCTCGAAAGTGTCCCAAGGTTCGACAATCAATACCATAGATTCTTCAATATTTCGGAATGGGTCGTTACCATTCTTTTTTCCATTGAATACATCCTAAGATTGGTTTGTATAAAAAAGCCCCGAAAATATATTTTTAGTTTTTTCGGCATTGTTGATCTACTTTCCACCATTCCTAAATACCTTACTTTCTTCTTTATACAATCACAATATCTTACTGCCTTTAGGGCCCTTCGATTACTACGGGTATTCCGGATACTTAAATTGGTAAGGTTTGTCGGGGAATCCAATAACTTGATTAGATCGTTAAAAGCAAGTAAAACCAAAATATTCGTATTTGTCTTTTTCGTTTTAGTGGTTTCGGTCCTATTAGGCACCATAATGTATTTGGTCGAAGGTCCTACACACGGTTTCAATAGCATACCCCATAGTATTTACTGGACTATCGTAACATTGACCACGGTTGGTTATGGCGATATTTCCCCTCAAACCCCTTTAGGCCAATTCATCGCCACCTTGATCATGATCATTGGTTATGGGGTCATTGCCGTACCTACCGGAATTGTCTCTGCGGAATATGCAACCACTATCAAAGACCAAAAAGATAATGTTGAAGGTCGTTCCTGTCCTAACTGTGGTGCAGAAATACATCGTTCCGATGCAGACTATTGTCGTAAATGTGGTTTTAAATTAACCGAAGAATAGTGGACTCAAAAATTCTCATCACGGTAGTCGGCCCTACTGCAATTGGCAAAACCCGTTTAGGCATTGAACTTGCCAATTATTATAAAACAGAGATCATTTCGGCCGATTCCCGGCAATTTTATAAAGAAATGGAAATTGGCACAGCTGTGCCCAGCCAAGAAGAACTGTTAGCAGCCAAACATCATTGTATTCAACACAAAAGTATTTTTGACCGCTACAGTGTCGGGGATTTTGAGAAAGAATCCATGGTGCTTTTACGAAATTTGTACAATACACATGATAAAGTGATTTTAGTAGGTGGTAGCGGACTATATGTTGATGCCGTAACCAAAGGATTGGATGATTTTCCCACAGTACCTTCAAGTTATCGGGAAACACTGAACAAAACCTTGGAGGAGCAAGGAATTGGCGAGTTACAACGACAACTAAAGCTTTTGGATGAAAGTTATTATAACACCGTTGACTTAGATAATCCACAACGATTGATCAGGGCCTTGGAAATTTGTTTGGCAACCAATAAGCCTTATTCTTCCTTTTTGAAAAAGAAGGATATCGTAAGACCTTTCCACACCATTATCATTGGGATAAAAGCCGATAGGGAAATCATTTATGATAGGATCAACCAAAGGGTCGATCTAATGATCGCTAACGGACTTATAGAAGAAGCTAAGGAAGTATACCCACATAAAGAACTGAACGCACTACAAACAGTGGGTTACAAAGAACTTTTCAATTATTTCGACGGTACATGGACATTGGATTTTGCCATTTCGGAAATAAAAAAGAATACGCGACGCTTCGCGAAAAGACAACTGACCTGGTACAGAAAAAACGAAGATATCATTTGGTTCGATTATCTTGATGATATAAGCCTCATAACAAAAAAAATTGATGAACAAATAACTGCTATAAAGAATGGATAGGAAGGGAATTTATGTAGTTATGGGTGTTTCAGGTTGTGGTAAATCTACCATTGGATTATTATTGGCCGAAAAACTTGGAATCCCTTTTTTTGATGGTGATGATTACCACCCTGAAGCGAACGTCAAAAAAATGAAAAGCGGCTTAGCTTTGAATGACGATGATCGTAAGGGTTGGTTAGAAGCCCTTAATGAACTAGCAATTGAACACAAACAAAAAGGTGCCGTTATCGCATGCTCAGCCCTAAAGGAAAGCTATAGATCACTTCTGCGTAAACAATTGAAAAAAGAAATGGCCTTTGTTTATTTACAAGGTTCATTTTCTGAAATTCATGCCAGATTACAAGAACGAAAAGGACACTATATGCCTATTGAACTTTTGAAGTCACAATTTGAAACATTGGAAGAACCAAAAGACGCTATTACGGTTTCCATTACCCATAGTCCTGATAGGATCGTAACCGAAATCCTAAAAAAGATAACATAAAAAAACCCCGACGAAATCGTCAGGGTCATTTACTATTTATCTGTTTATGGTCTCTTATTCCGATTCGGTCTTAATGACCAACCTAAAACCTTCTCCATGAATGTTCAATATTTCGACGGTATCATCGCGCTTAAGGTATTTACGCAATTTAGCGATATAAACATCCATACTTCTTGAAGTAAAGTAATTATCATCCCTCCAAATTTTTGTCAAAGCCAATTCCCTTGGCATCAAATCATTTTCATGCAATGCCAAAAGACGTAATAATTCATTTTCCTTAGGTGAAAGTTTAATCGCCTCTTCATCTTTATATTTCAAAAACCTCAATTTGGAATTCAAATGGAAACCACCGATTTGGAATTCAAATTTCTTGCTGTCTGCCAATGTACTTGATGCTTTTCTTTGAATTATCGCTTTAAGCTTCATCAAAAGCACTTCCGAATCAAAAGGTTTGTTCAGGTAATCATCAGCTCCTGCCTTATATCCCTTTAGAACATCTTCCTTCATTGTTTTAGCGGTAAGGAATATGATAGGCACGTTCTCATTCTTTTCCCGAATCTCACGTGCTAAGGTAAAGCCGTCTTTATATGGCATCATAACATCCAAGATGCAGACATCATAATTGTCTTTTTTAAACTTTTCAAAACCCTCCATTCCATTCTTGGCCAATGTAACATCAAAATTGTTCATTGACAGATAGTCCTTCAATACGATTCCAAAATTGGGATCATCCTCCACTAAAAGTATTTTCTTGTTTACTGTTTCCATAATTCATTAAATTAATGGTAGTTTAATATAGAAAGAGCTTCCTTTATCTTTTTCGCTTTCTGCATAAACCTCACCTTGGTGATCTTCTATTATTCTTTTTACATAGGCTAGGCCCAAACCATGCCCTTTAACATTGTGTATATCCCCCGTATGTTCCCTGTAGAACTTTTCAAAAACTTTTTTCAGTACAGCCTTGCTCATTCCTGCACCCTGATCCTTTACCTGGATAACGATATTGCTCTTGACCACTTCAGTGTAAATATCAATTTTTGGTGCCATTGGGGAATATTTAATGGCGTTGTCCAGGATATTCACTATAACATTCGTAAAATGCATTTCATTCGCTAAGACTTCTGTCCTATTCGCTTTTAAATGCGTTTCTATATAACCTCCCCTGTCTGCAACGATAAGTTCAACATGGGCTATGGCATCTTGTATTATATCATGCACATCTACCCTATCCTTACTAATATCCAATTGGTTTTTTTCCAATTTCGATATTCGCAGTACGTTCTCAACCTGCGCATGCATTCTTTTATTCTCATCCCGAATCATCTGGAGGTAACGCATTACTTTTTCTTTATCATCGATAACCTGTGGGTTCTTGATTGCCTCTACCGCCAAATTTATGGTCGCAATCGGAGTCTTGAACTCATGGGTCATATTATTGATGAAATCGGATTTTATCTCCGAAATCTGTTTTTGCCTTATAAGTTGGTAAATAGCACTGGAATAGGCTACGATGATCACGAGGGTGAACAAAAGTGATAAAGCCGCCATACCCAAAATGGAACGAATCAAAAAACGTTTCTTTTTAGGGAAATTGATCAACAAAGCATAATTGGAATTACCCTCAGAGTCTTTGAATATCAAAGTTTTATAAGGTGAAGGATTCCTAAAACTGAATTTCCGAGATTTTACGGAAGTCGGCAATCCCTTACTGGCTATACCGTATTCATAATCGGTGTTGATATTCCGATTATACAGCTCGCGCTCCAACAACAATTCAATCGCCTGTTTAGAAACCCTATTGTGTATGGGCACGCGTTTGGCAAACTCCCCGAACATATCCTCAAAGGCCGAAATCTCCATCGAAGTCAGCCCTCCGATTTTTTCCACTTTTTCGATAGGGGTAACTCTGCTTTGATATCCATCAAGGCCCAAATCTTCTTTATAAGTAGCCTTTAAGCGCCTACTGGTATAATTTTTTATGGTCGTAGTGTCATCACCCATACCATTGTCAAAGAACGTTGATGCGATATTATATTCCTCTTCTAAAATTCCGTGGGAATAATAATGAATCTCATCTGAACTTATATCCTGATCGACAAAAAAGAAGTTTTTGAAATGGGAACTCTTTAAATCCCCTATACTATCCTTGATATTTACATACCTTTCAAAATAGTCGTTCCGCTCCCTTTCAGTAATCTTGTCGGATACCTTATCCAGTACATCCAACACACTGTTTGAAAACTGCTCCTCTTTATCCTCAACTGATTTCTTTATCCAATAGCCCTGAACGAAGATAATCCCTATCAATGATAGGCTCATCAGAATGACCAAAAGAACAAACAACCTCCTATTCATCTACCTACAAAATTAAAGATTTAACAACTAGTATTTTAACGTTTAACCTAACCTTAACAAAATTGTTAAAATTGCTCAAACCCCACTATCCTTAAGTAGAAGGCCATGTACCTCTTTTACTTTTGAACGTGTTTCATTAAGTGTAATATTGTCGATGACATAGTCGGACATTTTAATCTTATCCTCATCATCCAATTGGTTACTCATACGATCCATTATTTTGGATTTGGATACATTGTCCCTCTCGATAACACGTTCTAGACGTATTTCCTGAGGAGCCGTGACCAAGATGATCTTATCATAGAAATCTTCCTGTTTGTTTTCAAAAACAATTGCCGATTCTTGGATTACATATGCAGTTCCTTGTTTTTTCGCCCATTTAAGAAAGTCTTTACGAACCGCAGGGTGTACAATTTCATTCAACTGTTTCAACAGCCCTTTGTCCTTAAAAACCTTTTTTGCAATATACTCCCGATTCAAGGTTTTGTCTTTATAGGCAAGGTCTCCCAACAATGCTTTTATATCTTTTCGTAGTTTCTTTGAGGACATCATTAAATTTTTTGCCTCCTTATCCGAATCATAAACCGGGACACCCAGGTTTTTGAACATATTCGCCACGGTAGTTTTTCCACTACCGATACCTCCTGTCAATGCAACGATAATCATTGTTTTTTCAATATAAATTCAACCTGATTTTCATTTAACTCAGCACTTTGTAGGTTTTCCGGTTTTTTATGAAGTTGCAAAACGATCATTTTGGAAACATTGTCCTTTATGGTATCATAATCGGCTATTACTTCAAAATCGGTACTATGCAATTGCTTCAATTCATCCAAAGTACCTTTACAGAGTACCCCCACCTTATCTGGAAAGGTCCTAATTTCATACCTATCAGGCAGGTTGATTACCTTAATGGGCACCTCAATGATTTTTTCAGAAAAACGATCCACCTTACCCTTAACCAATACTGAATTCTTTGAAAAACTGATATTTGTCCATTCCGGTTTTTTGTACAAGGCAACTTCTTGGGAAAAATCTGATGATAGATCCAACAAATCCATGGTAACCGTATTCACCTTATCCAATGTATCTATAACATTCAAGGGCCCGCTAATCTTAATTTCACTGGGTTCTATAATAAGTTTTTCATTCAAGATATGGTTTTGCAAAAGGGTAATGTTCAGTTTTGATTCTACTGGCACAATCTTGCTTCCCAAGCGGGTAAATTCAAAATACAGCGTATCCTTGTCTATATCTAGCAACGTCATTGACCTAAGTTGCTTATCAATTTGCTTTCGATAAACATTCTGTGGAATAAAATACCTGCCTTTTAAATGGCTTACGGCAGACACATCGACTATTACCTCTTTGTGCTTAAAATTGAACCCCAAGAACTGAAAGCCATTTGCCTGAACTTTTACATCAACATTTTTTTTTGAAACTTTTGTAAGTAGTAGGCTGTCCGGAATATTCTCGAACTTTAGTTCAAAAGTCGCATTGCTGGTATAGGTTTCTGACAAGTTGTTCAAAAACCATATTAAACTTGAGCAGAACAGGAACATCAAAAACATTTTTGCCTTTCTTCTTTTGAGTATGTTCTTGATTTTTGGTATCACTTTCAAGTAATTCTAATTAAAAAATAGTTTTGGAAATAATTCTTTAGGGTTCTTTTTGCTAAAATTAATCCAAATGGTTGATTTAAGAAAACCCCAACCATACCCCAAAAATTGGATACATACCGCTATCAGTGACAAAAAAGCAACCCCGATATTACCGTTTTTAAATAATGAGTCGAAAAAAATGACCGTAAAATACAGTATATAAGCAAGTAACGGCCAAGTTACACCTATTAAGAGCAACAATAGGGACGCTATAAATCCCAAGAAAAAAACCGTAGGGAACCAATAGGTCAGCTTTGCCGTTCCCGGATGCCATTTATTAAGAATCGGCCTAACCATACCAAACTTATTTACTTGGTTATAGAACTTTTTCCAATCTATGCGGCGTTTATGGTAAACAAAGGCCTTAGGGATAAGTTTGGTGTCATAACCTTTTTCCCAGATACGGATGGTCAAATCAGGATCCTCACCGGGATGAATCTTGCCGTAACCCCCGACTGTTTCAAAAGCTTCTTTGGAAATACCCATATTAAAACTACGGGGCTGAAATTTATCCACAGATGATTTTCCCCCTCGTATTCCACCGGTCGTAAAAAAAGAGGTCATAGCATAATTGATTGCCTTTTGAACATTGGAAAAAGAATCATGGGCTGCATCCGGACCACCATAGCAATGCACAAAACACCCATCTAGAGATTTTCGGGCTTCCTGCAAATATTGCGGAGGTAAAATACAATCGGAATCAAGAATGACAAAATAATTTCCCTTGGCCCGCTCCATTCCGTAATTCCTGGAATCCCCTGGGCCGGAATTCCCTTTTGGCAAATAGGTAATATCCAATTTGTCCTTAAAGGCATCTACTTCCCCTTTGGAGTCAATCGTGGAGCCATCCTCAACTATAATCACCTCAAACGGTTCTTTATAGGATTGAAGTACTAGGCTTTGCAACAATTCCCTTATTTCATTGGGCCTATTGTAAACAGGTATGATAAATGAAAAGGAAATATCCATAGAAAGCATTCTAAGTTAGATACGTTCTCGACTTACGTCCTGACCAACACGTGCCAATTATTAGGCATATGAAAACCAAAACTATATCAAAAAAATACTATTGAAACTTCTCCATAACCTCTTGGCTCACCCCTGTATTGGAGAAACCACCGTCATGAAAAAGGTTTTGCATAGTCACTTTTTTAGTCAAATCGGAGAATAACGTTAAAGTATAATCAGCACATTCCAAAGCAGTTGCGTTACCTAAAGGAGACATTTGCTCAGCATAACTGATAAAACCATCGAAGCCTTTTACACCTTGACCTGCAGTAGTCGGTGTCGGTGATTGGGAAATAGTATTTACCCTAACTTTCTTTTCTTTTCCGAAGAAATAACCAAAACTACGGGCAACTGACTCTAAGTAAGCCTTGTTATCGGCCATATCATTATAATCAGGAAAAGAACGCTGTGCGGCCATATATGTCAGTGCAACGATACTACCCCATTCGTTCATCGCATCCGCTTTGAACAAACTCTGCATCACCCTATGAAAAGAAAGGGCCGAAACATCCCATCCTTTGTGGGAGAAATCATAATTCTGGTCGGTATAGTGTCTTCCCTTCCGTACATTGATGGACATACCGATGGAGTGTAGTACAAAGTCGATTTTACCCCCAAGTATTTTCATGGATTCACTCACCAATTTATCAAGATCCTCTGTACTCGTTGCATCAGCAGGAACGATTTGCGAACCGGTTTTTTCGGCCAACTCGTTGATTTGGCCCATGCGCATGGCAATCGGGGCATTGGTCAATACAAAAGTACCTCCTTCTTCATGTACCCTTTCCGCAGTTTTCCAAGCAATAGAATTTGCATCCAGTGCTCCAAAAATAATCCCTTTCTTACCCTTCAATAAATTATAAGCCATGTTCAATTTTTCTTAGTTGATAATATCGTCAAAGATATTTAAAATATATAATATAAAAAGTCTGTATTGATCGATGATGAAAAGAAGCTAGTTCAATAATTGCCTTGCATGGGCCATTGCCGATTCAGACAGTTCCTTTCCTCCTAACATTTCAGCCAACTCCACTACCCTTTCGTCTTGAGACAACTCTTTCATGTTCGTTAAGGTACCGCCACCTTTATCCTCTTTGTATACCTTAAAATGATGGTCACCTTTTGAGGCTACTTGCGGTAGATGGGTTATCGAGAATATTTGCATACTCTTGCTCATTTCGAACATAATTTCGCCCATACGGTTAGAAATCTCCCCGGAAACACCGGTATCTATTTCATCGAACATCATGGTCGGTAGATTTTCATATTTGGCCATAATTGACTTTATGGTCAACATAATTCGTGAAAGTTCGCCACCGGAGGCCACTTTTTTAATATCCCCAAAATCAGTTCCTTTATTTGCCGCGAACAAAAACAAGAGATCATCCTTGCCGTTCGGTTTAAAATCAGCTGAAGTGTGCAACTCTATTTTGAACCGCGCACTTGGCATCCCCAATAGATCCAGACGATTTTCCATCTGTTTCTTTAAATCGGGTATAACCTGAAGTCGTTTTTTCGATATTTTGGCCGCTAGATCATTAAGCTTTTGTTCTTGGCCCTCCAATTGTTTCTGCTTTTCAGAAATAGTAGCCTCGATATTTTCGGTAGCATCCACTTTTTCAAAAAGTTCATCCTTGATCCTTATGAGCTCAGATATTTCCTGAACGCCATGCTTTTTCTGTAAATTGTACAGTAACTGCAATTTAGAATTCACTTCATCCAACAAGGCAGGATCTAAATCTGTCTGATCGGAAAGCTCTTGTAGTTCCGATGCAATATCGTCCATTTCAATAAAAACGGATTGAATTCTATCATCAAGTGCTTTATAGGCCGAACCATAACCTGACAATTTACTTGAAACCTGTTTCAACCCGGACAACAGGTTAAGAACACCCACTTGCTCATCGTTCAATAAATGATGCCCTTGGGCCAATTGCTCAACAATGGTCTCTACATTACTTAATTGCTGATATTGTTCCTCTAACTCCTCTAACATCCCCTCTTGCAAACGGGCCTCTTCAAGCTCTTTCAGCAAAAAGCTATTATACTCATGTTCTTTGATCGCATTGCTTTGAAAGTTGACCAAATTTTCCAATTCTTTGGTAGTTTTCCGGTACTGCTTTAATTGTTCAGTATACGTAGAAGACAGATCCTTAATATTTGCGAGGGAATCGATTACCTTAAACTGAAATTCATTATCGGCCAATTGCAACGTTTGATGCTGGGAATGAACATCGATCAAACGATTTCCCAACTTGGAAAGCACATCGAGGGTTACTGGGGTATCATTAATAAAGGCCCTGGATTTTCCACTGGGCAAAATTTCCCGTCGAATAATGGTCTTGTCCTCATAATCCAGGTCGTTCTCTGAAAAAAAGGTCGATAGACCGTAATTCGCAATCTCGAACTCACTTTCAATTATGCATTTTTCTTCTTTATTGCGCAATGTAGATAGGTCGGCACGTTTACCGAGCACCAATGAAAGTCCGCCCAACAAAATTGATTTACCTGCACCTGTTTCACCTGTAATACACGTAAAACCGTTACCGAATGATACATTCAGCTTATCTATAAGTGCATAATTTTTAATAGAGAGGTTACTCAGCAAAACCTTGAATTTTGGATTGCGTAAAGATAATTTTTATTTCAGTTGAAAAAAACGGAGATCAATATTTTATCTCGTTCCAAGTACTCGAATACAAAGGTGCTATTCGATTCAAGGTCTCCTTTAGCTTAACTATGTCCACTTTAGGGCCGTCGGAGAAAATATTACGGATTTCATCTGATTTGGCATCGAAGAATGTAGATATTAAAAAGGCATTAGGCCTTCTTTTGATCATGGTCTCGAATAAATTCAAAGTCCCAGCGATGACTTGTTTCCCGGTACTATTGTTATCTGCAAGAATATCGATTCCCTTACGATGGTAGTTATACATGGCAACGCGGTATTCCCGATAAGTATTCGACATTAGGTTATCGACCAATTCAAAACGGCTACGATCGGTTGACTGACTCCATCCTAAAGAACTACTACTCTGAGCTTGTGTTACTATATTTTGGGCTTTTCTAAACATTTCCGTTCCCCCTTCTAAAGTAAACGTATCGGCATCCAATCCTAAAATCAGGTATGAATAATAAGCTACAACGCTTACCAAATTGGATTCGAAAACATTCTCATTGAGAATCAAGGGCTGAAATTCTATATATTCAAAACTGAATTGATTATCCTTATAATTGAATATAGGAGTTTCATAAGACGTATTGAAGACAGGTCTTGAAGATTGGATTTGAATATTTCCCTTAAACCTATTGGATTCATATTCGGTAATGGTAATGAACATCTGGGCATTTACCCGCTCATTTTCCTTGTAAATACGATTGGTCCATTTAGTTTTATTGACAAAGTCGTTCAATGAACGTTCCAACGTTTTGAATATCTGCTGATTGGTTTGCGACACCTGGTCCGAATTTACAGTGACCACACAGTTCAATTCCTGGGCAGATACCCCAACAAAGGAAAAGAGAAATATAAAGACTATTAGGAAATTACGCATTCAATCGAATTATGATTTCATTTAAAATATCCTTGGCAACATCGGCCTTGGTTTTTAATTGAAACGCTTTAATCTGTGAATTCTTATCCAAAAAGGTTATTTTATTGGTATTACCGGCAAATCCGGCACCGTCATCATTCAATGAGTTCAAAACAATGGCATCCAAATGTTTTCTTTCCAATTTACCTTTGGCATTTTCCAACTCATTTTCAGTCTCTAAAGCAAAACCTACCAAAAACTGTTTGGTCTTTCGTTCGCCTAGCGATAATAGGATATCCTTGTTCTTCACCAATTCCAAAGTAAGATGGGCCTCTTTCTTTTTAATTTTTTGACTTGCAACGGTTTTCGGCCTATAATCGGCCACGGCAGCAGCGGAAATCATAATATCACATGGATCAAAATGCTCATGTGCTGCATTATACATTTCTTCTGCGGAAACCACATTAATTACAGTAATTAGATCATGTGATAGGGACAGATTTGTAGGTCCTGATACCAGAATAACATCTGCTCCAAGATCAGCAGCGGTTTTGGCCAATTCGTACCCCATTTTTCCCGTAGAATGGTTACCTATATAACGAACAGGATCTATGGCCTCATATGTGGGTCCAGCAGTTATAAGTACCTTTTTACCTTTTAAAGGAAGGCCTTTCAACATATAATCTTTGACAAAAGCCATTATATCCTCAGGTTCTGCCATTCGCCCTTCCCCATGTAAACCACTTGCCAGTTCGCCCGATGTGGCAGGAATCATAATATTACCGAAGGACAATAACGTATCTATGGATTTTTTGGTCGCGGGATGTTTAAACATATCCAAGTCCATCGCAGGGGCGAAAAAAACCGGACATTTAGCAGATAAATAAACAGCTGTTAAAAGGTTATCGGTATTACCATCTGCCATTTTGGACATGGTATTGGCAGTGGCGGGCGCAATAATCATTAAATCGGCCCAGAGCCCTAGATCCACATGGTTATTCCAATCGGTTTCTACCCCTTCCTCTTTTACAAAATCCGTGACCGCCGGATTCTTAGAAAGGGTCGCCAAGGTAAGTGGAGAAACAAAATAGCTGGCACTTTCTGTCAAAACAACTTTGACATTAGCGCCAGCTTTAATCATTAAACGTACAAGAAAGGTAGTCTTGTAAGCAGCAATTCCTCCTGTAATACCTAAAAGGATATTTTTGCCACCTAGCATGTTACTGTGCGTCTTTCTCTGTATTCCTATGGTATATTTTATCCATCAACCACTCCTCTACCGCCATGGCATGTGGTTTGGGAAGTTTTTCATAAAACTTGGATACCTCGATCTGTTCCTTGTTCTCAAAAACCTCTTCAAGACTATCGCTATATGTGGCGAATTCTTCCAATTTCTCCAAAAGCTCTTTTTTTATTTCAGAATTGATCTGAATAGCTCTTTTAGCAGTTATTGAAATTGCCTCATATATATTGTCTGTTTTTTCATCGAACTCATTCTTATTAAGGGTAACCGTTGAAACCGGCGCTTTGGAGTTCTTCAAATCGTTCATATTCATAATAACTACTTTTTATCTTGTTTCTCTTTCCTCGTTGAATGTCGGATGTTGTAATTCCTCATCAATCTTACTTAATAATTTATTGGCATCCTCAGCAAATTTTGTGTCAGGATACTGCTTTTTCAATACATTGTAAGCCGTTTTGGCATTTTTTAAACGCTCTGGCTTCCATCGTGCAAAACTGTTCAAAGCATATTGTGTTGCCGATTCAAATTTAAGGTACAAAGCCTCTTCCCTGTATATGGAACCTGGAAAATCTGAAATGAAATTGTCGAAAGCCGCCATGGAAGGTGTTAAAAACGAATAATCAAAATGCCCTAATTTGTTGAACTGCTTCGCTATTTCAAAGGCCTTTTTTTCTTTTTTAGTAGTTAACTCCTTGGCCATTTTGTTGGCCTCATCATAATATTCGGAATCCGGATACATATTGATAAAGGTCTGTAATTTAACCAAGGCTTTATCGGTATCAGTTTGATCCAAAGAATACAAAGGAGAGAGCTTATAATAACTTTTCGCCCCTAAAAACGATGCTTGTGGAACTTTCTCACTCTTGGGATAAGATTTAACGAACCGCTCAAATTGGTAACCGGCCATATTAAAGTCACCCCTTTCAAAATAGGTGTTGGCAAAGAAGAACATAATACGTTCCCCTTGTGGCTTTCCTATATACTTTGGAGCAACCTGCTCGAACAACCGATTGGATCTTCTAAAATCCCCTTCATCATAGTATTTTTGGGCAAGCTCTAACTTTGCCTTAACGTCTTCATTCTTAAGCACCTTTTGGTACTCACTACATGATGACATGATCAATAACAAACCAAGTAAAGGGATATACTTCCTCATTTTAAAAAACATTTTGCAAAATTAGGGATTCTGAACGGAATTAAAAAACAAATTTTATGGCACTAAAATAACGAGCCAAAAGCACAAATCAACATTGTTTGGCTTAGTTTTAACGTTCAAAGGAAGTCCTTTGTATTTAAGCGTGCAGACCAACGAATGGCTTTACGAAATGCTTTATTCTTACACGAAGTGATTCCGAAACGGGGACCAAAGGTAACCTGACCCCTTCCGAAGCAAGACCCAGAGCATCAAATACCGATTTGATACCCGCGGGATTACCTTCTTCAAAAATTAAACCAATGCCATCCTGAATAGCGTATTGTAATTCGAAAGCTTCTTTAACCTGTGTCTTCAATCCCAGACGGATCATTTTGGAAAATACGCTGGGAACCCCTTGTCCTAAAACTGAGATTACTCCGGCCCCTCCTGCCAATACAGTTGACAGGGCAGTCATATCATCACCCGAAATCACCATAAAATCCTTAGGTTTATCCTTAACAATCTGCATAACCTGAGACATATCACCAGAAGCCTCCTTAATAGCTATGATATTCTCAAAATCATTTGCCAATCGAAGAACGGTGGTCGGGAGCATGTTACTCCCTGTTCTCCCCGGTACGTTATAGACTATCAACGGTAAAGGCGAATTTTCTGAAATCGCTTTAAAATGCTGATAAATACCTTCTTGCGTAGGTTTATTGTAAAAAGGTGATACCGAAAGAATGGCATCGAAATTTGTTAAATCATATTTCTTGATGGTCTCTATAACCGCATAGGTATTATTGCCGCCTATTCCGATAACCAAAGGCAACCTACCTTTATTGGCACTTACAATGGTATCCAAAACAAGATGTTTCTCCTCCTCTGTTAGTGTAGCCGTTTCAGCCGTAGTTCCCAAAGCCACCAAATAATCGACCCCACCTTCAATACAATGTTCCACGATATTCGCCAATGCCATCGTATCTACTGAAAGATCATTCTTAAATGGGGTGACTAAAGCAACTCCCGTACCCATCAATTTATTCATTATTCAATTTCATTCAGAACCCTTAAATATTTCTTGAGTTCTAGTTTAAACGTTTTAAAATCTTTTAGGGGCAATCCCAAAATCAAATCATTCAATTGTTGATCTACTTCTTTAAAACCTACCTTAATCCGAGCATTGCTCTTAACGGTCATTAATTGAAGTAATAAATTATCCGTATCATAGTAATTGATCAATAAATCATATTCCCTCCCCAAGAACTCTAAAGCATAACTGTTTGCTATTTCACCTTTCCAACCTAAATCCTTATCGGAAAACACAGGAGTGGAATAGGGTGAGTTCTTATCGTAATATTTTTTATAACCTATGATCTTTACGGCATTAGGTCTTAAATTATACTCATCAACAAATTCAAAAAAGAGCTCAGGTTTTTCGAAAATATCCAAATCGATAATACAACCGATAGAAGTTATTCCGTTTGCCCTACCCACTTGGGGAGCAGTTTTAGCCAACTCTTCTTTTAAGAACTTTTTACCGGATTTGTGTTTAAATTTATCCTTAATTCCTTTTAAAAACATGTACTTTTACATTTACGCAAATGTAAATAATAAACACTCATCTTTATGAGGCTAAGATAAAAACAATAATGATTTTAAAAATACAACATTTTGTTATATTTATAACTTTATTGGGATTTGTATCGTGTAAACAGGAAAAACAAACGCTTCGTAAAATCGAAGGAAAACAAATCCCCATAGATAGTACAATCTCCAAATCACAAGCCATAGAAGACTTTGTTGCCCCCTACAGGAACAGAATCAACGAGGTTTTGGACAGTACCTTGACCTATGCCCCAAAAACCATTTCAAAAGAAGACGGGGAATTCAACACCACTGCAGGCAATTTAATGGCTGACATTGTACTTAAAGAAGCCAATCCCATTTTCAAGGCACGAACAGGCAAAGAAATAGACTTTGTTCTACTTAATCACGGTGGAATACGCTCCATAATTTCCGAAGGTAATGTCAGCGCAAGAAACGCGTTCGAGATTATGCCTTTTGAGAATACCATTAAAGTAGCGAGCATTAAGGGTAATTATGTAAATGATATGGTTGAGTTCTTAATACGTTCCGGAAGGGCTCACCCCATATCTGGCATGCAAATAGTTCTGGACAAAAACAGAAAACTAAAAAAAGCCTTGGTTAATGGAGCACCTATAGATCCAAATAGAATTTATTATGTAGCGACCTCTGATTATTTGATTACCGGGGGTGACCACATGGGATTCTTTAAGAACAATACATCGGTAACCGAGACTGATTATTTGATTCGCAATGCCATGATCGATTATTTTAAAAAAGTAGACACCCTTGCACCGGAAGTCGATGACCGGTTTTATATGGAAAATTAATATGGATAGAAGAAATTTTATTAGTAAGACATCAGCTGGTTCGGCATTTGTTGGTTTAGGGGGACTTTCCTTGAACTCCTGCATGGGGGCGACCAATAAGCATATTACCATACTACATACCAACGATGTGCACAGTCATATCGATACGTTCCCCAAAAGCCATACAAGCTTTCCTAACTTAGGTGGAGTTGCAAGAAGGGCATCGTTAGTTGAAGCTATCAGAAAAGAAAATCCGAATACCCTATTACTTGACGCCGGTGATATTTTTCAAGGCACTCCCTATTTTAATTTTTATGGAGGTGAATTGGAATTTAAACTAATGAGCAAACTCAAATATGATGCGGCAACTATCGGAAACCATGACTTTGACAATGGCATAGACGGACTCTTTGCCCAAATGCCCCATGCCACTTTTGAATTACTATCGGCCAACTACGACTTTAGTAATACGGTTATGAACGGTCATGTTAAACCTTATAATACGTATTTAGTGAACGGACTAAAAGTTGGAATATACGGCATCGGCATTGAGCTTGCCGGACTGGTAACTAAAAAACTTTATAAGGAAACCAGGTACCTTGATCCGTTTGAAATTGCGACCGACATAGAATCCCAGTTAAAAACGGAGGAAAAATGCGATTTGATCATTTGTCTTTCACATTTAGGCTATCATTATAAAAGTGAACAAAAACCCGACGATTTAAAACTTGCAGCAAAATCAAAATACACTGACCTTATTATTGGCGGACATACCCATACTTTTCTAGACAAACCCACTGTGACCAAAAATGCCTTAGGTAATAACATCTTGGTCAATCAAGTAGGATGTTTTGGTATAAATCTAGGCCGGATAGACTTCTACTTTGATAATGATAAGAATAGTAAGGCCGATGGTACCCGTATCATTGTATAAAGTTCCTAAGCCGAAAGGATACGATCAACTATTTCTTTAAACTCATCTTTAAGCGTTATCGTTGGGAAGGGTTTATTGGCCTTTGCATACCAATATGCCGCATTGAAATTATCGCCTTCTTTTCGATGTAGATAGGCATGGATCCAACTACCTAGGTCATCATGGATGTCCTGGGCCAAATCATGGGATATTTCCCAATTTCCTTTGGCATCATACCACAAAGATTTTAGTGCATCCGGCCAATATTCCGCTGGCAATCCACCCTCTAATGATTCAATAAAACCACTATAATCCTTTGGCACCATTACGTTAGTTTTTTAACCAACTTGCCAACGGTAAGTCCTTGAACGATAATGGAAAAAACGACAACCACATAGGTTATTACCAAAAACAAATCGCGATGCATATCTTGGGTAAGTCCTAATGCAAGGGCTATTGAAATTCCACCCCTTAATCCACCCCAAGTCATTATGATATTGGTATTGGGGACAAAATCCAGCTTTTCCTTAAAAAAGTTAATAGGGAGCAACAAGGACAAGTATCTGCAAATAAGTATAATGGGAATAGACAACAATCCGGCGATAACATAATCGAGCTCAAAGGCCAAAACCAACATCTCCATCCCTATCAAAACGAACAATAAGGTATTCAAGAGAATATCTACCAGCTCCCAGAACTTATCTACATAAGTTTCGGTAATCTCGGACATGGCACTATCTCGCATCGTATCGTTCCCTACCATTAATCCGGCAGTCACCATGGCCAATGGAGCCGAAAGGTGAAGATTTTGTGCTATTACCGTGCCCACCATTACGGTAGCCAATGTTATGATTACCTCAATATCATAATCATCTATTGACTTCATTAAGCGATAGGTAATCCAACCTAAAAGTAACCCAAGTACAACCCCACCAATAACCTCAACCCCAAAAAGTTCTAACACATCCAAAGCGGAAACTGTAGCACTACCGGAAGAAGCGAACTGGAAAATGGTCAAAAACACAACTACCCCAACCCCATCATTGAACAAGGACTCCCCTACGATTTTGGTTTCTAATTTTTTCGGAGCTCCCGCCTGTTTTAAAATACCCAAAACAGCAATTGGGTCTGTTGGGGAAATCAATGCCCCGAACAATAGACAATACACATAGCCTACATCCATATTGAATAGCATCAACAAATAATAGACCGCCGTACCCACCAAAAATGTAGACACCAATACTCCAAGCGTTGAAAATACCAAAATAGGCCATCGCTGCACCTTCAATTGTTGAAAATTCGTATGTAAAGCCCCTGCAAAGAGTAAAAAACTCAGCATAATATCTAACAGCAACGTCTTAAAATCGATTTGGGTAATAATATATTTCTCAGCATTTAACAAGGTGTCATCAAAGTAACTTAACGCAAATACCCCCAACGTGAAAAATATGGTTATGACCATTAAACCGATGGTATTGGGCAATTTTAAAAAGCGCACATTGATAAAACCAAAGGCCGCGGATAGAAAAACCAGTATAGTGGTAATCAAAAAATAATTCATGGTCAGTATTTTAATTTGAAAAAAGGACTTTATTAGGATTGTATATATTATTTAACCTAACTTATTTTACCATCCCCAGAAAATCCTGTTCGGATATTATAGGAACCCCCAAACTCTCGGCTTTGGTTCTTTTACTTGGGCCCATTTTATCACCGGCCACCAAAAACGAAGTTTTAGATGAAATGGAGGACCCTACCTTACCCCCATTATCCTCAATCATTTTTTTTAGGTCATTTCTACTAATGGTCTCAAAAACCCCTGAAACGACAAAGGTTTTTCCTTTTAGTAATTCGGTCTGGTTCAACAACTTATCAGCTGATATTTCAAATTGTAGTCCATAACTCCTTAACCGTGAAATGATTTCCAAATTTCTCTCGTTTTGGAAAAAATCGACCACACTTTGGGCAATACGCTCGCCAATTTCATCAACAGCCATTAAACCTTCAACTGAAGCGGCCATTAAAGCATCAATATTTTTAAAGGCTTTTGCCAACTTTTTAGCCACCGTCTCTCCCACGAATCGAATACCCAAGGCAAACAAAACACGTTCAAACGGAATATTGACCGATTCGGCCACCCCTTTCACCAAGTTCTCTGCAGATTTATCGGCCATTCGTTCCAAAGGCATTACCTGCTCTTTGGTTAAAACATAGAGGTCGGCATAATTTCGAATTAGGCCTTCCTTAAAAAGCAACTCTACGGTTTCAGCTCCAAGACCTTCAATATCCATGGCCTTACGGGAAATGAAATGCTGTATACGCCCTGTGATTTGGGTAGGGCATCCATAAAAATTGGTACAATAGTGCTTGGCATCCCCTTCTGTACGCACCAATTCGGTTCCACATTCAGGACAATGGGTAATATAATGTGTGGGTTTTGAATCGGCTGGCCTTAAAGATAGATCGACCCCAACGATTTTTGGAATGATCTCTCCCCCTTTTTCTACAAATACAGTATCCCCTTCCCGTATATCCAACTTTTCAATTTGGTCGGCATTATGCAAGGAGGCCCTTTTCACGGTCGTTCCGGCCAATAATACAGGCTCAAGATTCGCCACAGGGGTAATGGCCCCAGTACGCCCCACCTGATAGGTAATTTCCTTTAAAATAGTTGAAACCTGTTCAGCCTTAAACTTATAGGCCATTGCCCAGCGTGGTGATTTAGCGGTATACCCCAATTCCTCTTGGTGTTGAACACTATTCACTTTTACCACAACACCATCGGTCTCATAAGGTAGGCTGTGCCGTTTAACATCCCAAGCATCAATAAAGGCCATTACCTCTTCGGTACTTTTGCACAATTGAGCAATAGAAGGTACTTTAAAACCCCATTCCCTAGCCTTTTTCAACATTTCATATTGGGACGTTATGCCCGTATTTTCCCCTACGATACCATAGAGTAGACAATCCAAAGGACGCTGCGCTACCATAGCACTATCTTGCAATTTTAGGCTGCCCGAGGCCGTATTACGTGGATTCATATAAGGGTCTTCCCCTGCAGCAATGCGCTCCTCGTTCATTTTAGCAAAACCATCCAATGGAAGAATAATCTCACCACGGATATCGAACTTGGGAGGGTAATCCCCCTTAAGTTGTAAAGGAACAGAACGAATGGTCTTAATATTAGTGGTCACATCATCGCCCTGGAACCCATCACCCCGAGTAACCGCTTTTACCAGTTTTCCTTCTTCATAGGTAAGATTAATGGAAGCACCGTCATATTTCAACTCACAGGTAAATTCTACCTCCGCATCTCCCAGTATTCGCTGAATTCGTTTCTCCCAATCTTCCAGATCTTCTTTGGAATAAGAGTTATCCAAGGAATACATTCGCTGTTCATGAACAACGGTATTGAAATTCTTTGTTATTCCTCCCCCAACACGTAATGTTGGCGACGAAGGATCGTAAAACTCCGGATGCTTGCCCTCCAATTCTTGAAGCTCCTTTAACTTCATATCAAACTCAAAATCCGTAATCGTTGGATTATCAAGAACATAATAATTGTAATTATGTTCTCTCAACTCCTGGCGTAGCGCCTCAATTTTCTCCTTAGTGTTCATTTATAATTGACCTTTATAAATCTTTTTGGGAAGACCCATTGTTTTCTATTCGATTTTCCCCTTTACCATCCTATCATTTCCAAATATATCTTTTCTAAGTTCAATATTGGAAAAACCGTTTTCCAAAAGAGCTTTTGTTTCCTCTCCCAGATATTGGTTTATTTCAAAATACAAAGAACCACCTTTGTTTAAATTTGATTTTGCAAAGTCCATTATTCTTCGATAAAAAACCAGTGGATCATCATCAGAAACGAACAACGCGATCCCAGGTTCGTTATCTATTACGTTTGGCTTCATCAATTTCTTCTCCAACATCCTAACATAAGGAGGATTGGAGACTATAATATCGAACTTTTCTTTTAGGGATTTCGTTGTAAGAATATCGGATTGAATACATTCTATTTCAACCTTATTGTTCCTTGCATTCAATTTAGCTGTTTCTAAAGCTTTATTGGAAATATCCAAAGCGAATACCTTTGCATTTTTAAAGGCTATTGCCAGTGAAATGGCAATACACCCGCTACCTGTCCCTATATCCAAGATATTGAATGCCATATTTTGATCCGTATGTTCATCAATGATCCAACGAACCAATTCTTCAGTTTCAGGCCTAGGTATCAGCACATCTTCATTGACCACAAAATCCATATCCATAAATTGGGCCGTACCTAAAATATATTGAATCGGTTTTTCCTTCCTTAATTGGGACAAAACCTCAAAAAGAGGTTGTTCCTCTTCCTTTGTCACTGTTATATCGGGCTCCAATGCCAATACAAAACGTTCTAACCCTAAAAAATGACCAATCGTAAGATAAAAAAAGCTATCTACCTCTTCTTTAGGATATAAGGCATCTAATTCTATATGGTAAATATTCTTGATTTCGCGTAACAACATAGTTCAAAGTTGTTTCAACATCCAAACCTGACACGAATAATGACCGGTATTCCCCATAGGGGCATCAATATATTCAAATCCCGACTTTTTATATAGCTTTTGGGCTTCCTTCATATAAGGCATAGTTTCCAAATAACATTTTTCAAAACCATATTGCCTCGCATTATCCAAACATATTTTCATCATTTGGGACCCTAACCCCCTTTCTCTAGCCTCTTCCAAGAAGTACATCTTTTGCAGCTCACAAACGTTACCTTCGAAATTCTCTAATTGGGCAACACCCGCTGAGCCAATAAGCCTCCCATCTTCTTCAACAACGAAATAAGTAGCTTTGGGTACATCGTAATTTTCGAACATATGGTCCAATGCGGTATCCTCATAGGCGGTACCCACTTTTGGAACTCCCATTCCCACCAATACCTTTCTGATCAAAGAAGCTACCGCTTCATTATCTTTTTGCTCAATTTCCCGAATTTTAACAGTTACCCCCAATTGTTTACCCAATATATATTAATGTTCTATTTTAGCGGAGTGAAGATACATGAAATATAATTTTATAGGGAATGAAAAACGTATTTTTCATATTGGTTTTGGCCATTCTTGTACAAAGCTGTACGTTCGATAAAAAACCCGAGTACTTGGGAATCGACAACGTCTGGGTCGAAGAAGCCAGTTCTAACAACATTACCCTGAAGGCTGATGCCCATTTCAAAAATGAAAATGACCTAGGTGGCACTTTGCTTACGGATGAAATCAAGGTTTATATAGATAATATCTATATCGCCAGCGTATCTTCTGAAGCCTTTGACGTTCCTGCGAAGGATAATTTTATCGTACCTTTGACAGTTAGTTTCCCATTGTCAAAATTGTTCAAAGAAGGCAACCGGAATTTATTAGGAATTATCTTAAACCAAGTTCTTAACAAGAAAATGAAAATCGACTTTAAGGGAAGTATAACATATAAACTTGCAGGATTTTCCTATGATTATCCTGTTGACCACAGTCAAGAAATAACGATAAAATAAATGTTGCCCGACCCGATATTCATGAAGCGCGCCCTTCAATTGGCCAAAAATGGTTTAGGGGTTACCGCACCAAACCCTATGGTAGGTGCCGTGATAGTGCTGAACAATAGAATCATCGGTGAAGGTTATACAAGTGCATACGGAGGTCCACATGCCGAAGTCAACGCTATAAATTCGGTTAAAAACAAATCAGATTTAATAAAAGCCACCTTATACGTTACATTAGAACCCTGTTCCCATTACGGAAAAACCCCACCTTGTGCCGATTTGATTATAAAGCACAACATACCCAATGTGGTAATAGGGACAATGGACCCCCACGATAAGGTCAAGGGGAAAGGTATTGCACGTCTTAAAAATGCAGGTTGTAATGTTACCATTGGATTTCTTGAGGAAGCCTGCCTGGAACACCATAAACGCTTTATTACATTTCAACAAAAACAACGACCATATATCATCTTAAAATGGGCGGAAACCATGGATGGATTTATTGCTCCCTTACCCCCTAAGAGAGATGAGGAACCAAAACCTTATTGGATTTCGAACACATTTTCAAGACAACTTGTACATAAATGGCGTAGTGAAGAGCAGGCCATCTTAGTGGGTACCAATACCGTTCTTGAAGATAATCCTAAACTGAATGTTCGGGATTGGACCGGTAAATCCCCTATTCGGGTGATCATAGATAGGAACTTAAAAATACAGGGCAACTACCACATTTATGATAAAAGTGTAAAAACCATCATCTTTACCGAAGTGGAAGATGCTTCAAAACAATTTGCGGATATTGATTTCGAAACCATTGATTTTTCCAAAAACGTTCCCGAGCAAATTTGCCGAACTTTACACAAGAAAAATATCATTAGTATCCTAATAGAAGGTGGTGCCCAAACCCTTCAATCTTTCATTGACAGTAATTTATGGGACGAAGCGAGGATTTTCACAGGTCAAAATACATTCGGCGAAGGCCTTAAGGCTCCCAAAAGCAATGGCAAGCTACATGAGACATTAAAAATTGATTCTGATTTATTAAATATATATAAGAATGATTAAAAACATCATTTTCGACTTCGGCGATGTTTTCATAAATCTTGATAAGGAAATTGTATTTCGTGAAATGCAAAAATATGAAAACCCTGAACTTACCCCTAAGCTCTTGGAAGTTAGCAATGCCTATGAAATAGGCGCCATTACAACAGATGCTTTCGTGAAAGAACTGAACAATGCGTTTCCCAAAGCATCGGCAGAAGAAATTATTTCGGTGTGGAACGGTATGATCTTGGACTTCCCAGATCACCGATTGGAGTTTTTGGAACAATTGACCAAAGAAAATACATATCGGCTTTTTTTACTTAGCAATACCAATGCATTACATATAGCTCACGTAATGGAGAGTATGGGCGAACAAAAATACAATCGCTTTAAGAAGTGCTTTGAGCAATTTTACCTATCACACGAAATAGCCTTAAGGAAACCAAATACTGATATTTATGAATTTGTGCTGAAAGAAAACGACCTAAACGCCATCGAGACCCTTTTTGTAGATGACACTAGTGAAAATACCGAAGCGGCCAATAAATTAGGTATAAAAACATGGAATCTTTTGGTCGGTAAAGAAGATGTTACCCAATTAAAATCAAAGTTTTAGATGTTTGACCTTGCCCTGAGCGTCCTTTGTTCCAGCCTGATCTTCGTGATTTTTAAACTTTATGACGTATATAAGGTAGAAACTTTGTTTGCCATAATCACAAATTACGTGGTTGCCTGCTCAGTTGGGTTATATTTCTATTCCGGTGAAATAAAACCAACCGAAATCGCCGAACAACCATGGTTCCTAGGAACCTTAGTGCTTGGTGTACTTTTTATCGTTGTCTTTAATCTAATGGCAAGAACATCTCAGGCCGTTGGTGTTTCCGTGGCCTCGGTAGCCACTAAAATGTCCTTAGTGATTCCCGTTATTTTCGGGGTACTTGTGTATAAAGAAACCCTAGGTCCAATAAAAATCCTAGGTATTGTACTGGCTTTAGCCGCTGTATATTTTGCATCCATAAAAAAGAAAGAAGTCAATTTCAAACGATCCTCATTGATTTTGCCCTTATTGGTTTTTCTAGGCTCTGGAATTATCGATACGAGTATAAAATACGTCCAAGAAGCACATATACAGGAAAATGAGTTCCCTCTTTTTTCAGCAACGGTTTTTGCTGCGGCTACCATTGTAGGTATTTTCATTATCATCTATAAAAGTTTTAAAGCCCCGTTGAAGGTGAATTTCAAGAATATAATAGGAGGAATCGCCTTGGGGATACCCAACTATTTTTCAATATATTATCTACTCCGGGCATTGCAGAACCCAACATTGAACAGTGCATCTGTCTTTACGATCAATAATGTTGCCATTGTAATGTTATCTACCCTCCTAGGTATTGTTCTGTTTAAGGAACAAATCAGCTTTAAAAATTGGGGAGGCATTGCCTTGGCCATAATCAGTATAATCTTGGTTGCCGTATTCTAATGGAAAATACCGATAGTTACAAAACCCTGTCCGCCCCATCCGAAGAAATACTCTTCAAGGAAAAAAAGAGCAAATTTTTCGGTTATGCTTATCCCATAAAATCTGAAGACGAGGTTAAACCATTGATAGAAAAATTAAAAAAACAACACCACACGGCCAACCATGTATGTTATGCATGGCAATTGGGGATAAATAATGCTCATTACAGGGCAAATGACGATGGCGAACCCAACAATTCGGCCGGAATGCCCATTTACGGACAAATTCAGTCCTTTGGTGTAACCAATGTTTTAGTGGCCGTCGCACGTATATTCGGTGGTACTAAACTAGGTGTTGGCGGCTTGATCAGTGCTTACAAAACGGCAGCCCAAATGGCCCTTGAAGTATCCCCGATTGTAACACGTATTCAAAAGGCCCATTTTAAAGTCCATTTCGGTTATGAATCCATGGACAAGGTCATGCGGATAATTAAACAAAACAATCTTGATATCGTTTCCCAAAAATTGGAAATGGAGTGCGATCTAGAGATTACCTCACCGAAAAGTCATACCGAAATGGTCATGCAGTTGTTCAAAGAAAACCATATGGTATCAATTCAGCTAAAGGAGGATTAAAACCCCATCTTCTGAAGTATGTCGGCAGGGCATCTCATGGGCTTGTTTTTTTTGGCATCCATAAAAGCAAGTACCGTTTTTGCATCAGCTAATAATTCACCTTCACCATTATAGATTTCATAGTCGAATTCGATCCTGACCATAGGCTTTTTCCGTAAGAAGGTACGTACGAACAAAAGGTCGTCGTAGTATGCCGATTTTTTATAGTTTATAGATATGGACACAACAGGAAGGATAATACCGCTATCCTCCATGGATTTGTACGAAACCCCTAAGGAACGAAGCCATTCGATTCTTCCCATCTCCAAGTATTGCGGGTAATTGCCGTGATGAACAATTCCCATCTGATCAGTTTCACAGTAACGTACCCTAAAAGAAATTTCATTATAATCCATAAAAATCCAACTAAAAATTATATATTTATGAGCTTGCGTTTTGCGAACCCAACATGCGAAAAAAAAAGGGTAAATTCAACCCTAATTGATTTTTTTTTTAGGATTTTTGTTCACATATTTGCGAGACCTAAATTACACTTGCATTCCTATTGAGCCGGTGCTATTTATGCTTAAAAACTAACCATAAACAAGAGATTTTTTTATAATGAGTGTTACTGCTAATTCCGTTTGGAACAATTGTCTGGCTTTTATCAAGGATAATATCCAACCGCAGGCATTCAAAACTTGGTTTGAACCCATAAAACCTGTAAAACTTTCAGAGAATGCACTGAGCATTCAGGTACCCAGTAAATTTTTCTACGAATGGCTAGAAGAGCACTATGTAAAGCTCTTAAAAGTAGCACTCACTAAAGAGTTGGGCGAAACCGCAAAGTTGGTCTACATTATACGTATGGAGAACACCTATGGTAACCGTGAACCCTTTACAGAGAAAATACCAAGTGCGAATCGTGGAAACATGGGCCCTCAGGAAATGGATGTCCCCATTAAATCGAAAAACCCAGAACTTAGGAACCCCTTTGTTATTCCAGGTATTCGCAATATTAAAATAGAATCACAATTAAATCCTAATTATAATTTCGATAATTTCCTAGAAGGGGATTCTAACCGCTTGGCCCGTTCTGCAGGGATGGCTGTGGCAAACAAACCTGGAGGAACCTCTTTTAACCCCCTATTGGTTTTCGGTGGCGTTGGCCTAGGAAAGACCCACTTGGCACATGCCATAGGTGTAGAGATTAAGGACAAATATCCCGATCGTACGGTTCTGTATATCTCTGCCGAAAAATTTACCCAACAGTATATTGAATCGGTAAAAAAGAATACCCGTAACGATTTTATCCACTTTTATCAGTTGATAGATGTTTTGATCATAGACGATGTTCAGTTCTTATCAGGAAAATCGGGTACCCAAGATGTATTCTTCCATATATTCAACCATTTACACCAAAATGGGAAACAAGTGATCCTTACTTCGGACAAGGCACCTGTAGATATGCAGGATATTGAACAACGATTGCTGTCTAGGTTCAAATGGGGGTTATCCGCAGAATTACAAAGTCCTGATTACGAAACAAGGATTTCTATCTTGAAAAACAAATTATATCGTGATGGTGTTGAGATGCCGGAAGATATTATCGACTATGTGGCCAAACATATCAAAACCAATATTCGTGAACTGGAAGGTGCCATTATTTCCTTAATAGCACAATCTTCGTTCAACAAGAAAGAGGTTACTTTGGAATTGGCCCAACAAGTAGTTGAAAAATTTGTGAAGAATACGAAACGGGAAGTATCTATCGACTATATTCAGAAAGTGGTATCTGACTATTTTGAGATGGATGTGGCCACCCTTCAATCCAAAACAAGGAAAAGACACATTGTGCAAGCAAGACAATTGGCTATGTTCTTCGCCAAAAAGTTCACCAAGGCTTCATTGGCCAGTATTGGCTCCCAAATAGGAAAAAGAGATCACGCAACGGTTTTACATGCCTGTAAAACAGTAGACAACCTTGCAGAAACAGACAAACAGTTTCGTAAGTATATAGAAGATTTAACGAAGAAACTTTCATAACACATTTAATGGCTACAAAGGTTTTAATGGTCTGCCTTGGAAACATCTGTAGGTCACCATTGGCCGAAGGTATTCTCCAAGACAAGGTAAACAGTGACGAAGTTCAGGTAGATTCCGCGGGTACGGGAGGTTATCACATCGGCAGTAAGCCCGACAGTAGAAGTATTTCCGTTGGCCTTAAATATAATATCGACATTAGCCATCAAAGATGTCGTCAATTTTCAGCGGACGATTTTGAAGTGTTCGATTTGATCTATGTGATGGACAAAAGCAATTACAGGAATGTCATAGCACTTGCCCAAAATGAAGAACATAAGCAAAAAGTAAAGCTACTGCTCGACGAAATCAAAGCGCAACCGAACGAAGTTCCCGACCCTTATTATGATGATAACGGTTTTGAGCATGTTTTTCATCTTATTGATGAAGCCTGTACGATTATAGCAGATAAACTGAAAAATAAGTAACCGCCTATGGAAAGTAGCGACAAACCCAAAGGAAAACTCTATTTGATACCTACTACATTGGGTGATAATGAGCCATTGGAAGTTCTGCCCATTTCAATAAAAAGGGTCATAGAAGCTGTTGATCATTATATTGTTGAGAATGAAAAGTCCGCAAGACATTTCATAAAGAAAATTTATCCACGAAAATCGCAACCGAGCCTAAAAATAGAAGTACTGAACAAATATACCGAACCGGAAACCCTCCCCTCTTTTTTACAACCATGCCTTGAGGGAATGGATGTTGGGGTTATTTCCGAAGCCGGTTGCCCAGGTATTGCCGATCCCGGTGCCGATGTTGTACGTATAGCCCATCAAAAAAATATACAAGTTGTACCATTGGTAGGGCCCTCCTCTATCGTTTTAGCCTTAATGGCAAGTGGCCTGAACGGGCAGAATTTTGCCTTTAACGGTTATTTGCCCATAGATGCGGCCTTACGTAAGAAAGCAATAAAATCCTTAGAAAGGAAATCGATGGACAGTAGGCAATCACAGCTTTTCATCGAAACCCCTTATAGAAACGACAAATTGTTCAAGGAATTAATCAAAACCTTGGCAAAAAGTACTAAACTATGTATTGCCTGCGATATCACCCTAGGTACGGAGTTCATTCTAACGCAAAGTATTTCCGAATGGCAAAATTCTTCGGTAGACCTAAATAAGAGGCCTGCTATTTTTATCATTCAAGGCTAAAAAAATAAACCCCGACGTTTCCGTCGGGGCCTACCATTTTCATATTTAAATAAAACTTTACACTTTCGGGTTACGTCTTGGCATTACCAATGAAATATCGTAACCTGAGAATTTTCTCAAATAATTCACAATAGTAGAACCGTAGGCATCCTTGAAATTGATTTTTCCGTATGAACGTAAATATTTCATTACATTTCCCGGTCCTGCTAAGTGAGCTGCAGCCAACATTCCAGATTCGGTAATCTCAACGCCTTTGATACTTGTACCAACGTATTTCTTAATATCCCTACGCATGATCCACTTATTGCGTGCAATATTGGTTTCAAATGCCTTTTCCTGCAATTTAGGATCATTAAGAAATACCGAAGAGTTGTAAACACCCATTAACTCCAGGGTGTTTATACCAAACTGGTATTTTCCCAAATACCCTAAGGTATTTGTCGCAAAATAATTCCCTGACGATTCTTTGAACGCCAAGGCTTCTTTAAAACCATGAAACGTACTACCTAAAAAAGGTGGTGTTACCATGGTGGGTGCCAAAACAGTTTTGTTTTTGGGAAACAAAACTTCAGTAGGTTCATCGACTTTTAAAGTTCTCGGTACTGTCGTATCTAAAGACAAACCACTAAAACTTACAAAAACCAATAGCATGATAAGAGAACTAAAAAAGAATATACATCTTCTCATATCTCTATTTTCTTAAGACTTACAACCAAAAAAGGGTTTGCTTAAATTTCACGCTGCAAAGATATGGCGGTTACAAGGGTATGATCAGAAGGCTTTGTTAAAAATGTCATTTATTAGTTAACAAGTCCTTAAATTTCGATTATTTACCTATCTATTAATGTTTTGACTATTAATCCATCGGACGTACTGCGCTTTATTTCGGTTGTGTTGCGCAAGTGTTTTTGCGAATTTATGATATCCGAAGTTTTCCACATTGGCGACAAAATAATAATAACCGTGATTTTCCGGATTCAAAACAGCCTCTATTGCAGAAATATCGGGCATGGTAATCGGTCCTGGTGGAATACCTGCATATTTATAGGTATTGTACGGGGAATCTATCTCCAGGTCTTTGTACAAAACCCTTTTTATTATCGTATCAAAGTTTCCTGTATGCTTTTTTAAAGCGAATATTACCGTAGGATCCGCCTGTAGTTTTATATTCTTCCGGATTCTGTTTAAATATACGCCGGCCACCCTAGGACGTTCATCAACCTTGGCCGTTTCTTTATGTACTATAGACGCCAGGGAAACTACTTCATTCGGTGTGAGCCCCAAAGCTTTCGCCTTGCCCCTTCTTTCCTCATTCCAAAATCGGTTGTATTCTTTTAACATTCGATCCCTGAATTTTTCGGCAGAGGTATTCCAGAAAAATTCATAACTATTGGGAATGAACATGGCTATCCGATTATCACCATTGAAACCGTTGGCCGAATAAAATTCCGAATCCCCCAAAACTTTTAGCAATGCAAGGCTATCCGGTTCAATCTGGGAAGATATCCGCCCGGCCAAATCTGCCAATGTCTCTTGATTATTGAACGATACCTTCACTGGAATGTTCTTACTCCTTAATGAATTTACGATATCATTATTGCCCATCCCCTTCTTAATACTGTATTTTCCTCCTTTGATGTTTGAGGCATAACCTTTGCGTTCGGCAATCTGGACAAACGACCCCGTATCTTTGAGTAATGGAGACAATAACAGACTAACATCCTGAATATTCGCCCCAGTAGGTATGTAAACGAAGGCTTCTTCATTATTGAAATCGGTATTCGGTGAAAATACCGCATCATACACCTTATAAGCAAAAAAACCACCGATAACCAATCCCAATAAGACCAATAACAATAAAATCCTCTTAATATACATTACGCCTTAATCTTTTGTAGTAATATTTCGTTTTTGAACATACCGTTAGAAAAAATCCAATCTTTTTTTATGCCAACTTCAACAAATCCCAGTTTCTTGAACAGATAAAGGCTGGCAGCATTTTCCTCCAAAACATTGGCATATAACTGTCGAAGCCCCAAAACCTGAAAAACGTAATCGGTCAAAAGGGAGACAGCTTCAGTACCAATTCCTTTATTTCTTTCTTTATCATCCAAGACCACTATCCCTACTCCTACTCTTTTATTCTGTGGATCAAAATCGAATAAATCAATTAGTCCCACCACCTTATTTTCTTTAACAATACATAATCGCAACTGCTTTACATCATAGATATCCCGATGGGCATTATCTAAATAAAGTTTCAAGACATGCTTGGAATACGGTGTTGTGGTTCCGCTGATTTCCCAAAGATCGGTATTATTCTCCAACTCATAAAGAAAGTCAAGATCCGTAGGTTCAAGTGCCCTTAAACGAATATGTTCCCCTTGCAAGTTTACCATTTAACCTCACCTTTAAAAACTTGTGTTGCCGGACCTTTTAGATGTACGTTCGAATACCCTTTAGCATCAACAGAGAACCGAACCTGCAGCTTACCGCCTTGGGCCTCGATATTTACAATGTCTGATGAAACCCTACCCGACTTATGCATTGCAATAGCTACTGCCGTTACTCCAGTGCCACAAGAAAGGGTCTCGTCCTCAACCCCTCGTTCATAGGTTCTCACAGCAAAAGCACCATTGTCTAAAGGTTCTACGAAATTGATATTACTACCTTTTTCACCATAGAGCCCATACCTCAACTTTGAGCCTTCTTTAAAAACGTCAAGGTCTTGTATTTCGCTGACTAATTGCACATGATGGGGAGAGCCCGTATTAAGGAAGTAATAATTGGGTTTTATTTTAATTTCAGTTACATCACCCATTTTAAGTTCCACGATATCACCTTCTATGGTAGCGGAGTGCGCCCCATCTACAGCATTGAATTTGGTTTCTGAGGAAAAAATGCCCAGAAAATTCGCGAAAGCCACCAAACAGCGCCCCCCATTACCACACATTGAACCTTCGTTCCCGTCTGCATTGTAATAAACCATTTTAAAATCCAAAGTAGGATCATTCTCCAAAAGGATGAGTCCATCGGCACCTATTCCGAACCTTCTGTCACAAAGCTTGGCAACCAATTCAGTGTCGTTTTTAGGAAAGCTATCCGTACGATTGTCAACCATGACAAAATCATTTCCTGTTCCCTGATATTTATAAAAAGTAAGTGCTGTATTTATTTCCATGCCCCAAATATAGCGTAATTTTAAGGGTTTATTGGCAGTTAAAAAGTAGTTAAACTCCAAATGGAGAATATCAAATTCTATTAATTTTACAATGAATTTATATAATAGTGTATTAACAAAATATTATTTAAGTATGAAGAAAATAGGGAGTTCATTCGTTATTGCACTTTTTGCAGGGGCGATTACATTAGGCGCTTACAAACTATTTTTCGAAAGAACGAATTATGCAGTTGTGACCGATGATAATTCATCATCCATAATCAATTCCAGCTACTCACCGACCTCTGCAAAAGGCGCAGGCATCAATGAAGTTGATTTTACTTCGGCAGCAGAGACCACCGTAAATGCAGTAGTACACGTAAAAAATGTAACGATCAGCAGGGGACCATCTAGTTTAATGGAGTTTTTCTACGGATACGAAGGCAACCAAAAAGCACAGATAGGAACGGGATCCGGTGTTATTATATCGCCAGACGGACACATAGTGACCAATAATCATGTAATTAAAGGGGCCAGTCAATTACAAGTGACCTTGAATAACAATAAAACATACGACGCGGAATTGGTCGGTACTGATCCAAATTCTGATATCGCTTTATTAAAAATAGACGCGAAAAGACCTTTGCCGTATTTAGCTTTTGGGGATTCTGACCATGTAAAGGTCGGTGAATGGGTATTGGCCGTTGGCAACCCCTTTAATCTAACCTCTACAGTAACAGCTGGTATAGTGAGTGCAAAGGCACGAGCGCTAATGAACAATAACCAATCGTTCATACAGACCGATGCAGCGGTGAATCCAGGAAACAGTGGTGGGGCTTTGGTAAACACCAACGGCGACCTAATCGGAATCAATACTGCTATTTCTTCGCAAACAGGATCATACGTAGGTTATTCTTTTGCGGTTCCCAGCAATATTGCAAAGAAAGTCATTGATGATATTATGGAATTCGGAAGTGTTCAAAAAGGCGTTTTAGGCATAAAAACAGTTTCGATAAACACCCCTTATGCCATTGAAAAAGGAATAAATGAAATTGATGGTGTTTATATCGAGGACATTGAAGAAGAATCCGGCGCGGATGAAGCAGATCTAAAGGCAGGGGATATAATCAAAGCCATCGATGAAATCGAAGTACATAAATTTGCCGATTTAACCGGTTACCTTTCAACCAAAAGACCAGGTGACGAATTGAATGTAACCATTGATCGTGAAGGGGAACAATTGACGCTACCGGTTACTATCAAGGAAAGACAAACCTTATTCGTTCCCGTAATGGGACTTGAGGTAAAAAACCTGACCGAGAAGGACCAGAAAGCCTTCAAGACCAAAAAAGGGGTTAAAATAGTCGGGGTACCTGAAACCTATCGTGGTTACGGTCTAGACGGAAAAGTACTTCTTTCTGTGGATAACGAGGAAATAAACGATATACAAGAAGCCAAGACACTTTTTGGCCGTATTTCCAGATATGGAAAAACAAGTATAACCATGATCAACAAAAAAGGGGAAAAAGAACGGCTTATCTTCCAGTAAACCCAATATTTTTCTAAAAAACAAGACACCCTGACCAAAGTCAGGGTGTTTTTTTTGATACGAAGTTGAGTAACTATAACGTTTGAAATATATATTTTTGGAAAAACTAGAACTCAACTTAACAAATTATGTCAAACACAAAATCATACGAAAAAGAACTGGCCTTCCAGGCCGATCGTAGAAAAGCAACCACCGAATTCATAAAAATCACCAGTGACTTATGGTACGACAAAGCTATTGAAGTTGTTTTGTTCAAAAACCAGATTATTGACAGAAGTGTAAGCGATATCATTCACTTACATGAATATGCCGGTGAATTTGTACAGAAACCGATTTCCATTTTCGATTCCATTGAAATATTAAGGGCCATAAAGGATATTAAACTTCCGCCAGCAAAGTTGGATATTGGTAAATTAACCTATGAATATCATTCTGAAGACAATAACTATAATGATATTAAGGCCTTTGTCTTCGGCAAATTAAAAAATGCCCAAAGTGCAAAAGAAATACAACCCAAGGATGTTGTTCTATATGGTTTTGGTCGTATTGGTAGGTTATTGGCCCGTGAATTAATGGCCAAAACCGGAAAGGGCAACCAATTACGACTAAGAGCCATCGTTACCCGCGGTAGCATTTCTAAAGATATCCTTGAAAAAAGAGCGAACTTACTACGTACCGATTCAGTACATGGCAGGTTTTTAGGAACTGTGGAGATTGACGCCAAAAATAGTGCCTTGATTATCAATGGCACTACGGTACATATAATAAGTGCCAATCAACCAGAAGATGTTGATTATAGCATATATGGCATTAACAACGCACTTATGATAGACAACTCCGGAGCTTTCAGAAACAAAGAACAATTATCCCGACATTTAAAATCCAAAGGTATTTCCAAGGTATTGCTGACAGCTCCTGGAAAAGAAGTACCCAATATAGTCCATGGCGTTAACCATTTGGAATATGACCCGGACAATAACGATATATTCTCCGCAGCATCCTGTACCACCAATGCCATTACCCCGATTCTAAAGGTGGTCGAAGATTCGTTGGGAATAAAAAAAGGACATTTAGAAACCATACACGCCTATACGAATGACCAAAATCTGGTAGACAACATGCACGGTAAATATAGAAGAGGCCGCGCAGCTGCCTTGAATATGGTCATAACAGAAACAGGGGCCGGGGTAGCTGTTGCCAAGGCATTACCCTCCTTAGATGGAAAATTAACATCGAATGCCATTCGTGTTCCCGTGCCCAATGGATCATTGGCCATTTTAAATCTGGATATTAAAAACAGTACCTCACTGGAAGGGCTGAACACCATCTTAAAGAAATATGCCCTTGAAGGTGATCTTGTAGAACAAATAAAATTCTCACTCAGTAAGGAAATGGTTTCTTCTGACATTGTGGGGACGTCCGCACCATCTATCTATGACAGCAAAGCGACCATTGTTTCTGAAAACGGTAAAAATATCGTGCTTTATATTTGGTATGACAATGAATATGGTTATTCCCATCAAGTGATACGTTTGGCCAAGTATATTGCCAAGGTGCGTAGATTTACCTATTATTAAACTTTACGTATAAAAGATACAATTAAAAAGGAACCGTACCGTTCATTAGGTATAAGTAGCATATGATCAATTTTCTTTCTAAATTGATAATATTGAAGTACTTTAGTTCCCTCTAAATCATTTACTAAAACTAGAACTCTTTTAAAATGAAAGGTTTACTAAAAACACTACTTCTTTTATTGGCTTTATTTTCATTTAACCTACATAATGCCCAAGAAGAAACGACAACAACTGAAGAATTATCCCTGGACAAAGGTACCATAGATAGCCAGTTCGATTATATCTATACGAAATCGGGCAATTATAGGGCTGATGGAAAACGATATGAGGTAGTCAGGATCATATCACTGGATAAATTACGCAAGAACGTATTGGATTCACTAAGTGCTGCCAGTAAAAAGGCCGCAGAACTCAATGCCACTATTTCGGGCCATGAAGTAACCATTTCCTCTTTGAACAAAAAATTGGAGGAAACAACCAATAGTTTGGCCTCTGTAACTGAGGAAAAGGACAGTATGTCGTTTTTCGGCATACTTGTTTCCAAAGGCACTTACAATTTCATTCTTTGGACGATTATCGGGTGCCTTCTCTTGTTCTTCCTTCTTTTTGTATACAAGTTCAGAAGAAGCAATATACTGACTCAAGAAGCCAAAACCGCTCTTTCAGAGCTCGAAATCGAATATGAGGATCATAGACGAAGGGCCTTGGAAAGGGAACAAAAAATAAGTAGACAACTGCAAGATGAGATAAATAAGTATAAAAAATCAAAATAATCAAAGCTCCTAACGGAGCTTTTTTTTGCAAGAGGTATGATGCGGATTGAAAAAGCAACTTTAAAGGATATGGAACAAATAATTCCCTTATTCGACCAATATCGCATATTCTATAAACAAGAAAGTGACATAAATGGTGCAAAGGAATATTTAACAAAACGTCTCCGAAAGAATGAGTCCGTTATTTTTCTTGCATATCATAAAAATAAGCCTGTAGCCTTTACGCAACTCTATCCCATGTTTTCCTCAGTCTCAATGCAGCCTTTTTTTGTCTTGAACGATTTATTCGTGCTTAATGACTTTAGAAATAGGCAAATCGGAGAAGCCCTGTTGAACAGAGCCAAGGAATTCTGTATGGCAGAAGGTGCAAAAGGCCTTGCCCTGGAGACGGCCATCGATAACCCCGCACAGAAATTATATGAAAAACTGGGCTGGAAGAAAGACATTGATTGTTTTCATTACTTTTGGACCCCAGAATAAATCAGATTTACCATCTAACATGCGTATAGATATCATTACCGTATTACCAGAATTATTGAAGAGTCCGTTTGAAGCTTCCATTTTAAAGCGAGCCATTGAGAAAGGCTTGGTAGAAGTTCATATGCATAATTTACGTGACTATACCGATAAAAGTTACAACCAGGTTGATGATTATCAATTTGGTGGCGGTGCAGGAATGGTATTAATGATTGAGCCTATAGACAAATGTATTTCTGCCTTAAAAGCAGAGCGGGATTATGATGAAATCATCTATATGACCCCTGATGGGGAAACTTTAAACCAGAAAACCGCCAACACATTGTCTTTGGTTGAAAATATCATCATTCTATGCGGTCATTACAAAGGAGTGGACCAAAGGGTTCGGGATGCCTTTATCACCAAAGAAATCTCTATTGGGGATTATGTGCTTTCCGGTGGTGAATTGGCAGCTGCCATCGTATGTGATAGCGTTATTCGTCTTATTCCCGGCGTACTCAGTAATGAGACTTCCGCACTAACCGATACCTTTCAAGACAATTTGCTTGCACCTCCCGTTTACACACGACCATCAGAATACAAAGGACTAAAAGTCCCCGAAGTTCTCCTTAGCGGCAATTTTCCTAAAATCGAGGAATGGCGGGAAAATGAAGCTTACAATAGAACAAAAAGATTACGACCAGACCTTCTAAAAGATCAATAAACATGGAGAGCTACGAAATTTATTTTACTATCGGAGGAGTATTCGGATTCTTGGCACAAGCGGCCATCTTGGTTTTTTCGATCGCTTATTACGTAAAACTAAAATCCATAGGAACACTCCTAATGACCATAGGGAGCCTATTGGGTACAATGATTTTTCTTTCACGACCACTTTTAAGCGTACTGGCAGGAACCATGGGTAGTATGGAAATAGTCAAAACACAAGGACTTTTATCTATAGCAAGTAGCATTTTCATTATCGTTTTTGCCATAGGGTTCGCAATGAACGTGCTGGCAACTCCAAAAAAATAAAAACTCGAACAGGGAAAGAAAAAATAAGTCAAAATGTTGTGGGTTTTAATTTATAGCGTATTTTTGCACCCTGTTAAATTAACCTCTGACGAAAATCGTGAATGTTAGTCTAATCTAATTGTAAAAGAAAACAATGGAATCATTAATCAACTTCGTACAAAACGAGTTCATTTCTAAAAAAGAATTTCCTGAATTCTCTGCCGGTGATACGATTACCGTATACTATGAGATTAAAGAAGGTGAGAAAACACGTACCCAGTTCTTTAAAGGGGTAGTAATCCAAAGAAGAGGTACTGGAGCGACAGAAACCTTTACTATTCGTAAAATGTCAGGTACTATTGGCGTTGAGCGTATATTCCCAATCAATTTGCCTGCTTTGCAGAAAATTGAAGTTAACAAAAAAGGTAAAGTACGTAGAGCTAGAATTTACTACTTCAGAGGTCTTACTGGTAAGAAAGCAAGAATCAAGGAAGTTCGTTCTTAAAAAAGAGCTACAATATAATTTAAAAACACCTCACTACCATGAGGTGTTTTTTTATGAACAATTGTTAATAACCTAAGTTCATAAGGTGTTGATTTTTAATTCTTTGAATTACGGTATATTCATCTTATATTTACTTCATGGTTTAAGAAAAGCCCTTAGAGGTAAATTATTGAACCATTATAAAGTTTACGTTCTTTATATTATTGTTCGGTCTTAGTTAGTAGAGGTTATAGAATTCGTTCTAAAAATTATCGAAAGCTAAAACAACATAAAACCGAGGGGTAAAGTCCACAAGGTATAAGTGTTAATGTCTTTATATAGATGTAAAACTTTAGGTTATATATTAAATATGGGATATTTGAACAGTAAGAAGTAATACAAAGGAGTTGCTTGGTTGAAAAATTAAGAACAATCACGTATTACAAACGTTGAAATGGTTTTGGAGATGGCAATCATTGGTTGCGGTTTTGATGTAAATTCAGAACATATATTTTCAAACTATTTCTAAAAAGCCATATCAATTGTACTCGTACAGTGATATGGCTTTTGTTTATTTAATGCTCAAGGTCTGCCAAGAACAATTTTCCACTTCACAAAATTATGTTTATTCTTTATAAATTATAGGCGACCCAAAAACTGGTGGCAACCATAAAATTGTATATTTACAGCACTAAAATTAAAACTTTTTTAAATGCCAAAAATTTTTTATACCAAAACAGATGAGGCGCCAGCCTTAGCAACCCAATCTTTCTTACCTATAGTGCAAGCTTTTACCAAGACCTCGGGCATTACCGTTGAAACTAAGGATATCTCTTTAGCAGCTAGAATACTTGCTGCATTTCCCGAATTCTTAACGGAGGACCAGCGCAAAGATGATGACCTGGAATCCTTAGGGAAACTGGCAAAAATGCCAGAAGCGAACATTATCAAATTACCGAATATCAGTGCTTCTATCCCTCAATTGAACGAGGTGATCGAAGAACTACAGAGCAAAGGGTATGCCCTCCCCGATTATCCGGATGACCCAAAAAACGATGCGGATAAACAAATCAAAATAAGATACGACAAAATAAAAGGTAGTGCGGTAAACCCCGTACTTCGCGAAGGGAATTCTGACCGTAGGGCCCCTAAGGCAGTAAAAAACTATGCGAAACAGAATCCACATTCAATGGGTGCCTGGAGCAAAGATTCTGCAACGCATGTAGCCACTATGGATCATGGGGACTTCAAATCGAACGAAAAATCGGTCACCCTCCCTTCAGCCACCAATGTAAAGGTTGAATTGAAAGCCAATGATGGTACCGTTACCGTTCTAAAAGAGGACATTCCCCTTTTGGCAGGTGAAATCATCGATGGTACGGTTATGAGCAAAAAAGCGTTGGTTGCTTTTTTGACCGAACAGATTGAAGATGCCAAGAAAAAAGGCGTTTTATTCTCCATACATATGAAAGCCACAATGATGAAGGTTTCCGACCCTATCATTTTTGGCCATGCCTTAAAGGTTTTTTTTAAAGATGTATTCTCCAAATACAAATCTGACTTTGATGCGATAGGCATTAGTGCCAATGACGGATTGGAAAGTTTATTGGATAAATTGGATGAGTTGCCCGGGGATAAAAAGACTGAGATTGAAAATGATATCAAGAAAGCCATTGATCAAGGACCTGATTTGGCCATGGTCAATTCCGATAAAGGCATAACCAACCTTCATGTGCCCAGCGATGTTATTATTGATGCCTCAATGCCAGCAATGATCCGAAATTCAGGTCAAATGTGGAATGCGCAAGGTAAAGCACAAGACACAAAAGCCGTTATTCCCGATAGCAGCTATGCGGGTATTTATTCCGCAACCATTGATTTTTGCAAAGAAAACGGAGCTTTTGACCCAACTACTATGGGTACTGTACCCAATGTTGGACTTATGGCCCAAAAAGCCGAGGAGTATGGCTCCCACGATAAAACCTTCGAAATCGCGAATGACGGTAAGGTAGCCATCGTGGATATTAATTCCGGAGAAATTTTAATTGAACACACAGTTGAAAAAGGGGATATTTGGAGAATGTGCCAAGTAAAGGATGCCCCAATTCAAGATTGGATAAAATTAGCTGTATCCAGAGCGCGTGCCTCTGAAATCCCTACTGTTTTTTGGTTAGATAATGAAAGGGCCCATGACAGGGAATTGATCAAAAAAGTAAATTCTTATTTACCAGACCATGATACATCAGGTTTGGACATAAAAATTCTTTCCCCGATCGAAGCCACAAATTTTACCTTAAAACAAATTAAGGAAGGTAAAGACGTGATTTCTGTAACAGGTAACGTTCTTCGTGATTTCTTAACGGATCTTTTTCCTATTCTTGAAGTAGGCACAAGTGCTAAAATGCTTTCAATAGTACCTCTTATGAACGGAGGCGGACTTTTTGAAACCGGTGCGGGAGGTTCCGCTCCTAAGCACGTAGAGCAATTTTTGGAAGAAGGCCATCTACGTTGGGATTCCTTGGGGGAATTCCTTGCATTAGGTGTCTCTTTGGACTTTTACGGTGAAAAGAACAACAATCCTGAAGCACGTATTTTAGGTGACACCCTTGACAAGGCTACTGAAAAATTCTTGTTGAACGATAAATCACCTTCACGTAAAGTAATGGAATTGGATACACGGGGAAGTCATTTCTATTTGGCCATGTATTGGGCAGAGGCCCTTGCCAACCAAGATCAGGATACTGCCCTAAAAAATGTTTTTTCTAAAGTTTCAGAAGAAATGAAAGGCAAAGAATCCCAGATAGTCAAAGAATTATTAGACGCCCAAGGCAGTCCTCAAGACATCGGGGGGTACTATTTGCCCAACGCTGACCTTGTTGCCCGTGCAATGAGACCAAGTAATACTCTAAATGCCATATTAAAGGGCATTTAACGTAGTAATATTCAAATCATAAAAACCCTTGGTCAGCGCCAAGGGTTTTTTATTTTAAATAAACGTTAATACATTAAAATCCTTTTAATTCTTTTTATTTTTACTAAAATTCGTATCAATGAATAAAAGGCTGCTCTGTTTTTCCAGTTTATATTTCCTTTTTTCCTGTCTTCTCTTTTCCCAGCAAAAATTCACACTCAGTGGCACGGTCTCGGAAGCCTCGAGCAACGAAACCATGATCGGGGTAACCATAGCCGTCCCAGAACTTAATACCGGCGTTACCACGAATGAATACGGCTTTTATTCCATTACATTGCCCAAAGGGGAATACCAAATACAAGTAGGTTATCTAGGGTTCCAAGATCAAATACAAAGCATCAATCTAACAGAAAACAGTAAATTGAATTTTCTTATGGTTGAAGAAGCTGAGCAATTGGACGAAGTCATCGTTACCGATACCAGTGATAAAATGGATATACGCAAACCTCAAATGAGCGTAAACACCATGTCAGTAGGCACCATCAAGAAAATTCCGGTTATTTTGGGCGAAGCCGACGTTATCAAATCTATCTTACTACTACCGGGTGTAACAAATGCCGGGGAAGGTTCTTCAGGATTCAATGTTAGGGGTGGTGCCGTGGACCAGAATCTTATTCTACTCGACGAGGCCACTATTTTCAACTCTTCACATCTTTTCGGTTTTTTCTCGGTATTCAATCCCGATGCCATAAAAGACATCAAATTATATAAAGGGGGCATTCCTGCACGCTACGGGGGTAGGCTTTCTTCGGTACTCGACATCTTTCAGAAAGAAGGAAATAGTAAAGAACTCAAAGTAAACGGCGGAATTGGCTTGGTTGCCAGTCGTCTACTGGTTGAAGGCCCTTTGAAAAAAGACAAGGCCGCCTTCCTAATCGGCGGTAGATCGTCGTATGCCCACCTGTTCCTACCCCTTTTCGATGTTGACAATACAGCATATTTTTATGACCTGAACACCAAAATAAACTTTAAGATAAACCCGAACAACAACATATTTTTGTCGGGTTATTTCGGCAGGGATGTCTTCAGTATCAGCGATAGTTTTGTAAACACCTATGGAAATGCCGTAGGCAATTTCCGTTGGAACCACTTGTTCTCCAGTAAACTGTTTTCCAATCTTTCTTTGATCTATTCCGATTATTATTATGGACTTAAGTTGGATTTTGTTGGTTTCAATTGGAATTCGGGAATTCAAAATTTCAATGTAAAGTACGACCTGAAGCATTATCTTAATGATCAACTTCGTATTAATTACGGTCTTAACAATATCTATTATCGCTTTAATCCCGGTAAAATAGAACCCAGTAATTCCAGTTCGGGAATTCTTGAAGACCAACTCATTCAAAAATACGCCAATGAGTTTGCAGCCTATGTGGATGTGGAACACCAGGTGACCCCAAAACTCAGTCTGGGTTATGGCTTGAGACTCAGTTATTTCAACCGTTTGGGACAAGACGAATTGAATGTTTATGAAAATAATAACCCGGTTCTTTTCAATTCCACGATTCAAATTTACCAAGAAGCCGACCCTATAGATGTTTTAACCCCTAAGAGAAGTGAAAGTTTGGCCAAGTTCACCAATCTTGAACCAAGGTTCAGCTTATCGTACCTAATAAATGATAATAGCTCTCTTAAAGCCAGTTACACCCGTTTAGCACAATACCTGCATTTGATTTCGAATACCAGTTCGCCCACTCCTTTGGATGTTTGGACACCTAGTGGCCCTTTTATAGAACCCCAACTCTTGGATCAATATGCTATGGGGTATTTTCAAAACCTTAAAGAAGGCGATTACTCTGTAGAGACAGAGTTGTTCTACAAAGACATTCAAAACCGTATCGATTATATTGATGGGGCAAACCTTATTGCGAATGATGCCATTGAACAAGTTATCCTGAATGGTGAAGCAAGGGCCTATGGATTGGAATTCCTATTTCGAAAGAATATGGGTAAACTACAAGGATGGCTTGCATATACCTTGTCAAAATCAGAACAGAGAACCCCTGGAAGAAATTCATCTGAAACAGGGATCAATAACGGTAAATGGTACAATACCCCCTATGACAAAACGCATGACATCTCGGTTTACGGAAATTATGACTTGAATGAAAAATGGAGTTTTAATGCCAATTTTGTTTTTCAAACGGGACAACCCACGAATTACCCCATTGGCCAATATGAATTTCAAGGAATGACCGTTCCCTATTACGGAGAACGAAACCAGGAAAGGTTACCCAGTTATAATCGTCTTGACCTTTCGGCAAGTCTTACGCCCAGAAAGAATAAGAATCGAAAATTACAGGGAGAATGGGTATTTAGCCTTTATAATGTTTACAACAGAAAAAATGCCGCATCCATTTCTTTTAGTAGAAATGAAGATACCAATGTGAATGAAGCGGTTCGCACTTCGATATTCGGAATCGTACCGGCAGTAACCTATAATTTTAAATTTTAGGCCATGAAAAAATATATATTAATATTGACCCTATTATTTATTTCGTTAAGCTGTGAGGATGTTATCGAAGTAAATGTACCTACAGATACCACCCGCTTGTCCATCGATGCACTGATTCGTATCGATACCGGATTATCTTCTACCCGAATTGAGGTCAAGGCCACCGAAACCACATCTTTCTTTGAGGAAATAGGTCCGGCCGTGTTAGACGACATACAACTTATGAGTACCACGACCAATATTACAGCAGAACTTGAAGAACAGCCGTTGGGATCTGGTATTTATGTTATTAATTGGCCTACGGAAGCACTGACACAAGGAGAATATCAATTGAACATCACATATAATAACGAACAATATGAGGCAACTACCTCCTTTGTGCCCACCGTACCATTTGATGACTTAAGACAAGGAGATGGCTCTTTATTCTCTGAGGATGAAACCGAAATAGTAGTTTCATATACCGATGAAGCAACTCGTGATGATTTCTACCTTTTTGATTTTGATTTTGATAAATACCTCGTATCCGAAGATACCTTTTACCAAGGACAGTCCTTTGAATTTTCTTATTTCTATGAAGACGGACTAGAACCTGGCAGGGAATTGGAAATAAGTATTTTAGGCACAGATGAAGCCTTTTACAACTACATGAACCAATTGATCGTTCAAAGTGGTGGGGACCAAGGACCGTTTTCTACACCAGCTGCTACGGTTAGGGGAAACATTGTTAACCTGACGGATGCCAATAATATTGCACTGGGTTATTTTGCTTTATGCCAAGAATATAAAGAAACGGTTACCATAGAATAAATATGACTCCTTTTAACCATGTACATTAAGTCAGATTTGATATTTTTACAGCAAGATTTCCATTATCATGAAAACCGATAGAGACCTTTTAGTCAAAGGGGTAAAACACTTTATTTACACCTTTATTTTAATGTTTACCGCTCCAGTGGTATTATGGCAAGCTTTTAAAAACCACGGGCATTTCCTATATATCCCCGTACTCATTTTTGGTATTATTTTAGCCATAGCAGCTATTGCAATGGGTTTTTACAGTGTTCATATAATTATGAACGCCTTGTTCAATACCCCGAAAAAGAAGAAATAACCCCAAAATATTTAATTAAGTTCGTTCAGTTGCTTTTTGAACTTACCGAGTTCCACCTGTTCTCTAAATCCATATAATCAAAATCCAAAGCGGATTTCTGGCGTTCCAACTTACCAGCAGCAAAAGCACGCTGTAAAATATCCTCAATTAGATAATCCTCCTCAACATTTTTCGGGTCGTATTCCTCTTTTAAACTAATATCGAACATTTTTGCCGTGGTATTGTACCAAAAAGCACGCCAACCATTTCTCAATTCCTTTACTAATCCAAAAGCTGTATGACCGGTTTGCCTATAAATAAGTTTAACAAGTATCTGTCCCTCGGTCCGGGTCATTTTCTTAAGCTCATCTGAAAATTCGCCTTCAATGTACTTTTGTACCTTCCTTGTGTATTTTTTACGCTTACGGGTTTTTGTTATTTTTGAAAGACTGTCGTTCAGCTCCTGTAATCGTTCTGCGGCCAACTTGGCATATGGGAATACTTTAATGGTCTTTCTTCTTAAAATATAATACCTGAGTTTTGCCTTATAGGATTTAAAATTCAATTTACTGAATACGTAAACCTCTTCGAGGGGAATGGAACTATAGACAATAGAATCGCCTTCTATAATGATCATTTTCTCCGCAATCGAATCCAAAGGCTGTTCTTCCACTTGTGCAGAAACAAGTAGCGTAAAAAGACCGAAAACAAAAAATAGAAATCTATTTACCATCATGGGACCAAATACAAAAGCCTTGCCAAAATTAACGATTATTAACCACGGTTATTACTTATTAAGATCGAATATTGTTAAGTTTGTGTACAAAATTATTATATATGGCTTCAAAGAAAATTCTCAATAAAAAATCGATGGATTTTTTAGAAAAGTACCTCAATAACGCAGCACCTACGGGTTATGAATGGGAAGGTCAAAAAATTTGGATGGATTATCTAAAACCTTATGTCGACACCTTCATTACCGACACCTATGGTTCTGCTGTTGGTGTAATTAATCCGGATGCTGAATTCAAAGTAGTGATAGAAGGGCATTCTGACGAAATTTCCTGGTACGTGAACTACATAACGGACAACGGACTTTTATACGTAATTCGAAATGGAGGCAGTGACCATCAAATCGCCCCTTCTAAATGGGTGAACATCCATACGAAAAACGGTATTGTAAAAGGGGTTTTTGGTTGGCCGGCCATTCACACTAGGAACAAAGCCAAGGAAGAACCTCCAAAACTCGATAATATTTTCATTGATATAGGAGCAAAAGACAAAAAAGAAGTAGAGAAAATGGGTGTTCATGTAGGTTGTGTAATCACCTATCCGGATGAATTCCAAATTCTTAATAAGGACAAATTCGTTTGCCGTGCTATTGATAATAGGGCCGGTGGCTTTATGGTAGCCGAAGTTGCACGTCTACTACATGAAAACAAAAAGAAACTTCCTTTCGGATTGTACATTACTAATTCCGTTCAAGAAGAAATAGGGTTGCGAGGTGCGGAAATGATTACCCAAACCATTAAACCCAATGTTGCGATCATAACAGATGTGTGCCACGATACGACCACCCCAATGATCGAGAAAAAGACCGAGGGCCATACCGAAATAGGTGCAGGACCTGTTATTTCCTACGCCCCAGCGGTACAGAACAAACTACGGGAGCGTATCATAGAAACTGCCGAAGCCAATAAAATCCCATTTCAACGAATGGCAGCTTCCAGATCTACGGGAACCGATACCGATGCCTTTGCTTATAGCAACGGTGGCGTAGCTTCAGCCCTTATCTCCTTACCATTGCGTTATATGCACACTACAGTGGAAACGGTACATAAAGACGATGTTGAAAACGTAATCCGTTTAATCTATGAAACGGTTCTGAACATTAAAGACGGTGAGACTTTCAGTTATTTTGATTGATAGGCTGTATTAGATATTTTTATTATGGATGAATTGGTTGATATATTGGATGCTGAAGGCAACTTCACCGGAAAAACGGCCATGAAATCCGAAGCACATAAACATGGACTGTTCCACCCAACGGTCCATGTTTGGTTTTATACCAAAAACGGAAAAATATTACTACAGCAAAGAGGAAAAGACAAGGATACCCATCCCCTACTTTGGGACGTTTCGGTAGCCGGACATGTAGGTGTAGGGGAAAGTTATGAACTCTCTGCGACTAGGGAGGTTTCGGAAGAAATAGGCTTGGAGATTACCACTAGTGAACTAGAAAAAATCGGGGTTTTCAAATCCATCCAAAAACACAATGAAAACTTAACGGATTGTGAATTCCACCACACATATATCTGTGAGTTGAAAGTACCTTTATCCCAATTAACAAAACAGGATTCCGAAGTCGAAGCCTTATCACTTGTTCCGCTCCTAAAGTTTTCTGAGGAAACTTGGGGGTTGGCCAACCTAAAGAAATATGTTCCACACAGTGCGGACTATTACAAAACAATCATCAAAGCCATTAAAAAAAAGCTATAGCCTTTTAATAAAATCATTTATTTGGTCAAGGCCATAAGTATATTGCTCACCACTGGCCATTTCCTTGACAACGAAAGTATTGGTGTTCATTTCATTTTCACCGATCAATACCACATAAGGAACTTTACGATTATTGGCATATTTCATCTGCTTCTGCATTTTGGCCTTACTTGGGTATACATCTGCAGTAACCCCTTGCTTTCGAAGCTCGGTCACTAAAGATAACGCCGCCATTGATTCGTTTTCACCGAAATTGATGCATAGTACATCCAATGATTTGTTCAATGTCTCGGGAAATAAGCCCAATTCTTCCAGAACCAAATAAATACGATCCAAACCAAATGAAATACCTACACCACTCACATCTTTAAGTCCGAATATACCCGTAAGGTCATCATAACGCCCTCCGCCTCCAATTGAACCCATTTTAACGCCTTTTGGCGCAGCTACCTCAAAGATGGCTCCCGTATAATAGTTAAGCCCTCTAGCCAGCGTTACATCGATTTCAAGATTTGCCGATTGCAATTGCAAATGCTCCATGGCATTGATGATAAATCCGAGTTCCTCTACCCCTTTACTTCCTTGTTCCGATTGGATCAATAAATCTTTCAGGGCCAGTAACTGGGAGGCATTATCCCCAGAAAGTTCAAAAAGTGGTGCCGCCTTTGTAATCGCTTCTTCAGAAATACCTTTGGCCAACATTTCTTTTTTGACCCCTTCTACCCCGATCTTATCCAATTTATCCAAGGCTACGGTGAAATTGACCAAATTATCATGAGCCCCAATAACCTCGGCTATACCGGCAAGTATTTTACGGTTGTTCAATTTTATGGTAACCCCTTCCAATTTCAAATCTGAAAAAACGGAATCATACAACTGGATCAATTCAACTTCCTGTAAAAGGGAATTTGCACCGACCACGTCCGCATCACATTGGTAAAACTCCCTGAATCGTCCTTTTTGAGGTCTATCGGCCCGCCAAACCGGCTGTATTTGATACCGTTTAAATGGAAAATCTATTTCATTCTGGTGCATGACCACATAACGGGCAAAAGGTACGGTCAAATCATAACGCAAGGCTTTTTCTGAAATCTTAGAAGTTAAAGACCTTGAGTCTTTTATGCTATAAGTGGCCTCATCTACCTTATTCAAAAAATCCCCCGAATTCAAAATCTTAAAGATCAAACGGTCACCTTCATCCCCATATTTACCCATCAGAGTTTCCGAATTTTCGAAAGATGGGGTTTCAATCGGTTGAAATCCAAAAATCTTAAAATGCTTTTTCACTACCCCAAAAATATAATCGCGCTTAGCGATCTCGGTAGGTGAAAAGTCTCTGGTTCCTTTAGGTATACTAGGTTTTTGTGCCATTTGGTATTTTTCTAATGCAAATATATGGTTTTGTGGTTTCCTGCTTTTGCGGAAATGTCTTTAATTGACCTCGATCATACTATCGAACCATTTGTACAGATCACCTTTTGTGATTACAGCGCCTTGTTGGATCAAATTGAATTTATCCAGGTTCTTATCTTCCCCGTAGGCCTTCGAGGCCGTGAGGTAATCTACAAAATCGGATTGCCAGTTTTTCTTGAACCAATTGAACCCGACGGTTGTCTGTAGGTCTATTTTTGGGTTCATCACCTTAACGGAAATCAATTTCATTTCCTTGTCCGTCAACTCGAACAAATGCATTTGTTGGGCCGAAATATTCTCCAAATAGGTAACCTTGTTCAAGACCCCTTCCCAAATCAGGTCACTGAAAACATCCAACTCCTCTTCTGCCACTTCTGGCTTGTCGGCCTTTAGTTGCTTCCATTCCTCTCCTGTAATGGACTGGGTTGCCAAAAAATTTATAAACTCTTGATGCAACTCCTCAAATTGTTGCTTTGTTAATCTCCTATATTTCATGCTGCAAAAATAAAAAGCCCTGACGATTCTGTCAGGGCTTTTATGATTATTTTCTGTATTCCTTTATAATTCGAACTCCGGAAACGATGGTAGTCTTCTTTACAAAACAAACCCATTAACCCTTAGCTCCTTATTTTCAATATTTTCCAACTTTAATTAGCGGTTTTCGTTAGGTTGAACAATTTAGCCTGCTCAAGTATTTGCATGGTTACGTGTACAATATTGTAAAGTAAGATATATTGCATTTGGGTTATGTCCTTGTTCGTAGTTAGCAATTTATCGCTAATATCCCTCAGTGTATTTTCAATCGGTTCTATTTCTTTTATGTTTTGTGCGGTCAACCAATTAAAGGCATCATCCAGCGCTTTTAAAATTTCATTTTCAAATACCAATATTTGTAAGGTTTCCGTTTTTTGTTGTGTTCTGTGTGCCCCTAAAGCCGATAAATAAGACAACAAAGCATGGTTCAGATAGGTAAGCTTAAAAGCCGTTTTATTCAATTGTTGTTGTTTCTGAGGATCTAACTGCATGTTTTGCCAGACCTTGACCAAGGCATTATCGGCCCTATGTGCTTCTCTCCTTGCTATTCTGTAATTTAAATCGTCGGTAGTCGGATTTTGATACTCTTCTAAAATAGCCTTAAAATAAGCTGTGTTTTTATGAACGACCTCACTTAGTAAGCCGGGTAATTTTTTGTACTGCCATTCGGGCCACAAAAAGCGAACTACGGCAAACGAGATAAAAGCCCCTATAAGTGTATTGATTAAACGAGGCGCCATTACCTCTACCCCTTTATCCGACATTATATTGAAGGCACACAGCACGAAAATAGTAATGAAAATAACCCCAACGGAGTAACGGCGTTTCATCCAAATAAAAAATAAATAAGCCGAAGTGACCAAAAGCACTATTTGCCCGGAAAAAGAGAATAATCGAATGACCAGAACACCAATGACCACCCCCAACAAGGTACCTATAGTCCTTTCTAACAATCGTTTTCGTGTTTCACTAAAACTGGGTTGCAATACAAACAAAATAGTAAGGACGATCCATTCCCCTTTGGCCAAACCAAAATATTGATAGACAGCGAACCCAATTAAAAAAGACAGACTTAATCTTAAGGCATGTCGCATTCTGGGGTGCTTACTATTTAATTGTGATTTTAATCTTTTAAAATAGGAACGGGTATCTTTTTCTAATTTAGGCAAGGAATCCTGGTCATAATTCTCATGAATATGTTTTAATGTTTCGTTACACTGGGTCAGGTTTTTAATCAATAAACGCAAAGAAAGCGTACCTTTTGATTTATCGGCTTTCAGTAATCCGTTAATGGTCCCTATCAACCAGCCTAATGCCTTGGGATGCTCGTAAGGACTACCGGTAAGTAAACTTTCAGCAAAATTTTTAGTGGCAAGGGCCAACTCGTGCAGTAATTGATCGATACCCCCGATCAATTCGATATTTGCAGGGTTCGTAGTCAATAGATCGTACCGTTCATGACTTGAAGTAGCCCGTTCATGCAATTCTTGTAAAACCATGAAATAGTGCAAATAAGGTTGTAACGGTTGCTTATTTTTTAGTGACTCCCCATAGCTGTTCAGAACTTCCTTACAAGTATCCAAAGCCTCAACGATCTGTATGTTCAACAGGGCCAGTTTTGCCCTTATCGCTTTATCCCGTTGTCCGTCACTTGGAAAAAGTTTGGATTTTTCATTAAAATAATCCGATAGCGCATAAAACCCTATTGCCAACTGTTGATTCAAGAGGCTGTAAGGTTTTAAAAGTAAAATTACATATGAAAAAGCGCCATAAATAAAAGCACCTAATGAAAGTAATATCGGCTGCAAATACCAATTAGGACTAATTGGTGCCCCGATCATTGTATAAACCCCAATGAGCAAAGCTCCAAAGGTCACTCCTCGAAAACGCTCACTTATACCGCCCAGTAAAATGAAGGCAATCGTTGAAAGGGACAGCCCCAGCCCCAATAGGATAGGATAAGGCTGTAACAACTCTACCGAAAAACTTGATATAGCAAAACTTAAAACTTTCAAGGCCATGGACTTTAATCGTCCGTTCGGGTGGTCCTCGGTTTCAGAGAGAGCTCCCGCAAGTGCACCAAGCCCCAATGTTACCGCATAAAATGGCAACCCCAAAACCATCATCAAAATAACAAGTGAACCAATAACGATGGTTCCTTTAAACGCTAATAGCCTATTGGGGTTCTTTAAAAACAGATTTCTATAATACCGATACCAAGAAATTTGTTTCAAGTTGAAAGAAAGTCGCTTCACTGCCATGGCCCTTATGCCTTTTGTACTAAAAACCACAAAAGTAAACAATAGCTATGGCTTAGCCTGTATAATTAAATCATATCAGTAAAATTCTGCAAAATCGAAATACCCATACCATTACTGAATCACTTTATTGAAACTATTGGGAAACCGGTATTATAAGCTCAAAAGGGGTAGTACATCATTCCGTAAAACAAAAAGCCCTGACGAAATCATCAGGGCTTTTAATATCATTATTGAGTCGGCTTAAAAAATGTAGCGAAGACCCAACTGCCCTTGCCATCTGGACAAAAGGCTTGCATCATATCCAAAAGTCTCTGTCAATTCCGGATTAAAGGTATAAGTAGGAACACTTGTGTTCGGATCTACTGAAACACTCAAAGGATTCAGATTATTGGGCTGTTGAATTACACCCCAATCAGAATTCAATAAGTTTCCGAAATTCAAAATATCAAAACTCAACTGAATCGTATGTGTTTTACCACTGGAAACTTTGAAATTATAGTCTTGGAGAATCTTAATATCCCATTTTCCCCTCCATGGGGCCAAAGCACCATAACGTTCCATATATTCCCCTCTATGATCATTTAAATAATCATCTTGTTGAATATACGATTCAAAAGCTGCTGCCTGTCCTGCACCGGTAAATTGCATTTGCTGCACCTCGGAAGCCGTAGGAATGTATACAAGGTCGTTGTTCTGGAAAGAACTATCGTTATTTATGTTACCAGCGTATGTATAATTAAACCTACCTCCTTGGGCATATTCAAAGAAGGTTGAAATGGTAGTTGACCATTTATCATCCGTACCGTACTTGAATTGTTTTGAACCTACACCGATAAAACGATGTGTATCCCCATATTTAGAGTACCCTAACACATCTGCGTTGGCATCCCCTAAATTAGGGTTAAAATCGAAAGCATCCCCTGTAATTTCGGCCTCAATAGAGTTTACATCCTTGGCATTTAAATAACTATAAGCCAACATGGTGTAAATTCCATTCTCGAATGTTTTTTGTCCTTTTAGGGATAGGTTCCATATACGCCCTTTATCAGAATTGGTAAACACATAGGCACTTGTTGGCCCGCCAAAAGCATTGGTAGAGACATCACTACCCAAATATATTGGTCTGTTATCTCCAGGAGCATTCAAAGTACCTGAAGGATCACTGTACGCCCAGTTTTGAACGTGGGGAGCATTTAAATCCTTTGTGTAGGAAACATCAGCGGTTAAGACAAGTCCGTTATCAAAAGCTTTATCCGCACCTAGGTTGGTCCTCCATACCTGTGGCCATTTGAAATCAGGATCAACAGCTTGGTAGAAGAAGAAATCAACACCTTGTACTTGGTTACCCAACCACACAAAAGGCAATCTTCCTGTAAACAATCCTGTACCCCCTCGAAGTTGTAAGGTATTATCACCTTTTACATCCCAATTAAATCCTACCCTTGGGGATATCATCCAATCATTACTTGGCAATTGCTCAGAATCGATAGTGGTAGCTTCTCCTGTGTTTGGGTTATAATAAACGTTATCTGGTTGATAATTTGCTGATTTTCTTTCGATATTCTCAGCAATTTTATCCTTAGTATCAAAGTACAAGGGCTTATCAAAACGAATTCCGTAGGTCAACTTAAAATCATCAGTGGCCGTCCACTCGTCCTGAAGGTAAAAAGATAGCTGACCAACATTGGTTTCAGCTAAGGTCCATCCACCATCAGCTCCATCTTCAAATTGATTATTATTGGCATATGTTGCTTCAGCACCTTGAATCAATCCATCGATTAAACCTCCAGGTTGGGCATTATCCAAAAACTCTTGAACACTTCTAAAGTTTCCAAAATAGTCGTCAGCGATAGGAAAACCAAAAGTTCCTCCATAAAAGCCTAAGTTAAATGAATTGTCGAATTGGAATTTTTCAAAAGCGAAACCAACAGTATACGTATGATTACCTTTGAAAATATTCATATTATTTGTAATCTGAAACACTTTTTGATCCAATCTATTGTGAATGGAAAATGGTTCATGACCTGCAACAATATAGTTGGAACCTGCACCATCTTGAATAATGATACTAGGGGCCGGTGTTGAAAGTGGATCCCTAAAGTCATCGAAATGGGAATAACCGATCTGTAATTTATTGGTTACTTCGTCTGACAAGGTGGAGTTCAACTCCAATTGTACGGAGTTTAATTTATTGTTTATCTCATACCCTGATTTTTCGAACTGCAAGGTTGTAAAACTAGGGCCTCTAACCCCAATTGCCGTAGGGTGCGCAGGTTTTTCCTTGGAAGCATTCAGGAAGTTATAAATAACCGCCAATCGGTTTTTGTCATTGATGTTCCAATCCAATTTAAAAATACCTTTGGTAGATTCCGAGCCATAGGTAAACCCTTCATAGGCACCAGTATCGTAACCTAGTCCTCCCAAGGCGGATTGTACGGCAATCAAATCACTCTCCAACACCCTTGATTCATTTATGGCACCAGATCCAGTATTGGGTATCCAACCGTTTGTACCCAAATCATCACGTTCTTCTTTCTCGAAGTTGGCAAAAAAGAACAATTTATCCTTTACGATAGGACCTCCGATACTAAAACCATATTGACTCTGATTCAAATCCGGTTTCGTAACGTCCTCACCCTTAATTTTACCGCCGGTAAGACCTTCATTTCTGGTAAAACCATAAACGGTTCCGTGAAATTCGTTGGTTCCGCTCTTAGTTACCGCATTTACGGTTGCACCTGTAAATCCGGATTGCGTAACATCGTAAGGTGCTGTTGACACTTGGATTTGATCAATGGCATCCAATGAAATGGGCTGCGAATCCGTTTGTCCACCAGGAGTTGGGGAATCCAATCCGAAGGGGTTGTTGAAAATGGCCCCGTCCAAAGAAAAGTTGTTGAACTGGTCATTACGACCGCCAAAAGAGTTACCACTTGCCGTGGGCTCCAATCTTGTGAAATCTTGGGCTGAACGTGAAATTGTGGGTAAACGGGTCAATTCCCTTCTACCTACACTTGTTTCTGCCCCGGTACGACCGTCTCCGAACGTTCCCGACTGATCTGAGACCACGATTACTTCGTCTAGCGCCTGACTGTCTGTAACCATCGTAGCATCCAAATCAAAAGTTTGGCCTAAGGTCAAAAATACATTGTTTTTTTCCTGGGTCTTGAAGCCGATATAAGAAACGGAAACTGTATAAGGCCCACCGACCCTAAGGTTCAATAGGTTGTACCGCCCATCTTCGTTGGTAATAGCACCGTAGGTAGTACCTGTAGGTGTATGTACAGCAACAATATTAGCACCCAATAAAGGTAGGTTTTGATCGTCGATCACTTTTCCCCGAATATTAGAGGTTGTGACCTGTGCCATTGCCGCAAAACTAGCGAACAACAACACAAAACTGAGTTGTAGTTTTTTACGCATATACTTGGTTTGAGTTAGTTAGCGGCAAAAATAGGGCAAAAAAAAAGAGCTATGCGGACATAGCTCTTAAAAGTTATTAACGTAAAAGTCTTACTTATCAGCAACAACTTCAAATGGGAAATCTACTATAACATCCCTGTGAAGTCTAATTTGTGCGTTTGCTGTTCCAGTCCTTTTAACCGTACCTCCTTGAATATTGATAAACTTCTTATCAACCTCATGACCTTCTTTTTCAAGGGCAGCGGCTAAATCGATAGAAGTTACCGAACCAAAAAGTTTGTCTCCGGCACCAGCCTTTGCTTTTATCTTGAGTTCCAAAGATTTTAAAGCCTCAGCCACTTTGTTCGCAGCGTCAACGACTTTCTTTTCTTTATGGGCTCTTTGTTTCAAATTCTCTGCTAATACCTTTTTAGCAGAAGGAGTTGCCAATGTGGCCAAACCTTGAGGTATTAGAAAATTTCTTCCGTAACCGTTCTTAACACTTACCAAATCGTCTTTAAAACCTAAGTTTTGTACGTCTTCCTTTAATATAAGTTCCATGGTTCGTTTCTTTTATTTTAATAAATCACCAACATAGGGCATAAGTGCCAAATGACGCGCTCTTTTTACTGCCTGTGCCACTTTTCTCTGATATTTCAAAGAAGTACCGGTTAACCTTCTTGGAAGAAGCTTTCCTTGTTCGTTTACCAATTTCATCAAGAAATCAGCATCTTTATAGTCAATGTACTTAATACCTGACTTCTTGAAACGACAATACTTCTTTTTTGTGTTGGTTTCAATATTCAATGGGGTCAAATACCTGATTTCCCCATCTTTCTTTCCTTTTGCCTGTTGTTCTATAGATGCCATAGTACTTACGCTTTAGATTTTAATCTTGTTCTTCTTTTCTCAGCCCATGCAATGGCATGTTTGTCTAACTTCACAGTCAAGAAGCGCATTACACGCTCATCTCTCCTGAATTCTTGCTCGTAAGGTGTAATCACCTCTCCTGGAGCAGTGAATTCGAATAAATGGTAAAAACCACTTTTCTTGTTCTGGATCGGATAGGCCAATTTCTTAAGCCCCCAATTTTCTTTTGATACCATTTTGGCACCATTCTTAATTAAGAAATCCTCGAATTTCTTAACTGTTTCCTCTATCTGAACATCTGATAGAACGGGATTTAAAATGAAAACAGTTTCGTAATTGTTCATAAATATATTTGTTTTAAGGAGCGCAAAAGTAAGAATATTTTGAAGTTATCACAAGAAAACGAAAAAATCTTCGTTATAGAAAGGATAATCATAAAAATTGAACTTAACCAAATCTAATGAAATGGTCATTGCAAATTACACAGTATTTAATACATTGTTTACAACTTTTATTGCAGTTCAGCGTGTAATTTCGGTAATTTGTCGATGATTTAACCCCACAAATCAACCCATTTATGAAATTAAGAAGTATTATTGTTGATGATTCATCAATGCAGCGTATGGCAGTCGCGAAATTGGTCAACAACCATCCGAACCTTGCGATGGTTGCTGAATACAGCAATGCCATAGAGGCGAAGAATGGTATCAAGAACCATGAGATCGATTTAATTTTTCTTGATGTTGAGATGCCTATCATTAATGGATTCGACCTACTCGAATCCCTTGAAAACAGTCCTCAAGTAATCTTAATCACCGGAAAACCGGATTATGCCCTTAAAGCATTTGACTACGATGTAACAGACTATTTGCACAAACCCATTACCATGGCCCGTTTTGATGCATCTGTTAAAAGAGCCGTAGCAAAATACGAACAAATGAACAGGGTACTGGAAGATGAAGAACATATCTTCGTAAAAAGTAACCTTAAGAAAAGAAAAGTTATCCTTAACGATATCAAGTGGATAGAAGCCTTGGGCGACTACATAAAATTAGTTACGGATGAAGCGAATATCGTAATTTTATCAACAATGAAATCTTTTGAAAAGCAATTGCCTGAAGAAAAATTTCTTAGAATTCACAAATCATACATTGTGAACCTTGAAAAAGTTGAGAAATTCAATAGCAAGAATGTTGAAGTTAGCGGAAGGTCTATACCTTTGAGTAGAAATAAAAAGGCCGAATTGGCCGAGGCGCTAAGTAACGTTTAAACTTTACATAGTAATTTCTAAATGTGGTCTACATTGTAGATTACACGTACACTTCTGAACTGCGAAACAGCATTAAAGGAATTTTCTATTCTTTTAATGCTGTTTTTTGTTTGCGGTAAAGATTGCTTTAAAGAAACCTTTATGATCACATTTTTTATATATTGATTACGTATTCTTGCCACAGGAGGATATTCCGGACCTAATATTCCAGACTTGAAAACATTCCTTAAGCCTTTTGCAAACCATTCGGCCGCATCATTCAATGTGTTATAGTTTTTATGCTTGAATGTAATCTTGATAATCCTGTTAACAGGCGGATATAAAAATTGCTCCCGCTCATATAACTGTTCTTTGAACATTCCCAAATAATCATTGGTTGAAACCTGTTTTAGTATCTGATGGTAAGGATTATAACTTTGAATGATAACCTTACCGCGTTTTTTGGTCCGCCCTGCCCTACCCGCAACTTGGGTCAATAACTGAAAACTACGTTCATGCGCCCTATAATCGGGAAAATTTAACAAGGAATCCGCATTCATAATACCTACAAGATTCACATTCCTAAAGTCAAGTCCCTTGGTCAACATCTGCGTTCCTACAAGTACATCCAACTCTTGTTGCTCAAATGCGGTTATGATCTTTTCATACCCATATTTCCCCCTTGTCGTATCTAGATCCATTCTCCCCACATTTGCCTTAGGAAATAAATCTTTAAACTCTTGTTCTACCTGCTCGGTCCCAAATCCCTTAGTATCCAATGTTGGACTACCGCAGGCTTCACAGTTCTCTGGTAAGGCAATATGATGCCCACAATAATGACAACGCAATTGTTTTCTATGTTGATGATAGGTTAAACTAACATCACAGTTAGGACATTGGGGTGAATGCCCACAGGTAGTACACTCCACTATAGGGGCGAAACCCCTTCGATTCTGAAAAAGAATCACCTGTTCACCATTGTCCAAGGTTTCTGTTATCTCTTCCAATAACCGTTCAGAAAAATGACCTTTCATTCTCCTTTTTCGTGTTTGGTCCTTTAAATCGACTAATTCAATGTCGGGCATTACCACATTGCCAAAACGACGATCAATACTGGCATACCCATATTTCCCCGTTTGGGAATTATAATAACTTTCCAAACTTGGAGTTGCCGAACCCAATACCGTATTTGCATTGTGCAATTTGGATAAAACAATGGCCGCATCCCTTGCATGGTACCTTGGTGCAGGGTCAAATTGTTTAAATGAACCTTCATGCTCCTCATCTATAATAATCAATCCTAAATCTGAATACGGCAAGAACAGGGAAGAACGGGCGCCGATGACAATTTGGGCCTTCGATTTTTGGGCCAAAACATTATTCCATACCTCCACTCTTTCATGTATACTGTATTTGGAATGATACACGGATATCTTCTCTCCAAAATAATCTTGTAATCGCGAGATCAATTGTGTGGTCAATGCGATTTCCGGTAATAGGTACAAAGCCTGCTTACCACTATTTATACATTCTTCGATAAGCTTTACATATACCTCGGTCTTACCGGAAGAAGTAACACCGTGCAGTAGGGCAACCTTATTGTCATCAAAGCTTTTTTGTATATCGACCAAAGCCTTTTGTTGATACTCGTTTAGGGTCTTTAGATCAAAATCCTCATTTTCACCCTCGTAGTTTACCCTATCGATCCTTATGAGATATTCCTCTAGAATTCCCTTATCTACCAAAGCCTTGATTACCGCTTTTGAGCTACCACTGCTCTGTTCCAAGTCGGTGATCTTTATAGGCTTCTTATCCTTTACTTCCAATTGGAAAAGAGCCAAAACCACCTGACTCTGTTTCGGGGCCCTGGACAAAGATTCCAATAATTCCTCTAACTTTTCTTCCGACCGGTATGCCGAACCTAATTTTACATACCTGACCAATTTCGGTTTATATTGCTCGTATATTTCGTCTTTTAGTAGAATGACCTGCTTTTCGATCAACCTATTTAATATAGGCAGCACATTTTTCCGGTCGATAATGGCACTGACCTCATCTACCCGCAACATGGATTGATGCTGTAAAGCCTCATAAACCAAGAATTCATCGTCTTTTAGTCCATTCTCATCAACTACTCCCCTTTCATTCCTTAATATTAAAGTTTCACTCTCCAATAAAAAAGCACTGGGCATTGCACTTCTGAACACCTCGCCAATGGTACACATATAGTAATCGGCGATCCACCTCCAATGCCTCAATTGTACAGGGTTGACCACAGGAGCGTCGTCCAATATCTTATGGATTTCCTTGGCCTCGTACACCTCTGGAGGATTCGTATGGGTTTCATAGACCAATGCCGTATATATTTTTGATTTACCAAAAGGCACCGCCACCCTCATTCCAGGTTCTATATGCTGAAATTCAGTTTCGGAAATACTGTAAGTGAAGAGTTTTTCGAGCGGAATCGGCAATATTACATTGATGAAATGTTGCATACTTCACAACTTTTAGCTTTCAACACGCAACCAGGTCTGCGTTCTATAAATAAATGCCAGATATCCCCTGACCTTTAATTCATTCTCGTTATGGGGGTTCAACCATATTTTACACCTAAAAGTCATGGCTTGTTGTGGATCGAAGAGTTTTTTACCTTTCCATTCGCCATTATGATGTTCTTTAGCTTCCTCAATGATCATCATACCTAAAATAGGCCGATCTTTTAATTCACCTTCACATTTGGAACAAACGGCATCTTCTTTACCTTCTTCCACAATCTTGACTACCTTGCCATACATGAGGCCGTCTTTCTTATAAATATCAATTATGGCCTTAGGCTTTCCCGTACGGTCATCAATGGTCTTCCACTTACCGAATATACTTTGTGATTTAGCGGTAAATGAGAACATGACCAATATTCCCAATAGTAACAGCCTACTTCTTTTCGTCATCTTTATTGATATTTTTTCGCAATGAGTTAAGGGATGCGTTCAATTCGAACCCGAGCAGCAATATATTGGAATTTAACCAAATGAACACCATAAGTATCAATAATCCTCCCAAAGCCCCGTATAATTCGTTATAACGGGCGAATTTTTCAACATACACCCCAAAAAGATAGGATGTCAACACAAAAAGTATGGTGGTCATTAACGCGCCTACTGAAAAGAATTTGGCCTGTTTTCCCTCGGCAGTACCGAAATAATACAATATGGCAGTCGTGAAATACGACAATATCATAAAAAAGAGGATTTTACCGACTTGGGCGCCTACAATATCATTGTCACTAAGGTCATACCCCCTGGTCTTGGCTGCCCATTCACTCAAATAATCCAAAATATAAAATTCAAAATACACATAAATGGCCGCTCCCAAAATAAGGAGGATCGAAAGAATAAGTCCGACCATAAGTGCATAGGCATATTGTCGGATAAAATTTCGGGTCAGTTTTACGTGATATGAATTTTCAAATCCCCCGAAAATAGCATTCACGCCATTTGCCATAAGAAATATGGAAATAAAAAATGCAGAGGACAAGACCCCACCACTCCTTTGGTCTTTTATCTGCTGATAAATATCCCCAAAATATTCACTGGTCGCGGACGGTAAAAAAGATTCCAAGAACAACAAAAACTGGGCATCGAAATTCTCATTGCCAACGCTCGCATAAGGAATAATGAAAGGCACCAGGGTAACCAAAAATATCAACAGGGGAAACAAAGCCATAAACAGACTAAAGGCAATGGAACTCGCCCTAGAGGATAATGCACCTTGCAAAATACCCAAGACGTACATCTCTATTAGATCATAAAGGGAAAGGCCTTCAAAAGCAGGTAGTTTCACCTTTTTCAAAAGCAGGACGAACCAATTGACTATAGGTATTTTATCAAGTTTTTCCTCAATCTCTACAGACATTTATACCGCTTTAAGGCTTAGGTCCATATTATACACTGAATGCGTTAAAGCCCCTGAAGAAATATAATCTACCCCACACTCGGCATATTCCCTGATTGTTTTTTCATTGATCCCGCCAGAAGATTCCGTTTGGCATTGTTCACCAATCATCTTCACCGCCTTTCTCGTATCTGCATAATTGAAATTATCGATTAGGATGCGATGAACGCCTTTCGTTCTCAGAATTTCTTCTATCTCTGCTAAATTTCTAGCCTCGACGATAATTTTCAAATCGCGCTGGGTTTCCTTTAAATATTCCTGTGTTTTTTGAATCGCTTTTGTAATTCCTCCGGCAAAATCAATATGGTTATCCTTTAGCATGATCATATCATAAAGTGCGAACCTATGGTTTTCCCCACCACCTATTTTCACGGCCCATTTTTCAAGTGCCCTAATCCCCGGTGTGGTTTTCCTGGTATCCAGGATTTTTGTTCCGGTGCCCGCCAATAATTCAACATAGGAATTGGTCTTGGTCGCAATGGCACTCATACGCTGCATGGCATTCAGCACCAAACGTTCGGCCTTTAAAATACTTTGTGATGCCCCTGATACATAAAAAGCGACATCCCCATATTTTACCTTAGAACCGTCTTCTATAAGAGTTTCTACTTGCATATCCTTGTCTATATATGCAAATACCTGCTTGGCAAAATCAATTCCAGCGATGATCCCTTCATCTTTTACCAAAAGTTTGGCTTTACCCATGGCAGTTGCAGGAATGCACGCCAATGAGCTATGGTCCCCATCACCAACATCCTCTCGAATGGCATTGGAAATTATCAAATCTATCTCTTGTTGAAACTGTGCTTGTGAAATCATGGAAAATAATCGTTTGTGCTAAATTACTAAAAACAATATCCAATATGGAAATCCTATAACTTGAAAGTTTTAAATTTGGCATATGACGATCAAACTAATTGCCATTGGCAAAACCGATAATACTTCACTACAGCATCTTATTTCGGATTATGAAAAGAGGCTAGGTCATTACATTAAATTTGAGTTGGAAATTATTCCGGACATTAAAAATGTAAAAAACCTTTCTGAAGTACAACAGAAAGAAAAGGAAGGTGAACTGATCTTGAAAAAACTGAACAATACAGATGTTCTGGTACTTTTGGATGAGAACGGAAAACAATATGATTCCGTTTCATTCTCCAATTACCTCCAGAAAAAAATGAATTCAGGTATTAAACAATTGGTATTGGCCATTGGCGGACCCTATGGGTTCAGTGATACCGTTTACGCAAAAGCCCAAGGAAAAATAAGTCTTTCAAAGATGACGTTTTCGCATCAAATGGTGCGCTTGTTCGTAGTAGAACAATTATATCGCGCATTTACCATTTTGAAAAACGAACCGTACCATCACAGGTAAAACTCTAGAAACATTGTGAAAATACCTTTGAGAAAAGCTTAAACCCTTACCTAGGGCTTAATAAAGCACCCTGAATTTAATGGTATTCTCTATTTTACGCAATGCCTTGATAACCTCTTTATTGTACTCCTTATCCAAATCGGTTATTACATAACCCAACTCCGAATCGGTAGACAAATATTGACCGTTGATGTTCAATTCATACTTTGCAAGTACCTTATTGATTTTGGCCATTATACCCGGAACATTCTTGTGAATGTGCAAGAAACGGTGGGCATTGGTTTGTTTAGGCAATCTAATATTCGGGAAGTTCACTGCATCTACGGTATTCCCGGAATTGATATATTCCATGATCTTATTAGGCACAAAATCCGCAATATTACGTTGGGCTTCCTCTGTACTACCACCAACATGCGGTGTTAATATGACATTATCCAAACCTTGTAACTCAGTATGAAATTCCCCATTGGCCCGTGGTTCTTTAGGATAAACGTCAACCGCTGCACCACCAAGTTTACCGCTTTTCAATGCTTCTGCCAATGCTTCGATATCAACAACGAAACCTCTGGATAGGTTGACCAACATTGCTCCGTTTTTCATTTGATTCAGCTCGCGCTCCCCAATGAAATTCTTATTTGCCTTGTTATCATCGATATGCAAGGAAACGACATCGGAAATATTCATTAAATTTTCCAACGTTTCGCATTTAACGGCATTACCAATGGCAAGTTTGTCATCAATATCATAATAATAAACCCGCATACCTATAGCCTCTGCCAATACCGATAATTGCTTTCCTATGTTACCGTAACCAACGATACCTAGGTTTTTGCCCCTTACCTCTTTTGAATTAGCGGCCGTTTTGTTCCATTGTCCGCCGTGTATTTCGGTACTTCTTGGAAAAACGTACCTCATGAGCATAATGATCTCACCAATGGCCAATTCAACTACTGAGCGCGTATTGCTATATGGAGCATTGAAAACTACGACCCCTCTCGATTTACAATAATCAAGATCGATCTGGGTGGTACCTATACAAAAGGCACCGACTACGAGTAACTTATCGGCGGCATCCAACACTTTTTGGGTCACTTGTGTCTTTGAACGAATACCCAACACATGCACCCCTTTAATACGTTCTATCAACTCCTCTTCTGACAAACTACTTTTTACCAACTCTACCGAAAAACCATCTTCAGATAGGTTATGGAAAGCTGCCGGGTGCACATTCTCTAAAAGAAGTATCTTGATTCTATTCTTTGGGTATGAAATATTACGTGGCAAGTCATTCACAAAAAGAAATTCATCTAAATTAGGCGCAACATGGTCCGCATGCTCAGCAGCCTTTTGCCTATGCACATTTTCCGTATAAGCGAAAAACTTATCGGCTATTCCAGCCTCACGCATTACATAATCGCTATACCCGTCTCCGATTACTTGTACTTCCCCCTCTAAATGAAGGTTTTTAAGACATTCTATCTTACCATTATGGGTTGCCAAAACGTTTTTCTCATCAAATCCTATGATATTCCCTTCCTCATCAAATTCGAAAGTATTTGCATATACCCTATCGGAAGGAATGTTGTACTCTTTGACAATGGGATCGATAAATTCTTTGAAACCGCAGGAAATCACATAAATATCATCTGAGAACTTCTCAAAAAATTCCTTGTTGGACTCTATGGACTTTGAAATCTTTTGACGCAGCTCCTGAACCAATCCTTCCAAATCGTCTTTATGGGCCTCAAGGAGTTTAATTCGTCGTTCCAAAGATTCCGTAAACGAAATATCACCGTCTATCCCCAAATTGGTGATTCGCTGTATTTCATCTATTATTTCTTCCCTGTTGGATTTTCCTTGCAAGGTCATCTCCGCCAAAACATCTAAGGCCTCAACCCGGGTTAAGGTACTGTCAAAATCAAAAACGTAGTTACGTGCCACTTTGGTTATCTTCTTTAGATTATTGTGTGCTGTTTTTGGGTCTCGTTAATCATGGAGCTATCCCGATCTTCTTCTTAAAATCAAGCGATAAAAGTAAAAATTAATTCTGAAGCGTTCAGCGGAATCTTATCAAAAGTTATCCCTATAACCAAAAGCTTTTATTTTGATAAATAAACTTGATAAATACGTTAATATCGACAAACCTTTTTTTCTCTTTGGCCCTTTAATCCAGAAAATCGATTATAGCTTTGGAAAAACCTTTGGTCTTATACGTTCCGTTATGGTCGCCTTCCACTATTTGAAGTTCTGCCCTAGGTAATGCCCTTTGTAGTTTTTCCGGATTGCCGTTGTCGGCATCCTGATCACCTGTAATTATCAATATTCTTTTTCGTATGGCCCCCAATTCCCGTAGTGAGGTCACCGGTTGGTGTTTTTGCTGTAAGTGCAGCGAAAGTAAATCGGCATGTATTGATCGTGCATAATCAACAGCTCCTTGTGTTATCTCATTGGTTTCCCCTGCGAAAGCTTTGGCGAACATTCTTCGCCGATCCCAATCTGGGTTAGTGAAATCAACACCCATTCCGCCTAAAACGGCTTTCTTAATCCGTTTGTCCGTTGTCAATAATTTCGCAAGGACTATACTCCCTCTTGAGTATCCTATCGCTTTATAGCGCTTTATCTTCAAATGATCCATGAGCAAGATCAAATCCTTTATTTCTGCACCATTCGCATAAGCCCTTTCACCCTTTGGCTTGTCAGAATCGCCATTACCCCGTAAATCGGGAATAATGACCCTATATCCTTTAGCTAAAAGATCTTTCTTCAATGCAGTATTTTCCCATGATTTTCTTGTATTGATAAAACCATGGACCAGCAAGATCGGTTTACCCTCACCCTCATCAGTATACACTATCTTGGAACCATCGAAAGAATTGAATTGAGAGGTTTGTGCACTTAGGTCAAGGCCCAAGCACAAGAGAAAAAAGAAAACCATTCGTATTGCAACCATACCTTTACTTTTTAAATAGCTATCCCGAAAAACCTATTTTATTGATGAAATCCAACGTATATGATACCTGCAATGATCGCCATTCCGAAGCTGAGCAATGTCCCGATCAATATATACTCGGTAAGCTTACGGTTGTTGCTTTCCTTTAGGTCATTGAACCTGAATACGGATTTTGCGGTAATCAACAAACCGATAGCTTCCCACCGTCCCAAAATGATAAAAGTAAGAACGAACAGTCTTTCGATAATACCGATATACTTTCCTGCATTGGGCAAAGACTTATGATCCACCTCTATCCTATTCGACATTCCTTCTAACACTATCCCCATTATGATTGCGGTAGGATAACTTACAAAAACCACAGCGGTCACCAGAGGCCAATCTATTAAGCTTGTCAAACTTAAGGTGTGCTCATACAGGTTTTCATAATAAACACAGGCATATAAGACCAGTACATGCAACAACTGATCTACAAAAAACGGAATGGTCTTGTTCTTGAATTTTGGATTTGCATATAACTTGCCCAAATCCAAAAAGTAATGCGATACTGTAATGACCAATATGGTCTTCCAATAACTAAAATCCCACAACAACAAAAACATTAACCCTGCATGAAGCAATACATGTAAGTAAAGATATTTTGATTTGACCTTATTTGCTTCCTTATGAACGACCCAACGCTTCGGTTGCAACAAAAAATCACCTATTAAATGGGCCAATAAAAGTTTCGTAAAGAGCATTATTCCTGAATTGAATTAATAGTGGTTTTATAATATGCCAGTAATTCCTGAACCAGATCCAAACGGGCCCTCTTTGTTCTTTGGCTTACCGCCGATTGTTTAATATGTAATTGCTCGGCCAAATTTTGCTGTGATTTTTCAGGGTTTCCCAACACCAGATATACCATTTCCGCTGATACCGTACTCCAATCATCCATAAAATCAGAAGCGAGTTTCAACATTAAGTTAAGCGTTCTGTTGTACTCACTGTCGGCCGTGGCAATCATTAAATTCACTTTATTTTCCTTTAAGGCCTCCAAGGTAATCCCTGATCGCTGGTAGGCCGTACCATTGGATTCACTAACACCGGCCCCGACAAAGGATTCAGTCCCCACTCCTATCCCCATGCGAATGTCGAGCCCTTTGATCGTTTTCATCAAGGCCTTGATCCGTATGGCCGCGAATAACGCCTCATCTATCGGCAGACGTAATTGAATTTCATCGCCCCGGTATATTTCCCAAGTTTTTGGCGTACCTCCCCATTGGGACAAACATGTTTTAAGCCGCCCCATCCATTCCGTTGTATCATAACCCCTGGAATTTATGATGTCGCCTGTAATAATTGCTATCATTTTAATAACTTAAAAAGCTAATATACTTTAATTATAAGCTAATGTACTAATATTTTGAATTATAAGCTAATTATGTAATAAATAATAAAAAGAGAATATTCAAAACCATCTTCTGACTTGAGTACAATAATGCCTGAAATCCTTACCAAAAACAGCTAGCAAGGCCTTTTCTTCAGGTATTATTTGAAATTTGTTCATGTACCCCACAAAACCCGCTGCCGACAAGGTATTGAAAGCATTCCCCAACCAAAGTCCCCACGCCAACAAAACCATTAAAAGTGCCAAATACATAGGATTTCTCGAATACCTATATAAACCATTAGTCACCAAACTAGTTGTCTTTAACGGTATTCTAGGGTCTATGGTCGTTTTAGAAACAAAGAACTGTATTAATGAGACAAGTCCCAATAATAGCCCCAACCCTCCAAGCAAAATAATCAGAAAATCCCTGCCAAAAAACTCGAAACCACCAAAAGGCAGAAACATGGCCAATATGTACATGAATGTTGAAAAAACAACAAAAACAAGAACAGGCGGTAATTTCAACTTCATATAAGGGATAATTAAATCGTAAATAAAATTACTATTTTTGAACGAATTAAACTTATGCCCATATTTTTCCTCCCCTTAAAACCCTTCCCATTGTGCTAAATATCATTTCTAAACGAACATATTTAGAATCATATCAAAAATTGAAAAAACTAATAGCTACATCATGAAATTGGTTTTCGCCACACACAATCAAAATAAAGTAAGAGAGGTACAGGCCTTACTGCCTAAAACCATAACACTATTATCCCTAACCGATATTGGTTGCGACGAAGAAATACCCGAAACCGGCAAAACACTTGAAGCAAATGCCATATTGAAGGCCGATTTTGTCACCAACAAATATGGCTACCCTTGTTTTGCAGATGATACGGGCTTATTGGTAAATTCACTGGACGGGGCTCCCGGGGTTTATTCGGCGCGCTATGCCGGTGAACAAAAAAATTCTGATGACAATATGGATAAGTTACTGACCGAATTGAAATCAAAAAAAGACAGAACAGCCCGATTTGAAACCATTATAGCCTTAAATCTAGAAAATAAGCAACATATATTCAAGGGAGTTGTCGAAGGCGAAATATCAACCGCCAAAAAAGGAAAAAAAGGGTTTGGTTACGACCCGATATTTAAACCGGATACACACGAAAAAACCTTTGCTGAACTACCATTGGAGGTAAAAAACAAAATCAGCCATCGTGGAAAGGCCATTCAACATTTATTAACCTATTTAAAAAGCCTAACCAATGATCCCGGATACTAAAGAAGGAAAAACCATGCAAGTTTCGGTTGCTTCCGAAAACGCAGAAGCACTGGGAGGAGTGTTAATAGCAATTTTTGCCGCTTTAATGGCAATTGCACAAATGGTTAACGGCGAATTAGAGGAAGAAATGATGATCGCACACAACAAAGTCGTCAACTACTCTAGCTGGTACCAATCAAAAAGTATAAAAGAAAGCCTAAAGGAAAGTGAGCTGAATTATCTTGAAACCCTCATGAGTGCAGGTATTGTACCCCAAGAAAAACAAGAAACCGTCTCTTCCATAATAACTGAAACAAAGACCAGGATCCAAAAATATAGTGATGAAAAAACCGAAATATTATTAGGGTCATCAAATATACCCAAAGAAAAGTGGGTTCAGGACCTTAACGGTGAAATGGGAGCCATAATCGGGGTAAAAGAATGGGAAACAAAAGCTACTGAATATGATGTTGCCACCCAAAAATTCGATATCGGTATGTTATTTTTCCAGATAAGCATTGTTCTAGGAGCCATTTGTATCATTATATATGACAATCCCAAATTACAAAGAGGCTTCATCTCACTTATGGTGGTCTTCGGCATCATAGGCTTGATCATGTCGATTTATGGATATTTATTGGCTCCATAAATACCTTTTTATCCATATAAATAAATAACTGTATCTTTGCGCCTTTATTAATTGCCGCCGGTATGGCAGGTGTTGCTCTGAGTCTAATAGGTTACAAACGATAATCGCTCTATACAACACACATATTTGCGATTAAGTAACATATATTATGACAAAATTTGAAGCATTGGGGCTACAACAGTCCCTATTGGATGCTGTCACTGATTTAGGGTTTGAGAACCCTTCTGAAGTACAGGAAAAAGCAATTCCCATCTTATTGGAAAATGAGACCGATTTAGTTGCCTTGGCACAAACCGGAACAGGTAAGACCGCAGCCTTCGGTTTTCCCTTAATTCAAAAAATACAAAGCGAAAGCAGAACCACACAAGGATTGATCCTTTCCCCTACCAGGGAGCTCTGTTTACAGATTACCAACGAATTGAAATTATACTCAAAATACGAGAAAAATATCAATGTAGTTGCTATCTATGGAGGTGCCAGTATTACAGAACAGGCCAAACAGGTTAAAAGAGGTGCCCAAATCGTGGTTGCCACACCTGGACGTATGAAGGATATGATAGGTCGTCGATTGGTCGATATATCAAAAATAGATTATTGTATACTAGATGAGGCCGACGAAATGTTGAACATGGGCTTCTTCGAGGATATCAAGGATATTCTTTCGAATACCCCAAAAGAAAAGTCAACTTGGCTATTTTCGGCCACTATGCCCAAAGAAGTTTCGGTCATCGCCAAGAAATTTATGCATAGTCCGCAAGAAATTACGGTTGGCGACAAAAATTCCGGTGCTACGACGGTTCAGCACGAATATTATATCGTTGGAGGAAGAGATCGTTACCCTGCCCTAAAAAGATTGGCAGATACCAATCCTGATATATTCTCCGTAATATTCTGTAGAACAAAACGGGATACCCAAAAAGTAGCTGAAAAGCTTATAGAAGACGGTTACAATGCCGGAGCCCTACATGGTGACCTTAGTCAAAACCAAAGGGATTTGGTAATGAACTCCTTCCGTAAAAAACAGATACAAATGTTGGTCGCTACCGATGTGGCGGCACGTGGTATCGATGTTGATGATATTACCCATGTGATCAACTACCAACTACCGGATGAGATTGAAACCTATACGCACCGTAGTGGACGAACAGGCCGTGCAGGTAAATCAGGTATCTCAATGGTCATCGTAACCCGAAGTGAGTTACGAAAAATCAAATCGATTGAAAATAAGATCAAGCAAAAATTTATCCAGAAAACCATTCCTACAGGTATGGAAATCTGTGAAATACAGTTATATCATTTAGCCAATAAAATTAAGGATACCGAAATAAACGAAGAGGTAGAAAGTTATTTACCTGCTATAAATGATGTGTTACAAGGTGTTGACCGTGAAGAACTTATAAAGAAAATTGTTTCGGTAGAATTTACCAGATTCTTCAATTATTACAACAAGACCAAAGACTTAAACCGTGTAGATTCGAATGATCGTGGTGATGGAAGAAGAGATCACGGTGGGCAAGTGCCGACCAGTGGTTCAGTGCGCTACTTTATCAATGTCGGTGAAAAAGATGGTTATGATTGGATGTCGCTAAAAGACTTTATCCGAGATACGGTTGACCTTGATAAAGATGATGTTTTCAAAGTCGATGTAAAAGAAAGTTTTTCTTTCTTCAATACAGATGCTGAAGTAACCGAAAAAATATTGGCCACCTTCACTGAATTTAAAGTAGATGGCCGTTTTGTCAACGTGGAAGTTTCTAAAAATCCAGGTGGCGGTGGCGGTCGTGGAGGAAGAGACCGAAAAAGAAGCGGTGGCCGGGATCGGAGTCGATCAGGAAATAGCCGAGATCGTAATTCCTCGAACAAAGGAAGGGATAGAAGATCATCAGGAGGCAATGCTAGTTATTCCGGAAAACGCAGGAGCAAACGTAAAAGTGATTTCTTTTAGTTAATTGTATATTAAAAATGTCGTTCCTAGTCCTTTTTGTTTTGATTAATACCCATTTATTCGGATCTTAGACCAATGATAAAATATATTACCATTGCCTTGCTATTTTTGGGTTTCTTAGGATTTTCCCAAGAAACCGAAATAGAGTCCCAAACGTTAAGTGCCATTGTGATCAATGCACAGACAGACAAAACTTTGGAGAGTGTCCATGTTGTAAATCTCAATAAAGTACTAGGAACGATTACCAATCAAAAAGGGGAGTTTTCAATAACCGCCTCTGTAAACGATACCCTATATTTTTCCTATCTCGGGTTCAAATCCCAGAAAATCAGGGTTACCAACGATATGTTCAAGTTCAAGGACACCAAAATATCGCTTACAGAGTTGGCTTATGCCCTCGAGGAGGTAATTGTTAGACCATATCAATTAACGGGCTATCTAGAAATAGATGTTAAGAACATGCCTATAAACAACGCCTACCAGTATAGTATATCAGGGCTGAACGTTGGTTATGAAGCAGGAAAGAAAAACCCTAGCGCAGCTACCAAAGTACTTGGGGCCATACTGAATCCGGCAGATTTGTTACGTAACCTGTTTGGCAAAAAACCCAATCAAATGCGAAAATTAAGACAGGTGAAGGAAGACGATGCCATTCGGGACCTTCTTGCCTCTAAATTTGACAGGGAAACGCTTACCGAACTGTTGCAAATAGAAAAAGTGGATATTGAGGACATCCTAAACAATTGTAGTTATTCAAAATCTTTTATCTCCACTGCAAACGATTTACAGATCCTAGATGCGATCAGTAGCTGTTATGAAGAATTCAAAGTACTAAATAGAAAGAAATAAATTTTCTATTTCCCACTGCATTTTATAGCTTTAACCAAAATAGACAACTATGCATCGACTGTTCGTATTGTTTCTGGTTTTAGTTTTTATATACTCCTGTAAACCAGACAAAAAAGTAACCACAAACCAACCAGAGGTTGCTGCAGTCCGGACACAACCGGAAAACCAAGAAACGGTTCCTTTCGTATGGGAAGGGGCGAATATTTATTTTTTACTTACCGATCGTTTCAATAATGGAAACCCCGATAATGATGTAAACTTCGAAAGAACAAATGAAACCGGTGAGTTAAGGGGCTTCATGGGAGGTGATCTAGAAGGGATAACCCAAAAAATCGAAGAAGGTTATTTTACCGATTTAGGAATAAATGCCATATGGTTTACCCCTGTCGTAGAGCAAATTCATGGCGATACCGACGAATCTACGGGAAATACTTATGGGTACCATGGATATTGGGCAAAGGATTGGACCTCCTTAGATCCAAATTTCGGAACGCGTAAAGATTTGGAGAAATTAGTGAAAACGGCCCATAAAAACGGAATTCGTATTTTAATGGACGTTGTATTGAACCATACAGGACCGGTTACCCCAAAAGACCCCGTATGGCCCGAAGAATGGGTAAGAACAGAGCCAACATGCCAATTCAGCACTTATGAGAATACTACGGCTTGCACCTTAGTCGATAATCTACCGGATATTTATACCGAATCAAATGAGGCCGTTACGTTACCAGATGCCCTTTTAGCAAAATGGAAGACCGAAGGCAGAATAAGTACTGAGCTCGACGAACTGCAATTGTTCTTTGACCGAACAGGATATCCGAGAGCTCCTAGGTTCTATATCATTAAATGGTTGACCGATTATGTAAACGACCTCGGTATTGATGGTTTCAGGGTAGATACGGTAAAACATGTGAACGAGAACGCATGGTCAGAACTTTATAAAGAAGCCTCCATAGCATTTGAATCATGGAAAAAGAAACATCCCCAATTAGTACTGGACGACAACCCGTTCTACATGGTCGGGGAAGTTTACAATTATAATATTTCAAATGGAAGAACCTTTGATTTTGGTGATAAGAAAGTAGATTTCTACAATCATGGCTTTAAAAGTTTGATCAACTTTGAGTTGAAGCAGGATGCCGATATGGATTATGAATCCATTTTCAAAAAATACAATACGTTATTGAATACCAAGCTTAAAGGAAAAAGTGTACTCAACTATTTAACATCCCATGACGATGGACAACCATACGACAAGGAACGCAAAAAACCAATCAGAGCGGCAAATGTATTACTCCTGACGCCGGGAGCCTCACAGGTTTACTATGGTGACGAATCTTCCAGGGACCTTACCATCGAAGGTGCTGTTGGGGATGCAACTTTAAGGTCGTTTATGAATTGGAAAGATCAAGACAGTCTTCCAGGTGTAAAAAATACTTTGGCGCATTGGCAGAAATTGGGCAAATTCAGAAAAAACCACCCAGCTATCGGCGCGGGCAAACACAATAGACTTTCTAAAAAACCATACGTCTTTAGCCGAACCTATATCGATGATGATTTCAAGGATAAGGTTGTAGTCGGATTAGATCTTCCAAAAGGAAAAAAATCGCTATGGGTCAAAGGTTTTTTCGGTGACGGAACAAAACTCCATGAAGCCTATTCCGATACTTTAATTGAAGTGAAAAATGGAAAGGCCATCTTTGAAAGTGAATACGATATTGCTTTGCTAGAACTTGTCCAATAGACAAATTGGGCAACACTCTATACTTTTTATTCGGGATTTTAACGGTTCGGTCATAAACAATCCAATTTTCAAGGAAAAAAATGAAATTAAGCAGAAGAAGCTTTATGATCAAAATGTTTTCAGGGGTTTTGGGACTGCTACTCTTGGATGCTTTTTGGCTAGAACAATATTTTTTGGAATGGAACACCTTTGATTTAGCAAAGGATGACAAGAAAAAACTAAAAGCCATACAACTTAGTGATCTTCACCTGGAAAAAATTAAATGGGTACACAAATCACTCGCTAAGCGAATAAACAAAGAGCTACCCGATGTGTTGTTCCTGACGGGGGATAGCATCACAAAAAATTCACGAATTCCCCTCTTAAAAGAATTCTTATCCCTTATTGACCAAAATATTCAAAAGGTAGCCATTTTAGGCAATAAAGAATATTCCGGCCGAGTTGATATAAAGGAACTGAGACAGGCTTTAGACGCTTGTAATTGCACTCTGTTGATCAACGAATCCTTTGTTTTAAAAACAAAACTTACGAAGGTCAATATTTTAGGCTTGGACGATTTGGTTTTTGGTACTCCCGACTTTGAATCGGCATCCATAGATATTGACAGGTCATTGCCAACCATTGTTCTTAACCATTGTCCTATCTATCGGGAAACCGTTGATGAAGTAAGTGCTTCTTTAGGGATAAAACCCATTATCCTATCTGGTCATACCCACGGAGGGCAAATCACCTTTTTCGGAAGACCTTTGATGACACCATACGGTAGTGGTGACTATGTAAAAGGATGGTATTCTAATGAAATCTCGAAAATGTACGTTTCCAAAGGAATAGGAACCACAATCTTCCCTATTCGCTTTGGGGCCAGGGCTGAGGCTACAATTTTTTATATGTAATATTATCGTAAGGAATGTAATGCAATGCGGTTGCCCTCGGTATCTTTCACCAAGGCCATAAATCCATGCCCACCTCCTATTTCTGTTTTCTCTTTGAGTATTTCGCCTTTGGCCGCTACAACCCTACTTAATTCAATAGCAAGGTCCACACAGGTAAAGTACAATAAAGGCCCATGGGTGGCACTTGGTATGTACATCTGATGTTGTACCAACGATCCCGAAGCTCCTTTCTTCCCTTCGGCACTAGGAAACCATCCCATAATCAATCCTCCCAAATCATGGACACTGATGGTTATATCGAAAACTGTTTCATAGAACACCTTGGCACGTTCCATATCGACCACGGGTATCTCAAACCAACCAACACTATTATATTCCATAAGAACTAATTCTCAAGAATGGATTTAAGGGATTCTAATCCCTCTTCAAAATCCTTACCTACCATTTTGTCCATATTCATGAACAACATCATTATACTCATGGGAAACTTGTTCTTACCCGAAAAACCCCAAGTAACTTTGGTACTCCCACCACTGATTTCCTCCACGTCAAAATAACAATCCGAAGTGGATTTAAAAGGCTTTAAAAACCTTAGTTCACCTTCTATTCGCTCTCCTTCGATTATTTTGGTGATTTCTTGCTCACCTTCACCTACATCTTTGTTCCCATTCCAATAACTAATGGCTCCTACTTCTCCATCCGTACCCGTAAACTTATGATCCATATCCGGGTCTTTCTTTTCCCATGGCGACCATTCCCTCTGTTTCTTTAGGTATTTAAGGTATTCGAAAACTTCAGCCTTTGGTCTAGCGACCTCGATCGTTCTATATACATTATAATTTTTTGGTGCGATTATAGCCAGAAATACAACAAGAACCAAGATTCCCATTAAAATATAAAGTAGCATATACATATGTGTTTCAATTAATTGGTTGTTATTAAATATAGTAAAAAATTAAATTCACCTGTAGTATCTCTCCAAAATATCATCGATACTTTTGATTGACTTTTGAGTCCAATCCAATCGCTTCTCAAGTTTTTCTTCATCGCTTAACCTCCAAGGCAATTGTTGTGATTTCATTTTTACGGTAAGATGTTGCAGGATAATGGCCGCAGAAACAGAGATATTCAGACTTTCGGTAAAACCGACCATTGGTATTTTCAAAAACGAATCCGCCTTGCCCATTACCTCCTCACTCAAGCCCTCTTTTTCAGTTCCGAAAAACAATGCTGTTTTTTCATTGATCTTAAAATCTTCAAGATAGCAAGAATCGTTATGTGGTGTCGTAGCAACGATACGATACCCTTGTTCCCGTAATAAGGATATGCACGATTCCGTGGTTTCGTGCCGTTGCACATCTACCCATTGCTGTGCGCCCATGGCAATGTTCTTGTCCAATCGTTTACCAAATCTACTTTCAATAACATGGGCCTGCTGTAACCCAAAAACCTCACAACTACGTATTACGGCACTGGTATTGTGCATTTGATAAACATCTTCAATCGCAACCGTAATAAATTTGGAACGCTCTTCCAATACGTTCAGGAAACGTTCCTTTCTTTCTGCCGAAATAAACCCCTCAAGGTAGTCTAAAAGTTGTTGGTCTATCATAATTCGAATATAAGAAAAAGGTCTATTTTTATAAAATGAAAAAGAACGTGGTAATACTTACAGGAGCTGGGATGAGTGCCGAAAGTGGACTTAATACCTTCCGGGATGCCAATGGTCTTTGGGAAGGGCACGATGTTATGGAAGTAGCTTCTCCCCAAGGTTTTTCAAAAAACCCTGAATTGGTCCTTGAATTTTACAATCAAAGAAGAAGGCAATTACAGCAAGTCTCTCCTAATATCGCTCACAAGGCTTTAGTGAATCTCGAAGAACGATTTAAGGTAACCATAATTACCCAGAATGTAGATGACCTTCATGAACGGGCCGGTAGTTCAAATGTTGTTCACTTGCACGGGGAACTTTTAAAAGTGCGCAGCACAAATGGCGGACAACCTATTCCTTGGTATAACGATTTAAATCTGGGGAACTATTGCCAAAACGGACATCAATTACGGCCACATATCGTTTGGTTCGGCGAAGAAGTGCCCATGATGGGAAAGGCAAAGGAAATTACCTCTATGGCCGATTTCCTGATTATTATTGGTACATCGATGCAAGTATACCCCGCAGCCAGTTTAATTGACTTTGTGCCGACACAGACTCCCATATTCTTTATTGACCCAAGACCTTCGATTAAAAGTAATCCGAAAAGAATGCTACAGGTTATCCCTGAAAAGGCAACCAAGGGCGTGCCTATTGTGGTTGCTGATTTAATTCATAAAGCAATCTAGACTGATTTGCCCAGGCAATTACTGCATCTTTTTGAGCTGCTGTCAATTCGGCTTCAGAATGCATCAAAGTGTATGATTTTAAAGGCATTTCCCCTTCTTCCAGCACTTCGGCGACTTCTTCTAACTTATGACTTTTCTTTTTGTTGGAATAACTCCCCCAAGCCGAAAAATTCAGTTCACTTTTACCTTCTTCCACATGATCGGAAAGCCAATAAGACAAGGGGGCCACATTATTGTACCATGGGTATTTGGTATTGTTGCTATGGCAATCATAACAGGCATTTTCCAATATCACCTGTACCTCGGTCGAAGGATTGGTTTCAGCGATGAAATCAGACGTATGGTTTCCTTGTGACAAATTCTTTGCAGGTCGGTAAAACTGCATGGCAATTAATACTAAAAGCAGTACTAACGCGATTTTTTTTATTATTTTCATTGGGGCGAACGTTTAATCAAAAATACAAATAATTGTGACTAAAGAGCAATTAATACAATCTTTGGACTATGTAAATGCTACAAGGGAAAAACGTATGCAAATGACCCGTTCGGTCATGGGCAATCCTAAACTATTGGCCCCATTATTACAAATAGCTTTCGAAGGACAGAATCCTGTATGCGATAAAGCATGTTGGATTTTGGAATATGTGGTGAAACAGAACCCGGAATTCATTTTACCTTATATCAACAACTTTACCCAAGGTCTACATACTTTGAAATCAGAATCCTCTATACGGCCCATGGCGAAAATATGCGAGATCTTGAGCAAGGCATTCTTCTCCAGGAAACCGAACAACATACAGACTGTTTTGTCCCTAGATCATTTAGAACGAATGGCAAGTGCTTGTTTTGACTGGCTTATCGGTGATCACAAAGTAGCTTCCAAAGCCTACTCAATGACCTCTTTGTTTCTTCTTGGCAAAACATTTGATTGGATACATCCCGAATTAAAGTTGGTTTTGGAACAGAACTATGCCTCAGGAAGCTCAGCCTACAAAGCAAGGGCAAGATTGACCCTTGATAAGCTCAACGCCTTGAAACCGTGTTGAAAAGAAATACAAACAATGCTTTGCAAACCTTTTAAACTCACCTATGAATAAGTATCTTTGCAACTTTTAACCAAAACCCATCACATCAACCATGTCATTATCCCAATTGAATGCCATTTCGCCGATTGACGGTCGTTATAGAAGTAAAACTGTTTCTTTATCCCCTTATTTTTCCGAAGAAGGATTGATTAAATACAGGGTTCTTATTGAAATTGAATATTTTATCGCTCTTTGTGAAATTCCCTTACCTCAACTAGAATCGTTCGATTCTTCCAAATTTGATGCGTTGAGGGATATTTATAAGAACTTCGATACGGCAGATGCACAGGAAATCAAGGATATTGAAATGACCACCAACCATGATGTAAAGGCCGTTGAATACTTTATTAAACGAGCTTTTGACACTTTAGGCCTAGGCAGCTATAAAGAATTCATACATTTTGGGCTCACTTCCCAGGATATAAACAATACCGCCATACCATTGTCTATCAAAGAAGCAATGAACGATGTTTACGTTCCCATGTATTTTGAAGTTTTGGATAGATTGAAGGAATTGGTGGAAGAATGGGCCAACGTACCCCTATTGGCCAGAACGCATGGTCAACCAGCTTCCCCTACCCGTCTAGGCAAAGAAATAGATGTGTATGTAGAACGACTGAAAGAACAATTCAATTTATTGAACGATATACCCAGTGCTGCAAAATTCGGTGGTGCAACAGGTAACTACAATGCACATAAAATAGCTTATCCCAATATTGATTGGAAAGCCTTTGGCAAGCAATTCGTACAAGAAAAATTGGGGTTATCGCACTCTTTCCCAACTACACAGATAGAGCATTATGATCATTTAGCGGCATTATTCGACACCTTAAAACGTATTAATACGATTATTCTTGATTTGGACCGTGATTTCTGGACCTATGTCTCTATGGATTATTTTAAACAAAAAATAAAAAAGGGCGAAGTAGGTTCTTCTGCCATGCCCCACAAGGTCAACCCCATAGATTTTGAAAATTCGGAAGGAAACATAGGAATTGCAAATGCCATTTTTGAGCATTTATCAGCCAAATTACCAGTTTCCAGGCTACAACGGGACTTAACCGATAGTACCGTTCTAAGAAACGTAGGTGTGCCCTTTGGACATACATTGATCGCCTTTCAATCTACATTAAAGGGACTGAACAAACTTTTATTGAACCAGGAAAAAATAGAACAGGACCTTGAGAACAATTGGGCCGTGGTTGCCGAGGCCATACAGACCATCTTGAGGCGAGAAGGGTATCCTAACCCGTATGAAGCCTTAAAGGGCCTAACACGTACCAATGAGAAGATAAACCAAAATACCATTGCCGGTTTTATTGATACATTGGAAGTTTCCGATAGTATTAAAACCGAACTGAAGGCAATAAACCCTTCCAACTATACAGGTATTTAAGACCGATTAAATTCATAAAAAAAAAGCCACTTTTATAAAAAATAAGAGTGGCTTTTTATTTGTATCGATATCCAATGAAGAACTATCCTTCCTTGTGGATTTCCACAGAGTGTGGATAAGGAATTTCAATTCCGGCTTTATCCAAGGCCAGTTTACAATTTTCCAATGTTCCAAAATAAACATCCCAATAATGTTCCGGTTTGCAGTATGGTCGCACGGCAAAGTTCACTGAACTGTCGGCCAATTCAGAAACATTTACAGATGGTGCCGGATCTTGCAATACCAAAGGATTAGAGGTTAATACATTTAACAATACCTCTTTGGTCTTCTTAATATCCTCCCCATAACCTACTCCGATAGTAGTATCTACACGAATTACACCTTCAGCCGTATAATTTACGATGTTACCGTTCGCCATAGCGCCGTTAGGAACAATGGCCAATTTATTTTCAGGAGTCGTCATTTTGGTTGTGAAAATCTCAATATCCTTAACAACACCCAACTCTCCTTGAGCCTCAATTAGATCTCCTACTTTATATGGTTTGAAAATCATGATCAATACTCCACCCGCAAAGTTCGATAACGACCCTTGCAAGGCCAAACCAACGGCCAAACCGGCAGCAGCGATTACCGCGGCAAATGTGGTTACGTCAACCCCTAATTGGGATATGACCAAAAGAATCAAAAATATTTTTAATGCCCACGAAATCAAGTTTAATAAAAAACCTTGAAGTGATTCATCATATTTACTTTTGGCCATCATCTTTCGGGTAGCCCCTACGATTTTCTTGATAACCCAAGAACCAACGAGGTAGATGAGGATTGCCGTCAATAATTTTGGTCCGAATTCTTTGGCCAATTCAATGCCATAATTAAACCATTCAGTTGCTTTTTCCATTTTAATAAAGTGTTATAGTTAATAGTAGTGCGAATATAAGTATTCACCATTAAAACTTTTATGGAATAGACCAACTAATTTGGGATAAATATCAATAAAACACAGGAAGAACAACGAGTAATTAACAAAGGGCCTAGCTAAACATAGACCCATTTATCCGGATTGTGAACGAACCCAAAAAATAGAATTCAAGAAAATCGATAAATTATCAACCTTACAGATTGGACTTTAAAGCTTTAGTTTGAAAAGCTATTGGAAATTCAACCTTTAATGAAATCCGCGATATCGGAAAGACCTTCTCCCTTATAATCCGATTTTTGAACGGCTTGCATAAATTGGACCAAATTGGCCGGTTTCATATTGTTTCCCAAAACACGTATCAGCATAAATCCTTTTTCATCATTGTCTCCATAAATGATTACTTCATCTATTTCCTCTTCATTCCCGATATATTTAATGACCCCTTTGCCATAGCTGGTATTGAGTTTCATTAAATCGATGAACTTCTCGTTCTTTAAAATGGCCTTTACGTTGGTTTTTTCCTCCTCAAATTCAACTGAATTCGTGTCGCTCTTTTTAAAAGCCAATACGTTCATTTTTTTCAAGGAATTCAATGCTTCCCTTTCAGCTTCGCTCAACTCCACTTTATCCATGTTCAAAAGACTCACAGGAAGATCCACGGAAAGGAAATTCGGGTTTTCCGAGTTATCGACAAAATATTCTTGAAGGCTTTGGGTAGATGAGCAACTACTGATAACAAGGATTACGACTACCGATAGTACTTTAACAATTTTATTCATTTTTCTAGTTTAATACGTGTTCCCAATAACAACGAACCGGTTACTGGTATTATGGCCAATAACCGGTTTAAGTTTTATCTTTTGTGCTTCCCCGCCTTGTTCAAATCTTCAGGAAGGTCCATATTCTTGGTCAATGCACTTATTTGGTTCAGATCTATATCCCCGGTCATTGAGACCAATACCGTTTCGAACTTTCTTCCATGTACATCTACATCCATTTCTTTTAATCCGGAAACGAACATCAGTAATTCGGTGACATGGTCTTTTTTCTTTCCATTTCTGATATAGAACTTAACATTTACATCCTTGTCCTTTACCCTCATCAATTCTTCCAATGAAGAGGATCTTAGATATTTACGAACCGTTGCTGACATATCGGCGGCTACGGCTTTATCCTCAGTAATAAAGACTTTGATCCCGTCGATTCCACGGGCCATTTCCACGAACTCCTTGGCTTCCTTATCATCGTCCAAGCTTCCGATAGAGGTTAACAAATCTATCATTCCCTTATTGACTATTACGGAACCTACATGGTCCATATCCTCGAACTTATCGAAAATAGATTGTGAGAATCCGGCTAACGGTAAAAGGGCGATTGCTAAAATTAATGTGATTTTTTTCATGACTGTCGTTTTTTTGCCAATTGGCAGTTTGATTAATTATGATTGATTGATGATAGTGATGGTTCAAGTGGTTTATTCCTTGGACCACCACTTAATTTTGATTTTAATTCTTTTTTCCTGCTTCGTTCAATTCCTCAGGAAGGTTCATCTTTTTTGTAAGTGACCCTATTTTCCTTAAATCGATATCACCGGTAAGGGAAAGCAATACGGTTTCGAACTTTCTGCCATTCACCTCAACATCTACATTGTTGATTCCCGTAACGAACATCAACAGTTCACTCACATGGTTTTCATCCTTACCATTTTTAATGTAGAACTTAACGTTGGCATCCTTGTCCTTAACACGCATCAACTCTTCCATTTTGGCACTCTTCAGATACTGGTTCATGGTTTTCAGCATATCGGCAGATATACCCTTATCCTCTGTAATGAACACCTTTAGGTTCTTTAAACTTTTGGCGATATCCATAAAGTCTTTCGCCTCGGGATCATCTACCTCAACATCTATATTTGACAGCAACCTGAACATACTTTGGTTGACCACTACGGCGCTTACATTGTCCAAATCTTCATATTTATCGAAGGCGGACTGTGAAAAGCCAAGTACAGGTAAAACTGCCAATGCAATTGTGATTATAATTTTCTTCATCATTTTAATTTTTAATTTTTATTGTAAATCTTTTGTTTTGTATTTTCAAACTCATTCAAATAAGCCACCTTTTCGGTGCCTTTATTAAAATTATCGGCCAATAAGGTCAAGGCTTTCTTAGTTTCATTATAGGCATACTCGGCTTCTTTCTTTTCTTGGTACTCCTTACCAAAGTATATGCCAAACAGTAGAACAGCCATCGCAGCTATGGAAAGCCACTTATAGTTTATATTTCTTTTTTTCAATGGCAACTCTTTGGTATACCGTTCTTCCTTGGCAATGGAAAAGTACTGGAACATGGGGGCATACTGCTTTAGATGTGCTGCTACATTTTCCTGTGCAAAATATGCTCTTAGCTCTTTCTCCTCGACAATCGAAGTAGAACCCTCAAGATATTTTTCCAATAATTTTTCAATTCTATCCAATTCCATAACTATGTTTTTGCATTAATTTTTCCCTTACAGTTTTACGTGCCCTTGATAAGGCAACACGTATTGCGGTTGGTTTCATATTCAATAACTCCCCTATTTCATCAAAATCGTATTCTTCGACATCCCGCAATTGTAATATCATTTTTTGTTGTTCCGGTAGTTCTTCCATGATCTTCCCTACCCAGTCCAAACTATCTTTAACTTCTACCTGTTTCTGTAACGAAGTGTTATCATCCCCATAGTTACTATGCACAAGTTTTAAATTACCGGCCTGTCTCGACTTTAACCTATCCAGACAGAAATTTTTTGTCATCGTCATCGCAAAGGCCTCTACATTATTATATTTACCTATGTTTTCATTTTTCGCCCAAAGTTTCATTAAAATTTCCTGTGTGGCATCTTCAGCCTCTTCCCTGGAGACCAGCAAACGTTTTGCCAACCTGTAGAGTTTATCCTTAAAAGGCATTACCACATTTAAAAATTCCGACTGTTTCATTCTGTTGCTTGGTTGTTCATAGCACCACTTTCGGGTCTACAAAAGGAAGACGAAGTATAAACGATTTTGTTACAAATAATTTTTATTTCTTGATATTGTCTTTAAATTGGGCATCCAAAGTAAAAGAAGTTACGTAAATAGTTATTAAAAAGTATGAATGTCCCCCCGTATATTTTTTCAATTTCTGGAATGATAATTGAGGTTCTTCACTACTAGTTGCAAAAAAAAGAAATTTATGAAAAAGTATGTATTGCTATTCCTTTCCATTGGAGTATTATTGACCGCCTGTAAAAAAAGTGATGATGACCTTACGCCACCGGATGGCATTGACCCAGATCCTATTGCCGATGTAGAAGTACAGGATTTTATGTGGAAAGCCATGAATTTCTGGTATTTCTGGCAAGCCGATGTACCCAATTTGGCCGATGACAAATTCCCGAATACAGATGAAGGTATTGCTGCGTACACCGAATTTTTGGCTTCAGAATCAGAACCTGGAACTTTCTTTGACGATCAATTGTTATATTCGGAAGATCGTTTTAGTTTTTACTCGGACGATTATCGGGAATTGACACAAGCATTTTCCGGTATATCGAAAAGTAACGGATTGGAATTTGGCTTGAAAAGGTTCAGTGATAGCGATGATGTATTTGGATATGTATGGTACATTGTCCCAAATTCAGATGCGGCAACCAAGGATATTGCGAGAGGTGATTTATTCACCGGAGTGGACGGTCAGACCTTGACTGTTGACAATTATATTGACCTACTATTTGGAGACAACGATACCTACACCTTGAATATGGCCGATATTGCCAACAACCAAATCACCCCAAATGACAAAGAAGTAACCTTAACAAAGATGGAAGGCTTGGTTGAGAATCCTGTGTTCCTATCAAAAACCTTTGATATTGGAGGGGAAAAAATCGGATATCTAGTCTATAACAGCTTTACCAATGAATTTGATGAAGACCTAAATGATGCCTTTGGGACTTTTAAGGCCGAAAGTGTAACCAGCATGATTTTGGATCTTCGTTATAACCCTGGGGGATCGGTAAATTCAGCCGTACTATTATCCAGTATGATTTACGGTACAAACACCGATGAATTATTTCTAAGACAGCGATGGAATGATAAAATTCAACCACAATTAAGTGATTCTCAGTTAACTGACTATTTTGCAAGTGAAACAGATGATGGCTCTCCTGTGAATACCCTAGGTCTTTCCAAAGTTTACATCATTGCAACCAACAGTTCCGCTTCAGCCAGTGAATTGGTGATAAACGGACTAGCCCCCTATATTGATGTTGTTCATATTGGTGAAACCACACGTGGTAAAAACGAATTCTCAATCACCATGGTCGATGATTTTGAAGGGAGCTATATTTATAATTCAGAACGGGAGAGTGAAATAAACCCAAACAATCAATGGGCCATTCAACCTTTGGTAGGCAGAAACGAAAACGCCGATGGCTTTTCCGACTACACCTCAGGTTTGACTCCCGATATTGAACTTGAGGAGGACTTGGAAAACCTTGGGGCTTGGGGAGATCCCAATGAGCCTTTATTGGCAAGGGCCATTCAAGAGATTACCGGTACAACGGGCAAACGCAGTTTCGAGGTAAGTATGCCTGCAAGTGTTATGACAAATTCTAAAATGTTCTCTGTTCTAAAAGATAATATGATTTTGGACAAACCTCTTAATTTGGAGAAATCCATTGAATAAACCAAAAACAACAATCCATAAAAAAAGGGCTCTATAACTAGAGCCCTTTTTCTTTCATTATAATAAATATAATGTGCTATTATCTTTCGGCCGTACCGTTGAAATAGATTTCCCCCGGAATAATAGATACCTCTTTAGACGCCAATAATGAATAATCACTTAGGTCATATATTTCCAAGGATCCATTACTCGTATAATCCTTGGCATCAACACCATAAAGAATACCTTCGTTCACAGCCATATCGTAAAAACTAAGTCCGGTTATTTCAGCAGTTGCAGGAAGGGCGGTGCTAGCAGTTTCCATTTTGAATACAGAGCTTGACAGATAGTAATAGAGATTACTACCTTCGGTAACCAATGCCCCAGGATGTTCCGTTTCAGCAAATTCAAAAGATGCTGAGACCGTATTATCCGCTGTATTTATTTTATCCAATTGCGCTAAGGTCTCATTACCTGTCCAGGCAGGATTACCACCAGAAAGCACCCATAGGTTTCCTTCGGTATCCAATTGTAAGGAATTAGGACGATCACCAACAGTAACAGTCGTAGATACCGTGTTAGTTGCAGCATCTATGACCGTAACGATATTGTTCTGGTTATAACCACCTTGCATGGCCACATAAATCGTATTTTCTTTTACCACAAGTCTTTCTGGACCTTCTGCAACCGGAATCTTAGATACTACGGTATTTTCTTCAAGATCGATAACGGCTACATAATCATCCTCAGTATCACTACCGTCACCCCAATTGGTTACATAACCTTTGCCATTGGCAATGGCCATATATCTTGGGTTTAAAAGTTCCGTGTCAATAGTGGCTACAGACTCAAATGTATAACGGTTAACAACCTCCACTTTTTGTGAATTATTTACAACAATATATCCGAAATCCCCATTGAAAGCCATACTCTGAATATTATCGGCCCAAGAATCGACATCGTTTACAGTAGCATATACCTCATTTTGTACTGTTTCATAATCATTGGAAACAAAAGAAATTGAGGCATTTCCTTGGAAAAAATTACCTTCATGCGTAACAATGATACCATTTTCAAAAGGATAAGAGTCATTATCGGTAATAGACAATGTTGCTTCATCTTTAACACCTATAACCAAGTCTTCACTACCTGCTATGGTCGTAATGGTAACAATAAGATCTTCTGAAGACTCTACTTCCTCATCGTCAATAAGCGTAATGCTTTGGGCAACGGTAAGGTCACCTGCAGGTAAAACTACCGATCCTGTCAGCGCTTCATAATCCTCTCCAGAGGTAGCCGTACCGGATACTTCATAGGTAATGGTTACATCGGTGTCAATAGCCGGTGTAGTACTAAAAGTGATATCTACCGATCCTGCTCCCTCATCAGCTGTTTCAATGGCAGTTGACACCTCTAGTGCCCCTATTACCGGTTGATCATCATCATCGTCATCGCATCCTACAAAAATGAATGATGCCAGTGCTGCTGTAATAAAAAAATGTTTGAATTTCATTGGTCTTAAAAATTTAGTATTAATTGTGATTGAATATTTCTGTTTGGCATTGGACGCAATGCTATATTTTCATAATAGGTATCAAAGACGTTGTTGATGCTTAAACCTAATGTATACTTTAACTTTTTTTGCAGGGTACCCGTATAATTAATTCCTACATTGGCAACATCATAGCCTTCCAATTCCCCTCCGATAATCGAGACAGGACCATTGTATAAATGTTGATAAAACACATTGAAATCTAAAATACCATAAGCCACGGATGCATTGGCCTTGTGAAAAGGCACGTATATTAATTGTTCTTTTGTTGATTGATCTTCGGAAACGGTATAGGCGTAATTTGATTTGAAAGCAATTGTTTGGTTCTTTCCGATTTTATAATCAATACCAAGTTCCCCTTCCAACCCATAAATACGCACATCATCAATATTTATCGGGGACCAGATTCCGTCACTGCCAGGAAGCCATTTGATCATATCCTCGGTAGCAATGTAATAACCATTAAGATTGAAGGTTATGCCACCGAACCGTAAACGATGCCCCAAATCAATTTGATAGGATTGTTCAGCCAGTAAATCCAAATTACCACCAGGTTGCCAGTAAAGGTCATTAAATGTAGGGGTCCTAAAGTTTTTGGAAGCGTTCAATTGTATGTCATAATACTCGTTGATGGTGTATTTCCCATCCAACGAAAAAACTAAAGGACTGCTATAATCCGAAGAGAAATCCTGCCTAAGACTAATATTATAGGCCAGTTTAGGAGATACCTGATGCTTGAGCAGAGCAGTGGCCGAAAAATCATTTCGTGTAGGTGAACCAAAACTATCCCCTTTCCCTTTATAGTTATCAAATTCCAGAAAAGAGTTTAACCTAAATACTTTGGATAACTTCATATCCAAAGAATATCGGGCCAAAAAAGTTGACACTTTGCCAAAGGAATGGTTGTCAGAGTCTTTATTCTCATAATACCTAAACTCTTCTTGCAAATAGGCCACTTTTACCCTTGAAGTTGCTTTTTCCCCAAAACGCCCCCACTCCAATTGGGTACGGTATTGGTTGTCCTTATATTTACTTCGGCCTTCTGCCACTAGGGTTCCCGATAGGTTTCTATCCCCAATGAAACTCTGATGATAGAGACGCATGACCTGTTTATCGGAAAGTACGTAACCGGCATTGAAATTAAAGTTCAATCGCTCAAATTCCCCATTAACATTCTTGGTATCGGTCTTTAAATATTTATAGTCGTTATCCGATTTTTTATAATTGATTCCAAAATTGGACGACCATCGGGAATCCCCATAGCTTTGGTTATAATTGATTGTTTTTGTTTCGAAACTTCCATACCCCAATAAAACCCGATGTTCAAAATGATCATCAAATCGGAGGTCGTTGTTCAAATGAACACTACCACCAATGGCACCAGAACCATACTGTACACTTCCTCCCCCACTTCGAATACCAATCGAATTATAACTTAAAGGGTCAATGGTATTGAAGTCCGTCTGCCCATTTAATTGGGAATTGATATTGATACCGTTCCAGATTACCGCAGTATGTGAGGCATTGGTACCCCTAAAAGCAGGGGATGAAACCATACCAAAACCATTTTCCTTGAAATAAATATTTGAATTAAAAGCCAACAGGGTGGTAAATGAATTATTCTGTTGTCTCACAGTGCTATCCCGTAATTCGGTGACCTTATGACCTTCAGCATACCGCTTTAGGCGAATATCGGAAACAACGACCTCTTTTAGGTTGATGACAGGGTTCTCTTGTGCAAAAGCCTTGTTTAGGCTTATAAAAACAAGTAAGGAAAATAAAAGTGTTTTCTTCATACCAATGACTTTTTACCCGAAAGTCTATCGAATTCCATTGTTTGTGAAATTGGCAGGTCTCCTGACTTGTTTAAAGTTATTTTGTCTTCCCATCCAGATAATAGGACAGTGACTATGTAGTAAATAACCCCCTCCATTTTAATGAAGGTGCCAAAACTCGCGAAATGGCATAAACTTACAGTTGCGGGAACAGTTCCAGAATTACACTGGATTCCCTTTTAATTTAGTCACCGTGAAAGTGACAAAACCAAATTCGGTGCAAAATTAAACTTAAATAGTTATTTATCGTCCTTTTTTTTGCTAAGTTTTATGGCCAACCAGATAAAGCCCACCACAAAGTGAAGTATTATAATCCCTGCGATTATATAAATAGTGGTATTTGAGCTATCACGCATATTTAAATTTTAAACAAAAGTAAAATTCCATCCATTCTAGAATTGTGACATTTGTTACCTTGCGATCATTTTTATCGAATATATTGAAAAATACCCAACATTAAAATGAGATTCACTCTACTTCTTCCTTTTATTTTCTGCCTGTTCTTTTCTTGTAAGGAAAAACCAAAAGAAACATTTCCTTCAACATTGGAAACAAAAACCATTGCCATTGAATACGCAAAAGGGTTTACGGTAGAGAAAACAGGTTCAGGGATTACCATCATCAATGTTTCTTCACCATGGCCCAATGCCCAAACCAGTTATAAATATGCATTGGTCCCAAAAGAAAAATTAGCTACAATTACACTGAATAAAGAAGAATTCGACGCTATAATCGGGGTACCCGTACATAATATCGTTTCAACCTCAACAACACATATTCCAACATTGGAAGCCTTAGGAGTAATTGATGCTTTGAAAGGTTTTCCCGACACCCAATATATATCATCAAAAAAAACCAGAGAATTAATCGTTGCTGGTAAAATAAAAGAGTTGGGTAATAATGAATCGATCAACACCGAAATGGTCATTGAATTGAATCCTGAAGTCATTATAGGTTTCAGCATCAATAATCAGAACAAAGCTTATGAAACCCTACAGCGTTCCAATATCCCTGTTGTTTATAATGGCGATTGGACCGAGGAAACTCCTTTAGGCAAGGCCGAATGGATTAAATTCATAGCCCCTTTCTTTCAAAAAGAAGAGCTAGCAGATTCAATTTTCAGGGAAATCGCGGATTCTTACAACCATGTTAAGACCTTGGCCCAAAATGCAGAAAACAAACCTGAGGTTCTAAGCGGAGCCTTATACAAGGATGTTTGGTACTTACCTGGCGGAAATAGTTGGGCAGCCATGTTCTTAAAAGATGCCAACACATCTTACCCATGGTCGAATACAAAACAGACTGGCAGTCTTAACCTGAGTATTGAAAGTGTTTTGGAAAAAGGGATAGATGCGGAATATTGGATTTCCCCTTCACAGTTTACTTCATATCAGGAGATGAAAGAGGCAAATCAACATTACTTGAATTTTAAAGCCTTCCAAAATAAGAAGGTTTATACCTTTGCAAAAACCAAAGGGGCCACTGGCGGACTCCTTTATTTTGAACTGGGGCCCAATAGGCCCGATTTAATATTGAAGGATTTGATCCATATTTTCCATCCCGAAATATTGCCCCAACATGAACTATTTTTCTTTAAGCCGTTGAACTAATTGGAAAACACCACCAAATATAAAACCTCATTAGTACTATTGCTACTGGCCTTGGTCGTTTGTTTCATTGTAAACATAAGCCTAGGTTCGGTGACCATTCCTTTTAAAGATACTTTTAATGCGATTTTCGGTGGGGAATTGACCAATGATTCTTGGAAATACATTATATGGAATTACAGAATACCCAAAGCCTTTACCGCGATATTTGTTGGTAGTGGTTTGGCGCTTAGCGGACTTTTGATGCAAACCCTTTTTAGAAACCCTTTGGCCGGCCCATTTGTATTGGGGATTAGTTCCGGGGCAAGTTTGGGAGCGGCATTATTGATTATGGGTACCGCATTGTTTTCAGGCGTATTTGCTATTGGAATCGTAAACGATTTGTCTTTGGCCATTGCGGCAAGTATAGGCAGTTTTTTGGTGCTTTTGGTCGTTGTAGTCGTTTCTTATCGCATAAAGGACACTATGGCCTTACTGATTATCGGTCTGATGTTCGGGAGTATTACGGCCGCGATTGTGAGTGTGCTTTCCTATTTTACCGATGCGGAAAAATTACAACAATACATTTATTGGTCCTTCGGTAGTGTCGGCAACCTAACTTGGTCCCAATTATTGATCCTTTTGACAATAATCGTACTTGGGGCAATCCTCAGTATTTTGTCGATAAAACCCCTAAATGCTCTGCTTTTAGGTGAAAATTATGCCCGTAGCCTTGGTATTAACATGAACATGGCTCGCTACAAAATCATCATTGCCACTGGTTTGTTGGCTGGTGGTATAACTGCCTTTGCCGGGCCGATAGCGTTCATAGGCCTTGCCGTACCCCATTTAACAAGACAGATATTCAATACCACCGACCATAAGGTTCTGATGCCTGCAGTTTTGGTTTACGGAGCAATCTTAATGTTGATCTGTGATACCATTGCACAATTACCAAGTTCAGCCAATGTATTACCGATCAATGCAATTACTTCGATTGTTGGGGCACCTGTGGTGATTTGGCTTTTAGTAAGAAAAAAGAAAATGATCTTTTAATAAAGGTATGAACAAGAAAACAACAACACATACCGCCCTGAAAGTCAATGACCTGAGCATCGGGTACCGCAACAAAAATGAAATAACCGTCATCGCCAAGGAATTAGACTTTCAACTGGAGCACGGTGAATTGGCGGCTATTGTCGGGGTTAATGGTATTGGCAAATCTACCCTACTAAGAACCCTTGGGAACGTACAATCGAAACTTTCAGGTTCTGTGCAATTGGATGGGAAGGATTTAAAAAAACACTCGCCTATTGAATTGGCATCGACCATTAGTGTTGTACTTACCGAACCCTTGGCCTCCAAAAACCTTACCGTTTTAGAACTTATTGCATTGGGTAGACAACCTTACACCAATTGGATCGGCAGATTATCTGAAACGGACAAAACCAAAATAAAAGAGGCCATTTCCATGATCGGATTGGAAAACTTAAAACACAAAAAGTGTTACGAATTGAGTGATGGTCAATTACAAAGGGTAATGATAGCCAGGGCTTTATCTCAAGATACTTCCATTATTTTATTGGATGAGCCTACCTCGCATTTAGATCTGCATCACAAAGTACAGATATTGAAGCTTTTGAAACACATTGCCCACCATACACAAAAAACCATTTTGTTTACCAGCCATGAAATTGAAATGACCATTCAACTTTGTGATAAGATCTTGATCATGAATAAGGAGAGCCATGATTTTGGCGAACCCTGTGAATTAATCCAAAAACAAGCTTTTGAACGTTTATTTCCTTCGGATACGGTTACATTTGATGCAAAAACAGGTTCTTTTAAAATAAAAAAGTAACCTAAAGTTCGTTTATATTTTTAAAGTCAAACCTTTATCTTTACTCTAAAGAAGCCAAAACACTAATGAACGCATATCTTATCTATCTACTCATTGGACTAATATGTCTTGCCGTTGGATATTTTTTGGGCAATTACATCCAAAATCTAAAAACAAAATCGAACCAAAGTACCTTGGAAGAGGAAAATAGGCAGTTAGGACTTGCTAAATCAACCTTGGAAAACCGTATTCTGGCATTGGAAAACGAAAAAGAAGATTTGCGTTTGGAGAAAGAACACCTAGGAAATGAAATTGTTCGTTACCAAGCAGATCTAGAGCATCTTGGATTAAAAAACAAGGAACAAAAGGCCGAAGTAGAAAAACTTCAGGAAAAGTTCACCAAGGAATTTGAAAATCTAGCGAATAAAATCCTAGATGAAAAAAGCACAAAATTCACGGAACAGAACCAAAAGAACATTAAGAATCTCTTAACCCCTTTACAAGAAAAGATCAAAACGTTCGAGGATCGCGTAGAGACTTCCCAAAAGGAAAGTATAAGCATGCACTCCGCACTTAAGGAACAACTACTGAACTTACAAAGCCAAAACCTGAAAATTACCCAAGAAGCCGAAAACCTGACCAAAGCATTGAAAGGTGATAGTAAAATGCAAGGGAACTGGGGGGAACTGGTCTTGGAGCGCGTACTCGAAAAATCAGGGTTGGAGAAAGATCGCGAATATTCCGTTCAACAAAGTTTTACACGGGAGGATGGCTCCCGAGTACTCCCAGATGTCATCATCAACCTTCCCGATGGTAAAAAAATGGTAGTGGATTCCAAAGTATCCCTCACCGACTATGAGCGATATATCAATGCGGAGGAAGATTTGCGCGAGAAATTCCTGAAAGACCACATCAATTCCATAAGAAAACATGTAGATCAACTTTCTGCCAAAAAATACGAGGACCTCTATGAAATGGAAAGTCCGGATTTTGTTTTGATGTTCATCCCTATTGAACCGGCATTCGCCATAGCCATTAACCAAGATAACACCTTGTACAACAAAGCATTTGAACAGAATATCGTAATCGTTACCCCTTCTACCCTTTTGGCCACATTACGAACCATCGACAGTATGTGGAACAATGAGAAACACCAAAGAAACGCTATTGAAATAGCCCGGCAGGCCGGTGCCCTATATGACAAATTCGAAGGTTTCGTGACCGATTTGACCAAAGTGGGTAAAAAAATGGACGAAGCGAAAAGCGAATACAAAGGTGCAATGAACAAATTGGTAGAAGGTCGTGGCAACTTGGTAACCAGCATCGAAAAATTGAAAAAAATGGGTGCCAAGGCAAAAAAATCACTTCCAGAACCTATACTGAAACGCGCACAGGAAGACGACTTTGAAGAAGAACCTAAATTAAAATTATGAAGAAAATCCTAGCATTGACCATTACGGCAATAATCGTTGTTTTCCTTTTAATATATGCCTTTATATATTTTGTGCCCTACAGTGAAGGGGTTCGTTCAGGTGAATTAATCAAAATAAGTAGGAAAGGGGTCATTGCAAAAACTTGGGAAGGCGAAATTAGCCAAGGTATTTCAGGGGCTCAAATATTCTCTTTTTCGGTTTTGGACAAGGATAAAGAGAGTATTGAAAAATTAAAGGAATACCAAGGAGAGTACGTGAAACTGGTATATGTAGAACGCTATGCCACCTTTTTCTGGTTGGGAGACACCAAATATTTCGTCACTAAGGTAGAAAAAGAACAATCCCCACACTTTAGACAATAACAAATGAAGAAATTCAAATCGGCCGAGGAATCACACGTTTCCATTACGGAATTAATGCTTCCCTCCCATTCTAATTTTAGTGGCAAGGTGCATGGTGGGCATATCCTGAATTTAATGGATCAAATTGCATTCGCCTGTGCCTCAAAACATTCTCAGCACTATTGCGTTACCGCATCGGTTAACAAAGTTGATTTTTTGAATCCGATCGAGGTAGGGGAACTGGTCACCCTTCGGGCCTCGATTAATTATACGGGGAAAACCTCAATGGTCGTGGGAGTTCGTGTAGAATCGGAGAACATTACCTCAGGAGAGAAAAAACATTGTAATTCATCGTATTTCACCATGGTCGCCAAAGATGGGAATGGTAAAAACGTTCCGGTTCCAGGATTGATAATCAAAGACCACCAAGGGGTAAGGCGTTTCAGTAGAAGTTTAAGACGTAAAGAACAGGCCTTAAAGAGAGGTTCAAAATATAAGGCGGAAACGTTCAAGGCCGATGACCACTTGGAAAATTTAACAGGCGAGAACGTACAGATCGAATTAAAAAATTCATAGGACGATAATGGAACGGAAAAAGTATGATTTTGGATTGGTCGGACTTGGTGTTATGGGTCGTAATTTCATTTTAAATGTCGCAGACAATGGCTTCTCGGCCTATGGCCACGACTTGGACGAAGAAAAAGTCGCCTCACTACTAGAGGAAGGCGGAGATACAGATAAAATCAATGCCTCTACCTCTGCCCCTATTTTCATTGAAGCCTTGTCCCGTCCACGAAAACTCATGCTTCTAGTACCTGCCGGCAAAGCTGTAGACGCGGTTATAGAAAGTCTTTTACCTTATTTGGATAAGAATGATATTATCATCGATGGCGGAAATTCGTTTTATCAGGATACCGATCATAGGGAATCTTATTTAAAATCAAAAGGAATCCATTTTTTCGGAGCAGGTGTCTCTGGTGGAGCAAAAGGTGCCAGAAGAGGCCCGAGTATTATGCCCGGGGGATCAAAAGAAGCCTACCAAGAAGTGAAACCGATTTTTGAAGCTGTAGCGGCAGATTTTAAAGGGGAAGCCTGTGTAGCGTATTTAGGCCCTAAATCGGCCGGTAACTACGTTAAAATGGTCCACAATGGTATTGAGTACGGATTAATGCAGTTGATTTCAGAAATTTACGATTTACTTAAAAAAGTAGGTAACTATTCCAATCCTGAATTGCACGACCTTTTCGATACTTGGAACAAAGGACGACTACAATCCTTTTTGGTTGAAATTACAGCGGACATCCTAAAACAAAAAGATGACAAGACCGATGGCTATTTGGTCGATATGATCTTAGACAAGGCCAAGCAAAAAGGCACTGGCAAATGGACCTCCCAAAATGCGATGGACCTAGGGATTCCCATTCCTACGATAGATATTGCGGTAAGTATGCGGGAACTCTCTGCCTTCAAACAAGAACGTATTAAAGCCAAAACCTTATATCCAAAGAAAAAAATTGACCAGATTGAAAAAGGGGAACTTGGGAAATGGGCTGAAGAAGCTTTATATTTTGGTTATATCCTAACCTATGCACAGGGCTTTCATCTATTGACAGAAGCTTCCAAAGAATATGGGTACGACTTAAATATGCAAACCGTAGCCAAAATTTGGCGGGCAGGTTGCATTATCAGGGCAGGTCTACTGGAAAATATTGCCAAGGCCTTTAACGAAACAAATGCTCCAACACACTTATTGTTGAATGATGCGTTTGCCTCTAAAATAAACGACACCGTGCCTACTGTGCGTAATTTGGTATCACTCGCCATAAAAAATGCCGTACCATTGGCCGGTTTGGGCAATGCACTGACCTATTTTGATGGTTACACCGCCGACCGTTTGCCTTTGAACCTTATTCAGGCCCAACGTGACTATTTTGGCTCCCATACCTACGAACGAACCGATACAGAAGGTATTTTCCATACGGATTGGGAGGTATAAAAAGCGAAATGGTATTACTTAAAAAAATACGGAAGCACTTAAACCAAAGGTTTATGTACTTCCGTAAATCATTTAATTTTCAATCTTATAAAGCCTATTACCCTTTATTTGGATAGGTACATCTTTCTTCTTGAATAAAGGTTATAAAACTCATCGTCCTTTAAACTATCGATAAAAAGGATACTCTCCCCTGTACTCTTCATCTCAGGACCTAGGTTTTTATTTACATTCGGAAATTTATTGAAAGAGAAAACCGGTTGCTTTATAGCGAAACCTTCCAATTGAGGATTGAATTTAAAATCCTTCACCTTCTTTTCACCCAACATTACCTTGGTGGCATAATTCACATAAGGCTCCTTATAGGCTTTTGCTATGAAAGGCACCGTTCTTGACGCCCTTGGGTTTGCTTCGATGATATAGACCATATCATCTTTCACCGCAAATTGAATATTGATCAAACCGACCGTATTCAAGGCCAATGCGATTTTCTTGGTATGGTCTTTTATCTGTTGCAAAACAAACTCCCCTAAATTAAATGGCGGCAATGTTGCGTTAGAATCCCCGGAATGTATCCCACAAGGTTCAATATGCTCCATAATCCCGATGATATAAACATCTTTCCCATCACAGATGGCATCTGCCTCAGCTTCTATGGCCCCGTCTAAATAATGATCTAAAAGTAGTTTGTTGTTCGGTATTTTTCGAAGTAAATCTACCACATGCGCCTCAAGTTCTTCTTTATTGATCACAATCTTCATTCCCTGTCCACCCAAAACATAAGATGGTCTTACCAACAAAGGAAAATCGAGTTTATCTGCCAGTTCCAAAGCTTCATCAGCTGTTTCGGCCACCCCGAACTGTGGGAAAGGGATATTGTTCTCTTCCAACAGAGTAGAGAAGCTTCCCCTATCCTCGGCCAAATCCAAGGCCTTAAAGCTAGTCCCAATAATCTTGATTCCGTATTTATCCAACTTTTCAGCCAATTTCAAAGCGGTCTGTCCACCTAATTGGACAATAACACCTTCAGGCTTTTCATGCCGGATTATATCATATATATGCTCCCAAAATACAGGTTCAAAATATAGTTTGTCTGCCGTATCGAAATCCGTAGAAACCGTTTCAGGGTTACAATTGATCATTATGGTTTCGTAACCGCATTCCGCAGCTGCCAAAACCCCATGAACACAACAATAATCGAACTCAATTCCCTGACCTATACGATTTGGTCCTGAACCAAGGACCACTATTTTCTTCCTATCTGTAACGACACTATCGTTCTCTACCTTTTTTACCCCATCAGCGGTTTCGTATTCAGCTTCGAAAGTTGAATAGTAATAAGGAGTCATTGCCTTAAACTCTGCGGCACAGGTATCTACCAATTTATATACCCTATTGATATTAAGTTCCTCCCTTTTGTTATAAACCTCACTTTCATAACAATCGAGCATATGGGCTATCTGCCTATCGGCAAAACCTTTTTGCTTGGCCTCTAACAACAAACTTTTTGGAAGGCTGGCAATCGTATATTGCGATATTTCCTTTTCTAGAAAATGTAGCTCCTCATATTGTTTTAAGAACCACATGTCAATTTTTGTAATCTCATGGATCCTACTCAAGGGAATACCCAATTGAATGGCATCGTAAATCACAAAAACCCTATCCCATCCGGGAATAGTGAGCTTATTGATAATTTGGTCATAATCCTTATACCCCTTACCATCAGCTCCAAGTCCATTTCTCTTAATTTCCAGGGACTGGGTTGCTTTGTGCAATGCCTCTTGGAAAGAACGTCCAATACCCATTACCTCACCTACCGATTTCATCTGAAGGCCTAAAGTCCTATCAGAACCTTCGAACTTATCAAAATTCCATCTTGGAATTTTAACGATTACATAATCCAAAGTAGGCTCAAAAAGTGCCGATGTTGATTTGGTAATCTGATTGTCCAACTCATCTAAATGATAACCAATGGCCAATTTAGAAGCGATTTTTGCTATTGGATAACCCGTTGCTTTGGAGGCAAGCGCGGAAGAACGCGAAACCCTAGGATTGATCTCGATTGCGATGATATCCTCTTTCTCATCAGGACTCACAGCGAATTGAACATTACATCCACCGGCGAAATCCCCTATACTACGCATCATTTTAATGGCCATATCGCGCATTCTTTGGTAAGTGCGATCGGATAGTGTCATAGCCGGTGCTACGGTAATGGAGTCCCCTGTATGTATACCCATGGGATCCATATTCTCAATAGTACATATAATAACGACATTATCGTTCTTATCGCGTAACAACTCCAATTCATATTCTTTCCACCCCATAAGGGCTTTATCGATCATTACCTCGTGAATGGGCGAGATTTCGAGACCCCTACTCAACAACTCATCAAAATCCTCTGGCTTGTATACAATGGAAGCTCCTGCCCCACCCAAGGTATAAGAAGCTCGGATTACCAATGGGAAACCGAATTCCTGGGCTATTTCCTTTCCTTTCAAGAAAGATGTTGCCGTAGCCTGTGGCGCCATGCCCACCCCGATCTTCAGCATCAACTCCCTGAATTTCTCACGATCTTCGGTAATATTTATCGCATCGATATCCACACCAATGATCTCCACATTATTATCCTCCCATATTCCTTTTTCATCAGCCTCAATACACAAGTTCAAAGCGGTCTGACCTCCCATGGTAGGTAAAACCGCATCAATCTGTGGATGCGCCTTTAATATCTCAAGAATAGATTTTGTGGTCAGGGGTTTTAAATAAACATGGTCGGCCATGGTAGGATCGGTCATGATCGTGGCCGGATTACTATTGATCAAGATGGTTTCTATACCATCTTCCCGAAGGCTTCTAAGTGCTTGAGACCCCGAATAATCGAACTCACAAGCTTGTCCGATTACAATTGGACCTGACCCTATTATCAAAATTGATTTTAAATCTTTTCTTTTTGGCATGCTCTCAGTTTTGTTTTAGATACTACAAGGATAAAAAAAAGGTGCTACTTTGATAAAAGTAACACCTTAATATTATAAAGAATTTTCAAACATTTATTTTTTATGTCTCGGCTCAGAGGATACAGATAACTTTTTTCTTCCTTTTGCTCTTCTTCTAGAAAGAACCTTTCTACCATTAACGGTTGCCATGCGCTCTCTAAAGCCATGCTTATTCTTTCTTTTTCTTTTTGATGGCTGATATGTTCTTTTCATTATCTGGCTAAATTTTAAACTTTTATTGTCTTATAAATTCCGCAAACACCTCTGCAAAATCTGGGCGCAAATATACAAAGAGTTTTCTCTTTGACAAACCATATCAAAAAAATATTTTTTTCTAATAGGTTAACAAGCTACAAGATGGTTTTTATTACTTTTGTCCACCAAGGGTTTTAAAGTCCGATTTTGGATAAACTTACCACAAACTATAGTAAAATACCATGTTCAACAAGAATATTAAACTCGTTATAGCCGGCTTGATCATTGCCTATGCCATTTATCAATTTATTGAAGGAAACATCGGAAACGGCATATCCTTGATACTTTTTTCTCTTATTTTCATTTTCCTTTATTTCAGGAATGAGATTATTTTACTTGCTTTTCTAAGAATGCGTAAGCAAGATTTGGAAGGAACCAAAAAATGGTTGGATAAAATCAAAAACCCTGAAGCTGCACTGATCACAAAACAACAAGGGTATTTCAACTATCTACACGGCATAATACTCTCGCAAAAGAATCTTACACAAGCTGAAAAATATTTCAAAAAGGCCCTGAAATTAGGGCTTACGATGGATTATGACACCGCCATGGCCAAATTGAGTTTAGCAGGCATTGCCATGCAGAAACGTCGAAAAAGGGAAGCTACCATGCTATTGAACGAGGCTAAAAAGCTAGACAAGAGCAATATGCTTACCGATCAAATCAAAATGATGCAGCAGCAAATGAAAAAGATTTAGTTTAGAGCAAAGGAGCCCATAATCTACTGATAGATTCCTGAATTTTACGGGTCAATCCACGCTCTATCCATCTTTCATAGTCCACTTCTTCGGTATCCAACAGATCGTTAAGGAATATTTCCCCCATTTGTTGATTTATTCGAGTGTTGTAAATCAAGGCATTGATTTCAAAATTCAACGAAAAACTACGATAATCCAGATTCGCCGTACCTATACTTGAAAAGTAATCATCGATGATCATCGTCTTTGCATGTACAAAACCCTTGTGGTACCTGAAAATTCTGATTCCGGAACGCGCCAATTGTTCAATATAAGAATCCGTGGCGTATTGAGCCGCCCATGAATCGGATTTCTTGGGAATAATGATCCTAACATCCACACCACTTCTCGAAGCTGTGGTCAATGCCGTAAGTATCTGACTGTTCGGAATGAGATAGGGTGTTGTAATATAAATTCTTTTTTTTGCCGTATTTATGGCCGTGAACATGGCCTCCATAATATTCTCCCAGTCTGTATCGGGACCACTCGCTACGATTTGTACCGCAACGGGGTCTTGGGCAATTGGTCTGGAATTGGGAAAATGTTTTTCCTCCAATTCAATATCATCCTTGGCGGTGAAATTCCAACTTAAGAAAAAAGAGGATTGCAAGGCTCCAACGGCAGCTCCTTGTATCCTCAAATGTGTATCTCTCCAATATCGAATATTCGAATAGTCATTATTGTACTTTTGGTCAATATTTATTCCACCCAAATAACCGATTTTACCATCTATAACTACAATTTTACGATGGTTCCTATAGTTAATCTTACTCGTTGAATTCGAGAACAGTACCGGCAAAAAAGCATGGTGCAGTACACCACTATTTGTCATAACTTTTTTTGATTTTGATGAAATGGCACTACCCACATCATCATAAAGCAACTTCACCCGTACTCCTTGTTCTGCCTTTTTACAAAGCAATTCAATTATCTTGATCCCCTGTTCATCATCCTTAAATACAAAATACTCCATATGAATATGGTCTTCTGCATTTTCAAGATCTATCTTCAGTCGTTCAAATTTTTGTTCCCCATTGACCAAAATACTTACTTCATTCTCATAAGTGAGTACCGCCTTCCCATTATTACGTAATAAATTATAGATTTTATAGGCTCCATCGCCGTATTCTTTCTTAAAATCAAAGCGCTCCACCCTATTAAGACCGAATTTTTCACTCCATCTTTTCAATGATTCATTATCGAAAATATACTTCTTCTCGAAAATTTTGTGTTTTCGGTAATCCTGACCAAAAAAATAATAAATGAAAATACCGAAAAAAGGAAGAATGGCCAGTATAAACAAAAATGAAAGGGTCTTAACCGGGTTTTTGTTCTTTAGTACGATAAGTAAGGAAAAAAGAACGACCAGCACATAATTAACCCCTAAAAGTATTGACCAAAGGTTTTCTTTTAAAAAAGAAAACATAACTATTTAGCGGACTTGTAATAGCCTTTATTCGGAATTTCTATGATGTACTTCTTTCCTGAAGCATTGTTCAAATGAGGCTCCCTAAGCCATGGATTGTGCCTTTTTAGGATTTTGTAATTAATCTCATACTTCTGTGCAAAATCGGCAAAACTGGCAATAGGCTCATCGACCTCGACCTTAAACGTAGGAACGGCACTGTACATATCTTCCTTTTCAATTTCAAAGCCGTATTTTTCAGGATTTGAAAGAATTTCTTTTATCGCCATAATCCTGAAAACGTACCTTCCCGTCTCTTGTCCGAGTAAAAGATCATAATAATCCTCTACCTTTTGGATTCCCATAAATTTATTGATAGCCCCGGGACCTGCGTTATATGCTGCAGCCGTAAGTGTCCAACTTCCATATTTATTCTTCCACTTATTCAAATAATCACAGGCAACTTGGGTAGATTTCTCCAAGTGGTAACGTTCATCGACGTTCGCATTTACCTCAAGGCCGTATTCCTTACCCGTACCTTTCATGATTTGCCAAAAACCGGTAGCACCGGCATGGGAAACCACATTGGTCAAGGCACTTTCAGCTACCGCCAAGTATTTGAAATCATCAGGAATACCATTTTTGGCAAGAATTGGCTCAATTACGGGAAAATACTTATTGGCCCTCTTCATTAATAAAAGTGCGTTTGACTGCCAATATGTATTCACTAAAAATTCCCTATCTATACGCTCCATGATCTCAGGATCATCCTGAGGCACCAATTCCCCGGCAAAATTCAAATCTTCCGGAATCTCGATAGCAGAAATCCTATAGGTATCGGATACCCTTTTATCCCCACCATTATCAGCAACATCTTCAATTAATTGGTTTTCCGTTTCATTACTTTCCTGCACGGCGAAAATGAGGGTGGTAATTACAAAAAACACGCCCAATAACATCAATATATTTTTTAAAATCTTCATATCTCCAGATTAATTTAAACTCAAAGGTACTAAAGAAACACAATAAAAATCAATATCATACTTCTTTAACGTAATACATCACCATTGGTCAAAAAACCACATTGGTACCCATTTACCAATAAATGTATACGTTCTTGCACAATATACAAACTCGGTTATTGCATAATAATTGTGGGCAGATGCTCATTAAACCATTTGGCACGGTGTATTATCATGGTATGTGTGCCGTTCTTTACAGATATACAATCCTTAATATGCGAAATTGGAAAAACAGCATCTTTATCCCCATGTATGTGAACCAGGTTACCAGGACATTCCACTTGGTTCCAATTAACGATTTGATCAATTGACCAATCGATATAATGTTTGTCCCGAATAGACAAGTAACGCTCATAAAGCTCGAGTCGTTTATGCACCGATTCCCCAAAAGCATATTTGGCCAATAATTCAACATTATTCACTAAACCGGTCGGCAATAGTTTATGAGCCTTGGTATATTTGGCAAAAAGCATCTTTCGCGGTAGTTCTTCGGTCTTCTTTACACTGGAAACCAAAACCAATTTTTTTGTATCCAAAAATTTGGCCATCTCCTGAATCAGAATCCCTCCAAAGGAAACGCCGATCAGTACAGGATTCTCATGTTTTATATTCCTTGCCATTTTCTCGGCGTATGCATTCAAGGACATTCGATCGTCAGGCACGAACCATTCCAATCTATGCGTCTCAAAATCCTGCCTAGGCAAATGTATATTTTCAAATATTGATGAATTGGCCGCCATACCCGGCATAAGGTAAACCTGCGTTTTTTCTTGACTCATATAGCTAAACCTTACGGATTTCTTAGGAAAATCGTATTTTTATTAGTACTTTTGTATTCTGTTCTGGAATGACCCTTAGGAAACATCAACAACCACGTAAAAATATGAAATTACGATAACATTTAATCTTATCGTGACTTTTTCTGACTATACGAATTTTAAAAACAAACTATATGAACGAAGTAGTAATTAAAGACAATAGTTTCTTACGCCAATTTGAAACTACTGTCGAAGGTCACCTTGCTAAGATCGAATATTCTTCACAAGAGCGTAAAGTGTTTTTGACCAAATTAGTAGTCCCAGAAGAAATCACTAAAGAAGGTTTTAAAGAGGATTTTATCAAGTCTGTTTTACATCATATACAAGAGCAAAAATTAAGAGTAGTACCAACGAGTCCACAAATTGCGGGATTCTTGAGAAAAAACAGACAGTACAAAGAAATGCTTCCGGTAGGAATTCGTATTTAAACACTACCTGAACAAAGTATCCAAACCTGTTCGGCACTTAATCAGTACTTAACAGGTTTTTTTATGCCGTAACGGCACGCTCAACAAATTTAATACGTACTATTCCGTCAACATCGACTTCGGTAAGTTCCACCAGCTGTAAGGTGTTTACCAAATTAGGGTTCCATGGGTATTTTACCTTCACGTAATTCTCTGTAAAGCCGTGAATATAGCCTTCTTTGTTTTCCCCTTCGAACAATACCGTTCTGGTCGTTCCCAACTGACTTTCATAAAATGCCCTTCGTTTTTTAACCGATAATCCACGGAGCATTTTACTCCTTTTCGCCCTGACTTTCAACGGAACCGGATTTTCCATACTTGCCGCCGGTGTATTATCCCTTTCCGAATAAGTAAATACATGTAGATAAGAAATATCAAGTTCATTCAAGAAACGATAGGTTTCCAAAAAATGTTCATCGGTTTCCCCTGGGAACCCGACAATAACATCTACGCCAATACATGCATGTGGCATGGTCTGCCTTATCCTATTGACCCTGTCTACATAAAGCGAGCTTAGATACCTACGTTTCATTTGCTTTAATACACCATCACTCCCACTCTGTAAAGGAATATGGAAATGGGGCACGAACGAGTTACTGTCAGCCACAAAATCAATAGTTTCATTTTTCAGCAAGTTTGGCTCTATAGAAGAAATACGTAAACGATGAATACCTTCAACCTTGTCCAATGCCTGTACTAAATCAAGAAAAGTATGTTCATGCTTTTTATTGCCGAATTCACCTTTACCGAAATCACCGATATTCACTCCGGTAAGTACAATTTCCTTTATTCCTTTTTCGGAAATTTCCTTGGCATTTTTAAGCACGTTTTCCAAAGTATCGCTTCGGGAAATACCCCTAGCTAAAGGAATGGTACAAAACGTACATTTATAATCACAACCATCTTGTACCTTCAAAAAAGCACGTGTACGATCGCCTATGGCATAGCTCCCCACATAAAAATCAGCCTCTTCTATCTCACAGGCATATACCTGCCCGTAGTCATTCTTGGAAAGATCATTGACATAATCCGCAATTTTGAATTTCTCCGTAGCACCTAAAACCAAATCAACACCATCAACAGCTGCCAATTGCTCCGGCTTCAATTGTGCATAACAACCAATAGCGGCAACAAAAGCCTCTGGGTTCACCTTCATCGCTTGCCGTACTATGGACTTAAAACGTTTATCGGCATTCTCAGTAACCGAACAGGTATTTATTACATACATATCGGCTTTCTCAGAAAAGTCTACTCGTTCATAACCATCTTTCTGGAAATCTCTTGCAATAGTCGAGGTTTCTGAGAAATTGAGTTTACATCCTAGCGTATAAAATGCTACTTTCTTCATACGGAATTGCATTGGGCACCCTAAGCAAATTTTTATTAGGGGTGCAAATATACCAATTTTAGAAGTTGTTACTTAAAGGAAAAGGATATTACAAAATAACCGTCTTGGTAGTTTTCACCTACTTTCGGTAAATTTTAACTTTTGTAGTTTCTCCATTTTTTGGTCTGTTCAAAAACGTGATTGAGAATATCGGCATCCTGTTGGTTAAATTCCACTCCCCTTCTCGCCATCATCACTTTCGCCGCCTCAAATGCTTTTTGGGGCAAATAAGTTGTAAAACCGGATGCTCCTCCCCAACTAAAACTTGGAACAAAATTCCTTGGGAAGCCCGGTACATATATATTGGCATTGACACCAATGACCGTTCCCGTATTCAACATGGTATTGATCGCGGTCTTACTATGATCGCCCATCATTAAACCACAGAATTGAAGCCCTGTTTGTTCAAATTTTTCGGTTGCATAGTTCCATAAACGAACTTTAGCATAATTGTTCTTTAGATTGGAATTGTTGGAATCGGCCCCGATATTACACCATTCCCCTAAAACCGAATTGCCCAGATACCCTTCATGTCCTTTACTCGAATAACCAAAAATGACCGAATTACTAATTTCCCCACAAACTTTACCATGGGGCCCCACAGTTGTTGGTCCATACATTCTGCCTCCCATTTTCACCACCGCATTATGACACAAGGCAAAACCGCCACGTATAAGGCTTCCTTCCCAAACTTCGGCATCCTTGCCTATATAAATTGGCCCCTCCGTAGCATTTAAAATACTGAATTCAACACTGGCACCCTCTTCAATAAAAATATTTTCAGGGTGTATTACACTATTGGTATTTGATAAAGGTTCACTGGTTCTCCCCTCGGTTATTAAATCAAAATCGGCCTGAAGTGCCTCCCCGTTTTTTGAGAAAATATCCCATGTATGCTCTATGTGTAATACATTTTCCTCAAAGACTATTTGTTCAAACGTTGAGAAATCGACTTCTTGGCCTTCTCTTGAGTAAAAGGCTATTACATCCTCACCATATAAGATGGCTTGGTTGGGTTTAAGGGATCTCACCTTTTCAACTAGATTTTTATTAGGCAAGAAAGACGCATTGATCAATACATTTTCCTCCATTTCTACCATAGGATATCGTTCTGATAGATAATCCTCCGTTACCGTTGTCGTGGTGGTATTCAAGTATTTTTCCCACTTTTCCCGAATGGTCAGGATACCCATGCGAATATCGGCTACAGGCCTAGTAAAGGTGAATGGCAACAATGAATCCCTAACAGGTCCATCAAAAAGAATATAATTCATAGTTTAAATTTGAATGTAAACAAATAACGCCCTCGATATTAACTATCGAGGGCGTCTGTTTATTGTCGAATAATAGTTTTATTCTATTTTTCTTCCTTTTTTTCCTCTTTTTGGAATTTCTTGTACTTATTCTTGAATTTGTCAATTCGCCCAGCTGTATCCAAGAATTTAGCCTTACCAGTGTAGAAAGGATGTGATGTTCTAGAAATTTCCAATTTCACCAAAGGGTATTCAACACCATCAACCTCTAAAGTTTCTTTGGTGTTAGCAGTTGACTTTGTTAAAAACACTTCTTCATTTGACATGTCTTTAAACGCAACTAATCTATAATTTTCAGGGTGTATTCCTTTTTTCATTTTTAAAATCTTTAAAACGCCCATTCCGACAGGCATTCATTTTAAGGCTGCAAATTTACGTTTTTTTATCAAAATCACAATTATTTGTTCAAAAAAGAAAAAATAAATATTCGTACCTTTAAGTGTAACATTAATTACAATTAATCCACTAATATAGAAAACCAATTAAATCTTAGATAAAAAATGGAACAAAACGAACCAAAAACAGGGAAATTCGCATTAAATTTCGGTGTGATTCTGGGTGTTGTCAGTGTAATTTTCGGACTCATGCTATTTTCAATGGACATGCATTACGACCAAGGATGGGCTATCCGTGGCGTTAGCTTAGCTCTTACAGTAGCGGCCATATTCTTAGGGATATTACAATTTAAAAAGGCCAACGAGGGTTATTTGACCATCTCACAAGCATTAAAAATAGGTACCGGAATCGCATTGATAGCAGGAATCATCGGTTTGATTTATTTCTTCTTACTATCCAACGTCATAGAACCAGACTACATGGATAAAATGTATGAAATTGGAAAGGTTAAAGCCATGGCAGATAATCCAAATTTAACCGAAGAACAAATTGACCAAGGGATTGAAATGCAAAAAGGTTTTGCTTGGCTTACTTATCCTTTCATACTTATAATGAACATAATCATAGGTTTGATTCTTGGCCTCATAAGTGGATTGATCTTGAAAAAACAAAAACCTGCATATTAAAGAACACTTCTTAATGCACTAGAAATGAATCAGAAATATGCTCTTTTATGGGTTCAAATAAAAAAGTTGCGACAAGTTCTAAGCCAAAATTGTACTTTTGAAAAGAATTTCAGAAGTTTTAAATGAACCTATCCGTAGTTATACCACTACTTAACGAAGAAGAATCTTTAAAAGAACTACACGATTGGATTGTAGCAGTTATGCAATCCAATCGTTTTTTATATGAAATCCTTTTCATTGATGACGGTAGCACTGATGCTTCCTGGGCCATTATTTCTGAACTTTCCGCAAACAACCCAAATGTAAAAGGCATACGGTTCGCAAAGAATTTCGGGAAATCACAGGCTTTACATGCCGGTTTTAAAGCCGCACAAGGTGATGTGGTCATTACCATGGATGCCGACCTACAGGATAACCCTGAGGAAATTCCAGAATTATACGACCTGATCCAAAATCAAGGGTACGACCTCGTATCCGGTTGGAAGAAGAAAAGATACGATTCCGTCATCACCAAGAACATTCCATCAAAATTGTTCAACTGGGCTGCCCGTAGAACGTCGGGAGTTAAGCTTAACGATTTTAACTGCGGTCTAAAGGCCTATAAAAAAACCGTAATAAAAAATATTGAAGTACGGGGTGAAATGCACCGCTATATACCGGTTTTGGCAAAAAGTGCGGGTTTCGGGAATATCGGTGAGAAGATAGTACAGCACCAAGCTCGGAAATATGGTAAAACAAAATTCGGAATGGAACGTTTTATAAACGGATTTTTGGATTTGATCACGATCTGGTTCGTTTCCAAATTCGGAAGACGCCCTATGCACCTCTTTGGAGCACTCGGCGTGTTGATGTTCATCATTGGCTTCGGATTTGCACTGTATTTAGGTGTGGACAAGCTTTTTATAAATCCCACGGCCCGATTGATTACCGAACGTCCGGAATTTTTTATATCACTGACTTCCATGATTATAGGAACCCAGCTGTTCCTAGCTGGTTTTCTTGGTGAAATAATGGTGCGATCACGAAAAGATGAAAAAAGATACAATATATTGGAGGAATTGAATCTTGCCCAAGAGCATGAACAATATTCTTCGTAAATTAACCTATAAAAATAAAAAGTAAATGGATTCTATTTTAAACGCTGCCAAGAGCTGGCTTTCAGATTTTTTCGATGCTGATGTCAAAACCGAAATTCAAAACCTAATCGATAACGATCCAGACGGATTAAAAGATAGTTTTTACAAGAGCATGGAATTCGGTACGGGCGGTATGCGAGGTATTATGGGCGTTGGTACCAATAGGATCAACAAATACACCTTGGGCAAAAGTACCCAAGGCCTCAGTAATTATCTAAAAAAAGTATATGCTGGCGAAGAAATAAAAGTTGTGATTGCCTATGATTGCCGTCACAATAGTGATACTTTGGCAAAAACCGTGGCCAATGTACTTTCTGCCAATAGCATTAAAGTCTTTCTTTTTTCCGAATTAAGAACTACCCCTGAATTGTCATTTTCGGTAAGGCACCTTAATTGCCACGCAGGTATCGTTTTAACGGCATCACACAACCCACCAGAATATAATGGATATAAGGTATATTGGACCGATGGGGGACAGATCGTACCTCCACAAGATGGTGAAATCATCGGAGAAATCGACAAATTGGCCTATGAGGATATCAACTTCGAGGCAAATGCAGATTTAATCGAATACATAGATAAGGATGTTGATGAAGCATTTATGTCGGCTTCAGTTGCCAATGGTAGCTTCAATGCAAAAGGAAAGGATGATTTCAAGATTGTTTTCACATCATTACACGGCACATCGATCACGGCCATTCCCGAAGTATTGAAAAGGGCAGGCTACAAGAACGTAACGATCATAGAGGAACAGGCAAAACCAGACGGTAACTTCCCAACGGTCAAATCGCCAAACCCTGAAGAGCCAGAAGCACTTGCCATGGCCATTAAGAAAGCCGAAGAAATTGGTGCCGATATGGTAATAGGCACAGATCCGGATAGTGACCGGTTAGGTATCGCCGTTAGAAATCTTGAAGGTGAAATGGAATTGCTCAACGGGAACCAGACCATGGTGATGATGACCAAATTCTTATTGCAAAAACGTAAGGAAAAAGGCATGGAAGGCAATGAGTTCATTGCTTCGACCATTGTTTCGACACCTATGATGAGTCCTTTGGCAAAAGCCTATGGCGTTGACTATAAAATCGTTTTGACCGGCTTTAAATGGATAGCCAAAATGATCAAGGATTTTCCAGAACAATACTTTGTTGGTGGTGGTGAAGAAAGTTTCGGATTCATGGTCGGTGACTTTGTAAGGGATAAAGATGCCGTTACCGCTACCCTATTGGCCTGTGAAATCGCATCGGATGCCAAAGCAAAAGGAAGTTCTTTTTATAAGGAATTGATCCAATGTTATGTTGATTATGGTTTCTACAAGGAAAAATTGATTTCAATGACAAAAAAGGGAATCAGTGGAGCCGAGGAAATTAAACAAATGATGGTCGATTACAGGGAAAACCCTATCAAGGAAATCGATGGTTCAAAAATAGAGTGGATCCACGATTACGATAGCTCCGTAGCTAAAAACATGATTACCGGGGAAACGGAAACTATTGACATCCCGAAATCGAATGTTTTGATTTATACTACCGAAGATGGCACCCGAATGGCAGCAAGACCTAGTGGAACAGAACCAAAAATCAAATTTTACTTCAGTGTAAATGCCGAATTGGGGAACGCAGGTGATTTTGAAAAGGTAAGAAAGCAGCTCGATCAAAAAGTTGATCGTATCGTAAGTGAATTGAAACTCGGTTAATGGAGTACTTTAAGAAAATCCTTCGCTTTGCGAAGCCTTATAGAAAATATGGTTTTCTCAATATTTTCTTCAATATCCTGTATGCCTTGTTCAGTGCCCTTTCTTTTGCGGCCTTGATTCCTATGCTCGATGTTCTTTTTAAACCTAAAGCAAAGGTGCTTAAAGAGCCAATATACACTGGCATTAGACATGTGAAGGATTATCTTCAGGACTATATTAACTACAGGGTCACGGAATATTCCGGGGATGACCCAATGAAAGGCCTTATTCTTGTTATAGGACTGGTACTGGTACTTTTCCTTTTAAAGAATTTCTTCAACTACGCCGCTATGTATTTTATTACATTCCTGCGTAATGGGGTTTTGAAAGATATTCGCAACCAAATGTACCATAAGATTACGGAACTTCCCATTTCCTATTATTCCGAAAAACGAAAAGGGGATGTAATCGCTCGAATTACTTCCGATGTTTTGGAAATTCAACATTCGTTCCTTTCAATTTTGGAATTGATCGTGCGCGAGCCCCTGACCATTGTGTTTACCATTTTGATCATGTTCAGCTTCAGCGCCAAACTTACCCTTTTTGTGTTCATTTTTATTCCGATTGCCGGTGCCATAATTTCGCGAATCGGTAAATCCTTGAAAAAGAAATCAGACCGGGTACAAAAGGAACAAGGGGAATTTTTATCCATCGTGGAAGAAACTTTGGGCGGACTCCGGGTCATTAAGGCCTTTAATGCCGAATCACGCTTTTACAAAATATTCACTACCTCTACCGAACGATTTTTCAAGTTTTCCAACAAATTATTGAACCGTCAGAACTTGGCTTCTCCGACGGGAGAATTTTTAGGGATATTGGTCATAGGTGTATTATTATGGTTTGGTGGCAAAATGGTATTGGTAGACAAAACCCTTGACCCCTCTACCTTTATTGCCTATATGGGACTTGCATACAACATCCTAACCCCGGCCAAGGCCATTAGTAAAGCTTCTTTCGGTGTTAAAAAAGGAAATGCCGCAGCGGAAAGGGTTCTAGAAATCCTTGAAACCGAAAATCCGATTATAGATAAAAAGGATGCCATTGAGAAAAACGTTTTCGAAAATGCGATCGAACTTCAAAATGTTTCTTTTAAGTATGAAGAAGAATATGTTCTCGAGAATTTCAATCTAAAAGTACCCAAAGGGGATACCGTAGCCCTTGTAGGGCAATCTGGAAGTGGCAAGAGTACCATTGCCAATTTGGTAACCCGCTTCTATGACGTGAATGAAGGGGCTATAGTTATTGATGGCAAGAACATAAAGGACATTTCAAAAAAATCCCTTAGAAATTTAATGGGATTGGTTACACAAGACTCCATCCTGTTCAACGATACCGTTGGCAATAATATTGGTATGGGCAAGGAAAATGCCACTGATGAAGAAATCATCGAAGCGGCAAAAATCGCCAATGCCCATGAATTCATATCCCAACTACCCGATGGTTACAACACCAATATCGGGGACAGCGGTAATAAACTAAGTGGAGGTCAAAAGCAACGTATTTCCATAGCTAGGGCCGTTCTTAAGAACCCACCAATAATGATCCTCGATGAGGCTACCTCGGCCTTGGATACCGAAAGTGAGCGCTTGGTACAGGATGCATTGGAAAAAATGATGTTACATAGAACATCTATCGTTATCGCTCACCGTTTATCCACCATTCAGAAGGCAAGTTCAATTGTTGTACTTCAAAAAGGAAAAATTGTTGAACAAGGGACACATACCGAGCTTTTAGCAAAAAAAGGAGTTTACCGAAAGTTGGTGGAAATGCAATCATTCTAAACGGTATTTCGATATACAGATTAAACCTTTTGCCTTAACTTTAGTCCAATACCAAAACTTAAGTGTTGTAATTTGATTACCGAAGAGACTTTAGTCGATGAGTTAAGGCAAGAAAAGACCCAAGCAAAGGCCTTTGAAGTGTTGGTCAACACTTACAAAGAACGCCTCTATTGGCATATTCGGAGAATCGTGTTGAACCATGACGATACGGATGATGTTTTACAAAATACATTTATAAAGGTCTATAAGAATATCAACGGTTTTAAAGGGGAAAGCCAATTATACTCTTGGATGTACCGTATTGCCACCAATGAAGCCCTTTCGTTTTTAAAAAAACAATCAAAGAACCAAGGAATCTCGGATACTGAACTACAAGATAGAATGGTTGCCAACCTACAGGCCGATGTTTATTTTGACGGGGATGAAATACAGCTCAAACTTCAAAAGGCCATCGCCAGTCTTCCTGAAAAACAGAAGTTGGTATTCAATATGAAGTATTACCAAGAAATGAAATATGAAGAAATTTCAGCGGTTTTGCAGACTTCTGTTGGTGCATTAAAGGCTTCCTATCACTTGGCGATTAAGAAACTTGAGAAATTTCTAAAGGAAGATTAAACCTTTTAAACAATTGACAGTCAAAGTATAGAAATGAAAAAGGCAAACAATCATAAAGACTTTAAAATCCCAGAAGGTTACCTCGATGGATTTACCGATAAGCTTATGGAACGTATTTCTACTTCCGAAGGTAATCAGGAGGCCCGGATGTTGCCTAATTCTGACGGATTCAAAATACCTGACAATTATTTTGATGGTCTGCACTCAAATATCATAGAAAAACTAGAAGAGGAAGAGAAAAAAGTGATTACACTGAAACCATGGCGCAATAACTTATATTATGCCGCTGCATCAGTTGCCGCAGCTATCCTCCTGACGATCGCATTACAATATAACCAATCGTCTGAACCTACTTTTGAAAGTTTGGCCAAGGCAGATATCGAAGAATATTTTGATCAAACCGATTTTGGGTTTTCCACTTATGAAATAGCAGAAGTGATTCCTGTTGATGACCTTGAAGTTGCCGATATCCTAGAGTATCAGTTTAATGAAGAAAACATCATCGATTACCTGGATGATGATATTGATAATATTGAAGAATTAAATTTATTGGATAATGAATAACTATAAAAACATAGCTATTGTAATGTTGATGCTATTCACCACGACATTCATTTTTGGGCAACGCAAACCGGATAAGAGCAAAATAAGGACGCTCAAAGTCGCATACCTTACCGAACAATTGGAATTCACTCCTACTGAAGCTGAAGCTTTTTGGCCCATTTACAATACCTATCAGGATAAAATGGATGCCTTTAGGAATAAGGAACGAAACCTAATCTATGGCAAGACAAACGACATGGAAACCCTTTCGGATCAAGAAGTGAATTCCATGTTGGAAGATTTGATAATCTTGGAAGATGAAAAGAACAAGGTGAACAAGCAGTTTTTAAAAGATATACGTAAAGTGATTTCCGCCAAGAAAACCTTCCTGTTATTAAAATCAGAGAACGGGTTTAAGCGACACTTGTTAAAACAGTACCGACAAAAAAAGGCCAACGGCCAGCGATAGTATTTTACATATTTTGATTTCGAATTCAATAAATAGGGGCCAATTGGCCTCTATTTTGTTTTAAAAACCAATTTGGCAATTCTATCTTTACCTGCGGCATAAGCAATGGAATCGTTTAAAAAACGTACCGTGTAAAAAGATTCGTCTGATAATTTTGACCAGTTTTCGCCTTGATTGCTACTATATGAAATCCCGGTAAAACCTACCGCAACGATCCCACTACCTCCGGAATTGGGGACAAAACGAACACAACTCCTGTAATTTGGTTCCTGACCGTCAGCTAGTAATCTCCAGCTTTTACCTCCATCCAAGGTAATGGCCTTATTGGCAAAATTCCCTTCTGGCTTGGTATAATCACCACCTATGGCAATCCCTAAGCTTTCGTTATAAAAATCCAAAGAATAAATCCCTTGGGCAACTTCCCTGTTCTGAATAGGAGTTTTAAAAGCCTCCCAGGTCTTTCCCTTATCCCCTGAAAAATAAATACGGCCACTTGTGGTAGCCACCCATGCTTTCTCTCCAATGGTCTTGATATTGGTATTACTGGCCGCGAATGCCCCTTCACCATCCACTGCCCCAGGCAACTCTGTACAAGGTATCTTATTCCATGACAGTCCGCCGTCCCTCGTAATAATAATTGACAAACAACCATCTACCGAATCACCAATGGCAATACCCTCATAATCGTTCCAGAAGGTCATGGCATCATAAAAAACTCCTTCCCCCTCTTCCTTATAAACCAACTCCATTCCATTGTCACCGGTTTTATATAATAAGGCAGGACTACCTACCGATAGCATAAAAAAATCGGTTGCCGTATGGGCTACAGCCCTAAATTCAGGAAGTATGGAATCTTGCTTCAACATATTGGTACGAACCTGTTTAGTATTCAAATCTATACTACCGAAAACACCCTTATTCGCACCAAAGGCCAAACTGTTATCCATAAGCTCAATGGCCCTAATACTCAAAGAGTCTTCATAAAGCGGTTCTACGTGTACGGAAACGAAGGGTTTAGTTTCTTTTTGATCGGCACAGCCAATGATAATTAAGAGAAGAAGAATAGGTATACAATATCGCATAGCAATAATTTTTTTCAAAAATAGACAGAATAGCAGCCAAAACGATACCTTTGCTGCCATATTTTTTAATTATGAAGCTTCATAGGAATTTAGTTTTTGCAGTTGTAGATGCCCTTGGAAATATCTTTAACGATGGTGAATATGCTGATAAGGTTGTAGAAAAAACATTGAAAAGGGATAAACGTTGGGGTTCTCGGGATAGGGGGTTTATCGCAGAAACAACCTATGATATTGTTCGTTGGAAACGACTGTATGCCGAAATAGCCGAGGTCAAGGCCCCATATAGCAGGGCGAATCTTTTTAGGATGTTCGCCGTTTGGGCAGTCTTAAAAGGAATAGAACTGCCAGATTGGAAACAATTGGAACCGGTGCCTACACGAAGGATCAAAGGCAAATTCGATGAACTTTCCAAAATAAGGAAGTTTAAAGAATCCATTCCCGATTGGTTAGATGAATTGGGAGAAAAAGCCTTAGGCGATAAGTTATGGTCCAAGGAAATTGCAGCATTAAACCAACAAGCTAGTGTTATCTTAAGGGTGAACACCTTAAAAACCACAAAAGAAAAACTACGAAAGGCATTACTTGATGATGGTATTGTGGCCGAACCGATAAAAGGATATGCTTCTGCCTTACAACTAATCGAAAGAGCCAATGTTTTTACTACAAAATCCTTTAAAGATGGGTTCTTTGAGGTTCAGGATGCCTCTTCCCAACTGGTCTCGGAATTTTTGGATGTAAAACCCGGTCAACGGGTAATCGATACTTGCGCAGGTGCAGGGGGCAAAACCCTACATTTGGCCGCTTTGATGGAAAACAAGGGACAATTGATCGCTTTGGACATTTATGGCAACAAATTAAAAGAATTAAAAAGAAGAGCCCGTAGAAATGGCGCCCACAATATAGAGCCAAGGACCATCGAGTCTACCAAGGTCATTAAAAAACTGTACAATAGTGCAGACCGTGTTCTTATAGATGCCCCATGTACCGGACTTGGTGTATTGCGTAGAAATCCTGATGCCAAATGGAAACTACAACCTGATTTTCTAGAAATAATCACTAAAACGCAACAAGAAATTCTTAGGAGTTATAGTAAAATGGTAAAACCGGGAGGTAAAATGGTATATGCAACTTGTTCCATACTACCACAAGAAAATTCCGAACAGGTCCTATCTTTCCTTGCCTCGGAAGAAGGTAAGGAATTCACCTTGGACAAAGAAAACAAGATATATGCTTCGAAGACCGGCTTTGATGGTTTTTACATGGCACTCTTGGAAAGAAGTAACTAAAAAAACATTAAGAATAAAAACTAAAGCCTATCAGTCCATAAGAACTGATAGGCTTTTTTTCTGTAAATTAGAAGCACCTTGGTAGGCCCTACATTAAAATAAGGGTAACTGTTGGTTATTCGGAGGTCCGGAAGTTTCAGTATTTACGGCATATTGTTTATTTCCCCATCTATTCATTGATTGCACTACCGGTAAAAGTGATCTTCCCTTCGGAGTCAATACATATTCTACCCTTGGTGGAATTTCAGGATATAACGTTCGGTCAATCACACCGGACTTTTCGAGTGATTTTAATTGCTTACTTAGCATTTGCCTATTAATTCCTTCAATAGCTAGAATGAGTTTACTGAATCGATTTGTTCCTTTTGAAATGTGAAAGAGAATTATAGGCTTCCACTTTCCACCAATCATCTCAATACAATATTCAAGTGCCTGGATATCCAACTTATTCTTGACCATTAAAATTCTCCTTTATTAAAAAAATTTGAAATAAACATTATCATACCAAGTTTAATAACCATACTTTAATATATTTCATTATAAAAATCTAATTATCATACTTAGTAAAAAATAAAAATAGTCTATTTTTTGGACATTAACCAAAGGGGAAAAATAACTACTGATTTCATTAACAACTACTGTTTAAAAGTGTTTTCGATATCCGTAAAACATAGCGTCTAAAACCTTAATTTTGTATTTTAAAAATCAACACTAGACACAATAAATGATTCACTTTTTCGGGAATGTAGCCACAAAAGTTTTTGCCGTACAAACAGCTCAAGAACTTTCTCAGGAAGACACAAACAAACTCACATGGTTATTCGGTAACCAACCTAAGATAAACATGGCGTCTCTCGACGCCTTTTTTGTTGGCCCTAGGGCTGCCATGATTACCCCATGGAGCACGAATGCAACAGAAATTACCCAGAATATGGGAATTGAAGGTATTATCCGAATCGAAGAATTTGAAACAGTAAATGCTGATTTCGCCGATTTTGACCCAATGCTTTCCCAAAAATTCAATTCCTTGACACAGGAAATATTTAAGATCGATGTTGTTCCCGAACCCATTAAGGAAATAGCCGATATTGCTGCTTATAACGAACAGGAAGGCTTGTCGTTGAGTGACGAGGAAGTTAAATACCTTGATCGATTATCCAAAAAAATAGGGCGAAAGTTGACCGATTCCGAAGTATTTGGATTCAGTCAAGTGAATTCAGAACATTGTCGTCATAAAATATTCAATGGCACCTTTAAAATAGACGGGGAAGAAAAACCTTCCTCACTCTTTAAGCTCATAAAGAAAACCTCACAAGAAAATCCGAACGATATAGTTTCAGCCTATAAAGACAACGTAGCCTTTGTGAAAGGCCCAAAAGCCATACAGTTTGCTCCGAAAAGTGCCGACAAGCCCGATTTCTATCAAGAAAAAGAATTTGAATCGGTTATCTCCTTAAAAGCCGAGACCCATAATTTCCCCACAACCGTTGAACCTTTTAATGGTGCGGCCACAGGGTCAGGAGGGGAAATACGTGATCGTTTGGCCGGTGGTAAAGGCTCCTTGCCATTGGCAGGTACCGCCGTTTATATGACATCATATTCGCGACTTGAAGAAAATCGCCCATGGGAAAAGGCCATGCCAGAAAGGGAATGGCTTTACCAAACCCCAATGGATATCCTTATAAAGGCTTCAAATGGGGCTTCCGATTTTGGAAACAAATTCGGCCAACCATTGATCGTAGGTTCCGTACTTACTTTTGAGCATACCGAGGAAGCCCGTAGGTTAGGCTTTGACAAAGTCATTATGCAAGCTGGTGGAATTGGTTACGGAAAGGCGGAACAAGCCTTGAAGGACACTCCCAATACCGGCGATAAAATAGTAATCTTGGGTGGGGACAACTATAGAATAGGAATGGGTGGTGCCGCTGTTTCCAGCGCGGACACTGGAGAGTTCAGCTCGGCCATTGAACTGAATGCCGTTCAGCGTTCTAACCCAGAGATGCAGAAAAGGGCCGCCAATGCGGTTCGTGGCATGGTGGAAAGTGATGAAAACCCAATAGTTTCAATCCATGACCATGGAGCAGGCGGACATCTTAACTGTTTATCCGAACTGGTTGAGGATACCGGTGGTAAAATCGATTTAGACGCATTGCCAGTTGGAGACCCGACTTTATCGGCGAAAGAGATCATCGGCAATGAATCCCAAGAAAGGATGGGACTCGTCATTGGTAAAAAGGATGTAGACCTTCTACACCGGATCGCCGATCGTGAACGCTCACCCATGTACGAAGTAGGTGATGTAACAGGTGACGATAAATTCACATTCGAATCGAGCAAGACCGGAGCAAAACCCATGGACCTTGATTTGGAAGACATGTTCGGTAGCTCCCCAAAAACGATAATGAACGACATAACCGTTGATAGAAAATATCAAAATCCCGAATACTCCTTGGAACATTTTCATGAGTATTTGGAACAAGTGCTACAATTAGAAGCCGTAGCCTGTAAAGACTGGCTAACGAACAAGGTGGATCGCTGCGTAGGTGGTCGTGTCGCCAAACAGCAATGCGCAGGCCCACTACAACTCCCCCTCAACAATTGTGGGGTAATGGCCTTGGATTTTAAAGGTAAGGAAGGTATTGCCACCTCTATTGGCCACTCCCCTATTTCAGGATTGATCGACCCCGTTGCCGGAAGCAGAAACAGTATTGCCGAATCGTTGACCAATATCATATGGGCTCCATTGAAAGATGGGTTAAAATCCATCTCATTATCCGCAAATTGGATGTGGCCATGTAAAAATGAAGGTGAAGACGCCCGTTTGTACGAAGCAGTACAAGCCGTATCTGAATTTGCCATTGGTTTGGGAATCAATGTCCCTACAGGAAAGGATTCACTCTCAATGAAACAGAAATACAAAGACGGGGATGTTATTTCTCCCGGAACCGTAATTATTTCAGCAGCCGGCCACTGTGATGACATTTCAAAGGTAATAGAGCCTGTTTTACAGAAAAATGGCGGATCTGTTTATTATATCAACCTATCAAAGGACGACTATAAACTCGGCGGCTCCTCATTCGCACAAGTTCGTAACAAAATTGGAAACGAAACACCGAACGTTGTTGATACGGAATACGTAAAAACGGTTTTCAATGCAATACAACAATTGATACGGGACGGACAAATACTTGCGGGACATGATGTTGCTTCAGGCGGTCTGATAACCACCTTACTTGAAATGTGTTTTGCCAATGTGAATTTAGGTGCCGACCTGAACCTATCGGCCCTGAATGAGGAAGACACCATCAAACTGCTATTCTCCGAAAATTCCGGGATTGTTTTCCAATCCAAGGACGATACCATTGAAGACCTATTAAAGAACGTAAATATCGATGTCAAAAAAATCGGGAAAGTCACAAACAAACCAAGACTGAATATTCTGAACAACGGAGTTGAAATGGGACTGAATGTTCATTCATTAAGGGACACTTGGTATGAAACTTCATATCTGCTAGATCAAAAACAAACAGCGAACAATCTTGCCGAAGAAAGGTTTGAAAACTTTAAAAACCAACCTTTGACCTATTCTTTCCCCAAGGATTTTGATGGAAAATTGCCCAAAATTGGTAAATCCAGGCCAAAAGCCGCTATTCTTCGTGAAAAAGGAAGTAACTCTGAACGCGAAATGGCCAACGCCATGTATTTAGCTGGTTTTGATGTTAAGGATGTTCATATGACCGATTTGATTTCCGGTCGTGAGACTTTGGAAGATATTCAATTCATTGGCGCCGTTGGTGGTTTTTCCAACTCCGATGTTTTAGGTAGTGCCAAAGGATGGGCCGGTGCATTTAAATATAATGAAAAGGCAAATACTGCCTTAAGGAATTTCTTTGCAAGACCCGACACACTATCCGTTGGCATATGTAACGGTTGTCAATTGTTCATGGAATTGGATCTTATTAATCCCGATCATGAAGAACATGGTAGAATGTTACACAACGATTCCCATAAACACGAAAGTAGTTTCACTTCAGTAATGGTACAATCGAACAATTCGGTAATGTTATCCGATTTGGAAGGTACCACATTAGGGGTTTGGATATCGCACGGTGAAGGCAAATTCAATTTACCATATGCAGAGGACAGTTATGATATAGTCGCCAAATATGGTTATGAAGGTTACCCTTCCAATCCCAATGGAAGTAGTTACAATACGGCTATGTTATGTGATAAAACCGGCAGGCATTTGGTGACCATGCCCCATATAGAACGATCGATATTCCCTTGGAACTGGGCCTACTACCCAGAACGTAATAACGACCAAGTTTCACCATGGATCAAAGCCTTTATCAACGCCCGAAAATGGGTAGAGGAACACAATTGATAGTTTATTCGTATTGAACAAAATAAAAAAGGAGCCAAAAAAACATGGCTCCTTTTTTTCTAACTCAACATAACTCAAACAACTAATTATTATCTTCTTTTTTTGAATAATCCTTATAAATGGCCTCTTCAAAAGCTTCCCAATGTTCTGGTGTCATCCTCCCTGGGGTAAATAAACAAATACCCGTAGCACCGTTTTCCATAGAACCCTTAATGGCCGCTCCTATCTCTGAAGGTAATAAGCCATGGTTTTCGGGATCTTTTTCATTTGTCTTATTTTCTGGCTTTGGACATATGAAGAGTCCACTGTAGATAGGTTTTTCCCCATTAACGGCCGCCACTTCTTCTTTGGTGATCGGTGCCAACCACTCTGGACCTTCTAAATAGAAATCATTGTAATTCATAGGATAAACAGCATCCAAATCCCATTTATCCCATTCTTGGCGTACTAATTTCTTTGCTATAGACGGACCGGGAAATACAGCCGCATTGATAACCTTTCCTTTACCGTGTACTACCTTGGATAGCCTACCGACCAAGTTGGTGATCAAATCATACCTAAACTGTTTCCACTCCTGCACTTGGGAAGGATCTTCAACTTCTTTGATATCGATACCGTATTTCTCCTTAAAGTCAGAAGTACATTGATCACAATAGCAATAGTCGTATTCAGGGAATTCTTGATCCATGACCAATCCATATTTCTCCCAAAGTCCTCTAGCGAGAATTACATCGGGAAAACGTATGAAATCGAGATGAATACCGTCTACCTCATCTACGGCAGCTATACTTCCATATAAATCTGCCAAAAAATCATACGTTCCTTCTTTATTGGGACACAGAAACTTGTAATGATCCACATAAGCCGGTTTTTCAAAAGCGGATTCACCTTTTCTATTTACCGCATAAAGACTCGTATCTATTTTAGGATTTTTCCCTTGCACCATAGTAGGTATCCATGTGTGGAATTCCATACCGGCTTCTTTTACCAGGGCACCTACCCTTTTATATGTTTCAGGATTATGACCACCATTGTACATGAGTCCGTCAATCCCTTTATCCTTTAAATCTTCAAATTCAGTTCTCAATTCTTGATCGGTCGCTTGGCCGGGACCACCGGTCCATGCATAAACAGGTATTTTATCCTTCTTTTCTGTACAGGAAACCAGCATAAAAACCATTAAACAGCACATAAAAAACCTACTCATAGAAATATTTTTTTTGAATTTGATATGAAATTATTTAATTTTTTATTTTTCCAACAAAAACTTAGCCTAACAACACCTGTCAATATCTAAACAGCAATATATGAAGGAGTTCAATCATTCAACATCTTATGATAATGAATGCCAAATCGATAATTTCAGAAGTAATTGAATCGAATAAAATGAAGTATTCGTAGATTACCACCAATTATTTTATCAATCTTATTTTAAAATACCATTTGCTTTTCCTAATTTGCAATATTGTTTGAGAATAAAAATATGCGAGAGATTACCAGATTATTTGACTTTCCTTATTACCAACTTGAAAAATTCAACCTAGAAAATGCCCTCGTCACTAAATATGATGGTGAGTGGGTAAGCACTTCTACGCAAGAATATGTTGATAAGGCAAATGCCATTAGTAGGGCATTGGTACGAATGGGCGTAAAACCCAACGATAAGATTGCCATAATTTCCATGACCAATAGAACGGAATGGAATATAATGGATATCGGTGTATTACAAATAGGTGCGCAGAACGTACCCATTTACCCTACAATTTCCGAAGAGGATTACCTTTATATCCTCAATCATTCAGAAGCGAAATATTGTTTTGTTTCCTGTTCCGAGGTTTATGAAAAAATCCTCTCCATAAAATCAAAACTGGAGACTGTAAAAGAGGTCTTTTCCTTTGACCAACTCAACAATTGTAAAAATTGGGATGTCGTCTTGGAAAAAGGAGCTGACACAAGTAACCAGGAAGAAGTAGAAAAACTTAAAGACGCGGTAAAGCCACATGACCTTGCTACTTTGATCTATACTTCCGGAACCACTGGTAAACCGAAAGGGGTTATGCTTACCCACCACAATGTAGTCAGTAATGCCATTCAAAGTTCGGAGCGCCTTCCCATTAATGATGGGAATGCCGTCGCAATGAGTTTTCTTCCTGTCTGCCATATCTATGAGCGAATGCTGATGTATCTGTACCAATACCGGAGCGTTAGTATATATTTTGCCCCTATAGACAAAATAAGTGAATACCTGAAAGAGGTGAAACCCGATATAATGACAGCCGTGCCTAGACTTTTGGAAAAGGTATATGACAAGATTATCGCCAAAGGGTCAGACTTAACCGGAATTAAAAGATCCATATTCTTCTGGGCCGTAAATGTTGGCCTTCGATACGAACCTTATGGTCAAAACGGATGGTTATATGAAAAGAAATTGGCATTGGCCCGTAAACTGATTTTCAGTAAATGGAAAGAAGCATTGGGTGGCAATCTTAAATTAATAGCCTCTGGTAGTGCTGCCTTACAACCTAGGTTGGCCCGTATTTTCAATGCCGCCGAGATGGGGGTCATGGAAGGTTATGGTTTAACTGAAACCTCTCCCGTAATTTCGGTAAACGATATGCGTAATCACGGGTTCAGAATTGGTTCTGTTGGCAAGCCCTTGGCAAATACAGATGTTAAAATAGCCGAAGATGGGGAAATCTGTATCAAAGGCCCCCAAGTAATGCTTGGGTATTACAAAGATCCGGAACGAACCAATCAGGTATTGAAAGACGGTTATTTCCATACCGGTGATATCGGGGAATTGGATAGTGACGGTTTCCTTAAAATCACGGATAGGAAGAAAGAAATGTTCAAAACCTCGGGAGGTAAATATGTTGCACCCCAACTTTTAGAAAACAGGTTTAAACAGTCGCTTTTTATAGAACAGATCATGGTAGTAGGTGAAGGCGAAAAAATGCCTGCAGCCATAATACAGCCAAATTTTGAATTCTTGCACGATTGGGCATCTAGACACTACAGGAAATTTACAGACAACAAAGATCTTATTATGGACCACAAGGTCATAGCCCGTTTTCAAGAAGAAATTGACAAGGCCAATGAAGATTTTGCGAAATGGGAAAAGGTGAAACAATTTAGAATGACCCCAGATGTCTGGAGTATCGAAGATGGGCACTTAACCCCTACCCTAAAACTTCGCAGGAAAATCGTAAAAAATAAATATATTGATTTGTACAATGATATTTATGGCCATTAATAGCCCTTCATAACCGACCAACCCAGCTTAAACCATTCTTAAAAAACAACATAGGTTCTTTTTTTTATTTCAATTTATTATGCATGCATAGTATTTTTTTATATATTTGGTGACAGCCAATATGTAGAATATGAAAGAAGTAACGATTGATTATGCATTGAGAGCCACATGGCAAGCAGTGGCAAGAATGTATAACGAAAGGGCCAAAACTTTTGATTCAACAATGGCAGTAGGGTTTACATTATTAAGTATAGACCCTAAAACCGGAACTCCATCTACGGCACTTGGGCCGAAAATGGGAATGGAAGCAACGAGTCTTTCCAGAATCTTAAAAAGCATGGAAGACAAGGGGTTGATCCTTAGAAAGCCTAACCCAAAAGATGGCAGGGGTGTACTGATACACCTTACCGATTTTGGGCTTGAGAAAAGAAGGGATTCTAAAAATGTGGTATTGAAATTCAACGAAGTTGTACGGGCTAATGTTTCCGATGATAAACTAGATTCCTTTTTCGAAGTCATGGAAACCATAAATAAGCTTATCGCGGAAAAAACTATATACACAAAAAACTAAAATAAATTAATTCAGCTTTAACTACATGAACAAGCATATTAAAAAAGTAGCCGTAATAGGTTCTGGAATAATGGGAAGTGGTATTGCATGCCATTTCGCCAATATCGGGGTCGAAGTATTATTGCTAGATATCGTTCCCCGTGAACTCGATGAGAAAGAAAAGGCAAAAGGTCTAACCTTAGAAGACAAAGTGGTCCGCAACCGATTAGTGAACAATTCGTTGACGACCGCCTTAAAATCTAAACCCTCACCTATTTACCATCAGAAATTCGCCTCAAGGATCACCACCGGTAATTTAGAGGATGATATTGCCAAGGTGGCCGATGTAGATTGGATCATTGAGGTTGTGGTAGAACGTCTGGACATTAAGAAAAAAGTATTCGAAAACCTTGAAAAGTACAGGAAACCAGGAACATTGATCACATCAAACACCTCTGGTATCCCCATCAAGTTCATGTCCGAAGGACGTAGTGACGATTTTCAAGAACATTTCTGTGGCACCCATTTCTTCAACCCTGCCCGTTATTTGAAATTGTTCGAAATCATACCTGGACCAAAAACATCCCCTGAAGTTTTAGAGTTCTTAAATGGATATGGTGAGAAGTTTTTAGGTAAAACTTCCGTAGTCGCCAAAGATACCCCTGCTTTTATAGGTAACCGTATAGGAATTTTCAGTATTCAAAGCCTTTTCCATACCGTTACGGATATGGGTATGACCGTTGAAGAGGTCGATAAGTTGACCGGTCCTGTGATCGGCAGACCTAAATCGGCCACTTTCCGTACCGTAGATGTGGTAGGTCTCGATACCTTGGTTCATGTGGCCAATGGTATCTTTGAAAACTGCCCCAAAGATGAAAAGCATGACCTCTTTAAATTACCTGATTTCATCAATACCATGATGGAAAACAAATGGTTGGGAAGTAAAACAGGCCAAGGTTTTTATAAGAAAGTAAAGGGTAAAGATGGTAAGAGTGAAATTTTGACGTTGGATCTGGACAGTATGGACTACCGATCTAAAAAAAGTGCAAAATTCGCCACGTTGGAATTAACGAAGACAATTGATAAGGTTGTTGATCGTTTTGAGGTACTTGTCGGAGGTAAGGACAAGGCCGGCGAATTTTACAGGAAAAGTTTTGCAGCTTTGTTCGCTTACGTATCCCACAGGATTCCCGAAATATCAGACGAGCTATATAAAATCGATGATGCCATGAAAGCCGGTTTTGGCTGGGAACACGGACCTTTCCAAATTTGGGATGCGATCGGACTTAAAAAAGGCCTTGAAATCATGAATGCAGAAGGTGAAAAACCTGCTGCCTGGGTTACTGAAATGGTAGCTGCTGGAATAGAATCTTTCTATTCCGTTAAGGAAGGAGCCACCTATTTTTATGATATTCCTTCTAAGTCCATGACAAAAGTACCGGGACAGGATGCTTTTATCATTTTGGACAACATTCGAAAATCGAATGAAGTCTTCAAGAACAGCGGTGTGGTCATTGAGGACCTTGGTGATGGTATTTTGAACCTGGAATTCCAATCCAAAATGAACACCATAGGGGGCGATGTATTGGCCGGCTTGAACAAAGCGATCGATTTGGCCGAAAAAGATTTCCAAGGATTGGTTGTTGGTAACCAAGGTGCCAACTTCTCGGTAGGCGCCAATATAGGAATGATCTTTATGATGGCCGTTGAGCAAGAATATGATGAACTCAATATGGCAATTAAAATGTTCCAAGATACGATGATGCGTATGCGTTATTCATCTATCCCTACCATATCGGCCCCACACGGAATGACCTTGGGAGGCGGGTGTGAGCTATCCATGCATGCAGACAAAGTGGTTGCGGCAGCTGAAACTTATATCGGATTGGTCGAGTTTGGAGTAGGTGTTATTCCCGGTGGCGGTGGTTCTAAGGAATTTGCAGTCAGGGCTTCTGATACCTTTAAGAAAAATGATGTAGAGCTCAATGTACTTCAAGAATATTTCTTAACAATAGGTATGGCAAAAGTATCAACTTCCGCCTATGAAGCTTTTGATTTGGGTATTCTACAAAAAGGAAAGGATATTGTTGTCGTAAACAAGGATAGACAAATTGCCACTGCCAAGGCTTATGCAAAATTAATGGCAGAAACAGGATACACTAAACCTGTGAAACGAAAAGACATCAAAGTACTTGGAAAACAAGCCTTGGGAATGTTCCTTGTCGGAACCGATGCTATGGAAGCAAGTCACTATATAAGTGAGCACGACCAGAAAATAGCCAACAAACTGGCCTATGTGATGGCGGGCGGTGACCTTTCTGAACCTACTTTGGTGAGTGAACAATATTTACTTGATATTGAACGGGAAGCTTTCTTGAGTTTATGTACGGAACGTAAGACTTTGGAAAGAATACAACATATGTTGAAGACCGGGAAACCATTAAGAAACTAGTATTGAGTATTGAGATATTAGTATTAAAGTAGATAGGCAAAATGCACAAATTAGAAGATTTAAAAATTTGGAAAAAAGCGATTCACTTAACTAAAGAGGTTTATCTCTTGGTTTCCGAATTGCCGTCTAACGAAAAATTTGGTCTAAGTTCTCAAATAAAAAGATGCTCGGTATCTATTCCCTCAAATATAGCAGAGGGTGCTGGTCGGAATTCCAGTAAAGAATTCAAACATTTTTTGAGTGTTGCGAATGGTTCTTGTTATGAACTTTATACTCAATTAATTTTAATTATAGAACTCAATTTAATCAATAAAGAAAAAGTAAAACCAATAATTGACATATGTATTGAAATTCAGAAAATGAATTATTCTTTTCAGCATAAATTATAATTCTCAATACTAAAACCTCAATACTCAATTCTAAAAAGAATATGAAAACAGCATATATAGTAAAAGCATATAGGACCGCAGTTGGCAAAGCACCAAAAGGTGTATTTCGTTTTAAGCGGACCGATGAACTTGCAGCGGAAACCATCGAATACATGATGAAGGAGTTGCCTGACTTCGATAAAAAAAGAATAGATGATGTTATCGTGGGCAACGCAATGCCCGAAGGCTCTCAAGGACTTAACATGGCCCGTCTCATTTCTTTAATGGGGTTGGATATTGTTGATGTTCCAGGTGTTACGGTAAATCGTTTTTGTTCCTCCGGAATTGAAACCATTGGTATAGCTACTGCTAAAATACAGGCTGGCATGGCCGACTGTATTATTGCCGGTGGTGCCGAAAGCATGAGTTCCGTACCCATGACAGGTTATAAAACCGAACTTAATTACGATTTGGTAAAATCAGGGCATGAAGATTATTATTGGGGAATGGGAAACACAGCAGAGGCCGTTGCCAATGAATTTAAAGTGTCAAGGGAAGACCAAGATGAATTTGCTTATAACTCCCATATGAAGGCATTGAAAGCACAAGCTGAAAATCGTTTTCAAGATCAAATCGCACCAATAGAAGTTGAACAAACTTATCTAGATGAAAATGGAAAAAAGGCCACCAAGAAATATACGGTGACCAAAGATGAAGGCCCAAGGGCAGGAACAAGTAAAGAAGCCTTGGCAAAATTACGCCCGGTTTTTGCTGCCGGAGGTAGTGTAACAGCAGGTAATTCATCCCAAATGAGTGATGGTGCCGCTTTTGTATTGGTCATGAGTGAGGAAATGGTAAAAGAGTTGAATTTGGAGCCCATAGCCCGATTGGTCAATTATGCTGCTGCAGGGGTTGAGCCCAGAATTATGGGAATTGGCCCTATAAAAGCGATTCCAAAGGCCTTGAAACAAGCGGGACTTAAGCAGAATGATATAGAATTAATAGAATTGAACGAAGCCTTCGCTTCCCAATCCCTGGCCGTAATGAGAGAGCTGGACCTCAACCAAGAAATCGTCAATGTGAATGGTGGCGCAATTGCATTGGGACACCCTTTAGGATGTACCGGAGGTAAGTTATCCGTTCAATTATTCGATGAAATGAGGAAAAGGAACATGCAAGGTAAATATGGTATGGTAACCATGTGCGTCGGAACGGGGCAAGGCGCTGCAGGAATCTATGAGTTCCTTTCTTAGACATAAGTAGAAACAAGAGAAAAGACCTTAGATACCTTACAAATGATTAGGCATAATTTCAAGAAGCTTAAAATTTGGCAAAACGGAATGGATCTCGTTGATGAAACCTATCAAATGGTCGGAACTTTTCCTGATTCTGAAAGGTTCAATTTAATATCTCAATTAACCCGTTGTGCAGTATCTATACCTTCGAACATCGCAGAAGGAACAAGTAAATCGACCAATAAACATTTCAATAAATTTATTGAAGATAGCTTGGGGTCTGCATATGAATGGGAAACACAATTAATCGTTGCCTATCGATTAAAATATATCGATAAGAAAAGATTTGAAAAACTAGAAAATAAAATTCAAGAATTACAAAAAATGATTTCAGGATTTCAAGTTGGACTTCAATAACGTCCTAATTCTTGACTCTTGATTCTTAAATCTAAAAAACTATGAGCACAATTAAACCTGAAAAAGAGATTTTAAGAGGAGGTCAATTCCTGGTAAAAGAAACCCAATGTGAGGATGTTTTCACGTTGGAAGACCTATCGGAAGAGCAACGAATGATGCGCGACAGCACTAAGGAATTTGTTGATCGTGAACTTTGGGCCCATTGGGAACGTTTTGAAAAGAAAGACTATGCATATACCGAAGAATGTATGCGTAAAGCAGGTGAACTTGGACTTTTATCCGTAGCCGTACCAGAATCATATGGTGGTATGGGAATGGGGTTCGTGTCTACTATGTTGGTTTGTGATTATATCTCAGGTGCAACCGGTTCATTCAGTACGGCTTTCGGTGCCCATACAGGAATCGGAACCATGCCGATAACCTTGTACGGTACAGAAGAACAAAAACAAAAATATGTACCTAAATTGGCTTCTGGAGAATGGTTCGGGGCATATTGCCTCACAGAACCTGGAGCTGGATCTGATGCCAATTCAGGTAAGACCAAAGCGGTTCTTTCCGATGATGGAAAATACTATTCCATAACCGGACAGAAAATGTGGATATCAAATGCCGGATTTTGCAATATGTTCATCGTTTTTGCACGTATTGAAGACGATAAGTACATTACCGGATTTATAGTAGAAAATGATCCTGAAAATGGAATCTCTTTAGGTGATGAGGAAAAGAAATTGGGAATCCACTCCTCCTCTACCCGTCAAGTGTTCTTTAACGAAACCAAAGTGCCTGTTGGGAATATGCTTTCTGAACGTGGAAATGGTTTCAAGATCGCCATGAATGCCTTGAATATTGGTCGAATTAAATTGGCAGCCGCTTGTTTGGATGCCCAACGACGTATCATTGGGGAATCGGTGAAGTACGCTAATGAACGAAAACAATTCAAAACCCCGATTATTAATTTTGGGGCCATTAAAGCCAAGATTGCCGAAATGGCGGTAAATACCTATGCCGGGGAATCGGCCAGTTATCGTGCTGCCAAGAACATAGAGGATAGGATAGCCATGCGGGAAGCTGCAGGTAACACCCATCAAGAGGCCGAATTGAAAGGAGTTGAGGAATATGCCATTGAATGTTCTATTTTAAAGGTTGCGGTATCAGAACACGTTCAGAGCACGACCGACGAAGGCATACAGATTTTCGGTGGAATGGGATTCAGTGCTGACGCTCCTATGGAGAAAGCATGGAGAGATGCCCGTATCGCCCGTATCTACGAAGGCACCAATGAAATAAACCGAATGTTGGCAGTAGGAATGCTAGTTAAAAAGGCTATGAAAGGCCATGTAGATCTCCTTGGACCCGCAACAAAGGTAGGTGAGGAATTAATGGGAATCCCTTCATTCGATACACCTGACTTTTCTGCCCTTTTCGCAGAGGAAAAGGATATGATCGCCAAAATGAAAAAAGTCTTTCTAATGGTCGCCGGTAGTGCCGTTCAAAAATACGGTACCGAACTGGAGAACCATCAGCAATTAATGATGTCGGCCGCTGATATCCTAATTCAAATATATATGGCGGAATCGACTATCCTAAGAACGGAGAAAAATGCAAAACGTTTTGGTGAGGAAAGCCAGACCATTCAAATTGCCATGTCGAAACTATATTTGTACAATGCTATAGAGACAGCTATTTCCAAAGGTAAGGAAGCCATTATTTCCTTTGCTGAAGGTGATGAGCAACGTATGATGTTAATGGGACTTAAACGTTTTACAAAATATACCAATAACCCTAATGTAGTGGCTTTAAAAACACAAATTGCCGATAAAATCGCTGCAGATAACGGTTACACCTTTGACTAATTCAGATTGATCTTCGGAACTATCGTGAAGTATAAACCACTCCAAATCGGAGTGGTTTATTTGTTTTATGGCAATTGAAGGCTACGCTCATGAAAGAGGCCTCAACCTACTCTTTTGATTTTAACTTAATTTTAGGTTTTTGTTAAATTATTTAATATTTTGCCTCTAATTAATTCAAACTAAAAGAGAAATATGAAAAAAAATCTAAAAAATTTAAAGAAAATCTTTTTGCCAACATGTTTGGCATTTTTGTTCTTCAGTTCGTGTTCAACGGAAAATGAGGCTATAAATGACACCGAAATAAATGCGATTTATGCAAAAACCTCCTCTAAATCGGATTATGTGGTCCTATTAAAAAATGAAAGCATTCCAGATGGTTTCGAAACCGAAATGGAAAGTTTAGGTGCCACTGTTAAATCAATGATACCGGAAATCGGTGTTGCCATTATATCCTCAACCGAAACCATTAGCAGTAAGATCGCATCCAAAGCTAAGGTTAGGTCTGTAGTACCGGACTTTAATGTACAATGGATTGACCCTGAACTATACCCGGAGGCATCTCCTCTCAGTATAGGTAGTGATGAACCTTTCTTCGATTACCTATGGGGTATGGATGCCATTGATGCCCCAGAGGCATGGAACACAGGGCAAACTGGATCAGGTGTCAGAATAGCCGTCCTTGATTCAGGTATAGATGCAGAACACCCTGATATATCGCCAAATCTAAACACCTCACTAAGCGCCTCTTTCATAGACGGAGAAGATTGGAATGTTGCTGATGGCTTTTATTTTAACCATGGCACCCATGTGGCAGGTACTATAGCAGCTGCAGATAACGAAATAGGGGTCATCGGGGTTGCCCCAAACGCAGAAATCGTTGCTGTTAAAGTTCTTTCGGAATTTTCTGGTTCTGGTCCATTCAGCAGTATCAATGCCGGTATTGTCTATGCGGCTTTGATCGACGCTGATGTAATCAATATGAGCCTTGGTGCCACATTCAACAAAAATGGCTTTATTACATTAGAAGATGGCTCAGTTACAAAAGTGCCAGCGAAGTATATTTCTGAAATTCGACATGCACAACAAAGGGCAATTGATTTTGCTTATAAAAACGGAACTACAATTGTTGTATCTGCTGGAAATGGCGGTGCTAATTTTGATGGAAATGGGTCAACGACCAAGCTCCCTGCCAGTCTAAACAACGTGATTTCGGTTTCTGCGACGGCTCCCTATAGCTGGGCAGAAGACCCTACCACTGACCTGGATGTCCCTGCCAGTTATACAGATTATGGTAAAAGCCACGTTACCGTTTCGGCTCCCGGAGGTGATTTCGACAGTCCTAGTTCTTTATGGTATTATGACATGGTTTTAAGTACGATTCCAGGAGGTTGGAGCTGGAGTGCAGGTACCAGTATGGCCTCTCCCCATGTTGCTGGAATTGCGGCATTGATCATTGGTAAAAATGGTGGTGAAATGAATCCTCATGAGGTGACTAAGCAACTAACCGGAACTGCAGACAAGATCGACGGTAATGGTGTTAGTGCCTACCATGGTAAAGGAAGGGTAAATGCATATAGGGCAGTTACCGAATAATAGAAAACTTCCTAAAAACAAAAATCCGTCCTGACAGCATCGTCCGGACGGATTTTTTTTGCTTTTAACTAAGCTATATCATGTAATTACTCCAAAAAACTATGTTTGCTGGAATAATCCAACATTTGCTGTTCAAAAGAATCGGGCTGTGTTACTTTGACATCCACAATTTCCCCAGCTTCATTGGTCTCAGGAACCAATACCGGATTTACAAATCCGCTATAAGGGGCCGATTTAAACTGTTGGTTACGATCCAATACCTGCGCGTGCAAGGCTTGGTCAACTTTTACACCATAACCTTCGACCAAATCCTGTGCTGCTTTAAAATCACCTTCAGATTTAATTCGTTGTGCTTCACGTAGCAACTCACCGAACAATTCCCGAAGTTTTTTGTAATCGTTGATGTTATAGTAGGTCTTACCGTCTTTTTCAATCTTTTCGATTACATTATCTGCTTTTCCTTTTTCATATACCCAAGCAGAAACCCACTGTCTATTGACCATATGATCTTCTTCGATATCATTTCCAAGCTCAATACGCACCAACTGGGTAATCAATCCATTTCTAATATAACCATCGTACGCGGCTTTACCTACAGCTTGCCAGTCATCGACCAAGCCAAGTTCCTGTAGTTTTGGATCCATTAGATAATAGAGCCCAACCAAATCGGCCCTACCCTCTTCCATGGTAGACGCATAATTCTTTAAGGTTTCTTTGGGTTGGCCCACACCTGGGTTTATCAATCCGGAAGCATGTCCGATAACTTCATGCAAGGCAGTATGCAATTTATCGGCTAGCTGTCCGTATTTCTCTTCCAGCTCAATTTCTTCCTCGTCATATGCAAATTCATGAAGTCTACCACTTCCGCCCGCATTATTATAGGCGTTGATGATATTCCCTAGAGAAACGGATTTACTTCCATGCTCTTGTCTGATCCAGTTGTTATTGGGTAAATTCACGCCTATAGGGGTACTGGGAGATGCATCACCGGCTTCACCGGCCACATTTATTGTTTTATATGAAACTCCTACCACATCACTCTTTTTATGGGAATCCATTAAAGGGGCATTATCTTCGAACCACTGGGCGTTTTCAGAAAGTACGGCCATTTGCTTTGACATTTCAAAATCCTTAACTTGGATAATACTCTCATAAGAACCTCTATACCCTTTTGGATCATTGTACACTTCGATAAAACCATTGATCCAATCGATATTGCCTTCGGTGGAAGTTGCCCATGAGATACAATATTGATCCCAAATGTTCAAATCACCCGTTTTGTAATAATCAATAAGCAATCCTAGGGTTTTGGCCTGTTTTTGATTTTCGGCTACCCCTTTGGCCTTTTCCAACCATTTAATGACCTCGTCGATGGCGCTACCGTAAAGACCACCTGATTTCCACACTTTTTCAACAAGCTTTCCATTTTCACGTACCAAAGTTGAATTCAATCCAGCCTCAATAGGTCGACCTTCTGGACCTTTATAAGCTGTTTTGTAAAAAGCATCAACATCGGCATCGGTTATTGTAGGTCCGTAGAAATTAATGGCAGAAGAAGCTACATTGTCCACTCCTTTTTTCTTATTCACTTTTTTAGCGTCCTTATCATTGAAAATAACATCAAAGGCCTCTCCCTCCAATTTTGTATCTGTTTCTTTCAATAAATAGGTTAAGAAGTCCGCCTTAAAATTTGGTTTTATCTTATCATTGGAATAGTGATGGTGTATTCCGTTAGAAAACCAAACCCTTTTCAAATATTCTTGGAACGCCAGCCAGTCTTTGGTTGTCTTGTCCCCATTATAAGTAGTATATATATTTTCCAACGCATCCCTTATCTCAAGATTATGTCGATAATTTTGGTCCCACATAATATCGCGACCGGCCAACCCTGCTTGTGTCATATAGTACACTAATTCCTTTTCTTTTAAAGTAAGTTCATCGAATCCCGGGATTTGATATCGCAATACCTTGATATCGGCGAATTGGTCGGCGATATACTCAAATTTCTTTTCAGCCTTTACAGGTGGCTTTTCCTCCATTTTTTCTTGGCAAGACCAAAGAAATCCAACCAAAAGGAACCCTAATAAAATATTTTTTAATTTCATGTTATGTGTTATTTAAATACAATCGCAAATTTAACAAAACATAAACCAATTGTTTAATTTATCGCTATATAAAAAGTTTAAAATATGGCCTTCGAAAACCTTTAGTAGTTATCTAGGATTAAATGCAAGATTCATTCTTGGGTTCTCTCTTTTATATTTAAATTCACTTGCTGAAATCTAATTAAAAACCATTCATTCCAAACTAATGAAAAATCAATTTCTTCTTCTTGTTGTTGTTTTTTTTACCCAACTGGGTTTATTTGCACAAAACAATGTATACCCCTTCCTAGATGCCAAATTATCCCCTGATTCACGTGCCCAAGATGTGGTCGACAGGCTAACACTTGATGAAAAAATAAGTCAAATGCAAGATGTTGCCCCTGCGATCGAACGTTTGGGTATCCCTGAATACAATTGGTGGAACGAGTGTTTGCATGGTGTGGCAAGAGCCGGCGCGGCTACATCATACCCCCAAGCCATAGGAATGGCCGCTACATGGAACCCTGAACTCATTCATGAGGTCGCCAACGCGATAAGTACCGAGGCCCGGGCAAAATTCAATCAAAGCATTAAACTTGGTCAAAGAAATCGCTATCAAGGGCTTACCATGTGGTCTCCCAATATCAATATTTTCAGGGATCCACGCTGGGGAAGAGGACAGGAAACCTATGGAGAAGACCCTTATTTGACCTCAAGATTCGGTGTTGCATTCATAAAAGGCCTTCAAGGTACCGACCCTAACTATTACAAGGTTATTGCAACCGCAAAACATTTCGCCGTTCATAGTGGCCCCGAATACAACAGACACAGTTTTGATGCATATACCGATGCCAAAGATTTATGGGAAACCTATTTACCAGCTTTCAAAGCTGCCGTTATCGAAGGTAAATCTTACTCCGTAATGTCGGCCTATAATAGATATTTAGGTGAATCTGCAACCGCCAGTAAGCTACTTTTGAATGATATTTTACGCAATAAATGGGGATTTGACGGGTATGTCGTATCTGACTGTGGTGCGGTAGAGGATATCTATTTACGCCATAAAATTGTAAATACCGCAGAAGAGGCATCGGCCTTAGCCGTACAATCAGGCTGTGATTTAAATTGCGGTTCAACATATGCCCATTTAAAAAAGGCCGTGGAAGCTGGATTGATTTCTGAAGATGAGATCAATATCGCCGTTAGAAGATTGTTTCTTGCCAGAATTAAACTAGGGCTATTGAATACTTCGGATGAAATTCCTTTTTACGATATACCAGCCTCCGAAATCGAATCGGAGACCAGTCAAAAATTAGCGTTACAGACAGCTAGGGAATCTATGGTTTTATTAAAGAATGAAAATAATACCTTACCCATTTCCAAAAAGGTCAAGACCATTACCGTGATTGGCCCCAATGCGAATGATAAACAATTTTTATTGGGAAATTATTTCGGCACCCCGACCAACCGGAAAACGGTTCTTCAGGGAATTCAAGAAAAAGTATCAAAAAAAACAACCGTACATTATTTCAAGGGAACCAATCTAGCCGATGATAAACCCATTTTCGATATTATCGGGAACAATTACTTCAAAGGGGAAATAAAAACGGAATATTACGACAATTCCAATTTGGAAGGGAAACCAGTCGCCATAAAATCCGATGATCTAATTGACTTTGAATGGGGAGGTGCCGCCCCGATTGCCATACTGACCCCCGGTAAGTTTTCTATTCGGTACAGTGGCACATTACAACCCGATTTCAATGGGGACATAACCTTTGATGTTTACGATAAGGGAGGATCTTATCGTTTCATGGTGGACGGGAAAGAATTGGCAAAAAGCCCTAAAGAAGGAGATACCCCTACAAAAAAGAATGCTTTTACAGTAAGTAAAAACAAGGCCTACGATTTCGTATTGGAATACAAATGCGATAACCCTTGGGTATCCGCATTACAATTAACATGGAACAAAGAGCAACTGCAAGGCAAACAGGTTATGCTCGAAAAAATAAGCCAAAGTGATGTTGTGGTATATGTAGGCGGTATTTCGGCCCGATTGGAAGGTGAGGAAATGCCAATAGATATCCAAGGCTTCTCTAAAGGCGATAGAACAAACCTTAAAATGCCCAAACCACAGCAAAGGTTGCTTAAAGAACTTCATGGATTGGGAAAACCAATTGTGTTTGTACTTACTAGTGGAAGCGCCATGGCCATTAATTGGGAGCAGGAAAACCTTCCAGCAATAATTGGAGCGTGGTATCCGGGACAAGCAGGAGGAAACGCAGTGGCGGACATTCTTTTCGGGGATTACAACCCATCAGGGAAATTACCGGTTACTTTTTATAAATCCGTTAAGGATCTACCTCCTTTTGAGGACTATCACATGAAAGGACGCACCTATCGCTATTTTGATGGCGAAGTCCTTTACCCATTCGGATACGGACTGAGCTTTACTAAATTCTCCTATTCAACACCCAAACTGAATAAAGGAACAATAGGTAAATCCGAAAAGAACACCGTTAGTGTAGAAATAACCAACAACGGGGATTATGATGGGGAAACCGTTGTTCAACTTTATATCAGCGATAAAGAGGCAAGCGTTAGCAAACCGATAAAAACATTACGAAAATTCAAAAAAACGGCATTGGCAAAAGGAGAATCAAAAACCATTGAATTTGAGATTTCCCCTGGGGATCTTTCAATCTTCGATGCTAAAGGAAACAGTTTCGTTGAACCCGGTGAATTCGACATTTTTGTGGGTGAAGATTCTTCAACACAAAACAAGGTCACTTTATTGGTCAAATGATAAAACAAAGTCTATTCCATTGTGATGAAGAATGATATTCTAAAAATGGCCTATTCCCCTGAAAACTTTAGAAAACAGGGGCATGTACTGATTGATCAGTTGGCCGACCATTTCAATTCTTCTATCAATCGAGAATCAGAGAAGGTCATTCGTTGGAGTCCGCCGGAAGATGAGTATGCGTATTGGAAAGGTTTTTTGAAAGATGGAAAAACCCCAAAGTTATTCCCTGAGATCATTGAACGTTCAATCCATTTACATAACCCAAAGTATATCGGGCACCAAGTTTGTCCACCAGCACCAATAGCATCCCTGTCCGCTTTAATAAGCGCTTCGTTAAACAATGGTGCCGCGGTTTATGAAATGGGGATGGTACCGACTGCAATGGAAAAAATCATCACCGAATTTATCAATTCCAAAATCGGCTATGATGAAAATTCAAGGGGATTTTTAACCTCAGGAGGTACTTTGGCCAATTTAACCGCTTTATTATCGGCAAGAAAGGCCATTTTAGATATTGACATATGGAATGAGGGGCAAAACCAGAATTTGGGTATCATGGTTTGTGAAGAGGCCCATTACTGCATTGAGCGTGCTGCCAAGATTATGGGACTGGGAACCAAAGGAATTATAAAAATACCTGCATCAAAAGGTTTCAATATGGATGTTTCCCTCTTGGAAACCTATTATAAAAAAGCTTTAAAAGAAAATATAAAAGTCTTTGCAGTCGTCGGCAGCGCGCCCTCTACAGCTACCGGAATGTACGATGATTTAGAAACTTTGGCCAGTTTCTGCTCTAACCATAAGCTTTGGCTACATGTAGATGGTGCCCACGGGGGCGCTTCAATATTCTCAAGTAAGTACAAGCATACCGTAAAAGGCATACAACATGCCGATTCGGTAGTCATAGACGGTCATAAGATGATGATGATGCCCACCATTACCACAGCCTTACTCTATAAAAAAGGTCACCACTCACACACGACTTTTAGCCAAAAGGCCGATTATCTTTTAGAACAATCGGAGCATGAAGATTGGTACAATCTTGCCAAACGAACATTTGAATGTACCAAAACCATGATGGGCATACAATGGTACACCCTTCTAAAAACCTATGGAGAAGATATCTTTGATGAAAATGTTACCGTACTTTATGATTTGGGTAAGTATTTCGGTTCGCTGGTCAGTGATCATCCCGATTTTGAACTAGCCATTGAACCTATGTCCAATATCGTCTGCTTCAGGTATATAACAGGGTCAAAAGACACTACTGAGCTAAATGCGCTCAATGCCTCTATTCGGCAACATCTTTTGGAAGATGGTGAATATTACATTGTACAGACCAAACTTAGGGGTATCCACTATCTACGAACCACGATCATGAATCCGTTTACCTCTAAAAAAGATTTGAACGGACTCCTGAAAAAGATAAAAAGCATTGCAGATAATATCCGAATATAATCTACTTAGAGCCACAACCTAACCTTTTAAAAAAAGGGAACTAATTGATCGAGGCAATAAAAATCAATCGCGCATAGATTCCAAAATACGTTCTTCAGTTTCCTTAGTCGAGAAATTAATTGCACACTCAATCAATGCCAAATGTGAGTAGGCTTGAGGAAAGTTACCTAAAAGCCTTTTTGTCTTAAAATCAATATCCTCGCTGAACAACCCTAAATGGTTACTATAAGTCAATAGCCTTTCAAAATGTTCTTTGGCCTTTTCAACTTCACCGATTTTGAAAAGACTATTGATAAACCAGAAAGTACAAATCGTGAACGATGATGAAGGCAATCCAAAATCGTCCTCATTTTTGTACCGATACAACAACCCTTCATTGCTTAGGTCTTTTTCAATGGCTTTTACGGTACTTACGAATTTTGGATCTTTCGCATCTATAAAGCCGTAAGACTCCATCAACAATACGGAAGCATCTAAATGTGACGAACCATACGATTGGGTAAAGGCATTTACCTCATCGTTCCATGCATTCTCATAAATATCAGCTTTGATTTCCTTTTCCAGGATAAGCCATTTCTCTAATTTCCTTGTCTTTTTTAGTATTCTCGCTACTTTCACCGCCCGATCTATGGCGACCCAACAGAGCACCTTGGAAAAGGTAAAATGCCTATCCTCCGTACGGAACTCCCAGATACCTTTATCGGGCTCCCTCCAGTGTCTTGAAACAATCCAAACGATACCTTTGGTAATTCCCCATAGTTCTTCCCCATTGTCAATATCGATACTGAACTCCACCAATTGGGCATGAATGACATTCATAAGAATGCCATAGATATCATTCTGTTTTTGCTTATATGCGGCATTCCCTATTCGAACGGGCTTAGAACCTTTATAACCACTCAAATGGTCCAAGGTTTCTTCGGTCAATTTCTTTTCTTTATTGATGCCGTACATAATCTGAAGCTTTTCATCCTTGTCAGGCATCAGGTCAATAATGAACTGTAGGTAACGCTTCGCTACGTTTTTATGGCCTAAGCCTCCCATCACCCGTATTACCATAGAAGCATCACGGATCCAACAAAATCTATAGTCCCAATTCCGCACCTCGCCAATGGTTTCTGGCAATGAAGTCGTCGCTGCGGCTAAAACAGCTCCCGTCTTGTCATAACTGAGCAGTTTCAACGTAATGGCACTACGGGATATTTGTTGGTTGTATTTTTTATAAGTCGGTGTCTTGTTCGTCCAATTTAACCAATAAACCTTGGTCCGTTCAAGATCCAGATACACTTTTCTTGTTGTCGGTTGAAGGATTTTCTCATTATAACCCATAAGAAAATATCCGTTTTTCGTCAACTTGATTTCTTGTCCCTCCAAAACAGCGTTCTTATCAAAAGATGTATAGAGGAAAACCGTATCGAATTTAACGGTTTTGGTTAAGCTTACAATAAAATCATCCTTTATATAGGTTTTTGTCTCCCCTTGTGCATATTCCAATTTAGGGTTGTACAACACTTTAAAAACAGGCTTCCCTTTTATGTGTTTCACAAACCTGACCAATTCGGGTGGAGCGTGGTACTTACCGTCTTCATCATGGTAGCGGGGCATAAAATCATGGATTTCGAAAACATTCCCTTCATCGGAAAAACGAGTGATCAATACCGCTGTATTCTTCTTGTAACGTTGATTTATCGTATACTTCTCGGAAACCTTGATTTCAAAACTCCCTCCTATTTCCTCATCCAATAATTTGGCGAAGACAGATGATGAATCGAACTCTGGCAAACAGCACCATTCAATAGATCCAGTTTTCGATATTAGGGCCGCACTCCTGCAATTTCCAATAATTCCGTAATCCAAGTTATCCATATTTCAATTATCCTCTAAAAGTCTTTTATAAGTTGCTTTTGCCATGCAATTTGACGAAATTTATAGAAACAAAAGACAAATCACTTTAAAATAATCCACTTTATGGGAAAAACTATCATAATCTCAAATAGATTACCTGTACAATTACAAATTAGCAATGGAAGTATCTCTGCAATACCAAGTGTTGGGGGATTGGCGACCGGTATGAAATCGGTACATTCGGGCAGCGATAGTATTTGGATTGGATGGAGCGGTCTTACCGATGAGGATATTCCCAAAGAATTGGCTCCGCAAATAGATAAAGCCTTGGCCGAGCACGGTTCCTCAAAAGTAAACCTGACCTCAGATGAGGTAGACGGATTTTATTTTGGATTTAGCAACCGAACTATCTGGCCGCTCTTCCACTATTTTTTGGAGTATTCAGAATTTGAACTTGAAAGTTGGAATGTATATAAAGCCGTAAACCAAAAATTTGCCGATGCCATCTTGGAAAAGGCCGAAGACGATGATACCGTTTGGGTACATGATTACCAATTGATGTTGGTGCCCCAGATGGTGCGCGAAAAACGCCCGAATATCTCTATTGGTTTCTTTCTACATATTCCTTTTCCTTCGTTCGAGATTTTTAGGACCTTACCCTGGCGGGAAGAAGTGCTTGAAGGGCTGTTGGGCGCTGATTTAATCGGTTTCCATACCTATGACTATGAACGTCATTTTTTAAGTTCTGTAAGACGTCTACTGGGCCTGGAAGTAAGCTTTAATGATATTTACCAAGATAAGAGGATCATCAAGGTCGATTCTTTCCCAATGGGCATAGATTATAAAAAGTTCAGTGAAGCTGCCAAAGAGCATGAAAAGAACACAACGGAACAACAATCAGATTTACAGCAACGATTAAACAACCATAAACGTTCAACACCTGATGCCAAATTAATACTTTCGATAGACCGGTTGGACTACTCCAAGGGAATCGCCAAACGATTGAATGCCTTTGAATATTTTTTGAACAAATACCCACAATACAAAGAGAAAGTCAGATTGATCATACTGGCCGTCCCATCCAGGTCCAATGTGCCCCAATACCAATTATTGAAAAAAGAGGTAGATGAATTGATCGGGCGTATCAATGGGGACTTCTCCACGGTCAGCTGGACCCCGATTTGGTATTTCTATCGTTCCGTGCCTTTTGAGAACCTAATTGACCTATACACATCGAGTGATATCGCATGGCTAACCCCATTACGGGATGGCATGAACCTCGTAGCCAAAGAATATGTAGCTACTAGGACAGATAAGACCGGGGTACTTATTCTAAGTGAAATGGCCGGTTCCGCGAATGAGATGAACGAATCACTCTTGGTCAATCCAAATAATTTTGAACAAACGGCAGATGCTATTTATGAGGCCATAAACATGCCAAAAGAAGAACAAATTGACCGAAACACCGAGTTGCAAAAACGTTTGGAACGCTATAATGTTGAACGATGGGCCAATGATTTCATGTCATCATTAAAAGAACAAAAAGAAAGGGATGCCGCTAATGTATCCAAACGATTGACCGAACATCGATTAAGCGTTGTTTTGGATGATTTTAAGAACGCCAAGAAAAAAATGCTGTTCCTCGATTATGACGGAACACTTTCCGGTTTTCATGCAGACCCTCAAAAAGCTGGCCCTGATGAAGAACTTTATGCCCTTTTAGATGCCTTGAATGCTTTAAAGGATACGGAAGTATATTTGGTAAGTGGCCGGGACAAGGAGACCTTCACAAAATGGTTCTTACCCAAAAAATACAATATGATCGTTGAACATGGAGTATGGATTTCCCAAAACGGAGAAGACTTCAGAATGCTCGAAAATGTCAAAAACGACTGGATGGAAAAAATACGTCCCGTTTTGGAATCTTTTGTAGACAGGACACCAGGGAGTTTCATTGAAGAAAAGAACTACTCCCTTGCTTGGCATTACCGTAAGACGGACCCTGATTTCGGAAACCTTAGGGCCAATGAACTCAATACCGTTCTTACAAGTTTAATAGCCAATGATGACCTAAGTGTCCTCAACGGCAACAAGGTCATGGAAATCAAAAGCAGTAATGTGAATAAAGGGCGTGCGACCATGCGTGTTTTAGGGGAAGGTGATTATGATTTTGTACTTGCGATTGGTGATGATTGGACCGATGAATTTATGTTCCAAGAATTACCCGAAAGTACGGTGACAATAAAAGTCGGTAGACAAAATACACATGCCAAATTATTTATAGATGATATAAAATACGTTCGTAATGTACTGAAACGGTTTACCGATTAGGATACCATGTTTGTTTAAATTGTTTTTATAATTTAATTTTCATGAGTGAAACATTTTCAATACATCAATGATATTGATGTTTTTATTGATTCCGTTTCATTTTTGAAACAATCCTTTTATCCTTGATTTATAGTATTATTTAACAGCAATGGAAATGGGTGAAAATACCTCTGGCCAAAATTCATATATTAGTTACTTTTCCCTAATGACCTAATCACTCAACTTATTTCAATAAAACATCAAACTGAATTATAATGAAGAAATCATTTTATCTACTAATATTCTTACTCCCTATCTTGGTTTGTTCCCAAACGGATCAACGCATCTATGATATAATTGAGGCGGTTTCCGCAGAGCGCATAAAGGCAGATGTTACCACATTGGTCAACTTTGGAACACGCCACACCTTAAGTGATACCACTTCCCAAACAAGGGGAATCGGTGCTGCCAGAAGATGGATAAAAAGTGAGTTCGAGAATACATCTAAAGAATGTGGGGACTGCCTAGAAGTTTTTTACCAAAAAGACTTGGTTAAAAAAGGGGACAATGACCGTATAGTGCACGATGTAATGGTCGTAAACGTTGTAGCCATCCAGCGTGGGACCAAGTACCCAAACCGTTATATTATTATGAGTGGTGATATCGACTCCAGGGTGAGCGATCCAACCAATTTCACTGATGATTCCCCAGGTGCCAATGATAATGCAAGTGGTATGGCAGGTACCTTGGAAGCTGCACGCGTACTCTCCAAATACAAATTCGAGAACAGTATTATCTATGTAGGGCTATCAGGGGAAGAACAAGGACTTTATGGCGGCAAGGGTCTTGCTGCCCATGCAAAGTCAAACGGATGGGAAATCATAGGGATTTTGAACAATGATATGATCGGGAATATCAAAGGGGTCGACGGGGTTATCGATAACAGGGAATTCCGTATTTTCTCAGAACCCGTACCCCCAACAGAAACGGAAAAAGAACGAAATGCCAGGCGCTTTTATGGGGGCGAAGTTGACGGCATTTCAAGACAATTGGCGCGTTATGTGTACAAAACCACAAAAACCTATATGCCCGAGATGAATCCCATGATGGTCTATCGTTTGGATCGTTTTGGACGAGGGGGACACCACAGACCTTTCAATGATGCCGGTTTTGCAGGGATTCGTATTATGGAAGCGCATGAGAATTACACACAACAACACCAGGATATAAGAACGGAGAACGGCATTGCCTATGGAGATGTATTGGAGCATGTGAATTTTAATTACGCCCGAAAATTAACAGCCGTCAATGCAATAAACCTAGCGTCTATCGCATGGGCACCCCCAGCCCCGAGAGAAGTTAAAATAGGTGGTATCGTAGAGCCATCTGCAAGGCTTCAATGGAGTATGGTTGATGGGGCCACAAGTTATAAGGTTTATTGGAGGGACACCACTGCCCCTCAATGGGAACATAGCCGAAATGTAGGTAACTTAACCGAATTCACACTTAAGGGTATCGTAATCGATAATTCTCTTTTTGGGGTATCCTCAGTAAGTGCTGATGGCTTTGAAAGTCCCGTAGTTTTCCCGAATGCCATTATGAGATAATATATTGAGAATGAAACAAAACACAATAGTATTACTAATTGCCCTATTTTCACTTGGCCTTTCTGCCCAACAATTTACCCATCAAGATACATTAAGGGGCAGTATTACCCCGGAACGCGCTTGGTGGGATTTGAATTACTATCACTTGAATATCGAGGTTAGACCCGACCAAAAATTTATTTCAGGAAGCAACCTAATACGTTATAAAGTATTGGACGCCCAAAAAGTATTGCAAATTGACCTTCAACCTCCATTGAAGATATCTAAGGTCATCCAAGACGGAAAAAACCTAGAAGTCAATTCTATGGGCAATGCACATTTCATTACGCTAAAGAAAAAGCAAATCAAAGGTGAATACAACGAGATTGTCGTGTATTATTCGGGCCATCCCAAAGAAGCGGAGAATGCCCCTTGGGATGGTGGGTTCAGTTGGGATACCGATAATAACGGTAAGCACTTCGTCGCGACAAGTTGCCAAGGTCTTGGTGCCAGTGCATGGTGGCCCAACAAGGACCATATGTACGATGAAGTAGATAGTATGGCCATTAGCGTAAAAGTACCCAAGGGCCTTATAGATGTATCGAACGGTAGACTACGAAATGTAGATAAGGAAACAAACACCTTTCATTGGTTCGTGGCAAACCCGATCAATAATTACGGAGTAAATGTGAACATTGGCGACTATGTACATTTTGGGGAAAAATATCAAGGGGAAAAAGGCATATTGGATATGGATTATTATGTGCTACGCGATAATCTGAACAAGGCCAAAGAACAATTCAAACAAGCTCCCATGACTTTAAAGGCTTTTGAATATTGGTTCGGCCCCTACCCCTTTTATGAGGATAGTTATAAATTGGTCGAAGTACCGTACCTAGGAATGGAACACCAAAGTTCGGTAACCTATGGCAACCACTACCAAAACGGATATTTAGGAGGTGATCTATCCGCTTCAGGTTGGGGATTGCAATTTGATTATATCCTTATTCACGAATCTGGCCATGAATGGTTCGCCAATAACATAACCTATAAGGACATTGCGGATATGTGGATACACGAAAGTTTCACATGCTATTCAGAAAACCTGTATTTAGATTACCATTTTGGAACCAACGCTGCCGAAGAATACGTAATAGGACTACGAAGGAATATCAGGAACAACATTCCTATAATTGGCCCATATGGTGTAAACCAAGAGGGTTCTGGGGATATGTATTACAAGGGAGCCAATATGTTGCACACCATTCGTCAATTGGTAAATGATGATGAAAAATGGCGAAAAGTATTACGTGGACTTAATAGGGACTTTTACCACCAAACCGTTACCTCGGCCCAAATTGAGAATTATCTAATAGACCAAACCGGAATAGAACTCAGCCCAATATTTGATGAATACCTACGCACAACCATGATTCCTTCATTAGAATATACCATTACCGACAGTACCTTAAAATACAGGTATACAAATGTTGTCGATGGTTTTAAAATGCCCATAAGAATTTATATTGATGGCCAAGAACATTGGTTGACACCAAATCCCGAATGGCAGACCAAAACTTTTAAAGGGAATCTTTCCACTTTTAAGGTTGACAGGAATTTTTATGTGGAAGTTTTAAAAAATAGACCTTAAAATGGACGCAGAAAAAAATTACCTGACAATAAACAAGGAATCCTGGAATAACAAAACTGAAGTACACCTGAACTCCGAATTCTACGACCTAAAAGGTTTTATCAACGGAAAATCATCATTAAATGAAATTGAGTTGAACTTACTGGGGGATGTCAAAGGTAAATCCATACTTCACCTTCAATGCCATTTTGGACAGGATACGATTTCTTTAAGTAGACTCGGAGCCCAAGTCACCGGGGTTGATCTATCTGATAAAGCCATTGAAAAAGCAAGGGTTTTAGCAAAAGAGACAAAATCCGATGCCCGTTTTATATGTTGCGATATTTACGATTTGCCCAGTCATTTAGATCAAGAATTTGACCTCGTTTTTACCAGTTACGGCACTATTGGGTGGTTGCCCGACTTGGATAAGTGGGCCAAAATCATTTCTAGATTTCTAAAACCAAACGGAAAGTTCGTGTTTGCTGAATTCCACCCCGTGGTTTGGATGTTCGATGATGATTTTGAAAACATCAAGTATAATTACTTCAATTCAGGGGCGATCGTCGAGACAGAAAGTGGAACCTACGCTGATAAAAATGCGGATATAACCCAAGAATACGTCATGTGGAACCATGGTTTTAGCGAAGTGATCAATAGTCTTATAATAAATGGCCTCACCTTAAATTCACTGGACGAATTTGATTACTCCCCCTATAATTGCTTCAACAAGACCATTGAAATAGAACCAAAAAAGTATAGGATAAAACACCTTGACAACAAAATACCAATGGTTTATGCCCTAACCGCCACGAAAGTGAATTAGCCATTAACTTATAACAGGACTCCAAAAAATCAGATGCTACCAATTTGTTGGTTCATATAGCCCAAGAATACTATAAAAATGTTTGAATTAACGAACAGGTCTATTTCAACCTCCTTGCAACTTGTCAGCTCCATCTAACAAGCCTATCAAATCTTGGGGGTTATGTATTAAAACCGGCAGGTGTTGAGGGCATATATAAAACTCACTATCTTTATGGTAAAACTTAGTTACAGGGGTTTCGTTAGAAGATTTCTTACAAACGATACAGGTTTTGTCAGTGCTCATAATTTGTTTTTTGATGAGGCAAAGCTATTCTTTATCCGCCATTAAAAACCTAACAAATATCATGCTTTCAAAGATTGCCTTATCCATCGCTTTTTAAGCATAAGAGTGTTATGAAGAATTCGTGAAGAAAATAGCAGGTTCTCCTTTTGGTTCAATTTTCGAGTAATTTCCATTATTTTACCAAAAGTCCTACTAATTTGTATTTCTTCAACCATCAAAATGGGCGAAGTACTATGATTATTTCATTCTTTTAAATTATTCTATCAAGTTACTCACATATGTTACCATCTATTACGTTTCCATTGTAATTTCATAAGTGAGAAATGACTATTTGATTGTATAATATAAGTGCTATTGGGTTATTGTTTCCACATTCAAGCTTAGTTACTACTTATTCTTAATATATCGTGAAACACAGATTATTATGGGCTGGAAATCTGAATACAATAACGTGGAAAATATAATGGAACTGACTTTGGAAGGTGTTATGGACTTCAAGACTTTGACCGAGGCCATTTTCATAATTGTAGAATCCGCAAAAAACCATAACACAGTGAAATATTTGGCTGATTGTAGACTTGTTATGACAGAATTCGGCAGAGGTCAAATATTTGAACTTATAAATAGATTCTTTCCTGAGTGGGACATACCTATTGGTTCAATAGTCTCAATAATAGAGCCCAAAGATATAGATGCCAAAACAAAAGCGGAGTTTTATGTTTATGCGGTTAAAAAGCTGGGATGGGATGCTGATATTTTTCCAAATCGCAAAAGAGCTTTAGAATGGTTGAACAAACATTAACAACCACAGGCTTCAACATATCACATAAAAATGTTTTCCAATTTTCAATTAACCCTATCCTACAACTTTGAAAGGAATGTCAGTGACCAAGGTGTTCAATACCCGATTCACCCATATCAAAAACAAGTTGGCCAATAGCCCTTTAAAAACCCTATTTTCAATTATCACCTATGGCATAAAGGAGACCTCCCAGTATATGCTTAACGAACTTTTCTTCTTCGAAACTTTCATCTGCATGACCTGCCGCTGTGTAGAATACTCTACCTCCATCGTACTCATGATACCAGCTCATAGGATGAAAATCACCGTTTTCCCCACCTTCATACGTACTTTCATCCACCGTAATCAAAACATTCACCTTCGGGTTCAATTTCTTAAAATTATACAGTTCTTCGTTCCTGTTCCATATAGTATCAGTAAAATGTTTCGTGGCAATAAACAAATGGTCTTTAATGATAAAGTCCGCGTTTGGTGTGCCTTTAGGATGGCTCAGAAATTGACCGCCAATCATTTTAGTATACCATTCCCAATCATATTCCGTATCGGTAGCGGCATGTATGCCAACAAATCCTCCACCAGATTGAATGTAACGTTCAAAAGCAGTCTCCTGGTTTTCATTCAAAACATCCCCAGTAGTACTCAGAAAAACAATAGCTGAATATTGCGAAAGGTACTTCTCGGTAAAAAAGGTTGCATTCTTAGTAGTATCGACCTGAAAGCCATTTTCCCTTCCTAATTTTTGTATGGCCTCAATACCTTTTGGAATAGAAGCATGTTTATACCCCATGGTCTTGGAAAAAATGAGGACCTTAGGTTTATCACCCCTTTTATTAGCGCAACCCATATTCATAAAAACAATTGTTACTATGATTAAGAACAGTATATTTCTCATTGATTAACCTTATCTTTAATATATTCTAAATACCCATAAATATAGGCATTGCAATAAGCTTGGACACTATAAGGTGTGATATAAATCCTGATAATGGCCATAAAATATCATCCAAACCTCAATGCTATAATTATATATTTTAAAAGAAGAGATAAAACATGCTGCATTAGGGAATTTCGTAACAAATCCTTAACTCACTGAATTACAAAATAAAAAAGTTATCAGACCAATTCAATAAACAAAGAATTTATATGTCTAAATTGCCCAAAGCAGACCAATTTCTAGATCTATCTGATTATGGGCGACCAATAGCCATGACCATCGCTAAAATATTCAAAAATACGGCGGTTACCCCTATACATTTGACCATCGCCTTTTTTATTTCAGGAATCATTGCCCTAATTTGTATTCTCGAACATGAATATGTTGCATCCTTTTTTCTCCTGATTACCAAATCAATTTTGGATGCCGCTGATGGGGAACTGGCACGAATTAAAAACACCCCTTCTTATGTGGGTAGATATTTTGATTCTATCGCCGACTTTGTGTTGAATTTCATGCTCATATTCACCATTGGACACTTAGAGGAAATTCATTGGATCTATATGCTATCGGCATTTATAGGGTTAGAACTTCAAGGCACCCTATATAATTATTACTATGTAATTTTAAGGAACAAATATAAGGGTGACACTACAAGCCGAATCTTTGAGATTACGGCTCCCGTTGCCATGAAGGGGGAAAAACAAACTTGGGTGAACTTTTTTTTTAACACCTATCTATTGCTTTACGGGGTTTTCGATAAAATCGTTTATTGGCTCGATCCTAAAGCACCATACAGCGAAAAATGGCCCAAATGGTTCATGACAGCTATATCGACTTTTGGACTGGGCTTTCAATTGCTTGTTATTGGCCTGTTCTTGGTTTTAGGATGGATCCGGTTCGTCATCCCATTTTTTATTGGTTACTCTGTATTGATTTTTGTTTTTATCCTTGTTCGAAAGGCAATTAACAGGTGATTTTTTTGAGACATCTTAAGTGGAATTATAATTTTCACATTTATTGTTCTTTTTACCTTTTACTATTACAGTGTAAAAAAACACAAGCTCTTTTTTAAATTTTAACGAAACAGCCCTAATTTTATGACCATGGGAAAATATGTACTTTTCGTATTCGCGTTATTGTTTCTTGCTTGCACCAACCAACCTGAAAAAGGAACCATTATCATCAATGTCAATGTTCTTGACGTTGCTACAGGCGAAATGTGGGAGCATCTTGATGTGGTTATTGATTCCGGTATGATCAAAAGCATTACTGACCATAAAGAAAATCTCGCACAATATGAAAATATGGTGTTGGGCAAAGGAAAATATTTAATGCCGGGACTTACCGAAATGCACGCCCATATTCCCCATCCTTCAGAAAACAATGAGCAAATTGAAGATGTGCTCTTCCTTTATCTCGCAAATGGCATCACCACGGTACGAGGAATGTTGGGGCACCCAACCCACTTGGTTTTGCGAAGCAATACTGAATCGGGCGAACTATTAAGTCCAAGGATTTTTACCTCGAGCCCTTCTTTAAATGGCAATTCAGTTACATCTATCAAAGAAGCTGTACATGCAGTAGAAACATATAAAAAAGATGGGTACGATTTTTTAAAAATACATCCGGGAATTAAGAATGAAGTATTTGATGAAATCGTTAAAACCGCCCATCAAGTTCATATTCCTTTTGCAGGGCACGTTCCTGTTGATGTCGGCATTGATAATGCCTTAAAAAGTAAATACGCTTCCATTGACCATATTGACGGTTTTTTGGAAGGATTGGTACCTGAATCGGCCCATGTAAATCCTGAAGAAAACGGTTTTTTCGGATATGATTTTGTTCCTTTGGCCGATACGACTAAAATTGATGGACTTGTGGCCTTAGCGAAAGAGAACAAGGTTTGGACGGTACCTACCCAAAGCCTTTTCGAACTATGGTTCTCCCCCATTCCCGCTGATGAACTCTTGCATCAACCAGAGATGCGTTACATGCCTATTGAGACTTTGACCGAGTGGTCCAAACGCAAAAACGCCATAATAGACCCCTCCACAGGATTCAATGAAAAGCAATGGGAAAAATTCGATGACATTCGTAAACAGCTCATCTTTAAACTACAAAAAAATGGTTATGGGATGCTTTTGGGTTCCGATGCCCCTCAAGTTTTCAATGTTCCCGGTTTTTCCATTCATCGTGAGATAGATGGATTGTTGGCTGCCGGACTTACACCTTTGGAGATTATACAATCCGGCACCATAAATCCCGCTAAATATTTTAATAAAGAAAATGTTTTTGGTCAAGTAAAGGAAGGACTTGAAGCCGATTTGATACTTTTAAATGCAAATCCTCTCGAAAACTTGGACAACCTACAAGAGCTTTCCGCCGTTTTCCGTAAGGGTCGATTTATCCCGAAAGTGGAAATCAATAAACGACTTGCCGCAATAGCAACAAAAAACGGACATGCTTCAACAAGTAAAACATCAACCGAAAAACTAAACGACCAACTCCTAGGGCAATGGAAATACTACAGTCGAAAAGGTAAAAAACCGGCCCCTTCAGCCACCTTCGACCGTATAAAAACCATTGCGAACGGTTATTGGTCCATGACCGAGACGAATATCCTTACCAACAAAATGGATTCTTACCAAGGAGGTAACTATGTCCTGAACGATTCCATTTATTCAGAAACCACGACTTTCTCTAACAGCAGTAGTTTATACCTTTTGGGCGAAACGCGGTCTTTTGGATTGGAAGTAAAAGGGGACACCCTGATTCTGACAGGTACCAACAATGACAATAATGAAGTTTGGACACGGGTGGAATAGCCTGATCGACCACTACTTGGGAAACGATATTTATCGAATTCATTAACAACCATTTAAGAAATTACCGACAGGATTTATTTATATTTACGGGACTAATTAACTCACCAAAACCAATGAAAAAAACGCTTTCCCTAGTGATGCTTTTAGCATCCATTTCGCTATTTGCCCAAGATTTTAAAATGGACCTTGTCCAAGACCTAAAACCCAGAAACATTGGCCCCGCAGGTATGAGTGGGCGAGTTACCGCAATAGATGTAGTGCAGAAATCGCCCGATGTCATGTATGTAGGTACGGCATCTGGCGGACTTTGGAAATCGACCTCCGGAGGTATAAAATGGGAGCCCATTTTTGACAAAGAAGTTACTGCTTCAGTAGGGGCGGTTGCTATTCAGCAATCCAATCCCTCTGTGATTTGGGTAGGCACCGGAGAAGGTAACCCCCGAAATAGTTTAAACGGTGGTTATGGTATTTATAAATCTTTGGATGGAGGTAAATCCTGGAAATCCATGGGACTTGAAAAAACCCGACACATCCATCGAATAAAAATAGACCCAATGGATCCCAATACCGTTTACGTTGGGGCAATAGGTTCCCCATGGGGCGAGCACCCGGAAAGAGGCGTATACAAAACAACCAATGGTGGGGAAACCTGGGAAAAGATTCTTTTCGTAAATAACAAAACAGGGGTTGCAGATCTCATCATGGACCCAACCAACCCCAATAAATTGATCGCAGCCATGTGGGAACATAAAAGGGACCCATGGTTCTTTAAGTCAGGTGGCGAAGGCAGTGGACTTTACATGACCCATGACGGAGGAAAAAACTGGAAGAAACTATCGGAGGAAGACGGACTTCCCCCAGGGGAATTGGGCCGAATCGGTATAGCCATTGCCCCAAGTAAACCCAATATCGTATATGCATTGATCGAATCAAAAAAGAACGCTCTCTATAAATCGGAAGATGGCGGATTCAAATGGGAAAAAATCAATGATAAGCAAGACATAGGTAATCGCCCCTTCTACTATTCCGAAATTTACGTAGATCCCCAGAACGAAAATAGGGTCTATTCGGTTTTTACGTATGTCAATGTTTCTGAAGATGGGGGTAAGAACTTTTCCCAGCTAATGCCTGCCTATAATGCCACCAATGGTGTACATCCCGATCACCACGCATGGTGGATTCACCCTGACAACGGACAGTTTATGCTAAATGGAAATGATGGTGGGCTGAACATTAGTAAAGATGGCGGTAAAACCTGGCGTTTTATTGGCAATTTACCCGTTGCCCAATTTTACCATATAAACACTGATAATGAATTCCCTTATAACGTATATGGGGGAATGCAGGATAATGGATCGTGGAGAGGTCCTGCATATGTATGGAAAGCGCAGGGAATCAGAAATAGTTATTGGCAAGAAATAGCATTTGGTGATGGCTTTGACGTAGTACCTGACAAAGATGATTCCAGATACGGTTATGCCATGAGCCAACAAGGATATGTATCCAGATATGATTGGCAAACAGGTAATAATTATATCGTACGCCCTACTCCACCAGATGCCGAAACCAAACTTAGATTCAACTGGAATTCAGGTATTGGTCAAGACCCATTTAACAATAGTACCGTTTATTTCGGTAGTCAATTTGTACATAAAAGCACCGATAAAGGACTAACATGGAAAGTTATTTCCCCAGATTTGACCACCAATGACCCGGAAAAACAAAAGCAATCGGAAAGTGGTGGGCTTACCATGGATGCCACAGGTGCCGAGAACCATTGTACTATTTTAGTGATTGAACCATCAACGCTGGAAAAAGACATGCTTTGGGTAGGAACCGATGATGGGCGCGTACATTACACTCAAAATGGAGGTGCCAATTGGACCGAGGTTACCCAAAACATAAAAGGCTTACCTAAAGGGAGTTGGGTGGCACAAATTAAAGCATCGAACAAAAATAAAGGCGAAGCTTTATTAATCGCCAACGACTACAGACGGTTCAATTACACGCCCTATGCGTATCGCACCAAAAACTATGGAAAAACCTGGGAGCGCATTGTAGATGCCACCGATGTAGATAGCTATACCCTTTCTATTATAGAAGATATAGAAAACCCTAATCTAATGTTCCTGGGTACGGATGACGGACTATATATTTCTTTAAATGCCGGGGAAAAGTGGCAAAAATGGACTGAAGGATTCCCAACGGTCTCTACAAAAGATTTGGTTATTCAACCAAGGGAACACGATTTGGTCATCGGAACCTTTGGTCGTGCTGCATGGGTGTTGGATGATATTCGACCATTGCGAGCCATTACGGCCGATAAATCCATTTTACAGAAAGATATCAAAATCTTCAGTCCACCCACGGCCTACCAAGCGGCTTACCAACAACCAACTGGGAGCAGATTTGGTGCCGACGCCCTTTACAATGCCGAAAACAGGAAAGAAGGGGCCATGATCACTTATTATTTGAAGGAAGGAAAGGAAAAATCGCCCGAGAAAAACAAAGATGATGATGCTGTTGAAAAAGAAATGGACAAGACCGATATAGCCCCAGGGACAGAAACCGCAAAGAAAAAGTTGAGCGGTGTACATAAAAAAGACTCTATTATGTTCCAGTTTTATGATGGGGATAGATTAATTCGCACCATTAAGACGAAAACCCCTGAAAAGGCAGGTTTTCATCGTATTTACTGGGAAATGGATGAAAAAGGAAGTGACAGACCTTCTAGAAAAATCCCTAAAAACAAGAATGAGCGTGGTGGAACCAATGTAAAACCCGGAACCTATAAAGTCAAGGTCACTTACGGGGAAATGACCGATGATACCATGATCGAAGTAAAATCCGATCCAAGGTTAAACGTTTCAACAACATCAATCAATGAAGTCTATGAAGCTTCAAAAAAGCTGGAATCCTTCACCCAAACTGCAGCAGATGCCGTAAAACAATTGGTCGAAAGTAAAACCGTGGCCGATAAGTATCAAAAAGAATTCAAAGAGCTCGACGAGGAAAAATACAAAGATCAAATAAAAGCCTCAAAGGACATAAAAAAGGCGATAGACAGCATCATTGCACTATATTTAGGCAAGGAAGATAAAAGACAAGGTATCACCAGAAATCCTGAGATAACCGTAATGCAGCGTATAGGTAACGCCAGTCGCTATGTGCGTACCCGTAAGAACGGAATTACGGCTACCGAAAACCAAATGATCCAATTTGCGGCCGACGAGCTTACATCAGCGTTGCAAAAAACCAATGCGTTCTTCAATGAAAAATGGAAACCTTATAGGGAAGAAATTGAAAAACAAGATGTTAGTCCGTTCAAAGAAACAAAAACTTTCAGTCTGGATTAACAACCCCTCTCCCCAAAAAAACAGAAACCCCTCTTCCGAAAAAGAGGGGTTTTTTAATGCTTAAACATGCAATTTTGATTTGGTTCAAAAAAGATTGATCAATTTGGTTAAAATTGACTTTTATCAGTTTTTCCCTCTAAACACCAAAGTACATTTGCAGCTTCCAATTTTGTCTCTGTATTTTCTGCATACATAGACACTGCGAAACCAAAACTTTATCAACCATAAAAATGACCATCATGAAGAGGGGCATCTTACTATTTTATTTACTTTTCTCATCAATTTTAAGTTCCCAAAGCAAAGATGAATGGGGATCATGGATCATGTTGTATGGGGATAATGAGATTTCAAAAAATCTTGATATTGTTACGGAATTCAGATTACACCATTATGAAATATTCGATGTTTTGGACAACCAATTTTATAAAATAGGACTTGGTTACCGAATAACACCGGAAGTTTCGGTAGGTGCGGGTTATGTTCACCATTATTCCGAAACACGAACGAGTATCAGTACTTCCGAGAACCGACCATATGAAGAAATATGTCTTAAAAGGAAAATAAAGAAATTGAGCATATCTAACCGTTATCGATTGGAACACCGTTGGATAAACAATGATGGGGTCACCGATTTCATCAATAGAATGCGATATAGATTACAGGTCACCCACCCTTTAGGTGCCAACTTTTATATCAAGGTCTTTGATGAGGTTTTTTTGAATCTAGAACAAACCATATTCAATCAAAACCGTTTGCATGGCGGAATCGGCTATACCTTTTCCCCTGATTTTAAGGTTGAATTGGGTTATGTGAAAAACCATTTCAATACGCATATGGATGATATCCTTAGAATCGGAATCCTGTTCAAGACCCATCTCCGAAAAAAAACGAACACACTTTAAAACATTCTGATTAAGTATTTCCGGTATTTATCGACTTATTGAAAATATCACTAAACTTGAACGGAATGAATCTGCAAAAATTAGTTTTCAAAAACGAAGAAGGAAAATCATTGGTCGGTAGGTTAGAACTACCAGCCAGGCAACAACCTCATAACTTTGCGATTTTTGCACATTGTTTCACTTGTAATAAAAACCTAACTGCGATACGTAATATCAGTAAGGCCCTAACGGCGAACGGTTTTGGTATCCTTAGGTTCGATTTTACCGGATTGGGTGAAAGTGAAGGTGATTTTGCCGATACCAATTTTTCCGGCAACGTTCAAGATCTAATTGCCGCAGCTGACCATTTAACTACCCATTACCAAGCTCCCACCCTATTGATCGGCCATTCTTTAGGTGGTGCTGCAGCAATTTTCGCTGCGGCCCGAATAACAAGTATTGAGGCAGTGGCCACCATAGGGGCCCCATCGGATCCCAAACACGTAAAGCACCTTCTTCGAAGTGGTCTGGAAGAAATTGAACAAAATGGAAAAGCTTTGGTAAATATTGGCGGAAGGGATTTCACGATTAAAAAGCAATTTTTAGAAGACCTACAAAAAAACACCCTTTCCACAACGGTTAAAAATATGCGTAAAGCCCTTCTGGTCATGCATTCACCACAGGACATGACCGTTGGCATTAAGAACGCCGAGGAGATTTATAGAGCGGCTCACCATCCAAAAAGTTTCGTTTCGTTAGATAGTGCCGACCATTTACTAATGAAAAAAAGAGATTCCCAATATGTTGGGGAGATGATAGCCGGTTGGGCAAAAAGATACCTGAAAATCGATGATGAAGAACACCTAATAGAAAGCGACCATCAGGTTATGGCCAGTCTGGATTTTGAAGACGGATTTACGACCCGTATGAAAGTAGGCAACCATTACCTAACCGCCGATGAACCTGTAAGCTTTGGCGGCAACGATTTTGGTCCGTCACCTTATGAATTGGTCTCTGCAGGATTATCGGCCTGCACGGCGATGACCCTTCAAATGTATGCAAAGCGCAAAAAATGGAATATAGAAAATGTTGAAGTACACACATCATACAGCAAAACCCATGTAAAGGATTGTGAGAATTGTGAATCATCCAATGCTAAAATCGATACTTTTCGGCGTGAAATTAAAATAACAGGGAGCCTAGACGACAAACAACTTGATAGATTACTTCAAATAGCGGACAAATGCCCGGTACATAAAACCCTTCATAATGAAGTAAATGTATTGACCCATCTTATTAAATAATCATGCGTTCAACATGGTATTTCAGAGACTTTTCAATACCAGAACATAAAAACATGTTTATAAATCAAATGTCAGTATCAAGAATTATTATCCATTAAGACCGTATTTTTTTTCATTTATCTTTATTATTGCATCAAATGTCTAAATAGGCAAAGTATTATCCTATTCATTCTAATCTAAAATCCATAATCATGAAAAGAATCAATTTAATTACCCTAGGCTTACTTTTGATCTTAGGTTTTAGTTGCAAACAAGCAAAGAAAGAAAATACTGAACAACAGAAGGAAACTAAAGAAATCGTAGGCGATTCATATTCCATTATCAGCGATTCTACCAAAGTAAGCTTTACTGCATATAAAACTACAGCCAAAGTTCCCGTTGGCGGTCAATTCAAGAATATTGACATATCGAATGCAAAAGAAGGTAGCACACCTTTAGAGGCGCTAAACGGTATAGAATTCAGTATCCCCGTAAGTAGCCTGTTTACCAATGACGCTACCGGTACTAGGGATCCGAAGATATTGGAGTTCTTTTTTGGGGCAATGAACAACACCGAACTTATTTCGGGAACTTTCAAGACCTCGGCCGACAATAAATGTTCCATAGATGTGACTTTAAACGGTGAAACCGCCAATATTCCCTTGGAATATACTATGGACTCTGAAAACAGCATCACCTTTAAAGGGGAAATGGAATTGGAAAATTGGAATGCCCTGGATGCCGTTGCATCTATCAACAAGGCTTGTAAAGAATTACATACGGGTACCGATGGGGTAAGCAAAACATGGAGCGATGTTGCCGTACAGGCAAAGGTCCTACTTCAAAAAAATTAATTTTACATAAAGGATTCCTTCATTCAGGATTACCTAGAACATATTGAACCATAAATGAATAGCTGCCTTAGGGCGGCTATTTTTTTATGCATTATCGAATAGTGCCCCAATTAATACAATAGGTTAGCGAATCGTAAATTTAGCGACTGGATTTTACCAAAGCGACAATTAAATTTTGAAAAGCCCTAAAGACACATTAAATGTCCTATAATTTGTTTTATTTTGAAGCCTAAATAAGCAAACCATGAACCCGTCTTCCTCAGGTTGGATAGATAAATTCGGATACCTCACCAGAGACCAGGAGGACAGCTATCAGGATTACAAAGACCTGTATGCTGCCTTAAAAAATACTGGGTTCGTTTATGGGTTGAATATAAAAATACCTCGCTTCATTGATCCCGAACACAAACTATCTGAAGACGAAAAGGCGAAAATAAACTTATTGGCCGCACTGTATTTCACTTTTAGATACGAGAAAAAGAGCACTGATTTCGAAAATTTTCTTCATATAGTATTTCAATTCTATCAAGATTTGGGACTTAACCAAATCTCATTTCTAAAAAAATTATTCGTAGGGAACAAGACATCCGACCAATTGGAAAAATTAATCGATACAAGGGTTTATTTGGATGATAATGTAATCAGCAAGACGTTCAATAGCATCATTACAAATTCGTTGTTGTACATAGATGTATTGACGTTTAAGAGGTACTTGAAAGATACCAAGGATATAAAATCGTTCGCCGAGAATTTTGAAAACACGGCGATGAACGTCATTTACCACACATTGAACTCTAAAGAGGACAATAAAAATGACCATAAACTTGCACATTTGTTCGAGGCTTCGTTAACTTTCATTGATAGCGAAACACATACTTTTGATGGTAATTATCGTGATAAACTGCAAAAAGGGCTTACCAAAATCGAAAACCAATACTTGTTGGATCTTGCCGCTTTGACCATTTGGGAAGATCATTCTATCGATTATCTGGAATCGGAATTCATCTATGAATTTGGAAAAGACCTAGGGTTTTCTAAAAATGAGGTAGCCTCAACGTTGGATGATATTTCAGTTTTTTTTGATAAAAATTTCAAGATAATTCCCCATCTAAAAGACCATAATCTTGCCTCGAAGTTTTACGACAGTATGGCAAGGGTGGTCAATAAATTGATTTTAAGAAACAGTAAAAGACTACAAAAAGAACTTTCTGAAAGTAAGGAATTGGTTGCCCTGATTTCCAAATCGACCATCAAGGACCTGACTGCGGAAGAAAAGAAAAAAGTACAAAGTCAATTATTGGATATCTTTAAAAGCATACCTTCATTGGCCATTTTCATGCTTCCTGGCGGAGCGGTTCTATTGCCGATTTTCATTAAATTGATTCCAAAATTACTACCTTCCTCTTTTGATGAAAATCGTATTGAAAAACCATGATACCGAATGGTATTTTGCTACTATAAGAAAAATCTATTAAATAATCTATATAATTGTAATTCAACCTTATAACTCCACTTACTCCAACCACAACTTGAAGTCTCGAACCCTTTCACGACTTACGATGATTTCTTGGTCAATATAGCGATTTAATTTGATTTTAAGCCGTGAATTGGTGTATGCGACAATATCATTGATGTGGTTTATGTTCACATAGAACTTTCGGCTCACCCGAAAGAAAACCCTTGGTTCCAAATCAACCTCAAGGTTTTCCAAAGTGGTATCCAATAAATAATTCCTACCATCAGAGGTAGCTGCATAGGTGCCTTTATTTTCACTGTAAAAACACTCTACCTCATCGGCATTTATTATTTTCAAATGCTGCCCTACCCTAGTCGTGAATCTTTTTTTATACTCCCGCTCAATCGGGTTGACCAATAATTTTTTAATGTCCTCGAAATCCAAGGTCAGTTTTTGGGAAGCAGGTTTAACTGATCTATATTTCTTTACTGCATTCTCTAGCTCATCATCATCAATAGGTTTCAATAAATAGTCTATACTGTTCAATTTAAATGCCTGCAATGCATATTCATCATAGGCCGTTGTAAAGATTATGGCACTGTTCACTTCTACCACTTCGAAAATCTCGAACGATAGTCCGTCTGAAAGCTGAATATCCAAAAAAATAAGGTCGGGGTGTTCATTCTCCTGAAACCAAGCTATCGATTCCTCTACGGAATGAAGCATTGTGGACGTCTCTACGCCCAATTCCGCCAACTGCCTACTTAATCTTCGTGCACTAGGTTTTTCGTCCTCTATGATGATGGTTCTCATATTTGATTTGTGGTAAATGGTTTATTGCAAAAATATAATTGGTTTCAATATTGGAATTGTTTGTTGCCACTGTATAAGGACAACTGTTCTCTATTCTACTTTTCTTCTCCTAGATACTTCTGAATCTGTCTTTTTTCCCAGCTCTTAAGGATATTCGTTTTGAACACAAACAACCTTAATCCCATAACAAGAAGCACCAATCCCCATATTATGGGTATTGCAAGTATATTCAATTCCATCCATTGCAGAACATTTTTATCTTCAACCCCTTTTTCAATGAAAATTTCTAATACCCTTCCTTTGAAAATCAATATCAATAGGGTTATGATTACGAATTTAATTACATGAAAATAAAACCCCTTGATGTCATCTACCCGCTTTTTGGCCTTTACATATTTTTCAACGCTGTTGGTTTTATTTTCCATCATCTATACTTATCAGCTTCCTTTTTGTCTTTATCCATATACTTCTGGATTTGTCTTTTCTCCCAATCCTTTCCGAAAAAAGGATTGTACGAAAAAACCTTTACACCATGGAAAAATACCCCGATACCCCAGAAAAACCAAACTGCGAACGTTCCAAAGTCCCAAAATGCCTCTCCGAATGTCTCTCCATCCCCCAAATTACGAACGATCTTCATTGTAGAGATAAACGTATTTACCAGGATATAAACGGCAAGGTGAATATAAAACCCCTTAAGTTCCTCTACCCGCTTTTTTGCACGGTCTAATTTGTTGTTCTCCATTACTTCCATCTTTTTTGTTGTTTTCCGTCTTCTTGCATGTACTCCTTGATCTTACGCTCTTCCCAGTTGCGACCGAAAAGTGGGTTTAGGTCAAACACTTTAAAGGCATGGAAGACCAATCCTATTCCCCAACCGAAGGCTGCCCAAAGAAACCAAGGGTATCTCCACTCATCGGTCCAATAGTTTATTGCCGCCAAAAATCCAACAAAGAAAATATATGACATTAAACTGGTATAGAACTTCTTAATGGCCTCTACCTTATCCTTTGCTCTAAAATACTTGTTTTCGTTTTCCGATGTTTCCATAATGCTGTTGGTTTGTTTTGAATTACTATTTTATTGATAACCCAAAAGTACGTTCGACATGCTTTCTTTCTAAATGTTCATTACCCAATTGTTGTTTTTACGGGATGGATTGTCATTTAAAAATCATCATCATCCATAAACTGCCTAAGTTTTTTTTCTTCCCAAGATTTTCCCCATAACGGGTTATAACCAAAAACCTCCATCCCATGTATGGCTACTCCGAAACCCCATCCTATGGTCGGGAAGATTATCCATGGAAATCCTGTGGTATTGTAATTAAGGATTGCCAAACATGGGATTACAATACAGTATGCTGCCAGGTTCCCATAAAATCCTTTAAGTTTTTCTACGTGCTCTTTGGCCTTTTCATATCTTTTGTCATGAATATATGTCTGTTGTGTTTCCATAATCGTAATTTGTTTTGTTAAGATAGGTAGCTTCACTTTAAATTCGTTTTGGGTTTTTGAAATCTCTACTTCCCTATCGGTTAATATTCCGTAACGTTGATGGATATTGTGCAATCCTACCCCACTACTCTTTTTTACTACTTGTTTTTCCTGTAGGTTATTATTGACCACTAGCATACCTTCTTCCTCGTAAACTTTGATATGTAATGGTTTTGAGGAAGTAACCACATTGTGCTTTACCGCATTCTCCAATAAAAGCTGTAAGGATAACGGAACGATCTTAGCTTCCGGATTGCGGCTTTGCTCAGGAATATCGAAATGAATACTATCTTCAAATCGCATTTTCAAAAGCTTCACATAGGTCCTGGCAAATTGAAATTCCTCATCAACGGAAACCAGATCCTTATTCTTTTGCTCAAGTACATAACGATATACTTTGGACAATGCCGTTGTGAACTTTTGTGCCTGGATGGGATCTTCCTCGATCAAACTGGTCAATACGTTCAAACTATTAAAAAGAAAATGCGGATCCAATTGGTTCTTTAACGCATCGAATTTGGCCGAAGCCGTACCGGCTATAATCTTCTGTTCTTTGACCTTATTCTCTTGTAACGCCCTGAAAAAGTAAAAGGCGTGAAAAAAAAGAGATACCACCAATGCTATTGCCAATGCAATTAAATAATATGCTGGTCTTTCCCCCGCAAAAAACTGCTCCAACGTTTTCCCATAAACCCCAATGGACAGTAATAATCGTAAAACCCCAAAAGCCAGGACCGTTAGGAAAATAGATCCTAAGGCACCGAACCAAAGTCTTTTTTGTGTCTGTGTTTCCCAACTATATTTCTTAGAGATATAGGAACTGAAATAAGCATTGACCAAAGTCAATGAAAAGGCAAACAAAAAATTTATTCCAACATATTCCAATTGTTGGTTCCAATCAAAGGGTTGGCTCCAAAAAATGATACGGGAACCTATGGCTATAACCACCGTAATTATTATACTTATTCTCAATAATTTTAAAAACTGCTTCATATTTCGTTTTACGATTCTTATTCAGTATTACAAGTTTCTCGTTCTTCTATTTGAAATCAACAAACCACTCTGGCTTAAAATTAGCAAAAAGTTCCATGGTATGTCCGCCATCGCAATCAAACCTATGAACTATTCAGGAGGGGCCCTTCTTCATAATTAATTGATAACCGTAAAATTGAGACTATGAACTGAATTTTCGTAAAAACAACTACCCAATCGTCAAAATTTTATGATGAAATGCAAAATAACCATTGTTTATGTGTATTACTAAAGCTGATAAACCAACCAAGACCGTAACAATACTAGATCAATTGATCCCACTAATGCAGCTATCCATGGTTGTGGAGTATGTAATAGCCGATAAATAAATAAAAACCTTTTGCATATGTATACATCAAGACGACAACCAAAATATAACTAACTAAAAACAAGCATATTACACCAGATATCATTAGAAATGCCATTATCCCAACTATTCCACTACCTTTGCCGCTTATTCTTTACGATACATGACATTCAAAGATTTAGGCATTATTGAACCTATCCTCAAGGCACTAGACCAAGAGGGCTATACGCATCCAACACCGATCCAAGAGCAGTCCGTTCCCATTTTATTAGGAGGAAAAGACCTTTTGGGAGTTGCACAAACAGGAACAGGAAAAACAGCGGCTTTTGCGGTTCCGATCATACAACAGATTTATAATGACCATCACACACAAGGGCGCCATCGAAAAATAAAGGCGTTGGTCGTAACCCCCACAAGGGAACTGGCGATTCAAATCGGCGAAAGCTTTACCGCCTACGGTAAATTCACCGGAATCAAGAATACCGTGATATTCGGAGGTGTAAAACAAGGAAAACAGGTACAGGCCCTTAGAAACGGGGTCGATGTCCTCATTGCCACTCCTGGACGCTTACTCGACCTCATGAACCAAGGGTTTATTTCATTAAAAGATATAGAATATGTCGTTTTGGATGAAGCAGACCATATGCTTGATATGGGTTTTATACATGATATAAAAAAAATAATAGCCAAATTACCCACCAATAGGCAATCCTTATTCTTTTCAGCGACAATGCCTAAAGACATTGTTGAACTATCCCGCAAAATACTTGGTGATTTTGAACGGGTTACCGTGAAACCGGAACAAGCTACTGCAGAAAAGGTAGAACAAGCCGTATACTTCGTAAGCAAGGGGAACAAGGTTCATTTATTGGTTCATATGTTAGAAGAGAAACCGGATACTTCTGTTTTGGTTTTCTCACGAACCAAACATGGTGCGAATAAAATAGTCAAGAAATTGGGGCAGGCCGATATACGTGCTGCAGCCATTCATGGCAATAAATCCCAGACTGCCAGACAGAACGCCTTAAATGATTTTAAAAACGGATCGTTAAGGGTCTTAATTGCCACAGATATTGCCGCCAGGGGTATTGATGTTGATGACCTTTCCTTGGTAATCAACTACGACTTACCCAATGTACCCGAAACGTACGTACACCGAATCGGCAGAACGGGACGGGCAAATGCGAGTGGTATCGCCATTTCATTTTGCGACCAGGAAGAACGTCCTTATTTAAGGGATATTGAAAAGCTTATCAAATCAAATGTCCCAAAAATTTTGGAGCACCCTTACCACGAAGAAATATCTGAAGGGACACCTGCAAGAAAACAAGGTAACCAAAGATCCAAAAATTCGGGTCAAAACGGAAATCGCAATAAATCAAGAAGTACAAATTATAGGGGCAAAAACAATAGGAACCGAAGAAATAACAATCGTAATAGATCAGAAAGCCGGGATTAACCCCAAGTAAAACCTATAAAACGACCTTCCTATTTATTTAAATGGTCTGTAGACGGCTCAATAAGGTACCCCTATGCATTTTTGCGATAGGAATTACCTTTCTGCCAATTTCCAGATGATTTTCCGCAACGACATCAAGTTTGGTTATATTGACCATATATGATCTATGTACCCTCAAAAAAACAAGTTTGGACAATCGTTCTTGCATGGTCTTCAAGGTTGTTGCCAAAACAAATGCGTTCCCTTGGGTTACGATTCTACAATAATTCCTATCAGCTTCAATATATAGTATATCGGCCAATAACAATTTCACCATTCTACCTTTATGTCGTATAAAAATACGATCATCCAAAACCTTTAAAGTTATGTTTTCGCTTGATTTACCGTCCTTTACCAAGCGAATGTGTTGAACGACCAATTCAAAGGTTCGCTGTAATTGTATTGTATTCAAGGGCTTAGGAACAAAAGCGAACGGATGGGTTTCTTTAGCCCTTTTAAAGGAGGCCTCATCGGTATTCGCGGTTAGGTAAATAATAGGTATAACCAATATTTCATGAATGCGCAGAACAGTTTCCACACCATCTAACTCACCCCTTAAGTTGATATCCATCAAAATAATATCAGGACTATTTTCCCGCGCATGTTCTATTGCATCCTCCCCTCTGGTTTCAATACCTGTTACCTCATAACCTAAATTGGTCAATTGCATACTGATATTGGCTGCAATGATCATATCGTCTTCAACTACCAAGACCTTTATTTTACTATCCATGTTTACGCTGCTTTATAATATTGAAACTGAAAAGAAACGGTTGTCCCGTTTTCTATTTCCAATTGCATTTTACCATCTAACTGTCGAGTTAATAATTTCACCAACTTTGTTCCAAAACCCAATTCTGAAGTATTAACCTTAGAACCCACCCCATTATCAGAGACGTTCAAGAATAATTGTGATCCTGTTCTGAACATTGAAATAGTGACACGACCCAAAGAATTTTCGGGAAAGGCATATTTCATTGAATTGGTCAACAGTTCGTTTACGATAAGACCAATAGGTATGGCCGTATCAACATCCAACTCCATCTTATCCATATCAACAATCACTTCAATGTTATTTTGCCGGTCAAAAATATTGACGATGTAATTGGAGAGGTTGAAAAAATAAGACTTCATTTCTATTGCCGACAGACTTTTTTCTTGATATAACTTTTGATGAACCATACTCATACTTTGAATTCTCTGCTGGCTATTTTGCATGGCCTCCATAATCTTCCCATCATTTAACTCCGCAGATTGCAGTGCCAAAAGACTGGATACGATTTCGAGGTTGTTCTTGACCCTATGATGGATCTCTTTAAGAAGAAACTCCTTTTCCTCATTTTGTTTTTGAAGCATTTTGTTTTTTTTACCATTCGTCTTTAATGACTTATAGAGCAATAACAAGTAAAGAAGTAAGAGAAAAACAAGGGCCATGATCATTATTTGCCTTGTTTGTTGTTTCGAAATACGGGTTTGCTGTAATTGAATGGTGTTTTCTTTTTGGGCAACATCGTATTCGGTTCTAAGTTGTGAGATCCGCTGGTCGGCCTCTGCTGTAAAAATCCTGTCTTTTAGTTCATCATATACCGCGAAGGCCTGATAGGCTTTTTGATAATTATGATTGCCCGCGTAAGCCCTGCCCAATGTCTCGTAAGCCTGACTCAAATAAAACTCATCCCCAAAATCATCAGAGGCAATTTTTATGCTTTTTCTTAAGCTTTCTATGGCCGAAACATATTTACCTTGTATATTCTGTAATTTTCCGATAGACAACCATGAGCGCATCAACATAAAGTCATTGTCTAATAACTCGGCATACTTTACTGCATTTTCGCCAGCTTTCCTTGCTTCATCGAATTTATTCAAATAGGTATATAAATCTACTTTGGAAATATACACATCGCTTAGATTGTTATAAAAACCATATCGTTCACCAATAGCAATAGAATGATCATAATAATTGAGCGCCTTATCATAGGCTTTCAGCTCCAAATAATTATTCCCGACTACATATAATGTAAAACCATAATCCAGATCATTGATGGCACGCTGCTCAAAAATATCAACTGACCTTAAACCGTAATCCAATCCAGATTCAAACTTTGCTTGTTTCCAGAACAAATTACTTAAATCACTATATGCCAATGCCATAGCTTTCTTGTCGTTATGCTTTTCTCCAAGTTGCAAGGACAACATGGCATAATCCGCTGCACGGTCTAATTGTCCTTTTCGTTCAAAAACATATCCCAATTGTGTATAAAGAAACGGAAGGTCATATTCCAAGACCTTTTCTTTGGCTAGGGTCAAAACCGTCATTGCGCTATCCAATTTTTCCATTCGCAACAAAATTGCCCCCTGGGTAATCTGAAACCTCCCTTCCCATAAAGCATTGTTCTTTTCCTTGGTTAATTTCAAACCCCTTAGGGTAAAGTCCATAGACCGTTTTAAATTCCTTGTATGCCAATAATAAGCAAGGTCGTTGAGTATGGAAAATTGAAGAGAATCCGGTTTCGCAATAGGATAGGCTTCTTCTAGGACATCTAAATATGAAGGTCCAAAGTTATCGGTATCAACAAAAACTTTTTTGTAAGGTTTTTCGCGATCAAAGTCCACTATTTGGGAAATGCCCATAAAGCCACTGAAGAGGATAATGGCTAAAGTACTGGCAACCGTAAAAAGTCTTATTCTCATTTCTGGATTCTTTCACCGGGGGAAACGAGTTTTCTAAATATACAACTTTTTAGGAAGGATATGGCAGATAATAAAAAATGGGGTTTCGGACAGTTTTTACATTACCTCATCCTTATCGGCTTTCATCATGGAATGGAATTGCATTCCTTAGACTTCATAAAGTTTACACTTGTGGTGCCAAACGGTCATTGCTACTAACTAATGAAATTATGGGGAGATTGGGAATAGTTTTGGCCATAATAGCGCTACTCAGCACAAACTGTAAGCACAAGGTAAATATCGAAAAGAAGACGGCCCTTGAGCAAACTATGTCGAAAAACTTTGAAAATTTTATTGCAAATGCATGGAATCATAAAAATATGGACAGTTTAAAGTCACTTACCGTTGAAAACTTCACTCGTGAATTTAATGGGATAACGGTTGTTGAAAACAAAAACGAACTCGAAGCCAATATGAACATCTATTTTACCGGTTTTCCAGATTTGAAGGTATCAATAAAAAAAACCGCTGTCATTGACCATCATTTATTTACCAGTTGGATATTCGAAGGTACCAATACGGGAACGTTTGGGGAATCGCCCCCTACGGGGAAAAAAGTCGTAATAAACGGATTCTCGGAAATCACCTTTACTAATGAAGGCAAATTGATCAAAGAAGATGTTTACTACAATGAACTAGCGCTTTTACAACAATTGGGATATATGTTGACACCTCCAATTGTTGAATAACCCCCTAGGCCATGTATCATCGGATATCGAATACCTCCCACTATAATTAAATCAAAAACTATTTATTAATCCTTATACTAAGTAAATCATGAGAACTCTAAAAACAACAGTATTAATCGCAGCGATGCTTTTATTGCTTCCGAATTTGAACATTGCACAGGAAAGTAAAAACCAGGCCTTTTATGTTCATGAAGACCAAGTTAAACCTTCAATGGTACAAGAATATGAACAAATCTCCAAAGAATTCAAGGAGGCATGTACCAAGCACGACCTTCAAGATCTGAGTTGGGAGGTTGCCTCAACCTCATCAGGACGGTATTTCAACATTTCACCTATTAAGAACATGGCCGAACTGGACAAGAACGTTATGGCCCCATTAGCTGAAAAAATGGGTGAAGAAGCATTTATGGACATGTTCAAACGATTCAATAAATGCTACGACAAACACGGGGATTATATTGTATATCTCAATGAAGAATTAACCTATATGCCCGAAGGCATAAGTATTACGACCGAGGGCCAAAATTATAGAAAATGGCATTTTTTACATGTAACCCCAGAAAACATACAAAACCTTAAAGGAAAACTTAAGGAACTGAAGGCCTTATTCACGAAGAAGGGATCAAAGGAATACTACCGCATTTACCATAACGGATTCGGTAACATGGGAGACTATTATATTGCCATTTTATCCGCAGTTGACGAGGAGGACTATGCCAAAAAATCAAAGGCGAATCAAGTTCTTTTAGGGGAGGAAGGTAAAATGTTATTCGATGAAATCTTCAAATATGTATCTAAATATGAAGTTGAATCAGGAGGCATGCACCCAGAATTGGCGTATTCACCAAAATAATATATCTCCGATTTAAATTTTATAAGAATCATTACCAATCACGTAAATATTACGAGCATGAAAAATCTAAGTTTACTATTACTCACTGCAATTCTTTTTATAGGATGCCAACAAAAAGGGCAGAAAAGGTATACGCAAAAATCACCTGAAATCGATACGGTTAAAAAACTGACAGCTAATTATAACAATAAATCATACGATATCAACCTATATGCCGATACCGCCAAGACCTATTACAACACCAAAGACAATCACATGTCCCCTTCCGAAACCATCGCATACCATAAACAAAATGACGCGGTTTATTCAAAAAGAGGTTTTTTGGAAGCTGATCAGGAATATGAAATGGTAGTCACCGATGATGGTGAAACATGGGTGAATTGTTGGTTGGACTGGGAAGCTACCTTAGCAGCGAACAATCAGAAATACGATATGCCCGTTCACCTCACTTATCAATTTGTTAATGGGAAAATAGTGAAGGAATATGGGTATTGGGACCCCTCGGCACTTGTATTGGCATTTAATGAAGCAGAGGCTAAAAAAGTTGCCGATGAAGAAGAATCCGATTAGTACATCCATCCTGTTGAAGATAACAGAATAATTAAAACAAAAACCAAACCCGGCAGAAACATACGCTGAACATTTTTCGGGGGAACAATGCTAGCACCCTGTCGGGTTTACAATGAATTGACCATGAATAAACAAATTCAAATTCTGTATTTTTTCATCATTACATGTATACTATCATGTTCTAATGAAAACAAGCAATTAACCGCCAATATCAATATGTATTCCAATACTTGGGATGAAGTACTGAACAATGGCAAACTAGATTTGATCAATGATGAACATTTTGATACCAATGTTACGTTACTCATGTCCCCTGAAAATATTGTGGGTATTGAGAATGTAAAGGATTTTTATGCAAACTATCTGAACGGATTTTCCGATATCGAATTCAGTATTGTAGATATATTCGGCCAAGGTGACAAAATGGTAAAGCATTGGCATTTTAAAGGGAAGCATACCGGCGAATTTTTTGGGATTCCGGCAACGGGTAAATCAGTGGATATAGATGGCGTTACCCTGATTGGCATGAAAAATGACAAAATTGCCTTAGAACAGGACTTCATGGACAATATGGATTTTATGCAACAATTGGGAATCCTCTCAAACCCTGACAATGTCGTAGTGATCAACACCTTGTACAATGCTTTTGCAGCTGGTGACATTCCCTCAGTTTTAAAATTGTTGGATGCCAATGTAGTCTGGAATGAAGCTGAAGGTAATATCTATGCAAAAGGTAACCCGTATTTAGGGCCAGATGCCGTCCTTAATGTAGTTTTCACCCCAATAGGAAAGGATTACGACTATTTTAATCTGGAAAATATAGAACTTCATGAAATGTACGAAAACCAGGTTCTTGCCAGTCTACGGTACAAAGGCAAATTAAAGAAAAACGGAGCCCATATAGATGCTCAAGTAGCACATTTATGGACACTTAAGAACAATAAGATCATCGGCTTTCAACAATATGTCGACACCAAACAACTTGCAGATGCAAATAAGAAGTAGAGAATTACAAGAACCGGTAAAAACTATACTTTAACAAAACCCGTTTATAAACGGGTTTTTTTGATTTTTGGCAACATATTATCTATCCCTATAAAAGGTCAACCCATTTTCAAAAGGATCGTAGAAGGCAAATTCTTTTGTTCCCCAAGCTGTTTCCCTTAAAAGGGTATGGGCATTAAAAACATCTTTTTCAAAATATTCCTCATAAAGTGCCTCAATATGCTGGGTAACAATGCGGACCATTGGTCTATTTACAGAATACTCCCATTCCCGGGAATCGTGCCATTGTAAATGTATCTCAATCGCATCTCGAATAACACCGGCATAGGTCGGTTTTTTACTATCATCTGCAAAGGCTATTTTAAAACCTAATCGATTTACATAAAAATCAAGTGCCTCAACCACATCCTTTACAGGAAGAACCGGATGAATTTGATGTAAATACCCTTTCATATTTATAATTTGATCATATATAAGTACCTTGTGTATTAATTTACAAAAAAATAAAATCACATATTTTGAATACACGATTCACCCTCTTTCTACTATTGGTCTTTATTGTTAAAGTAACTCAGAGTCAAGAACTCAGGACAATGACTTATAACATCAAATACGACAACATAAACGATACGGTGAACAACTGGAACGACCGCAAGGAAAGCATGGTAAAACTAATAGAACACTATGAACCTGCTGTACTTGGAATGCAAGAAGTACTTCACCGCCAATTGACCTATATCGACAGTGCTTTAACAGATTACTCCCATATTGGGGTAGGCCGTGATGACGGACGACAAAAAGGGGAATACTCCCCCATATTTTATGACCATACCAAACTTAAGGTCTTAAAAAGCAATACGTTCTGGTTATCCCCTACGCCTGAAAAGATCTCAAAAGGATGGGATGCCGCTTTGGAACGCATTTGTACCTACGCACTTTTTGAAAACAAGACAGACCAAAGTAAATTCTACTTCTTCAACACACATTTTGACCATAGGGGGGTTATTGCCCGGGAAAAATCGGCCGAATTGATCCTTAAAAAAATCCAAGAAATAAATGACAAAGGTTACCCAGTGATTTTAACGGGGGATTTTAACCTTAGTCCTATGGAAAAACCTATTCAACTACTTAAAAAGAACCTACAAGAGGGCATGGACCATACCCTGAAACCGTTTTATGGGCCTAGTGGAACCTTCAGTGGTTTTGACCATAATAGAACGTTGGACCATAAAATCGATTATATATTTGTAAAAGGATTTAAAGTACTATCTTATATACATATTGATGACCGTATGGAAAACAATAAACATATTTCGGACCATCTACCTGTTATGGCAACCTTGGAAAAAGAAAAATAATGTATATACCCCATAAATATAAAAACGGGAATATAACTGAAGTGAAAGATTTCCTAACCAAAAATAGTTTTGGCATATTGGTGAACCAAGTCGATGGTAAGCCATGGGCCACTCATATTCCGATGGAATTGGAAACTACCGATGACGGTAAGGATGTATTGATTAGCCATATTGCCAAAGCCAATCCCCAATGGAAACACTTTGCTGAAAATGACAATGTTCTATGTATTTTCAACGGTCCGCACAGTTATATCTCCTCTTCTTGGTACAAAGAGGAAGAAGTCCCCACATGGAATTACATTGCGGTTCATGTTTACGGAAAAATCAAGATTTTAACCGAAGAAGAAGTAATGGCATCCATGCACAAATTGGTTGATAAATACGAGTTGAATTCCAAAAAACCCATTTCTCTACATAATTTGTCTGAAAAGACCTTGCGACAAGTAAAAGGAGTAGTTGGTTTTCAAATCACCATAGAAAGTATTCAGGCGGCCTACAAACTTTCCCAAGGCCGGGAACATGACCATGAACGTATAATAGAAGAACTGGAAAACACCAACAACCCCAACGCAAGGGATATTGCAAATAGGATGAAAGAATAATCCTAAGCTTTAATTGATTTATATTTTTTTAAAATACGATCGATCTTTTCATTGCTTTCAGGATTTATGAATTTCCTTTCCGGATTTTCATCCAACCACTGCAAAGTCCTTTTAATTCCTGTGGCAAAAGGAATGGTAGCCCTAAATTCAGGTACAAAAGTCTTTATTTTGGTATTGTCGAAAATAACGCTTTCGGCCTTATCGGCCAGAAGTGTACCGGTATAGGAAGGTTCTACCGAACAAATGAAATCAGAGGCTATATGTACCACCCGAGCTTCTATTCCCAAACTATCGGCTAGAATCTTGTAAATCATATTCCAACTTAAAATTTCATCGGAAGTAATGTGAAAGGCATGGCCAATGGCCTGTGTTAATCCCAACAAACCAACAAAACCCTTCGCGAAATCATCGGAATGGGTAACGGTCCATAAAGAGGTACCATCACCATGTATGATTATCTCCTTTCCTTTTAGAATCCTATCCGCTGCGGTATATTCATTAAACCCTCCTATGGCTATGGGTATTACGGTATCATAGGTAAGGGACGGGCGCACAATGGTAATCGGAAACCCTTCCTCGCGATAAGCCCTTTGTAATCTATCTTCACATTTAATCTTGTTTTCGGAATAATCCCATAAGGTGTTACAGAGAGGTGTGGACTCAGTAATAATCGGGTAGCTCAAAGGGGTTTGGTAACATGAGGCAGAACTAATGAATATGTACTGTTTGGTCTTTCCTTTAAAAAGCAAGATATCCCTTTCAATATCCTGAGGGGTAAAAGCGATCCAATTGACCACAACATCCCAATCATGCTTTTCCAATTCAGATAATTGTTCGCGTTTCGTTATGTCTCCCAGGATTTTCTTGGCCCCTACAATTCTATTCTCCGAATTTCCCCGGTTTAAATGGTAAAGGTCAATACCTTTCTCTATGGCCAAACGACTTGAGGCCGAACTAATATTACCGGTACCCCCAATAAACAATACTTTCATGGAAATAGTTTTTTTTAAATAAAAATTGAAGTTAGAAATAAAAGATGAGAATGACTACTCCATCCCTTCCTAATACTTGATAAAAAAAACGTGTTTACGCTTAACTTATCACGCTAAAGTAAATCTACTTATAACATCAAAAATCGATTAACAGTAGCCCCTCAAATACCTTTTCATTGCTAGGAATATTAGCGAAATGGAAACATAGAATATCACCTAAGAAAATAGCAATCGTTTATAGTCCAAAATAATTAAAAGCGCTAATTTTATAGTCGTTTAAATTCATTCCAACCTAAATAAATAATTACATGTCTCAAGTATCCATCAGCTCCCAAAAACCTAAGTTATCATTTTGGCAAATCTGGAATATGAGCTTCGGGTTTTTAGGGATTCAATTTGGTTTTGCCTTGCAAAATGCCAATGTCAGCCGAATTTTCGAAACCCTAGGAGCTTCAAAAGATGAACTCCCAATCCTCTGGCTAGCAGCTCCTGTTACTGGGCTTTTGATACAACCCATTATCGGATATTACAGCGATCGCACATGGCATAAGAAATGGGGGCGTCGAAGACCTTTTTTCGCCATAGGGGCCATCTTGGCGACCATAGCATTGTTTACCATGCCCAATTCAACGGCATTATGGATGGCCGTGATAATGCTTTGGTTAATGGATGCTTCAATAAATATAAGTATGGAGCCGTTCAGGGCTTTTGTTGGGGATATGTTGCCCAATGAGCAACGTACAAGTGGTTTTGCCATGCAAAGTTTTTTCATTGGAATTGGGGCCGTAGTCGCTTCCGCACTTCCTTATATCTTCACCAATTGGTTCGGCATCAGCAATATAGCAACTGATGGAGGAATCCCAGATGCAGTAAAATGGTCATTTTATGTTGGTGGTATCGCCTATTTCAGTGCGGTAATGTGGACCGTTTTCAACACAGAGGAATACCCACCCGATGATGTTGAAAAGTTAAAATTGGAAAATGCACAAACAGGTGTATTTACAGGCTTGGCGGAATCCTTTATAGGTATTTTCAAAATGCCCAAAACAATGGTTCAATTGGCGTTTGTACAATTTTTTTCATGGTTTGCCCTATTCGCCATGTGGATCTATACAACATCGGCCGTAACTAGCCATGTGTATGGAGCAACGGACACCACATCAGCACTATATAACGAAGGTGCCAATTGGGTAGGCATCTGTTTTGCCATCTATAATGGAATAGCGGCTGTCGTTGCCTTTTTATTACCTGTAATCGCCAAAAAAACGAGTAGACGAATAACCCACTTATTGGCGTTGTTCATCGGAGGGCTTGGACTCATTTCCATTTATTTCATCACCGACCCCAATATGCTTTTGGTATCGATGGTAGGTATTGGTATAGCTTGGGCCAGTATTCTTTCTATGCCTTATGCCATACTCTCCAGCATTTTACCTGCCAAGAAAATGGGCTACTATATGGGCGTATTCAATTTCTTTATCGTAATCCCCCAAATTGTAGCTGCGGGAATACTAGGTTTTATGTTGAAATCATTTTTTAATAATGATGCCATTTATGCAATGATTATCGGGGGTGTTTCGTTTTTCATAGCTGGTTTGTTGTGCTTGATCGTACATGATAATGAAAATTCCGTTGAAAGTACGGAATAACTTATCCAAGACTTTATTCCTTAAATCATACGAACATAAAGGCCAAAAGATCCTATAATTCTTTTCGTGTACTTTATGGCAATTACATTATTGCCATAAAATACAGTTCAGTCCCACAAAACAACAATTGGGTCAATGTAGTTTTTAAAAAGTGGGTAATTAGTGGAGTTTTGAAGCATCATTAACAAATAAACCACGATAGATGAAAACTTTAGCACTTATTATCACTTTAATCCTTACCAACCTAATCGCAACTGCCCAAGACCCTCAAGAAGGTATTACGTTGACTGTACATATCGAAAATGTAATGAACGATAACGGTAAGGTTCTGGCAACCTTGCACAATTCAGAAACCTTTATGAAAGGAGCAGGTGTTGACTATGCATCGGCAGACAGCAAAAAAGGCCAATTGACCCTTACCTTTGAGAACATTACTCCCGGTGAATATGCCGTTATGTTACTACATGATGAGAACAATAACAAACAAATGGATTTTGAAGCCAACGGAATGCCCAAAGAAAACTATGCCACTAGTGGTAGTATGCAATTATATGGGCCACCGACTTTTGATGCCTCAAAATTTGAAGTTACCGATGAAGATATTGAGTTCAATATTAGATTTTAGACAACCATCATCAATCAAAAAATAAAAAAGGCTTCCAAGATGGAAGCCTTTTTTCTGTCAATATTCCAGAAACTACTAAATATCTTCTGCCAACCATGCTTTCATCATCCAAACGGTTTTTTCCTGTTCAGAGATAAAATCGCTCATCATTGAATTTGTTCCTTCATCTTCAGCTTCATCGGAAGCATTTAAAAGCTTACGCTCGATCATTAACAATTGCGTCAATGATTCCACGATCAAACGTATGGCTTCCTCATCCTTGGTGACATTCTTACCTACCGGCACCTTGGAATTAGCTATATAATCCTCAAAAGTATGCAAAGGCACTCCTCCTAAGGTAAGGATACGTTCGGCTATCTCATCTACTTTCATATTCGCATCATCATAAAGCTCTTCAAACTTAACATGAAGGTCAAAAAAACGTTTCCCCTTAATATTCCAATGAATACCCCTTAAATTCTGGTAATATCTTTGAAAATTTGCTAATAACTCGTTTAAATCATCACTTAAAGCCAATGATTTTTCGGCATTTAAACCAATACTATTGTAAGACATAATGTTTGTTTTTATTGTGATATAAAATTAATGAATATTCAGCCTTTTGAGGGTAGTTTTGATCGTTAGTTTTTATATTTTTATAAGCTGAAATTATAATCCATGACCATTACTCAATTACAGTATGTATTGGCTGTTGCCGAGCACAAGAATTTTACTTTGGCCGCCCAAAAAAGTTTTGTTACTCAACCTACGTTAAGTATGCAAGTACAAAAACTTGAAGATGAATTGGACGTACTCATTTTTGACCGTGCAAAAAAACCGATCGCTGTTACCGAGGTAGGGGAAAAAATTGTGGAGCAGGCGAAAAACATCGTTAACGAAGCAAATCGCATCAAGGATATCGTAGATCAGGACAAGGGTTTTATCGGTGGTGATTATACATTGGGTATTATACCTACCATTATGCCCACACTTTTACCCATGTTCCTAAAAACATTTATTAAACAGTATCCAAAAGTTAACCTGATCATTAAAGAACAAAATACCGAAAACCTTATTCGTAATATCCAAGATGGCCATATAGATGCAGCTATTGCAGCTACTCCCTTAGAAATTGAATTCATTAAGGAAAGGCCTTTATATTATGAACCTTTTGTGGGTTATGTACCGCCGAACCATAGATTGGCTAACTCAACAAAACTTGATCCGTCGGACCTGGATATCTCGGATATACTCTTATTGCGAGACGGGCACTGTTTTAGGGATGGTGTCATCAACCTCTGTAATGCGACCAAAAATTATGGGGAAGAACATTTTAGATTACAGAGTGGTAGTTTCGAGACCTTGGTAAACTTATCGAATGAAGGACTTGGAATGACCCTCTTACCCTACCTGAACACCCTTGACCTGGATGAGAGCAAAAAGAAATACTTAAAACATTTCAATGCCCCCTCCCCTGCTCGTGAAGTGAGTTTGATTTATCATAAGAGTGAATTGAAAATTCAAATTACGGAGGCATTAAGGGATGTTATTTCGGGAATTGTGAGAGGTGCGATTGCCTTTCAGGATGTAAAGATCATCAGTCCGATCAACAAATCGTGATCAATCGATTTTTTTAAATCGATATGAACATTCCTCAATACAACCTAAAAAACCCAAGATCAATTTGCTTTCCTCAAATGAAATGAGGTAAACAGGTTCATACAGCTCAGAATTACACAAAAACCGTAGATAAAGCCTTTCCTCACCAATGGCAAAAGTACCATTTACCGGTGCTTTACAGCCTTCCCACTTAGAAAGTTGCAACGTACCGTCCTTACTGAATTCATAAACCACACCATCATCAACGAAGGTCCAATCAACAATGCCGCCGGGACTTATTTTTGTTGCCTCAAGTTGCCATTTTCCGATAATGTCGTGTATAATAACATCACCATTCAAATCATCATCAGTACAACCCAGCAACATTACGAACAAAAATGGAAAAAGGTACCTCATCAATTTCTTACTACGATTTACGTACGGTATATTAAATTATATACGGTACAAAAGCAATTGTGGTTGTCCTAATCCCTCAAAAAAAAACCACCCTCACGGGTGGTTATACATTATGCTTTTAATAAAATAAGACTATCCTGTAATTGCGGTTTGTCGGTAATGAACTGTTGTACCCAGTACTTCAGTTCTTCAATTTCGGCCGGCAGTAGTCTTTTTACTGCCTTTTCTAACTCTTTACAAAAGAGTTTAGCGTCAAAACTAACTTTTTTCAGTACCGTTTTAGTGTACTCAAACATAGCTCTTGCCATATTCCAAAATATTTAATTAGTTGTTGTTTACTCAAAGTTAACTATAAAATCAGATACATTATTGCTTGCAAATCGTTAAATATTCAATAAATTCCTGTTAATTTAATAATCATAGGAAGAAATTGATAAATTTCACGATAAAGGCATGAGAAAAATCGTTGTTCTACTTTTATTAACTATCTTATTCACAAGCTGTTCCAGTGCTAAAAGGCAGATATCAAAAGAAATCGGAAGCCAACTGAAAACCAAGGCGTACAAGAACCAATTCACCGGATTATTGTTGGTTGATGCTAAAACTAAAGATACTTTGTTCAAAAGTAACAGTACCAAGTTTTTTACACCTGCCAGTAACACCAAGATATATACACTTTACGCAGCTTTAAAATTGATCCCCGAAAGAATACCTGTCCTCGAATATATTGTTCGGCATGATACACTTTATGTTCAAGGTACGGGTAACCCAACCAATTTACACCCGTATTTCAATGATAGTACAGCGGTTAATTTTATGAAACCCTATGAACACATTGTTCTTTACCTAAACAATTTTCAAGATGACAAATATGGTCCGGGTTGGTCGTGGGACGATTATCAATATTACTATTCTCCCGAGCGTAGTGGGCTTCCCCTTTATGGCAACGTGCTAACTATTGAAAATGGAGATGGCCTTAGGGTCTTCCCTGAATATTTCAGTGACAGTATTGTACCAATAAAGCATTCATATCGGCGCGAACCCAATCGGAACATGTTCTATTTTGACCCTAAACAGAAAGACACTCTTGAAATTCCTTTGGTGACCGATAGTAGTCTTACACGAGATTTATTGGAGAAAGTACTGGGTAAAAAAGTCAAAATCACCAATTCAAAACCGATTGGGGAACATAAGGTTTTATTTGGAATACATGCTGATACAGTTTATAAAAGGATGATGGAAGTAAGTGACAATTTCCTTGCAGAACAGTTATTGTTCGTAGCCTCTTCTACGATTTCTGACACATTGAACAGTGCCAAAGCACGGAAATATGTGCTAGAAAAACACTTGGCCGATTTACGACAACCGCCCAGATGGGTTGATGGTTCTGGACTTTCTCGATATAACCTGTTCACACCGGAATCCATGGTTCATGTTTTGGACAAGCTTTATACAGAAATCCCCGAAGAAAGATTATTTCAATTTTTCCCTACCGGAGGAGTTAACGGTACGTTGGAAGATTGGTACCCTGGCGACCCCGAACCCTATATCCATGCAAAAACCGGCAGCTTAAGCAATAATCATTGTTTAAGTGGTTATTTACTGACCAAATCAGGAAAAACAGTGATTTTCAGTTTTATGAACAACCATTTTACCGAAAATTCTTCCGAAGTAAAAAAACGGATGCAAAGTATCTTAGAAAAAGTACGGGACACGTATTAATTAAGATCCGGATTATAAGGAAGAAGATTTACTATCAAACAACCAATCCGTTTACTTGGGCGTATTGCAACAATATAATAGTCTTTGCATCTTTGATTTCACCTGACTTGATCATATCAATGGCTTCTTGAAAAGGCATCTCCAAAACTTCTATATTCTCGGTTTCATGGTCCACACCACCTCCTTCACTTACTTTCATACCGTCTTCATAGGTTGCGACAAAATAATGCAAAACCTCGGTTACGGCACCAGGCGAGCTATATGCTTCAAATATTTTATGTACTTCACCAATCTTGTAACCTGTTTCTTCTTCCACTTCTTTCTTAATACAAACCTCAGGATGATCGCCATCTAAAAGTCCGGCACAGACCTCGACCATCATTCCATCTTCATTGCCATTTACATATGTGGGCATCCTAAATTGCCGTGTTAACACAACTGTACCTTTCTCTTTGTTATATAATAAGATAGCCGCCCCATTTCCCCGATCGTACACTTCACGGGATTGGGCTTCCCAAGTACCATCCTCCCTTTCATATTCAAAGGTCATTTTATTCAGAATGTACCAATTATCCGATAACAATTCGGTTTCTATATTCCTTATGCTTCCTTTTTCCAAAATCCTTCTGGTTTTTATAACTGTTATTTATTGAAACCCCATTTAAAATGTCGATAAAAATAATGGGACATTATCCCAATAAACAGGGGCTAGAAATGAAATTTTAATACTACTTTTAATCAACGGATAAAAACGAATTCAATTATATTCGAGAGCTAATTTCCGGGATTTTAACCAAACCAAAGCATAAACCACATGAAAAAGTCTTTTGTACTGCTACTTATTTCATTTTTTCTAACAGTAAGTTGCAAACAAGTCCAAAAAGAAAAACAAGAAACCAAAAAACTGCCAAGAGTCGCCATTGCGGGAATAGGGATTGAATCGAGTACCTTCTCCCCTGCCCAGAGCCATGAAGAAGCATTTCATGCGCGTATCGGGGATTCTATCTTTGGAAGATATCCGTTTTTTGCTGAAGGAAGTGACATACGAAATAGGGCCGAATGGGTTCCGACCCTATTGGGCAAAGCTATACCTGGCGGGATTGTTACAACAGAAGCTTACGAAAGTATGGTAGGCAAAACCTTGAAAATGCTGGAAGAAAATGGCCCTTATGACGGACTTTTCTTCGATATTCATGGTGCAATGAGCGTAGTAGGTTTACAAGATGCCGAAGGCGACCTCATTAAACGTATTCGAGAAGTCGTAGGCCCTGAGGTTTTGATTTCCTCCTCTATGGATTTACATGGTAACGTAACAGAAACCCTTGCCGAACAGAGCGATCTGATCACATGCTACCGCATGGCTCCGCATGAAGATGCTTTGGAATCAAAAGCAAGGGCGATTACCAACATGTTAGATCGTTTGGAAAACGGCAAGGGCAAACCTGAATATAAGGCATGGATTCCCGTACCGATCCTGTTGCCAGGCGAAAAAACAAGTACCCGCATAGAACCAGGTAAAAGCCTTTACGCTAAAATACCGGCCATTGAACAGCAAGAAGGCGTTATAGACGCTGCCATATGGATTGGCTATGCTTGGGCCGACGAACCCCGTAACCATGCCGTGGTAATGGTAACCGGAGATGATAAAGAGGAAGTTACAAAAGGAGCTGAAGATTTAGCCAAAGCTTTCTGGGAGGTACGTAATGAATTTGAATTCGTAGCCCCTGTCGCTACTTTTGAAGAGAGTTTAGCCAAGGCTTTGAAGAGTGAGAAACATCCCTATATCATAAGTGATATGGGTGACAACCCTACCGCAGGGGGTGCCGGTGATGTTACTTGGACATTAGAGGAAATCTTGGCACGACCTGAGTTCAAATCGGAAAAAGGCCCTTCTTTGATATATGCCTCAATACCCGGGCCTGAATTGATCAATGAAGCTTTAAAAGTCGGTGTCGGTGGAAAAGTTTCTGCAATGGCAGGTGCCGAAGTTGACGATCGTTTCGCCCCTCCCCTAAAACTTACCGGTACGGTAACCGCCATAAAAGAAGGGGACCGTGATGCGGAATTTGAAGTCGTTGTACAAATTGGGAGCATAAAGGTCATTGTTACGAAAAAAAGAAAACCATACCACTACAAGGCCGATTTTATAGATTTGAACCTAGATCCTGAAAAAACGGATATCGTAGTAGTTAAAATCGGGTATTTGGTTCCCGAACTTTATGAAATGCGGGGCGATTGGATCATGGCCTTGACCCCAGGCGGAGTTGACCAAGATTTGGAGCGTTTGGGCCACAAGCACATTAAACGCCCTATGTTTCCGTTAGACAAAGACATGGAGACACCTGATTTAAGTGCACGATTGATCAAGGCTTCGGACAAACTAGAGTAATGTTAAAAAAAAGAAGGGGAAATGGAATAAGAACCAATTTCCCCTTCTTTAAACATTATTTTTTGAATTTTAAGTATTTATAATAAGGACATATAAGGCGTAAATACCCGATTAAAATCGGTTATCCCCACCAACGATATCGCCTAGAGTCCCTAAAATACTTCCTTCACCTTTGTCCTTACCTCCTCTGGGAATCGATGCCACTATCCTTCCGGCCAATCGACTAAAAGGCAAAGATTGAATGTATACCGTTCCTGGTCCCCGAAGTGTCGCAAAGAACAATCCCTCACCTCCGAAAACCGTATTTTTTATTCCACCAACAAACTCGATATCATAATCTACATCTTTGGTAAAACCGACAATACAGCCTGTATCCACTTTTAATACTTCGCCAGGGGCCAAAACCTTTTTTGCCATCGTTCCGCCTGCATGCACAAAGGCCATACCGTCACCTTCCAACTTTTGCATAATAAAACCTTCACCTCCAAATAATCCCCGGCCCAAGCGTTTCGAAAACTCAATCCCTACCGATACACCCTTAGCAGCGCAAAGGAAGGCATCTTTTTGGCAAATGAACTTCCCATCTTTTTCAGAAAGGTCAATAGGCAATATTTTTCCAGGATAGGGAGAAGCAAAGCTTACTTGCTTTTTTCCTTGTCCTGCATTTAAAAAAGCGGTCATAAAAAGACTCTCTCCTGTGAGTACCCTTTTCCCGGCTGAGAATATTTTACCAAGAACACTATTGTCCTGATTAGATCCATCGCCGAAAATGGTATCCATCTTAATGTCGGAATCCATCATCATAAAACTACCCGCTTCAGCCACAACGGCCTCTTGCGGATCCAGTTCTATTTCGACATATTGCATTTCTTCCCCGTAAATCTGGTAATCTATTTCGTGTGCGTTCATTTAAAAGTTTTTAGTGTTTGACATTGATTAGTTGCTGAAATTCATCTTTTGTTACACCTCATTGATTTTTTCCATTTTAATTGAAAAATACAAGGTAGAAAAAATTAAGTTCAACTAAAAAACACCGTTTCAACTATTCATGAACCACTCTGGCTAATAAGGGCTTTTAACTTTTGCTTTTTTACCAAAGTTGTACCTTAACCCAAAATTATAATATAAGCCATTTTCCAATTCAAAATCATAAATCTCGTCCGAATCGTAATCTTGAACTTCCATCGTGTTAAAAGCGGAATAACCGGCCTTGGCATTGAATACGAAAGCCTTTAGGAAAGTTACATTATAACCTACCCCACCGACCAAATAGGTGTTTTTCAACTTTCCGGTATAATCTTCTCTATAGATTTCAATATCATCATTGATATTTCCCGCGAAACCATCCAAGGTTGTGAAAGCTTCAAAATTATGGTTCTCACGAAAAGACCATTTTAACCTACTATCGGGAAAACCTATTTTATATGCCCATTGATCATCTATCCTTTTGGTGTAAGCAACGACCGGAATCGGGAAATTCAATCCGTTTTGGGCATCATATTCAACCCCGAAACTCCACATAGAGTTGTTTTCCTCGTTTAATTTATCAAATACCAACGAACCATTAACAAAGATATCTTCGTTACCCAATTCCTCTTCGTCAAAATTAGAGGATATCTGTGGAGCCACTTTTAAAGAAAACCCCCATCCGTTCTCAAGTATTCGATTATATAATAAGCCTAAACTAAAGGTCTGGAAATTATCGATTTGGTATGTTTCAAAAGGTACGTCCTCGTCAACATAACCAATGTTCAAATTTTGATATTCACCAATTAAGCTGATACTTTCCTTACTTGAAAAGTTCTTTATCGGAAAATCGAACCCAACGCTATTCTTTTTAAAAGTTCCCACTTCGGAATTAGGTAAGATTTCAGAGTTGAAATAAACACTCCCGGTTTCCTGTGAAAAGCCCACACCTACCGCACTTAAAATAAAGATAATCACCAATTTTCGCATTTTCATTTCTAATTTAAAGATTATTGATCAGGTCTTGATTACTATAGACTAGCTCCAAGACCAATTAGAAACGAAATTGGTAATTATGCCAAAGAACAACAAAGCAAATAGATCTGTAAGGGTTTTAAGTATACCAAACAGGGGTATTTATCTACGGAATGCTTTTAAAGCGTAAAATTTATTTCTTTTTTAACTTAACCGTCCACTCAAACTCAAAGGTAGATACCACTACCCCATCCTCATTTACACCTACAGATTTCATCCAAACGGTCTGCCCCTCTCCAGTAGCAATGGTTTTATCCAGTGCATCCTTTATCTTGTGGCCATCTTCACAAGTAAACGTAATTCTGCCGGTGGCCTTTTTTGAAAAATTGGCCGTGTTGTTCAACACCAGCATCGAAATCCTTTTACCACTTTCCTTTATCTGATCAATGACCATCGTACCCGTACTGAATTCTGCCGCCATACCTTGTACGGCCCAAAACATGGAGTTAAAGGGGTTCTGATTAAACCATTTATGCTTAACCGTAACGATGGCTTTTTGCTTATCTATATACTTTAATCGCACACCACACCACCAAGCCGATGGTAATTTAAAAAAAGAGAATGTATTGAATTTTCGTACGGTAGTACCCATGATCATTATAATTTTCACTAAATGTATGCAAAATAATCGACCTTTTAAATGTTAATACTATGTTAATTTTTAGTACTATGTTTTGCAAAGTACCTTCTTTTAGCCATATATTTGTATAAGAAAATAATAGGCCATGACAGACACCATCTCAAAACACGAACGAAATCTATCAGCGATCATACATGCATCTACCTTTAGCAAGTTCTTTATTCCCTTTGGTAATTTCATTATTCCGTTGGTATTATGGACAGCGAACAAGAGGGATTATGAATTTGTTGACCACAACGGTAAACAGGCATTGAACTTTCAGATTAGCATGCTTTTATATTCTATAATCCTAGGTATGATAAGCATTCCGTTTTTCATTGGTTTTCTTCCCAATATTTTCGATCACGGCTTTTTCGGCTTTGATGGCCTAAACAGTTATAACAATTTCAATATAGATATAGACTTGGACGGTTTTCCTTTCAACGGATGGATTTTCCCCGTAGGAATAGCTGGTTTATTGCACGGTGCCTTATTCATAGTAAATGTGGTATATACCATTTTGGCAACCATGAAAACCAATGAGGGAGAGACTTTTAGATACCCTTTCACCATAAACTTTATAAAATAATGAGGTCACTAAAAAACATAATACTCTTACCTTGTATAATCTTGATGGCCAACCTATCAACGGCTCAAGTGCCTGAGGGTTCTGAATTGTATGAAACCATATTGGCCATGGACACTGCTTATTTCGCGGCTTATAATACTTGTGATATGGAAACCCAAGCAATGATCTTGGCCGAAGATCTGGAATTCTACCATGACAAAGGGGGATTATCAACATCTAAGGAAGAAATTCTCGAAGGCATAGAAAAAAATATTTGTGGCAAAGTAACCCGTGAATTGGTTGAGGACAGCTTCGAAGTTCACGAAATCAAAGGTTTCGGGGCGATAGCCATGGGGCTTCATAAATTTTACAATAACCAGGAACCGGATGCAATTTCAAAACCAAGCAAATTTATAGGTATATGGACACAGAACAATAATAAATGGCAGATGACCAGAATCATCAGTTTACACTAAATGGAGGAAATGGGAATAGGGAACACCCTAGTTGCCCGGAGGAGTTTAATCATCAATCAAAACCTGAACTGGATCTATTTCAAGACATCTTAATCACGTGTCACACATTGAAATAGACCCAGGCCAGGAAAAACGAACAGTTAAATTAATAGAATCATGAAATTATGAATGTAGAAAACACAAAAGCACAAATGCGAAAGGGGGTTTTGGAGTACTGCATACTGTCTATCCTGAACGGAGAGGACAAATATGCTTCCGAAATTCTTAGTACCCTTAAAGACGCTAAGATGCTTGTCGTTGAAGGTACCATTTACCCTCTATTGACGAGGCTTAAGAATGCCGGCTTACTCAACTATCGTTGGGAAGAGTCTACTTCCGGACCTCCACGAAAATATTACACCTTGACCGAAACAGGAAAATTGTTCCTGAAAGAACTAGATACTACCTGGGATGAATTAAGAATGGCCACCAACGTGGTAACCAACAAAAAAAACAAAAAATAATGAACAAGACAGTAAACATAAATCTCGCAAATAGGCTTTTTCACATGGATGAAGAGGCATACAACAAGATGCGTCGATATTTGGAAGCTATAAAACGTTCATTCGCCAACACCCCGGGCAGTGATGAGATACAAGCTGATATCGAAGCGAGAATTGCAGAACTTTTTTATGAAAAATTGGAAAATGAACGACAGGTCATCACCTTGAAAGAAGTTGATACCATAATTTCGGTCATGGGACAACCTGAGGATTATATGATCGATGAGGATATTTTCGAAGACGAACCCATTAATAAAGGGAAAAAATCTGCGAATACTACTTCTAGGGTCAAGAAACTCTACCGGGATATGGAGCATAAATATATAGGTGGTGTTTGTGCCGGATTGGAGCATTATCTTGGTCTCGACGCCCTATGGATCCGTATAATTTTCATTCTCCTTGCGGTAACCACCGGTTTTGGTTTCATTGCATATATACTTCTTTGGATATTGGTTCCTGAAGCAGTTACAACCTCCCAAAAATTGGATATGACGGGAAAGCCCGTGAACATCAGCAATATAGAGCGCAAAGTTAAAGAAGGTATTGATGATGTTACAGACAGGGTTAAAAGTGTGGATTATGAAAAGGTGGGCAATAAGGTAAAAAGCAGTAGTAAAAGCTTCTTTGATACCATCGGCGATATATTCATGTTCATTTTTAAGGTCTTCGGAAAATTCATAGGAATTCTCTTGATCTTGATCGGAGCAGCTACGTTGATCGGTTTGTTCATAGGCCTTTTCACCGTTGGGGTTTTGGATATGATACATATTCCAGGAGTAGATTTTTACAACATGGTCAACTCTACCAATGCGCCGGTTTGGTTGGTCTCTTTATTAGCGTTCTTCGCCATAGGTATTCCCTTCTTTTTTGTCCTTTATTTAGGACTAAAGATTTTAGTGAACAACTTAAAATCCATCGGTAACATTGCCAAATTCACTTTATTGGGCTTATGGCTTATATCATTGGTTACTTTGGTCGTTCTAGGTATTCGGCAAGCAGCGGCACATGCCTATTCAGATAGTGTAACTGTTGAACAGTCTTTATATTTCGAGGTGCCCAATGATACCTTGACAATTAGTATGCAGACTTCCGAATATTTCGAAAAAAGAAGAAATATGGCGATTGATGGGGTTATGGTAACTTCAACAGATGAGGGAGAAGAAATCTTGGTCTCGGACGATGTTCGCCTGTCCGTAAAAAAGTCAAAGGATAGTATTGTTCGTGTTAAGATTCGTAAAGATGCCAATGGCAGTTCTTTTAACGAAGCAAAAGAGATTGCCCGAAATATTGAATATTCTTACAAGGTGGAAGGTAATACCATTGCTTTCGATGATTTTCTTACTACATCCTTAAAATATAAGTTCAGGGACCAAGAAGTCTGGATAACTCTCTATGTACCGGAAGGTAAAAAGATTCAATTCGATAGTGAGTCTAAAAGATGCATGCCAATAAGTGCGAATAATGACCAAGATATGGGACGATGTGATTTACAGGAACATATTTGGGATATGGGAACCGATAGTGAACTGAAATGTCTGGATTGTCCCGAAATCATTGAAGAAGAAGACGCACAAGGCAATGACAGAATAATCATAAATGAGGATGGCATAGACATCGATATTAAGGACAATGGGGATTCCTTTAAAATGAAGATCGATCAGAACGGCGTTAAAATCCAGGCCGACGACAGCACCGATGGGGAAGTATTGAACATTGACCTGAACGATAAAGGTGATGGACTTAAAATGAACATAGACGAGGAAGGTGTCGTCATCAAAAACAAGAACAGTTAAATCATCAATACAGTTCAGTAAGCATAATCAACAACTGGGTAACCAACTATTTTTTTAATACCAGATAAAAAATAAATTTATTGACTCATACCGACTTTGTTTCGGTAAACAACCAAAAAATCATTAATCTGACCTTGAAGTATTCTCAAGGTAAAAACAAACAATCATGACAACACTAGTAAGAATTACAATCGCACTGATTTTAGCCTTATTTCTATCTTCCTGTGGATTTGACATCAACTTCGGGGATTTCGGTAGTGGTAAGAAAGGAAATGGGAACGTTACTTCCGAAACTAGGGAGATAACCAGTGAATTTACAGAGGTTTCAGCTTCAGAGGGCCTTGATGTTTATGTTACCCAAGGGGATGAATTCGGTATTACCGTTGAAGCGGATGAGAACATCATCGATCTAATCGCAACGGATATTAAAAATGACAGACTACGAATCCATGCCGAAGAAAATATCGGAAGGGCCACCAAAAAAGTCTTTGTTACCTTGCCCGAAATTACGGCCTTAAAGAGTTCTAGCGGTGCCCACTTAAGTACTGAGAACATGGTCAATTCCGATAAATTGGAAATTGACGGCAGTAGTGGGGCCAACATTCAAATAGAAATGAATGTAAGTGAGGTGGATATCGATGCCAGCAGTGGGGCCAACCTTAATTTATCCGGCGATTCCCAGACCATCTACGTAGATGCAAGTTCCGGAGCTAATATCAACGCAAAAAAATTAACCTCTAAAGTATGCCATGCCGATGCCAGTAGCGGTGGTAACGTATCGGTATATGTCTCTGATGATCTAACCGCTGATGCCAGTAGTGGTGGCAACATTTCTTATTCTGGAGATGCCAATGTCACCAAAAAGAAATCTGTATCGGGGAGTGTACATAAAAACTAAGTGATATACCATCTAAAACCTACTTAAAGAACCATCGAAATTTCGATGGTTTTTTTAATTTATAGTCCATCGGCTTTATCTATCTTAGTGTAAACATTTTTCAACATGCAAATCCTATTAAAAAAATACACCTTAGCCTTAAAACATACCTTTAGTATCTCCAGGGAGTCACATGATTATCAAGACACTATGATCGTGGGTCTATCTTTGAACGGACAAACGGGTTATGGCGAGGCCACTTCAAACCCCTATTACAAAATTACGGTTGAAAGTATGATGGGTGAGATTGAAACCGTAAGGGAGAAAATAGAATCCTTTGATTTTACCCTTCCCGAGGTATTTCATCAATTTCTTACAGAGCAAGGATTGAGCAATTTTACCATCTGTGCCCTGGATTTGGCAGCTCATGATCTTTATGGCAAATTATTGGGCAAACCCCTATACGATATTTGGGGAACGGGAATTAACCACTACCCTACTTCAAATTACACAATAGGGATAGCCGACATACCAACCATGGTCCGCAAAATGGAAGAAAAACCATGGCCGATCTATAAAATTAAACTTGGGACCGAAAATGATGTGGAAATCGTACGTGAATTACGCAAACATACCGATGCCATATTCAGGATTGATGCCAATTGTGCTTGGACAGCCGAGGAAACCATAGCCAATGCCCCATTACTTAAAGAGTTAGCGGTTGAATTTTTAGAACAGCCCTTAAAAGCATCTGATTGGGATGGTATGAAAAAAGTATCGGAACATTGTGTATTACCTGTTATAGCGGACGAAAGCTGTATCCTTGAATCCGATGTTGAAGCATGTGGGCCATATTTCGACGGAATCAATATTAAGCTGACCAAATGCGGTGGTTTAACGCCGGCTCTTCGTATGATCAAAAAAGGTAAAGCCATGGGGTTAAAAGTAATGGTTGGTTGTATGACCGAGTCTTCTGTCGGAATCTCGGCCATTGCACAACTTGCACCACAACTGGATTTTGTTGATATGGACGGCGCAATGTTATTAAAGGAAGATATTGCCAACGGAATACGTATAAATGAAGATGCCTCCCTTGAATTTCCGAAATTGGGCGGCAGCGGAATAACCTTAAAATAATGGCACATTATATCGATGGTTTTCCTGGACGGGAAATAACGGTAAAAGGCTCAAAATACCACTATTTTGGTGGAACCTCTTATTTAGGGCTCCAGACCGATCTGGAATATCAAGATCTATTTATCAAGAACATAAGGCAATACGGCACTAATTATGGTGCATCTAGAAAATCGAATATTCGCCTTTCCGTTTATGAAAAATCCGAATCTTTACTCGCTGATACCGTCGGCAGTGCATCGGCCCTAACATTATCCTCCGGTTATTTGGCTGGCCAATTCGTTGCCCAAAATTTCAACAAACCGGAATACAAGCTATTTTATGCCCCAAATACCCATTCGGCACTTTACAATAATTACAACAAACCTTATACAGACTTCATTGAATTGAAATGTGCGATTCTAGAACATTTACAAAGCAATAATAAGGTTATCCCTGTGGTTTTTATCGATTCCATTGATTTCAGTGGTCAAAATTATCCTGATTTCAACGGATTAAAAACCCTTCCTTTAGACAAGATAATCATTGTGGCCGATGATTCCCATGGCATTGGTATAATTGGGAATAACGGTGAAGGGGTCTTTAGGACATTACTAGGATTTAAGCCTAAGGAATTGATAGTCTGCTGCTCTTTGGGCAAAGGTTATGCCATACAGGCCGGGGCGGTATTCGGCACCGAAGACAGAATAGAACAACTTGGTAATACGGCTTTTTTTGGCGGAGCTAGTCCTGCCGCTCCTTCAAGTATGGCAACATTCCTTGATGGACAAGATATTTACAACAAAAAAAGAGTACAACTCTTTCAAAATATGTCCTACTTTGAAAAAACAATACACCAACTCGATTTTTTCAATCATATGCACGGTCACCCTACGTACTCCTTCAATTCTCCAAAATTGGCCGATTATCTTGAAGAAAACGGTCATATAATTACCAACTTCAATTACCCTGCAGAAAGTTCGTCTGTTATGAGCCGTATTGTTTTGAGCAGTCATCATACCAAAAAAGATATGGATCGCTTCTCTCTTCTTTTAAATTCCTTTCTTTAACAGTACGTTTTTTACCCCGGTCCAAAATATAAAATGCACAATTATAGCAATTTAGAATTATGATTTTAACATAATTATTTGTAACTTTTAAAGGATATTAACTCCTAAAACAAATAACTATGAAAAAATTACTTGGAGCCGCGTTCATGATGGCAATATTTGTGACTATAGTGGCATTTACGAGTTCTAAACCCGATACATATCACTCTATTGAAGGTACTTGGGAGCTAGAGAATTTTTACAATTTTGATGGTGAGAACATAACGGACACCTTACCTACCACTGAAGGATACAGACAGGTGAAAATGTATTATAATGGTAAGGTGATGTGGTCACGTACCACTCAAAAATTCATTAAGGATGCTGATGGTAATGATGTAAAGGGTAGGTTTGGTTACGGTACCTACAAGATTACGATGAATGGATTGGAAGAAAATATTGAATATGGGGACATTGGCATGATGACCGAGCTGGATACGTTACGCAACTTCAAATTTGAACTTTGGCTCGATGATGATAGATATAGCCAGATAACACTTGATGAGGAAGGTAACAGAACATTTTCTGAAAATTATAGAAGAATAGATTAAACCATTCCCACTTTTAACCATAAAACCGTCCTTATGATGAATATCATCGTAAGGACGGTTTCATTATTATTCCTCTTAACTAAGCCACTTCCTCCTCTGCGGATTCGACCAAAGCTAAATAACGTTCAGCATCCAAGGCAGCCATACATCCTGTACCTGCTGCGGTAATTGCCTGTCTGTATTCCTTATCCTGTGCATCGCCACAAGCGAAAACACCTGGAAGATTTGTCTTGGTAGACTTTCCTTCTGTAATAATATATCCGGTTTCGTCCATATTGATCTGCCCTTTGAAAATATCGGTATTCGGTTTATGGCCGATAGCGATAAAAAGACCGGTTATGGCGATTTCCTCTTTTTCATTGGTTTGGTTGTTCACCATTCTAAGTCCTTCGACCACTTGATCACCTAAAACCTCATCAACTTGGGTATTATATCTAACTTCTAGATTAGGAAGACTGTTTACCCTGTGTTGCATGGCTTTTGATGCCCGCATATGATCTTTACGAACGAGCATGGTTACTTTATTACAAATATTTGCCAGATAGGAGGCTTCTTCAGCAGCGGTATCCCCTCCCCCTACTATGGCAACATCTTGTCCTTTGTAGAAAAAGCCGTCACAAACCGCACAGGCAGAAACTCCACCACCCCTTAAACGTTGCTCACTGGGCAAATTTAAATATTTGGCTGTGGCCCCTGTAGAAATTATAATGGTTTGCGCTTCAATTAACTTATTATCATCAACTGTAACTTTATGGGTACCACCTGCTACTTTACTCAACTCAACAGCTGTTACCATACCAATACGAACATCTGTCCCGAACCTTTCAGCTTGCTGTTGCAACTGCATCATCATCGAAGGACCATCGATACCTTCAGGATACCCTGGAAAGTTATCTACCTCAGTTGTAGTTGTCAACTGTCCGCCAGGTTCCATACCTGTATAAACAACAGGTTTCAGATCTGCGCGGGCAGCATAAATCGCAGCGGTATAACCTGCAGGACCGGATCCAATAATCAATGTTTTGATTTGTTCTATTTTGTCTGACATATTCAAATTATTCAATTGGGTTTGATAAAACAAAAGTAGGTTTTTTGTCAAAAACCTTACAGCCAAAGTTATCAAAAGTTTTTAAAGAAACCTCTTGTGCCATAACAAAATCAAAGCGTTAGCCGGCTCCCTGCCCATGATGGGCATCATGAAAAATTCCCGTTATGTTTCGTATTTTTAAACCCTATTCCTAAAAACCGCTATGTATTGGATAATAGCCTTGATAATTTATGTGCTTATTGCCATTGGTATGGTCATTAGCTTGTTGGTCAACGGAATTAAACCGGCCAAAACACTAGCTTGGTTATTAACTATTTTCACTATTCCCATCGGAGGTATCCTACTTTATTGGATGATCGGAAGAAACAGAAAAAAGTATTCTTGGAAAGACATTCAGGAAGATATAGCGATCAACAATTACCTAAAAAAAATACAGGAAAACAAAGACGCTGCGGAAACAGTGGAAATGGAGGCTGAAGAATATTCCAAAATTACCCACCTTGTTGAAAAGAACAATGGTTTTAAGCCCACCAAGAACAATGAGGTTAAATTGTTGAAGGATGGCAAGGCAACATTCGATGCCATTTTTAAAGCCCTTGAATCTGCCGATAAATATATCTATCTACTTTATTACATTTTTGAAGAAGGAGAACTCGCGGACAGATTGATAGCTTTATTTGACGAAAAAGTGAAAAAAGGTGTTAAGGTAAAGATCATCTACGATGGGGTCGGCAGTTATTCACTGAGTAAAAGATATATTACCCAACTTAAATCGATCGGTGTAGAGGTTTATCCTTTTCTGCCCTTTAAATTGGGAAGGTTCTTAGCATCTATCAACTACAGGAACCATAGAAAAATTATTATCGTTGATGGCAAGATCGCGTTTACAGGGGGGATAAACATTTCGGATAAATACCTGAAAGGTGATCTGGTACTTGGTAAATGGCACGACATGCACATACAATTACGTGGTGCTTCGGTTTTAGAATTGCAAGTTGTATTTGAGATTGATTGGTTCTTGGTCTCCGGTGACAATTCGGAATTAAATCGTGATTTGCCTTCTTTGGAAGAAAAGGTAGGGAACCAAATCGTACAGATCGTTTATGGCGGACCTGACGATTATTTCTCCCCAATAGGGCAAACGTACTTCGCTATGATCAATAATGCCAAAAAATATATCTACATTACCAATCCCTATATTATTCCGGGCACAGCGATTCTCAGATCTTTGGAAGTTGCCGCCAATAGCGGTGTCGATGTTAGGCTTCTGGTATCGGCCAATGCTGATAGCACTTTGGTGAATTGGAGTGTTAGATCGTATTTTGAAACTTTTCTAAGGGCCGGGGTAAAAATATATCTGTTCCCCAAAGGATTCCTACACAGCAAGATCATCGTTTCGGATGATAATCTTGTTTCTATAGGTACCGCCAATATGGATATAAGAAGCTTTGAACAAAATTATGAGGTAAATGCCCTGGTCTATGATCAAAAAACAGCCCTTTTACTAAAACAGGATTTTTTAAATGAGATAGACCAAAGTATACCTTTAGACTATGAAACCTTTATGAATAGACCCTATCTGGAAAAAATTAAGGAAGGTTTTGCCAAAATATTCAGCCCATTGTTATAGCACGAGGGTTTCATATCCCAATTCGTTCTTACAAGGTTTTCCTTCTTGCCAACTATCCAAATTATCGAAGGTAATCTCCGCTATCCTAGTAAGGGCCTCTTTGGTTACATATGCTTGGTGCGGGGTTAATAAGACATTGGGGAAAGTAAGTAAGGTCCTTAAGTTTTCATCTTGTATACCAATGGATGAATTATCTTTAAAAAACAACCCCTTTTCCCTCTCATATACATCGGCTGCATAAAAAGCTATCTTTTTGTTCCTCAACGCGTTGATCAAGGCTTTAGTATCTACGATCGCACCTCTGGCCGTATTCACAAGTACCACTTTCGATTTCATTTTATCAAAAGCCTGCTCATTGAGCATATGATGGGTTACCGAATTTAATGGCACATGCAGACTGATTATATCTGCATGCTCAAATAGCTTGGCCATATCAACATATTCAACACCGAAGTTCTGTATCAGTTCTTGTTTAACTTGTAAATCGTGTGCCAGGAGCTTACAACCGAATCCGTGCATAATTTTGACCATTACAGAACCTATACGTCCTGTACCAACGATTCCCACGGTTTTACCGACCAAATCAAAACCTAACAATCGTTTCTGTTTAAAATTGTACTCATGTACCTGCCGATCGGCAATATGTGTTTTCCGATTTGCGGCCATAAGCAATGCTACGGCATGCTCAGCAATGGCATTAGGGGAATAGTCCGGGGCATTGGCCACTTTGAGTCCAAATCTTTTGGCGGCCTTGATCTGAATATTATTATAACCGGCCGATCGTAAAGAAATGTATTTAACGCCTAAATCCCTTAATTTCTCCAAAACGATCAAACTGGCATCATCACTTGAAAATATGCTGATGGCATCAAAACCCATTGCTTTTATCGCAGAGTTCGTATCAAGTGCTTCTTTTATATATGTAGTTTTATGGCGTAACCTATTTGCCTTTTTAAGAAAGGGAATCTCAAAATCCTGCGCACTATAGACCAGTAATTTCATTTTTGTCTTCTTTTCTGAATATTAAATCTTGATCTTCCATCGCCGTAATGACCAACTTTATATAATCATCGATCACATCCTCAATATCTACAGGATCCAAGATATCTATAGAACCCCTCCAAATCAATTCCCTTTCCTTACCCGGACAAATACAATATAGGGAAGTTTCCGCATGATAAACAGCAAAAGTTTCATGTTCATCGGGCTCATAGTAAATTCTTTGGCTGCTCAGGTAATCTTCATCAAAACCCCTATTATAGCGATCTAGATTATTCAACAACCTTCTGTTCTTCTCTACATTCTCCACACCGATTACCTTAGAGAAAAGTATGGCATCGAAGTCCTTGTCCAACAATTGTTGCTCAACATCAGATAGCTCTTGCTCAGAACGTTCCGAGGAGGTGAAATCAACATCAAATACGTCTATGCTCCGCATAGCCTCTACATTACGGGCTTCAAACTGATCCCGTAATTTGGTTTCATACTCCATTCGGGCATCTTTGTTGTAGGTCATCCCCACTATCAGTACTTTATTGGCATTGAATATCACAATATCCGGATTCTTCCAATTTTCTACCAATTCGGCAGAGGAACAACCCAACATCAAAAGGACGACAAGTGTAAAGAGACCTAACTTTTTCATGGTATTTTATTTATAGGGACTTAATTCAACAGCCTTTTTTGTTTTTCCTTCTTCATGACCTTCGAAATCATTTGGAACAAACTTCCTTTGAGTTTTCTGTAATCGGCCAAATAGTTATCAATAGCAAAAATCATATCCCTATGGGATTCGGTATAAGCTTTCTCCATTTTGGGTTGATCGATATCGTCGACCATAATGGATAGTTGATTTTCGTGTATTTTGGCCTTTTTCAGTAGTTTCTCTGCTTCCACTTCCGAATTGGATATAGCAGTGACCAACTCCCTACTTTCATCGTACATACCCGAACTTGTGATTTGAAGCGTATAGGACTTGACCAAGTCATTCAAAAACATCTGCTCATCCTTGACAAATTTCAATTCTGAAATCCAATCCAAAGAGGTTTGATGCATTTCTTCTGGGCTTTTCCATTCTAAATACCTGTAAATCTGATTTTTAGCTTTCATAGTCTATTGTTTTTATTTTACTTTCATCATACGGTGCATCCTTATGCTTTCCAGGTTCCGATTACATTTACCAAGTTATCTATTTTGCGGTTTGGGCTCAATGATTTAGATCAGTCAATCATAAAGCGATCGGTTTAATCCCAATGATTTACTTTTCTACGACATGTTATGTCTTCTTTTTACGACAGATTTGATTAAGTATTCTTATTTTTGAGGATGATTCAATTTTTATAAGTCGATGTCAATGACTATTTTGCATCGTTGCAAAACAACTGACTGACACAAACACGAATTTACATCAACGTTAAAGTTGCTCCCCAAGATGACTAAAATAACCTTGAACACTGTTGTAGTCGAAGACTCTGAAACTCAAAGGGCCGTGATTACAAAACTAGCCAAAGACAATCCCCATTTGAATGTTGTTGGTGATTATGCAAATGGTATACTTGCCTTGAATGCCATTAAAAAAACCAAAGTAGATCTAATATTGCTTGATATTGTTATGCCTGTGGTAAATGGCTTTGATTTACTCGATTCTTTAGAGAAACCACCTCAAATCATCCTTATATCGGATAGTAGTGATTATGCCCTAAAAGCCTTTGATTACAATAATATAACCGACTATTTACAAAAACCGATAGACAAATCACGGTTTGCTACGGCGATAGATAGGGCCGTGAAGACCCAAAACCAAATCAATAGGGATAATGATGAGGGAGAGTTCGTTTATGTTAATGTTGACCTTCAAAAGAAAAAAATCTTTATTAATTCCATTCAATGGGTAGAGGCCATGGGCGATTATATTAAGATCGTGACCACTGAAGGCAAATTTGTAGTCTTATCCACTATGAAAGCATTTTTGGAACAAATGCCCGAGAACAAACTCATTAGAATACACAAATCATATATCGTAAACGTGAATAAGATCGATAATTGGAGTAGCACCAAGGTCGAGGTCGACGGTACAAAACTTCCCATGAGCAGATCACATAAAGATCAACTGGAAAAAATCCTTATCATCACGGAATAACGGTATCAATTATATTAGTTATTGGGTTTACGTTTTTTTAATATACACCCGGCGTATTCGAAAATCTCGTATTTCAAGTCTTTGAAATTCTCCATATAATTGACCGCTTCCACTTTGAGTTTTTCATGTTTTTGATGATAGAAATTATCACAGACACTATCTGAACATTCCAGTATACCACCAATACTATTTTCATGGTGCCCGATCATTTTCGATAACTTGTCCCAATCGTCCTTTGACCTTTTTATACGTGCTTGGTAGTCTTGTAAACGCTCGAACAAGTTCGGTGTATTGGGCTCAAATACATAGGAATTCAATAAGTGCTGAATAAAGGTCAGTTCGTCGTTTATGAGCTGCAAGCAAGAATTCCAATGCTTGGATTCCCTGTACATCTCATCCACTTTTGCCGATACGATCTTCTTTGTCATTTTTTTATGGGAAACCATGGCCTTAAATTTTAAGTAAAATTATCCATGACCTCATTGTTTTACAATGACGAAGATCAGTCTGCCGCCTAAACCATTAACTCAATGGTTTCATAGAGCTTAGGTATATGCACCTGCCAATTATGCTCATATACCAATTTACTCCTAAACGTATCGAGTGCCGTGGGCTCCCCATGTACCAAAAACACCTTTTCCGGTACGTTTTTCAAAGCTTCTACCCAATGTAACAGTCCTGATTGATCAGCATGTGCCGAAAGGCTCTCCAAATGTTCTATTTTCGCTTTTACCGGATAATATTTACCAAAAAGCTTAAGTTCATGGGCGCCTTCCAAGAGTTGTTTTCCCCTTGTTCCCTCGGCTTGGTAGCCTACCAATAAAACTATTGTGCTCTCAACATCGATCAACTGCTTTAAATAGGTAAGTACCCTTCCACCGGTTACCATACCACTACCGGCAATTACGATTTTTGGTCTTGGGTCGTCTATGGTTTCCCATGTTTCCTTGTAAGAACTGATGATATTCACGTGATCGCACATAGAATGATATTCCTTTAATGAGAGTTTATGCCATGTCGGGAACCGTTCAAAAACCGATAAGACATTGTTTCCCATAGGGCTATCAACAAAAATGGGGATATTCGGAATCTTGTTCTTTTTATAGAGCATCCATATTTGGTACATAAGTGATTGTAAACGCTCAACGGCAAAAGAAGGGATAATGAGATTTCCTTTTTGATGAATGGTCTTATTCACCAATTGGGCCAAAATTGCCTCCACATCTTCTTGCGGATGGTTTTTATTGCCATATGTACTTTCTATAAACAGGTAGTCGGCCCATTCAGGACGTTCAGGTGGCGCCAATAGAAAATCTTCCGTTCTACCCACATCCCCGGAAAAGACAAACCGCTTTTCAAAAATCTCCAACTCAATAAATGTAGCACCAATGATATGTCCGTTGTATTTGGTTCTAAAACGCACATTTGAGGATAAGATCACCCATTCGTCATTTTCTACGGATGAAAAAAGTTGAATGGTCCTTTCCGCTTCCTTCAGGGTATAGAACGGTAATGCGGGATCATGCTTGGAATACCCCTCCTTATTTGCTTTTTCTGCCTCTTCCTCATGAATTTTTGCACTATCCTTCAAAATAATCGAAGTAATGGCCAAGGTTGGTGAGGTGCCTAGTATCTTCCCCTTAAAGCCTTCTTTCAATAACCTGGGCAAATATCCTGTATGGTCCAGATGACCATGGGTAAGCAATATGTAATCCAATTGGGTCACATTGATCGGTAGAGGGTCCCAATTCTTGACCCGAAGTTCTTTCAACCCTTGGAACATTCCACAATCGACCATAAGGTTCAACTCAGGTGTCTCTACATAATACTTAGATCCCGTTACTGTTCCTGAAGCACCTAAAAATTGGATTTTTACCGTATTCATATCAATCTAGCAGTTACATAATTGGCGTAATTCTTTCATTATTTTTTCTTTTCTCGGCTCTTTGATCTCTAAATGATCAAGAAAAAAACTGTCGTTCAACAATTCCCGACATAAAACGACATCACGACTCAGCAAAAACTGCTTTTCGCGCTGACTCAATAACGTTGAAACGGTTATGGGATATAACCCCAACCTATCTATTCGGTCCCTTAACCCATCACCGTGAGGAATATCCCAACTTAACAGATAAAGATCAACACATTTGCCGTATGCAAGGGCATCTTCGGTAAAACGGGTATTGGTTACCACCCAGCCTTTATCCAATTCACTATTCCCATTTTTCTCTCGCTCCCAATGCTGTTTTATATCATTATATCTTGAGTTGATGTACAAGGGTACTTTAACATTACAATTGCGGCCCTCATCACTGTGGAACTTACATTCGATTACGGCTACAAGTCCGTTTTTCTTGGCCAAAACATCAACTTCATGAGTCACGCAATGACCTTGTAATACCTTACCTACCTCAGTGGTGTAGCCAGAATAACGCAATATCGCTGCAATGAATTTTTCAAAAGGAAAACCTGTAGGCCCCAGTTCATATATGGCCTTTTTCAACTTGTATTTAGACGCCAAAATCGATTTTTTCTTTTTTAACAGGGCAAAAGCCCTATTATATATTTCGCGGGTAGAGATACCTTGATAAAGCTCATCCCGGACTTGATTTACGATCTGTTCAACAAAGACATCGTCGGCTCCACTGCGTTGTAACGACCTACGTAATTTCGAAAGGGAGAATTTCACCTTATCGCCTGACGATTTTATGATTTCTATTGCTTGTTGCTCTTTCATTTTAGCATGATTTCAGTGACTGTTCTTATGTTGTTTTCGCCTAGACCCCCTTAAAGAAACATATTTTTATCGCATTGGATTTACACGAACATTCATCTCAGGTATTTTTAGCAACTGTAAGGTCGCCGATGCCAATTTCACTTTCCCGTTCGTTAATGAAATGGAATGCTCTATGCTTTCGAACAGCCTATGTTTAGTACTTCTTCGTAATTTGTAATCGGTAATGTACCTAAGGTTGATGGTAATCCAATTATCGGTTAACCCTATAGCCAAGGTAGGATCCAATTTCGCATTTTCAATATAGTAACGTTCTACCATTTTGGCCCAGTTCGCTTTGGACTTATCGGTATAGTCAGATAACAATTCGACAGCACTCCCCTGTATGATTTCTTTTGCCATTTCAATATCCGAATCATAGGTGACCAGAATGTTGAGTTCGTCCCAGACAAAGGGGAAGTCCATTGAATAATTTTTTATAGGCCCCTTGAATACGAATGCATTACTGATCTTCACTATCCTACCTGAGTAATTGTCAGAGCTGACCCACTCCCCCATTTCCATAATGGTAGTATAAATACTGTCAATATCGATTACGTCACCCATAATATTGTTAATCTCTATGCGATCGCCCGGTTTATAGACCCTAACGAAAAAAATATAGAATGAACCGGCAACACTTAAAATCAGTTCCTGTAAGGTAAATGTGAGTCCGGCTGTAAAAAGCCCGATGATAATGGTGTAATCCTTAACACTTTCCAAGGTAAAGGTTATCAGGAAAAGCAGAATTATCAACAAATAACCGATAACCTCTATACCTTTTTGGGCTTTATACCTCAGGTTAAGGTTTTCGATTCTTCTTTTTGCCAATTTTCTAAGAAACCCTATGCAAACTATGATGAAGACGATCCATATGAACAACCTTAGTCCTTTTAGGACAAAGGGATCCTTCAAGAAATCTTCGAATACTTGCATAATTAAGCGGTTTTAAAGACTATGTCTTGAAGAAATCGCGAACCAATTTCTTGACTTGGTTATTTGTCATGCTATCCGCTTTTTCGACTGTTTTTACCTTAGCGGCCAATTCCGGATAATTCTTGTCCAGTTCCTTTTTGAATCTTAACGCAGTTTCGGCCGGACCGAACAAGGCAATATTATCTGCCGATTTAATGGCTTCTACCAATTTTTTGAAATAGGCTTTGTGTTGATGCTTTTCACGTTCCAGGAATTTACTGTCCTGCACAACATCCTGAGGTCCCCATTTAGCGGTTTTCGTACCTGAACCCCCTGCGGGTCTATAGTTTTCGATTTCTGAAAGCAGTGTTTCAAATTTTTCCGAATCCTTGTCCAAGAATACCATATGAGCTTTTTCCTTATCGAGCCAAATACCAATATTATTCATAATACATGTTTAGATTAGTACATTCAATATCTTCAAAAAAAAGACCTGGAACAATGACGCAAATCAGGCCTTCGCAGGTATTACCAGAAATGGTATATCTATTTTACAGGCCAATTTTTGGATAATCGGTTCTTTCAGCAAGTTCTCGAAAAACTTATGCTCATAATTCACCATTGCCACCATCCCTATATTCAATTCATCTAAAAAGGTGCGGATCGCGGTTGTCTTACTTTTATAATTGGGCATCCAATGTAGGGAATGGTCAATTGGTGCTAAATAGGTCTTCAAGGTTTCCAGATTACTCTCCTGGGTCTTAGACAAGGTTTTCTCTTCGTTTATATGTGCCACCCTTATGGCAGAACCGCAATTAATGGCCATTTCTTTTAAGGAATCAAGTACTTGGGCATCATAATTCCTTTTATAATCGGTTGCAAAGGCTATCTCATAAGGCATTTGGAAATCGGCATTAATAGGAACCGAAAGAATGGGGCATTTTCTTATCGAGGAAATTGTTTTGACCGTTGTACTGCCCAAAAACAGGCCAAAGCTATTACTTTCCCCCTTATTACCCATTACGATAAGATCTATGTCGTACTCATCGATAGTCTTGTTAAGGGCTTCGGTTAGATCCATTTTTATCGGGATCAATTTATAGGTATGGTTACGGCATTTATGATCAAGGTTAATCCTATGGAAGGTGCGTTTAAGTTCTTCACAGGATTCATCTTTCAATTGCTCTAACAGTCCTTTACGATGGCCATCATCATTGGTTCTTTCCAAATTTATACTCAATAAGGGCGTACGCTCATTATAGGCGTTCAAAAGATAAAAGTTACAAGTTTTTGACTTGAATAATTTTGAAGCATAAAAAAGTGCATTATACGCATCATTCGAAAAATCTGTCGGTATCAATATATTTTTCATGTTCAATTATTTTTATGGGATGGAATTACTAAAAAAGGAATGGTCTCATGAAAACCTAATTTCTTGATTATAGGCTCTATGAACAAGCGTTCCAAGAAAGTGTGCTTATTCTGAATCATTGCCAAAATATCGATTTGTTTCTTTTGTTGGAATGTGTTTATGGCCGTCATGATCTCCTGGTTGGGCTCCTCATGGAACAGATGGGGCGTTGTACCCAAAAGACTATCTAATTTGGCCTTATTCTTCAACTGTGTGTCGTTAAGATCATAACCAGAGGATACATGCATTACGTTAATCTTGGATTTATACCTTGCTGACAAATCCATTATTTCATTTAATTGCTCTTTTTGATAATCGATCTCAAAATCAGTTGGAAAAAGAATCTCCTTCGGAACTTCAAATTCAACATTTGGAGGTATGGCCAATATTGGGCAGCAGCCCCTTTTTATGACATGCACGGTATTTGTTCCTATAAAAATCTCTTTGGCCCCTGTAGCTCCTTGGGTACCCATGATCACTAAGTCAGCATTTTCCTTTTTGGCGGTTTCAACAATTTCATCAACCAAAATGTTGAATGCCGAATGTACCATAAAGGTGTGGTTCTTATTATTGAATTCTGATGTAACCTTCTTTTTCAGTTCGTTCAATTGATTCAATGAATTTTCTTGGTAAATGTCTCCTAGACCAATCTGACCGGGACTGTGCAAAACATATTCGGCTTGATAGATGGCCGGTGTATAAGTGTGCAAAAGATAAAACGTACACTTTACATCCTTAAATAGTTTAACGGCATAACGAATGGCATTATAGGCATTATCTGAAAAGTCGGTGGGTAGGATTATACGTTTCATCTTGTTTTATTTTAATTATCTATATAAATTTTGCATCACCAAAAACGGAATTTTTATATGCAGGCCGATTTTATCCAAAGTTGATTGTACCAACATATCTTCAATAAACGAGTGCCTTGAATTGACCAAAACCAACATGTCAATATTGTTATGTAAGATGTATTTGGTAATTGCGATTGATTTATCCTTTTCTTGGGTCGTCTCAAAAACCAATTTGGCCTTGGGAAGACTTTCTCTTAAGAATTGTTGGTTATCCTCTTGACGAAAGGATAGCTTTTTAATGGGATCTATATATAGCATATGTATGGTAGACCTAAAAGAACCGGATATTTCGCAGAGCAACTTTAATTCGCGCCTTTTATATGGTACCAAATAATTGGTAGGGAACAATACTTCTTTGGGCGGATGGTAGGCATACCCCTCTGGTATGGCCAAAACGGGACAACTTATATACTTCAATACTTGCAAGGTGTTACTACCAAAGGTAAGCCTACGGTCATTGGTCTCTCCCCTTGTCGCCATGACAACTATGTCCATATTCTCCCTGTTTACCAAATCGTTTACCTCATCTATCAAGGAACCGAATGCCGATACCAACTTATATTTATGATGGGGGTTGGGATATTCGTGTTTGATCTGTTTAAAAACCTTGTCCAGGTTTTCTTCCGACTTTCTAAAAGTTTCTTCTTTAACCTGTTCCAAAAGACTCCTTTTCGTAAGCTTATCTTGTTGATAAACCTCATCAGCGTAGGCATGCATGATGAATATCTCACTTTTTTCATACTTAAATACATGGCATGCATATTTTAAGGCATTGAAAGCATTGTCCGAAAAATCCATAGGTACCAAAATCTTTCTCATGTTGCTCGATTTATTCGTTATAACCAAATTTAACTTTTAACACTTGTAATAACCATGATTTTGGTCAGTTAGAAAATCAACGTATTTTATTAATTTGCATTCAAATTATTAGTCATGAAAAGTAGTTTCGGTGATATCATAAATTCGGATACCCCGGTTCTCGTAGATTTCTTTGCGGACTGGTGCGGCCCCTGCAAAATGCTCGCCCCCATCCTCAAAGATGTAAAGAGCGAACTGGGAGATAGTATCAAAATCGTAAAAATCGATGTGGACAAAAACCCTTCAATAGCCTCTAAATACCAAGTAAGGGGTGTACCCACCATGCTTTTGTTCAAAAATGGAAAACAACTTTGGCGGCAATCAGGAGTGCTTCAGAAAAGAGACATTGTTCAGATAATTCAATCCCACAAATAATCGTAAAGTCTACTCATGTAAAATTAGAAACGGAATATCGGTATGGTAACTGATCTGTTCTACCTTGGGCCTAAATAGGATTCGCTGAAAGAAATTAAGGTTTTTGGCCACCATGGCAATCATGTCTATGTCCCTTGACTCGGTAAAACATTGTACCGATGTTTCCAGATCGGTTCCTGTAAGGGAATGGAAACTATGCTTTACATCCTGTAGATAATCATTTAAAAATTCCTTATTACCGGCTTGTTCATCGGTGAGTCTTTCCCCTCTTTTGGAAATATGCAATATGCGTAGATCGGATTTAAACAAATTGACCATATCTATAAGTGTATCAAGTACCTTAAGATCATAACTCAAGTGGTAATCGGTAGGAAAAGCTATTTCCCTGGGTGTTTTGAATACGGCATTCTCAGGGACGGCCAAAAGCGGGCATTTAACCTTGGTAAGTACATCTCCCGTATTACTGCCCAATGTAACTTTTTTAAGACCTGATGCACCTTTAGTCCCCATAATGATCAAGTCAATTTTGTTGTTCTCAACTTGACGTTTTATCGATTCTACAAAAAAATTATGTGAGGCTATGGTCTTAAAGGTATGTTTACTGCTGGGATCTACTTTTTCCGCTTGTGCCAATAAATGATCTAAACTGATCTTGCTTTCTTTTAAAATGCCCCCATCGACCATTTTTGAGGAAACCTTTACACTTGATCCCGCTCCAGAATATGCGGGTATGGGGTTAATATGTAAAAGATGAAAAGTGCAATCGACGTCTTTATACAATCGAAAGCCATACTTAAGGGCGTTCCACGCATTATCGGAAAAATCGGTAGGGACTAGTATATGCATCATTTTATGACCATTTTTTTACTTTAAACACAAAAATAGGACGTTATTGCATTCCTGTAAATGATCCCTATCATGAGCAAACATGATTTTTAATATATACGGCTAAGGGTTTCTTGATCCAAGATTTTAATATTATGATCCTCCATCGCGATCAAACCCTCTTTTCTAAAACTAGACAAAGTACGTATCAAGGTTTCCGTGGCCATACCGGCCACACTGGCCAGATCACTACGCAGAATATGGATGTTACCTTGATTGTCCTGCTCCAATTTATCGGCAAATTTCAATAAGGTACTGGCGGTTTTTTTACGTACCGAGCCATATGCCATTTCCAATAATTGTTTTTTGGCTTCTGTAAGGTTCTCTGCCAAAACGTGCATCAATTCAATGGCAAGATCATGGTTTTCCTTAACCACGGTTCTGAGTTCATCCTTGCAGACCCCGACAAGTACGGTATCTTCAATAGCTACCGCATACTCCTCATAAACTTCTTGTGACGTTAAGGAAGTAAATCCGAAGAATTCATCCGCATTATAAATGGCTGTTATCAATTCCTTGCCGTTTTCATCCAATTTATAGGTCTTTACGACCCCTTTAATGATCAAATAGACCATATGTACATTACCACCTTCCCGATAGATTTCATCGCCTTGTGCGAATTCAAATTCTTGTCCGTTATCATCTAAATAATTCTTGAATTCGTGAATGTTACGAACCTCAAGTCCACTTGCATGGCCATGCTCAGATTCTGAACTTTTGATTTCCTGTAAAATAGCGGCCCTCGCCAACCTACTTTCTATAGCACTTATCAATTCTGATTCTTCAAAGGGCTTGGTGAGGTAATCATCTGCCCCAAGGTTCATTCCTTTGCGAATGTCCTTACGTTCGGTTTTAGCCGATAAGAATATAAAGGGAATATATTTCGTATCAATATCTTTCCCTAATTGCTCCAGAACCCCGTACCCGTCCAACTCGGGCATCATAATGTCACAGATGATGACATCGGGTAACTTTTCTTTGGCAACGTTAACCCCTTTCTTTCCGTTGGATGCTGTATATACCTTATAGTCCGAAAGCTCTAGAAGTTCGGCCGTGTTCTCCCTTAATACGGGATCATCCTCTATCAACAGTACTTTGTTCATTATTATTTAATTTAATCCTGAATGAATTCGATTATCAACAGGAAGCTCAACCGTAAAGGTAGTTCCTATATGCTCTTTACTTTCAAAATAAACTTTGCCGCCAAGATTCTCAATATGGTCCCTTATAATATTAAGGCCAATCCCCGTTCCTTGGTTCAATAGTGCATTTTCTGCCCTAAAATAGCGTTCAAAAATATGCTTCTGGTCTTTAGTGGGTATCCCGATACCTTGATCCTTGATCTTTAAAAACATTACCCCATCCTCGACCTTTATTGAAATATCTATCTCAGAATCCTCAGGGGAATACTTTACTGAATTATATAGCAAATTGGTCAGGATAAGTGTAACTATTTTTTCATCCTGGTAAATAATCACATCATCAATATTATGGGGATAATTTATCCGCTGTCCTATTTTCACCAACATATTGGCATTATAAATAACCTCGTTTACCACTTTGCTCAAAGAAAAGTCAGTGAAATCATATATTTCTTTTCCTTTTTCGAGCCTTTCTATCGACAAAAAATCGGTTAGGATACTGTTCAGATGACGCACCTCGCCGATTATCGTTGATAAATGTTTGTCCCTTCTTTCCTGATCCCCTGCTCCCTTATATTTTCCGACAAGGGTTGCAGAAGTAAGGATACCGCTCAAAGGCGTTTTAAATTCATGTGATACTAAAGATAAGAATTTTGTCTTCAACTCGCTTAATTCCCGTTCACGTTGAAGTGCCGATTTCATCTTCTTTTCTGCTTGCTCCCTTCTTTTGATTTCTTGTTCGAGCATCGATACGGTTTCCCTGAGTTCAAAAGTTCTGGTCTTGATTTTCTTTTCAAGATGTTCATTCAACTCCTTGATCTGATAATCCCTTTTACTGATCTCGGTCTTATCGAAAACAAGTGCCAAAACATAATCAACACCCTCAATATTAAAAGGGTTTAGACTAATTTTCACCGGAAAATCACCCTTACATTTGTGTTGGCCCAAAAGAATGCGGTCAACCATCATTCTTCCTGTTGTCTTCGCCTTGAAAAACGCTTCAACACGATCTTTATGCCCCATATTGTACGCACCTGGAACCAAGACATCTACGGGTTTGCCTACAAGTTCCCGATCGTCGTAACCGAACATTGTATCCGCCTTCTTGTTCGAAGCAACGATCAATTGCTCCCTATTCACCACCAATAGTCCTTCGGAAACCGCTTCTGAGAGTAGATTAAAAATGTAGTTGTTCTTCGCAAAAACCCTCATTATAATAGAATTGCGCCAAACTACCATAGGTCTTCAAAACAAATGGAAATGACTGTATATTAAATGAAAGGTAATTCTTTAGCAACTACGGACTTATGATAAAAATCATTTTTTTAGATTATTGATAAGGGTATTTTTAATGAAAATGATCTTATCATGGAAAAAGTAAGTGCTACTTCGGATATTTTGTACAGTGTGGATTCTTTACAAACTTATATTTTGGAATGTGAAAAATTAAAATCCGATATTGCATTGAAAACGAAAGACATACGCTTTCTACAACAACTTTTGGATCGGTATTTCGATGAAATTGTACAAAATGAAAACCTGGATGAAATACGTGAAAGTTTAATGCGTTTTCAAGATCTTTGTTATAATTGTTCGCGTTTAAAAAAACGTATAAAAGACCACCAACGCCAATTGGTCGGGATTCTAAAGGGATATGAAGGTTTTAACTCCAATGCCCTAACCAAGGAACAGACTTGGATAGAAAAACGTATTGCTTCACTTACGCATGACTTTATTTCCGTTGAAAAAGAAATTTTGGTCATCGCGGACAACGTAATACAAAAAGACAAGGAAAACAGAAACCATCTATTCATTTGTTAACGCATTACATACGGCACATTTAGAACTGAATACCAATTAATCGAATCTGCAAAATGGATTACATTGACTATTATAGTGTATTGGGAATTTCAAAAAACGCCACACCCAACGAGATTAAGAAAGCATATCGTAAACTCGCGAGGAAATATCATCCTGATGTAAACCCAAATGATGCGGAGGCCGAACGAAAATTTAAACAGATCAATGAGGCCAATGAAGTATTGGGTAATCCTGAGAACAGAAAAAAATATGATGAATACGGGAAGGATTGGCAACATGCCGATGAAATAGAAAAAGCCCGCAAAGCACAACAACAACAAGGCAGACGATACCAGTCGTCGGGCGGATTCGGGGAGCACGATTTTTCAGACTTTTTTGAATCTATGTTCGGGGGAAGAACCACTAGAGGCTATTCCAGTGGTAGGCAACCAAAATATCGGGGGAAAGATTTCAATGCCGAGCTCAAACTACAGTTAAACGAAGTTTACTCTACGCATAAGAGAACCTTAACTGTAAACGGAAAGAACATAAGAATAACCATTCCCGCAGGTATAGAAAATGGGCAGACCATAAAAATTAACGGGCATGGTGGCCCTGGGCGCAACGGCGGACCAAAAGGTGACCTTTATATTACCTTCATTATAGAGAACAACACCCCATTTAAACGCGATGGCAATAACCTATATAAAAATGTAGACCTGGATATATATACCGCTGTTTTAGGTGGTGAGATCACAGTCGGTACTTTTGATGGTAAGGTAAAACTGAACGTAAAACCAGAGACCCAAAACGGAACCAAGGTAAAGTTGAAAGGGAAAGGGTTTCCAATTTATAAAAAAGAAGGCAAATTCGGCGACCTGTTCATCACCTATACCATTAAAACACCCACCAATTTATCTGCCAAAGAAAAAGAACTCTTTAAGGAATTGGCCAAATTAAAATCACCTAAATAATGGAACAGTATAAATACATAGAAGTCAGGGATTTTTGTGTCAGTCATGGAATCAGTACCCAATTCATTGTACAATTGCATGATACTGGTTTGATTAAGGTAGTCAAAAAAGAAAACACCGAATATTTGCAATATGATGAACTACCAAAGGTGGAAAAAATAGTTCGCCTACATGATGACCTTAACATTAATCTAGAGGGTATTGATGTTATCAATAGTTTATTGGAACGGGTTGAACAAATGCAAAACGAAATCATCAACTTAAAGAACAAACTGGATTTTTACGAATAATCCCATTAAGTTTAAAAGGTACTAGGACAGCTACTACTTCTTTTGAACCTGAAGGTAGCCCCATGCTTTTTACCCCCCTATCCCCATACTACATTGTTTATTGAAAACAGTCCTTTGCAAGATGCAATTGAGTTGATAACTCCCTGTTAATAAACTTCATAACACCCAATATTTTTAGCTAAACATTATGATAATTATCATGAAAAATAGGGTGTTTTGTAGGTAACTTTAAGGAATAGCACTAAGCTTGGACTAAATACTATTCATATGGAAAATTATAGAATAAGACCGAAAGGAGATTATATTCAACTTACGGATTGGGATGAGTTGTACGTTTTGACCAAACATTGGAAATCTGATTTAACCTTCTATAAACAAGACTTGGTTTTTCTGCATAACCTATTGAATAAATATTTTATTTGGATTACCAAAGAGGACAATCTTGAGGCCGTAAAAAAAATTGCCGAGGGAATCATGAACGATAGAAAAGTCGGCAAAAAACTTCTAGAAAGAGTGGGCGAACACCTGAACCATATTGCACAGACCATTGAAGACCCCTTTAAACATGACACCCGATTGTTCCGTGAAGAACATCAAGCCCTTGAAGACGATATCGCTCGCTTTTATAAAACGGTACGTGAAAACAGAAAACAAGTCTTTGCCATAACCGAACACATTATGGACAGTGAAAGTTTGGGACATTTATTGGAGAAATAATTTTTAAGAAACATGCTTCCATGCCAATGCCGCAGGCCCCAAAATTGCGGCATTGCGTGGTGCATTCGACAAATACACCTTTACTTTGCCCTTGTAGGCGACAAAAAGGTTTTTTTCCATATTGTCCTTAACCGGTTTTAATAGAATATCACCGGCCTTACTAAGTCCACCTGCCAAAATAAAAGCCTCTGGATCTAAATGAGCAACCGTATCAGCCATTTTACGGCCTAAAATCTCTGCTGTTAAATCGAATGCCCTTAGAGCCAAGGCATCACCTTCAATTGCAGCTTTGGCAATATCCTCACCGGTTAAATCCTCAAAACTTATACTACGTAATGGTGAATCTTCACGCATTTCAGAAATTAGCTCAAATACCGTTCTTTTAATTCCCGTAACGGAGGCATAGGTTTCCAAACAGCCTTGAAGACCACAATTGCAATACCTTCCATGGGGATCTACATTCACATGTCCGATTTCCCCAGCTTGGGCATGCTCGCCCAAAAGAAGCTCCCCGTTTACGATAATACCACTTCCTAATCCGGTACCTAAGGTCAGTACAACAAAATTGCGCATTCCTTGACCCAAACCGAACTCCAACTCCCCTAAGGCCGAAGCATTGGCATCATTCGCTATATACACGGGTAAATTATAAGTTTTGGATATTTCCGCCGCGATTGGCGTTTCTTTTCCCCAATTTAAATTGGGAGGATTCTCAATATTACCGGTCAAGGAATTGGCATTGGGGGCCCCTATACCAATGGCAATAGGTTTGTTATCCGTACCTACCAAGGCAATCAATTCATTGATATTAAGAACCAATTCCTTTAGAAAATTGGCAAATGGCTTTTTTGATCTTGTACCGAACACCTTTGACCCAAGTATTTCCCCCTTCTTATCAACAACACCTATTTTTGTGAAAGTTCCGCCTATATCAATGGCCAACACAGTATTCATAATCCATTATTTTAATTACAAAGGACTTAAAAAATATTACTTTAACGACTGATGCAAATCATCCTAAAAAACGAAATTTAGAATTATACTTAACCTATTAAAAGACGACCAACATTTAATTTTCGAAAACATGGAAAATAAAACGGCCCAATTGTATTATCACATCGGGATACTTTTTTATGCCATTGCCATGGCAGACAAAAAAGTTCATGAAGAAGAATATAACAAACTGAAAATCCTTCTCAGACAAAAATGGTTGCAATATCCTGATATCGATGAAAAAACGAACAAGGACAACGCTCTGGAAATATACAACGCATTTACCAAAATGTTAGAACAAGGAACCGATAGCGAGGAATGTTTTAACCGTTATCGAACGTACTTCTTAAAGAACAAGCCAAAATTTACCGATGAACTCAAAGCGCTCATATGGGAAACTGGCCAATCGATAGCAACCAGCTTTGCTAAAAAAAACAAATCCGAACTGGTTATTCTAGCCAAGTTACGTATCCTTTTTCAGGATTGAACCTATACCTTGAAAGTAATAACGGGAAGATCGGCCCTGTTGGCGATATCTTCCCCTATACTTCCTTTGAAAAAATGTGACAATCCTTTTCTTCCTTGTGTAGGAAGTGCGATAATATCAGCATCAATTTTCTGGGCATAATTATAAATTCCCTGTTCTATACTGTAATCGTTCAAAATAGTGACTTTTTCTTTGGACGGATTTTCTCCATGATGGGCCGTTCTCATAAAAATCCCTATTTGCTCCTTGATTTCCTCCGTACTTCTAAAATATTGATTAGGACGGTTTATATACACCTTATGAACCTCTACTTTCAATTTATTGAAGAAGTTCATCGCCTTCATATAAACCCCAATATGTTCTACTCCAAAATCACTGGCGAAGACCGCTTTTTTTATATCAAAATCCTTTCTTTTCTTCTTTATCACCAAAACAGGTACTGAACAATTACGAACCACTTTTTCAGTATTTGAACCTACAAAAAGACCTGTAAGGCCCGTTACGCCATGGGAGCCCATGACAACAAGGTCTATATTCCGTTCTTTTACGACATTGTTCATTTCGTTGAAGTCTTTATAATTCTGAACGATCTCGAACACTTTTACCCCTTTGAGGTATGGTTTATCCAAAAACTCATTAAACCTCTTCTTGGCCAATTTCATGTAGTATTGAGCCTCCATGAACTCTTGGGCTTCATTTTTTGTAAAAATGGCCTCAGAGAGTCCTAGCATATGTAATAAGATCAAATCAGCGTTGAATTTACTGGCTAAATGTGCCGCGACTTCCAATGCATTCTCAGAAAATTCAGAAAAATCTACAGGTACAAGAATTTTATCCATAATACAGTAGTTTAAGGATTAGGAATTAATACTCAATGTTTGTTCATTATGGCTTTGCGCTTATTCAATTGTTTTTCGAGATCCTTTATGGTATTGGCCGCAGCCTTCTCAAAATCGTCTTCATTGGAACTGGCGAAAATCCGTGGTCCAGGGGCACTGAGTTCCATCTCACAAATTTTACCCTTACCTGATGGATCGTTTTCTTTCTTAAAATGTACTTCGGCCCTGATTACCCATTCGAATTTGTTTGCGAGTCGATTTAATTTAGAAGTTATTAATTCATTCATCGCTTCACTTGTAGGCATTTGAACATATTGAATGTTAATTGTCATATTATTTTGATTTTAGATTTACATAAAGCTATAATCTTTATAAAAAGGAAACCATGACATATGTCATTACCTTAAAATAATTCGGATTTAATAGTGCCATTACCACATCTGAAAATAAGTTATAACGGCTATTACCTCATTACAAGTACTAGTTTCATTATTCTTCCTTGATTATCTGAGTGGATATTCCCGAACTATTTTTCTTATAGGCAAAAGGCACCTTTAATTGGTATATGATATCGTTGGCTTTACCATCATCCAGAATATCTAGCCCATAAACGATATCCTTGGTGTCATGATAAACGAACGTTCCAAAAACCCTATCCCAAATAGAAAAAATATTCCCAAAATTGGTATCGGTCCATGGCATTTCATGATGATGGTGGAATTTATGTGTATTAGGCGATACAAAAACCATACTTATTGTCTTATCCAAGGCACGTGGCAATTGTATATTGGCATGTGAAAAGTAAGTGAACAGCACGGTTAATATCCGGTAAACAAGATAGTATGCCAAGGGTAAACCCGCAATTAAAATGGCCAGTAACGAAAACAGTTCCCTCATAAAATAATCTATTGGATGATGACGCGTTCCAGAGGTTACATCTACATTGGTATCACTATGGTGAACCATATGAAACCGCCACATAAAACGAACTTTATGCAACATAAAATGTACCACATATTGGGCAAGGAAATCCAATAACATCACGGCCAATATCAATTCTACCCATATGGGTAAATCCACCATATTCAATAAACCGAATCCACTTACCTCGAGCCAACTGAAAATACCTACCGTAGCAACACCGAAGAGAACATTGATCACAATAGTGGTCGACAACAATATAAAGTTGGTAAATGCATGTTGCCACTTGTCGTATTTGAATTTACGGAGCGGATAAGCCCCCTCTAGCAACCAAAAAACCACTAACAGTCCAACAATCCACACAAACTTTTGAAGACTGGTCAAATGGGCAAAAAAATCAATAAATGCATTCATGTTCAAATCAACTACTTTAGTATATCAATAAATTTTTAGCTGAATATACTTCAAATATTCAAAAAACAAATAAAATTATTGAGTCATTAACACATGACATTCTTCTTGACTACTTTAAAAATACTACGTTCACCCTATCAATCTTCATAAAAAACCATAAAAAAAGCGGCTTGGATACATTCATCCAAACCGCTTAATATGATATCTCCGCTTCTTTTAAGCGACAATTTTACATTCTTACTATTTCAAGAAATCAAGTACTTCGTTATATACTTTCTCTCCTGTGAATCCGAATTTATCATCCAACACTTTTGCAGGCGCTGAATATCCGAAATGATCCAAACCGAAAACCTTACCATTTGGCCCAACCAACGCTTCTAAGTTAACGGGCAATCCGGCTGTAAGTCCAAATACGGGAACACCTTCAGGGATAACACTGGTTTGATAATCTTTAGGTTGTAACCTAAAAACACCTTCTGAAGGAATTGAAGCGATACTGACCTTCAAATTCTTTCTTTCTTCCAATAATCCAGCAGCCTCTATCAAGGTGGATACTTCTGAACCATTGGCTACCAAAACTACGTCAGCACCCGAAGTTTCCTTAACTAGATAACCTCCTTTTTCCGCATTCAAGGCTTCAGCATATCTAGAACCTGAATTTGCAGGAACATCTTTGATTCCTTGTCTTGAAAGTATAAGACCTGTTGGGGTCTTGGTGTTTTCCATGGCCATTTTCCAAGCAACACTGGTTTCTTGGGAATCAGCTGGGCGTAATGCCACAAAGCTAGGATCGCCACTATGGTTTTTCAATTTCTCCAACAAGCGTATTTGTGCTTCTTGTTCTATGGGTTGGTGCGTTGGTCCGTCTTCCCCTACCCTAAAGGCATCGTGAGTCCAAACGAACTTTACGGGCAATTCCTGAATACAGCTTAATCTGATAGCTGGTTTCATATAGTCGGAGAAAACGAAGAAAGTCGCTACGACAGGAATAACCCCTCCATGAAGTGCTATACCGTTTGCTATGGATGCCATGGTCAATTCCGCCACCCCTGCTTGTAAAAACGCACCTGAAAAATCACCTCTTTTCAAGGCCTTCGATTTTTTAAGGAATCCGTCGGTCTTATCACTATTGGATAAATCGGCGGAAGATACGATCATATTCTCAACGTTCTCAGCTAAATAAGCCAATACGTTTGAAGAAGCGGCCCTAGTTGCCAATCCGTCTTTATGTACAACGGACTCAAAATCCAATGCTGGCAATTCACCGGAAAGGAAATGGTCTAATTTATCGGCCAATTCTTTATTTTCCTTTTTCCAAGCATCAATTTCATTCTTTTTAACTTTGGCATCGGCTTTCTTTTTTTCCAGGACATCTGCATAAAACGCCTTAACATCCGGTTTAATTTCAAAAGGATCACTTGGGTCAACCCCAAGGTTTACAAGTGTCTTTTCGTAATCAGCACCTGTATGCCCTATAGGTTGTCCGTGTAATTCACAATGCCCTTCGAACATACTGCCATCGGCGGTAACACAACCTTTGCCCATTATGGTTTTACCGATAATCAAAGTAGGTTTTTCGGTTTCGGCATTGGCTTCTACCAATGCTTTTCTTATGGCATCATGATCATGGCCATCAATGGTGATAACTTTCCATCCCCATGCTTTATATTTCATTTCGGTATCCTCTGTGGTTACCTCATCGGTCATCGTGGATAATTGTACATCATTAGAGTCATAGAACATGATGAAATTATTCAATCCCAAATGTCCTGCAATTCTACCGGCGCCTTGAGAAATCTCTTCTTGAACACCTCCGTCAGAAATGAAACCATATATTTTATGGTTCATCCAATCACCAAAACGGGCCTGTAAGAATTTTGATGCTATGGCCGCACCGATACCCATTGTATGTCCTTGTCCTAAAGGGCCGGATGTGTTTTCTATACCTCTTGCCACATCAACTTCAGGGTGTCCTGGTGTAATGGAACCCCATTGTCTAAAATTCGCTACATCATCTTTGGCGTAATTACCCAAAAGATAATACTGTGCATACATCAAAGTGGATAAGTGACCTGCATCCATGAAGAAACGGTCCCTGAACGGCCAAGTCATATCACTTGGGTCGTAGTTGAAAAACTCTGAATACAATATGTGCATAAAATCGGCACCTCCCATTGGGCCACCAGGATGGCCAGAATTGGCCTTTTCAACCATTGCTACTGCCAGAGCCCTAATATTATCAGCCGATTGCAGATTAATTTCTTTGTTCATTCGATGTTTTTTGTAAGAATTATCAGTTAGTCTTTTAAAATCAAAATTTTCTAAAAAAAATTCAGACAAATCTAACTTTTTTTATTGTTTTTTAGATTGGTATACCTCTAAAAACTATTTACAAAGATATCCACATTAAAAACCGAATTTTTATAAATAATCGATAACCCTATAGTTTATTACATGTTTGGCCGCTAGTCGCAAAACACTGATTTCATATAACGATTTCGTATTTTATTAATTATACGTATGTTCAAAATGAGCAATCGATAAAATTCTATATATTCAAAATCATTAAACTATATGACCTCTATTGTTTTGTTTTAAAGATAAATGAGGTAGTTGTTGTATATTTTTCCCCAGGGTTCAATACCACAGAAGGGAAATTAGGCTGATTCGGAGAATCGGGATAGTGTTGGGTTTCTAAACAGAGGCCACTTCTTTTGCCGTACGTGCCACCTTTAGGAATTGGAAGCGTACCGTCCAAAAAATTGCCTGTATATAATTGCACCCCGGGTTCTGTAGTTGCAACTTCCATTACCCTACCTGATACCGCTTCATAAACTTTTGCTACCGTACGCAAACCTTTATCCTGACCATTCAATACCCAGTTATGGTCATAGCCTCCCCCTTTATTGATTTGATCGTGATCCGCTTCAATATCCTTTCCGATCAATTTGTGCGACCTAAAATCAAATGGGGTTCCGGCAACATCCATTAATTCCCCTGTCGGAATCAAGTTACTGTCTACAGGAACCAGTTTATCAGCATTCAAGGTAATTTCATGATCTAATATATTTTTAGAAAAATCACCACTTAGATTAAAATAACTATGTTGTGTAAGATTAACTATCGTTGGTCTATCCGTGGTAGATTCATAGGCGACTTTCAAGGTGTTGTCCTTAGTAAGGGTGTAGGTAACGTTAGTTAAAAGGTTCCCAGGGAAACCTTCATCCATATCCTTGCTCAAATAACTAAGTTTGAGCGAAACATTTTCACCTTCAGAAGTTTCTTCCACCTTCCAAACCACCTTATCAAAACCTTTAATACCCCCATGTAAATTATTTGGACCATTATTGGCAGCCAATTGATATTCATTACCGTTCAATGAAAATTTGGCATTTGCTATCCTATTCCCATAACGACCTACCAAAGCCCCAAAAAAAGGATTTTCTTTCTCATATTGTTGAAGGGAATCGAATCCTAAGACAACATTGCTAATTTTCCCGTTTTTATCAGGGACAGATAACCTTATTATCCTACCTCCGTAAGTTATGATATCTACCTCCATACCGTTATTATTCTTTAAGGTATACATATCTACAGAAATACCTTCCGAAGTAATACCAAAAGAGTGTCTTTGAAGTGAAGCTTTATTATTTGAGGCCATAGGTTCTAAAATTTTTTCATTATTGATTGTTCCTTTGCAACTTGTAAATACAAAGATCGCCGCAATGGTTAATATAAAAAAGAAGTTCTGTTTTTTATTTTTCATATTTCTAATGTCAATACTATAGTATTTACACAAAAATAGCTGATTGCGAGGTAAGATCATTATGAGAGTCCTTATTACTTAATTACTTAGGACAGCATTTAAAGAATACCCTTAACCTAAAATTCCGATTTTATGCTTCAGCTTAAATTAGCCAGATGATAAAATCCTCGATTTTATGATGAATGTCATAAATAGTGTTATCATATCAAGGGAACTTTGTATGCTAGAATCATGGATTTACATTTTTGTTTTCAGATGGATAATTGGACTAAGAAACCTTCAAAAGTCCCGTTCAAATCACTTATGATGGCATTGTTCATCATGACCTCATTTACGTCATATTTGAGCGCTCAGGAACGGGAAATAAGTATTGCCGAGGCATTGGAGTTGAGCTACAACAACAATGAACAAATTAAGCGCTATATTGAAAGAGTTAAACAGAAAACCTATGAGGACAAGGCTGCAATGGGCAATTTCCTTCCGTCTGTCAACCTTTTGGGAGGCTACACATACTTAAGTGAGAATATAGAAGTAAACTCATCCCAGATGTCCAGTTCCTTAGATGAATTGGGGGGTAAATATAGTGCCGCTTTTGTAGAGGCTTATGGCGAACAGATCGGCCTATCTGGGGTAAGTGCGGAAAGTGCATTCAGTACCATGGTTACCGTTCTGGGCCAATTTCCGGACTATACCAATATGGTGATCGACAATCAAGAATATGTAACCGCAGCCCTTACCGCCACACAACCTTTATTTACAGGTGGAAAGATAATCGCTGGGAAAAAATATGCAAAAGCTGAATTGCAATCTGCCAATATTGAGCTAAAACAGGTTAAGGATGAAATTGCCAATGAACTGATCGAACGCTATCTGAATGTGGTCTTATTACAACAGGTTATCAAAGTTCGTCAGCAGGTTTATGAAGGCATGGTCAAACATCAGGAACAAGCCGAACGAGCCATTCAACTTGAGATTCTTCCCAAGCACGTTTTATTAAGGGCGCAGGTTGCCGTGGCAGATGCCGAAAAAGACCTGAACAATGACCTGAACAAAATACAGCTCGCAGAAATGGCCTTGCGAACTACTATGAATTTACCTGACTCTATCCCTTTTAAGGTCATGGACAGTATTGCTTATAAGGATATTTATTTGGATTTTGACACCCTTCTGAATACGGCTTATACCCAACAACCCGTTTTGGAGTTGATCGATCAAAAAGAAGTAATGGCAAAACAAGCCCATGCCATTGAAAAGTCAAAATTCATGCCCAATATAGCAGCATTCGGCAGCTATAATATGTTCCGGGAAGACCTACCTATTGTCCCCCCTAAATTCATGGTCGGGGTCCAGGCCCAAATAAATATTTTTAATGGATTCAAGGATATAAATAAATTGAAAGCCAGCAAGCATTTACAAAAAGAAGTTGAAAACGCCAAAGAATACGCTACCCAACAAATCAACCTTCTTGTTAAAAGCAACTATACGAATGCCCTTAACCAGAAAAAACAATACAATAGCCATATAACTACCGTTGACCTTGCAAAAGAAAACCTAAGAATAAACAAGCGGCGTTTTGAGGAAGGCTTGGGTAAGTCAATAGATGTGATTGATGCTTCCCTCTTGTATGAAAAATCAAAAGTAGAGCAATTAGTGGCATTGGATGGGTATTATAAGGCTATTGCAAATTTATATACAGCAATCGGGGAGCCGGAAAAAATAATTCAAATCATTAGTAAATAAGTAAGACTGTGAAAAAATCTTATATCACATTAGGCATACCAGTACTGATTATCCTTTTTTCAATTGTATTCTTGATAATACGGGCCAATACCTCCAAACCTGAGATATATTCGGGAATCTTGGAAACCACAGAGGTAAATGTTTCTTCGGAAATTGCTGGAAGGGTGCATACCATTATCATAGAAAAAGGGCAGACTGTTGAAAAAGGACAGGTGCTGGCGACTTTGGAACCTGACATCCTTGATGCGAAAAAAGGTCAGGCAGAAGGTATGGTCAAGGCAGCACGTTCTTTGGTAGACAAAGCAGAATTCGGTGCGCGAACAGAAGAAATCAATGCATTGAAAAACCAATATCAAATGGCAAAAAGCCAATTTGATTTTGCGGAAAAAACATACCAGAGATATCAGGCTTTGTATGCGGACAATATTATTTCTAAACAGGAAATGGATGAACTTCAGTTTAAATACGATGCGGCCAAAGAACAGATGAATGCCGCAAAATCCATTTGGGAAATGGCAAAAAGCGGGGCACGGAAAGAAGATATCAGAGCAGCTTACGGTAGTTATGAAAGTGCCAAAGGTGCCTATAAGGAGGTTGAGGCCTTTTATGATGAATTACAGATTACCGCCCCTACAGCAGGAATCATTAGCAACCAAATTGCGGAAGAAGGGGAAGTAATGGCAGCAGGGTATCCTATTTTGACCATTCAAAGGCCGGAAAAAATATATGCTATCTTCAATGTAAGGGAAGATAATCTGGCAGATTTCAAAATTGGTCAAACCCATAAAGCAAAAGTGCCCGGATTAGGTAATGAAACGGTTGAGTTCAAAGTAACTTACATTTCGCCTATGGCAGATTTTGCAACGTGGGTTCCGGTAAAAGCCAAGGGACAATTTGAACTTAAAACCTTTGAAGTACATCTTAAACCCCAAGAACGTATCGAGGAATTACGTCCTGGCATGTCCATACAGATTTACAAATAAGCCATTATGTTAAGGAATTGGCCTGTATATCGAGTTTTTAGGCGGGAACTATTGCGTTTGTCCCAAGAGAAATCTGTGAGGAACCTATTCATTATTATTCCGATAGTGGTGTTCTTTGTATTGGGTTCCATATATTATAAAGGGGCATTAAGGGAAGTGCCCATCGCCGTATACGACAATGACAATAGTACCTTAAGCAGAACATATATCCGGTTTTTAGAATCTTCACCCCATCTGCAAATAACCCATTACCTATCATCTACAGATGCCTTAGAAAATGCTTTTGTTGAAAAAGGGGTTCAAGGTGTATTCTACATTCCTCAGGATTTTCATAAGAACATTCTGAAGAGCGTTCCGACGCAAATCAGGATTTATACCAATTCCACCAATATAGTTTTCGGAAACCTATTGTACAAATCAGCCTTAGAGGTTACACAAACCCTTAGTGGTGCAATCGTGGCAAAAAGAATAGCTCCTCTGGGAATAGACCCGAATAAAATAATGGGTACCATACTGCCTATAGACATCAACACCAGGGTTTTAGGCAATCCCCAGTATAATTATGTATATTATTTACTCCCCGGGTTGACGACGGTATTATTACAAATGATCATTTTCCTAGCATCAGCAAGGGCCTTTAACCGCGAATGGAAGAAAAATACCTATACAGAACTTTATTCTATTTCCAAAGGGAATATAGGCTCCATGATTTTGGGTAAATACTTTGCGTTCATGATATACGCACTTAGTCTGTGCGGTTTGATTTTTGCCATGGTATTCCCGATTTTCGGAATTCCTATTTATGGTAGTTTCCTGAATATTTTCACCCTGTTATTACTTTTTCTTACTGTGAATATCTTAATGGGGTTTGGGCTTTCCTTGATTGTAAAAGATGAAATCATAGCCCTAGATGCGGCCATTTTCTATAATTCACCGGCCTTTGTTTTCAGTGGCTTTACCTTTCCCATTTGGGCTATGCCATGGCCAAACACCATTTATGCCCAAATAATACCTTATACCCATTTTTTAACCGCTTTTCTGAAACTATATCAAATAGACACTCCCTTAAACTTCATCTGGCCGGAAGTTTGGAAACTCCTGTTATTTCTTTTAATAGGATTATGCATGATAGCCATAGGGCTCTTTATTAATAGGAAGAAAATATTTCTTACTCCAAAGACAGCAACATTATGAATCTAGGCCTAATTTGGAAATTAATCAAGAAGGAAGCTGAACTGGTCCTTAACGACCATAGTATCTTGTTGGTATTATTGGCCGCCCCCATTCTCTATTTTGTCCTAATGGGATCAACCTATATAAAAAAGGATGAGGAAAAAGTAAGTGTAGGTGTTGTTGATTTAGACCTAACAAAAAGCAGCAAGTCATTTTTGAACAAGATCAATGCGACCCAAAAGGTTGATATTACTCATAGTTATACAAGTCTTTCGGAAGCTGAGGACGGAATGTCGAAATTCGAAATTCAAGGGATTGTAAGCATCCCCAAGAATTTTGAGAAAAAACTCAAGAAAAATGAAAGTTCCCCAATTGGACTTATATTGAACAATACGAAATTCTTATCCTCAAACGATATTAACAAAGCGGTAAATTTAGTAGCTCTGGAGTACGCTTTTGAATCGCGTAAAAAATTCTTTGAATCGAAAGGTTTAAACCCCTCGTTTGCCGAATTGAAGGCCAACCCCATAACTACCCAAATAAATGCGGTCTACAATTCGACCAATAATTACGGGGATTTCCTGTTACCGGCCCTTTTGATTTTGATCTTGCACCAAACCTTGCTGATAGGTCTTTCGGAGGGTATTGCTTCTGACCGTAAAAAAGGGGTAATGCAGATAAGTTTTAAAGAAAGTAATGATAACTTCCTTAATTATATAATAGGTAAGCTAGGGTTTTATCTTCTGCTTTATTCTGCCTATATGTTATTTACTTTTGCAGTGGCTTTTCCATATTTTAACCTCCCAATAAAGGGTAATTTCTTTGCATTGATCGGTGTTTCCCTCGTGTTCTTTACCGCGACAATATTGTACGGCTGGTTCATATCGTCTTTCTTTAAATCACAGGCAATAGCCATGGAAATAATGGCCTTTACATCCTATCCTGTTTTTTTAATAACGGGGATTACTTGGTCTCTTGACCAAATGCCGTTGCTTTTACAATTTGTTTCAAAACTTATTCCGTTACAGCCCTTTTTCGTTTTTATAAAGAAACATGCCATTATGGGTGTAGACCATCTCTTGTACACCAATGAAATAGTTCATTTGCTTCTTTTACTCTTGATAGGTTATGTGGCCGCCTTCCTCAGGTTTCGTCATCTACAAAAGAAAATGGTTATAAAAAAAATGGTTCCTGATAGGGCTCAACAGGTGTAATTGCCCGTAAACAAACCAAAACCTATAAACTTAATGTTATGTATAGGAATTATATTTTAGAATAAAAATCTGCAAACCAAGAACTGGAAGGCGCTATAAGAAAAACGACCGATCTGGCTTTTACCAAATAGGAATCCCCCTCAACAATTTCCGCATTTTCAAGTAATACGATATCATCCGGTGAGGGCAAGGAAGTATCGATAATACGAAACCAGTTCATTTTATTAAAATCGTGGGAATCCGGAATTTCAAAATTCATATCCTCGGTGTACGCGTTGCAGGCCAGAAACAATACAGAATCTTTTTTATTGGATCTAACGGTACCTGCCAGGCTATGTGATGTAGCGCTCCAATCGGGTTTTCCCAAATGAACACCGCTCCAATCAATCTGCCTTTTAGTTTGAAGAAATTCCATTAATGGCAATGCATCGTCAGCTTCACTTAAATTGGTGTTCAATCTAAAACCGTTCAAAAGACGCACAAATCGGTAGAGTGAAGCGTTCTTTTTAAGCAAATCCCAATCAAACCAACTTATTTCATTGTCTTGACAATAGGCATTGTTATTACCTTGTTGGGTTCTTCTAACCTCATCCCCCATCAAGATCATAGGTGTACCATAAGAAAGCAGCGTTACCGCCAAAAAATTCTTTATTTGTTGTTCCCTTATCCGTACTATGGTCGGATCGGTCGATGGACCTTCCTCCCCAAAGTTATAACTCAGATTGTGGTTAGTACCATCACGATTATCTTGCCCGTTTGCCCAATTGTGTTTTTCATTATAGCTTACCAAATCATTAAGGGTAAAGCCATCATGACAGGTAATAAAATTGATACTGGTATCCGCGGGCTGGTTTTTATGCCCATAGAGATCAGGACTAGCCAATATCCGGGATGCAAAATTCGATATTGAACCTTCATCTCCCCGAATAAAACTACGCACATCATCTCGGAACTTTCCATTCCATTCTTTCCATTTATCGCCTATGAAATTACCAACTTGATAAAGTCCGGCCGCATCCCAAGCTTCGGCTATGAGTTTGGCTCCCGCAAGGATCGGATCGGATTGGATCTCCCAAAGTATGGGTGGACTCTGCAAGGGGTTTCCATACTCATCCCGTGATAAAACGGAAGCCAGATCAAAACGGAATCCGTCAACATGCATTTCGGAAACCCAAAAACGCAGACTGTCCAAAATCATTCTTCGGGCAATGGAATGATTGGCGTTGATGGTGTTGCCGCAGCCAGAATAATCCCCATAGGTCCCATCTGTGTTAAGTAGATAATACGCCTTGTTTTCCACCCCTTTAAAACATAATGTAGGCCCATTTTGGTCGCCTTCACTGGTGTGGTTGTAAACTACATCGAGAATTACCTCTATATCGGCCTTGTGCAAGGCCTTTACCATATCGCGGAATTCGTCCAACGGGCCCAAAATATCTTTACGCGAACTATATGCCCTATGTGGGGCAAAGAAAGAAACGGGACTATATCCCCAGTAATTCTTATTGCCTGGAGGGGCATCTTGATTATCGAACTGGAATACAGGTAGTAATTCCACTGCCGTAATTCCCAAATCTTTTAAATAGGGGATTTTCTCTATCAATCCGGCATAGGTTCCCCTCTTCCCTTCCACTACCCCAGAATTGGGATGCCGTGTAAATCCTTTTACGTGGAGTTCATAGATTATGGTCTGGACAAAGGAATGACGGGGACAACGATCTTCTTCCCAATCATAGCTGCTGGTATCTACCACGACACTTTTCATAGCGCTGGCTTGATTATTACCTGGTTTCTCAGCTAACTCACGTTGATACGTTTTAGGAAGCACAACCAGTTTGCTATAGGGATCCAACAGTACTTTTTGGGAATCAAATAGATATCCCTTTTCAGGACGAAAAGGCCCATATATTCTATAGCCATAGATTTGACCGGCCTTTAACCCCGGAACGAAAACATGCCAGTACGATTCCGTTCTATTCAGTTTTTTATCAAAAACAATTGTTTCAGTGGGTTCAGTATCTTCTGGATCAGTGAACAACAACAATTCTACAGCACTGCTGTTCTTGGAATAAATACTGAAATTAACCCCATTGCCCTTGATTGATGCCCCAATCGGGTATGGCCAACCTTTCATTATTTTCCTAGAAGTTTTCAAAACAATCAATTCGCTTGTGTTCTATATTTTGTAATCAAATTTTTAAATCCCTCTAAAAATTCATGATCAATGGCGTTCCAATCCATTGGTTCCCTGACTGCTAAATCTGAATGGGGAATCGACCCATTGATAGGGGATTTGTTGTAGGTGCAATTTTCGGTACCATAATAAATAACTACGGGATGTCCTAAAGAAAGTAACAACTCAAATGCCTGTAGCATAATTTGAACATCACCCTTACAATGCAATAAAAACCGGTTCATATCATGGTTATCCAAAAAAGTAACCATATGATAATCGGAAGGTATGCGTTTAAAGTGCTTTTTGATTTTGGATTTCAGCTTTTTGCTTGATAAGAGATCAACTCCATTCTCAACTGCTTCCACTATCATTTTGTTGAGGGCAAAGTCCAATACCCCATCCAATTCTCCATGGTACTCCAACTGAATCCCTTCCTGTGATATTCCAAATTTCCTTTTCAGCGTTTTGTTCCTTAAACCTGTAGTCTTAATAAGCTTTTTCTCCAAACCTTCGCACCAAACCTCACCAATGAACACAGCATGGGGATATTTGGCCTTCATCCTTTTCCTGAATACTTTCCAAAATTTATGTGATGGCCCTATGGCGTGATCTATTCTAAAGCCATCGAGTCCTAAGGACATCCAATAGTCGGCGACATTGATCATGTAATCCCTTGCCCCTACATTATTTAAATTAAGTTTGGGCAACTCACCAAAATCCAGGAAACAACGATAAGTATCTGGCCAATGTTCAAAAATGAACCAATCATAATACTTACTATGTCTATGCTGACACGCATCTTTAAAGAAAGGGTGTTCATGGGAACAATGGTTGGGAACAAAATCGGCTATCACATAAAGTCCTCTTTTATGCGCTTCATGGATCAGTCTTTGAAGATCTTCCTTGGAACCAAAATGTGGATCTACTTTTTTAAAATCAGTTATATGGTACCCATGGTAATTCAATGATTCATAAAAAGGGGAAAGCCATATAACATTGATGCCCAAACTCTCAAAGTAATCGAGTTTCCCAATTACCCCATTGAGATTCCCACCGAGGAATTCGGGTTTGTTTTCTGTCTTTTCAAAGCCATTGAACCTATCAATGAACACTTGGTAGATCACGGCTTTCCTGAACCATTCCGTAGTACTCATAGTTTTTCCATCCTTGGGAGCATCTTTTCATTTTTTTCATGAAACTGCTCCATATGCGATAGTATTTTATTCAAAAGTAGCAATACATCATTTATGTAAGGGCCTTTGTTCAACATTACACATTCTGCCTTCAATGAGGCCGTTGCATCAGTAATTTCTGCCCTTGATGGCAACCCTTTTTTCGCAAAACTCTCTAAAACTTGAGTGGCCCAAACCACGGGAACATGTGCTGCTCCACATAAGGTCAATATTTCTTCTTGCACCTTTCCTATGGCATCCCAACCCGTTTCTACCGCAAGATCTCCCCTCGCGATCATTACCCCGATATATTTGACCTTCATGGCCGAAAGTAGTATCTCAAACAGATTATCAAAAGCGAATCGGGTTTCTATTTTCAAGATTATGCTCAAGTTGTCGATCGCATTCAATTTTTCCAATTCCGTCAATAATTCCTCAACATCCTTTTTAGAGTTGACGAAGGAAAAATTAACAACATCGGCATGCTCAACAACAAATTTAAGATCTATTTTATCTTTTTCGGTCAACCCACTTATTCCGAGATATGTGGTTGGGAAGTTCATTCCCTTTTCCGCCTTTAATTTAGATCCGTTCTCATTGGCGCGAACGATTCGTAGATCAATACGGTCCGGATATACATTTTCGGCCCTTCCTTCTATCTTACCATCATCGAATAAAATGGTTTCCCCTTTCTTTATCCGATCAAAAACCTCGGGAAGTTGACAAGATATGCTGGCCGGTTCTATAAGATTACCTTCCTCATCGAATTTTGCGGGATAACCGAATGTGTCGCCCTTGGTAATTGTAAGAATATCATTGGTCATCAATAAAATCGACTGTTCAATGGCCGGCAATTCCCCTATTACCCCATCTGGTATTTCCCTATTTCGGCATTTTAGAATGGTACCGGTACTTATATAGGATGTTTTATTACAATGTAACAATACTTGCTGCTCCCCTACTTTTACCACTTTTAATTTACGTTGCTTACCTCGGGTGTCTTTCAATGTGAATTTATCACCAAGCTCCAATTTCTGTAGCCAACCCAAACCCACGGGTAATGCATTGGGTTCAGAGGTATCTTTTAATTCAGGAACCAATACAAGTAATGCCGGATTTACCACTACTCCACTTTCATTTCGTTTAGGGGAAAATTTACGCACCTTGGGACCGGGTATTATACTTCCTGTCCTAATTTTTGGCCCTGCAAGGTCCATCGTAATCTTCACCTTTCTTTTCAATGTTTCAGAAGCGGTTTTTACATTCTGGATAATTTGTTCCCAAATGGCCGGATTATCATGGGCACAGTTGATTCGTGCACAGTTCATGCCGTTCAGAACCATATTATGTACCATTTGATAATCATAAGCGGCTTGTGTGGGTAAGGTTACCATTATCCTAACCCTTCTACCTTTGGAGCGATTTCCCAATAACTCTTTGGTATGGTTCGTTAAAAGTCTTTTACCGTTTTTTATCGATAATCCCGCTTTCAGATTTTCGGCGGGCAGTTCTCCAATAAGACTATATAAGATGAACCTGGTTTTTAATAAACTCGACATTAAATGTCCTTCTGCTTTTGCAAGTCTTGTTAAACCTAGATTCTGTAATTTTTTTTGGATATCCCTAAGGTCAAATTTCCTAAAGGCATTATAGTGGATTAAGTTCCTTGCACTTTTATGGTAGTCGGGGTGTATCTGACTTAAAAGACCTTCCGCTTCGTTTTCTTCTTGCTGTACCGCAATGATTATGGTTTCAATCTGTGCGATCAGCTCCTTTATTTTCTCAGTCTTTAATTTCATATTTCCCCTTTTTGCATACGCTGTTATTCCTTTACAAATATATTCATAGGTTTCCAGCATTTTATGACATTGGTCATAATCTTAATTTAAAGTTTTCGTCTTTCTTTGAAAACAAATGCAAAATCCAATTTAGTGACCATTTTCCTAAATATATTGATTTGGAAAAATCATCCTAGAAATACACGTGAACTACAATACCCGACTATTTTTCATCCAAGTCAGAAACGATAACCCGAGTATCAATTTCTTATATGAATTATCATAAAATAACAATCCAACAAACTATAAATCAAACCATTATAATCATCTACTTAAATCAGTATATTGCTTAATGAAGCCATTGTTCTTAAAGTTATTGAACCCAAAACAATTTCTTCTTTAAAAATTGTAGTTTTATAAAGTAATTAGCCAATTTTTATGAGAGTATTTTTTTGTTTATTGATTTGTTTGACTGCTTGTAATACTTCAAAGGATTCTTCAAATTACGATTTTGAGACTCATTTTGAAAAAACAGGAGGGTTAGAAACTGCCACCTACCAACAAGTCATAAAGTATTATAATATTCTAGCTGAAACTTATCCCGAAATTTCTTGTGATAGTATGGGCATGACCGACTCTGGTAAACCTTTGTATTTAATTACCCTTAACCCTGATTTAAAATTTGATTTTTCCGAAATAAGAAAAACAAAACGCGTTATTTTAATCAACAACGGTATACATCCTGGAGAACCAGACGGTATTGATGCTACCATGATGTTTTTAAGGGATATAGCGCAAGGTAAAATCAACAAACCTGAAAATACTGTTTTGGCTACCATTCCCATATATAATGTTGGAGGTAGCCTGAACCGAAATTCAACGTCCCGTACCAATCAAAACGGACCAAAAGAGTACGGTTTTAGGGGCAATGCCAGAAATTACGATTTAAATCGTGATTTTATCAAAAGTGACACCAAAAATGCACGGACCTTTGCCCGAATTTTTCATTTTGTGAAACCTGATGTTTTTATTGACAACCACGTTAGTAATGGTGCGGATTATCAATATACCCTTACCCATTTGTTTACACAGCACAATAAACTTGGTGGGGAATTAGGCAATTATTTACATACCGGAATGATGCCGGAATTGGAACGGAAATTAGCAGAAAAAGAATGGGATATTACACCTTACGTAAATGTCTTTAATCAAGTCCCCGAAAACGGGTTTTCACAGTTTATGGATTACCCTCGTTATTCCTCGGGTTACTCTACACTGTTCAATACACTGGGAATGATGGTGGAAACCCACATGCTCAAACCCTATAAACAGCGGGTAGAAGGCACCTATGAGCTTATGAAAAGCATGTTGGAGATTACTGAAGAAAATGGCAGTAAGATATCAGAATTAAGAAAAAACGCCTTTATTGAAGACCAACACCGTGAAAGTTACCCTTTAGATTGGGAAGTGGACACAACAATGACCTCTACTTTAGATTTTAAGGGTTTTAAAGGGGATATAATCAAAAGTGACATTACCGGATTAAACCGATTAAAGTATGACAGGACAAAGCCCTTTACCCAAAAAGTAAAATATCAAAATTACTTTAAACCAAAGATTACGGTTAACGTACCAAAAGCGTACATAATTCCACAAGGTTGGTTTAACGTCATTAACCTATTGAAAAACAATTCAGTTGAAATGACAACATTAAAAAAAGACTCCACAATCAACGTTGAGTCTTATAAAATAGAAAGTTACCAAACTAGGAAAACCCCTTATGAGGGCCACTATATGCATTATGACACCAGAGTGGAGAAAAACCATACCATGATGCAGTTCGCCAAAGGGGATTATCTTATCTATACCGATCAATATGCTTTTAGATATTTGATTGAGACTTTAGAACCCCAGGCCCCGGATTCTTTCTTTAATTGGAATTTTTTCGATACCGTTCTTCAACAGAAAGAAGGATTCTCACCCTATGTTTGGGAAGATAAAGCTCTTGAAATTCTGGCCGACAATCCCGAATTGTCATCTGCTTTCACCGCAAAAAAATCGAAGGATAAGGAATTTGCCAAAAATTGGTATGCACAACTGGACTGGATACATAAACATACCGAATATTATGAAAAAGCACATTTACAATATCCAGTATTTAGGATAATAGATTAAATCACATTGTTCATTATGGAAATCTTAAAAAAGCTAAAATCACACTACTGTATATCATTGATTTTCAAATGTTAATTATGCGTTAATATCAAACCCACTAACCTAGGAGCCATAACATTTAGTCCCATTTTTTGTAGTTTTAGAATTATTCTGTCATTTGATAAAATTCCACCGAGTAAAGAACTAAAACCAACCTTATATGAAAAATGTCATCAAGTTTGCATTGCTCTGTTCAATTACATTCTGCTTTGCTTTTAACCTAAGTGCCCAAGAGAAATCCAAAAACCCGTTAACGGGATTGGAGTTTAGAAATATTGGTCCGGCAATGGCCTCTGGCAGAATCGCCGATATTGCGATTCATCCTGAAAATGAAAACATTTGGTATGTAGCCGTTGGATCTGGTGGGGTCTGGAAAACCATGAATTCAGGAACCACATGGGTATCCCTTTTTGATGATCAACCCTCCTATTCCATAGGGTGCGTAACCATTGACTCCAATAACCCACATACCATTTGGGTAGGGACCGGTGAAAATGTTGGTGGGCGACATGCCGGCTTTGGTGATGGTATTTATGTAAGTCATGACGACGGTAAGACTTGGAAGAATATGGGATTGAAAAATTCCGAACACTTATCAAAAATCATAGTTCACCCGACCAATTCGAATATAGTTTGGGCAGCTTCCCAAGGACCTCTTTGGAGTAAAGGGGGAGACCGAGGCGTCTTTAAAACCACCGATGGTGGGGAAACATGGGAACGTACCTTAGGGGATACCGAATGGGTGGGTGCAACTGATATGCTTATCGACCCGAACAACCCGGATATACTCTATGCCGCTACATGGCAAAGACACAGAACAGTAGCGGGTTATTTAGGGGGTGGCCCTGGATCGGGACTTCATAAAAGTACCGATGGCGGGGAAACATGGGAACCCCTTAAAAATGGTATTCCAAAATCCAATCTCGGTAAAATCGGCTTGGCCATGTCTCCCTTCGATTCACAGGTTATTTATGCGGCCATCGAATTGGACCGAAAAAAGGGCGGTGTTTTTATAACATGGAACGGGGGTGCATCTTGGTCTAAACAATCAGATGCCGTTTCTGGTGGTACCGGGCCACACTATTATCAGGAATTAATAGCTTCCCCACATAAAGAAGGAACGCTTTATCTTATGAATAACAGTGCCTTGGTTTCAACAGATCATGGAAAAACCTTTACCTTCATGAGTAGATCAAACCAACATAGTGACAGTCATGCTTTGGTTTTTAAGAAATCCGACCCTAATTATTTATTGATCGGTACCGATGGTGGTCTTTATGAAAGTTTTGACAATACGGGTAGTTGGAAATATGTACGAAACTTGCCGATCACCCAATTTTTTAAAATTGCGGTCGATGATGCCGAACCTTTTTACAATGTTTATGGTGGCACACAAGATAATGGTTCACAAGGCGGTCCGTCGAGAACCATTAGTTCTGATGGTATTGCAAGTGCCGACTGGTGGAAAACACTTGGGGCTGATGGGGCCCAAACGGCTACTGAGCCTGGAAATCCCGATATTACCTATGGAGAGTTCCAACAAGGTGCCTTATGGCGTATAGATAGTAAAACAAGGGAAACCGTATTTATTCAGCCCCAAGCAAGAGAGGGTGATCCCTTTGAACGTTTTAATTGGGATGCTCCAATTCTAGTGAGTTCACATAACCCAAAAAGATTATATTTTGCTTCGCAACGGGTTTGGAAATCAGAAGACAGGGGCGATTCCTGGAAACCGATTTCAACAGACCTTACCTTGAACCAGGAAAGGATGGACTTTCCTTATTACGGTACATCCCAAAGTTGGGATAATGCTTGGGACATAGGCGCAATGTCAAATTATAATACCATTACTTCCTTAGCCGAATCACCAAAACAAGAAGGTTTGATTTACGCTGGTACCGATGATGGACTCATTCAAGTAACGGAAGACGGAGGTGCAAATTGGAGAAAATTCACTTTGAATACCATAAAAGGATTACCCACTACACCCTTTGTGAACGATGTTCGCGCCGATCTTTTTGATGCCAACGTTGTATACGCGGCCTTGGATAACCATAAGTATGGTGATTATAAACCTTACATTATCAAAAGTACTGACAAAGGAAAGTCTTGGTCTTTGATCAACGGGGATCTTCCCAATAGATTATTGATCTGGAGACTGGTACAAGATCACGTAAAGAAAGATCTATTATTTGCCGCCACCGAATTCGGAGTCTATGCTACTTTAAATGGAGGTAAAAACTGGATGGAATTAGAGGGTGGAATGCCAACCATTCCCATTCGGGATATTACCATACAAAGACGTGAAAATGATTTGGTTGCCGGTTCATTCGGTAGGGGAATATTCATTTTGGACGATATCTCTCCTTTACGGGATTTTGATGAAAGCTTGGAGTCTACTGAAGCAAAGCTCTTTCCCATAAAACCGGTTGAGTGGTACAAACAATCCAATAGGATAGGAAGTCAAGGTGATGCTGAGTGGATTGCAAAAAATCCTCCTTTCGGGGCCAATTTCACTTATTACATGGCAGATAAGATAAAATCAAAAACAGACCTCAGGAGGGAAAAAGAGAAAAAAGGAACTGCCAAATTCCCAGGATGGGATGCTCTTGAAGAGGAAAGTAGACAAGATGGGCCATCAATACTTTTGGTAATTAAAGATGCTCAAGGAAACGTAATCAATACAGTGAAGGGATCCAACAAAAAAGGATTTAACCGCGTAAATTGGAACTTAAGTTATCCGAGTAAAAGTGGAGAGCGATTAAAGCCTCCAGAAGGGCGAAGAGGTTTTCGTAGGGGTGGCGTAATGGTTACCCCCGGGGAGTATTCCGTGACTTTGACCAAACGGGTCAATGGTATCAATACCGTTTTACAAGGACCGGAGACCTTCAAAGTAGCCCCCTTGTTCGAAGGGGCCTTACCTAGAAAATCATTTGAGGAAATGGATTCGTTCCGGGAAGCTGCTTTTGCATTTCAGCAAGATTTAACGGCAACCAGCACAGCATTATCAACCAGTCAGCAAACCGTTGATGCCATGTTAAGGGCCTTGAATAAGGCAACGTCGCCTACCGATGATTTGTATAAACGATTAAATACAGTGAAAAATACCTTGTTGGATATTGATAAAGAGCTTAACGGCGACAAAATAAAGGGAGAAATCGGGGAACGATCTAATCCTACGGCTCGTGAAGGTAATTCGATTAGCTGGAGGGCTTTGGGCAATACCTACGGTCCAACGGAAGAGCATAAAGGTTTCTTGAACCGCGTACAGAATCAACTCAAGATGGTAAAAAATAAATTACTGCCTATCATTGATTCTACACTCCCAGGACTTGAAAGTGATTTGAAGAAAACGGGAGCCCCTTGGGTGGAAGGACAAGGATTAATCAAGAATTAAACCATTACCACAAGATTTTATAAAAAAGCCTGAATATAGTATTCGGGCTTTTTCTTTTTACAATTTGTATTAAATGGATTTTGCCTTTTATATTTGAAGGACTTTAAAAGTTTTTAAACCACTGGGACTACTGAAAAAAACTTAACCGTTAGGTAATACGTATCGATAAAAAAATTACCTTCAAAACCGGTTATTCGGTATGCTCCTAGAGCCCCAAAAATTGATCTTATTTATGGATAAAACACAATGTACATACAATGCATGCCAAACATTTAGTGGTTTTAGAGCTGTTAATAAGAATAGTACCCTGTTTGGGTGCACCATAAAATTATTAGTGAAATGACAGATTTTGAGCTATTTGAACCAAAAAATTGGATAGAACTACAAGAATTTTTATTCAATGAAAAGGACAATAAAATTGATAGGTTTAGATCACCTTATGCCTATAGGGGTGTTCATAATGCCGAATTTGGATTAGAGCCAAGCCTGCAAAGAATGGGAAGAAAACCCTCAAAGGTTGAAGGTACCATGATCCGAAACTTTAAGAAGTACTCTCCGATAAACACCTTGATCGATGACAATAACAATCTTTGGAACTGGTTTTCCTTAGGACAACACCACGGACTACCCACTAGACTGATCGACTGGACCCACTCCCCAAATGTTGCCTTACATTTTTTAACGGAGGACATGGACACTTATGATATGGACGGAGCCATATGGATGGTGAACTATATAGCGCTAAGGGAAGAACTGCCGGAAGAGCTTAAAACACCCATTTTCAACAAGGACATATTTTATTTTAGCTCAAAGGAATTGAAACAAACCATAGGCAATTCTTTGGAGGAACTCTATGATTTTTCGAGTAGGAATGCAAATACCATGATATTTTTTGAGCCACCATCCCTCGATGATCGCATCATAAACCAATTCGCCCTTTTTTCGTTTATGTTAGACCCGGATTCCAATCCATTGGAGTGGCTTAAAAAACATCCCAAATATTTAAAAAAGGTAATTATCCCTTCAGGATTAAAGTGGGAAATACGCGATAAGCTCGACCAAGCGAACATTACCGAAAGAATTATTTATCCCGGGTTGGAAGGTATTTCCAAATGGTTGAAAAGATGGTATAGTGACAAGAACAAAATCTAATAGGGTGTTATGAATAAGATCAGCCAAAAAATGTTGAAAGATTAATATGACATCAAAGTCTATCTTTATTTTTACGGTTTTCTTTTCACAGGAATCTAAAAACTATTTTTACCATCACATTATTATAACTATCAGTTATGTACAGGTTTAATTTTGAGTGGTTGACTAAAATCAAAACTTGTTTCAAAATGGTACATTCAGAGGTGAATTTTGCGCATCTTTTGCATATAAACCTATAGAAATTACCCAATACCAAAAAAAATTCAATTCATATAAGCCAGCCATATAACCAATACAAATTTATCCTTTCCGTTTTCGTCTTTTTTTAAATATTCAAAAAAATGCTTTACCTAGGCAAACAAACTTTGTAATCACAACATCAATAAAATTTTGTATTGATCAGTCCTTGATTTCAAAGGTCTTCAAGAGGCCTTTTTCTTTTGAATTGGGTACTTCAGAAATAAAAACATACTTCCCTGGCTCTAAATCAACTGTAAAATAACCCGTACTACCGGACGGCATATCATTTACACCTCCAAGAAATGTTACACCATTGGGAGCTGGAGTGATAAGCCCTTTGGGGTGCGACCAGTCCATCCATTTCTCCAAGGCCTCAATATCTGCATGGGAATCCAATCGTGCGATATTAATATCGTGCCAAATAAAATTCTCGTGTGCTTTTTGGTCTTTTACAAAGACCGAGAAAGTGTGTCTACCTTGGGTGATAGGTTGGTCCCAACTTATACCTTCTTCTCCTGAAAGTATGATATTAATAGTCGCTTGTGGGGGTTCTTGACCACTAGCTTCTTTTGTAACTATGAGTGGTTTGGCCATGCCCATAAGAGTGTGGAATTTACCGTTTGGCATTTTTACGTAGCACTCCATAACATAATAACCGGGGTCTAATTTTAAGGTACTCACTGCTGTATGTTTAGGTGAGATTAGGCCTGATCCACCACTAAAAACAATATCAAAATACCAAGCAGGCAGATTACCAAATGCTCCAAAGCCTTCTTCTGATTTCCCCATATTGATTAAATCCATTCCATCTTCAAAAACGGGGGCTACATCGGTAATCGTGTTTTTAATAGTTTTACCTTCAGGATATTGATCCAATAAAAAAAAATGGGTTTCATTTGACAGGTTATCATAAACAAAGGTGTTCCACCCAGAAGAAATGGTATCCACCGATTGAAATTCCATGCTACGGGTTGTAACCCTGATTGCATTTTTCGACATACTGACTGATTCAGTTACTACTGGGTCCTCTTCAACTGTACCAGATTGCTTGTTATTCTGCTTACAATTAACTATTATACATACAAGCACTGATAGGCTTATTATTTTAAGTGTTGTTTTCATTTGCTTTAATGTTATTGGGTAAATGTTGCTTTTATTTTACCGGAAATAAGAAAATTATTGTCGCGTTCGGTTATTCCACTGCCTTCTCCCTTAAAAGTCATGTCCAATTCGTTTTCAGTCAATTTATCAATTTTAATGATTCCTTTTCTGAATATGATTCGTTTATTTATACTTTTTGTATTCCTGTCGGAATTGAAAAAGTTCAGGTCTACTTTGATTTTTCCGGCATTTTCGTCCGGAATACTATATTTTGCATTTTGGGCAACCAAAATATCGGTATGGGTAAGGTTCAAATTGAGCTGAAATGGGTTTTCCTTTTCCCTGAATAATAGTAAGATGCTGTCTTTTGTAAATATGGTCTTTACGGGCAATAGGCTTTCTTGCTGAATGTGAAATACTTGGTTTTCCATTGAAACTTCTACTGCATAGTTTCCATTGAGGTTATTTACCGAAGTGTTGGCCTCTTGCTTTTGGGCATCTTTGCACAAAACAACAACCATTGATATACCTACTATGAAAATATATAGCAAGCAGCTTTTTAATTTTGAGGTTGGAATATTCATTACCAAAGTTTTTAAGATGGGGTTATCTTACTTTTAAAACAACCATTTTTTTCTTCTTATCAAACATTACAAGGAAGTGGTCTCCAGGAAGAAAATGGTCTTCAGGTAGAAAATGGTCTCCGGGAAGAAAATGATCTCCAGGAAGAAAATGATCTCCGGGAAGAAAATGGCCACCGGGCATATATGGTACATTTAAGTTTATGGACACAACCGATTCTTGCGGGAGGTTTAAATTCCCTGTCCCCTTAAGTTGACTTTTTTTGGTAATGGCCCTTTTGGATTTTGATGAACGGTACAGTTTACCTGCATAGAAAGTACTTTTGGGGTATAACTTGTTCAAGTTACGTATATTACCCTCTTCAAAAGGAACAATATGGGTTAGCTTCTTATTGGATTTGTTCACCACCACTACCACATTTTCCCCTTTGGAGGATTTTCCCTGGGCGTTTGCACATGGGTGTACGGCCCATAATAGTAGGGCCAAAACAACTACTTTTTTCATTTGTGATTTCATATGTTTTATACATTAATGGGTTTTGAAGGATTTAAGGCATTAATCTCTTTTTTTAAATGCTCTTGTTTTTTCTATTGGTGATATACATTTTTTAAAGTTTGTGTAATTGCTTTTAATCCTTGTTTGGTATCTTGACCACAAGAAGATATTGTGAACACTGTTGAAGACAATATTGTATGCATTGGAAGTTTATCAATAACAACGTCTTCGGTGTTTACAGAAACTGATTGTGCTTTATGGTTAATAGCTCCTACGGAAATACCAAAACTAAATGTTGGGTTTCCTTCTTTTATTTCAATACGACCTGATTTAGCAGGTGTTTTTAATTACTTACATAGCGTTAAGGGATTTTAAATCCAAAGTTGAAATCACATCCCAAAGCTTATCATGGTTAATTCCAAGGCTAACTATGGTTATTCCAAAGCGCATATCAACCAAAAATTTGACTTCATAATAATTATCTTTTTCAACGTAGGTTTCCAATACTTTGAGTTCCTTGTTTTCATACGTTTTTTGATAGCCAGATGATTTTTCACTACTAAATTTCATAGTCTGAGCCATATAATGAGAGTTTATTGCCAATAAACCATCCTTGCTGGCTCCATCCACAATGGTGAGTTCTAGTTTTTTGCCGTCTCCATCTGTATAGATAGCTCCTGCAGATGCAATGTCGTTTTGCGAAATGCGGGATGTGGTAAACTCTGCCCTTTTGAAATTTTCAAGATTGGTCGGTAACCAGTTTTGGAATTGTGTTTCTGTAGCAGGTTCTGTCATTTTTAAGTGTTCTCTAAAATCGTTTGTTTTAGGTGTTTCCTTAACTACTTTTACTGTTTTTTGAATAATCTGTTTGTTTTTTGATTTATCTCCGCCACAAGAAAATAAAAAGAAGGAGCTAAAAGTTATTGCAATAGTTTTTAGTGGATATTTCATTTTAAATCTAAGGTTTATCATCAATTTTTATTTTTACCAAGTTCTTTTAACCCTTTACCAGGATGTAGCTCCTTCTTTTAATTGTTCTTCTAATTTTTCCAGTTCCTTTTTTCTTTGAACTTCCCCTTTACCCGCTATTGATCTACAGGATTTCAGAAAACCACCTACATCAAAAGAGACTATAAAAAACTTGTGTGAAATATACTTCTACTATATAAGGGATATGCTTTGTGGTTTGATTACATCCTATGTTTCAAAATGCGATTAACCGCAAGGGTTACTGTCCACTTCTTCTTTTGCCTCATCTATGGCTTGGTTGATTGCGTCTTGATTTGCCGTAGGAACACAATCGACTATATTCCGTAATGCTTCCAGGTAATCATAAGCTGTCGATTCAACAAGGGTACAATTCGACTCAGTAGGGTCCTGACTATAAGCATTTATAGCATTATAATATGCGGTGAATTCGTTTTCGACCCATTCGGTCCATGTTCCGGCTTGGCAATCAAAGGATGATGCGTCGTCATCGGTGTCGTCGCTGCCACAGCTTATAGTGATTAAAAATGCTATTGCCAGACAACAGGTTCTGAATATTTGTTTACTTGTTAATTTGTCGATAAATACATGGATACTCATTCGATTGATTTTTAAGGTTGTTATTTTCATCTGTTACTTTGTTTTCTCCGAACCAATCCTATAAAAAAGAACGGAGATATACGGGTAAAAACTTTTCCATATTCAATTGTTTACGGTGATCTTTACGTGTTTAACCCCTCCTTCTTTTTCAAATGTGCTTTGAACGCTGAAATCAAACTCGGAGACATTGACTTTCTTGGGTGTTTGCTTTAAAGCCACATAGGTAAAACTCTTGTTGTGTGTTTTCGATTCTTATATCCTAAACTTTACGCCACCGGCAACTACCAATTGGCCTTCATCAATGATTACATATTTTACTTCAGCGAACGGGGTAATGCTCCCTCCTATATTAAAATTGGCACCACCGCCCAGGTTAAGTCCAAAACGCCCATCACTGGCCGAAAAGTCTCCCAAAAAACCAAGATCGTTGTCATCGTAGCTTACCTTAACGCTGGAATAATTTAGTCCTGCAATTGCGTAAACACCAATTGTTTCTTCATCCAAAAAATAATAATTGGCATTGGCATTGAATTCAAACCAGTTGATTTTCACACCGGATTCGTCTTTAGGTAGATAATAAATAAACGAAGGCGAAATGGTCAATTTGTCAATAATTGGAAATTCCGCATTGGCACCTATACCTATATTTTCAATTTCGGTGCCGTAGGCAAGAAATACACCCAATTTGTTGTCGGTTTGGGCATTTACAGTGAAAGAAAATGTAAAGTACAATAAAGCTGATGTAATAATGAGATTGATTTTTTTCATGATTTAGAATTAATGTTAAGAGTAAAAATATTTATTCGTGAAACGTGTGTTAATTTGTCATTTAAAGGATTGGATTATTCATATCAATTTTTAAAATTAAAGTTGAAGGATTGCGCTTGAGGCAAGGTTACCGAGCAGCGTTCATAAGTATAGATCATCGAGGCGCCATCTGGATTTGTGATTTCGGCCAACCTGTTTTGAGTGTCAAATAAAACAGTAGATCCTGCTCCTTCACCCTTGGTGAGGGTGAACTTTGAGCAACCTCCATCGCCCCGGCAATCTACTTTTTCTTCGGTGATATTTTCGGCTCCCCTAAAAACATCCGGGTGGTACACAAACACCCATTCTACCATTGGATAGCGATTGGGATACACGTGGAGTTCGTAACCATTGTAAATTATGGGTTCACTGGGCCATTCTACATTAAGGTCGCCGAGCATGTCCTCATTGCCCATACTAAACATTTTTACGATGTTCTTGCCCATGTTTTTCACTTCATCAAAAGGGATTTTGTAATAGTTGCCCTTTTCGCCAGAATAGATATAGCCATCTTTGTCCCAATACACAGGACCTGGGTTTTTACCTTTACTATGGTATTCCATGCGCATGGCCATGGTATCGAAATCCAGAAAGGAAATAATTTTGTCCTTTTTATGCTCCATCACCATTTTTACGTCCGTATCAAAGCTGAACTCGTTTGGAATAATTTTTTTACTTCTGTTGTTGGCACTTTCATTATTGCTAGATCTATGAAGATCACTTATTTTCACATCCTGTCCGTCTCCATCGTCTTCATCACCTTCATCATCAATTATGAGTCCATTGCCATTGGTATCTATGCCATTATTGGGAGTACTGTCCGGGTCTGTTGTGCTACATTTGATCAGTTCGGCAGTGGTCATAAGATCGGTATCGTCCAAAACAATTACCATTACAGTCATAACCGCTCGCTTCCATGCATCGAGCGTGCCGACATTCCATAATTTGGTGGTTTGGTCGTAGTTGCCATGGGTCACTGAAACATTTGTGATGCTATAACTACTGGGAAAAACTACTTTGGAAACAATGTCGTTGGATGTTGCAGGGCCTTTATTGTTGACTGCAATGATGAAAGTTACAGCACCCCCAAGTTCAGTAACCATAGGCTGGACACTATTTTGTACATGAAGGTCTGCTTCTTCATAGTTAGGCAATACCGTACTGGTAGTTTCTGTTGTTGTACAGTTTGCTTGGGCCATATTAAGGGTGCTGAGCAGCAAAAGTGTTACTATGAAGTGTTTTGTTATTATGAGAGTTTTCATTTTTTTAGTTTAATGATCATCAATTGTTCTCCATTCCTTTTTTCAATAGGTCTTGCCCAAACATTTTTTTTTCAACGGCGGCCGGTACTTGTACTTCAACATTTTCGTAGAAGTATTCGATTTTTCCCTTGCCCGATTCAAAATAGGGGTCATTTTTTATGACAATGTTTATTTCAATCAATCTGTTTTGATTGTCGAACAAGATGTAGCTGCCCTCATGGCCACTCTCAACTACACTGAATTTGGTGCAATCCATACTGCCTCTACACGCTATTTGTGATTCTTTATATCTGTCAGCAATCATTTCATCCCTAAAATGTTCAGGTCGGATTACAAATGGAAAGTCTACGTGCATGAACGGATAAACAGCAAGTCCTTGTTTTTCCATGGCCTCCATCCCTTCAAAAATGCTGCCTTCGGGTAATTTATAGGCACTGGCCATCATACTGGGCGCCATCATGCTCATACCGGGCATTGCAAATAGGGACGTTTTGGTATATCGTTGCTCCCTTGGGTTATAACTGATAAAGAAACCCTCACTATCAGTATAGGATGTAAGTGGAGCCCCCGTTACTTGATCAACATAGTCCGAGCGCATTGCAACCGCATCGGCATCAAAATAGCTTACCATATTTGATTCTTTTTGTTTATCGTATGAGGTTACCCTAACATCCGAAGTGTACCATGCCCATTTGGCATCGATATTTTTTTTCAAGGATGGATTTTCAAACTCGGTTCCAGTCGGTATTTGTTTTTCCTTTTTGTCGAGGTTTTTTTCGGTTTCCCCAATGTTCTTGGAGTTGTCTTTCTTGTCTTTCCCTCCTTTTGCAATGGAATCTATGGTATTGTTCGTGGTTTTGGACACTTCTTTATCCGTTCTATTTAAAACGGTTCGTTCAACTGCATTTTCAGCCACTTTTTTAAGCTTTTTAAAAAACTGGGCTTGTGTAGGCATCGCCAAACACAATGCCAATAGTGTGGTTATAATTATTTTTGTTTTCATAGTGTTTAACTTTTTATGGGTTATAAAATAAATTTGTGAGGTTAGTCAGTGCTTTATTATTTCAATGGATTTTATCACTTTTTCTTTTTCCAAAATATTAAGCGAATATGTTCCTTTTTTAAGATGGTCTATACTCATATAGATATTATTGTTTGTTAGAGGTTTTTGTGGTATTGTATCCATAATTGTTTTCATTATTTCATTCTAGCCAAAAATGTCCTTTTAGTTACTTTGGAGTAAAAGTAGAAGGGCTTGCACTAGATGGATACCATACATTCGCCAAAAGATGCAACAAAATGGACAACCCCAAAAAAACATAACGTTTTAAGGGGGTTCAAAGAATTACAATCAAAATTTTATAGGAAGTAAAACGAGAAAAAATTATGTTTTTATAGAAAATTCGTTGGGGGTACACCCATAAGTTTCTTTAAAACACTTAATAAAATAAGAAGGTGTATTAAAACCTACTTGGTAAGCAATTTCAGATACCGTAGCATCGGATTTTTTTAACAGATTGGATGCTAATTTTATACGTTCATTTCTAACAAATTCCGTAGGGGTCATTCCAATAATGGCTTTTAGTTTACGGTGCAGTTGTCGCTCGCTCATTTGCATTAACCTACTAAATGACTCGTTGTTAAATTCGGTATCGGTAATATGTTCGTCCATCACATTTATTAGTTGTTCCAAAAACTTAGTTTCGGTGTTGGTAATAGCCAAATCGGGATTGATGTTTAACGAACTTTTATAATGATTGGCCAAACGTTTTTGGACATCAATGAGGTTTTTTGTCCTTATTTTTAGCTTTTCAGGATTAAAAGGCTTGGTAATATAATCATCAGCCCCGGTCTTAAAACCTTGTATCTCATTTTCTTCACCAACTTTGGCTGTCAATAAAATTACCGGAATGTGGCTGGTAAGTGCATTTTGTTTTATTTCATCGCATAGCTCAAACCCATTTTTAATGGGCATCATCACATCACTAATAATTAAATCGGGAAGATGTCTTACAGCCATATCCACACCCTCTTTACCATTTTCAGCTTCTAGAATTTTATATTCACCTTCAAAATTTGAAACAATAAATGCTCGCATATCCAAAGTGTCATCAACTATTAACAATTGTGGCAGATTTATACTCCTCGTATCAATTAAAACCTCTTTTTCAACTTTATCGGCTTTAAATTGGTCTATATTCTTTTGATTTGTCTGCACATTGTCATTACCTGTAGAGCTTTCAATAAACTCTGTTTGTTTTACAGGAATAAACAATGTAAACTGTATTTTGGAATCCTCCAACGTATGGGCCGAGATAGTACCTTGAGCCAGTTCTACCAATTCCTTAACCAAGGCCAATCCAATGCCAACACCTTCCGAAGCTTCATTGTCTTGGTAAAATCGTTGAAAAAGTTTTGATAGGTTTTTGCCGTTCATTTGTCGGGTTTCATTTTCCACAATCAAAATAAAAGCACCTTCTTGTTCATTGGCATGGACCAATACATCACTATTTTCAGGGGCATATTTAATGGCGTTTGAGAGTAGATTAGAAATGGTTTTTTCCATCATATCCCTATCAAACCAACAATCTTTCAAATCGTGTATTGTGCTTTGTATGGTTATTTTTCTACCGCGTGCCTTATATTGAAAAGCTTCCACAAGCTGTGCCAATAAAGCGTTTAAATTACCACGGGATAGATTGAGCGTTCTTTGGCCAGAATCTAAAATTGAAATATCCATCATCTGGTTGATGAGTTCAACCAATCTATCTGTATGTTTTTTAACCAGACCAAGCTCTCTTCTGTCCCTTTCTGTTAGATTTTCCTTCTTTAGTTGGTTTTCAACCGGACCGGCAATGAGTGAAAGTGGCGTACGGAACTCGTGGGAAATATTGGCATATAGATTTGTCTTAAGCTCATCTAATTTTTTGAGACGCTCAGTTTCCTCATGTTCCAAGCGCAATTGGTTTTTTACATCTAAGCGCCATTTTAAATAATAAAATAAGAGATAAGCCAGCAATGCGAACAAAAGCACATAAATTGCCATGGCAAGGTTAGTCGTATACCAAGGTTTTAAAATGGTAAATGAATAGGTTGTAGGCGCCTCGTTCCAGACACCATCATAATTGCTTGATAATACCTGAAATTCATAGTTATTGGGGGGTAAATTGGTATAATGCGCTATATTATTGTTGCTAGCATCAATCCAATGTGAATCGTTGTTAACAAGACGGTATTTATATTGGTTCAGCTCTGGTTGTGAAAATTGTAGAGATGCAAATGTAAACGACACCGTATTTTGGTTGTGCTGTAACTTTAATTCACTTGTCAAAGGATGTTCTTTGTTGAAAACCTCCATTTTTGTAATGGCCGTTTTGGGGCGAGCTGGATTTTTTTTAAGTTGTTTTGAGTTAAACCAGTTGAGTCCTTTTATCCCCCCAAAATATAGAATGCCATTTGCAGCATTATGATAAGCTCCGGCATTAAATTCGTAGGATTGCAATCCAAAGTAATTGCTATAGTTTTCAATATCTGAAATAGTATCGTTTTCTATGCTGATCTTGGTGATTCCCTTGTTAGAACTCAACCATAAATTTCCACTGGAATCTGGTAAAATGCCGTAAATAATATCATTTGGCAGCCCCTCTTTTTTGGTATACGTTGTAACTGTGCCATCTTCAATGTGGTATGATTTTAACCCTTTGCCGTTTGTTCCGATCCAAAGCGTGGAATTATCATAGTACAATGAAAAAATCCTATCAGGTATAGCATCAATCTTAGAGAATTTATCTTCTTTAATATCAAGCTGGTACAACCCATCAAATTCTGTACCTACCCAAAGGGTATTTAAACTTCCTTGCTCAATCGTATTTATATCCTGCTCAATAGTACTGATATAATAATTTGAAGCTAAGCTTGAATTTTCAGAAGTGAATTGTTTGACAACACCTTTATTTCTATCAAACTGCAGTAAACCATGGTTGGTGCAAAGCCAAATATTTCCAACAGTGTCTTTAAAAATCTTTAAAACAGTGAATAGTGACGTTTCTTTAAAGGAAGTCATTTTGCCATTGGCATCCATTATTTGAAGTCCATGGTTTAGATGCCCTATCCATAAGCTTCCTTTATCAAAAAACAAACTTACAATCCTATCTCCTAAAAGGTTGGAATTTAAAGTTGTATAGGTGAAATATTCTTCCCGATATGGGTTTATTCTGGTTAACCCCTTGCCATCGGTGCCAACCCATATGGTGTTTTTACCATCTGTGGTTATTGCCCTTATAGCATCAATATTGACGCTTTGTGGCACCTGATCATTAGTCAATACGTTGAACTTTGTCAAATACGCATCATAATAGCACACACCAGCCCCTTGAGTTCCCATCCAAATGGTTCCAGTACTATCTTCATGCAAAAAAAACAATGAATCGGAAGGCAGCGCATTAGGATCCTTTTTATTGCTGGTAAAATTCTGTACGGTTTTTAAATTGAAATCCACAAGGTAAATACCGTGCCTTTCAGTTGTAATCCAGAGCCGGTCTTCTTTATCAAACAATAGATCCTTAACAATTAAATCCTGGGGCAAAGGTTGATTTGCAAAACCTCTGAATGCCTCAAAACCAGTATCATTTGGAGTTTTAAAAAAAAGTCCTTTTTCATAACTCCCAAGAAATACAGTGCCTGTTTTAGACTTCGCGAATCGACTAAATATGGTTTCAGGTGCAAGTTCTATAAACCTATAATTCTCACCCTTAATCTCAATGATACCGTCATCTGTGGTAGCAAAAATGGAATTGTTGTCTGTTTCCACAAAACTGCAAACCGCAAAATGTTTGTCTTTTGGTTTTAAAATTTGAACCGTGTCCTTGGTTTGATGGTCAATTTTGAAAAGCCCTTCACCATAAGTACCAATATAGTAGTTATGATCAGTATCCTGAGCGATAGTTATTACTTGTTCAAATTTTGAAACTTCATGGAAACTATCTGTTTTTTGTTGATAGCGATTTAATTTGCCAGAATTAGCCACCACCCATATTATACCAGATCTATCAACGAATAATTCGCCAGATATATACTTTACTTCTCGCTTTGCATGACTAGAGGGAACATTGTAATGATTAAATTCTCGACCATCGTATTTATTAAGACCATCTTCAGTATTGAACCAAATAAAACCAAGACTATCCTGGGCTATGCTCATTACACTATTCTGTGACAAGCCATCCTCAACAGTCAATTGCTTAAAAGCTACTTGTTTATTGAGCTGTGAAAAAGCTGTCTGGAAAAAAATCCATGTAAATAATAATGTTATTTCAAATTTCAAATTTATATAAGTATAAACAAATAAGATTGTACTAAAAAGACGGATATTTCCAGTTGGCTTTCCAATACTATATGGACTTGTCAATAAGAATTCATATCGAATTAAACTTATGTTTTTTGATTTAAATTACAAATTTCTTAATGCTCTCCCAAAACTTCCTTTCTTATCAGGTTTTATTTTGGAAAAGCAAATAACAATTGTAAGCCTATATTAAGTGAAAAAGCAAACTAATAATTCGTAGTATAGAAATATTGGAAAGTATTGGTTAAAATGATATTCATTATTTTATCATAATAACTAAATATGATAAAATAATGAACATCCTTTTAAAAAAATTAGAATCACTAACAATCAATGGCTTTAATCACCATGTCAGGATTTAAATAATCCTACAAAAACCCATATTGCAAGTAAAGTTTCGATTTATTTTACACAAAAAGTAATTTTCTTTCACAAATAACTTTTTGTCTGTTCGGGATGACAGAAAACTGTAGCATTTAGACATTATAATACATCAATCATTTATAAAAAAAACATTGCCAGTCGATCTTTAAGTGCAAAATGAATTGATTTATAAATGAGCTACTCTTCATTCTATTTTTGAAAATTCAAGATAACTTATCTGTACGTCGATTAAGTACTAATTTGATGAAAATACGCTAAACTTATAAAATCAAGACAACCCAACACGAGCCTTTTTTGGCAATAAAAACGGCAACTTCCATATAAGGGTTTTACTATAGCAAGGAGCAACCTTCTAATTAAATCGGAATTAAAGAATATCACATTTTAGGTATGCTTTTAAAGGGTGATTTGCAACAAATGTTCTAATTAACGCATCAAAAATACAGATATGATTTTCTTGTAGGGAGTAATTTTACGAGACTAAAAAAATAAAACCATGAATATTAAAATTGCTTATTCCAATACTTGGAAAAAAGTATTAATCATCCTTTTTGTTTTTACAAAAACAGTAGATGTTTTTGCGCAAAAAACCAATTCTACTTTAGAAAAGAGTATTGAGTCTAAAATCGATAGTATTATACCATTACTAACGCTGAAAGAAAAAGTAGATATGTGTCACGCACAATCTAAATTCAGCACTAAAGGAGTAGGGAGGCTAGGGATACCGGAATTGTGGATGTCAGATGGTCCTCACGGTGTAAGGGCCGAAATTAGTTGGGACTCATGGGACTATGCCGGATGGACAAATGACTCAATCACCGCTTTCCCTGCATTAACTTGTTTAGCCGCAACTTTTAATCCAAAACTATCGGGAGATTATGGTTATAACCTAGGGGAAGAAGCGAGATATAGAGAAAAAGACATTCTACTCGGACCTGGAGTCAATATTTACAGAACCCCACTAAACGGAAGAAATTTCGAATACATGGGTGAAGATCCATTTTTGGCTTCAAAAATGGTTGTTCCATATATTAAGGGTGTTCAGAAAAATAATGTTGCCGCTTGTGCAAAACATTTTGCATTGAACAATCAAGAACATTGGAGAAATACTGTCAATGTAGAAGTTGGTGATAGGGCACTATACGAAATTTATCTTCCCGCCTTTAAAGCAGCTGTACAAGAAGCCGGTGTTTGGGCAGTAATGGGGGCGTACAATAAATTTAGAGGGCAATACGCTACACATAACGAATTACTTACCAAAAAGATTTTGAAGGGTGACTGGGATTATGATGGAGTGGTGATCAGTGATTGGAGTTCTACGCACGATACTATGGAAGCTGCAATGAATGGATTAGACCTTGAAATGGGGACAGGAACAGATGGCTTAGGCACCAACTCATTGAATCATTATGACAATTATTATTTGGCATCACCTTTTTTAAAAGCATTAAAATCAGGAGAAATTGATGAAACTGTTCTTAACGACAAAGTAAGGCGTATTTTGAGATTAATGTTTCGAACCACTTTAAAATCCAATAGAGGTTTTGGAAAAATCAATAATAAAGAACATCACGCCGTAGCCAGAAAAGTTGCTCAAGAGGGAATCGTTTTGTTAAAAAATGAAAATAGTTTTTTCCCTATTGAGGACAAAGAAGGCATAACCATTGCCGTAATTGGTGAAAATGCAACCCGATCCATGACAGCTGGTGGAGGGTCTTCTGAATTAAAACCTCAATTTGAAATCTCCCCGTTAGAAGGCTTAAAAGCTCGTTATGAAAATGTAAATATTGTACATTCTATGGGGTATGCAACCGGGCCATCGGTCTATGATGCCGTAATCCCTTCCAAACTTAATGCGGATTCCCTTAGGATTGAGGCCGTAAAGATTGCTAAAAATGCCGATATCGTTTTATTTTTTGGCGGATTGAACAAAAGCCACCTTCAAGATTGTGAAGGTGCCGATAGAACACAGTTCAACTTACCATTTGGCCAAGACGAATTACTCAATGATATATTAGAGGTAAACAAAAATGTTGGTTACATTTTAATGTCCGGAAATGCGGTTGAAATGCCTTGGTTAAGAAATATAGATGGTCTTATACAAACATGGTACTTAGGCAGTATGGCCGGCTACGGCATTGCAGATATCATTAGCGGAGATGTAAACCCTTCTGGAAAACTACCGTTCACTTTCCCTGCCAAACTAGAGGATAATGCCGCTCACTCCTTTGGGGTATCATCGTATCCCGGGATAGATCAGGAACAAAACTATAAGGAAGGTATTTTAGTCGGTTACAGGTGGCACGACACTAAGAAAATTACACCTCTTTATGCCTTCGGTTACGGCCTTTCATATACTAGTTTTAACATCAACAATGTAAAAACGGATAAAAAAACATACCTCCCCAACGATAAAATCAAAGTAACCTGCCAAGTAACAAATAGCGGTAATCTTGATGGTGCCGAAGTTGTCCAAGTATACGTAGGCAAACCAAAATCCAAAGTAAAAAGAGCTTTAAAAGAGCTTAAAGGATTTGAAAAAATCAATTTAAAAAAAGGGACATCTAAGACTGTAGAAGTTAGTATAGACGCTTCCGATCTTGCTTTCTATGACGAATCTATTTCTGACTGGAATCTAGAAAAAGGGGATTACGTGGTTTATGTGGGTAACGCCTCCAATAACATTATTAAAACCATAAAAATAAACATAAAGTAATTACAAATAAACACTAGAAAGTACTGCTTAAAAAGCAATAAACCATTACTATACGTTGTAGTTTTAATATCCCGGGTTGATCATTAACCTGGGATTTTTTATTCTTTGACTTTAAAAGCCGTTCTTTTTTGAATCCAGGAAATAATCAGACAATTTAAAAATTATACAGTCCCACTTTTTTTAATCGCTTTTTTCTCTAAAAACAAAGAATCCCAATACTCCAATCTATTTTTCACCCTTGTAATTCAGTATTGGGCTAAAGTAAATGTTCTACACATTTTTTTCGTGAATGGGAAAACAAGGTTGATTTTTTTCTAAAAAATGATTTAAGTAATGCAAACACATTGTGTAATGGAAATAATCCCAAAAACCTACAACCCGCGTTATCATGTATAGAAAATGTAAACCAGTACAAGAACGTAGTGTTTTAGGTATAATTCATTTAAACCGACATAACTAATGCTTTAAAAAACCATGACGCATAAAAAATCGCCTGAAAATTTCTTTTCAGACGATTCTCCAAAACTAACAAAACTTATTCTAACCCCTCTAAAAATCCTGTATGAGCGCTTTTAATCTCAAATTTATCATTATATAATAACGGCCAGTCATTTCCCGGATGATTAAGATCGGTACTATAAGGTATCCAAGATTCATTATCTTTAAAACCCCACACTGTCAAAGCATATTTATTTGCCTCAGGAAGCGCGTTATATATTTTAACTATTTCTTTAAACTTTTCCTTTTGAGCCAATGCCCTTTCCGCTGTTAGGTAAGTGATATCATTATTTTGGTTCACTTGAATATCCAACTCGGAAATATGTACTTTCAAGCCTAAGGCAACAGCTCTATTAATGTCTGTCTCTATTTGTTCTTTAGTAGGACTTAAATACGTATTATGCATCTGAAAACCAACACCATCAATAAGATTACTTGTCTTTAAATCATCTACGATGTTGAACATTTTATCCTGTTTGGGTATATTGGTTGAAGTGGCATAATCATTATAGAACAATAACAAGTCAGTATCACCGGCTGCAATTGCAGCATCTCTCGCCCATTGGTAGCAATCTTTAATGTAATCAGGACCCATTTTTTGGAGAAAAATAGTATTCCTCATATTACCATTGTCATCAACGGCCTCATTTACTACATCCCAAGAACTTACTTTTCCCGCATAACGGGTAACCACGTCGGTGATGTATTTTTTTACTTCCAATGCGAACTCAGCATCCGTACCCGAAAAATTAGATAACCAATCGGGGACGGCATTATGCCACACTAAAGCATGACCATGAACATTTATTCCGTTGTCATTTCCGTAATTAACTATTTTATCGGCAGCGTCCCAATTATAAGACCCACTCCCTGTGGAAATAGGGTTCATTTTCATTTCATACTCAGCCGTAATGCTGCTAAATTCATTTTTGAGCACCACATCATAAGCACTCCCCTCCGTTAATTGATTCGATTTAACCGCTACACCAACAAAAAAAGGATTTTCCAAAGCATTTGCTTTAACCTTAAGAAAAGTAGGGTCTTCAGATTCTTCAGGGGCGACCCCTGTTGTTGTAACTGTTATAACATTTGAATTATTGGTAATTTCCGTGCCTTTTTTTGCCCGTACCCTGTAAAAATAGGTTATACCAGGTGAAAGTCCAGTAATTTCAGCTGTACTTCCACTCTTTTCCAGAGCATTATACCCCGTAATGAAAGTTGAAAAACTGTTAGATGTTGAAACATCGATCAAATAGCTTTCCGCTTCAGGTACCAAAACCCAATTTGCATCAAAAGATGTATTGCCAATATTACTTGCATTAGAGGCAAACGGGGTTGCTAAAACGACTCCCGGTTCAGGAGAAGGGTTATCTTCATCTTTACTGCAACTCAACAGTAATGCAAACGCCATAAAAATGGCGACTCCAAGTATCTTTGTGTTATTCATAATCATTTTTTATTTAAAAAAAGGTTACTATTTTTTATTTAGTAACCTTTTATTCTACTCTATAAATTGGGTTACTCTTCTACCCTGAATTTAATGTCATCAAATTTCACACTTGAAACAGTACCATTATTAGGTAAAGAGACCTTAACCTGTAATACACCGGACGGATCGATTTTTTCTGTATCCGTGGCAGCATTACCAGGGTTATAACCAGATCCAAATTGATCTAATCTAGCTGTAACTTCTTGCCATCCACTTGTTTCAAGGGTAAAATTATACGCCCAATTATCTAGAATTACATCAAAAGACGTACCTGCAACGGCATTTACCATCATTTTGAAGGTGGCTTTAGATGCGTCAGTAGCGGAACTGGGTAAAAATGCGCCAGCCTCATTATTTTGGCAACCATTATACCCATTTGCTGTTGCTCCATTATAATCATATTGGGCACAATTACCGGTTTCACCTTCAGCGGTCACAGACAAATCACCTGCATCACCATAAAATCCCCAAGTACTAGTGTACAAACCATTACCATCAAAATCTTCAAACAAGTAATCTACAAATCCAAAATTGATATCAACGAATGTAGTGTTTCCGATACCAGGACCCGGCTCCACGATTGCAGTACTTCCCGCATCGGTCGTAATAACAACATGTTGCCCTTTGGTTGCATCAGTAGGCACTATAAAGTACATTTCTTGATCCGAAACCAAATTATACTCTATGGGTTCCCCTCCGAAAGTCACTGATTGAATACCTATAAACCAACTTCCTTTTATAGTTACCTTTTCGCCAAGTTTAGGATTGGGTATACTTAAGTTCCCAAAAACAGGTGTAGGTTGTATAATGTTAATTTGAGAATCAATTTCCCCATTTGCCGTGATGAACTTTATTGGTTGAACCCCAAAATTATATGGGTTTTCAAAATCATAATTAGGTATATTGAAAAAGATCGCATTATCAGAATTTAAATTCGGATTAAAAGACACCTCCAATGTATTGTCCAGAATAATTTTTTCCAAACCAGTTAAATTTGTTCCTTCAATCTTAAGCAACTCACCAGGTGTACCTGATGCATTTGGGCTTGACTGTGAAGAAAAAGTAGCTATTGTCGGCATTTCGACCTCATCTTCTGAACATGAAAATAACGTAAGGGCAAAAACTGCCGAAACTAAATATATTTTTATCAAATTTTTCATAATTGTAGTTTAAAAATTAAAAGGAACCGGTTCAGCTGTCAAATTCTCATTGATACTTATGGCACCGGATGGTAGCGGCATAGTGAAGAAATCATCTGTTGGTGTTATTTTAATGGAAACCAACTCGGTTCTGGCATCGTCACCGTAGAAACCTCTTTCTTGGGCCGCAATTTCTGCCAATGCATCCGCTCTATTTCTACGTTGTAGATCAAAATAATATTGCCCTTCCAACAAAAATTCTATTCTTCTTTCTTTAAATAAACTCGCTTGGGTTATAGTACTTACCGAACTTAAACCGGCACGTGAACGCACCCTATTAAAAGCAGATAGCGCTTCACTGTCAGAGGTAGATGCATTGGCCCCTAATTTGGCTTCGGCCATCATCAATAGAACATCTGCATATCTTAACATATTAGTGTTTTGATCTGTTCGCATAAAACAAACATTATATCCATCATCTGCCGAACCCACAATATATTTTCTAAAGTTCAATGCTGTCTGTGAAGGAAGTTTGTTGAACGTATAACCGCCTTTTTTGCTTAATAGTTCAGGATATACATCGCCTTCTATCATTATGGATGGTTTTCTTCTCTTATCTCCATCTTCATACAATCCTGGCAAATCAATGGTAGGCATATAAGACCCCCATCCATCTCCACCTCCGGTTATACCGGAACCCGATGGTACTATAAAGGCTTGTTCGGTATTTTGAGTGCCCCATTCATTACAATTTACCGTCCATTGTAAAGAGAATAAACTCTCGATGCTATTGTTATAGTTTGGGTTGTTGAACAAATTTCCGTAATCTTCAAGCAAATCGAACTTGCCACTTTGAATGACCCCTCTACATAAATCTGCAGCCTCATCATATTTTTTTAAATTTAATTTCACTTTTGCCAACATACCCATGGCAGAGTATTTCCCAATTCTTCCCGTTTTTGGTTCGGTCGTCAATTTTTCTGCGGCATCTGCCAAATCCATCTCGATGAATTTATAAACATCGGACTCTAAATTCCTCTTGGAATTTATCCCATCGGAGTTTTCGTCAAAAATCGGAACGGGGCCCCAAATTCTGACTAAATAATAATAGGCGGTGGCCCTCATGAACTTAGACACCCCAATACCTTGGTCATAAGCATCCTCGGGGATATTATCTTTATCCCTGATTAAATCCTGCATTAAGGAATTAGATTGGTTCACTACTGAAAACAACGCTGTCCAATTACTATTAAGAACGGCATTATCATTCAATACTGATGCTTCTGCGAATGGTCTGAATTCACCATCGTTGGCCCATACATTGCCTGCATAGGTGTCTCCTTGGGTTATCATACCCTTAAAATTATAATCAAACCATCCTTTTGTATATAGGCCGTTTTGAATTCCTTCATATGGGGAAGCTCCCGGAGGTAAACAGTCTACGCATAATGAATTCTCAGATCTAAGCTCGGTAAAGTCATCTGAACATGATACCATGACAAGAATCACGGTCAATAGCATCAATGCCTTTTTTATTTGTTTTTTCATAATAATCAATTTTAACTTTATTAAAATGTTAGATTAACACCTAAGGTTATTGTTTTTGCCAATGGGTATCTACCCACGTCTAAACCTGCAAACCTTATATCCGAATTTCTGCTTCCAATTTCCGGATCTAGACCGGAATACTTGGTGAAAGTGAATAAATTCTGTCCTGAAAGGTAAAGTCTAGCTTTCGTAAAGAGGTTAGTTTTACTTAAAAACTCAGGACTTAAGTTATAACCCATAGTAATGTTTTGGATTCTAATGTAGGACCCGTCCTCTACAAAGCGATCCGAAACACGTGTGTTTGAATTACCGTTCGCTAAATCAATTCTTGGGATATCGGTGTTTTGGGCAATATTCGCAGCATCATCCAAAGTAACACCATCCGGTAAATAATTTACGACAAAATGATCTAGGGCATCAGTGGATTGATTTTCTCCCAAGAAACGCAATGCTTCTGTATAAAACCTATTTTGATTATATATTTTGTTACCATAAGATCCATTAACCACAACACTTAAGTCAAAATCCTTATAAGTAATGTTGTTGTTTACGCTAAAAGTGAATTTTGGAAGAGCCGATCCTATATACGTTCTGTCGTCAAGTGTAATTTCACCATCGTTATTTAAATCTTTGAATTTAATATCACCTACACTAGTTTTACCTGGAACTTGAACGGCGCTTTCATCAACTTCTTGTTGGGTCCTGAAAATACCATCTGTAACATAACCGTAAATTTGACCTAATGATTTTCCTTCTTCAACATAGCTATACAATAATTCGCCATCTGACTGTGGAATATTGGCTGTCAATGGTTTTGTACCATCATAGAATTTGGTCAATTCGTTGGTGTATGTTGAAAATATGAAAGTGGAATTCCATGAAAAATCATCTGTTTCGTAATTTCTTGTGTTCAATTTTATATCAATACCCCTATTGAGCATTTCACCTACATTCTCATATGGCAGAACCCTTCCTGCTGTTCTATCATCAGCTGGTCTTTGAATTAATAAATCTGAGGATTTCTTTTGATATAAGTCTAGATCCAATCTAATGGCATTATCCAACAAACCGATTTCCAAACCAATATTCGTTGATTTCAAAGTTTCCCATTTAATATCTGGGTTGCCATCTACAGTGTAAACATAGGATAGTCCACTTGATGAAGGAACTGCAGCAAATTGTGTTTGGTATAAAAAGCTAGGAATGTTCTGGTTACCTACTTCTCCATACCCAGCTCGTAATTTCAAATAATTTATGGGACCTGATGAAGATTTCATAAAATTTTCATTTGAAATGGTCCATGCTCCTGAAATTGCTGGAAAATAACCCCATTTATTATTTGGTCCAAAATTTGAAGACGCATCAGCCCTCATAGAAGCAGTTAAATAATATTTACTATCATAGTTGTAGTTGGCTCTTGCAATGTACGATTGCATGGCCCACGCGTAGCTTTGGTTATCTACCTCTGAGGTCGATTTTAAACCCAATACCAAATTATCAAATTCATTATTCCCTTCTAAATCCCTTCTAGAACCTCTTAAATACTCAAAATTACTTTTTTGCCTTTCCTGACCTAAAACTACATTTATATTATGTTTGTCCAAGGCCTGGCTGTATGTTAAAAAGTTCTTGGCCGTCCAATAATAACCTTGATCTTGCTGTTTAAGCGAGGAGTTCACTTCATTTGCAGCTGTACCTATGTTATCATATGTTGGAATAAATACCCTTCCGTCCCCAGCATTCAAATCATATCCTAATTCACTTCTAAAAGTCAAATGTTTCAAGAATGAAATCTCTGCGAATAAATTCCCGTTTATTTTGAATTTTTTATCCAGATTGTTAACATATTCCGAATAGGCTACTGGGTTTACCGCTTCATAATTGTTCGAGGCACCATTTACGCCACCCCCAGGAGCACCATAACTGCCGTCTGGGTACCTAACTGGAACTAAAGGACTTAAACGTAAAGCCGAAGAAACGATACCTCCCCTATCGTCGTTCTTCACTATACGTTGCTTAACATTACTCAAGGATATATTGTTTCCTATCTTAAACCAATCATTAACTTTTGTCTCTATATTCAAACGCATCGAAATTCTCTCAAAATCGGTATTTACAATAACACCTTCTTGCTTAAAATAGCCTAGGGACGTATAATATCGTGTTCCGTCTTTTTCACCTGAAACCGCAAGTTGATTATTTGTAACCAGAGCACTTCTAAAAATTTCCTTTTGCCAATCTGTACCTTTACCCAACAAACTGGGATCTTTAAATATAAAAGGAACATCCCTATTATCTGATTTCAATAAATCACTTGTATATTGGGCATATTGCTGCAAATCCATCATGTCATAGTATTTGGCAACACTTTGAATACCCGTATAATTATCGAAAGAAATGGTAGCTTTACCTCTTTTACCTTTTTTTGTTGTTATCAATACTACACCATTTGAACCGTTTGCCCCATAAATGGCCGTGGCCGATGCATCCTTTAAAATATCAATAGATTCAATGTCGGACATATTTAAACCGGACAAAGCTGAATTTACATTTTGGCCAGAACCACCTCCTGTAGCTGCTCCCAAATCTAAAGATGTATTATTTCTATCTGCAAAAATTGGAGTACCATCTATAACATATAAAGGCTCATTACCATAAAGTGAAGTTATACCTCTAATCTTAATTGAAACACCGCCACCTGGAGCTCCGGAGTTTTGAGAAACCGTAACACCGGCAGCTTTACCGGTTAAGGCTTGGTCAACAGAAGAAAAAGGCTGATCTTTTAACTCATCTGCGGAAACAGAGGCAATAGCCCCCGTTAAATCTTTTCTTTTAGAAGTACCGTAACCAATCAATACTACTTCATCCAATTTCGATGCATCTTCCATTAAAGTAATGTTCATTACATTCTTACCGATAAAAGGGATTTCTTGAGTTGCAAATCCTAAATAACTAAAAACAAGTACACTATTTGCTTTTACATCGTTAATGGCATATTTTCCGTCAAAATCTGTTGAGGTTCCATTTGTAGTGTTTTTTATAAGAACATTTACCCCGGGCATCGGAACACCTGCCTCATCTGTAACTAAACCAGTGACCGTTTTAACCTGTGAAAAGGCATTTTGCATACATAACATTACGAATGCAATACCTAATAGTTTTAATTTTATCATATTAAATAGTTTGAGTTATTAATTAAGTTAATTTAAATCATTGTTTCAATGATATTCTTTTTGTCAAAACACTTGTTGAATTAGTATCTGAAAGACCTTTAAAACCTGGTTGTTTTCCTCCTATGCTTATCACTAAAACACCAGCCTCCAATTTAGACTTACCATCTGCATTAATTATAGCGTACTGTGTTGGACTTATTGAGTATTTTAGTTTTTTTGTTTGGTTAGCTTTTAAATGAATTCTTTCAAAAGCCACCAAAGTCCTTATGGCTTCATTTGGCCTACCTTCATGGGAAATGTACAATTGCACTACTTCATCCCCATCAATAGCTCCAGTATTTTTAACCTCAACACTCACTTCAATATCACTACCGGTACTTACCATATCTTGAATATTTAAATTCGAATATGTGAAATTCGTATAACTTAGACCATGGCCAAAAGGAAACAATGGGTCTCCTTTAAAATATTTATAGGTTCTGTTCTCCATATTGTAATTTTTAAAATCTGGCAAATCATTCACAGACTTATAAAAAGTTACAGGCAGTCTACCTGCAGGGTTATAGTCACCAAACAAAACATCTGCAATTGCATTTCCACCGAATTCCCCAGGATACCAGGCCTCTAAAATGGCTGGAACATTGTCTGCTGCCCAATTAACGGCCAAGGCACTGCCGTTCATTAAAACCAATATAGTTGGCTTGCCTAATGCTTGGATTTTTTTCATTAACTCAATTTGAGTTCTAGGAAGTTTGATTTCTGATCGGTCACCTTTATCAAAACCTTCTAATTGAACGGGCATTTCTTCACCTTCAATATCTGGGGACAATCCCAAACAGAGCACCACGACCTCGGATTTTCTGGCAGCATCAATAGCCGGCGTTAATAAATCCTGGTCCATTTTGGCCCACACAAATTGCGCTTGGGGATCTACGTGATAGTTGTAATATTCTATTTTGATGTCATGGATCTGCCCTTCTTTTAAATCGATATCAAAATATTCGGTTTTTGGCCTATGGTCGTCACTAAATTCAAACTTCAATTCATTATCAAAATATAATTTACCGGCACTACCTGCCCTAAGGCCTATTCTATATTTTCCTGTTTCATTTGGCACCAATTGCCCTGTCCATTTAGCTGAAAAATCATCTGCATTCAAGTTTTCCAAAGGTCTTTCCAACGTCCAAATAAAATCAACTACGCTATCGTTTCTAATGAGTTCTGGAGTTCCTTCCCAATTTCTATTTTTAAAATATTCGCCTTTCAACCCTTTACTTGCACCATTTCTAAGTACTGAAGATGGTATGGTATGGAGCATGGGCCAACCAATGGCTATATCACTTCCTAATGCATAATTTATAGTAGCACTGGGTAACTTATCGGCAATTGCCTTTAATGGTGTGTTGTAATTATTTGGTGTGCCGTTATAATTGCCTAACAAAGCTGGTTTGGAATTTGCGTTGGGTCCTATTACGGCAATGGATCTTACATTTTTGTTTAACGGCAGTATATTGTTCTGGTTTTTCAACAAAACCATTGATTCTCTCGCGATTTTCTTTGACAAATCATAATGTCCTTTACTAGCAACAACACTGTACGGGATTTTTGACCATTTTACGTCTTTCTCGGGATCGAACATCCCTAATTTAAAGCGCGCCGTCATCAATCTAGTGAGTGCCAAATCTATTTTATCCTCATCTACCATTTTCTTAAGGACTGCCTCTTTCAAATTAGGGTCATAACAATCTCCACAATTCAAATCCGTTCCTCTAGAAACAGCCAAAGCACTTGCCTCTTCCGGGGTTTTTACAAGCTCGTGTTTCCCAGGCTCCCAAAAATCATTAATCGCCCAACAATCGGAAACCACATACCCATCAAAGCCCCAATCATCACGTAGAATTTTATGTAACAATAAATTACTACCACAACAAGCTTCATCCCTAAAACGATTGTAAGCACACATTACGGAATGCACATTGGCTTCTTTTACGGCAGCTTCAAACGCAGGTAAATAGGTTTCAAACAAATCTTTGTCAGAAGTTTGGAAATTATCCTCATGTCTTGATTTTTCCGGTCCGCTATGCACGGCAAAATGTTTTGCCGTTGCTACTACTTTCAAAAATTTAGAATCGTCCCCTTGTAGTCCCTTTATATAATTAACACCCATCCTACTGATCAAATATGGGTCTTCACCATAAGTTTCCTGTCCACGTCCCCATCTTGGATCCCTGAAAATATTGATATTCGGTGTCCAAAATGTCAAACCTTGATAAATACCCCTTTTACCTTCAGAAATGAATTTATAGTGTTTTGCCCTAGCTTCGTCAGAAACAGCTGTACCCATTTCAAAAAGAAGAGGTGCGTTCCAAGTAGCACCCATACCAATACCTTGGGGAAAAACCGTAGCTTCACCTGCTCTCGCAACCCCATGTAAACATTCATTCCACCAATTGTACTCAGGAATCCCCAACCTGTCAATTGCAGGAGCATCATAACGCATTTGGGAAACTTTCTCCGTAAGCGTCATTTGATGTATTAAATCCTGGACACGTTCTTCAATTTTCAATGATGGATCTTGAAACTTAAATTCGTAAGAGGGGACCTCTTTTTCATTTGTTGTGCATGAAGAAAAGAATAGCAATGCGATGACTAAAATCAAACGAAAGCTTGCCAAACAAACCACAAATTGTGTTCCTCTATTTCTGTTAAAATTCATTTTATAAGGTTCTTTAAAACTAGGGATGATTCTTTATAAGTAATCGAAAATAAGTGAAAGTAAAAACAACATAAATATTATAATCAAGACCTCTATCCAGATTCTATTTTTTGCTTTTTTTGGTGCTATCATTATTGATTACTGAAAATGTATTAACAAATGTAAATTGCGACCAAAGCTTTTACTAGGACTTATAAAGCAAGTATTAGAAGAATTGTTGCAACAGAACCTTTTAAACACCAAACGCAACATAAGAGACAAGGATCGCTACATTTGTTATAGTAAAGATGCAAAATGCATGAAGAATATATAAAACACAAACAGTTTATCGAAGACTAATGCGTAACCTTCCTTAAAAACGGGACATCTTAAAACTTTAAATTCCTAATTAGAATTTTAAGTGTACGCTAAAAAAAGTAATTTGACATAGCACCAAATCAACAACGAAAAAACAAGAGAACCAACAGGATTCTGAAATACATTACAGGCTTGATAAAGGAGGGTCGTTTTGGAACAGATAATATGTTTTATAGGTCCATGTCCGGATTGTCAAGTTATGACCGGAATCTAAACGAGAGGAGGTCATTTGGTATTAGATTCTATATCTGTTGGCAATATCCCAAAATAAGCTTTGAAACACTTAGTGAAATAGGAAGGTGAAGAAAACCCAACTTTACAACAAACCTCACCCACAGTTACACTTCCGCTTTCAAGCAACTTCTTAGCTCTTTGTAGTCTTATTTTTCTTAAAAACTCATTAACTGTTTGCCCAGTTAGGGTTTTAATTTTTCTATAAAGCTGACTTCTACTTAGATTTAGTTCTACTGCTAAAGATTCTACACTCAAATCAGTATCGTCCATGTTTTCATTAATATAGCTTAACACTTTCTCAATAAACTCTTTATCAATAGATGTTGAGTTTTCATAATCCTTGGTTCCACTTATTTCTCCAAAATACTTATCAAAAATTAATTTTCTACTTGTGATTAGTTGCGATAAACGAAGTTTTAACAACCTCATATCAAAAGGCTTTACCATGTATGCATCCGCACCATACCCAATCCCCTCAATTCGGTCTTCTATCCTCGTTTTAGCAGTAAGCATCAATAAAGGGATATGACTTGTGCGAATATCCGTTTTAATGATTCTACAAAAATCAAAACCATTCATTTCTGGCATCAAAACATCTGTCATAATCGCATCAGGAATCACCTCTCTAGCTTTTTCCAAACCTTCTTTACCGTTGTTCGCCACTAGAACTTCATAATGTTTCTTCAGTTCATTCTTTAAATAATCCCTAAGTTCAATGTTATCCTCAACTATTAAAACAGTATTGGGTTTAAGCGCTTTTTCTTCTAATGAAATATCATCTCCAGAAGGTTCAGAACCTGTAACTGAAACATACATATCTTTCAAAGGAATCGCAGTAGTAACTTCAGAAAAAATTTCATTTTCAACAAAATGATTTTTGCCGGCTGGCAACAGAACCCTAAAGGTAGACCCCTCTCCCAATTCACTCTCAACTTCAATTTTCCCTTTATGTAACCGAACGAAATTTTGAACTACCTCAAGACCTATCCCTGTTCCTCCATAGTAAGTTTTATTCAAGTTTTCTACCTGATAGAATCGCTCGAATATTTTATTGATTTGATTCTTTTCTAAGCCCGGACCTGTATCGGAAATAATAATTTCCACAACTTTAACAGGCTTCGCTTCATCGACCAATGGCAAGATACATAAATCATCTTTAGATAAAATATCGATATTTATAGCTCCGCCATCTGGTGTTACCTTCATGGCATTGGAGAGTATATTGAAAATAATCTTTTCCAACATACTTTGGTCAGCCCAAAGCGGAATAATTGGCACATCCGCATCTATAACTAAATGTATATTTCTTTTAGAGGCTTCTTCCTTAAAGTAGCTGATGATTTCTTTAGTGAAATTAACAAGGTTTAATTCTTGAGCCTTAATCGTCATTTTATTTAGCTCTAATTTTCTAAAATCCATCAATTCATTGATGAGCCTATAAAGTCTATAAGCGTTCTTGTAAATAACATTGTGTTTTTCCTTTACCCGTTCTGGCAACTTTAACTTCTCATCATAAATGATATCCTGTAAGGGGTTGATCATTAATGTTAATGGTGTTCTAAATTCATGGGAAATATTAGTAAAGAACTGGGTTTTCTTCTCATGTAATTCATCCTCTTGAATTCTTTGGATTCTTTCATTTCTTAATAATTCTTTTTCTTTGATACGCCGTTGGGCTACTAGGTTCAGTACATAAGACGCACCGAAAAACATCAGAACGTACAATAGAAGGGCCCAATTGGTCTTCCACCAAGGTGGCAAAACAATTATTTTCAGTTCTAACGGTTCATCATTCCAAACACCATCATTATTAGCTGCTTTTAACTTAAAAACATAAGTCCCCTTATCTAAATTCGTATAGGTTGCACTTCTTAACCCTCCAACATAATTCCAAGATTCTTCTAAACCTTCCAAATAATAAGCATATTGGTTTTTTTCCGGTCTGGTATAACTTATTCCTGAATACTCTATGGTAAAAACAGATTGGTTATGGTTTAGTTCTATTTCTTCGGTTTCGGCCAAAACCTCCTTAAGAGGGGAACCTTTTTTAGCTGGTAAGACTTCTTGATTAAACAACTTAAGCCCAGTAAGGTATAATTTCGGAACGATTTTATTTAAACTGATATCCTCTGGATTAAAAAAATCAACTCCTTTATAATTCCCGAAATACAAATATCCTCTCTTATCTCTATAAACGGCATTAAAGTTAAACTCATTAGACAAGAGTCCATCGTTTAATGTAAAGTTGGTTATTTCATTATTTTTTAAATTTAGCTTTGAAAGTCCTGAATTCACAGTGACCCATAAATTCCCCTCTTTATCCTCAATAATATTCGATATACTTTCCTCTGTGAACTCATACAATTCATTATACCATTGAAATTTCCTTTCCTCAGTATAACGACATAATCCCGAGCCTCTGGTACCAAACCAAATTGAACCATCTGAACTTTCATATAATGACAATATATGGTTTGCACTTTTTTTATTTCTATTACCATTTGCTTCTTTATTTGAAACAAAATCGACTTGGAATTCAGTTTTTCTGTCATTATTTATTCTAAACACCCCCTCGGTAGTACCGACCCAAACATTATTCTTGGAATCTACCAACACTTTCCTTACGGCATTTCCAATTAATTGGTTTTTTGGAAAAGGTGGCATATATTGATTTACAAACTCTTCATTTTCAGGGTCATACCTAACAACCCCACCATGAAAAGTCCCTATCCAAATGATTCCATCTGAATCTTCGTCAATACTTAAAATGCTATTGGCATCAAGATTAGGTGTATTCTCTGAATTATAATTGATAAACTTTTTAGAACCGTTTTTCAATAAAAACAAACCATTATTCCAACTGCCAGCCCAAATATTTTTCTTGCTATCAATAAAAAGGGTTTGAATATCCAAGCTGGTCAACCCTGAATAACCATTGGCGCTTGCTTTATTAATATGGTCAAATTTGTTCGTTTTGGGGTGATAAATATCTATACCACCACCGTCCATACTTATCCAATAATTCCCGTTTTCATCTTGTTCAATAGCCGTAACAGATGAGAATTGTAGGGAATTAGGGTTACCTGGTACGCTTTCCAAACTATTAAACTTATCATATAATTTGTCATAAACTGCTACCCCACTATTATAATACCCCATCCAAATTCTTTCGTTTTTATCAACGAATAAAGACCAAATTGAATTTGATTTTATGCTATCCTTATCTGTTTTATCTAATGTATATTTTTTAATTACCGAGCCATTTTGATTTAGATGTATCAACCCAGCATTTTCAGTTCCAATTAACAACGTCCCATCGGGGATTTGAATCATTGACAAAATTCGTTTATTGGTGATTTCATAATGATTTAAACTAAAGGACTCTTGGTTACCACTATTTGAAATAGACGCTCTATATAATCCATTTTCAAGTGTGCCAACCCATATATTATTTGAATTATCCAAAAATAATGACTGAATGGATTCATCTATCGAAACAATCCCTTGTTTAGAGGAATAAAAACATTTTTTTAAAGTGTTGGTTATACTATCATATTCCAAAAGTCCTATATTGGAGCCTGCATATACTTTTCCTTTATCGCTTACCTGAATACCATTGATATTAATATAACTTAATTCAGAATTGACACCATCGATAGGTATTTGTTCAATTATCTCACTGTCTACATTAAATTTATAAAGGCCATTTTCAAAAGTTCCGATGAATATATTGCCAGATTTATCCGAACCCAAGCTACTAACGGCAACAGAAACATTTTTAATCTTGTTTATCCTATTTATTGGGATTTTCTTAAATCTATCATACTGTCTATCATATAAATTAAGCCCATCTTCAGTACCAATCCATAATCTATTTTCATAATCCAAATGGGAACAATAAATAATATTACTGATTAAAGATGTTGAGTCGTTAAGTATATGTTTGTAAGAAAGATAATCAGCACCGTCAAACCTATATAATCCGGCGCCGTTGGTCCCTATCCATATAAAACCGTCTTTATCTTGGGTAATACTAGGTACGGCTACCTTGGAAATACCATCTTTTAAATTAACAAAATTGAATTCCTTAAAGCCTCCTTGCCCCCATATCTGCAAAGTAAAAAAGAAGTAAAAAATTAGATGTCTGTATATGTGACTATTAAAAATCATTCTAGAACTTAACTTTTATTGCGAGCTAAATGTAGCATTTTTTGTGGCTATTAATCAATATTATTGAAATTCTGTTATCATGTTTAAAATATAATATCTTCTCTCAAAACCCAATAAAGATACAATCTAACATTTTGTCAATGGCCGTTGACCATCTAGCATTTGTAGTTTCAATATAAAAATAGATTATCCTACTCCATTTTTCCTGAATTGCCTGTACTTCCCTTATAACATTTTGGCTTTAAATCTCATGGTAGTTAGTTTTCCTTTGACATTAATTTTCACATAATTAATGGTGTGTTTTTTTTATCCCAGTGTGCCCCACCTATACATTATATTCTGAAGATTGCTGTTCTTTATGCCTTTGGTCGTTTGTCAAAAATCGCATTATCCCCAAATACTAGTCAAACGTCTTTTAAAATCCCTCAAACCGAAAAACCAAATATTCAATTCCACCATTTAGACTAATATATTTGTAAAAATAAATCCATTCTCTGATTTGTTATCTTAACAGAATTATGAAATTCTAATCAAACTATTATAAATGTAAAAAGCCAGTATACCGAATGATCTACAGGCTTAATAATTTTAAGTAATATACCTTCGTTAGGATTACAGGATTTACAGAATCCTAAAATCCCTCCCTGAAAATATAAAAGTGGAGACAGGCGCCTTCCGCCTTTTTTTGCTTCCCATGTCGCCCAAACAGCGTTTGGCTCCATTGGAAACTAAAAAAGTGATTTGCTTTGGCAAATCACTTTTCTACTTGGTCGGGATGACTGGAAGAAAGTGATATTTTCAACTTACTAACAGTCAATACCTTATACTGTGTCCTAATACTGATTAACCGAACTCTAAACTGTCTATAAATCAGCACATTCAGAGGCAAAACTTATAGGTGTTTTGTAGAGTAAATGTAATGAAATTCATTCAAAAGATTTTAGAATCACTTCGGTTTAATGTTTTCCAGCAAACTATTGTTTAGTAAATCTGGTAAGAATCGAATTCTTTCCGTTAACCTCTAGTTTTATTGAGGTTTGCGCTTTTTAATTTCAAAATGTTGCCGATTTGTGAACTTTTACATTCAATTTGACTTTCGTCATTTCAAAGACGAACAAGCGGAATTAAATGTCTGATTTTGAAATGGAAGACTTTAAAATCATCTTACAATCTAATTGATAACAAATTGTTGAAGTTTATATTTAATCAACTTTGCACTATTTATAAACTGTTCAATTATACTCCATAGAAACAATTTATTGGAAATCAAAACACTAAACTAATTCAAGTTAGGTTGGATGGAATTCTCCCTTTTTTTGGCAATGATACTTAGAACAAAGATCTGCACAACATGAAATAACATAAGCGGAAGTAAAATTATTCCTATGGGCATAGAGGCCGGGAACAAAATTTTGGAAAAAACTGTTCCGTGTACAAGTGATTTCTTTGTACCACAAAATTGGGCCGCTATCTTATCTTCTCTATTGAACCTAAGTTTATCGGCAATGAACCCAATTACAAAATAAATTAGAAAAAACAAGCCCAACACTCCAACATAAATCAATACAAAATCTTTGATGTCTACAGAGCTGAACACTTTATCTTCAAACGAATGCACGAAGCTCTTGTAGACAATCAGCAAAATGACCGATTTGTCAAACAAAGTCAGATAAGAGCCATATCGGTCCGCATATTTGCTCAAATATCTGTTCAGGAACAACCCAAGTATAACAGGCAAAAGGATTTCTGTGAGGAGTTTTACATAAACGTTCAACAAATCAAAGTCACCTGCCCGTTGTTCCAAAAAGATTCCCATCCAAAGCGGGGTGACCATTATCCCGATAAGTCCCGAGATACTTGCATTAAAAATGGCCGCAGGAACATTTCCCTTGGCCAAAGAAACCATCACCACCGAAGAGGAAACCGTAGAGGGCAATGCTGCCATGAATAAAAAGGCCAACCAAATTTCACTGCTCCCTGCAGAAACCAAGAAGGGATAAAAGGCCAAAACAATCAAAGGAAAAAGTAAAAAGACAGAGATTTGCACCAATAGGTGCAGCCTCCAGTTCCTTAATCCAGTCCTAATTTTCTCCAGACTGAGCTTGAGTCCATAAAAAAAGAAAATAAAGGAAATGCCCACACTAACAATACTATCCAAAGGAACTTGACTGTCTCTGCTTCCCAATACAGGAAAAAAGTAGGCCAACATAACTACAACTATGATGGCCAACACAAAACGGTCCAATTTAATCTTTCTGATCATTTTTATAGGCGTAATGGAATATTTGTGGCAAAACAGTCAATGCCAAAATCATACAGATCAACAGTCCTCCTACAATCATAATAGCCAAGGGTTTTTGTATTTCAGAACCCATTCCAGTAGAAAGCGCTGCTGGCAACAATCCCATAGAACCCATCAGGGCTATCATTACAATTGGTCGAATTCTACTATGGACACCGTTTGAAATGGCATCCTTGAGTTTCGATTTTCTTAGGTTTTCCTTCATCACCGCAATTAATATGATACTGTTGATTGTGTTTACCCCAAATAGAATAATGAATCCGATACCCGCTGAAATACCAAACACTGTTCCCGTAACCCAAAGGGAAAGAAACCCACCCACAAAGGCGTAGGGAATGGTGGATGCTGCGATCAGGGTATCCTTTATGGTGCCAAAATTGAAATACAAAAGAAAAAGTATGAGTATTAAAACGGCCGGAACAATGGCCGCCAACTGACCTGATGCCCGTTCCTTACTTTCAAACTCTCCTGCCCATTCCATTTTATGTCCTTCGGAAAGTTGTACCTCACGCCCCACTTTTTCCTGGGCCTCGGCTATGGTACTACCCAAATCCCTTCCTTCAATACTGAACCCTACTGCAATATAACGGCTACTGCCTTCTCTATAAATAAAAGTTGGACCCGTTAAATATTCGATTGTGGCTATCTCATGCAACGGAACTTTTTTACCGTTCATAGCGGGAATAAGGATATCCCCAATCTTGGTCTCGTTGTCTCTGTATTCTTTAGAAAAACGGATGCGCACATCGAACATGCGCTCATCCTCATAAAATTTGGTAGCGGCTCTACCCCCTATCGCCATTTCAATTACCGCCTGAGCATCGGTCATATCGATTCCATAACGGGCCATTTTACCTTCATCCAGTTCTACGCGCAACTCTGGAAGACCAATGTTCCTATATACGTTCAAATCGGTAATACCGTCCACATATTTTAAAGAGGCGGCGACTTGATCTGCATATTTTTCCAGTTCAATTAGGTCCTCGCCAAAAATTTTCACGACCAAAGAACTTTTAACACCGGCCACATATTCTTCCACATTGTCCTGAATGGGCTGACTGAATCCGAAAACTATCCCAGGATAGGTCTCTAGGGAAGTCCTCATCTCATCTATTAGCCCATCCTTTCCAATATTTCGGTCCCATTCGTCTTCGGGGTATAGCTGAATGTGGAACTCAATGTTGAAAAAGCCAGTTGGGTCGGTACCATCATTGGGTCGGCCTACCTGGTTCAGTACAAATTTGACCTCTTTGAACTCCCTGATCTTGGACTTCATTTCCTTGGCCAAACGTGTCGATTCCTGAAGGTTGACACTATTGGGCAATGTTGCCCGCACATAAAGTGCACCTTCGTTCAATTTTGGTATAAACTCGGTACCATAGAACATAAATCCGGTGCCGCTGATCAAAATCAAACCAAGAAAGGCGGCAATCGTAGCTTTCTTGTGTCGATTACTGAACAGAAATAGTTTGAACAGGTTATCTTTAAAGAACCTGGATATCATATTTTCTCGTTCCCTAATGTTTTTTCGCAGCATTACCTTGCACATCGCGGGCACATAGGTGATGCTCAATATCAAAGATCCCACCAAAGCGTAACCCAATGTAAAGGCAAGTGGAGAGAACATTTTACCTTCCACCTTTTGAAACGAAAATATGGGGATAAGTGCCACGATAAGAATAAGCTGGGCAAATACGATATACCCTGCAACACTTCCAGCACTTTTCTTTATAAGCCCCATTTTGCCCATCACATTAAATCGGGCCATACCCAATTGATGCGCCCGCTTTTCCATGGCCACAAAAACGGTCTCCACGATCACCAAGGTTCCTTCCAGCAATAATCCAAAGTCGATGGCACCCAAAGAAATTAGGTTGGCAGGAAGTCCTTGGATCCTTAACATGATTATCGCGAACAAAAATGCCAAGGGTATTACCGAGGCAACGATTACCGTACTTCTCCAATTGAAAAGAAAAATAAACACGATCAATGACACAAAAAGGATACCTTCCACCAAGTTCTTGCTCACAGTATGCACTGTTGCGTCCACTAGCTCGGTACGGTCTATGAAAGGCTCTATTTTGATGTCCTTTGGAAGTACATTTTCGTTGAGTTCCACAATCTTGTCCTTCAACCGTGGAATCACGTCACTGGGGTTTTCCCCACGAAGCATCATTACTATCCCCTGCACCAAATCGTCCTCATCCTGAAATCCGACCTGTCCCAATCTGGGTTTGGAGGATATTTCTACACTTGCCACATGCTTAACCAAAATGGGCACCCCGTTTCTTGCTTCTATCAAAATGTTTTCGATGTCCTCTCTCTTTTCCAAAAGACCAACTCCCCTCACAACATAGGCTTGGCTTCCCCTTTCGATCACATCACCACCTACGTTCACATTACTTTTGCCAACGGCTTCAAAAACATCCAAAGGAGATAGATCGTAACTCGCCAGTTCGGTTGGATTTATGCGGATTTCATAAATCTTTTCCTCACCACCAAAACTGATGACATTGGACACGCCTGGCACGGATACCAGTTCTCTTTCGATGACCCAATCCTGAATTGCTGTTATTTCTTTGATGGGCCGGTCCCCTTTTACCACATATCTGAAAATTTCCCCTGTTGCACCCGAAGGTGGCTCAATCTCCGCGTCGGCTCCCGAGGGCAGGTCAACACCTTGCAGTCGGTTTGCAGCATATTGCTGTGCGAAAAAATCATCGGCATCGTCATCAAAAATTACCGTGACCACCGATAACCCAAAAAGTGAAATGGAACGCACATCCGTTTTTTTAGGGATGGTGTTCATTTGTTTCATTAAAGGTAGAGTAACAAATTTTTCAACTTCCTCGGCGCTTCGCCCGGGCCATTGGGTTATGATCCGTGCCCTGGTATTGGTAACATCAGGATAAGCCTCAATAGGTGTATTTATGTAACAGATAACCCCAACGATGGCCAAAAGGGCCGTCATAAAAAATACGATAATGGAGTTCTTGAGCGAGAACGCTACGGTTCCCTGTATTAATTTCTTCATGCTTGCTTCTTCTTGATCCTATTTAGAAGTTCTTAAGTTGTTCGAAGACCAAAAGCTGGTTGCCCGATATGATCTGTTCCCTTTCCTTGATACCGTTTTTTATGTACAAGGTTTCGTCATTACTTGCCAAGATTTCAACTTTGCGGATCTCGACATCACAATCGGATTGATAGACCAATACAAAGTATTCGTTGTTGGAAAAAACCACATCTTTGGTGGTAAGGGCTACTTCTGAAGCATCCAATTGCTTTTGTGCAATGATATCCACCAACATACCGGGTTTTAAGAACCCATTGGCGTTATCCAGAATGATTCTTGCTTTCATTACTTTGGTTTCCTCATCCAAGACTTTTGGAATCAAGGAGATGGTTCCATCAAAAGAAAGATCTGGATAAGACACCGAAGATATCTGCACCTTCATGCCCGTCTTGATTTCATTAATGTTGGTGGCATACACATTGGCCATGACCCATACATGGTCCACTTCGGAAATGGTAAACAGCACCCCGCTGTCGTCCGATATCTGTTCGCCCTTATTGATGGATTTTGATGTAATATGTCCACTTGCGGGAGCCTTGATCAGAAAAACGCCTTTTTGGGTGCTAGCGCTGTAAAGTTCTAGGTTGTTGCCCACCTTTTCCTTTTCGGCTTTTAGAGATTCCAACTCACTTTGAACTTCCAGCACATCCCTTTCTGAAGAGACTCCATCATTAAATAGCTCTTCAGTGGAACGCAACCTTCTTTCGAAAACCTTTATCTGGGCGTTCAAAGTGGCCAATTCTGCTTGCAAGGAACTAAGTTCCGAACTTTTGAGTTCTGCCAATACTTGGCCTTTGGTCACCTCATCACCCAATGAAAAATGGGTATTGACCACCATTCCATTCACCAGGCTTTCGAACTGGAAAACTTTATTAGGATCCGCCTCCACATTACCCGTCAGGTGTATATTTTCCAGCACTTTTTCCTTTTTTACACTTTCCAAGGTTACCTTTTCCTTGAAATTTTCCTTTAGACAGAAATTTTCCGTCCCTTTTGGTTGTGCATCTTTCTCTTTATCTGCGCAATTGGAAAAAATTCCAGCGGCCAGAATCATCAAAATATATTTGCTCTTTTTCATTTTTTATCTCAAAAACTTGAATGGTTAATGGTTTGATATGTATAGGGGTCAATCATGGTGACCCTGTTTATTTTGATTGGGTTAATCGAACACGAATAGTTCACTGCCCAAACTGAAGTTGAGCTCTTCTATTTTGTGGTTGACTTCTTTTGAAGCTCCGAAAACCGTTGCCCTGTTTTCCAGATAGGCATCCAAAAAATCCAAATATTCCATAAGACTGATGTTCCTGTTCTTGAGATTTTTGGTGTATGCCGGCAAAAGGGTCTCCAATGATAGGTCCTGATTGTTCTGGACCGCACTTTGCAATTGTAGGGCATTGCCCAGATCTTTGAGCGCTTGTTGAACTTCGCCCCCGATCTGGTTGTTTAATTGATGAGCTTTTATTTTGGATTGCTCCACTTCCAATTCGGCTTTTTTAATATTGCCTTGGTTTCGATTAAAAAAGGGTAGGTCGAGAGAAATACCGAACCCGACAAAATCGAGCATGGTACTACCGTTACGGTCATAGCCAGCGCTGAAGGTTACATCCGGTGCCCTTTGCGATTTTTCATAAGCATACATTTTATTGGAATAATCCTGCTCCAAAAGCGACAACTTTGCATCTGGTCGTTCTTCCCTTGCCTTCTTTATTAATTCATCCACAAGCAAAAGACGCGAATCATCGATTTCCCTTTCAAAACCTTTTTTGGACAAAACAAGATTTGTACCTGGGTCCAAATGCATCAATACATTTAATTCTTTCTGAATTTGATTGGCCTCCACTTGAAGCTCGTAAAGGTCCTTTTGTATTTCAATCTCTTGAAGTCTAAGGCGTGCATATTGACTCTTGGAAATGTTTCCGGCATCCAATTGACGTTCGTAAGCAGTAGTAAGCTCCGAAATAGAAGAAAGCAAATTTTCATGTGCTTCCAGTATGGCTTGGTTGTACTGCAAGTCGGTCAACAAATTTCTGAATTCCAATTTTAAATTCCTAAGGAGGTCTTCAAAATATTGCACCGACATTTCAACGGTGACCTTTTCGAGTGCCACCAGTTTTTTTCGCTTTCCAGCTGTCTGTACCAACTGCTCAACAGAAATGGCAAATTGTTGGTCCCTACCAGTAAATCCGTCCCAAAGGGGCGGTGAGGTCTCAGCTCCGCCTGTTTGTCTATAGGTTGCCCAAAAATTTACCTCGTCCAAGGTAAAATTTGGGTTCGGCCATAATTTTGCCTGTTTCACCGCGGCTTCAGCTTTTGGTATATTTAATTTTTCGGCTACAAGGGAAAGGTTCTCTTCTAGAAAAATGGTCTCGCATTCTGTACGGTCCAAATAAATTGTTTCTTGCGCATGGGTAAAGTTTAAGGCGACAAGCGTTGCCAGAATGCCACAAAATCGGAATCTCTTTGCCATTGAATAGGATTATTGAATGCGCAAATGTGTTCCAACTCACCTTAAAATTGGCTTAAAGCAAATAAAAATTACCTTAAGGTAGAATTACAGACTCACTGTAAAAACATTTTGCCCTGGCTTAGGAGATGCATATGTAATGCTTCCAGAATGAAGTTCCAAAATACGTTTGGTTAATGCCAGCCCCAATCCATATCCTCTTTTCTTTTGGCTGTTCCCACCTCTAAAAAAGTGGGTGAACAAGTGCTTTTGTTCCTCTTCGGTTATAGACTTGCCATTATTGGCAATTGTAATCTTGAGTTGTTCGGGGTCTGAACAATCCATTTTTATTTGGGCTGTTTTACCCATGGAATAGCTAACGGCATTGTTCAACAGATTACCGAATGCCTGTCTCAGTAATCTTTCATTTCCCAAAACAATCAAACGCTCTTCGTAAATCTCTTTTGGATAATATTCTACCTCAAATTCAAAATCCGGGCTTATAGTATTGATCTCGGAAATAATATCGAACAATAATTCATCGACCCGTATGGGTTGGGACTGGTTAAAATCCCCAGTTTCGTACTTTGTTATATCGAGCAGAATATTAATTGTGTCCCCAAGTGATTTTACCATAATTATCTGCTTATCCAGACTGGCACGTACCTCATTAAGGTCATCATTTTGCGTCAACCTTTCCAATTCGGACAATAAGACTGCCAATGGTGTCTTAAGTTCATGTGATATATGCTGTACGGAATGTTTTTGGAACGAAAATGCCTCTTGGGTTCTTTCCAACAATTGATTGAACTTTTCTGTTAGGTTACTGAGTTCATAGGAAGAATCGTCCTTTGCAAAATTCATGGGCATTTTATCCGTAAGACTCATATGCTTCAAGTTCTCTGCAAAGCTTGCAATAGGGCCAGAAATTTTCTTGGATAAATAAAATGAAACCAAAAGGACCACAATAGAAATGACTATAAATATGGAAAAGAGCAAATTTCTTAGGTAATTCATTTTATCATACCCAAAGGCATCATATGCTTTACTAATTGCATAATATCCAGAAGAATCATTTTCAAGATAAACCCCAATAACATCATAGTTATCCTCCTTGCCCTCCAACCAATTTTTATTCGGAGACAGCATTGAAAGTATGGAATCTATATTTTTGACAGACAAATTATCCAAACTGGAAAAAATGGGTCTTTTATCCACATCAAAGACCAAAAGCTTTTCATCATAAAAATCGTTGATATCCTGTTCATCCAACAATAAGGATACTTCCGCGCTCAATTCCTTGTATCGGTTGATAAGCTTCAACGTATACTGGATTTTCCCATACTGTTGTTGCTGGAACTGTTCTTCCCTATATTCAGAAAAAAGCAGGAAAATTATGGCCATGGCAAAGGCCACCAATACGATTACGGTAGATGAAAAATAGATGAGTATTTTGCTTCGAATCTTCACTCAGTTTCTATATAATAACCATAACCTACTTTGGTTCGAATGGATTTTTTTCCGAAAGGTTTATCAATCTTGTTCCTTAAAAAGTTCACATATACCTCTATAGTATTGGTATTCACATTTACCGATGTACCCCATATCCCCTCTATCAATTGCTCCTTGGTAACAATTTCTCCCATATTCTTGCCCAACATGCACAAAATTTGGTATTCCCTTGGGGTCAGATTGATCTCGGTATTGGAACGTTCAACACTTTTCTTCGATTGATCTATTACAATGTCGCCCATTACAATCTGCTTTGAGTCGCCTTGTTGAGGTGCAGAACGGCGTATTAAAGAATGTATCCTAAGGGTCAATTCCCTCATAAAAAAAGGTTTGGTAAGATAATCATCGGCTCCACAATCATACCCGTGTATTTTGTCTTCCAATTCATCAAAAGCAGTAAGTATGAGCACCGGTGTGCTCGAATTATATGTTCTGAAATCCTTACAGATTTCAAATCCATTCTTTCCTGGCAAGTTGATATCAAGGACGATACAATCAAATTTTTTCTGCCGCAACATTCTCACGGCCAATTGCCCATCAAAAACAAATTCGGTCTGTATGCCTTCAGCGTTTAGTGCTCCCCTAATATTTTCATTCAAGAGTGGGTCGTCCTCTATGATAAGTACCTTCATTGAAACAAAATTAGTAAATCAGATTATTGATTAACTAATCAAGTAAATTAATACTAAAAAACATTTCAATTTATCGAGACTCTTCCTGTTGCAATTAAGAAAGCGAGCGAAAACATATTTCGAGTTGCAAGCGACCCAAAATCTTACCCCCAACTTTTGCGCATGGATCCTGTCGGGTTTTTGTAGTGTTCCGGTAGATAAGCGTATAGCAAAAACCCGGTAGGGCGCAACCTACTTTTTGGATTTCAGTAGCCCATATCCTCACCTGTGCCCCTAGCCATATTGATACCCCTCCCTTGTGCCTTGATGATTTTGGCTGCCATTTGCACTTTATTGGTCGGAATACTGGGAGCTTTGACCCCCATTGTCTGAAGTAGTTTAAAGGCGATATCCTTTTCCTTGGTGGGCAGTCCCATGACCTTGGCAAAAAACTTCCCCGGTTCCTTGGCATGGGCCTTTCTACCAACATAGGATTCCACATAGTTCCTTTTAAAGCCAGTTGTCCTGTCAAAGGTCTTCTCGGCTGCTTGGTAAAAACTGTCCCGGTCAAAACCTCTTTTTACCATCTTTCCATTCAGTTCCTCTTCGGAGGCCTTGTGCTTGGCCATCGGGGAAATCGTATAGGTGTTCGTCACGTCCCTTCTACTGACGATGATATGGATATGGGACTGTGGACCCTCTTTTTTCATTCCTGCGGCCACCAATTGCCCGTTCTGTTTATGTGGTGTCAATCTTTCTTGCTCTTTGATCATTTTTTCAAGCTCCTTTACATTCCCGATGGATTCGCCCCTTTCCACTTTCCGTATCTCGTTCCTGAGCCTTGCTATCTCACCTCTGTAAGGTGCATTCTCCTGAACCTGCCTGTCAAAGCCCCGATAGGTGCGTTCATGTTCGATCTTGGCGTAATATTTTAGGTTCTCGGCCTTGACCCCTTGGTTGCGATGGAAACTCTTGGCGTAGTCCTCCATCAGTTTCCTTGTATATTCCCTTAGCAGATTTGGGTCATTGCCTATGGCCTTCAGTTCCCTTTGGTTGGGACTGACCACTATGGAATAGAACTTCGGGTCTTTCTGTCTCAGTTTGGCAGTATTGGCATCTATTTCATCGATGACCGTTTGAGGGCTTACGCTGTCATTCTCTTGGTCAAAGAATTGCTCCATTTGTTCGGGCAACCTATCCTCGTTTTCCTTTTCTAGATAGTCCACATAGTTCCCTACACTGGAGTTGTAGGTACTGCCCATTTTCTGTGCCGAGATGGTAAGATACATGGTTTCTATTTTAATTGGTACTTTAAGCTTTCAAAATCCCCGATCCCCATATTGATTTTCAGATACGGCTTTCCCATTATTGGTTCCACCTTCTCCACTTTGTTGAGGATTTCATTGCAACGCTTTTTATAACTTTCGAATTCTTTTAGCACTCTATCGTGCTCAGTTTTCGGAACGGTGTTTCTAGGCTCCAAAAAGTCCTTCCGCTCTTTCTGTATATTGACAGTTTCACGTGTGGGTTTCCTCCCATCCTTTACATAGGCCTCGTAAAGTATCAGCACCATTTCATAGGTCGGCCGAATACTGGTCTTTTCCATGTTCTTGATAATGGCGATGAGCCTATCGATTTTTTTCATCATCTGACGCTCCAACTTTTTGATACTGTCAAGGATGATCTTTGTTCCCTCCCCAAAAGGGTCAAGGTTGTTCTCCTTGAAGTAACTTATCATTCCATCCAATACCTCGCTATGTGATTTGTTGAACTTTTTGGAATAGCTACGAAAGCGCGTGGCCGTTTCTTTCTTTATGGTAATATTGGAATAACCACCGCTTCCTTTCTTTGTCTTATCTTTTGCTAATTGCTTTTCCATAGGTGTGATTTTGTTTTTTAGTGAAATTGCGTCAATTTTTCCGTCAAAAATTTCCAGTGTTTACAGGGCCTCCAAAAGAGTTTACTGTAGATTTCGGAAAAGTCTACTGTAGCCCCTGATTTTACACAGTATTCCAAATACTGTTCAATCAACTGGTTTTCAACATGTTGAAGACCCGAAAACAACCGTGATGGCGCAATTTGCGCATCACCCTCTTGCTATTCCTTCGTCCCGCAAGCGGGACCAAATGAATACAGCCTTATCATCCTTCGGCTGCTTTTTTGGTCTGCATATGTTCTATAAGGTTTTGCATGTCCTCTCCTATCTTATGTTCCAATACCCTAGCATAGATTTGGGTAGTGGACAGTTTGGTATGGCCGAGCATTTTTGAAACGGTTTCTATCGGCACTCCATTGGAAAGGGTTACTGTTGTTGCAAAAGTATGCCTGGCTGAATGAAAGGATATGGTCTTGTAAATACCACAGGCCTTGGCAATCTCTTTTAGATATTTGTTTGTCTTTTGATTGGAGAGTACAGGTAGTATTTTAGTATCGGTCTCTGGACTGTCCCAGTACTTTTCAATGATTTCTTTTGCTTTGGGCAATAGGGGAAGTTTTACACTTTCTGATGTTTTTTCCCTTTTGGTATAGATCCATTGGTTTCCATCAATACCAAGTACAAGTTGATTCTTTTCAAGTTCCCGGACATCGATATAGGATAGGCCAGTATAACAGGCGAAAAGGAACACATCCTTCACCTTCTCATATCCTGCACCGGTAAAACTTGTTTCCTCAATACGTGTTATTTCCCTTTCTGTTAGATAACTTCGTTCCGTTTTGTGAAAGTGGAGCTTGTAATTAATGAACGGGTCTTTGTCCAACCATTCCAACCTCACGGCAAGGTTTACCATTTTCCTTAGACGCTCCAAATGTTTCATGGCCCCGTTATTGGTACACTTCTTCCCCTTTTGCAGATCAGGCCCATTTATCAAATAGTTTTCAAAATCAGTGATGAACTTATAGTTCAATCGCTTTAAGTTGATGTCTTGAATTCTTCGGGTATGCTCCAAAAACCTTTTGAGATACTTTTCCGTGCCATAATAGTTTTTCATGGTACCCGGGCGAAGCTTGTTCTTTTGTGATTCGTAATGATACTTGATAAGTTCCATAAGGGTCTTGTGCGCTTCATCTTGTCCCAGATAACGGGCTTTGATGGCCTGAGCCGTGATGAGCTTGTCCTCACGCAACAATCGTTTATGGGTGTCCATAATCTCACCGTACACCTCATCCAAATAGCTGTTCAGCAAACGGGCCTTGTGGGTCAGACCATGGAGCCTTCCCTTCTTTTCGTCCCACTCATTCACAGAAACGTAGCGTTTCAAACTTATCTCGGCCCGTTTTCCATTGACGGTGATACGGGCATAAACGGTCAATTTTTCAGGATTGTTGGAAGTGTCCCTAGTGAAGATAAGAACCTTTAAAGTGTTGGAATTTCGCATAATACATAGCTTTTGGGTTTGACAAAACAGGTTTGCAAAACACCCATGAACAGCGTCAAACTGTAGCTAAATTATGCACAAGGAACGTACCGAACCATTCACCGAACTCTACACCTTTTATATGGTTTTAAATGAATTCAATTGAATGCACAAAAAACAAAAAGCACTGTCAATCAGTCAGTTGACAGTGCTTCGATACCACCTATTTAGTGGTTCGTCGGGATGACAGGATTTGAACCTGCGACCACACGGCCCCCAGCCGTGTGCGCTACCGGACTGCGCCACATCCCGAAAATAAAAAGCCATAAAAAATTATGGCTTTCTATGGGCGACAAAGATATAATTGTTCCTTAAATAATCAAAACAAAACAACATTAGAATTCTTTGTTCCAATTTACTATTCAATAGTAAGAAATACCAATTTAAAATATTCACTTTTCAATCGAACATAACCTTTGAAAATATGTTGTTTCACTTTTTCAAAATGAAATGCGGTTAAAAAAAAACTGCCTTACGAGATTCTTGACAGACACAAATAAATTCCCAATATTTTGTGATTTGGCTCCTTAGTTATTTATCTTTAGTTACTAATTCCATGTAATCAATTGTAACCCTATAGTTAATACAGTTTGGGAAAATTCAATTTTTATTCCGCTTCAATTGGTATTGCCCTTTTATTAATTGTTATCATTTGCATTTTATTATCAATGGGACTTTTAGTCGATTTAGGCCCGTTGATAACTTCATTTTTCGTGCTGTTGGCCATAGGATTTAGTGGATATGAAACATTGAAAAGTTATGTGTTCACCACAATGGTCTTTGCCGGCGTTGTCATTGCCCTCTACTATCCTTACTATTTTATTCAAATCGGAACTTTTAAATTAACATCATTGATCATACCCTTAATCCAGATCATAATGTTCGGAATGGGTACCTCTATGAGTTTGGATGATTTTGCAGAGATTTTCAAATCACCTAAAGGGGTATTTATTGGGGTTTCCGCCCAATTGGGTATTATGCCGATAATGGGGTTCCTGCTGGCCAAGCTCAGTGGTTTTCCACCGGAAATTGCTGCAGGAATTGTTTTGATAGGATGTTCTCCAAGCGGGGTGGCATCAAACGTTATGGCCTATTTGGCAAAAGCAAATTTAGCGCTTTCTATTACAATCACATCCATAGCTACGCTAATGGCGCCTTTCGTTACACCGCTACTCATGAAGTTTTTGGCAGGTGAATTCATCGAAATAGATGTTCTGAATATGATGTGGAGTATTGTGAAAATGATTATTATCCCTATTGGTGCCGGTTTACTCTTCAATAAACTTCTTGGAAAGAACATTCAATGGTTCTCGAAATTAATGCCCATTATATCCATGGTGGGAATTGGTTTGATAATCGTTATTATAACTGCTGCCGGAAGAGATAGTTTATTGGAAATCGGTGGAATTTTGATGCTTCTGGTTTTAGTTCATAATTTATTCGGTTACTTTCTCGGGTATTGGTACGCCCGATTAATGAAATTGACCGAAAAAGATGCACGAACAATTGCCATTGAGGTAGGCATGCAAAACGGAGGCTTGGCTTCGGGTATAGCAAACTCCCTCGGAAAAATCGCTACAATGGGATTGGCCCCAGCAGTTTTTGGCCCACTGATGAATATCACGGGCTCTATTTTAGCGTCATACTGGTATAAAAAGCCACCAAAAAGTGGAGATATCAAAGGTTGACCATACACCTCCTCACACAGAAGGTCACATAATTTGAAATGGAGGTAATTTTCAGGTAAAATAGACTACCCACTTAAACTTAAATCTATTCCAAACTTTCAATCCATTCGAACATCCGCTCTGTCCAGCCACGTAAATGTTTGTCCTTAAGTGCCAAAGAAAACCCATGACCCCCTTTCGGATAAATATGCATTGAAGCCGATACACCATGATTCTTCAAAGCCTGATAAAACAACAAACTGTTCTCTACAGGTACCGATCCATCATCGGTAGCATGAAACAATAAGGTTGGAGGCGTATCTTCGGTAACTTGTTTTTCATTGGAAAAATGATCGATCATTTCCTGGGTAGGATTTTCCCCCAACAAAAACATCCTAGAACCTGCGTGGGCTTTTTCACCGAAAGTAATTACAGGGTAACCCAAAACCATAAAGTCAGGTCTAGCGCTTAAATCGTCGGTATCATCGATTCTATCATAAACTTCTTCGTTAAAATGTGTACCTAAGGTCGACGCTAAATGACCTCCTGCAGAAAAACCGATAATACCGATTTTGTTCGGATCTATATGAAAATCTTCAGCTTTACTGCGTACCAACCGTATAGCGCGCTGCGCATCTATCAAGGGCACATTGTATTTCTCTTTTTGGGAGACATCTGACGGAAGGCGATATTTTACGACAATGGCCGCAATGCCTTTTCCATTTAAAAATTTCGCAATATCCGAACCTTCCCAATCATAGGCCAGAATACGATATCCCCCTCCTGGGAAAATAACCATGGCCGAACCCACTGCATTTCGCTCCGTAGGAAGATAAACCTCAATCGTTGGCATCTGGACCTTGCTGATATATAAAATATCTTTATACTCATGCACCTCCTTTTCATCAGAGGCTATGTGATTCGGGATATTGTTTTTAGGCCATAAAGGCATAATAGTATCTTGGGCGACCATGCTGTAGGAAAGTATAAGAAGAATGAGTAGTGAATAGTATTTCATAGTGTTTAAAATATTTTAATTGCAATCCCATTTAAAATCAGCCACCTTATCATTGGAACCCGCAGAAAGGTTATAGTGCCACCATTCGGTTCGTATGGACCAGAACCCATGGTTTTCCATGGTTTCTTTTAATAATTTTCGATTATCCAACACCTCTTTGGGCAAATCAAAGTTATCGTGGTAAGCACGTTTACCGAAAAAATCGAAATCCGTTCCCATATCCAACTCTTCCCCTTCAAGGGTCACCAATGTAATATCAACAGCGCCTCCCTTGTTGTGAATAGAACCTTTTACAGGATTTGCCACATATTGCGGATTAGGCACTATTTCCCACATTTTATACTGAACGGAGTTTGGCCTATAACAATCAAAGAATTTTATCTTTACCCCTTTTGCCCTAAAAGCTTCATTTGCCTTTAAAAGTGCTTTTGCCGTTTTTACCCGGGTATAACACTCTGCACATTCATATACCTTGGCCTTTAGGAAATTATTGGTGGTGGCGTAACGCATATCATATGCAAAACCATCACTGAAATCCGCCAAACGAACAAAAGTCGTATCTGCTAAACCTTCAAAAGTCCTGAATTTTTTTACAACGTCTTTTTCCTTTTTGGTTTGAATCGTATCAACCACCTCCAATGTAGTTGTGGTATCTATATTCTTTTTTGTTGGAGACTCCTTGCAACTAGATATTAGCAACAAACTAAAAAGTAGAATTAATCGGCCCATAAAACTGTTTCGTGATTTGAATCCTTTATATTTAAGTGATTGAATTAAGATAGATCAAGTTACACATAATTCTTTGTTTGATCCAAGTCCAAACACATCAAATTCACATGAAAAAAATAGTACTTAGACAATTTTTCCTGATCATTGTATTCTTTGGTTTCCTTTCGTGTAAAGATAAAAAGGTAATCCCGGAACAACAGAACGGCCCAATTACCGAAAAATGGATGCTCGGGTTCAAAAAAACAACCACAAACCCCATTATGGTGGCCGATTCCAGCTACACGTTCCTAGACCCTATATCGAAAGAACAAGTACAGTGGCAAAAAGCCGATGTCTTTAATCCAGGTGCCATAGTAAGGAACGATACCGTTTTTTTACTCTTTAGGGCAGAAGACAATCCGGATGCTATATTAGGTGGAAGAACTTCTAGAATAGGACTTGCATTCAGTACCGATGGCATTCATTTCACCAAACATCCAGAACCGGTTCTTTATCCTGATAATGATGTCTTCAATAAATGGGACCAACCTGGAGGCATTGAAGACCCTAGAATAGTGGAAAAACCGGACGGAAGCTATATTATGCTTTATACAAGTTGGAACAAAGATGTAGCACGACTTTCCAGTGCAACATCAAAAGACTTGAAAAAATGGACGAAGCAAGGTCCTGTTTTTGAAACTGCACATGACGGTAAATTCTTGGATATCTGGAGTAAATCCGGCTCAATCGTCACCGAATTGGTCACAGGAAAACTTGTGGCCAAGAAAATCAAAGGGAAATATCTAATGTACTGGGGGGAACTCTTTGTGAATCTGGCCCTTTCGGATAACGGAATCGATTGGGACCCTATATTGGACGCCAACGGGGAACTACTTCATGTATTTAAACCTTCTCCGAATGAATTCGATAGTCACCTCACCGAACCCGGACCACCGGCTATATACACTGAAAACGGAATTTTACTATTGTACAATGGCAAAAACCTAAGTGGTGAAGGGGCTACAACAAAAGTACCGGAAGGCACCTACTGCGGCGGACAGGTACTCTTTGATAAAAACGAACCAACAAAGGTTGTGGCAAGATTGGAAACCCCGTTCATCTGTCCTGATCTTCCCCATGAAATTACGGGACAGTACAAGGCCGGCACTACCTTTATCGAAGGCTTGGTTTATTTTAAGGGCAAATGGTTCCTCTATTATGGAACCGCTGACTCTATGGTTGGTCTTGCAGTCAAAGATTAAATCTAGTTAATTATTGACAATTGCAAGTTATTAAAAGTGGGGCTGAATTTGTACATTCAATCTCAAGTTTATAAAGAATGAAAATCCAATCTTTAAAAATATTTCTGCTTACAATCATTTGCTATTCCTGTCAGGATGGTCCCAAAGAAAATCCGATAGTAAAAACACAACATCCGAATATCATATTGATTATGGCCGATGATCAAGGATGGGGCGATTTAAGCCATAACGGCAATACTAACCTTTCTACCCCGAATATTGATGCACTTGGTAATAATGGTGTTTCATTTGAGCATTTTTATGTTCAGCCGGTATGTTCCCCCACCAGGGCAGAACTTTTGACCGGAAGATATGCGGCCCGTACAGGGGTCTATTCTACATCAGCCGGTGGGGAACGGTTCAATTTAGGAGAAACCACCATAGCTGAAATATTCAAACAAGCCGGCTATAAAACAGCTGCCTATGGCAAATGGCATAATGGAATGCAACCCCCGTACCATCCAAACGCTAGAGGCTTCGATGACTATTATGGTTTTGCATCAGGGCACTGGGGAAACTATTTCAACCCTATACTCGAACACAATGGAAAAATCGTAAAGGGTAAAGGTTTTTTGGCAGATGACCTTACCGATCATGGTTTGGATTTTATAGACAAGAACAAAAAAGAACCTTTCTTTCTTTACCTACCTTACAATACACCGCATAGCCCTATGCAAGTACCCAATGCATTTTGGGATAGATTCAAGAACAAAAAACTTGGTATGACCTATCATGGATCAGAAAAGGAGCCTGAAAATTTCACAAAGGCGGCTTTGGCCATGGTGGAAAATATTGATTGGAACGTAGGGCGAATCAATGATAAACTAAAAGAACTGGATTTGGAAGAAAACACCATTGTCATATACCTTTCGGACAATGGACCAAATGGATGGCGATGGAATGGCCGAATGAGAGGTAAAAAAGGTTCAACGGATGAAGGTGGGGTTCGCACTCCTTTCTTTATAAAATGGAAAAACCATATTCCAATGGGAATAAGCATAAACCACATTGCAGGAGCCATTGATATTTTACCAACCCTAGCAAGTCTGGCCAATATAAAAGTAAAAACCGAACACCCTATTGACGGGGTCGATTTAAAACCTTTACTTTTTGATGATTCCGTAAAATGGAAACCAAGGGTTTTAGTTAACCATTGGCAAGGCAAAACCAGTATCAGAACCCAAGAATTTAGATTGGATTATGAAAATAGACTATATAATATGGTCAACGACCTAGGACAGGAACATGACCTTTCGGCTAAATTGCCGAAACTCCGCGACTCATTTACCAACATAAAACATTATTGGCAATCCGAATCTGTCGAAAACACGGTTGAGAAAGGTGAAAGGCCTATTACTTTAGGGCATCCCGATTTTGTTTATACCCAGATTCCTGCAAGGGACGGCATTCCCCACGGAACAATTGAACGAAGTAATAAATGGCCCAATTGTAGCTTTTTTACGAATTGGACCAGTATTGAGGATGAAATCACATGGGATGTAGAGGTATTGGCCGATGGAAATTTTGAAGTTGAACTTTATTACACATGCCCAGAAGAGAGTTTAGGCTCTATTTTGGAATTGAGTTTTGGAAAAAGTAAGTTGACATCGAAAATATCGAAGGCCCATAACCCGCCGTTAAAAGGGATGGAGCATGACCGTGATCCTCGAATGGAGTCCTATGTAAAGGATTTCGTTCCTATGAAGTTAGGCACCATCAACCTAAAAAAAGGAAGGGCTACCTTAAAATTAAAAGCACCTGAAATTAAAGGTCTCCAGGCACCGGATGTTCGGTTACTGTTGTTTAAACGAATCTCATAAATCAATAGTTTCTTAAAACCTCTGAATCCAAATAACCTATTCGTTCTGCTTTAGCTTCGAATTCAATTCCTGAAGGCAGTGGTTCATCATATATGTGCCAAACCGAATCATTGGGTTCCTGTCCTAAAAGGCCATTTGTAAACACAGTAATATGGCGTAAAATATAATTCTACGCTCATTAACCCATTGCCTCATACTATAATATTTTTCCATTATAACCTTTTTGAGCCCCCATGGATGCTTTTTAATGTCATGTCTCTATTATTCAACCCATATTGCACCACATCATTCCCAAAAAAAGAATGTGATGAATGCCCCGATCAAAGGTAAATTAGGTCAACAAATTACCTTCATCATCCCACTCTGCAATAATACCACGCTTGCTTTGATCCACACATTTGGCGATCCACTCCGGATCATATGCTACTCCATGCTGCTCCAGAACATCTTCCGGCACGCCGTCCCAAACATTGGGCATATTGCCCTTGTATCCTAAATCGGCTATACCCACTTTAGAAGTATAGTAGCCAGTGACCGTAAGTCCTCGCATCATATGAAAGAATTGGATCTCCAAGGGCTGTTCGTTTAACGGTATTTCGGGATCGTGGAAAGCTATCGTATCGAGAATTTGTTTTTGCTGTTCCAACGTGGCGGTTTTAAACTCGACCTGGAACATGGTATTACATTTATGATCCAACCACATAAGTCCGCCAATCAAAGTATCCTGCATTTCGGGATAATCCTTTGCGATGAACTCTATAAATTCTGGTACCTCGGCCTCAACTGGGCCACCGTGTGGTTCTTTTGGGGGTAATATAATGGTACTTAAAATTGTAATGGTTTCCATCTCATGTGCATTGAACAATTTTTCTGCGTTCAATTTTTCAATCAGGGCCAATTCTTCCGGTGTTCTTCCAAAGAATTTTTCGGCCCCTTCGGAAATGTTGGTTTCCACCGTCGGTTCTCCTTCAGTATTACACCCGTTAAAAACCAAACCGGTTGATGCTGCCCCAGCTCCTAAAATTATTGCCTTTAAACTTTTCCTTCTATCCACCTATTTAAATATTATGCTGTTTCAACTGTTCAATAATATAGTCCGATGCCCTCCATGAAAGGGCGAGAATCGTCCAAGTACAATTCTTATCGGCCTGGGAAACAAATGGCCCTGCATCTACGATAAAAACATTGTCGACATCATGTAATTGTTGGTACTTATTTGTAACCGAGGTCTTAGGGTCGTTTCCCATACGGGTGGTACCTACTTCATGAATAACCTCACCAGGATTAAGAAGTCCGTAATTTTTTTCCGCTCCCGGTTTTTTACCTATAGGTTCACCTCCCATATTATGTATAAGTTCTTCAAACGTATCTTGCATATGCTTGGCCTGTTTTATTTCAAAATCTGACCATTTGTAATTGAACTTCAATACGGGGATTCCGAATTTATCCACTGTTGTAGGGTCAATTTCACAGTAATTCTCCTTTCTGGCAATGGCCTCTCCCCTACCTCCAAAACCTACAACGGAACCATAATATTTTTTGACGTCATTTCTGAGGGAATCGCCGTATCCTCCGACTTTCAATCCGAAGAATTTATTGAATTCATTGGGGTCATAACCAAAACCATAATTGGGCATGCCCATACCGCCCCAAACTTCAATGTGGTAACCTCTAGGGAAGTCTAATTTGGAATTATCACCCCACCATGGTGAATACACATGCATACCGCCTACACCATCTTCATTATAAGAGGTTTTACGGTTCATTAAACCGGGAATGAACCCTGTTCTACTTGACCCGGTAGAATCGTGTAAATACTTGCCCACATGGTTACTGCTATTACCCAGACCATTAGGGTGTTGTTTGCTTTTTGAATTCAATAATATCCTAGCCGAACTACAGGCCGATGCCGCGAGCACCACGACTTTTGCTTTAAGCTTGTACTCTTTTCTATCATCCTTACTTATATAGGACACCCCGGTTGCCTTGCCCTCTTCATTGGTCGTCACTTCACGAACTACTGAATTCACGAATATTTTTACCCTTCCACCATTTTTCTGTGCCGGGAATATTAAACAACTCCCAGAAGAGAAGTCAGCATAAACCGAACATGAGCGTGAACATTGTCCGCAATAAAAACATACACCACGGTCATTGTTTATTTTCTTCGTAAGCATTGAAAGTCGCCCCGGAATAACGGGAATCCCGGACTTTTTTGCCCCATTTATATAAAAAAGTTCGTGCAATCTTGGTTTGGGAGGAGGGAGAAAAAAACCGTCCGGATCATTGGGTCGCCCTTCCTTACTACCAAAAACGCCGATCAATTTATCCACTTTGTCATAATAAGGTTTTACATCTTCATAGCTTATAGGCCAATTATCCCCAAACCCATCAACATCCTTATGTTTAAAATCCTTAGGTCCGAATCGTAACGAAATACGTCCCCAATGATTGGTTCTGCCTCCCAGCATATGCGACCTAAACCAATCGAATTTGGTGCCTTCAGTATGGGTATAAGGTTCACCTTCAATTTCCCAACCCCCATAGGCCATATCCCACTCACCAAAATCACGGGTTTTGGGTGCGCCCCTCCTAGGTGACTCATAAGGCCACTTAAATTGGGTCATCTGTTCTGGATTCTTGGGGTCGAAAAAAGGTCCTGCCTCGACCACTGCAACGTTTAAACCGGCATCTGCCAATTGTTTGGTAGCCATACCGCCACCTGCACCTGAGCCTACGATGATGACATCATAGACTTCAGTTAATTCTTTAATCTGCATAGTAGAAAATCACTTGAAGCCACAAGTTAAAAATTATACCTCTAAAAAACTGCCTTTTCACCCAATCAAATCCACCACCTAATACTTTTGAAACAATAACATAACATTTTGACAAAATAGTTTCAACAACCTATTTTCAGTTTATCAAATTTCACCTTTGATTTATCAAGTATTCTTACAAAAACATAGATTTTTCAATGCTTCTTATAACATAAAGAATCCTCGATGTGTTATTCCTTCAAGATTATGACAAAATAGTATATAAAAATGCAATCAGTACTTTATACTTTTAATGTCAAAGAACCTTTCAATTTATCATTGACTACCATATGATTTACAATAGACTTTCAAAATACTTACTTATTATCGTTTTAGGTTCTACTTTTTTATCCTGTAAAACAAGTCTTATGAAAGAATCATCAGCACAGGTATTGGCCGATCGCAATGCGGATATGTCCACTAAACACTTAATGATGCGAATCAAGGAAATACCAAAAACAGGTTATGCGTTTGGCCACCAAGATGCAACGGCCTATGGTATGGGTTGGAAAAACAATGGTAATGATCATAGAAGTGATGTACATGATGTTACAGGGGATTTTCCCGGGGTGTACGGATTTGAATTAGGACATCTTGAATTGGGACACACACAAAATTTAGATACGGTGAATTTTAAACTAATGGGCAACCTTATTAAAAAAGCCCATAAAAATGGGGGAATCATAACTTTAAGTTGGCATCCTGACAACCCGGTCACCCTTAAATCCGCATGGGACCCCTCACCAGCCGTTTCAGAGGTTTTACAAGGCGGGGCACTGCATCCAAAATTTCGAAGTTGGTTAATAAAAGTAGCTGATTTCATGAAAAGTCTCAAAAGCGATTCAGGAAAACCCATCCCCGTGGTATTTAGACCGTACCACGAAATGAACGGTTCATGGTTTTGGTGGGGTCATGGCAATTGTACCCCCGAGGAATTTAAAAGACTGTGGATAGAGACATTCGAGTTTCTAACCATAAACAACAATGTACATAACCTATTATATTGCTATTCGACGGATGCAATAAAAGATGAAGGGGAATACTTGAAATTTTATCCCGGTGATGAATATGTAGATATTTTGGGTATAGACCTTTACCATAAGAATTCCACCGAAGAATACATTCAACTGCTCAACAACAACCTAAATATCCTTGCTAAGATCGCCAAAAAGAAAAAGAAACCCTATGCCATGACAGAAGGAGGATTGAATATGGTTACGGTCGACAATTGGTGGACAGAAGTACTCGATAAAAATATTGCTGATAAAGGCATCTCATGGGCCCTTTTTTGGAGAAACGCATGGCCCAATCACTACTATGTACCCTTTAAAGGCCAAAAAAGCAGTCCAGATTTCATAAAATTCCAGAAGTTGCCCAATGTACTTTTTTTGAAAAAATTAAAGAAAATCAACTAATCTTTTATAAAAATCCTGAGGCCAGATAAGTATTATGGAAAAACTAAAGTTAAAAGAAAAAGCAGGCTATGGTTTCGGGGATTTCGCCTCTTCGATGTTCTGGAAAATGTTCAGCGTATACCTATTGTTTTTCTATACCGATGTTTTTGGAATATCTGCAGCTGTTGTGGGCACAATGTTCTTGGTAACCCGGATCTTTGACGGTCTCAACGACCCAATTATGGGAATCCTTGCCGACCGAACGAATACCAAGTGGGGAAAGTTCAGGCCATATTTACTTTGGATGGCCATCCCGTTTGCCCTTTTTGGGGTCCTTACGTTCACTACACCCGACCTAACGACTTCTTCAAAAATAATCTACGCCTACGTAACCTATTGTCTTATGATGATCGTTTATACTGCGGTAAACGTGCCTTATGCGTCCCTTTTGGGCGTAATGACCTCAAACTTAAAGGATCGGACCTCATTGGCCTCATTCCGATTCATTTTTGCTTTTGCAGGCAGTATCTTAGTGCTTGCTACTGCAGAACCCCTTGTAGAATACCTCAGCAATGACCAAGGGATTATAAACCCCCAGAAAGGATGGCAACAAACCATGACCATCTATGGTGTTATCGCGGCTATTTTCTTCTTTGGAACCTTTTATTTGACCAGAGAACGCATTCAACCGCCTAAAGAACAAAAAACCGACCTACGGTCAGACCTAAAGGATTTGGCCAAGAACATCCCATGGTTCATTTTACTGGGTGCTGGGATATTCACGCTTATTTTCAACTCCATTCGCGATGGATCTACCATCTATTATTTCAAATACTATTTTGTATCCCAAGAAGCGTTTCAACTGCCTCTATTGAACGTCCCCTTGACTTATAGTACACTTTACTTGGTACTTGGCCAAGCCGCCAATATAATCGGTGTGGTTTTAGCCAAGCCCATCTCGGATGCGATAGGGAAAAAGAAGACATTTATGGGCGCCATGATCCTAGCAACCGTATTAAGCTGCATATTCTTCTTTTTTGGTGCCGAACAATTGTCATTGATTTTCATATTTCAATTCTTGATCAGTATTTGCGCAGGAATCGTTTTCCCCCTACTATGGTCCATGTATGCGGATATTGCGGACTACTCCGAATGGGAAACCGGCCGTAGGGCGACCGGACTTATATTCTCATCTTCCTCTATGTCACAGAAAATGGGATGGACCCTCGGAGGCGCCCTCACTGGTTGGATTTTGGCTTATTATGGATTTGAAGCCAACATGGATCAAACTGAAGAAGCAAAAACCGGTATTCGACTCATGATGAGTGTTTTACCTGCTCTAGGAGCATTGATATCATCCATTTTCATGATTTTCTATAAACTAGACGATAATTTCATGATCAAGATAAACAAGGAATTGAGCCTAAGAAGAAATAAAGAACCCAATACAGAAAAATAGCCATGTCCAAATTAAAAGAGCAGTCTAAAAACGAAATCATTCAGAAATTGTTCGATGAACACAAGGAATTCATCCAACGAAAAAATATAGCAATACCCCATCCATCAAGGTTATTCACAAAATACAAATACCCTATTGTTACAGCGGCACACACTCCTTTGCATTGGCGATTTGACCTGAATACCGATACAAACCCCAATGTATTGGAAAGAATCGGTGTCAATGCAACATTCAATGCCGGAGCTATCAAATGGAACAATAAATATATACTGGCCCTTAGGGTTGAAGGAAAGGACAGAAAATCGTTCTTCGCCCTTGCGCAAAGCCCAAATGGCATCGATAATTTCGAATTCTGGGATAAACCCATACTACTGCCCCAAACCAATGACCCCGATGTGAATGTATACGACATGCGCCTCACCTTACATGAAGACGGATTCATTTACGGCATTTTCTGTACAGAAAGAAAAGACCCAAATGCCCCGGAATCCGATACTTCATCCGCTATAGCCAATGCGGGTATCATCAGATCCAAAGACCTGATAAACTGGGAACGATTGCCAGATTTGATTTCCGACTCTAACCAACAGCGCAATGTAACCTTGCACCCCGAATTCGTGTGTGGCAAATACGCCATATACACTAGGCCCCAGGACGGCTTTATTGAAACTGGTGCCGGTGGCGGAATCGGATTAGGTTACGTAGATGACATGAAACATCCGAAGGTGATGAACGAGGTCATCATCAACCCCAAGGAATACCATACGGTCTATGAGTTAAAGAATGGCCAAGGACCATCCCCTATAAAAACAAAGGAAGGCTGGCTGCATCTGGCCCATGGCGTAAGAAATACGGCAGCCGGACTAAGGTATGTACTCTATTTGTTCATGACAGACCTAAATGATGTCTCCAAAGTAATCCATCAACCGGCAGGGTATTTCATGGCTCCAGACGATCAAGAAATAATCGGTGATGTCGGCAATGTACTCTTTGCAAATGGGTGGATAAATGATGAAAATGGCAATGTATTTATTTATTATGCATCTTCTGACACACGTATGCATGTAGCGACTTCTAAGATTGAAATCTTAATTGATTACTGCAAGAACACACCAGAAGACAAACTCACCTCAAGGGGATCGGTAGAACTCATTTACGACTTGATCGAAAAGAACAAAGGAAAATATTAAAGATAAACCCCTAGGCATGACACTGAACGACCCTATCGAAGTTTCCTTTCAATTACAAATGGAACTTAACCGTATACTCGACTATTGGAAGAACACGACCAAAGATCTTGATCATGGTGGTTTCGTAGGACGTATTGACCATAACAACAAAATCGTGGAAAAAGCCCCAAAAGGAGTCATATTGAACACACGGATCTTATGGTCGTTCTCACGAGCAAACAACTTTTTTCAGGATAATAGGTACGATGCCGAGTGCCAAATAGCCTTTGATTACCTGTACGATTATTTTAGGGATAAAAAATCAGGAGGTGTCTTTTGGGAGGTTGATCATACCGGAAAACCATCAAACAAAAGAAAACAAGTTTACGCCCAAGCTTTTTGCATCTATTCATTGGCCGAGTACCACAAATACAGTGCCAACACCAAAGCACTTAACTGGGCAAAAGAAATATATGCCTTGTTGGAAGAGCATTCGTATGATATGGAATTAGGCGGCTATATTGAGGCTTTCGATGAAAATTGGAATAGTATAGAAGACTTAAGGCTTAGCGAAAAAGAAGTTAATGCCCCAAAAACCACAAACACCCATTTACACGTTTTAGAAGCCTATACCACACTATATGAGGTAACCAATGAGGAGAAGGTGAAAAACTCATTGGAAAGGCTTTACGACCTATTTTTGAACAGGATTTTCTTAAAGAACAACCATTTGGATTTATTCTTCACCAATGATTGGAAAAGCCTTTCACCTGAAATATCCTATGGGCATGACATTGAAGCGGCCTGGTTATTGCTCGTTGGGGCACGAACAATCAACAATAAACCTTTAATAGAAAAAACGGAAACTCTACTAATAAAAGTGACCAATACCTTTATTGCCGAGGCATTGGACAAAGATTTTGGGGTATTCAATGCTCAGGATACCCTAACCAGGGAGCTTGATGCTGACAAACATTGGTGGCCACAGGCCGAAGCAATGGTAGGTCTGGTCCATGCATGGCATTTATCACATGATGATGCCTATTTCAATACGGCTTTGAAGATTTGGGGATTTACAAAAAAACATATCATTGACCATGAAAATGGCGAATGGTTTTTCAGGGTCGACTCAAACGGAAAATCCTACACCTCAGAAGATAAAGTAGGACCATGGAAATGTCCCTACCACAATAGTAGGGCCATGATTGAAGTGATTACCAAAATAAATGAAAAGAGGTTAGAGAACCCTCTTAATTCCTGAAAAATCTTCACGAAACTTGGTCGGGGTCCTTTTCTTATTCTTTTTGAACACCCTGTTGAAATTGGCAATACTGTTAAAACCACAAATAAAGGCTATTTCGGAAATCGCCAGATCGCGCTCGATCAAGAATTTCGATGCGTACCCTATGCGTACTTCGTTCAGGTAATCAACAAAAGTTTTACCTGTTCTTTTTTTAATAAATCTATTGAATGATACACTACTCATATTTACCAATTCCGCAGCCTCGGTCAAAGTAACCTTACGGGCATAATTCTGCTGCACGAATTCATATAACTTTTTTATCTTGTTGCTATGCTCAAAATTTGGGGGCTCAGGGGTTAAAGTAGAAAGCAAACGTTGGTTTCTTGATATGGCAAGATCATAAAGAATGGAAAGTATCTCCATAAAATTATCCATACCACCCATTTTTGAAACTTTCAACAACCTATTTTTAAGGGACAGTGATACTTCTTGGGAAAACAATATACCATGGGAAGCCCTTTCGAACATTTCCCTTATCGGCCTCATTACACTTCTATGTAATAATCCATCATCAAGAAGGTCATTTTGAAATTGAATGGTCACCTCCCTGATCTTCTTATTTTCACATACGTGCTTTTCCCATACGTGATATAGATTTGGCCCAACCAAAACCAGCTCTACTTCATCTATCTCTTCCATACTATCACCAACGATCCTACGAACCCCTTTTCCATTTAAAATAAAATTCAGTTCAAACTCTGGATGAAAATGTATAGGGTAATCAAAAAACTCTTTGGTACGATCCTCCACTAAAAAACTATCCTCTGAAGACAGGGTAACGATTTCCCTGTGAATTTTTTTAAGAATATCCATCACTTGCGGTTGTTTTTGAAGTAATACATTACCCAAATGACAAAATATTGGAACTAAACCCTAACTTATTTATTTAGATTTGAATAGGTAATGTATTTAATGCTATTTGGTCTAAGCAATTTAATGAATTTTTCTCTAAATATCACTTTTTAGACAAATAGAGTTGTCTTTTGATTATATTGGATCGAATAATTTTTGCTAATAATCAATGAAATAACAATAAAAACAAGGCATTCTGCACACAACTTACCACATAAATGACAAAATTGAGTAAGAATGTAATCATAATTTTTGCATTGAGTTAGTTTTTTGTTTAACCACAACACCTTTGCCCATAATGGACAAAGGTGTTGTTTTTATAATTTGCCGTTAAAAACCAAAGCCGCATAGGAGCTTGGATAACTACTCAAAGAATCAAAAAAAAGTTTATTGCCTAAAGATTTGAATTCCCACCAAAATTTATTTTTCAACCCCGAGCTTTAATAATATGGATTCTAACAAACACCATTTCGTAAATGCGGATTGAATCATATTGGCACCAATGAACACGGTAAACCACAACCAATTAATATTCACATAAACTGCCAATACAACACTTAATAGAATGAAACTACCAACAATAACCCTAAAATACTTATTCAACATGTTATACGTTTTTTAATTTAACTTAAATACTTTTTTCAACGGGAACAACAATCGCCTTAATAGGATTATTGGTTTCCAGATTTTCATTGAACTCCTTGATCAGTTCAAAAAGTACATCGATTTTGTTTGACTCGGTAAATGAAAAAAACAGACTCGACTCAACACCTCCCTTTACATTGGGAAACCATGTAGATTTCATCATAAGGGAAATAGGATTTTTATAGCCATCAATATCAGAACCGCTGAAATTCTCTATTTCGGCTTTTTTAAAAAGGTCCATTACCTTTTTCTCATACTGCTCAACCACAGTTACCATTAATAGCTTCATACCTCTAAAACTTTTTTGTCATTAATAATTGAATCAATCAAAAAACAAAGCGCTTCTTTTAATTACTCCCTTATTTGTAATTCTTGCGCTCTATCATGTAGTAAACCAATGGCACCACCAAAAGCGTAAGTACTGTCGATACAATGGTACCTCCCATGAGCGAAATGGCCAATCCTTGGAAAATGGGATCGAACAGAATCACGAATGCTCCGATAACAACGGTGCCTGCCGTTAGCAAAATCGGGGTTGTACGTACAGCTCCAGCCTCTATAACCGCTTGTTTAATGGGAATACCCTCTGCCAAACGTAGGTTTACAAAATCGATCAGCAACACGGAGTTCCTTACCATGATACCTGCTAGGGCAATCATACCAATAAAAGAAGTAGCCGTAAAGAAAGCCCCCAATAACCAGTGTCCCAACACAATACCCACTAAAGAAAGTGGAATGGCCACCATCATTACAACAGGTGCCTTAAAGTTCTGGAACCAACCAACTATCAAAATGTAAATGATAACTATAACCCCAAGGAAAGCGATACCCAAATCACGAAACACCTCCAAGGTTATTTGCCATTCACCATCCCATTTTACTGTATAATCATCTTCAAAATCGGGCTGTTTTATATAAAGTTCGTCTATTGCATAACCTTCGGGAAGGTTCAATTCTTTCAATTTATCTGTCATTCCTAAAATGGCGTATACGGGACTTTCCAATTCCCCGGCCATATCGGCTAAGACATACACTACCCTTTTCTGGTTCTTTCTATAGATACTTTTCGCCCTTGTAGACTTTTGAACTGCTACCAGGTCCCCGATAGTAACCATGTTACCTTGTTGTGACTTCACTTTTAATTGAGCTATATCACCAATAGTGGATTTCTCCTTTTCGTCCAAAGCCAAAATCAAACCAACTTGGGTCGTGGCATCCTCATCGTACAAATTGGTCACGGCCCTTTCTGACAATGCCATATTCATGGTATGCGCGATTTGTTGTGGCGCAACACCGTACAACATGGCTTTTTCCTTATCAATGATAAATTCATATTCGACATGGTCGGCTTCCACCATCCAATCCACATCTACCACATCATCGGTATTTTTCAGGATATTCTGAACCTGATTGGCAATATCTATCTGTTTATCATAATCAGGACCATAAATTTCACCCACGATGGTCGACATTACCGGAGGCCCTGGTGGCACCTCTACGATTTTGACATTCGCGTTGAATTTTTCACCTATCCGTTGGATCTCTGGTCGCAACAAACTTGCTATGTCATGACTTTGTTCACTTCGTTCCCCTTTATCTATCAAGTTAACTTGAATATCGGCCATATTACTGCCACCACGTAGATCATAATGACGCACAAGTCCATTAAAAGTGATAGGTGCCGATGTTCCCACATAGGTTTGATAATTGACCACCTCTGGCCTTGTGGCCAAATATTGGGCTATCTCCTTGGCAACCACTCCGGTTCGTTCCAAAGTCGTTCCCTCGGGCATATCAATGACCACCTGAAACTCATTCTTGTTATCAAAAGGCAACATTTTCACCGCTACCGATTTGGTAAAGAACAAGGCCACTGACCCAAGTAATAGAAAGAACGTAATCCCCAAGAACAACCATCTTTTGCTTTTATTCTCGATCAAAGGTTTTTCAAACTTTTCATACATGCGATAAATAAAAGAATCCTGCATGGGTTTCTCCTCTTTCGCTTCTTCTCCTTTTTTCTCCTTTTCCCTTAAGAAAATATAACCCAAATAAGGGGTAATCGTCAAAGCAACGAACAACGACAATAACATGGCTATCGATGCACCTATAGGCATAGGACTCATATAAGGCCCCATTAATCCTGAAACGAAAGCCATGGGCAATACCGAGGCGATTACCGTAAAAGTTGCTAAAATGGTAGGGTTACCAACTTCGTTGATTGCATACAAAGCCGCCTGTTTAAACGGCAATCTTTTCATTTTAAAATGCCGGTGCATGTTCTCCGCTATAATAATCGAATCGTCGACCACGATACCTGTTACGAAAACCAAGGCAAAAAGCGTGATTCTGTTCAGTGTATAATCGAGCATATAGTAGCTCAATAAAGTCAAAGCAAACGTAATAGGAACAGATAAGAACACGACCAAACCACCTCGCCAGCCCATTGCCAACATAACCACGAAGGTCACGGCGATTATCGCGCCGATCAAGTGCATCAATAGCTCAGACACCTTATGGGAGGCCGTTTCCCCATAGTTCCTTGTCACCTCTAAATGAACATCATCAGGAATCAAGGTCTTTTTCAAATGCTCCACTTTATCCAAGATGACATCGGAAATTTTCATGGCATCGGCCCCTTTTCGTTTCGCGACCGAAATGGTTACCGCAGGATATTCCGATTTAAAATCCCCGGCTTTTTCACTCGCCTGCCCAAATCCAAGGGACACGTAATTTTTTGGAATTTCAGGTCCGTCCTGAATGCTTGCGATCTGCTTTAGGTAAATAGGCCTATTCTGCTGAACACCAACCACTAAATTCTCCACATCTTCCGGAGTTTCAAGAAAATTCCCGGTAGTTACGGTAAACTCCGTATCGTTCTTATCAAAAGACCCACCACCCAATTGTTGGTTATTGGCCTTGATCATTTGGGCCACGGTTATAAAATCCAATCCGCTTTCGGCCATCTTTTCCTTATCAAGGACCACCCGTAATTGCCTGTTTCTACCCCCTATTTTCTGTGTGGCCGAAACATCGTTTATCTTTCCGATCTCATCAGTAAGTTCTTGGGCGATTTGCTTAATTCGGTAGTCGTCATAACTCTCACTCCACAACGTTAAACCCAACATCGGAACATCATCGATAGAACGTGTTTTTACCAATGGGAAAGTCACTCCCTCTGGCATAACGTCCATATGCTTATTGATCTCATTATAGAGTTTTACGAATGAACGTTCAATATCTTCCCCAACGTAGAATTGAACGATTACCATTCCCTGCTCTTTCATCGAAGTTGAATACACATATTCGACCCCTTTTATGTTCGAAATCAATTTTTCGAGCGGTTTGGCCACCCTTGATTCCACTTCGGTCGGACTCGCCCCAGGATACCCTACGAAGATATCGGCCATGGGCACATCAATCTGCGGTTCCTCTTCCCTCGGAATCAAAAAGGAGCTGTACACCCCGATGACCATGAATACGATCATCAGAAGTACCGTTAATTTGGATCCTATGAATAATTTGGCGATTTTGCCAGCTAATCCTTCCTTCATGTTTTATATTATTAAGTTTTTTGGCGTTCCTTTCACTCCTTTCATTTGGTTCAAAACCTTATGAAATTCGTGCAGGCCGGGCTTTTCACTTTTACTCCTCCCGCTTTTGCGGATGCGGGGTAACCGCTTCAATCCCTAACGCGGCAACAATTATTGAATATTGATTCTGGCTCCGTTATACAATTTACCTTCTGCGGAAACTATATATTGTTCTTCCGGTGACAAACCTGAGAGCACCTCTACCTGATCACCCATTGTCCTACCTAATCGCAACCATCTCAATAGGGCCGTTTTACTTTGACTTACCGTATAAATCCCTTTAAGCTCACCATTGGTCACAATGGCCGTTTGGGGAATCATTACCGAATTAACATTTTCCTTTTTTGCAACGGGAAAACGCACCGTAGCATACATACCCGACAAAATATTCTCTTCGGATTTATCCAGTACCACTTTGACCATATATTGCCCTCCCGTATTTTTTGCCGAAGTACTTACTTCCACGACTTTTCCTTTTACAGAAGTATTCAAGGATTTAAGGACTACATCTACCTCTGTATTTTCCTTTATGCGAAGAATTTCAGATTCCGGCACCATGGCCAATACCTGGAATTTACCGGGAGATTCAACCTCTAACAAAGGCATACCGGGATTTGCCATATCACCGACCTTTATAAACTTGTTAGTAACGATTCCACTAAACGGGGCCCGAATATTGGCGTATGAAAATTGTGCATTTACCTCGTTCTTCATTTGCTTGGCAGCTTCTAACCGCGCTTTTGCCATATTGTAATTGGCCGTTATATCATCCAATTCTTTTTGTGAAGCACTATTTTCCTTAAACAAAGCTGTAAAACGCTTATAATCTTTTTCAGCATTACCATATGCCGCCGTGGCCTCGGTAATACCCGCGTTCACTTGCGCCAATTTAGCCGATAGGTCCGCATCACTTATGCTGATCAATTGTTGGCCTTTTCTTACCTTATCCCCAACATTAACGTATATCCTATCTACAAAACCCATCATTCGGGTACTCAAATTGGCACTGTTCACCGCTTCAACCTTTCCGCTAGCGGTCAAGAACGAATCACCACTTTCCCCTGATACGGAACTAACTGAAACGTTTATAGCCGGGGAATTGTCCGCAGTGGCCTTCTTTTCCCCATCTCCACAACCAGCCATTAAAAATGCCAGTGAAAACAACCCTATGATTAATGTATTCTTCATTTCGATTTATGTTTTTTTTCTTTTGAGTTACTCTTTGGTTAAAAATTGAACATATGCCAAGGCATAATTATGTTGAAAAATAGTCGCGTAATACTCCAACTGCTTTTGGGCAAATTGCGTCTCTGCCATCAGCAGATCCGTAGTTTTCTCCAACCCTTGTTCAAAGCGGTTGGTTCGGATTCTAAGTGATTCCCCCGATTGTTCCAAGGCCAGAGCCGTAAGCTCCAAGTTGTTTTTCGCATCCTGAAGCATACGTGTGGCCCTATTCAACTCTACCTGACTTTCTGCTTTATATTGGTTCAGTTCCAATTTAGATTTTTCATACTCGGCCCTACTCTTCTTCGTTTTTCCAAATCGTTTTGATCCTTCAAAAATATTCCACTTCAATTCCGCCCCGAAAAGATATCCATCGGCATCACCTTGAAACACTTCGTCATCATGCAATTCATAAGTACCAAAAGCGTTCAAGCGAGGTAAAAAACCCATTTTATCGGACTTGTACATTTGCCGATACGCTTCAGAGGCCGAAGACATGGCCAATACATCCTTTCTATTCTCCGGTAAATAGTCAAAATCCACTTCTTGGGTAATTACGGCCAAGGAATCGGTAGGTTGTAAGATCCTATAACTATCATCGTTCATTAAAACCGATAATTGGTTCGATGCATTCTTGATGTTACTTTGTGCATATTGTAATTGATTATCAATTTCAGTAACCCGCACCTGTACGGCCAACACATCCGATTTTTGTAGATATCCCTGTTTAAAACTATTATCTGCCAATCTTTTGTTCTCAAGGGCGGCTTCCTTGGCTTTTTGCAACACCTCTACGGTTTTATACGACAACTGTAATTGCATATAGGCCTTATCTACCATTAACCGAATATAATCTTGCTTACGTTCTGCTTGGTATTGCGTCGCGTTCAATTTTGCTTTGGCCGCTTTTCGCTGATATAACCCGTCAAAATTCAATAAAGGCTGTTGCACCTCTATGCGAGTGGCATAATCTTCTATTTGACTAGGCTCATTAAGCAATAAAGGGTCAAAATCACCCGAAGTCAGTATCGCTTGGTTCAATTTTGAACCAAAGGCCATTAGAGGGTTCGTGGTAGCGATCGCGGTATGCGAAATACTGATATTAGGAAGTAAAATGGCGTTGGTCTGGTTATAATCACCTTTCGCGACCAAAACCTCTTGTTCAGATATCTTCAAGGCATTATTCCCCTCAAGGACCTGATCAAGAACCTCCTCTTTACTAATCAACACTGCTTCTTGTGCCAGCACACCATATGCAGCACCGAAAAATGTTAGGATCAATACTAGTTTCTTCATTATTCAATTAATTTCGGGTAAAATTAGAAGGTGGCACAAGACCTGACAGTAACATATGTTACCATGGATTGTAACATATGTTACCCCAAAAAATAGGTAGGAAGAATTAGATAATAAACATGAACCAAAAAGTTTTTGGTTTTCTTACAACTTAACTCCGAACGATAGATCACCTGCATCCCCAAGACCGGGAAGTATATACCCTTTCTTGGTCAGTTCATCGTCGATGGCCGCGATCCATAAATGCGTGCCTTCAGGAAAAACCTTTTCAACATAGTCTACACCCTGTTTAGAACCGATTACCGAAATAATATGGATCTGTTCAGGTTCACCATGGGTCTTCAGCGCCTTTAAAACATTCTCCAGGGTTCTGCCCGTTGCCAACATGGGATCGGTTAAAACCAAGGTTTTATTTTCTAGGCTAGGTGCTGCAAAATATTTAACAATGACCTCAAAATCATCTCCTCCGTTTGGGTGATGTCTATAAGCTGAAATAAAAGCGTTTTCCGCGTGATCTAAATAGTTCAACAATCCATTGTGCAATGGAATTCCGGCCCTTAATACCGAACAGAGTACAAGTTCATTTATGGGCAATGCAATGTCCTTGGTGCCTAAAGGCGTCTGTACGGTCTTGGTCTCAAAATTCAAGGTCTTACTCATTTCATAACAAAGAATCTCTCCTATACGCTCAATGTTTCTTCGAAACCGCATTGGATCTTTCTGTATTTCAATATCACGGATTTCCGCAATAAAGCTATTCAACACTGAAAATTCCGATTCAAAATCATGCAATATCATAAACCTTGGATTTTAGCATCTAAAATACATCATAATCGGTAGTTTGCCTTTACAAATAGAGATAAAAACATTCTTACCTATTGATCATTCTTTTTCCCGTGTTTTTTTTTCCTCCAACCACTCCAAATGGGAAAACCATTATTATCCCTTAGTTTTAATATATTATCGTTCTTCTCAACTTCTATTACAACAATGGCCGGTGCATTTTCAAAGGTTATCCTAGAGCCTGTTATGCGAATTTCATCGCCTTTTTGAAATTGGATATCCTGATTGTCCATATACCAAGTCGGACCTAAATGAACGGATATGGTTTCTGTTTCCGTTTTTACTGTCAAAAATAGGCCTTGCGACATTTTGGTATCCTGTACCTTTCTTTCAATCGCTGTAACCGTACCTACAATGGTTTCGACTGTTTTAGGGTTGTACATTCTACCGTAGTTCGAGTTTTGGCCCCATCCCCTACTTCCTCTTTGGGCCGATAGCATCATGGTTCCGAGAATAACCAATACCATCGACAGTATTAATTTTTTCATCTTACTTAAATTTAATTATTTGAAGGCCAAAGTTATCCCTGCTTTAAACTTGGTGCAATGACCAGAATCATATAGATAACCTAACAAACAAAAGGTTGGGTTGAACCGGAATACCCCCATAACATAAAAAGCACTCGCCACAAGGCGAATGCTTTTATCAACAACCAAACAAAATTGACCAATGGGCAGCGGTCAATTTAAGTTCAAAAAATTGAAATAATCAATTTCAACTAGCAATATGATGTTAAAAATCGAGCCCTACTGTCACATTTGTTACACAAAAAAGACCCTGACAAAAATATCAGGGTCCTTTTTCAACAACCAAACAAATCAATGAAAATCAAGGGGGTCATTGATCAACCCTACGGGTTCCCCCATGGCCACCAGCAACAATGACCAATATTTTTAAACTTAAGTAGATGAACTTAAAGAATTGAATGATCGGGTTCATCATTATAAATCGTTTTGTCTTTGAAATCCTACGAGTCATTTTATATATATTTTATTCTGGAATCAGCCACCAAAATGGCCTCATTTTAGCTTTATACAAAAAGGCGTGGTGCAAGGCCAATTTTAGCCAATGCCCTGCCAATCCTATTTCCCCAAAGGTTTTACCTAAGCGCCTACCGTAAGTATCCGGGTATTTGTTAAAATCGGGAACTATAGGGAAGGTCGTTATACTTATACCACTTCCTTTGGTTATTCCATAACCTGAAGATGCTATACAGGCAGCTCCCATATTCCCCATTGAACCTTTATGACGCAATGATGGTTTTTTATTATTTATGGTGTCTATGATATTATCCGCCACCAATTTGGCCGTAATACCCGAAGGCATTCCTGTACGGGGTGGCGCTGGTGAAATGGGCGTACCGTTTTTACTTACCCTAGGTTTGGATATAGCATGAGGCGGGGCAAATGCGATTCCCGGGGCAAAAATATTGGCATATGAAGGATTTTGATACGTTTCTGGCCAATCCTGTACAGTCCATTCCTCATAAGGCTTGGGTGTATAGTCAGCATCTACGATCATAAAACCCTTGAACAGTTTGTCCGTTATATCTTTGTTATTTTTATCATAGGCCTTGAAACCATGTCCTGAAAATGCAGGAATCAACATCGTAAAATCATAGGTTTCCGTATGGTATTCCCCGTCCAAGGTTTCATAATGGGCAATCCCATCCTCGATTTTATTGACGCCTGCCCCTATTATCCATTTGATTCCCCGATCTTCGAACACCATTTCTACCAACTCGCTCGATTTCATGATGTTGCTGCCATAACTAAGGAGCATTCCATCCATACCAAAATCACCCAATTGAGGTTCGTTGGCTATCCATGTGAGTTCGGCCATGTCCCGTACACCATGTCTGTTCAATTCTTGCTCCACATTCAAAATATATTCAAATGCAGCACCTTGGCATGTAGATTTAGCGTGACCGGTCCCAATCAATATTTTCTTCTTTTTGCCTTGTTTCATCTCTTGGATCAATTGATCCAAAGCATGCCATGCTTCTGTAGCATGGGTATACGTACAAACTGAATAAGCCTTGTTGGTTGCGGGTTTTAAACCTTCGGTCATATCAAAGGCCAGCTTTGGACCAGTGGCATTTATAAGGTAATCGTAAGTGACCTTTTCCATCGCTCCGACTGTTTCACCAGCAACGTATTCCGCAAGGATATAAGGTTTTTCAATCTCAGTATCCCCTTCCGGATGAAAAGTAACCACTTTAGCCTGTTTATATTCTATTCCTTTTTTCTTGTATAAAGGCGCCAAAGGAAAAATGATGTCTTTTGGTTGCATACGTCCTGTGCCGACCCAAATATTAGAAGGTACCCATTGATAATTACTATTGGGGGAAACTACGGTTACCGTATGCTTCTTTGATAGTTTTCTGCGTAAATGGGTCGCTGCAACGTGCCCGGAAATACCGGCACCCAAAACAACAATTCTAGACATTCTTGGTTATTTAAATTTCAATAAAATTAATCTGGATGTGAAATGAACGCAATGACCATAATCATGTACGATCTTTTGCATTACTTCTGTAAAGATTATATTTTGAGGAAACCTATACTGCCACTTTTGTTACACATCCAACAAGTTTATAACTTATTGTGTATAGAAATCATTAAAAAGTCAGTGAAGGGCTTTTTTTAATGTTCCCCGTAGCCAACATCATCCATTTTGCCCTTGAATACACGATATTGTATTACCATATAGAAAATGACCAACACCAATGCTATAAAGAACCAATTCATACCAACGGATAAACCATAGTCGTGAGCAGCAACATTATTCAAGGTCAATGAAGGGTTCAAATCATTCGTAGACGGTAATAATTTAGGAAATATGGATGCAACGGTTGAAGACAAGCCTCCCAACAAAAACAATGAGGAAAACAAAAATCCCATACCGTGCTTTTTAAAGGTCCTAACTTTGAACAAGCCGAACAAGCCCACAAAAGTTATAATCGGGAATATCCACATTAAGGGATATTTTATGAAATTATGAAAAGGATCAGGTTCTATTATATGCCAAACCAACAATGAAACAACCACTAAGGCCAGCAATACGAAATTCAGGATAAAGACTGTTTTTTTCAATTTTTCATTTATACTGGAATTCGTTTTGAATATAATCCAATTGGCCCCATGGATGGTCAAGGCCACCACACTAACAACACCCAAGAACAACGTAAACCAATCGATTATACCCAATTGTTCGGCTTGGGGGCTGAATGAAGCGTTCCATAATGGCAAAAAGAAATAATGGGCCTCTTGGGTAGAAACCCCATTTTCGACCATTCCTAAATTAACACCCCTTACCACATTACCAAGGGCTACACCAAAGAACAACGCCAACAATAAACTGGCAATACCAAAGGCCTTGTCCCAGATCAATTCCCATAAACTATTATGCACCTGCCCCCTCAACTCCAAGCCTATGGCCCTAAAAATAAGCAACCATAGAATCATGATCAATGGTAGGTAAAATCCGCTGAAAGAAGAAGCATAAAGTGTAGGGAACGCAAAAAACAATACGCCCCCGGCTGCAATCAACCAAACCTCATTTGCGTCCCAAAAAGGTCCGATAGCACTGGTAATGGCTTTTTTGTCCTTCTCTTTTTTTGCAAAAAACAAATGAACTATTCCTGCTCCGAAATCATAGCCATCGAGAACCACATAGATGGCCAACATTGTTACTAAAACGATATACCAAAATAATTCCATATTCAATGTTTTATAATGTGAGGACCTTTATTGATGATTTTACCGACCAGCATTAGGAACAAGAGGCCCAATAACAAGTAAAGCCCTATAAAACCTAACAAAGTAAATAACGTGTTTCCTGAAGAAACAGTTGGAGAAGCCCCTTCGGACGTACGCAATAGATTATAGACCAACCAAGGTTGGCGTCCCAGTTCCGAAGTATACCATCCTGTAGTATTGGCTATATATGGGAACGGCAGCATGAACAATAACGACCATAATATCCATTTGGTCTTATATAATTTTTTTCGAAATAATTGAACGGTAGCAACAAGCATCAATGCTATAAAAATAGTTCCCAAACCGACCATTATATGATACGAATAGTAAAGTCCGGGCACATTGGTAGGGTAATCCTTGGCATCAAATTCGTTTAGTCCTTTGATCTCTGCATTCCAATCCTGATAGGTTAAAAAGCTCAAGATATTGGGAACCGCTATTTTATTGTCCAATTTTTTCTCGAGCATATTGGGTTGACCGATCAGTACGATTTCCGACCCTCCTTGTTCGGTCTCGAAAATACCTTCCATGGCCGCAAAGGTCACTGGCTGGTATTTTACCACATTTTTAGCAACCATATCACCCGTTGGGAAGGCTACCAGTATGCTGGATATGAGACCAAAAACAACCCCGGTTTTCACGAACAACTTACCGAACTCACTATGCTTATTATTCAGAATATAAAAAGCCCCAATTGCCGCTACGACAAAAGATGATGTAATTACCGAAGCCAATTGATTATGTAGGTATGACGGCCATAACCAAGGATTAGAAAATAGGGCAGAAAAGTTATTGAGTACGAATTTTCCGTTCTCCAAAATCTCATAACCCACAGGAAATTGCATCCAGGAGTGGGTGGCGATAATGAGGAAGCCACTTGCCCAAGAGCCTAAAAAGACCATTAAACCGGTCACAAAATGCAATTTATGCCCTAACAGCTTTTCACCAAAAAGAAACAGGCCCAAAAAAGAGGACTCCAAAAAGAAGGAGAACATACCCTCCATTGCCAAAGTTTGCCCGATAATGCCTCCGGTCAGTTCGGAAAACTTGGCCCAGTTGGTTCCAAATTGAAACTCCATCGGAATTCCGGTAACGACCCCCATCGCAAAATTGAGGGCGAAAATCCTCATCCAGAATTTTGCCGCTTCATTGTATTTCTCCAATTTAGACCTAAGGAACTTCCATTTGAAATAGACGATCATCAAGGACAGCCCCATGGTCAATTGTGGAAAGAGATAGTGAAAGGTAATCGTGAACGCAAATTGCATCCTGTCATAAAAAAGCATGTCTTCCATACCAGAAATTCTTTAAATGAATGTATATAAAATAGAGCTTGAATCCATGTTAAGAAGCATCAAATGTCACTTATCAATAAGAGAAAAACCGTAACCTTTGTTACAATAATGTAAAATTAAAAAAAGTTGTCACGGCAAGTGCATTCAAACCTAATAATTTGAAAATAAATTGGTCATTGAAAAACTACCCGTTTCCATAAAAAAAGCCCTATGAATTAAATTCACAGGGCTTAACGTCATCAATAAAAAAATCCTATTTAAAACAAAACATGGGACAAACGATTAATCCCAATCCAACAATCTTTTTTGTCCTTCCAACTTTTGGATATCAGTTATATCCTGGGACATTTCAATGACCCCTTTATAGTTTTTGTCATTATCCCGTATAGCGAAGTATCTGATATGAATGACCCTTCCTTTAAAATTGAACCAAAATTCTGCCACATCTTTGGTGCCTGCCTTAAATTCAGCTACAATCCTCAACACCATATCAACACTCTTGGGCGGATGACAAAAACGGACTTCCCTACCAATAATACCTTTACTCCTGGCAAATACCCTATCATCTCCCCTATTATAGAAAATCACTTTATCATTTTCATCTACATAAGTAATATCGACAGGTAAAAAACGCAACAATAAATTAACCTGTTCCGGGGTCATATAACCTTCATCATAATGAAAAGTGTTCTCTAAGGAAAAGGATAAATCCCGCTTTTTAAAATCTTCGCTAGGATGTACGTACTTCTCTTCAATAAAAGGGTAAGGGGATGGTTTCCGCAACAACATCCATCCAATCTCCTCATCCCCTTGATAAAACTCCTTCCATTCTTCTTCTGTCAATAATTCCATTGCTGTAGGGAACAAACGCATATCCTCGATCCCCATTAACCTCTTGATCCCATCAATAAGGTACGGTAGGTTATCAACTATTTTTTCAATGTTTCTTTCAGCATTGTACGTATTGATCAATCGGATCTGGTCCCTTAAGTTATCGTGAAAAGACCACATTCCTTGGCTCGGGCCGTTCCAACCATGTTTTTCCAAATAAGGAAACAATTGATTTTCCTTACGTTTGAATCTCTTTTCGATAGTTGTGAGTTGATTGTAAATATTGAAATACTTTTCAAAATCCTCAACTGGATCGGCCTCGTAAAGTTCCAACAACAAATCATTGATCAAAGCACCTTCCTCGTAATATACTTTAACAGGATGCCCAACGGGCAATGTTTCAACTGTGGGTAAAAATGAATTCATTATGCTATGATTTTTAAAGCTTTAGGTTTCAAAATATGTTTTTCGAAGTGCAAGTATTTATGTACCTCATTATCTAATTGTTGTAAACTTTGGTACAAGAATCGGTATGAATTACAAGCATCTTCCGGTGCGGTGTAGTTCGATGACAGGTCTGATATCTTATTGAACAGATCAACGATGGGCCTTTTCTCCGAAGAAAGGGTTTCTATTGCTCTTTTTAGCGTTTTTATCTGTTTCATTGTAATTTCTGCCCTAGGATGGTCCAACCTCAATATATCATCGATTGCTGGAAAAAAGCTATCCAAAGTACTTGCGATTGTCCTATTTGTATACGCTCTAATTTTCTGAAGATGTTCATTTATTGCCACAACCTCAATATGACGATCACCATGCACATCGGCAACTTTAGAGGCCAATGGCATTATAAGTTCAAAACTATTATTTATGGTTCGATGGTATTCATTTTTCGCCATTTGCATAAGCGAACCAAGGTCATGATCGGTTAGGCTGCCCGTTCCATTGATTTTGTCGTTAACCGATTCAATCTCATGCTTTAAGACTTCAAATGCAATATCTTTTTCCTTACATACTGCTTCCAAGGTCATACCTCCCCCACAGCAAAAATCTATTTTATATTTACTGAAAATATGATCTGACCCCAAATTTTTGGAGACTACTTCAGCGACTGTATTTTCTTTTACTATTCCCATAGCATAGTTTTTAGTAGTATATTTATTAAAGATTAAAAGACTTGTTTGTCTTTAATACAAAGAAAACAGTCTTTATAAATCTAAATTATGATAAATATCAGTTTATGAATAAAAGTTGCCTTAACTTTGTATTGTGAACAAATATCGCAGGACCATAACGACCTTATTCTTGGTTTTAACCCTCGCCAGTAGTTTAAAAGTTGCCGGCACCCTTGGCTATTATGCACTGTTCACCGATGATTTTATTGAGCGCTATTGTGAAAATAAAGAGCGGCCCGAACTACATTGTGACGGCAAGTGTTATTTGGCGAAAATGCTCTTGCAAGAATCCAATGATGATAATCCGCCCATAAATGTTGAGCTATTAAAAAACGAAACTGTTCTCTTTTTAGAAAAAAGTCCTGTTTTTGAGTTTATAGGTGACAAAGATTCGGTTATAGCCAATTATCAGTACACGAATCACTACGAATACAACTACCAAAAAAAGCCCACCCACCCACCACGCATGTAGCATTTATTCCAATTCTTTTCTATGGTGGGCAGTACATTTTAACGTATTGTCCCTCAGCCTTGTTTTAACTATACTAAAAAGAATCAACAATGAATGCAAAACATTTAATGGTGATTACTTGTACCCTGTTAGGTCACTGGATAAGTGCCCAAAATTTTAAGGGGCAGGTCTTTAACCAAAAGAATAACGTACCCGTACAAGAAGCTCATATATTATTGAACAACAAACCCGTTGGCCATTCGGATGCCGATGGATATTTTGAGATTACCCTCCCAGTGAAAGGTGCCGATTTAACCATATCCCATATTGGATATGAATCTGTTGAAAAACGGGTTACCCCACAGAAAAAGGTGGAATCTTTCTATCTTAAAGAAGCGCCCATCAGTATTTCGGGTGTTATTGTAAGCGGAAATTCTAAAATGGATCCTGTTTTCACTTTAGAAACCAATGACTATGTAAAGAAGATCGTGCAGCCCAGAAATGTTGCCGACCTCTTTACGGATGTTAACGGTTTTGCTTTGATAAAAAGGGGCAATTATGCGATTGACCCTAGTTTTAGGGCTTCCCAATATGAACAATTGAATGTTCAGTTCGATGGTGGTACTAAGGCCATGCACGCCTGTCCCAATAGAATGGACCCCATTACCACACATGTGATCCCTGAAGAAATTGAAAAAATAGAGATTATCAAAGGTCCGTACACGGTTCGTTACGGAGCTACTTTCGGGGGCATAGTCAACCTGGTCACCACTGTACCGGATGCCAGTGATTACGGTCTGCATGGCAGTGTACATGGTGGTTATGAGAGTAACGGGGGGTCCTTGGTTTCTATGGCCCGTTTACAACAGGCCACAGAAAAATACGATATTATGGGGAATATAGGCTTCAGGGATTTCGGGAATTATGAAGATGGGGATGGTATCGAGATTCCTTCTTCTTTCCGAAGTTTGGATTATGGATTGAAAGCCGGCTATAATTTTACGCCCAACCAACGCTTGCAAGCCCACTGGAGACAGTCTTTCGGAAGGGATGTTCTGCATGCCGGATTACCTATGGATACTGATTTGGACGACAGCAGTATCCTATCTCTGGATTATAGGTTGACCGGTCTACAAGGCATGCTAAAAACCATAGATGCCAAACTATATTATAGCTATGTAGACCATATTATGAGCAATGCGAACAGACCAAGTTTTATGATGACGGATGCCGTTTCTAAAATCAATGCTACAACTGCAGGGGGAAAAATCGAATTCAAACTGAAACCTAGTGAAAAAACAATGTTTTTTACAGGATTGGATGCCATGCACATTGCCCGAGATGGGAACCGAACACGGATAATTCAAAGTTCAATGATGGAATTCACTGATAAAGTGTGGCAAGACTCTTACATAAATGACCTGGGGCTTTTTGCCGAAGGCAAATACAATTTAACCCAAAACACCATACTTACCGCAGGATTGCGCTATGATTTGGTTGTTTCGGAAATCAGAGACCCGGAAGCTGATTTTGCGGCCTTATACCCAGATTTGGATAAAAGAAACGAACATAATTTAAGTAGTACGGTCTCTCTAAAATATGTTCCCAATAATCAATTTATAATGGAATTGGCCTATGGTAGAGGTGTTAGATCAGCCAATATGATCGAACGTGTTATCAATCATTTTACTGTTGGTCAAGATTCTTATGAATATATAGGTAACCCTAATTTGGATGCAGAGGTCAACAATCAATTCGAGATTGGGTTTTCCGGTAGGCTTCCATTATCCCAAAATTCAACCGATCACTTTAACTATAGCAGTTCTTTCTATTATTCTTTTTATGACAACTATATCGTAGCGGTAATCGATGAAAGCCAAACCCGAAAGTTCATGCCAACCAGCGAACCTGTAAACCCCAAGGTTTTCAGGAACTTGAACAAGGCTTACAAAACCGGATTCGAGATTTCCGCTGGGGTCGATTTTCTAAATGATTTCAACTTTACATCTGAATTGGCTTATGTCTATGCCAAAAACAAGGATTTGAACGAATCATTACCCCTTGTGCCTCCTTTGACCACTAGTTTCAAAATAGGGTTTGAGAAAGAAAAATTTTGGGTGAATGCCACATATAGAATTACTTCTAAACAGGATAATATTTCTTTATCCTTTGGAGAAACCACTACTCCGGGCTATGAGATCATGGATCTTCGTTTGGGTGTTGTACCATACAAAAACCTGACTTTGGGGGTTGCTGCACTCAATGTCTTTGATGAGACCTATTACAACCATTTGAATTTCTCATTCAATAATCAAGCGGATTTTACCAGAACTCCAATTAACGACCCTGGTCGTAATTTAACCGCTTTTGTACAGTATAAATTTTAATACAATTGAAAACGGGGGCCAGTGCCCCCGTTTATTTTCCCCTTTATTTGTTTATTCATTTTTTAAAGGTATAGGCAACCCCGAACATGATCATATCGGTGGTCATGTCATAAGAAACCTCGCTTCCTGGTATGGCCCCATAAGGAGGATATGCCTGAACGAACATAGGATTCAATAGGGGTCCACTTGTTGCATCACCACTAGCTCCATGATGATAAACGGCATCCAACGAAAAATTATCGTTTATTTCATATGAAAAACCAACTTGATAAGCATTTTTAATTACTGCCGTTGCCGGAATATTGAAAAAGGTAACCTCATCGTTGATTGGATTACTACTGTAGGTATATCCCAAGCGAATCGGGAATCTATCAATACCCTTATACTGTATTCCCGCTGAGATGATCGAAATATTTTCCCATCCAAAACCAGCGACAGATGCAGTTTCTGTCCATCCTGTTGTAGAAAAACCATCCGTATTTTCATAGTCCACCATTCGATAATCCAAGGCCAAATCAACATTACCTAACGAGTACCCTAAACCAAGGGAGTATATCGCGGGATAATCCATATTAAAATCGTTAGTTCCGGTAGCCCCATCTAAATAGGTGTTATCGAACTCGAAATCCCCAAAAGATTGAGTGGTCTTATACGAAGCCCCTGCTTTAAATCCTTTGCCCGAATCATAAAAAACACCGAATTGTGCCCCAAAACCAAGAGCAGTTGCCTTGTCCGTTGAGGGGTAACCTGCGGTTTGACTTGGATTTGCTGTCGGATTCGGCATTAATTCCAAGGTTGCATAATTCATGGTCGGCTCAATACCTACCGAAAACCTTTCTGAAATTTCATAAGCATATGTGAACCCTATTTGCAACAAAATGTAATCGGATTCAATGGCTCCAAAACCTCCCATACTTTGCGGCATGTTAATAGGATTACTGGTACTTTCAGGAAAAGTAACACCAAAACCACTGATACCGAATGCCGATGCCCCAAAAGTATGTTTACTTCCCTCTTTGCCCCAGACCATTGCAAGGGCCGGCATAGGGGAAACACCCCTGTCATCCTCAGTTGTACCACTGAAAAAATTACCGGTAGGTTGGCCTTCCCCATCAAATTCGGGAACGGTTGAATAAAGTTGGGGAGATGAAAAGAACAGCCCCATATCGAACTTTATTATTTTATCATCAAAAGTTGAAATGGAAGCAGGGTTCCATTGTAGTGCTCCGGATATATCCAAGGGTTGGGCTGTAGCAGCTCCTCCCATAGACATATTAACAGCTCCTACACCTTGCATAATATGGCCCGACTGGGCCAAGGCAGCAGTTGCGAAAATCAAAAAAAAGGAATTCAGGAATAATCGTTTCATAAGAGTTTGATTTTAGTGGAACAACCTGTGTGGTTATACAACGATATAACTGTTGCCCAATCATCACAAGTTGTCGGTTTAGTTTTGTATTAAATAAATATATAAAACATAACTATCTGATATAATGACATTTATCATAGACCCAAATTAGAAGGGCCGAATCCTTGGCATAGCTGTATTTTACTACTATTTTAGGATACACCGAAAAACGGTTTTAGGGTATAGGCATAGATGCATCAAACATTTTTGTAACAAATGTTACAAAGAACATTGGATTGTAATTTAACCGATTAACCTGCTTTCCTAAAATTAAAAACCGGTCTTACTGCTAATCTTCATAAATTAATGATTAAAAAACGGGTGTTTATTACATGGATCTTTATTGTTTTTAAACTTAAAACGGTTTTTTCAATCCTAAATAACATCAATGAAATTCCGCTTAAAACGTACCTCAACCGGGTTTTTGTCAATGAGCCCCGTCATGGGGAAAAAACAACCATTTAACTATCTTTATGATTAAGTGTAACTTTTGTTACAGAGTTTACCCTTAAAATATACCTATCTTAAAACCTTGAATCTCAACCCATAAGATGAAAAGAAGAAATTTTGTTACTAGAACTGCTTTAGGCTCATTAAGTCTGTTGATCGGAGCAGAGGTCGTCTTTGCCGATACAATGCCCAAGGGTTATCGACCACTGGCCATACAGGATCCTGACCCCTTTAAAATGTTCAACAAGGACAAGGGCATGGAAGTTCTTAACGATAAACCATGGAATATCGAAGCAAAAGCCCATTTGCTGGATGATAAGATAACGCCGAATTCATCAATGTTCATTCGTAACAATGGCTTAATTCCAGAGAACATAGATGCGAGTACATGGACATTGACCATAGACGGGGAATCGGCAAATGAATCGAAAACCTATTCCTTGGCAGAATTGAAAACAAAGTTTCGACAATATACCTATCAATTGACTTTGGAATGTGGCGGAAATGGCAGAAGTGAATTTGACCCTCCCGCTAAAGGGAACCAATGGACGGTCGGTGCCGTATCCTGTGCCAATTGGACGGGAATTCGTCTGCGCGATGTACTTGAAGATGTCGGTATAAAAAGTGATGCCGTTTATATAGGTTACCACGCTGCCGATGTTCACCTTAGTAGAGACCCTCAAAAAGAACCTATATCAAGGGGCGCGCCTATGCCAAAAGCCATGCAGGACGAAACCCTTATCGCTTTTAAAATGAACGGAAAGGATATTCCATTGGCTCATGGCTACCCATTAAGATTGGTGGCAGGTGGTTGGCCTGCTTCAGTCTCAGGTAAATGGCTTACCAGAATCAGTGTAAGGAACATAGTACATGACGGTACCAAAATGACCGGTACGGCTTATCGGGTTCCTTGTAATCCCGTTGCTCCCGGAGAAAAGGTAAAAGACGAGGATATGTGCATCATAGAGTCAATGCCCGTTAAGTCCCTGATTACTTATCCCAAAACCGGAGCAACCATTAAAGAAGGAAAATCTTTGAATATCCGTGGACATGCTTGGGCAGGGGAATTGGAAGTATCAAAAATGGAATACTCGATAGACTTTGGATCTACTTGGAGCGATTGCGACCTTGAACAGCCCACGAATAGATTGGCCTGGCAACATTTTTCGGCAAACGTGGATTTTCCTAAAAAAGGATATTATGAAGTTTGGGCCAGGGCAATGGATTCCCAAGGAATAAGTCAACCCATGTTGTTACCGGGCTGGAATCCTAAAGGATACTTGAACAATGCTTGCCATAGAATTGCTATAAAAGTAGTATAGATGGAGGATCAAACGAAATTCAAACTACAAGTAAAGGCCATATATCGATTGCTATTAGGTATTTTCGGTTTGTTCGCCATTGCCGCTTTTACCATTCTGGTTATTCTATTGAACCCGAATATGCTTAAAAAATCAAATTCCCAGATTGAAGAAATTGCGGTGGAATATACAGCGGTACCTTCGGAAGAAGATTTTGACAAAATAGAAAACGGGATACATGTACGCACCGGTTTGGTCGATGCAGAAGGATTAATGACCGTAGTGAACAATTGTACCAATTGCCATTCAGCTAAATTGGTTACCCAAAACAAGATGAATAAAGAACGGTGGATATCGACTATACGTTGGATGCAGGAAACCCAGAATTTATGGGATTTGGGGCCTAACGAAGACATTATCATTAATTACTTGGTAACCAATTATCCACCGACAAAAAAAGGTAGAAGGGAAAATTTGAAGAATATTGAGTGGTACACCCTAAATTAGAAAATATAACCGTATCAATTCTCTCCTAGTTTCCTAAACACAAAAAACAATTATAAATAGCCACGATATGGGCCGTAATTCACAAAATAAGCAGGCCAATATGGGCAATGAAAACAGTTCAACTTAAATAAAAATGCTATGGAAAAATATGTAGACGCCTTTGTAAACTCCTTTTTAGGGAGTGTTGATTGGACCTGGAAGTCCATTATCTTTGAAGTTCCCTGGTACACGAATTATTTCTGGGGATTAACCGTTATCTCTTTGGTTGTATGGGGACTTGAAATCGCCTTTCCTTGGAGAAAGGAGCAATCGATATTTCGTCGAGATTTTTGGTTGGATGGTTTTTATATGTACTTTAACTTTTTCCTGTTCGCTATTGCCATAAGTGGTTTTTATAAATTATTGGGATTGCTATTCAATGATTTGGGAATTTCCTCTAAAAGTCTTACCATCTTAGACCTTTCATCACTTCCCATGTGGGGCCAGTTGATAATTTTCTTTATCATTCTAGATTTTGTTCAATGGTTTACCCATGTATTATTGCACAAATATCCTTTTCTATGGAAGTTTCATAAAGTGCACCATTCAGTAAAAGAAATGGGATTTGCCGCACATCTTCGTTATCACTGGATGGAAAACATTATCTATAAGCCTTTAAAAACCCTTGGGGTAATGGTCTTGGGAGGCTTTGAACCCGAACAAGCATATATTGTTCATTTTGTGGCCATTACAATAGGTCATTTCAACCATGCCAATATCAAAATAACCTGGGGACCATTAAAGTATATTATCAATAACCCAGTGATGCATTTATATCATCATGCCTATACATTGCCCAAGGGGACATATGGCATCAATTTTGGCATTAGCCTTAGCTTATGGGATTACATATTCAAAACCAATTATGTTCCAGAAGACAGTGGTAATCTAGAATTGGGATTCCCTGGGGATGACAAGTTTCCGCAGGATTTCTTTCACCAAAATATTTATGGCTTTGGTAAAAAGAAAAAAGAATGAAAGTTGAATCTAAAGCTTCTTTTCGATAAACGATTAATTGCCCGTAACATATAGTTCCCTGCCATTCTGGGGCTGTTCATTCCTATAATTGTTTATGGGCATTAATTCTTTTAGGAGGTTGACCTGCTCCAAAGAGACCGTGATAGGTTCTTTTAAGATATACCAATTAACACCTTCGGTGCAAGGGGGCGTTGTCAGGGAACCGGTATAGAAGAAGTAATCTTTATTCTCCGGTAAATTGTGGTTCATATTAAAAGGGCGATCCACCTTTTTGTTCTCCCCCGCTTTAAGTGGTAAAAAACTTTCCAGAAAATCGAAAGGTAAACTGCTGGCACCTTCCTTGGCCATAACCGAAATAACGGTATACTGTCCAGAATCGTTGATATGTACCAAATGCATTTCCAACGGATAACGGACCCCATCAATAGTATGCTCCGATGGTTCATGAAAATGCACTTGTTTTAAATCGTATTTTAAACCATTTACCATGATATAATCACCTGATTCGAAATTATATTGAATACTATGGCCGTTATTGGTAACATCATGTATTTTAGTCTCCTCCGCGTAATGTAGGTCTATACGCTTCAAACTATTGTTTTCTTTGTAATTCACCATATTAATGGGGGATTGAAACTTCCCGTTACAATCAGATTCAACCTCTATCTCTGCCCAATGTTCCGGACCTGTTTCACCTGCATAGCTCCAATGTTTATGGGCTTTACCATGTTCAGGATTTTCAATTTCGGAAGTACTTTGAGGGGTAGTTGATCTGTTTTCTTTACAGGCACCCAACACTATTAAGAGAATGAGGGTGTAAATAGAATATTTCATTAGGTAATACGTATTTAATACTAGGATAAAATTCACTTTGAATAACCCAATAATGGAAATCCGAATCGAAATTAAATCTATTATTTAAGTATTAAAAGCGTTAAGGTTACTTTTTATCAAAAACAATACTCCATACGCCCCTTACTTGGTTCTCATTATAGCCAAGGGCTTGATCTTTAGGATAGAAAGCCTTTAATGTACTTAAGGTTTCCCCTGTCACTTTTTCGTTAGGCACACCATGACACTGAAGGCACATGGTATTCGTGGTTATGGGATAATAAAAATGTACTTCATTATTTATTTCATCTATCATGGGACTGATATCCTTACCATCTGCAACCATTTGTTTAAAGGCCGTGATATACCCAAGCTCTTTGGAATTTGCCATATTATCAGGGTTTCTAGGTTTATCGGAAACCCTTTTTATTTTTGCTCCATGAACCGTTGCCATACTATCGGTTAATTTAATGGCCCTAACGTTACAGAATTCAACAGCACCCACAGTTCCTTTCTTTTCAATTGCCGTTATCAGGTTTTTACCTAATTGTGCCTTGGTCGAAAGGGCATATTTCATACCCAAGGCATTATAATCGATAGTATTCTGACCGGTACCCATACGCATTTGTCTACCCATTCCGTTACCATTGCCCATTCCCCTTCCCATACCTTGGCCCCTGCCATGGTTCTTTTGATAATGTTCCTCGAACCATTCTGGTTGGTCAATATCGTTTTCATAAAGATAATCGGCTATGAGTTTTATATCTTCTTTGGGATATGGCAAATAGGGCATTACGCCAAATCGTTGAACGGCTCCCGGCATTTTCGATTTTTCCAATGTTGGTTTATCGGCCCAATCCAAAAAATCATCTATAAATTCATTCTTGTCCGAAACACCCATTAGGTATCGCATTTTAACAGCGGCCATAGGTGGTGCCAATCGACTTTCTTCAGGAGTGGTCGCATCATGGCACGCATAACATTTGGTTTCCATGATTTTCTTTCCTGGATGGTCGGAAATCATGGTTGCTGTTTCGGGGGTGTTGTCTATTGCTGTTGTCTCATTTTTCTTCGAATCCTTGCAACCGATAAACAAGAGGATAATGGCAATATGATATAGTGTTTTCATTCTTTCGCCATTTTACCTGTAGCACAACTTACAAAAGATTTTGCCTTAGAAGCCAGGGTGTTTTTACTATCAATGGAAGGATACCCCAAGTGCTGAAGTTTATCCTCGACTTTTGAAAGATCATCCGCCGTACCATAGGTAAATGTTACGGAAGAGTCTTCGGGTACAACCGTTACTTCTGAAATATTCTCTAATTCGGACAGTTTATTGGTAATGGTTCTGGCGCATCCGCCACATTTCAAGTTCTGAACTATAATCGTTTTTTTCATTGCTGAAATTATTTAATTTGGTTGTTTAATCTTTTAACATTAGGATAAATGGGTTTATCACCATTGCATATAACCTCCTTTAAGATCATATACTTTTTCGAACCCCATATCCAAAACTTTGCGTGCCGCTTTTCTACTTCTGGCCCCTGATCTGCAATACAGATAAACAGGTTTGCCCTTATCCAATTTTTCAAAAGAAGACCTAAAGCTTTGCCTCTGGAAAAGGTCTATGTTCACGGCTTTTCCAATATGTCCAGCCCTATATTCTCCAGGTGTACGAACATCTACCAATTGAACTTTTTTATTTTTTACGGCCGATTTAAAGGCTTTTGCATCAAGTACTTTGAACTTATCCGGGTCAAGGGCTTTTCCCCCAAAGAGTGAACTTAAAAATGACATTTGTTTCTTTTTTAATGAATCGATTCCGATTCAGATTAAAACAAGGGAACGACAGTAATGAATGTGTCCCTCCCTTGCTATCAACTAACTGCTTTTATAGGCACTTCTACATGATTATAGGACCTTATAAACGAGTTCTACAACCTTACAAAAGGTCTAAAATACCAATGAGTTAAAAGTATAATCGTTTCCCCGGTTATTAAGTAACATAGGTTACAAAGTTCATTACAATATGCATCCGTTACCTTGATCTCACCCCGCTTATCCCGAGCTTATTCAAAACCGCGTTATCAAAAAAATGAAGAACTTACGTTTTTTAAATGTTAACCAGCCTAATTTGATTTCTATGAAGTTCTATCTCTCCCAAGTTTTCAAGTTTTTTCAATAATCTTGAGATTACAACCCGGGAAGTATGTAATTCATAGGCAATTTGTTGATGAGTGGTACTGATATCGTTATCATTGGTTACTCTGGCCTTATCCCTTAAATATTTTAAAAGACGATCATCCATCCGCAAGAAAGCAATGCTATCAATGGTCTCTAACATCTCATTCAATCTATTGTGGTAGCTAAGAAGAACAAAATTTCGCCAGCTGGTATACTTCGCCAACCACTCCTCCATTTTTTGTATAGGGATCATGATCAATTTGGCATTGGTTTCCGCTATCGCCCTGATCTCGCTCTTGGTGTGCCCCATGCAACAGTTGAGGGTCATGGCACAAGTATCGCCATGTTCCAAGAAATATAACAATAATTCATCGCCATCACCATCCTCACGCAGCACTTTTATGACACCGGAAATCAACAAGGGCATAGACTTTACATATTCGCCGATTTCCATGAGTTTATGACCTTCATGAACCTCTCTATATGTTCCTGTCTGGTTAATTTCATTGATTAATTCCTCTTCAAAAATATGTCCGTAATTCGCTTGCAGTTCTTTAATCATACGATTATTGCCGAGATTTAAATTGTACACTAGGAGCGTATCAAAAATAACCCTCTAATTTTAAATTCTAAACCTTTAACCCGATTACTTTTTAAAAATCCATTGATTTTTTGGTAGAATTTTATAAAAAAACTGAAAAGCTTTTAATTCTGTAGATTCAACTCTTAAAAATGTACCCTAATCCTTAAACCAGGAGTTGACCAAACTTTGCTCATTTTGGTTTCCTTTTATATGTTCAAATTCGTTCTTGGCCAGATTATGTGTATAATCCTTACTCCATTCCTTATGGTTTTGGGCTATTTGAGCAATCGCGTCGCAGATAAAATCAATTTCGTGATTGGTCATTGTAGGGTGAATGGACATTCGGATCCAACCTGGTCTTTCCATTAAACAACCTTCCAAAATCATTTTTTCGATGGCTTTTGAGGTCAATTGGTCTACATGCAATAGAAAGTGCCCATAAGTTCCCGCACATGAACACCCTCCCCTTGTTTGAATACCGAATCTGTCATTCAAAAGCCGAACGATCAAATTATAATGGGCATCATCAATATAAAACGAAAAAATACCCAGCCTATCCTTATGTTCTTCGGCAAGTATGTGCAAGTTTTTAATTTTACCCAACTGCTGAAAAATTCGGCTATTCATCTCATTTTCACGAGCATGGATATTCTCCACACCCATTTTCTCCTTTAACCGAATAGCCAATGCCGTTCTAATGGCCTGTAAAAAACCAGGGGTCCCCCCATCTTCCCGAGTTTCGATATCATCTATATAATCATGGTCTCCCCAAGGATTCGTATAAGTAACCGTGCCTCCTCCCGGGTTGTCGGGAATAAGGTTTTTATATAACTTTTTATTGAATACCAGAACCCCACTGGAGCCCGGCCCTCCTAAAAATTTATGCGGAGAAAAAAAGATGGCATCCAAATATTCTTCTTCATTTTCAGGGTGCATATCAATATTCACATAGGGTGCCGAACAGGCAAAATCGACAAAACAAAGTCCATTATTGGCATGTATCATCTTTGCGATCCTATGATAATCGGTCTGTATGCCCGTAACATTGGAACATGCTGTTATTGAAGCTATCTTTAGTGGGTGATCATAATATTTAGCCAATAAGTCTTGAAAACTGTTATAACAAATAAGTCCTTCTTCATTACAGGGTATCACTTCAACCTGGGCGATGGTTTCTAACCAAGAGGTCTGGTTAGAATGGTGTTCCATGTGGGAAACAAAGACAATAGGTCTTAATTCTTCAGGAATCTCGGTATGCTTGCGCAGGTTTTCAGATACTTTTAGACCTAAAATACGTTGAAATTTATTCACCGCACCTGTCATACCACTACCTACCGTAATCAACACGTCATCAGAATTCGCATTTACATGTTGCTTTATTTTTTTGCGTGCTTCATGGTAACCCATGGTCATCACCGAGCCCGTAAAAGAAGTTTCCGTATGGGTATTGGCTACATAAGGGCCGATCATTACCGCTAGTTTATCCTCAATAGGACCGTACAGCCTTCCACTTGCTGTCCAATCCGCGTATAGTATCTTCTGTTCTCCATAGGGGGATAAAAAAGATTGCCCTACCCCAACAATATGTGACCTAAATTGTTGAAAGTATTCTTCCAATCCCGAAGTTGTTTGCTTTGCACTGGTCGCTGTTCTTCCCATGACACATATTAATGATTGATAGGTAAATTTCCTTTATACTATTTGATAGATTAAAAAGTCAAAAATACCAATAGCATTTTAAAAATAGGTAAAACTTTTCACCTACACTTTTAATGTCTCTTTTTGATGCCTTTAAAATGCAACCAATATTATGATTTTCATATTAAAATGAAACCTAAAACACTGAAATTATGCTAATTAAATAAAAGAATGTAACAAATGTTACAAATAAAAAGGACTGTTTCCAATACATTGAAGAAATCAAAATAAAGAATTATGAAAAAAGATTTCGAAACAAAGATTATCGGATGGGCCTTTATCGTATCGGCCATATTGCTATGGGGGGGATGGTTCTTTTCGCCCCATCATTTGGGTGAATATATTGTGGCTTCTGACTTTGAAGAGATCAATAAAAACTTATGGACATGGATATGGTTATATCGTGTACATATCTTTGGATGGGTAATTATGGGCATTGCCATGTTCGCATTGACCGGAATAGCAACTAAGAAACCTTATCGTGTATTGATCTACCCTGGAACCGGAATGATAATCGTCGGTACCTTTACATTGGCGATAGCAGCCGCTTTTTATTATACGTTCGGAGCCTGGGGTGTTGGCAATACAATGGGCAAAACACCCGAAGAGACCCAACAGATTATGGATGGATTACTATTTACGAACCATTATGTAACCTGTTTTGTTCGTTTTGGACGTGTATTTTCCGGTGTAGGACTGGTTATTTTAGGGTCGGCATTTGTAAAATGGAATATCTTGAACAAAGGATTAGGTTGGTTGACCATTGTTATGGGAATTGCCGCTATGGGCATTATAATGGGCATTCCTGATAACTTTGAAATATATAAGCCCATATTCCATGTTAAGGTTATTTGGCTTGTGTTAATGGGATTAACCTTATTGACCAAAGGCATAAACCTTCCAGATGTTAAGGATTAGAACTTTTATATACCTATTAAAAAAAGTCCCGAAAACTTCTTCGGGACTTTTTTTGCAATGAAAATCTAGGTTTTAATTAAACTGGTAGTCAAAGTCATTTGTATTTATCCACTCTATCATCTTTAATTACCCCGCTCCAATTTAAGCCAAATGCAAAGTCATAAAGATTACCATCGGCATCTTCATAAGGTTCCATATCCCTTGGTACATCTTCGAATTGGGTTTCAACAGTCTTCATATCAACCGGCATTTGAAAAGGAAGTAATGCCGAAGGCTCTTTGTTACCCGAAATAATTTCTAATAAAGCCTGATCCTGAACACCCATGTGAATCAAAATGGCGCTTGCACTCTTCTCTATTTCAGAAAAGACCATAGGTTTCGAAACGTGAACTACTACGATTACCGGCTTATTTCCCATTTTTGATTTTGTATCATTGACCAAAGCCATATCCGTGGTATTATTGGTTTTTACCGATTTACCTTTGTACGAACGATTGGTAAAATCTTCAAACGGACTACCTCCTGCCAAACTTGTTTCCCTGGCATGGGTTGCCGTATAAGGACTATATTGTAAACTAATAGGTACGTACCCATTACCGCCTTTGTCCAAATCGGCCTTATCATAACCAACACCACCATCGGGACTATTAATACCCACCATGGCAAAATCAGCTTCATCGGCACTTTCTACTATTTCAAAATATTTGGCCACGACCTCATTGTTAAAAGGTGATTCGGTTTTTTCCGGTGTTACGACACCCCACCAATTGGTACTTGGTGCAATATATCTTTTTGGAATAAAAACCTTCTTTTTAGTCTTAATGGGAAGTACTTTATTTTGATTTTTAAGCATGATCACTGAACGCAATTGAGCTTCGAAACCAGCCGTCATAAATTCCGGATTGCCTACGGTTTTTTCTGTTTCCGTAATCTCTAAATAGGGATTTTCAAACAACCCTATCCTAAAAATATTCTTTAGTAAACGTACCGCAGAAGCTTCAAATCGTTGACGCATATAAGTTTCCCCATGCTCGGCAACACCCATTTTATAGGCTTCCAATATGGGTCCCATAGCATTATTCCCACCAAATTGGTCCATACCTGCCTCAATAGCTTTATAATGCCGCTCTGCTACTGAAATGGTTTCTACTCCCCAACTTTTACCTTCAAATTTATCAACCGATGAAACATCCCTAGTAATGGCCCAATCCGTACATAATACACCATCATAGCCGTAATCCCCACGTAATACATCGGTAATCAAATATTTATTGAAGCCGTTCCCAACCTTTTCACCTTCACCGGATGAAATGGTATAATACGGCATAACCGCAGCTGCCTTTTGGGTAGGCCCATCTAATTTAAATGCTCCTTCGATAAAGGTTTGCATGTGATCCTTTATGTTCTTTCTAGGATAAACGGCATAGGCCCCATAACCAAAATGGGCATCCCTACCTCCTTCTTCCGGTCCGCCGCCTGGCCAATGTTTTACCATGGCATTGACACTTTCAGTACCCCAATTTCCATCTTTACTAGACTGGAAACCGTCTACATATGCCCTTGCCATATCCGTTGCCATATCAGGGTCTTCACCCATGGTGCCATCAAAGCGGCTCCAACGGGGTTCGGTTCCCAAATCTATTTGGGGTGAAAGAGCGGTAGCAATGCCTAAGGCACGATATTCTTTAGATGCTATTTCACCAAATTTTCGCATCAACATTGGGTCAAAAGATGCCGCAATACCAAGCGTTCCCGGCCACATTGAGATAGCCCCACCTGCACCGGCATTGAATTCAGCATACGAATCACTGCCATGTCTAGGGTCCGAACTGGTATTAACTGGAATACCAAAACCAATGCCCTCAACATAAGCTTGAGCATTATTATTCCATTGAGCAGCAATTGCAGGGGTTTCCACTTTAGTAATTAGAACATGTCTCAAATGATCTTCTTTTAGGAATTTCATTTGCTCATCTGAAAGATCACTAGGCATAGCACCACTTTCAGGAAAGGGTTTGCCACCGTAGTTTGATGAACCAAAACCATGACTTGCACCAGGTATGGATTGATGGGAACTATATAACATAAGCCCGGAAATATCTTCCAAAGTCATCTTGGAAGCCAAATCCTTTGCCCGTTCGTCAGCGGATAAACGCCAATCCTCATAAGGATCCAACCCTCCATTTTTGTTCAAGTCTTTGAAAGCGTATTTATCTACTGTTAAAAGGGTAACACCGGATTCAGGGGTATACCCCAATTCTGTTGCGCCTTTGTTCTTAACACTTACATAACCGTCTTTTTGTTCTGTGGTGAAATTATTTCCACAACTGCCCAGAACAAGTAGAATTGAAGAAATTCCTATAGCGTAAATTCTTTTGTATTGACACATATATCTATTTTAAAGATTTTACCTGCCTATTTAAATCCAATCTTCTGTAACCCTTCATGGCTAACTTTTATGGCTTCAAGTGGTTCCATATTAAAGGTCTTATCTTGTTCTACCATGTAGTATTTCATACCTGATAATTTCTTGTTCGCCAAAATCCTTGCAAAATCGATATGGCCGTTACCTACAGGGGCGAACCTTCCTTGATCATCCATATCCTTAACATGCCAGATTTTAAATCTTTTAGGGTATTTGTTGAAATAAGCGACTGGATCGGCACCCGCTTTGGTGACCCAATACAGATCCATTTGAAAGTTTACATATTTAGGATCGCAATTTTCCAATAGATAATCAATGGGTATTATGCCATCGGCATCTTTTTTGTATTCAAAATCATGATTATGATAAAGCAACTTAAGTCCGGCTTTTTTAGCTTTTTTCCCAAGTGTCGTAAGTATGTTGGCCAAATTCTCTGCCCCACCGGACATTCCCATGGTTCTAGTTTCCTTATCAACCTTAAACAGGCCCATAGGAGGTACCGGTACCACAAAATACTTAAACCCAGCCGCTTTTACATCGGCCATCATGGCATCGGCATTATCCAAAGTAACCGAACCTTGGTGGGTACTGATAGGGTTAAGCCCGAGTTCTTTTACAAAAGCTTTGAATTCCAAAGGTGTCATATTATAAAACTTACCATCGGAATAGCCAGCAGCCTCAATGTTTTCATATCCTGCATCGGCCACGGCCTTTAGGGTTTCCTTGGCATCCTCTCCCATGGCATCACGTACGGTATAGAGCGCCAATCCGCCAAATTTTTCCTGGGCGTTGGTCGCAAGAACCCCAAAAAGCATACAGGCAAGCAATAATCCCTTGAATTTACTATTCAGTCTTAAATTTTTCATATTAGTAATTGTTTTAAAGTTGATTATTCTAGTTTAAATAATTTTCTCTGATTTGAAACTATATAGATATGGCGCTTTATGGGCTTTTCCCTGAAACAACTTATCGTGCCGTTCAAGGATATCCATACTTAAAATACGCCTTTGGAAAGTAGTCCTTCTCAAATTTTCACCCAAAATGGCCTCATAAACCTGTTGCAATTGTTTCATGGTAAATTTGGGAGGCAGAAGGTTCATGCCTATCAATTTCTTTTCCAAATTTTCGCGCAATACCTGCAATGCTTTTTCTACGATTTTTTTATGATCCATCATCAATGCAGGCAATTCATCGATAGAATACCAGCTTATACTATCCGATAACTTATCGGGCCTAGGTGTCACCTCATCGTAATTAATAAGTGCGTAATAGGCTACGGTAAGAAACCTATCCAACATCCACTGATTGGTCTTCAGATCCATTCCATTCTCTTCAAGTATGCGCATCATGGCTTCTGAATCGGAGCGTTCTATGTCCCCGAAGGTATGAAACTGTTCAAGGTAAATCCGATCTAAACCGGTACGGTGCCTCACTCCTCTTTTAACGGCATCATCCAAACTTTCATTTCGTCTGACAAAACCACCTGGCAAAGCAAAAAAACCGGTGTTATGATATTCTAAAATTAATATTTTCAGCTGCTTACCATTAAACCCAAAAATGACGGAATCGTAAGAAAGGTTGGGCATAAACTTCTTACTTTCAGTTATTTCCGATTCATTTTTAATTTTTTCTGCCATAACCTTATCAAATTAAAGACAAAACTTCCACAAAACAAAGTATTATTGTCACTAAATGAGACAATAAAAAATAATCTTGTTTATTTTTTGATTTTCACTGCCCTTTTTATAGAATTATCAGTCATATTAAAACCTATAATCAAATCATTATTTTAACTTTACAGGACACCAGACCCTATTAAAACTTAATCCATACCAATCCCTTTAAGAAATGAACAAAACCATATCCATTTCCATCTTTCTTTTGTTTGTTGTTCCTGCAATGGTCATTTCCCAAGAGGTACTATTTTCTCCTAATGACTGGCAAGACCCTTCTATTTTCGAGAAAGGACAAACGGCACCCCACGCATTCCATGTTTCCTTTGACACAGAATCGGCAGCTTTAAAAAATGACCCATCGGAAAGTAAAAACTATCATTTACTCAATGGCGAATGGGATTTTAAATGGGTAGCCACAGTAGATAAAGTTCCCGAAGGTTTTTGGCTTCCAAGTTTCAATACCATTGAGTGGGATAAAATAAAGGTGCCGAGTAATTGGCAAATGGAAGGTTACGGACATGCAAAATTCAGAAATATCAGTTTGTCCTTTGAGAGCGACCCTCCCCATATACCTTCTTATTATAATCCCGTTGGCTGCTATCGTAAACCTTTTGATATTCCCGAAACTTGGGAAGGCAAGAATATAAAATTACGTTTTGAAGGTGTAAAATCGGCCTCCTATATCTGGATAAACGGAAAACGTGTTGGATATAACCAGGGTGGTTTTGAACCTGCAGAGTTCGATATTTCATCATTTGTTACAACCGGTAAGAACATTTTGGCCGTACAAGTCATTCGGTTTAGTGATGGTTCTTACTTGGAAAATCAAGATATGTGGCGCTTATCGGGGATTTTCAGGGATGTTAAACTATACGCCCAACCCAAAACCATGATTCGGGACCATTATGTGGTTACCGATTTGGACGGGGCATACGAAAACGCTACCCTAAGCCTATCAACAATTACTGGGAACCTAGAAGATACCGCAAAAAAAATACAACTTGAAATCGATGTCTTTGATGACAATAACAACTCCATCCTTGGAAGAAAGGCCAAATCAGGTCTCTTGAACGTGCATCCAAACGCATCGGAAAAAATAGATATTACCGTACAGGTTCAACATCCTAAAAAGTGGTCGGCAGAAATGCCGAATCGTTATACCCTTTTAGTGAATTTAAAAGATAACGACGGCAATCTGTTAGAATCCTTTTCTGAAAAAATTGGTTTCCGAGAAGTGGAGTATACAAACAATGTCTTAACGGTAAATGGTATACCGATCAAACTCAATGGCATAAACAGTCATATGCATCATCCAGAAAAAGGTCAGGCCGTGCCGATCGCCACCCTTAGAAAAGATCTTGAAATCATGAAACGGTTCAACCTGAATTGTGTAAGAACCTGCCACTACCCTCCCACCCCGGAGTATTTAGACCTTGCCGATGAATTGGGAATCTATGTGGTAGATGAAGTTGGCGATGAGGCCCATGCCAATATTCAGCAGTCCGAAAATCCAAAATGGACAGAGATGTACAAAGACCGAAGCAGGAAATTGGTGTATAGGGACAGAAACCATCCTTCAGTGATTATATGGAGTGCCGGTAATGAATCTGGGAGCGGGGAAAATATAAAGGCCGTAATTGAAACCGGAAAAGAAATAGACCCAAGTAGACCTGCATGGATGTACGGAGGGAACACCTTCTATATCCCTTTTGAGGATATTGTCGGGCCTCGATATTATATCCCCTTAGGTTTACGCCATGTCGTAAAAGGTGATATGTTGCCCAAAGATGACGACCGCTCTTCTTTTATGGATGAATACTTGGCGCCAACAGGAAATAGCTTGGGTGGATTAGATGAATATTGGAAAGTAATACGACGTTCCCCGAAATCAATGGGCGGTGCCATTTGGGATTTTGTTAGCCCAGGTATCAACACTCCTCGCTGGACATTACCAGATAAATCACCCAAAAAGAATGACGGACAAATTATGGGAAGACCTTCTTTTGTTGAAGGAAAACATGGCAGAGGTCTACAGTTCTCAGGACATGATGATTGGGTGGAGTTTTATCGAGACCCATCTCTTGATATTACCGGTAAGGCCCTTGCCATAGGTTTCTGGGTTAAGCCTTCGAAAATTCCACAAACCAATGTGTTCTTGAGTAAAGGAATTGAGCAATATGGCATACAAATGCGAGATTCAGAAACCTTGGAATTTTATGTGAATTCAAAAAATGCAACTAATTACTTGATCAATGATAGGGTTTCGGCCAAAGTAAAGGTAGGACCTGATTTTTATGATAAATGGCACCATATAGCTGGGATATATGATGGCCAATATTTGAAATTATATGTAGATGAAAAAGTTGTATCGCAAACGCAATTTTCAAGAAACATATCCACCACAGCTTTTCCACTAGGTATAGGAAGGGAAGCAGAAAAACAGGATCAAGGGGAATATAGTGGACGCATGTCTAGCATGATCATTGATGATGTTCGGATCTTTGACCACCCAGTTTCCTTATTACAGTTACAAAATAACATACAGGATGCCGTTTTGGCATTGGATTTTGATACTGATACAAAAGGTGAGGACTTTTATGCTGTTGGATTGGGGGGAAGAAGCTATGGGGTAATTTGGCCAGATCGCACCGTACAACCTGAAATTCATCAAATAAAAAAATCTGGTCAACCTATTAGCCTCGAGCTGATTGACGCTTTAACATATAAGGTTAAAATAACCAATTACCATCATTTTAAAAACCTCAACCAATTGAATGGTTATTGGTCCCTATTGGAAGATGGTAAAGAAATTGAAAACGGAAGCCTTTCCTTAGACCTAGCTGCCCAAAAATCAAGCGAAATCAATATTCCATGTAAAACGAAATCGGGCCAAGGAGAGCTTATTTTAACCATAGGATTCACTTTGAAGGAAAATGAAAGTTGGGCGAACAACAGCCATGAAGTTGCCTGGGAACAATTCATTTTGAAAAAGGCCAATACACCGGAACCGGTAATATCGGTTTCAGAAAAAATAAAAATTAATGAAAGTAGTACGGAAATAGAGATCTACAACAAGGATTTCACTTATATATTCAATAAGGAAAATGGCAAATGGACGTCCTTTTTGTTTAAAGGCTCCGAGTATTTGGAAAATGGTCCGGATTTTAAGGTTTGGCGCGCTCCGTTGGCAAATGACGTTGATCCTTGGGGAGCTTATAAATATCCTAGCAAGAACATGACCCCTGGTTATGGTAGATCCATAGATAATCAGTTGCGTACTCTAGGGCTGCGCGATTTGCATAACCTAGTTGATTCTATTGACATTACAAAAAGTCCTAAAGAAGTTAGGGTGAAAGTGAAGATTTGGTCTGCATCATCCTTAGACCCTTATACTTCGATAAAACAAAGCAACGACGTTTCTGCTTTTGAGCGAGATGAAACCTGGACAATATACCCTGACGGAACCTTGGAACTGGATCAAGAAATAACCCCTCATGGCCCCATGCCGGATATTCTCCCAAAAGAAGGGTTACAGTTTCAATTACCAAAGAGCTTTAATCAAGTTTCTTGGTACGGAAGAGGGCCTTTTGAAACCTATCCCGATAGAAAGACCGGGGCTAAATTCGGAGTGTATGATTCAAATGCCAATGAAATGTACGTGCCATATATCTTGCCTCAGGATTATGGCAACCGTACCGATGTTAGGTGGTTGAAAGTTAGTGACGAAAAAGGAAATGGATTATTGATTTCGGGTGATCTACCACTGAATTTCAGTTTACACAAATATGACACCGATAACCTCTCTCGTGCCGTTTACACCTATCAACTAAAAGAATCATCAAATATCATATTGAATATTGACCATAAAGTTTCAGGGGTCGGTGGCACTGCTATAAGACAGTTACAAACCTATCGTGAAAAAGCGACAAGCGGTCATTATAAACTAAAAATAAAACCATTTACTAAATAGTAGATTTATTAAAGCGTTATAATTTTATGTCCGTTTATCCCAGTAAACAATGTTCAATCCTTGCTTACAAAAACATTGGCTACAAGTGCCCCAACAATCATAAGAATACCCAAGAGACTCCATATAGTATATACATCTCCAAACCATAAAACACCTACGGTTAGGGTAAAAATTACTTCAATATATTTTAATGGCGCCACTAAATTGGTTTTGGCAACTTGAAATGCCTTGGTCATAAATATCTGACCGAAAAAACCAAATATCCCTAAACTTAAAAACAACAACCAATCGTTACCTTCAGGATTTTTCCAATTGAATAAACTCAGAACACCCCCGATAACCGTTCCTACGAACATAAAATAATTCACGATTACAATTGGTTTATCGCTTTTTCCTATCCTACGAATGGCAACATAAACCAAACCACTGAAAACCGAAGCAGCCAATATTAAAACAAGTCCTGTATTATCAATAGCGCCATCAAATCCTTTCAAAACAAGAACGCCTAAAAAGGCCATGAAAAATAGGGGCCATTGTAGTGGCTTAAGTTTTTCCTTCAACAATATTAGGGCAAAAAAAGTAGCGAATATGGGAGATAAATACCGAAGGGAAACGGCCGTTCCCACTGATAGATACTTTAATGACATAAAGAAAAGACTCATGGCTGTCAATCCTATAATGGACCTTAGTAACATTAATGATCTTTTATTACCCCAAATATCAATGCCTTTCCATAATATAAAAGTAGTTCCCAGAACAAAAGACCCCAAGGATCTGAAAAAAACAATCTCAAAAGTCGGGAAGCCAGACAGATATTTTACCACCGAATTCATTAAAGTGAATGAAAAGGTGCTGATAATCATATAAAGGATAGCTTTTTTCACAGTTTAGTTTTGAACGATATAAGCCCAGTTCCTTTTATTTCAAATAGGGAAAAATAAAGGACGAGAATAGAAAATAAGCTTCAAAATTACTGCAAATTCCCCACTTGTATGATAATTACCCGAGATTTCGGAATTATAACATAATCACGTTATTACATCCACTATCCTTTAAAAAAGGCACATGATATTTGGTAAAAAGCCAATACTTTTCCTAGTTACATCTTAAAATAGCCTACTTTCAATAATCGAATGAAAATGAAAACCTCTCTTTTAACCTTCAATTACATATAATTTATCTCTTCAAATTTGATTTTAAAACAAACAGAAAGACCAGCTCCACAGGAACTGGTCTTTATCAGTAAGATTTGGGGAAACTACTTCTGATAGATTATTGCATAAGGGTACTCATGGTAATTTCATGGTGTGAAATTTCAATATCGCAAATAAGATGTATTTCATTTGTACCAATGGGTTGCACAAACCCTTTCTCTTGTATATGTATTTTATCATCAACCATAATGTTTCATTGAATATTTGATTCAAAAGTAGAACATTGGGTTGGGGAATAATCGCAAACAACTTTGAATGGATTCCTTCTTTCGGCGGATGACCAATAACTAAGGATGAATGCTTTTGAATTTTCATTTATCTTAAACTATGAGATTTTGACGGACTTACGTACTTTCTGTTCCCAATCCCACGCAGACTTCATAGCTTGGTCCAGTGTAGACTCCGCCTTCCAACCTAAAATATCATTAGCTTTTTTGGTACTCGCATAAGCGGTGATGACATCACCCGGTCTACGGTCAACGAGCTTATAATTTAATTTCTTATCCGAAATGCGTTCAAAACTATGGATAACCTCCAGAACGGAACTTCCCTTTCCTGTCCCCAAATTGAACACTTCATAATTAGCATTATTTTCTTGCTTTAGTAATCGCTTTAAGGCCACAACATGTGCCATTGCCAAGTCAACAACATGAATGTAGTCACGCACACAAGTACCATCCTCTGTAGGGTAATCATCACCGAAAACGGATAAACATTCGCGTAGTCCAACTCCTGTTTGGGTAATAAAAGGCACTAAATTCTGTGGAACGCCAATCGGTAATTCACCGATTTCCGCAGAAGGATGGGCGCCCATTGGATTGAAATACCTTAGGGCAATGGCATTGAACCCTTCTTTCACATTGCACGTATCACGTAATATTTCCTCCCCGATCTGTTTAGTATTACCATATGGCGATTCGGCCGGTTTTACGGGTGCATTTTCGGTTATTGGCATTTCATCTGCCTGGCCATAAACGGTGCAGGAAGAACTGAAAATAAAATTAGCCCGGTTTTTATCCTGCAAATGCTGTAAAAGATAAACCAAGGAGCAAATATTGTTTTCATAATAAGCCAAGGGTTTTGCCACACTTTCACCTACCGCCTTATAAGCCGCAAAATGAATTACCCCTTCAATGTCAGTATACTTTTTGAAAAAACCATTAACACTTGATTTATCCCGTAAATCGATATTTTCGAATATGGCTTCTTTTCCAGTTATCTTTTTTATTCCTTGCAGTACATCTTCCGAGGAGTTACTTAGATCATCAATGATCACTACCTCAAACCCTTCATTTTGCAAGGCAACAACGGTATGGGAACCTATGAAACCCAATCCACCTGTGACTAATATTTTCATTTTATTGTTTTATGGTTGTTTATTTGGTTATTCAAGCGTATTGCAAGCTTTTTTTAAGCTATCCCTCCAATAAGGGATTTCTATTTTTAGTAACTTTTTGATTTTGCCTTTATCCAGGACACTAAAAGACGGTCTTTTAGCCGGAAGTGGATATGCATCAGTTCGTATAGGTAATAGTTGAACGTCAACCTTATTTATGTCAAAAATGGCCTTAGCAAAATCGTACCAACTCGCCACTCCCTCATTACTGTAATGATATATACCATAAGTATCTACCCTACTCCGTAATATCGAAAATATAACTTCTGCGAGGTCAATGGCATTAGTAGGCGTGCCCACTTGGTCATATACCACGGAAAGACTATCCCTTTCCCTACCGTATTTTAGCATTGATTTCAAAAAATTGGAACCATGACCAGAATAAAGCCAAGAAGTACGAATGATAAAATACTTATCGCATACAGATTCTATAGCCTGTTCTCCTTTTAATTTTGACCTACCATATTCCCCTAGGGCATTTGTTGAATCTTTTTCTGAATAAGGTACACTTTGCATACCGTCAAAGACAAAATCAGTAGAAATATGAATCAAAACGATATTATTTTGATTACAGACTTCTGCTAAGTTTTTAGGACCTATTTGGTTGACTAGATTTGCATTTTCAATATCTTTTTCCGCTCCGTCTACATTGGTATAAGCAGCGGTATTGATACAATAGTGGTAATCTTCTTCTTGGAACGCTTCATAAACAGCATCCCTATCCGTAATATCCAACTCTTTTGAAGATCTATAAACTAAATTGATTGAATCCTTATGATTTACTGAAACCTCTTTAATACAGTTCGCTAATTGTCCATTACCGCCCGTAACCAATACTCGTAGCATATAATCGCTTTATGATTTAAGAAGAAGGCCTTCTGTGAATTCCTTATAAGTAGGTAATACTGAATCTTTTTCAGATATAATCAATTTACTCTCTGGAATTTGCCAGTCTATATTAAAAAATGGATCATTATAGAGCAATCCACCTTCGGATTCCTTGTTATAATAATTATCGCATTTGTATGAGAATATTGCTGTATCACTTAGAGTGACAAAACCATGGGCACAGCCTCGAGGTACAAAAATTTGGACATTGTTTTCATCGGATAATTCCATGGAAAACACATTGCCAAAAGTAGATGAATCCCGTCTTAAATCAACGACAACATCGAGCACTTTTCCTTGCGGAACACGTACTAATTTTGCTTGGGCGTTTTCTCCTTTTTGAAAATGGAGACCACGCAAAACGCCACGAGTGGACAGTGATTGATTATCTTGCACAAAGTTCACATCTTTCCCAGTTGCTTTAACGAACTTATCATGATTATAGCTTTCGAAAAAATACCCACGTTCATCCTTAAAAACCCTTGGGGTAATTGTGTAACAATCTATTATATTTGTTTTATTTATTTGCATTGGTTCTAATTTAAAGAATCTATCAAGGTCTTGCTATAACCACTTTTGACCAAAGGTAAGGTGAGTTTTTTATATTGTTGTTTTGTTATAAATCCCATTTTAAATGCAGCAGCCTCTATGGATCCGACTTTAAGCCCTTGTCTTTCCTCTATAACCTGAACGAATTGTGCTGCCTGCATCAAGGAATTGAATGTTCCTGTATCTAACCAAGCCGTACCTCTATCCAAAATACTTACTTGTAATTTCCCCTGTCTAAGGTATTCTTTGTTCACATCGGTGATTTCCAATTCCCCACGCGCACTTGGTTTTATGTTCTTTGCTATTTCCACAACGTTATTGTCATAAAAATATATGCCAGGTACTGCATAACTAGATTTAGGTTTTTCAGGTTTTTCCTCTATGGATATAGCTTTATTATCTTTATCAAACTCGACCACACCATATCTTTCTGGATCATTTACATGATATGCATAGATAATACCTCCATCAGGGTCATTATTCGATTGTAAAAGTTTCTCCAATCCCGTTCCATAAAATATATTGTCACCAAGTATTAAGGCAACCTTATCTTTTCCTATGAATTTCTCTCCAATGATAAAAGCTTCTGCCAAACCGTTCGGTTCGGATTGCACGGCATATTCAAATTTACATCCGTATTTGCTTCCATCTCCCAAAAGTTTTTTGAACATTGGAAGGTCATAAGGTGTAGAAATAATCAATATATCCCATATACCGGATTCAATCAATGTACTGAGTGGATAATATATCATCGGTTTGTCATAAACCGGCATCAATTGCTTGCTTACTGCCAAGGTACATGGATGCAATCTGGTTCCTGACCCCCCTGCTAGAATTATTCCTTTCATATCATTTTTTTTAGATTATATAATTGTAGGTCAGACCTATTGAATTTTTGTGGTGTACTTTTCGAGATACCACTGAATAGTTTTTTCTATACCCGATTCAAAATTTTCATCGGCTTTCCACCCAAGCTTATCTTCTATTTTAGAAGCATCGATGGCGTATCTAAAATCATGTCCTGCACGATCTTCGACATAAGTTATTAAATCAAGATAACTTTTCCCGTTTTTACGGGGTTCTTTTTTATCCAACAATTCACAAATGGTTGTTGCGATATAAAGATTGGTTCGTTCGTTCCTTCCTCCTATATTATAGGTTTCGCCTGAAATTCCTTTTTCATATGCCAGGGAGATACCCTTACAATGATCTAATACATAAAGCCAATCGCGAATATTTTGACCATCACCATAAATAGGAATTGCTTCCTCGGAAATTGCTTTTCGAATGATAGTCGGGATTAATTTCTCGTCATGCTGTTTTGGACCATAATTATTTGAACAATTGGTTGTTACAATATTCATTCCAAAGGTATGATGATAACTTCGTACAATAAAATCAGATGAAGCTTTTGAGGCACTATATGGACTATTTGGTGCATAGGGAGTAGTTTCTTTAAAAAGGCCTTCTTTACCCAATGTACCATATACTTCGTCTGTAGAAACATGATGAAAACGACAATTCCCATAATCTTCTTTATATACACCCGGCGCGGTCATCCAATGATTTTTAGCCACATCTATTAAATTAAATGTACCTAAGATATTGGTCTGCATAAACGCATCAGGACGTTTTATTGAGTTATCTACATGGGACTCCGCGGCAAAATGTATTACTCCTTTAAAATCATAATCTACGAACAATTGTTCTAACAGACTACGATTACAAATATCCCCTTCTACAAAAAAATAACGCTCATGATTTTCGATTTCCTGCAGATTAGATACATCACCAGCATAGGTAAGTGCGTCAATATTCACAATTTTCAGGTTTGGGTATTCTTCAAGAAAATATGGAATGAAATTAGACCCGATAAAACCGGCACCTCCAGTGATTAATATATGCTCCATTTATTTTTAGTTAAGTATTTTATTTTTTTGTAAATATAATCCTACATTTAAATAAATTTAAAAGATTGTTGTGAAATACGTTTTTAGTGTGGTCGAAGAACAATAAGTGACGATGAATCAATTGATAAAATTAATGATATTGCCTTTTTAATTGATTGAAAAAATAGACATTAACCTATTTTCATATTATTTTTCCTACTTTTAACACTTCTTAATGCCAACCCCTGTTCAATACTTTTTTAAATGAAAAAACCCTTAATCGCTGCAGTTGATGATGAAATAATGAACATAGAATTAATTGGGTTTATTATCAGATCCATTGATTATGATTATTTCGGTATTCAAAATAGTCGCCTAGTTATTTCTGAATTTCTTAAAAAAACCCCGGACTTAATTTTGTTAGACGTCCAAATGCCACATTTCACAGGTTTTGAAATTTGTGAACAATTAAAGTCCAATGAGCAATTAAAAGATATACCCATCATATTTCTTACCGGTATGAACAGTACGGAAAACAAAGTTACCGGTTTTGAACTTGGCGGTGTGGATTACGTAACCAAACCATTTAACAAGCAAGAATTAATTGCCCGTATTCGAACACATGTTAGCCTGGTAAAGGCCAAACAAAAAATAGAACTACAATCAAAAAAACTTGAACAGGACCTTGTTATCAAGAATCGACTTTTTTCAATTATCGGCCATGACTTACGATCTCCCTTAAGTGCCATAAAAATGCAATTGGATTTTATCTTACGTGGTATAATTGATCCTTCAGATGATAAATTCGTTGATTCAACAGTTCATAGCCTCGCCAACACAACAGATGAGGCTTTTAACCTGCTGGACAATCTGTTAAATTGGGCAAAGTCCGAAAGTGGTGTCTTAAGTATAATCGATGAAAAAATAAACCTAAAGGAAATTGTTGAACAAAATGAGCGATTGTTAAAAATGGCCTTGGATGACAAACAGATTACATTTAATATCGAAGTACCTGAAGACGCTTTTATTATGGCCGATTTGAATATGCTCAAGACCATTCTAAGAAACTTGTTATCAAATGCCCTGAAGTTCACCCCAAAAAAAGGCACGATTACAATTGCAGCAACTCCGAATAAGTCAAAATGGTCTATCTCCGTTACTGATAGTGGAACAGGAATGTCTCCTGAAGAGCTCGAAAAAGTAATGGACAAGAATGCCCATTTTTCAAAAGTAGGGACCGAACAGGAAGCCGGAACCGGACTAGGGTTGATTCTATGCCAAGATTTTATAAAAAAAAACGGAGGAGAACTAATGGTCGAAAGTACATTGGGAGAAGGCAGTAGTTTTTCATTCGAAATGCCAGCCGCCAATTAAGAATCTTGCACAGCTATTTTTTCTGTTTTGCCACGTTGCGCCCGTTCCCAATTCACTGTTTGGTTTCCTTTTAGATACCTCCCAAACCCCAAGTATACCGACAGGTTCATGATAAAAAAGTAATAAGGGATGAAAAGTGCTTTCAGCCTTATTTTACGATGTTCTAAGAACCAGCCTAACAAGGCGGCGGCATAAAAAGCAATTTGTCCCCAAAATAGAAAACTATACATTCCGAAACTCAATAATCCTTCGCTTTTTGCCAGAAGATAGTTCATGGGTAGAATCAATAATAACAATAAGGGAGTCAATGTCCATCGTAAGACCCTATGCGATATATACTGAAAAGAAAGGATCCCATATTTGAAGACATTCAATAAGGAACGTAGACGTACTACAGATTGTATTCCACCTGCGGATATACGTATTTTACGTTTCAACTCTTCCTTAACATTGGCCGAAGCCGTTTCAATAGCAAAAGCATTCGGATTATATTGAATGGTATATCCCGACATGGCCACTCTTAGCGAAATCATAAAATCGTCTAATAATGTATCTTTTTCAACTTCTTGCCACAGTTCGGTTCTAATAGCGAACAGTTCACCAGCGGCACCAACTACTGAATATAGTTCGGCATCCCATTTTTTTAATTGGGATTCATATTTCCAATACATACCCTCGCCTGCTCCAGAAGCACTATCGGCATCGCTTCCATAGATACGTTTCTCACCGGAAACACAACCTACTTTGGGGTTTCTGAATAACCTTACGATTTCTTTAATAGACTCTTTTCCAAGATCTGTATTTCCATCGGAAAAAATCACAATAGGGGTTTTTACATGCTTCATTCCCCTGTTCATTGCCGCAATCTTACCAGCCCGTTCAGGCTGATGCAAAACCTTTATATCATCATAATTCTTTAATATTTCGGGAGTACCGTCGTCGGAACCATCCGTTACCCATAATTGGGTAACCTTATCTTGCGGATATTCTAGATTTCTCGAATTTTGAATCTTTCTGTCCAAATAATCCTTTTCATTATAAGCAGCAACAAAAAGGGTTACCTCTGGTTCGTAATCGGTATTCCCAGTAAATTCTTTTGACAAACCTAGGATTCGTCTAATCTTAATAATCAAGAACAATACGATTCCATATCCCAGATATGAATAAAAAATGATGAAAAGAGAAACCCAGAACAAATATTTCAATACTTCCATATATTTATTGTTTAGACCAAGGCCGGCTTATTATTCTTTACTTTTTCCCATACCCCTGAATGGCCATTATATTGTTTAACCACTCTTGCCGGGTTTCCTACCGCTACTGAATAATCAGGTATATCTTTAGTAACTACACTACCACCTGCTATGACACAATGCCTACCAATGGTGACCCCGGCGACAACAACTGTATTTGCACCGATCCAGGTAGCTTCTCCTACTGTAATCATTTTAGTTGTAACTCCTTGGGCGTGAATAGGCTGTGAAATATCCTCGTAATTATGGTTTAAGCCAGACAAAACAACGTTCTGTGCCAATCGTACATCATCTTTAATCGTTACCGGACCAATAAGTGTATTCCCCAACCCTATACGGACTTGATTACCGATAAACACACCTCCTACCCCATTGTTTATGGTGGAAAAATCCTCGATTGTAGATTGATTTCCCAATTCGAAAGGATTCCATGGCAACACATCCATACGTGTTCTTTTTCGAATGGAAGAGCCCTTGCCTTTTTTATGGTAGAACGGATTTACGAACCAACTGACCCAACGTCTTGGCCTAGCTTGGTTTTTAGGCACCAACAACCAATGAACGAACTTTTTCAGATTGGAATTACCTTTTATTTTATCCTTAAATCCCATTTCAAGACTGTATTTCATTAATTTCCTTGAGGGCATTCGCTATAGCGATCACATTGTTTTCCCAAGTATGACTATTTGCGAAAGCAATTCGTTGTTGCTCTAATTCTTCTGAGTTCTCTTCAAGTGATTTCTTTATGAGCTGAACATACTCATCCTTGGTAGACCCTAAGTAAACATGGTCGGAAAACATCTCCATAGCCTTTGTAGCAGTCGCTATTGTGGGTTTTCCCATGGCTAAATACTCATCGATTTTCCTTGGATAATTTCCAATGGTCCAATCATTGACTATTTGGGGGTTCATGGCGACATCAAATCCTTTTACATAAGCCGGTAGATCGCATTCATCCTTGCTCCCGAAAAAATGTACGTTCTCCATTTGATGCAGTTCCGAATTCTTAAAATCCTTATCCTCCGGACCTACTAGAACAATACTCCATTCATTGTGATATTTGCCAATGTACTCCAACAACTCAATATCCAACCTCATACTGGTCAGATAACCTACATAACCTATGATGGGTTTCTTTATACCTTCGAATTCTAAAGGAATCGCTATGGTATCATCCGCATCGTTAAAAAGGGAAACATCGCACCCTTGACCGATCATAAAACTATTCGGATTATATTTTTTCCCGTATTCTTCGTACAGCGTGGAATTATTGACCACAATATCCGCCTCTTTAATGGTTTGGGGTTCTATACGTTCCCCATGTTTCGCCCAATAGGGAACTTTGACCAAATAATCACGCATGTAGTATACATATTGGGCCGGTTTTAGCAATGATTTGATGTGAAGCCCCAAGAACATTGAACTGTCATTGAAAAGTATAATATCCTTAAACCCTAATTTATCAATAGCCTCTTGAATATCTTTGGCAAATTTTACACTGTTTCTTTTATTCAGTAGTTTGAACAAAGTGTGTGATGGAATCCAGTTTATGGACTCGGTCAAGGATTTAGGATAAAGATTCCAGAAATCGGTATCGATCTCTTCCAATGCATCCTGTTCCCCATTTTTTATAGCAATTCGCTTCTGGACCTTTTCCTTGTCGGCATCGCGTTTTAACGTGGCCCTATCTAAAGGTGGATTCACATATAACACGCGATTATTTTTAGCAAACTCCAACGCAATGTTCTTACAATTGCTACCGATTTCTATATCCCAGGCCTGTATGCCGAAAACAACGATATCCCTATTCTTTATCATCTCAGCTCCTTTTTAATTCTAGGTAAACCTCTTGGTACAAGGTCAATACGTTTTCCGACATGGCTTTCCATGAAAAGTTCTTTGCCCTTAGTATGCCCTTTTCCGCTAACAATTTTGCTAATTGTTTATCATCTACCAAAGTCTCTATGGCAGCTGTGATTTCTTGTGGGTTATGGGGATCTATGATCAAAGCCGCTTCTTTGCCCGCAACTTCCGGCATAGAAGATGTATTCGATGTAATAACGGGCACTCCGCATGCCATACCCTCCAAAATGGGAATTCCGAAACTCTCCCGTAATGACGGATATAAAAATATCTCACATTGACTAATGATTGCCGGAAGTTCGGTATTGGGTACATACCCCAATAAATGAATTTGCTCCCTTATTTCGGGCATGCCTATAGATTGCAACAGTTTTTGCAGTTCCTGCTCGTCATAATCCAACATAACCAATGTATATTCCTTATTAGAACGTCTGTTGAAATGCCCGAAAGCCTCTAACACCCCTTTGGTATTTTTTTTAGGGTCGGTATTGCCAAGAAAAAAGAAGAACTTTTCAGGTAGCCCATATTTATCTTTGATCTCTTTTAATACCGATTCATCGGTTATATGCTTAAAATGTTGCCCAACCCCATTATAAATGGCTGTTAGGCGATTATCATTGAAATTGAAATATTTATTGATCCGGTCCTTTTCGTAATTGGATACCGTGATTACCTTTTTACTTTTCTTAATAACACCCGGCACGAACCATCTTCGGTACATATTACCAAGTTTCTGGTACCATGTGCCTTCCTTTTTGAAAATACTGATACTTTCCAAGTAGATTATATCATGTAATGTCGTTATAAGAGGTACTGAAGAGAACAATGGCCCGGTATTACTGGTACAATGCAATACATCACAGCCTTCTTCCTTAGCGGCTCTCGGTAAAGCAAATTGCTCCCACCCGGGATAGCCGAATTTGGATTCCAACTCAACAATTTTAAAATTAGGCGCTGAAGGTATACACGTATTGTCCTCATCTGGTTTTACGAAAATCACATATTCATTTACGGTATCTATTTTTTGGAGGTTCTTGATAAGCTCCAAAGCCACCATGTCCATTCCATGCTTTTTCTTTCGATATAGGCGTTGCCCCTCTATTCCTATTTTCATAGCATCACGTTGTTATGAATTAATGGTACCGTGTTCGGTATGAATGAATTTTTTATTCGCCCCTTTTAATTTGAAGAGGGAAAGAAACATAAGCCCGAAAGCCTTAGGCAAAGTCAATATAGCTTTAAGAGTATCTATAGAATAAAATTTCTTGGGAATGGCCATAAGGAAGGCGAAAACCACTACCAAGAATGTGAAAAACCAAAACTGATAAGGTATTCCCATGAACCCTGAAATAACTGGAAACAAAAAATGAATTCCGGCATAGAATAGAGTGATAAGTGTAACTACTCCGGCCAATAAAACCCTTGGCGGCGCAATCATTTGATAAACCTTATCAAAGAAATCGATATTGCCCCTTAAGAATAGTTCTTTGATTCCGGAACCTACAAATCTTCTGAAATAAATGAATTGAGCGGATAACCAACGTTTCCTTTGATTGGCGAAAACAGCCGCTTTTTGTACTTTTTCATCATAGACGATTGCATGGTGCAAGTATTCTATTTTTTCACCGCTGCGTAAAAGTTTAAGTTCCAATTCCTTATCAAAACCGCCAACAGCTTCCACTTGTGCCATTGTTCGCTTAAAAAAAGAATATTCAAAACCCATTCCCGAACCTATTAAGGCCGATGATAGTCTTAGTGCACGATGCCCTTTTCTGAAAATATGATTATTGACCTCCTCACTTATAGCATCTAAAATAGCAAAAGAGGTATTCGTGTTTTTCGCTACACGATGCCCTTGAACCACTTTGAATCCGTTTTCAAAAGCATGATCCATTTTTTCAATAAAACCATGCTCCATGATATTGTCCGCATCAAGGACCAGAGCCACATCATACCCATCACCTATGGTTTTCATTGCCTTGTTCAAAGCTTTGGATTTGGTACTCACCTCAAAATCTACCTCAACCAATGTTATCGGCATTTTTTCCAGTTCCGATAAGGTTTCGGGCTTAAAGGAATCTGCAATGACCACCACATCAAATAAAGATTGAGGATAACTTTGGTCCAACGCCTGCTTCGCTACATCCAGAATTACGGCATCTTCTTTATAACCCGGAATAAGAACAGCATATTTTCTTGTATACTTAAGTACTTTGACCATAGTTGTCTTCTTTCTAAAAAGACCTGCCAAGGAAAACAAAAAAATATACAAAGCTCCGATACCCAAATAAAGGGCCAAAAGCCATTCGATGGTAGAAATAAGAAGTTTTACATAATCCATTGAAAAAGTGTTGAGGCGTTTTGTTATTTAATTATTGACCTTAATTGTGGTCGCTTTTTCCTTTAATAGTTCATCAAAATAAACAATGGTATCTACCAAACCGGAACGCAAGGAAACCTTTGGTTCCCAACCTTTCAATTTTTCCTTGGCCAAGGTAATGTCGGGTTTGCGCTGTGTGGGGTCATCCGATGGCAATGGCATGTGGATAATCTTCGATTTACTATCTGTCAACTCTATGATATTCTGCGCCAATTCCAACATGGTGAACTCAACAGGATTACCGATGTTTACGGGCCCGATGAAATCATCTTCGGTATCCATCATTTTGATCATACCATCAACCAAATCGCTAACGTATTGAAAACTTCGTGTTTGCGTACCGTCGCCAAAGATGGTTATATCTTGACCCTGAAGGGCTTGTACTATAAAATTGGAAACCACACGACCATCGTCCGGCTCCATTTTAGGTCCGTATGTGTTGAATATCCTTATGATTTTCACAAGAACGTCGTTGGAATCGTGGTAATTCACAAAAAGGGATTCCGCACATCTTTTTCCTTCATCATAACAAGAACGTGTTCCTATCGGATTTACATGTCCCCAATAATGTTCTGGCTGCGGATGCATTTCCGGATCACCATAAACCTCACTTGTAGAGGCCTGCAGTATTTTGGCTCCTGTTCGTTTGGCCAATCCCAACATGTTAATGGCCCCCATGACAGAAGTTTTGATCGTTTTAATCGGGTTATGCTGATAATGTACCGGTGAAGCCGGACAGGCAAGATTGTATATCTCATCGACTTCAATGAAATAAGGCATTGTAATATCATGTCGCACCAATTCAAAATAATGGTTATCCATTAAGTGGGAAATCTTGCTTTTACGCCCTGTAAAGTAATTATCGAGGCAAATAACCTCATTGCCTTCATTTAAAAGACGTTCACACAAATGTGAGCCTACAAAGCCAGCGCCGCCTGTTACCAATATTCGTTTCATAATTTTCTTTTTATCTAAGTCGAGACAGGTTACCTCTATAACTGTTATTCCTAAAAATTCAAACTACCTTAAATGAACCTGTTCCTTGTAAAGCAATCTTCAAGTTCAAATTATTATTTCATCTAATTTTGTAAATATATTCTTACTTTTTTGTTTGGTTGAATTATTGTTGTGAAACAGGTATTTTTCGTTGTCTATTTCCTTTATATCAACCAACTAAGCAATTGGCGGGCCAATTCTAAGCGGTTTTCAAATGGGTCATATTCCATTTTATTGCATTCCAAAATGCCTTTAAGTGACTAAATTGTTTTTTAACCAAAAAGGTTAGGCTATTCTTTGGAATGGATATAAAAACTTGGAACAACATACTAATGACCAAATGGACGGTTTTAAAATTTCGTCGGGCATAAACGATTCTGTTTCTCGTGATGTAATAGGTCTTTAGTGGACTCATTTTACCAGTAGATAAAGACTCCTTGTGCAAAATATAGGAAGCTGGTTGATAGTAGGTTTTATACCCTGCCCGTTTTATCTGTTCTGCCCAATCATGCTCTTCATAATATAGAAAGTAGATTTCTGTCATCATCCCTACTTCATCAACAACCCTCTTAGGTACCATCATTGCAGCACCATGTATGGAAGCGGTTTCTTGGGCAACATCATAGGAACCATCATCTTTTTGGTGATAACCGATACTATTGTTCCTAATGGTAAAATGATTCATAGGTGTATAACCGGCAAATTGTATTAGGCTTGGATCCCAATGGAATTTGATTTTCGGACTTACCATACCGATAGTACTATCATCAATCAAAGTTTTCACTAGAGGCTCGATAAAACCAGCCGGAACTATGGTATCATTGTTTATGAACAAAAGATATTCCCCTTTGGCCACTTTCACCCCTAAATTATTACCACCTGCAAAACCCAGGTTTTCTTTACTCTTGATAAGCTGAACCTCTGGATATTGCTCTTTAATAACATCTGGATTATCATTTGGAGATGCATTATCGACTACGATGACTTCATAGTTGTTATAGGTAAGCCCCTTCAAAGACTCCAACATATCCAACGTTACCTGCGATTCATTATAATTTATGGTAATAATGGATACCAATGGATGTTCATTTTTCATGCGATTGCTGTTTTTTCTTCGTCTAAACCTTTTTCTTTCATTAATTGCTTGTCCCATTTGGGGGACAAAAACATAAATACCATACCAACGTACATTAGAATGGCCGTAGGAAACTGACCAAATATGCCATTACCATATGAGGCCAGCATAATACCCGCCATACCACATACCAAGGCCGAAATTTGTCCTTTGAGCCAATCGTCCCTTATTCTATACATAACATTATAAGCGCCCGTAATCAAACAAAAGAAAACGATAAAAAGATGAAGATAGAGCCCCACGATTCCCGTATCTGCCCAAATGGCAACATACCAGCTATCGGTGGCCGTATTTCCAAGGAAACTATTGGGGGCAAAACGTTTTCCCCAGTTTCCTGTAGATCCGATTCCTCCGCCAAAAGGGCGAGAAGCCAAATACCCTGCAAGTTTTGCCTGATTCTCCTGTCGTACTACCAAAGAGGCATCATTGGGATCAAAAGCGGTACGCATTCTTCGTATTTGATCGTTACCGTTTCCGATCATGGTATATTTAAAAAAAACGAAAACGCTAATCCCTACCAAAGCACCTAAGATTATACTGGGCAAATGCTTACGGATCAGAATGAACATTACACCTCCCATGGCCGGTACGGCAATTGCCCCTCGGGTTCCGGAAATCATCATTCCCAAGAATCCGGCCAGTGCCACAACTCCACAGAATATCTGGAATTTCCTATTCTTTGCAAATAATGCCAATACCCCGAAAACTACACCGGCATGGCCTTGGGCGGCACCGAATTGTCCCGCATCGGAATAAAATGAGAATATTCGTAATTTACCGAATAGGATATGGGTAACATCACCACCGGCATCTAACCATGCCTGTTCCCAACGATCAACCCCCAATATCAACTGCATCATCCCCTTCATGGTCGCCAAAAGGGATAGAATGCCCCAGATATACCATAATATCTTTAAGTCGGTATATTTATTGAACAATATGAAAACCAAGGGTATCAAAAGAAACTGGTATAATGCCACTCCCCTCATCGCGTAAAACCAGGCAGCAATACTAACAGCCTCAGGATTAACGATTTGAAATACAGCATAACCAAACCATATGGAAACCAATAAGGTCAATTGCGATCTCGCATTGTCCCATGGGATTTTAATGTGGAATGCCTTAAAAAACAAGGCCAGATACATGAGGACCATTAGACCATCCATCAAAAGTCCCCATGTCATAGGAACATAGCGCCCAATTCCCAGAACAATGAAATTAAAAATCAGAATGGTTATTATCCCAATTCTGGGGTTTAACAGTATAGCCCCTAAATAGACGATCACAAAAGGGAACATCATTAGGGCCAACCCTACAACCAAACCACGTGTGGCTGTTAAATATCCGATAGCAAGAGCCACACCCACCAATAAGAACATAGGTAAGGGTTGCCTTAACCTATCTGCGCCATATGTAGCCTGAAAAGGGTTCATACCGGCAAATGGGTTTTTAATTTTTTGATAAATAGAAAGCTTTCGGTTATCATGTCCTTACTATGAATTTCTATCTCTTTACGCAGTAGATAGAACCCCATAAAAATACCGATGAGCGTAAACAATACGGTTCCCACAGCGACGAGAACCAAGCTTTCGAAGACGAAAACCGCAATAATGTCGATGAGTATATTAGCCAATGTCATCACAATGACCTTATATAGATTATACTTGGGCCTGTTTAAGCTATCCAACAGAACTCCTGTAAACCTATCTAAGGGAAGCAACATTACATACACCGTGAATATTCGAAAAATAAATGTCAGTAACGGTAAAGAATCGGCATAATTATCACCTCCTAAGAATAAAACCATTTCTTCCGCCATTATAAAACTGAAAATCGCCACGGGCAGAAACAATAAGGTAATTATCCCAGTATAGGTATAGAAAATCTTTCGGGCTTCATGCATTTTTCCTTCCAAACAGCTTTTACTCATTCTTGGATAGGCCGTCATGGTAAAACTATTTAATGGAATTCCCAATAAATCGGTCAGTTTTAACGGAATCGCATACATCGCAATTCCAGCAGAACCTAAAAATGGACTTAACCCTATAATAAAAGTATCTGCACTTTTAAGTAAGCTTGAGCTCACTAGAGTCCCCATGGAATATTTACCAAAATGTATAAGTTCTTTTTCTACGGGTTTTACGGCGTTTGGTAGGTAAAGGAGTCCGTCCCATTTTCTTAATGTACACCAAAGACTGGAAACCAAATTCACAAAGAGGTTTACCCAGATGATTTCCATTAGTCCCAATCCCAACCAAAAATGGTTTAAAAGCAAGAAAACAAGAAATAGACCTACATTGAGCAGACGAACGACCATCATCCTATTAAAATTCTGTTCAGCTTGGAATAGTGCGAGGGCGTTGTTCCATCCTAAATTAGCCAAAGCCAAAATGGGATACCAAATCAAGAATAGTTCATATCCATTATTCACATCAATGACCAAGAAGTTCAATACCAAGGCCAAGACCCAACAAACGAGGATAATAATGATTAAAAGCCAAAGATTGATTCTATAGGAAGAACCTAAAATCTGTTTTTTCTCGGTAAACGTCGTACCTGATAATAGGCGAACGGAAGCATTTCTAGTAAGTCCAAAACGTAAAAGATCCACAAAGGTGGATAGTGTTATAAAAAGCACCCAATCCCCAAAGGCCTCTTTATCCAATTGTCTTGTCAAAAGCATAAAAGAAAGGAGACCTGCAAAGGCCACACTCACATTGGAGAGCAATGATGACAGGTTTTTCTCTTTCCCTAATTTTTTGAGCTTACCTACCATTACGCTACCGATTTTTTGGTGAAGAACCTGAATTGTACCAGCTGCTTTACCCATCGTCTTATGATTGACCTCTTTTTGGGCAATTCACCAATTACCGTTTCCATTTCCAGAACCTTGACACCATTCAAAATAATCGTTGGTTCAGGTCCTGTAGTCGCTTCATTGAACAAGCGCAAGGCATTTTTATCAGATTCGGTCCATGCCCTATTGGCCCTGGTGACCAAAAAAGTATAATCCATGGTCGAAGCCAATTTTACCGGGAACGGATTCTTGATAATACTTGGGATTTCCAATATCACAAAATCGAAAATATTGTAATCAGGGATCGTGTTTTCCACGTCAAATTCGCCGATAGATGATATTCTGAAAAGACGATCACTTATCGGATATGTGACTTTACTATACTTTGGATGATCAATAACCAAGTCGGTGGTGTCGTAGGTAACGTGCAAAATGGAATAGTCCAGTTCACACAGGTTGGCAATCAGGTTTTGGCAGATAAAAGTCTTGCCTTCATCTTCTTGAGTAGAAAAAAGCATGTTTACCACGGGCTTTTCATCTTCATTCTTCTTGAACTGATTTAATATGATATTCCGGGAAATAGCGGTAACCGCCTTGTTCTTTATATATTCGTAATCAATATTTTTATCATTGTTCTTGATCACCGGGAAAATAGAGGACACTTCCAATCCTATTTTTTCTTCAGCCCTTTTGGCAGTGTTCAAGTTGCCATCAAGAAATTCCAATATAAGAATGGTCAAAGTAACCACAATAAATCCGGCCAAAGCGGCAACGATAACCAGTAGTATGCGTTTACTTGGCTTCGGATTGATCGGAAAAAAAGGAGCTTCCGTCAATTTAATGTTCGATTTTAATTGAACATTCTGTTGTCTGAGTTTTGCAAGCCCCAAGCTGTGTAACAAGCTTAAATATTCGCGCTCGGCAATATCTATTTTACGTTCCAGTCTTTTCATGGTAGCCCCCAAAGGAGAAAACACCTGATACAGTTTTTCAAACTCGAGCTTTTTCTTTTCCATGACTTTTAACTGGGCCTTGGCATCCTCATATTCTATCGTTTTTTGCAACCAATCGCTCAAGATACTTGAAGAAGCAACACCTTTTGTGTCATAATCGGTGTTGTAAATCGTATCTACCTGTGCATTTAGTTGGTTTTCGATTTCCTTGATATTTTTCTCGGCTTCCAAAATTGAAATTGCGTTCTTTTTCATTGAGGTTGAATCCCTTTCCAGGTTCATTCGCAACATTGCCAAATCAAAATTCTTAGTCGAGAGTTCTTTACGCAGGTCTATTATTTTCTGGCTTGCAATACGTTTTTTATCATGGGTCTGTAATTTGGATTCTAAAACCTCAAGTACTGCTTTTGCCCCCGAAAACTCACGCTGAACCTGGAAAAATTTTATTTCGAACTCCTCCTTTTCCCCAGCTATATGCTTGGTTTGCTCATAGTAATTGATGATGTTATGCTTCTTATTGAATTGAAGTAGGTCGTCTTCAGCATCCCTCAGATGTTCGGTCGATTCACCTAATTGACCTTCAAAGTATTTAACCACCACATCAGATTGATTAACACCCATTTCAGTATTAAGTCTTACAAAAACATCGCAAAGAATCAATAATGCATTTTGGCAAATCGCAGGATCTTCGGATTCGTAGGCAATATCAATAAAATCACTGCTCGGTACTCGGTTCAAGCCTATTTTCCCTGAAATCTTTTCTATACTATAAATCGGGTGGTCCAAATTCACCAATTCATATATATAATTCTGGTTATCGGAATTCTTGAGTTCAACAAAGTTATCGTAGGTAGCCGAAGGGTTACCTTTAACGACCAGGGCCTTTACCTCGTCGGGTACCGTTTCTACCAATTCCTCATAATTCTTTACGGAAATTACCCGATTATCGGCACTATCAAGAGCCATATGTTGGGCAAAGAGTTTTAATCCGACTATTTCAAGAGTTGACCTGGACTTTATTAAATTAAGTAGGTTACCGTAGGCAATGCCAGTTCCTCTATAATCTATCTTGGTATTCTCGAGATCAATACCCGACCCTGAAGATATACCTGTATAAACACGGGCTTTTGAGCTAAATACCTTGGGTTGGTTCTGTGTTAACAGAAAAACCATAACACCCAGTAAAATAGGAACGCCCACCAATAAACCAATATGGCGAAGCAATAGGCGGATAAAAAATAGCAGGTTAAATTTCATATTAAATCTTCAAATCGACCCCAACCGTACTTTCCAAAGTCATAAATGCCTTGTAAAATTCCGATTTCTGGGCCTCTAGAGCCATTTTAGCTTGGTTTATCATTTGTAATAATCTCGTATAATCGGTTACGTTCATTATTCCGTCGGCAAATTCCCTTTCAGCTCGTACAGTCTGGGCTTTATAGGTGTCTACGATTGAGTTGTTTATAAAAAGTAATCGGTAAAACTTAATGAGTTCGTTATACTGCTCGGTTACCTGAAGCCGTAATTCATTCTCGGCTTGCTGTTGTTCATATTTAAAAGTTTCCGCCTCCAGTTTGGTGTTCTTTACCATCCTTTTTCTATTCAGTATGGCACTTAGCGGCATTTTTACAGACGCCCCGACACTGTATCTGTTCTGTTCAGAAGTAAAAAGGGTCTGGCTTGATGGGTCACCACCTATTTGCGAGTTACTCAAGTTGTCGTAAATACCATAGCCATAGCCGGCATCCAAACTTATATACTCCAACCAAGAGCGTTTTTCAAGTGCCACCTTACCTTCTCCCAGTTCTTTGGCAGAATCAAAGGATTTTAAGTATGGGTTGTTCTCCCTAGCCCAAGAAATGAGCGAGTCTAACGGAGGTAACTTTTGTGCTATATCATTTTCTTCCAGTCCTGCTTCAAGGAAATCGGTAACCGACTGCCCGTAGTTTTGGTGGGATAGAAAAAGAACTATTAAAAACAATAGGGTTCTTTTGTACATCTTAAACATTTTCTTTTTGAAAAACAGCCTTAAAAGTTCGTAAAACGATCCACATATCGATCATGAACGCTTTATTGCTATGGGAATATTCAACATACTTAATATCTAATTGTTTGCGTCCCTCTGGAGACATTTTAGAAGAACGGCCACGAGCCTCAACTTGCCAAAGACCTGTAATACCGGCAGGACCATTAAAACGTTCGGTCCATTCATCGGTCGTAAGCATTTCAGCTTCATACAAAGGCAATGGCCTGTTACCTACGATAGACATATCACCTTTTAGCACATTGATCAATTGTGGCAATTCATCAATACTCAATTTTCTGATGATCTTGCCTACTTTCGTAATCCTAGGATCATTATCAAACTTTATAAAGGTACTCTTGGCGCTTTCCTTTTTCTTCTTATTATATTGATTTTCATCTATGCGATCATCATCCCCTATCAACATGGTACCACTGGCCTCTATTGTTTCCCTTTTATCAATGGCCTCTTTTTGAAGATCTACGGTATCTTCCCCATGTACATATTGATTCAAATGCTCAAACTCTTTAAGTCGTTTATCGGCATCTGGATACATGGAACGAAGTTTCAAAAAGTTAAAGATCTTGTACCCTGTGCCTACACGTTTCGATATGTAATACACCTTACCTTTGGACTCTAATCGTATGGCTATGATGAATATCAAAAGTAAAGGAGCCGCGCATATCAACGCTGTACCAGCAACCGCGATATCGAATACCCTTTTAAGAAACTTGGTCTTGTAAGGTTTCACCTCTTCTTTTGAGGTCAGGATCCTGTTTCTTTTTAAGTTGGACTTCAACTCGTTCAGAAATATAATTCGTCCCTTTAACCGTTCTAATTGCAAAGGTCTGGCGTAAAGGTCGTCTATACCCAATGCAAGTGCTTCCTGTCTAAGTTCATCGGTTTTTTCATCTTCCAAAAGAATAAAGGATATCCCCTTTTCTTCAAATTGCTGCTTAAAAGTCTTAAAAAATGATGCTCCCGTTTGTCCAGGTAGCTTTGCTTCGCATAATACTGCAGCAATTTTCGAATCCCCCAATATCAACTTTGAAGCTGCTAGGGTGTTTTTAAAAGGAAGAACCTCTACCTTATCCTGCTCATCGGAAAAAGCAGTGACCACATCAGGATTACTTCCGATGTATACTATTTTTAGACACTCTTGGCTAACTTGCAACATCATTTACGGTTTCGTGTTTATTTATTTTCAATAAAAGTAGTCCTAGTACTACATTTTAAATAATTGTTGTTGTGTAAGACACTGTATTTGTTGTGAATACATACCCATTGCATTGTTCCTTTTACTAATAAAAGGGTACAAAGAACCTTTAGCTTTAAAAAGGAACCATACAACCAGTCTATGAGTTTTGTGGGAAAGGGTACGATAGATTTTAGTTTCGGTACTAATCGGAAGACCTTAAAATAAAATCAGTTTCAGGGTTCTGAAATTTATCTTTCTTGTAAAGAAGGGCTTTAATTACGAACCAACAACTTTTCAACCCTTATTAAAAGCTCCTCTGGATTAAAGGGTTTTACCATATAATCATCGGCCCCAAGTTTTAAGCACTTTATACGATCGGAACTATTATCCCTACAACTTAATACAATGATAGGAATGTCGGTAAAAAAACCACTCTGCTTTAGCTGTGTAATCAACTCAAAACCGTCCATTACGGGCATTTCGAGATCGGTTATGATCAAATCCGGGATATTACCCTCTTGTAACCTTTCTAGGGCATCGAATCCGTTTTTTTGGGTTTCAACCGAAAATGATTGACCTAAAAATTGGGCTACCATATCACTTAAGGATTGCTTATCATCTACGACTAATATTTTCATAATTCGTTAAGGTTTAGTGTTTAATTGAATGCTCTTTATTTATAACTTTTAGTAATTGAGTACCACATCCTTATTTGCAGCTACATCTTGTTCAAGGTATTTTTCATTGCAAAAAGGGAATGGCTTACCGGGTTCCCTTGCAGGGGGTAGTGCGGTATACGCCGTTGTCGCGATATATTTACTATTACCGGAATTGTTCAAATCAATCGCAACTATACCATCATCACAACCAGCAACGGCCTTAAGGTCGGTACGATACCCTATATTCAAAAAGGGTTCCCGTCTAAAGGCCAAACAGGCCGCACGGACGAACTTCATTCTTTTTAAAGGACCTTGTGACAATCGATACCTGAAATATTGGGTTTTTAGATAATTACGAAACCTCATCTTCGAAGAAAGCGTCATGCCATGCTCATAGCTTATGGTATTTGAATAACACAGCACCAATTTACTTTCAAGGAAAAAAGGAAGAGCCATTTTATCTATATAATGCGGTTCATATAAGGTGTCAGGGTCCATGGTACAAACAACCTCTCCCCTAGCCACTTCCAAGCCTTTTTGTCTTGCGTGGGTTATACCCTGTTTTGCCTCCTTGATCACATTGGCACCTAAATCCTCTAGAATCGAAAGGGTTTCTTTATTTGCATTATTATCAACGAAAATAATTTCATAAGGTAAAATGGTCTTTAGCTCCATTAAGGAAATGATATGGGCCAAAAGTGTTTTCTCTGCCCTGAACACGGGAATGACAAGACTGACCATCGGTTTCTCCACTGCCGCCAAAAACTTGAAATAGGATACGAGTTTAATATAATCCTGATCACCTAGTTTAGAAGGCATTAGATTATAATATTTTTGGAACTTATTAAGCTTCATGGCCATTTTGGGTTATTAGATAACACTGATAGATTTAATGGAGTTATTAATGATCACAGGTTCAAAGATTCTTTCACGTTGAAAATCTATTGAACATGTATATAAAAAGTATCCTAGTAAATCATATTTTAATAACGCCATATTCTTTATTTATTGTAAGGTTTTTCTTAATTTAATTATATTTCTCCGATAAAACGCAAATTAAATCGACCAAAAACCTATTTTTGGACTTTCCCATGTCAACCTGAAAAGCCATACTTTGGATAAATGATTAACAATTGTTGTCCCATAAGTCATTCACTAATGTCAATATTGCCTATCTACCCTTCAAAAATCGGTTAAACCTTAATTTAAAATTGACCGAGGGTGTTTAGTTGTTATTTTCTATAGATGAATGGTAGAACCCTGATGTTGAACAGAAAGGTATCTGAATAAAGACTAAACAGATTTCGCCTATAATAATCGCCTACAGGAAACAAAAAAAATAAGTTGATTTTAAACGAATATGCCGAATACTCTATGCCTATTGGAAGTCCTGGATTTAGAACAAAGCTATAGTAAATTTAACCGACGCATTAATTCAGGACGATTGGAACGGCTAATGGGAACAACATTCTTGGCAATCAATACGCTATTGTCCTCAATATCGATTATTTTGGTGAAGTTGATTATGTAGGACCGGTGAATCTGCAAAAAGAGGTTATCAGGTAATTTTTCCTTGATCTTCTTCAAGGTCGTATGAACGCGATGTTCTTCTTTCTCGGTTTTAACTTTAATGTAATCGCCTTCGGCCTCTATGACCAAAATCTCATCTAACCTTATTTTAATAAGACGCCTATCTATATTGATGTACAAATCAGATGTAGGTTCAACCATTGCGGTTGAAACAGGTTTCTGGGAAAGGGACTTCTTTACTTTTTGAATGCATTTTTCAAAACGTTCAAAAGTTATGGGTTTCACCAAATAATCAACAATGAACTCATATTCATAAGCTGCAATGGCAAATTCAGTATCTGAAGTAGTCAAGACAATTTTAGGTGGGTTCTTAAGTGTCTGAACAAAATCAATTCCCGTAAATCCAGGCATATGAATGTCTAAAAAAACGACATCAACCTCTTGTTGGTTCAAGAATTTAATAGCCTCTATGGCATTGTCAAATTCTTGCAGAATATGCAATTCCGGAACCTTTGTACATAATTGCCCTACAATCGCACGGGCTGCAGTTTCGTCGTCAATGATTATACAGTTCATGGTCAAATACTTTCAATATAGGTATCTACGACCTGCAATATAGCCTTAAATGAAGAATCCATACCAGAATTTCCCTCTAAAAGTTCTTCTTCATAGCGCACAGCGAACCCATATGCCTCTTGCATACTTAAAATATTGAACTTATGTTTCATTTTATGCACGACCATTGCGGTTTCCTTAAATCTTTGGTTTTTCAGATGATCCATATACTCTTCCCTTTCCAAAGGGAATTCAGTTTTGATAATGCCGATAAACTTTTCCCTGAAGGCGACGTCACCTTCTGCCAATTCATCAATATAATTTAGGTTGGGCTTGTCGTTCATATCGTCTTCTTTAATGTAAAATAAAAAGTTGCACCCTGGTTTTCTTCAGATTCCATCCAAAGCTTACCATTATAGAAATCCACTATTTTCTTAGAAATAGCAAGACCTATGCCTATGGTATTACCATCGTTTTCCAATTTTTTGAACATTTCGAATATTCCTTCTTGATGGCGTTTCGCAATACCTTTTCCGTTATCCGATACTTTTAACTTCCAAAATTCTGGGTCTTCAATATATTCTATCCGTACCAGACCTTGTTCTTTATCTTTCGAAGCTGCTATTGCGTTTGTAATCAAATTCTTAAATAGCTGTTCTATCCTTGACTTTTCGAATGAAATCGTTGGAAATTCGTTCACATGCACAATCTGGATATTTTCCGGAATTTCAATATTTTCTTCAATTTCATTTAAAAGATCTTCAATTGCGAACGTAATTCGCTTTTCATCTGTTTTACCTAAAGTCGCATGGTATAAAATGCCGTTGATAAGCTTGTCCATTTTTTCAAGGTTCTGGGAAATCAAAGAACAATTCTCCTTACTTTCCTCGGAAAATTTCTCTTTTTCCTCTGCCTGAATCCAATTCATCAAAGCATTTATGTTCCGTATCGGTGATTTTAGATCATGGGAAACCATATGCGCATAATTGTTCAAGGATTCGTTTTGGATTTCCAAATTTTTCAACAACCTATCCTTTTCCGCTGTCATCCCGGCCATTTGGGCCGCTAACTTACTAATGTTCTTGGCAAGATGTTCTGCATTGAAATTTTCTTTGTCGTTTAAATCGGTAGAATTGCCATCATCCAAATAAATAGTAAGACTGCCGATGGCTTTCTCCAATGATGCAAGGATATTTTTTTGGCGAACTGCCTCTTTCCGCAATTGCTGGTTAGCTTCATATAATTCATTGGAACTAATAGTGGAAGCGCGCTGCATCATGGATAGCTTATCATCATAATTATCATATGACTTTTCTATGGCCTCTAAGAATACGCCCAACCCTGGATCTTGCACATAACTTTCCGGAAGGTATTTTCTCAATTGTCTTTTAAGCAAGGAATGCATTATTCGCTGAATAAGGTTAATGTCATAGTCTGGTTATGCAATCTACAAGAATTTCTTTCAAAAAAGGGTGCCATTTCACCATAGGAATAAAACCCGCCTACTATAGCTTTGTCCCCGATAGCTTCCCTAACTTCCTCAATTTCTTCTTCTGTACGTTGATCCATAACCAATTTTCTTCCGATACAGCTTACCAATAGGGCTAATTCTGGTGCAGTCTGCCGACCTTTCATAGCCAAATTTCCTGCACGTTTGGCACCATTGGCAATATCGTCTACCGATGATAACATCAATTGCACCTTAGACCCTTCCGGCACATCACCAGCCAGAATCATGGTATTGTCAGTTTCATTTATATTGAGTACCGTTCTTACAATAGGGTATTCATCTTCCAAAGTTTGAACACTTAATGGATAAAGCAGTGCCGATTTGGGCAGTTCTTTCGCCTTCTCCCCTAAATACATTTTATAAAGATCAAGTGCCGGTTTGCCGTCTAACTCATAAAGAACATTTCCTTCAGATTTTGTAATGATCCTCTCGGGACCAAAAGTTGCCCATCCACAATAGTTGGCACTGGACACCTCTAAACTTTCACCATAGAATCCTATGGCTATTACCTCCCCTTCCTTGGGGTTTTCATTATACGATGCCAAGGTTCGCTCAAAACGATCATCATCGCCACAAAGACCACCTGAAAGACCAATGGACTTGGCTTTTGTTTTTTCCAGTCCTTTTATTAGTGCGCTTCCATTTACATTACTTCCTTCAGAAACAACGAATACATGTTTCAGGTCTTCTTGTGGAAAGGTTTCCATTAGGGCTTCCCCTAGTCGATCATCCTCATTGTTGAACTCGGTTACATTCTTCCTTTTTACCAAAAAAGTACTTTTCTCGAACCCAATGGCAGTTAACACCGCGGTTTCCTCCTGAACTTCATCTTTTACAATCTCCCCTGCGGTTGACCCAAAAACAATATGCCCTGAGGGAAATAAATCCCTTACTTCTTCATAAATGGAAGGTTCTTCCAAAATATATCGATTACCGAATACGAATACCAACGGATTCTTTAATTCTGTTGGGTCAAATTGGAGTTCGAAGGGAGTATTGGCCTGTTTTATAGCTTGTTTTATGATCATCATTCAGGTTTTTTGTCAGGTATCTAAATTCTTTTTTATGGTAAAATGGAATTGGGTGCCTTTCCCCAAGGTACTATCTACCCAAACTTTACCTTCATAACGATCTATTATTTTCTTTACAATGGATAGTCCTATTCCCGTTGATCTTTCGTTATCACCGATAGACTGGAATATATCGAAAATCTTCTTATGGTATTTTTCTGGAATTCCCACGCCATTATCCTTAATGGTGAATTTCCAGAAATCATTTTCATCAGTATATAGCACTTCTACAAGTCCTACTTCCTTTTCAATATGCACCACGGCGTTCCCAATAATATTCTGGAACAATTGATGCATTTTGGTCTTATCGGCCTTTATGGTCGGCAATACTTCGGGAACTAAAAGTTCTACATGTTCTGGAATGAAAATACTATCCTTGATCTCCGCTATAACTTCGTTGGTGTCTACATCCGTATTATCGAGTTCTGAGCTATTGGCCGTGGAATATTCCAGTATCCCATGAATAAGGCGATCCATAGATGCAATTTTTTCTTGCATTAACTCAAGGTTCTGTAGCCCACCTTCGTCGAGTTTATCCTTATAATCCTCAGTTAACCAGGTGGCCAAGGCACTTATACTTCGTAAAGGGGATTTCAGATCATGGGATACGATGTGGGCATATTCCTGAAGGTTCTGATTACTGGATTCCAATTCGCGAAGTAATTTTTCTTTTTGAAATTCCAGTAATTTTTGGTCGGTAATATCCAAATGGATACCTATTGACCCTACCACTATACCTGAATCATCGAATCTTGGAGCCCCACTGATAAGCCAATGTCGCAAACTTCCGTTCTTGTGCCTAACCGATACCTCATAAGAGTCAGTTTCGCCACGAAGTCGTTCCTTGTTCTTCTTCAAAATAAATTGCTCATCTTTGAATTGAGCCATTTCATTTACATTTTTACCCAGCAATTCTTCCTTGGAAAAACCGATCATATCGCAATAACTTTGATTGACCATAAGAATAACATCATGGTTATCTACCTCTACCAGACCTAAGTTCATATTCGCAATGATACTACTGTACTTTTCCCTTTGTGCCTCTAGGTTCTTTTTATAGTTCTTGCGAATCGTAACATCTTCATACGTCCATAAATGGCCCTTATAATTGCCGTTGGTAAATATAGGGATGTAATCACGCTCCAATATTCGACCGTCGCTCATTTCAACCTCATCGGCCATCGCGATTTCGCGATTTTCCAGAAGTTCATCAACACGTTCAACAAATTTTTCAGGATGCTTTAAGTGAATTTTGGTTTTCTTCGCCGAGGTATTGCTTTCTATACCTATCATTTGTTCCGGCGGTGTGGAAATATGGAAAAGATCGCAGAACATCTGATTCACTAAGGCTATCTTTCTATTTTCATCTTCTAAAAGTACCCCCGTATGCAAATTGGCTATTAAAGTAGCCAATCTATTCTCCGATGCTTTCAATTGCCGTTCGGCCTCCCGTTCTTTCGAAATATCTTCAATCAATGCCACCTGGTATTCCATATTACCGTGAATATCGGTAACGGCACCTATTTGGACCTTTGCCAAGAAGGTTGATTTATCTTTCTTGAAAAATTCTTTCGTAACCGCAAATTTATCCAGTTTCCCTGCATAGAACCGCTCCCATAATATGGCAGTGGCCTGCTCGTCTTCGGGTCGTGAAATTTCAGGTATCGAAACTTGTTTCAGTTCACTCTCGGAATAACCTACCATTTCACAAAACGTGCTATTGGTCTTCACAATACGTCCATCAACACTTAGGACAATTCCCAATGGGGAATTCTCCACAATAACATCCAACTGCTTTTTTTGTTCGGAAAGCATTTGTTTGATCTCCATTTCTTGGCTAATATCCCTTAAAATACCTTGGGCAGCAATGGGTTTTCTTTCTTTATTGAAAATAAGGCAACAATTGATCTGCACCCATTTTTCCTCATTATTACGTGTAATGATCTTAGCCCTATAGTTTCTTAACACGCCCACTTCCATTAAAGAGCGCATGGATTCCGTGGTGTATTCCAAATAATCCCGATGTACAAATTCTGAAAGATTGACCAACTCTTTGGTGTGATCAAAACCAAGGAATTCCTTGGCAGATAGGTTCATGTTGATCACGTTATACTTAAGATCCATCACCACGTAAGGATCAATGATATTTATAAATTCCCCATCTAGTTCTGAAGTCCGCTCGTTTAAAAGACCTTCCAACTTATTGTTGGCCGACTTTAAATGATGCATAACATCATACAGCTCCTTCGATTTTTCCTCTAAGATTTTTTCCGCCTGTTTCCTTGCTTTCTTTTGCCTCTCAAGGGCCTTTTTCAGAAGGGCAACCTCTTTATTATCCATTCTGGGAAATGTCAAATTTCACTTCGGTACCATCTTCCTTCAGTAGTTCATAAGAAATCTGGGCACTACCGTTAAAATGCTCAAAGGCCTTTTCTATAAGACCTTGGGCCAATCGATATAAACCCCTAGAAGAAGAATAGATCATTGAAATGGTCGTATCGGTTTTTTCTAAAATCTTGAATGTAGGCAATTCGGCCTCAGGATATAATTTCTGGACATGCACATGAATATGGTCTTCTATCGAATATAAAAGGCCTAATGGAGAATTGTAACTCTGAATTACCTCCGGATGTGCATCTTTTAAACTTGTGAAAAGGTATCTACCAAAAGCATAAATCAAATCTCCAGGTGGTAAATTTACCTGTTTGCTCAATTCTGTGATCAAGCTCACCATTTCATTAAAATCATAGGTGCCGACCGAAGTATAAATCCCCTCTGAGGGTAGATCGGCTTTTTCTATAATATCTTCCACTACCTCCAAGCCGAATTGGGTCTCGACCATTTCCAAAAACTCGGTAAATACAATTCCTTTCATTCCATTATTTTTTTTAAAAGTAAGAAAAGTAATACGAGTTGGTCAAAATTTGTTGTGAAATACGCTTTTTTGTTAGGCTTTCACTAGTTCATTGATGTCCCAGTAACTAAGGACCTTATGAAGTTTGGACTCGTAATCTTCATATTTCAGAGGTTTTATTACATATCCTGCAATCCCTATTCGATAACATTCAAGTAAATCTGCCCTATTCTCCGAAGTTGTAAGAACTACTGTAGGAAGGTACTTTAATGTTTCATCCGCTTTTAGGATCGAAAGAAATTCGATACCACTCATTCTTGGCATATTCAAATCGAGCAGAATAATATCTGGCAAGCATTTACCCGATCTAAGATACTCTAAGGCCGCTTCCCCATTTTTGGCCTCTTTAACTTTATGTTTCAAGTGTAATTTTGAGATTGTTCGTTGCAACTTCATAATCTCAATTGTATCATCCTCAATAAGTAATATATCCATAGCGTAAGTATTGCATCAAAAATCGAAACTCTTAAATTAAACTTATAAAAAAGGCCGACTATAGGTGAAAAGCATTTAAGTGTCGACGAATGGTAATTTACTTCTGTTAAATGATTTGCCTAAATTATGGTTCACCTCATAAAAAAAGTAATTAAAATTTTGCATCATTTAAATGTAATCCCCTAGCTCTTGTAATTTATCGCCGGTTAAAGCCTTTAGATTTTTGGTGATTTTTTCAATAGGCCAGTCCCACCAACTTAGTTTCAATAATTTTTCGATTTCGGTTTCCGAGAAACGCTTACGGATCAACCTTGCAGGATTTCCCCCAACGATTGCGTATGGTTCAACATTTTTGGTGACCGTTGCATTACTGGCTATTATTGCCCCATCACCGATTTGCACACCCGGCAAAATCGTAGCCTTATAACCAATCCAGACATCATTGCCTATTACCGTATCACCTTTAGAGGGATAGGACTTACCTTTCATGGCGTCTTTCCAATCCCCTCCAAAGATGGCAAACGGGTAAGATGAGATGGCATCTGTCAAATGATTGGCCCCGTTCATTATAAAGGTTACATCCGAAGCTATCATACAGAACTTACCGATCAACAATTTATCACCTACAAAATCAAAATGATACTTAACGTTCTTTTCAAAATTGGCAACATCCTCGAAATCATCATAATAAGTATAATCACCAACACTGATATTTGGGTTCTTTATACAGTTCTTCAAGAAGCAAAGGCGATTGTAACCTTCTAAAGGAAATGGTTTGTTTTTGTCTGGTATGCTCATAGAAAATATTTTGGTTGAATTACTTTATACTATAAGGGAAACGGCTTCTCAATTTAGTGAAATTGGAATATATCTGAACTTAGATAGAACTAAACCTTTTCTTTATTTCTTTTTTAGGGTATCCATTTCTTTTTGGAAAAAAGTGGACAAACGATGACTACCATATCTTGGTGCAATGGCATCTTCGGCCATTAGGGTAAGGAAAAACTCAATGGGACCGTAAGTCTTTGAGGAAGTGAACATTCGTAAGGCCCAAATAATCAATCGCCTTAACCAATGGGGCAAATGAATGATTTTAATGGGCTTGCCACATGCTAAAAGGGCCATTTCGGCTACCTCATTCTGGGTCAGGATATCGGGTCCGCCGATATTGATCTCGTTATTTTCGTTTTCAATAGCATCTACACAGGCTATGGCCAGATCTTTCCCGTGAATGGGATTGAACTTTTGTTCCCCATTTCCAAAGAGATACACCTTTCCTTTTTGGGCCATCTCCAAAAAATCTTTCATATCGGAAAAAAAACCGTTGGGCCTTACGATCGTATACTGCAATCCCGAGGCTACCAGTTCATCTACAAAAGATTCCTTGGCTTCCATAATTTTAAGGTTTTTATGACGGTTTCCGTTCAAAACCGATATGTAAATGAACTTTCTTACCCCTGAGGCCATAGCTTCTTTCAATAAATTCACATTGGCCCGGTAATCAACATCCCAATAGGTCAATCCGTCTTTTTGCCGAGTGATGCCGACTGTTGAGATTACAGTATCCACTCCGCTAAATAGTCCTTTCAAAGTTTCTGGCTTGGTAACTTCCGCCTGTATTATCGTAGCCGATGCAGCACTGAGTCCCTTTGCTTTTTTTGAATTTCGAACCAGTATCCTGGTTGGAATATTACGTATTTCAAGTTCTTTGGCAATATGCCTTCCGAGATACCCAGTAGCTCCTGCCAATAAGACTTTGGTTTTTATGTTATCTGCGTTCATTTTATGGTATGTATTTAATGGTATTACCATTGTCCATATTAAAATATCCTGACTCAAAACTATTCATCAAACAGCAATAGGTCGTTCCGGAATATGAAACCGAACCTCTTGGAGGGGCCATTTTTACTGTAACCAAAGTCCCTCTCCCATCCTTACCAATGTGGCCAAATAATTGTTTCTTTTATAGGCCTTCTCCTTAAACTGCAAAAGTTTGTCCGCATCGAGCAAATATCCCTTAATAAAGACTTTTTCAGGATTGGCCAAGGTTTTTAAATGAATTAGAGGATTTTCGTTTGTAAGAACCATATTTGCCATTTTCCCAACTTCCAACGTGCCCGTATTCGAAAGTGACAAATAGATTTTTGATGGGTTTACCGTTGCTGTCCTAAGTGCTTCGTAATTGGTCAATCCTGCTTCGACATAGTACCCCAATTCTTCATGGATACCAAAACCAGGTATGGCATATGATATGCCCGAATCGGTACCCGCCACCAGAATGACCCCAGCATCATTCATCTGTTTTACGATTTTCAAATGTTGTTTATGCTGGTTCATAATTCGTTCTTCAACTAAGGAATCGTAGGATTTGGTGCTTGTCCAACGATTAAAATCGTCTTGTGAACCAACCTCTAAAAATGCCGGATTTATATAACCCAAAGTAGGTTCTTTAAACAAATCGGTCTCCTTTTCCATGATTTCCGAAATCTTATGAAAAACGGTCAAAGTTGGGGTATGACCCATTTTCCCCTGAACATAGGATTCAATGGTTTTTGTCAATAATACACTATCATTTTTAAATTTTAGCGCTTGCTGTATAACATCCTCGGTATGTTCTATGGTTTTTATCGGTCGTGAAAAATGATAACTATATGGTACTTCAAAACTTGGATGAGCGGCAATAGAGATATCTTGCCTTATGGCCTCTTCCTTTATTGCATCAAAGATATCCTTGGGCAAGCCAGCATAAGTTTTAATGTAATCATAACCCTGTTCTTTGTACTTGCCCACCAACCCTCTACCTTCATTGGCATCCGCCACCTGTTTTTTATCAATGCCATGATCTTCCGGCCCCGTAATTTTGGGACTTGCCGTAAAGAAAAGGGGGGCGAAAATCTCATTATTGACTACCCTTTTTTTCATTCTTAAATGAAATGGCATGCCCCACATATTCCTCACGGTTGTCACTCCTTTAGCCAAATACAGCCCAAGCTCGTAGTCATCCCAAACATGTACATGCAAATCTGCTAGACCAGGAACCAAATATTTACCGGATCCATCTATTTGAACCATTGAATCAGTAACTAGGTTTGGGGCGATTTTAGAAATCAATCCTTTTTCCACCAAAATATCTTGCTTGTACAAAACAGTATCACGGGTCATTGGAACCACATTCACGTTTTTGATTACGTAGGAGTCAGTCGTCTTCCCGATTTTCAAATACGATGTATTCTTCTTATCTAAAATCAAGATAACCGAAATGGCCACAACCATTAATATTGTGAGACCTAATAGCAAAATCCCTACTCTTTTTAACCACTTCTTCATGCTCGTTCGATTTAATATTTTAATTTATAAAAACGGATTGAATATGGATTAGTCAGCGGTTAGAAATTGGTTTATGGCAGCATCAACTTTTGAAATAATGTTATTATAATTTTGAACATTACCTGTAAAAGCAGCATCAATATTCGAGAGAAAAAGGTAACCTGAATTTCCATTTGCGGTTATTTCCAAATGTGTTGAGATTCCGAGACTATTGCCGCTATGCATTACTTTCCCTTCATTTATATACCAAAATAACCCGTGATTTTCAGCAAAATCGTCAGGAACGATTCCACTCTCCAATTTGGCCTGAAAAAGGTTCATATAACCTGCCTCTGAAAACAAAGTTGAAGTAGCTCCTTTTACCCCTTTGGCCATATCCAAAAGGTACTTTCCCATATCCTCATTTGTGGAATATATACTTCCTTCCGGATAAGAATCATTGCCATAAACGGGCAATGGAGTTGTATCATCGATATACCTTACGGCCATCTCCGAAGTGTTCACTTCAGAAATATCATAGGTTGAATGGGTCATTTCCAAAGGCAATAAAATATTTTCCTGAACATAATCCTTGAAGGACTGTCCTGTAACGGATTCAATGATAAGTCCTGTTAATCCCGTTGCCAAGTTAGAATAGGCCCACGTTGTGCCCGGCTCGGTATTCGCAAAATTATCAGAACTGTAGAGCTCTCCATCTTCTAAAAAATACTCGGACAGGATATCAGAAAGATCATACGCTTCACGTTGTTCAATACCGATATTATCAATTAACGTTCGCGCTCCAACGGTTGAAATATCCTCTCCCGGCAAAATGTAGTAGTTATTGGCCAAATACACTTCCGGCATGTCCAAAAGTCCTGAGGTATGGGTCACCAAATGTTTGATTCTTATAATCGCATTCGGCTGTTTGGGGTTTATTACAGTAAAAGGGAGCAGTTCATTTATATCTGTTTCCATGGTAAAATATCCTTGTTCTATGGCTTTTGCCACCGCAGCACCCACAAAAGTCTTACTTATTGAAGCTATTGAATTAACGGTTTTATTAGTATAAGGTACCTGATCCGCAATATTGGCAAAACCGAAAGCTTCTTGATACACCATAGCATCATTCTTAACAATACTGATGGCAAAACCAGGAACATTTTCCTGGCTTACCACTTCTTTAAGATATGCGGTAAGCTCATCGGCTGAAGTGATTCTCGATGGTTGTTGCAAAATGTTTGTACCATTGTCATCATCGGTACAAGAGGTCAATAAAAATATCGATAAGATAGTTGTGATTATGAATTTAATCAATGTTGTCATGATTTGTCTGTTTTTGCCCCGAACCGTTCTGATTTCCTGAAACGGCCAGGGCTTTTTGATTTTTATGATTAATGATAAGCTTAATAACCGTATTTCCTGTATTGTGCCCAGCGGACACGCTTGCTATCCCTGAAATTGGAGAATATCAAATGTTTTCTTGATACGGTCGATGTTTCTTTTCTAAATAGTTTCATGATGATGTTTTTTAATTGATTATTGAATGATGCAAATATTGAATGAAATACGACGCTGGTCGTTCGGATTTATGAATCAGTACTTTTTTTAAAGGGTTTAGACCGAACTCCTTTGATCAACAAAAAGAGACAAAGTGAAAACTCCCCCAAATCTGCAGGTAGCGTTATCCATACCGATAATTCATTGCCAATATCCGGAAGTATGAAATACACGAGAAAATCCAATAGATAACCCATGCATCCCATCATTAGTAAAACTCCGATAAACCTTGGAAAAAGTCCTGATCTATAGACCAAATACCCTAATGGAAGCAACCATAACCCAAAGAACATTTGTGCAATATGATAGCCTATATTATGTAAGCCTAAATAGAACAAAACCTGACTTTGCAAATGTTCGGAACCTTCCCCCACTCCTTTAAGAAATAATAGCGGTGCATAATGGTTTTGCATATTTGAACACATTATGGCCACGGCAACGGCAACGCTCAAAACCATTATAAATGCCATCCATTTATGGGTATTCCTTAGAATACGATACAATACCAAAGGCAGAAGAAAGTACGCCAATTGCATTAATAAGTCACTTACGAACCCTAAACGGTATAAAAATTCATTTTGGGTGATGTTTTCAATGGTTTTTACCCCATTTACCATATCCACGAGGGTAGCCCTTACATACTTTTCGGCGAAAATACCACATAGAATCACTACAAGATACAATACACCGGCTACCCTTGCTTTTGTTTTGATTGATTTCATGATGAATAAACCCCTTAATTTTAGTTGTTTTCCGAAGCAAATGGTCGATTATCCACATCTTGCCATAAAGCCATATCCTTTTTCCTAGCCTTGGCCAAGGGATTGTTTTTCCACTTTTTTGCAAGAAGGATGTTCATATTAAAATATCGGTTGTAGATATCCGAACCATTGCCCATATCGACCATACCATAGTGGTAGCGTAGATCAAGAAGCAAGCGGGATTTCTTCAATTGTATCTCATACCCCAAACCAAACTGTATACCGGCATCCCACCTACTATACTGGCTTTCATCAGAACCAAAATCCATCATTACTTTACTGTCTGGTAATTCCCCATTGGCTTTTGCTTTTACATGTCCTCCCAAATTATAACTTGCGACCGGACCTGCGTTCACATAAAAATCGCACAGGTGCAAACGTGCCAAAACCGGTAGATCGATCGTGTTGAAACGAATACGGGTTTCTTGACCGGTAAGTGGATTGTTTTTTTCCAACTTTGCACCCTTCATCACAAAATACAATTCAGGAACAACGGAAAAATAGTCGGTAACCCCTAGTTGAAGGGATGCTCCAGCTTGTAGGCCCCAATACCCTTTTTTGAAATCCTTTACGGTTTTATTATTATCACCAAAGTCCATTGTAGTCGGTGTGTAGTTAATGACCACATCTAAATAGGTCTCTTGGGCGATTGCGTTAATAGCCATAAGGCCAAGGGTAAAACATAATACTAATTGCTTTCTCATCTTGTTCGATTATTTTAAGATTAATGATGGGACAAAGATGAAATTGAAGCATAGACCAAACGCCCGAACTTATGAATCGGAACTTCTTAAATGGGATTTGGAACTTTTTTGGATTCTTTGGGAAAAGATGTTTAAGAGTTGGCCTTGACCCACTGTTTCGGGGTCATGCCCGTTTCTTTTTTAAAGAAGGTATTAAAGACAGTCTTTGAATTAAAACCACTATCATAGGCCAAACCGAGTAATGTAATGTTCTTGTTTTGGGGGGCAACGGCCAATTTTTGAAATTCCTTGATTCTGTACTGATTTATAAAATCATTGAAATTCTTTCCCATATGATTGTTCAACAACCAAGAAAGTTTATTCGGGTGTAAATCTATATCCCCTGCCAATTGTTTTAAACTAAGATCAGGGTCGGTAAAAAGTTTATCCTCATTCATAGTTACTTCAATCGCCTCGGCATAACATTTAAGCTGTTCCGCGGTAAAAGGAGAAGGAGCCTCCGATTTTTTGGAACTTGAAACGAATTCGGGCAAATAGTGGGATTTAAATACGGAATACTCTATTTCCCGATATTTATTGTAATTACGTAAGGGTTCTAAAAAGGGATCATTTCTAAAATTGAACAACTGCCCCGACCTTTCGTCTATTTTACTTTCAAGTATGTTCAATGCCTTTTCATGGTTTCCCCGGCACACTTCAAGGTATAAATCCCACGCACGTAAGTTCATCTCCTGTGAGCTTTTACTCTCGGCGAGTATCTCCGCATCGGTTACCTCAAAAAATTCATCCTTAGACATTAGGTTATAAATGCCCATATACGTTTTGGGCCTTTCTAAGCGAGGGGTTTCTTGAATAAATTTCCATAATCCTTCCTTTTCCTTGTCCAATATGAAGGCTGCCGCTTTCATTTCCAAGGCCAAGGGTAACATCGGGTTTATAGATAAGGCTTTATCAAAAAATGATATGGCCTTTTTGTAATCTTTTTTAAAATACACCATATTCCCCTTGGTAAAATGGAGATTTGCCGATAAGGGGTTAATTCGCAGTGCTATTTCATTATTTGCAAGGGCATCTTCAATTCTTCCCATACCGGAATAGCAATCGGCCAAAGCATCTCGAACTTCAGAAAAATTAGGGTTCAATTCTATTGATCTTTTCAGATGGTCATAAGCATCCTTATAATTCCAATATCCCCAAAAACTTATCGTAGCCTTAACATAATGACCAATGGCCGAATCCTGATTTAATTGTAAGCCAATATCAATATGTCTATTGGCTTCCTTTAGCCCTTCTTTCCTATCCCAATACCCCCAACTTGCCAACATTCCTATACACCAACCTTTTTCCAGATGGGCATCGGCGTAAGCGGAATCCAGCGCTATACTTTGATCTAAATAGGTAATGGCATCTTTTACATCCTTCGAATTCCATCGCATTCGAAGTTCACGGGCCTTGAGTAAGAGTTTATATGCTTCAATATTCTTAGTTGGGGCATCCACTAAATGTTCCTGTACGTCAAAATGACCAAAATTCTCCCTTATCTTATCTGCGATCAATAAGCTTATTTCGTCCTGTAATTCAAAAATATCTGAAAGGTTACGATCAAAACTCTCTGACCATATATGAAAACCGGTATCTGTTCTAATCAATTGGGCCGTAATACGAACCCTGTCATTTATAATGCGGACACTCCCGTCCAAGAGCGTTTCCACACACAGTTCATTTCCGATTTGACGGGCATCCAATGGTTTATTCTTATAGTAGAATGAGGAAGTACGGGCAGTTACTTTCAACTCCGTTATTTTGGTCAACGCGTTAATGATCTCCTCAGAAATTCCGTCAGCAAAATATTCGTTTTCCTGCTTTCCTATGTTAAGAAAAGGCAGTACTGCGATGGACTTTGAATTAAAAGAGGTTTTCATAAGTCTGAATAGGGTTGCTTTCCCGGGGGAGAAAATTTGATTTAAAAATACCAAATTTCATGAAAAAACAAAGCTAGTTAAAATATAGAACCATTATATGATCTTCAGAACTTTCACCAGCTAATCCTCCACTAATTTGCAATTGAAAGCAACTTATTTAGAAAAATAAAAATCATGGAAACAACTGAAATAAGAAGAAAGATTGAAGCATATGAAATCAAAATAGAAGAAAGCCTGACTTTGAACAAGGCCATCTTAAAAACGATTCAACTTGAGAAATCGGAAAAGAAGATTAGATCAATACTCGTCTACCGAACTATCGACCTTTTTTTGTTTGCGTTCTTAACCCTTTATTTAGGCAATTATGTTGTAACACATTGGAGTGAAACACATTTGGCGATTAGTGCTATCATAGTAAGTGTATTCGTTTTAATAGCCCTAGCAGGGAGCATTGGGCAAGTGGCGTTATTACAGCAAATTGATTTTTCAAAACCTTTAGTGGATATCAGAAAAAAAATACAATTGGTAAACACCCAAAATATATTGTTCATTAAACTAATTTTACTTTCGATTCCTTTATGGTGGTCCTTTTCTCTTTTGTCCCTAGATGTTTTCCTTGGGTTTGACCTTTATACCCATTTAAACGACGTTTTCATAAGTTGGTATTTAATTTGCAATACGGCGTTGGTAATTCCTATTATATGGTTAATCAATAAGTTGACCTATAAAAACACACATATTGGGTGGGTTCGAAAAACAATCGGATTATTTTCTGGAAAAAAAACCAGAAAAGCCACGGAGTACTTGAACGAAATTGAGGATCTTGAGGGTTTAACCCATTTATAGTGGGCACGTGTATTAGGGATATTCCAATTTTTTAATTCCAAAACTGAAAATGCACCCGATTATACCAAATAGTGAATATCTTTGGGCAAACTTTCGGTATCTTGAAAGAAGAATTTATCAAAAAATTAACGACGAACGATTTTGTTCAGATTATGGGGGAAGAACCCCAATCCGAACAACTTCATGTATCCATAACTGAAGGAATTACCCAAATACCCATAAACTACCCTTTCCGAACTGCTGATTTTCATCTTATACATGTAGCAAAAGGTGTTTTTAAATTATCGATCAATCTAATTATATATACCTTAAAAAAGAATGAATCTATCGGAATCGACCCAAAATCCGTTATTCAGATTCTTGAAATCAGTAACGACCTGAAAGTATTCAATATTAATTTCACAACGCAGTTCATTTTCGATAATTTTTTCAATAAAGCCAGTGTTGATGCCTTTGGATATTTTACCCACAACAATGTACCAAAGCTACAATTCACTAAACAAGAAGGTAAGATTTTAAGAATGTTGGTCAAAATGCTAAAATTCTACAATCAACAGGAAAGTAGTGCCTTTAAAGAAGATCTTATTCGCAGTACTTTTGGTGTTATTGTCTATAACTATGCCGAGAAATTCAAAAAGGAATACCCCGATCTTAAAGCAGAGCTAACTAGGCAAGAAGAATTGGTTTTGCGTTTTTGGAATGTTCTTCAAGAAAATGTGAAAACGGATCGTAAAGTTCAATTTTATGCCGATGTACTTAATGTGACCACAGGCCATCTTTCGAAAATCTTAAAAGAGGTTACCGGCAAAACGGCCTCACAATTGATCGATGCGGCAGTAATTCTGGAAGCTCGGTTACTTTTGGTCGACCCCAAATTTTCTATTGCCCAAATTGCAGAAGAACTACAGTTTCCCGATCAATCCTTTTTTGGGAAATACTTTAAGAAACATGTTGGCCTGTCCCCTTCTGCCTATCGAAAAGAAAACAAAAAATAGACCAATATTTCATTTAAATATTACATTTTATACATCAATAGAAGTCAAAATAATCGATTTTGACCAATTTATGCTTTCTTAACACCTATTTAATTACTTCAAATAGTTTCAATTTTGTGCCTTAATTTTTCAATAAATCACAAAGCTCTAAACTAAAAAAGTAATTTAAAATGAAAGTCCATCACTTATTTTTTATAATAACGGCACTAATATTATGCAGCTGTTCTGAAAAGAAGGAAGAAGTAAAAGAACAAAAAGCTCATAAAGTTGAAGTCACAAAAATAGCTTCGAACCTCGAAAATGAGACCTTGCACTATAGTGGCACCATAGAAGCCGACAATACGGTTTCTTTAGGATTTTCAGTTGCCGGAAGGATCTCGGATATATATGTCCAGGAAGGACAGAAAGTAAAAAAAGGCCAACTACTCGCCACAATCGATGACACATCGTATAAAAATGCCTATGACATAGCCGATGCCGGACTTGAACTTGCCAATGACAATTATAAACGCTTAAATGAACTTTATACAAAAGGTAGCTTACCCGAACGGGATTATATTGCCGTAAAGGTAGGTGTGGCCCAGGCCAATGCCAATAAGAACATGGCTGCCAAAAATTTATCGGACACCAGATTATATGCCCCTTTTTCTGGAATGATTACAGCAAAACTTACCGAAATAGGTGCTACGGCCGCCCCAGGAGTACCTGCTTTTACAGTAATGAAAACCGATAAGGTGTACGCAAAGGCATCTATTAGCGAATCGGAAATCTCAAAATTGAAAGTAGGTTCGGAGGCCTTGGTCGAAATTCCTTCAATGAACAAAACCTTTAAAGGAAATGTCGCCATCGTTAACCATAGTGCCGATGCACTCACAAGGACCTTCAACGTAAAGGTTAGATTGAACAATACTGAAAACCTTCTACTTCCCGGAATGATTTCGGCCATCAAAATAAATACCGATAACCCTAAAGAAGTTATCAGCATACCCGTGCAGACGATTGTACGTGATGTAAATGATATCACCTACGCCTATATCGTTGAAAATAACAAGGCTATCAAAAAACGTGTTGATACGGGTAACTTCAAGGGAAACGAGGTAATAATCACTGAAGGTCTATCTGTAGGTGATCTATTGATTTCTAAAGGACATACCTCTGTAAAAGATGGTCAGGAAGTAACCTTCTAATTCAAGCAAAGTAAACGTACAATGAAGAATGTAAAGATAAATTTTATAGAAGCAGCAATGAAATACCGAGAGGTAACCATTGTGCTTACACTGCTTTTAATGGTTTTTGGTCTCTATTCACTGTTCACCATGCCACGTAGTGAAGACCCGGAGATCACGGTCAGAAAGGGATTGGTCATTGCCGCATACCCTGGGGCCGATGAACTTCAGGTAGAGCAACAACTCACTGAAAAAATAGAACAATACCTCTTCAGTTTTGAGGAAGTGAAAAAAGATGAAACCATTTCGGATACTAAAGCCGGACAAGTGGTCATTACCGTTGAATTGAATGAAAACGTCAAGGATACCGACAGGTTTTGGGCTACACTGCAGAATGGATTGAACACCACTTTCCGTATGAACTATACCCTGCCTAATGGAATTGTCGGGCCTATCGTAAACAGCAATTTTGGCGATGTAGTCGCACAAATGATCACCGTTTCAGCTCCCGGTAGAAGCTATGCAGAAATAGAGTCCTATTTGGACAAGTTGGAAGACGGACTGAAAACCATTGATGAAACATCAAAAATAAATCGGTATGGCGAACAGAAAGAACAGATTTATGTAACCCTGAATAATGAAAAGCTAAAACAATATGGGATAGACATCTCCAATATAGCACAGATTATCCAGACCCAGAATGCTACCGGGTATGCCGGAGAAATAAAATTACAGCATGTCAATGCCAATGTATTTGCAAAAAATCAATATAAAAACGCAACGGCCCTGGGTAATCAAATTGTTTTTAGTGACCCAATGGGTAAAATAATCCGTTTGAAGGATATAGCGACCATTGAACGCAAATACGAAGAAGAAGAAAGCTACATTCAAGTAGACAACCAACGTGTGACCATGTTGTCCGTTGAAATGCAGCCCGGAAATAATATTGTGAAATTCGGAGAAAAAGTCGAAGAAAAAATAAGCGAAATAAAACAACATTTACCCCAAGATGTTCAAATTAAAACCATTGTAAACCAGCCTGAGGTCGTAAAAGAGAGCATAAATCATTTTATGTTGGAATTTATTATCGCCATTTCCGCCGTAATCATAGTGGTAATCCTTTTATTACCATTCAGGGTTGCCGTTGTATCGGCCTTGGCTTGCCCCATTGCCATTATCATCACTTTCGGAATATTGAACATGATAGGTATAGAAATCCATCAGGTTTCCCTTGCCGCTTTGATCATTGTGCTAGGAATGGTGGTTGACAATGCTATTGTGGTAGTCGATAATTATATTGAAAAACTTGATGAGGGTATTGATAACTGGACGGCCGCTTGGCAAGCTGCTACCCAATTGATGGTCCCAATCTTCACGGCAACCTTGGCCATCATTTTCGCGTTTCTACCTTTAGCCCTTTTCTTGAATGGTTTGGCCAAGGAATTTATACAATCATTACCCATAGCGGTTGCTATCGCCTTGGTCACTTCTTTCTTAGTTGCCCTTTTATTAACGCCGTACATGTGTTATGTATCTATCAAAAAAGGATTGAAACACAAGGTAAGTGAACGACCCCCAAAATTATCATTACTTGATCGCATACAATCCCGTTTTAATAATTGGCTTGATTATAGTTTTCGCCATCCTAATATTACATTGGCCTTTGGTATAGTTTCAATTATAATGGCATTCATCATTGCCGGAAACACCGAACAGGAACTATTCCCGACAGCCGAAAGAAACCAGTTCAATATTGAAGTTTGGTTGCCCAATGGTTACCCGTTAAAAGAAACCGAAAAAGTGGTCAACCGGATCGAGAAAGAAATAAGAGATGATGAGCGCATAGTTACTGTGGCCAGTTTTGTCGGTACAAGTTCCCCGCGTTTCCATACTACCTATGCCCCGGAAGTTCCCCGCGAGAATTTTGCACAGATCTTCATTACCACGATAGGCAATGATGAAACCGATGAGTTGGCACATGAATATTTGAAAAAATTTGACGGCTATATTCCTGACGGATATATAAGGGTGCGGCAATTAGCACTTAAGGAATCCCCTGCCCCCATTGAGATTCGTATTGTCGGGGAAGATATGAACGATCAAAAGAAGGTCGCCGAACAGGTAAAAACCATTCTGGAATATGCAGAGGGAACGAACTGGATCAGAACCACGTATCAAGACGACTACTTCGGTATTAATGTAAATTTAGACGATAACAAAGCCAATCGGGTCGGGGTTACCAATGCCATGGTATCACAAACCTTAGGGGCCGGTTTAAGTGGCTATCCTGTTTCAACACTATACGAGGGCGATAAACCAATTGATATTCTACTACGTTTGGATGTTGAAAACAGAAATGACATCGATGATGTCGGTGAAGTAAGTATTCCTACCCTTTACGGGACCAAAATACCGTTAAAAGAAATTGCTTCGATTTCCCCTGAATGGCACACTGGTGTTATTGCGAGAAGAAATGGGTTAAGGACCTTAACCGTACAAACCGAGACCCAAATGGGAATAAAGGCCTCTAACATTCTAAAAAAAATAAAACCCACTATAGACAATCTTGAATTGCCCGAAGGAATAACCCTTAATTACGGGGGCGAATACGAAAGTTCGTCTGAAACAATGCCACAAATGGCAACCTCTTTGGCTGTTAGCCTAGTTCTGATATTTTTGGTCTTATTGTTCCAATTCAAAAATTTTACGCGGGTCCTTATTGTTTTGGCCACCTTCCCCTTGAGCCTACTCGGTGCTTTCCTTGGATTACAACTTACTGGAAATCCATTTGGATTTACGGCCTTTATGGGTGTTATCAGTTTAATCGGTATTGTGGTAAGGAACGGAATAATTCTGGTGGATTATGCCGACGAACTGGCCATAGACCATAACTATTCCATTAAAGGAGCTGCCAAAGCCGCTGGTAAAAGAAGAATGCGCCCAATTTTCTTGACCTCCGCAGCTGCCGCAGTAGGGGTAATTCCTATGATTGTGGGCAAGTCCCCACTTTGGGCTCCGTTGGGTAGTGTTTTGGCTGTCGGATTGATTGTCTCTATGGTCTTGACCTTGTTCGTAGTTCCGATCCTATATTACAAGTTTGCCAAAAAAGAATACCCACGAACACATGATCGCCCAAAGGTGAAGAAAATTTTATACAAACCAAGTTTCGGAATGTTGAAAATGAAATTATCAAAAATACTGCCTGCAATCCTTTTCTTGTTTGTGTTACAAATCGGTTATGGTCAAGAGCAACAGCTGAGTCTAGACGATGTAAAGGCTTTGGCGATTGAGAATAATAAAGAGATAGCTAAGGAACAGTACTCGTTAGATGCAGCCGGAGCCGCTCTAAAGGCTACAAAAACAATGGATAAACCTTCAATCGAGGCAAATGCTTATGGAATATATATTGATAACATTCCTATGGACTTATTGCCGAATACCATGTTGTATTCTTCAGTTGGGGTGTCCCAAGTGGTATATGCAGGGGGCAGGATCAATAAAGCTAAGAAATTAGCCCATACAGCCGTTGACCTACAAACTTCGAAAAAGAAATTGACACAAAGTGAGGTGCTGTTAGATGTGGAAACGACCTATTGGCAATTGGTCAATGTAAAAGGAAAGGTAGAATTGGCCCAGAAATATCAAAAGTTGTTGAAAGAATTATTGGTCGATCTCACTAACTTGTTTGAAGCCGGATTATCCTATAAAAATGACTTACTGGAAGTGCAGGTAGAAGCGAATCAGGCAGAGTTGAACCTGACCATTGCCAATGATAATCTACAAATGCTCAAATTACGGATGGCGCAATTGACCGGATTGGAAAACACCGATTTTGATGTGAACGGCACCATAAACGAAGAAGCAATTTTGATAGAAGAAGCTATAATCTCGTCTGCAGTGGAAAATCGGCCTGAAATCGCTATGATGGAAAACGCTGTTGAAATTGGAAACCTTCAAACGGATTTGTTGAAAGCGGAAAGAAAACCTACCCTAGGAGTAAGTCTATCCGAGTCCTACACGTACGGTGATAATATAGATGCCACTCAGGGCGAAGATGATTTAACCAACTTTGTGGGATTGGCAAGTTTGAACATTCCCATTTTTGATTGGGGAGGAAGAAAACAACGGGTAAAAGAACAACGTTTTAAGGTTGAGGCCCAAAAAGCCGAGCTGGAACAGACCAGAGAATTGGTCACAATTGAAATTCAAAACGCCTATTTAGAGCTGAATCAGGCTATAAAAAGAGTCGAAATTGCGAAAAAATCATTGGAACAAGCTGATGAAAACCTGAAACTTCATCAAGATAGGTTTGATGCCGGAACTGTTAATGGCAGTAAGGTCTTGGAAGCCCAAGTACTTTGGCAACAAGCCTATTCCGATTTGATTGATGCAAAGGCCAACTACAATATTCGCAAGGCAACATATTTCAAAAGTATCGGGCAATTAAATCAGTAAATGATATGGAAACGACAATCTTTGGTAAAAAAGACATCATCTTGAAGAAGGCAACCCTCTTGTTTACAAAATATGGGACCCAAAGCTTATCAATGGATGATATAGCAAATGAATGTGGCGTTTCAAAAAGGACCGTTTATAAATATTTCCAGAATAAGGCCGATCTCATTAATCAAATTATCGGAATAAAAATTACAAGGTTCCAAGAAAATTTAGAGGATATTACCATGAAGTCGAAAAATGCCGTTGTAGAACTCCATTGGTTTTTTATGTACTACAAAGAAGTAATATCCTCTTATTCACCTACTTTCTTAAGGGATTTAAAGCGCTCTGAACTAATATTCTATGTAAAATATTCGAATATCAACAATGAAATCATACTACCTTTCTTCCTTAAAAATATTGAAAGAGGTCAATTAGAAGGGCTTTATAAGCAAGATTTGGACCAGGAAGAAATGAGCCAATCCGTTTTGAACATGTTAAGCTACATTTTTAGCGAAAATTCACTCGCCCATATTGAAAATACATACGGAACGTTGGATTTTTTTGGAAAGCTATTGATGCATAGATTGGTAACCGTGGAAGGATTGGATGAGTTAAATGCACAGAACTCATAAACCATCTTGTAGAATTTATAACATACTTACCCAAAACTTTTACCTGATAAAAACCCCTTGTATTCTAATCATACAAGGGGTTTTGTTTTTTATTTTTGACCTTTTTAGGTCTCGACTGCGCTCGACCTGACAAAACCCTACTGCGCTCGACCTGACAAACCTTGACTTGGATATTTGATAAGAAGCATAACTAAAAATTATTGGTGACCCTGTCCGGTCAGTGAACATGAAAATCATACCCATGAGGTCTCGACTGCGCTCGACCTGACATACCTCGACTTGGATATTTGATAAGAAGCATAACTAAAAATTATTGGTGACCCTGTCCGGTCAGTGAACATGAAAATCATACCCATGAGGTCTCGACTGCGCTCGACTTGACATACCTCGACTATGCCTGCCTAACAATTCTTGCCTTGTTTTTTGGATTACTATTGATCTGGTTGTTATCATTGGTGTGCTAAAAGCCCCTTTTTTATACCCCTGTCCGGTCGAGCGCAGTCGAGACCTCTTTCCGACCAGCCTAAACACAGAAACCTGGACTACGTTCATAGCCCAGGAAACCTTTCCCTCTTTTGGATCACATCCTCAACTTAATGAATACCTCGTGTGTACCATTCGATTGTGACGCGATCTCGTTATCGAACGGTGCCTCATAGGCATAGCCCATATTGATCCAATTCGCCGCATTGAAGATAAACAATCCCCCAATTCCTTCTTCATACCTATACGTGGGGCCTATCTCAACCCTATCGTTAAAACTGAACGCTGCCGTAATATCCACAGAAAGCGGGGTAGCCTCTACATACCTAAACATGGTGGAGGGCTTGAACATTATTCCCTTAGAAAGCTCAAAATCATATCCCCCGGCCAAATACACATGGGCCTTACCGGCTGCATACGTTGCCAAGCCTTCCTCTTCCTCTAACCGATCATTACTTAATAGTGCCGGTACCGACAGGGAAGTAAAAAAACGTTCCCCTTTGAGCAATGCCCCGGCACCTATGTTCGGTTTAAAACTACCATCGATATTGTTTAAATTTGGATCAGATCCAATACCGAATGTCGTTAACCCTGAAAGATTGGCATCATAGGAATTGGCCCCGGCCTTTACCCCGAAATAGAGCTCGGTTACGGCCGATAATTGCAATTTATAGGATACATCCACATTTATGGATGTACTTTTCTCAATGAACGTTTGGTCATTGATGATTGATATCCCCAAGCCCAGGTTCTTGCCCATAGGGGTCCCGAAAAACACACTTTGGCTTTCCGGCGCACCTTCTACACTTACCCATTGACTCCTTATGTTCAGCCCCACTTCGGTGCCCTGGGATACCCCAACACCCTCAACACCCATTGCGGCACCCGCATAGGCGGGATTCACCAAGTTCATCGTATAACGGTAAAAAGCTCGGTTGGGGTCTTGTTGCCCCATGACACTCACCAGTGTTAAAAATCCCAGTAAGCATAGAACGGTTGTTTTGATCGTGTTTTTTCTCATATTATATTTTTTCGTTGCTTAATGAAGGCCGAGTTTTTTTGTGGGAACACATTCTGACCCGACCTTCACCCATGCAACAGTATTGGTTTTTTGTTTTTATTAGTAGTTGATAAAAATCCAGCCGTCTTGTGGTGCTGAACCATCATTTAAGTTAATGATGTAATAGTAGGATCCCGTAGGTACCTTCTCGCTTTTATTGTTATAAATAGCGCCCCAATCATTTTGGTAACCTATTGCCGAGAATACCTCATGGCCCCATCGGTTGTAAACTTTTACGATTGAGTTCGGGTAATTTTCGATTCCGTTTATGACCCAACCATCGTTGATACCATCGCCGTTCGGGGTAAAGGCCTGGGCAGAAACAACTGTTGCGGGTATTTCAACGCTATCGTCTACTTTCTGACTGTCGCTACAACCTTCCGCATCCACAGTTTCACCAGCTGGAGTGTCTGCGCACTGATCCATATCGTTCGTGACCCCGTCATTATCATCATCTTTCTGACTCGCTGCACAGCCTTCTGCATCCACTGTTTCATCTTCAGGGGAATCGGGGCATTGGTCCTCGTCATCGCTTACCCCGTCAAAATCGGAATCTTTTTGACTCTCTGAACAGCCTTCAGCGTCTACCGTTTCGCCAGCTGGGGTATCTGGACACATATCCAAGGTATCGTCGATACCATCACCATCGGTATCGGCATCTTTTTGGCTATCGGAACAACCATTTGCATCTGCAGTCTCACCGATCGGTGTGTTTGCACAGATATCGTTTTCATCTAAAACACCATCGTCATCATCATCGGTATCGGCATTATCCCCCGTACCGTCACCATCGGTATCGGTATCCTCATTTGCATCTAATGGAAAAGCATCTTCGGTATCCAGGGTGCCGTCATCGTCATCATCGGTATCGGCATTGTTTCCTGTACCATCATTATCGGTGTCGGTCTCCTCGTTTTCATCCAATGGGAAGGCATCTTCCACATCAGGGGTGCCATCACCATCACTATCTTTCTGGCCATCGGAACAACCATTGGCATCTACCGTTTCACCAGCAGGGGTATCCGCACAGTTATCCATATCATCTGATACACCATCTTCATCCGAATCAACATTACAATTTAGACCAGCATCCGTAATGGTCCAGCCGTAGGTATCAATAATACTTTGGCGAGCGGTTTCACCTTCACAATAACTGGTATAACCTCCAAAGGGGACATCGTTTTGCAAGGACAGCGCGCTCCAGCCATTCAATAGACTATCGTAGTTGGTGGCTGATAAACCTGAATATTCAAACATGCCGGTCATATCGGTCACATTTCCAATGTTCCAATTACTTAAATTTTGATCAAATTCACGTGCTCCCCTAAACATTTCTAACATGTTGGTCACATTGGAAACATTCCAATTGCTTATATCCTGATTAAAAGATTTTGCACCATAAAACATATAATCCATAATGGTTACATTGCTCACATTCCAATTACTTAGATCTTGATTAAAAGAACTCGCCCATTCGAACATACTACCCATGTCGATAGCACTACTAACATTCCAATTCGCAATATTTCCATTAAAAACTTCTGCACTAGAGAACATTCCTGACATATCAGTAACTTTGCTCACATCCCAATTGCCTATTTCCTGATTAAAAGCTTGAGCATTAGCGAACGTTCTCTCCATATTGGTAACATTGGCCACATTCCACCCCCCTATATCCTGGTTAAAAGAAGATGCATAATAGAACATTTCTGACATTTTGGTAACCTTGCTCACATCCCAATTACTTACATCTTGATTAAAAGAATCCGTGAATCCAAACATGCGACTCATGTCAATGACGCTACTAACATTCCAACCTGCAATGTTTCCATTAAAAACAGATGCATTAGAGAACATTCCTGACATATTGGTAACATTCGACACCTTCCAATTGCCTATATCCTGATTAAAAGCTTGTGCATAATAGAACATACTAGACATATTGGTTACATTACTTACGTCCCAATTGCTTAAATCCTGATTAAAAGAAGATGCTGCCGAAAACATTTCTGACATATTGGTTACATTGCTCACATCCCAATTGCCAATATCTTTGTTAAATTTATAGGCACTATTGAACATAGAGCTCATATCTGTCACCATAGAAAGGTTAGGTACATCTGTGGCATTGACCTCCAAATTATTGCAGTAGGCAAAACTACTTTCCATAGACCCCCAAACCTGACTACCCCATTGTTCTACCGAAAGTAATTTACGGCTATCACTACTATTTAAATCAAACTTTAAATGCGGAAAGTCTCCTCTAATACTAACGGTATACGTACCTGGTGTTTCGTAAGAGTGAGAAACATTGCCCGTATGTACGCTTCCATCATAAGTGTTATCTCCCCAATCTACGGTATAGGCAAAGTCGCCATCTCCCGTTTTTATATAAATTTGATTATCCAGGGAAACCCCATTATTATCCGTTTTCCACGTTGTAACAAAGGGCAAGGTACAATCTTCCCCTCCATCGGTAATTGTCCAACCATAAGTATCGATAATATTTTGGCGTGCAGTGGACCCAGCACAATAAATACTATGCCCTCCACTAAATGACACCCCATTTTGCAGGGTTAAATCGGCCCAACCATTTAATAAGCTATCATAATTTTTTGTGGAAAGTCCTGCACTATCGAACATATTTTCCATATCTGTCACATTGGATACCTCCCAATCACTAATATCTTGGTCGAAAGCAATTGCTGAAGAGAACATACTTGACATATTCACAACACTACTTACATCCCAGCCACCAATATTTTGATTAAAATCATTCGTGGAATGGAACATCCCTTGCATCGAGGTAGCATGGCCCACATTCCAATTACCAATATCCTGGTTAAAGGTCAATGCTCTATAGAACATATACCCCATATTGGTTACGTTACTTACATCCCAACTACTAATATCTTGGTTAAAATAATGGCTATCAGCGAACATATAACTCATATCAGTTACGTTACTCACATCCCAACTACCAATATCTTGGTTAAATTGAACAGCAGCGTAAAACATATAACTCATATCGGTTACCGAAGAAAGATTTGGTACGTCTGTTGCATTGAATATTATACTGGAACAAGAGTAAAAACTAGAATTCATGGACTCCCATACCTGAGTACCCCATTGTTCAACAGATAGTAATTTTTGATGATCACCTTTTGACTCTGTGAATTTTAAATGAGGGAAATCTCCACTAATACTTACGGTATACGTACCTGCTGTTGCATAGGTATGGATGGCGTCACCTGTATAGATTGTGTTGTCTGTTATGCCATCGCCCCAATCTACGGTATAGGCAAAAGTGCCTTCACCAGTGGGGATAATTATTTGATTATCATTTGACTCAACATTATAATCCGTTTTCCAGGTGGTGATGAAGGGGCAATCCTCTCCGCCATCATTAAATTCCCACCCATAGTCTTCATCTAATTCTTGCCGTGCTGTTGCCCCGGCACAATAGGTGCTATTGCCGCCGCTGAATTCAACATTTGTTGGTATTTTTGTTTCCCCGACGGAGGTATCCAAAGTACTCCACCCAATTAGGGTGTCATCGTAATTGGCCGTGGATAGTTTGACATCTTTAAACATATCGTCCATGAGTAAAACACTACCTATGTCCCAACTACCAAGATTTTGATCAAATGCTATTGCTCCTTCAAACATAGATTGCATATTGGTTACCTCACCAACATCCCAGGAACCAATATCCTGATTGAAATTTGCTGCACCCAAGAACATACTGTTCATATTGGTGACATTGCCCACATCCCAATTGCTGATATTCCCATTGAAAGCCGTAGCCCCATTGAACATAGACCACATACTAGTAACATTGCCCACATCCCAAGCATGAAGGTCTTTGTTAAATGATGTGGCACCCTCGAACATTCCCTCCATAACGATAACATTGCCCACATCCCAATTGCCAATATCCCCATTGAAAGCCGTAGCATCTTGGAACATAAAGGACATGCTTACAACACTGGAAACCTCCCAATCATTAAGGTCTTTGTTAAATGACGTGGCTTCATAGAACATTCCTCTCATATCAATAACGTTGCCCACATCCCAATTACCAATATCCCCATTGAAAGCCGTAGCCTCAGCGAACATAACGAACATGTTTTCAACACCGGATACCTCCCAATCATTAAGGTCTTTGTTAAATGATGTGGCACCAGAGAACATTCCCTCCATATTAGTAACATTAGAAACATCCCAAGCACTTATATCCCCATTAAATTTAGTTGCCTCGGCGAACATATAAGACATATTGGTAACCAAAGAAAGATCTGGCGCATCCGTGGCATTATATTCCAAATTTTTACAACCCCTAAAACTTTGATACATAGTCGTCCATTGCTGGGTTCCCCACTGTTCTATAGATACTAATTTATCCCGATTAACATCATCAGGGCTTGACCAAAAATTTGGGTGCGGAAAATCGCCGCTAATGGTTACCGTATAGGTATCCGCTGTGGCATAGGCATGTGTAGCATCGTCTGTATAGACTGTAGTATCTGTGGATCCATCTCCCCAATCTACGGTATAGGCAAAGGTGCCATAACCTGTGGTAATCTCTATATTGTCATTATCAGCTTCGGTTTTCCAAGTGGTGATAAAAGGCAAGAAGGGGCAATCCTCACCGGCATCGTTAATAGCCCACCCATAGGTGTCGATTAAATCTTGCCGTGCTGTTGCTGCTTCACAATAATTGCTGTGTCTTGCTGTAAACACAATGTCTGTTGGTATTTGTGTTTCCCCGGCAGCTGTATCCAAAGTGTTCCAGCCTATTAAGGTGCTGTCGTAATTTTCCATTGACATACTTGTATCGTCGAAGAAATACTCCATATCCGTTACATTACTTATATCCCAACTTCCTAAATTTTGGTCGAAATTCGATGCTGCTTCGAATATGCTGTACATGTTACTCACATTACCCACATCCCAATTGCTGATATCTTGATTAAAAGATGATGCCCGAAAAAACATTAGATTCATATCGGTCACACTGCTCACATCCCAACTGCTGATATCTTGATTAAACGATGTGGCAAAATAGAACATATGACCCATTTTGGTCACATTACTTACATTCCAGTTGCTTATATCGCTATTGAATGAACTAGCATAGGCAAACATCCTCCTCATATCTGTCACCATGGATAAATCTGGGGAATCTGCTGCATTTATAATTAGATTTGTACACCGGCTAAAGCTATAATACATACTCAGCCATTGCTGGGTTCCCCACTGTTCTACAGTAAGTAATTTTTCATTATCTCCGGATTCTGGAAATTTTAAATGTGGAAAATCCCCGCTGATGCTTACCGTATAGGTGCCTTCAGCTGCATAGGTATGGGTGGCATCGCCTGTATACACCGTAGTATCGGTAGTACCATCGCCCCAATCCACGGTATAGGCAAAGGTGCCATCACCGGTGGGTATGGTAATTTGATTGTCGTTTGATGACCCTTCATTATCGGTTTTCCAAGTGGTGACGAAGGCAGTTTCAGAACAATCCTTGCCCCCATCGGTAATTGTCCAACCGTAGGTGTTGATTAAATCCTGCCTTGCCGTTACACCTTCGCAATAGGTACTATTACCACCTTCGAATGTGATTCCTGTTGGTCTTTGTGTTTCTCCAGCAGCGGTATCCAAGGTGTTCCAGCCTATTAGGGTGTCGTCATAATTTGCAGTGGAAAGTCCTGCATTATTAAACATATCGTACATCCCGGTAACTTGGCCAATATCCCAAGTACTTAAATCTTGATCAAAAGCAGTTGCTCCTTGAAACATTCCTTGACCTATTCGAAACCCTGATGGCATCATAAATTCCTCTACAGACCCCATATTCGTTACGTTACTAACATCCCAACCACTTATGTCCTGGTTAAAGGCTGTTGCGTCCGCAAACATGCCACCCATACCTAAAACATTGCTTACATCCCAATTGCCAATATTTTGATTAAAAGCAGCTGCTCCTTCAAACATTCCTGAAATTGATCTCGGAAACCCCATCTCATCTAAATAAGTCCCCATAGATATTACATTGCTTACATCCCAATTACCGATATCCTGGTTGAAGGAAATAGCATCTGCGAACATACCGGACATATCCTGTACAAGACTTACATTCCAACCACCAATGTCTTGATTAAAACTGGTAGCCTCTTCAAACATACCCCCCATATCCGTTACTTTCGAGACATTCCAATTCCCGATGTTTTGATTAAAATTGGATGCATCATTAAACATATCATCCATATCCTCAACATTCGATACATTCCAACCACTAATATCTTGATTGAAAGCTGTGCTTATAAACATGTTGGCCATCGTTGTTACTTTACTTACATTCCAGTTGGAAATATTTCCATTAAAAGAATCAGCCTGTAGAAACATACCTTCCATAAGGATAACGTTGGACACATCCCAGCTATTTAAATCCTGGTTAAATGTTTCAGCGCCGACAAACATTCTAGACATTTCAGTAACATTACTAACATTCCAGTTATCTATATTTGAATCTATTAATTTTGCGTAACCGAACATACTATTCATATTGGTCACTTGCGTAAGATCGGGTGCGTCAGAAGCATTGACTATCATATTGGAGCAATAGTAAAAACTCTTTTCCATGGATTCCCATACTTGATTTCCCCATTGCTCTACAGTAAGTAGTTTTTCACTATCTGTATTATAATCATTTCTTAAATGCGGAAAATCCCCGCTGATACTTACGGTATAGGTGCCTGCAGTTGCATACGTGTGGGTGGCATCACCCGTATACACGTTAGTATCGGTACTGCCATCGCCCCAATCTACGGTATAGGCAAAAGTGCCATTACCGGTAGGAATGGTAATTTGGTTGTTGTTAGATTCTCCATCATTATCCGTTTTCCAGGTGGTGATGAAGTCATCTTGTGCCTGCAGAAAGCCGAAGCTTAGAAACGCTAGCAGGATAAGCAAGGGGTTTGTAAAATTCTTTTTCATAAATAATTTAATTGGTTGTTAATTGATTTGTACATACTTTATCGACTTTACATTCTATGTAGGAAAATGCCGATATTTATTTCTGATGGGTTTAGAACGGAGCATGAAAGAGAATGATATATAGGGAACTTGGCGAATATGGGCCTACATACGATTTGGACACCGTTAACGGCCCATAAAAAGAAAAGAAAGAAAGAAGTTTCTTACAATATAATTACTTGTAAACAAGTAATTTAAATAGCTATCAAACCACATGAAAAAAGGAACATTTTGATAAGCGCCTAGCATTAAAAAATTACCTATAAATATGTGTCCAAATACGATTTGGACACGCAAAAAGGAAAATAAGCGTCAAAAATGAGCGGGTTAACCTGTTTATTTTAAGTGGAACCGTATGATAATCCAAGGGCATTGTTTCGATTCCAGAGCAAAAATCATTGGTCTTATCTCATTTAAGATGGTAATTTTTATGATAGTTTTTAGTTGGTTATTTAGGTCTCGACTGCGCTCGACCTGACATAAATCGACTGCGCTCGACCTGACATAAATCGACTGCGATCGACCTGATAAACCTCGAATTCTTTTGGATTATATCACCATATGGTCATTGGCAAATACACTCGAAAGACCTTCTTATTCCAATAAACATTAACTTGTTAACCTGTCTGGTCGAGCGCAGTCGAGACCTTTTAACGGGTAAGCCTTAAATAACAAAACCTAAATCACCTTTCGTTTACAGTCCATAATGGCATATGATTAAAAAAACCATTAACTTGTTAACCTGTCTGGTCGAGCGCAGTCGAGACCTTTTAACGGGTCAGCCTTATGAAATCCTATTATGTATACATACTTCTTTGTTCCGACGGATTAACCTATACCGGTATCACAAATGATGTGGAAAGAAGGTTCCACGAACATCAAATGGGATTGAACAGTACCTGTTTTACATTTAAAAGGAGACCTGTAGAATTGATCTTTGAACAAGAATTCAATGATGTTGTCCAGGCCATATACTTTGAAAAAAAGATAAAAAAATGGAGTGGGAAAAAGAAATTGGCCCTAGCTAACGGCCAATTTGACCTTCTCCAAATATTAGCGGAATGCAGAAACGCCACTCATTCAGATTTTAATCCTGAGAAAGACAATTGAGGTCTCGACTGCGCTCGACCTGACATACATCGACTGCGCTCGACCTAACATAAATCGACTGCGCTATTGGATTAACAGTATTCCATAAAAAATATTGATTGGTGACCCTGTCCGCTCCGTAGAAATGAAAAACATTCCGATCAAAGGACTAATAAGGTCTCGACTGCGCTCGACCTGACAAACATCGACTGCGATCGATTTGTAAAACACAAACTAGATTGATCTGACATAAAAAGACTGTATTCATGCCAAAAAAAAGAATGTTTTTCTATCAACTATTTGAGCTGAATTCTGTCACGTTCATCGCAGTAACCTTTTTAAACGTTTTACTGAAAGAACTTCTATTGGCAAAACCACATTGCTGTGCAAGGGCCTGCATGGTATTCCTCTCTAAATAACCGAGGGTAATAAGTTTCTTTCCTTTTTCTATTCGCACATTGTTCCTATACGCCGAAAAACTGAGCCCTAATTGCTGATTTAGAAAATAGGATAAATGATGTGTGGGTATTTCCAATGCCTTGGCACAACTTGTCAAATCAAAATCCTGTTCATAGAACGCCCCACTTTCTTTTATACCATTTAACTGACTTAACAATACATCAACATCCAACCCGAACTTCAATTCTTCTTGCTTCGGTGCAGTTGACAATACTGTTCTGTTTTTTTTGCTCCTAGGATACCCATACAAAATTGAAGGAAAATAAATGGGCATTATACCTATGGCAAATAGCACCACATAAAATACAAAATTGACGGTTTGTAAAATTGGTCCCGAAGAACGTAAGAAATCGATCTTCAGCAATTTTTCAAATGCGAACATTGTCGCCAATAAGGACATTAAAACAAATAGGACATATAAAGAAATTACCCAAATAAGCAACTTACGATCTTTTTCCATCAATAAGTTTCGAATAAAATCCAACAATAAAGGCAATAGACTGATTAAGGCCAAAAACTGCCATAGAAAGCGCATTGCATAATGTTGGTTTATATTAAACAATCCATATTGCACGGCAAGTCTTTCCCCTGGTTTTGCATACGCATTTTCAATAATAACATCATATACCTCTTGTGGTTTGGCATAAACATTCACAACATCAACAAAACCGATTATAAAGGGTATAAACACTAGCAAATACCTCCAACGCCAAACAAATTCATCTTTGATCAGGGTTAAAAAATAAAAAAATATGGGTACGGCTATTAAATTATACAAAGGAAGTGGCCATACGTAGAACCATTTAAACTTCAACAGTAAACCGGATTCAATAACGTAGGTTTGAAATGTATAAATAGAGAATATCGCATAAAACGCCCCCAAAAAGAAGGTGGAATATCTATTAACGGACTTTCTGGCAAAAAAGGAAATTGCCAATACCATTCCGAAAACACCAAGAACTAAGAAAAAATTTTGCAAATTGTAGGTTATTACATATTCGTGGTAATAATCGTAAAATTAATTTTTTTTCAATGTAAACAAACTACCCCTAACATTTTATTTCCGTTTTTTTGTTTTACCGAATTCGGTTTACTAAAACCCCAATCGTATAAAAAACAATCTCCATAAATATCAAAACGCGAAAATGTATGCTGTTTCTTTCATTTGAATTTGTGAAAACGCTTAATCGACAAACCTTTTTATACCTTAAAGTAATATCCCGTTGAACTGAACAGCTTTTAGCTATCTATTATATCGAATATTGGCTTTTATATAGGTAAGCATATAATCAGCCTAATCACAGCTCTCCTAAATATCTAAAAACAAGCCAATTACAATAAATTGTGATTTAAAAGTAAAACCTTTGTTAGTGTCTTCTTACTTTTCAATATCCACCGAATAAATTAAACCAGCCTTCATATCTGGCAATAATAATCGGCCATTGGCCTCTTCCAAATAAAAATCCGCGGCAGACTGAAGACCTTCCACCAACACTTCGGCTTCTTCCGTTTCCCCATTTATTTTCCAGACCTTACCTTGTACCCAACTACTTATATAATAATTCCCCTTACTATCCTGTTCTACCGCATCACCTCCCCGAAAAATCCCTTTCAATGGTCTAAATTCGCCATCTTTATGCACCAAGAAATTACCAAGAAAAAAAGCACTGACCATAATGTTTCCATTGTTATCGACCCCTACGCCATTTGGGTTTAACATTAACGGGGAAGTATCTTGCTCAATGGTAATTTTGCCGTCTTTGGAAATATGGAAGATGCGCCCTACTTGGGGTATTTTTTTGGCCTGCTCACTTTCCAAAGGCCAAAGATCGCCATTTTCATCACGCATATAATTTGAAGCCCCCATGTCCGCAACGTAAATTCCTTTTTTATTCACATCCAACGAGACATCATTAAGATATAAGGCTTCTATGGGAAATTGGTCTTTAGATACAAAAATAGTTGCCTTGCCCTTTTCATCAACTTTCCAAATACGGTTGATATCGGAAAAGTAAAGATGACCGTCCAAATAAACGATACCTTTTGGTTCATTAAAACCTGTTGAGAATACCTTAACGCCATCCTCGGAAATTTCAACCACCTCACCATCCCCTTCTTCTTTGCCGTTCATTATGGTCACATAATAGTTACCCTTAAAACCTTTGGTTATACTTTCCGGTTTCACCCCTACTTCTATAGGGAAGGTAATTTGGGGTGTTTGGCCATAGCCAAATGTTAAACACAGCAACAATAGATAAAAATTGATTGACATTGCTCTTGTTTTAAAGCGCATTTTTAAAGTTTTCATGGTTTTATGTTTACTTACTATTAATAGACATTTTATCCTTGGGTACTCATACCGCCATAAATCAAATTAGACCATCCCGAAAAACCTTCTTTATAAAAGTAGGTAATTTGCCTATTTTTCAATATTCATTATTCGCCTTTTTGCCATTTACAACCCAATAAAGTCCGCCATAAATATGGTCTAAGAACATTTGGCTTAAAAAAACTTCTGGTTTGTGCCCTAAAGATGTGTAAAAAGAACGGCCACCATCATAATCTTGATACCAAGCCACTGGGTGTACTTTACCCATCCCCACAAGTGGTGTTTCATCATAACCCATCGCAGGGTCGTAAGAACTTTCATCAACGGTGAGCACCACACGTAATACTTGACTTTGTAAATGGCTAAAATTATACCATTCATCGCTCCAAAGAAATTGTTCGGGCAAATGTAGATTGGACGGAAACAATGGTGCCACATTTTGCACTATACCCGTTTGTAATTTTGGATGATCCTTAAACACCCCTCCAATAAGTTTATCGAACCAAGGTTTTCTTATATCCCCATTGGAACAGGCATGAATACCCACAAATCCGCCGCCGGCATTCATATAAGTTTTAAGTCCGGCCAACTGTTCCTGTGTTAATATATCGGCATTTGCATTTAAGAAGACCAATGCACCATAAGACGAAAGGTCTTGGGTAAGATCATCTGCATTTTGGGTCCATGAAAAATCGAATTGATGTTGATCCGACATCTTTCTGAAAGCTTCAATGGCTGTCGGAATGCTTTCGTAATGCCAGGCATCTTGCCTAGTATACAATAAAACTTTAAACTGATCTTGGGCCCAAGCCCCATTAATAAAAGCCATAAGGAATATAATCGAAAAAATGTTCTTTTTGTTAGGATAGTACATTGATTTAAGGATTTACAATTTACAAAATAGAGTAGTAAAGATAGCTCCAAGCGCGTTCCACACTAAAAAGTGGTGGAAAATTATAATCTTCCACCTCGGCAACTACATATTGAAGGCCAGCAATACCCGCATATTCAAAATAACGGGTAAAATCCATCTTACCGCTTTCCCCGAGTTCTTGGTAATCTTTAACGTGCCAGCTAAAAAACCTTCCTGGAAATGCCTTTAAATAATCGACAGGGTCGGCCTTACCCACATGCATCCAATAGAGGTCTGCCTGAAAGGATACCACCTCAGAATCGGTGTTTTTTAAGAGAAAGTCATACATAGTCTTTCCTTCTATTTTTAGAAATTCATCTGCATGGTTGTGATAGGCAAACTTCAATCCTTTTTCCGCACACATTTTACCAATGATGTTATAATAGTGACAGTAGGCCCTTAATTCTTCCAAAGAATCCAGATTTTTTAAATTGGTATTGGAGGTGGTCAAATATTCAACCCCGGCCTCCAAATGGTCATCAATACAATTGGCCCACCATTGCAATGCATTGTCCCAGTCTTCCCCATTTTTTGGCAAATCATAAAAAGTCATGGACCCTTTGAATTTCAAATGATTGTCGTTTACCATTTTTTTAAATTCACTCGGGGAAAACCCATAAAAACCACGGTCTTTATAAACAAATGTCTCTATAAAACTATAACCAAACCGATCTAATAACCGTAAGGTTTTGTTAGGATCCAACTGCATTTGCTTATGTACGGAAACCAATTGGATACCGATATTCTTGTCCTTGGGATTCTGTTTAACGTATCGGGTAGACCAAAGTTCTTTATGTTCTGGCGTTGTACCTGTTACCAATACATCGGTTTGATCATAGAATTTAAAGTCGACAAGCAAGATTTTGTTATCAAGCATATCGGTATCTTCCATATGCCAATTGTTCGGATTTGAAAAACTTCCTTCACCATGGAACATTTCCCCCAACCCATTTTGACCTGTTGCTATTATTGCATTAGTCTTAATATCATACCCAATGAATTCTGAAAGTATAGGATCATAGTCGCCATCTTCCCATTGCTCCACATTTACGAACATGGCACTTTTATCCATTGTCGGGATGTTGGTCATCCTAAGTAACGGATTTGCCGATATACTGTCCGTTTGGGCATCAATACTGCTATACCAAACCCCAGAATACTGTTGTAACATATCTTTTTGATGTTCCAATGGTTTTTGGGAATAAAGAGTGGCAATAAAAAAAGAAATGAAAATAATGGAAATTGAAAAACGATTGTTCAAGGGAGAAATCGATAAACTCATCATAAATTGTTTTATACATACATAATACAATCAAAAATATCGATTTATCATAATGCCTTTCTAGGAGAACGGAAGCAAAGTATAGCACTTTTGATGCATTGTACGAATGAATTATGGTTTTACCCAATAATTTATTAGTATCCCAAATCCGGAATCGAGGTGAAAGGAACCAAAACGTTTCAATAACAAACCCATGCTTAACGGAAAGGATAAGCCCTAACCTTTTTCTTGGCCGGGAGGATCAACATGGGGTTTATTGTAAAATAACAAAACTTTTAAAACCTCCTTCTCAAAAGAAGATATAAAAAAATAGCGGCCAAGAGAATCGAAATCAACTTTTGTGTCAAGGCCGCTATTTACAAATACTATAATTTACTGACTTTTAAAGGATTATTGATTTTTTGGGCAAAATCCTTTAGGTAAGCATTCCAACTTTCCTTAGTGGTAAATTGTCCACTTTTTTTCCAACCAAAACCTGCGTAATACGTTACACGGCCATCAGCAACCCCTAATTGGACAAATAAATTGCTCTGATCTGTTTTGTTGGTTATATAGTTATCATAAGCCGTCATAGTGCCCTCAGCGGCAACAATTCCCGTTCCTATTTCAGAATCGCCATGTGGTTCCCAGTAGCTTACCCAACCTTGATTCACTTGGGTGCTTATTTCCCCGTCTTTTTCATGGGAGGTTAGCCCTACTGAAACCTCATCGGTTCCGGTGACCTCAATAACGAACTTGGATAGGTTACTACCATAATCGAGTGATATGTATTTTCGTTCCGAAATAGTTTTATCACCAGCTTGCCAAGGGGCATAATCCAACCAAAAACTTGTACGTATGGGGCCGGTTTCCAACGTCTTCCACTTAGTGAAATTCTTTGAGAAACTGTAGGTAGTATCAACCTTTACCGCTATACCGCCTACCCCTCTACTGGAACCGACGTGAAAATTATCCAAGCCCTCTCCGGTATCCTCATGGTAAGTACCTTCGGTTTCCAATTCTTTTTTATACCATCGGTTGATAATGGGGTAATCTACCCTTTTCAGCCAAGCATCAATGCCACTGGATAGGGTTCCTCCCGGAACATTCTCCTCTATCATCTTTTGGGCTACGGGACCGTAGGTCCTAAAGGCTACCCGATTATTCTCCCAAGCATAATCATCGGTTCTTTCAGGTACAAATCGGGAGTAGCAGCTTGGAATCGTATCTTTATGAGACTGACCTTCCTTTAAAACAACTTCATAAGTTTTAGTCGAATTCGCTTTTATTTCTGGCTGAAACAACAAAACATCCGGGGTACCGTCCCCATCGGTATCGCTTAACTGGGAAACTTGTTCTTTCTTCGTTTCCGCATCGATAATGGTGTAGTTTTTGGAAGTATCAAGAGTTTCGCCTTCAGATTTTATATCCTTTAGTTTAATTTCCACGGTTTCGAACGAGCGATCCATATTAAGGTCATTCGTTACCATGAACTTCGGCAATGCCTCAGGTTTTTGGGTACAAGCAGCTGCAACCAAACAGGCCAAGACTAAATAAATAAAATTTTTATTACGGGTTACTTTCATTGTATTATTCGTTTGATGGTTTACCAATGGTGGCCAAAATACCCCCGTCTACATATAAAATATGCCCGTTGACAAAATCACTGGCCTTTGAGGCCAAGAAAATAGCAGCCCCAGCCAAATCATCAGGTTCCCCCCATCTAGCGGCCGGTGTTCTACTGATTATAAAATCGTTAAAAGGGTGTCCGTCTACACGAATCGGAGCCGTCTGCGAAGTCGCAAAATACCCAGGTCCAATCCCATTGGTCTGAATGTTGAACTTGGCCCATTCGGTCGCCATGTTCTTGGTCAACATCTTGAGTCCTCCTTTTGCAGCGGCATAGGCACTAACAGAGTCGCGACCCAATTCGCTCATCATGGAGCAAATATTGATGATCTTTCCCCCTCCTCTTTCGATCATT
>NZ_WKJH01000012.1:2500-5680 GCF_009674825.1 Maribacter luteus
GCCAGTAAAAGTAACTCGTAGGCTCATTATGCAAAAGGCACGCCGTCACCCCGAAGGGCTCCGACCGCTTGTAAGCGTATGGTTTCAGGATCTATTTCACTCCGTTATTCACGGTTCTTTTCACCTTTCCCTCACGGTACTGGTTCACTATCGGTCTCTCAGGAGTATTTAGTCTTGGCGGATGGTCCCGCCGGATTCATACAGGGTTTCACGTGCCCCGCACTACTCAGGATACCACTATCGACAATGGTCTTTACTTATACGGGACTGTCACCCTCTTTGGTTACCCTTTCCAAGGTATTCTAATTCATCGCACGTCGAATGTCGTGGTCCTACAACCCCAACATTGCCGAAACAACATTGGTTTGGACTAATCCGATTTCGCTCGCCGCTACTTTCGGAATCACTTTTGTTTTCTCCTCCTCCGGCTACTTAGATGTTTCAGTTCACCGGGTTTGCTTCCCTTGCGGGATGACATGTCTTCAACATGCCGGGTTGCCCCATTCGGATATCCGCGGATCATATCGTGTGTGCCGATCCCCGCGGCTTTTCGCAGCTTATCACGTCCTTCTTCGCCTCTGAGAGCCTAGGCATTCCCCATACGCCCTTATCTAGCTTGTCGCTATACCTTTTATTCTTATTCTTATTCTATTCGTACTACTTTACTTAAAAAATTCGTGTTTTCTCTTCAAAGTACATATACCTTAATATATATACCCTGTCCCAATATGTCAATGAACGTTGTCGTGAGCCACGACGGGCAATTGAATCCCGTACGGCCCAACACAATACTCGAGAATGGACCAAACCATTCCCAGGCATTGCCTGGTGGAGAATATCGGAGTCGAACCGATGACCTCCTGCGTGCAAGGCAGGCGCTCTAGCCAGCTGAGCTAATCCCCCGTCTTTCAGTCGCCGGCTATCAGTTAACAGTTATCAGTTAATCGATGACCTTACGCCAACTTGGGATACCCAACTCCTAAAATTTCCAATCTTTCAATTATATGAACGTATCGCCCCCATTGGGGCAAAATGTAGTCCCAGGCAGACTCGAACTGCCGACCTCTACATTATCAGTGTAGCGCTCTAACCAGCTGAGCTATGGGACTGTCCCTAACACTCTTCGTTTTCGTAAACGACAAATGTTATTTACTTATATTGTTATCATAAAGACAGTTTCTTGAAATTAAATCGAAAGGACGGGACCGGTCTTATGGTCTTTGGCCGTCGACTCTCTAGAAAGGAGGTGTTCCAGCCGCACCTTCCGGTACGGCTACCTTGTTACGACTTAGCCCTAGTTACCGATCTTGCCCTAGGCCGCTCCTTACGGTGACGGACTTCAGGCACTCCCGGCTTCCATGGCTTGACGGGCGGTGTGTACAAGGCCCGGGAACGTATTCACCGGATCATGGCTGATATCCGATTACTAGCGATTCCAGCTTCACGGGGTCGAGTTGCAGACCCCGATCCGAACTGTGATCGGTTTTATAGATTCGCTCTGCCTTGCGACATGGCTGCTCTCTGTACCGACCATTGTAGCACGTGTGTGGCCCAGGACGTAAGGGCCGTGATGATTTGACGTCATCCCCACCTTCCTCACGGTTTGCACCGGCAGTCCCGTTAGAGTCCCCGACATGACTCGCTGGCAACTAACGGTAGGGGTTGCGCTCGTTATAGGACTTAACCTGACACCTCACGGCACGAGCTGACGACAACCATGCAGCACCTTGCAAATTGCCCGAAGGAAAATCTATCTCTAGACCTGTCAATCTGCATTTAAGCCCTGGTAAGGTTCCTCGCGTATCATCGAATTAAACCACATGCTCCACCGCTTGTGCGGGCCCCCGTCAATTCCTTTGAGTTTCATTCTTGCGAACGTACTCCCCAGGTGGGATACTTATCACTTTCGCTTGGCCGCCCAGGTCTCAAGGACCCGGACAGCTAGTATCCATCGTTTACGGCGTGGACTACCAGGGTATCTAATCCTGTTCGCTCCCCACGCTTTCGTCCATCAGCGTCAGTATATGGTTAGTGACCTGCCTTCGCAATCGGTGTTCTATGTAATATCTATGCATTTCACCGCTACACTACATATTCCAGCCACTTCACCATAACTCAAGACCACCAGTATCAAAGGCAATTCTACAGTTGAGCTGCAGACTTTCACCCCTGACTTAATGGCCCGCCTACGGACCCTTTAAACCCAATAATTCCGGATAACGCTCGGACCCTCCGTATTACCGCGGCTGCTGGCACGGAGTTAGCCGGTCCTTATTCTTACGGTACCGTCAGGGGGCTACACGTAGCCCTTTTTCTTCCCGTATAAAAGCAGTTTACAACCCATAGGGCCGTCTTCCTGCACGCGGCATGGCTGGATCAGAGTCTCCTCCATTGTCCAATATTCCTCACTGCTGCCTCCCGTAGGAGTCTGGTCCGTGTCTCAGTACCAGTGTGGGGGATCCCCCTCTCAGGGCCCCTACCCATCGTAGTCATGGTAAGCCGTTACCTTACCATCTAACTAATGGGACGCATGGCCATCTCTTGCCGGCCGAAGCCTTTAATCAAAACACCAGGCGGTGTAATGATACTACGGGGCATTAATCCAAGTTTCCCTGGGCTATTCCCCTGCAAGAGGCAGGTTCCATACGCGGTGCGCACCCGTGCGCCGGTCGTCAGCGGAGTGCAAGCACTCCCTGTTACCCCTCGACTTGCATGTGTTAGGCCTGCCGCTAGCGTTCATCCTGAGCCAGGATCAAACTCTTCATCGTTGTCTTATAAATATATTCCGCCAACGACCAAGAACCCTCCCGGCCCCGTCTCTCGATTCAAAATTCTTTATCTTATATATGGTACGGCATTCCTGCCCTTCCAAATACGCTGTCTTTACAATATTTCAATGAACTCCTAAAACGCCCTCCTTAAAGGGTCGCCGCTCCAAATACCTCCTGTCGGACAAGCTCTAAATCCTGTCCCTGTGTCTCAAAGCGGGTGCAAATATACAACCCTTTTCGACACCGCCAAATAAAAATGAAAAAAACTTTTTTTTCCTTCAATCCGACACACACAAGCTACTCAATGAACGTGGCCCGAAGACCTTTTTTACCCAACGACCTTAATCGTTTCGGGCTGCAAATCTACAACCATTTTCCTTCCAAACAAGACTTTTTTAAAAGGTTTTTT
>NZ_WKJH01000001.1 GCF_009674825.1 Maribacter luteus
GCCCGAAGACCTTTTTTACCCAACGACCTTAATCGTTTCGGGCTGCAAATCTACAACCATTTTCCTTCCAAACAAGACTTTTTTAAAAGGTTTTTTCAGTTTTTAAAAAAAGGCTCACTAAAGTACTGAATATCAAACAATGCCACAAGAAAAAAAATTGAAAATTTTCTTAAAACAAGTTTACATCCGAATCAGGCCAAAAACCAAAAACTATTATAAACAAGTGAAAGCAGCACATCAAATACGCCCATTATGCAATATACATCACTGAATTTCAGCACTGTAACACAGTTTGCCCAACAAAATCCTTCCTGTTCATGAAATCCAAGGAGAATAACAACAGTCCTTTGCCTTATCTAAGGTTTCACCAAACCATACCACAATTGGACTGTACATTAATTAGCCATCGCAAAGAAGATATTGCCCTTAATTCTTATCCAAAAAATCTTAATTGCCCACTTTACCCGTTTAATTAGGAAAAGAAATTCCATACCAATCCGAATCGAATTACGAAATCACGATACGGATAGTTCGGTGCTGAATAAAAGTCATAACCTGAAAAGGACGAATTGAAGTGCTCCGCTTTTAGATAAATACGCGTTTGTTTTACCCTAGCATTAATGAAAAAGTCTAACAAGGGATAACCACCCAACTCTTCCCTGTTCTGAATGTAGAACTCTCCTAGCAAGGGATTATAAGCATCCATATTATAGGAAGTGAAATATTTAAAGGTAATACCTGTTTGAAGGTACATGGCCTTTTTAAATACATCTGAAGAGAAATATAATGTATTCCGGGTTACCAATTGCGGTACATTGAGTACATCATTACTCTGGGAAACATTCTGGTACATTACCGTATTGTCGAGAGCAAACCTACCCAACTTGAACTCTTTCTTATACTTCACCTTTAAATGCCCTACACTCCCGTTCTCCTGAAAAGGCTTTAGGGTTGCTTGCTCCTGGTCTTCAACCAATTCCTGCGCAGGATCTTCCCCGAAATAGGTATAATTATCTATATTGGCATATTTAGCGGACAGATTGCCCCATTTTTTAGAATTAAAATGGAATTGTAGACTATTTACTTTCTGGTTCCCAAACGTAGAAGTGTTCTGCCAGTTATAATTCTCATAATCGCTTTGGTACAACAAGAAATTAAAGTCTGGCATTCTTGCCGATGAATGTAACGAAAACACTAATTTATTATTCTCATTGAACCGATAGCTTGCCGATGCATCCAATATACTAGTGGTTAAATCGCCGGAAAGGTTGTATTTGGCATCCCCATTAATCATGAAACCTCCTATTTGTTTTGAATATTTGGCCCCTAGACTTATTTCATCACCTTCCAATCGGCTTTGGATCACTTCCTCATCAGCGGTAATCAACAGGCTGTTGAAATAATAATCATAATGGTATAGACTAATGTTCCCTTGCAACCTTCCTAAAGTCGCATTATAGAATTCTGCATACAACTCATTGTACGTAGTCTTTAAGTTTGCCTTATCATCAATATCCGAATCAAAAACAGTACCGAAGTACTCATTGGAAGTTCCCTGCTGAAATTGATAGTATTTGGTCTCATAATCAAAAGTATGCCCTAAGGATAATGACGTTTTCTCGACTCTACTGGAATCCTTACTAGTTCTAAGCAACTTATATTGATGCTCTAAATGATACCGTTTACCCAAAATCTTGCTATCCCCTGCATCTGAAGATGAAAACCGCGTGTCTACCCGCGACCGATCCACGAAATCTGGATCTCCGGATTCAAACTGTTCTTCTTTGTTACTTAACCCGCCATTTTCCTCAGCATCTATATTCTGAGCTGCAATATGTGCACGTAAGCTATACCGCCCATTTTCGGTAATATAATTTGCAGTGGCCCTGAAATTTCCCGATTCAGCCTCATCCAGGTCATATTTACCCATAGATCTGAAACCTTTGAACGCCAAGGATACATTGAACCGTCTTGAAGTGTTCAACGTAAGTAAGGCATCTAAAAGCTGGCCTTCTTCGAAAGTGGTCTTAAAAAAAAGGTCGGTCATAGGAGTGGCCACATTATAATAGTCTATATCCTCAATCTCGTAATAATTAAAGTGTCGTGCCTTAGCTCCCAATCTCGGATACATTTGCTTTCGTTCAAAATCAACCCCCAACTTATTATAAGGTTGCCCCACATTGGCAAAAGGCATTAATTCAAAATCGTCTTTGCGTAAATAGTTGTACTTATATTCTTTTTGAATGGTAAGTGTAGTATCTAGATAGGTAGTATCCCTTTTATAAGAGATGATCTTATAATCCTTAATTGTAATTTGGGGTCCATCCTTATCAGGCGCTTTCTTTTTGCCCATTTTCTTAAACTTGGTGGAGTCCATTTTTTTAACGGGCCTATTAGGCTCTACCTGTGCATGGAGCAAAGGGAAACTAATTACGAATAGCAGTAGGAAAAAGTATTTCATATATAAGGTTACCCCGCAAAGTTAATTTTTTTGTTTCGAATAAAATGTGAAAGTTTTTACAACAAATGGGAATAATATTGCAGTTTAAGATTTACGCAACCGTGCTTTGACCCAAAAAAATTATCTTCGCATACCGTGAGACATTATTTATATGCTTAAAAGTTTCCACTATACATTTGATGAAGTCGGTACCGATGAAGCGGGTCGTGGCTGTCTTGCCGGACCGGTAACGGCAGCGGCAATAATTTTGCCCAAACATTTTAAAAATAATCTTCTCAACGACTCCAAACAACTCTCCGAAACAAAGCGTGATATTTTAAGGCCGATAATAGAGGAAGATGCCCTATGTTATGGTGTCGCCCATATCTTCCCAGAGGAAATCGATAAAATCAATATCCTGAACGCCTCTATATTGGCAATGCACAAGGCCATTGACCAGCTCAATGAAAACCTAAAATTCATTATCGTAGACGGAAATAGATTCAAGCCCTATAAAAATGTTCCTTTTGAGTGTATCATAAAAGGTGACGGTAAATATATGAGTATCGCTGCAGCTTCCGTTTTGGCAAAAACATACCGTGATGAATATATGGCCCAATTGCACGATGAATTTCCTATGTACAATTGGAAGAAAAACAAAGGTTACCCGACCAAAGAACATAGGGAGGCCATTCGAACTTACGGATTAACCAAATACCATAGAAAAAGCTTTAGACAATTACCTGAACAGTTGACACTAAAGCTATAAAAAAGTAACTTCGCTTTTAAATCCCATGCAATGAAATCCATACCTATAATCGGCCTTATACTTCTATTGACCATAGGCTGTTCCCAAAAACAAAATACTACTGTTCCCCTATTGGATTTTATTCCTGAAAATGCCGCCATCGTTATTAAAATAAATAATCTGGATGGTTTTAAAAGCGATTTGAACAATAATGAATTCTTGACCTTATCGGAATCATTTGAAACGTACAAAACCATTTCGAATGAAATAAAGCATTTGGATTTGGTCAAAACCCAATCAGAATCATTATTGGCTTTCTCCGCTTTGGGTGCCGATAATTTTGAATTTACGTTCGTTACTGCCGATAGCACCAATACTTTTGTCTTGGATAGCGTTCAAAACTTAAAAAGGGAATCCTTTTCCTTTGAAGGCCAAGAAATAGATAAATACGAGATTGATGGTGATATTTTATACGGAATGACATTCAAAGGCAATAACACCATTAGTTCCTCAAGGGTAATCTTGGAAAACATTCTTAAATATTCGGGCACAACAAAAGTTACCTCCAGCCTGAATAAACTCTATGAAGTTTCAAGTACCACCAAAAACGCATCCATATTCTTTAATCTTGAAAATAGCGACCCACTGTTTAAACACCTCACAATTGGGGATACTGACCTAAAGCTTTCCAATTACGCTGATTGGGCACTTGTTGACATTAATGCCGAACAGAACCTTTTACATTTTAACGGAATAACGGTTACTGCCGATTCTACCCAAAAATTCCTCAACCTATTTAAAGACACCCATCCGCTAGCGGACAGAACTTCCACTTTTGCCCCTAGATCATCGGACGCGGTACTGTCATTCACCTTTGATGAGTACGGTATTTTTGCAAAAAACCAACAACGCTACCTAAAATTGGATACTCCTAAAGACTCCCTTCTAAACACCGTTGAAGAAATAGGAATAATCCTAAAAAATAATGAAAAAGCCGTTTTATTGAATACTTATGGTTCTGAAAGGTTATCGGATTACTTATCGAATATCAAAAGCTCCGAAGCCGAATATCAAGGCACCCAACTCATTAAATTGGATTCACCCGATTTTTTGGTTTCTTATTTAAACCCGATAGTCAATGATTTTGATGCAAATTACTGTACCATTATAGAAAATGCATTTGTCTTTGGGGAGAACAAAGCCATTCTACAAGATATAATCCAGAGTTATAAAACTGGTTCCACTTTTGAAAAAACAGACGTTTATGCTTCTGCAAAAGATGCCTTGGCCAATGAATCATCGATCCTTTTCATTTCCAATTCAAAAGGCATCCAAGATGCCTTAAAGAATGATTTCACCAAGGATTTTGTCAACGATTTCAAGAATGCCGGGTTCGACAAGAATACATTTGCAGCCCAGATTGTCGCAGACAAAGGGTTCTTTCACACCAACTTTACGGTACAACAAACAGCCAGAAAATCAAAGATTGCCAATGTTTCACCTTTGTTCTCATTTGCATTTGACACCGATTTGGCCACCAACCCCCAATTCGTGACCAACCACAGGACCAATAAAAAGGAAATTGTGGTCCAAGACCAGGAAAATAATCTCTACTTGATTTCGAGCAGTGGTAAATTATTATGGAAAAAACAGCTTGATGGACAAATACAAGGAAAGATACATCAGGTAGATATCTATAAAAACCGAAGATTGCAACTTGCTTTTACAACGAACAACCAATTTTTGATTCTAGATCGAAATGGAAAAGAGGTAGAACCGTTCACTAAAAAGTTCGAAGGTGGAAATCTTAACGAACTGGCCGTTTTTGACTATGAAAAAAGAAAAGACTATCGGTTTGTGGTAACCCAAGGAGACAAGGTCTTTATGTACAACAACCAAGGTAAAATCGTTAAGGGCTTTAAGTACACCAAAGCGGAAAGTGCCATTGTGAGGGCACCGAAACATATACGAATAGGCAATAAGGACTATTTGGCATTTATGCTCGATAATGGAAGCTTAAAAATCCTAAACCGGGTAGGGAACATACGAACCAAAGTGGAAACTAAAATCGATTTCTCAAGGAATGATCTACAACTATATAAGAACAAGTTCGTTCTGACAGATAAAAAAGGGGTGCTTTACCAAATTGCCAGCAATGGGAAAATGAACACCACAAACCTTAGATTGAACGAAGATCATGGAATCGATGCCACAAGCAATACATTCGTTTACATGAACGATAATGTGTTGAGCATAAAAGGTAAAAAGGTTGAGCTCGATTTCGGGGTGTACTCAAAACCAGAAATTTTCTATATCTACGATAAAATCTACGTAGGTGTTACCGATATTCAAAATCAAAAGATTTACCTATACGACAGCCAGGCCAAACCAATAACCGGTTTTCCCGTTTATGGTTCCTCCCCTGTTGATTTGACCGATATGGAGAATGACAGAAAGTTGGAAGTGGTTGCACAAGACCAGAAAAATTCAATAATCGTATATCAACTTAACTAAGGCAGAATCGACCATTTATACGCTTATCAAGGCCGATTATACATTTCTATCATCCAAGTATATCAATAGGGATGAAAATCAATATTTTCATATTTAAATTGTAGTTACTTTGAGTATGAAATAAATTCTTTGATTAATTACCGAAAGCTTTGATATTCATAACATTATGACTAACTTAATAAAGAATCAATACGACACGATTATGAAAAAAGCACTATTCCTATTTGGTATTTTCTTACTAATATCCACATTCATTACAGCCCAAGAATGTAGCAAATACTATCCCATGATAGAAGGTGCTACTTTTGAATACACCAATTACAACAAAAAAGGGAAGTCCCAAGGGGTTTCAAAATATCAGGTCACCAATGTGCAGACCTCAGGCGAAGTAACAAATGCAACAATGGCCATTGAATTAATAGACGAAAAAGGCAAGGAAATATATAAAACCGACTACAACTTCACATGCACGGGAAATATGGTTACTGTTGACTATAAATCATTGATCCCCAGCAGCATGTTCGAACAATACGAAGGAATGGAGATGGATATTTCGGGTACCGATCTAGAATTACCCAATGACCTCAGCGTTGGTCAACAATTATCTAATGCAAATGTAAGCGTAAAAATAAGTATGGGCGGAATGAACATGAACACTACGATCGACTTGATCAACAGAAAAGTCGAAAAAAAGGAAAGCGTCACCACCCCGGCAGGTACGTTTGATTGCTATGTTATCTATAGCGATAACAAAATGAAAGCCATGATGGTTAATCAGACATTCCCGTCGAGGGTTTGGTTTTCTGAGGGTGTCGGCATGATCAAGCAAGAGAGTTTTAATCAGAACGGAAAATCTATGGGAACTACGGTTCTTACGAAATATAGTAAGTAAAGAACTCCATTTAAAAAACAAAAAAAACCGAGGCCCACACCTCGGTTTTTTTATCTCTAAGAGATAGTTCTATAACTAAATGGTTGCAAACAAATCTAAACATCAATCAAATGAAATCAATATTTGAATGAGGATTTGCTTTTTATCATAATGCTCTTATCACCAATTCTATGGATACTCAAATAAGAAATATCCCAGAAAATTAAAGATACCCACCTCATCCGACAATAACCTAATCAGGTTCCATCATTTAGTGAACGGAAGGCTTTATTTCTCCGAAAAGAAATTTTCAGTAATAATAAAACACCCTCTTTTAAAAAAAGTTAAACCCTTCTACAATCAACATTTTCTTAAAAATCCCATCTGTTAGTTCTCTTCACGTATCAAATGGTCCAATAGTGAAATGCCATGTGTTATAACATTCCTGGTTCATGGTTCCTATTACAGGAAAATAATTTGCTTTTAATAAACCAATATGGTGTTAACCTTTTTAACCCAATAACATTAAAAGGAAAACAATTAAAAAATAAACATATGGACTTTTCAAATAGCTCTTTAACGACAACGCAGAGAACCAACTTTAAACACACCACAATTCTATCCCTATCACTTTTACTGTTAGCCCTACTATTTGGGGGCCATTTAAACGCCCAAAATGATGTGTACACTTTTGATTATATCTATCAATTAGAAATTGAAAACCCTAGGGGCAATAAAACAGTTATAGACTATTATTTACCCACCAATGGAGGCTATTTCTGTACAAAAACAGAAGGCGACATGATAACTGTTTTTGACAATGCTAGTAATAAGATGTATAGCTATATGGGTCGCGACGACAAAAAAATTTTGATGACGATGCCTTTTAGCTTCAAAAGTTTATTAAAAGAATACAATGATGCAGAAAATCCAGAGGTTCATGAGTCTGCAGGCTATGGCAGGCTATTAGGTCATGATTGTACATTATTTAGAATGACCAGTGATAACCTAACAAGCGAAGTGTGGGTGGCCGAAGGGGTAATCGATGGCTCTTTTGGCGAAAATTCAATGACCCCACAAATGTTCGGCTACATCTTGGCAAGAAGTTTAACCCTTGATGACGATTCCCTTAAAGCCATTTATTCGGGTTTGCCCTTAAAAATCGTAACCAATAAAAAAAGGGGTAGAAGAGAAAAAATAACAACAATGACATGTATAAAGTTTGAAAGGGAAAATTTTCAAATTGTTACCTCAGAATACGAACGCCTTTAAAGCGTAACTGTTTAATCTAAAAAAATATAATGATGAAGCATTCCTATAAATCAAAGTTAGTACTAGCGCTCCTAGGATTTCTATTCTTAAACTCCTTACATTCCCAAGAAAAAAGGTTAAAACGGCCTTCCGGCCGCGTAGGAATCCATAGTGTGGATACATTCGTCAGGGAATCTTTTGACCTATATGATAAAGTTTACATCTACGATAATTATGCACAAGAAGGAAAACCATTGGAAGAAGATGATTATGAAGCCTTGATCGACACGGTTGAAGATGCACAAAGTGTTCTATCGAGTGCCCCAGATGCAGTGGTCGATATCAAAGGTGCCAGTATTCTTAAACAAGGAAAGGCAACATTACAAATGAACCGCGCAAAAAAAGCCTTGAAATACAGCATAAAAACGGCTAAAAAGTTATTGTCAGAAAAGAATGGAAAAGACGGCGAAACAAAAACTGAAGATGATATTGCCAAAAATAGTACGGGCAATACAAATAGCTCTTTAGAACAAGAAAACAATGTAACGAATGAATTGGAGATCTACAGTACCTTCGATTTTGTCCCTGGTGACAAAATACTAATGACAGATGATTTTTCATTGGATAATATGGGCGATTTTCCATCCAAATGGAATACTAATGGCACTGGTGAACTAGCTATGATTAACAATGAAAAGTGGTTTAAGCTGGCCGGGAAATCCATTTACATCCCCGATTTACCTTCCAATTTACCCAAAGACTATACTGTAGAGTTTGACATGCTTACCGTAGTTGATAAAAAAACAAGTTCACAGGCAAAGTTGGAAATATGGCTTGAGGATAATAATATGTTCAACCCCTCAAAAAATATGGCCATGGTAGAAATACCCCTTTGTTTATTTATCAGCATAGGTTTTATAGTCGATAATAAGATTGATGGTAACCGTGTCATCAGAAATACAGTTGAAAAAGACATAAGGAACATACTTTTACAAAAAAACCATGTTTCCATTGCCGTTAACGGTAAAAGGTTTAGAATGTGGATCAATGAAAATAAGGTGGTTGACGTACCTAGACTGGTTCCCGACAACATTGTATCATTTAAATTGCACCCAAGGAACATTCGTGATGGTATTGATAACGTTTTTATTAATAATATTAAAATTGCCCAAGGCGGTCTGGACTTACGAAACCAATTATTGGAAAATGGTCGGTTTTCCACTACTGGCATATTGTTCAACTCGGGCTCGGACCAAATCAAGCCCGAATCCTTCGGCGTATTAAAACAGGTTGCAGAAACCTTGCAACAAGAAGCAACCTTAAACCTGAAGATCATCGGCCATACCGATGCAGATGGCAATGATAGCCTTAACTTGACCCTGTCGGAAAAACGTGCATCATCCGTTAAGAACGCCTTGATTACACAATTCAATATTCAAAGTAATAGATTACAAACTGAGGGAAAAGGAGAAACAGAGCCCGTTGACAACAACACCACGACCGAAGGCAAGACCAACAATAGGCGCGTGGAATTCGTAAAAATATAGTAAATACAATACTTTAATTATCAATTGTTTACATTTTTAAACTAAATTTATAATCCATGCCTTTCTAAAATCAAAGCATTATCAATTATTCATACATGTTCACTACCTATCCCGTCACAAAGAAACTACAACCTTATGTCTCGTTCTATTATGACTTAAATTGGAAGCGTAAAGACTATGAAAATGATATCCGGGAGACCGTTTTACCAAGTGGCAAAGGCTTTATGGTCTTTCAATACAAGGGAAGGTTTAGGGGCATGATGGATACTAAAGAACAATTTGTGCCGAAATACTATACCATTGGCCAACAGACTAAAACCTATACGCTTTTCTCCGATCATGAAACCACGGCCTTGTCCGGAGTAGCTTTTAAACCCACCGGCCTTTACCATATGTTCGGGCAGAACATGGCATTACTAGCCAATTCCCCTATGGATTCAAAAACTGTTCTTGGTTCTGACCTAACCCATTTTGAAATCTCCTATGAAAAGGAATCAAGGACCGAAATGAAGGTGAATATGGTGGAAGGATTACTTTTAAACCAATTGGAAGATAAAAAATACGTCCCCAGTTTTATAGACATTGCCATCGACATGATGAATCGTTCATTGGGGTGCGAGCCAATTACTAAAATCACCAAAAAACTAAATGTAAGTGAACGCTATTTTCAAAAGAAGTTTAAAGAAATGGTAGGTATTACACCTTCTGAATACAACCGTATCGTCCGCTTCAACAACTTATTCTCTCAATTCGATGCTGAAGACCAAAACAACTATAAAACCTTAGTAGCACTTTTCAACTACTATGACCTAGCGCATTTCAGTAAGGATTTTAAAAAATATTGCGGTGAGACCCCAAAAAAGTTTCATTTGGATAAATTCAAATTTGTAAAAGAAGCCTTTATAAAGAACCCAATATTCCTAAAGTAATTAAACTCCATTTACTTAAATATCCCGTTTTTTTTATCCACTTTAACAAATAGGACGGGTTTTTACAATTTTGCAGCCAATCATTTTGTATCTTTTTTACTTTCAAATTTCCCCCAAAGTATTGTTCCCCCACCAATTAAACAGGCAATAAAGTTTAAACACTGTGTTAACCTAGACCTTTTATGCCCATTAAATTAATATAAGAAACCATTAATACACAAATTATGAAAACAAAACTATTCATTACCATCGCATTTTTATCACTTCTTATGACCTCATGTATAAAGGATTACTTAGGTGATACAGGCGGGGATAAAATAGAACTAAATTCTGAAAACTATCTTTATGATGGCGATTTGGAAAGGATTTTTTTAGAAGAACAAATTGATCGATTAACAGATGAAATTGCCCAACTCGATGAAAATGACCCCAAAATAGAAAAACTAATTAAACAACGGGTCAACTTTAAAGACCGTTTGGCCCAAATTATAGATTTAAGTGCTGTAGGATTGGATCTTGTAATTCCGTGCGATACCCCAAATGGAAAATGTGTACCACGACTGTTGGAATACTTTGTTTTTTACAAAAATATTGAACAAGCAGTGGTTTATGTAAAAAACATAAACGGGGAGAGTATCGGGATCTCCGATAAACTAACACCGCTGCCTGAATTTAAGAATGAACTGCAATATATAAGAGTTCCGGTGGATTCCCATGCAAAGGGTATTATTATCGAGATTATTAAAAAAGACGATCAAGGCAACGAAATAACATCAACGGTCACTTTAAATAGATAGTTGACCTTATAACAATAAAATTAACAAGCCTTCTTTTGAGGGCTTTTTGTAATGAAGAAAGCCCTCATTTTCACAGTACTACTTTGCGGCCTGTTTTCATCAGCTCAAGATGAAAAACAAAGCACGGAAATCGTTGCCTTGAACAAAAAAGCAACTACGTTTTTTTACACCCAAAAGGACTCTGCCTATGTATATTTCAATAAAGTATACGACATAGCAAAAAAAAATAATGACTCGAAAAACCTGATTCAAACGCTGTTCAGTTTAACAGGAGTGGCCAACTACCATCGTGATATGAAAACGATGGGTGCCAATTTGGAAAAATTGGACTCCCTTCTTGTTACGGAAAAAAAAGGACATACCAATTTTAGTTCAACCGATGACTATAATATTTACCTCTATTTTCGTGGTGCCTACCATTTTCAATTATCCGAAGATTCCGATGCCAGAAAAGCCTTTGAAGAAATTATTCTTAATGTAAACAATACGGCCGACTCTTTGCAAAGCAAAACTTTGCAAAGCCTAACTTCAGTAGCACATAGTTTTTTAGGGAAAATATACCTAAGCGAACGAAAATTTGAATTGGCCAAACAACTTTATAACAAAAACATTAGGGAAATCCTGGCAAGTGAGGATGTTGACCAAGAAGCATTATACGGTAATTTCAACTTACTTGCAGAAGTATTGATGAACGAAAAAAAGTATGATGAGGCCAGTACATATTGGATAAAGACCTTAAAATACAATCAACAGAAAAACAATTCGAATGCAGTGATTGCCAATTCCTTTTATGTAGCTCAAAATTTTAATCAGTTGAACCAAAGGGATAGTGCATTATATTACCTTGAATACGCAAAATCGGTTTTAAACGACAACCCTGTTTTTTATCCAAAATACCACATATTGAAATCCGATATTTTTGCTAAAAACGAAGAGTACGATGCTTCCCTTACCGAGCTTGAAAAGGCTGTGAACAAGATTCAAAATACCACAGGAAACACCAAAGCACTTTTTCTCGCATCGACATACATTGAAATGGGCAAGATCAATGATTTGAATGGCAACCCGGAAAAAGCTTTGTCCAATTTTAGGTATGCGGAAAAACAATTCAAAAAAGTCGGGAACCGCTCCATTAACGAGTTAAAACTTTTAAAAAATAAGGCACATACCCTAAATGGGATTCATGAACCAAAGTACTTTTTGGCATCTTTGGAAACTGTCGATGAAGCCATTCACTTGCTGAACGATTTAAAGCCCACCTTTAAAAGTCAGCAAGACAAACTTCTATTAATCGAAGACGCATTCCCGATTTTCGAATCAGGATTGGAGGCTATTTATATGCTACATGCATCCAAAGCAGATGATTCTTTATTAGACAAAGCTTTTTATTTCATGGAAAAAAGTAAATCAGTTCTGCTAATGGAAGCGCTACTTAACACAAAAGCAACGAAATTCGCCAACATACCCGATAATCTGTTACGGAAAGAAAGCCAACTAAAATCGGAAATCACATTCATTGAAAAACAACTCAATACTTCAAAAACAGGGAATTTTGAACTGGAAGGGGAGTTGTTCGCATTGAAGAACGACCATCTAAACCTTATCCATAAAATTGAATCGGGTTACCCCTCCTATTACAATTTAAAATACCGAACCAAGGTCATATCACTGGAAAAGACCCAGGCATTATTGGACACGGATGAACTTATGATTTCATTCTTCTTTGGCAATAATGACATTTACGCCATTAGCTTGGATAACAACTCAAAGAAAATAACAAGGATACCGATTGATTCGGAATTCGAGACAAAAATTAAAATGGCTTACAGGATGTTTTCCAATCCAAAATCGGATATAGTGGTTTTGGGCAAGGCCACCCATAACCTATATAAACATTTACTAGACCCCATATTAAAGTCCGACCACCATAAAAAACTTATCATCACCACTGATGGACTTTTAAATTACATCCCTTTTGCAGCCTTGAACACCAACCCCGAGGGATTAACTTATTTAGCCGAAAACCATGCCGTAAGTTATGTAAATTCAGCTACAATGCTTGCAGAATTGCGACAACGACAACCAAAAGAGCATACAATTTTGGCCTTTGCCCCCAGTTTTGACGGAACAGTTAACATTACCAATACAGATCGCGGAAAATTACTTCCATTGCCCAATAATAAAAAAGAGGTGGAGCAAATATTGACTTCTTTCAATGGCAGTTCATATATCGATGAAGATGCGTCGCTCCTGAATTTTAAATCCCAACTATCCTCTTTTGGGATAGTACATTTGGCCACACATGCCATTTTTGACGATGCAGCCCCGGAATATTCCTATTTGGCCTTTTCCCAAAAGGGTAATAAAACAGAGAATTTACTTTATGTGGCCGATCTTTATAATTTACAAATTGATGCAGATTTGGTTACCTTAAGTGCCTGTGAAAGTGGTTTGGGCGATTTAAAACGAGGGGAAGGGTTTATGAGCTTGGCAAGAGGATTCTTTTATAGTGGGGCGGCAAGCATTGCCAGCACCTTATGGAAAATCAACGATGCCAGTTCCGCTACCTTAATGAGTGGTTTTTACAAAAATCTTTCCAGGGGAGATGCCAAGGATCTGGCCCTTCAACGAGCTCAGATAGAATTTTTGAATACTAATCGTGATAATGGCTTATCACATCCTTACTATTGGTCTGGTTTTGTGATTTCAGGTAGCACTGTACCCTTGGCAACCTCCTATAATTGGGTTTATATTATAATTGGTACCATCATATTATTGACCGGTGGGTTTTACTACTTCATAGCGAGAAAAAAAAGAAGGGCTTAATCCAACTCTTTTAGTAATGCTTCAGCTTTTTCCTTTTTATAATCGAAATTTTCGATGAGCCTTTTTAAAGTAGCTATAGCATTTTCCTCATCTTTACTTTTAAGATAGGCCAAGGCAAGGTACCAATGGGCTTCTGCCTTAAATTCCCTGCCGTCTGCAATAACTCTTTTCAATACTTCAATGGCCTCTTTGTCCTTTCCTAAATTTAAATAAGATTGCGCTAAATAAAAGTCCACTTGAGCCGTTTCCCCTTTCGTTTTCAAATCTAAAAACGCAGCGACTGCCGTTTTATGGTCATTGGCCTCATAGGATGAAAAAGCGTGCCTTTCCAAGGATTGGTTACTATCACTTCTAGTAATCGTATAAACGGTATTGGGATACGTTTCAAAATTCGAAGCGTATAATGCATCATAATCGGGTTTGGAAAAAGTGCTATAGGCCATCCATCCCAAAGCAATCAAAAGAGCGAAGGATGCGGCCACCGACCAAAACTTGAAATTGGTTTTAGTATTGGGTTTGGTATTATTACTCTTGATTTCATTTTCAAAACCGGCCAGTTTTTGCTTTAAGTTTTCGTTTTGTTTCTTTTTGATAACACGCTTTAGATTGTTTTCAAATTCGAATTGTGCTTTAAAATCCGGATCTTTTTCCAACAATTCATTAAAAAGCTTTTGCCCATCCTTTGAGAGTTGGTTTGCAAAATATTGATATAATAAAAGTTCCTTATCCATAATCAATCGGGATTATTAGCCTGTATACGTTCCCGCAATGTTTTCATACAACGGGATTTAGCCGCTTTCACAACGTTTTCACTATTGTAATCGCGAGCCTCCATAATTTCCTGAATCGTATAGCCTTGGTAATAAAAGAGGGTCAATAACTCTTGGCATTTTTGCCCTAGTCCCCCAAAATGTTTTTTCAATAATACCTGCTCTGGTGTCAACTCCTGTTCTTCCATTTCAAAACTCTCCACTAGTTCATCCTCTTTCCCCACTAATGTTAGGTCAAATTTTGAGCTTACCGTTTTTTTATTTTTCTTCATGCGTTCAAAAATCAAGTATTTACCAATACCGAAAAGATAAGTGGCAATACTACTGGTAAAGCGCTCTACTTTCCCGTTCATCACATTGTCATAAAAAATGACATAGGCATCTTGATAAATATCTATATTTTCCTCATCCGACAAGTGGTACCTCCGTGCAAAATTCAGGAATTTTTCACGGTTATCTTCGTAAACCTGTTTCAACGCCATGTCCGAGCCTTGTCTTAAATCCTCGAGCGTAATTTCGGTTTTTGCTTCTTTCACTTTAATGTAATAGGAAAATTAAGGTTAACGTTCTTGATGGCTAAATTTAGTCTTTTTCATTTTTTTAATCCTCTAAATTATAGAAAACTAGCCTAAACACAAGTAATGTAAGATTTAGCCTACCATTTTATTATTTCTAATGTTATCTACTTTATTTCATTAAAAAATAGAAGATGTTAACCTTTTACTTCTTGGCTCATTAAAGGATAAGAATTTGTAAAAAAATTAAATCTATTATTATGCAAAAAAGGAAGTATTACAATCCAGTTTTCATCTTCTCCATGTTATTATTAATAGTTTCATCTTGCAATCCTGAAGACGGTGAAGATGGCGCTATGGGAGCACAAGGGGAACAAGGAATACAGGGTGAACAAGGACCTGCTGGCGATGACGCAACCTTAACAACACCTGCTGCATATGGCACATGGGAGGTTATTAGTGAAGTTGGTTCTGATGTAGCAAAATATGTTTATATAAATGAAGATAACACCCTAGAAATTTTATCAGAAGATCAATTGGGTTTTAAAAGAGCAGAAAGAACAAACGTTACTGTTTCCGTAAATCAAATAATAACAAATGATTTATATGGTAGTATTGGCATATTTGGGATAAATAATTATGAGGTTAGCGATGATATTTTAACCATTACAAGGTCTAATGATAGTGACCCTATTATAATGCAACGTTCTACCACAGTACCAGCACCGTCTAATTGGATTAATGAACTTACAGTTTTAGACGAAGGAAATACAGCTTGGGACAGGGATGTTGATATTGCTTTTGATGGCACCTATTTATTGGGTTTAAATTCTAACAGCTATAATATTGAACAAATTAATCCTATTGATTTTAATGTAGAAGGAATTATCCCTACAACCCATTCAGCCTATGCCGTAGAAATTGAAAAGTCAGATGCAGCAGATAAACAGCTTTTTCAAAGTAGTAATGGAAGTCAAATTTTTCATTCTTACATATATTCTTCCAATACTTTTAATTATACCTCTTTAGACTTAGGGGCTTGGATATATGGTATAGCTTCTATCGTACCAGGAGAATTATGGGCGGCTAGCGGAAGTGAAAAGACATTATATCACTATTGGGCCCATGAACCAATATCACCGGGAGAAATTCTTGGAAATATAACATTGGACTTTCAACCTCGTGGGTTAGACTATCGAGATGGCTTTTTATATGTTACAGAAGGTAATAGGATACATAAATGCCAAACTTCTCCAGAATTCAAAGCCATCGAATCTTATGAATTAAGAAGACATAATGTAACAGGTATTACCTACGACGGCACTAATTTTTGGTTGGCTGCTACAAGTTGGAATGATTATGATACCCAAAAACTAATAAAAGTAGACTTAACCTTATAATAATAACAATTTCCACATTTTTAAACCTGTCATCTTTTATAGTTGGGCAGGCTTTTCTTTATAAAAATTCTACATCATGTTAACCTTTTAAAAAGTACAACATAAAAGGAAAAGAATCTTATAAAACCATACTTATGAAAACAAAAGCAACTTTATTAATCATATGTGCATTCGGCCTTTTCCCAACATGTCATGCACAATCGAAAACAAAGCAAGATTCAAGCGCACAAATGAACTTATTGGACGAACAAACAAAAATGTTCAGTGGCATATTCAAACTAGCAGGGGCCGGAGAAGAGAACCCTTTGGCCGGAGCTCAAAATTACTTAGAACTAATTGAAAAAATGGATGCTCCGGAAGAACAAAAACAACAACTTAGGGATATGTACAACGTCTATGACAGTAGTCTCGACCCTAAAAAGAAAGACTCTTTGAAGTTAGCAGTAGACAAGATGTTGAATAATGCCATGGAGAAAACCAAGAACGACCCCCAACAATAGAAAGCATTATTAACCTAAAATACTTTAGACAATGAAGACCAATAAATCACTCTTGGGAATACTTATAGTGCTTATTGTTTCAATAAGCTGTAAAAAAGACGATGATAATAGTTTTGATGAAATAGTGGAGCCTACCAACAACATCGTAGGAAGTCTATGGATAAATAACAATAATGTCTTTACGGAATTGGATTTAAAGGACAATCAGCAAATCAACACCTTCACTACCTTGTCTTCATTTCATTGTAATGAATTTAATGGCACATTCATATGCACCCAAGGGGAATACACGGGAACAAAAACAGTACAGCGAAAAGGTTCTTTCAACGGAGATCTCATGTGGTCCAAAGATTATGTAAAAGATAGTGAAAGGTATTTCCAAATCAATGCGACGGCAATACATCAAAATTCGATTCTACTTAGTTATAGGATAGTCAATGCAACAACCTACACCTCCACTTATCATTTAGAAGCCTTGGAGCTTGACAACGGGGACGTCATTTGGAGCATTGAACTCGGTAATGAGGTAAAGAAGTTCACACCTTACAAAAACAAAATAATCACCGAATTGAGCGTAGGCTCTAGTACCGTGGAACTTTTGAGCATAAATCCGGATAATGGCCATATTGACACAAGAATACCTTTCACCGATAGAATCTCAAAATTAATTGGCGGTGCCTCCTCAATATTGATAATGACTTGGAGTAATAGTATTGTTTCTATGGATGCCGAATTGAATGTGAATTGGACCTTTAACACCGGGAGTCCCAATATTCTAGGAGGTTATGAAATTGGAAACCAATTTATTTTTTACTCTCGGGACCAGACCGTTTATAGCATTGATAAAAGTGAAGGTGACCTTATTTGGAATCACACCTATACAGGAAAATTCCCATTGGCCATAGATATATCCAATGATACGGTTTTCATTAGCCATAAAGAGGTGGGGGAATCAAACATTGTAACTAAAACCCTTGATATTTTTACCGGTGAGGAACTGGATTCCTATTCATACATGACTGCTGAAGAATGGAAAACCTCTGCAACAAAATATTACTTCTTTAACAATCACCTATTACTCTTCAACATCGTACCTGATGACAACAAAGCAAATATCGCCTTGTTGAATCTTTCAGATAAAACCCTGCTATGGGAACGGGAATTGGACCAAATAGCTTATCCCCATTTAATAATCACTCCAACGGGGTATTATCAATAGGCTAACTATTCTTCAATTTATGTTGGGACCTAAACTTCTGTTTTTTTCCATTCCAATGTTAACCTTTCCATTCTTTTACCATAAAAGAGCATTAAAAATCATATTATAAAAATTAAATTATGAAACAATCATTAAAATTATTTGGATTTGCAATAATGGCTTTAAGCTTAACCCTTTCCTCTTGTGGCAAAGATGGCGAAGATGGTGAGGATGGTGCAATGGGATTACAAGGGGAACAAGGAATTGCTGGTATTGATGGCACTAATGGTCAAGACGGCGCTGACGGAGCGAATGGTACCGATGGAGAAGATGGTAATGCGAATGTTTCTGCTTTCAAATATGATATTACCGAAGCAAGTGGAATAAGCCATCAACTAAATAATACGACCCCTGCAAGTTTTGTGGAAGATGGGGCAGTGCTTTCATACGTAAGAGCTGGTGATACGTGGTACTATGTACCTAATCAACGTATTTTTACCAATGGTTTTGCTCTTATTGATATTGGTAGTGAATTTGTTCCAAATGGAAACACCTCTTATTATTTCAAATTAAATTTTTTAAGAGACGGTGAGCCTATAATAATAGGCGCTGGAGATTTAGATGAACTTCGTTTGGTAGTAATGTCACCATCTAATACAGGAAAATCTTCTAAATACAATACCCTAGATGCACTTTACGAAAAAGGAATAGACCCAACAGACTATTACCAAGTAATGAAGCATTTTAACTTAAAACACTAGGGAGTACCATCCAAATCCTATACTTGTGTTAACCTTTTACATCAGTCTACATTAAACATTAAATAATCACTTAAAAAATATTTTAATTATGAAAACATCAATGAAACTATTTGGATTAGTAATTATGGCTTTTAGCCTTGTATTAACCTCTTGCGATGGGGAAGATGGGGAAGATGGAGCAATGGGTCTACAAGGAGAGCAAGGAATTGCCGGAGTTGACGGGGAAGATGGGGAAAATGGGGAAAATGGTAATGCGAATGTAATTGCATCTTCATGGACAGTAATTAACTTTCCTAATAGTTGGGATGCTACAAATGAAGCTAGATTTGAAATCTCTGATTCTAGTATTACACAAGACGTAATAGATTCTTATGCTTTATTAAGCTTTATAAGATTCACTGGGTCAAATACTTCCGCAGTATCAACTCCATTTATAAGTTTAGCAAGCAGGTATGAAATTCATGATGCAATGTCTATTGGAGAGTATGTAGCATTTGCCATAGTAAATGATATAGGAGCCCAGCCAGAACCACCCACTAATCATGAGGTTAGGTATGTATTAATTGCCGCCACTAACCTAACGGGGAAAAGTGATGCGCGTTCTTTAGAAAATATGCTAGAAATTGGTATAAAAACAAGTAATTACAGAGATGTAATGGACTATTTAGGATTAGAATATTAAGCTTATATTTAAATATAAAACCGAGGTCTACACCTCGGTTTTTTGTTTTATGATTTCCGCTTCAAACAAATCTGAGAAATGTTTGAGCAATTTTTCCTTAACCTCATCCATCGAAATTTCTTTTTGACCCAACTCCACATTCAAGGAAGTTACGGCTTTACCTTTTATACCACATGGAATCATTAAATCAAAATATCCCAAATCTGCATTTACGTTCAAAGCAAAACCATGCATGGTAACCCAACGGCTGGCACGCACGCCCATCGCGCATATTTTACGTGCGAAAGGTGTACCTACATCTAACCAAACCCCGGTTTCCCCTTTAGATCGCTCTGCTTTCAACCCATATTCAGCCAATGTTAAAATTACCATTTCCTCTAAGAATCGAAGGTATTTATGAATATCGGTAAAGAAATTGTCCAGATCTAAAATAGGATACCCAACAATCTGACCTGGTCCATGATAGGTAATATCCCCACCTCTATTGATCTTATAGAATTTTGCCCCTTTTTCATCCAACACTTTTTCATCGACCAGAAGATTTGCCATATCTCCGCTTTTACCCAAAGTATATACATGAGGGTGCTCAACAAACAGAAAATGGTTAGGTGTCGGTAACAAGGAGCCTTCCCTCCTATTCTTGATTTTTATATCAAGCGTATTTTGAAATAGTTCCTCTTGATAGTCCCAAGTTTCCTTATAATCCTTAAGACCTAAATCCTGTAGCTCAATCTTCTTGTTCATAAGCACAAAGATACGAAGTACAATGGCTAAATCATTCCTCTAATAGCACTTCAATATTCAAGGTATCCGGATTTTTCATATAAGACAGAAAATCAACCTCATAATACAAGGTCTTGCCATCCGCACTAAAGGTAGCGGCTTCAACTGATGCCGATTTAACACGTTTTGGAAAATGGTATTTTAGTTTATAGGTTGAACCGGACAGGAACATTTCTGCCCCGGCCAAACTATCAATACTTTGTTTTAACAATGCACTATCTACGACCCGTGCCGTTCTTTTAAATGAATTGGCTTTAAAAGCATAATCTATCTCGGTAGCCTGGTTACTTAAATTCGAAGTGGGACTTTGTTTTTTTGACCCAGGACCTAAACTACTGGCATCCTGAAAAGCTTTGAAGATATCCGAAATCTCATTCAAATCATCAAAATCCCGGTAAAGATCAAACTTCATCTCATTGGTTTCCGGGTTCATGACCATATGCATTTCAAAAGGTTCCAACTTTTTTAAATTGGCTTGGTTTTCTGCTGAAAGCGTAGCGATACTATCTTTCTTTTCCTCGAGAAACGATTTGAAAGAAATTACTGAATCAATAGCCTTCTCCCCGTTCTTGTTCAATTCCTCGCCCATCATTCCCATCATTTCAGAACCGTCAAAATTTATCGATATCTTCCCGGAACCATCTTCCTTTACATAAATTTCCTCAGTAAAATTGCATGCTGAAACGAGGGCCAAAACCAGAAGCAATGACCAAAAACGAAATTTGAACATAATTATGTCTTAATTAGGATTATTTAGAATGACCAAAGCCGCTATGACCCCAGGAACCCATCCACAGAAAGTCAAAAGTAAAACAATTAAGAACGAACCACAACCTTTACCGATAACGGATAAGGGCGGAAACAAAATGGCCAAAAGCACACGAATTAAACTCATAGATGTAGGATTTTTTTGATTGATGTACTTGTATGACGCAAAATTACCCATTTTGTTACATCAAAACCACCCTATTTACTCAAAATCAATATTCCTAACCAATGGATTGATAGATTTACCTAGACTACCTATATTTGCAGCCTTAATAACAACTTTATGCAGCTTTCAGAACAAGAAGTAATCCGAAGAGAAAAATTGACCAAATTACGGGAATTGGGCATTAACCCATACCCCGCGGCCTTATACCCTGTCGATGCCAAATCCAAGGGTATTAAATCGAATTATGAAGAGGGCAAAAAAGTCGTTATCTCGGGTAGGTTAATGTCTCGCCGAATACAAGGAAAGGCTTCTTTTGCAGAACTGCAGGATAGCGAAGGCAGGATACAGGTTTATTTTAATCGGGACGAAATCTGTACCGGGGAAGACAAAACCATGTACAATGAAGTGTATAAAAAACTATTGGACATTGGTGACATCATCGGTGTCGAAGGGGAATTGTTCACCACTAAAGTTGGTGAGATAACGGTGATGGTCAAAACCTTCACCATGTTAAGCAAGGCTTTACGCCCATTACCTTTGCCAAAAAAAGATGCCGAAGGTCATGTTTTTGACGAATTCAACGATCCTGAACTTAGATATAGACAACGTTATGTAGACCTGATCGTAAACCCGTCTGTAAAAGAGACTTTCGTAAAACGAACCAAGATTACCAATAGCATTAGGGAATTCTATAACAGTAAGGGGTATCTAGAGGTTGAAACCCCGATTTTACAACCTATCCCAGGAGGTGCTGCCGCAAGACCGTTCCTTACCCACCACAATGCATTGAACATTCCGTTATATTTGAGAATAGCCAATGAATTATATTTAAAAAGATTGATTGTCGGTGGTTTTGATGGGGTCTATGAGTTTTCCAAAGATTTTAGGAACGAAGGTATGGACCGTACCCACAATCCTGAATTTACGGTAATGGAACTCTATGTAGCCTACAAAGACTATAACTGGATGATGACCACCACCGAACAGCTTTTGGAAAAAGTGGCTACCGATGCCAATGGCACATCCAAGGTAACTGTTGGAGACCATGAAATAGAATTCAAGGCTCCCTATGCAAGAGTACCTATTTTAGAAGCTATCAAAACACATACAGGTATAGATGTTGCCGATATGGATGAAGTTCAGTTGCGGGAAACCGCAAAAGGATTGGGCATTGAGGTAGACGACACCATGGGAATAGGTAAATTGATCGATGAGATTTTCGGGGAGAAATGTGAGCACCACTATATTCAACCCACTTTTATTATCGATTATCCCAAGGAAATGAGTCCGTTAACAAAAGAACACAGGGAGAACCCTGCATTGACAGAGCGTTTTGAATTGATGGTGAACGGTAAGGAATTGGCAAATGCTTATTCCGAGTTGAACGACCCAATCGATCAACGCGAACGATTTGAGGACCAATTGAAACTTTCTGAAAAAGGGGACGACGAAGCCATGTTCATTGATCAGGATTTCTTGCGCGCCCTGGAATATGGAATGCCCCCAACTTCTGGTATCGGTATCGGTATCGATCGTTTAGTAATGCTTTTAACCAATAATTCCTCTATACAGGAAGTATTGTTCTTTCCTCAAATGCGACCTGAGAAAAAGCAAGTTGAATTATCGGTGGAAGAAAAATCACTGTTGGACTTATTGAAACCTGAAGGTCAAATGGATTTGGCAGCCCTAAAAAGTGCAGCTGGTTTAAGCGGGAAGAAATGGGACAAATCCATGAAAGCACTTTCTAAACATGATTTGATAAAAGTAGTGGTTGAAGGTGATTCCAAAACCGTTAAACTTAAATCCTAATTACAAACTCTTAGCAGTGTCGATTTTATAAGTAAATAGCTTTTACTTGCCTAAATTGGAATATAAAACGAAGCCCTAACTAGGTAAAATAACCCAGTTGGGGTTTTCTGTTCTTTCCAGTATTTAATCTGGGTCATGTTATATGTTTAAAAAAAATCCTAGTTTAGGGGCTCTAATAAAATTCCATGACACTAGGCAGAAAATTAGGACTCTTTCTTGGGCCGATATTGTTTTTTGTTATCCTGAACTTTCCGGGAAACCTCATCTCAGAAAAGGGAGATATGGTCATTGCCGTTGCAATTTGGATGGTTATCTGGTGGATAACGGAAGCTGTTTCGATATCGGTAACCGCTTTATTGCCCCTTATCCTCTTTCCAGTTTTGGATATTATGCCCATAGGCGATGTTGGGGCCAATTATGGTAGTCCGATCGTTTTTCTCTTCTTCGGTGGTTTTGTTATGGCCTTGGCTTTGGAAAAAGTGAACCTTCATAGAAGAATCGCTTTGAATATTATAAGATTAACGGGCACTACGCCCAATAAGGTAGTTCTTGGTTTTATGATTGCCACAGCAACCCTTAGTATGTGGATCAGTAATACGGCAAGCACCGTTGTAATGCTGCCTATCGCCATGTCGGTCATTGGTTTATTGATCGATGATGCCGACGGATTTTCCAAGAATGACAAGAATTTTGCTTTAAGTGTAATGTTGGGTATCGCTTTCTCGGCCAATGCGGGCGGAATTGCCACGGTTATTGGCACTCCTCCGAATTCGGTTATGATCGGCCTGTTGGAGAATGAGTATAATATCGAGATCTCTTTTTTAAAATGGATGCTAATCGGTGTCCCATTTTCAGCGGTAATGATCACCATCATCTATTTTGTTCTTGTAAAATGGATGTTCCCGAACAAGGAACTGAAATTTTCGGCCTCAAAAGACGTAATTCAATCCGAACTGAAAAAACTGGGCCCTATGAGCGGTAAGGAAAAAATGGTATTGGTCATCTTCGGGATAACCGTGTCCCTTTGGATCTTTAGAACTTTGATCAATACTATTTTTCCAGAATTGGGACTTACAGATACCATCATTAGTATGCTTGCGGCGGTATCGCTATTTGCAGTCCCCTACAACATCAATAAAGGGGACTTTATTATAGATTGGGTCGACACCCGAAAATTGGCCTGGGGTATTCTGGTTTTGTTCGGTGGCGGTTTGGCCCTGGCCAAAGGAATGTCGGTCAGTGGTATCGTTGATTTGGTTGCCCAAGCAATTGCCTCTAGTGAAATAAGTATCTTGTTTACGGCCATATTACTTATTTTCTTAATGCTGTTCATGACCGAATTAATGAGCAACGTTGCATTAGTCGCCGTGCTGGCCCCCGTAGTTGCCGGTATTGCCATTGGCCTTGATATCCCTATTCTTTATTTATTGATTCCCGTAACAATGGCGAGCAGTTGTGCCTTTATGCTGCCAATGGCGACCCCTCCGAACGCCATAGTCTTTGCAAGCGGTTATATAAAGGTACATGAGATGGCCCGGATTGGGGTTATATTGAATTTGGTAGCGGTAGCCCTTTTATCCGTTATGTTCCAATTTGTGGTACCCCTATTATTTTAAAAAGAAAAACCCCCGTAATTACGAGGGTTCACCATAAATCTATTTTAATGGATTCTATTTTGAATACGCATTGAAATTCTCCGGTAAATACTGTTTAGTATCAAAACCAAGATCAATGGGAGCATCCTCTTCCATATCAATAAAATTCAAACTTTGAACATCTGTCGGAAATGCATATGCATCAAAGTCTTGGGGTAGATATGTTTTGGTATCCACATCCAATATCATCGTTTCCTCTATATATTCGAGGCCATTGATATCAAAATAATGCTCATGAGCATTAAAATCTTCCGGTAAGTAGTCCGAGGTATCAAAACCAAGTTCCACTTCAGTATCATCTTCGATATATACGATGGAATTAATATCGAAATTATCATCATCTCTTTTCGTATCATTTGCAAACAAGCCGTTTACAAATAGAAGTCCTGTTGTTAGACCCAATAAAATTGTTTTCTTATTCATAACATTTGAGGTTAAATTCAATGCAAAGGTATAACAGCTTTGGACAATTATTATTGTCCCAGATATTGTGGACAAGAGAAAAACGGCATAAGCATAAAATCAATTTCGCAAATACCATCTTCCCAAATTATCAAAATGATAATTTCAAATGATCCGATTTACTTGGCTCGCATGAATTTAATTGGAATTTTATGAAGGGAATAAATCGACTTGAAGATGTTATTTTTTTGTTAATCAACAAAAATTCAACTGTTTATCGATAAAAAACACGCTTCTAGCTTAAATAAAATAAAGCCATTGCAATGCAACAGCTTTATTTATTGACTAATTCAAATCCCGATAACCATCGGTGAAGAAAATGAAAATTCTCTATTAATAGGACTCCTTAATTCCTTAAATGTTACACCCATATCATAATTCTTATCCAATTATTTTTAAATCCTACTGAAACTGCGCCCCCAAAAAAGAGGGCATTAGGCCAAATGCATATTTCTTCGATGAACTAAAATACCAAACCACATAAATAGAATATTTCACCATATAAAATGTTCAATTGGCAACAATTCAAAATACCCAATAGTATCTATACATATCTTTGATGGTATAATCAAAAACCCCCACATATTATGACCTATTTTATAGCCTTAGGAACCTACATGCTTTTAATGGTTCTTTTCAAAGTATATTTTCATTACAACCACTAAGAGATTAGTGGTAAAATTAAATCGGTCCATTTTACCCGATTTAAATTAAAGATTATAATACAGGGCAAGGAGACATCTTCTTGCCCTTTTCTTTTGCCTAAAATTGTTAAACCATTCACAAATTGAGTTGCTGGGTTAAACCTTAATGAACTTAACAGGTCTTACTATTAAAATTCATTAAAAACAAAACACATGAAAAAAGTAATAGTATTGATTGCCTTGATAGTAGGTACAACCGCTATGGCACAACAAAGAAAAGACGGAAAGAGAAATTCAATGAAGGATATGACCGCTGAACAAGTGGCGACCCTTCAGACCAAAAAAATGACATTGGATTTAGACTTGACCGATGCCCAACAAACCAAAATCCTTGCTTTAAACTTGGAAAATGCGAAAAAACGTAAGGCCAAGATGGATGAGCGTAAGGCTATGAGGGACTCTGGGGAACGTCCTAAAATGACTTCAGAAGAGAAATATGCGATGCAAGCAGAACGTTTGGATGCCGCTATTGCACATAAGGCTGCACTTAAGAAAATCCTGAACGACGATCAATATGCCAAATGGGAAAAGACCCGAAAAAAAAGAGGTGACCGTGACCAGATGAAGGAAAAGCGATCAAAAAGAAAATAATACGATCGGGTAGAAATATAAAAGGCGCTTTTAAAGCGCCTTTTTTTATTTTAATTCATCTACGATATTCTCAAGAGCCTTTATGGTAAAATCCAAATCGTTATACGAAAGGGCATCGTTAAGAAAATAACTTTCAAAAGCACTTGGTGGCAAATATACTCCTTCACGTAACATACCGTGGAAATATTTTTTGAATGTTTCGTTGTTCCCCTTGGCCGAAGAGTTAAAGTCAACAACAGGTTCATCGGTAAAATGTACCGACATCATACTACCAAATCTATTTATTTGATGTGGAATCCCGTTTTTCACCAAAACATCTTCTATTCCTTTATGTAAGTAGGCGGTTTTATCGGCCAAACTCTTGAACACTTCCGGCTTGGCATCCAATTCTGTCAACATAGCCAATCCTGCACTCATTGCTAAAGGATTACCGCTTAAAGTCCCTGCTTGGTATACAGGACCATCAGGAGCTAAGTGATCCATTATTTCTTCCTTAGCGGCAAAAGCCCCAACGGGCAAACCACCACCTATAACCTTTCCGAAGGTCACAATATCCGCTTCTATTCCCAAAGCTTCTTGAGCACCTCCTTTTCCAAGACGAAATCCGGTCATTACCTCATCAAAAATAAGTAAGATCCCTTCTTGTGTACAAAGTTCCCGTAAGCCTTTTATAAAATCTTCTGAAGGAATTATGCATCCCATATTCCCTGCAATAGGTTCTATGATCACTGCTGCTATATCCCCTTTATTGGCATTGGTCAGTTCTCTTACACTTTGTAAATCGTTATAGTTGGCCAATAGGGTATCCTTAGCCGTACCTTGGGTAACTCCAGGACTATTTGGACTACCGAATGTTACTGCCCCACTACCTGCTTGTATCAAGAAAGAATCGGAATGTCCATGATAACAGCCGGCGAATTTGATGATCTTATCCTTACCGGTATAACCGCGGGCCAACCGCACTGCACTCATACAAGCCTCCGTACCACTATTTACAAAACGGATTTTATCTATATCCGGAACCATGGACACGGCCAATTTGGCCAATGCCGTTTCGACTTCTGTCGGCATGCCGAATGAGGTTCCTTTCCTTGCTTTTTCAATTACCGCCTCTATTACAGGTTCATAGGCATGGCCTAAAATCAAAGGGCCCCATGATGCTATATAATCTATAAGCTTATTGCCGTCCTCATCATATAAATAAGCGCCTTTGGCACTCTTTACGAAAACGGGATCGCCACCAACGGCATTAAACGCCCTAACCGGTGAATTAACACCTCCGGGAATGTACTTCTTGGCCTCTGCGAACAAGGCACTACTTCTTTGATAAATCATTATTATTTTTTGCTCAATTCGGTTTTGACAGTAATTTTCTGCCCTATCGCCAAATTATTGGAATTCATATTGTTAATTCTTTTAATCTCATCTACAGAGATAAAATATCTTCTTGAAAGGGAATATAAGGTATCACCCTTTTGCACAACGTGAACACTGTTCTCATAAATTTTGGGTTCTGAATTGGCAATTGCATCATTCAATTGAACTCCCTTATCGAATTTATAGAGCTTGTGTTTTTCAATTAAGTAAATCAATTTTTGCGGATATCTATGATCCGTCGCGTAACCTGCCTGGCGAAGTCCTTTCGCCCATCGTTTATAGTCCGTACTACTATAATTGAACAAGAATGAATATCGGGCCCTTTTTGACAAAAACTCACTATGGTCCCTATAAGAATACATGGGGTGGTTGTATTTTCGGAAACATTCCCCTTTTTCATCATCATCATGAAAATCATAATCACCTTGCCAACCTTTATGGCATTTTATTCCAAAATGGTTGTTTGTCCTTACTGCCAAATCCCCTTTTCCAAATCCACTTTCTAGTAGGCCTTGGGCCAAGGTAATACTTGCCGGTATACCATAGGCTTTCATTTCGTATTGTGCTATTTCGGAAAACGTATCTATATATTCTTCAACGGAACCAATAGAAAATCTTTGAAATTTACCGGTATCCGCAGGAAGGGGGTAAAGCCCTGTAGATTCATAATCCATCTGGGTATTTTTATTACCTCCCAATGTACTTTCCTGTTTGGAACTATCGGAAGAAACAGTTCGTTTCTTTGCTTTACAGCCAAGAAGTAAAATTCCTAAAATCGATATGAAAACCAGTCTTTTTATCATAGATCTATCAATGGTAAGTTTTTCTTTTTCAAGGTAACATTCATCCCTTTAATTCCTTGCAACCCTCCTGTATGAATGGCCAATATTCTAGTTCCCGGCAAAAAACGATCGTTTTTGACCATATCCATCAGGCCATACATCATTTTTCCCGTATATACCGGATCCAAAGGAATTTGGGTACAACGCTTAAATTCATTTATGAAATTTATATACTCAGAGGTTACTTTGGCATAACCACCAAAATGGTACGTCGTTTGTAATTCCCAATTTTCTTTTGCGGTAAATTTACGAATACTTTCTTTTAAAAAATCCCCTTTTAACGCTGGAAACCCCAATACCTTTTGATGATTGCCCGTGGCATTGATCATACCCGCTATGGTCCCACCCGTGCCTACACAGCCACAAATAATATCGAAAACCGTATCGTCCTCGGTCAAAATCTCTTCACAACCCTTAACCGCCAAATCATTTGAACCTCCTTCAGGCAAAAGATAAAATCTTCCGAATTCCGATTTCAAATGCCCAAGGAACTCTTCACTGTTTTTCTCCCTATATAAATTACGGGGAACGAATTGTAACTGCATTCCCATATCTGCGGCTGTTGCCAACGTAGGATTGTCCTTCCATTTATAGGCCAATTCCTCTCCGCGTATTATACCTATGCTCCGTAACCCACTTTCCTGTGCGGCACAAGCCGCTGCCGCAATATGATTGGAAAAAGCACCTCCGAAGGTCAAAAGGGTATCATAATTATCCTGTAAGGCCTTTTGCACGTTGTATTTTAGCTTTCGGTATTTATTCCCTGAAACAAAAGGGTGTATCTTATCTTCCCTTTTAATGGAAAGAGTCACCTTTTTTTCTTCTAATATTGGAAGGTTTATTTTTTGATTTTCAGTTTGCACTTATCATGTTTTCAGCGCCAAAGATATCTAATAAAGCTGAATTTGGAACGATTTGCAATGTAATCAAGATTCTTTTCGTTGCGATAGGCCTCTCTTTCAAAGCTTAGGTTTTGGTATGCTTTATAACTATCAAAATAACACAAAGACCTTATGGCCCACTCGGTTACATACAACATATAAAAAGGAACGATCAATAATTCCTTTTGCTGTTCAAGGTGTATTTTCTCATGGTTGATAAGATAGCTATCCTTCTTTAGGTCTTCATTTTTCAAGATTATGAAAGGCCAAAGAGATAGGCCCACGTAATTTTTGTAAAAAAAATGTTTAAAGACTAAAATCATAACTCAGATAAATAACGCCCCTATTCAAAGATAATTGTTAAAATTCGACCAATTGCAGTCATCGGGGAATCGTTACCAATAAATTGGTACGGCACAACAATATATCCAAAATCTCGATAAAAAATGGATCATCACAATAAATCAAAAGGCTTTTCAATAGAAAACCTTTAATTTTACAGATTCAGAACAAATACCATTCCGATCCCGATGAAAAAAATATTAAAGCCAGAAGAAGGCGATTACTATCTCTCCGAATCTGGCTACAGGGTCTTTACTGAACAGTACCACCTTAAGCGCGGTTATTGCTGTGAGAGTGGTTGCAGACACTGCCCATACGGGTACGAAGCGAAAACAAATTCTCAATGATTTCCAGCCCTTTCGGCACGATTTTTGAGCTTTTTCATTTAGTGATACTGCATTAATTCCTAAAAAATAAGTTATGAAAACAATGAAAATTCTCGCGTTACCGATTATGGCCCTACTTTTTTTAAGTTCCTGTGTTTCTGTTCGCGTTCTATCGGATTATGATAGGGAAGCGGATTTTAATGGGTACAAATCCTATGCCTTCTACAAAACGGGTATTGACAAGGCCCATATTTCGGACTTGGATAAAAAGAGGATATTAAAAGCCATAGATGCCGAATTAAGTTCTCGAGGTATGGTTAAATCTGAAAACCCCGATGTTTTGGTCAGTATTTTCACCAAAGAACAAGAACAGGTTGATGTATACAACAACTACTGGGGCGGTGGTTGGGGATGGAGTCCTTATTACTGGGGCGGTTTTGGTCCTGGATGGGGATGGAACAGTCCTGCTGTAAGCACTCGTACACAAGGCTCCCTCTATATTGATTTGATTGATGCCCAAAACAAGGAATTGGTTTGGCAAGGCAAAGGGGTCGGCTCCTTGAACAATACGAGGGACATCGAAAAGAAAGAAGCTCGTATCAAGGAATTCGTGTATGAAATATTACAACAATATCCTCCGGGAAATACTTCAAAATAATGACTCAAAACCGCCTTTTAAAACGGCGGTTTTTGTATGCCTTACCCTAAATTTCCCATAAAATACTGTTTTCGTAACTTTAAGTCGAACATAAACCCAAGAAAGGTGCCATACGAAAGCAATCCCATACTGGACAAACTGCCAAAGCATTTACGGCAATACATAAAACCTCAGGATTATGGGGGTTATTCGGCAATAGATCAGGCCGTGTGGCGCTATGTAATGCGAAAAAATGTAGATTACCTTGGCCATGTTGCCCATGAATCTTATTTAGAAGGATTGAAAAAAACAGGGATTTCGATAGAACAGATTCCCAATATGTACGGCATGAACCGAATCCTTAAAGATATCGGATGGGCAGCTGTTGCAGTAGATGGTTTTATTCCCCCTTCTGCCTTTATGGAGTTTCAAGCTTATAATGTCTTGGTCATTGCCTCGGACATACGTCAACTGGAACATATAGAATATACCCCTGCTCCGGATATTATCCACGAAGGTGCAGGCCACGCCCCTATTATCGCCAATCCGGAATATGCCGAGTATCTGAGACGCTTTGGAGAAATAGGAAGTAAAGCCATATCAAGCGCCAAAGACTTTGAGTTGTATGAGGCCGTACGACATTTATCCATTATCAAGGAAGCAATCGGAACTGCTGAAAGTGAAATAAAAAAAGCAGAAGACCATATTTCAGAGCTTCAACGAAACATGGGCGAACCCAGTGAAATGGCCCTCATTCGAAATTTACATTGGTGGACAGTTGAATATGGCCTGATCGGCACTCCGGAGAACCCGAAAATATATGGTGCAGGCCTTTTGTCTTCTATTGGGGAAAGTGCTTGGTGCATGACCAACAAAGTGGACAAAATACCATATTCACTAAAGGCCGCCCACACTTCATTTGATATTACCAAACCGCAACCGCAATTGTTCGTTACCCCCGATTTTGCATTTCTTAGCCAAGTATTGGAGGAATTTGCCAGCACAATGGCCTTGCGGCAAGGAGGACTGAAGGGCATTGACAAACTGATCAATTCGAAAGAATTGGGAACTATAGAACTTAGTACAGGATTGCAGATTTCAGGAAACTTCGAAAAAGTCATATCATATGACGGCAAACCTGTTTTCTTTAAAACCAACGGGGCCACTGCTTTGGCATATCGCGAAAAGGAATTGATAGGACATGGAATCGAAAAGCATCCATCAGGTTTCGGTAGTCCGCTTGGGAAACTAAAAGGCATTAACCTGGCCATTGAAGATATGAGCCCTCGGGATCTTAAGGCCTATAATATTTATGAAGGGGAAAGGGTTTCCATAGAATTTGAAGGAGAAGTCAACGTAACTGGTCTTATTATTACAGGAACCAGAAATCTGGGGGGACAAATCATTTTAGTTACATTAAAAGATTGCACCGTAACTTGCCAAGGCAAGATTCTTTTCCAATCCCATGAAAACCTTTATCATATGGCCATAGGGGAACGAATTGTTTCTGCCTTTAATGGCCCGGCAGATATGAACAGTTTCAATTTACTTTCCCATGATATACAAACCACAACGGTAAAACCTAAGAAAAACGAACAAAGAATTAAATTGGAGCAACTTTACCAACAAGTCCGTGATTTTAGGGAAGGAAAAAACACGACAATCTCACGGAACAAGGTCTTTGCTGAAATTAAGGCCAACCACCCTGAAGATTGGCTGTTGTCCGTTGAACTTTATGAACTTGCCAAATCCAACAACGATTTCATATTTGCAGGAGATATACGTGACCATTTGGAAAATGTAAAACTAGACAACCCAACAGTAGGTCATTTGATCGATGACGGGGTTGCATTGGTCAATGAAAATTTCCATACACATCGCGCCAAATGAAAATGAATCACCAACCTTACCATCCAATACTATGAGAATCTATATCTTAATCGCTATTTTATTTTTTACCTCCCTAGGCCTTGCACAATCGCAGGCCAATTACGATGAATCAAAAGTTCCCAAATTTACACTTCCGGATGTATTGACTTCTTTTAGTGGCAATCCCATCACCAATCAAACCGAATGGGAAGAAAACAGGCGCCGTGAGATTTTGCAATTCTTTGAAAAGCAAGTTTATGGAAAGGTTCCCGATCGGTTGGATGAGTATGGCTTTAAACTTTTGGAAGAAAGCAATGACGCCTATGGTGGAAAAGCAAGGCGCAAACAGATTGCCATTACCTTAAAGAAGAACAAAAAAACCATTACCTATTACATGCTTATTTATCTTCCAAAGGGAAATCCAACAGCACCCGTTTTCCTTGGTTATAATTTTTACGGCAACCATACGGTGACCGCTGACCCAAATGTTGCTATCACCAAAGCTTGGGTAAAGAACAATGAAGCTTTTGGCATAACGGACAACAAAGCGTCGGAGAGCAGTAGAGGGATACGAACACATCGATGGGCCATAGAAAAAATGCTCGACAATGGGTTTGGCCTTGCTACGATTTACTATGGCGAAATAGACCCAGATAAAAACGATTTTTCAGATGGTGTACATTCCCTATTTTATAGGGACGGACAAACCAAGCCCAAAACGAATGAGTGGGGCAGTATCTCGGCTTGGGCCTTTGGCTTGAGCAAGGCGATGAACTACCTCGAAAGCGATGTCAATATCTCCAAAGTATTTGTTTTTGGACACTCGCGCTTAGGCAAAGCCGCGCTATGGGCCGGGGCCACAGATAAAAGGTTTGCCGGGGTCATAAGCAATAATTCCGGTTGTGGCGGTGCTGCCTTGAGTAGGCGGCAATTTGGTGAAACTGTAGCACAAATCAACACTTCTTTTCCGCATTGGTTTGCAGATAGCTTTTTAAAATACGACAACAATGAAAGAACGCTTCCTGTCGACCAACATCAATTGTTGGCCTTGATAGCACCAAGACCTTTATACATCGCCAGTGCAGAAGAGGATAAATGGGCCGATCCAAAGGGTGAGTTCCTTTCTACCTATTATGCATCTTCTGTTTATGGATTATACGGTAGGAAGGGAATTACATCCAAGGAAATGCCCAAGACCAATGCCCCCATTCAAAACACGGTAGCTTACCACATTCGCACGGGCATTCACGATGTGATGGATTACGATTGGGAAAACTATATAAAGTGGGCCAATACCTTTGTGAAATAGCAAGCTACCCCACCTAATCCGCAGAAATTTCATCCAACATCCGTAAACCTTCCATGTTCTCGATATCCCTATCCCGGTAAACCAAAGTCCAACCCATGGAATTGGTCAAGATATAAAATTTTGAAAGCTCACTGAACAATCTGTTCCCTGCATTTGATATTAAGGATGAGGCTTCGACCTTTTTCATAAGTGATGCGTTTACGTTACGTTTTATCTTATTATAGTCAGAAGCTTTGAACGGATTCAAATAATCGGCGGTTACATCATAATATTCAAAATCGGGATTTATCTTAATCTCAGGCTCCGGAATACTATTTATTCGTAATGTTCTGGTTTCCTCAATAACTTCAAAATCAATTTTAGTTAAATCATAAGTCACCAAAACCTCGGCATTCACGACTACTAAAGCCTTTTTATCGGCCGTGATTAATGCACCGAATAATTCTTGGGAATCTTTATAGTTATAAACTTCCGCAAAATGCCCTTCGGTTACGATCAGTTTGGAAACATTATTGATCTGCTGTTGTATCAACATAGAGTTTTCCTGTAGAATGGATTTCTCTTTTTTATCTTCCCAACAAGATCTAAATACTAAAATTATTGCCAATGTGATCAAGGCTCCTATTAATATTCTTTTCATTAATGAAATTTATAAAATACGATGATATTTTGACGCATTAGACCGTGAAATCAATAAATGGATGATTTTGCCGTACTTTCTCCATCTTTCGTTCTAACGATTCCACGAATTTACGATGCTGTTCCGATTCAGGATAAAAAGGGCGATGTTGCAGTCCTTTCCGTATCTCTTCAACGGAAGCCATCGTATTCTTTGCATTTTCTGAAATCCAAACCGAACTGAATTTTTCCCAAATATATTCCACTGCCAAATCATTGGGATGTACCAAATCGTTCTTATAAAAACGATAGTCCCTGAGTTCGTCCATGACAAGCTCATAACTTTCAAAATAACTTATTTCGGCTTCAAGTTTGGAATCTTCAAGCACTTCATGCATAGCCGCTATTAAATGAGCCTTACTCCGTTGATTTTCCACAAATCCGTCCTTTAGATGCCTAACCGGTGATATCGTAAACACACATTGTATTTTAGGATCTTCAGCTTGTATCAAATCTATTGTCCTCCTTAAACTTTCAGCGATTTCTGTCACCGAAAGTAATTCCTTGTAAAAGCTCTTTTGAGGAACCTTATGGCAATTGGCCACTATTGTATCCGATTCTTTATGCCGATATACCCATGCCGTTCCCAAAGTAATCAAAACATGGGTCGCAACTGAAAGTTGTTCCTTGGTTTGGGCCAAGGCGTTATTCAGATTCAATAGCAAATTTTCTTTGGATGGATCACTTAAGTCTGAATGTGCATCAAAACAATGCCATCTTTCATTCTGATGAAAAATATCATCCACCGAATAAACCTCCCCTTTTATAACCTTAGAAATAAGCTTCTCAATAGCTTTAGGGTGAAACAAAATCCCAAAAGGATTCTGCATTGTCCTAAACTTAAAATATTCCAATTTTGCCCCTATATTCTCAACAAAACATGACCCCAGCAACAACAACCGGCTCTGATAATCAATTTGTTTTTTCGCCTTCTTTAAAGATACTTGGGTTTGGAGCTTCATGATTTTAGTTAAGATACTCTTTTGCCTTGGCCAATGCCTCATCTATACCTGCAGGGTTTTTACCACCTGCTGTAGCAAAGAAGGGTTGTCCGCCGCCACCTCCTAGGATAAATTTGCCGAGTTCCCGAACGATCGTGCCCGCATTCAGGTTTTTTTCCGATACCAATTCTTTGGAAATATAGCACGAAAGCAATGCTTTGCCATTCTGCTCCGTACCGAAGAGTAAAAACAGATTGTTATGGCTATTCCCCATTTCAAAGGAAAGGTCTTTGATCCCGGCAGCATCCAAATCCAATTTTTTGGCCATGAAATTTATCCCATTCACTTCTTCCAATTCGGACAATAATTCTCCTTTTAGGTTTTTTGCCTTGTCTTTCAACAAAACTTCAACCTCTTTCTTTAATCTAATATTTTCTGCCTGTAGGGCCTCTACCGCCTTAACAGGGTCTTGGGCATTGTTCAGCAGGTCCTTGATTTCAAAAAGGCTGCGATTATTCTGATAATAGAAATCCTTGACGGCATCTAAGGTAATGGCCTCTATCCTGCGTACTCCAGCAGCGACAGCTCCTTCCGATTTAATTTTAAAATGCCAAATATCGGCAGTGTTCTTCACATGGGTACCTCCACACAATTCTATGGATTGCCCAAAACGTATTGTACGAACGGCATCACCATATTTTTCCCCAAAAAGGGCCATTGCCCCTTCCTTCATGGCATCTTCCATAGGCACATTGCGGTTCTCCTGTAATGGTAATTGGCCATCAATTCGTGCATTTACGAAATTCTCAACAGCCCTTAGCTCTTCGACCGTTAACTTGGCAAAGTGGGAAAAATCAAAACGCAGGTATTTAGAATGGACCGCGGAACCTTTTTGTTCTACATGTGTGCCCAAAATCTCCCGAAGTGCTTGATGCAACAAATGTGTTGCCGTATGGTTGGCGGCCGTTCGCTGACGTTGTTTTTTATCGACCACTGCCTTAAACGTTTCAGAAGTGTTCTTAGGCAAGTGCTTCGCAAAATGAACAATTTCATTGTTCTCCTTTTTCGTATCGACAATATAGAATACATCGCCATTGGGAGCCTCCAAATATCCTTTATCACCAACTTGCCCCCCTCCTTCAGGGTAAAAAGGCGTTAAATTAAATACCACTTGATATTGTTCACCTTCTTTCTTAGAGGTAACCTTTCGATATTTCACTAATTTCACCTTGGTCTCTAAAACATCATAACCCACAAATTCCTGCTCGGAGTCGTTCATCAAGATTTCCCAATCGGCTTTGGCCACCTCGGAAGCAGACCTAGACCGATTTTTCTGTTCTTGCATGGCTTCATGAAAACCTTTTTCATCTAACGTATAGCCTTTTTCCTCTAAAATCAATCCCGTTAAATCTATCGGAAAACCATAAGTATCGTATAATTCAAAGGCTTTTCTACCTGAAATCTCTTTGCCGTTGGACTGTTTTACCACATTATCCAATAAAACCAACCCTTGCTCCAAAGTATGTAAAAACGAATGTTCCTCTTCCTTGACCACGTTCTCGATCAATTGTCGTTGTTCTTTCAACTCTGGAAACGCAGTTCCCATATTCTCTGTTAGTACATTGACCAAACGGTACATAAAAGGCTCCTTTGTATTTAAGAACGTAAACCCATAACGAATGGCCCTTCTAAGAATCCTACGTATAACATAGCCTGCTCCGGTATTACTGGGCAATTGTCCGTCCGCTATTGAAAAGGCCACAGCGCGAATATGATCGGCGATTACACGAATGGCAATATCGGTTTCTTCTTTTTTACCATAATCCTTCCCGGTAATGGCTTCAATCTCACGGATGATCGGGGTAAAAACATCGGTATCGTAATTGGACTGTACCCCTTGCAATACCATGCACAAACGTTCAAATCCCATTCCCGTATCTACATGTTTCTCTGGTAAGGGCTCCAAACTTCCGTCCGCCTTACGATTGTATTGCATAAAAACCAAGTTCCAAATCTCTACGACTAGCGGGTGATCTTTATTGACCAAAGAAGCCCCTGAAATTTTAGCTTTTTCTTCCGCCGAGCGAATATCTACATGAATTTCCGAACAAGGACCACATGGACCTTGATCTCCCATTTCCCAAAAATTATCCTTTTTATTGCCCATTATGATACGGTCCTTGGGCACAATGGCGCTCCATAAATCATACGCTTCCGTATCCATTCCAAGTTTATCGGCATCATCACTACCCTCAAAGACCGATACATATAAACTGTCTTTATCGATTTTAAGGATATCGGTCAATAATTCCCATGCCCAAGCTATTGCTTCAGTTTTAAAATAATCACCAAAGCTCCAGTTACCCAACATTTCGAACATGGTGTGGTGATAAGTATCTTTACCTACCTCTTCCAAATCATTGTGTTTACCACTTACCCGTAAACATTTCTGTGTATCGGAAACACGTTTGTTCTTGACCACACTATTCCCCAAAAAGAATTCCTTAAACTGGTTCATGCCCGCATTGGTAAACATCAATGTCGGATCATCTTTTATGACCATGGGCGCAGAGGGTACTATCTTATGGTTCTTTTCCTTAAAAAAGTTCAAAAATTGGGTCCTAATATCCTTGGAATTCATCTAAAATGGTAAGGTTTTAATAATTTTAAGTAATTGTGCGAAACAATTTTTATATTTGTTTGTTTCGAAAAATCGAATGCACAAAAATAGGATAAAATCCATTCATGTCTAAAGTAAAGTATTATTACGATCCGGACACACTTTCATATCGAAAGATAGAGCCAAAAAAAACTAAGCGATTCCGCAATATTGCTTTGTTTATCCTAGGCTCATTTCTTTTTGGGCTACTTTCCTTGGTGCTCTTGCTGAACACCAATCTGATAAATACCCCAAGGGAACTTTCCCTACAACGGGAAGTCAAGAACTACGAATTGCAATTTGAGCTTCTAAACAAAAAAATGGAGCAGATTGAAGATGTTCTGGCCAATGTAGAAGATCGCGACAACAACATATATAGGTTGTATTTTGAGGCGAACCCTATTCCTGATGAGCAGCGACGCGCTGGTTTTGGTGGGGTAAACAGGTATAAGGCACTAGAAGGCTTCAATAATTCGGAAATGGTCATTGCCACGACCAAAAGAATGGATATCATCAAAAAACAACTGGCCATACAATCCAAGTCCTTGGACGAGATCACCAAATTGGCCGAGGAGAAAGAAAAATTATTGGCGGCCATACCGGCGATTCAACCAGTGAACAACGAAGACCTTACCCGAATGGCTTCTGGCTATGGGTGGCGAACCGACCCTTTTACAAAGGCACGTAAAAAACATTGGGGAATGGATTTCACCGCCCCGAAAGGAACCCCCATTTATGCTTCGGGAGATGGTACGGTCACTAGAGCGGACAATAATTCTTCGGGTTACGGGAAGCACATTCGTATTGATCACGGCTATGGCTATTTAAGCCTATATGCACATATGAGTCAATACAACGTAAAGAAAGGGCAGAAAGTAAAACGAGGAGATCTTATTGGATTCGTTGGTAACACCGGACGATCACAAGGACCCCATTTACATTATGAGGTTTGGAAGGACAACGAAAGAATAAATCCTATCAACTTCTATTATGGCAGTTTAACCCCCGAGGAATTCAAGAACATGTTGAAATACGCCAATCAAGAAAACCAATCCTTGGATTAATGCATATAGACTTGCCCGAGAAAAGATATTATGGTATTGGCGAGGTTGCCAAGGCATTCGGTGTAAACACCTCCTTAATACGTTTTTGGGAAAAAGAATTCGATGCTTTAAAGCCTAAAAAGAACGCTAAAGGCAATCGTAAATTCACTCCACAGGATATAAAAAACCTTCAATTAATCTATCATTTGGTGAAAGAAAGGGGATTTACGCTTGAAGGGGCTAAAACACATTTAAAAGAGGAAAAGCAAAAAACCTTATCTAGTTTTGAAATCATCCAAAAATTGGAACGGGTAAAAAGTGAGCTTATAAAAATTAAAGATCAACTATAAATAACTATAAACACAGACGAACATGAAAAAATGGTTAATTCCCTTGATTATACTGGCCGTAGTAGCCTTTGGACTGTACCAATGGGGTGTAGGTTTTAACAATACAGCCATAAAACTGAAAGAAACATCAACAAAAACCTGGGCCAATGTAGAGAGTGCCTACCAACGTAGAAATGACCTTATAGATAACTTGGTGAAGACGGTACAAGGAGCAGCGGATTTTGAAAGGGGAACACTAACAGATGTTATCGAAGCAAGGGCTAAAGCTACATCGGTCTCTATTGACCCAACCAATATCACCCCTGAACAATTGGCAAAATTCAATGAAGTGCAAGGAGGTTTAAGTGGAGCTTTAAAAAGTCTCTTGGTTACCGTTGAAAGGTATCCCGACTTAAAGGCCAACCAAAACTTTTTGGAATTGCAATCCCAGCTAGAAGGAACTGAAAACCGAATCAATGTTGCTCGGGATCGTTTCAATGCCACGGTTGAACCCTATAACAATCACATAAAGACCTTCCCTAATTCCTTATTGTCAGGGTTATTCAATTTTGAAGAACTATCTTACTTCAAATCAGAAGCTGGGGCAGAACAAGCACCAGACGTGAATTTCGATTTTAAATAGACCTTACCATGTCTAAAGTAGAAGATTTATTAACGGCGGAAGAAGAGCAGGAAATTATCCAGGCCATTGTAGATGCCGAAAAGAAAACTTCTGGGGAAATTCGTGTTCATTTGGAATCCAGAACGAAAATCGATCTACTTGACCGGGCCAAGGAGGTATTCCATTTACTGAAGATGGATAACACCAAGGAAGAAAACGGAGTACTTATTTATGTTGCGGTAAATGACAAAAAGTTTGCCATCTATGGCGACCGTGGCATAAACAATGCTGTTCCTGAGGATTTCTGGAAATCTACAAAGGATATAATTGAGGCCCATTTTAAAAACGGAAGATTCAAAGAAGGGCTTATAGAAGGTATAACAAAAGCAGGAAAGGAGTTGGAAGTACATTTCCCATGGCATCATGGAGATGTAAATGAGCTGAGCAATGAAATATCTAAAAACTAGTTTACTTGTATTGTTTTTGTTCTGGGGATTGGGTTCTTACTGCCAATTCCAGATACCCGAAAAACCTAAAAAAGAAACGAGTGTTTACGACTACATAGGTCTATTAGGTGAAAACCAAAAAAATAACCTAGAACAAAAACTCATACGATATTCAGATAGTACCTCTACCCAAATAGTCGTAGCCATTATCAGTTCTACCGAAGGTGAGGAAATAAAATACTTGGCAACACAATGGGGACATTCCTGGGGAATTGGCCAAAAAGGCAAGGACAACGGTATTTTCATTTTATTAGCTAAAGACGATAGACATATAACCATACAAACAGGTTATGGGGTTGAAGGTTCATTGACAGATGCCATGTCTAGAAGAATCATAGAAAATGTCATTATACCCCAATTTAAACAAAATGATTTTTATGGTGGACTGAACAACGGGGCCGATGCCATTTTTCAGGTTTTGAGTGGAGAATTCAAAGAAGAACGAACCTTAAACGACAACCCGGGCATACCGTTTGATACCTTTTTACCCATCATTATTTTCATAGTGATCATGATCATACTTTCCAGTCGTAACCGAAGAAACGGAGGTGGCAAAGGTGGTGGCAGAAAATCCGGACTCGACCTATGGGATGTTATCATCCTTAGTAATATGGGGCGCGGAGGCCGTTCCAGTGGCGGATTTGGTTCCGGTGGTGGCTTTGGTAGTGGCGGTGGTTTCAGTGGTGGCTTTGGCGGAGGCGGCTTTGGCGGAGGCGGGGCTTCCGGTGGTTGGTAATCAAAACTTTTGTTTTTCCTTTAGGATGAAAAGCAACCCTTTCCTCATTTGTTTATCTTCTCAATAAAAATACATATGGTTTTAAAGAAGATTTTTATTGGTTTACTCTTTTTATCTTTTATATTTTCTTGTGAGGACGATAAAACCGATTGTTCCGCAGTTTTATGTTTAGGCTCTCCTTCTATAGGTTTTGATATTCTGGCTAATGGCACTACTATTTTTTCCAATGGAGATTATACTTTAGATAATATCACCATTGAGGGCGAAACAGCCATGGAAACCAATATTTCCCTTGTGTCGGATTTAGATTCTACCCAAAATCCCATTCTTTTTATTCAAAATCCTAATTGGACCGAAGGCGAGTATGTATATACCGTGCACTTAGGAAATGAAGAACTATTTCAAATGAAAGCAACCTTCATTAAATCAGAGGCCCAAAACAATTCTTGCTGTGGTAATGTGGCAATAGTACAAAGTCTGGAGATTAACGGAAGTCCACTTGAAAAAACCAACGGATTCTACATTATTTCCCTAGACTAAAGTTGATTTGACTACTTTTTTCTCATAAAGACCTTGATCGGTACTCCAGAGAAATCAAAATTCTCCCTCAGTTTATTCTCCAAATACCTCTTATAAGGCTCACGCACATATTGCGGTAGATTGCAAAAAAATGCAAATTGCGGATATGGCGTTGGCAATTGGGTACAAAACTTGATTTTCACAAACTTTCCTTTATACGCAGGAGGCGGATAATTTTCAATGATTGGCAGCATAATATCATTGAACTTACGGGTAGGTATTTTTGTATTTCTGTTATTATACACCTGCACCGCTGTTTCTATTGCCTTATAAATACGCTGTTTGGTCAGTGCAGAAATAAAAAGAATAGGAACATCTGTAAAAGGTTCAATAGCCTTTTTTATCTTTTCAGTGTACTGTTTCATGGTATTGGTCTCTTTATCCTCTACCAAATCCCATTTATTGACCAATATCACGATACCTTTATTATTTCTATGTGCCAACCAAAAGATATTGGCGACCTGACCGTCAAAACCCCTTGTAGCATCCATAACCAACAGGCAAACATCACTATGCTCAATGGCCCGAACGGAACGCATGACCGAGTAGAACTCAAGATCTTCCTTTACTTTGGATTTTCTACGGATGCCGGCAGTATCGACCAAATTGAATTCAAATCCAAAACGATTGTATTTAGTATCGATACTATCACGTGTAGTACCTGCTATATCGGTAACAATATAACGTTCTTCCCCGATCAACGCATTTATAAATGATGATTTACCTGCATTGGGCCTACCTACCACGGCAAATCTTGGCAATTCACTTTCTTCCTCCTCAATTTCCGGTAACACCTCAACCAACGCATCCAATAACTCACCTGTGCCACTACCATTGATACTCGATAGCGGATAATATTCCCCTAATCCCAGTCCGTAAAATTCTACGGCATCTTCTGCCCTTTTGGCGTTATCAACCTTATTCACGGCTAAAAAAACCGGTTTTTTCACCCTACGTAATAATTTGGCGACATCTTCGTCCATACCGGTAACACCAGTCTCAACATCAACCATAAAAATTAGGGCATCGGCCTCCTCAATAGCCAACTCAACCTGTTTATCTATCTGCTGTTCAAAGATATCATCACTACCAACCACGTAACCTCCAGTATCGATCAATGAGAACTCTTTGCCGTTCCAATCGCTCTTACCATAATGTCTGTCACGAGTTACGCCACTTACAGCATCAACAATAGCTTCCCTCCTTTGGATCAAACGATTAAAAAAGGTAGATTTCCCAACATTTGGCCTTCCAACAATAGCGACTATAGCACTCATACAACTTTATTTTGGCGCAAAGGTAATATTAATTAATATGCCAAAAAGTATAACTTAGGCCAAAAGGTTTTAGATGTCAGTAGATTGATGAAGAAGCTGATCAACCAAAACTACTTGCAATTGATTTTACAACAGGATATGGAATTTTAAATTTTCCAAATATGCGTGGATTTAATTGATTCAAATCAATAAGGCAAATGATTGGTTTCACTTGAATAAAAAGGCATGATTGAAGTGCCACCAAAATATGACGCATTGATATCAGCCTTCATTAGCTACAACACGAAGAATATTCCTGCACCATCTTTCTAACGAACTTAGCTGGATTTCCAACCCACAGTTCTCCGTCAGGTATATTTTTAGAAACAACACTACCTGCCCCTATCATGGCATTTTCACCAATAGTTATTCCCCCTAGGACAGTAGCATTTGCACCAATTGATGCTCCTTTCTTTATTATGGTTTCCTGGAACTTCTTTGGATAACTCTTTGACCTAGGATATTTATCGTTCGTAAAAGTAACATTAGGTCCAATGAAGACATCATCTTCAATCCTCATTCCGTCCCAAAGATAAACTCCACATTTAACCGTAACATTATCCCCTACAACAACATTATTTTCAATAAAGGTATGACTATTAATATTGCAATTTTCTCCAATTCGGGCATTCTTTAGAATTACACTGAATTGCCATACTTTGGTTTTGACACCAATATTACTGGTCTGCACATCGGCCAATCTGTGTATAAAAATCTTATTTTCAGGTGTTTGATCTTTGAATGAATGAAGATAATCATTTTGCACTACCATTCTACCATTACTTACCGACAAATTTCTTTCTGTATTCAATGTTGGCAGATAAGAGGATATAAAATTAAAATCGGGTATAATCTTTAAGACCCTGTCAACGACCATACTTTTCTCCCGATCGTCTTTAATTGCTACTATTCCTCCATAAATATTATGCTTATCAATAAGATAAGGAAGATCTGATTCATTCCCAAGAACAGGGAATCCATTATGCTTTCTACCTTTTTTTTTAAAAGAATCTACATAGCCAATAAATTCGTAATTCTCTTTACCAACTACAGAATCCAAAACTCTACAATGCTCTCCTGATGCTCCAATTATGACAATATTTTTCATTCCAAATGGGGGTTTTGGTATTTCATCGATGATATTAACCACTTAATCGATTACTCAAATATAGAAAAAAAAGGGCATAAGCAGTATCTTTTGGCTTTTTTTGTTAAATTCCAGAATACTTAAAAGTCAAACATGAGCATTTTACCGAATGAGATAGTCCTGCGTCCTAGGTTTCAAATTGAAATGGCCAAATCCAAAGATTCAATTTTAAATTCCTTTGAAAAAGCAGACCTACCACCCTTTTTGGTGAAGCGAATAGATGACCACGTATTCATAAAGTTCAATAGGAAAAAAGTCCATTTTTGGTCACCACAATTACATTTGGAAATAAATGATTTGAATGAAGGTGGCAGTAAAATTTATGGTCTGTTTGGGCCAAACCCTACGCTATGGACCTTTTTTATGTTCCTTCATTTTGGGGTAGCCACCATTTTTATAGGATTAGGTGTTTGGGCCTATTCGAGTGCCTCATTAGGTAGGCCATTGACCCTTCAAATCGGATTAATGGTTTTTATGGTTCTACTCTGGTTTGTTTTATACGCCTTTGGAAGAGCCGGAAGAAGTAAAGGAAAACCTCAAATGCATGAATTGCACCAGTTTATGAATCGTATTTTGGAAATATGACCTTTATTTTTTATTGTAACCAAAACGTTTCAATTGTCGGGCATCATTTCTCCAATTCTTATTTACCTTAACATACAACTCTAAATGTACCTGTTTGCCGAAAAACTTTTCCAAATCCTTACGGGCCTCAATTCCGACCCGTTTTAGCGCACTACCTTTATGGCCGATGATGATTCCTTTTTGGGACTCACGCTCAACCATAATTACTGCTCTCATGCGAATGATTTCAGGCTCTTCAAAAAATTCCTCGGTTTCTATTTCAACGGAATATGGAATTTCTTTCTTGTAAAAAAGAAGTATTTTTTCCCGTATGGTCTCATTTACGAAAAACCGCTCAGGCTTATCGGTAAGTTGATCTTTGGGGTAATAGGCGGGAGATACGGGGAGTAATTCAAGAATACGCTCAAACACCCCCTTAACGTTAAAGTTGTTCAATGCCGAAATTGGATGTATCTCAACTGATGGCAATTGTTCTTGCCAATATTGCACCTGTTCTTCCAGTTCTTCTTGGGTGGAAGCATCGATTTTATTCAACAAAAGTAAAACAGGTATTTTACTGTTTTCTATTTTCTTGAAGAACTGCTCATCTTTTAATGCCTTTTCCCCTATTTCGACCATATATAGTAATACATCCGCATCTTCAAAGGCCGACTTTACAAAATCCATCATGGACGATTGTAATTCGTAGGCTGGTTTTATGATTCCAGGTGTATCGGATAAAATCATTTGAAAATCGTCTCCGTTCACAATACCCAAGATGCGATGACGGGTAGTCTGTGCTTTAGAGGTGATAATGGAAAGCTTCTCACCAACGAATGCATTCATTAATGTAGATTTACCCACATTGGGGTTTCCTATTATATTTACGAATCCTGCTTTATGCTCCTCCATTCTTCAACTTTTTAAAATATTCATTTGCAGCCTTATTCACTTTTGGTGCCAACAATAAGACTGCTATCATATTGGGAATCACCATTAAAGCATACGATAAATCGATAAGGTTCTTTACCAAATCCAACGAGGCAACCGCTGCGAATACGATCATGACCACAAAGTACCAATTATAGAATTTACCGATTTTCGCATTCGTAAGAAACGACAAACACTTAACACCATAATACGAATAGGTGAATAATGTAGATAGCGCAAATGCGGTTACGATCAACATCAATAAATCATCACCAAAACCATAAAGCGTCTTTTCAAAAGCGGAAAGCGTCATTACAATACCACTTTGATCTTCAAGATACGCTCCACTGAGAATAATAACAACAGCGGTAAAGGTACAAACCATAATCGTATCTATAAAAGGCCCCAACATGGCGACAAGCCCTTCCTTTATCGGGTTATCCGTTTTTGATTGCCCGTGGTACATTGGCGCACTACCCAGACCGGCCTCATTCGAGAACATGGCCCTACGAACCCCTATGATCACCAACCCCCAAAAACCTCCGGTTACTATGGTATTGAAATTCCAGGCTTCGGTTATTATCATTTTTAGAGCAGGCATAATCTCAGAGGCATTCAATGCCATTACCACAACTACTGCAATCAAATAAACAGCCACCATAAAAGGTACTATGGCAGAAGCCACTTTGGCTATTTTGGTTAAACCCCCGAAAATCACAATAGAGGTTACCCCTGCCAATACAAAGCCTATAGTCCATTTCCAATTAACATCACTCATCGCATAAATCGTCTGTGATGGCTCTATGACACTCATAAAAGTTTCAGTAAATTGATTGGCCGTAAATACCCCCAAAAAACCAAAAAGTCCGCAAATAGCAAAAAATATAGCCAAGGGCCTTGCTTTTTCACCCAAACCTTTGGTAATATAATACATGGGACCTCCTTGCAGATTACCATCGGCATCGGTTCCCCTGAACATTATTGATAGACTACAGGAATAAAATTTGATGCACATTCCTATAAGGGCGGTCATCCAAATCCAAAAAACCACGCCTGGCCCACCATCGTGAATGGCAATAGCAACTCCAGAAATATTACCTAAACCCACAGTGGCCGCTACCGCGGCAGAAAGGGCCTGAAAGGAACTCACATCCCCTTTAGCATCTTTCTTATCATGTTTACCCATAGTGATGGCTATGGCATGACCAAAATACCGATAGGGTAAAAGCTTGGAATAAAAAACAAGAAAAAGTCCGCCTAAAATAAGTAGAATGAACATGGGCCATTCTGTATAAGGTAACATCTTTGCAATAAAATCATTGATAAGGTCCATGGGCTATAAAAATTCGAAGATATGGAATTTTAAGAGTTTTAACTTAAGTGGGTTCTTAAAAAGATTATCGCAACAAGTTTTGATTATACCAAGAAACCGTTGTATATTTGTCGCCCGTTACAAATAGTAGCGCTCATCTTGTCAGGGTAATGAACTGAAGTTTCACAACAAGAAAGATGAAACCCATATCGCGGGGTAGAGCAGTAGGTAGCTCGTCGGGCTCATAACCCGAAGGTCGCTGGTTCGAGTCCAGTCCCCGCTACTAAGGCGTAACCGCTATAAACAAACGGATTGTGAACTACAATCCGTTTTTTTTATGCCTTGTATTTCCGTAATATTACGTTCAGTAAACAAAAACGTAAACACTTTTTCCATGAAACCGAACTATATCGAGCCAAAAATCTATACTGGTGGAATCGATATTTCAAAGTGGTCCTCCCTAACTAAAACGCAACAAAACGATGCGTTGAAAAAACAGTGGTTCGTCTATTTTTCCTTCCGCGATCCCAAGACCGGTAAACAAAAAAGGCAACCTTATATAAAAGGTGGGGCCAACAGGTATAAAGACAAGACAAAGCGATTGCAATTTCTGAAGGTCCTTCAGCGCAACCTGCTCCTTTTGCTAGAAGCAGGCTTTGACCCGTACAAAGACAATTCGGAACTTGAGGCCAAATTTCTTGGAAAGCCGAACGAACCAAAACTAGGCACTGTTCCTAAACAAGTATCCAAAGCTCCTGCAAAAGAGGTGATCGCCCCCTTAACCTCCCCTCCCACAAGGACAACGTGTAATAGTATGGTGAACGACCCCGTACATGAAGAGAAATCGAAACCAGAAGAAAAAGTTTCCGTGGAAGAAGCTTTCGAAATCGGGCTACGAATCAAAAAAAACACCCTGAACGACAATTCCTATCCCAAGTACAAAAGCCGTATCAATAGATTCCAGCGATGGCTTGAAGAAAACAAAAAGGAGATTGACAACATTAAAAGCATCAACAAGAAAACCGTGATTCAATACCTGAACTCCGTACTTGAAAAAACAAGTCCCCGCAACCGTAACAATGCACGTACGGCTTTAAGTTCGCTCTTTACAACATTGGTAGACAACGAACTGATACCGGAGAACTTTATCCTTAGAATAAATGTAGAAAAGTCCATTCCTGAACGGAACAAGACCTACACACCCAAGCTAGTCGAGGACATTGACCGATATCTAAAAGAACACGACCCCATACTGCGATTATTCATACAATTCATTTCCTATAATTTATTGAGGCCCATAGAGGTATGTCGATTAAAGGTCGGCGACCTTGATATATCCGATCGCAGAATATATGTACGCGCAAAGAACAAACCGGTCAAGATAAAGATCATTCCAGAGATCTTATTGGACGAATTACCCGACATCTCTAAAATGAATAAGGAAAACCCACTATTCACCCCTAATGGTTTAGGAGACTTGTGGAACGTTTCCGAAACAGAAAAACGCAATTACTTTACTAAACGGTTCAGAAAGGTCAAGAATCATTTCAATTTAGGTAAGGATTATGGGCTCTATAGTTTCAGACATACCTATATCACCAGAATGTTCAGGAAAATGGAACGGACAGCCACCCCGTTAGAGGTAAAAAGTAGATTGATGCTCATTACAGGCCATACGACACTGACCGCACTTGAAAAATATTTACGGGATATCGATGCAGCCTTGCCCGAAGATTATTCACAACTTTTAAAACCAACGAAAACTTCCAATAGCTAAATATTTTTATGAATTATCTTGGACTTTTAGAAAAACTTGATCTTCTTTCACTTTCTGAGAAAGAACGCACCGCACTATATATTTCTAAAGGAATTTTTGTGGAAGAGAATAAAATATCGCTTCAAATAGGCGGATTGAGCGAAATGGCCCTCCAAAACAGTACAAAGGTCCAAGTCCCTTCAACAAATCTTGTTATTGCTTTCCATAATTTTATATTGGCCAACTATGCCAATCTATCCACAGATATATTTATCGATTTCTTCTACGGTTATAACAATCAAACATTCGGACTTGAACCGTTGGAAATTAAAAGAATAGCCAGGGATCACTATCTATCCATATCCAACAATATCCTTAAGACCCGGTTAGACCTGGTTAGGCTGGAAAACACTCCGAGTGGCGATCATGTCGTAAAGAATGCCGAAAAACTGGAGCTCTTCGCATTACACCGGGATGTTCTACCAAGAAACCTAATAAAAATGTTCCCGGAAGGACTGGCCCACTTCCTTATGGGTGACACCGGGTATTTCAACAACGCCCTTGTTGACAAAGCACCTATACTTAAGGAAATCGTTACATTCGAAGGCTACCTAAAGGTATTGCTGGACCTCAACAAGAAGTTTGGGTTCGAAAAAAGCAGTCCTCTTAATGTTAAAAATGAGGATGTACCTAAAAATAACCCCATTCGAGATGATAAAGAGATATCCAAACAAAAATCCAATAAGGTCAGACGGTCAGTGCTGAGCGATGAAGAGGCCATCCATTATCTGATTAATAATATATTCAAAAAAAAAAAATAACCAAAAATCGACCAAAACAGCTAGGGTAGTTATATAAGGTAGGACAGGGTAGTTCAATCAGGGTAGGCCAAGGGTAGCCTTAGGGTAAATAACAGGGTAGCCTTTTTGGTATTAACAAGGTAAAAACTACCTATATTATTGATTATAAGCATTTTAAGAGCCTACCCGTAAAATATACACAGGGTAATACGAGGCCTGTTTTGATCAACTACCCCTACCCTAATAGATTAATTTTTAAGTTCTTAAGTACCCTAGGTAATATTACAATTCAGCAAGAAATACTGGGAAAATCACCTGAAATGAAGGGTATCTTACTACCCTTATATAAAGAAGTAAGGATAGGATAAATGATAGGGAATACGAAAATCTGTAATGAAAACAACTAAAAAAGTCTTCATTGCATGGGTATAGCAAACAAGGAATCAAAGCCGTTTACAAGATTTTAAGTTCAATGAAATTACAGACGACCTCCTCCCATAATTAGGCACCCCATAACAATCATTATCAGCAAACAAAAACGGATAACTACCTAACTTCTATATAATTCATGGTTTGACAATAAACCACCCTATTTATGCTACTTTTTCTTCAAATAAAAATCTAATTTTATTCTAAGAAATGAATATAAACCAAGCTTCATAAGCTTTAAATAAAAATTACCCTACGCTAATTATAATCAAATTGTAATCATGGACAACCCTTATGAAATCATAGACAAACGATTAGAGCGCATTGAGTTATTACTAGAAAATCTAGTTTTTCAAACCAAGAAAAAGAATATCAAAAAGAACAATACAACTAAAACCAAAATGCCTACCGAAGATGAAATGGATGCTTATATATTGAAAACCGTTTTTAGCGAAAAAAAATCATGATTAAATAGTATTTCATACAAAGTTGCGCAAACTTTAAAACCTGAATATGGAAAATCCATTTGAAATCATTAATGAACGCCTAAACCGGATTGAAGCATTGCTAGAAAAGCTAGTATCACAGCAAGAAGGAGATATAGGTAAAGCCCGAAGTAAACCCATGACAAGTTTAGAACTCAGCACTTATTTAAATCTGTCAGTTTACACCATTTACGGACTTGTGCATAAACGTTCTTTACCATTCATCAAAAAGGGTAGGCGTTTATATTTTGAAAAGAAAGAAATTGACAAATGGTTAATGCAGGGTAGGCAAATGACTAAAGAAGATCTTAACCTAAAGGTTGATGAGTATCTAATGAGAAATCCTCGTTAAGGAATTACCACCATTTTTATGAAATAGTCTTTTTACTATACTCTTCTATGTAAAATGTGAAGTGTCAAACATAAAGATCATACTTAAAATGCTCATAGATCATGACCATGGCCAAGGTATCCAATTCGCAATATTTCAACAAGGCGTTGGTGATTTCATCACGTTCTTTTTGGTCCATGTCGGTGTATTGTAATTTGGCATAAGCGGTTAAAGCCGCACCACCATCGGCAATACCTTCCAATTCGGAAATGGTGTCATCCAATTCGAGCATACTCCAGCCCTCAAACAAAGGAGGTAACATTTTATACGGATTAACAACTCCCTCATTGTTTTTTTGGAGCCAAACATGATCTGCTTCAAAATTGGTGCTACCGACTCTTATTGTTCCAATAGGTTGGCTATACTTTTCCTGTAAAAAAGTACTGGTGTCCAAACTAGCGGGCAAAACGGCTTTAATGCTATTTGAGCCTTTGGTCAACGGATTATAATAGTGGTCTTTGACCACTTTGTTCAAATCCACCATGCTTCGCCGACCGATCCATTGATCCACATTGTTTTTAGTCGAAGTTGAAATGGATTTCAAAAAGGCAATTAATTCGGTGGCATCTTCCTCTGTACCTGCCTGTAATTGGGATATAATAGCATTGACAATTGTGTTTTCATGAGCTGCGAACCTGAAAATTGTTCCTTCATCTTCGGATAGGGCTTTTTTCAGAGCACGGGCAAATTCGAAATTGGGAAATTCCCCAGGGGTGTTATTGATGTATTCATTTCTATGCTCAATACTTCCATCTTCGTGTAATTGATGATGGGAGAATTGGAAAGCTACTTGCTCATAAGGATTTCTATCTTTGGTGAAAGGCAAGGCTACGGTGCTGGTTTCAAAATCTATGAAATGTAATGGAAAATTCCATTTAGCCATTTCTTCTTTCAGTTCCTCTTTTAAAACAAAAATGGAATCGTCCTTTTGTTGGGCTTTTTCAATTTGGACCCATTGCCGTTCGGAAGATGATAACCTTCCCGCTTCCACTTTTATATTGATGTCTTCCTCGGTAAGGTCATCCATAAGCAGGCGGTTCTCTTCAACAAGGTTCTTGCCCCTAAAATTCCATATCTCAAATGCATTCGATTTTTCAAAGTCCTGATCCTGCCATTGATGTTGTTTTTTAAAGCAATATTTAAAACCGGATTTCAACCCTTCCTTTGCTTGCTCTGGAGTGGTTTTAAATTCACAACCTTTACAACTGCTGAAATTCGTAGGCCAATTTAAGTACTCGTTATTTTGATAAGCGCCTTTAAACAAAGTAATGGACTCCAAAAAAGAAAGATTGTCAAAATAAGGGTGCTCGTTTGCAATAATACCATTGATTAGGGTATCCACATTGATTTCCGAAAGCACGGAGCCCCCAATTTCGTCTATAGAGGATATACTCCTAACCACATCGGTTCTTGGGTTTCCCTCTTTGGGTACCCTAAATAATTGATTTAGGCCATTGACTTTGGAGGTTTTTGTTTTATCCGCCATCAAGAGATAGGCTTCAAATGTAAATTGGGGATACGCTTTCTGTGCCACATACTTTTGAAAAGCCAAATCGAAAAGGTATGATTTCCATCCTTTATTGATTCCCCCTCGTTTTCCCAAGAATAAATATTCATCATTGGGGTCAAATGATTTAGCCTTTACCTCAATGAGCTTAATGTGGTTTCCTTTTTTAGAAAGAACGTCTGTTCGGATGAAAAGTCCTTCGTGTTCAAAGGCTGCTTCATATATGGAAATAGCATCTTTTCCCAGCTGTACACGAGTAAGATTTATTGCCCGGTCATATTCATGGTTTTCCGTATCAATAAATACGCCTCCCGGGTAATGCAAACGCGCCAAAGCCTCTACCTGAAATCCTCCTTTTGCCAATGCCACCAAAAACGAATCGTCAAGACTTTGATTGGCATATTCTTTTTTAGATGTAAAATACAGTTTGTTAGGGCATTCCAGTCCAAGTTTAAAGCGGGATTTGGTTAGGGGTTTCATTTTAATTCAGAATTTTCATCTTATTGTCGCCTACCATTTCAAATTCTAATGTATCTCCAATTTCAAAGTTTTGCTGTATATAATCCTTCAATTCGAGGTTACTTAAAATTCTTTTATTGGGGTTATTGACTAGATTACAAATTATTTCTTTTTTATTCCTAGGTCTAAGAATAATACGAGTTCCCTCCGGGGGTAAAGATGATAAGGCTTTTTTGGGAGGAGTGAGATAACCTTTTTCCCAATAGTCCTTTCCTATTTTTATTTTGTAAGTTTTACACTCTATTTTAGAATCATCGTCATCGGTGAAAAATATAGACAGAATATCCATTTGTCTTTTATTCCATTTATAGGAGCGTAAAATATCATAATTTTCTAATTTGCTCCATAAAATGACACTACCTTTATTTCTATTTTCAATTAATTTCTTTTCAAATATCTCCGATTTTGAAATTTGGAAAATGTTTTTGAGTTTAAATTCTTCATTAAAGACTACAATAACAAATACATCTAGTTCCGAGTTCATATTGTAATTGAAATCGGTATCCCTTCTTTTTGAAGTTTTGGATTTGGCATGTCCTTTCACTTGATATTTTAGATTATCAGCTATTAAATCCCAATCTTTTTGTTTACCATTTTCTGCTAAAGTTCCATTATATAATTCTGCAATTAACCATTCCGCAATTTGACCAGTAAAGTCTTTTTGATTTTTAATAACACCTTCTTCTTTTAATTGTTTCCAACTGTAAATAAATTGACTGATCAATTCTCTCTTTTTCTGATGCATATTATTTATTTTCTCGTTAAACTCTCCAAAACCTCTTGTAGTTGTCCACTCCAGAAGAACTGTTCGCCATCTTCTTTTCTATAAAGCGAAAAACCCATTAAGAGGTGTTTTTTATAATATAATTTAGTGACCCTGAAATCTTTCATGGCCACCACCGTATTCCATTTTTTTGAATACCCGTTTTTTATTCGTTTAAAATATCGTGTCTCACATAAATGATATAATCGCAGGTCCGAAAAACCAGAACTGTCTATACTGTAGATATTGTTCATAAAATCAGAATCCGGCAAATCCAGTACATGGCTTTTGATTGTTTCGAACTTTTGAGGGGAAATAATGGAGTTCTTTTCTTTGACAATTTTATCGACTACTCCCTTTATCAGGTGTTCTAAATTATCCGTAGAAGAAAGTATTGGTGCTTTTTGAACGAGTTTTGTATAATTAGATGATATTTTTAGTTTCAGAACATTGTCCCCAAAAAGTAGGCCCATCAGACGCTCATTTTCAAGAATAGCATATATTTTTTTTACTTTATCCTTTTCATTTGATCGTTCATGCTCAACTATATTGCTAAGGGTAGTCTTTAACTCTAGGTCATCTTGGTCTAATAGGTGAATTAAAGCCAATGCACGCTCTTGGGAAACATTAAATAAATCCACTTTTTCAATTCCGATAATGGAGTCATACAATAATCGCCACATTTTATTTTTTTAGTTTATACATGAGATAAAAAATAATGACCGGCCAAAGGAGAATGTAGATGACCTTGTCAGTATGGGTCATTATATCCTGATTACCATCTTCTGATGGCATCTTGTCTATTTCAGAAGCCGTAATACTAAAGACCAAACCGATAAGTAGATAAATCGAAATTATTTGCATGATGTCGATTCTTTAAAATTGTGAAGATTTGAAGATTTATTTATAACGAAAACAATGTGTGAAAATTACTTGAGTTCATTGTTTCTTTTCATTTTTAAGACATTGAGTTTATAGTACCCACTTAGCTCCATAACGTCTTAAAAATTAAAACCTATTCTTGTACGTTGATTCCTTTCATCAAACCGTTCCGACTGACACAACTGAACCAGCTTTTCCTTTATATCAATTTCTGGGTTTAATACTCTTGCCATTTTAAATTTTCGAATCACATTTTCAATCTCCCCACCAGTAAGGTCAAAGTTGGTGGCCAAATAATTGGATGTTGTTTTAGAAATACCATGAAGCCCATTGTTCCAAATTTTACTTTGAGACATCTTATTTGGTTTGTTAAACCGAACTTTAAACAAAAACCTTCTTTCAAATGCTTCATCCAGACTTTCCTCTAGATTGGTCGTGGCAAAAAGAATCCCCTCAAAATTTTCAAGACAATCCAGGAAGATATTTTGAATGGCATTATCTTCCTTCTCTACCCCACTTCGGTTTTGGGCTATTCTTTTACCTAGAATAGCGTCTGCCTCGTTCAACAATAAAATAGGAGTTACTTTTTCCTTTCTACAAAGTGCTTCATAGTTCTTGAATAAAGCTTTTACCAGTTTTTGACTTTCTCCGTACCACATGGATTTCAATTCACTCAATTCCACTTTCCACATAGGTCGGCCAGAAGCTTTGGCAATTTGGTATACCCCTTCCGTTTTACCTGTACCTGGATCACCGTAAAAAAGTGTGCAAATACCTGTTCTCAAACCTTCAGACTTTAATGAATTGATAATCTTCTTATATTTGATCGGCTTTAGACTTCTGGTTATTGAGTCCATTTCCTTATCAGTAACACTATCAAAGAATAATTTCTTTTTAAAAACCTGGTTCGGATAAATCAATTGCACATTTTTTTCCTGGTTTTTTAATCGAATGGGGATTTTGAACGGCTCTAATTCCTTACTACTCCTTTCTGTAAGAGAAACACTTGCAGAAGAATAAAAACTATCATCGTTAAGAACAAAGTAGTCCAATTTGATAAGCTGGTTCTTCTTATCCAAAATTTCTTTTTCATAAAACAATTGATCGGTTATATCCTGAAAGAATCCTTTGGAAAACCTTTGCAGCTCACAATCTCGGTTGCCCTGTACATTATGTGCAATGACATATAAATATGCCATTAGGTTTTTCGTGTTGAATTTTAGTCCATTCAAATATTTAATGAAATCCGTTTCCTTATAATCCATGAAGATCTTACGGAATTCGACCCTTAGCTCAAGAATATTACCGTCCTCGAGCCTACGTGCTTCGATCAAATCCTTAACCCAAACTACAATTTGTATTGGGGTCATCTTTGTTGGTTCAGGAGGAGAGAAGGGCTTGTTTTCAATAATGGCATTTTTCACCCTTTCTGATATTTTGAACCGGGTGTTGTTTATTCTTGAAAAAACAATTCTGGATTCATTCTCTAAAATCCCCTTATCATACATTGCTTCAATTTCTTTTTTAAAGACGAACAATTCTATTGCCGAGCATTTTAGGAAAGTAGCTAGTTCGGCATAATCCGGATAGTTATCTTCACTGTTCAATTCAAAAACAGCCACTAATATTAGAGATTGAAACCGGGTTGTCCGGAAATAATCATCTATCCTTGATAAGAAATCCTCTTCACTATCCAACAGCTGTTTTTTCAGTTTACATCCTTTTACCCTTTTTGAGAACTTGATGATGTCCTTTAATATGATATGTTCCATGATCGGTGATATTTTTAGACAAAATTAAAGTTGCACTCCGCCAAACCATGTCGAACTAAATTTTTAACTTACATCGTCATTAAATGACGGAGTAAAGTCTATCCTTTGTAAACACGAATCATGGCGAATTACAAACTTTTGAAACGATTGGAGCGCAGTATTTACCTTATAAAGAATTTACCGGGCATTTCTAAAGGGGAGATATTGGAACGTTTGAGAAATGACTACGACCAAGAGATAAGCGACCGTACGCTTGAGCGTGATTTCGAGATATTAAAAACTGATTTTGGTTTGGAAATACAATACGATAGAAGCAAAAGAGGGTATGTCTTGGATGATGACCCTGAGCGTATCGCTACCTTTTTCAAGTTTGCCGAATTATCATCCTTGGCCGAAATCTATGAAACGGGTTTAAAGGATTATAAAACCTTCCAAAAATGGGTGATACCCGATGACAGCTCTGGGTTCTATGGTTTACAGAATATGAAACCTATTTTGAAAGGGATTACCCTTGCTCAAAAAATAAGGTTCACAAAGATGAATTTCTTTCATGATGATTCCAAAGAATACATAGTTAGTCCGTTTCGCCTAAAGGAATTTCTAAATAGATGGTATTTGATAGCTGTCCCGGATGGTATGGAGGAAATTCGAACTTTTGGACTCGACCGAATACGTAATGTTCATATCTTAAAAAAGAAAGGCTCAAAATTTAAGAATATAGAAATCCAGTTAAATCAGTTTAGGGAGGTAGTTGGTTTAACCTACAGCCTAGAACCACTACAGAAAATAGTATTAAAGGTAACCAATGAACAGATAAAATATTTGAGGAGCCTGCCTTTACACCATTCACAGGTCTGTATTGATGATCATTATAAAGATGGCTGGGGGAGAGTAAATTATGAATTAAAACCCAATTATGAATTTATGGCCGAAATTTTAAAATTAGGGGCCTCTGCGGTCATTTTGGAACCCTTGGCCTTACGGGAGAAAATAACTGAACAAATAACTATTATGCATAAATTATATGAGTAAGTTATGATTGAATTATACAAAAGAATCAATGAAGTTGCCAGGCAACTTCCCGAGTTACCTAAAAAGCAAAAGAAAAACTTTTTTGACATTCTTGGGGTACAAAGAAAAGAGACAATAAATTCAAAGTTGTTAGCCTATTTTTTTGACCCTGAAGAAGATCATGGATTTGGCACTTTGTTTATTGATGCCTTGGTAAGTATTTTAGATTTAAAACTGGATAAGGTAAATGCTTTTGAAAAGTTTACAGGACAATTTGAAGTGTCTACCGAGGTGACTACTTCAAATGCAGTTGCTCCGGAAGACCAATCTAAAAGAATAGACCTGTTACTTACAGGTATCGATTGGAGTATAATTATTGAGAACAAATTATATCATTATCTCTCCAATCCTTTAGATGTATACTTTCAACATGTAAATAACAGCCCCCATAATAAAGAAGAAAATATTATAGGAGTTGTTTTGTCCCTTGAGCCAATAATCGAAGAACCCAATACCCAAAGGAAACCTTACTTTATCAATATCACACATCGAGAATTGATAACAAAAGTTCAACAGAAACTGATATTGAGCCATATTGAAAGTGACATAGATGTATTTTATTTACGAGAATACGCAAAAACGATTAATTCACATTATAGAAACAAAATGAACGAACCTGAATTAAATAAATTAATTGGATCTTTGATCGAACAAAAAGAAGCAATAAACGAAATCTTTGAGAAAAGAAAAGCTGCTATTACATTTCTCGACAAGGAGATAGAAGAAGTTTTTACCGAAAGAGACTACAAAAGTGTAAAATCATGGTATTGTCACAAAAAAAACGAAAACCTTTGTTTCTGTATAAACCCAACAGATGAAATTTTAAAATACAATAAAATCAGTGTCGGCTTTGAATTATGGAATGATCTTTTAAAAAAGGTGGGTAGGGAGAACTTGGCACAGATACAATCAACCATACAAAATGGAAAAATGGAAAAAACACATCTTAACTTTGATGTAAATAACGATCATGCTCATATGAACAGAATTGTCACCTATAGAAAAGATGATTTTTTATCTGAAAACCGCAGTCTCAAATCAGAGTTAGGGAGTATTTTAGATTCTTATTTTTTTAATGAAAATGGAATTGAAGATGTTGTGTTAAAACAAATAGGTGATGCTTTGTAATTAACTGCTATTTTTTTTGTTGTCAATACGGTTACAATTAAATGAACCAGTGGTTCATCCCTAGAGCAATGGATTAACTATGTTTATTATATACTTATATATTTCCATAAAACCTTTGATTCTTATTGCCAAGACCCCCTTTAATTACGTATAAGGGCAAATCACAAACAATTGGGACCCTAATTATCTTATATGGTTTCATTAGGGAACAAGATTAACTATTCTCCTGTTATCGAAAAAAACCATCCTTAAATCGAAGTATTTTGGAGGTGCGCTACCCTACCCCTATTTTCGCTTCATATATACATCAAGAACCCTTTATGGGTACCAACCGAGCACAAAAGCCACGGTGGTTCAGAATGTGGACAGACTGTCAAAACAAATGATTTCAACTTCATTTATATTCTGATCATGATGCATCAACCTTAAAAAGGATGTGTTATGTACTATTTGTTTATTTCACGAAATGGAAACTCCGGGACTTTTAAAAAATTCCTAGAAGGTCTTAAATCGCTACTTATCAAAACTTCACTTGCCCGACACATCGGACAAGTTGATATTTATACTATTGACCTACGAATGCAAATCTTAAAACTCCTGGTTTTACGAAAGACATTTATATAGTACAAAAGTATTTTACCCCTATAGCAATCAGGATTAATAATCATTGGATATACATAAATAAATATACAGGAATATGAATGCAATAAAAGAAAAAAGTAAAAATGGTCTTCAAGAATATTTTACGGTCGAGACCACAAAAACCTTCCAAATTGATATGGACAAGGCCCTAAAAACCATGGAACCTACCGAGGTGTTGCAAGTGCTTTTAAAATATGATATCACTTCTAAACCCGAAGGAAAGGAGTTCTTGGAAATTTATTCCCAAATGATGGGCGGGTGGAAGAAGGAAAACCAAGGGTCAAAGGTAGTTAGTGAAGTAACAACATCCAAAAGTCGATGTAGTGCCTGTTTCTTGGGAAAATGTATGACCGTATATGAATTTGAATACAAACATTCAAAAGCGCACGTACCCTATAACCGTGTCATCTATCGTTATGATTTCGGGATGATGTATGATGTTCGTGATGGCATACTGTACGATCTTACCATCTGCAATTCCTTTTTATCAAAGGGTGAGTTGCAGGAATTGAATAAACCTTGTTAAGACAAATAGAATAGTTACCCTAATCATAAAACCTACTACTATGTACAAACAATTATTTTTCCTTTTCTTGATCCTAATGGTTACCCCTCAAATTTCAAAGGCACAAAAAAGTGATAGTCCTATTTGGGCGAAATTCAACATTACAAGAGCGATAACAGGGAACAAGGATTCCTCGAAAGAATTAGTCAGGGCCGGTGCATATACTGCATTTTATACCAAAAAAAATAACGATACACTTTATATGGCCAATGTTTTCTCAAAGCGAAGTTCCGAAAGTTATGGACCCATTGACAATATTAAGATCATTCGAAAAAGTAACGGGAAGGAATTTAAGTATGAAGGGGTTGTTTTTTCTTTTGAGTGGCATTATAAAAACTCCTATGATGATGAACAAGGGGTGGCAAGGGTCAATGTAATTTTGGTGAAGGACAAACCAAAAGGTTCTGCTTTTGCCATGAAATTACTTACCGAGGACAATCAATTTTTGGAGTATGAAGGTGAAGTTGAAGGCGTAGTTAATGACCGTATATTCGAATACCTTGAAGAGAAAAACCATAGTGCTGAAAATCTCTAAAATATCCATAAACATACCCCAAATTAGCTAAACCTCCTTTTTCCAATTAAATGTATGTGGGTTGGGTTGACTAAAGTCCCATCACGGGGGAACCTAATTCAGCACTGTAATTACACAGTAGTAATGATTTCCTCTACATACGAAAAAGTTTTAAAAGAACCATTACGGAAATCTGTAAAGGATATAAATAAAAAGGGCCTAAGTTATCTGAAGGATTATAAATATAAAGTGTATGCTTCATAAAATATGGAGAATAGTTATTTCGTTGTGTTTTTATCCAGGACCATGCAATGAGTAATAAATTGATTTCAATTCTATTTTGAAATACAAGTTGCTTATATATAAAAATGGAATTTAATAACTTAATAATGCACCATCTGGAAGGTATCGTTACAAAATGTTTATGGATACTGGTTTTAATTGGCTTTTCCAATTATTAGTTAGATATGAGATATACTATATGCTGTCAAGAATCACAGGTAAGAATGGTATTATATTACAACCATATAGTAGTGTGCACATTTACTGCACACATGCCACCTAAATTTGAAGTATTATTTTAAAAACCTTTTTCAACTGATTACATTTTAAAATACAACTTATGAATTTTTTCCCTTACTTACTCAATGCACGTAGTATAGACAAGCATGATGGCAGAGCTTTGTGGAAATACTTTTTAAATGAGTATGAACTAAGCTTGTTGAAAAAAAATCTGCAATTTGCCAATCCATTATCCATTGACCCTCGTGACGTGACACTATATTATGCAGAGTGGTGGAGAAACAACTATAAAGGAGGGAAACCTAGTAATGAAGAAATATTCAATTCCATAGGGGGCAATATTAAATTTTATTTTAATAAAAATGATTTTTATAAACTTGCCAAACAGGGGGCTCAAATGCTAAGGGTAAAATGGATTTCAAAACGAAACACTCTTTATTTTAGAACCTTACTTTTACAAGGCGGTCTTCCTTTAGCCAACATATCCGAAAACCAAGGGAAATATCAAGATTTTTTACTGGCCGTTCTCGACGAGCAACCTGAGACTCTAGAGGATTTCATGTTCAAGCCCCATATAATTAATTTACTACCATCATCTAGCCAGAATGACATTATCTATGAAAATTGTTTTGAGATTGTAAGATCAATCCTAAACAAAGAAGATGATTATGAAGATTTATTTAATTCTAATGAAGCACTAAAGAATATTTCAACTACCCTAAAGGTCAAGGAAAAAACCTTAGTGAGGAAACAACGGTTATCCAAACCCCAAAACTATTGGCTTTTGCGTTTCAAAGAAGGTGAAACCAATATTAATTTAAGAATTGGATTTGCCAATAGTTACGATTTTGAATCAATGTCTAATATTTTAGGGTTTGAGGCAAAGGGAAAAGAATACCAATTTTACTTGAATGAAAAATTAATATGTGTATTCCGTAAAATGCTTAACGGGAAATTTAAAACATACTGGTATCAGCACCAAAATGAAACATGGGATGGTGAAAGTAATTTGCCTTATGCATATGTCCTGTCAGAAGGTGAAAAAATCATAGTAAAAGATTTCATACAAACAGTCCCTAATTTATCGGAGCCAAGCCTATGGACTAAATTCTCTGATAATGAATGGAGATTGATTAAAGGATATGGAACACCGGATAAAGAAGCTGCAATACTTTTTCCAAAAGAATGGAAATGCCACCTTCCCTATTTGGAAGTGTCAATGTTTGGTGAACAACTTGCCTGGTTAACCTTTGAAGGAGAAATGGAAATCAATTTAGATGCCGATTATAGAACCTACCATAGTGAAGTTAATTCTTTTGATTGGACAATTGAAAGTCAAAGACCTTACTGGATGCAAAAGACCAATATGCCAGTGGTCCAAAAAAAACCAAGTATAATTATTTGGGACGACAATAATAGGAAGCTACCAAAAGATAAATTTAAAACTTGGGTTAAACCACATAATTCAAAAGAAACTTGGCAGGAATTAAAGAGGTTGAGCTATATCCCAATAGGATGTGTTGACCTTAAAATAGAATATCAAGGTCTTATTACTTATGACGAGTTTTTTAATTTAGGAAGCCTTCAAGTTGATTATTTGAATAAGTCTATTGACAAGGCTCAATTAAGCATAAAAAACCTGAATACATTTGATTTCAAGCTGGAGGAAACCCCAATATTGGATATAGAAAATCATAATAATGTTTTTTCATTAAGTGTCCGGACGAAATTTTCCAAGATACCCACAGGAATCAAAGGTTCAGTTGGTCTCAGGGGCCAGAAGAAGCTTTATTTTGAAATGGAATCACCCTTCGAAGGGATGGCCATAATAGATAAGAACGGGACAATTATAAGAGAAGAGGCTCCCTTATCATTGGCCAACCTTTACGGCTTAAGAATTTTAAGTTCTCGCACAAAGGAGACTCTTCTTAAAATAAAGAATAGTATAAAACCTGATGTGAAAATCACAGTGCCACTTAAAGAAACTTCCCAACCGTTAATTGCATTAAAGGATGAAATTGTCAGGCTTTTTTATTTGGCAGACGCAATGGATTACAGAAATAAGGTTTATCTGGAAATAGCAGAAGGAAAGTCATATATAACATATGAAATTTCAGGCTTTAGCCATTCATTAAATATTGATCAACAACTAGAATATAAGGTGTGTTTGAATAATTCTGAAGATGATTTGGACTTATATGCCGTTCCTTTGAATTGCTCCGAGGAAAACATAGAAATAATTCCACTTGTTAAGGACAACAATTACTATATGATTCCCAAAACCTGTGTTACCCAACAATTTATTGTTATTTCTTCTAAGGAAAATGGCAATCAATTAATGCCACGATATGTCAATACAGACGAGCATTATACAGGTTTGGAAAAAGAGGAGCGAATCAATTCTTATCACCAAGAACTACATCACAAAAACTTTGAAAGTGGTATATGGAAACAAGTGCTTTCCTATTTTAATATATGTATCCAAGAAGATATTCCTTTTTCAACATTCGACCAATTACGGGCTATTTCAAGAAGTTCACAAGTTGCCAGTAGGGCATTTTTTTATTTAGGGGTACATCAATATGAACGGGAAACATTTATTCATAGGTCCATTCCTGAAATGGAAAAAGACTTAGGATTTTGTTTTCACTGGATAAAGAGGCTAGATTGGGAAAGTGCTTTGGGGGAAATTAATGGGCTCTATCCAAATTCTTTCCAACAAACAGTATGTCTGATTTCTGATTATTTACAAGAAAACGATTTATCTGAATTGTTCCAATATATGAACGGCTCGTTAGAAGATGTAAAGAAAATTTATAATACTGATATTTCCGATTTAAGGGCACAATTGGGAGAGCGTGTCCTGAATGAGTTGCCAACACTGAGTCCTAGAATTACAAAAGACTACAATATTCCTATTAAACAACATAAACAGGTTCGACTTTTGATCCAATCCCCAATTGCAGTTGCAGAATCAATTGCTGACATTCAAAAACAATACCCTATTTGGGCAGGGGACGATTTCTTGGACACCATAAGAAGAAACATTCAATACAGCCAGTACCTAAAGCCTGAATTTTATAATAAAACCATGTTACACGCCTTAAAAAATAATTAGAGAGATGAACTTTCAAGAATTTTACCAAAAAACAGAAAAAAGATTAACCGATGCCATTCTCTCTCTTTGGGCTACCGGAGATAAGGAAATGCAAGACTATTTTAAGTATTTGTTTTCCCAGGAACCTATTATGGCGGAGGCAGTGTTTCAAAATACATTTCCTTGGGAACAGAGCAAGTTAAAGTTTGGTGAAGCCAATGGGGTATTTAACCAAGAATTCATTAATGCTTTAGACACCATTAAAGATGAAGATTTTCAATTTCCCAAAGCTCGACATCCTTATAAGCACCAACTTGAGAGTTGGGATACTCTTTTAAATAAAAAAAAGTCAATAGCCGTTACGACAGGAACGGGATCGGGTAAAACGGAATGTTTTATGCTTCCCGTATTACACGACATCTATGAGAATTGTAATGGACAGCAAGGGATCAATGCTATTTTTTTATACCCTTTAAACGCGCTAATTGCAAGTCAGAGAAAAAGAATGCATGCCTGGTGCTCTGCTTTAGGTGGAATTAATTATGCACTTTTAACCGGCGACACAGACAATAAATCCAATAAAAAAGATAAGGATAAGGCACTTCCACAGTTAATTTCCAGGGAACAGATCAGGGATACACCACCTCAGATTTTGTTTACCAATCCAACTATGTTGGAATATATGTTGGTAAGAAATGCCGACGTACCAATTATTGAAAAATCCCAAGGATCTCTTAGATGGATTTTGTTGGATGAAGCGCATACTCTTTCTGGGTCCAAAGCTGCAGAAACAGCATTGCTTATACGCAGGGTTGTAACTGCTTTCGGAGTTGATATCAGCAACATAAGATTTGCAATAACCTCAGCAACAGTAGGTAATGGCAATACAGATATGCTTAAAAGATTTATGGCAGACTTGTGTGGAATTGCTTCAAACCAAATAGAGGTTATTCAAGGAGAAAGAGTTAATAATAAAATTGCAGATAAGGATATTCCTAACTTATCTTCAACATTAACCCAAAATAACATTAAACTTTTAAGAAACGAATTGCTCACCTCTGCTGGACTTAGCCAAAGTGAAATTGGTAAAAAACTAAATATACCCGATAAGGCAGAACAATTAAAAGTCATCGATACTCTTGCCGAACAAGAAATAAATGGGGAAAAATTACTACCGGTAAGAGGTCATTTTTTTACCCGAGGCATTGGGGGCGTATATGTTTGTTCAGATCCTGAATGCGATATACATAAAGGTCACAAACCAAATAAGGCCTTGGGAACAATGTATACGATTGCTGGAGTAAATTGCGATTGTGGACAACCTTTGTTAGAATTAGTAGCATGTAACAGTTGTGGAAATATGATGATGGAAGGTGAAATCTCTGGGAATTCCGTTACGCAAAAAGCGAGTGTTGGTTATGAGGCCTTTCATTTGGAAAATGAAGAGAATGAAGAAACAGAACAAGAGGTGGCAAATAGAAATTTAGTGCGATTTATTAAAAATGATGGAAATCAAAACCTCATAAATTCGGAACTTATTAGTTGTTCAATATCTAGGGATAGTCAAATTGCAAACGGCGATAATCTACTGATGGCTCATGATCATAAATGCCCGCACTGTGGAGTACATAACGAAAATTCAATACACTTTCGAATTTCCTCGGCTTTCACCAATAGAATTTTATCTGATATTGTTTTGGATCAAACACAAGATGCCAAAAAGATTACAAACAAAACCCTTTATAATGGAAAAAAATATATCTCCTTTACCGACAGTAGACAAGGTACTGCCAAAATAGCCGCATTAATAAACATTGATAGTGAAACCGACTGGATTAGGTACCAGGTGTATCATTATTTGCTAAAAAATCTGAAAGAAAATCAATTGGATGCAAATCATGAAGAACTACTTCAAGCGAGAGCACAATGCGCGAAACAATTGGATGAAGCATTGCCTTTCATGAAAAAGTATTATGAGGAACAAATTAAACAGATTAATTTTGCCCTAGAATCTGGAGGTGACGGATCATTAAAAAATAGTAGATCCTCATGGAGGCATATCATGGAGGAAATTAAGGTCAAGGAGGGCTTTAACACACTTTTTAAGAAAGGAGCTCGAGGAAATAATCTGGCAACCGAAAATGAAAGCTATGCGAAAGCCTTGTTATTCGATCAATTTGCCCGGAGATTACCAAGACAAAGATCTCTCGAAAACCTGGGATTGGTTAATTTGGTATATCCATCGCTCGACAATGTAACTTTACCTAAAATAGCAGAAACCCTTAATATAAATTTTGAGGAATGGAAAAGTCTACTGAAAATAGCCTTGGATTATGTTATACGCTATGGTTTTCACTTTGAGCTGAACCAATCTATAAGAAATTTTTCAACTAGATACCACACTAGTTATCTTTTATACCCCTCAAATACGGAGATTGCCAATGGAAAGAAATGGCCTGCATACAATCCCAACTCCACTGTACAATCACGTTTGGTTCTATTGATATGTGCTGGTCTAGGATGGCATAATAAGGGCGATATAACTCAAGAAAGGGAGGACTTGTTAAATGAACTTTTAGAAAAAATATGGCGAACCCTTCAGTCTAAAGTCCTTACTAGGGACGGTGTTGGCTATAAATTGGATTTTTTTGAAAAATCACAATTTGAGTTAGCAGGAGTAGAATATTTATGTCCGGTTACAAATCGATTGTTGGATAAAGTATTTCGAGGCTATTCCCCTTGGATCAAAGGAAATCTTTTAGAACAAAATATCAGTAATTATCAAATAGACAAAAGTAAAAGTTACCAATTTCCAACTTTCCCTCATCCTTATCATTCAAATCAGGAAAACATTCGGTTATCAAACGAAGAGGTGGGTAACTGGATTCAAAAGAATAGTTCTGGAGCTAGAGACAAAGGTTTATGGAATGATCTTCACGAAAGAATATTTGATTTTGAAAAATTGTATTTGGCAGGGGAGCACTCTGCACAACAAAGTAAAAAAAGGTTAAAGGATTTAGAAGAACAATTTGAAAATGGGGAAATTAACATACTTAGTTGTTCCACAACCATGGAGATGGGTGTTGACATTGGAGGTATATCTGCTGTGGTAATGAGCAACGTACCACCAATGCCCGCCAATTATCTGCAACGAACAGGTAGGGCCGGGAGACGTTCCGAAAACAAATCTCTGGCTTTAACTTTCTGTGCTCCCAATCCTATTGGTCTTCGTACCATGAACAATCCCAAATGGGCCTTGGAACACGCAATTGCTCCACCAAAATTAAAATTTGATAGTAAAAGCATTATAGAAAGACATGTAAATTCATTGCTTTTTGGAGTTTTTGTTAGGGATAGAGAAAATGAAAACAAGGGACTAAACGTAAAAGAAAATATAGAAAACTTTTTCTTCAAAGATGCTCCCACTATTGCCCAAAACTTTTTAAACTGGTTAGAAGATTCAGTTTGTTTAGATTATGAAAAAGCTTTGATATATCTTGTAAAGGATACTCCTATGCAAGATATAAACCCTAAACAACTTGTTCAAATAGTCGCTGATAATTTTAAGGGAGTCATAGCAAAAATAAGGACACAAAAAGAAAGCTATGATAAAAAGCTGCAAGAATTAGCTAAGGAATTTGGGGATAATAGCGCAGCCTATAAATCTGTGAACTACAGGAAAGGACAATTCTTCCAAAAATTTGTATTGGGGTATTTAGCAGAAGATGGTTTTTTACCCAATGCAGGTCTGCCAACGGGTATAGTGGATTTTGAGAAAATCACTTTGTCAGATTTACAGAAAAAAAACCAGACTAAATTCAAAGAAAACCCAAGTTATCCTATTTCTAGGGCATTGACTGAGTTTGCTCCAGGAAACCATATTTTAATAGATGGGCTAAATTATAAATCCTCGGGTATAATTATGAAAAATACCTGGGGCAATGAAGGAGAGCGTAATGAGATTCAAGCATGTAAAAATTGCGGATATCAGAGAATCCTGGATGTAGATGAAAAAATCACAGATAACTGCCCTAATTGTAATAGAAGCAACTCCTTTGTTGGTATAGAATTAGGCGAACATAAAGCAAATTTCACGGAACTAGTAGAGCCGGTAGGTTTCGCCATAGATTTGTATAAAGAACCTACTAGGGTTATTTCGGAGAAGGCTAAGCCGCAGTATTTGGAACCCCTATTGCTTAACATAGCACCTTGGAATACAGATCAACCAGGTTATTTAGACTTCCGGACCAGTGAACAAGAGAAAAAAGCACAGATTCTTTTTTACAATACTGGTGATGGGGAAGGTTATAGTCTTTGTTTAGATTGTGGGAGAGTTGAAACATCACATGATAAATTGGACGGTCACTATAGGTTGAGAGGAGGGAAAAATAATGATGGGGAGAATTTATGTGCTGCACAACATATCCATGACCATATTATACTCGGAGGTAGGTTTAAAACAGATTTTACAGAAATTCGTCTTAAAAATGGAAGTGGCTCTTTTGTCAATGACAAAGCACTTACTTATTCCTTAGGTGTGATCTTTTGTAAAACTTTGGCTGAATACTTAGCCATAGAGGAGTCTGAACTGGGATTCGGTATAAAAAAATATAAGGGATATCATACTATTTTTATTTATGATACTGCCAAGGGTGGGGCTGGTTACGCCTCTCAATTTAATATACATATTAAAGAAATATTGCAACATGCACTGACTATTTTAGAGCATTGTAATTGTACAAAGGCTTGTACTAAGTGCCTAATAGATAGAAGCTCCCAATGGCACATCGAAGACTTGGATAGGCACTTGGCCTTAGATTGGTTAAAACTCGCCATAGATAATGAGCTGCCAGATGAACTAAAAGGAGGAAAACGTAAGGTAAGTTCTATTTTTGGGTCTTTACGTGATGAGGTTAAGCGTTTAAATTATCACTATGGTATTAAAGAAATGAATATTCATCTGAATAATTCTATCACCTATTGGGATATAGAAAGTCTAGATTGGCTTGAAAATTTAAAACGGGATAGGATTAAAATCAATCTTGTCATAGAGGAAGAAATTGAATATTCGAATAACCAGGAGAAATTATCAATTTATTTATTGTCTCATAACTATGTTCTAAAAAAAGGTATTGGTAGTCAAATCTATAATCACAATTTGCATTTATCTATAATTCTAGAAAACAATACCGAAATCAATTACGTTTCGACAGGTGCTTATGCAAATTTGGATACCAAATGGGGGAATGGAGCACAAGAGAAATTTTATAAGATAGAGGATATAGCCATTTCTGACTTTAAATCATTTGACCTTCCTGATTTAACTTCAAGTAATTTGTTCGAGTCCCGCATAAGTACCATTCCAGTTAATAGCAATAGTAATGACTTGGCTCAAATTATGTCCTCCAACTTAAACAACCTTAATGAATTAGTGACAAAAATCAAGGAAAGAACCTTTGAAGTCGCATATTTTGACAAATACAATCAATCGGAGTTTTCATTGCGATTATTGCTCCAATTCATCAACCAAATAAGAAAGGTGTGGTCTATTGATATTTCTAAGCTCAAGGTTCATCTTGCCGGTTCAGATTTTAGAAGTTTTAATTATCCTGAATATATAATCCACAACTACAAAGAACTTGATGATTATCTATACGACCTTAATGAACTTTCCAAAAATTTTGATTTTGAAATTACATTTAATGAGGAGCATAGACTACCGCATTACAGGTATTTTGCTTTTACTTCTGAAAATACCTCTTTTAGTATTAGGATTGATGCAGGCATTGCCCATGGATTAAAACCGGTGGATCGATTAACTTCTTATGATATGAAAATGGATAATCAGAGCTTTAAAATAAGAAAAGATGTAAGTCATGATATTATATATAATATAAGTATTGATTCATGACCGGGTTTGTATATGAACTTCACAAGTCTATGCAAAGGATGAAAATTAAGTAAAGCTTGAAAAACAGAATATGTAAATCACCCAATATTATCGTTTATTTGATCAATGATAGAAACTATTTCCCTAACCCTATTATCATCGAATAAACCAATAATCCCATCGTCACTAGCCTCATTAAAAGGTGGCTGTGTCAATAATTTTTTATCCAATGTGCCATTGTTGTTGAGATAATTAATGAGGGTTTGAATAAAGGTTATTTGAACGGGGCTAAGGTTCTTATCCTCAATATAATCAGCAAATAGCTCATTTACAACTTGTATATCCAAACCTACCACACTTCTAATGAATTTACCCAGAGGTTGGTCTCCATATTCCTTCTCATACTCCTCTTTGGAGCCTAATTCTTCGTTGAACAAAAAGGATTCCAAAAGTTCCAGTTCCTTTGGGGTAATGGGAATGTTTTTATGGAGCTTATCGATTACCAGATGGGACTTGTTTTTCCTAATAAAAGCCTCTACCCTATCCTTATAGCTTTTAAGACGCGTGTAGTTGGGCATTATATCAAATTCAGAGATTCTATGGGGCTGTAACTCATCAGAAAAATCTGTATAAACCGGTTTGATCTGCTCCTTTTCAATGAATTTCAATAAGTCCCTTAACTCTGTTCGAATGTTCTCAACAACATTAACGTTGGCATTTATCCAAAATTCCTCTTCTTGAACTTGCTTTATTAATGCAAGTTTTTCCCGAACCTTTGGTACATTTCTTTTCTTCTGTAGGTTATTCGCTATTTGATAAATCTGTCTGACGTAGTTCTCCTCGGCCTTTCCATTCCCGGAAAGAATAGCCAATTGAAAATTGAGCACTAACAAATCAAATCGCTTTGCCCGCTCATCATCCCCTTTATTATAGGGTGCCAAACCAGATAGATCGGCACATAAATCATGTATATCCCCTACACTTAAATCATCCCAACGTTTGCGATCCTGAAATTCAGTTACAAGTGCCCAATGCTTTCTAACCTCAAACCTATTTTGATCCAAAGTATTGATCACTTCATGAAGTTGGTCTGTGTAATTCTGTGCCAAAGTGTCTTCTTCCGGAGTGGATTCCGTGTTGTTCCTAATGGCCATCAACACGTTTAACTTGGTTTCAAATATCTTTTCCGATAAAGTTTTGGTGCTTGAGGCCTTTATACCATCCGGAAATTCATTGAAAAAATTAAAGTTATCACAGATATCGAATATTATAAAATGTTCCTTATCCATTCCTGGCCCGAATAAATCGGGCCTTAAACGTGTTCCTCTTCCGATCATCTGCCAAAATTTAGCATACGACTTTACCTCTTTAAAAAATACCAGATTCACCACTCTTGGGGCATCAACCCCTGTATCCATCATATCAACCGACACCGCTATTTGAGGTTCCAACTGAACTTTGTCCTCACAGAATTTCTCAAGCAGATCTTGGGCCTTGGATTCGTAATTATCAATAACACGTAAAAAACTTCCGGAATACTCCGGGTAATTTTTATTGAATCGCTCCTCAATAAAAAGGGCATGTTTATGATTTTTTGCAAAAATAATCGTCTTACCCAGCTTATCACCTCCTTCAACTTTTAAACCGTTGTTCATAAGATGGTCCAATACCAAATCCACCGTTTGGTTATTGAACAAAAATTTGTTTATGGCAGATTTTTCAATTTCTATATCATCTTCATCACCGGAAGCCCCATCTATAAAAGTCTCCTCGAACTTTAGTTTATCTTCCTCGGACAACTCGCTATATTTTATTCCTTCACGAACAAACTTCACCGGTATATCAATAGCTTTTGGTGGCTTCAAGAATTTGTCCTGTACGGCTTGGTTCAGCTCATAGGCATAGGTTGGGTTGTCATCCTCTATTTTGAATAAGGAATAGGTGTTATGGTCGATATCCTTTTTGGGGGTAGCGGTAAGTCCAATTAAAATAGCATCGAAATACTCAAAAATAGCCCGATACTTTTGATAAACCGACCTATGCGCCTCATCAATGATTATGATATCAAAATGACCCGAAGTATAGAACCTTCCTTCCTCATTTTTAATGCTGTCTATACGGTTCATTATCGTCGGATAGGTAGAAAAAACAAGACGGGTACCGTTATCTTCCGTTTCTTTGGTAAGGTCTATGGCACTTAAATGGGGCACATACTCTTTATAGGCATTTTTTGCTTGGGTTACCAAAGCGTTTCTGTCGGCTAAAAACAATACCCTTTTTGCCCAATTGCTTTTGGTCAACATGTCTACTATTGCGGCAGAAACCCTTGTTTTACCACTACCTGTGGCCATTACCAATAAAGCCTCCCTATTTTTTCCTTTTAATTTTCCGTCATAGGTAGTGACCAAAGCTTCCGCAACCCTTTTTATGGCTTCCATTTGATAAGGCCTCCCTGCAATATCCCTGTTAACTTGAAATTGCCTTAGATCCTTTCGGGTATTTCTACGCTCAATAACATACTGTAGCTCGTCTTTGGTATAAAAACCACTTACCTGACGTTCCGGATAGAACAGATCGTCCCATAAATGGGTTTCAAATCCGTTGGTATAGAAAATGATTGGGCGTTGCCCGGTCATTTTCTCTAAACAGTTGGCATATAAAAATGCCTGGTGTTTTCCTCTTTTGGGGTCGTGGAGTGTTTTCTTAGCCTCAACAACGGCCAGGGGCATACCATTATCGTCCCAAAGTACATAGTCTGCATACCCAATTCCGGAAGGATTCACCGATACAGGCATGCCCGTAACTTTGTATTCCAGGTCCCTACCTTGTTTTAAATCGTCCCAGCCCGCCTCTTTAAGAAGAATATCTATAAACAGTTTACGGGTCTCGGCCTCGGGCGTCAGTACCGGGCTTACCTCTTCAAAATCAACCTCTATTTGGCGTTCTAACTTCCGTTCTTTTAACTCTTTTTCTTGTTGCTCTACCCGTTGCCGTAATAAAACGTTTTCCTTTTGTAGTTCGGTTACCTTTTCTTTCTCCCGTTTTTTCTCAAACAACAACCGCTCTATGGCCTCGGATTTCTCTTGAAGTTCCTTTACTGTTTTATCTTTTACTTCTCCTGTAGGGATCAAAACCTCATTAAAAGCCGGAACAACAGGGCTTACCTCATTGTAATTAATGCCAATGAAAGATAACAACCTAAACACACTACGAAGACAAATTAAAGCCTCTTTCGTATTTACCCTTTTACCATGGGCGGCAGCATTACCCACTTTTCTAACCAAGGTAAGTTCATGAAGTAAAGTCGCTTTGATATCATTTTTAAAATCTTCATGATACATAAGGGCCGCCAAAGTAGTATCATAAGGCCGCTCATAATCAGGGTCGTTATCATAGAGCCAATTCACCGTTAGCTCCAAAACAATCCTACATTGAAGGGCAGCATACTTTGGAGCCTTGAATACGTACTTTTCCGCTTCTACGACTTGTTGATATAACTCGGGAAAATCAACTTTAATAAAATCGAAATTACTTTTCATAACCCTTATTTGAGATAAATATAAATTAAATCTATGCAATCATAATGCACACATGTAACTCTCGAGGAACTATTTATTGGGGTTTAAAGACTAAAATAATACTCCTTCATCTTATTTGCCATTAACTTTCTTCTAAGTTGAAGAAAATCTTCATAATTATCGATATCCATACTAAATATCGTCTCTGAAATGCAGTTTTGACCTAGGTTCGTTTTCAGTTCATCCAACTCATTTATGCCTCCATATTTTAGAGCCCCCCCTTTGCATTGCTCCAATATCTCCCCAAAATAAACTTCCGGAGCCTTGGCACCAACTTGTATGTTCACCTCTTGCTGCATATACACATAATTGGCGATCTGGTTGTATTTGCCCCTGGTCAAGCCCGCTTTTTTGAGATAGTTTCTAGGGAATATATGATGTATATCGCCCCTATAAGTGATCAAATCGCCTACGGTAATCTCTTTGGATAGGAACCCTTTGTCGTTCGCCCTAACCTGACTTGCCAAATACACATGAAAATAAGGGCTACTGGTGACCGACGTATTTAAGCTTTGAACCAAAGAGGCGTTCCAAAAGGCTTCGGACAGTTCGCCATCTTCTTTCTCCTGTAAATAATCCTGAAACGATTTTAGCTCAATTTGTCTGATGTCGAAATCAAAAGTAGACTCCGGGGAACCGGAATAGCGACCTGTTAATACCGAATACACATACCATCTACGTACATAGGTTTCTATGTTTGCAGGACTCTCGCCCTGTGCCTTTAACTTAAGATAAACGATGTACGCAAAGTTTATGGCGTTTTGTGACCGTATCATCTTTGAGGAAATGAAACCTGCGGATTTTATGATCATGACAAACCGCTTAAAATTGGTTTCATTCATAAAATGATAGACGCCATCGGATAATTTTTTAAAGGAGGCTTCCGCAATTTCTTCCTCGTAGGTCCTAGTTTCAAAATTTCTTCCTGAAAGTAGGCTTACCAAATCGGATAGCTTGCCCCTATTGAACTGGGTGGTGAACGCCACCCTTAAAACATCGGTATATTTGGGGTCGTAAAGATCTTCGTTCTCATTTTTTAACCATGCCATTTTCTGGAAATACTCCGTTTTGGCAAAATCGGCGTCATTATCGGCGATAAATTGATAAAACTCCGGTGCCACGGCCAAATGACTAAAGTAATCTATCGCTTTTCGCAACTCCTGACCACCATAAGTGTCATTGGCCGCAATTTTGCTCATGGCAAAGTCTGCCTGACTTAAGATCACCCCTTGTGAGTTTATACGGATAAAAATTTCCGTGACCGTTTCTATATCCAGTTCCCCGGCCAAATCTATAAGCCCGATCTGTTTTTTGGCCAAATTGAAGAGTTTGTTGATTGCCGCCACAATTTTATTTTGGTCCAACCCAGGATTGTTGTTTATAAAGTCGTTCGTGAAATTGAACGAGTTTACCGCACCGCTAAGTACCTTTGATATATCCGGTATCCATTGTTTGTCCTTAACAATAACAGGTGTTTGAACGGCAAACTTTTCTTCTATGGGGTTAAAGGCTATCTTAATCTTGACCCGTTTGTAGTTCTTATCGATAACGTAGTTGCCCAAAATGGCCGCCGTCAATGCCGTAACCCGTTGCTGCCCATCTATCAGTATTTTTTTGCCTTCAGAGGTAGAGCCATCCTTAAGCCTAATATTGGGGTTGCGCCAAGTGATGATATAGCCAATAGGATAGCCTTGGTACAAACTGTCCATAAGGTCCCGTACTTTGGAACCGTCCCAAACAAAAGGGCGTTGAATCTCGGGAATCGCTATTTCTCCACTTTTCACCCATGCCAAAAGGGTTTCTATAAGATGTTGGTTGACATTGTACTTTTGGATATCCATATATCAATAAGGGTTTAGTTTTACGTTCTCGATGCCCCCAAGCCATCTATTGACCGGAGTTGGTGCAGGATGAAAAGGATTTTTTGCCGTTGTTAATTTTAAGTGGTAGCAGGGTAATTTCTGTTCTTCTATGGTACTTCGTATTCTTTTTGCACTTTCCTTTAAATAATTATGACAATCTACTCCGTTGCCCCAACACAATAGCACCTTGGTAATGTTGTACTTGTTGGAAGTCAACATGGTTTCTATAAACTGTATATTTTCTTTTACCAACAAGGGGTCTGGTTCTTTGGGCAGAAACTCCGGTTTAGAGGTTCTACCCGGGTAGAGGTTGACCATATACCAACCGTCACAGCCGTTTTTAATTGCCAAATGCTCTATGTTCCTAGAAGTGGGGTCTAAGGTGTCTTCATTGGCCGTACTAGGGTTAAGTGCCACGGCCAAAAACTCGTTTTTACCTTTTTTACCCAAAAGAAACCTTTTTACAGGGTCTTTTTCAGGAATGCAAACGATAGGCTTTAAGGCTATATCCATTACACCAACTCCCCTTTGAATGCCTTTTGCAATAGGCTGTTAAACAATGCCTCCGATTTTTGAAGGCTTTTTTCAGCGAGGGCTTTTTGAGCCTCTATGGCTTGCGCATGCTCTGCAAATTGGTTTTGGAGTTTAATAGGTGGATAAAGAAATTTTAATTCCCTAACATTTTTTAAACTTATATTTGCTCTTGCTCCTTCAACTTTATTTCCAATTAACCTATCTTGTATTTGAGGAGTAATAATTTGATTTAATAAGAAAACTGAATCAACTATTTCTGTATTAAGTTCAATTTTAGCTACTGCTTGATTTATATTCGCTGGTAAAAACTTTTCTTCCATTAAGGCTCCTCTCCCAATACTTGCTCCAACAAGATTAACTAATAGATCATTTTTTTTAAGTTTTGATCGTTCAAGTTTTTCATGAAATTCTTTTGCAACAAATTTATCTTTTTCACAATCAAGATGGCCTAACCTTACGTTTTCACTTGTAATAAATCGAATGCCACTTGAGATATACTCAAATCCTTGCCATTTAGGTGATGACCCTTTTGTTACAATAAATGAAACATCTTCAATTTTTATTTCTTTCCACCCCTTAGGATTGGTCACCGGATCCCCAAACATATCTAAAAAGAGGCTTTGGGTAAGCTGGTCGTATTTTTCTATTAGGGCCTTGGTTTTTTGTTTGTAGCTGTCCGCGGCATCTAAAATAGCCGCTATCTTTTTTTGGGTCTCTAGTGGGGGGAGGGGGATTTTTATATTCCTAATTTTTTTTACCGACAAATGCTTTACCGTTGCAAAAGATGTTGTATCCTCTATTAACTTTAATTCGCGTGGCAATAAACGTAAAAGATAATCATCACATAATATACTACTATCTTTTGACCATATTTTACATACTCGCTGATTTAATAAAGCTTCATTCCCTTTCCATTTTGCTAACCTAAAGTCACCATCCATTCCAATAAGAAAATCACCCGAATTAATTAAATATTTATCATCATATTCACCATCAAAATAAGTGTTGGTTTTCTCCTTTCCAACATCTCGAATCCTAATTATAGGCTTACCTACACCCTTGTCATTAAACAATTTAGAATTAAAAGCATAACCGGACAACACTTCAATATATTCTCCCAATTCAACTAGCTCCATTAATTCAAAAGATTTTCTAAAGTTAACAATGCATCCGTTCGTTCCTTATCCAGTTCTTTTATGGCTTTTATAATATCCTTGGGGTCATCATATTCAATCTCCTCATATACAATTTCCTTATACCGGTTAATGGATAGATCCCAATCGTTGTCCTTGATCTCTTTAAAGGGTACCATAAAGCTTTGGTCGGTACGTTTACGATCCGCTTCGGCTTCTAAATTGTGGTAGCGTTTTAAAATATCGGGGATATCGTTGTCCTTTATTTCATTACGCTTGTCATCTAAACTATAACCATCGGCTTTCATATCGTAAAACCATACGTTGTCGGTACCTCCAGAATTGGTCTTGGTAAAGAACAAAACGGCGGTGCTAACCCCGGCATAGGGCTTAAACACCCCACTGGGCATAGAGATTACGGCTTGCAACTTTTGGTTTTCTACCAACTCTTCACGTATGCTCTTATGGGCATTACTGCTGCCAAAAAGCACGCCATCGGGTACAATAACGGCCGCCCGACCCCCTACTTTTAAGCTACGTAACATTAAAGACAAAAAGAGGAGTTCGGTCTTTTTTGTCTTGGTGGTCTGCAATAGGCTGCTTTCTACCTCGTCATAGTCCAAACTGCCTTTAAACGGTGGGTTGGCCAGGATCAAAGTGTAGGCATCGTTTACATCGCCATTGGCCTCGCTCAAGGCATCCTTACCGGTCAATACCGGGGTTTCCAAACCATGCAATTGCAGGTTCATGGCCGCTATACGTAACATGGAAGGGTCGAACTCGTTACCATGAAACATATTAGCGTGAAAATGCTCCCTAAAGGTTTTGTCCTGAAACCAGTCGTTATGGTTATCGTAAATATATTCCCCGGCACTTACCAGAAAACCGGCCGTACCACATGCCGGGTCGCAGATAATATCGTCTTTTTTAGGTTGTGCCATGGCCACCATCATATTAATGATATGGCGAGGGGTTCTAAATTGCCCATTGGTACCGGCTTCGGCAATTTTTGAGAGCATATATTCGTAGAGGTCCCCTTTGGTGTCCCTATTGTCCAACGGCAATTGGTCTATTTGCTGCACCACCTTGTCCAATAGTTTGGGGGACTGGATCATAAAAATGGCCCCTTTCATAAACTTGGCAAACTCGCCACCTTCGGCCCCTATGGTCTTCATAAAATCGAAAGCGGTAAGGTCGTCCAGTTCCCGTTGTTGTTTGGTAAACAGGTCAAACATGGCCTCCGGGTCTTTGTTCTTAAAGTTGCTCCACCGTAAAGGAGCCTGTTTTTTGGTATAGATGGGCTTTTCAATGGGAATGCCAAGCAGGTTGGCCTGCTTTTCCATTCGAATCTGCCTATCGTCCAGCTGTTTTATAAAAATGAGGTAGGTAAACTGTTCGATTACGGTTAAGGGATTGGATATTCCGCCCGTCCAGAAATCGTCCCAAATCTTATCTATTTTGCTTTTAATCTCCCCTGTGATCATGTTAGTTTTTTATTTTATCAATAGTTTTGTCAATGGCACTTATTTTATCCTTTTCTTTCATAATTTCAATTACTTTCGATTTTAGCCTGTCATTCTTGATCAAAATCTCCGAGTTATATTCCAAGCGTTCCTTACGAACAACATCTATTTCCGATTTAATGGCTTTGATCTGTTCTTGTAATTCATTAATAATTGCCTCCTTATCTTTAATTATTTGGTCTTTTTCATTGACTACAAGTTTGTTCTTGGCAATTTCTTGCAAGATATCTGTTTTTTGACGCTCATAATTATAGATTTCCGTAATTGCTGCCTTTTTATTGTACTCTAACTGATGTAATTTCATGATCCGTAAACCTGCCCAATAATTAAAAACGGCTTCTGCAAGGGGGTAATTACCATGTAGCAGATTCCCTCCTTCCCTAATAAAATTGTCATAATGGTCTACTGAACGTTCTTTAAATTCTTCCCAATTACCTACTCCCTTATAGGATTTGTAAATAGGATAGGCCGCCAAAGCAAACCCAACCGGACCAATGGCTATACTTATGACTTTGGACATACTAGTATAAAAGGCGAAAGGCAGGGTAACCCCTAATGCAGACGTTAGCGCTCCTACTGTTGATGTAGCCAACATATACACACCAAAACCGGATAGTTGGGCCGCCCCGATAGTGGTAAGTGCCGTAATCGATGCGACTTGGTCCTTGCTCAAACCCTTGGCCTCCAACTCTAGGAGAAAAGACCTCTTTTCTTCCGAAGAAAAAGATTCGAATTTTTTAGCGAATAATTTAATGAACAGTTCCGATTCTTTTTCGTAATCGGTTTTAAGATGAGTGATCGGGATGTTATGCTTATCTGCAATTTTCTGAAGAAAACCCGAATAATTGAGCCCGGATTGCAATAGGCCTTTTGCCGGTAAAAGCACTTTGGCAAGTTTGTTTTTTAAAAGTACCCTCGGGTTATCCTTTTTTTCAATTTCGAATAGTTTGTAGAGCACAAAACGCTCTTTCTCGGTTAGGATGTATAATGGAAATGGCATGGTTTTAATGGTCTGGTTATGGTTTGTCTGTTTTCCTATTATCTACAAAATTCAAAGTATAAAATCGACATGAAACAATGTTGGCCAATATTCAATTCGATGTATTGATATAACTATATTGATAGAGCTCTTGGTATGCAACTTACGACGTCTCAATCAATAAGTTATCGTCTTCATCGTCATAGCCCTCCCCCAATTCCAATGCTGGAATACTTTTTATTGCCTTGCCTGCTATACCTTTGATGGAAGCGTGCATATTAACGGCATTGTCTACCACTTTGGTTATTTGCTTTTCCCGCTGTTTCCAAATCCGGGCCATGGCGTTCTTTTCTTTTTGCAGGTCTATCTGCATTTGGGTAAATCCTTCTACGATACCCTCCATTTGCAAATGAAATTCATTGCTAGTCAAAAAGTCGTAAAGCATCCCCATTTTATCACCTTTATTCTCTTGGTTCTGCTTTAACTGGCTCCATTGCACTATGGATTGCCTTAGAACAGCACAGAGGCCTTTAAATTCTTCATAGGTGCAAATCCAAATACCATCCCTTAACCCCATTCTATCCATGTCACTTGGCGTTACTTCCGTGACCAGAACCCCAATATGGGCACCTTTATCCCGGATATCATTTTTAAATTTTTCTATCCAACCCTGTTGAAAAGATTTGGTACGCTTACTTTCATAGTAAATTGTTCCACAATTAGACAATTCCCTGGTATTGACCACTTGTATACAGTCAGCACCATTTGCACCTTTTTTGATTTCTTCAATGGCGTCTAATGGAAACTGGGTAGCCAACCACTCTTCTATGGCCAATTCCATAACTTCTCCTTGCAATTGCATGGAGCCTTGCTCATGTTTACGTTTCATCTCTTCCGCAAGCTTCTTCTGGTCTTCGAGTTGCTTTTGTAGTTCCTTCACCTTAAATTCTGAAGCTTCTTCTGCTCTTTTTTTAATTTTTTCTTCAGCCTCTTTGAGCTGATCGTTCAACTCTCTTTGCGCTTCTAATTTAGCAACTTCAGAAGCTTCACCAACTTCTCGTTTTAGCTTTTCGATTTCCACCTCTTTTTTAAGTAAGTCCTTTACTTTTTCAGATTTTTCGGCCAATTCTTCTTGCATTGCCTTTAACCGGTCTTGATTATCTTCTTCAAGTTTTGCCTTCAGCCTTATTTCAATTGCTCTCTCTGCCTCCTTACTTTGTTTTTCCAATCGTTCTTGAAACATCTCGTTTTCACGTTTCTTTTTGGCTTCAAACTCTTCCTTTTCTTTTTGAAGTTCGGCCTCTTTTTGACTGTGATTATCCAATAGTTCCTTTTTTTCTTTTAGGAACTCCTGTTTTAACCCATCTTCTATTTGATGCTTTAGGATGTCATTTACATCAATTTGACTTCCGCAATCTGGGCATTGAATGGTGGTATTACTCATGACGATCTAATTTTATGATTTGAGACAAATTTAAGATGGAAGTGTGCAGGTTATCTACACATATGTTTCAACAATAATCTTTGTAAGTTTTTTTAAACCAAAGCAAAATTTCAAAAAGCCCAAATCGCAATGATTCCAATGCATAGTTTGATATCATATAAACATCATTATCCTGATTTTCCAAATAGTGGATATAAGATCCACAAGTATAATATATCCATTCATGTAAGTTCTTTATTTCTTTTGTTTGATAAACCATTGATGTTGGTTTCCACCCATTATCTTTTGAAACATTACCGGATAAATGTTTTAATATATTATTTAAAGAATCATTGGCATTCGGAATAACTCTAATTGTTTGTAATCGCATTAGACAACTTTCATGCACACTACGAATATTTGTAAGCACGCCTTTTAATTCAGAAGTATTCGAGGGTAAGGAATCAATTATAAGATGTAACACTTGGTTTTCAACATCATCGTTTAGATAGCCAAGTTCGAAGATTTCAAATATCTCCTGATTATTCTGACGAGCTTGGGTTTCTGGTAGCTTATCTGCCTCCTGAATCATTTGGGTCCAAAGATTTTCATACTCTTTTTCGTCCCCGAGTTTATCAAAGACTTTCCCGTCTTTAAAAGCAGCTGCATATTTATTTTCCTCTTTTGTGAAAGAGTCCTGCCCCGATAAAATATACCAAGGCAATTTTTTACGTACCTCTAACCGCAGTAAAGCCTTAGCAACTTTACCCATTGCCGCATCTTGGGTAGGTTTGCCTTTTTCTGAAGGGGTCTCATAAAAAATACCGTCTAACAATGCAGCGTCATAGGCTTCTATATTTTGCTCAAGTTCGGCAATACCCTCTTCTGCATTACTATATCCTACCAGGGTTATACCTTTCAAATGAGCACTTTCCCTAATGCGCTTACGTTCTAAATGTTCGTCATCAAACCATATGACCTTGTACCGTTTCATCATTCTTCTAGTATTGGAAAATTAAAATTAAATGTAGTAACATATTCACTTTTTGTTAAAGGATATTTTCTTCCAAAAACCATTATATTATTACTTTCTTGTTGTTTCTCCGGCCAAAGTTCATTGGATAAAAACCAATCGGCCTTATGTTTTTTCACTATTTCATTCACTAACCAAAGACCAAAACCATCCCCTTTTTTAGAACTATTACCATATCCCTTTTTTTTAAGATCATCCAATGAAATGTTCTTTGGTAAAGGTTCACCCGTATTAGAAACTGTGAAACAAATTCTTTTGGTATCTGCACCATCATCAATTCCCCAAACAAAAATTTCAATTTTGCCTTTTTCATTGATAAAAGCATGTTTAAAGGCATTATCAATCATATTATCCAGTAAAGAATTGATTAACTCCTTATTTCCTAAAACATACTCAAAATCAGCACTGGGATAGCTTCTGAAAAAATCTTTATCAAAATCAAATTCAATAAAATATCCTAAAGCCGATGAGTTTTCACTTTTACGCATTACATATTCTTCAATATGCTTTAATAAGTTTAATTTATGTAGTTTCTTTTGTTCTATTCTTTGGGATGAACTGAGTTTATTCGCAATTGTTTCCAATATGACTGCAAAATGCTTTTTTGAATCTTCTACATGCTCCCCAAGGGTATATAAATGGTCTTCTGAAACTTTTGTGTTCAATATTTCCGGCATCTCCTGATTGGATATATTCTTTAAGATAATATCAATATTTTTAAGCGCATGTCCTAAATCGGAAAGAGGGCCGGCAACTGTATGTCTTAAATATGAGTTTTGTTCAATGATATCCGTTTCTAGGTTGTCCAACTTCTTTTCTAAACCTTGAATCATACCAATTTCCTGAAGCTGTTCCTTTAGTGGTGGCAGGTTTATTTTGATTTTCAGAAAATCTTCTTTTCGTAATCTAAGTACAGTTCCCTTTACCAAAATATTCAACTGTTCTTTAACCATGGGTGCATTCAAAGCTCTTACCAACCAGTATTTATTTACTTGTTTTTCATCAATGCTAAAGGCTAATACATCATTTGAAATATGAACCAAGGTATTTCTAGCGGGCAAAAAAGAGGTCTTAAGTTTTGTTCCTATTAAAGAAACCAGAAACACATCCTTATTTATAAACTTTCCGCTTTTTACATCCTTTTTATCCAAAGATTCAATATTTACATCAAAATCTTTTTGATCATTTTTTAAATCTTTAGAAGAAATATGCTTCGTTGAAATAAAAGGTACTTTGTGCTGATAGCTAACTTCATCCTCATTTTCAAAATATTCTATGGCTTGTTTAAAAGTTAATGTATCAACAATATTCAGGAACTCAATTAAAGGGGTTCCTTTTACCTTATTTAGCCAATATCTTTTTACGTCTAAGTAATAATGATTTTCAGCTATAACGTCTTGATTGATCAATTCAGGTAATAATGTTCCTTCAGGAATATATCCCACATGAGGTTTTTTATTAGGTTTTAGAATATCCCATATCTCTTCTAACAATCCTTCAGGATAAAAAACCTTATCAAAACGATTTAAGTCGGTAACAAATTCAGAACCATGAAAAAATGCAACTTTGCCCTTGTTGATTTTATCTTTATTAAGTAATAAAACGGCAAAAGGAATATTTGTTTGCATTAAAAGCCCCCCGGGGAATGATATTACAGCTTCAAGGAAATCATTTGCAATAAGATGTTTCCTAATTTGTTCGTCCTGCTGTCCAAATAAGAAATTTATAGGAACAATGGTAATTAACTTACCATCCGGTTTAAGGAGCTTTATACCCTCCAGAATCATGAAGTGTTCTACCGATTTAATACCTGAAAAATTAACTTTATGATTAATGTCCAATGGGAGTCTAAAAGGAGGGTTTGAAACCACCAAATCAAATTTTTTGGTAGACGGCCAAGAATTAAAAGTATCCACTTCAAGAAACTCACTATTGTTGAGTAGTCCATGAGCATTTAATCGTAAAATAGCTACGGCCCAGGTCAAACGAGTAATTTCATGACCTAAGTAGGTTTGGTTTTGAGTAAGTTCAATACCAAAAGTCGCCAAGCCCCCAAAAGGATTAAAGACTTCCGCACCTTTTTTTAAATCAGCCAATTGCATCAAAAACCACCCGATTTCTTTAGGCAGTACAAATTCACCGACTTTTTTCCCTTGTGAAGCAACAATATGTTCTAGCAATGAGTCAAAAACCACACTAAAATCAGCTTTTTCCAAAAGTGGCCAGAAATCATCTCTCAATGGATATATCAAATAATCGATTAAAGGATATTTTTTAGAAATCAAAGAATTGAAAACTTCATTGACCTCTATGAAAATTGCTTTGTCCTCAGGGACATTGTGTAACTCTAATCTTTGCTTCTCATAATATTGGTCCAAACTATTGTTCTCTTCTTGGAATAGAGTATTTTGATCTTGAAGGTTGGTCCTTTCTGTAATAACTTTAAGCTGGATTCCTTCTTTTTTACAAGTTATCAGATACAAAAGAAGATAAAGGTCTTCTGTTGGCACTCCCTGATTTCGAAAATTCGAAACCAACTTTATAACACTTTCTTTAATTATATTTTCCAAAACGTTCAAATCTTTTACTCTATGATAATTAATCTTAACCTTTTAAATGCTGAGGGTTATTTAATATAATTGGAATATGCAATACCTCTATTAATTTTTTAGTTTTAAAACTTGATTTTATTTACCGAAGCACATATCTAAAACAAAGGTGTGCATATTGTGTGCATTCTTTCTGCATTAATCATAGTGCTTTTTACATTCTATAAGCCTAAATCTAATTTTATCTCTAAAATATTCGGGGGAAAGCACCTCTATATCATCACCATAAGACAAAATTAATTTCTCTAATTCAAAATTTGGTATTACTTCTAATGTCATATAAACATACTCGATATCGGTGTGTTTCTTTTTTTGTGAGCCATGTAATGGTTTTGTTTCAATATAAGGCCAGAGCTTCTTAGAAACTTTCATCTCAATAGTCTCAACCCTACCTTCTTTAATCGTCACCCCGATAACATCCTCAAAGTACTCTTCAAAGTTTATTTCGGTTTCCTCATAGAGCAATTCGATTTCTTTTATCTCCATAATCCTATCTAAAGGATAGTTGGTTAAACTTTTATAATCCGGATTACGCCCAAAAAGAAACCATCTTGAGTTGAACTGCTTTAAATGGTAAGGAAAGAAATTAATGGTGAATTTATCTTTATCAAAAGGTTTATATGTAATCTCAATTGCCTTTTTATGATTAATGCTATTGAAGAGTTGCCCTAAAAACTCTAATCCCTTTAGATAAGGATTGTTTTCAAAAGACATGATATCATTTTGGGTTTCACCCAACATAAATGTTTGGTCCAACTTTGGCAATAACTCGTTAACCCATTCAAATTGTGGCATACCCTTAAATCTTGATAGTACCAACATGGCCGATTTTAATTGCTCTGCTTCAAGTTCATTTATAGGGTTATTGCTTATGGAAAAACTAGGATCTGCATAACTGTAATATGTATTTCGACCTTCTTTTATCTTTTTAAATTCAACCCCATATCCTTGACTGGATTCCATGAATCGAATGTCTTCGTATAATTGTCTCTTCTGTATACCCTCAGAATTAGGGTTGTATTCTAAAAGAGCTTTGTTACAAACTTCTAAAAGGGTGGTGATATTATATCTCCGACCCGGATTAGAAAAGCATCTGTCTAGGGCTTGATAACGAATAAGTGCATTTTTATTGATAGGCATATGTAAATGTAAAAAACTTGTGCACTAACAGTGCACAGTATAAACAATATTTGTAATTATAAATTATACCAAAAACAAAGATATGCTAGTTAAATAAGTATAATCTCCGTTCCATGAGGCCTTTAATTTGTTCGTTTTTTATAATCTATTAGACTAAAAAATGCTATCCCAAGTTGTTTTTTTGGAATTTGAACTACCTATTAAAGGATTGGCAAACTTTATGTTGAACTATTATTAAGGATAGGGTAAGTTTACCACTCCAAGTCCTATTGTGTAACAATGAACCTTAATTTCCCCGAATCTACTTCTTAAAATCGTATAGATAAAATTCAAGATTTATTATCTTTAAATTTAGAAACTTTTTGGTTATAAAATGCGTCTGTAAAGTATCCCAAAAAATGAACAAAATTAATAGTGCATGTAACGAGGATTGACTTTAGCTCTAATCAATTATACTATATTAATCTGTGCCCAATGTTTAGTTTAAAAGCAGCCTATTACACGGAAGAAGTCAACCAGTTTCTTACAGGTTTTGTAGAGCCGGTTATATTAAAAGAACTAACCCATGAATTAAGTGGGTTTACGGTGCACAATGGCCCCAATTACATAGATAAGGATAACCTGCCCCCATTGTACAAAGTAGCTTGGAACCTGCTTAACCGTGGCAACCATACCCGGGCATCATTACATTTAAGTTCATATTTGCTAAAGAAGTATTTTGGGGAGGAGTTATCCAAATTCAACACCGCTAAACCCGTTATTACTGCAGCCTCTATTACATTTGATGTAGACATAGACCCTGTTGAACTTACCCAGTTTATAGAGGCCATACCGCTTCTAAAAGAAGAGGAAACCGTAGGTTGGGGTAGTTTCTATAGTAATATATATCAGTATATTAATAAAATCACCTTGTTTGCCCAATTACATAAAACCATGCTATTTTGTCTTTTGGCAGACCCAAAACCTACCCATTTCATAATCAAGGGCCTGTCACAAGAAGAAACAGATCTTTTGCAAGAAGATTTAAATCTTCTCTTTACCGCTCTAAACAACCTAATTGGGCCAGAAGAAACCCCGATTGCATTTTTAGGGGAAAATTCGTTGAACAATAGCGTAACGATTAACTGTGAAAGCAATAACGGGGAAGATATTTACATCAGCAATGATTATGAAAAGAAGAATCATCTTCCCTTTACTTTTTTGTTTGACAGAAGAATACAATACGCCCCCCTAGGCACATTATTGGAAGAAGAGGTAGAAGGTGCAAATGGCAACATACAGACCCAACGGTTTATCTATGACGCACCTGAGAAAGAGGAAGCCATACACTATTTTTTACAGAACATTTTTAGAAAGTCGGGCTTTAGGCCTGGCCAAGAGTCCATTATTAACAGGGCGCTTCCGGGACAAGACGTAATTGGCCTTTTACCCACCGGTGGTGGTAAGTCGCTAACCTTTCAGATCTGTGCTCTACTACAACCGGGTGTAACCGTGGTGGTAGACCCGATAAATTCTTTAATGAAAGACCAGTATGATAAGCTTCTGGAAAACGGTATTACCAATGTAAACTTCATCAACTCTTTTGATGACAAAGATACTCGGGATGTCAAATTTAAAGAATTGCAAAAAGGAAATACGCTCATAGTCTTTGTTTCCCCGGAGCGTTTTCAGATGCAAAACTTTAGGACTACCCTTGCTGCCAGTAAAAACACAGGGGTGTATTTTAGCTATGCGGTTATAGATGAAGCGCATTGCGTGTCGGAATGGGGCCATGATTTTAGGCATGTCTACCTAAACTTGGCAGAAAACCTTAGAAGACATTGCCCAACCAAAAACCAGGACCTTACCTTTTTTGGATTAACCGCCACGGCTTCTTTTGATGTGTTGGCAGATGTACAAAGAGAATTGGGGCTTGCAGATGAGGCGGTTGTTACGTTACCCGCAGAAGCCATTGACCGTAAAGAGTTAAATTTTAAAATACTTTCTGTAGATCTGAATATAGAGGAGAATTTGGTGTTTCATGAAAGGGAACGGCAATTGGCTCATGTAAAATACCCCGTTTTACATCAGTTTTTAGAAGATATGCCCAATAGTATTGCGCAACTGGAGGCCCAATATGGGTTAATAGGTACTAATGGTGAATTTTATGGTGATACAGATGGCAGGTATAAAAATGCAGGGGTAATTTTTTGTCCGTCCAAATCGGATAAGTTGGCCAGTGGTGTACTTCACCTTAAAAATGGTAGAGGTAATGAGTTTAGGGGCTTGAATAGTTTACCTTTCTTAAACATCTCCACCTTTTTTGGTAGTGGAAATGATGACAGTATAGCCAATAAAAAAGTAGATGAAGCAGCAAAGGAATCACTGGGAAACCAGAATGACTTCCTAAGAAACAAGTCCAACCTCATGTTGGCCACCAAGGCCTTTGGCATGGGGATAGATAAGCCCAACATTAGATATTCCGTACACTACAGTTTTCCTAATTCCGTAGAAAGTTTTTATCAAGAAGCTGGTAGGGCCGGTAGGGATAGGCAACCCTCACTTTGTACCATTTTATACCATCCTCTGGATGCAGAAATGAATATAGAATTTTTCAGGAACGGCTTTAGGGGAGAACAAAGGGAAAAAGAAATTATAGACGAACTTCTAGACCAAGTACAGTATGAAGATGAGTTCTTTGTAAAACTATTTGCAGCAAAAATTAAAGAGAAGTTCAATGAGGTAAATGCTGTAAAACTATATAATGACAGATATGTTCGTTTTTATGGGCCTTATAAGGCGGTGGCAGAAGACCGAATTCAAATAGGTCTTTTGGACTTGGAGCGCAATTTAAGGAGTTATGACAATTCCACAAAAAATTTCAAAAGAGACAAAGCAGATGAAATATTAAGTTTTGCTAGAAAAATACTAAAGGAACTTTGTCCGGATGGTGAGTATTTGAAATGGTTTAAAAGCAAAAAGGCAGATGGTATTAAAACCTTGATAGAAAAAAAACAATCTGATAGATACACACTAATTATTGGATTTAATAATGATGTTATTTCTAGAATTACAGAGGTTATAAAAAGTCAGGGCTATCCTGGATTCAAGGATAAAATTGTAACAGCAGCTTATAGTTTCACCTCTGGGCCAGAGGATTTGGTAGAAAATTTGTACAAAAAATATAGAAGTGCCAAACACCAAGAAAATATAAATGGACCGGATGAGCTCTTACTGAACCCGGACACTATTACTTTTATCAAGAATAATTACCATCGAATAAGAAACATAGCAGACACCCAAAGGGCAATATACAGACTGAACCTACTAGGTATTATAGATGATTATGTCATTGATTATTCAGAAAGGGCCATAGAGGTAAGGTTCAAGGCCAAAAGTGATAAAGAATATTTAACCAATTTTGAGATGTATCTAAGAAGGTACTTGGGTATAGAGACCTCTAAAAAATGGTTGTCAAAAGCAAAACGACAAGGAAAGGAAAACATTTTAATCGGGGTAATGTACACCCTTATAGAATTTATCGAGAGTGAAGTAGCCAAAAAACGGGAACGCTCTATAAACTACATGCAGCAATTGTGTGAGGTGTATTTAGAAGTCGGTGAACGGGAGTTCCGTGACAGGATGATTCGATATTTCACTTCTAAGTACGCCAGAACCGATTATTTACCCGCGGATACGGATAACGGCCGTAAAGCAAATTGTGACATTGTTAAAAAGTATATTGGCTTTATAGACAACCCTCCTGATGGTTTAGGAGGTCAAATAGACAACGCCAAACACCTTCGTGGCGCATGCGATAACTTGAGGATAAATATGAAAGAAAATGCCAGCATAGATTTATTAACGGCATTCAGTCTTTTTGCACTAGAGTTAAAACAAGAAGATACGCTCACAAGTGCCCAAGAGAAACCTTTGGTGAAGCAAGCAAAAGAATTATATCAAAATGGGTTTAAACAAATGCTCAGGATAGATTCTTGGGATAGCGTTTTAGTGTTAATTGAAATTTTTAATACCAAAGTATTGGATTTCAATTCTGCTGTGCGACCCATGTTAGAAGATTTATCATTAGAAATTTTGACCAATAGAACCAATTTCCAATTAACAAAGCTTATACATAAACTTACAGCATAATGGAAAAGACCATAGCGCTTCAAAAAGAATTTGAATCCCTGATTTCGCAATTAGAACAACTAAAGGCTATTAATGAATTAACCGAAAACAACTCTAAGAATGCAAAGAAAACAATTGATGCAACCGCAGAATTATCTAAATCCTTGAATGTATTTAAAGAGAACATTTCTGAAGACTATGTCAAAAAGAAAGAGGATTTACAACAAGTTATATCCAAGTTTGAAGCCAGTATAACGGCAATTAAAAATGATTTTGAAAATGAGGTAAAAAATCATCAAGATGCCATTGTTGCACTTAATCAAAGCAATCACAAGGAGATGAAAGAACTTCAAAAAAATCTAGCCCAAAAGGTAGAAGATTTTGAATTTCAGTTAAAGTCATCCACAGAGACCGTTGAAATCTTTTTAGATAGTTTTAGAAAAGAGCTTAAATCAACATTTGATGATAATTTTAATTCATTTAAGGATGATATAAAAAATTTGTCAAATTCCGTTAGGCAATTAGAAAATGCTATATCAAAGAAACTTGAAGGAAATAGAAGAGAAACCAAAGATGTTAAAAAAATGGTTGTCGCTGTAGGGGTGTTTTTATTAATTACTGCCATTGTTTTAAAATTCATTTAAATAAAAAGCATTTTTAAGATTAAAATCTTTTTAACCAGAAAGTATCTAATGATTCAAAAGAGATTAAGTAAAGAAATATTAGAGGTCAATCTAAGTAATGGCATTTTCAGTGGTGGCCACATTAAAGAATATGATGAGAATGGAAATTTAATCTACTGGTCAGAGTTTAATTTTGGCGAAACTTATACTTCTAAGCTTACCTATGACCAAAATAACAGGATTCTTAGAGAAGAAATAGATATAATAGTGTAAGCTTCTCTTAAAACCGAACTGTTTAAAAGTAGAATAATAATCTTAATTTTAAAGTAAATTTCAATCAATATGTACATTACTGATAACCAAGCTCTACATTTACATCTAATTTCCAACAAGGATTTTCTTGATCTGCTTAGAGGTGAGTTTAAAGAAAATGAAGTTGAAGAAATAATAAAATATTGCAAAGATATCACTGGTGATTATCTGGATGTGATGGATCAATTCTATGATTGGATTGCAGATTTAGATAGCGACACCAATATACTTACCATAGGATGGGATTCAAATAATTGGGGACCAGGTGGAAGCGATTTTATAAGCTTCAATTTGGTTTTTGGTCTTGTTAAAATGTCATCTTCAGATTATGAAGATGAACATATAGAAATATTCGATAAAGAAAATTTCTCCCCTTGGGGTATAGAAGATTTAATGAATGATTTTATTGAAATTGATTCTGAGATTTATTCTGAGAAGGAATTATTAGGAATTGCTGAAAGCATGGGTATTGACAAAAATACGGCACTCACAATAAATGGTAAAGAAATAATCAGATAAAAGTATACTAATAAAAACTTAGATGTTTGGCAGCTTAGCGAGTAACTATATTGTCCAAGGTTTATATCTCAAACCACCACATCTAATGACCTCTCCTGTAAGCTTCCCTAAATAATTAAAAGAACCTGCCTCGAAAACCATCTTTTGAAAAACAATTCAATTATCAATCTTAAGATGCATCCACATATTGGAATTTTATATTCTTCAGTTGCTCAGACCAAAATCTTGTTTAGGAAAAAGTTATTGTTTATCTTGTGATAATAGACTTAGAAATTTAATATTAACACAGTAAACAATTCGGTAAACAGTTTTATAGTATTTACCCATAATAGTGCCAAAATTCGAGGTTTTTTCAAGCTCATAACCCGAAGGTCGCTGGTTCGAGTCCAGTCCCCGCTACTAAGTTTAAAGTACTCAAGAACAACGGTTTAGTTTTCGCTAAACCGTTTTTTTATGCTTAATTTTAAAGAGTTAATTACCTTTGAATACGAAAATGAATATGAAAGTGCATACGATTTGTCTGTAAAACGAAACCTTCCTATCGTCTATTTTAAACTTTCAATTCCGTATTGGTATGCCGAGAAAGTGTCCTAACCTATCTTTTGTCCATCTAGACTTAAAGTTAATCAATTCTACTTTTAAACAGTTCGGTTTTAAGGCATTGTGCTTATCGTTATATTCATTAGTTGAATGTTGCTAAACTTATTGAAAATCCCAGTGTTACTGTAATGTGTACCATAAAATATATTCAGCGGATGTTCAGATAGCTCACCTGCAAGGTGAAATCCTCTTTTTACCTTTCCCCCTAAAACATCGTTTTGTTCAACCAATCAGTATGATTGTCAGCTGCTTGTTTAGCCCATTTTCGAGGGCGTTCGCCATAACACTCAAGAATGGCATCTACCCCGATTATGGTTCCTTTAGCTAATCTACCAAGTAAAGCAATCGGGATTTTCGTGTCCTTATTTTTTGGGATTAAATATCCATTGCTATCTGTCGTTACACCAAGATCATCATGTACTGCTTCAATCAACTGATCAGAGATCATACTTTTTACCACTGGAGAATTAACGGCTTTAATTTTGGGAGAATCCAAAACCGAATCGATCATAATATTTACCGTAATCGATTCATTTACAGATTTAAAACTCCATCCATCTTCTGTCAAATCAATATCAGGGGAATTTACCCAATTTAAATTAAGGAACCCGGCTTCAACCAAAGCCATTAATTGCTGGATACTTTCTACCGGAGGGCCATAGGAATATCTTTTCGTGGATTCATCCAATGCGATTATTTCGGCAACAACCGTATCTGAACATTGATTAAAAGATAATTGTTCGTAGATCGATGGTTGGCAATGGCGCCAAACCTGCCCAATACAAAAATCCAAACTTACCGATTTTTCACCCGTAGCCATTGCCACAAAATCTTGCATATTTTTTTTGGCTGAATGATAGATTGATGTAATCAGCGAATGTTCGTAGGTATTATCACCTAACCATCTTATCACTAATTCTTCAATTTCTTCCTTTGACAATTTACTTTTCTTGGAAGGGATTGGCAAGTTTAAGAAAATGTTTGCTGCAATAGGGGCAAAAGCCGTCATTAAAAACTGGGGGCCCTTAGCATTTTTTTGGATGAGGTCGCTGCCTATTTTTTCTTCAAAATCAAGTATTTGTTCTTTTGTAGGCTCAAACCATTTATCTATTTGTGCATTCAAAGGTTTGGGTACAGGAGGTAAACCGTCTAAAGAAAATGGAACGAGCGTATCTTTGATTCCATGATCAGAACAATACCTACAAGATTTAGTTTTTTCATCGGTAATAATGAAGGTACCGAATTTTTCCGCTATTCCTCGCACTACATCGATCATTGCCAATCCAAATCCACGAATACCAATGGTACTCTTTTCATTGAGATTTTTACAGTTTAAAAAATCGGCAATCGGGTATGGAGATTTAAAAAGATTTATATCTTCATTATTGGCAGCAAAATCGTCCCATTCCGAAATTTGTTGGGATAGTTTTGTGGGTTGATGGCCAATAGTCAGCAATATTTCATCGAAATCTTCATAAGTAGTTGTATTCGATTTGATTTCGATTTTGTTATTATCCAATAATTTTACTTCGATAATTTTCTCTTCATATAAAAAGGCAATATTCGAATTGATAAGCGGTTCAATAAGTGATTCAAATCGTTGAGAAAGGTATTCTCCAATTTGAGCACGCGGTGGGTACGTATCCGCAGTATAAGTCGGTATGGTTTTAAAATCTTTGCCAACCCATTCATGGTATGATGGAAATAATGGAATTTTTAACGTATTAACATCTATAGGACCCCTCCTTTTTAACTCTAAAACCCTTTCCGTAATATTTATCCAATTGGTCGATGCTTGAAAAATATCATAAACCGGACCATGACCGAACTTACCGGTAGCTTCAAATAATGATACCTGTATATTGGTTAAACTATTGGTATTCGCCAATTCCACTACTAGGTTTTCCAAAGCATAACTACCTCTGGGACCAACACCTATTATTCCGATTTTTCTTCTTTCTGTCATATTTGGTTTTTCTTCACAGTCTTGACCTGGATTTGGGTTATTGAACTAAAATCATATATAGATTATAAATTAGTAGCTCTCTTAGCGTCGGTTTCGCTTTATTCTCCCCCCTTGGGTAAAATTCAACTTTTATTTACACTATTTTTAAAGATACTGATTTTAAACTTTGAACTGTGCAGGAAAATGTGAAGGCCACTTTTAAAATAAAAAAAATAAAGGGGTGTTTGTGTTTCCATTATTTTATATATTTGCCTCCATATTTCATATGTACAAAAACACATATGTTAAAACAAGAAGATTAATGGATGAACCTATTAATATATTCAAAGCCCTTTCGGATGCAACTAGATTAAAAATAATTTGGCTGCTAACCAACATGGATGAAAAGATCTGTGTTTCAGAAATTGTAGAGGTTTTAAACGAGTATCAATATAACGTATCGCGCCATTTAAAGATATTAAAACACGCAAAGTTGGTGGAAGAGGTAAAAGAAGGAAAGTGGGTATATTACTATTTAACACCGATTAAAAATGAATTTCGACAATTGATTCAAGAAGCCATAAAAACGATTCCAGAATCACAGATGAATAATGAAATACAGAAGTGTAAAAAGTTATTGGCAGAACGCCATAAGTAAGAATCAAATTCTACTGGACCCTAAATAAAGGAAAAATCAAGCATCTGCTTTTTTTTATAAATACATATGTGTTTTAGCGCATATATTATAACTATTTAAATAAACATCATGAACGAAAATTTGAATTTAGCATTAGACGAATTTATACACGTAGGCGTGGTATTGGTATTCATAATTGCCCTTGTCTCCATAATCACCGGTCTCATAAGGGCTTTTATACCTCAGGAAAAACTTCAAAAACGGTTATCAAAAACGGGGAAATACAGTGGTTTAATGGGAGCGATACTAGGAATCCCTACCCCTTTCTGTAGTGCATCCATGGTTCCCGTATCCATGGGGATGATAGAAATGGGAGCGCCTTTCGCCATGGTGTTTTCCTTTTTGCTTTCTGCCCCATTGGCCAATTTTGTTGTCGTTGGTTTTATTTTCGGTGTTTTCGGATGGAAAGTGGCATTGGTTTATTTCTTGATTGTTTTTATTGGCTCCGTTTTTTTTGGAAGCATTGCCGGAAAGACATCCCTTAGACGTAGTGTAAAAAGAATTGACCTAAAGTCCAAAACAGCAACAAGTACTTGTGCTTCCCAACCGGCTGTCAGCTGTGGATCGGTTTCAAATAATGCAGTAGCATCCTGTTCAACAGCCCAAAACCCATATGCAGATACACAATCGCCTTCCACAGACTTATGTGGACAAACGCGTGCATCCCATCCAAAACTTACAGAAGCTTTTAATTTTGGCTGGGCATTGTTTAAGCGCATATTCCCCTATGTTCTCCTTGGTGCGGTGATCAGTGCAATTTCTGCCGTATTTGTACCTGATGCATGGGTTGAAAAATATCTTGGAAATGATAGTCCACTTGCAATACCTATAGCGGCAACCATTGGTGTCCCTTTGTATTTGCGCATCGAAATGGCCATCCCTATACTAAACGCACTCATTGTCAAGGGAATGAGTATGGGTGCGGCCATGGCTTTGATTATTGGGGGAACTGGAGCGAGTTTACCAGAAATAGCCATTATTTCCTCCATGTTAAAACTCAAAGCCATTATCGCATTTGTGTGTTCTGTTATGACCATGGCCATAGTGGGTGGTTTTATCTTTTACTTTTTCTTTTAAAAACAAATTATATGCAATCCCTCTCCAATTTTTTTAAATCCCTTATCCGAGCTTGTCCGTATTCCCTTGTTGGAAAGAAATGTGTGGATGCTGTCAAGGGCAAACCAAGTACCCATAAGAAATCAAAAAATAAAGCACAATTGTTTAAAGCAGGCATAAAAACAGGGCGTAATATTTCACTGGTTGGAGTGTTTTGCCCTTTTCTTTGGTATGCCATATTATCGGGAGCCAGTAAGGATTTTATTCTACTGAATTTAATACATTCGGGAATTATTGTAATTATAGGGCTTATAGTGCTAGGTATTAATTACCTGGCACTATACTCCTATTCAAAATCAATTAAAAAAGGTTAAAACAATGGCCTAAACATGCCTAATTACGCCCATTTCTCATATAGTGATTCAAGCTTTTATAGAACTTCTTTAAAGATAGTGGGTTTGAATTTTGAACTGTACGAGAAAAGGGTAAGGCTACACACAACTAAAAAAGCCTTTCATAAATGAAAGGCTTTTTTTATGGAGTATACTGAATAAACAAGAAACTCTTATTCTGAATACATTTTATCGATCAGTTCTTTATATTTTTTCTGTATTATTTTCCGTTTCAATTTCAAGGTTGCCGTAATTTCCCCGGCCTCCATACTGAATTCTTTGGGCAGCAAAGTGAATTTCTTGATTTTTTCAAACTTGGAGAACTCTTTCTGCAGCTCTTCGAATCTTTTTTCAAAAAGTTCTATAATCTGATTGTGGGTAATTAATTCTTCAACATCCTTAAAAGTGATCTTATGCTCCAAGGCGTATTTTTTCAAATTCTCAAAACTAGGGACGGCCAATGCCGTAACATATTTTTGTTGGTCACCTATTACCGCAATCTGTTCAATAAACGAATCATTGATCAAAGCGGTTTCCAATTTTTGGGGGGCAATATATTTTCCACCGGAAGTTTTCATCAAATCCTTGATCCTATCTGTAATAACTAAATTGTCTTTTTCATCTATTCTACCGGCATCACCCGTATAAAACCATCCATCTTTAATGACTTTGGCCGTCTCTTCCGGTTTTTTATAATACCCTTTCATAACACCAGGACCTTTTACTAAAATCTCGTTATTATCGCCGATTTTAATCTGGGTTCCTTCAATAGTCTTCCCGGCTGAATTAAATTCAAAATGTGAGTCCCCGAACAAAGTAACCGTTGCCGTGGTCTCGGTTAATCCATATCCGCATTTAATATTGAGTCCAAAAGAATGAAAAAACGAAACCATATCAGCCGCCAAAGGCGCACCTCCGCATGGCATGAACTTTATACGTCCCCCAAAAACGTCCCGTAATTTACTGAGGACCAATTTGTCTGCAATTTTATATTTTAATTTTAGCGCAAAGGGTACTCTATTTTCAAGCCGTTTGTGCTTGTTATAATAATTGTTGCCCATGCCCAAGGCCCAACTTGCCAATTTCATCTTAGTTGGTGAGGCCTCTTTTCTTTTATCTTGTATGGCCGCAAAAATCTTCTCGAAAATACGGGGAACGGTGCACATTAATGTCGGCTTCACTTCTTTCAGGACATCAGCTATCTTTTTAGGATCTTGATTGAAATAAATTTCTATTCCCTTATAAAGACAAAAGAATACCCAGCTACGTTCGTAAACATGGCTAAGCGGCAAAAAACTTAAGGAAACATCCTTTTCGGAAACGTTCAGTTCAAAATCATGTGCAACCAGAGAAGACCCGAAATTTGTATAGTCTAGCATAACCCCTTTGGGTTCGCCCGTAGTACCGGATGTATAGATGATGCTTGCCAAATCGGTTATATCGCGCTCGTAATATCTTTTCTGTAGCTCCGTTTCTATTTGTCCATTAGGTTCTATTGTTACAAAATCTTCTAAATAAATGGAATTTTCCGAAGACCGCAATTCAATTGTATTCGTTAAAGCGACGATTAGCTTTAAGCAGGCGGAGGTTTCCAGAAGCTCATAAGCCTTATCATACTCATTTTGATTTCCTACGAAAAGAAGACTGACCTCCGCATCATTTATCACATATTCCGCTTCTTTTTTTGAGTTTGTGGCATAAATCGGAATCGATACTGCCCTAACACCCATAATTGCAAGATCCGCAATTATCCAGTTTGGCATATTTTCAGCAAAAATCGCAACGTTTTGTTGTTCCGATATTCCAAAATGCAATAGTGCCTTTGACAGTTTTTCTATCCGATTCCCAAAATCGGTCCAAGAAATACCTACCCATTCATTGAGCGTGTTATCTTTATAATAAATGGCGTTTTTACTTTTAAAACGCTGGGCATTTTGTATTATACTTTCTACTAAGTGCTTATAATCCATACACTATTATTGGTTCCAAATTAATATAGGAACATGTCCTGATCCAAACAAACGAAGTTACGAATAATTGCCCTCTTATTCTTAAAATGAAGGTTTTTACAATTTAATTATGACAGCTATTTACCATGCTAGAAAATCATTTATTCTGGCCTATGATCGGGAAAATTCCATGCCATATTAATTCCGCAATCAAAATTCATGGAGTATTGTAGCAAAGGAACCAAATCCTTACCTTTCCAAATTATTAAATACCAACCATATAACTATATGAAGAGTTTATTTTTAACCGCTTTAACAATTGGCCTAACTTATATCTGTACCGCACAAACAAATCCGAAATGGGCACGTTACCCTTCCATTTCCCCTGATGGTAAAACCATTGCTTTCACCTATAAAGGAAATTTGTTTTCGGTCTTGGCCGATGGCGGTGTTGCAAAACAACTGACTTTCCATTCTGCCCACGATTACGCACCTGTATGGAGTAAAAATGGCCAACAATTGGCATTTGCTTCCAATAGATACGGTAATTTCGATATTTATGTGATGGATGCCCAAGGAGGACCGGCCAAAAGATTGACCTATCATAGTAGTAACGAAACTCCCTATAGTTTTTCTGCGGATGACACCCGAGTTTTGTTCGGGGCCAGTAGATTGGATGATTTCTCCCACAGACAATACCCTACCAGTACGCAACCTGAGTTATATAGCGTACCAACAATTGGCGGTAGGGTAGACCAGTTATTGACCGTACCTGCCCAAGATGTCCAAATAAATAGTGATGGCACAAAATTGGTTTACCATGATAAAAAAGGGTATGAAAATCGTTTTAGAAAACACCACGTATCCGCTATTACAAGGGATATTTGGTCGTACGACCCAACCACTGGAAAACACCTGAAACTAACAGCTTTCAAAGGAGAAGACCGTAACCCGGTATTCGCAAAGGATGATAATACCATTTACTTTTTAAGTGAACGGGAAGGAAGTTTCAATGTCTTTTCAATGTCACTGGACAACACTTCGGAAACAAAGGCCCTCACACATTTTAAAACCCACCCCGTACGCTCTTTGAGTATGGGCAACGGCAAATTGGCTTTTAGCTATGACGGGGAAATTTACACTCTCATACCTGGTGAAGAAGCAAAGAAAGTCGACATCATAATCAGAACCCAGGAAGACCATAATTCAATAAAACATATTTCAGTAAATGGCGATGTACTAGAAATGGATATAGCTCCCAACGGAAAAGAAATTGCATTCATTAGTAGAGGGGAAGTTTTCGTCACCTCTGTAGACGGTTCGCTAACAAAACGAATTACCAATACACCGGAACAAGAACGTTTTGTCAAATTCACTCCGGATGGTAAATCGGTTGCCTATGCCAGTGAACGCAGTGGTAAATGGTCAATTTTCAAATCTTCAAAAGTGCGTTCACAAGAACCTTATTTCTTTGCGGCAACACTTTTCAAGGAAGACTCTTTAATTACTGCCAAAACGGATGTTTACCTACCCGAATTTTCACCGGATAGCACCTATATCGCTTATATCGAAGATAGAAGAACACTGAAAGTCAAAAACCTCAAAAATAATGAGGTGCATACCTTATTGACGCCTAAAGAACTAATTCATATGGAAGATGGCGACCAATATTTTCAATGGAGCCCAGATAGCAAATGGCTCTTGGTAAACTGGCGCGTATCTTTAAGTAATTCTGAGGTTTTATTAATTTCGAAAGACGGAAAACAACGTAAGAACCTAACACAAAGTGGATACTCCGATATTCTACCGAAATGGGTGAACGATGGCAATCAAATCTTATATTTTACCAATCGTGACGGATTAAAAAGCTACGCGACCAGTGGAAAGACTGAGATGGATGTGTATACCATGTTCTTGAACCAAAAGGCATGGGACAAGTTCAATATCTCAAAGGAAGAATATGAGTTAACGCAAATGATAGAAGAGGCTGCGAAGGAGAAAGAAGAAGAAAATTCTGATGACAAAAAGAATAAGAAGGAAAAAAAAGAACCCAAAAAGGTAAAAAACCTGAAATTTGATTTAGAAGACATTGAGCGAAGAAAGTCACGGTTAACCATACACTCTTCGTTACTTGCCGATGCCGTTCTTTCTAAAGATGGGGAAAAACTGTATTACCTCACCCGTTTTGAAAAAGATTTAAATCTCTGGGAAACCGAAATCAGAACAAAGAACACGAAAATGCTCATTTCTTTGGATGCAAAAACAGGAAGCCTACAATGGGATGCCAAAAAGGAAAATCTATTTCTATTGGCTGATGGTAAAATAGCCAAAGTTGACCTTACCATGGCCAAAACAGAACCTGTTGAACTAAGTTCAGAAATGTTATTGGATGCCGATGCGGAACGCAAATATATGTTCGACCATATTTGGCTTCGTACCAAGGGTATTTTCTACACTTCAACTTTTCACGGTGTAGATTGGAATGCCATGCGTACTGAATATGAAAAGTATTTGCCACATATCGGAAATGACTACGAATTTGCAGAAATGATATCTGAAATGCTTGGTGAACTGAATGTGAGCCATGCAGGAGGTGGTTTTTCCGACAATATCGAGAACGGCGATAAAACGGCTTCGTTGGGTATATTTTTCGATTATGGTTATAAAGGTAACGGCTTTAAAATTACCGAAATAATCAAAGGCGGCCCCTTGGATAAGGCCGATTTCAATCTTCAACCCGGAATGGTAATCGACAAAATCAATGGCAAGACCATTGACAATTCAATAGATGCAGCATTTTACCTAAACCGGATTGAAGGAGAATTCACCTTATTGGATGTTTTGGATGAAGCCGGAAAGCGAAAACAAATCACCGTAAAACCCATTAACTTAGGCGAAGAAGGTGCTTTGTTATATAGGCGTTGGGTAAAGAACAATGAAAAGGAGGTCTTGGAGAAAAGCAACGGAACCTTGGGTTATGTGCATATTCCAGGTATGAGCGATGAACCCTACCGTTCCATTTATGATGAAATGCTAGGCAAATTCAATGACAAAAAAGGCGTAATCGTAGACACCCGTTTTAATGGAGGTGGTGATTTGGTCGCGGATTTGGCCATGTTCTTTACCGGTGTACCGTTTTTATCCTATGAAACTGAAGATAGGGTTGTGGGCGGAGAACCTACCTCCCGATGGACAAAACCTACTTTGGCAATTTTCAATGAATCAATGTACAGTGACGGCTCCTGTTTCGCAAGTGGTTATGTAGATTTGAAAATAGGTAAAACTGTAGGTATGCCCGTACCCGGAACCTGTAGTTGGGCCGGTTGGGAAAGATTACCAAACGGTGGGCGTTGGGGTGTTGTGCCCATAAGCTCAAAGAACAAAGCTGGGGAATGGATGGAAAACAATGAAACGAATCCGGAAATACTTGTCAAAAATCAACCTGAGGTAATTACCAAGGGTATAGATGAACAATTGGAAAAATCCATTGAGGTATTGATGAAAGAAGTTGAATAGATGTTCAAATAGATAGAATAAAGACCAGATACTTAAATGAATATGGCTTTACTATTCACTTCTACCCATTAATTCTTTCAATTTTTCTTTCCAGTTAGTTTAAAAGATTTAAATTTGCCGAAATATTGATAAAACGCAGTATGTTCTGTCGTACATGGTTTTATTTTTTTTGCTTTAATGTGAAAAATGGTCGCGTAGCTCAGCTGGATAGAGCATCTGCCTTCTAAGCAGACGGTCGAAGGTTCGAATCCTTCCGCGATCACAACACTCTCAAAACCACGCTATTTGGCGTGGTTCTTTGTTTTGTGGAAAGTCTGAACGCAGTTCGAGGACTTGGAATAAAATAAAGAAACGACAGCAACAGCTGTTTGGCCTACAAAACATGTGTCCCTTCTCAAAAGCATAAACTTTAGTTTAAAGCGATTCAATAAATGGTCGATAACTAATATTCCTTCAATTAAGAATTATTAATTATCCAATGTATTGAATGGGTATTCATCAAAAAGCTTAATTATCAATTGCTCATTTTATAATAGTGCCCAAAATATTATAGATAACCCCTTATAAGATATTGGTAATTCCTAATTTAAAGGCAGATTGAAGACACAAACAACATCTATACGCACCGAGATTTTAGCCGGGATAAGTTCATTCTTGGCAACTTTTTACATCGTAATCGTAAATCCGTCTATATTATCAGAAGCAGGTATGCCATTTTCCGCAGTGGTTACCGCAACTGTGTTGGTAAGTGCTTTCGGTAGTATTACAATGGGTATTTATGCAAAAAACCCATTCGTGATTGCACCGGGAATGGGATTAAACGCGTTTTTTACATATACAGCGGTTAAGGGTCTTGGTCTTAGCTATGAAGCGGCTTTAGGGGCCGTTTTTTGGGCAGGTGTACTATTCTTGATTCTAAGTGTTCTGAAGGCCAGGGACAAAATAGTGCAAGCCATACCACATACTTTACGATATGCAATTGCTGCAGGAATCGGACTTTTCATTTGTTTTATAGGTTTTCAGAATGCCCACTTTATTATTGATGACCCTGTAACCCTAGTTAAATTGGAAAATTTGAAAGACCCTATTTGTTTAACCTTTTTACTGGGTTTGGCTGCAACGGCCATATTGGTTGTTAAAAAAATTCCAGGAGCTATGATTATCGGCATAATGCTTACGACCCTTATGGCTTGGCCCATTGGAAGATGGTGGGGAGATGCGTCTGTAATCAATTTTGGCTCTTCTACCCTAGTGAATTATAACGGCCTTATTTCCATGCCCGATTTCAGCCTTTTTTTGAAGGCCGATCTCGTCGGCTCCCTTCAATATGCGTTTTTACCGGTTATTTTCGTCTTTGCATTTACCGATCTGTTCGATAGTATCTCAACCTTTGTTGGGCTAGCTGAAGCATCCGGGTTCAAAGACAATGACGGAAACCCCAGAAACCTTAAGAAATCACTTTTGGTAGATTCTATCACCACCATTTTTTCAGGTCTTATCGGCAGCAGCTCAGGTACGGCCTATATAGAATCTGCCGTAGGTATTCGGGAAGGTGGTAAAACAGGACTAACGGCCATTACAGCCGGACTTTTATTTCTACCTTTTCTGTTCTTCTCCCCATTATTGTCCATAGTCCCAAGTATCGCCACATCCATTGCGCTAGTATTGGTGGGTTCTTTCATGATGATGCCTTTGGCGAAAGTGGACTGGAAAACCTTGGATGAAGCCATTCCCGCATTTTTGACCATGGTGCTTATGCCACTGACCTACAGTATATCGACAGGTATTATTTTTGGATTCCTCAGTTGGACATTATTGAAACTGTTTTCAGGTAAAAAACATGAAATCAATCCCGTAATCATAATCATCAACCTATTAGCGCTGGTATTTCTATGGATTTAAAAAAAATCTTACTGTTCATTTTAATCATGGGGTTCTGTAGCCTATCTGCCCAGCGAATTGCCATTATGGGGGCAATGGATGAAGAGATAACCATGCTTTTAGATTCCCTGAAAAACAAAAAGGAAATCAAAAAAGAAGGAGTTACCTTTTACACCGGCAAACTAAAAGGACGAAAAGTAGTACTTCTAAAAGCAGGAATAGGCAAGGTAAACGCTGCCTATAGCACAGCAATCCTGGCGACTAACTTTAAACTGAAAGCCATTATATTTACTGGTGTTGCAGGAGGCTTGGACCCACAAATTAATCCTGGTGACATTGTAATATCCGAGAATTTGGTACAATATGATTTTGGCGAGTTAAAGGCTGGGGCATTCAAAACATGGCCTACTAAAAATTTAGCCCAGAACAACGACCGCAATCCTTTGTACATACCGGTAGACCCTTATTTATTGGATTTGGGCAAAAAAGTTTCCGAACATATAGAACTAAGACCTTTTGAAGGTAAGACCCCTAAGTTTTTCGTTGGTACCATAACAACCGGAGACACCTTTCTGAGCGACACAACAAAAGCCAAAGAACTGTATTCCAATTTCAATGCCCTTGCAACTGAGATGGAAGGTGCTGCCGTTGCCCAAATCTGTTCAATGCTGAAAATACCTTTTATTGTTATTCGAAGCTGTAGCGACAATGCCAACACCCAGGCCCATACCGATTATTTTAAATTTGTAAAGGTAGCGGCCATCAATTCAGCCCATATGGTGCTAGAGGTCTTAGAGAATTATAAACGTCCATAACCCAACAAAAGAAATGCATTGCACCTATATGCATACCGTTTGAACAAACCCATGGCAAACATAAAATACCTTTTTAAGAGGTAAAGAAAAAAGTTCCCAACCTTTTGCTCAGTTCTCGTTCGATGGTTTACCAATAGTCGCCAAAATACCCCCATCAACATATAAAATATGTCCGTTTACAAAATCACTGGCTTTCGATGCCAAGAAAATCGCGGCTCCCATCAATTCATCTGGATCACCCCATTTTGCAGCTGGGGTACGGTTAATGATAAAATCATTGAACGGATGACCCCCTACTCGAATAGGGGCCGTTTGTGAAGTGGCAAAATAACCAGGCCCGATTCCGTTGGTCTGGATATTATGTTTGGCCCATTCCGTTGCCATATTTTTTGTCAGCATTTTAAGTCCGCCCTTGGCTGCTGCATATGCACCCACCGAATCCCTGCCAAGTTCACTCATCATGGAACAGATATTGATGATCTTACCTTGTTTACGGACAATCATTGATTTTACAACATGCTTTGATACGATGAACGGACTTACCAAATCTATATCGATGACCTGCCTAAAATCTGCCACTTCCATTTCTTCAAGAGGGGTCCGCTTTATAATCCCCGCATTATTTACTAGAATATCTATGGGTCCGACTTCTTTTTGGATCTTATCAATGGCCTCTATGACCTGAACCTCATCTGTTACATTGAATTTATAACCAAAGGCTTTTATTCCTTCTCTTCCATATTCCTTAATCGCTTTATCAATCTTTTGCTGGGATGAGTTCCCATTAACGACCAAAGTGGCTCCTGCTTTTCCCAAGCCCATGGCCATGGACATACCCAATCCGTGGGTACTTCCGGTTACAAGGGCTATTTTTCCTTTAAGATCGAATAATTCTAGAGACATAATGTTTATTTTAAATCAGTTATTTTGGCAACATCCATATCGCCATAATCCAAGTTTTCACCCGCCATACCCCAAATAAAGGTGTAATTAGACGTTCCCGATCCACAGTGAATAGACCATGGTGGGGAAATAACCGCTTCATGGTTCTGCATCCAAATATGGCGTGTTTCTTGTGGTTGTCCCATAAAATGGCAGACCGATTGCCCTTCAGGTACATCTAAATAGAAATATACTTCCATTCTACGGTCATGCACATGTGCTGGCATGGTATTCCAAACGCTTCCGGTCTTCAGTTCGGTCATTCCCATTTGTAATTGACACGTGGTAACCACACCACCAATTATCATTTGATTGACTGTCCTATGATTTGCAGTCTCCAAAGACCCCAATTCCAACTTATTTGCTTCAGCAAGACTCACTTTTTTAGTAGGATAATGAGTATGGGCGGGAGCGGAATTCAAATAAAATTTGGCGGGTTTATCGGCCTCATCACTTTTAAAAATTACTTCTTTAGCTCCTCTTCCGATATATAGGGCGTCTTTATGCCCCAAAACATACGTGGTACCATCTACCTCAACTGCCCCATTAGCCCCTACATTGATAATACCCAGTTCGCGTCTTTCTAAAAAATATTCAGCTTTCAAAGGATCTATGGTTTCCAACTTCAATGGCTTTTCAGGAACCGCCGACCCCGCGATATACCGATCATAATGCGTGTAGGTCAGATTGACTTTCCCTTTTTGCATCAAATTGGAAATAAGGAATTCATTGCGCAATTCGGTTGTGTCATACTTTTTCACGGCTTCAGGACTTGAAGCATACCTAGTTTCGACCAAAGTTGTCATTTTACTATTTTTCTTTGACTGTTCTATAAAAATTATTCGTTAAAGAGGGCTTTACGTATACCCCATTCGAGTCCGCGCAGTTCTGCCAATCCCCTTAAACGGCCAATCCCCGAATATCCCGGGTTGGTCTTTTTTCGAAGGTCATCGAGCATCTTGTGACCATGATCGGGACGCATTGGCATACGCAAGTCTTTTCTACCAGATGATTTTCGTTTTTCGTGTTCTACGATCAAGGCCTTCATAACATTGTACATATCAACATCACCTTCTAAATGATTTGCCTCATGAAAATTTCCATTGGCATCCCTTTGTGTACTACGAAGGTGAATAAAGTGAATACGACTACCCAAACGTTCAACCATTCCCGGTAGATCGTTATCCTTTCGAACGCCGAAAGACCCTGTACAGAAGGTGAGTCCGTTATTTGGGCTATCAACAGCCTTATAAAGCTCAACAATATCCTGTTCGGTGCTTACCACCCTTGGTAAACCTAAAATGGGATAAGGAGGATCATCGGGATGTATGCACATTAAAACCCCTGCTTTTTCAGCCGTTGGAATGATATGCCCTAAAAACTCGAACAAATGTTTCTTTAATTTCACCCCATCAATAGCATCATAAGTAGCCAAAATAGAATTGAACTCCTCTAAGGAATATCCTTCTTCAGCACCTGGAAGCCCTGCTATGATATTATTTGATAATTGTTGTTTTCCTTCTTCGGACAAACCATCATAATATTTTTTAGCAGCAGCAACTTCTTCTTCTGAATATGTTTTTTCTGCTCCGGGACGTTTCAACAAAAACAATTCAAATGCAGCAAAAGCAGCAGCTTCGAACCGTAATGCCTTGGAACCGTCTTCTACCTGGAACTCAAGATCGGTTCTTGTCCAATCCAAAACAGGCATAAAATTATAGCAAACGATATCGATACCGCATTTACCTAAATTGGCCAAGGTCTCCTTATAGTTATCAACATACTGCAAATAACCTTCTGCTTGGGTTTTAATTGCTTCATGTATCGGTACGCTCTCAACGACCGACCATGTAAGCCCAGCAGCTTCAACTTCATTTTTCCTTTTAGTAATTTCCGAAACGGTCCAAACCTCTCCGTTCGGAATATGATGTAAGGCGGTAACCACTCCGGTAGCACCTGCCTGTCTAATATCTGAAAGGGATACAGGGTCATTTGGCCCATACCATCTCCAAGTCTGTTCTAAAGTCATACTCATTATTCTATATTATTAAACACCACTGAAAGCACTAAAACCACCATCTATAGGCACTACCACACCGGTAACGAAAGCGGCACCCTTATCACTTAGCCATAAGGCCGTGCTTATTAAATCCTCTGGTTCACCAAAACGCCCCATGGGTGTCTGACCGATAATCGTATTCCCTCTTGGGGTCAACTCACCATCTTCACCTAACAACAAAGCCCTGTTTTGATCGGTTAGGAAAAATCCAGGCGCCAAGGCATTAACGCGTATCCCTACTTTTGAGAAATGCACTGCCAACCATTGGGTAAAATTGGAAACAGCAGCTTTTGCACCACTATAAGCCGGTATCTTGGTCAAAGGTGTAAAGGCATTCATGGAAGATATATTCAAAATACTGCAATCCTTTCTACCGACCATATCCTGCGCAAAAATCTGGGTAGGTAAAAGCGTACCGATAAAATTAAGATTAAAGGTGAATTGGATACCATTGATGTCCAAATCGAAAAAAGTTTTAAACCCTTCTGTGGTCTTCTTCAGATCCTCTATTTCCAAATACGGGTTGCTTGTTGTTCCCAAGGGATGGTTGCCCCCAGCTCCATTCACCAAAATATCGCATGGCCCCAATTGACTATTGACCTCCTTTTTGGCAGATTCAAGGGAATCTTTCTCCAAAACATTGGCAACCACACTTATGGCAGTACCACCATGGGAGTTTATATCTTCAGCCACCTTATCAGCGGCCTCCTTTTTTAGGTCCAAAACCGCAATTTTATGACCTTCTTTAGCAAAGGCCTTGGCCAATGCGCTGATTAGAACCCCACCGGCCCCCGTTAACACTATTACTTTTTTATCCATTTCCAGATTCGTTAAATTTTAATTTTTATGGGCAACGACTATATGAATCTATAGCACTTCTTCAAATTTCTGGGTTTTATGCCAAATGAACTAACCAACCAACTAAACAATTGTACATAAAGGGTCTAATCACGTTCATTTTTGTGACCTTAAAGTTACGCATTGCCTTTGTTCTATCCATCCTGTAATATCTTGTTTCTTGTTAGAAAAATTATAAAACATATTATAAGGTTATTTAAGAAAAAAGATAATCGCAGTACTTGTAGTTTTTGCTATTAATAATCCAAGTTTTAAACAAAAGGCATCTACCCTATTAAACGCTTCAGGATTTACCAAATCCTGAATTCAAGTTATAGCTCTGGAGAATTGAATGCCCAAATTCTTCATTGGACATTATGCAGTCGCGGTAATTAAATAATCATAGAAGATTATTTTCTAAAGTAACAGCTAAAGAAATTTGAAAAAAGAATTCTAGGGGCTATTTCAATAATATTGTACTTCTTATAAAAAGCTACGAACAATACAAATTAATTCTAACGTATTAGTTGTTCATAGCATAAATTATTCTTATTGGATTTTGTTTTGAACAAGTAAAAAAGATCAAAACAAAACCCAATAAAATCAAAAAGAAACTATTTCTGTAATTTTAAGAAATAATCAAAGATTTCAGGAACATTACCACTACCCATATCCGCATCAAAAGCAGCCTGAAGGTTAGACGAAGTAGCCTCCGCAATCTTGGAAACCGTACCTAGATCTTTCATCATATGTACGAAATAACCTAAATCTTTATTGGCATTGGCAATCGAGAATCCCAAATCACTTACGTTATCCACGGCATAGTTTTTACAGAATTTCATGAACGGCGAATTCGATGGTCCGGCAGACATGATATCAAACAATTGTTGTCCATCGACTCCAGCTAGTTTCGCTGCTGCGAATGCTTGTGACATAGCTACCACGGTAGTCATACCCATAAAATTATTAATCAACTTTGTGGTATGACCGGCACCCAAGGCTCCTAAATGGAATATGTTCTCACCTTGCTCTTCCAAAACAGGTTTTACTTTCTCGAAAGTTTCTTTATCCCCGGCTGCCATAATATTTAGCAGTCCGTCTTTAGCGTGCGCAGGTGTACGACCTAGGGGAGCATCTATCATACCGGCACCTTTATCGGCAAGATCTTTACCGATCTTACGGGTAGACGAAGGAATCGATGTTCCAAAATCAATCAAAACCGCGCCTTCCTTTATTCCTGCCAGTATACCATCATCGCCATAAACGATCTTCTCCACAACAGCGGAAGTAGTCAGACAAAGCATTACGATATCACTTTTTTCAGCCAATTCTTTTGGCGAGACCGCTTCACTGGCATTACCACGAGCGACAACGGTGGCGACTGCTTCCTTATCTAAGTCTATAACGGATAGTTGATAACCTCTATTCTGTAGATTTTCAACCATGTTAGCTCCCATAAGGCCAAGGCCGATAAATCCTATTGAGGGTTTTTTCATGTTCATTGTTTTCAATTAATAAATGTTGGCACAAAGATATGCATTTGCATACTTCCGTACCTGATCGGATCCAATTCCAAAATTTCAAAAATATAGTGGGTAAGACCTACTTCTTATGAAAAAAACAAATGGTATCACTATGGTAAATTGGTATTTTCCTGATTCTTGTCAAAAAAACAACGCTCTTTTGATGTTTATGATAAAAATGCTTTTTGCCAATGATAGCCTTACTGATTATCTACGTTTTCATGGAAGCAAGACCCATGATAATAAAATCTATATCCGGAGCAAGCAATTATGGTCAAATCAATTACTTGCTCTGGTTCTTGTACTATTACTTTCTTACTGTTTTTATAGTTTCCAAAGCTTCGCGAACTGCTTTTTCCAGACCTTTATAATCTTTATTGGCGAGTACATCCTTACTGATCAATTGCGATCCCATGCCTACACAAGTAACACCAGCCTCGAACCAACCTTTAAGGTTGGAAGTTTCGGTTGAAACACCACCAGTTGGCATAACACTTGTCCATGGTTGAGGACCTTTTATTGCCTTTACAAATCCAGGACCATAGGTTGATCCCGGGAATAATTTCACTATCTCACATCCCAATTCCTCTGCCCTATTGATCTCGGTCAAAGAACCACAGCCCGGTGACCACAATACTTTTCTACGGTTACAGGCTATCGCTATATCTTCACGTAATGAAGGGGTAACAATGAAATTCGCACCTAATTGCATGTATAAAGAAGCCGCCCCTGCATCGGTAATTGAACCAACGCCCAAAATCATTCCGGGAAGTTCCGCAATGGCATATTTGTTCAATTCACCAAAAATCTCAAAGGCAAAATCACCCCGACTTGTAAACTCCATTAATCTGGCTCCACCGTCATAACAAGCTTTCAATACTTTTTTACCCAATTCAATATCCGGATGGTAAAACAAAGGCACCATGCCTGTTTCTTTCATCACGTTTGCCACTTCAATTCTTGAATATTGTGCCATATACTTATTTTTTGTTTAATATTTTTTTAAAATCGTATGCTGAAGGTTCATTTACATACTTCCTAGCAGCTTCGTAATCGTTCTCTTTTAAATAATCTAAATTCTGAAAACATAGATGTGCAAATTCGGATTCTATATCGACCAATCTTGGGGGTATTTTACCGCTCACATCTTGCATATCGGTTAAGAACATTGGGGTTATTTCCCCTCTGGAGTTTGCACTCACCATACAGCCACTAAGTCCTTGGTCATAAAGCTTCTTTACCCCGATGCCCAATAAGGTACATAGCGTAAGATCAAACCCTATCGGTCTGCAACAACGTAGTTCATAACCCAACTCTACCGGCCTACTTTTAACATTCAATCCTAATTTCCCCAATTCTTTTTGGAGAAGTACATTGAGTATATGAGATTTACTAACATTACCCAATTCAGGATGGCCATGGTCATCATAAGTGAAATTAATACCTATTTTATCCAATTCTGATTTTGGCATGGAATGAAAAACACCTTCACTCACCATTGCCACACCATACTTGATTCCCTTAACTTTTCTCTTGACTATTGAAGAAATTATAAGACGAATTACCTTATCAAGGGTAAGATCTGTATTATTGAACATTTCTGGGATAACCATCATTGGAAAATGACAGCTTGTAGCAATACCAAATGCCAAATGACCAGCTGATCTACCCATGGCACACATAACAAACCAATTATGGCTCGTACGCGCATCTTCGTAAGTTGTATTTCCGATCCGTACGCCTTCATCCTTGGCAGAATGGAACCCGAATGTGGGATTCCTGTCCGGCAAAGGCAAGTCATTATCAATTGTTTTTGGAACGTGGATATTGGATATAAAAATGTTTTCCTTTTCAAGGTAGGTAGTAATTCTATTGGCAGTAGAGGCGGTATCATCACCACCAATACTGACCAATAGTTTTACATCGTTATCTAAAAACAGGTTAGTGTTTAGACTTTCGTTTTTAGGTTTGAACCTACTCATGACCAAGGTTGAACCACCTCGGCTAAAAATTCTATCAGCATGATCAAAATCAAATTCCTTTATTTCCGGATTCTCACTGAAAATGCCTTTAAACCCTTCGTGCAATCCTAAAACCCTATAACCATCCTTTAAAAAAACCTTGGCCACCGTGCTGATCACTGAATTGATTCCAGGTGCGGGCCCTCCCCCACAAATAATCAATACCGATTTACCATTGGCCATTTTAAAACGAATCGTTTAAAGTCATAGAATCATATGTGCTGTTTATCTGGCCACACGACCAGATGCATCACCACCCATTAGTTTTTCTACCTCGGCCACGGTCACCAAGTTGGCATCACCTTTAATAGTGTGTTTTAAACAGGAAGCTGCTACGGCAAAATCCAAGGCATTTTGATCATCTTCAGGATATTTCAACAATCCGTAAATCAGACCACCCATGAACGAATCTCCGCCACCTACACGATCTACGATATCAGTAATCTGATATTGACGGGTCTCATACATTTTCTTACCATCATATAAAACTCCTGCCCAAGTGTTATGTGACGCCGAAATAGATCCACGAAGTGTGGTAATCACTTTTTTGGCACGTGGAAATTTCTCCATCATCTGCTTACATACAGACAAAAAGGCTTCCGCTTTTACATCATGACCTTGGGTCTGAACCGTAATACCTTCTGGTTTAATTCCGAAATGCATTTCAGCATCCTCCTCGTTTCCTAGGATAATATCACAATATGAAGTCAACTCGGTCATAATCGTTTCACGATCACCGCCATATTTCCATAATTTAGCACGATAATTCAAATCTGTGGAGATGGTTATCCCTTTTTCACTAGCAACCTTAACGGCCTCAAGGCAAACATCGGCTGCCCCTTGTGAAATTGCCGGTGTAATACCTGTCCAATGGAACCATTCTACCCCGTCGAATACAGCATCCCAATCGATCATTCCTGATTTTATTTCACTAATAGCGGAATGGGCCCTGTCATAGACCACTTTACTACCCCTACTAACGGCTCCTGTTTCCAAAAAATAGATTCCTAGACGATCACCACCATAAACGATCTTATCGACCCCAACACCACGCTTGCGCATTTCCATAAGGGCACACTCTCCAATGTCATTTTTTGGAAGTCGTGTTACAAAATCTACGGGTACACCATAATTTGCTAAAGAGACCGCTACATTGGATTCCCCTCCTCCATAAACCACATCAAAACTGTTGGCTTGGGAAAACCTTAAAAATCCTGGAGGTGCCAATCTTAGCATTATCTCTCCGAAAGTGACTACTTTTTTCATATAAAATCGGATTATTTTATTCTTTTTTTAAACTGAATTTAAGTTCTCTATTCTAAATTTAAATTCCTAAGCCTTGGCCCCCACCTACTTGAATGGTCTCAGCCGTTAGGAAAGAAGCGTCATCACTAACCAAAAATGAAATCACCGAAGCTACTTCTTCAGGTTGTCCTAATCTACCCAACAAAATATTGTTTTTCCATGAAGCGAAAACTTCCGGTTTGGTTGATTTGATCTGCGCATGGAAAGGTGTATCGATAGTACCTGGAGATACTGCATTAACCCTAATTCCATATTCTGCCAAATCTTTTGCTAAAGCCCTTGTAATAGCATGTACAGCAGCTTTGGACGTACCATAGATACCAGCACCTGGCCCTCCAGCATTCCACCCGGCAATTGAAGTATAATTAATAATTGAGGCGTTCTCCCCTTTTTTAAGGAATGGAATGGCCGCTCTTGAAGCGAAAAAAGTTGAATCAAGGTTCAATGCCATGACAAATCTGTAAAATTCTGTAGTCATTTCTTCAAATCTTGATCTTCCGCCCAAACCACCGGCATTATTTACCAACACATCAATTTTACCGTATTTTTCACCGATTTTAGTGATGTTGGATGTAACTTCTTCTTCTTTTGTAACATCAAAACCATAGTACTCAGCAGTAATACCTTCAGCCTTAAGCTCTTCTATTCTTTTGGCTCCTTCCTCATCTTCAATACCATTAAGGACAACGGTATACCCGTCTTTTCCCAATCTTTTCGCTACTTGGAAACCAATACCACCGGTTGCTCCTGTAATTACTGCTACTTTTCCTTCTGACTTGCTCATTTTTTTAAAAATTTATTATTTTATAATTCTGTTATTTTTCTACTGACTCGATTTTTCTTGCGAAGTAATAAATGGCACCAACACCTAGCGGGACAAATATTCCAATTACAACAAAAATGGGTGTATAAGAGTAGTTATCTACAATTACCGGAACCAAGAAGTTCATGATAATAACGGATAAAACACCGATCATTCCTCCTAATCCCGCTAACGATCCCACAGATTTTCCACTAAAGAAATCACTTGGTAATGTTTGAACGTTACTAATGGCAAATTGGAACCCGAACAATACAAAAAATACAATCGCTACAAATTTTTCGGCGGTATCCCCTATAAGTACGGTCGCAATTAATCCGGCAAGCATAATTACACCACCAATTAAAATCGTCGTCTTTCTTCCTTTATCTATTGAGTTCGTTTTCGCAATGATTTTACCTGAAACATACCCTCCGATAATACTTCCCAATGCGGCACCGACATAAGGCAACCAAAGGAACATACCTACTTCCTTGACGTTAAATCCATAAATATCGAAAAGATAAATGGGCATCCAAGTGACAAAAATCCACCAAATAGGTTCTAAAAAGAATCGACCGACTACTACGGCCCAAGACTCTTTGAATGAAAGAATTTCCTTTAAGCTTTTACCTTTAGTATCCTCTGTTGCATTTTGATCGGCCAAACTTTGACCTTCAAGAATAAAATCTTGCTCTTCTTTTGTAATCCAAGGGTGTTTTTTCGGACCCGCTTTATTAATTAGCAACCATGGAATAATCCAAAGTATCCCAAAAGAACCTACTACCATAAACGTAATTCTCCACCCAAAAGCAACGAACAATGTCGCAATAAACGGTGGGGCTATGACGGATCCAATAGAAGCTCCGGCATTGAATAATCCTTGAGCAATTGCCCGTTCCTTAATTGGAAACCATTCAGCATTACTTTTTACACCTCCTGGCCAATTCCCAGCTTCAGATAACCCTAAAGTGGTTCTGAAAAAAGCAAGGGAAAAGAATCCTCTAACCGTAGAGTGTAAAAAAGAGGATATACCCCAAACCCCTATACTGATCACATAACCAATTCTCGTTCCTACTTTGTCAAATAATTTACCGGAGAAAAGTTGACCTAAAGCATAAGCGACCATAAATACATTGGAAATTAATCCATAATGATACTTTGTAAGACCAAGAGATTGAGCAATTGAGCCCTCTACATCTTCACCTCCCCACATAATTGAAAGTGCACTTCGGTCAATATAATTAATAACCGTGGCCAAAAATATCAGCCCAATAATCACCCATCTTAATCCCTTTACTTTCATATTCTATTATTTTATTTTTTGAGTATCTATTTAATCGCGGAGTCCTATTAAGCCAGAAACTGACTTAGCAACTAAAACTGATCTAAATTATTTACCTTCCCAGTTTGTTTAAACTTAAAAAAGATAAAAGTGCGAGATTCTATCTTTTTCCTTAGACAAGTTTTCATTCAATATTATAACAATACTGATACAACATTTTAAAGTGTACTTTCATTTTTTCTTTGGCCAATTTTGGGTCTTGTTTTTTAATCGCCTCATAAATATCATTATGTTCCTGTATACCTAATGCCGCCCTATTCACATTACACACATGGTATTTCTCGAAATTAGTGATAATCTCAGGCGTTATGATCAACATAAACGTATTCATTGTACTGTTACCACTCGCTTTCGCTATGGATAAATGAAACAATAAATCTTCTTGAACAGCATCCTCTCCATTTTCTACCTTTGCGGCATAAGCATCCAATGCAATTTTCATTTGCGCCAAATCTTCATCGGTTCGTCTTAAAGCTGCCAATCTACAGGTTTTCAACTCCAATAAAATTCGTGTCTCAACAAGGGATTTAAAATCCGGGGTTTCCAATTCAAGAATATCCTTAAGCATTCCTTTCATGGCGATTGGCCCAATATCGGCAATAAATGTCCCGCTCTGAGGTCTGGATTTCAATAGCCCATAGAACTCCAATCTTTGTATGGCTTCCCTTAAACTACTTCTACTTACCCCAAATTTTTCCGCTAACATTCGTTCTGACGGAAGCTTATCACCTGGCTCCAAGTTTTTAAAGGTGATCAAGTCACGAATTTTCGTGATAATATCTTTTTGAACTTCCCTGTTTTCTGCTTTTGTAAGTACTTCTAACTTCATATAATCATTTTAACAAAATTGGTTAACCAGATTGGTTTGTTAAAATTAAACAATTAATCCAACATAAATAGAACACTAAGGGTTCAAAAAAATCTGTTGTTAATCTTAAAATTTGGAGTACTGGTCCAAAAAAGGACCAGCACTGCCAAAAACTCAAACTAACTCAACTACTAATCAAAACTTATACTTTTTCGACTTAACATTTTCAATTAACTTAATGCTTTACTTCCAAATCATAAAACTTGACCTTTGCAAAAGACCCTTGATCTCTAGATTGGAAATAATTACCAGCTTTAAAATAGTTCTCGAATACTCCCCATTTTTTAATATTCCTGTCGTCATATACAGCAAACTCATTATTATTTAAGGATACTACCATTTTACCATCGCTAACCGTGACATTTATTGTAAATTTCCTAAAACCAACTTCCTCTTCGAAAGTAAAACCTTTATCATCGGTCCAAGCTTCTTCATATAGTAAGCCTTCTTCCGTGGTAACGTCAGGATATTTCAAAACTTTGGTCTTTACCCTAATTTTACCATTTTGCCAATATATCTTCAACATTGGGGGAGCATTATTGTCTTTTTGCCCAATTAAATTTCGCTGTTCATTGGTTAAACGACCATGAATCTGTAGTATAATTACCTTATGATACTTTCCGTCCTTATCCTTAGAAACCTCATCCATTGCAATTTTAGCCTTCAAAATTCCGCCTTGACCAAAAGTCCAATTTACATTATCATTCCCTGGAACCATTTGCTCCCGAAGTTCAGATCTTGAGTACTTCGTATTTGCAGTTGTCGCTTCTGTTGGGTAAGCATGAAAAACCAAAGCCCCTGAAGATGAGTCATTATACATAAAAGGCTTCAAAACTTCATTGGTCGCATACTCCAAAATATCTGGTGGTTCTACACTTATTGCACCACCTTTACCATTACCCTCGGGAATGGTTACTTTCCAATGGGACAAATCAATTTTTGATAACTTATATTTTTTTTTCTTCACTCTCCTTTCTTTTTTGACTTCATTTTCTACAACGTTGCTAGCCGTTTGACAAGCAACGTTTGTAGAAGTCAATGTGAAAATGAGAATGATTAATATAGGATTTAAAGTAATCTTCATTTATTTACTTATTCTGAAGGATACACTTTTACATTATCAACGTATAATTCATCATTCGTTATGGCATAAATCCATATGGACACTTGTCCTGTAGCATTAGAGGTAAATTGACCGGTCATTATTTTAAAATCCCCTTTTCCATTAGCAACATCACCAACAACCTGAACAAGTGCACCGGCTTCAGAACTTGCTACTGCATCAACCCCATCACTGAATTGACCATCAAGTATCTCTACAATTACCCTGTCTCCTCCTTCTATATCGTCCTTATCAGTCTTAATCGCATGGCTATATTCAATAACATAATCCGTATTCGGAGTAACCGTGATAGCTTGGTATGCATATCTTGTTGCCTCACTAACTGAAGGACCTGCAGATGTAGAGCTTGTCCATTTAGCCCCAGGAGTTTTGGTCGAACCTGAATCGGACCCATCATAATTTAACGGATCACCATCACTACTTGCATTGAAAGCACTAGTTGTTCCACCAGTAAACGCGGCAATTTTCCAATCATCCTGACCAGCGGAGAAATCACCATTCAGAATTTCAGGATCAATTGCGGGTGGTTCTTCTGGTTCAACCACTGTAATGGTTTCTGAATATGTACTGGTTACGTTCAACTTATCTGTTGCTGTTAAAGTAATCGTATAAGTACCCTCGGCAGGATATGTGTTCATCCCATCAACATCGGTAGAAATATTACCGTCGCCAAAATCCCAAAAATAATCCGTTGCACTAGATGAAGAATTTGCAAAAGTATATGTCAAATAATCATCCGTTACCGTTGATGAAAAACTAGCACTCGGCGGTGTTTCATCAGTTTTTGAATTTGATTCCGCCAAGTCATATTCCAATGAAGAAATAGTGGGGTCACAAGAAATCACAGAAAGTGAAATTATAGTTGTCAAGACCATCAATACCGAAGTATTGAATGGTCTTTTTATTAGCTTATTATATTTCATAATCATTATTTTAAATTAATTGAATGCTTTTAATATCCTGGATTTTGTGTTAGCACACCTTTGCCCAAGTTAATCTCATTCTGAGGTAATGGCAACAACAAATCAGAAGATGAATACCCATAATTATTTGCAGCCGAGAAAGCTGATAAAACAGATTCTGCCTGTCCAAACCTCACCAAATCAAAAAATCTTTGGTTTTCAAAAGCCAGTTCAACCCTTCTCTCATCCAATAAATCTTGTTTTGTTATGAGACCTACAGTCTCGGTCAAACCTGCACGGTCCCTAACTTTCTGGAAAGAAGCCAAAGCATCAGCATCGTTCGTTTGGTCAGCACCAGCCATAATTGCTTCTACATGCATCAACAAAACATCTGCCAGTCGAAGAACAATCCAATCGTTACCTGCCAACGTAGGATCTGAAGACACAGGATCTATACCAAGGTCTTCATCCCCATTCGGTAAATATTTTACCACTTGGTATTGTCCGGCCTGACTTGGGTCTGGTCTATATGAATATGCTGTTCTGTTACCTCCTAATAAATCCAAAGCAGCTACAGCTTCATCAGTAACATAATTTACCCCACTGGTTCTACCAACCGCATTCAACCATTCTGCTGAAAAATTTTGGCTATCCCCATCTAAATCCGATATATAACCAACGGAGAATATAACCTCTGAATTGGTTTCATTATAAAATACATCCTTGAAATTGTCTTCCAATTCATACCCACTTCCAATTACGTCCTCACATAAAGAACGTGCCTGGGTATAATTTCCCAATGTTAGATAAACTTTTGCCAACAATCCTTGGGCAGCAGCTCTTGATGCCCTTGTTCTATAAGTATTATCCAATGTTTCAACTGCCGTTAATAAATCACTAACTATCAATTCGTAAATAGTAGCCGATGCAACCCTTGTAAATTGCACATCGGTTTCTAAGGGAGAGATAACTCTATCAATCAAAGGAATATCTCCGTACAATCTAACTAAGTTAAAATAGGCATAGGCCCTAACAAACTTAGCCTCTCCTTCATAAGCCGAAGAAATACCAGCATCTTCAATTACATCCAAATTATCCAAAACTACATTGGCCCTATAAATGATATTATAAAAACTGGAATAATAATCCTTCACAATACCATTGGTTGCCTGAACGTTATAACTCTCAAATTGAGCTGATTCCCCCTCACTACTTTTAGTACGTGTATTATCACTTCGCATTTCGGTAAGATAAAACTCATACATAACACTGTGGTTATCATCTGTGTCAGTTGAATTTGTCCCTTGAATACCATCATACATATTTATTACCGCGGTATATACCTCATCAGCATCGCTAAAATAACTATCAGCGGTTGTACCGGAAGAGGGTACTGGCTCTAAATAATCACTTTCACAGGATGAAACAGCTACTCCTAATAAAAGCAATACTATAATCTTTATTTGTTTCATAATATTTGTATTATTTATTATTGTTTTAATTAGAAATCAAGATTTAGACCTATTGAAATGGTTCGATATATTGGCGAACCAGCCCTTTGGTAACCATAGGTCGTAGGACTTGTTCTATCAATTGATTCTGGATTAAAACCGGTATAATCATCAGCAGTTTTATACATAAGGTTCTGTCCGGCAGCGTATATCCTAAGTTTGGATATTCCGTACTTAGAAACAAAATCACTTGGAAAAGTAAACCCGACATTAACATTACGAAGTGCGATATATGAAGCATCTTGAATGATGTCATCGGTAAATATTTTCTCTTTTATGAATTCCTGATCCGGAGTTATATCTGGATCAAAATCTTGGGAGCTATTGAAATGGTTGAAGATGTATTGATCTCCCATATTTCTAACTTCCGCTCCGTGTGATCCTTGGAACATAAAGCTTAAATCGAAATCCCCGATTTTAAAATCATTCGTAAAACTCCAAACCAACTCTGGGTAAGGATCACCTAATGCCGCCTTATCTTCATCATCTATAATACCATCACCATTTAAATCCTTAACGTATACGTCTTGAGCCTCACCACCAATAGGGTGATACGGATCATTGATATATTCCAAGGGAATATCCCTATCAACTACCCAACCATAGAAGGTTGAAATAGGCTGACCTTCCAAATTGATCCATTCAGCAGCCCTTTTACTATCCACATTTGTTATTTGACCATTTGAATCCGCAAAATCGACCAATGTGTTTTTGTTAGTAGTAGCGATCAAGGTTGACGACCATCTGAAATTCTCTTGAGTTATATTTCGAGTACGAAGTTCAAGTTCAAAACCTTCATTCTGGACTTCTCCAAGGTTGACCAATGCACTATCAAAACCAGTTGTTACAGAAACAGGGTTATCCAACAGTAATTGATCACTAGTTCTTTTGTAATAATCAAGGGAACCTGAAATTGCATTTTTAAAGAATCCGAAATCAACACCAGGGTTAAATTCTATCAATCGTTCCCACTGAAGATCTGCATTGGCAATGTTTAAAGCATTGAACCCTCCTGTTAAATTACCATCTACAACCGCAGTTGTCGCCCCCAATAAAGCAAGGGAAGGATAATAATCGACAAGTACATTACCCGTACTTAAATTACTAGTACTACTGCTACTATCAGGATCCACACTACCAGTATTTAACCTATCGTTACCGGTTACACCGTAACTGGCCCTTAATTTAAGACTACTTACAACTTCACTGTTAGCAAGAAAATCTTCATTAGCAACATTCCAACCAATGGAAGCTGCTGGGAAGTTACCATATTTAAAATCCTTACCAAAAATAGAACTACCATCTCGTCTTAAACTCAAAGATGCCAAATACTTATTGTCATAGGCATAATTGAACCTAGAAACATAACCAATGGTATTTTTCTCCCATTCAAAAGCGTCAGCATCCGATATTGTAGTGGCATTTACAATTTGCTTCACATCGTCAGAAGTATATCCCGTACCTGTAATGGTTGAAAAAGACCATTTTCTAGTTTCTGCGGATACACCCAAGATAGCACTGAAATCATGTTTACCGAAAGATTTGTTATATGAGAAGAAATTATCAGAGATAAGATAAATTTCCCTTTGACCAATTTCATTCATTGAGGCCGCGGAAGCACCATTTCTGTTAGATTCAACACCCTGCCACCTAGTTCTCTTGGTATCTTGGTAAGAACCAGAAAGTGTAGTTTTAAAGTTCAAGCCATCAATTATCTCATAGTCTCCATAAACACTACCGAATAACTTGAATTTTTTATCTCTTCTATCACGTTCCAAAACCTTCGCCGCAGGATTGGTATTTGAAGTATTACTGATGTCAGTACCACTTACAACAGGGGTTCCTGTAACCAAATCATAATCATCGAAATGACGTTGCAAGGCATAATCTCCGATTTGAACATCGGCATACACCCCTCCATCTCTGACCCTATTCAGGAATTGAATCGTATTGGCATCATGATAAACAGGTAGCCAATTCGTCTGTCTTAAAATATCATGGGTTGAACCGTCAAAACGTCTTCTATTAGTATAAGAAGGTGAAAAGTTCGCTCCTACAGTAATCTTATCATTTATTTTTGTGTCTACCTTAAGTCGAAGTCCATACTTCTTAAAATCATCTGTTAATAAAACACCTTCATCATGACTATAATTTAAACCAGTACTGAATTTTGTTTTATCATTTCCACCCCTGGCGGTTAAGGAATGACTGGTAATAGTACCTCCATCAAAAATAACATCTTGCCATGAGCGATCAACACCGATCAATTGCTTATATCTGGTTCTATCAGAAAGCGTTCCTGTGGCTGCCAACTCAGCCGCAGCAGTTTCTGCAATTGAAAATGTATACGCGTCACTATGCCTAGCTTCTTTATAACCTGTGAAAGTACTGTAATTGATTCTTGTCTTGCCTTCCAAACCAGATTTAGTAGAAATCATGATAATACCATTAGCTCCTTTTGACCCATAAATGGCTGAAGAAGCGGCATCTTTAAGAATTTCAAAAGATTGTACATCGTTCATATTCAATGAACCCAAGAAATCCGCATCTACAATAACACCATCAACAACAACCAAAGGAGTAGAATCACCGGCCATTGAGCCAACACCCCTTATACTGATAGTAGGAGCAGAACCAGCTTCACCATCAGTCGCTTGGATATTAACACCCGATACCTGACCAACAAGTGCATCATCGACCCTTGCCAATGCTATTTGATCCAAATCATCATTTACAACTTTAGAAATGGAACCCGTAGTATGACTTTTCTTTTGAGTACCATAACCAATAACTACAACCTCCTCTAATTGAGCGGCATCTTCTTTTAAAATAACGTCCAATTTCTTTTGGTCAGAAATAATGACAGTTTCGGTAACATAACCTAAATACGAAAACTGTAATACATCCCCACTACTTACACCAATTTGGTACAACCCATCAAAATCGGTTGCCGTTCCCCTTGTTGTGTTCAATATTACAACGTTTACACCTGGGATGGGAACATTGGCCTCATCGGTTACCGTACCTGAAAGCTCATAGCTATCCTGTGCGAATAATGTAGCATTGAAAAGCAACACTACCATTAAGATTAATCTTGATTTTAAATTCATTTGTGATCTTATTAAGTTCATAATTTTTATTAACCAATACTTTAAACAGTATTGATAAATGAGATGATTAAATCTCAAAGCCCTTACTTTACTTTAGCATGACGCTACTGAAAAATCCATGAATTTTGGTTAATTTTGCAGAAATCATGTTTTGTGAAGCATTACATGTTCTAACGATTTACTTCTATCTGAAAAGAAGTGACCATTTAGAAAGGGATAGGCTGGCACCTATCCTTTTTTTGTTTTATCTATCCAGTTTCATTGAAAATTGATTTTGTGTGAGTTAGTAATAATTTTATCTAGTTTTTTGGTTATCCAAACTGGTTGACCAATTTGGATAACCAAATATATGTTATTAATGTGTTAAAAAAAAATCCGAACCCAAATTAAATGTTAAAATTTAATTTGGATTGGATTTTAGCCCTTTCTATTTTACGAAATACGTAAAACAATCCAGTAAAATAAGTTATTCCATAAAATCTACTCGAATCAGAATAGCAGGTTTTTATTATATGTTAAGACTCTTTATCACCAAAATAAGATACCGCACCACCACTCAAGAAATCTTCCCTTACAGGGCTAAAGGTGTCAATCAGCATTCCTTCTTCCAAACAAACCGCACTATGTAATAAATTTGGCTCTATATAAACCCCATCGCCTGCTTCCACAATTTTCTTCTCCCCATCAATTTCAAACTCAAATTTACCCGAAACACAGTAGGTAGCTTGTGTGTGAAAATGTTGGTGCGGCGCTCCTAATGCCCCTTTTTCAAATTTTACTTTTACCATCATGATCTGGTTATCGTAACCTAAGAACTTTCTTGACACTCCTCCTCCAAGTTCTTCCCATTCCAATTCTTTAGAAATGACGTATTTCTCACTAAATCGCTTCATTTTTTTATTTTTTTATGATTAATTTAATTGTAATAATAAGAACCCACCCAAGTGTAATTCTTTTCATTTATTTTCAATGTATGTTTCGCTTCTTTAGAAGCGTTCGTATTTGCAATAATAAATAGTTTAGTATTTCCTTTTATAGTAGTAATTGAAATAGCTGTATAGTCCACTGTATCCAACACCACTTTCAACGCTGCAATATTACTATTGGAGTTCACAGCAGATTCCGATACAGGGCTATAACTACCATGTGCTTCAACCACCGAAACAAAAAGACTGTTTTGAACTTCTTTTCTCCGAATTAGAAAACCTGCTTCTCTTCTAAGGTTAAATTCAGGGTCATTCGCCCCTATTCTAACAAAGCTTAGTTCATCATTTTTCAATGTCGCCGACGTTAAGGTGTAGAAACTCCCTTTATCCAACCAGCTTAATTTGGTGTTTTCCCCTATTGGGTGCCCACTGCCTTCCGACCATAAATGTTGATATCCATTATCTTTCCCTAAAGGCTCAAGTATTTGCGGAACCTCGTATTCAAAATTCGTTTTTAATACTTGCCCCATAAAATAAAAGGGTAGGTCATATTGATTTACACTATCTGATTTTACTTTGAATATATCAAGCAAGAATGGCTTTTCAAATCCTTCTTCCTTAATAATGGCCATGGTCCTATGCATTTCCGTTCCGGGATAGGCATTTGTTTCCTTAGCACTTACCAATTGTATCTCGGGTTTAGATGCATCAAAAAGGTACAAATCTGGATGATACTTGCTTCCAATATCAAATTTACCCTGATAGTGGGACTTCCCATTCTGCACCAACGTATTATGGGCAATAGTCTGTTTGGCCCATGTTTTATTTTCCTTTAAATAGTTGCCACCACCTTTTTGTTCAATATTTACAAAACGTGCCAATCCGTAATCCTGCAATACTTCATCCCCCTTTTCATAGAACGAAAAGGACAATTTATCATAATGACCATGACTTGAACCTTGGGCTGAATATTTAAAAACAAGTTCTAAATCTTCACTTCGTAAAATACCGACACCTCCCTGATTTCCATCCGGACCATCGGTTAAGTTGATTGATTTTTTGTCGAACGGCTTGGCTTTTCCATTTTTTATACCAAGTGCAACTGCCAAACCAGAATCATCTAACAAGACTTTGTTTTGTTTTGCCGCAATACTTAACAAGCCTGGATCTTGATTTCCGAAATAATAAGAAATATCAACGGCTGTAACCAAAGCATCATTATAATAAGACATTCCTTTTTGTCCGTCGTTAAGCGGAAAAAAATCCCCATCTGCATCAGATAAATTCAATAGCGCATTGATCGATTTTAAAAGAACACCATCTTTATATTCAAAAATTTTCAATTCAGGTTTTACGTTGTGTAGCCCTTCAGCAAAAATCAAAAATGGATACATGGCATAACGCTGATAATACGGACCTTCATTATAATAGCCATCTGGTGAAAAAGGTTCTTCTATATTGGCTAAAAAACCAGCTTTTCCATCTTTATTCAAAAAACCACCATCATCATCTTTTGCTGTTTTGTCCAAATTCACACCTTTGATACCATATAGGGCCCGATCAATCAACTCTTTATCATTCATTACCAAACCAATCATACCAACAGCTGCATTACCCCACGTACTATGGTTATGGACTCTTTGGTAAAATTGCGGACTGTCCACTGAAATATGATCTGCAAATGGTCTAAAAAGATTCTTTTCTAGTTTCTTTCTTTCGGCTTTACTTAAATAATTATAAATACAATCATAAGCCTGGCTAACATAAACCAACCAATTGGAATCGTTTAGGCATTGCCAAAACAATTTACCCCTGGCGTACGACCTTGTTTTAGGATGCAACGGTAATGTTCTATACATTCCTTCATATTGCATTAGCATGTCTTTTACGTACTTAGCATATTTTTCGTCATCCAAAATTTGGTATAAAACACCTGCTTTTTGCATGACTACCATATTACGCTTGTGTCTTACATGTGTGTAACCACCTGAATAATCCTTTGGGATTGGCGTATCAATGCCAAGAGCTATTTCGGCATCAACCTCTTCTTTCACTTGTTCCAAGGTTGCGTCAAAAATGGGAATACTACCCAATTCGGCCCTGATTTTTTCTACCCCTGCTTTGGTTAAAATCAGATTTGGATGCTCTTGAGCTTGATTAAGAATAGGGCATAGGCTTATTAGTAAGCATGTCACCGATATTAGCACCCTATTTATTCTTTTTATATGCATTCTTTTCATTTACTTTTCATAAGTATTTTACGAACTATTTCTTTTATCCTGCAAACTGTCTCCCGAAAACAAATGAGTTATTCTGACCCTTGTTTTCAATATGGATCAATACATTAACTTCAACTTCAAATTCTCTTCAACTTTAATCTCACCCGAGTTTGAAATTTTATTATCAGATGCTACATTGTTCTTTGCACCCCATAACAAAGCAACCAATTCTACCATGTTATCAGTAAATGTGTTCTTATTGATATTGACATTCACAATCCCCCTATGGTTCAATAAAATCCTATTCTTTTCTTTACTTCCACAATTTGTAAAAGTGCTATTGGTGACCAACAGATTACCTCCGATCGTAGATTCATCATACCCACCCCTATAATAATCGATCACATTTTGGTTTACGTTGGTGAACGAACAGTTATCAATGGTTAAATACTCGACATTATAATCTCCTTTATCATTTGTCTCCTCTGATAATTCTATTCCATTCTCACAATCGGAAATACTTGTGTTCTTAAATGTAATTTCTTCTGCAAATGTCTGCTTGTACGCTTTTAAAACATAGTTAAAGTTGTTAATATCACAACCTGAAACCGTTAATCCGAAGTGATTTGACATATTTTCCTTTAAGTTGGAAAAAGCTTGTTGTTTACCGTTCCCTGTAAGCGACACATTCTTAATATGTAAGATTCCGTAAGGATTCAATTCGAACACAGGAGTATTGTCCGCTCCCGTAAATATGATTTCCGCTTTTTCGTTTTCCTTTGATTGGATCGTTATGGTTTTATTGATTATTATCGATTTTGACACATTATATTGTCCCGGACCCAAAGAGATAATGTCCCCTGCTTTGGCAGCAGCTATTTTTTCTTCTAATTCTCCCTTAGCAGAAGTAACTGCAATAACACTAGGCTCTTGGGCTTCAATACTATTAGAAAACCAATCAGCCCCGTATTTAGTTTTGTCCAAAATGTTAGGATCTTTAAATTCTCCTTGAACCGTTGCCCCGATCGAGTTCTTGTCCTCTCTTGAATTTCCAAACAGATCATTTGTTATTTTATCAAACCCAAAACCTTGATAAATATCAAATTCTCTTGATAATTCAGGTAAATAAATATACTCACCAACTTTCGTCAATTCAAATTCAGTTGCCTTGATTCTTGTAGTATCACCAAAATCAACTCCTTGGTTATTGATAATGTTATTTTTGAATTTTACCCCATCAGCCTTGTCATGCTCAATAATTACATTTTTATCCCCTATTTTATTGTAAATGATATTATTGGCAACCTCTGTTCTAAGTGCCCTTGCAGAACGTATTTCCGATTTGGGAAGCACATCAGCCTGCGCTATATTCGTTCCCACTCCAAATTGCCATGGCGATTTACAATCAACATAGGTGTTATATGCTACTACAACATCAGTAACTTGATTATATCTATTTAATGGCGATTTTGGAATTCCGTTCATAACCGCTAAAGGACTCCTGAAGTTTTCACCGATAATATTATAGAAATAATTATTGATAACCCAATGCCCTGTATTTACAAGTCGTATTCCCCCAAAGTTTTTGTTTACACCATCACCGATGAAATAATTACCATCAATAACAGCGTAATTACCATGACGTGTTACGACAGAACCCTCACTTTTGTAGAATACATTGTTTCTAATCTCATTAAAGTTGGTTTTACTTGAAATAATTTCAACTTCCCCATTACACTCTTCAAATAAATTATTGGCTATGGTCGTATTACTTGGCGACATAGAGGTAAAACTACTACCTAATTGAATAGTTTCGCCTCTGGCACCACCTTTTCTAGGTCTTGGCCCAAAATGGTTATTCACGATTTGATGATAATTCCTTATGCTTTGGTTTCCTTTTAAATCTACCCTGACCGTTGGGCCACCATTGGTTTTACCTGCAAGATAACAATGATCCATTGTATTATGTGTACCATAAAACTGAACCCAAAGATCATCCTTATCACGCTGTAACTGGTTGTAATCCAGAATTACACAATTAGTAACCCTAGAGTGGTTGGCTACTTTTTCTTCACTTGTTCTAAATGCAATTACATTACCGGTCGGTGTATGGCCATTTCTAAAAAACAAGCCTTTAACGACCAAATAATTTCCGGAAATTTCCAAATTGGAAACACCTTCAATAAATACTTTACCTGGAGTTTCTGCCTTTATAGTAATCGGTTTGTCTTTGGCTCCTTCTCCTATAAATTTTAATTGAACATCTTTCCAGACGCCATTGGCCAGTACTATTTCAGTTCCAGGTTCGGCTTCTAGAACAGCTTTATCAAATTCCGCAAGGTTATGGACCAAAACATCGGTCACCGCTCTTTCCGAGCATGAAATTGTCAAGACTAAAATTAGTAAGGGAAAAACCTGTTTGAGGATATTGAAGTTCATTGGAATAGATTAAATTGGTTAACCAGTTTGGTTTACCAAATATATGTATATTTGTGGAGCTAACAAATTTTTAGCCTATAATTCCTAATCCAATAATTTTAAATACGACATTATATTAAAATGGAAACACCCTCTTAAATGAGACTATCAATTACCATTATGAATATTCCATTTCCAAAGCATTTCAAGTAAAACAGGTAACCTTAAAAATAAGGAAGTTCATCACCAAGATAGCATAATTTAGAAGGAAGACGACATACACAAAGTACAACCTAAAACCGGAACTTATGAAACGCACTAGAAGACAATTCCTTAAACAATCAACTCTTGCAGGTTCTGCCATGATACTTCCTTTATCAGGGATTGCCGGCCATTTAATTGAAAAACCTAAAATTAATGAAGCCGGACCAAACATATTCTTGTTTTCGAAACACCTTCAATTTTTGGACTACGATGCCATGTCGGCAGCAACCGCTGAGATGGGTTTTAATGGGGTTGACTTAACAGTAAGGCCAAATGGCCATGTATCCCCGGAAAAAGTGATCGATGATCTGCCAAAAGCTGTAGAGGCGATGAAAAAGAACAATTTACTTCCAGTAATGATGACCACGAATGTTCTTGATGCCCGTAACAAAGAGACCTCATCTGTTTTAAAAACAGCTGGCGCTTTAGGTTTCTCCCACTACCGTACAGGATGGCTTTCATATCCTGAAGATAGATCTATTGATGAAAGCCAAGCCATATACGCCCAACAATTTAAAGAATTGGAGATTATTAATAAAAAATATGGTTTAGTAGGATGTTATCAAAACCATGCCGGCAATCATGTGGGAGCACCAATTTGGGACCTACCTCCTATCCTAGGCCAAACACAAAACGAACACATGGGTTGCCAATACGATATAAGACACGCTATGGTAGAAGGCGGAAACTGTTGGGAACTTGGATTAAGGCGCATACAACCTTATATAAAATCCATCGTAATCAAGGATTTTAAATGGGGTAAAGTGAACGGAAAATGGCAACCCGTAAACACTCCTCTCGGAGAAGGGATGGTTGATTTTGAACACTATTTCACATTACTGAAAAAGTATAACATCAACGTACCGATTTCCCTGCATTTGGAATATGACCTTGGCGGTGCCCAACGTGGAGCATCCAAAATATCGATTCCCCAGAAAGAGGTCTTTAAGCAGATGAAAAAAGATTTAACCTATTTAAAAGAAACGTGGCAAAAAGTAAATCAACAATAAACTTTCTAACATCAAATCATGGCCCGAGCATTAAAATCTACCAAGGAAAAACTAAAAACAGTCAGTACGGCAACTATTGCGACTTGTCTTTTTAAACGAGGATTGAAAAATCAATTCATACAAGATGTCAAACCTTTAAAATTGAACAAACCTACGATGGTCGGTGAGGCATATACATTAAGGTATATTCCTGCCAGGGAAGACCTAAACCCAATAGAAATATTCAGGGATCCCAAACACCTTCAAAGAATAGCGGTTGAAGAATGCCCCATAGGTGCGGTTTTGGTCATCGACAGTAGAAAAGATGCTCGGGCAGCATCGGCTGGTTCAATTTTAGCCACCAGGTTGATGGTTAGAGGTGCAGCCGGCCTCGTTACCGATGGCGGGTTCCGTGATTCTGCTGAAATCGCCGATTTGGATTTACCTTCTTACCATAATCGCCCCTCAGCTCCCACCAACTTAACCTTGCACCAAGCGATAGCTATCAACGAGCCTATAGGTTGTGGGGATGTTGCCGTATTTCCTGGTGATATTTTAGTTGGGGATGACGATGGGGTAATGGTGATTCCAGCCAACATTGCCGATGAAGTTGCGGATGAATGTGTTCACATGACCTTGTATGAAGAATTCGTAATGGAACAAGTAAATAATGGTCATGCGGTCATAGGCCTTTATCCCCTTGTTGACGAAAACATTAAAAAAGAGTTTGAGCTATGGAAGAATATGAAGACTGACAATCATTAATATACTACCATAATAATTTGAATTTTAATAAGGGGCGAAATGATGAATTTCGCCCCTTATTTTTTTAAGAAAAACTCTTTAGAATCATTCTAAAGAACTAAAAACCACCCGTTCATGCAGTAAATCCTGACATATGTCATGTTCTGACCTAACCATTAAACTTAACTTTATAACCTCTAAAAATGAGATAAACAACCATTTGAAAATGGAATCGAACCTATCAAGTAAAGATGTATACACACACTCCGGTGTTGTTTCCAAAAAAAACAATGGTTCACTGGTTGTTTCTTTAGATGAAAACGTTCATTGTGAATCTTGTCGGGCCAAAAGTACTTGTGGCATTTCAGAATCCGGTTCCAAAGAAGTAGAAATAAGCACTCCAAACGAAACTTTCAATATAAACGAGCATGTAAATGTTGTCCTAAGGAAAGGATTGGGTCTAAAAGCTGTTTTCTGGGCTTATATTTTCCCTTTTCTACTCATGGTATTCACTTTAGGGGTTTCATCATTATTCCTAAAAGAATGGATGGCAGGTGTATTATCCCTATTGATTTTGATTCCTTATTACCTAGCACTCTATGCCTTAAGGAACGTCTTTAAAAAAACATTTAAAATTTCTGTCGTAAAAATATAGCCAATAATGAACGAATCTATATTAAATAGTGTCCTTTTACTAGTTTCTTTAGGAGCTGTCACGGCCTTGGTCCTGTATGTAGTCTCAAAAAAATTCTATGTATACGAGGATCCGTTGATTGCAGAGGTGGAAGACCTTTTGCCAGGGGCCAATTGCGCTGGCTGTGGTTCCCCTGGATGCAAATCATTTGCCGAAAAACTGGTAGGAACTGAAGATATATCGGATTTATTTTGCCCTGTAGGAGGAAATGATACCATGAAATTGGTAGCTGAAGCCTTAGGCAAGGAAGTCGCTGAAAAAGACCCAACGGTCGCCGTAGTCCGCTGTCAAGGATCCTGTGAGGTTCGGCCAAAAACAACCGAATACCAAGGACCGAAATCCTGCGCCATATCGGCCATGATCTATAGTGGTGAAACTGATTGCCAATACGGTTGTCTTGGTGATGGGGACTGCGTAACAGCCTGTAAGTTCGATGCCATGTTCATGGATGAAACTACCGGACTCCCCATTGTGATAACCGACAAATGTACATCTTGTGGTATGTGTGTTGAAGCTTGTCCGCGTGACATTATCGAGATGCGACCAAAAAACAAGAGGGACTTAAAAGTTTATGTAGGCTGTTTAAATGAGGAAAAAGGTGGTATTGCCAAAAAAGCCTGTTCCGTGGCCTGTATAGGATGTTCAAAATGCGAGGATGTTTGTCCAAAAGATGCCATTACAATGGTAAACAACTTGGCCTATATAGATCCCGAATATTGTACATTATGTAGAAAATGTGTTCCTGTATGTCCTACGCACTCCATTATTGAAACAAACTTCCCTCCACCAAAAGTAAAAAAGGTAGTGGAGAAAAAGGTAGAAGCTGACCCCTCAGGCGAAGTTAAATCGGTAAACCTTGTAAAAGATGCTTAAAACATTCTCAAAGGGAGGTATTCATCCTCCTGAAAATAAACTGACATCCTCAAAGAACATTAAGCGACTGTCAGCACCCAAAGTCGTGTATGTACCTATAGCCCAACACATTGGTATTCCTGCCGAAATCGTTGTTGACAGAAAAGACAAGGTCGAAATTGGTCAGGTCATTGCTAAATCCGGAGGTTTCGTTTCTTCGAACATACATTCCCCCGTTGCCGGTACCGTGACCAAATTGGATATGGTCATCGATTCCAGTGGATACAAAAAACAATGTATTGTAATACGTACAGATGCAAAGAACGAAGCCAACTTTCAGGAAGTCGATTATCCCCTTAAAAAGGAAATAACCCTTGAACCTGCGGAAATCGTAAAACGAATTTCCGATTTCGGAATCGTTGGTTTGGGCGGTGCTACTTTCCCTTCCCATGTAAAACTCAACGTCAAGGAAGATAAAAAGATGGATTGTCTTATTATCAATGGTGTCGAATGCGAACCTTATTTAACGGCAGATCATAGGTTGATGCTCGAAAAAGGGGAAGAAATAGTCGTAGGCATAAAAATCTTAATGAAGGCCCTTCATGTAAACAAAGCTGTCATTGGGATTGAGGACAATAAACACGATGCGGTTGAATTATTCAAACGATTAACTGCCGACGAAAAAGAAATACAAGTAGCTGCCTTACAGGTTAAATATCCCCAAGGTGGTGAAAAGCAATTGATAAGTGCCATTTTGAATCGTGAGGTTCCAAAAAACGGTCTACCTATGGATGTAGGTGTGGTCGTGAATAATGTTGGGACGGTTTTCGCTATTTACGAGGCCATTCAGCATAACAAACCATTGATCGAAAGGGTCGTAACCGTAACCGGAAAAAAATTGGACAACCCATCTAACTTTTGGGTTAAGATAGGCACTCCGATCAAAGACCTTATCGAGGAAGTAGGTGGTATGCCGGAAGGTACCCGAAAAATAATAAATGGTGGCCCCATGATGGGTAAAGCCATTAAAAATACCGACGTACCTGTTACCAAAGGCACCTCGGGCATCCTTATCGTCAATGAGGATGAAGCTTGTAGGGGCGAAGTCAAAAATTGTATCCGTTGCGGCGAATGCGTCAATGTTTGTCCCATGGGACTTGAACCCCATCTTTTAATGAACCTAACAGAGAAAGGCATGTATGAAAAAGCAGCCCAAGAAGATATAATGACATGTATCGAATGTGGCTCCTGTAGTTATGTATGCCCTTCAAACCGTCCTCTATTGGATTATATCAGGTTTGGAAAAAATATTACTAAAAATTTAGCATCTTCTAAAAATTAAATACATAATGGATAGCCCCCCAATTGTTATTTCGGCCTCCCCACACCTTCATTCTGAAAGAACTTCAAAAAAAATAATGTATGATGTGGTCATAGCATTGGTACCCGCATTTTTGGTATCATTGTATGTATTTGGCTTTAACGCATTGATAACAACCTCAATAGCCATTATTTCATGTTTGTTGTTCGAATATCTGATTCAAAAATATCTCATGAAAACCGAGGTGACCATAACCGATGGCTCGGCTCTGTTAACAGGACTACTTTTGGCCTTTAACGTACCGGCCGGACTGCCCATTTGGATGATCATCGTAGGTAGTTTAGTGGCAATCGGTATCGCAAAACTTTCATTCGGTGGACTTGGTTTCAACGTGTTCAATCCTGCTCTTGTCGGTAGGGTTTTCCTTTTGGTCTGTTTTCCCGTTCAAATGACACTTTGGCCAATGGCCGTGGTGAACAACACTACGATTGCAGATGCCGTTTCCGGTGCTACAACTTTAGGGATCATAAAAGAAGGTTTACAATTTGGAGGAACAATGACCGAGTTAAGTGCCAAGATTCCTTCAAGTATTGATATGCTTTTAGGTATCACAGGAGGTTCCCTAGGGGAAATGTCGGCTATTGCCTTACTACTTGGAGGCCTATATCTTATGATTCGTAAAGTCATCTCATGGCATATTCCAGTAACGGTATTATTGACCATGGGTATTATGACCGGTATTTTCTGGTCAATAGACCCCGAGCATTATGCCAATCCGGTTATACATTTATTATCCGGTGGAGCTATTCTCGGAGCTTTCTTTATGGCCACGGATATGGTTACAAGTCCCATGACCAAAAAAGGGATGGTTATTTTCGCGATAGGCATCGGTTTAATTACCGTTATCATTCGTTTTTACGGAGCTTATCCAGAAGGCATCTCTTTTGCCATATTGATTATGAATGCTTTTGTACCCCTGATCAACAGCTTTTTTAAACCACGCAGGTTCGGTTCTAAGATCAAAGCCAAAATTATGTAGTTATGAGTAAGAAGGAATCAACATTTTTGAACATGGCCCTGGCACTTATCGTGATAACCTTAGTGGCCGGATTCTCTTTGGGTTTTGTCAATGACCTGACCATGGGACCAAAGGCAGAAGCCAAATTGGCGAAAAAAGTCAATGCCCTTAAGGCCGTACTACCGGAATTTGACAATGACCTTGTATCCGAAGTAGTTAAGATAAAAACCCCAATAGCAAAGGATAGTGTAGAAGTTTACCCAGCTTTTAAAAGTGGAAAATTCGTAGGAGCCGCCGTTATCGGTGCTTCGGAAAAAGGCTTTAGTGGCTTGGTGAAAATCATGGTAGGATTTAAACCTGACGGAGGCATTCAAAATATCGTCGTACTTGAGCAGAAAGAAACCCCTGGACTTGGTACCAAAATGAAGGAAGAAAAATTCTTGGGACAATTTCGCGACAAAAACCCCTCCGACTATAACCTAAAAGTCTCAAAAGATGGTGGTGAGGTCGATGCTTTGACCGGAGCTACGATAAGTTCAAGGGCCTTTACCGAAGCTGCCCAAAGCGCCTATGACGAATACATGAAAATCAAGGATTCTTTAACCAAATCGAACAACTAGAAATTATGGCCAATACCATTGATCAAAAGCAAAATTTCTTAAAAGGTATCGTCAAGGAGAACCCCATCTTTGTAATGCTTCTGGGCATGTGTCCTACTTTGGGGGTTACTTCATCGGCCTTTAACGGATTCGGTATGGGAGTTGCCACCTTATTCGTACTCTTAATGTCCAATACGGTCGTTTCCCTTGTCAAATCACAAATACCGAGTAAGGTCAGGATTCCTGCCTTTATCATCATAATCGCTTCTTTCGTGACCATAGTTGAAATGGTCTTGGAAGCTTTTATCCCCTTTCTTTACGAGCAACTGGGCATCTTTATCCCCTTAATCGTGGTAAACTGTCTCATTCTAGGAAGGGCCGAGGCCTTTGCCTCGAAAAATGATTTAAAATCCTCGGTGTTGGATGCACTTGGCATGGGACTGGGTTTTGTACTTGCGCTTACCGTTTTGGGTATAACCCGAGAAATTCTGGGTAATGGAAGTATTTTCGATTATAAATTCGTTTCAGAGGATGCGAATACGTTCATCCTTTTCATTCTACCTCCAGGAGCATTCATAGCCTTGGCCTATCTATCAATCTTGTTTAATAAACTAACCGCTAAAACAGCTTAGAATGGACTATATCGTAATACTCATAGCCGCTGTATTCGTCAACAATATTGTACTATCGCAATTTTTGGGCATCTGCCCCTTTTTAGGCGTTTCCAACAAAATATCGACCTCGGTGGGTATGGCAGGTGCCGTAATGTTCGTAATGACCATTGCAACGACCGCGACCTATCTGTTACATAACTATATTCTACTTCCTGCAGGGTTGGATTATCTACGGACCATAACCTTTATCCTGGTAATTGCCGCTTTGGTGCAAATGGTAGAGATCATACTTAAAAAAGTGAGTCCACCTTTATACCAGGCTTTGGGGGTTTTTCTTCCACTGATTACCACGAATTGTGCAGTCCTTGGTGTTGCTATCCTAGCTTTGGGTCTCGAAAACAGCAGCCTCTTAAAGGCCGTTTTCTTCGCTTTCTCCAATTCTCTTGGATTTGGTTTGGCTTTGATCGTCTTTGCCAGTATTCGCGAATATCTAGAACTCGCCAATATACCTGAAGGTATGAAAGGGGTTCCTATCAATTTGTTGGTAGCCGGACTATTGTCCTTGGCCTTTTTAGGTTTCACAGGATTGGTGTAATCGAAAAATGTGACCAAAAACAAGCCATAATAGCACAACCATTATAAGTTGAAAACCAAAATCCAGCAACCTGGGTCTTGGGTCAGTTTATTTGTTAAATACCTACCTTAAAAACAAATCAATATACGCTATGGTAGACTGAAACCAATGGTGATACAAACAAAATGAATGAGTCGCATCCTTAAATTCATGAACCTCTGAATAATCCTGTTCTTATTACGGATTATGGTATTCCAACCCCCGGGGTAATTACCAAAATAACCCAAAAACCTTTTGAATCGACTTCATGGTTTCAGCATACCCACCAATGGAAGTCCTAAGGATCTTAGCTCATCTACGACCAATCTTGAAACCGACAATGCCCCTTTTTTGGACAAATGTGTATTGTCCTCCTTTCCGTTTGGATAGTACGGATGCTCCCCAGGTTTAAAGTGAAGGTGTAGTTTTTTGGACCCTTCGGGGCCACAGGAGATTTCCAACTCCTCGGTTAAATATTGAAGGTCAACAAATGGAACCTTTAATTCCTGGGCCACCAATCGTACTTCCATAGGATATTCGCCGTGTGTATCGACCAAAGTCCCAAATTCATTGAAATTTCTTCTTGCAATGGATGAAAAAAGTATTGGGATTGCCCCCTTTTCCCTTGTTTCCTTGACAAATCGAATCAAATTATAACGATAGGCAGTATGTGGATTGGTATAACGGGTCGAATCCTTTATCTTTTGATCGTTATGTCCAAACTGGATGAACACATAATCATTTGGTTTTAATACTTTGCAAACCGAATCCCATCTTTTCTCATTGATAAAACTTTTTGAACTCCGACCATTAACGGCCCTATTGTCTATCTTCACTTCCTTGGTAAAAAAAAGTGGCAAAACCTGCGCCCAACCACGTTCTGGATTTTCATTGGGATTATCCTTGTTCGCCATTGTCGAATCCCCAATACAATAAATCGTTGTCTCCTGTGCATTGCCGATTGCACCTAGGAACACGAAAACCATCAAAAATACTTTTACTTTCATTTCCTGAAATTCAAATACCATGGTTTACCCTCTTTTTTTTGATTCCCAAGAATATTCCCAACTGTGTATTTTTTAGCTTCCGATTTTTTTATCTGATAGGACCACCCCACCCGTTTACCGGGTTGAAATCCTGGCCCGCTGCAATTATATTCCGCGTAGAACGTCTCACCCATGGCTTTCTCGTTAGACCAATTATCCCATCCCTCTGGGATGATATGATCTCCCATAAAACAATTGATAAAAACGGTTTTTGCATACGTTCGCCATGGTCTGCCTAAGTATACTTTACCCAATCCCGGAGTGCCCGTAAGTTTACAACCCTTGAAAACATAGCCGAATTCCATATTTTTTGAGGTAGAGGCAGCCGTGATAAAGGAATCTGATTTACTGTGGATTACACTATTCTGAAAAAGTGCTGTCGCCTGTCCAAAAATAAAGTCGGTCGTTCCTTCGATATAGCAATCCTTATAGTATTGCCTAAAACCTTCCCCTGTGGTATATAAGGTATCTTGATTTCCTTTGATTTTACAATTCTCAATTAAAACGCGGTCCGCATTTACCGCTAGGGCCACAGCTTGTCCTTTTTGGCCGGCAGTATTTTGAAAGGTAAGGTTTTCGGCATAAAAGTCATTGCCCTGCACCAAGAATGTAGGGGTATGGAAGGTACTGTTTCTTCCCAGATTCAATCTTTCAAAATAATCATCATAAGTAATGATGGTCTTATCCTTATCCTCCCCAATGATCGACATATGTGTATTCCATTCATAAACCTCAACTTTTTCCTTATAAATTCCATTTTTTATCTTGATGGTTACGCGCCTGTCAGGAAATCCCTTGGCACTATTGATGGCCTCTTGGATTGAGGTGAAATCTCCTGTGCCATCCTTGGCCACAACCATATTGTAGATATCGATATCCCCTTTTGTTTTGGCCTTTCCCATGATTTTAGCCTTCCACTTCGGATATTTTACCAATACCTCTAGAGGTTCATCGGTATACCATTTATAACCATTTCTACGCTCTTCCCCTATTTCTTCTATGCTTTCTTTTTTAATGCCATCACGATCACAGAAAAAAGGTCTGTTATCCTCTAATTCCATAAACCTGGCCCAAAGGGGTTTGGCCCCAGCGTCAGGCACCATTATTTTTTTTATCAATTTACCGTTGTCATTATAGACACGCTCTTCCCGTAACCCTTCAATTTTTGTTTCCTTAAACCATTTCACGGCGGATTCAATCGCTGCTACAACCTCGTCTGAAGGGTTTTCAACACTTAAAAGAAGTAAAACGATCTTTGCGGATTCACTCCCACTTAATGAAGGCAACTCATATGATCTTGCTTTAGCAGGAAGTAAGGTGTTTTCATCATGTTGGGCACACCACACGGTCAACTTTCCGTTTTGCACATATTGTGTTTTCAGAATGCAATCAATACCTTTTTCAAAGGCCAGTCTAGCCTTCTTGACTTTTTCGACAGGTATATCGAGATGTACGAATCGCTTTGAACCGGCAATATCCTTTAGGATACGAAGCACATTTACCATGGCGTCATCATTATAGGTTATGTGCGTATAATAGCCCTTGCGCAAAGGGTAGAATTGCGGCCACCCCCCATTTTCGTACTGGGCATCCAAGAGATAATCCAAACCCTTTAAAAAGGCCGTTCTATATTGCCCATTTTTGGTTTGTTGGTACATTTTGGACAGGAATATCATTTCTTGGGTAGTAGCCCCATTGTCTATGGTACATCCTCGAGGTATTGATTTCAGTTCATTCAATTCACGCTTTTTCCCTTCAGAAAAGGGCTTGTGCATTTGAATGTTCTTTGGCCACCCCCCAATATCCCTTTGAAACAACAAAACATTCCCTGCTACCGCCTTAGCCTCAATTGTAGCAAACCAAGAACTGTCTTTCAAGTGGGTAATTTCTTTCCACGAAGCATCCAACACCTGTGTCTGTGTATAGGTGATGTTGGTTAGTATAAAAAACAGGCTACATCTTAAAAAATTGAACATATATAAAAATTTAATCAGGGCGTAAAACGAATCCAATCAATATCTAAATACCCCGCATTATTGGTTATACCTTTCCTTTGGGCAAAATACCCGATCTTGGCTCCGATCCACTTCCCTTCCCGGGCTACGAATCCTTCCCCAACATTTTTAAAAGTTTTACCGTCCTCACTAAAACTAAATAGACACTTTCCCCCTTTATTGACCACTATTCTTAAATACAGTTCATTGGACTTTACCTTATAGGATTTTCCCACTGTTTCAATACCTTTCAAATCGGCATTATCACAGATTACCTGAGAGACATACAATTCATCTTTCTCCTGTTTAACTTCGAGGTAAGCATAAGATCTTCCCATTATCAAAAAGCCTGCTTTCTCACCATCTTCATGAGCGCGGAAAGCTACCTTTGTTGTTGCTGTGAATGTTTCGGAGGGCCATTTTTGTAATAACAAATTCGGAACATCCCATAAATTAGTTACCCCTTCAGGAATTGCTTGGCAAAACAGTCTAAAATATCCGTTGGAGGTCGGAAATCCCCAATACAACTTCGGGTTTGCATGCCATTGCCATTGCAATTCGAGTGAAGTTGTATCAAACCCATCTGAATCCGGAGGGGTTACTTTAGGATACATTTTACCTACATTGGGTTTTTTATACCCCAATACAGGCACACCAATACCATTGCCCTGATCCTTACCGATAATGGGCCAATCGTTTTTCCATTTCATTGGTTGTAAATGAACAACACGGCCATAAGCCCCTTTATCCTGAAAATGGATAAACCAATCCTCACCCGTAATCGTATCGACCCAAGCACCTTGATGTGGGCCGTTTATAGGTGTTGCACCTTGCTCCATCACAATTTTTTCTTCATAGGGCCCTAAGACATTTTTTGACCGCAATACCAATTGCCAACCAGTAGAAACACCTCCTGCCGGTGCAAAAAGATAATAGTATCCATTTCTTTTGTAAAATTTAGGACCTTCGATCGTGGGTTGTTTTTCATGACCATCAAACACCAAAACATCATTTTCCACAGTTCTGGTAGCATCAGGTGACATGGCACAAACCATCAGCATGCTCTTTATTCCCGCCCTGCTTCCTGCGAAGGCATAAGCTAAATATGCTTTTCCGTCTTCATCCCATAAGGGAGCAGGATCAATCAACCCTTTTCCACTTTTTATCAATTGGGGTTCTGACCAATTGGTATTGGGATCATTTGTCTTGATCATGTAAATACCAAAATCCGGATCTGGATAAAATATATAATACATGCCTTCATGAAATCGAATACAAGGTGCCCATACCCCATTAGCATGCTGCGGCATATCAAAAACATCCAAAGGCACTTGTTTTGGCAAAGCATGGTTTACCAACTGCCAGTTGACAAGATCTTTCGAATGAAGAATAGGTAATCCCGGGATACAATTGAAGGAAGATGCAGTCATATAATAATCCTCCCCTACCCGAACTACATCTGGGTCGGAATAATCAGCATGCAAAATCGGGTTGACATACGTACCATCACCTTGATCGGATTGCCATACTTCCGATATAGACTGTTGGGTTTGTCCTAAGAGCCATATTGGGGCCATAAGGAATAAAAAACAATTCTTTGTAACAAAAATCCCATATGGCACCAATGCACTTTTACTTCTACGTACCATAATTAATCCGTCTCAGTAATTCTTAGAGCTATATAGGGTTTTAAGGGTAAACGAACTTCTTTCATATCCTTATCAAAAACACGATACCCGTCTACTTTCCTGGTCTCAAAAATCTGTGGATCTGCTGTAATGGTCATATCCCAAGCATCAATAATGTCTACCTTGAATTTGGCACCGGGTTGTAATCGTTTTTTATCCCCATTTTTTATAGGAAGGGAGAATATCCAGGACTCGTTCATTTCTTCCCCGAAGTAGACCAGATAATATCCCTTACCTGCTGATGATGTTTTTAGATCCCGACTGATATCGGACATTATCAAGGGCCCTGGAGCGTCTTCCAAAATATTTCGTAAAAACGAAATCCGTTTCCAGCTACTTCCTTTTAAAGAACCTCCATCTGCCCAAAAAATAGTATCCTTTTCGCCACTATACATGTAGGTCTCCCCATGGGTTACGTAACCCCCTGAGATAACTCCGTTCCAAACCATATTTGTCATTTTCTCTGGGCTCAACCTTCCCCACCGTTGCGATAAATTACCTTCATAACCCACTTCATCCAATACAATAGGTTTCTTATAGATATTCCTTAAAGTTGCCGTGGAATAGGAGTTGAGGACCGGGGCCTCATCCTGAATACTGACATGGGTCAACCCTGGTTTTGTATAATCATAATATACCGACGTAGGACCATGAATAGAACACAAGTGACCGTATGGGTCGTTCTTACCCACTGTTTCTATTAGGGCATCCCAATCGGCAACAGACTTTGATTTTAGGAATTTCCATTCATTCGCAATCGACCACCATACATTTTTAAAGGAAGCCAAACGGGCCGTAATATATTCCAGATATCGAACATCCATTTTTTCTGACATTGAATCAAAACCCCAACGTCCTTTGTCATAGGGATGGAATAGGATCAGATCGGCCTGTATTCCCTGTGCGGACAATTCGTCGATTCTTTTTTCCAAATGCTGAAAGAACTCCGGGTCAAAACGTTCAAAATCCCATAAAAAAACTTTATTCCCCTCTTCGTCCTGTGTCATTTTCTTTATCTTAAATGGATAACGAAGTGGTTCTTCATGCACCAATTTGTAACTCTTTGGAAACACACACATCCTTACTTTATTAAAGCCTGATTTTTTTAAAGTCTCAAGTGTTATTTCTTGAAGTTCCTCTCCCATGTGGATCCATGCATAGGCCGTGGTACCGAAAGGGTAATACTGCTTACCATCGGCATATTTGAAATGATACGTATCGGCAACCCTTACTATACCGTGGTTTTCACCTGTGGCCCTTACACATTCAATATATCCTTTCTTATTGTCGAATTCCTTGATATTACTAGTAATCGTATAGTTCCACCTACCAATTTCTTGAGGCATAAAACGAATCTTGTACGTATTATCCCCATCGTAAAAACCATTTATTAAAAACGTGGTGTCGGCATTATAGAACTTGGCCCTAAGTTCTACATCAGTAAACCCATTACCTTGTATACGATGGTTTAAACTAATCTCAAAACGGTTCCATTGTTCAACCTTTTCCTGTGAAAAAACAGCTGTTTCACTTAGGACAAACAGCAGACCGGCAATCAGTATTTTGGAAATTTTCATAAATCAATTGTTTTCTTTTCTATATTGCTTTTCTGGGCAGCCTCAATAACCATAATTACATGCATAGCCTCTGTTGCCGTGATGTTTAACGGTTTATTGTTTCGAATTGCCTCATATATTCCTTTATAATATTCCATATAATCACCGCGCAGTGTCGGAATCTTTTTCTTAACAATCGCCCCTTTAATTTCAGTATGCAATAGTCCTTCTTGACTTTTAGGCTCAAGGCCCCAATCCTTTGTACCCGGTATTTTACCGGCTTGTAACTCTGCTTCTTGAACGTCGCCCTTGGGTTTTATAAACGACCCCTTGGTACCGTGAATGACAATTCCCGGTAATGCCTCTTTCACATAATAACTCGACTTTAAGGTTACCCTATGCGAAGCGTAGAATAGTTTAACATCAAAATAATCCACTACCCTTGAATTAGGGCGTAACGAATCCAAGTCAGCAAATACTGCCTTTGGCATCCCAAACAAATGAATGGCTTGATCAATTAAGTGGGAACCCAAGTCGTACAAGCTCCCTACACCCTCGGTAGGTATTTCTTTGTGTGTTTTATAGCTCAGTTCCGGATCAAAACGGTCATAACGGATTTCCGCATCCACAACTTTTCCCAGCAAACCATCCTTTAGCACCTTTTCGACCGTTTTACAGTCGCTGTCATATCTTCTATTATGATAAACGGATAGTTTAACACCCTCCTTTTTGGCTAACCCGATCAATTCCCTCGCTTGGGATGATGTGGCCGTAAAAGGTTTTTCCACGATGAGATGCTTCCCTGATGTTATCACCTTTTTGGCATAATCATAATGGGTAACACTAGGGGTATTCACAACAACCAATTCTATGTTGTCATCTGCCAATAATTCTTCCAAACTTCTAAAAGTCTTAATGTCGGGGTATCTTTTCCGTGCATTGTTTTTGGTCCGCTCCCAAACCCCATACAACTCAAAATTTGGATTTACGGAAATAAACGGGGCATGAAAAACCGAACCACTAATACCAAAGGAGCATATTGCTGTTTTTATAGGTTTCATAAATTGGTTTTATTATTAGCTAAAAGTGATCCTTATTTTTTGATACTTTTTATTCTCTTGGCCTGAGGAACCAAATCGGTTAGTTCCCCTATTTTGATCGGATTCCCCGTCTCAATACTATTTCGCGCACCAATTCCGATAAGTATGGACATGATACCATCCCTGATCCCTGCTGATCTGGCATAAGGATCTTCTGTTTCCGGGGTTTTGAATATTTTATCATGCAAACGTTTATCCCCTCCTCCATGGCCACCTTTCTCAGTAGAAACCGTTATAGTGTCAAAATCATTCCAAAGTTTATGTACGATTATGTTTTCTGACATCGCCTCTTCCACGGCATTTTGCTCCATTTCCTTGGCATGCATTTCTGCTTGGTCAACGTTGGTATTTATGTTATAGGGTATATCCAAGGATGCTTCAATCCTACCTTTTGTTCCGTTAAAGGCTATCCTCCAACCTTCAAAAGGTGAATAGGTGGTTAATGAATAATTTACGGTAACATCATTGGCATATTTGATCTGTGCCGACATTTTATCATAAATATCTATTTCGTCCCTAAACAAACAATTATCCCTGATATAACCATCGTGGTTTTCGTTGGCCACATATAGATCCATTAATCTTTGGTTCTTGGTGATATCGAAATAATACTCACAATTTGCCTTGTGCTCACAGGTTCTACAACTTGCACCCTTAAATGGTCCATTTGAACCATAATGTTCCAAATTACCATATGCGAATACCTCACTTGGGTCTGCATTCAACCACCAGTTCAGAAGATCAAAGTGGTGCGTGGCCTTATGTACCCATAGGGAACCTCCTTTATCCTTTAAACCATGCCATCTCCGAAAATAAGAAGCCCCATGATAGGTGTTCAAATACCAATGAAAATCAACCGACGTTATATCCCCAATCGTATTGTTCATCAATAGCTCCTTGATTTTGGTATTATATGGACTCCATCGATAATTGAACCCGACGATTAGATTTTTTCCAGATTTTCTTTCTGCATCCAGTATTTTTTGAGCCTTGTCCGCATCGGTTGTAAGTGGTTTTTCCGTTAATACATCACAACCATTTTCCAATCCCTTGATAATGAACTCATGATGGGTGGCATCAACCGTGGTCACGATAACCAAATCCGGTTTGGTCTTCTTCAGCATTTCATCAAAATTGGTGAACAAGGGACATGTAACGCCAATATATTTCTTAGCATAGTTCAATCTACCCGAATTCACATCACTTAAACCTACAAACTCCAAGATATCGGAATATTCATCCACCAATCTTTTACCCCAAAAACTCGTGCCACGGATACCGGTCCCAACAAGTACGACCTTAAGTTTCCTTGATTCTCCAAAACCAAAAGATTGAACTGGAAAAGCACTGGCTGCTGCCAACATGCTTATTGATGTCAAAAATTTTCTTCTAGAATTTCTCATGTGGCTATATTTTATTTATCAAGTTCCAATGCTGCGAATATAAATGGACCGGTACCCTTGGGGTCGTTCGAACGAATGATCTCATTAATATAGTAGTCAAAGCTACCGTCCCTGTACGGATCTCCACCTAAACCGGCCACACCGCAACATTTATTCAGGTTAATGACCCCATTGTCCTCAATGGTAATAAACTGCTCTATAATGCCCTCAAAACCTTTCTTGGCATAATTGAGATATTTTGGAGGGATATACCCCTTATTGGCGGCTTTTGCCAAGGTATAGGTAAACATAGATGTACCCGTTGCCTCTAAATAATTTCCTTCTTTTTCGGGCATATCAAGTACTTGATACCAAGCACCTGTCTTATCCTGATACTTTACAATGGCCTCAGCATACCCATTTAAATACCCAATAATACGATCCCGGCCAGGATGGTTCTCTGGAAGGTAATCCAAGACATCTACCAATGCCATACCGTACCAACCCATACCCCGTGACCAAAAATTTTCTGAAAGTCCGGTTTCCTTATCTGCCCATCTCTGCGCTTTACTTTCATCCCATCCGTGGTAATACAGTCCCGTTTTAAGGTCTTTATTATATTTCTCAATAAGATCGAACTGCAATACTATTTTATCCAAAACTTTTTCGGCTTCAGATCCGTCCATAAACTCCATCGCATAGTTCGCATGAAATGGTTCCGCCATAAAAACACCGTCTAACCACATTTGATAAGGATAGCGTTTTTTATGCCAATAACCACCTTCCGAAGTAGTTGGCTGACCTTCTAACTGAAGATGTAGGGAATCCATCGCCGCTTTAAATCTCGGTTCTTTGCTTTTTTGATACAAGTAGAAAGTGACATCCCCGGACTTGATCATATCCAAATTGTAATTACTTAATTTATAGGTTTTTATACTACCATCACTATTGATCATACGATTACCATAATCATAGATATAGTCATATAGTTTTTCGTTCTTTGTCTGAGTATATACCCTTGACATGGCCTGTAGGACCAAACCGTTAGTATAGCTCCATCTTGATTTCTCTTGGAAATCGAGTAGGGTTGGATCCGGGAAACGATGTATTTCCGAAAGAGCCATACGTTCTGACCATTTTAGATTGGTCGGGACCGACATTTCCACGGATGTGTTTTTTGAATCCTTACTTTTTGAAGCTTCCTTGCAGTTGCAAAAGAAGAAGAGAAGAATAACGATTGGAAGATAAATTTTATTCATTTGGATGTGTGTTTTTTGTCTAAAATATTATTGGTCTAGTGAGAGTGCTGCTAAAATGAAAGGGCCGGTACCATGCAGATTATCAGTCTTTATCGTCTCACCAACGTAGTATTCAAAAGAGCCGTCACGATATGGATTACCTCCCAGGCCTGCACTACCGCAAATTTGGGTCAAATGAATTTCACCATCTTCTTCTATTTTCACCAATTCACCAACAATGCCATTAAATGCTTTCTGGGCCAAGGAATAATACTTTTCAGGGAGATAACCCTTTGTATGCCCTTTAGCAAATGCATAAACGAACATACATGAAGCAGAGGCCTCCAAATAATTACCTTCTTTATTTGGTAGGTCGGTAACTTGGTACCAAAGACCCGTATTATGCTGATGCTTGGCCAAAGCCCCCGATAGCTTATTTAAATAACCTATGATTTCATCGCGTCCTGGATGTTCCTCAGGAATAAAATCAAGTACATCTACCATGGCCATCATGTACCAACCCATTGATCTTGACCAAAAACCTGGGGATTTACCCGTTAGTTTATCCGCCCATTCCATTTGTTTACTTTCGTCCCACGCATGGTAGAGCAAACCGGTTTCTTGGTCATAGGTATTTTGGTACACCAACCTGAATTGTTTAACGATGTCATCAATTTTATCGGCATTCTCAAAACGAGTGTTATAAGCCGCGTAAAATGGGGCTCCCATATACAACCCATCCAACCACATCTGATTGGGATATATCTTTTTGTGCCAAAATCCACCAGATTTTGTCCGGGGATGTCCCTTTAATTGTTGTCTAAGGGTCGTTAAGGCATGTAGATAACGCTCGTCATTCGTTTTATCATAAAGGTAAAAAAGCATTTTACCCGAATTGATCATGTCTATATTATAATCCTTCAACCGGTAATTCAGGATTTGACCAGAACTATCAATGACTTTTTGGGAATACGCCTCCACATAATCACTGTATTTTATATTTCCGGTTTTCTTCAAGAGCTCTTCGAATGATGTACATAGTAGTCCTATCTTGTAATTCCATTTTACAACCGAATCATTTTCTGTCTGCCATGCCTCTGGATGACGTTTTATTACCGAAAGTGCCATACGTTCAGACCACGGCAAACTATCTGAAATGACCATAGGATTCAAAGGTTCCTGCTCATTGGGTGCCTTAACTGATTGCTTACAGCCAAAAGACAACAATAAGAACAGAACCAATCCGACGATTTCAAATCCAACCTTCATAAACTTATGGCTAAAAGCATTCATTCTAATCCCTGTTATATTTTTTAATGACTAAATACTTTAATTGCGTATCACCAACATTTCGTATCCCATGCATTATATTCGGAGGACAGTATAAGCTCGTATACGGTGGAACGGTAACCGTTTTTCCATCTAGAAAAAACTCCGCCGATCCTTCCAAAATGAAAAAAAACTCATCCTCTAGGTGTTTGTGTGGCGCATGTGTTGCCTTATTAGGTTCAACAACACTCATTTTCAACGTTCTGCCATCCAATAAATCCTTATCGGCGAACCAATATTGGTAACCGACTTCAGTCGTGTGTTTTTTGTCCAAATCAAAAGTGTTCACACAATTCTCGATAGTGAACACTTTTTCTTGGGCTGTTAATGTCTGTATCAATAAGAATACAAACATGAAGCATGTAAAAGAATGGTTAATCGTAATAAAAAAGTGCTTAGTATGTGTCATAAATGTTTTATTGGCTTAGTAAGGTCAACGATTCATCTAGATAAGTGAAAAATTCGGTTTTATTTTTCAAACCGTCCTTTTCCTTTTCCCATGCCGCGGCAAAATAATAGGTAATCGGTTCGTTAGTAGGATTAAAAACCACCAAATGGTCAAACTCGGAATCGGATATTTTTTCAACATCATGGACTTTATAAAAAATGGCCATTCCCAATTGATCGGGAACCAAGGTCTGTTCGCCATATGTAGCTATATAGCCCCATTTCCCATTTTTACTTTCCTTTTTGACAAGGTCTATATCTTCAAACTTTACGATTCCGGTACTAAGACCCAAAGTACTCTTTGAAGGGGTTAAAGTAGCCTTCGTCATTCGTGAATCAGGTTCAATGAAAAGTTCCGCTTTTAGGTCCATGGTGTTATCCATAACGGTCCATCCGTAATAATCGACAACAACACCGGATCCTCCTTCCGTATTCATTATCCTAGCCGTAGTGGAATCTACCTTATTGAAATGGGCCACATTATTATCCCCATCAAAAAGACCATACGACCCTATACCCAAGGATTTACCGGCCTTAAGGATATCTTGCCCCCACTCACTGTCCTCATGATACGAATCATAATTATCCAAACCTACTTTGGATAGCACCATGGTATCAACCTTTTTTCCGAAAATATCAATGGCATTTCTCCAATCCAAGTACAAACGGTACCCAACCTTATTACTTTCCCATCCAGGACCTTCATAACGAACATAGTATGAATGATCCGTAAGACTGTCCGGTGCTTTCAGGAATTCAACATTTTTGAACGTAAAGGCCTCACCAACATATTTTTTCCCTTCCCATTGACCACCCTCTTTAATGGATATCTCTGCATAGGTTTTTGCACCCATTTGATTTTGGGTAGTTTCCTTTGAAAGAACCTTGGTTTTAGGCTCTTCCTTACAAGCAAATAATATCATTAAAAATAGAAATAAAAGAAGTGCTGTTTTTTTCATGCTATTGAATATTTTTTAATCTGGACACATATGCACTATGAATCCGAAATTGACAAATAGAACAGGTCTTTAAGGTATGCTCCTATTTAAGTTAAATAAGGGATCTGATAAAATCACTTTCACCAAATCCCTGAATTAAACTAACTCAAACGATAATTCTAATTATAAGCGGGATTTTGAGCAAAATCTTTATTTAAATTTAAATCCAAGGCCTTTTGGGGAATTGGCCTTAAAATCTTAAGTTCCCCTCCGGCTCCTGCAAAATTGCCTTCTTGAATCAAATAATGATGAAGTGAAGCCCTTTCCACTAATTTTCCAGTACGTTTTAGATCAAACCATCTATGATATTCCCCTAGAAGTTCACGAGCTCTTTCATCCAAAATATAATCAATATCCAAATCACCGATTTCCGCTGGAGCGACACCTGCACGTTGCCTGACAACATTGAGCCTGTTCAAAGCAGTTGTTGGATCTGATGCTTGCAAATAGGCTTCCGCAGCTATTAAGTAAGTATCCCCAAGTCTTGAGAGAATAATATCCCGAGTGCTTGTTTCTTCACCGAATTGTGCTTCTGGATCATCGAATTTCTTAACTGGGATAGTTTCATAATCCAAACTTACCACTTGCGCGGAATGCGTACCATAGGAATGATATTCGAAATCCTGAGTTAAAGCATGGGTTGTAACGTAAGCCAAGCTGTCAGCTGTTGTGAACCATTGTGGTTCATAAAAATCGGTAATGGGCAAACCGCTGTCTGGACCTTCATCGTAATAGTCGAAATACCTCTCAAACACCTCATTCATAAAAGTGGCTTCCCAGCGGGTATCATCTTCGGTGTACAAGCTTAAGGCAAAATCAGTTGGACAAAGGTTATACGTTCTAAATGGTGCATCACCTGCCACTTCGGAACCTCCTAAATAAGGTCCAAAATAAGATGCTTGGCGATTACCCAAAACTGTGGGATCAGTGCTTATTGATGACCCATCATACTGCACGGAGAATATCACTTCTTCATTCTTGTCATTCTTTGGTGTCCAAAGTTCCTCGAAGGTCAAATTCAATGCTTGCCCGTTAATAGCATCATCAGCATAATCTGCCGCAGTGGAAAAATCCGTGGAAGATCCAAATGATTCATATCCTTTAGTCAAATATACTTTAGCCAGTAAGTGTTGAACGGCCCTTTGGTTCACCCTTCCGCTAAAATCTCCAGAGGAGACCGAACCTAAGGCTTCGGTCAAATCGGTAATAATCAAATCATAAACCTCTTCTGCCGAACTCCTGTCAAATTCCAAAACGGGACTATCTATAAAATCCGTTACTATACCAACCCCACCATAGGTCTGAACCAATAAGAAATAGGCATTTGCCCTTAAATACTTGATTTCACCGATCCGGGCCGCTAAATTTGTAGTCTGTTCGGTCTGTTCCGAATAATACAAAGCGGTATTGGCAGTTTGAATGGCTTTATATGCCGTTCTATAAATGTGATCAACACCTTCAGATGAAGCGTTTAACTGGGTGTATTGACTTAACCCAGGTGGTTCTTCGGTCCTACCTGGAGCATAGAGATCGGTACCGGAACAAAACATGAAAGCTTCCTCCCCATAAATTTCCCTAAGTTGGGCATAATTGGCATTGACCAAACTTTCAAAGCCCGATTCTGTCAAATAAAAAGTCTCTGCCGTTGCATTTGCTAGGTTTTCCTCTTCCAGATAATCGCTACAAGAGGTAAGGATCAATCCTAAAAATCCTAAAATGGTTATTATTTTTTTCATCGTTTTTTTTTTAAAGTTTTACACTTAGCCCTAATTGGTATGTAATAGAACTGACCCTACCTATTTCGTAACCTGCAGAAGCCCATTCTGGATCGTAACCATCATAATCCGTAAATACAAATGGATTTAGGACATTAGCATAAATCCTTAGTGATTTTAATCCCAATCTATCCAAGGTGTTCTTCTCAAAAGTATAGCCTAGGGCGATATTCTTGACCTTAACAAAGGAAGCATCCCTATAATACCCTACTTGATCGTTCCTCCAGTACTGACCAGCATTCCTAGCTTGCGGATAACTATTCGAGTACTGTGCTGGAATATCTGCTCCATTTGCAGGAATGTACCAGTCCGCTATGTCTAATTTTTGACGTCCCCTATCCCGAACATCAGTGAAATTTTGGTGGAACTCACTATAGACAAAAACACCTTGATTGGTAATTGCCGAAGCTGAAACATCAAAATTACCTACACGTAGTCTCGTAAATACACTACCCGACCATTTAGGATCTGATGAACCTAAAACCACGCGATCATTATCTATTCCTAGTTTACCTTCCCCTGGACTAATTACACCGTCCCCATTGAAATCAACGACTTTCGCTTGACCTTCGCCTTGACCGTAAGACTCGGCCTGGGCAACTTCATCGGCCTGCCATATACCATCGAATTTATAATTGTACTGGGCATCCAATGACTCCCCGATGATTCTCCAAACCCTTGATTCGTCGGTTGCGAAAACCAAACCTGATTCATCTTGGCCTTGAAAGGATTCTAAAGTATTGGTATTCTTGGTGAACGTAAATGATGTTTCCCAAGAAATATTCTCTGTATCAACATTGAGTGTTCTAAGGGCAACTTCCACCCCCTTATTACTCACTGACCCCGTATTCGAAGTAATCACGGAATATCCCGTTTCCAAAGGCAACGCTAGATCTTCCAATAAATCTTTTGACAATCTATCATAAACATCCACACTACCCGATATCCTATTTCTCAAGAAGCCGAAATCAACACCTACATTCAATTCCCTAGTTCGTTCCCAACCTAAATAGGCATTAGCTAATGAAGAAGGTAAAAAACCGTTTGCGGCACTACCTCCAAAATCATAATAAGTAGATTGATCCAAAATGTTCTTTGTTTTGTAAGCATCTATGTTATTGTTCCCGGTATAACCGAAACTGGCCCTCAACTTTAAATTGGAAACTGTTCCTTGTTCTTTCATAAAAGATTCCTCGCTGATTCTCCAGGCTACAGCGGCCGATGGGAAAGAATCCCATCTCTTACTTTCAGAGAGCAACGAAGAGCCATCCCATCTATTGGATAGGGTCAACAAATACTTATTATCATAGGAATAGTTTAACCTAACAGCATAAGAACTCAAGGTTTGCTTTACAAAATCTGAATTGAGGTTGAACGTGCTTTGTTCCCCAGAACCCAAATTATAAAAACCAGTATCAAAAGGTTGTTTTCTTGAGCTCGAAAATGAACTTTCGTAACGATCGGAATATAAACTCTGAAGTCCCAATAACTTAACATTGTGCTTTTCATTAAAGGTATAATCGATATTGAATTGATTATCCCAACTATAATTGAAGCTTTCTTCTTTTGTCAATTCAGAAGATGGCAAATTATCGTTACCAATACCTGTATTGGTCATGGCTCCCCATGCCCTACCCCTACGTTCTGTATTCAAACCTGCGGAATACGTAGTCTTAAAGCTCAACCATTCCAAAGGACTGTATTGAAAAAACACGTTACCTATACCGTTCCACCTTCTATACTCATCGGTTGAGTTCTCGATTTCCAATAGCGGGTTATAAGTACTTGTTTTATTAATGGCATAATCTCCACTGGTTGGAAACACCAATTTACCCGGCTGTGGAAAAAGCTCGTTGGTTTCATTTCCATTGTCATCAATGGCGTAAGGGGTTAAGAACGGGTTTAATCTAAATGCCTCACGCATAGCCAAATCACTTCCGTCATTTTGAATGGTATGTGCCATTGTCAAATTGATACCAGTAGAAAATTTATCACTGATTCGATGATTAACCCCTACTTTAAAGGTATACTTGTCCAACTCCTCATTTTCAATGTTTCCTGTTTCATTTTGAAGTCCAAAACCAATATTATAAGAAAGTCCGTTATCGGCCCTTCCAGAAATATTCAAATAGTTATTCTGCTGGATCCCAGTCTTTAAAACCGCATCGTACCAGTCAAATACCTGACCATTGTCCGCACGTTGTTTTAAAACTGAATTGGCAGTTCCAACGACTTTCTCCTGTAACAGTTCGGGTGATATGGTCATAGGATCACTAGCAGTTGTTGCCAAATAAGCAGATTGGTGGTAATACCACCATTTCTCACCACCCATCATTTTAGGTAACCGGGCCGTTTCCTTAACCCCTAAATATGAATCAAAGGAAATATTAATCCCTCCTTTCGCAGAAGTACCACTTTTTGTAGTTACTATAACCACTCCATTTGTACCTCTTGAACCGTAAATAGCCGTAGAAGAAGCATCTTTCAAAATATCTATTTGGGCAATATCCTGAGGGTTTAAAAAGTCGATACCATCCGTTGGCACGCCATCAACTACATATAAGGGTTCTGAATCCCCTGTTGTAGAATTCTTACCCCTGATCACAATGTCGAAACCATCTCCGATACGACCCGTAGAGGATGATATTTGAACCCCGGCCACATTACCTTGGATAGCTTCTAAAGGACTTGTAGTATTTCGCTCGGTAAGAGCCTCGGTACCAACCGAAGTAATTGCACCAGTAAGGTCGGACTTTTTTTGTGTACCGTACCCTACAACAACCACTTCTTCAAGAGCCTGGGTATCTTCCTGTAAGGTTACGCTCACCTGGGTTCTTCCGTCAACGCTGACCTCTTGGGTCGAATAACCCAAATAACTCAATACCAATACAGCATTGTCCGTTGTTAAGGTAATTGAATAATTACCATCAAAATCTGTTTGAGTACCATTAGTAGTACCCTTTTCCACGATGTTAACCCCTGGAAGCGGGCCTTGTGTTCCGGCTTCGGTTATTAAACCGCTAACCGTTTCCCCCTGTTGCGCCTGTACATTCCCTACGACCAGTAGAAAAAGAAAAAGGGCACTGGCAGAAATCCATTTAAAGGATTTTCCTTTTGATAAGTTAATTTTCATAATTGTTAATTAGTTAAGTTAATCTTTTAGTTAATCACTAAGAGTTTTCATTAATTTTCCATTGATTATTGTATTGATAAAGTTTAAATTAGTTACGTTTTCAACTGAGTATGCCGAGTCCACTTTTTTGATCGTAACATTCTTCAATGTTATGTCCTTAATCGGCACCTCTTTATATCCCTTAGCCAAAACACCATACTCCCCGCCATCTTCAACAGTTATATTCTCAAGATTTATATTTTGGATCCTAGGTATGAAATCCCCTTCTTGAGCTCCATATATTCCATAGAAAAGATTGATTTTCAGAACAGCCTCCTTTACTTCCCCTACTTTGATGTTTCGCACATAAACATCCTCGACAAAGCCCCCTCTTTTGGTGTTGGTCTTGATCCTGATGGCCCTATCTAAATTTGGACTGTCCATTATACAATCCTCTACAAAGATGTTTCTTACCCCTGCCGAGATCTCACTACCCATGACCACACCCCCATGGCCATCTATCATTCTACAGTTTTGTACTATGATATTCTCACTGACTATACCCACTCTTCTTCCATCCTCATTTCTTCCAGATTTAATGGCAATACAATCATCCCCCGTATTGAAGACAGCATTTTTTATCAAGACATTTTTCGAATATTCCGGGTCACAACCATCATTGTTTGGACCATGGCTCTCAACAACAACTCCGTCAATCGTAACATTAATAGATTTGATAGGGTGTATAACCCAGAAAGGGGCATTAATTATCTTTACTCCTTGTACAAGTACATTCTCACAAGAAAAAGGCTCAATGAACGATGGCCTAAGAAATTCACCTTTTCCAAATATCCTTTGATTCACTGGAACATCGACCTCTGACATTTCCTCCTTTAATTTTTTTAAGGAAGAATGCTGTTTTGGATCGCCTTCTTGCCAACCATAACTATCTTTTCCGCACCATGGCCACCAAAAATCATTACCTGCTTGACCATTTAACACCCCTTTACCAGTGATGGCGATGTTCTTTTTTTCGTAAGCGTAAATCAATGGTGAGAAATTCATTAGTTCAGTACCTTCATAAGATGTATGGACAAGAGGGTAATAGTCATCCAAATTTTTACTGAATAATATTTCAGATCCTGCTTCCAAGTGCAAATTGACATTATCTTCTAAATGTATGGGTCCTGTCAAAAATTTTCCTTTTGGGACCAACACTATGCCACCACCAGCTTCGGAGCAAGCACCCATTACTTTTTTGAAAGCATCCGTATTGTCATAAACCCCGTCAGCAACAGCTCCAAAATCTAGAATACTAAGGGTATCGCCCTTAAAAACAGGTAATGTTATGGAATCAACTATCTGGGCCATTTGCTTCCATGGATCCGATGTTCGACTTTCATTTTGCCTACACGAAACGACAAACAAAACAATACCTAACAAAACCAAACCCTTAACCCAATGCAACTTATAGAATGTGTTTTGTGACATAGAATTTATTCTAAAAAATTATTGTACAACGTGCAATCGATTGCACAATACTAAGAAATAATTTGGCATTTAACAAAATATTTGGATGTAAAAATGTGTTTTTAACAAAATAACACCCTCTATATTCTTTATTTAATGATTCAAAGTTGTCCTAAATGAAATACAACCCATTGCTAAACACTATTTATTCAATAAATACAGTACATTTATACAACAAATACTTATATTGTAATCGATAACACATTTTTGATTTATTTTAACTGTATTATGCCTTTCTTTGACCAAAAAATAAATGAGTAAGAAAACCACCATATACGATATCGCCAAAGCATTGAATATTACTGCCGCAACGGTATCCAGAGCACTAAACAACAATCCTAGGATAAGTGACGATACCAAAAGGATGGTATTGGAGACTGCTGCGGAGTTAAATTACAAGCCCAACAGGTTGGCTATGGCCCTAAAAAGCGGAAAGAGCAAGAATGTTGGAGTAGTGTTACCCTATATAAACCGAACTTTTTTTTCCAATGTCATACATGGCATCGAGGAAGAATTGAATCCTATGGGATATAATGTTATTATTTGTCAAACCCATGAGGATGAGAAAAAGGAAGCAGATGTTATTCAAAACCTTTTAAATGCTCAGGTAGACGGGATTCTCATATCCGTATCCCGAGAAACAAAGAATACGGAGCATTTTAACCAAATATTGAAAAAAAACATTCCGCTTATATTCTACGATCGTAAAATCAATGTTAAAGGAGCAAGTTCGGTAACATTGGATGACTACCAAGGAGCATACGAAGCGACCAAACATTTAATTGACCAAGGTTGCAAGAAAATCGCTCATTTTACCGTTGACCGATCCTTGGAAATATATGAAAATAGAATTCAAGGCTATAAACAGGCTTTGAAAGATGGAGGAATCAAATTCAACATGAACCATGTAGTAACCATTGAAAGTGACATCGAAGCTGGTAAGGAAGCGACCAAAAAGCTAATGGAGCTTGCGAATCCGCCAGATGCCATCTTCTCGGCAAGTGACCCTTGCGCCTTAGGGGCGATTCAACATTTAAAGTCTATCAATGTACGTATTCCCGAAGACTTTTGTGTAGTAGGTTTCAGTAATGACCCGTTTACCCAATTCATGGAATTAACGATAAGTTCTGTTGATCAATCTCCCTTGCTAATGGGCAGAACAGCGGCAAAAGTCTTCTTGGAACAAATTAATGAGGATGATATAAAGATTGAAAAGCAAGTAGTGTTAACCCCTAGCCTCAAAATACGTAAATCATCGATGAAATTAGATTCTGATTTATAAGGAAACCCCTCTTTTCCATGGGATAAAATCATCCTGGCCCAAAGAATCGGCCTTTGACACGATTTCGCCACTTGCCACTTTAATGACATACTCCAAAATCTCTTCTCCCATTTCGGAAATTGATTTTTCCCCACTAATTACCCCTCCTGTATCTATATCGATAATATCGGGCATACGTTCTGCCAAAGTACTATTTGATGCAATTTTCAACACAGGGGCTATCGGGTTGCCAGTTGGTGTTCCCAGACCGGTAGTAAACAAAACGATATTAGCTCCTGAACCAACTAAACCCGTGGTACTTTCAACATCATTACCCGGAGTACATAGTAAATTAAGACCTGGTTTAGTAACGTATTCCGTATAATCCAAAACCGCTTCTACAGGAGAAGTACCTCCTTTCTTCGCCGCTCCCGCGGATTTCATCGCATCGGTAATGAGACCATCTTTTATATTTCCGGGAGACGGATTCATATCAAAACCAGACCCCGCATTCACCACCGATTTTTCATAATCATGCATCAATTGCATAAATCGTTGGCCGTCCTCTTCGTTTACACATCGATTCACAAGTTCTTGTTCAACCCCACATAACTCCGGAAATTCGGAAAGTATGGGAGAGCCCCCCAATGCCGCTAAAATATCGGAGGCATACCCCAATGCCGGATTGGCGGATATGCCCGAAAATCCATCAGAACCACCACACTCCAATCCCATCTTCAATTTAGAAAGGGGAGCAGGTCTTCGTTCTATTCCATTTGCCGTTTTTATGGCCTCGAAAGACTCCTTTATAATCGTATTCAACATATGGTCAACAGTTCCCATTTGTTGCTGTTCATAAATAAGCACGGGCTTTTCTAAATCAGGATCAATACTAGACAATGCTTTTTTAAAGATATCGACCTGAAGGTTTTGACACCCTAAACTCAATACCGTTGCCCCGGCTACATTCGGGTTCTTCACATAACCTGCCAATAATTTGGCCAAAGTCTCCGAATCTTGACGGATTCCACCACATCCTCCTTGATGGGTAATGAACTTGATCTTGATGTTTTCCAGATTAATAGCTTTTTGCCCACCTTCATATACAGGAACATCAGCGGTATTACCGCTAATAAGGTCTCGCAACAACTGTTGTTGCTTACTGACTTTACTTATTGAAAGTTCTTTCTCAAAAATATCTTTTAGGACCTCGATATTCCTGTTTTCACAAAACACCAACGGAAAAAACAACCAAACATTCTCGGTACCCACCTGCCCATCGGGCCGATGATACCCCATAAAAGTCCTATCCTTCCATTTTTCAATAGATGGTGCCGTCCACGAAACGCTAGTAGTCTTTTCCTTTACAGGGTTGGTTTGGTGTTTGACATTCCCAACCGTCAACAATCCTCCCTTATCTATATGGGTGACTGCCCTACCTACTAGGACGCCGTACATGTAGATGTTATCATTAGGTTGTAGTTCGACCAAGGATATTTTGTGCTTGGCTTTGGTATTTTCCAAAATTACAAGCTCATCACCCTCAAAACGTAATTTCTCCCCTTGCTTTAAATCAACAAGAGCGACTGCTACATTATCTTCATTCTGAACCTTGATCAACTTTCGCATAAATGATTATTTACATGTTCTTAAATGCAATAAAACTTTCTTTTATGCCATTCTCATCGAGAAGTTGCAATGCTTTTGCAATATGATTTTTCAAATCATTAACCTGTGTAAGATCCTCTCCCCAGTATTCAGCTTTAGACAATACTTTTTCCGCAATGGCATTATAATTTCCAGACTGCCAAATGCCTTTCATTTCGGCAACGATTTCCGGGTCATCATTGACAGGTAATTCCTTGCCCTCGAAATTCCCTTTATAAAAACGGATCAGACATGCAAAGGCAAAAACCAAATGCACAGGCAAGCTGTTCTTTCTCTTTACAAACTCCAATAAACTTGGCAGTACCCTTACTTTGAATTTTGAAATGGAATTCAAAGCTATACTTGACAACTGATGCTTTATAAACGGATTTCTAAAACGATCGAATACCGCCTTTGCAAAAGCCTCTAATTCTGCCTTGTCCATATCCAATGTTGGTATAATTTCATCGAATACCACTGATTGAATGAATGGTCCGGTGAATTTTTCATCAACACTTTCCTTTACGGTCTGATTCCCGTACAATATTGAGAAAGGTACCATTGCCGTATGTGCACCATTTAATATGCGCACCTTACGGGTTCTGAAAGGCTGCATATCCTTTACGATTTTGACATCTAGATCCGTTTTATGAAAAGGCAATTTTTCTTTTAACCTTTCATCACCTTCAATAACCCATAAAAAGAAAGTTTCAGCACTCACGAGTAACTTATCCTCATAATCCAATTGAGCATTATAAGCTTCTATTTGATCCCGAGGATATCCAGGTACAATTCGGTCTACCAAAGTATTGTGAAAGGTACAGGCATTTAAAACCCAATTTTTAAAACCTTCCCCAAGCTTCCATAGATCAATATAATCGAGTATGATCTTTTTTAAAGTATCCGAATTAAAGTTGATCAACTCACATGGGATAATAGTAAGCCCTTTCTCTTCTGCCCCATTAAAATACTGATAACGCTCATGCAGTAACACAGTAAGTTTGGCAGGATACGAACTTGGAGGTGTCATATCCCTAGCATCCGATGCTACATATGCTATACCCGCTTCAGTAGTGTTCGATATTATAAATTGAAGTTGCTCCTCTTTGGCCAAATCCAAAAAATCTTGAAAATGGGTATATGGATCTATCCCCTTTACGATATTCGTAATAAGTTCTTTTTTCTCAACTTCCCGGCCACCCTTGATTCCTTTTGTAAAAAGGGTATAAAGACCATCTTGATCATTCAGCATGGTTACCATTCCCCTATCAATAGGTTGAACTACAGCTATACCTGCATCGAAGTCCACTTCTTGATTCAATTTCTGAACAGCATAATCCACAAAAGCCCTTAGAAAATTTCCCTCACCAAACTGAACAATTTTGATAGGGTGCTTTTCTTCTAAACCAAGATTTGCCCTATTTAATACTATCATTTACTTTTTATTAAACTCTTACACCAAAAAATATTATTCCTTAATAAGATTTAAATTTTCATCCAACGGCCTCATTTTGGGCATTAACAAGTGCACAAAACCTAATAGGATCAAATAACTGGAACCAGCAATCAAAAATGCCCAAAAGTACCCGGTATTACCGGCCTGATCCAATACCGACCCCAAGGCCTTATCAGCAACGATGCCGGCGACAGCACCTATCATACCCCCAATACCGACAACCGAAGCTGTCGCTTTTTTTGGAAATACATCAGAAACCAGGGTGAAAATATTGGCCGACCAAGCTTGATGCCCTGCCGCACCAAGACCAATTAAAAATATAGCTATCCACTTACTTTCCGTAATCGCGACAAAACTCACTGGAAGGATAATCAAGGCACATATAAGTAGTGTAATCTTTCTAGCCTTATTAACGGTCCATCCTTTTCTCATGAACGCCCCGGAAAGATATCCTCCAAAAATACTACCACCATCAGCCAAAATATAGATTACGAAGAACGGTAACGCAATATTTTTAATATTCACATCAAAAGTGGCAGCTAAGAATTTGGCTCCCCAGAAAAGATAAAACCACCATACGGCATCGGTTAATTTAGCCAAGCCAAATGCCCATGTCTGACGTTTTCCCAGAACACTTTTCCAAGGTAATTTCTCATTGTTTTCTGCAACGGAATCGCTCTGAATATAAGCTAGTTCCTCTTTGGAAACCTTAGGATGAACTTCCGGTTTCTTATACATTTTCAGCCATAATCCTACCCAAATGGCACTTAGGGCACCTGTAAGTAAAAATGGAACCTGCCAGTTTTGTCCATTTTCGTGAACGATCCAACCGATAACAAAAGGAGCGGCTATAGCACCAATACTTGTTGCAGCATTAAAAAGCCCGGTAGCAAAAGCCCTGTCTTTTTTAGGGAACCACTCCGCAGTTGTTTTAATGGCTGCCGGAAAGTTCCCAGCTTCACCAAATCCTAAACCAAAACGGGCAGCGGCGAATCCGATCACGCTGAAACCCGGACGTACCAAGGCATGCAACATTCCGAATATACTCCAAATAGCGATAGATAATGTGTATCCCTTTTTGGTGCCCAAACGATCGATCAAACCTCCCATCGAAAGCAACCCAACAGCATAAGCCACCTTAAATGAAATCATTATGTTCGCATAATCACTGTTGGTCCAGTGAAACATTTTTTCCAGGGTAGGCGCCATTACACCGATAATACTCCTATCAAAGTAGTTAATGGTCGTTGCGAACATCAACAGCGCTAAAATCCTATAGCGATAGGTTCCTATTTTTTGAGGGTTGTCTTTCATTTCTTTCCTGTTTGGTTTTATCTTTATTATTGAACTACTTTTTAAAACATTCTTTTGCAAAATATTAAATCCTTATTCTACTTTCTCAAATCCTTAATTAAATCTAGGGCAGCTTTCACATTAGCCGTTAGTAGTTGATAATTTTTGGTTTCCAATATTTCTTTAGAAATCAATTGCGACCCCATTCCCACACATGTTACTCCGGCTCCGAACCAACCTTTAAGGTTACTTTCCTCTGTACTAACCCCTCCAGTAGGCATAATGCTTGTCCATGGTTGTGGCCCTTTAATCGCTTTTACGAAGCCTGGACCATAAGTAGAACCAGGAAATAACTTAATGATCTCACAGCCAAGTTCTTCTGCGCGGTTAATTTCGGTCAATGACCCACATCCAGGAGACCAAAGTACTTTTCTTCTATTACAAGCGATAGCAATATCTTCCCTTAATGAAGGTGTTACTATAAAATTGGCCCCCATCTGCATAAACATACTGGCCGCACCAGCGTCGGTAATGGAACCAACTCCCATGATCATTCCTGGTAATTCCTTAATAGCGTATTTGTTCAATTCTGAAAATACCTCGAAAGCGAAATCGCCCCTTGCCGTAAACTCCATTAAACGGGCTCCCCCGTCATAACAGGCCTTTAGTACTTTTTTTCCCAATTCGATATCGGAATGGTAAAACAAAGGAATCATCCCTGTTTCTTCCATCACTTTTGCAACATGTAATCTTGAGTATTGTGCCATAATGTTTGTTTTCTTTTATTAACGTGCTACCCTACCTGAGGCATCACCTCCCATTAATTTTTCAACTTCATCCACAGTTACTAAATTCGCATCACCTTTTATAGTATGCTTTAAACAAGAAGCCGCTACGGCAAAGTCCAACGCATTTTGATCGTCATCAGGATATTGTAAAAGACCGTAGATCAATCCTCCCATAAAAGAATCCCCACCACCGACGCGGTCCACGATATCGGTTATTTGGTATTGGCGGGTCTCATACATTTTCTTACCATCGTAGAGAACACCTGCCCAAGTGTTATGGGATGCCGATATTGACCCTCTTAAAGTAGTGATTACTTTTTTTGCTTTGGGGAATTTTTTCATCATTTGTTCACAAACAGAAAGAAAAGCCTCTGCCTTTACATCATGACCGTCTTTATGCACATCCAAACCTTCCGGATGAATTCCAAAATGCTTTTCGGCATCTTCCTCATTACCTAAAATAATATCACAATAGGAAGTAAGTTCGGTCATGATGGCCTCACGATCACCACCGTAATTCCATAATTTGGCCCTATAATTCAAATCTGTAGATATAGTGATTCCCATTTCACTGGCCACTTTAACAGCTTCAAGACAAACATCCGCAGCACCTTGGGAAATTGCCGGGGTTATACCTGTCCAATGAAACCAACCGGCACCATCAAATACTTTTTCCCAATCGATCATTCCCGGTTTGATCTCACAAATGGCCGAGTGTGCACGGTCATAAACCACCTTACTACCTCGGCTTACCGCACCGGTTTCTAAAAAATAAATCCCTAAACGATCACCACCAAAAACAATGTTCTGTGTATTCACTCCTCTTTTTCTCATCTCCATAAGAGCACACTCCCCGATGTCATTTTTAGGAAGGCGTGTAACAAAATCAACAGGCACTCCGTAATTCGCCAAAGAAACGGCAACGTTAGACTCACCCCCACCATATACTACATCAAAACTATTGGTTTGTGAGAACCTTAAAAATCCCGGAGGGGACAATCGAAGCATGATTTCACCGAATGTTACTACTTTTTTCATACTGTTTAGTTGGATTATGATTTTTTAAAAATTGAAATATTCTTTTGCATTGTGATATGAGATATCCTGAATAATCTTCCCTACCCATTCCATATCATTTGGCAATTGCCCATTTTGGATCTCGGCACCAAAAAGATTGCATAAAACACGTCTAAAATACTCATGCCTAGGAAATGAAAGGAAACTACGGGAATCTGTAAGCATTCCTATAAAACAGCTTATCAATCCCATATTCGAAAGAGCGTTCATTTGCTTGGTCATCCCGTCTTTTTGATCCAAAAACCACCAACCGGACCCAAACTGCACTTTACCCTTTATACTTCCATCGTTGAAATTACCGATCATACTAGCCATAACCTCATTATCGGCCGGATTCAGGTTGTAAATGATGGTCTTAACCAATTTATCCTTACTATCCAATGTATTCAAGAAAGCGGATAACTTTTCGGCCTGGGGAAAATCCCCGATGGAATCCCAACCGGTATCAGGGCCAAGTAACCTATGCATACGTGCATTGTTGTTCCTTAATGCCCCTAAGTGGAATTGTTGTACCCACCCGTAATTATGGTAGGTTTCTGACAGGAACAATAAAATAGCACTTTGAAATTTTGAGGTCTCTTCACCCGTAAGTTCCTTACCACTTCTTTTCTTGGCGAAAATCGCCAATATTTCAGACTCGGTATATGACTCAAAATACATTTTATCCAATCCGTGATCACAAAGCTTACAACCGTTTTTATCGAAATAGGCTATTCTATTTTCCAGTGCCTCGCACAATTCACCATAGGTATTGATCTCTTGGCCAGAAGCTTTGGCCAAAGCATCTATGTAATCGTTATACCCATCGTGGGAAATAAAAATGGCCTTATCAGGCCTAAAAGCCGTACTCACTTTAAAATCCAAGTCTTTTTTAGCTATTGCCTGATGGTGTTCCAAGCTATCCGTGGGGTCCTCGGTCGTACAAACGACCTCAACGTTGGCCTTTCTCAAGAGGTTTTGACAGCTATATGCTTGGGAGCCTAATTTATCAGCTGTTTCTGCATATATTTTCTCAGCGGAATTTTCATTTAGAAGATCATAGATGTCAAAATATCTGGCCAATTCCAAATGTGTCCAATGATATAGTGGGTTACGCATGGTATAAGGCACGGTTTTGGCCCAATGCATGAATTTTTCCTTATCGGACCCATCACCTGTAATGAATTTTTCCTTTATACCCAATGTACGCATGGCCCGCCACTTATAGTGATCGCCATTGATCCATACTTTGGTCATATTACCGAAAACCCTGTCATCTGAAATCTCGTTAGGCGGCAGGTGGTTGTGGTAGTCTATTATAGGTTGATCCTTGGCATAGGTATGATAAAGTTCCTGTGCGTATTTATTTTCTAACAGAAAATCGTCGTTTATAAACGTCTTTATTGAAGCCATATTTAATACTTTTCTACTCGTTAGCTGGTTTTCCTATTGTGGCTAAAATACCTCCGTCAACGTATATGATCTGACCATTAACGAAATCACTTGCCTTTGATGCCAAAAATACCGCCGCACCGACCAAATCTTCAGGATCTCCCCAACGGGCAGCAGGGGTTCTACTGATTATAAAATCATTGAATGGATGTCCGTTCACCCGAATAGGTGCCGTTTGCGAAGTTGCAAAGTACCCAGGCCCAATACCATTGGTCTGAATGTTATATTTTGCCCATTCGGTAGCCATATTTTTGGTCAACATCTTTAATCCGCCTTTTGAAGCCGCATACGCCGAAACGGTATCCCTTCCCAATTCGCTCATCATAGAATTGATATTGATGATTTTACCTGCTCTACGGGCAATCATCTTTCGGCCCACATATTTAGAAACGATAAAGGGTCCTACTAAATTTACATCTATTACCGCTTCGAAATCCTTGGTCTCCATATCCTGCATGGGAACCCTCTTAATGATACCGGCATTATTAATCAAAATATCTATGGGGCCTACTTCATTTTCAATTAAATCTATATGCTTTTCTACTTCTTTATCATCAGTGACATCAAATACATACGTATGAACCTTAAGCCCTTCTTTTTCATATTCCTTTTTGGCCTCTACCAACATATCGGCCGAATTATTGTTTACGATCAGCTCGGCACCCGCATGCCCCAATCCTTTGGCCATGGCCATTCCCAGACCATGTACTGCACCGGTGACCAGTGCCCTTTTTCCACTTAAATCAAATAAACTTTTCATGATATATGTATTATTTCAATTCGTTAGGTGCACATACGTCCATATCACCATAATCCAAATTTTCCCCCGCCATTCCCCAAACAAAGGAATAATTACAGGTACCCGACCCTGAATGAATTGACCATTCAGGTGATAGAACCGCTTGATTGTTTTCAATAAAAATATGGCGTGTATGCTGAGGTTCCCCCATAAAATGACATATGGCCTGACCCTCTTCCAAATTAAAGTAGAAATAAGCTTCCATACGCCTACTATGGGTATGTGCCGGCATGGTATTCCATACATTGCCCGGCAAAAGTTCAGTGAGTCCCATTTGCAATTGGCATGTTTCTACAATACTATTTACAATAAGCTTGTTCAACACCCTTTTGTTGGCATACTTTTCATCACCCAATTGCACAACTTCAGCATCTTTCGCACCGACTTTTTTTGTCGGGAATCTTTTGTGTGCCGGGGCAGAATTTATATAAAATAAAGGTTGCCCTTCCCCTAAACTTGAAAAAACAACATCTTTTGAATCCTTACCCACATAGAGTGCCTCTTTGGTATTGAGCTCATAATCTTCCCCGTCAACAGTCACTTTTCCTTTTGCCCCAACATTTATCACACCCAATTCCCTTCTATCCAAAAAATTCTTGGACTTAAGGTATGGTATCGTCTCTAATTTCAAATCTTCATTAACGGGCATAGCACCCCCAACAATGTAACGATCGTACATTGAATAGGTCAATTGTATCTGATTTTCAACAAAAAGCTTGTCTATTAAAAACTCCCTACGTAATTCTTCTGTCCCATATTTCCTAGCATCTACGGGATTTGCAGCGTATCTGAATTCGTGTTTTGTCATTTTTTATATAATTTGCGCAATCGATTACGCGAATATAATCCATTTTTAGGGAATTCAAAAAAATAAGCAGCCAATATTTGACAAAAGAAAAGTATTACCACTCTTCTTTGTTGTATTCGTACTTACTTAAATAGTAATCCGAAAAGAACCTTGATCCTTAAAAAAATATTGACAAGGCACCCCATTAAAGAATTCTTTGAACACCTTTAAAAAAACCAAAAACGCCCCCATACCCTTATGGCTAGGTATGGGAGCGCATGGAAAATTGAACAAGTCAAAATAATCCTCTAATGTACGATAGCACTTTTACAATTGCCGTAGCTTAATCAAGGCCTCTGATTTCGAATTCACATTTAATTTTAAATAGATATTCTGTATGTGAAAGTTTATGGTACTGGTAGTAACGAAAAGTTTCTCAGCAATCATTTTATAGGTTGCTCCCTTACATAAAAAATCTATGATTTGGTTTTCCCTATTAGAGAAATCCTGATATGACTTTCCATTTAAATTCTGTATTACCTTTTGGACAATATCATTGCTCATTGCCGCTCCTTCGTACTTAATTGAATTTAAGGCGTTATGCAAGCGATACTTGCTCAATGGTTTGGTAAGATAACCATTGGCCCCTTTTTTAAAGGCCCTTTTCACAAGTTCAAAGTCAGAGTTACCACTTATCATTATCACTTTTACATATGGGTCTTTTCTTCTAAACTTCTTTATAGCCTCTATATGATCTTCATTGTCCAAGACCGTTTCAGTCAAAATAATATCGGGCATAATGGTACTATAATCATACAAGGCCTCATCCGCTGACCCATATAGCCCTACAAGGGCGTAGTCCTTAAAACTCTCAAAATAAAACCTATAACCTTCTTGAAGCTCTCGATCATTGTCAATAATGATAATCTTTAATGCATTTGCTTTCATAATTTGGGGGGTATTTTTGTTACATATATTTCTGTTTACTAAATTTTGTTCATTTCACGACAGGGAGCATATGTATGGCTTGTATGGTGCCATACAAAATGATGCAACAAGACAATAAGGTTCTTTCTGACTATTGGAAATAATCAGTTAAAACACCAATAAGGTATTTTCAGAAACAATTTTAAGAGTAGAAAATCTAGAGGAATCCCACTAAAAAAAATCCGCTATTGTCCAGGCAAAAATTTAATTGCGCCTAAAGACCGTACGATGCGATTGATCTGGATTTTGAAAAAAAACTGGATGTTTTTCTTTTGTTGGAACATCAGGCCGCGATTGCCGATGCAAGTTGTTTTTTGCTAAGTACAAAAAAACGCACTTTTCTTTTCTGAGGTACTGTAGGTTATGGTTCGCTTCCATTTCTTGGGGGGATTTGGAGGTTAATATTGGTTGATTTTTGTTATACAATGATAGTCAATATTGACCTGAAATTATATTTATTGTAGCTGTTTTCGTTCAAATGCACTATGTGTTGAAACATTATGCATAAAAGATCATTTTTATCATCAAAAAACCAGAAAATCCTTAATTAACCCTTAAAATTGAAAAGGAGGGGAAAAATACTATCCCCCCGGATACCCCTCCTTTTTATCAACCCAATCAGAAAATCTTTATATGCTTTAATGTTTTGTTTTCCCTAAGTAAAAAGGAGGGAATGAATGCTATCCCCCCGGATACCCCTCCTTTTATCTACCCAATCAGAAAATTTTTATATTCTACAATGCATACTACTTGTTTAGTAGATTCTAAATGCACCTTAATTTTTAATCCAATACCGTTTAGGTTACTAGTCATCATATAAATTAGCAGCTGTAGCCGTGGTGTTTTCAACCTGCATGATCCACTTCTCATCCCTATATTCCCCGTGTAGGTTAGACACAACAGCCGTTTCAGCATCTTTTTTAATGTCATAATCGGCCAAGTACACATAATGAAGTCCGTTTGCTTTATTAAAGAACTGTTTCGCATTCAATCCTTGACGTTTTAGGTCATCAATAAAGGCATTTAAGTACTTCTTGTTTTTATATACATTTACAATAACATAGTACCCGGTCTTTACCCCGATTATATCGGATTGGTCCAACACTTTTATTGGCAACTTCACATAATCTTTATGCTCCATTTCATTCAGGTTGGTCGTTGACTCGGCTTTATTCGTATTAGTAACCAAAACCGTACGGCTTTCAGTACTGAATTCCTTGTTATTTGTTTTAACGTTATTCTTCAGGTCATTTCGTAATACGCGTACAATGGTTTCAAAACGTTTTTCAAATTCTTTGTTCCTTGCTTTTTCCAAAGAATCCTGTCTTAAAATAAGTTCATCCAAGATCAAGCGGTTTTGATAAGCAAGGTCATTATTGTCAACCACTTCCCTATCCATGTTCTTGGTAAGTGAAGCTTTATCATTGGTTACCTCAGCCTCAGATTTTTGGGCCTTACTTTTCTTTTCGGCCCTAAGTGCCAATATCTGCTCTTCATAATTCCTAACAATACGATCTATTTTTGCATCTTCGGATGTATCTGCATAACTAGAACTACTATCACCACTATCCTTAAAAGTATACGCCAAAGACACCTCATGGTTAAATCCTAAATCGGCATCTTCTTGCTTTATATCCTTCTCCATTAAGTAACCGATAGACATTTTTTTACTGATATTGAAACCAAGTCCCATTGACAGGCCATAGGTGTCGTCTAAAGTAGTTTGCAACCATCCGTAATTAGGCATATCCAAAAGTAAAGAACCTAAATAAGCCATTGAATTATCGTCATTTCTCCCTACTTGTAACAAGGGCATTAATCGTGCATTTTCAAACAATCCCCTATTGGCCCCAAAAGAATGGGTATACTGTAAAGATGCTTTAACGCTTTTATCATCGAACTGTGTTAAAAACTCATTGGTAGTTTGATTGAATTTAAAAAGGTCCTCTGCATACAACCCAAAATCAAAACTTCCGACAGATAAGGTAACACCAGGTTGAATGGCAATTTTACTTTGCTTGTTCGCTTCCAAGACTTCGGGATCACTCTCATTGGTAGTTATCCTATTTTTATCCAAACCTTCATTATAGTAGGAAATGTTTGTTCCAAAAGTCAGTTTGCTTTTAGCACCCAAACGGACAGCAGTTGCATAATTCGCATTGAAACCGAATTCTTGAACAACTCCTTCCCATTGACTGTACACCCCTATACCCAATGCGGTATTCTCGTTTAACTTATTACTAAATCCCAAGAAATAGTTTTGGCTATTGTCCTCGAAAGTCGCATACTGGTTTCTATGAAGGATATTGAGGTATGATTTGTTTTCACGAACCAACGAAAACGTCGGGTTGATCAAAAAACGGTTAAAGAACAATTGATTGTGGTATGCACTCCGAGAGCTCAAACCTGAACTTTCCTCCTGTGCGAACGAGGAAAAGAAGCCTAGCATTATGCAAAACACCATCAGCGTTCTTGACCTATCCATTAATGTAGTATAGCAACTCATCTTTGCGAAATTTTATATTAGACTTTTTAACTTTTACTCTCCAAAAAACAGTGTGTCTTTCGGGCCTTGGGCTCTTTCGTAAAATATTTAGAATAAACCTATATATACCCGAGTATTCGTGTTATTGGATTTTTGAAGTCCCAAGGTTTTGAATTTTACCCCAAACTCCTTTACAGATCTTTTTCTTACTCATCTTCAAAGACCGATGAGCTTAAATCCATTTTTGATTCATTATTGATCGCTTCCAGGATATTATATGCCGTATTCTCTTCAGGTATATGGTCCCCGGGTTGGCTATACGAAAAGGCCACCTGATGCAGATCCCCTGCTGATTTGCCACGGCTAGATATAACATAGGCCATATCATTTTCAGGCATGAACCGAACAGCATAATCATCTTCACGGCTATTTAGGGTATCTCCCAGATTAATAGCCAATCCCACATTAGTGCTATTCACTTGGGCCATATAAACATCAAGGCCTCCAAGTCCTTTTCTCCCATCCGAGGCAAAGAAGAGGGTCGACGTACCAACTATTCTAGGGTACATATCGTTTTTCTTGGTATTTACCTTTTCCCCCAGGTTCATTGCTACCCCTAATGAACCGTCTTTGCGTATATTCGAAACATAAATGTCGTATTTACCATAGCTTCCGGGCATATCTGAAGTAAAGAACAATCGTTTCCCATCATAAGACACTGCCGGGTGAAGGGCTGAGGAATATTTTGGGCATACTGCTATTTCCCTTACATTTTGCCACCTACCGTTCTTTTTATCCGCACGATAAATCTTATGAACAACCTCCTTTTTAGAAAATATCCCGATAGGTGGTTTAACGTAAACCGCCTTACTGAAGAAAGCCGTTTTACCATCTGCAGTTAAACTTATGGGTGCTTTGTAACCGTACCCTTCTTTCAGCTCTTCTCCTAAGTCATCATTATTGGCACCTAGCAATTGACTTTTCATATTCCCCTGAAGGATAAGTTTTGAGTCTAACCGACGATATTTATTATCATGAGAATTATTGGATTCTTCAACCTCATAATCCCTTCGAATGGCAGCAAGCCAATCTTCCCTGTTCATTGCGACCGCCGTTTCTGAATCGGAAGTTTTCGCCACGGTATATTCATATCGCTTTTGAAACCCCTTACTTAAGGTCCCCTCTGCACTTACGGCCCTGAACTTTTCATACCAGAATAGTGCGGTTTCATAGTTTTCGGCTAAAAAATGGGCATTACCCAAATCTTCGAAAATCTCCTTTTCTTGGTACCCCAATTTTTTTAACTTGATAAAATCATCGGCACGTTTATTCTTCTCATAAACACTAACAGAATTGTTTTCCGGTGTTTTTGTGCGTTGCGCATTCAAAGAATAGCAGAAAAATGAAATAATGAAGGCAAATGTTACGTTGTAGGTTATAGTATTTTTCATAATGATAAGATATTGGGTTCTTATGGGTTCAAAGTTCACCAATAGTAACCAACCTTGTACTAGTAAAAATTCACAGGTTTTGGTATTTTTTGGCTTTCAAAGTGGTATTTGAACGAATTTATTAATCCCCTCAACCAAATTTTTTGCTTGTTTTAAAAAGTGATTACCGTGTTTTATCACTAAAACTTATTGAACAAAAACCCTCCCTTAGACTCAAAATCAATGATATACATCGTGCATTAGATCGTTTTAAAACTGCCCAAAACAGCTTTTTTGCACAAAAAATCAAAAATTGACGTAATAAGCAAGGATGATATTGATCTCATTGTCAAAACCAAAAATAGGAAAGGGAAGAGCCTTAGGAAATGCCCTGAATAAAGAAGGGGCAAACAAAAAACGGGCTTTGAGAAATGCTGTAAATTACTGTTCTAAGCTTTTCACCTCAAAGCCCACTAAATTATTATCATTGAATTGTGGTGTAATATCCATTGGGTTACAACAGACTTCACAATCCTCAACATAGGTTTGACTTGATATTGAAGAATCTAACAGTATGGAAATCTCTTCCCAGCAATACGGACATTGGAAAAAATGCTCGTACATTTTTAAAGCTCCACATTCAACAATTGCCCGGTAAGCTGCAGTAACTGAAGTTCTGCCAATTTGGCCTCGTATTTGGCCAAATTCTTATTGGTCTGGGCATTCAATAAATTTATCTGGGCCTGTCTGAATTCAATAGAGGTTATTCTACCCAATTGAAACTGCTCCTTTGAGCGTTCAAAATTATTTTGGTTGGTAACAACGTTTTGTTCCTGAATGGTATAAATGACCAGTTTGTTTTCATAGATAGCCATAGCATTCTGAATATCGCGATCTACTTCAAGTTCAATTTGTTTTTTAAGCAGCTCTTGGTTCTCATAAGCTATTTTAGCATTCTTGACCCGAACATTGGTACCTCCACCATCAAACAGGTTCCAAGAAAGACTGGCTCCCAAATCAAAACTGGTATTGTCGGTATTGGTACCTGGAAAAAAGGCCGATTGGGCACTTTGGTTCAAATTCCACCCATAGGATCCACTTAACCCAATAGTAGGGAGATAGCCCGACTTTTGTACTTTGATATCGTATGAATTGATCGCAAGATTCCTTTCGGTCTGCAATAGGGAAACGTTATTCAACTTTGCCTGCCCAACGAACTCCTCCAATTTGATTTTAGGAATAAAAGTAACCAAGGTATCAACAGTATATAGCATGTTCAAATCCTGACTCAAAAGCACGTTAAGGTCCCGTTTTGTATTCGCCAGTTGTTGTCTTGCATTCAATACATTTATACTATCATTGGTAATATCGACTTGGGCATTTAGAATATCCAATTTTGTACTTTGACCATATTCAAACGAATACTCCGAACGCGTATACCGATCCCTTGAAATATCAAGTGTTTTTCGCAATACATTTTCATTTTCGGTAAGCCTTGCTATTTCATAATATACACTGAAAAGTTGTACTATGGTATTTTCTATTGTTTCCCGCGCCTGTAGTTCGCTTAGTTGATATTGCTCTTTCAATCTTTTATAATTGTAGAATCTACCTAGGCCATCGAATAGCGTATAACTTGCCGTTAAAGCGGAGGAATACGATTGGGCTTCTGCCTTATCGAGTTCAACATCTTCCCTAGGGGTGCCATCTTCGTTGAACTGTCCCGGAAACTCAATAACGGAATCATCCCTACTGTAACTTGCACCGGCAGAACCTGTAAGTGTCGGCAAATAACCGGAATTCATGATTCCTTTATTATTCCCGGCAACCTCAACTTGGTTCTTGGCCACATTAATACCGTAATTATTTTCCAAGGCTAGTGCAATTGCATCCTCTTTGGTCAATACTTTTTCCTGTGCCTTAAGACTTACTCCAAAAACACCTATTAAAGCCATTAAAAAGGCAACTTTGTTTTTAATCATGTTCGAACGTCGTATTTTATAATGTTCTTCGTTATACATGGCTTACACTTTCCAAAATCCTTAAATATTTTAATCATCATTATGACTCATAACCGCATGGCCTTCAGAAAGGTCACCGCTTAAATGAGCCTCCTCTTTCTGTTCCTTTATGGCCCTTTCAACCTCTTCCTTGGTGACACGTTCACCTGTTTTCAACCATTTGGTCCCCACCTTTATCTTATTACTGAAAGAAAGGAAAAGTGGCAACATCAATAAGGTCAAAACTGTGGCAAATGCAATACCGTAGGCAATGGAAATCGCCATAGGTTTTAAAAACTGTGCCTGTCTACTTTTTTCCAACAGCAATGGGGCCAAACCGGCAATGGTAGTTACCGAGGTCAGGAAAATAGCCCTAAATCTCGATTTTCCTGCTTCAATCAAGGCATCATCAAACTGCATACCTTCCCTAAGGTTTGCATTGAACTTACCTATGAGTACCAACCCGTCGTTAACCATAATACCGATCAATGCAATAATACCCAACATTGACAGAAAGTTCACCGGGAAACCATGTATCCAATGCCCCCAACCAACTGCTGTGATGCTAAAAGGCACCAACAAGATCAACATTAAAGGTTGACTGAAACTCCTAAAGGTAAAGGCGATGGTAATATAAATCAAGAGTATTACGGCCACACCTACCCCTTCCAACGAATTAATGGTTTTGTTCACTTCCCGGTTTTGACCTTCATAAGAAGGAGTCACCGTAGGATATTTCGATTGTATCCCCGGCATGATATTCGCTTTTATATCGTTCATAACGTCGGTAGCACTGGTCTCCTTTTCATTTTTCAAGTCAGCTGAAATTTGGATTTCACGTCTCCCTTCCAAACGATTGATCGCCACATCCCCCCTTTCGATAGAATAACTGGCTATTTCTTTTAAAGGCACCCGGTCCCCAGATGGCGTCTGTATGCGCATTTCATCTAAATCGGCAATAGAAGATCGGTTTCCACGATCATACCGAACCCAGACCTTAATCTCATCTTGCCCACGTTGAAAACGCTGTGCTTGGGAACCAAAAAAACCGGCCCTTACCTGATTCATTACCGTTCTTAGGTCCAACCCCAACAAATAAGCATTTTCCTTGAGTTCCAAACGTATTTCTTTTATACCCGCCGGGTCGTTATCCTCAATATCCTTTAAAGCGGAATTACTCAACATAGCCGTCTTCAGTTCATTCTTGGCCGCCTTTAATTCTTCAATGTTATTTCCCAGCAAGGATACCGAAACCGGATTCCCTCCAAAATTACCACCAGAACCATAAATCAAACTCTCTACCCCTATTACCGGACCCACCAACTCCCTGAGTCGATTAGTCACCAAATCCGAAACAATTTCATCAGGACGCTCCTCCCCTGGCAATAAATTCAGGGTCAGGGTAGCTGCTGACGACCCTGGACCCAATTGCTTTATCACATTCTCGTATAATACTTTACCTGTACCTTGCAAATATTTATCTGTCAATTCTTGATTCACGATTTCAGCCTTCGTCTCAATCATTGAAATTATTGAATCGGTCACCTTCTCATTCGTCCCATTGGGCATTAATAACTCTACCTGAACACGATCACTCGCGATCCGAGGAAAAAATGAAGTACGGATTATTCCCCCACCGATCGACCCTAAGGTCAGGATCAATAGCATTGAAAATATTCCAAAAGAAAAGAGCTTATGTTGCATTACGAACTGCAGGGTTGGACTGTACATTTTATCCCTCATCCATTTCATGAACCTGTCACCAGCCCGATTGATTCCCCTAAGACGGGCAAAGGCCGCTGCTATTCCCTTTTTCTCTGTATTATCAACCGGTTGAAGGGCCTTAGAGTGTGCCAAGTGGGCAGGGAGTATAATCAAAGCCTCTATCAAGGAAATTACCAGGGTGAGGATAACAATTACGGAAACTTCACTGAAAAACTCACCTATCCTACCATCCAAGAACAGGAATATCGAGAATGCCAGTACTGTCGTAATAATAGCAGAAACAATAGGGGGTATAACCTCCATGGTACCGTCAATCGCTGCGGCCAAAGGCGATTTTCCCCTCTCGTAATGCTGATAGATATTTTCTGCGATTACTATACCGTCATCAACAAGAATACCGATTACGATAATCATCCCGAATAATGAAAGTACATTTATGGTAACATCGAAAAAGCCTGCAAATATGAACATTCCCAAAAAGGAAATCGGCAAACCAAATGCTACCCAAAAGGCCAATCTTGTATTCAAAAAAAGTGAAAGGAACAAAAGAACCAAAAGCATACCCATAATGGCATTTTCGGTCAACAATTGGGTTCGCTGGTTCAAGGTCTTTGACTGATCACTCACCACATCTAAACGAACATTGTTATGCTGTTCGTTAAAATTCGCTATATACTCTTTGACCTTATCCGCAGAACTAAGTAAATCTTCTGTATTTGTACTTGTTATCGTGGTATTTATCGCCATATTCCCATTGAAATAAATGGCATTCGGGGTTTCGGAAAACCGGTCCCTGATAACGGCCACGTCTTTCAGGCGAACAGTTTGCCCACTAGCATCGGCCCTTACAATGATATTCGAAAGTTCACTACCATAATACGACCTATTATTTGCCCTTATCAGATATTCTTCCGCGTTCGTTTTAATATTACCTCCTGTTACCAAGATATTGGCATTACTAACAGCTTGGGCAACTTCATCAAAAGACATATCGTAGGCCAAGAGATTATTCTCATTTACCGCAATTTCTATCTCTTCTTCAGGATACCCGGAAATGTCTATCTGGGAAATTCCGTCAATGGCCCTAAGATCATTCTCTATTTGCCTTCCAATCTGTTTCAAGGTCGCTAAAGGGATGTTGTCACCACTAATAGCAAAATTTATGGTTTGCCTAACAGCCTCCAATTTAGAAACGATCAATGGCTCCATACCTGTCGGAAATGTAGGTACCCTGTCTACGGCATTTTTCACCTCTAGAAGCATAAAATCAATATCTCGCCCCTTTTCAATCTCAACATTTATGTTACCACTATTTTCTTGGGAGATGGAAGTAACCCTATCTACACCCTCCAAGCCTTTAAGGTTATCCTCGATCTTGAGTACAATACCCTCCTCAACTTCTTGTGGGGAAGCCCCAGGATAGGTAATACTTATTGAAATGTTCTTGGAATCGGAAAGCGGGAAAAAGGAGGACTTTAATGAAAGTGCCCCTATTAGTCCAAAAATGGCAAACGCAAAAATAAAAACATGTACCGCTACATGGTACTTGATGAAATAGGAAATAACGTTTCTCATTAGTTGGCCGTATTAGTTGATTCCCTTGTTTCTTTTTCTTGATATTGCTTTACCAACATGCCGGTATAAGCCCCGACAACAGGTTTACTTAAAATGGTCAATCCGTTGGGTACATTTTTCAACACCACCTTTTTATTTGAGAAATAAACCGGCTCAACATCTATCATATCCAATAAAGAGTCGCGAACAACAAAAATGCGGTTATTTTCCAATAATAGGTTTCTATCAATTTCTATGGCATTCGTTTCATCCTTGGCATCTAGATTGGCCTCAAGATACATACCCTCCCTAAGGCCACTGTCCCTAACCTCAATATAGGCCTTGATCGTCTGCGTTGCCTGATCCACACTTCCGTTGATCCTGGTCACCTTGCCTTTGTATTCCTTGGTCTTGTCTAGATTGGTGAGGGCTACTTGCTCCCCTACTTGGAGCAAGTCGCTGAATTTCTTGCTTATCGCGACCTCCAATTCATATACATCGGTATTTATGAACTCCCCTAACTTTTGACCGGAACGGATCAACGTTCCCTCGGTAACCAAGGCATCGGTCAAAACTCCATTGAAAGGTGCCGATATGGTATATTTCGTAAGTCTTTGCTCTAAATTCTTCACATTGTAATACGTGGTCAATATTCCCCTACCTGAAATAAAGAACTTTTCCTTTTCCGTAGTCATTTCCGGAAGTTTCGGAGTGGTCCCCTCTATATCAAAACCGGTGAGATACGCTTGCCATTTCGGAAAAATATCAGGGTAATCCAATCGAAGATCGGGCATTATGGACGTAAGCTGATTATATAGGTTACTTTTTGCCGATTGTACATTTGCCTTGTATTCAGAAGCGTCTATACGAATAATACTTTCGCCTTTGCGATAGGTTTGACCTGGGCGAAATAGCTTATTACCCCCACGAAAAACACCTTGCACCTCTGCATACAGTTCTAAGCGGTTCTTGGCCCTAAGATTACCATTGGCCGGCACCACTATTGGTATAATACCATTTTCTACCTTTTGCGTAAAAACGGTTTTTACGACTTTTTCAGCTTTGGGCTTGGCATTGCTCTTACTATCAATGATCAGTTTTGCTATGAAAATAGATGCCACGATAATCAGAACACCCAAAATACTTAAAATTGTTTTTCTCATATGGTTTGGCTATTGTACTAAACTTTCTTTCTTATAATTAATTTGCACTTTTTTCAATATTGCTATCAATTGCTTTTTTTCCATCTCCGAAATACCCTGCTCCATATCCTCAATAAATTGATTTAGGGCTAATTTGGACTTTTTGAAAACCATCCTTCCTTCATCTGTCAAAAACACTTGGTTGACACGTTTATCTTCTTTATCCTGTTTTCTTATAATGCATTTCTTCTTTTCCATGTTCGAAAGCAAACGGGTCAATGAGGATTTATCCCTATTGGTCAAAAATGCCAATTCGTTTTGGTTAAGCCCGTCCCCTTCATGATCATGCAACATTTTAAGCACTACGATCTGCTCTTTACTGAAGGGCAACCCATGCCGGCTTAAAAGCAAATGCAGATAATGATCCACGAATTTGGAGGTTCTACCCAGCCACGGAAGGATAGAATTTTCAAAATCAATTTGTACTTCATCTACTTGCATGTGGCGAAACTAACGAAAAACGTTTTTAGTTGCAGGTGCAACCAACGTTAAAATTATCATAATGTCATTGTTTGAACAGGTAAATTTTCTATTGATTTCACCCAAACAAAAAGGGATGCCTCCGCATCCCTTTTAACCAAACTAACTAAAACTATGAATCACTAACTATTCTTCGACATCTTCGAACTTTGTATCTGCCATTCTAGTTTTGCTAAAGTTAATGTCTTTGAAATCTATACGGGAATCATCCTTATCATAGTCAAAGACCAACATACCTCTTGTATCCATCATTCCTAAGTTCTCAAAGGAATTAAAGTTATTGTTTTGTATTTGAAATACCTCTAAACTAGCCAATTGCCCAAATTCAGCAGGTATGGCACCTCCTAAATGGTTGTTTGCCAAAACCAGTTCCCTCAATTTTGTAAGGTTACCCATTTCATTGGGTATTTTACCATCCAATCCATTTTCAAAAAGTCCCAAACTTTCCAATTGGGTCAGTTCACCTAAAGATTTGGGGATGGCCCCTTTCAAATTATTACTTGAAAGATTTAAGATCCTTAAGTTTTTCAGTCCTCCCAAAGCTTCTGGAATACTCCCTGAAATAAAGTTATTGAAAATGGAAAACTCCTCCAATTCCGTCATCATACCGATAGTATTGGGCAACGTTCCCTTTAGGCGGTTCATTTCCAATTTTAAGACCTTTAATTCTTTCAACAGACCTAAACTTGTTGGTAATGTTCCTGTGATGGAATTGAAAGCCAAATTCAACTTTTTCAGGTGACCCAGTTTACCAATACTAGTTGGCAAGGTTCCCGACAGATTATTATGGAACAATTCAATCCCTACAACATGATCTTTTTCAACATCAACACCGTACCATGTTTCACATTCGGTCTCTAAATCCCACGTAACTTTCCAAGATATCCCATTGGTACTTTCATAGAAATCTATCAAGGCTTGTTTTTCTTCTAAACTAACTTTAGCCAGTAATACACTATTGGCCATCATAGTCATCAAAACCAAACATAATATCCTTTTCATATTCCAAATAATTATTAATGAGTAAAACTACTTCTTATAAATTAAGAATTACCCTACAAATATAGCAGTAGAACCTGTTAAATCGCAACTTTTATCGTTAAACGGTTCTATAATGTTGTAAAAGTTCTGTTATGTGTGGTGTAGGAAAAGTTTAAACTAAAATTTAGGAACTACCCAACCGAATTTTCCAATTCGATGGTAATTTCGGTCCATTGTTCCATAAGTATTTCCAAATCTTTCTTTTTACCTTGGTAAGTATCGAAAAAATTAGGTGCCGCGATAGTAGCGTCATAGTTCATGAGAAGTTCGTGGTCTATTTCCTTTAATTCCTTTTCCAGTAAGGCAATTTTACTTTCCACTGTACTCAATTTATTCTTTAAGGACTTTACTTTCTTTTGGTCTTGAAAGGAATTTGATGGCTTTTGGGCTTTTACCTTCTTGGTTGAATTGCTCTTTTCCTTCTCAATGGCCCTAAAATCGGCTACCTTTCTTTGTTCCAGATAAAAGTCGATGTCTCCCAAATACTCTTTGATCTTCCTATCCCTGAACTCATATACTTTATTGGTCAATCCCTGAAGGAAGTCCCTATCGTGAGAAACCAATATGAGGGTGCCCTCAAAATTCTGTAGGGCTGTTTTCAATACGTTCTTGGATTGGATATCGAGGTGATTGGTAGGTTCATCCATCACCAATACATTAAAAGGTTGCAAAAGCATTTTTGCCAAAGCCAACCTATTGCGTTCACCTCCGGAAAGTACTTTCACGTATTTATCCACTTCCTCGCCCCTAAAAAGGAATGAGCCCAGAATATCACGTACCTTACTCCTATTGGATTCGTTGGCAGCGTCTATCATGGTATCCAAAACCGTTTTGCGTCCATCTAGGTATTCTGCCTGGTTCTGGGCAAAATACCCTATCTGCACATTATGCCCCAACTTGCATTTTCCTTCATACTCTATCTCGCCTACCATTATTTTTGCCAAGGTAGACTTCCCTTGACCGTTTTGGCCAACGAATGCAGTTTTACTATCGCGCTCAATTAGCAGGTCTATATTTTTGAGCACTAGATTATCCCCATAGTTTTTTGATAGGTCTTCAATTTCAGCAACTACTTTCCCGGGTGTTATTGAAATGGGGAATCGTAAATTCATTACGGCATTATCATCTTGATCTACCTCGATCCTCTCCATTTTATCGAGTTTTTTCATTAAGGATTGCGCCATAGAGGCTTTGGTAGATTTTGCCCTGAATTTCTCTATTAACCGCTCTGCCTGCTGAATTTCTTTATCCTGGTTCTTTTGGGCATTGAGTTGCTGCTCCTTCATTTCACCCCTTAACTTAAGAAATTCAGTATAGGGTTTCCCATAGTCATAAATGCGCCCTAAAGATATTTCAATCGTACGGTTAGTGACATTATCCAAGAACATCTTGTCATGGGAAACGATCATCACCGCCCCGGGGTAATTGGTCAAAAATTGCTCTAACCATATAATCGATTCTATATCCAAATGGTTGGTAGGCTCATCGAGCAACAATACATCATTGGTCTGTAACAATAGTTTGGCCAATTCGATACGCATACGCCAACCTCCGGAAAAAGTCTCGGTTTTCTTATTGAAATCTTCCCGTTTAAAACCAAGACCCAATAATATTTTTTCGGTCTCTCCTTGATAGTTATACCCGCCAATAATCTCAAAATGGTGTGTAAAATCATTTAAATCCACCATTAATTGGTGATATTCCTCACTCTCATAATCTGTTCTTTCGGCAAGTTGGTGGTTTACTTCCTCTAGCTTTCGCTCCAAGGATTTTATTTCCTCAAAAGCATGATAAGCCTCCTCTAGAACCGTTCTGCCCTGTTTAAAATCTATATCCTGTCTAAGAAATCCTATTTTTAAATTTTTCTCCGTGGCGATGGTACCCGAATCTATGGGCATATCTCTTGACAATAATTTCAAAAGTGTTGATTTTCCAGCACCATTTTTACCGATTAGGCCTACGCGATCTCCAGCATTTAACCTGAATGATATTTCCTCAAATAAATATTCACCCCCGAAAGAGACTGAAAGATTATGGACGTTTAGCATATTTTTGTGACCTAGGTTACTTTATGAAAAGTACAAATACTGTACTTTCGCGAAAACTTTTGCAAATGTTAAAAAAAGGAAACAAACTCTACAGTATTTTAACAGGAACTTGCCCTAAATGCCACAGTGAAAGTATGTATTTGGAGAAAAACCCTTATAAATTGGGCAAATTGTTCAAAATGCATGAACGTTGTTCGCATTGCAATACGAAATACAAGATCGAACCTTCCTTCTTTTACGGTGCCATGTACGTTAGTTACGGGGTGGGTGTCGCTTTTGCCGTTGCTGCTTTTGTAATTTCCTTTTTGTTCATCGGTACTTCCCTATTTACATCTTTTATTGCAATAGTAGGTACCATGATAATTTTTTTACCAGTGATCATTCGCTTATCCAGAAATATTTGGATAAACTTTTTTGTTCATTACGATCCCAATGCCGCTAAGAAGAAATAGTATATTTTTTATTATACCGTTGGATATCTATTTCCGGGGGCAACATCACTTCGTTTTCAATAAATTCCCAAAGTTGTTTTGAGACCGTTGGTGCAATAAGCACTCCTCGGGAACCTAAACCGTTCAATACATACATTTGTTTATGTTCAGGATGGCGGCCAACCAATGGCCTTCTATCAGCAACCGTTGGCCTTATACCCGCGGCATGACCAACGATTTCGTATTCGCTTTTTATAAACGTATGAAGTTTAGTCAATAATTCGTTTTTGGCCCTTTCGGTAGGTGTGTTGGTCTTATCCGTTCTTTCATAGGTTGCACCGACCCTATAATGATCCCTACCTAAAGGAATTATAAAAACAGATGATTTAATGATCTCATTCACCTTTAATGAAGGTGCCTTTATGGTCAAAAGTTCCCCTTTACTACCCTGTAATGGCAGATAGTTGAAATAAGGATTTTTCTTAAGACCGAAACCTTGCGCAAAAACAATTCTCTTGGCTTCAATATTTTTATACTTTACATAACCTTGTAGTACTTGTAAGCTATCAAAATCGAAAGTCTCTTTTACAAATTTTTCCTTTTCCAATAGATGGGCTTCGTATGAGGCAATCAGAGTCTTCACATCGATTCTTCCCGTATGCAGAACTTTCCCAAAACCAAAAGGAGCTGCAATGGCCTCGTTTCCGTTTACGACAACGGTGGTACTAAGAAACCTACCAAGCTTTTTTTTAGCCGCTGCTTCGAACCAAAGGTTTTGCTCCTCTATAGATGCGAATTTCCTTAAAATAGGAATCTTATAATCTAATTGTACGCCTAATTTCGTCTCGAGTTTACCGTAAAAGTATAAGGCAGTTTCCAATTGGGAATCGGCATTCCACGCCAATGTAAATCGTTTCAGTATTACCGGATTGTACAACCCGCCCGCAACAAGGGATGAAGTTTGTGACCCATCGGAGATAACCTTATACTCCTTTCCCGTAACCTCCAATTGCTCACAAAAAGAAACGCCAGCCAAACCAAGGCCAACAACCAAATAATCTATCATGCCGTAAAATTATACATTCTATTAAACTCGAAGTAATTCCTGAACATAAAAAAACCCTGACGAAATCGCCAGGGTTTTCATTTTATGTATTGAATTGGAATTTACAGTACATTAGGGTCTTATCTCCCTTTAATTTGGCAGTTAATAATGCCAATTACTAGAATACTATAATTGTATTCAGATCAGGGCTTTATTAATAGGCCCACATATCCTGTTCCCTATCCCTAATATTCTCTTTGATTCTTTTAGCCTCTAAGAGTTGGAACAAGGCATTGTCAGCAATGTAGTCATTGACCTTACGGTCACCGTGAACATTATCCTCACGATAAATAACACCATTGAACCTTCTAGCATTCAACAACATATCATATGTGATAGGTTGTGCCGAGTTGCGTTGGTTAAAAACTTTTGCTTCGTGCAAGATCTGTCTTGCACTTGGGTACCATACCCAGAAAAGCTCAACCTTGGCATCTGAAGGATCCATAGATTCATCATCAATGAAGTTAACATCGGGAGCAACAGGGGCAATACCTAACAAACGGTATTTTAATTCTCCCTGGCGCTTGTCGAAATACCAGATTCCTTTAATGCGATACTCTTCTATATCTGCGGCAGTCAAATCCCGCTGGTTGATAAACTCCGGTGATAGTTCCTCACCCGCATTTATCTGTTCGTATCCCATATCGGTGGTATCTACTTTCTGTAACGTAGCGGCCAAATCACTGAACTTTCTTTTTTCAGTAAAATAGGAATCTACATATACATCTTCCAATTTACCGTTTTTGATGCTCTTGATAAGCACATCGTATAACGACCTTCTATCAGAACCTATATCAACGGTATCTATCGGATAATAGAGTGGAAAGTTGACACGCTCATCCAGATCAATGGTCTCCCATACGGTTTTGGACCAAAGGATATCCCTATCATCTACATAACCGTACTCCAACGGAGCATCATTGTCCAGAGCTTTCTGCGCTTCGGTCCTTACACCTATCTGTTCTGGCTTTTTAGCATTCAATATGTTTGCTTGGGCCATGATCGATGCAGGCAGTAGACTAACAGCTCCGATTAATAAAACATTCTTCCAATTCATAAAATATAATTTAAATAATACTACTTATTAGTTTGTTATCTCTACAACTACTGGAGATACCTTTTTAAGTTTGTAGCTCTTATTGTTCGTGATATAAGCATTTACGTCGAATATCTGAACAGCATCACCACGTTTGGCTCTTTTCAAGGCAGATTTGGCCCTAGAGTCAAGTTTGTTACCATTTACACTTACGGTAGGCTGACCAGGTACTTTGAATTTGAATCCACTTACTTTTAGGTTCAAGTCAAAATCAAAGTCTTCCAATAAAGCACCGACTGTAGCAATCTCCAAGTTCTTTCTTGGCATTTTAGTACTACCGGTCTCACCTCTAATAGCTCCTGCAGGTCTTGGAATATCCTTGATCCTGAATTCAGATCTAGAAGATACGGTCTGACCATCTGGCAATTTACCAGAAGCTGTAATCGTAACTGTTCTACCAGTACCGGGATTCATTACATATTTACTACCACTTACGGATTTTAAACCTGGTGCGGAAGCATTTACTTTGTTATTTGGTATACCTGGGATTGAAATAGACATTGGGTTAGAAACACCACGATAAACAACGTTCATCTTATCAGCAGCTATCAAAGCAGCATTTGGCTTACTAATGGTCGCAAAGCTATTATTGACCTCAACAGGAATTTCCTCACCATCTTGCATAAAGAACATGGTACCTTTGATTTCATGATCACCAGCAGAACCGGCACCAATCAACATTTTAATACCACCAGCTTCCAAAGCATAGTCTTTACCTTCAGACAATTTTCTACCGTCAAGGGTCAATTCTGCCCTTACAGGTGTTGAAGATTTATCTGTTTTACTGATAATGATCTTACCATCGTACTTTTCACCGGCATAGAAAGCGGATTTACTGGCAGCCAATGACGTTGCGAAATTCTTCAAAGAAACCTGGTTGGTCAACTCACCCTCAAGCATTGATTTCAAAGCAGCCTCTTCAGTTGCCTTAACGTCTGCCTGAAGCGATGTAAGTTTAGCCAATGAAGCTACTAAAGGATACCCTTCATAGTGATAATTAATCCAATCTTGCATTCCGTCTTTGGCCTTAACCTTACCTTCTTCGTTTCCTGTTTGAAAACGGGTAATTACGGATTCTTTCAAAGAAGCAGGTACCATTGCCGCAACCTGATCGCGGTAATCAGTGATTCTCTTCATGAATTCCTTACCTTCTTCGGCTAGGTTATCACCTTGGAAAAACTTCTGGTCCAAGAAATCTGAATTGTCCATACGGGCATAATCCTTTGGATCCTCCACTTTTTCCATCATCCCTTTCTTAAGACCTTCCAAATAGTCGAAATACTCTTGGGACATTGTTTTAATCGTCTGGGCTTTTTGATATAGCTCGCCATACTTCTTAGCATCTTCAGACGCTTTGGTTTCTAGACTTCCCAAGAAAGCTTCATTACTTTCGGTTGTCTTTATGTTAGAAGCTTCTAGCTTTTCGTTCATGATACCGAACGCTGCTAAAACTTCTTTACTCATATTTAAGGCCAACATCGCGATGAAGATCAAGTACATTAGGTTGATCATCTTCTGACGTGGTGACTGTTTTCCTCCTGCCATTTTTTCTAATTAGATATTAATGATTATTTGATTTGGGTTTGGGGTTTGGACTAATGTTCTAATTAGTTTCTGTTCATAGCAGTTAACATACCACCGTATACTCCGTTAAGAGAAGATAGGTTAGTGGCCAAAGATTCCATTTGATCTTTAAGAGCACTGGCATTCTGAACAACTTCTTCGTTTACGCTAGCTTGTCTGCTTGCACTTTCCAATTGTACTTTGTACAAACTGTTCAAAGATTCCATTTGGGCAGCTGCCTGAACCATTTCATCAGAATATTTTTTGGTAGACTCCATGGCATCCACTGTAGGGGCGATACCTTTTGCTGCACCTTCGAAATTCTTGATACTGGAACCTAAGCTCTCCATAAGACTAGCGTCGATACCGGCTTCTTCCAATAGATTATCCAATTTTTTAGATAAAGAAGTTTCCGATTCCTTGATTTCAGCAAGTTCGTTTTTCTTAGAACCGCTGCTCATTCCACCAGCTAATTCTGGGTATACCAATGACCAATCGTATTCGTCATCTACCGGTTCAAATGCACTAATGGCAAAAATAAGTGCTTCTGTAATAAGACCTACAGACAATAAAAGACCTCCTGTTAACGGACCGATCTCCCAGTGAAGGATCTTGAACAATGCACCAATAATTACTACCGATGCTCCAAGCCCGTAAGCCATGTTAAATAATTTTTTTGTTGATTTTGACTGTGCCATAATTTTAAATTTAATTTTAGTTAATGTTAATAATAAGTATTTGGTTAAAGTTTGATTTTTTCCCCATCCGATATCGAACCGGGAATTGGGACGTATTTATGATAATCGTTATTCTTATTGTGTTGAATCTTCTTCTCCCATATAATCCTGTACGGTTCTAAAACCTACATAACTACGGGCAGAATCCGCATATTCGTAATCCCTGGTACTTACTTGTAGGAAATAAGCAACATCTTTCCAAGATCCTCCCCTAATTACCTTTCTGGCATTGTTTCCGTCGCCACCATTAGGGTTCATCGTAGATACATATTCGTATGAACTTGGATCATAACTGGAGTTTGTCCACTCCGAAACATTCCCTGCCATATTGTACAGGTTAAAGTCATTCGGTTCGTATGATTTGGCCTCAACGGTGTATAGTGCTTGATCGGCTGCGTAATCACCACGTTGTGGTTTAAAGTTTGCCATAAAACAACCGGTATCACTTATAACATAAGGACCACCCCAAGGATATGTACCTCCTTCGATACCTCCTCTTGCCGCATATTCCCATTCTGCCTCAGTAGGCAACCTGAATTTATTCACGAATTGTTTACCCCTGCTCTTTTGGTCATCGTTCTTGAACTTGGTTCTCCAATTACAAAATGCCTTGGCCTGTTTCCAGGAAATACCGACTACAGGGTATTCACTATAAGCATCGTGCCAAAAATAATCGTTGTGCATGGGCTCATTATAGGAATATTCAAAATCCCTGATCCAAACGGTCGTATCTGGATAAATTTCCAATTCTTCATGCTTAATGAAATCTTTTCTGTTTCCGTTTCTGGAACGGGCGGCAGCTTCGATATCCATCCAGCTATACTTATACTTGAGAGCGGTAACATCAATGGTCCTTTGACCATTATATGATTCCTCTTCGGATATATATAAAGAATCCATTACTTCAGTATAATATTCATCTGGGTAGTCCGAGGTATCCCAGACCAAGTCCACATCGGTATTCAATGCACGACCCTCATAACCTGTTTCTCCCATGCCAGAATAATTATCCAACATATACTTGTCATAAACAGATGCTTTGGTCGTATCCGCATCTTTAAACGCATAATCACCGATACCTCCATCTTCAGGACCTAATCCCAGCTCATCGGCCAAAATAGCTAATTTGGTTCTGGTTATAGAATCTTTGACCCACTCAACGAACTGCCTATATTCACTGTTCGTTATTTCCGTGTCATCCATATAAAAGGATCGCACTGTAACAGTTTTGGTAGGTGCATTGAGAAGTTTGGCCTGATCTTCCTCACTTTTACCCATGATGAAAGATCCGCGTGGGATCAATTCCATTCCATAAGGTTTTTCCGGGTACCACTTTTTGCCTTGGACGCCGACCAGCTCTCCTTTTGTTTTGGACCCACAACTGGTGAGTAAAAAAACAAATGCTATAGATGATAACAATAGCTTCTTCATACTTTAGGTTAAATTTCGATTAAGGTTATAAATGCAAACACAATTATTATTCTACTCTCTAAAACTACGTTTTGGGTAAATTATTGTACGTTATACGATTATCGCCTAATTTTTTTTTAATCAGTTAAAGCCTTTTCTGTAGGCCTTGAACCACCTCTCTGGAATATTCTGGTTGCAAGCATCCAAATAGTCCTGTTCGGTGCAAGGTAATAACGCCACTGATCCGGCTTTAGTATGTGAAGTCAAAATTGAAGGTACCTCTACCCACCATCTTTCGGTAAGATGGCTCTTATAATAGACCAACTGCTCAGTATCAGTCGGCACGGTATACTTTGTAAAATCGTCTGATTTTGAATAAGGGGATTCATCGATCCTGAAATTGACCCCTTCTATGAAGTACCATATGATCTGGGCCAACAATTGGCAAGACTGATCTATATTTTCCATTTCATAGATGCCGAAAACACTGACCTTCTCGCTTAGGCCCGCATATCTGGCTATGGCACATATCTCCCTTCCATCAAAACCATTAGGTGAGAAATTCGGTGAAATTCCAAATTCGCTCGACTTAATCGCCCTGGTATCCAAACTTACCATATGGGCATTTCGAAGTACTGGTTCTGCCAAAGAAACGTCATTGATCAACTCACCCAACCTGTAGGCATCAAAAAAAAGGCGATCCATAAGATCTTTTTCTTCCTGCGCGATAAAATAACTTTGGTATCCTAAATTGGAAAAATTGAAAAGATTGTTCGGTTTATCAGTGATGATCTTACTCATATAGGAGTGGGAAGATATAAGTTCATCTTCCATTCCGAAATCAAAACGACTATCTATCGCCACCAAATTCACCATATCACGGATACCGTCATAGGCACGGTAGGCTGCATAGGTAATATCTTGGGTAGCCCCTAAAATAACAGGTATGATATTCTCTTCAAGTAAACCTGCGACTATTTCCTTAACCACGAAATAGGTGTCATTGACGGTTTCCCCTTCTTCAATATCGCCCATGTCAACAATAGTTGAATTCCAATTGCCCAACATTAACTTGTACAGTTGAATCCGAATGGCGGAGACATCTAATTTTTCCAGTTTCTTTTCATAGGCGTTACGGGATTCCCGAACACCCAGAAGAGCAATGGTCGCATTGGCCAGTACCGGAAGACCATCATTCTTTGTATGTGCATAAATATGTCTTCCAAGAGCCTGTGCGGGTAACAATTCGGTATGGGCCAATACCTTATCTTCTACAGGAACCAAAAAATCGAATGCCATACTTATTTCTTAGCTTTAGTTTTTGCCTTTGCTTTTGCCTTTGTTTTTGCCTTTGTTTTTCGTTTTGGGGTCTTCTTCTCTATTAAGGTCTTTGCTTCTTCCAAAGTCATCTTTGTGACGTCAACGGTTTTTGCGAGTTCTACCTTGACCTTACCCTTAATGACATTGTGCCTTCCCCATCTGGCCTTTTCTATTCGGATTCCCTCTTCGGGCCATTCCTGTATAAGCTTATCTATTTCTTTTTGCTTCTTGGCCTCTATCAGTTCTTCAATATCCGCTTGTGAAAGGTTATCGAAATCGTATTTCTTATTTACATTGATGAACATGCCGTCCCATTTAATGAACGGACCAAATCTTCCAACCCCTTTAATCACATCCTTATTTTCATAAGATGCTATTGGCGCGTCGGCTTTTTGTTTTTCCTTGATCAACTCGATCGCTCGCTCCAAGGATACATCCATAGCGCTTTCGCCTTTGGCCAACGAAACGAACTTTTTGCCAAATTTCACATATGGCCCAAATCGCCCAACATTTGCCTCTATCTCCTCTCCTTCAAAAACCCCCAGTTTTCTGGGAAGCTTAAAGAGGTCCATCGCCTCTTCAAAAGTTATCGTATTCAACGATTGGTCTGGAGCCAAACTTGCAAATTGTGGTTTTTCCTCGTCATCAACGGTACCTATCTGTACCATTGGCCCGAACCTACCTAATCGTACCGAGACTTGTTTACCGGTCTTAGGGTCTTTACCCAATACTCGTTCACCACTGGCACGATCTGCATTTTCTTCGACATCAACTACCGTAGGATGGAAATCTTTATAAAAATCTTTCATCACCTTGTGCCAATCTTCCTGGCCATCGGCAATCTCATCAAAATCCTCTTCGACCTTAGCCGTAAAGTTATAATCTAAAATATTCGAAAAATGACTTACCAGGAAGTCATTGACGATCATACCTATATCGGTAGGTACCATTTTTCCTTTATCGGAGCCAACCGTTTCAGTCAATTCCTTTTCCTTGACCACGTTGGCCTTCAAAGTAAATTGAACGTACTTTCTCTCTGTACCCTCTACAGTACCTTTCTCTACATAACCTCTATTCTGTATGGTAGAAATGGTAGGAGCATATGTCGACGGTCTTCCGATTCCCAATTCTTCCAATTTTTTAACCAAGGAGGCTTCGGTAAAACGATATGGAGGTCTTGAAAAACGCTCGGTTGCCGTCATATAATTATTGAACAAGGCATCACCTACCTTCATCGGTGGCAACATCCCTTCTTGTTCTTCAGAAATGTCCTCATCATCGAGTCCTTCCATATAAACCTTAAGAAAACCGTCGAATTTAATTATTTCACCATTGGCTGTGAACTCATCTGAATGCGTACTGGCCTTGATTTTTACGTTGGTTCGCTCTAGCTGGGCATCGCTCATTTGCGAAGCTATGGTCCTTTTCCAAATAAGATCATACAACTTTGATTGATCCCGTTCTAAAGAAGGCGACTGTCTTGACATATCGGTAGGTCGAATGGCCTCGTGTGCTTCTTGCGCTCCCTTGGACTTACCCTTGAAATTACGAACCGTACTGTATTCCTCACCGTAGTGGTCGATAATTTCATCTTTGGCCGCATTGATAGCTTCCCCTGAAAGGTTTACACTATCGGTCCTCATATATGTTATAAGACCTGCTTCATATAATCGCTGGGCAACTTGCATGGTCCTAGCCACTGAAAAATATAATTTCCTGGATGCTTCTTGCTGTAAGGTAGATGTTGTAAACGGTGCTGACGGGGATTTCTTAGCTGGTTTCTTATCTAAGTTCCCGATAGAAAAATCAGCTTTGATATTTTTATTCAGAAAGGCTTCTGCCTCTTCCTTTGTAGCAAAAGTTTTACCCAATTTAGCGGTGAATACACCTCCGCTCCCTGTTTTGAATTCTGCCGAAACCTTAAAAGAGGCTTGGGGGGTAAATGCTTCAATATCACGCTCCCTTTCCACAATCAACCTTACGGCAACCGATTGTACACGACCTGCCGAAAGCCCTGGTTTTATTTTCTTCCAAAGTACCGGTGACAATTGGTAACCCACTAAACGATCCAATACCCTTCGCGCCTGTTGGGCGTTTACAAGATCATAATTTATCTCCCGTGGATTTTCAATGGCTTTTTGAATTGCTGATTTGGTGATCGAGTTGAATACGATTCTTTTGGTCTTTGCCTTATCTAACCCTAAAGTCTCTGAAAGGTGCCATGAAATAGCTTCCCCCTCTCGGTCCTCATCACTGGCCAACCATATGGTCTCTGCTTTTTTCGCTAAATCCTTAAGCTTTTTTACTAGGGCTTTTTTGTCTTTATCGACGATATATTTTGGAATGAAACCATTTTCAACATCAACTCCCAATTCCTTCGAAGGCAAATCGGCTATGTGACCAAAGCTCGATTCCACCTTAAAATCCTTACCCAAAAACTTCTCTATAGTTTTGGCCTTTGCAGGAGACTCAACAATTACTAAATTTTTCGCCATCTACCTTATTTATGGGTACAAATGTATACTAAAAATTAAACTTTGAAATTTGAAGTATTCATTTTTCCCTATTATTCCTAAATAATAACCATTCAAAATAACGAAATCCATAGAAATATAAAAGTTTGGCAAAGTCGGGCACCAGTGCCCAAAAAATATTTCTATTTTTAAGGGAACTATCTAAAAAAGAACCCGATAATGAAACAAATTTGCACGGCTATTCTATTCGCATTTCTCTTTCTACAACCTTTTCAAGATACATATGCACAACGAAAGAAAAAGACCATTTCCTTTAATGACTCATTATATAATGGTATGAAATACCGTCCTATCGGGCCTTTTAGAGGCGGAAGGGCCGGTACGGTTTCGGGCGTGTTGAACAACCCAAACATTTATTACATGGGTACGGCCGGTGGTGGTGTTTGGAAAACGACGGATGCAGGCAATTCATGGGAATGTATCTCTGACGGATTTTTCGGAGGCTCTATTGGTGCCGTGGCCGTATCGGAGTCCGACCCAAATATCATCTATGTCGGTGAGGGCGAACAAACATTGCGGGGCAATGTTTCTTCCGGAAAAGGATTATGGAAAAGTATGGATGCAGGAGAAACCTGGAAATTCATCGGCCTCAAGGATTCAGAGCATATTGCCAGAATACGAATTCATCCAAAAAACCCTGATTTGGTATATGTAGCGGCTATTGGTAATTTATGGAAGCCGAACGAAACAAGAGGTGTATTCCGCTCCAAAAATGGAGGTGATAATTGGGAAAAGGTTCTTTATGTAAGCGATAAGGCCGGTGCGGGTGATTTAATATTGGATCCCAACAATAGTAGGATTATTTACGCCACGACTTGGGAAATGAAAAGGAATGGCTACCGTATGGATAGTGGCGGACCGGACAGTAAGCTTTTTAAAAGTACCGATGGTGGTGATACTTGGAAAGACATTTCATCCCAGACCGGACTACCAGATTTTCCTTGGGGTATTGTCGGCATAACGGTATCTCCAGTTGATTCCAATAGGGTTTGGGCCCTTATCGAAGCGGAAAATGGAGGCTTGTTCCGTTCTGACGACGCTGGAGCAACCTGGGAAAAAATAAACGAGAACAGAGCCCTTCGCCAACGTGCTTGGTATTACACCCGTATTTATGCCGATACTGAAAATATAGATAAGCTTTACGTAATGAATGTCAGTTATGGGGTTTCTACCGATGGAGGAAAAACCTTTACGCTAAAAAATGCCCCACATGGCGACCATCATGATTTATGGATAGACCCGCAAAACAATAACAGAATGGTAATTGCCGATGACGGCGGTGCCCAAATTTCAAATGATGGCGGTAATAATTGGACCACTTATTACAATCAACCTACGGCACAGTTCTACCGTATTGCGACAGATAGTATTTTCCCTTATCGTATTTATGGTGCACAACAAGACAATACGGCTTTGCGTATTTCCCATAGATCTTCCGGGGCTTCCATTTCAGAACGTGACTGGGAACCTACTGCAGGTGGGGAAAGTGCACATTTGGCACCTGACCCAAAAAACAATCAGATCGTTTACGGGGGTACTTACAAAGGCTATATGAATAGATTGGACCACACCACCGGCCAAGCTCGCTCGACCAATGTTTGGCCAGACAATCCCGCAGGTTCCGGTGCTGAAATCATGAAATACAGGTTCAACTGGAATTACCCGGTCACTTTTAGCAGACATGATTCCAATAAATTATATGCAGGATCCAACTATTTACATGTAACGACCGATGAAGGCCAGTCGTGGAAAACCATTTCCCCTGATCTTACAAGGGGTTTACCGGAAACGATAAAGTCATCCGGCGGACCAATTACCCAAGACAATACCGGTGCGGAATTTTATTCGAATATTTTCGTAATCTCGGAGTCCATCTTGGAAAAAGGTGTCATATGGACGGGTAGCGACGATGGTTTGATCCACGTAACCAGGGATAATGGTGTTTCATGGGACAATGTAACGCCTCCTTCATCCATTTCCCCTAAATTGAACATGATCAATTCCATTGATCCAAGCCCTTTCCATAAAGGAACGGTTTACGTAGCTGCTACAGCCTACAAATTCGGCGATTACACACCATACCTATATAAGACTACCGATTATGGAAAAACATGGACTTTAATTACCAAGGGCATAAAAGACAATTATTACACACGGGTAATACGAACAGACCATGAACGCGAAGGACTTTTATATGCCGGAACCGAATGGGGCATGTACATTTCATTCGATGATGGTAATTCTTGGTCCCCCTTTCAATTGAACTTACCGATTACGGCCATACGCGATTTACATGTTAGGGACAATGACCTGATAGTGGCCACCCATGGTAGAAGTTTTTGGATCATTGATGACCTAACACCCTTACACCAACTTTCGAAAACTGTTGCCGACAGTTCTTTTTATCTGTACAAACCCGATACTTCATATAGGATGCATCAATCCGGTGGATGGTCAAAACCCAACACCAAACTCGTTGGGGAAAATCATCCAGATGGGGTAATGATTAATTTCTACTTGAAGAAATTTCAGGAAAAGGATACTGTACAACTCGAAATCTTAGAAGAAAACGGAGCTTTAATCCAAGGTTATTCAACACATGCCAAGGCCGACAAATTGAATCCCTCAGCCACCAAACGCTTAAAAGTCCAGGCTGGCGGCAATAATATGGTTTGGAACATGCGTTACCCTGGATACAAAACGTTCAAAGGCATGATCTTTTATTCTTCACCGAACAAGGGACCCAAGGCGGTTCCCGGAAATTACAAACTTAAACTTACCGTGAACGGTGTTTCCCAAGAACAGGGATTTGAGATTATAAAAGACCCTAGATTACCCAACTCGCAAAATGATTACAGGGAACAATTTGACTTTTTGATCGCAGTACGCGACCAAGTAACCAAAGCGAACGAAGCCATCATCAAAATAAGAAGCATTCAAAAAGATTTAAAATACTTAAAGGATAAGACAAAAGACAATGATAGTTTACAAACGTTGATCACGGAATATGAAGCTGAACTTTCGGTGATAGAGAACAATATTCATATGACCAAGAACAAAAGTAGGCAAGACCCACTGAATTACGGTATACGCATTAATAATAGGCTGGCCTTTCTTTTAGCTGATTCACAAAGGGGCGATTACCGGCCTACCCAGCAGGCAAAAGAGTTTTTTAATGAGATCGTTGCGGAACTCGATGTGCAGATCAACAACCTTAACGGCCTCGTGGATAAACAAACGGCAATAGTAAATTCCAAAATAGAGGAAGAGGAAATTAAATTCATATCTACCGAACCATGACCAACAAAAAAGGGAAGCTGAAATAAGCTTCCCTTTACTTTTTAACTGGTAGTTCTATAATTGCAAGGTACTCAATAGGGCTATCTCATTGTCGAGATAATCATATTGATATAGGACATCCTCACCAACCATAAGTAATGTATTCTCTAAAGGAATTACATCGAATGTATTGATGTTTTTAAAATGGTTCAAGGCCTGTAAATCCTCAACATTGGACTTATCATATACCTTTAATCCGGAATCCCCGTCACAAACGAACAATTTCTCTTCTTTAACACCAAGTCCATAAGGTTCATCCATAGGATATTCCGCCGTTAATTCCGGCTTATTGATGTTTGAAATATCAACAATGAACAATCCACTTGATATTGCCCCACAGGCGTTACCTCCTCTTAAGGTAACATAGGCATAATCACCGTCTACCACAACGGGGTCACAGGCCGTACCATGTTCAAATTCAGAAACAAAGGTCGGCGTTGCCGGTGAAGAGATGTCATAGATATACATTCCCCGCATACTGCCCAAGAACAAATGCTGCCCTCTATTGAATATGGTCTCAATATCAAAACCTGCATACACATCCTCCAGATCTTCCGGGTTCTCTAAATCCTGGATATTGAAGATATTAATATTGTGACTGTCGACCGCATAAAGAAAATCCCCTACGATCTTAAAGCGCGCCAAGGAACCTCCTTGACCTACCAAAGCATCAGTGGCAGATTCTGCCATTGCAAATAATTCACCATCAACGGTAAACCGTTCCTCATATTCCAAAATAGGCCTTCTTTCGGTCACCGTTTCCCACCCGAGCAATATGTCGTTTTCGTAATCTATGCCATCATACTCATAGAAATCTGCCACGGGCCATATCACATTGTCACGCAATACATCCTCAAGTCGATCCACTATTTTGATATTCATAATATCCGAAATATCCAACACGACCAAATCCGTTAGGCTATCGGCATATAGATAATCATCCTTTATAGAAATATCCACATTTCCGGCAATTTTGATGAACGATACTTTTCTGGGGTTATTCGGGTCACTATTATCAATAACATGAACCCCTCTATACTTATCATTTACAAAAATATAATCCTGATAAGCGTATATTTTCCCTGACTCCGTTACAGGCATGGGAGCGATCACATCCACACTATTTTTAAATTCTGTTTTACTTATGGTCAAAGGTTTGGCAACCAGATAATCAGCATATTTACCGTCATCGGATTTTTCACAGGACACCAAAGCCATGGCCGTCACGAACAGAAGCAGCATCACTTTCTTTTTCATAAAATGGTTTTTATATTAAAAAGCCTGAAGCAATCTACCTTTTGGAACACCTAAAAAACCTGATGACCTCATGGTTTATTCCATTACCTTTTTAATGCGGTTATGCATTTAAGATGCACAAACTGTTCATACGTTGCGTAATGGTATGTAAACAAGATTATCTTTCAGAAGAAAAACCAACGGCATCCTTATACATGAAATAAACAGGTATTTTAGCCAACATAGCAGTAAAGAACACCCCTACAAAACAAAGCAGAATACCCATTTCCGCCACTAAACCCATTACGATGATGAGTCCGAAAATCACGAGCCAATTTTTATTGCCCAAGGTAAAACTCGATTTTACGATTTCCATAGCCGACAACTCTTTTTCAAAGGCCAAAAAGGCAGGTATCAAGGATATAGGCACTACCAAATAAAAAATGCCCAACCCACAGGCCAACATTCCCAAAAGCATCAATCCCAACATGATCAAGGATAATACGAGTGATTTTAAGATATATTCTTTCTTGAAGTAATAAAAGTAACTATCGGACAAGGATATATTTTGATCATTATTCTTACAGATGCGTAAAAAGGCCGCATTGAGCAGAAGACTTACTGTCATGATTCCTAAAAACACCAAAGGCATGAGAATCACCATGGGCAATAATATTTCCGGGGGCATCTCCTCACTTTTAAACATTTCGGGATCGGATACCCCTGCAATCAAAAGAGGTATATAAATTAAAACGTAAAAAGGAACAATGGTCAAAAACGTCAGCAAAACGACCACAAAACCTTGCAACCAGACTTTTTTGAATAGATCTATGGAATTACTGAAAATGGTTCCAAAATCCAACGGATCACTATTTTTAATATGATTTTCAAGTTCTTTAAAGTTCATGGCCACCTTTAATTTACAGAAGTACATTAAACGGTTTAAAACCTAAATTAGTACTAAATTATACTGTCATATTGTCATTAAATTGGAATAAGCGTTATCTTTGCTGCCCCTTATCCTAGATAAAGGTAATTATATGGAGAAAATAATTGATGAATCAGTTCAGGGAAATTCACTTTCCCTTAAAAAGGACGAAAAGAATACACGTAACCTTTACATTGAAAGTTATGGGTGTTCCATGAATTTTTCAGATAGTGAAATCGTAGCCTCGATCTTGGCCAATGAAGGGTTCAATACCACCCAAGAATTGGAAAATGCCGATCTGGTATTGGTCAACACCTGTTCAATACGTGAAAAGGCCGAAACCACGGTACGCAAACGTCTTGAAAAATTCAATGCGATAAAAAAGAATCGGCCCCATATGAAAGTAGGGGTATTGGGCTGCATGGCCGAACGCCTTAAAAGCAAACTGCTCGAAGAGGAAAAAATAGTGGATATGGTCGTTGGCCCAGATGCCTATAAAGACCTACCCAACCTTATTCAGGAAATCGACGAGGGGAGAGATGCCGTGAATGTCGTTCTCTCCAAAGATGAAACCTATGGCGATATCTCCCCAGTGAGATTAAACACCAATGGGGTGAGCGCATTCGTATCGATTACCAGGGGTTGTGACAATATGTGCACATTCTGCGTAGTGCCTTTTACCAGGGGACGTGAACGCAGCAGGGATCCACAATCAATAATTGATGAAGTAAACGATTTAGGGGCCAAAGGCTATAAAGAAATTACCTTACTGGGTCAAAATGTCGATAGTTATCTTTGGTATGGTGGTGGACTAAAAAAAGATTTTGATAAGGCATCGGAAATGCAAATCGCCACAGCGGTTGATTTCGCCAATCTTTTGGATATGGTTGCCGTTGCCCAACCCAAAATGCGCATACGTTTTTCAACTTCAAATCCCCAGGATATGAGTTTGGACGTTATCCGAACCATGGCGAAACACGATAATATCTGTAAGCACATTCACTTGCCCGTTCAAAGTGGAAGTAACGATATACTTAAGAAAATGAACCGCCTTCATACTATTGAGGAATATTTTGACCTTATAGATAATATCAAAAAGATTATTCCGGATTGTGCATTCTCACATGATATGATCACAGGTTTCCCAACTGAAACGGAAGAAGATCACAAAGCCACCTTGGCCGTACTTGACTATGTAAAATATGATTATGGCTATATGTTCGCCTACTCAGAACGCCCTGGAACCTTGGCCGCAAGAAAAATGGAAGACGACATTCCTAATGATGTTAAGCAGCGGAGGCTTTCCGAGATAATAGCTTTACAAAGGGAACATTGTTTGCTACGCACAAAGAATCACTTAAACAAAGTCCAGGAAATATTGATTGAAGGCACCTCGAAAAAAGACGACACCATGTGGATGGGACGAAACTCCCAAAACGTGGTAGCTGTTTTCCCTAAAGAGAATTACAAGGTAGGGGATTTTGTGAACGTGAAAATGAATGATTGTACCTCTGCTACCTTAATTGGGGAAGCTGTGGATTTTGGTAAATCTAATTAAGTTATACTTGAAGTTACAAGAGCAATTATGGAAAGTGTACAAGCAATAAAACAACGTTTTGAAATTATCGGGAACGACCCAAAACTGAACCGAGCTTTGGAAAAGGCCATTCAGGTCGCCCCGACTGACATTTCCGTATTGGTTACCGGGGAAAGTGGTGTAGGTAAAGAATCAATTCCCAAAATCATACACTCCCTTTCGCACCGGAAACACGCAAAGTACATTGCGGTAAACTGCGGTGCCATACCTGAAGGCACTATCGACAGTGAACTTTTTGGACATGAAAAAGGATCGTTCACGGGGGCAACATCTACCCGAAGCGGTTATTTTGAAGTTGCTGACGGAGGTACCATTTTCCTTGACGAGGTCGGGGAACTCCCTTTAACAACACAAGTTCGTTTATTAAGGGTACTTGAAAACGGTGAGTTTTTAAAAGTAGGGTCGTCCCAAGTTCAAAAGACAGATGTGCGTATCGTTGCGGCCACGAACATGAACATGATCGAGGCCATTAAAAAAGAAAAGTTCCGGGAAGACCTATATTATCGATTAAGTACGGTCGAGATCAACATTCCGCCCTTACGTGAACGCAAAGAGGACATTCATCTATTGTTCAGGAAATTTGCTTCTGATTTTGGACAGAAATATAAAATGCCGACCATTCGCCTAGATGAGGATGCCGTGCAGCTCTTGTTCAAATACAGATGGCCGGGCAATATTCGACAACTTCGTAACATTGCCGAACAGGTTTCCGTACTGGAGAGCGATAGAAACATATCGGCCATAACATTGAACAGTTATTTACCGAATACAGGTAGTTCACAATTACCGGCCGTGGTACGCCAAAATAAAAATGAAAGCGACTTCAGTAACGAACGCGAAATCCTTTACAAGGTTTTATTCGATATGAAGGGGGACCTTACCGACCTTAAAAAATTGACTTTGGAATTGTTGAAAAACAAGGATACCCAAAAAGTTCAAGAGGAGAACGAAGGTCTAATACAAAAAATATATGGAGGTGATCAAGATGGCTTTCAGGAAGAAGACAATGAGGAAACCATGGAGGTATTGCAGCTTCCCGAGCCTCAGTTAGAACAAAAAACCTTTGAGACCCCCCAAGAGGACAAGTACCATTTTGCAGAAGAAATAGAAGAGGAAGAAACCTTATCTTTACAGGAAAAGGAAGTGGAATTGATCAAGAAATCATTGGAAAGAAACCGCGGCAAACGAAAAGCCGCTGCGGCCGAACTGGGAATTTCCGAACGCACTCTATATAGAAAAATAAAACAATACGACCTTTAAATGAAGAACATACAAAAAACATTATTAATCTTCACGATTCTTACTGTGATCATAGGGTGTGGCGCATATAACTTTACGGGTGGCGACGTGGGTACCGCTACCACTTTCCAAGTGAATTATTTTCAAAACTATGCGACCCAAAGCCCAGGATCAACCTTTGAACCGGGAATGGACCGTGATTTTACACTTGCCTTGCAGGACAGGATCATGAACCAAACCAGTTTGGATCTGGTCAACAATAACAATGCGGATTTATTGTATGAAGGTGAAATCGTGGAATACAGGATCTCACCTATGAGTGCAACGGCCGAACAAACTGCCGCTCAAAATAGACTTTCGATAGCCGTTAATGTTCGTTTTTACAATAAAACCAAAGAAGATGCCGATTTTGAAAAACGATTTTCATTTTTTTATGATTACGACGGCAGTACCCAATTGTCATCTGTAAAAACGGAAGCACATGAAGTGATCTTTGAAAGGATCACCCAAGATATTTTCAATGCATCGCTTGCCGATTGGTAAACAATAAAATTAAGATTCAGGATTTTATCGAATCATAACAAAACAATGAACGTACAGGATTTTACATTTTTATTACAAAACCCTGATAAGGTCGTTACTCCGATACAGACCAAACAATTGGAGGATGTTTTGGATGAATACCCCTACTTCCAAGCAGCCAGAGCACTGCATTTGAAAGGGCTTAAAAACCTGAACAGCTTTAAATACAACAATGCCTTAAAGATTACCGCCGCCTATACTACAGATCGTGATATCCTTTTTGATTTTATCACATCTACCAATTTCCTGCAGAACAACATTGCCAATGCCATTTCGGGTAAAAAACCCATTATAGACAAGGCGGAAACCATATCTGGGAAAGAAGCCGACATAGCACCAACGGAAAAGACAGAACCCAATGCTTTGATCCCCAAATCGGAAGACAAACCCTTACCACAAGATATAGAGGACGCCAATCAAATCCTAGATCCAAAACTATTTACATCAAAAGACCCCGAAATTGACCGTAAACTTAAAGCCGAAAAAGATAAAGCCGAGGAGGAACTTAAGTTAGGCCAACCACTGCCATTTACCAAAAAAGAAAAACATTCATTTAGTGAATGGCTACAACTGGCCAAAGTAAAGACCATAGAAAGGGAATCTAAAGCACCTGAAAATGAAGGGCCGGCCATAGAGGAAGATTTTGATTTTCCGATGGAAAAAGATGTATTGAAAAAGAAAAAATTTGAATTGATCGATAAGTTCATCGAGAACAATCCCAAAATAAGTCCGACCCCAAAGACTACAACAAAAGTCGATATAAAGGAATCTATTAAAATAGATAAGTCCGAATTGATGACAGAGACTTTGGCCAAAGTATATTTAGAACAGAAAAAGTATAAAAAAGCCATTCAAGCTTATAAGATTTTAAGTTTGAAATATCCAGAAAAAAGTAGTTTCTTTGCAGACCGAATAAAAGCGGCAAAAAAAATACAACAAGAAAATACATAGTACTAATGAGCACATTTACAATATTCTTGGTTCTTATCATCGCAGTTTGCTTTTTATTAGTGTTGGTGATCATGGTTCAAAACCCTAAAGGAGGCGGATTATCGTCCTCTTTCGGTGGCGGAGGCAGCCAAGTCGTTGGTGGTGTCAAGAAAACAGGGGACTTTTTAGATAAAAGTACTTGGACACTGGCCGCATTACTCATTGTTTTGATTTTGGCATCGAACATTGCCTTAAAAGGGAACTTTAGTGATGCAGAATCTAAAATTTTACAAGGTGACGGTATAGAAGAAACCGTTCCCGAGGCCGTACCGGAAGAAGTTCCTGCGCCTGCAATAAACAACAATAGCGCATCAGATAGTCTTTAAGATATCTGTTTTTTAAAATAAAAAAATGCCAGCCTGAATGACAAGCTGGCATTTTTATTTTACAATATGTCAGTTTTTATCATATGGCATAATTTCTGACTATCATATCCGGTAATTTTAAATCAACTTAAAATAATTAATATGGCTAAAGTTAACATTAAACCATTGGCAGATCGAGTTCTTATTGAGCCAATGGCTGCAGAAACCAAAACCGCATCTGGATTGTACATTCCGGATACCGCTAAAGAAAAACCTCAAAAAGGAAAAGTAGTTGCTGTAGGCCCTGGAACAAAGGATGAGCAAATTACCGTTAAGATCGGTGACACTGTTCTTTATGGAAAATATGCCGGTACAGAACTGAAATTGGAAGGTACCGATTACCTTATGATGAGGGAAAGTGACATTTTAGCGATTATATAACTAACATAAATTCCAGAGTAAATACATCCGAATGCCATTAGAACAACATTTAGTTTAAAATAGGTATTTGGACAATGAAACTTGGAGCTTAAAATTTTAAAAATAAAATTTTTATTATGGCAAAAGACATAAAATTCGATATTGAAGCACGTGATGGCCTAAGAAGAGGGGTAGATGCCTTGGCCAATGCGGTAAAGGTCACATTAGGACCTAAAGGTAGAAATGTTATCATCAGCAAATCGTTCGGTGCACCTGTAGTAACAAAAGATGGTGTTTCGGTAGCAAAAGAAATTGAGCTAGAAGATGCATTGGAAAACATGGGCGCCCAAATGGTTAAGGAAGTTGCTTCCAAAACCAATGATCTTGCCGGTGACGGTACCACAACTGCAACCGTTCTTGCCCAAGCTATCGTCAAAGAAGGCTTAAAGAATGTTGCCGCCGGTGCAAATCCAATGGATTTGAAGAGAGGTATCGACAAAGCCGTTGAAGCTATTGTAGCCGATTTGGCCAAACAATCTAAAAAAGTTGGTGATTCATCAGAAAAAATAAAGCAAGTTGCCTCTATTTCTTCAAACAACGATGAGACCATTGGTGAGTTGATCGCCCAAGCATTCGGTAAAGTTGGTAAAGAAGGTGTTATCACCGTTGAGGAAGCCAAAGGAACCGACACCTATGTTGATGTTGTAGAAGGTATGCAATTCGATAGGGGTTACCTATCTCCTTATTTCGTGACCGATTCTGAAAAGATGACCACTGATTTGGAAAATCCTTACATTCTTCTTTTTGACAAGAAAATCTCTTCGATGAAGGATTTACTTCCTGTTTTAGAGCCTGTTGCCCAATCGGGAAAACCATTATTGATCATCGCCGAAGATGTTGATGGTGAAGCTTTGGCTACCCTTGTAGTGAACAAATTAAGAGGTTCGTTGAAAATTGCAGCTGTAAAGGCCCCAGGTTTCGGAGATCGTAGAAAAGCGATGTTGGAAGATATCGCCATTTTGACCAAAGGTACGGTAATCGCAGAGGAAAGAGGTTTCTCTTTGGACAATACCACCATAGATATGTTAGGTACCTGTGAAAAAGTAACCATTGACAAAGACAACACAACTATCGTAAATGGTGGCGGTGTAGCTAAAGACATCAAAACCAGGGTAAACCAGATTAAATCCCAAATTGAGACCACTACGTCTGATTACGATAAAGAAAAACTACAGGAACGTTTGGCCAAATTGGCCGGTGGTGTAGCAGTTCTTTACGTTGGTGCCGCTTCAGAGGTTGAAATGAAAGAAAAGAAAGACAGGGTTGATGATGCTTTGCACGCAACTAGAGCTGCCGTAGAAGAAGGTATCGTTGCCGGTGGTGGTGTTGCTTTGGTACGAGCCAAAAACGCCCTTTCTAAAATCAAGGCCGATAATGCAGATGAGGAAACCGGCTTGCAAATTGTTGCAAGGGCCATTGAATCTCCTTTGAGAACCATCGTTGAAAACGCTGGTGGCGAAGGATCTGTTGTTGTAGCCAAAGTTCAGGACGGTAAAGGTGACTTCGGTTACGATGCCAAATCTGAAAAATATGTTGAAATGTTGAAAGCTGGTATTATCGATCCTATGAAAGTAACAAGGGTGGCATTGGAGAATGCAGCCTCTGTTGCCGGAATGATCTTGACTACCGAATGTGCTCTTACAGATATTAAAGAAGACACTCCTCCTATGCCTCCAATGGGCGGCGGCGGAATGCCCGGGATGATGTAATCATTCCAAAATGCAAGCAAGCATAAAAAAGCCCTGACATTTATGGTCAGGGCTTTTTATTTTAATGGGCATGACTATCATCGGTATCATCATCCCGATATTTACAACACGGGTGCACGGAGTTATAGGCTTCCTCTGTGGCTTTTAATTCCTTGGTATCATGGCCTACGGCCACTATGGCCGTTTTTATTTTCATCGGATCGGTCTTACGCTCATCGATAATGAGCGACAATTGATGTGACGGAATGTCCCAAGATGCGTATTTAACCCCCTTTACTCCCAAAGCGGCCTTTTCTATACGGGTTTTACACATTATACATTTACCATCAACCTCCATGGTCATTTTTTTATTCTTCTCCTGTGCAAAAGAAACTGCTGTTAACATCATCAAGGTTATTCCTAAAATCACTGTTTTCATATTGTATTGGTTAATTGTTAAAGTTTAAATCTAAATCCGCCATAGAACATTCTGCCCATTATCGGGGCATACACGATACTAGTATCAAAATTTGCGCCAAAAGGCTCATCAGCACCTAAAACGGCAGCATCCTGGGTATAATCAGATAAGTTCTCACCCCCTATATATACCTCAAAATTGCTATTGAATACCTTAGTGATCTGTGCATTCATTAAGCTATAAGGTTCTGAATAATCCTCTAATTGATAATCTTCAGAATAAACTGAAGTATCAGGTAATCGTTGCTCCCCTAAAGTATGTATCGTATAATCAAAACGCCATTGTGAACCATTTTCCTTTGCCGTAGTTTCGTAACCCAAATTAGCAAAAAAGCGATGTTTGGCCTGCAAAGGCTTCTGTAAGCGACCTGTTCTATAATCGGTTTGTACATCGTAATATTTATAAGCCGTTCTAAAATCCAAATTATTTATTACTTCATAATTCACTTCGAACTGAAAACTATTGGCCACGCTTTTACCGTCCAAATTATAAAATGCCACTTCATTCGGATTTTCGTAATCTACAACGATCTGGTTTTTAAAATCGGTTCTGTAATAATCAAGGGTAACATTCCCTTTTCGTTCGAACAAAAGAAAACCTTGAAGAAAACTAACCCCATAATTCCAAGCATCTTCTGGCTCAAAACCATAAATACTGCCTTCATTGGCGCCTATCAGGTTTATTTGTCGTGAAGAAGCGAAAATCTGTTGGTTCTCGGCAAAAATATTGGCCGCTCTCCTACCCCTTCCAAAAGAACCCCTTAAACTTCCCAATTCCCAAGGTGTATAGCGAATATGGAATCTAGGGGTCACAAAGGTACCTAGACGGTTGTGACTATCTACCCTTAAACCAGCTGTTAAACTTACCTTGTCAAGATTATCATAACTATATTCAAAAAAGGCACCTACTGAATTATCATGACGGTTGTAATTATCCTTATTCACCAATTCATTATACCCATCATAAGCAAAGGTTAATCCTGTCTTGAACTTATTCTGGGTATCACCGATGATCGAGTTGAAGATAAAATTTGAATATATACTTTCATGGTCAATATTATATTGATTTAACCCATAATAAGAATCTTGCTTGTGCATACTATAAGAGCCCTGAATACCAAAGCTTTGATAAGGTAATTCCGGAAAAACATAACCCAGTTTTACTGAGGAATCAAACCTTCGGGTATCAACCTCACCTCCCCATGCATTAGTGGTAAACTTATCTTCAAAGGGGTCAAAATCGGTTTGTCCCACCTGCTTTTCATCCTTTAAAAAACGAACATTGAAAAAACTTACCCATCCTGTTTCGGGGTTTTGGTATTGCCATCGGTTCATTACATTGATTTGATTCGCCAATGGGGCATCCAAGAATCCGTCTCCATTGTTGTCTTCTTTTTCATCCCTTCTATTCGCATGTATGTATAGGCCAGAACTCCATTTATCGGTCAGTTTTTTATTGAAATGGGTATTTAATTCATACCGGCCATTTTGATTCCCATACCCGTTTACGAAAATAGCATTATCGGTTAGCGGTTTTACCAACTCGGTATTGATCTGACCCGAAATGCTTTCATAACCATTGACAACGCTTCCGGCACCTTTGGTAATCTGTATACTTTCTACCCAGGTTCCTGGGGTAAAGGTTAATCCGAAAGCCTGGGAAGCACCCCGAACCATTGGGATGTTCTCTTGGGTAATCAATAGATAAGGACTCGTTAACCCCAGCATCTGAATCTGTTTGGTTCCTGTTAGGGCATCGGAAAAATTTACATCGATTGCCGGATTGGTCTCAAAGCTTTCCGAAAGGTTGCAACAAGCTGCCTTTAACAATTCGGCACTATTTACCGTAACCACATTTTGGGCACTGTAGAATGTTTTCTGGACTGCATCCCTTTTCTTGTTCACCACTACCTCATCCAAGGCATTTGAAGGTTTTAAGGTATGATGGATCATTCTAGGTGAATTTACCGTTAAGGTATCCGATTCAAAACCTATATAACTTATTACCAGTTTATTATACTCTTTTTTATATGGAATGGAGAACAACCCATCCCCATTGGTCATTGTCCCTATTTGGGAACCCATCCAATACACATTTGCCCCGGATAACCCCAAATGCTGATTTGCCTCACTTGACTCCATGACCATTCCTTCTACTTTCTCTTGAGAGAAAGCCAGCCAAGGCATAAGTATGGAAACCATTACTATGATATATTTATTCATTTATTTCTTTATTAACTTTATTAATCAATTTTTACGGTACGTAATCGCAATGCATTCGCAATTACGGATACTGAACTAAAACTCATGGCCAATGCAGCGATCATAGGTGACAATAATATTCCAAAAATTGGGAATAAAACCCCGGCCGCAATGGGTATACCAACCGTATTGTAAATCAATGCGAAAAATAGATTCTGTTTTATATTCCTCATTACGGCATTGCTCAATTTGTGAGCCTTTACAATACCGTGCAAGTCCCCTTTCACCAAAGTAATCGAAGCGCTTTCTATCGCCACATCGGTTCCTGTACCCATTGCAATACCCACATCACTTTTTGCCAATGCAGGGGCATCATTGATGCCATCACCGGCGACGGCGACCTTTTTACCCTCTGCCTGCAACTGCGCTACCATGGCAAGCTTATCTTGTGGCAGCATTTCCGCCTTAAAATCGGTCAACTGCAATTCGTCTGCCACTGCCTTAGCCGTATCATGATTATCACCTGTAAGCATAATCACGGTAATACCTGAAGATTGTAATTCTTGAATCGCCTTTTTACTTGTTTCCTTTATTTTATCCCCTACGGCAACAAAACCGACGGCCTTTTTACCGATTGCCAAATACGAAACCGTTTTTCCTTGTTTTTGATAAGAAACGACATCCGATCGTAAAGTATCCGGGATACTGACTTGCGCATCGGCCATAAGCCTACCATTACCCAAGGTGACGGAATCGCCCCCAATTTCACCAGCAACCCCTTTGCCCGCGACAGCTTTGAAATCGGACACCCTTAGGAGTCCGACATTTTGGAACTTCCCGTATTTGACAATCGCATCGGCCAAGGGGTGTTCGCTATATTGGTTCAATGAAATTATATATTGCTCCACTTTTCGTGAATCGAAACCGGCCACGGTGCCTACTTTCTCAACCGATGGTTTGCCCTCGGTAATGGTCCCCGTTTTATCAATAACCAGTGTATCTATCTTGTCCATGCGCTCCAATGCCTCGGCATTCCTGACCAAAACCCCCGATTGCGCTCCTTTGCCCACACCGACCATAACTGACATTGGCGTGGCCAACCCCAAGGCACATGGGCAAGCGATTATCAAAACCGCAATTGCATTGACCAAGGCGTACACATAGGCAGGTTCCGGGCCAAAAAAGACCCAAACAACAAAAGTGACTACGGACACGACAACCACGGTGGGCACAAAATAACCGGAGATCTTATCGGCCAGTTTTTGGATAGGGGCCTGACTTCGGCTTGCCTTGTTCACCATATCGATAATTTGTGACAACAACGTTTCCGCACCCACTTTTGTAGCCTTCATCACAAAAGAGCCTTTACCGTTTATGGTACCCGAGCTTATGTTATCGCCCTCTACTTTTCGAACAGGAACAGGCTCACCGGTAATCATGGATTCATCAACTGCGCTTTCACCTTCAGTGACAATACCATCCACAGGAATTTTGTCCCCCGGTTTAACACGTAATAAATCCCCTTTTGAAATTTTATCTATTGCAATGGTTTCTTCCTTTCCATCCGTGATTCGTATAGCCGTGTTGGGTGCCAATTTCAAAAGCTCCTTTACTGCGGAATTGGTTTTACTATGCGCCCGGGCCTCTAGTATTTGCCCAAAAAGCACCAAAGTCAAAATAACAGTGGTGGCTTCAAAATATACATGTACATTACCCTGATCCGTTTTAAACTGACTTGGGAAAAAATCGGGCACTAAAATGGCGAATACGCTGAATAACCATGCAACTCCGGCACCAATGCCAATTAGCGTGAACATATTTAGATTCCATGTTTTTACTGAACGATAAGCTCGTTCAAAGAACATCCAGGTTGCATAAAAAACAACGGGTAGTGACAGTACGAATTGAATCCAATTCCAATACTTCACACGTAGCATATCATGAAGCGGGTTATTGGGCAACATTCCCCACATGGCGATGATAAAAATCGGCAAGGTAAAGGCGACTGCAATCTTAAACTTGCCCAAAAGCCTGTTGTAACTCTTATCCTCGGCCGATACCTCTGCCTGTTTTGGCACCAAATCCATACCACATATGGGGCACTCGCCTGGCTCGTCATGTACAATTTCCGGATGCATGGGACATGTATAATTAGCTGATGTAGTACTAGTAGTATTCACTTCCTCTACTAAATCCATTCCGCATACGGGACAATCGCCGGGTTTGTCATAGGTCTTTTCCCCCTCGCAATGCATTGGACAATAAAAAACACCATTGCCTTTGACATGCTTTTCCTCTTTTTTTACTTCATGATGCTGGTACTCGCCCTGGCCATGAATGGAATAATGCCCACCGTCCTGTTCCATGGCTTGTTGCAATTTTTGTAAGGGAATTTCCTTATCTGACTCCAAAACTGCCTCGGCCTTTTCCAAGTCCACGATAACATTGGTGACACCCTTAACACCTGCCAGTGTTTGTTCTACATGAGCCCTACAACCGTTACAGCTCATTCCGTGAATATGATAAGTATGTTTCATATTATGATTTAAACATTTTCAAACAACAACTCTACTCCCAAAACCTTTTATGGGTTGGCACTAAAACCAGTACATCTTAATGTAACTGGCCTTAAATGCACGAATAGTCGTCTTTATTTTTTTTATTTTGTTATTCGTTAGCTTATCTCGATCCTTATAAATCGAAAGCACAAATAACCAGCGGTAAGAAAAAATACGAATGAATCAAATCAGGAATACATCATCAAGCAATTGGATATCCTTGACGATTTTTGGCGGAATATATTTTTTATGGGGAATTTCCCTAGTCTCCTTTAACGTAAAAAGACCAAGATAACTATATGAGTACGCAACCAAGAACTGTTGCTGTTCTACATCAATATCATTTAAGGAAGGCTTAACATCATTTTGACCTTGTATGGCGATCACCTCATCATCACAACATGATTTTTTATCAATGGAAGTTTCGGATGAAGATTCTGAAACCAAATCCATTCCGCAATCCTGGGCATCAACGAAGAAAGCCAAATCTACAAGATGTCCCATACAAAAGTGCTTCTCTACCTTCCATGAGGTAGTGGACACCAAGAGAAGGAGCGCCATGCATACTGCGGTTATTTTAAACACGATGGATTTCACGGTGCAAAATTACAAATAATTGAAATAGCATGATTTGCCGTTTAGTTAATTAACGATTTTTTTGGTTTAAAGGATTTAAACATGCAATAAAAAACCACCCTGATTTAATATCTTAGCCGAAAAATTGATATGCTCAAAGACCTACAACCAAAGATAACCGAACTTCTATCCGATTCAAAGGCTACTGCTGATGAACGGATGCAAGGAATCTGTAACCTCCTAAAAGACTCAGTTCCCCATTACGATTGGGTCGGGTTCTATTTTAAGAACGGCGACAAGGAAGAGCTGAAACTTGGTCCTTATGCCGGCGCCCCCACCGACCACACCATCATTCCTTTCGGTAAGGGTATTTGCGGACAAGTTGCCGTAAGCAATCAAAACTTTGTGGTCCCCGATGTCAAGGCCCAGGACAATTACATTGCCTGTAGCATTACCGTTAAAGCTGAAATCGTTGTTCCTCTTTTTGTAAATGGAGAGAACATTGGTCAAATCGATATCGATTCGAATACCCCGGACCCTTTTACCGAAGAAGATGAAAAACTTCTGGAATATATTAATGCCCAAGTTGCCAAAATCCTGTAAAAAGAATTGAAACAACACCTTTAAGGGCAAGAATATATTTATTGGGTTAAAGCATCATACAACCGGTGTATTTTTAGCTCTTAATTAAATCGCTTTACATTAATCGACCTCTTTAAACACGAAAAACACGCGTTTGCCGCAACCGGAAACGATTTTGGTTAAAACTTTAGTGGTTTTGTTGATAACCTACGGCATTTGTTCGCTTCAAAAAAATTACTTTTGTGTGCTTTAGAAACTTAATTACAGCCACACAAAAATGAGTACCAAAAAAGCAACATCAGCCTTAATTTCAGTTTTTCACAAAGACGGACTTGAACCCATCGTAAAAAAATTCAATGAGCTAGGAATTACCATTTATTCAACAGGTGGTACCGAAAAATTCATCAAGGATCTGGGCATAGATGTTGTCCCGGTTGAAGAGGTTACCAGTTACCCTTCAATTCTTGGAGGCAGGGTAAAAACCTTACATCCTAAGGTTTTTGGTGGAATTTTAAACAGACAGGACAATGAAAGTGACCTTGCCCAATTGGAAGAATTTGAAATTCCTCAATTGGATATTGTTATCGTTGACCTTTATCCTTTTGAAAAAACAGTTGCGAGTGGTGCTTCTGAGCAAGAGATTATTGAAAAAATAGATATTGGTGGCATTTCTTTGATCCGCGCGGCAGCCAAAAACTACAAGGATGTTCTTTGTGTTTCATCAATGGAGGATTATGCCGAAGTTTTGGAAATAATAACTGAAGGAAATGGCTCTACGACCTTAGAGGAAAGAAGACGTTTCGCAACAAAATCCTTCAACGTTTCCTCGCATTACGATTCGGCAATTTTCAACTATTTCAATGCCGGCCATGATATAGCGGCCTTAAAAATCAGCGAGACCCAGGGGAAAGTCCTTCGTTATGGCGAAAACCCACATCAAAAAGGGTTCTTCTTTGGTGATTTTGATGCCATGTTCAATAAGCTTCACGGTAAAGAGCTATCATACAATAACCTTTTGGATGTTGATGCGGCGGTAAACCTAATGAACGAATTTAAAAATGACGGTCCCACATTCGCTATTTTAAAACATAATAATGCTTGTGGCCTGGCGATGAGGGATACCCTTCACCAAGCCTATGTTGACGCATTGGCCGGTGACCCGGTTTCAGCCTTTGGAGGAGTACTCATCAGTAACAAACAAATAGACAAGGCCACGGCTGAGGAAATTCACAAATTATTCTGTGAGGTTGTGATTGCCCCAAGCTATGCCAATGATGCCCTTGAAATATTAAAAGGCAAGAAAAATAGGATTATCCTGATCCAAAATGAGGTCGAAATGCCAGATATGCTCGTTAGAACATGTTTAAATGGTGTTTTACTTCAGGAAAAGGACCATAAGACCGATGCGGAGTCCGACTTATCCAAAGTAACAACAACCGCGCCTACAGATCGAGAAATCGAGGATCTTATATTCGCCTCAAAATTATGTAAGCACACAAAATCGAATACTATCGTACTTGCAAAGAACAAACAACTTTGCGCCAGTGGAACCGGGCAAACCTCGCGTGTAGATGCCCTGAACCAAGCTATACACAAAGCAAAATCTTTCAATTTTGATTTAAATGGGGCGGTTATGGCAAGTGACGCTTTCTTCCCTTTCCCCGATTGTGTAGAGATTGCGCATAAAAGTGGCATAACTAGCGTTATACAGCCAGGAGGTTCTATCAAGGACCAATTGAGCATCGATTACTGTAATGAAAATAATATTGCAATGGTTATGACAGGCACACGTCATTTTAAGCATTAATTTCATTACTTTTGTCGATGAAATACACCTTTTAATCGAAACCAAATAACTTAAAATGGGATTTTTTGACTTCTTAACCGAGGAAATTGCCATTGACCTAGGTACGGCAAATACCCTCATCATTCATGCGGACAAGGTCGTTGTAGACAGTCCGTCAATCGTTGCCAGAGACCGAGTTTCGGGCAAGATCATCGCTGTTGGCAAGGAAGCCAACATGATGCAAGGGAAAACCCACGAGAACATAAAGACCATTAGGCCATTGAAAGATGGGGTTATTGCGGATTTCGATGCTTCGGAAAAGATGATCAATATGTTCATCAAGAATATTCCGGCTTTAAAGAAGAAATGGTTTCCACCAGCATTACGAATGGTAATCTGCATACCTTCCGGAATTACGGAGGTAGAAATGCGAGCGGTTAAAGAATCCGCAGAGCGGGTTAACGGCAAAGAGGTATATCTGATCCACGAACCCATGGCCGCGGCCATAGGTATTGGCTTGGATATAATGCAACCCAAAGGAAACATGATCGTTGATATAGGTGGTGGTACCACTGAAATCGCCGTAATCGCACTTGGAGGTATCGTTTGTGACAAATCGGTGAAAATCGCAGGTGATGTATTCACCAATGACATTATATATTACATGCGTACGCAACACAACCTTTATGTTGGTGAAAGTACTGCTGAAGCCATAAAAATCGATATAGGATCTGCTACGGAAGACTTACAGTCACCCCCCGATGAAAAATCGGTTCAAGGTCGGGATTTGCTTACAGGAAAACCAAAACAAGTACAGATATCTTATAGGGAAATTGCGAAAGCACTGGACAAATCGATCCTAAGGGTCGAGGATGCCGTAATGGAAACACTATCGCAAACCCCTCCAGAATTGGCTGCCGATATTTACAATACCGGAATTTACCTTGCAGGTGGTGGTTCTATGCTACGTGGTTTGGACCGAAGGCTTTCGCAAAAAACAGACCTTCCGGTTTATATCGCCGAAGACCCATTACGTGCAGTAGTTAGAGGTACGGGAATAGCATTGAAAAACCTGGAGCGATACAAGAGTATATTGATCAAATAACACATTCAAGAAATCAAGTTGCTATAAGCAGGAAAAATTACGGCAAGATACTGGGGTAGTCAGACCTTCTTGCCAAAACAAAAAAAGTGAATGCAGCAGATCATCAATTTTATAATTCGATATAAGAATTTTCTACTTTATATCCTATTGATGATCATTGCCTTTGCCTTTACGGTTCAGTCCCACTCGTACCACCAGTCACGCTTCTTTAATTCCTCTAATTGGTTAACCGGGGGTATTTATGGTACGTTCTATGGCATTAACACCTATTTTGACCTGGATGATGAAAACGAACGTTTACTTAAGGAAAACCAAAGGCTACGCTCCCAATTATTCAACCAAGACACTTCCCCGAACATCAAATTAGATAGTACAAATCTCAAATATACCATTGTTACCGGACAGGTAATCAAAAATAGTTATGCAGAGAACAGGAACTATATTACCATAAATCGAGGAGAAAAGGATAGTGTAAAACAAGACATGGGTGTCATTACCGATTTAGGCATTCTCGGTATCGTAGAAAACACCTCCCGTAATTTTGCGACTATACAAAGTATCCTAAATACTAAATCCAATATAAACGCCAAATTGAAGAATACCGATCATTTCGGGTCTTTGATTTGGGATGCTAAAACGTACAACGTAGTACAATTGATAGACATTCCGCGTTTGGTTCCCTTACACATTGGAGATACCATAGTGACCGGGGCAATGAGCAGTATTTTTCCTGAAAACATTCCTATCGGCACTATTAAAAAATACGATTTGGACACTTCAAAGAGTTTTTACCGTATAGATGTTAGCCTATTCAACGACATGACCAATATCAAAAACGTATACATCATCAACAATCTTAATAGAAAGGAAATCCTAGAACTGGAAGAAACCACAGAGAATGAGTAGGGGAATTTTCATAAATATTGTTCGCTTTGTTTTACTCGTACTTGTACAGGTACTGGTTTTCAACAGGCTCAATTTTTTTGGGTATATCAACCCTATGGTGTATATCATGTTCCTTTATTGGTACCCTATAAAAGAAAACAGGGCACTCTTCATTGGTTTGAGTTTTCTTTTAGGTATTTCAGTCGACCTTTTTTCCGATACTATGGCCATACATACGGCGGCAACCACCACTATAGCTTATTTAAGACCGTTTATAATGCGATTCGTTTTCGGTATCAATTACGAATTTCAAAGTTTCAAGTTAAGTAATACCACTAAGGCACAACAATTTACATTTTTGGCGTTATTAATATTGGTGCACCACACGGTTTTCTTCTCATTGGAGATTTTCAGTATTGCCAATTTGTTATTAATTGTGAAAAAAGTGTTATCTATTGGTGCTGCCTCATTAATTTTGTGTTTATTGTTCAGTTCTTTGTTCAGTGTGAATAAAGAATAAGACGTTTTTCCTGAGGTTGACCTCTTTTGAGACAAACCATAAAGAAAGGTGTTTGAATAGTTGTTGAATTTTATACGGATTGATTTCCTAAATCAAAAAATCATCTTCAATGAAGAAGATTCTTTTATCATCAATAATCCTGATTATCGGAATAGTTTTTATCGGCAGGTTATCTTATTTGCAGATATTCAGCTTCTCCGCCGATCAAGTATTGGAAGACCCTGCAATCAAAGCCATCTACGATTATCCTGAAAGGGGTTACATTTATGATCGTAACGGCAAACTATTGGTGGGTAATGACCCGGCTTATGATGTAATGGTGATACCAAGGGAGGTAAAATCATTGGACACCTTGGAATTCTGTAATTTAATTGGTCTTGAAAAGGATAATTTTATTAAAAAACTGAAACGGGCAAGGATATATTCCCCTCGATTGCCTTCTGTATTGGTTCCACAACTTTCTAAAGAAGACTACGCCAAACTTCAGGAAAAAATGCGCCATTTTGAAGGATTCTACATTCAAAAAAGGTCATTGCGTTATTATGATACGAAAAGTGCAGCCAATGTTCTTGGTTATATCAGTGAGGTAAATGAACGCGACCTAGCTCAAAACCCTTATTACGTTCAAGGAGAACTCAAAGGTAGAACAGGGGTCGAAAAAACCTATGAAGACGTTTTAAGGGGAAAAAAAGGGGTACAGTATATTCAAAAAGACAGGTTCAACAGGGACATAGGCCCATATAAAGATGGTACTTTGGACACCCCCCCAGAGCAAGGAAAGGAAATCAGTATTACCATAGACAAGGATTTACAAGAATATGGGGAATTATTGATGCATGGTAAACGTGGAGGTATCGTAGCCATTGAACCTGCAACGGGAGAAATATTGTCCATGATTTCCGGTCCTACTTATGACCCATCCCTTTTGGTCGGTCGAAAACGATCCAAGAATTACACTAAACTTTATAACGACTCCATAGCAAACCCTACTTGGGATCGGGCGCTATTGGCAGAACCCTCTCCAGGTTCACCTTTTAAAACCTTAAATGCCTTAATAGCCTTGCAAGAGGGTGTTATAACCCCAGACACCAAGATTACCTGCCATCATGGTTTTTACGTAGGAAAAACAAAACGTGGTTGTCATTGTGGGGGCGGGGTCCGTAATCTGAATTCCGGTATTTACAAGTCTTGTAATGCCTATTTTGCAGGCACTTTCAGAAAAATATTCGACAAATTCGATACCACGGATGAGGCCATGGATGTCTGGGAAAAACACATGCGAAGCTTTGGTCTCGGAGGGTATTTGGGCTCTGACCTTCATACGGGAAGACCGGGCCGTATCCCTTCAAAAGAATATTACGACAAATGGTATGGGGACAACCGATGGAGTTCCTCATATATCATATCGAACTCTATAGGACAAGGAGAAGTTGCCGTAACACCGATTCAACTGGCCAATATGACGGCGGCCATTGCCAACAGAGGGCATTTCTTTACGCCCCATATCCTTAAAAAGGTAAATGGTGAGGATATTACCATTCCCGAATTCACCGAAATGAAACAAACCACGATTGAGCGTAAATATTTTGAACCTGTGATCCAAGGAATGGCCGATGTTTATCATAAAGGTACTGCTCGTTGGGTGCAAATACCTGATATTGAAATTGCCGGTAAAACCGGTACAGTGGAAAATTATACGATTATTGATGGCGTAAAGACCCAACTTACCGACCATTCTATCTTCGTTGCTTTTGCACCCGTAAACAACCCTAAAATCGCAATTGCGGTTTACATTGAGAATGGATATTATGGGTCACGGTATGCGGGACATATAGCTTCTTTGATGATTGAAAAATATATTAAAGGCGAAATTACAAGAAAAGACCTAGAAAAAAGGATGTTGGAAAAAACCCTGGACCACGAATACGCAAAACCATATAGTGGAGAAGAGTTCAAGATAAACGAATATGTTTGGTAAAAGTATCGTAAAACGTATCGATTGGTTTTCCATACTCATTTATGTGGCATTGGTATTAATCGGTTGGCTAAATATCTATTCTAGTACCTTTACCGAAAATGATGCTTCAATTTTCAATTTGACCACCTTACACGGTAAGCAATTGTTCTTTTTCGGGGCCAGCATCATTGCTATAATTATAATCATGGGACTTGAGGCCAATTTCTATGAACGCTTCTCGAGCTTAATGTATGTAATCGCCATTGTTTTATTGCTAGGCCTTTTTGTATTCGGAAAAACCATTGCTGGGGCCACATCATGGTATAATCTCGGGTTTTTCAACTTACAACCTTCCGAATTCGCTAAAGTCGCCACCGCTTTGGCGTTGGCGAAATATTTAAGTGATATACAAACGGACATCAAAAGGCGAAAAGATCAATTTTATGCACTGGGAATCATTTTGCTGCCCGCGATTTTGATTATTCCACAACCCGACCCTGGTAGTGCCCTGGTTTTCTTTGCTTTAATATTCGTTATATTCAGGGAAGGACTCCCTCTTTATTATCTGACCATATCGCTTTTGACCATTTTGGTTTTTATTGCGACCTTGATGTTCGGTACCATATGGATCGTCATATTTTTGGGCCTGCTCATTGTCCTCTTTTTTCTTCTAAAAAAGAAATCATTCAAGGTACCGGTATTTCCATTGCTGGGAATTATTACGGTTACCATACTGTTTTCACTGTCGGTCAATTTTGTATTCAACAATGTTTTTGAACAAAGGCATAGAGATCGATTTAGTTTATGGCTTCGTCTGGAAAAAGACCCTAAAAAACTGGAACAGATAAGAAAGACCATTGGATATAACACCTACCAGTCGGAAAAGGCCATAGAATCCGGCGGTTTTTTTGGCAAAGGTTTTTTAGAAGGAACAAGGACCAAAGGTGATTTTGTCCCTGAACAGCATACTGACTATATATTCAGTACCGTAGGTGAGGAATGGGGATTTATGGGTACTGCTACCGTGATACTCCTATTTACATCCTTATTTCTACGGCTGGTGTATTTGGCCGAAAGACAAAAGAACCCATTTTCAAGAATGTACGGGTATGGGGTCATCTCTATCTTATTGATCCATTATTTCATTAACATTGGTATGGTCATCGGAGTTTTACCTACTATCGGTATACCTTTGCCGTTTTTCAGTTATGGTGGCTCCGGTCTGCTCTTTTTTACCATCTTGCTTTTTATTTTCCTGAAACTGGATTCTAACCGACTGAAGGAAGGGATTTAGAATTTCCATCCGGCCACTGAAGAACGGCTTTCCAATTTGGCCTCTACCTTATCGGGCAGATTTTCAAAAAAATCCAAGCCCGTAACCTTTTCAACCTTATCTACAGGAACAAGGAACATTTGCAATGCTTCCGAACTTTCACGATTGGGCATTAAAAAAGCAAGAACCTCTAAGTCTTCCTTATCCCCTTTGGCTATGATTTTATAATAATACTTTGGAACATCTACATCTTCTTCGCCGATTTCCTCTAGACCCTCTTCCAAAACACCGCCGGTTACGACAAAAACCTCACCATAACGCTTGGCCCAACGCCTAACCTGCATTTCCAGCCGATTCCAAATACCGGCATTGAAATCACGGTCTTGCGGACTAATATTACTGGTATAGAAGGTTTCATCATAAGCATATTTTGAAAACCGGCGATCACCGGCAGGGCATAAATGTCCCCGATCATAACCCGAACCTTTATAATTACGCCAATCCGCCGATTTGGTCCTTACCTTAGGATCCTCAATAAAATAAGGCCGTTTGCGATCGTCATAGGTCAAATGGCTCTTTTTCAACATATAAGCCACCCATTCTGCCTGTTCAAATGGTTCGTTGTACGACAACATAAAATGATCATGAACCGTAATATCACCAGTTGATGAATTAGGCAACAGATAAGCAGGAATTTCGGTTTCCTGCCCATCATCATCCGATGTTGAATAGGTGTCCGGTGTATAAAAATTATCGAATAACCAAAATCCAACGATACATACTGCAATTAAAATAGTATATAGGGTTTTGTTTTTTCCAGTATAGTTCATCTGGCAAATTTAGTTTAAATTAGTAAAGTCCCATACCAACCTTTAAACAGGTCCCAATATAATGGGAACTAGAAAATGGGACAAAGCTGATCTACACTAAAAAAGAAGGCAAAAATGATAACTTGGAAAGAGGTAATCAATTTTACAGTGAAAGGCAACCCCAAACCAGACAGGAGGGTAGAGAAATCAGAGGCAGAATGGCGCGAGGTCTTAAGTCCGGATCAATTCAGGATTACCAGAAAAAAAGGGACCGAAGCACCCCATTCAGGTGCCTTATGCTCCATTCACGAGGCAGGAAAATATAAATGCGTATGCTGTGGCACACCATTATTCGATTCAACCATAAAATTTGAATCGGGAACAGGTTGGCCAAGTTTTACCCAACCGGTAAAGGACAATGCCATTAAATACGAAAAAGACAGTAGCTTTGGAATGATCCGTGTAGAAGTCATGTGCAATACATGTGATGCCCATTTAGGACATGTTTTTCCTGATGGTCCCGAGCCTAGCGGTCTGCGATACTGTGTTAATTCCGAATCTATGGAGTTAGACCCACAAGCCATTGAGGATAAGAATGAAGACTAAATTACAATTGGCCACTTTGGGAGGTGGTTGTTTTTGGTGTATCGAGGCAATTTACGGTCAAATAAAAGGAGTCAAAAAGGTAGTTTCAGGTTATTCCGGAGGTAGGGCCCCAGGCAGACCGACCTATAGGGAGGTTCGTTCGGGATTAACAGGTGATGCGGAAGTTGTTCAAGTTACTTTTGATCCAGATATCATTACTTACAAAGATATTATGACGGTATTCATGACAAGCCATGACCCAACAACCTTGAACCAACAAGGTGCTGATAAAGGCACCCAATACCGCTCTGTTATTTTTTACCACAATGACGCCCAGAAAAAAACGGCCAATGAATTAATTAAGGATATGGTTCATACGTTCAGGAAGCCCATTGTGACCGAAATACTTCCATCCCCTATTTTTCACAAAGCCGAGGATTATCATCAGGAATATTACAAAAACAATCCGTCACAAATGTATTGTAAAGTTGTTATTACCCCTAAGTTATTGAAATTAAGAAAGATGCATCCAAACAAAATTAAACAACAATAAGAAGTAATTAATACATCGGTAATTTGTTCGAAATCGATAATTATAACCAACAATAAAAAGGATATTGAAATTAATAGAACCCTAAAATTATTAAATGCCTAAAAGGGAATCTTAGCTAACAAAAAGTTATCTTTGGTAGAGCAATTTCAAAACCTAAAACCAATCAATACCATGGGGAAAAGACCAACCACTAAAATCAACATTTATTTCATTACCATTGTCATCACTTTGGGTGGACTGTTATTCGGTTATGACACGGGTGTTATCAATGGAACACAATTTTATTTTTCCAAATATTTTGAGCTTACCGGAGCATTAAAAGGCTTTATCGTTAGTAGTGCCCTATTGGGCGCCTTGGCAGGTGCAGCTACGGCCGGCATAATAAGTAAGGCGATAGGCCGTAAGAACTCCCTTATTATTTCCGCTATTTTATTTATAATATCGGCATGGGGATCGGGATTGCCTAGCATATTACCGGAATCTACAACCTTATTGGTCGTTTTTAGGCTTATTGGGGGAATCGCGATAGGTATTGCCTCTATGAACGCCCCTATGTACATCGCTGAGATCGCCCCTGCAAAGAATAGGGGAATCTTGGTAACTTTTTACCAACTAGCTGTGGTTATAGGGTTCTTCGTAGTATTCTTGGTCACCTATTTCATTGGTGCCAAATTAAGTGAAAGTGAAAATATAGCCTTTGGGTGGCGTAACATGTTCTGGTCAGAATTGATACCGGCCGGAATCTTTTTGGTTTTCCTTTTCTTTGTTCCCAAAAGCCCTCGTTGGTTAATGATCAATGGAAAAGAGGAAGAGGCCGAAAATATCTTGACAAGGATTCATGGTGAAGAAATCGCAGCCAAGGAATTCAAAGACATCAAAGATTCGATTATAGCGGAAAGCACCAAGAAAAAAGCTTCTATCTTTAGTAAGACCATGCTACCGATCGTAATCATAGGCACCGTATTATCTGCCTTACAACAATTTACGGGTATCAATGCCGTACTTTATTATGGAGCCGATATTTTTGAACAAGCCTTGGGCTTTGGGCAAGATGATATTCTTTTACAACAGATACTGTTGGCTACCGTTAACTTGGTCTTTACTTTCATAGCAATGTTCACCGTAGATAAACTAGGTAGAAAACCATTGTTGATCATTGGTGGTTTTGGAATGCTGATCGGGTTCTTATTAATGGGCTTTACCCTGTATTTCAGTGATTATGCCAATGTAAATTCTGCCGGACTACCAACGATTTCGACAACTGAAGGAATCATCAGTTTAATTGGTGTCCTTATCTTTATTGGTTCGTTCGCCATGTCTATGGGCCCAATTGTCTGGGTATTGTTATCCGAGATATTCCCTAACAAAATTCGTAGTGCAGCAATGGCAGTGGCCGTCGCCGTTCAATGGTTGGCCAACTATTTTGTTTCACAGACCTTTCCCATGGTCGTTGAAAGTGAGGCAAACGGCCTTATCATGAACGGAGGAACCTGGAACAACGCACTCCCCTATTTCCTTTTCTCGGCCTTTATCGTTATCATTATCGTATTTGTTTACAAATATATACCTGAGACCAAAGGAAAAACATTGGAAGAGATGGAAGCCTTGTTCGAGAGGAAATAAAGAAATCATTCTATTTCAATTCCTAATTATCATATAGAAGAATGCCCTGCAGGATTATGTGGGGCATTTTTTCTTTTTCTACTTATTTCATATTAACGACACTACGCATTATTAATGATTTCATACGCTTTAAAATATACACAGTAAGCATGCAATACCAGTTCTTAAAATTCAATTCCGAACACCCGAAGGATTAGGGGTGATTCACATGACTCGTAGTATAAATCAGAATATGTGCCGTGTTGTGAATTGCTTTAATTCATTAACGCTTATTTTTATAGGAATTCGTTGAATCTTCGATTTCAGTTCTTTAATTTTAAGGATGATTCACAGGTATTTCTGTCAACACATCATCGACAATGGCGTTGTGAATTGCTTTAACTCATTAACGCTTATTTTTATAGGAATTCGTTGAATCTTCGATTTCAGTTCTTTAATTTTAAGGATGATTCACAGGATCAAGGCAACATTGGGTTTCCTTGAAGGTGTTGTGAATTGCTTTAACTCATTAACGCTTATTTTTATAGGAATTCGTTGAATCTTCGATTTCAGTTCTTTAATTTTAAGGATGATTCACAGGAATACCAGCCCATCGGTTAATTATTGTTTGTTGTGAATTGCTTTCAGTTCTTTAATTTTAAGGATGATTCACAGGTTTTATAGACACAAATGATACTAGTCCTGTGTTGTGAATTGCTTTCAGTTCTTTAATTTTAAGGATGATTCACAGGAAAAAACCATTGCGGAAATTGAAAACAGCAGTTGTGAATTGCTTTCAGTTCTTTAATTTTAAGGATGATTCACAGGCCTTCTTTAAATTACGCACTAACTTTAATTGTTGTGAATTGCTTTCAGTTCTTTAATTTTAAGGATGATTCACAGGAGTAACCGAAAAGAGTATTTTGACATTTTGTTGTGAATTGCTTTAACTCATTAACGCTTATTTTTATAGGAATTCGTTGAATCTTCGATTTCAGTTCTTTAATTTTAAGGATGATTCACAGGATATTGTCCAACGTACTTAAATAGCGGTTGTTGTGAATTGCTTTCAGTTCTTTAATTTTAAGGATGATTCACAGGTTAAATGACGTGGTACGCATGGAAGATGGGTTGTGAATTGCTTTCAGTTCTTTAATTTTAAGGATGATTCACAGGCCGCGAACCAAGCGGCATTGAGTACCGTAAGTTGTGAATTGCTTTCAGTTCTTTAATTTTAAGGATGATTCACAGGTGGTTGATCAACCCGGCGTCCAACATTTCCGTTGTGAATTGCTTTCAGTTCTTTAATTTTAAGGATGATTCACAGGTAGAAAGTCCTGTATATCTAGGTAGTTTAAGTTGTGAATTGCTTTCAGTTCTTTAATTTTAAGGATGATTCACAGGACAGCGATAGGTTTTAGGCATGAGGATATGGTTGTGAATTGCTTTCAGTTCTTTAATTTTAAGGATGATTCACAGGAGCTGCGGAAAAACCCAAAAACAAGAACCCGTTGTGAATTGCTTTCAGTTCTTTAATTTTAAGGATGATTCACAGGAAACCTTATCTATCAATGTCACCATCCATTGTTGTGAATTGCTTTCAGTTCTTTAATTTTAAGGATGATTCACAGGTTCCTTCCAGAAATTCAAGGATAACTTTAGTTGTGAATTGCTTTCAGTTCTTTAATTTTAAGGATGATTCACAGGTTTAATGATTATAGACATTTGTAATGAATGTTGTGAATTGCTTTCAGTTCTTTAATTTTAAGGATGATTCACAGGAAGAAAGGGTCTAACTATGTGATGGACTGTGTTGTGAATTGCTTTCAGTTCTTTAATTTTAAGGATGATTCACAGGTGTTTGTATTTTTTTCTTTGCCATAATCAGTTGTGAATTGCTTTCAGTTCTTTAATTTTAAGGATGATTCACAGGTGGAAAGATACCGAAGCTATCGACGTAATCGTTGTGAATTGCTTTCAGTTCTTTAATTTTAAGGATGATTCACAGGAGATGATAGATGGGTGTTTGATAAGAACTGGTTGTGAATTGCTTTCAGTTCTTTAATTTTAAGGATGATTCACAGGCTATAACTTGTGCCGTTGGTATGCTGCCCTGTTGTGAATTGCTTTCAGTTCTTTAATTTTAAGGATGATTCACAGGTTGAAACCGTCTGCCCGTGTGATTGAGTAGGTTGTGAATTGCTTTCAGTTCTTTAATTTTAAGGATGATTCACAGGAAATAAAAGAATTTGGAATGATACCAACTGTTGTGAATTGCTTTCAGTTCTTTAATTTTAAGGATGATTCACAGGATACCAGCTGCAAAACACTGGTATCCTGTTATTTAAGACCCGTCTTAGGAATAAAAAATGAGTCCTGCAATTAGACCAATATCAAGCTCTAACCACCTATTTTTATATTCTAAAATAATTCCAATTGTTGACTTGGTAGTTCGGGCGGTTGTTCTTTTTGACCATGAAATAGCTCCATCATTCCAAACTGCTTGTCCGTAATCTGCATAATACCCACCTTTCCTTTTTTAGGCAAAGCGCTCTTGGTTCGTTTTATATGAACCGCTGCATTTTCCCGACTGGGACAAAAACGCAGATAAATGCTGAACTGGAACATGGCAAAACCATCGTTCAACAAATCTTTTCTGAACTTAGCGGCATACTTCCTTTCGGTCAAGGTTTCGGTTGGCAAATCAAAAAATACAAGTACCCACATGCTTCGGTATTGGTTTAAGCGTGAAAATCGGTTGTCGCTCATGCCTATATTTTCAAATGGAGACTGTCCGTATTAACCAAATCTTCTTACATTTCACTTTCTATTTCCATGTTATATCATATGAATGTAGGATACAGCAATTTTCTGCTACTACCCTCAAAACATTCATATAAACTATTGGTGGTACGACTCATGGCGTTCATTAACGGGCTTTGTTTCCCATCTATTACCACGTCCATGGCCGGTATACTTAATAGTTCGGCTTTCAAATTCTGGTTCAATTCTTCTAACTGACAACCCGTTTCTACAATATCGTACACCAAAGTATCTACAAAAGGCCGATAGGGTTCCATAATATCATCGGCCAAACAAAAGGCGTTGTACTTATTTCGGTGAAAAATACCTATCGAGGGCAAAAGGCCACTACTGCATAAGGCCCTTGCCGTTACGGCCCTAAGTATCGCATAACCGTAATTCAACAGATTATTAGGAGCCATTCCTTTTTGGTTACGGCTAAAACCTTCTATATCAAATAGGTTTTGAAAGTAAAAAGCCGCAGCATAGGCTTCATGGTTGTCAGTGTCGCCACTTTTGACTTCTTTAGCCCATCTTTTTAATTTAAGGGCATTTTTACCTTGTGCCAAAAGATGTTGAGCCTGGTTTTCTATTTTGGCCATTACGGTTTGTTGCCATAATTGTTTTTTTAGGGGTAAACTGGCATTTAATTGGTGGCGCATACGCTCAGTCTGTTCGCTATGCCCCACTAAAGGTTGTAACATAGAACATGGTAAATGCTGTTTATCGCAGGTTATTACAGCGGTATTATTTTGCACCAGCTTCATCAACAAACCATTGGTCATGGTAATCTGTGGGTTTTCCAATACCACAAACCCTAAATCTTCTATGGGGGTGGTAGCGTCTTTATTGTCTTCCTCTGGAAAACTAACCACCAATTGTTCATTTCTGGAACTAAGGTATGCAGGATTGCCAAAAAAGAGAGTACGTTTAATCATAACACTAAGCTTTGGATATATTTCCGAGTCTGTCTATGTTGAGTTTGATGCATCTTTCTTTAATTCTAATGGCGTTCGAATACATTGTTGTTTCCTGTTTATTTAAACTGCCTAATTCTCCATTTTTAGACTTCGAATCATAATTTTTAACTAAAGATGCTAGTGTATGAAAAATGAAATGACATTCACTTCCTGTACAACTTACCATTTTATACACTCGATTTGCTTTTTCTTGATTAAAATTGTTAAAATCAATTGCACTTGGGTTGGTTAACTCTTCATCGGTTGGAACATAAACTAAATCGTTGGGAGATAACGTAAATAGAAAAGTGCCTTTATTACTGTTGGGCTGTATTGGTAAACGTTCCCTTTTAGGTAAATGTGCCATTTGTTTTTGATGTTCAATAACCTCATTTAACGGTACTGTTTCGTAACTTCTTTTCTGCTTTTTATCATCCCAATACACAGCAAAAAATAGGTTTGTGCCTTTTGCAGCTTCAACGTATTTCATATTCTTTGCTGAATTTTCATTTTCGGATATGGAAAATTTACTTCCTATTTCAAAAAATTTAACTTTGTGTATTGGTTGATGATTTTTACCATTGTTTAAAACGACAATATTTTTGTTCAAATCTTCGATTCCTTCGTCGCTAAAAGCAGCATCAAATTTTATTTTTCCTTTTTCGTCAATATAGTTTTTTAAATGGTGAGGTAAAATCACCTCTCTTATTTGTGGGTCCGTTATTTTAGCTAGGTGTTTTTCGTTTTTAATATCTGCCAAAGCCCCTCTTACAGCAGTTGCTATTTTACCCTTAGGAGTTTCAATATGGTATTTACCAGAAACGGTTTCTTTGTGCATTGCCTTACGTATTGCCCAATTATCTCCCTTGGTTTGTTTTCTAAGTTTTTTAACGGGGTTGCCGTTTTTGTCTAGGTTCAAGTTGCCATTTTCATCTTTGTAAGACCAAAATTTATTGTTAGCTTTATTGATAACCCGCAAGTTTTGCTTAAAACTGATAACTGTTTTTTCTAGTTGTTCTTTAGCCTCAGTTGTAAAACCTTGCCAAGGCATTTGGAATGCTTTGGTATAATCACCTTTTTTGTTTTTAACCAATAACTTATCACGTAAGCCGTAATTTTTATTTTCGGCATTTAAAGCGCTCAAATAGTGCCCATGAATTCTCGTACAACAAGCTACCACCAAAGCGTCTAACGCGTGATGTCGATGGTCTATACGTTTTTTGCTAAAGCCTTTTAGCAATTCATCCGGTACACATGGTATGGTGTTGCCATTGGTATTGGTTGTTGTAAAATCATTGGTTTGTGTTAATTGGTTTAAACGCTCAAACCGTGGTAAAATGAGTTCGTTCCACTTATCGTTTAGCCCCCAATCGTTTTTAAGTTTTGAGGTTACAGAACCAGTTACGGGAATCAAGTTTTTAGATGTTGCTTCTTGTTCTCCTTCTTCACGAACAATGTTGCTCAACAAACCTTTAACCAATTTACTTATGTAGCGGCTGTCGTTCATTTGCCTATTGATGAAACCTTCTGGGATATCTTCACTCAATAGGTTTTTAAGTTTTTGTCGATTGTTTTTGAAGTATTGGTTAACATGGGCTTCGTATTCTGAAAGAACTAATAACTTATGACCATTAATAACGCTGCCACTTTTTTCTTTTAAATATTCAAATGCTGTTTTATTGTCTTTATCTTCGTTTACGGCACTTTCACAAATCACCTTATTGCTCATTGAGTTGTCAAAATAGCGAGACTGCGGTATAATATGTTCTATTTGATATTCGTGCGTAAACAGTTTTGACAACGGTATAGGTTTGCCTGTGTAAGGAGAAATGTAGCCTTGCTCTAGCCATAAGCGATAACGCTGAATTTCCTTTTGTGTTGGGCTGTTATTGCGTCTAATTTTAGTGATTTCATCTTCGCTAACTCTTGAATAATCCACCTTTGGATTTTGGTAAACGCCTTCTTCATAGATTTTTAATAAATCTTGTTGACTAGGCGAATAATCCCTCACATCACCCTGTATAGAAACATCGTTCATCAAATCTTTTAAAACTTCTCTAATACGATGATTGGTATTTTCGTTTTCGGTGTTTCTATCTGAAATTCTTTTTCGCTTATCCGCTGGGTTTTTCATTTCACGACCTAGCTCTACATGAATTTCATTGAAAAATTCAGGTTGGCTTTCTCCGTGGTGTTTCCAAATGTCACGTACCACCCGTAATGTTTCTGTAACTACTTGCTCTACAATAGGATTGCGAAGCGAGTGCTGTTTAAAGTTTTTAAGATAAGTGTCTATATCTTCTGGAGTTTTCCAATTTTGGATATCACCAATCTCTGAGTGCCTACCATAAACCAAATACGTAGCTTGATAAGTATTTAAGCCGGTTAAAGGATTTTTATCTTTAAACGGCACAAAACTTTTTATTAGTTGCTTTTTTACGTCATCATCACTAACATTTGCTATAGCTTCAGATAATTCTTTAGTGTTGTAATCCTCTTTTAAGTTTAGCGCATTTACCCTTTCCATAATTTCAGAAACACGCTTTTTTACTTGCTCTGAAATATCATTTTCGTTCCAATACTTACCCCTACGCATTAAAGGCAATAACTTGTTTAACGCTTTTTTAGAGTAGCTACCATAATCACTTTTAAAAGGGGGGAATTTGATAAAATTATCTACAAAAGACAATTTGTCTATATGATGCTTACTTGCAAATTTTTCTAAAGCAGATTTGTATTCCTTGATATCTGAAACCGAATAGATAATATGCCACAATTGCTCGATTATAGTTACAAAAGGACTGTTATCTTTATTGCCGAGTTTTGTTTTTGAATCTAAAAATGTGTTGACGTCATCAATACCTTCAACTTTGGTAAGGCGCGAAATAAATTGTGCCCGGGTTTCTGCAAAAGGGTATTTTTTATCTTCAACATAATTCCATCTGTAATGATCTTTTTCAGTTTTATTGATTAGTTTTTTGTCAATGAAATATTTTATGAACTGACTTTGTTCTAATTCCTTTTTGCTCTGTAAAAAGTCAAACAATTTCACCCAATCTTCTTCGTTTGGTAATAACTTTTTAGTTTCATCAGTCAGCTCACCTTTATCCGTAGCTACTTTATTATAGATTTTTAAGTTTTGTAACCACTGCCAATTTCTAAACTCTTGAAATAAAGGATGGGATTTTGGAATAGCTTTTACAGCTTGCTTAACTTCCTCTTTATTGCCTGTGTCTTTATTTGTTTTAAAATAAATACGCTGCTCTAGCTGACAACCGGAAATATTAGATTTTTGACTTTTAAGTGGACGCTGATAAAAAATAATATCATCCATCAATAAATAGAGAAAGTCCCGGTTTATTATGGCATTTTTGTGGGCTTCATTTCTAGGGTATAATTCTTCTATACAAGCTTTGTATAACTCGGCAGAAAAAAGATCGGATTGTAGCTCAATTTGTTTGGCTAATATTTTTTTTAATTCCTCTTTGTAGAACTTCCGTTCGATGGTTTTTACAAGTTTACCTCTTATTTTCTGGGTTGGGTTTTCAAGTAAAGTTTCATAAATAAATTCGCCTACTGTTTTGTCTGAACGCTCGATATCCTGTTCGGTTTTTGCCTTTATGGCGGCCCAATCTTTTTCGGAATCAACTGCTTTATAGGTTCTTTTTATATCTCCATTTTTGAGTGTTTTTGTAGTTACTATAAATTCTTTTGTTCTATCTATCCAATCTTCGGTTTTAACTATTTGTTTATCGTATTTCCAACCGTTTTCAAAAATCACATCAAATAGTGGTTTTCCTTTCACGGCTTCGCCAGAGTCAATAACTTCCTTAACCTTCAGCTCTACAAATTGTTTGTCTTTTTCATCATCTAGTTCTTCTCCACGTAATTGATAATACCCGCGTTTTTGATTAAAATTTAGAATAATCCAAGCCAACTCGTGTTTGGTTAATGGCTGTGAAAGCGCTTTTTTACGTAAATAATAGAGTGTCCAGTCATAAGGTATTTTAGTTTCTTTTCCGTTGGGTTTTACATAAAACAACTCAGGTTGGTCTTTTTTAAATTCGGCAACCATCTCATTAAAAGAGGATTGAAAAATAAACTCGTATTTACCATGTGCTTTAGGTTTATAGTTGAGTTTTATTTCTTTGCCTTCCTTAAATTGGCCTAATCGTTTTTCAAAATCGATATGTTCGGCATAATGCTGTGGTAAAAAATCAAGTATATTCAATACGCGATGCAAACGTTCTCTACGTAAATTATCACGTTGGTATAAACGTCTTATACCACGGTAAGCCGTTCTCTCTGCTGTCTGAGAATGTGATTGGCCTGCATCAAATTTCCCTAAAATGTCAGCGCTCATAGGTATAATACGAACGCCTAAGTCATTAATCTGCCCTTCTTTTTTTTCGAAATTGTGTTGTATTAAGCTCCACCCAATACTGTTGGTTCCCAAATCCAAACCTAATATTCGTTTCATTTATATAGAGTTTTTTTAAATTTAAAAATAACCGTGCTCATTACCTTACAGAAAAGCGTAATGCCATTAATAATCTTTTTTTTACATTTACAGTACTGAAAGCAATTCACAATAAGGATTATTCCGTTGTGAAAACATTTAAAGCGGCATTGGTTTAATCTAATGTCGCTTTCTTTTTTACTCTTAAGGCTTCACGAACGCAAACCAATTCATTACTCTGCGAGTAAAACATTTAAGCCGCCTCGACTTCCAATTCGGAGCTTTTTTATTCTTAAATGTGACAATGACTCCAGTACAATGATAATTTACTTGACCATACTTTTACCAAGTGATAAAATCTTCCATAATCAATGCTATCACTTTTAATTTTTCAATAGGTTTAGAACCCCATACATTCATCCTCTATAGGGCCTTAAAGCCTATGCGCCCTAGAAACGCCGACTTTAGTTACTTGTAGAAATAGTAACCTTTGTAGTATTAAATGTAAGAAAAATAAAAGGTTTGTCGGTATATACATAAAATGAAAACCCAAACTTTTTGGAAGGCCATTTTCTCATCTGTGCACAAAAAAACCCTGACACTAACGGTCAGGGTTCTCATTTGTATTATTTGTATGGCTTATTAGCCTTTTACACTGGCCAATTTAGCTTGCTTCAAGTTGTTCATCTTAAGGTCTTGTAAAACGTTTACGGCCTCTTCAACATAAATATCCTTGGCAAGGTTCTTATGCCAGCGATCTCTTTTCTCTCTTAAATCGGCATCTTGGGTAAACAATTCCTCTTCATACTTTAAGGATTTGAAAGTCAACTTTGAATCATATTCGGTCAACGACTTAAAGTAATCAGATTGTTTTTTGTCTTTTTCCTCTTCCGCCTTATAAGTATCGTAATTCAATGAAATAAGATCTTCATTCTGTTCCTGTTTGATCCATTTGGCATTTTCCTCGATCAATTTAATTTGAGGATTGGCCGCCATACGTTTCTTGCTATTGGCAACGGTTTGTTCGTAGTCGATATAACCGTCCCAAATATCATATTGGGCCGGGCTGATCTTATCCCACTTTAAAGGATTGGATTGATCCCTTTCGCCTAAATCGATATAACTATACTTGTCCGGAACAACAACATCGCTCTTTACACCTTCTAACTGTGTTGAGCCCCCATTGATCCTATAAAACTTTTGCGTGGTCAACTTTATGGCCCCTAAGTCGCCATGTTCATTGCTACGAACTATATTTTCCAATGGAATCACATTTTGAACCGTTCCTTTACCGAACGTTTGTTTACTACCGATTACAATCGCTCGCTTATAGTCTTGCATGGCAGCGGCCAAAATTTCCGAAGCTGAAGCCGAAAGCTCATTCACTAAAATCACTAAAGGACCGTCCCACTGAATGCGTTCATCCTTATCATCATATACATCTTTTCCTTGACCATTGGATCGCACCTGTACTATTGGTCCGTCTTTTATGAACAACCCGGCCATTTCTACCACGGTCTTTAACGATCCACCTCCATTGTCACGCAAATCAAGAATTAAGCCTTCCGCGCCTTCCTGTTTTAAACGTTCAACTTCTTTGGCCACATCAGTAGCTGCATTACGCTCAGAATAATCATTGAAATCAACATAAAACTTAGGAAGATTGATCAACCCGAATTTCTGGTCTCCTTTAATGATGTTGGCAGATTTGGCATAAGACTCTTCAAGCTCAACCACATCCCTTGTCAAAGAAATGACCTCAATAGACCCATCTACTTTTCTTACGGTAAGATCAACTATGGTACCTTCTGGGCCTTTTATCAATTTGATGGCATCGTCTAAACGCATACCAACAATATCTATTGGATCTTTACCATCTTGACCTACACGAATGATCTCATCGCCCACTTCCATACGTTGATCTCTCCAAACCGGTCCTCCGGAAATAATCTCAACGACCTTGGCCCCTTCTGGTTTCTTTTGTAAACGTGCACCGATTCCTTCAAACTTACCCGACATACTTACATCGAACTTTTCCTTATCCTCCGGTGCAAAATAAAAGGTATGGGGGTCAAATTCATCTACAATGGTATTGATATACTGAACGAACCAATCTTTTCTTTCCAAATCATCGATAAAATCAAAAAATTCGTCCAGGGTTTTCTCTGTAGCCTCCCTAGCCGCTTTCTCCGCCTCTTCGGGTGTCAATGGTTTTTTCACCTCCTCTGGGGCAGCTTCTGAATTCACATCAAATACTTCCTCCTTTTTAGCTTCCGCATCTTTTTTAGAACGGGTCAATTTAGAATCGTATGTGCCAATGGTAGCATATTTCAATTGTTTTCTCCAACGCTCTTTAAGCTCATTCCTTGAAGCTGCAAAAGGCTCATTTTCATATTTGATACTGATACTCTCCTCAATGGAATAATCGAAAGGCTCTTTCAACACCTCTTTATAAATTCCTTTAGCCTCGTTCATACGTTTAATGAGTCGATCGTATACCGCATTGAAAAATGTGATATCGGTATTGTTGATCTGATCATCGATTTGAAATTTATATTGTTCAAATTCTGTAATATCACTTTGTAAAAAATATCTTTTTGTGGGGTCTAGGACATCAATGAAATCCTCGAACACATGTACCGAGAAATCGTCATCGATCGATTTTGGCTCATAATGCCCCCTTTCCAATACGTACGTGATAAGATCCAACAACAATTTATCCTTGTCATCATTCTCGAAATCATAAGATTTATTGGTGAAACTGCAAGATGCAACGGCAACAAGCATAACAGTTAGGGCGTAGGCAAGATTCCTTTTCATAAATTATTCTTTGCTATTTTATACTTCTCTTTTCTTTAAAAAAACAAGGATTACGCACAACCTTATTATGGTCGGGGCGCAACCAATTCCCTAATATACTGAAAAAACCGTGCCAGCACTTAAGCCTGAGCCATTAAATTTTTGTTAAACACCATATGGGAACTTCTGTTTTTTTAAACGTATTTTTACCTAATAAAGTATAAAAAATGAAAAAACCGCTAATTCTGGTTACCAATGATGACGGAATTACCGCACCGGGACTAAGGGCCCTCATACGTTTTATGTCAGAAATCGGGGAGGTAGTCGTCGTTGCACCTGACAGCCCACAATCCGGAATGGGCCATGCAATTACCGTTGATGACACCCTTCAGGCATCAAAAGATGACAAAGAAAGTCCTGATGGTGCCTTGGTCGAATATAGCTGTAGTGGCACACCGGCCGATTGTGTAAAATTAGCACTCCAAGAAATATTGGACCGTAAGCCCGACATCTGCATTAGCGGTATAAACCATGGTTCCAATGCATCGATCAACGTCATATATTCAGGAACCATGAGTGCGGCAATAGAAGCGGGAATCGAAGGTGTACCCGCCATCGGTTTCTCATTATGTGACTATTCATGGAATGCCAATTTTGAATTTGCCCGTGAAGCTATCAAAAGCATCGTTAGTGAGGCTCTTCATAATAAAATGCCAAAAGGCGTTGTGCTCAATGTCAATATTCCGAAAATGGAAGCCGATCTGCCCAAGGGAATAAAAATATGCCGACAGGCACGTGCCAATTGGAAAGAAAAATTTGACAAAAGAATCAACCCCAGAGGAAAGGAATACTATTGGCTTACCGGAGAATTTGAATTGTTGGACAAAGGGGAAGATACCGATGAATGGGCGCTTGCCAATGGTTATATCTCTGTTGTCCCCACCCAATTCGACCTTACAGCACACCATGCCATTCAAGAACTCAATAGCTGGAGTTTATAATTTTTAATGATGGATAACGTTGTTGACACTTTAATATTTATATCATATCTGAATTTGAGAATTTACCCATGAACACTAAAAAAGAAATTATCATCGGTTTCATTATTGGGATAATAGCGAATACAATAGGTACGTTGGCCTATATACTCCTGTTTTCCGATTTTGGGATCGTAGAGACTTTTGAAGCCGCCATTCAACAAGGACATGTTGGCAGTTTGCTGGCATTAGGGGCTATTTTAAATTTAGCCGCCTTTTTCGGGTTCCTTAAAATTCGAAGGGACAACCGTGCCAAAGGAGTATTGATCGCGACACTACTTACTGCTTTGGTCATTTTGTATTATAAAGTATTTTAAAATCCTACCTTAAGGACTGAATAAGAATATAAAACGGATGTCACTTTGAAATCGGTTTTGAACTTGAACAAATCATGAAATACTATATTATAGCTGGGGAAGCCTCGGGAGACCTTCATGGATCTAATTTGATTAAGGCATTAAGACATAAAGATACCGAAGCCGAAATTAGATGCTGGGGCGGGGATCTTATGCAGGCAGCAGGCGGAACTTTAGCAAAACACTATAAAGAGTTGGCCTTTATGGGATTCCTAGAGGTCATTATGAATTTAGGTACCATTTTCGCCAATATCAAATACTGTAAAAATGATATCTCCCAATTTGACCCTGATGTGATTATTTTTATCGATTACTCCGGTTTTAACCTACGGATAGCGGAATGGGCAAAGCAACAAAATTACAAGACGAATTATTATATCTCACCGCAAATATGGGCCTCTAGGGAAGGTAGGATCCATAAAATAAAAAAGAATATCGATGCCATGTACGTTATTCTGCCATTTGAAAAGGCATTTTATGAAGAGAAACATGGTTTTCCGGTACATTTCGTTGGCCATCCCCTTATCGATGCAATAGACAATCGAGATGTTATCGATGAACAGACCTTTAGAAAACAAAACGATCTAGATAACGGTAAACCCATTATCGCTTTACTTCCTGGTAGCCGTAAACAAGAGGTTACGAAAATGCTAACGACCATGCTATCGGTAACCGAGGATTTTCCAGATTACCATTTTGTCATTGCCGGTGCCCCTAGTTTGGACAATACATTTTATGCACCGTTTTTAAAAAACGCAAACGTGGGTTTTGTGGCCAATAAAACCTATTCCCTATTAAGCATATCCCATGCCGCTTTGGTCACAAGTGGTACGGCTACCCTGGAAACCGCTTTGTTCAAAGTACCCCAAGTGGTTTGCTATAAGGCCAATTGGATATCTTACCAAATAGCAAAACGTATTATTACCTTAAAATATATTTCATTGGTAAACCTGATCATGGATCAAGAGATCGTCAAGGAATTGATCCAGAATGACCTTACCACCAAAAACCTCAAGGGTGAACTCTCAAAAATAATAAGAGGAAAAGGCCGGGAAGATCAATTAAAGGCTTATAAACTATTGGAACAGAAACTGGGAGGTAAAGGGGCCAGTGCCAAGGCTGCCAACTTAATTGTAGAAAATGTTTAAATTTGGTATCCAAAGACAATCTATAATCCTTGGATGAAAAGAATCTTACCCCTTATATTACTACCCTTACTTTTTTTAGGCAGCTGCGCGACCAAAAAAAGAACCACCCATTCCAAGGAACGTAAAATATCGGTTGCCGCTTCTCCCCGCAATTCAATGGAAGAAGCACCTGACCCGGTGTTGGAAACCCCGGAAAACCCAGCAGCAGCATCCAAAATCAACAACATTATCAATACGGCCCTAACCTATTCGGGAGTGCGCTATAAATACGGGGGAACAACAAAAAAAGGAATGGATTGCTCAGGACTACTTTATGTGGCCTTTAAAAAGAATGATGTTGATTTACCCAGGGTTTCCTCTGCCATGGCCAATGAAGGTAAACGTATTCGGGTAAACCAAGTAGAAAAAGGTGACCTATTGTTCTTCAAAACCCGAAAAGGCAAAAAAATAAACCATGTTGGTCTAGTGGTCGCCGTGGAAAATGATGACATTAAATTTATACACGCCTCAACTTCTAGAGGTGTAATCGTTTCCTCCCTGCGTGAAGGGTATTGGAATTATGCGTTTGTAAAAGCCAATAGGATCCTTTAAAATGAAATTGCTTCAATTTATCCCTATTAAGCTAACCATGCTTTTAGTTTTGGGGATTCTTACAGGCTACTATCTTGATACCGGAATTATAGGCCCCATAATTTTAACCCTATTATCGTTAACAGTTCTTGGTTATTTGTTTTTCTCCAAAAAGGTTACAAATGCCTTTACCTTTGGAGGAGTTACGGCCATTACTACACTTTTTATTGGGGTAATGATCATAGGGGTTGCACAACCAAAGAATTATGCCGATCATTATTCAAATCAGCACACCAGCGAAATAGGGGAATGGAAATTAAAGGTTACCGAAGTTTTAAAAAGCTCCACATTTTCTAACCGCTTCATTGCCGATGTTGTAGCGTTGAATACCAAAAAAGTATCTGGCAAAATTATCTTGAGCCAGGCAATAGATTCAACCCAAAAATCCTTAGAAGTAGACGATGAATTGGTAGTTCTAACCCATAAAACGGAAATAACCCATCCTTTAAATCCCCATCAATTCAACTATAAGGACTATTTGGAAAAACAGGGAATCTACGACCAATTAAAATTGAACAACCAGAACACCCTCGTACTTGAAAATCCGAAGAAGACCCTTTTCGGCGCTACAGCGACTTTAAGGAACAATATTAGAACCTCTTTACAGAAAGCAGGTTTCGGAGAAAATGAATTTGGAATTATACAAGCATTGTTCCTGGGGCAAAGGAACGATATTACCGATGCGACCTATACGGCCTACAAAAATGCCGGGGCCGTTCATATTCTGGCCGTTTCCGGCCTACATATTGGGATTCTCCTTTTGTTCTTGCAATTTTTACTGCGCCCTATGGAAATGCTTCCGAAAGGAAAAACCTTAAAACTAATAACAATTGTGATCCTGCTTTGGGGCTTTGCCTTATTGGCAGGTTTATCTGCCTCAGTGGTTCGCGCGGTGACCATGTTCTCTTTTGTGGCATACGCCCTTTATTTGAACAGGCCCAGCAATACATTCAATATTTTGGCATTGTCCATGTTCTTCATTCTTTTGGTGATAGACCCTATGCTATTGTTCCATGTTGGTTTTCAAATGAGTTATGCCGCTGTTTTTGCCATTGTATGGATCTTTCCTCTTTTACAAAAATTCTGGTACCCCAAAAATTGGTTGGTGAACAAAGTATGGCAATTGCTCTCTGTCAGTATTGCCGCCCAAATCGGGGTTTTACCCATTAGCTTGTTTTATTTTCATCAATTTCCGGGTCTGTTTTTTATATCGAACTTATTGATCATACCCTTCTTGGGATTCATATTGGGGCTGGGTATTATCGTTATCGCCTTGGTTGTTATTGATTTTGCCCCGGAGGAACTTATTACGGTCTACAATTATATAATAGGTCTAATGAACGGTATTATTGATTGGGTAGCCCAACAGGAAGCCTTTATATTTTGGAATATCCCATTTGACCCCGTTCAAGTTATCCTAACATATGCCTTTCTGATAGCATTGATATGGGTGTTGAATTCATTTACCTTCAGGCGATTATCAATTGCCCTATTTTGTGTCATTGCAATACAATTTTGGTCTATCTACCAATTATACCAGACCAAGAACATTGAGGAACTTTTAGTGGCACATCAGACTAAAAATACGATAATAATGCATCGGTCAGGACCCCACCTTACGGTCTTTACCCAAGATAGTATCACATCAAAAAACTTAGTTGAGGATTATGCCGTTGGGGAGCATATTACCACACATTCCTTTAAACCACTTTCGAATGCTTATGCAATAGACGGACGAAAACTGACAATAAGTGATAGCCTAGGTATTTCCCTTAAAACCATCGATAGTTTAGACTATATGGTATTGACACAATCCCCTAAAATTAATCTGGAACGACTGCTGGATTCTTTAAACCCAAAAATATTGATAGCCGATGGCAGCAATTATCGAAGTTATATTCAACGTTGGGAAACAACATGCCTCCAAAAAAACATACCCTTTCACTATACCGGTACCAAAGGCGCTTTTAAATTGAAGCTTGAATAAAGCCTTGGGGTTACCGAACGCCGTGCATCAGTTTTTTCAATACGGGATTTAAGACAATGGATATAAAACCTACACCGATAGGCACCAGAGTGAAAATCAAAAAGAAAATACTGAGTGAATATTCTTCCGAAATCTTATCGATCATTCCTCCCATAGTCCCGGCAGCTTTTTGACCAATGGCAATGGCCAAATACCATATACCGAACATAAAGCCGATCATTCTAGCGGGCACCAATTTACTAAGATAGGAAAGACCCACAGGTGATAGGCACAATTCGCCCATGGTATGCAACAAATAGGCCAAGATCAAGAAAACCATACTTACCGAGGCTGTTTTAGCCCCTTGTGGAATTCCCATGGTACCATAAGATAAAATGGCGAAACCGAGTCCGAGCAAAATCAGTCCCAAGCCATATTTCATTGCGGCACTAGGATTGTACTTACTCTCCCACCATCTAGAAAACAATGGCGCCAAGGTTATGATGAAAAAAGAATTCAATATCCCGAACCAAGAGGCTTCTATCTGGTTGCCTTCTTGTGTAAACTTGTCATTCAATCTATATAAGACCAATATCCAAATACCTACAAAGGCCAATCCCAAAATAATATTTGAAAGTCCTATTTTCGAGTAGGTTTTTTTAAATAAAAGAATCAACACCCAAGTTATGATCATAAGGGGAACGGTGGTCAATAATGCATCGACAATTTTAAAGATCATAGCGGAAGAACCAACCAGGTCACGGTTGGTATAATCCCTTGCGAACAAGGTCATTGACCCTAGCGATTGCTCAAAAGCCGCAAAGAAAAATACGGTGAACAAGCCAAATATGGCCACTGCGATTATCCTATCCCTAACAATAGGTATATATCTAGATACCCTGGAAACCAGAAGGATCAAGAACAGGACAAGTGCCGTTAAAATAACAACCGAAGAACCGTCTAAATTGCCGACTTTAAAAGGAAGTAAATTCACTTCACCGATTTTGGACAATGGATCATTAAAAAGGTACAACAATCCGCCAATGGCCGAAACCCCTATCAGGATATAGTCGAGAAGGGTAAACGGATTCAATTTTTCATCAACACTTGTTTCTTCGACTACAGCCGGACTTTCCTCATTTATATTTTGAGGAAGTTCAACTTCATATTTTTTAGAAGGTTTAGCCCCAACCCCACCGAAAAGGTTCTTTGCCATTAGAAATTGAAGCATCCCAAAAAACATGAATATCCCTGCAAGGCCAAAGCCCCAAGACCATCCTACATTTTCGGCCAAGTAACCACAGAGCATCATTCCGAAGAAAGCACCGGCATTTACCCCCATATAGAAAATGGTATAGGCCCCATCTTTTTTAGATTCCTTTCCCTTGTACATCTCGGAAATAATGGATGTAATGTTCGGTTTAAAAAATCCCGTACCGATAACCAATAAAGCCAAGCCTAAATAGAATGTTGCCGTCGTTTCCAAAGCCATTGAGGCATGGCCAAGTGTCATAATGGTACAACCGATCACTACGGCGATGCGATAACCTGTGAATTTATCCGCAATATAACCTCCAATAATAGGAGTTAAATATAATAAGGAAGCATAGGTACCTATTAATGCCAACGCATGTTCCCTGGGCCATTCCCAACCGGGATTATCACTGATAATGGGGGCCGTAAGAAACAACACCAATAAAATACGCATTCCATAAAACGAAAAACGTTCCCACATTTCAGTAAAAAATAGAACGAACAATCCTGCCGGATGTCCAAGAACCTTGTCTTTGAATAAATTTTCAATATCGGTATTCATCAATCATAAATTTAAATGCCAATTACCACTACTATCTTTTATTCATTACAGAAAACCGGTTCTAGTAGCTTTTTGGCGTGTTAAAGCCCTTAAGCCTCCTCTGCTGTTATAACATGTTCATTATCCTCAGCCCCATGGGTCAAGGCCTTTAATTTTTTTATAAATAGGAGAATAAGGAATCCGAAAAGAATACAGAAAATGGCAATTCCCGTAAAAACGGTATACTCGCCAAATTCAGATGCGGACTCACCCAATAGGCCAGCCAATTTATTGCCAAAACCTGTCGTTGCAAAATACAGCCCCATCATAAGCGAGGCATATTTGGCAGGTGCTAATTTTGTAACAAAAGACAAAGAAACCGGTGAAAGACTCAACTCACCAACGGTATGGAACAAATAGGCCAAAACCAACCAATACATGGCCGATGAACCTGAACTTTGATACTCAGCAGTGGCCGCTGTCATGAACAAAAATCCGGTTCCCATAATCATTAGTCCAATGATCATTTTAAAAAGTGAAGAAGCTTCTTTTCCTTTTAATTTACGTTTGGCCCAATAGCCAGCAACAATAGTTCCCAAGGTTATAATGAAAAAGGCGTTCAATGATTGAAACCATGAGGCGGGCACTTCCCAACCCAACAACATTCTGTTGGTGTAATCTTTTGCATATATGTTCATTAAGCCCCCTGCTTGTTCAAAAGCCCCAAAAAAGACGATAACCATAAAAAAGGAAAGAATCAAAACGATTACCCTATCCTTTTCAATTTTGGACAATGGCCTTTTCAAAGCTTCTCGATCTTCAGCATTTTCAGACTTACCTAAGTAACCACCAACTCCTTTAAGATACTTTTGACCATATACAAACTGAATAAGTCCAAAGAGCATACAAATACCAGCAAGGCCAAAACCATAATGCCAGCCGTAGACTTCCCCGACGTACCCAACAATCAAACTGGATAAAAATGCCCCAACGTTAATTCCAATGTAAAAAATAGTGAAACCTTTATCCCTGCGAATATCCCCCGGTTTATATAGTCCACCGACCATTGTTGAAATATTCGGCTTTAACATGCCCACACCGGCTATTATAAAACCAAGACCGGTATAAAATGCCCACATTTGTTCAATAGCCAAAACACTATGACCTATTACAAGTAAAATGGCCCCTACAATTACCGCTTTTTTCTGGCCCAACAGTCTATCAGCAATTATACCCCCTGGAATGGAAGCAACATATACCAGCATGGTATACCAGCCATATAGGGCCAAGGCCTCTCCGTTGGTCCAACCCAAACCAGGGTTTTTATCGGTTGTCTGAGTCACAAGATAAAGTACTAAGATCGCCCTCATTCCATAATAGGAGAAACGCTCCCACATTTCAGTAAAAAATAGTACGTACAACCCTACTGGATGTCCGAAAAGTTCTTTTTGATGTGCTGGTTTATCAATGACTGCCATATATATTTTGAATTGGTTATAGATTTGCTTTTATAAAATCGGTCATCTTAGTAAAAAGATGTATTCGGGTGTTCCCGCCATATATCCCGTGGTTCCTATCGGGATAAATAGCCCAATCGAACTGTTTGTTCGCCTGAACCAAAGCCTCGACCATGCGCATGGTATTCTGTACATGAACATTATCGTCCCCTGATCCATGGATCAATAAATATTTACCTTTCAGTAATTCAGGATAGTTGAAAGGCGAATTATCGTCATAGCCACTTGCATTCTCTTGCGGAGTCTGCATGTAGCGCTCTGTATAAATCGTGTCATAAAACCTCCATGACGTTACTGGGGCAACCGCAATGGCGGTTTCAAAAACATCGTTCCCCTTTAGGATGCAATTGGTAGACATAAAGCCACCATAGCTCCAACCCCAAATTCCCGTTCTATTTTCGTCAATGAATGAAAGTTCGCTTAATTTTTTAGCCGCTGCGATTTGGTCCTCTACTTCATATTTACCCAATTCCTTTTGGGTGATTTTCTTAAAATCCCTACCCTTGAATCCGGTTCCCCTACCATCTACACATGCGATAACATATCCTTCCGAAGCCAACATTTGGTGCCAAAAATCATTGGCCCCCATCCATCTATTAGCAACTTGCTGTGATCCCGGACCACTATATTGGAACATCAAAAGCGGATATTTCTTCGAAGCATCAAAATTTGATGGCTTTATCATGTACATATTCAGGTCATTGCCATTGATCGCCAACGTTGAAAATTCTTTTGGGGAAGCATCATACCCCTTTAACATATCGGCCAGTGCCCTGTTATCCTTTATATCTTTCAACTTTTCACCGGTCAAAGCCTTGTGTAAAGTAAAACGATAGGGTGTTGCTGCGCTGGAAAAGGTATTTATGAAGTAAGAGAAATCGGCACTGAAAGATGCTGCATTCGTTCCCGTTTCGGCAGCAAGCGCCTTTTTCTTTTTGCCATTGCTCTCTATACTGTAAACCCCTCGGTTAATAGAGCCATTCTCGGTAGACTGGTAATAGATCTTATCCTCATTCTGGTCGTAACCGTAATAATCGGTGACTTCCCATTTCCCTTTGGTAATTTGGTTCATCATTTCCCCATCAGGGTTATAGAGGTACAAATGATTATAGCCGTCCCTCTCACTTGACCAAATAAAACTGTCATCGGCCATAAAGGTTAGGTTGTCATTAATATCCACATAGGCTTCATCCTTTTCTTCCAACAAAACGTTCACCGAACCGCTCTTTGCATTTACGGCATATAATTTTAAATGGTTCTGATGCCTATTGAGAGTCGTTACACTTAAATAATCGGCATTGTTCATCCATTTGATACGCGGAATATAATAAGGATCCCCTAAATCTATTTTTGTCGTGTTCCGGGAAGACACATCGAACATATGCAAGGACACCAAGGCATTGTTCTCCCCCGCCTTTGGGTATTTGAAAACATATTGGTACTGATATAGGTCTTTACCGTAGAAATCCATGGAAAACTCAGGAACATTGGTCTCATCAAAACGAAGAAATGCAATTTTCGTCCCGTCGGAATTCCATGCAAAAGCCCTGACGAAAGCAAATTCCTCTTCATAGACCCAATCGGTAATCCCATTAATTACTTTATTTGATTCCCCATCGTTGGTAATTTGACTTGTTTCACCACTTTCGATATTGAAAATATAAAGATTATTGGCCCTGACATAAGCTATCTGACGACCATCCGGAGAAAGTAAAGGTTCCTGTATTTTCTCGTTGGACACCTTTACTGCAGATTTTGAAGCTATATCATAAACATAATAAATCCCCAATTTCGAATGTCTGTAAATGGGTTCCAGATCAGTTGCCAAAAGCACCTTACTTTCGTCCTCACTAAAACTATAAGAGCTAAAACCCGGAATGGCTTCACTATCGTTTGAACTAAGAATGGTTTCAACCTTTTCCAAGGTAGCATAATCGTATTTATCTATGCTGGAAGAATTATTACCCCTATTATAATTCAGCAAGGTATATTGCTCTCCGTTTTTCATTGACCGAAGCACTTCCATGCTATTGGTCCTAAAAGTTCCTCGATATATTTCTTCAATAGTGATTTTCTTCCCTTGTGCAAATGTAATGGCAACAAAACCAACCATTAGCAACAAGAGCATATGACGTTTATTCATCTTTTTTGGGATAGGTGACAAAAATAGGTCAAGTTTAGTGAATATTTTACAATTAATTAAACTTTAAGACCAAAAACCAATGGGTTTCAAAGGGTTTTCCCCGCTAATGTATATCGAGGTAATGACTATCTTTACAGCCATAAACAAAATTGAACATGACCGATCCTATTTTGGGCTTCTCAAAATTGTCTAAACAAGAAAAAATAGACTGGGTTGCCGAACAATATACCCATGACCCCGCCCAAACCAAGAAATTATTGCTACAATATTGGAACGCGGACACCACGTTGCAAAAGTTGCACGATGAGTTCATTGAAAACACCATTTCCAATTATTATCTTCCACTGGGAATCGCACCGAATTTTCTTATCAATGATAAATTATACGCCATTCCCATGGCGATCGAAGAAAGTTCCGTGGTTGCCGCCGCTAGTAAAGCTGCCAAATTTTGGTTAAATCGTGGCGGATTCAAGACCAAGGTCCTGGCTACAGAAAAAATAGGTCAGGTACATTTCATGTATTCAGGTAATCCGGAACATTTAGAGGCTTTTTTTAAGAACGTAAAACCAAAACTAATAGAAGAAGCCAAGCCATTGACCGCAAATATGGAAAAAAGAGGTGGTGGCATTAGCAATATAGAACTCCGGAACAAGACCTCACAACTTAAGGATTATTATCAATTACACTGCACCTTTGAGACTTTGGATGCCATGGGCGCCAATTTCATTAACTCGTGCCTAGAACAGTTCGCCAAGACGTTTGAGGTAGAAGCCGGGAAATCCCCATACTTTGAGAAAGAGGAAGGCCAAATCGAAATCGTAATGAGTATACTGTCCAACTACGTTCCAAATTGCTTGGTCCGGGCAGAAGTATCATGTTCTATAAACGAACTTACATTGAGCGAGGCGGTAAGTCCGGAGGAATTTGCCGAGAAAATGATTCGGGCCGTTGCCATAGCCAATGTTGAACCACACCGGGCGGTTACCCACAACAAAGGTATAATGAACGGGATAGATGCCGTAGTTTTGGCCACAGGAAATGATTTTAGGGCCGTTGAAGCAGGCGTACACGCTTATGCAGCCAAAGAAGGAAACTACAGGAGCCTAACCCATGCATCATTGGAAGATGGTATTTTCAAGTTTTGGATTGAATTACCCTTGGCATTGGGAACTATCGGAGGTTTAACGAACCTTCACCCCTTGGTGAAATTGGCTATGGAAATACTTCATAAACCATCGGCCGAGGAGCTTATGCAGATTGTTGCCGTTGCTGGGCTCGCACAGAATTTCGCAGCGGTAAGTTCACTTGTTACGACAGGAATACAGGAAGGCCATATGAAAATGCACTTGTTGAATATCCTGAACCAATTAGGAGCGACAGAAATTGAAAAAAACAAGATTGTGGACTATTTTAAGAACCATACCGTTACCCATAGCTCCGTTGTTGCCGAATTCAACAAATTAAGGGGCACAAGATGAAACATTCTTTCTACAGTAATGGCAAGTTATTGCTATCCGCGGAGTACGCTGTTCTTGACGGTGCCAAAGCGCTTGCCTTACCTACAAAATACGGTCAGTTTTTAACCGTGGAGGAGTTTGCCGATTCAAAATATCTGTCATGGAAGAGTTTGGACAATGAAAAAAATATTTGGTTCCAAGCTGTTTTCGATTTGAAATCAATGACCACAATTTCTTCCTCCAACACTGAAATCTCGGATACCGCCCTTAAAATCCTCCAGTCCGCATTGTCTATAAACCCCAATTTTATAAATAATGACCAAGGATACAAACTAACAACACGCTTGACTTTTCCTAAAGATTGGGGCCTTGGATCATCTAGCACCTTGATAAACAACATTGCGCAATGGGCCGAAATTGATCCTTACCAATTATTGAAAGATACTTTTGGAGGAAGCGGTTATGACATTGCATGTGCACAGCACAATACTCCGATAACCTACAAATTGATTGAAGGCATTCCCACAGTAGAAGAAGTAACATTTAACCCAGCGTTTAAAGATCAACTTTACTTTATCTATCTCAATAAAAAACAAAACAGTAGGGAAGGTATTTCTAGTTATAGAAAACAAGAATTCGACACCAAAGAACTCATTCGTGTCATCGACGATTTAACGTCTAAAATGATTTCCTGTTCAAACATCAATACTTTTGAAATAGTATTGCAACTTCATGAATCGGCCATATCACAAACACTCGGTATACCGACGGTAAAAAGCGAACTTTTTCCGGATTACCCACAAGCCATCAAAAGTCTTGGGGCATGGGGAGGTGATTTTATCATGGTCGTAGGCAATTCAAAATCTATGGATTATTTTCGGAAAAAAGGATATGAAACCATCATCCCTTATTCTGAAATGATTTTATAAAAAAAGTCCCAACTAAAAGTTGGGACTTTTCATTTACCAAAGGTATGTTCTATTAATAAAATATACTTCTGTTATCTTCAACCTCCGCAGCTTCTTTCAACGCATTATAAACAGCTGAATTAACCCTAGCTGCATTGGACGTTTTTATTGAATTTGCGAATGTACTATAGTTCTCCAATTTAGGACCTTCTTGTTTATTGGTCACTGAAATAAGAAAAACGCCACTTTCACCTATAATGAAATCGGAACTGTCACCAACGTTCATTGCAAACGCGGTACCAACAACAGCAGGCTCACGTCCCGCACCCGGAATGGTAGGTGCTTTTACGGTCAATGCGGAAGCATTGGAAACGGACACGGAATTATCCTTGGCCACATCTTCCATTGACTTACCTTTATTGGCAGCAATTAATTGTTTGGCTTTTCTTTCTTTTCTTAAAATAGGCAATACGGTTGTAGAGGCATCTTCAACAGATTGCAACCCTTCCTCATATTTACCGGTCATTTGGGCAATAACATAGCCGTTGTTCACACTGAACCTTTTGACATTACCAACTTCGGTATCTTCTTTAAATGCCCATTGAACAATACTTCTTTGGGTACTAAGACCAGGTAAATTCTCATCCATAGCCTTTATTTTGTTCACAGGACGAACTTCATATTTATTTTCCTTGGCCAAATCAACAAATTCCTTTTCTCCGGAAATGGCATCCATTTCAAACTTGGTGGCATCTTGGAACAATGTGTTAATGGTAGCTTCGGATGGCTCAATTTCCCTTGCCAAAGTTGCAATTTTATATACATCCTGTTTGTCATCGATCTTAATGACATGGTACCCAAACTCGGTTTCTACAAGGCCAATGGTCCCTACTTTGTTCCCAAAGACGAAATCATTGAAATCGGCGACCATTGCACCTTCTTGGAAATATCCTAAATCACCTCCGTTAGGAGCTGAAGGTCCGTCAGAATTGTCACGGGCCAACTGCACGAATACCGTACCATCTTTCTTGGCTTCGGCCAAAAGTTCCTTGGCCTTTGCCTCTGCCTCTTCTTTAGTTCTTGTAACGTTCGCACCAGCTCTTTCCCCACCTTTCCAGGATATTAAAATATGACTGGCCTTAGCGGAACCATTCTCTTTTTTATCGACCATCTTAGATACCTTAAAATAGTTTCCATCCCTGTAAGGACCGAATATTTCTCCAATTTTCAAAGTAACCAAAGTATCTGCGAAACTAGTTGGCAAATCCTTCTTGGCCCTATAAATCGTATCATATTTTATATCTGACTTTCGATCCAGAAAATCTACCAAGTCCTTGGTATTTCTAAATCCGGCAATAGTGTCCATTCTATCGGTAGCTTCACGATACTCAACGGTATCATCCAACAACTTAATGGTTTCTTCCTTTACAGCGTTAACATCATCAACTGAAGCTTTCTCCTCGAAATAAACATATTGGATATCCCGGGCATTCTCTTGTTTGAACTCCTCTTTGTGATCGTTTATATAGGATTGTATTTCGCTTTTGGTAATACTTATGGTACTATCCGCGATAGAAGTATATGGCAACCTTACATATTTGATATCAACCTTATCATTCGCCAATTTATAATCCAACTCGCCTTCTTTCAACGTTGCCCCTACACCGGCCTTCACCAAATTGAAATAAGTTTGTTGTTTGGCATTTTGAATGATCGACTGTTCATCTTGTAACCATAGTTCATATTGAGAAGGGCTGTTCGCTCTTAAATCCGCAATAAAATCACGGAATTTACCTTCGTCGAAAATACCACTTTCATTCATGAATTGTGGATTTTGGCTGTATGCCGGAATCGTTTTGATGTAATTCATGATCTGATCCCTTTCAATATCGATACCAAGATCCTCGAACTGCTGTGCTAGAATCGCGTTCCTAACTTCTTGTTCGTAAACTTGGTTCACCACCATCATTGATGATGCCGAAGACCCAAACCTGTTCTTCGCTACCTCGACCTTTCTTCTAAAATCGTTAATCGAGATTTCATCCCCATTAACTTCAGCGACCGAAGAACCAGTCTTACCGCCTGAAAGATTATTCTTAGTAAACACTCCGGATATGACAAACGCAAAAAGCGCTAGACCTATGATCAATATCAATACGGTGGTTCTCTTTCTTATATTCTCTAAAATCGCCATTATATGGTATGTTTAAAATCAGTTTGCGAAATTACCATTTTCTTTTGAAATATTAAAAAGTAAAACGGGCTTAAAACTTGCTTACTAGACGTTTATTCATCATCTAAGACAACTAGCTTCAACAAATCTATTTTTGTGTTTGAAACTTCCAAAACGGTAAACTGGAATTTTCCGATTTTAATTTCGGCATCCTTTTCGGGTATTTCGCCCGTTACGTTGACAAGAAGACCTCCTAAAGTTTCATATTCATCGTTTTCAGGTAGTTCCAATTTGTAATTTTCGTTGATATAATCGACCTCTAACCGAGCGGAAAATTTATAACTTTTCTCATCTAGTTGCTCTTCGATCAAATCAGTGGAATCATGCTCATCCTCAATTTCGCCGAACAGCTCTTCTACGATATCCTCTACTGTCATTAAACCTGACGTTCCCCCATATTCATCCAAAACTACCGCGATGCTCTTTCGTTTTTTGGTCAGAACATTCAAGATATCATGAATAAGCATAGTCTCCGGAACAAACTCTACCGGTCTAAGAATACTTTTTATGGTCTTAGGCTTTTTAAACAATTCGTAAGAATGCACATAACCTATGATATTATCTATAGTATCCTTATAGATCAATATTTTCGAATATCCTGTTTCCGTAAACAATTTTGCCAGGTTTTTTGTAGTCTCATGAAGTTCCACGGCAGCAATCTCGGTCCTTGGCACCATAACCTCCCTTGCTTTAACCAGCGTAAACTCTAAAGCATTTTGAAAAATCTGGATTTCGGAATCTATCACGTCTTCCTCTTCTATACTACCCATTTGTTCATTAATATAATCCCCAAGCTCAACTTTACTAAACACAAGCTGGGTCTCATCACCATCAGTCTTGAAAAAAGTCTTTAAGATAATATCCGAAAGTTTGATCACGAACTCAGAAATGACAGAGAAAAGAAGATAGAAAATATATGCAGGCACTGCCAAGATCTTCAACAAGCTGTTGGCATATATCTGGAACAGGACTTTCGGCAAAAACTCAGCCGTGATCAATATGATCAATGTTGAAATAACGGTTTGTGTAAACAAACTGAAATCGGTTAGGATCAGGTGCAAAAATCGATTTTGGATCGGCAAAAGCCCTACGAACCAATTCATAAGCAATTCGCCCATGAACAAGCCATAGATGACCAAGGCAATATTATTCCCGATCAACATTGTTGCTATAAACTTGGAAGGCCTTTTTGTAAGGCGCGAAAGCACCTTTGCCAAAAAATCATCTTGCTTTTTTTCAATCTCAATATGAATTTTATTGGCTGAAATAAAAGCGATTTCCATGCCCGAAAAGAAGGCCGAAAACACCAAGGAAAGTATTATTATGACAATGGAGGTCTCCATTTCTACTATTGGTTATCCTTTTTTCGATTCTCGAATTTCTTTCGATAATTTCTCCTGAAAGCGAACATGGCAATGGAGACGATGGCAAAAAATATGAATATATAAGTGCCCTCCCTATTGGTATTCCAATCTGTAAAAATCCGGTAAAGTGAAAAAATAGCTACAACCAAGTACAAGTACTCTGTATATCTTAAAATCTTAATCATTGCTTGCTTCTTTTATGGTCATAAGACCATAGGTTCTATGTGCATTTAAAAAAGTAAAATCCTTATTGAAATCCATACCCTCGCCATCCATTACCGTACCTTCTTCAGGATTGGTGTATTTGAATTTATCTTGGGTAAAAGCCCATTCATTGGACTGATCATAATATAATCTCGGGGTTTCCAATTTTTTACCATCATGGGTCTCCAATACGACATTGCCCCTTAAATCTATTAATCCCGTTGACGAATATCGAATGCAATAATCCGCGGTAATCCTGTTTTTATAATTGTTCTCATCATAAATATCGACAACGATACCTTCTGGAAAGGTACGATAAGGGAATTCCAGATTTTCGTAATTTTCGGTAATAGGCCCTGATAATACAGATATGATCTTGGTAGTATCCTTATCCTCGTTTGCCATGACCTTATTGGCCTCGGAGTACATAAACGAAAAGTTTTCCGCAACTCCTTGGGGAAACACCAATGGCAAGGCCTCATCGCCGACCCTTTTATAGTTGTCCGCACAAGAAAAAAAAAGCATTGCCCCGGAAAATACCAGGGCAATGCTCTTAAGATTATATCCTAAAGGTTGTTTCATCTTATAAATTGGGAACCTTGACACTACCACCGACCCAGCAATTGAAAGTTACTGTTTTACCAGCCATACCAGAATTGAAGATATCGGTTTTGGAAGGTGCTTTAGCTGAATAACTTGCAGCTGATTGATTGGCCCTTCCACTTAAAGAAGGATCAACCCTTCCTGCTTTTCTAGCCATTTCGGCAGCTCTCCAGTAAACCGCTCTTTTTTCAAAAGGTGTACTACCACAATCGTTAGCACTTGTAGCATATAAATTAGCGATCAATAAATAAGCCCTACCATTAGAAGGATTGGCATCGATAGCCTTTTGAGCATAACTTCTTGCCGTTGATTTACTGCTTCTTCTAAATACAGTAGCTACTTTATAAGCAATGTTGGATTTTTTCCTTGCATCTGTTTCCAAATCCAAGGCCTTGTTGAAATCCGCTACCGCACCGTTACGGTCACCAGCTTTAAGTTTAAGGTTACCACCATAAACATACGCATCGGCAGAAGGATCAAGTGCCATTTGGGCTTCAAATAATTTTTTGAACATCGGGTCATCGGTACATTCTTTGTTGAACATTCTACCAACAGCTCTTTTCACCCAGTTAACATCATTTTTCTTTTCCTCGAAACTCTTTTGATACAAAGGAATCAAGTTACCACAATCGGCCAAATCCCCTAACTTGGAATCTATACTACCTTCAATCTTACCAAAAGACTCCGAGTTGGTAGTAGCCGCTTTCAATTGCTTTTTCTCCTTACTAGTTAAAGTGCCGGCTTCTTCTTTTGGAAGTAGTTTTGAGATCCTGTCGGTTAATTTAACATTCTCATCCTCTATTTTCTCGGTAACATCATCATAAACATCAAAAACTTCCTGAAGATCTTTGCTACCTGCTTTGTGCAAATCTACCAAGCTAGAGAAATAAAGATATAAGGCCTTAGGGTTTTTGAAATTAGGCTTATCCTCGTTAAAAGCCCTGCTCAACTCACTATAGATCTCCTCATCCGAAATCATTTTGTTATCATATTTCAATAAAACCTTGTCAATGATAACTTCTGCAAGTTTGGCTTTTTTAGGAAAGTATTTTCTACTATTATCGTATAAGGTCAATAACTCCTGAACATTGGCCTCCTTGTCCGCTCCAGAAGATTTTTTAACCCTGTCTTTCAAAATTCTTTCACCATAAGCGAAATTAGCCCAGTTGATATCCGGACAATTGTCATATACCATTTTCCAAGGTGTATATGCCGCCTCGTAATTTTTTACTTTAGCATGCTCAACGTAGATGGAAAGATTAGTCATGCACTCTTGGTTCTGTGCCTGCGCATTACTTACCCCCATGCTTCCTAAAAGCACTAAAGCCATGAAGTAAAGTTTCGTTTTCATATTATTAATTTTAGTGGTTAATGTACAAATTTTTCTTAATTAATTCTTCGCTTACGGAACCAAATATCATTCAATGAAAGTCCTAAATTAAATTTAAAGTAATTCTCTTCTATCAAATCACCGGCCTTTGTGCCTTTCCTACCTGCCTCGAATCCTAGGTTAAGATTGGAAAAACTTCCGCGCATTGGTAAACCAAAACCAAAAGTTATGCCAAAGTTGTTTATTTCATGATCCTTGATCAACATCCCTGTCTTTTCAAATCGCAGACCAGCCCTATAGGATATACGCTTTAAATAGCCTGAAAATGCAGAATGGTCAGGAATAAAAAATCCTCCAAAAGCGTAAGTACTGGCATCTTGATACTCTAAATTCTCGGCATCGATAAAATCATTTTTAAAAGAACCCATACCCTGGAAACTGTATTCAGCACCTACGAACCATTTCATGTCCTCGCCCACTCCCAATCCTAAAGTAGTGATCGTAGGTATCTTTAATTCAGTATGCCTAAGGTTGACCGCATCAAGATTAACATCGACCACCTCGATATTAGCTCCCGTACTATTCGAAAAAGAACCAATCTCCTTTTCGTTCTTCGAAGTGAGATTGGCTTGGGTGTTAACCCTTACCGAAGTATACAACCTATATTTATCCTTGATCATAGGGGTGTAGTTCATGGCATAATTAAAATCCATTCCATTAACTTTTGAACTTCTTTTATCCAAAGTACCCAACTGTAGGTTCTCAATGGTCTGAATTCGATTGTTCTCCAAGGTTCCGAAATTGAAACTCGCGGTTGCACCAATGCTCAAATTCTTCATGATTTCATAGCCGGTAGACAAATAAACCTTATTCAACCCTCCATCACCATAGTAGCGGTTCAACACCTCTGAACCATTACCATCTACACTTTCAGCGACCATATCATACCCTACAGAAGAGTAAGGCATTATACCAAACCCAATACCCCAACCCTTTTTCAAGGCCATTGCAACGGAAATATATTCTAGCTTGGTAACAGAATTGGTCTGTTTTTCAAAATTATTCTCAAAACTCAGATTTGTATGTGAAATTCCTGCAGTGTAGGTCGTATTCCCGAAATCTTCCCCGTACTGTACACCAAGACGACTATAGGCAGCGGGATTTTTCAAGTTAACATGGATACTATCGGCGAACATACCGATACCACCCATCATCTGATTTTCCACAGTTCCTTTGGATTGTAATTCACCGACGCCAAAATAAGAGTAAGGAGAAACAGAACCATTTTGAGCATATAGTCCGACAGACGCAATGCATATTATTGCAGTTACAATTTTTTTGATCATTTAGCGCTTGTTGTAGTCTAGCAAATTATTTAATCCTTTCAGCAGAAAATTGGAAAAGGCAAATATGGTATTTTTTAACCGTTTAGACAAAAATTGATTATCCCCACCTGTTAAAATAACTGTTAAATCTTTGAATTCCATTCGATATTGATCTATTACCCCATCCAATTCAGTACAAATTCCGTTAACAACGCCACTATGAATACTAGATTCCGTAGTATTCCCAATTAACCCTTTTGGATCTTTTGGGTTTAAAAGTGGCAATTTAGATGTTTGTTGATGAAGCGCATTATAGCGCATTTGAAGTCCTGGGGATATTGCGCCACCCAGATACTCCCCATTTTCCGTTATCAGATCATAGGTAATACAGGTTCCGGCATCAATAACCAAAACATTGCAGTGTGGTTTAAAATAAAATGCTCCAGCAGCCAGGGCAATACGATCAACCCCCAATGTTTCAGGGGTGGCGTATTTATTCTCAAAAGGTGTCTTTGTCCCATGCCCGAGCACATGTACCTTGGAAAAAACCGTCAAGGCCTTCAAGTCGGTCTTTTCCAAACTAACGACCGAAGACACCATGGTCCATTCTATTTGAGGATATTCATGATATATGACTTTTGCTTTTTTTACCAAATCGGCAAGCTCAACCCTAATATCATGAACAATGGCCCCGTTTTCAAAAACAGCCAGTTTTACAAAGGTATTTCCTGCATCTATGATCAGATTCATGTTGCAAAGATCTGCAAATGAAAAAAAACAATCACCTTTTTTTTGGTTTTTGTTTGTATATCCTAAAATTGAAATTATATTTGCACCCTCTTAAATGAGATGGTGCCTTAGCTCAGTTGGTAGAGCAATGGACTGAAAATCCATGTGTCCCTGGTTCGATTCCTGGAGGCACCACCACAAAAACCGCAACCTACCATAGGTTGCGGTTTTTTATTTTCAGTTGAAATGTGCTTATTTATACCCCTCATTGTAAAGCGATAAAATCGAAGGATATCAGCAATACCCCAGACTACTTGTCAGCACGAATTAATTAGCACCACCAGCATTATTCCAAATAGATTTTCAAGAAGATTATATAGGGCCCAACAATCACCCTATCCAAAAAATGCAACTCAAAAGTGGGTGCAATTTATGTGGAAAAGACCATCAACTTAGATTTAATTCCAGATTCGACTTACCTCATTTACTTGAAATCCATTGCATTGCAACACATTCTCTCCAGTATTCTTAATGATTAAACCAGTGTAATTCCCATTTGGGAAAATTTGGGATGTCATCACATACTGCCCTTCGTTGATGAATATTTCAATAGACGACCAATCGACCAAGATACGCACCTCATATTCCCCTTCGGGCAAAAAGGGTACAGGCATTTGCTGTACACCTTTTCCAAAATCTTCCTGAAAATCGACTTTTCCGGATTTAGATCTATCCAGAAAAAATGTTTTTTGTTTGCCCGACATGGCCAAAACCAATTCATCCTTGGCGCTATTTCCGAATACTAATTCAAAATCTTGGGCAGAAGTCTTAAATCTTATTTCTGATTGATTAAAATTATCAGAGGACAAAGATTCCATTTGACTTGGAGCAACCTCGATTTTTGCTGTCTCCTTTTTGTTAACGATATCATCAACACCTTCAATCGGATAATTGAATAGTTGATACTCCCCATTCAATTTTTTCAATTTTAATTTTCTAGGGGTGGTCATTGCGCTACGCCATTCTTCAGTTGGTGTATCCCTTGCATAGGTCCAATTACTCATCCACCCAATAAAAATCGGGTCGACTTCAGGATTGTTGTTGTAAGTAACCCCTGCGTAATTATCCGTACCAAAATCAATCCATTTCGTTTCGGTTTGATCGGTCGTAAAAACTTTCCCATCAAAATCACCTACAAAATACTGGGTACCACTACCCCCGTTCGGAGCACCGGGATTAATACTGATCAATAAAACCCATCGCTCTTCGTCTGTTCCATTTACTTTCATTGGTATAAGGTCAGGGCACTCCCAAACACCTCCGTGGGCACCTTTGTCCTTGCCGAACTCTCCCAACAACTCCCAATTTTTCAAATCTTTTGAACCATAGAATTTTGCATGGTCACCTGCAACCAATGTCATTATCCATTTTCCGGTTTCCTCGTGCCACATGACCTTAGGGTCTCGAAAATCCTTAATCCCTTCATTCCCAATAACAGGGTTACCCTTGTACTTTTCCCAAGTATCCCCATTATCTAAACTATAGGCTATCCCTTGGGTCTGAAAATCGGTTCTACCTGCTTTTTCACCTTCCATTAAATGATAAGTGAATATTGCGACAAGCGGAGGGTTCTCGACTGTTCCGAATCCTGAACTATTCTGTTTGTCTACAACAGCACTCCCAGAAAATATCAACCCATGTTCATCGGGGTAGAGCGCTATGGGTTTATGTTTCCAATGCACCAAATCCGTACTCGTTGCATGCCCCCAATGCATAGGCCCCCATACTATATCTTCTGGATAATACTGATAGAACAAATGGTAAACACCTTTATGATAAACCATACCATTGGGGTCGTTCATCCATTTTTTTTCAGGGGAAAAATGAAACTGTGGCCGGTAAGGTTCCATATAATAGTCCGACACAGTACTCGTTACCATGTCAAATTCTTTCTTTTCTTTGTCCTTACAGGACATGATTAGGACTAGTAATGTGATTAATACTGAATATTCCCGTATATAATTCATAGAATTTAATATAAGTAATGCTTTAAGTTAGTAAAATCATACAATATCCTATCTTTACATTTAGTTTTTTTGAAAATGAAAACCTTTTCCACTTTTTTAATTTGTCTTTTTTGTACTGCCACATTGGTAGCACAAAAAAAAATGGACAGAACATTAAAAGTTCTCAATAACGAATCTATTCCCTACATACATATTTCCGAAGCCATTGCAAAAGACAGTCTGGTATTTTTGGACAGTCGAGAAATCGAAGAATTCAATGTAAGTCATTTAGAGCAGGCCATCTGGGTAGGTTATGACCAATTTGACCCCAAACGCATGCAAGAAAAAGTACCTAGTCTAGACACACCTATTGTTGTTTACTGTTCTATCGGCGTTCGTTCAGAGGATATTGGGGAAAAGCTAAAAGCTCTTGGATATACAAATATTCAAAACTTATATGGTGGCATTTTTAAATGGAAAAATTCCGGCTACCCGGTTTATGATATTGAAGGTCGTGAAACTGAAAAAGTACACGCCTATAATAAACTATGGGGCAGATTATTGACCAAGGGTGAAAAAATCTACGAGTAAGAAAGTACATATACATGGGTATAATTCAACCGAATACATATAAAAAAGACTCCAAGGCCATCCACTTTCAGTTGGTTAATTCAAAAGAGCTGTTACTCATTTTTACCAGAAACCCGGTTCTGGGAAAATGCAAAACACGCTTAGCTGCCAAGGTAGGCGACCGAATCGCTCTGGATATCTACAACGACCTGCTCAACCATACCGCGACCATTACAAAAGATCTTAACGTACACAAACATGTGTTTTATTCAGAAGACATTTGGGAAAATGATATTTGGGACAACCTTACTTTTGATAAACATTTGCAAAAAGGAAAGGACTTAGGCGATCGAATGGCCAATGCATTCCTTGACGGATTCGAAAGCGGTTTTGAAAAAATAATCATTATTGGAAGTGATATGTACGATTTGGATAGTACCGACTTGGTAAATGCCTTCAATTCACTAAATGACTATGACTATGTTATAGGGCCTGCAATGGACGGAGGATATTACCTCTTTGGAATGAAGTCCTTCAACGGAGAAGTTTTCAAGAATAAGGCTTGGGGCAAGAACACCGTGTATGAAGATACCATGAACAACCTGAAGAATGAAAAAGTATTTCTTTTGGAAACTAAAAACGATATTGACCATTACGAGGATGTTTTACCAATAAAAGCTTTTCAAAAATATTTGAAGAACATATGAGATTATCAGAACAACAATTACAAGATTCAACGGAGTATTTAAAAAGTAAGGGATTCGAAAATCCTGAAATCGGCATTGTTCTAGGAACAGGTTTGGGCCAATTGGTCGATGCCATTGAAGACCCCATTACAGCCCATTACAGCCAAATACCGTTTTTCCCTTTGGCCACTGTGGAGTTTCATTCCGGGAAACTCATTTATGGCACCATAGAAGGTAAAAAGGTAGTAGTTATGGAGGGGCGTTTCCATTTGTACGAAGGCTATGATTTTGTCGATGTTACCTATCCAATCCGAATCATGCATAGACTAGGTATTAGCAAATTGTTCGTTTCAAATGCAGCCGGAGCCGTTAACCTAGACTTTAAAAAAGGAGACATCATGTTGATCGAGGATCACATTAACCTACAAGGCGGTTCCCCTTTGGCATTTAGCAATGTTGCCGAATTCGGTGACCGATTCGTAGATTTGAGCGAACCTTACGACCCGGGAATGCGAAATAAATTGATCACGATTGCCGAACGTGAAAAAATCAGCCTAAAAAAAGGTGTTTATGCGGCTGTCATTGGCCCCCAACTGGAAACCAAGGCCGAATACCGTATGTTGAAAACCATTGGCTCAGACGCCGTGGGCATGAGCACCGTACCCGAAGTAATCGTTGCCAACCATTTAAGATTACCTATTGTCGCAGTATCGGTTCTAACGGATGAATGCGACCCGGACCACCTTGAACCTGTCGATATTCAAGAAATCATTAGAATCGCAAATGAGACAGAACCCAAGATGATCAAATTATTCACTGAATTAATAAAAGAACTATGAGTTATTTAGAAGCCACGAACGATTTATATAAAGATGCCGCTTTAACCCCGGATGTTGGTCTGTGTTGTACCACGAATCCTATATGGCAATTCCCGGGATTATCAATTCCGAAAATCATGCAAGAAATGAATTATGGGTGCGGTAGTACCGTATCCGCACAGGATTTGGTAAACAACCCCAAGATTCTCTACGTAGGAGTTGGTGGTGGCATGGAGTTATTGCAATTTTCTTATTTCTCACGTCAAAAAGGTGGAGTTACCGGAATAGATGTCGTGGATGAAATGCTCGAAGCTTCCAAAAAGAACTTTAAAATCGCAGAAGAAGAAAATGATTGGTTCAAAAGTGAGTTCGTTAATCTAATCAAAGGAGATGCCTTGAACTTACCCATTGAGGATGAAAGTGTTGATATTGCCGCCCAAAATTGTCTTTTCAATATTTTCAAGGCCGAAGACCTTAAGAAGGCCATCGCTGAAATGTACCGTGTTCTTAAACCCCACGGCCGTTTGGTCATGAGCGACCCAATATGTGAGCAACCTATGAACGACGAGTTACGAAACGACGACAGGCTGCGTGCCCTCTGTTTAAGTGGCAGTATTCCCATGAAAGACTATATTAAAGCCTTGACAGATGCCGGTTTCGGAACCATAGAGATCAGGGCCCGAAAATCGTACCGGGTATTATCCCCTAACCATTATCCTACCGATGAACTGATCTTTATAGAATCTATAGAAATTGCCGCCATAAAAGATCCGATGCCAGAAGACGGACCTTGTATTTTTACAGGTAAAACCGCCATTTACTATGGGGATGAAGAGTATTTCGATGACAATGCCGGACACGTCCTATTACAAAACCAACCATTGGCCATCTGTGATAAAACCGCAGCAGCTTTGGCAAAAACAGGGGCCCCCATACATATTAGCGAAAGCACATGGCATTATAACGGTGGTGGCTGTTGCTGATTTTTGTAAGGTTTAAAGGCTTTCATGAACTAAAGAAGTGTATTTTCACAAGCATAGACCATGACCAAACTGAAACATTTCTTCTTAATTGTGTTGCCTTTTTTCTTATTGCTGAATTGTTTTGGCCAAAAACCATCACACATGGGCTCATCAATAAATGCAGTAGCAATTGACCATCAAGTATGGGACAACTTATTGAGAAAGTATGTTGATGGACAAGGGAATGTAGACTATAAAGGTTTTGCTTCCGATGGGGAGCAACTAAATACTTACCTTGAGTATCTGGCGAAAAACCCTATTGCCAAATCAGCACCAAAAGAAGAGCAATTGGCTTATTACATAAACCTATATAATGCAGGTACGGTTCAATTGATTTTGGAGCATTACCCCTTAAAGAGCATAAAGGATATTTTTAGACCATGGGGCAAAGATCGTATAAAAATAGGTGATGAAAGTTTTTCACTTGGTGAGATAGAACACGATATACTTCGAAAAATGAATGAACCGCGAATTCATTTTGCGATTAATTGCGCTTCTTTTTCTTGCCCAAAACTTTTGAACAAAGCCTTTTCGGCATCTACAATGGAAGAACAACTAAATAGGGCCGCCTTTGATTTTATCAATGATTCCAGCAAAAATAAAATTTCATCGAATACAGTTGCGATTTCAAAAATATTCAAATGGTATAAAGATGACTTTACAGAGGAAAATAATTTAACCGAATACCTGAACCGGTATTCCGATATCAAGATCCAAAAAGGCTCTGAAATAGTTTATCTAACTTATGATTGGAGCTTGAATGAAAGATAATACGACCATAAGTATTATTATTCCCGTTCTTAATGAGGAAAGCCAAATTGCAGACCTGATCAGCTATTTAATTGAAAACAGCTCTTCTTCCCAAATAGCAGAAATACTTGTAATCGATGGTGGCAGCGTTGATAATACCGTGGATAGTGCAAAAAATGCGGGAGCCGTTATTTTACAGACACAAAAAGGAAGGGCCAAACAAATGAACCAAGGGGCAAAAATGGCGAAGGGTGATATTCTCTATTTTTTGCACGCAGATACCCTGCCCCCAAAGAACTTTGATAGTTATATCATCTCCGCAATTTCCGAGAACCATGAATCCGGTTGTTTTCAAATGCGTTTCGACAGCAACCATTGGCTACTTCGTTTCTTTGCATGGTTTACCAAGTACAATCATAAAATATGCAGAGGTGGCGACCAATCTTTATTCATCACCAAAAATCTATTTGCCAGAATCAAAGGATTCAATGAAGATTATATTGTTTTCGAGGACAATGAATTTATCGGGCGTATCTATGAAAAAACAGGATTTAAGATAATTCCACATCATGTTCAAACCTCTGCAAGGAAATATCGGCAACACGGGGTCATAAAACTCCAATATCATTTCGGGGTCATTCACCTTAAAAACTTTTTGGGTGCGGGTCCCGATCAGTTGTACGACTATTATAAAAAGAAAATTGCCCTTTAACGAATAGGTCCAATCTCCCCACTTTCAAAGTCCTTGATAACACCCTCAGATATCCATTTGGCCAAAGCTTGACGGTTATCGGGCTCCAATATTCTTTTTTGATCTTTTTTGTTACGTATGTTCCCTATCTCGATAAATGTCATTGCCGGATGGGTTTTTTTCACAAGGTAAAGCGAAGTCCTGTCTTGGAAAGTACCTGTATATGTTCGATTAGGCTGATATTTTTTATATTTCAGTTTGAATGTCTCATGAATACTCTCTGCCAGTTTTTTTCCATTTTTACTCTTGGCATGATGGTAAAAGAAAACATCTATATTCTGCCCTTTACTTCGACTGTCCACATGGGTTACGATAAGCCGCTGAAATTGGCCGCTATGTTTTTTATGAAGCTCATTGACGATATCGACACGTTGCCTTAACCGGGCTGTTTGGTTCAACGGAATCACCTTATCGGGAAAGGCAACCTCATCCCTATCCATTTCCAAAATTCGCTCATCACGTATACCATCGTCCTTATCTTGGATAATGACATATACAGTGGCGCTCTGGGCCATAAGTTCACGTGCCAACCTAAGGGTTAGGTCATAAGCATATTCATCTTCGGAGATATAGGTCTCCCCATATTTGGTCATAGCCCCGGGGTCGGGACCCCCATGTCCAGATATAAGATAATAAACAGCTCCTTTAAGTCGGGTATTCTTGATGACCACATCTGAATACGCCTCACCGAACAACGGATATGAAACACTATTTACCAGTATCGGCGCTTCCTCTTTAACCTTTTCTATACTCGATATTGAGTCCGGTGTAGGCAAAAAGTAGGTTCTGCCTTCGTAAAGATGGATGCTATCACGAAGGTTTTCGGAATTTAAGGCAATGAAATCATCGAATGTTTCATAGGGATCAACCCCTTGCTTTCGCAATAGGGAATATACCCCGTCACCTTTTTCCGCTTTTACTGAAATATAAGCATCTTGCCCTATGGCCGAAACCACCAGAAACAATGACACAACAACTAAAAAACCTTTAATCTTCACTTTCACCTTTTTACTAATTGTCATTAAACTCGGTATTGGTATAATCCGATAAAATTCCGTTGGTAATTAGGTTGGTTATGTTCTTTTTGTCTGCGGCAACTTTTATGGTCTTGTGCTCCCCATCTGATTTTGAATCCATATCAATGAATGTAATAGGAGGCAAAATATTCTTGGCAAAGGCAATATTCTTGAAATCTGTGAATACTTTGGAATAATCGTCCAAAGATTCATGGTTAATTTCATTTTTGCCCAAGACCTTTAATATATTATCCGCAAATCTTTTACTTTCGACCCTTTCAGCATAATGATATACGGTTACCTCAGCCTTCGTTTTAGCAATCGCATCACTATTATCTATAATCATTAACCTCTGATAATCCCCGTTATGCTTCAAATATTTCTTGTTCACTACGCTAACATAATCGATTAAATCAAGTGAATCCTTTACATTGCTTTCCAATAGATAAACCCTTGCCCCACTTTGGAGCAAATTTCTTGCCATACCTAAAGACACTCCTTCTTTTGGTGTTTTATTATGTTCAATCAAATAATATACCGTATTTATAAGCGAGCTATCCTTTCGTCTAAGAGTAGCAAGTTCCCCTTCAAAAATAGGTCGTTCCCTATCATCACTAACCGAAATGGAAACCCCTCTATTCTTAAAAGAATCCGGTGCATCCGGAATACGATATGTCTCCCCTAGGACCAAACGACTTCCATTTTTTAGTTTATCCTCATTCAGCTCAAGGAATTGTGCGTAATATTTTGAAACATCTATACCCTCTTTTCTAAGCATCACGATAATTCCGTCTCCCTCTTTGGCAACTACGGTTTCCAATGTTTGTTGTGCAATCGCACATTTGAAAGAGATCAATACCAATACTACTACCGAAAATTGTTTTATAATGCTCACGTGCTAAAGGGTTGGTTTATACAAAGTAAGTTAAAAATACTGTCCAATTCCAAATACAATCCCCCGAGAAGGGTTTTTTGTTATACCATGGCCATAATCTATCCTGAAAATAGCATTGAAAATCCGTTTATGAATAAATCGCAATCCGACTCCGGGATATATCCTTATATTCCCTTCATCCCAAAAATCACTGAAATCCCCTCCGGGATTTCGCCAAGAGCCACCATCGATAAAAAGGTTACTTTGTAAAACGAACCAATCTTTATCTACCAAAGTATGCCTATATTCCGTATTGAGGACTATGGCAGCCGTTCCACGATCTATTGTATTGCCTACCCCTCTGATATTTAAATTATTATCTACAGAAAAAGGTGCGAAAGGAGTTTCCATATTGCTAGCCAACCCTGCGCGCAACCTATTGGCCCAATTGCCTTTTTTACCCACTCGCTTATAAAAAACGAAATCATTGAAACCAATAAAAAAATCAGGAAGGTTCTCATCGGTACTCCCCACATATTGAAAGTTAAGGGTACTTCTGAACCCGTTCAGATATTGATAATGATATTCAATATCCTCATGGCTATAAATAAATTTGAACAAGTGTTTATCTACGTTCAATGACTGGGGTATATCTGGTTGTGTGGCACCAGAAAGGTACTTATAATCCTCCGTAAAAAGGCTAAAACCCAATTCTATCCTATTCTTGAAATCAAGCTCATAGAGCCCCATTATCTGAAAACCATTGTTCCTGTATTTATAATCCGCACTCGTATCATTGAAAAAAACAGGTTCTTGAGTGGTAAAGTCATTATAACTCAATGAAAGACCCAATCTATTTGAAAAAAGATACGGGGCCCTTAAATTGAGTCCATAGGAATGGAAAACATCGAATTGATAAAACCCTCCCAAGGTGATATTCTTACCAAAGGTATTGAACTCTTGCAGTCCGACCCTAAAGGCAAAATCGTCGTTCGATGAGCTGAACAAGTTGGCAAAAGGTATTAAAGTAAAATTTTCTTCGATAGTGAAAACAACATCATAATCGCCTGTGACCAACTTAAAAGTTTGAAAATAGGCATGAGAAACAGGCGGAAGTCTTTTAAGACGAATCACATCTTCATTCAATTGAACGGAATCCAAAACCGATCCGATCTTTGTTCGTACCAATTTTTCTACGAAGGTTGTCTTTATCCTTTTGGCCCCATTAAAACCAACACTGGTGATAATTGGTTCTTGGGCAAACCCAAATGTAAAACTTAGTACTAATAAAAAGGTCAAATACGTCTTAACCATATCAGAATCGAGAGAATTATTAACTTTATAAACAAGGCGTTCAGTTTTTAAAAAAATCCCACTACATTACAATGATGGCATATCAGTACATTTTATAAAAGTCACTGATTACCAATTGGGCCGGTTTATTCTGGGGTGTAAACCTATTATCATTTTCACCCCCTGCCCTATCATGATGAATAAACCATTTCCATACATAACCTCCTGCAAACCAATTCTCTCCCCAAAATTCCTCAAAAATCGCCTTTTTGGCATTTACTTGCCCTTCTAAATTCACGTTTTCGTCATTCCGATCGACCAACCAAGGTTTCTTTGCGGTATAATCCATACTCCTATAACCATATTCCGTGAAAATTACAGGTCTGTTTTTTTCAAGGGAAAAAGCACTCATTTTTTCCTTATGCTTTTTCCAACCCGCTCTCAACTGTTCTACGGAAGGGGTCCTTTCTTCAGAAAGTGGAAAATAGGCATCTATTCCTATGAAATCGATATCTTCCCAAAATGTAGTTTTGGTATATTCGTCCCAATTCGCAGCATAGGTCAATTTACCGGTATAAACACTCCTGATTTCCTGAATGAGATTTTTCCAGAAAACCGGTCTGTTTTTAACAAATCGCTCCAGCTCTGTACCAATGCATAAAAGCTCCGTATTGGTTTCTTCGGCCAATCGGGCATAGGCCATTAGAAATTTCTCGTAAGATTCCTCTAAGGCTTTCCAATCTTTTTCCGATTGCATTTCCAAAGAACCTGTAAACACGCCACGCCAAATCCATATTTGTGGTTTCAACATTACCCGAACACCATTCTTATGAAGCATTTCTATATATTGTTTGGCTCCGCTTTTGGTTTCACCGAACCATTGCCTTTCCGTATCAAAAACAATGTTCGGGGAATTTATTTCCCGGATAAACCCAAATGGCATAACGGCAGCATGGTTGGCATGTATTTTTAAAATTTCCTTTACTTGCTGCTGGCCTACCTTCTCTCTGGAAGCGACAAAACTTACGCCATTGATTTTTTCAAATTTCTGGCTGGCACAAGAAATCTGTAATAAGCACAACAGCAATATGACCAAAATCCTCATTAACTAGCTATTAATGATTCTAAAATACACTATTTAAAATTATCAGCTAGAAAATAGCCCGTAGACCAATATTAAAAGTCTCACCCAATCCCGTATTACTGCCTCTTAAAAAATTAGTGTAAAGCATTTCCACGTTCAAGGCTTTCGTTAGTTGATATTTGGCCCCTCCGCCCATTGCGGTGTAATCCTGATCGAAATTATTACCAAGATCCAATCGTTGGGAGTGCTGCATTAATGCCAATACCGTAAACTTGGAGCTGGGAAAATAACTTAAGAACAATCCAGGAGCCAGAATAAGACTGTTATTCGCAAAGCTTTCGCCTGATTTGCCAAAATGGAGTTCAGAATTCAACTCGGTAAACAACTGCCATTTTTCACTCGGAAAGGTATAATCATAGAAAAAACGATTTTGCCATGTATACCCTTTTTGATCTAAAAAAACACCATTTTCCGTTTCATTATCTACCAAAGGGATGAAAAACGAACTTTGAACTGAAAAACTACTTTCTGAGGCAAATGGTACGAATTTCACCGATGGCGCAAATGAAGTAATCCCGGAACGGGCCGTACCCTCTTGCCCATCAAACTTAAAAACATCCAGTGCTTTTCGGTCATTTATCACATTGCTCCTCATTTCTATAATAGCACCGATATTCCACCTTTTACCCTCACCCACACCCGTATATACTTCAATGGTAGAAGTAAAGAATGTAGATCTCGGGATTCTTCCATCTTCAAAGGTGCTTCTGGTTTCCGTATACAAATTGTTGAACCATTTTAAATCCCACTTCCCTTTGCCTACTAATTTAGAGGGCGTGTATTGTTGAATATTACTTTTTTCAGGCTGATCCTGGCTCCCTTCTTGTGAAAATGCGCTTAGGGAGATAAACAGGATCATCACCAAACCTATAAATGTTTTTATTTTCTGCATCTAATTTGATTAAAGTTGATTTATCATTTTTCGTTCAAAGCCCAGTTATATTCATAAAAGGAAACTTTTGCCTTTTCCGGTAATTTTTTAAATCGATACTGATTAATGTATTCGACCAAACCCTTTCCGTCTTGGGTAAAATCATTTTTATACCATTCGAAAATCTGGGATATTCCGACCTTATTCTTCTTTACTTGAATGAATAAAGGGTCGTTTAAGGCCAATTTGGTTTGCTCTTCCAATTGAACCTCCAAAGAAGCCGGTGCATAGGCCCTATTTATAATTGGCGGACAACCCAAACCAGCACATACCAAAACAAAATGGAACCGCGGTTCTTCGGGAAAAACAGCCCGCAACATTTCATGTTCTATATCATTAAGGGTTAATTCCCTACCTCCAATTTTATGCTTTTTTTTATCGAAAAAACCGGCCTTATCCAAAGGAGACTCAATAGGATAATTATCTACGACACTTTTGATGACCAAAAGATTGTAACCGTTTATCCAAAAAGCTTGATACTCTTTAGGGTTCTCCTTAGAAACAGTAATTTTCTCCGCCATACCCAAAACCTTATTCATTGAAGAAGGATCCTTTACTATAGCCCTGTAATCTACCTTACCACCGTCAACATACGTTTTAAGAAACGTGTCAGTTGCGGAAAAGAATCCAATCGTTTCTTGGGCATTTCCCGAACACACGAACAATAGACAAAAAAATAAGGCTTTATGGTTTTTAAACATCTTCTTTTATTTACTGATATAGAAGGTTAGTCGACTCCTTTCTATCATCTTACATTTAAATTTCAACATCAAATTACTCTAAAATATATCACAGAAGTATAACAGAAAGATAAAAGGTTTCTCATCCGCTTTCCCATCATCGCCGGCAAATTCAATGTTATAATAATTGACCCTATAAGGTTCACAAGAAGATATTACCTATTTTTTTAGCACGGAACAATATACATAAACAATTAAAAAACAATTGTTTATAACATTAAAAAAGACTATCATCTCTATAAATCTTAACCTTGGAAGATAAGTTCCTATATTTAGTTACGACTTAAATTTCGACAACCAACAAAAAACACATGGAACATATCGTCATTATCGGCAATGGCATTTCTGGCATTACGGCAGCCAGACATATCAGAAAACTTTCGGATAAACGCATTACCGTTATCTCTGCCGAAACCGACTATTTCTTTTCACGAACGGCCCTGATGTACGTATATATGGGCCATATGAAATTTGAACACACCCAACCCTACGAACCATGGTTCTGGAAAAAGAACAGGATCCAATTGGTGAAAGCATTTGTAAAAAATGTAAACCATCAGGATAAATTGCTAGAACTTCAAGAAGGCCAAAGCATTTCATATGATAAGTTGATCATAGCCACGGGATCCAAACCCAATAAGTTTGGATGGCCAGGACAAGATTTAAAAGGGGTTCAGGGATTATACTCAAAGCAAGACTTAGACGGAGTTGAAAAATATGCCCCTGATAACAAAACATGTAAAAGAGCAGTAATCGTGGGTGGTGGACTTATCGGTATTGAACTTGCCGAAATGCTTCGCACCAGGAATATTCCCGTAACCTTCTTGGTTAGGGAAAACAGTTTTTGGAATGGGGTTTTGCCAGCCGGTGAATCACAAATGATCAATGAACATATACTAGAACATCATATCGATTTAAAATTGGCAACCAACTTGACCGAAATTATCCCAGATGAAAACGGCAGGGCCAAGGCCATAAAAACCGATAAAGATGAAACTATCGAATGTGATTTTGTCGGACTTACCGCTGGGGTTTCACCGAACGTCGATTTTCTAAAGAACAGCGGTATTGATATAGGTAGGGGCGTAAAAGTGAATCGACTGCTAGAAACCAACATCACTGACATCTATGCCATTGGGGACTGCGCCGAACAGCATGAAGCGATAGGCTATCGAAGACCAATAGAAGCCGTATGGTATACGGGAAGAATGATGGGTGAGACCGTAGCCCAGACCATCTGTGGAAACAAAACCGAATATAAACCGGGCCACTGGTTCAATTCGGCTAAATTTTTGGATGTGGAATATCAAACCTACGGCTGGGTATTTAGCGAAAGGTCTAAAAAAGATTCTGAAAAACACTTTCACTGGCGACATCCAAATGAAAAAATATGTATTACAGTCGCCTATCATTCAGATACGAATAAATTTTTAGGAATCAACACCTTCGGAATACGCATGCGACATGAAATTTTTGATCGATGGCTAACCGAAGAACGAAATGTGGAATATGTAATGGAATATTTGAAGGATGCTAATTTCGACCCTGAATTTTATACACATTATGAGGAGAACATCATTCAGAAATTCAATACTGAAATGGGAACCTCAATTACGCCGAAAAAGAAAAGTTGGAAACGAATTTTTAAAATTGCCTAAGACCAGATGAAAACAATAAAAAACATAGGCCTTATCATATTTTTAATCGGCCTGGCAATTTTTACCGCCTTACCCGTTATCGGCACATATAGCCTTTCTTCAGAACAATTTAGTGATTTTGTAGACCAAAAAGGAATCAAAAGTGAACTGTTCATCACCGATATTGAACAAAATATCGTCGACAAGTCTTTTGATGGTATGCTTGCCTTTGCCCCTAAAGTCACCAAGGCCCTGGAGAATGCCAACGCCCTTCATCGAAAAAACAAAGAATATAAGAAAGTCATTTATACCAAGCCCCATGATATGGCCGCTGAACTTGGAAAAAAAGCGGGGAGCGGCTTCATAGTCGATAACAAGGGATTGATGTGGTTTTTGACTTTTGGTCTTGGCATTATCGGTGCGCTGATGTTCATTCTGCCCAATGTGGTTCTATTGGGCCAAAAAGGCATAAAGAACAATGGTATTTATCATGAGAATGCCACGAATAGGGGCTGGATCGCATGGCTGGTCTTTATCTTTCTGGTTTCCTTTTACCTTATATTATACTTTCGATCGGAATATGCCGTGAACTGGACCTACCTCGTAGATCCAATAAGTCAAAGCCTTAGCGGCAATCTTGCCGGACAATGGTTCGTTTATGGCTTTATGTATTGTGTGGTCATGGTCGTTATGGCCATACGCATGTATATAAAGTACCGCCATAATATGTACCAGATGGTCAGGACAACATCGGTATTGTTCTTCCAGATCGTATTTGCCTTTTTGATTCCTGAAATCATGGTACGACTTCAAATGCCATATTATGATTTTAAGAATGCCTTTCCGTTGGATTATGATTTCTTTTTCCAATGGAATTTAAAATCATTGCTCAATAGTGGTGGCATAGGTCTTTTTATTCTTGTTTGGGGAATTGTTTTGACCTTGGTCATTGTTCCCGTAATGGTTTATTTCTTTGGAAAAAGATGGTATTGCTCTTGGGTCTGTGGCTGTGGTGGTTTGGCTGAAACCTTGGGAGACCCCTATAGACAGCACTCCAGCAAATCCCTTTTTTCGTGGAAAGTTGAACGTTGGTTAATTCATGGGGTCTTATTATTTGCCTTGGTGATGACCGGGTTCACCCTTTATGGCTTTTTTGCCGAAACAAGTACGGTATTAGGCATTAAAGTTCAAAGTATAATGGACACGTATAGCTTTTTGATAGGAGCTGTATTCGCAGGTGTCATTGGTACGGGGTTCTATCCTATTTTCGGTAATCGCGTCTGGTGTCGCTTTGGATGCCCATTGGCTGCTTATTTAGGTTTTGTGCAGCGTTTCAAATCACGATTCAGGATTACCACCAATGGCGGACAATGTATTTCATGTGGAAACTGTTCAACCTATTGTGAACAAGGAATTGATGTTAGGGCCTATGCCCAAAAAGGAGAGAACATCGTTCGCTCCAGTTGTGTGGGTTGCGGTGTATGTTCCGCTGTTTGCCCTAGAGGCGTACTTAAATTGGAGAATGGCCCCGAACAAGGTAGAATAAACCCAACACAGGTTTTGCTGGGGAATGACCCGGATTTAATGGAGTTGGTCAATAACAAGTAAGCATGCTCTTTAGAATACTGATATCATTCCTTTTTGTTTTTGTTTTACCAAAGGAAAACCACTATGAACCTGAATATATCAAGGATTTCTATGAATCCGGCATTCTAAAATCAGAAGGGTGGCTCTTGAATGGACAGAAAACGGGTTACTGGAAATACTATCATAAAAATGGAAAGATTTCAGAACAGGGCCATTATAAATACAATAAAAGAGAAAAGTATTGGTATTTTTACGGTCCTGATAGCATTCGAATCAGAGAAGGTAATTATTTGAAGGGGCATATGAACAGTTGGTGGTTATTTTATGACCACAAAGGAAAAATCAACCACAAATGCCAGCTTTACAGAGGAAAGAAAAACGGATACTGTCTTAAATACAAAAACGAGGAATTGATCTCAGCTGAAAAATATCAAAATGGAAACAAAATCAAGGAATGGTTCAGTTTTACTGATTTTCGCCGAGAAAATAAACTATCCGATTTAAAATAATGACCCATATAAAAGTTATTATCCCCGCTTATAACGAAGCAGATTCGATTGCCCAAGTCATACACGAGATACCTACATCGGTTTCTGAAATAATCGTGGTCAACAATAATTCATCAGATGACACGGCGTCAACCGCTGAAAAAGCAGGTGCCACTGTTTTGACCGAGACTAAAATGGGTTATGGCCATGCCTGTCTCCGGGGTATGCAATACATTGCCCAACAATCCAATAAGCCAGATATCATCGTGTTTATAGACGGAGATTATTCCGACTACCCCGAAGAATTGACTAAACTCACACAACCTATTATTGAACAAAATATTGATTTTGTCATCGGGGCTAGGAACAAAGAATTAAGGGAACCTGGAAGTATGACACCCCAACAGGTTTTCGGCAACTGGCTGGCCACTAGTTTAATGAAATTGTTCTTTAGGGCAACATTTACAGACCTTGGTCCGTTTAGAGCTATAAAGTACGACAGGTTACTCGCTCTACAAATGGAAGACAAGACCTATGGATGGACGGTGGAAATGCAGTTAAAAGCCTTAAAAAAGCGTTTGACATATATCGAAGTACCAGTACGTTACAAAAAAAGAATAGGCGTGTCCAAGGTGTCGGGTACAGTAAAAGGTAGTATATTTGCTGGCATAAAAATCCTTGGGTGGATTTTTAAATACAGCATTAAGTAATATGGGTCTAATAATTTCTTATATAATCATCGCCATATACAGCATTGCGCTGTTATTGATTTTCTTTTATAGTTTGGCACAATTGAATTTACTGGTTAATTATTTAAGCCATAAACGTCAAAACCAGAACGCACCGAAGTATAACCTTCTAGATCCAAAGGAAATTCCTTTCGTAACCATTCAACTCCCCGTATATAACGAAGAGTACGTTATGGAGCGATTGTTAGAGAATATCGCAAGAATTGAATACCCCAAAAGTAAACTCGAAATACAAGTCCTCGATGATTCTACGGATGACTCCGTTAATATAACCTCTGAGCGTATCAAGGAATTGCAGGATAGTGGATTGGACATTCAACATATCCGACGCGAAAACAGACAAGGTTTTAAAGCCGGGGCACTTAAAGAAGGCCTAGAAATAGCCAAAGGGGATTTTATCGCCATTTTCGATGCCGACTTTCTTCCAGACCCCGATTGGTTAAAGAAAACGGTTATATACTTTAAGAACGAGGAAATCGGCGTTGTACAGACCCGCTGGGGACATATCAACCGGGATTATTCAACATTGACAAGAATACAGGCTTTCGCCTTGGATGCACATTTTACCCTAGAGCAAGTTGGCCGAAACGCGAAAGGTCATTTCATCAATTTTAATGGTACCGCGGGTATTTGGAGAAAAGAATGCATTTTAGATGCCGGAAACTGGGAAGGTGATACTTTAACCGAAGACCTTGACCTTAGTTATAGGGCCCAATTGAAAAATTGGAAATTCAAATATCTCGAAGATGTTGAAACCCCTGCAGAATTACCTGTTGTAATCAGTGCGGCACGTTCACAACAATTTCGTTGGAACAAGGGAGGGGCCGAGAATTTCAGAAAAACGGTCTGGAAAGTCATTACTGCCAAGAACATACCCTTCAAAACCAAATTTCATGGCGTTATGCACCTATTGAACAGCTCAATGTTCTTATGTGTATTCTTAGTTTCATTATTGAGTATACCGGCCATGTACATTAAAGCTCTTTATCCCGAATTGGATTGGGCCTTTGACGTATTGAGCTTCTTTGTTTTAAGTACGATCATTTTATTTGTTTGTTATTGGTTCACATATAAGAGTATACAAGGCAGTAGCTTTGATAACTTTCTTGATTACATTAAACTTTTCTTCACTTTCTTCTCGGTCGCATTGGGCTTTTCATTACACAATTCCATTGCCGTATTGGAAGGTCATATGGGCAAAAGAAGTGAGTTTGTAAGAACACCCAAATTTAACCTGAATAATCTTAGCGATAGCTGGAAAGGCAATAAGTACCTAGCCAAAAAACTATCTCCGAACATGATTTTGGAATTTGCACTAATGGTTTATTTCCTTTTCGGAATGTACAGCGCCGTTCCCTTGAATGATTTTGGGCTTTTCCCTTTCCATTTTATGTTATTCGCGGGATTTAGCTTTGTGTTCTTTAAATCACTTACAGCCCGGGCATAACTATTCTGGTTTTCCATCATTGCAACAATGAAGATGGTTTCATTATTGTTTACCATTTTTTTCGGTTATTTGCAGTAAACCAATTTGCAACCTATAATGTCCAATTCTATTGTTACCTATTGCAAACTGCACAAGATTCCGATACTATTGGCACTTTTGAGCCTTGGGTTTTACTATACATTCGCTTACCATCTGAATCGTACCGATTTCATTAAGCTGATTAGCTTGTTCGGTGCATTGTTCTTCTTATGTTATAAACTTATCCAATTTGAAAAATGGAATTTCAAGTTCTTACTGGCCGTAGGGCTTCTTTTTAGGCTATTGTTCCTCTTTGTTGAGCCCAACCTCTCCCAAGATTATTTTCGATTTATTTGGGATGGGGAGTTGGTACGTAATTTTATTAATCCGTATTTGGATGTTCCGAACACTTTGATAACAAAAAAAGACCTGATTATTCCTAATGCCGATGTGTTATACCATGGAATGGGTGAATTAAGCGCAAAACACTTTAGTAATTACCCCCCATTGAATCAATTTATTTTTGGTTTGTGTTCTTATTTGGGCGGACAAAGTATTCTAGGCACCTTAATAGCAATGCGTTCCATTATAATTATTTCAGATGTCGGAATTATATATTTTGGACGCAAATTGCTGAAAAACCTTAATCTCTCACCTCATTTGATCTTTTGGTATTACCTGAATCCGTTGATAATTATCGAACTTACCGGAAACCTACATTTTGAAGGGGTAATGCTTTGCTTTTTCGTGGTATCAATGTATCTCTTATCTGTGAAAAAATGGATATTCGCAGCTGTAATCTATGCGCTTTCCATATCGGTTAAGCTTATTCCGTTGATGTTCTTGCCCTTGTTCTTAAAACATCTCGGAATAAAAAAAAGTTTGCTTTTCTATTCGGTAGTTGCTGTAACGTCTTTGGTATTGGTCGCACCTTTTATCACAACTGGGTTCGTTGAAAATTATTCCGAAACCGTTGGTCTTTGGTTCTCCAATTTTGAATTCAATGCCGGTTTTTACAATATCATAAAAGAAATAGCGACCCGATTCGATGCAAAACCATGGGAATTGATAAAAACTTACGGAAATGCCGTTCCATATACCGTTATACTTTTTGTGATCTTAATTACGTTCCTTAGAAAAAACCAGAATTTATCGGTTTTGATTTCCTCCATGCTCTGGATCCTTACCGCGTATTACCTACTGGCCACGATCGTTCACCCTTGGTACATCGTTTTTTTGGTCTTCCTCACGATTTTTACAAATTATAGATTTTCCATTGTTTGGTCCTTAATGGTCATCCTTAGCTATTATGCATATTCCCAAACCGATTTCAAGGAACATTTAGGTATTCTTTCTGTTGAATATATTTTTGTTTATGGATTTTTAATTTCCGAATTATTCAGTCATCACGGGCAAAAACTACTTTTTCGCAAAAAATAATTCGAGCCCATTGTCGTTTGGATATAATTTGTACATTTGATTCATAATGAGGAACGAATTACATATTTCTACGATTATTTGGACATCTGCTCCAAATCGTTCTTTCACACCCACACGTCGCCGCCCGTAAGGGTGTATCTTATTATGGAAATAGGTGAGTCCATTTCCGCAAAATCTTCAAACAAATCATTTTTCAAATCAATTAATACCATTAGTAACAATGGAAATTGTTATTGCTAACGAATCCCATTTCAAATACGCAGAAGTAATTTGTGAAACAATTGCCGAATCAGCAAAGGTTCGAGGAACGGGTATTGCCAAAAGAACTCCGGAATACATTCTTCAAAAACTGGAAAAAGGCAATGCGGTCATCGCTTTGGATGATGGTAAATTCGTAGGATTCTGTTATATAGAAGTTTGGGGCCATGAAAAATATGTGGCCAACTCCGGACTGATCGTTCATCCTGATTATAGAAATCTGGGGATGGCAAAAAAAATCAAAAAAGCCGTTTTTGAGCTTTCCACCAAGAAATTCCCAACTGCCAAGATTTTTGGGATCACTACTGGGTTGGCGGTTATGAAAATAAATTATGAGTTAGGTTACCAACCCGTAACATTTTCAGAACTTACCGATGACCCACAATTCTGGAAAGGTTGCCAAACCTGCAAGAATTTTGACATTCTTACCCGTACCGAACAAAAAATGTGCTTATGCACCGGTATGTTATATGATCCAGCGAAAAAACAAGCAGCCAAGAAAAAAGAAAAAGTGAACAGTAAAGCTTTCCAAAGATTAAAAAGTATCAAGGAACAGCTATTCTTAAAAAAGAAACAAAAAAATTAGACCTCATTTCGAGGACAAAAACCAATAACCATGAAAAAATTAGTTTTAGCATACAGTGGAGGTTTAGACACTTCTTACTGTGCAAAGTATTTATCAAAAGATCAAGGATTCGAAGTGCACGCGGTGAGTGTAAATACCGGTGGATTTTCAGACGAGGAGATTGCCACCATTAATTCAAAGGCATTGGAGTTGGGGGCAACAACCTATACTTCTATCAATGCCGTAAAGACTTTTTATGAAAAGGTCGTCAAATATTTGATTTTCGGAAACGTACTTAAAAACAACACATATCCGCTATCGGTAAGTGCCGAACGGATCGTTCAGGCCATTGAGATCGTGAACTACGCAAAGAAAATCGGTGCTAAGTATATTGCACATGGCAGTACCGGAGCCGGTAACGATCAAGTTAGGTTTGATATGATCTTTCAAATCATAGCCCCGGAAATAGAGATCATCACCCCGATTAGGGACAATAAACTTTCCAGGGAATATGAAATAGAATATTTGCAGAAAAACGGGGTCGATTATCCTTGGAACAAAGCGAAATATTCAATTAATAAAGGACTTTGGGGTACTTCCGTCGGTGGTGAGGAAACCCTAACTTCCAATTTACCCTTGCCAGACAGTGCTTACCCCAGCCAATTACAGGAGAAAAACCCTTCAGAGGTAACCTTGACGTTCGAAAAAGGGGAATTGGTTGCCATTGATGGTAAAAAAGACCATCCTGTGGCCAATATCGAAAAATTAGAGGCCATGGCATCAAAATATGCCATAGGACGGGATATTCACGTGGGTGATACAATCATCGGAATAAAAGGAAGGGTCGGTTTCGAAGCCGCCGCTGCCCTTATAATCATAAAAGCACACCATCTTTTGGAAAAACATACCTTAAGTAAATGGCAGCAATACCAAAAAGAGCAACAAGGCAATTTCTATGGTATGCTATTGCATGAAGGCAATTATCTTGATGAGGTTATGCGTAATATCGAAGCATTCCTTACCGACACCCAAAAGAATGTCTCTGGGGATGTATTCGTAAGTCTGTATCCTTTCCAATTTAGATTGAACGGAATTTCATCCGAACACGATTTAATGAATGCCTCCTTTGGCAGTTATGGAGAAATGCATAAGGGATGGACGGCAGATGAAGCCAAGGGCTTTATCAAAATAATATCGAATGCAGGAAAAATATATAATCACGTAAATCATAACAATGATTAAAGCAGGTATTATCGGTGGGTCTGGTTATACAGGAGGAGAATTGATCCGAATTCTACTGAACCACCCTAAAGTGGAAATAGATTTCGTGTTCAGCACCACTAGGGCAGATAAGGAGATAACCACTGCCCATCCCGATTTATTGGGGTTGACCGATTTAAAGTTTACGGGTAAAGTGAATTTGGATGTGGATGTTGTTTTCCTTTGCTTGGGACATGGCAATTCGACCAAATTCCTAGACGGGGACAAATTCTCGGGTACCACGCGTATTATTGACCTTAGCAACGATTTTAGGCTTAAGAACGATTCTATATACGATACAAAGAAATTTGTATACGGCCTTCCTGAATTAAATAAGGAAAGTATTTCCCAAGCTGAATATATAGCGAATCCCGGATGCTTTGCAACAGCTATTGAATTGGCCCTATTGCCATTGGCCAAAGCCCAATTGCTGAAATCCCAAATACATGTAAATGCCGTAACTGGTAGCACGGGTGCAGGTGTTAGTCCGTCGGCAACAACACATTTCAGTTGGCGAAATGGCAATGTTTCTTGGTATAAACCTTTTACCCATCAACATTTGGGGGAAATCAATGAGAGCATAAAATCCTTACAAGAAAACACTGGGGAAATCATGTTCTTACCCATGCGGGGTAATTTCACAAGAGGCATAATGGCCACGGCTTATACTCCTTTCGAGGGTAGTTTGGATGAGGCCTTACAGATGTATAAGCATTTTTATGCCGATGCAGCGTTTACTCAAATTGCCTTGGAACCCATCAATCTAAAACAGGTGGTGAACACCAATCAATGTCATATACATTTACATAAACATAATGATGTGCTTTTGATCACTTCAGCCATTGATAATTTATTGAAAGGGGCTTCGGGACAAGCCGTACAGAACATGAACCTGATGTTTGGCTTGCCGGAAGGTGAAGGATTGCAATTGAAAGCGGGGGTCTTTTAGAAATCATAAATCAATCGACCTCACTTAAGACCTGTTTTTAAAAATATTAGAATTAGATAAATTCCCGTTTTGGGGAAGCCAAAAAAGATATTATCCATGAAAATAGCCATAATAGGAGCCGGTAACCTGGGATTGTCCATTGCCAAAGGAATCTTGAAAAGTAACGGTGCTACCAAAATGTACCTTACCAAAAGAAATATCGCCGACATTGAACATTTTGAAAAATATGGAATTGTTACGGTTACCTCTGATAATAGGGAGGCCGTTAAAAATTCTGATATATTGATTTTTGCCGTACAGCCTTTACACATAGCGGAATTATTAGAGGATCTTAAGGACCTACTCACTGAAAATCATGTTATTATATCTACCATTACCGGATATAGTATTGAAAAGATGGAGAATATTTTGGGCAAAGACCATAATATAATTAGGAGTATGCCCAATACCGCTATCTCAGTAGGTAAATCAATGACCTGTATTTGCGCCAACGAAAAAGGCAAAAAACGTATAGAATTGGCAAAGGCCATTTTCAACCGAATGGGGCATTCGATGGAAATCCCTGAAGTACAAATGCAGGCGGCCACCGTTATATGTGCCAGTGGAATCGCTTTTTGGATGCGTTTGATACGCGCCACCACCCAAGGCGCCATACAATTAGGGTTTGATGCTAAGGAGGCACAAGAACTGGCCATGCATACCTGTGATGGGGCGGCCGGATTGTTGATCGCATCCGGGAATCATCCTGAGGAGGAAATTGACAAAGTGACCACACCAATGGGTTGTACCATTCAAGGGTTGAACGAAATGGAACATCATGGACTCAGCTCTTCTTTAATACAAGGTATTGTGGCTTCCTTTGATAAAATCAGTGAATTTAAAAAAGTGAACCAATGAAATTATTCGATGTATATCCCCTCTATGATGTAACTCCCGTTTCCGCCAAAGGCATTGTGGTTACCGATGACAAGGGTCAAGAATATTTGGATTTTTATGGAGGCCATGCCGTAATATCCATCGGGCATACGCACCCACATTATATAAACCGAATCAAGGACCAGTTGGATAAAATCGGATTTTACAGCAATGCCGTTCAAAATCCTTTACAGGTAGAATTGGCAACAAAACTCGGTAAGCTTTCACAATGTGTGGACTATAACCTTTTCCTATGTAATTCTGGGGCCGAAGCAAATGAGAACGCTCTGAAATTAGCTTCTTTTCAAACGGGAAAATCCAGGATCATCGCCTTTAAGAACAGTTTTCATGGGAGAACATCGGCCGCAGTTGCCGCAACCGATAACGAAAAAATAAATGCTCCCTTGAACAAACAACAAAAAGTCACCTTTTTACCCTTTGATGATAGTACTGCCTTTGAAAACGAAGTCAAGAAGGGGGATGTTTGTGCCGTGATCATTGAAACGATTCAAGGTGTAGGAGGCTTGGATGAGCCTTCTGCAGCTTTTTATCAAAAAATAGCCGCCATCAGCAAGGAAAACGAGGTTATTCTTATCGCGGACGAGGTTCAGTCAGGCTTTGGACGAAGTGGAAAATTCTTTGCATTCCAACACCATAATATACAACCCGATATCATTACGATTGCAAAAGGCATGGGTAATGGTTTTCCCGTGGCAGGTGTATTGATCCATGAAAAGATAGAAGCTTCTTATGGTTTGTTGGGCACTACCTTTGGTGGTAACCATTTAGCCTGTGCAGCCACGTTAGCCGTACTCGAGGTTATGGAAAAAGAGCACCTCATGGCCAATGCCCATCACCTTGGTGAGTATTTTTTAAACAAGGCCAAGGAAATCCCACAGGTTAAAAGAACCAAGGGCAAAGGATTGATGCTAGGGCTAGAGTTTGACTTTGAGGTGGCCGAACTACGGAAAAAATTAATCAATGAACACCACCTATTCACCGGTGGTGCAAAAGACAAACATGTATTGCGAATTTTACCTGCCTTGAATATTACAAAGGCCGATATGGATGTGTTTTTCGATAAATTGAAAATGGCCCTATCATGAGTTTACTACTGAATATTGAGCAACGAAATGCCGTTCTGAATTCCATGATACAATGGTTGCAAAAGGAAAAGAACACTCTTTTGGAAGCCAATAAAAAGGACATGGAAAGTTATAGTGGCGCCGATATAGCCATGTACGATCGCCTAAAGGTCGATGACAACAAGATCAAGGGTATGATCAAGTCCTTGCAGGAATTGGCCCAATTGGATGACCCCTTGAATATAGAACGATTCCATTTTGAACATGAAAACGGTATGTCCGTCAGTAACAGAACCGCCCCATTCGGAACGGTATTGATTATATATGAATCACGGCCAGACGTGACTATTGAAGCAGCGGGAATCGCCTTTAAATCGGGCAATAAAATTTTACTGAAGGGAGGAAAGGAATCCTTGAACAGCAACTTGGTCTTGGTAGACCTTTGGCACAAAGCCTTGCATGAAAACCATGTTTCGACTGCATGGGTCGAATATTTGCAATTCAATCGAAGTGAAACCCAAGCATTTTTGGAAAATCCGACACAGAAATTGGATTTGATCGTCCCTAGAGGTGGTGAGAAACTTATTGCCTTTGTAAAACAACATGCGACCTGCCCCGTAATTGTAAGTGGCCGAGGAAATAATTTTGCCTTTGTAGATGTTGATGCCGACCAAGAAATGGCCCTTGACATCATTATCAATGCAAAGACCACCAAAATATCGGCATGCAACGCTTTGGACAAGGTTTTAATCCATGATCGATTACCATACAAATCAGCCTTTTTGGACAAGCTAGTTGCGAAATTATTGGAAAGCAATGTCACCATATGGGTCGATGGGCATTTAGATGGACTAGCGAACACTTCCCAAGTTACGGATGATGCCATTTGGTTCGAAGAGTTTTTAGATTACAAGATCCTATTGGGCCAGGCAACCGATTTGGAAGAGGCAATTGAGAAAATCAACCAATATGGAGGCGGACATTCTGCAGCCATCATCACAAAAAATGAAAATACCGCCACCGAGTTCATGAACAGTGTCGATACTGCAGCGGTATACCACAATGCATCTACCCGATTTACGGATGGTGGTCAATTCGGACTTGGAGGCGAATTAGCCATAAGTACAGATAAATTACACCAAAGAGGTCCGATCGGATTACAACATCTGGTAACCAACAAATGGTATGTTAAGGGGAATGGGCAAGTGCGGTAACATAGCCCTATTGGTTATTTAAAGGCTGACAGATTGAAGAAAAATAGAATGGAGAAAAAAAGAATTTTACTAAAAATAGGCAGTAATACCTTGACCAAGGAAACCGATCAGATTTCCAGAGGAAAAATAGAGGATATTGGTAGGCAGATTGAAGCTTTAAAAAACGAATATGAATTCATTATCGTAAGTTCCGGTGCCATTGCGGCCGCCAAACAATTCGTGAAATTGGAACATCATGGGGAAGAAATGAATGTGAAACAAGCCTTGGCTTCAATCGGGCAACCACATCTGATGCGTATTTTTCAAGAAAATTTTCGGGAATTAGGACTTTTCACTTCCCAATGTCTTTTGTCCTATTCAGATTTTGAAAATGCCGATGCCAAGGCCAATATCAAAAACACGATCAATGTATTGGTCGCTAACAACTTCATTCCCATCATCAATGAAAATGATACCGTTGCCACAGATGAGATCCAATTTGGGGATAACGATAAATTGGCTGCGTTGACCGCTGCATTGTTAAAAGCCGACCTTTTGATCATCGCGACGAATACCTATGGCATTTACACCAAGGAATCTTTTAAAAATGGAACTCCCGAAACCATTGCAACGGTTTCCGGAACGCAACATTTAACTAAAGAAATAAGCTCATCCAAGTCCTCCCATGGCACAGGAGGAATGCAATCCAAGATAGAAGCGGCAACCATTGCCCAAGAAGCAGGTATTGAGACCTGGATAGTTAACGGGTTGAAAGACAATTTCATTTCAGATGCCATAAAAGACCTCAGTAAGCATACCAAAATAATAGTAAGATGAAAAACTACCTCTCTATAACCGATATCGAGTCATTGCCCAAATGGGTAAAGGAGGCTCGATCTTTGAAGAAAAACCCTATAACGAATAAAGATTTGGGGGCAAATAAGACCATTGGCCTTCTATTCTTCAACAATAGTCTAAGGACACGATTGAGTACGCAAAAAGCTGCTATGAACTTAGGAATGGAAGTTATTGTCATGAATTTCGGGAACGAAGGTTGGGCCCTTGAATATGGGGATGGCACCATAATGGATCAAGGCACATCGGAACATATAAAGGAAGCCGCCCAAGTAATCTCCCAATATTGTGACATTATCGCCATACGTGCTTTTGCCTCTTTGACCGATAAGGCAAAAGACGAATCGGAAGAGGTTTTGAACGGATTTAAAAAATACGCAACTGTACCCATTGTGAACATGGAAAGCTCGACAGGGCACCCACTACAGGCCTTAGCCGATGCAATAACGTTGGCTGAACACAACACCAAGGACAGACCAAAAGTAGTTCTGTCGTGGGCCCCACATCCCAAAGCATTGCCCCATGCCGTGGCCAATTCGTTTGTACAAATGATGCAATTGCAGGATGCCGAATTTGTAATCACTCACCCTGAAGGCTACGAATTGGACCCGAATATAACCAAAGATGCAACCATAGAACATGACCAAAAGAAGGCTTTTGAAAATGCCGACTTTGTCTATGCGAAAAACTGGAGTAATTATTCAAACTACGGTATGGTACTTAACCAAGACCCCGATTGGATGATTACCAAGGATAAGTTGGGAGATGCCAAATTTATGCATTGTCTTCCCGTTCGTAGAAATGTAATCGTTGAGGATAGTGTTCTCGACAGTCAACAATCTTTGGTCATAGAAGAAGCCAATAACAGAACCTATGCGGCGCAACTTGTACTTAAAAAAATCCTTGAAGATTTAGAATGAAACAACAATTATCCATAGTTAAGATAGGTGGGAATGTCATCGAAAACCAAGTTGAGCTGGAACAGTTTTTACTGAACTTCTCGAAATTGGAAGGATTGAAGATATTGGTGCATGGTGGCGGAAAATTGGCCACGAAATTGGCCGGCCAATTAGGTATTGACTCCCAAATGTCGAATGGAAGACGTATTACCGATGCCAAAAGCCTTGAAGTTATTACTATGGTCTATGGCGGACTTACCAATAAGAACATTGTCTCGAAATTACAGGCATTGGGCACAAATGCCCTTGGACTAAGTGGTGCAGACGGCAACAGCATACAGGCGCATAAGCGACCGGTAAAGGATATTGATTTCGGGTTTGTTGGGGATATTGACGGGATAAATGCAGATTTTTTGAATTCAGTACTCAGTACAGGTATCACCCCAGTTTTTTGCGCAATTTCCCATGACGGAAAAGGTCAACTTTTGAATACTAATGCAGACACCATTGCTTCAGAAATAGCTATCGGGATGAGCCCGATTTTTGATTCGACACTCTATTATTGCTTTGAGAAAAAAGGGGTTTTAAAAGATGTGGAAGACGAAAATTCCGTGATTCAACACATCAACACAGAAACGTATTCCGATCTATTACAACAAAAAGTGATAGCTGATGGAATGCTTCCCAAAATGGAAAATTGTTTTCATGCACTGAACAATCATGTCAGTAAAGTTTGTATCGGTGATATTTCAATGCTTCAACCAAATACCAAATTATTTACGACAATTACCTTATGAAAATAGAACAAGAGGAGCTAACTGAAAAAGCAATCGATCTGTTGAAAAAGCTCATATCCATTCAATCATTTTCTGGGGAAGAGCATCACACAGCCGAGGCCATTGAAAATTGGTTCAAAGCATTTGATATTCCATTCCAACGGAAAGACAACAATGTAATCGCAAAAAATAAACATTGGGACGACACCAAACCCACTTTACTGTTAAACTCCCACCACGATACCGTTAAACCCAATACCGCATACACCAAAGATCCTTTTCATCCACATATAGAAGACGGAAAGTTATTTGGCTTGGGCAGTAATGATGCCGGTGGCCCCCTTGTATCCCTAATCGCTACTTTCACAAAATTCTATGATCAAGAGGATTTAAACCATAACCTATTGATCGCCGCTACGGCCGAGGAAGAAAACGCAGGTCCAAAAAGTCTCAGGGGATTATTGCCTAGTTTACCAAAAATAGATGTTGCTATAGTGGGAGAACCGACACTTATGAATTTGGCCATTGCCGAAAAAGGATTGGTTGTTTTCGATGCCGTGGTAAAAGGTACTCCGTCACATGCCGCCCACCCGAACGAAGACAATTCGATCTATAATACCATTAAGGTGCTGGATTGGTTTAAAAACTACAAGTTCGACAAGGTTTCCGAAGCGCTGGGCGAAGTAAAACTTACGGTAACCCAAATCAACGCAGGAACCCAACATAACGTTGTTCCCGCCCATACCGATTTGGTCATAGACGTTAGGGTGAATGATTGCTACAGCAATTCGAAAATAGCGAATATACTGAAAGCCGAAGCCCCGTGTGAATTACAAGAACGTTCACTCCGATTGAATTCATCCTCAATAGATAAAAACCATCCGTTGGTACAATCAGGAGTAAATTTAGGTCGGGAAACTTACGGTTCCCCTACTTTGTCGGATCAAGCGGCACTTACTTGCCAATCGATGAAATTAGGCCCAGGTGACAGTACCCGTTCCCATTCCGCAGATGAGTATATTTACGTGAATGAAATCGAAGAAGGAATAGATATTTACATTAAATTATTACAAGGATTCCTTATTGGTCAATAGTTTGTAAGTTAGAAGTTAATAGAAGTTGGATGTACAATTACAAAGAACTTATTGTTTGGCAAAAATCAATGGACTTGGTTGAAAAGGTTTATACCGCAACAGCCTCTTTTCCAATTGAGGAAAAATTCGGTCTAACAAGTCAGATAAGAAGATGTGCGGTTTCCATACCGAGTAATATAGCCGAAGGAGCCGTCAGGAAATCTAAAAAAGTATTTCGGAACTTCTTAGAAATATCCAACGGGTCTATCAATGAACTAAAAACACAATTGGAAATTTCAAAAAGAATCGGATTTCTCACCAAGGATGAGCTCGAAAGAATCTTTTATTTATGTGATGAAATCCAGAAAATAACCATAACCTTAATCAAAAAGTATAGTGACTTTTAACTATATTCCTAAAACTTAAAACCAACATATGAAACTCTGGGATAAAGGATTTAGTACCGATAAAAAAATAGACCATTTTACCGTGGGCAATGACCGAGAACTGGATTTGCTATTGGCAAAATACGATGTCATCGCTTCGCAAGCGCACGCCAAAATGTTAGGAAAAATCGGTTTATTGACCGATGCCGAAACAACAGATTTGGTGAATGAATTGGACAATATTACCAAAACCATAGAAGAAGGCACATTTACCATTGAAGATTCTTTTGAGGACATGCATTCAAAAATTGAATATGTCTTAACGGAAAAGTTGGGAGACACCGGTAAAAAAATACATACAGCAAGATCCCGTAACGATCAGGTGTTGGTAGCCATGCACCTCTATTTAAAAAATGAGCTGCAAGAAATAAAGGCTGAAACAATCACCTTATTCAATTTGTTGATGGATTTGGCCGAAAAGCATAAAGACATTATGCTACCAGGTTACACCCACCTGCAGATTGCCATGCCCTCTTCTTTTGGACTATGGTTCTCTGCCTATGCCGAAAGTTTGATAGATGATCTTTATTTTATCGATGCTGCCTACAAAGTAGCCGACCAAAATCCGTTGGGAAGCGCTGCCGGATATGGAAGCTCCTTCCCTATCGATAGGACTTTTACAACTAAGGAAATGGGATTTGAAACCATGAAATACAATGTTGTCGCCGCCCAAATGGGACGTGGCAAGGTAGAAAAAGCTACAGCTTTTGGCATGAGTAGTATTGCCGCGACCCTATCAAAAATGGCCATGGATATCTGTTTGTATATGAGCCAGAACTTTAATTTCATTTCATTTCCCGATGAACTGACAACAGGGAGTAGTATAATGCCGCATAAAAAGAATCCGGATGTATTTGAATTGGTACGGGCAAAGTGCAATAAACTACAAGCAGTACCCAATCAATTGATTTTGATCACGAACAATTTGCCCAGTGGTTATCACCGTGATCTGCAATTAGTTAAAGAAGTCATCGTACCTGCAATCCAAGATTTAAAGGCATGTTTGGAAATACTCACCTTTAGCCTAAAGGAGGCCAAAGTGAATGAAAACATTTTAGAAGACCCTAAATATGATTACTTATTTAGTGTGGACACCTTGAACGAATTGGTACAAAACGGAATGCCTTTCCGTGATGCCTATAAAAAAATGGGTATGGAAATCAACGAAGGTACTTTCACTCCTAAACGAGATATTGAACATACCCATGAAGGTAGTTTGGGAAATTTATGTTTGAATGAAATTCGTGGAAAGATGAAAAAATCAATCTAAATTTACTGATACAATTTGCCTTTAAACAAGAACACATGAAATTGTATTTCCATTATCATAAAAAACACATCTGGGTAATAGCCTTTTTCTTCCTAAGTATTGGCGAAATCGTAGCGCAGGACCTGTACCCTAAAAACGAAAAAGTAGATGTACAGGATTATATTTTCAACCTCACCTTGAACGACGATAATGACCAGATAAAAGGAGAGACGATAATCAATGTCCTGTTTAAAGAGAACGTTGATTCATTCGTGTTGGATCTTGTAGGTAAATCGGGCATCTATGGAATGGATGTTTCCGGAGTTTTTGAAGGTAATAAACCGGCCAATTATACTTTCGAGAACAATAGGATAAATATCAGTCCATCATCCAATAGTAAAGGCATCAAAACCTTTACAATTCTATATGAAGGCATACCACAAAGGGGACTCGTAATAGACAAAACAAAATTTGGTCGCCGTTCCTTTTTTGGTGATAACTGGCCTAATTTGGCCCGTCATTGGTTGCCTTCGGTAGATCACCCATACGATAAAGCCAGTATTCAGTTTGGAATTACCGCACCTGAGGATTATGATGTGGTTGCCACAGGGAAAAAAATAGAGGAGAGCAATCTGGGAAATGGCCAAAAATTAACCGTTTACAAAGAACCTGCACCGGTTGCCATGAAAGTCGTAACTATTGGGGTTACTAAATTCGCAAGTCGTTTACTTGATGTGGTGCACGATATCCCTGTTTCTGCTTGGGTATATCCCGAAAACCGTTTGGAAGGGTTTTCCGATTATAAAGTAGCCTCTAAAGTTCTTGAATATTTTATTGATAATATAGGCCCTTATACATTTGCCAAACTAGCGAACATGCAAGCAAAAACGCAATGGGGCGGACTTGAAAATGCAGGGACCATTGCCTATTTCGAAGACTCTGTCACTGGTAAGAACACCGTCGAAGCATTGATAGCCCATGAAATCGCACACCAATGGTTTGGCAATTCGGCAACGGAAAACAGTTGGAACCACGTTTGGTTGAGTGAAGGCTTCGCCACGTATTTTTCAATCTTGTATCTAGAACATGTGTATGGGGATGAAAAACGAAAAGATGAATTGGCCCTTGACAGAAAACAAGTGATAGATTATTACAAACAGAACCCGTCGCCTATTGTTGACCTTACTATAAAGGACCCTATGCAGGTCTTAAGTATAAACAGTTATCAAAAAGGGGGTTGGGTATTGAATATGCTTCGTCATAAGTTAGGTGATGAACTGTTTTGGAAAGGCATACGCGATTATTACAAAACATATCGAGATGCGAACGTTTTGACCGTAGATTTCCAAAAAGTAATGGAAAAAGCTTGCGGCGAGAAGCTAGAATCTTTTTTTCAGCAATGGTTGTTTACCAAAGGACACCCACAAATCAAATGGGATTGGGTCTATGAAAATGGAAAAGTCAAAATCAATCTGAAACAAATACAAGACCATCATACTTTTAAATTCCCTCTTGAAATTGGGCTAGTAAAGGACGATGAAATAAAAGTTGTTGCATTGGAAGTTGACGAACAGTCCGAGGTGTTCGAAATAAACATAGATACCAAACCAGACACTATTGTACTAGACCCAAATTATTGGCTTCTGTTTGAGGAGAAACCCTAACGAATCATTCCAAGGTTTATCACCTCTTGCTCGGTCAAATACCTCCAATGACCCCTTGGAAGATCCTTTTTGGTAAGTCCGGCATAAGCAACCCGATCTATTTTTACCACTTCATATTCCAAGTGTTCAAAAATACGTTCAACGATCTTGTTTTTAGAACTAAATATCTCTATCCCAACTTCCCGTTTTGGGGCATCATCAATAAAACTGATGTCTTGCACGCGAACCGGTTTTTCATCTAAAACCACTCCTTCTTGTATTTTCTTCAGATCCGCACTTCGAAGGTCACGGTTCAATACTACATGATAAATTTTACGAAGACCGTTTTTAGGGCTTTTCAATCGTTTTGTCAAATCACCATCATTGGTGAACAATAAAAGTCCAGTTGCTTCTTTGCCCATTTTATCTACTGGCAATAGTGTGGACTTAGAGGCATTTGAAATTAGGCCATTTACATTACGTTTACCCCTTTCATCCCTAATAGTTGTTGAGAAATCCTTTGGTTTATTGAGTAAAACGTACTCTTTCTTTTCCGGGTTAAGTAAACGTCCGTCAAATTTAACGATATCACTCTTTTTAACCTTATAGCCCATTTCGGTTATAGGCTTACCATTAACGGTGATATTACCCGCAGCGATATAAATATCGGCATCCCTTCGTGAACATACCCCGGAGTTGGCCACATATTTATTTAATCGGATTAAATCAGGATCCGAAGGTTTTTGTGGCTCCGTACGTTTCTTGATCGGTGCATTTCCCCTCGCATAACTCTTCTTCCTGAATGTACCTCCCTGACGTCCTGATGCCTTCCTGTCTTTGTTTGAATCTGACCTTCCCATTATCTTCCAATTTTTTGCAAAGGTAGTGAATTCAACAAGGATTGATTAAATAATATCAATCTTCAAATTCGAGTGTAGATTGTCTTTCGCGATTGACAGTAAGTTTCGTAATATCGGGTCTGGAATAATGCCCGACAGGGTCAAAATTTTGACGTTCCTCGTATACCCTGTTGAAATCTAAGGTATGATACAGGAGCCCTTCTTTATCAATTACCGGCTCCAATAACCATTCCCCATCAGGACCGGCTATACACGAACCTCCGTTAGCAAGTACTTCAGGAGCATTTTCCAGGATTTTATCCAGATGTGGCGTACCGGTCGGAAAATCTTCTTTTTTCATTAATGAAGAAACCGAAATAACATAACTCCTTGACTCCCTTGCAATAAAACGTGTTATGTCTTTTGTATTATACGCACTTCCGGGCCAAACGGCAATATGTAGATTCTCTCCCTGACCATATAATGCCGCTCTAGGCAAGGGCATCCAATTTTCCCAACAATTGAGTCCGCCAACCGTAAATTGCTTTAAGGAATGCACTTGCAATCCGTTGCCATCCCCTGGAGCCCAGGTCAATCTTTCATCATATGTAGGTTGTAATTTTCTATGAACGGATTTTATATGTCCGTTTTGATCAATATACACCAAAGAACAATAAATACTATGACCTCCCCTATCCTGAGGTCTTTCGATCATTCCCAAATAAATGGCAATTCGGTACTCCTTTGCCAATTTACGAATGTTATCCAATTCCCCCGATTCAATTTGCACCGCGTTCCTAACGTAATGGGCATGCAGCTCCTTATTGATTTTCAAATCCCAAGCCGCCCCGTTAGTCAGTGCCAACCAAAAAGGATACCCTGGTAACAATGCCTCTCCGAAAACCACCAATTCAGTCTTCTCATTGGCTGCCGTAACAATCGTTGCTTCGATTTTTTTTAGGGTCTCTGACTTATTCAACCATACCGGTGCAATTTGTGCGAGGGCCACTTTCAATAGATTCTCCATTATAAAATTCGGTTTAAAACAAGGTCAACATCAATCAATAAAATACTGAAAACCCCTAAAACAATTATCAGTTTTAAAATATTGTGCAGCCAAACGTAATGAAACTTTGTCCTCGATTTCCAAAGGAGAACAAGAAAAACGATGAACAATACAATGCACAAGATAAAGTAGTAATGCATGTACCCCACATCAAAATTATTGATGAGCAATAAAGATGGAATTAGGGTCATTACAATTAAAACCGTGATACTTATTTTTGATGTTCTTTCGCCATATAAAATTGGAATGGTCTTATAGTTCTGGGCTAGATCACCTGCAATGTTCTCAAGATCCTTGATCATTTCACGTGCCAAAATCAATAGGAAAAGAAAGAACGCATGAACGAAAATAACCGTATCAAAATTTTTGAAATACACAAAAACCGCAAAGAATGGGGCTATGGCCAAGGTTGCCGAAATGAAATTTCCCAAAAAAGGCACCTTTTTCAACTTATGGGAATACAACCAAATACCAAAAATATAAGCGGAGAAAAAGAATACCGCCCTAAATGAGACATAACTGGCGAAAAATACGGAGAGAAAATTCAAGGTAAAATAAGCCGATAGTTTAAATCGTTGACTAACCAAACGATCCAACATACTTTTTCTTGGCTTATTGATAAGGTCTTTTTCCGCGTCGTAGAAACTATTGATAATATACCCGCCAGCGATGACCAAGGCCGAAGAAAGTACGATACAAAAAAGGTTAAGGTCAAAAACGACCCTACGCAATGGCAAATTCGGGGCAAGAATGTAAATCGTGGCCAAGTACTGGGCCAAAGCGATCATTAATATATTGTAACCCCGAACAATGGAAAACAGGCTCAATAACTTAAGTAGTAAGAGCTTGTTCTTTCTGCTAAGCATGTGTTTGTGAAATACTAGAAGTTATAAACCACCTCCAATTTGTAATCTTTAAGTATATTCCTAGCCTTGTCTATATCCTGGGTAAAGCCCAGAATATAGCCTCCACCACCAGAACCACAAAGTTTTAGATAGTAATCATTTGTTTCTATACCCTGCTGCCATAATTGGTGGAACTTCGCTGGGATCATTGGCTTAAAATTATCCAGAACCACATGGGACAATTGCTTTAAATTCCCAAATAGTGATTTAACGTTACCGCTTATGAAGTCCTCAACACAAGCATCGGTATGTTTTATGAATTGGTTTTTCAGCATCTGCCGAAAGCCTTCCTGCTTCATTTTCTCCATGAACAATTGAACCATAGGGGCTGTTTCCCCAGTGGCACCACTATCGAGTAAAAAAACCGCACCTTTCCCTTCCTTGTTCTGGGAAGGTATACTGGTAGATTCGATATTGTCCTTGGAATTGATAAGAATGGGCAAGCTCAAATAACTGTTCAAAGGATCCAAACCAGAAGATTTACCATGGAAAAAAGATTCCATTTTTCCAAAAATGGCTTTTAAGCGTAATAGCTTTTCACGTGTAAGGTTTTCAAGTACGGTAATTTTATCAAGTGCGTATTTATCATAAATGGCAGCAACCAAGGCACCGCTACTACCTACACCATAACCCTGCGGAATAGAACTGTCAAAATACATCCCTTCAGCTACATCATTCCTTAAGCTTTCAAAATCAAAAGAAACCAAATCAGGTTTTTGAAGTACCAATTCCTCTAAATAAGCTACGAAATCCTTTAAATAACCATTTGATTTTTTTGCCTCTTCGGAAGGATCGACATCCTTTTTCAAAGCTCCCTTGAAAAAATTATAGGGAATGGAAAGTCCTTTGGAATCCTTAATGATACCATACTCCCCAAACAGTAGGATTTTAGAATAAAATAATGGTCCTTTCATAGTTTAATTTAAGAATACCCGATTAAGATCGTAAAAAATCAAAACTTAAATGTTGATATTTAAGCTCTTAACAATTCAGTACTTTAAACAAAGTTAGTGTAATTTTGTTTAATCTTATTTCGTTAAATATAAACAATATTTTTGATAGATTCGCAAACTCCTTTAATTCAAAGTTGGATATTCCCCTATTAAACGTTGTTTATTCTTATAAAGTATTACTTCTAAGGTAACAATAATTTAGCCCCAAAGCCAATTCTGTCGCAAATATACTGTCCGTTTTCGCAATATGCAACCAACTCATCCTTAATAAATTGATGCGCTTTCTCTTTCTCCTCTTGCGGATATAGCACATGTACATTCGCTCCGGCATCCAATGTAAAACAGAGATGGGTCTTTGAAGTGGACCTAAATTGCCAGATTTTTTGAATGATCTTAAGCGTATTGGGCTTCATCAAGATAAAATAGGGCATGCTTGTCATCATCATGGCGTGCAAGGTCAATGCCTCGCTTTCCACAACCTCGATAAACCCTTTTAGATTTCCAGTCGCGAAAACCTCCTTCAGCTTGGTAATGTTTTCATGGGCCTGCGAAAAACGCTGTTCCGCAAAAGGATGACCATGCATTAAATTATGACCTATGGTACTACTTACTTGTTTTTGCCCTTTATCAACCAACAAAATGGTATCATGGTATTTATGGAATACTTCATGAACCGGAAAGGGATATTTGACGGCAAACAAATCAGAGCTAGCCGGAATTCCCTTGTGGTATCCCCATTGTACCAAATCACCTTCTATACTTCGACATGCACTCCCAGAGCCCAAACGTGCCAAGAAGGAAGCTTTTTGATCAAAGAATTCCTCATTGATTGATGGATCCAATTGTTTCTCAATATGCATAAGACACAAGGCCAATGCGGCCATACCACTTGCAGAAGAAGCGATACCACTACTATGGGGAAACGAATTGGATGTTTCTATCTTTAACTGATAATCCTTTAAAAAAGGAAGATAACTTTCTATCCGATTAAAAAATGCCTCGATTTTAGGACGAAAATCGGGTTTGTCCTTGCCTTCGAACAACAACTCAAAAGAAAAACCAGAGCCTTTTTCCGCTAATTTCGAATAGGTAAGGGCAGTTGTGGTAGCACATGCATCCAACGTGAAACTGATAGAGGGATTGGCAGGGATTTGATCTTCCTTTTTTCCCCAATATTTAACCAATGCAATATTACTGGGAGCTCTGTAGGTCACCTTCCCTTCTGAAACTGTTTTGGCATATTCCGATGGAAGGAATTCTGTATATGTCATTAAAATACAATTTATACAAAGATAGTTTTTAAGTGGAAAAGTTGTTCATTCAATGGTTTTAATCCTTATTTTAGAGGTCAACAATCAACCAAGTGAAAAAAAAATTAACCTATATCGCCATTACGGTAAGCATTTGTCTTGCCGTTGGTTTCCTATCCAGTTTTGCTACCCAAAGTTCGGTAAATGATTGGTTCGTTACCTTGAACAAACCTGTTTTTAATCCTCCAAATTGGCTTTTTGCCCCGGTATGGACGGTTCTTTATATATTGATGGGTGTAGCGGCCGGTTTGGTATGGGCCAAAGGGTTTTACCATTTATGGGTTAAGACCGCCTTATATCATTTCGGATTTCAACTGCTACTAAATGCGGCTTGGAGTATCGTGTTTTTCGGTTTTAAACAACCATTCTGGGGACTTGTGGTGATTATTAGCTTGTTGTGTCTGATTGTTTTGACCATGCGGTGGTTCAGAATCGTAGACAAATATGCTTCTTGGTTGCTTATCCCTTATTTATTATGGGTTTGTTTTGCTACCGTTTTGAACTATAAGATCTGGGAACTGAATTAATCGGCCAACAATTCCAATAATTTAAGCATGGTTCTGTGGTTGCGGGAAGTCGCCGCAACCTTCAATCTATCCTCTATTAGATTATTATTGCATTTAGCCTTCCCAGCACCAAGATCACATTTTAAATAAACACAGGCGGTTGTTGCTACAAGTTGCTCATTTTCAAAATGTAAAGAAGACAAAACATCAAGGGCTTCCTGTGTTGGTCGTCTTTTCAGTAAAACAAAATATACCTTGTTGGCCTGAATATCCTCAGCATCGTTAAAAGGATTATTATCAACTATTCTTTTTACCTCAATACCCTCGATTATAATCACCGGAACTTCAAAACCAAAGTGATCCAATATTGCATTGCTGACTCGATGTTCCAAAATGCCAATATCACTATTTTCACTTTCGAAAACAACATTACCACTTTGAATATAGGTCTTGACATTATCAAAGCCCAAATTTTCGAAAAGATCTCGTAAATCGGCCATTTTCACCTTCTTGTGACCTCCGACATTTATACCCCTTAAAAGTGCAATATAATTCATCGTTTATATATACTTTTTAAATCAGATTAATATCGGCTAAAGATGTCTTTTGAAATCCCTTACTTGCCCTAAAATGCGAACAACGAATATGCCCTTTTTAGTTGGTTCGTAAAAAATTGTATGTGCCTTATAGTTGTATCTTCTAAGTAGAGTTACATATTCTGAAGCGTCTCGACCAAGATCGGGATTATCTGCCAGAGTCTGTAAAAATTGGTACAACTCCGTAACATAGGCATGTGTCTGTAATTCGCCCCAAGTTTCTAAAGTATAATCCACTATATCATCAATATCGTCATCTGCTTTCGACGATAAATAATAACTAGACATTTCTGTTCTTTTTACGAACTTTCGCAGCTTCAACAATTTCATCAACAGACCTTATTCTAGAACGCACGCCACTTTCATATCCTTCTTGTATGGCCGCCTTGGTGATTAGAAACTCCCTATTGCGCTCCTCATCTAATCTTATTAGATGCCGCATGTATTCACTATCGTTGGCGAAACCCCCATTCTCGATTTGAAATTTTATCCACTCTTCCTGGGTAGTAGTTATAGTTAATGATTTTCTGATTGTTGCCATAATAACAGTATTTACATACAATATACGCATTTCAACATATTATTGGCGCATATTTTAATAAAAAAATATCAAAAGGAATTGTGTCAGAAAGGTTTGAGGCATCGTTTATTTGAACTTTATAATTGGCTCTATTTCGCCGAGAATGTGTCCTATACCCTCCTAACTTCCCAAGGCTTCGGTTATGCCCATTGCAGCAAGGTAACCACCGGTCCAGGCATTCTGAAAGTTGAACCCACCGGTAATGGCATCCACATTCATGATTTCGCCAGCAAAATAAAGTCCGTCACAAATTCTACTTTCATAGGTTTTAAAATTGATTTCCTTTAATTCCACCCCTCCAGCGGTCACAAATTCATCTTTGAACGTACTCTTACCCTCTACCATAAACCTACTGTTGGACAATTGATCGGAAAGCTGTTGTAACTTTTCCTTGGTGACCTCTGCCCATTTTTCATCATTGGCAATATCGGATGCCTTTACCAAATTGGTCCAAAGTCTTTTTGGAATATCAAAAACCTTTGAGCGTAATACCGTTTTTTTGCCTTCTACCTCCTTTACTTCTTGCAAAAAGGACAATACCGAAGATTTATGATATTCCGGGAGCCAATTCACCTTAATCGGAAAACGGTATTTACTTTCGTGCAGTTGCAGTGCCCCCCAAGCGGACAACCTTAAAATAGCTGGGCCACTTAACCCCCAATGTGTTATAAGAACAGGGCCTTCGGCACTAAAAAGCGGTTTCCCGTTTCGTTTGCTTTTAAGCTTTACCGAAATCTCAGGTTTATACGAATGCTTTGGAAGCACCTCAACATGGGCAGGTGTACTTACCCCGGGTATTCCGGAAATACGATCATCATCAATATTAAAAGTAAACAACGAAGGTACAGGAGCCACAATGGAATGCCCCAAGCCTTCTAACATCTCCCAAATTTTTGGATTGCTCCCTGCGGTCACCAATAATTTCTTGCAAGAATACTTTGCTTTCACAGTAGTAACCTGCCATCCTACATTCGCTTCCCCTTCCTGTATGGGTTCAATGGCTTTTACCGAGCTTTGTCTGTAAACCTGAATACCCAAACGATCCGTTTCTTTAAGAAAACAATCAATTATCGATTGGGAGGAATTGGACTCCGGGAAAACCCTGCCATCATCCTCTATTTTGAGGGGTACCCCCCTACTTTCGAAAAACTGCATGGTCTGCTCAGGACCGTGGGAATAAAATGGGCCTAACAACTCTTTCGCACCACGGGGATAATTTTTCGTTAGTTCCATAGGGTCGGTTTCCCCATTGGTGACATTACAACGCCCGCCACCGGATATACTGACCTTCTTTAGAACATCTTTGCCCCTTTCTAAAATGGCAATTTTAATATTTGGATTTGTTTCGGCAATATGAATGGCAGCATAAAACCCCGATGCACCACCTCCTATTATAATTACATCGAACATTACTTGATTCTCTCTGGATAATTCGTAATAATTCCTTCTACGCCGTATGACTCGACCATATAAATATCCTCAGGTTCATTGACCGTCCATGTGTAGATTTTAAATCCTTCAGCTTTGATTTTTTTGACCGATTCCGCATCCAAATCCTTGAAATTCGGATTAATAGCCTCTGCCTTCAATTCTTGGGCTATTTTCATGGCATCCAAAGGATTATCCTCGGTCAACACTGCAATGGGAATATCATTGTTGTGCTCTCTCATGGATTTCAATTCGTCCCAATTGAAACTGGAAATCAAGAATTTATCCAAGTCCCATCCCCGTTCTTTCATAATTGCTTTCACAATAAAATTGACCCTATCCGAAGTGCCAGCCCCCTTTAACTCAATATTCAACCTAACATTATCATCGAGAGCCCTTATGACCTCTTGAAGCAATGGAATGGAATGATTACCATCCAAAACCATTTGTTTAACATATAAAATATCGAAATCCTCAATATTACCTGTTGCATTGGCCAAACGATCTACTGTTTGATCATGGAATACAACAATCTCACCACTCTTTATTTTAAACACATCTATCTCTATCATATCAACCCCAAGTTCCAGGGCTTTCTTAACAGAAGCCAATGTATTTTCAGTTTCATGGCCCATTGCGCCACGATGACCTATTACCAAGGGTTTATCAACCATATTACAACTTAGAATCAATGTTAAGGACAGTAGTAGAAAACAATAAGTTAAATTTTTCATTTGATCAAATCGAATTAATACCTGTACGGAAAACTTATTAACCGCACATGTAAGATACATCTTCTGACCAAAATATTTATTTCCGCCCTTAATTTAATTTTAAAATGAAGGATTCCAAAGGTGCTATATCGATTTGAATTTTCCCGACTCCGTTCTCTACAATGAGGTTTGGCGCATAATCTGAAGTCAGTTGATCATTTGTGGTATAGACACCGTCCTTGAGCAGCCACATTGAAATGATCTCCTTTGGGATTTTCAGCTCGAATGAATAGGATTCATTGGCGTCAAAATTGGAAACCACCAACAACTTCTCACTTGAAGACCAACGCACATAGGAGAGCACCCGGTGATTATAATTTTCGGTATTGTCCTTATTGTAATAATGTATATCGGCATAATTGCCCATTAAGGCCTCACTGTTAATGGTGAAGTTCAATAAGGATTTATAAAATTCACGAAGTTCCTTTTCATCATTGGACAATTGTCCGCCATCGAATTTTTTATCATTTACCCAACGTTGATGATGCGGTACACCTATATAGTCAAAAATAGATGTACGGGTAGGTTGCCCAAATCCGGCATTTTCATTTCCAGGTTCACCAACCTCTTGTCCAAAATAGATCATGGTAGGAGATGTGCTTATGGTCGCTGAAACCACCATCGCAGGTTTTCCTTTATTGGCATCACCCGCAAAATCCGGACTCGCAATACGCTGTTCATCATGGTTTTCGAGAAAATGGAGCATATGATGCTCTATATCCTTCAGGTTGTTCTTTACCACGGGAATGTGGTCTGTCCAACCATGGCCTTGCATTATATGTTTAAGGGAATCGTACATCTCTACCTTATCATAGAGATAATCCATCTTCCCTTTAAAGATATAATCCCTATATAAATCCGGATTATATACTTCGGCCAAAAGAAAGGCTTCGGGATTGCTCATTTTTATGTGGGAATTCATATAGCTCCAGAACTCCACCGGTACCATTTCGGCCATATCATACCGAAAACCATCTACCCCGATGGCCAACCAATACAGGGCAATATCCTTGAATTTCACCCAAGAACCAGGTACATCCTTATTGGCCCAAAATTCATAATGCGCCATATAATCCTTAGAACCGAAATCTTCTGGAAGCCTATCAAAATCATAGGATCCATCGGGTCGTACACCATAATTGATCTTTACGGTCTCGTACCAGTCATTTATATTTGGCTGGGCCATTCTTGACCCATTGCCTGTCCATTTAGCCGGGTTCTCATCGAATTTCCCATCAGCCAATGGATGCGCTTCACCTCCCAAAGGTAAATAACCGTTTTCCCATTGTGGTACCTTAAAAGCCTCTGAAGGAATGTAATAAAAATTATTGTTCCTCTTATACTCCACACTTGTATCATCCGATGCTCCAAAGGGTTCTAAACCCTCTGGGGTAGATTTACCTTCGTAATTTCGGGCAACGTGGTTCGGAACAATATCTATGATCACCTTAAGTCCGGCCTCATGCGACCTTTTAACCAATGCCTTGAACTCTGCCAATCTATTGGCGGGATCATCGGCCAAATCAGGATTTACATTATAATAATCCTTAACGGCATATGGCGAACCTGCCCTTCCTTTAACAATGTCAGGGTCGTCATTTGAAATTCCGTAAGCACTGTAATCGGTAATCACATCATGGTGCGGCACCCCGGTATACCAAATATAGGTTACACCAAGATCTTTGATTTCTGTAAGTGCCTTCTCCGAAAAATCGGAAAATTTACCCACTCCGTTCTCTTCTATCGTTCCCCAAGGTTTATTGGTGGTGTTCGTATTGCCAAAGAGTCGTGTAAAAACCTGATAAACAACCTCTTTTCTTACTTTTTTCTCAGATGCCATTGGTTTGTCTTCTTTTTTAACTGTACAAGCTTGGGTCAAAAGTAGGATAAGAATATAAATAAAGAACCTAGAACTTCTCATTTAAGCAGAAATTTCCTCTCCAGGGTTCAATTCCAACCTTTTACCTTTATATCGTATTGACATTTGTTCATGCCCATCCAATTTAAATTTAGTGCCGCTTGCCGAAACGGTTACCTTAATGATCCTATTCCTAAAGTTGATCTTGAAAGAATATGATTTCCATTTGTTGGGTATTCTTGGGTTGAATGATAATTTATCATCAATGATCCTTAGCCCACCGAAACCTTCAACGATACTCATCCATGTGCCGGCCATAGAGGTAATGTGAAGACCTTCCTCAACCTCTTTATTATAATCATCAAGATCTAATCTTGAGGTTCTTAGATAGAATTGATATGCCTGATCCATTCGATCTAATTTTGCCGCTTGTATACTATGCACACATGGTGAAAGTGATGATTCATGCACCGTAAACGGCTCATAAAAATCAAAATGTTTTTCAAGCATTTCCTGAGAAAAATGATCTTCAAAAAAATAGAAACATTGCAATACATCGGCCTGTTTAATGTATGGAGATCTTAGGATACGGTCCCAGCTCCATTTCTGGTTAATGGGCCTTTCCATCTTATCCAACTTATCAACCGTTATAAGTTCTTTGTCCAAGAAACCATCTTGCTGAAGGTAAACCCCATATTTTTCAGAATAAGGGAAATACATGCCTTTGGCAACCTCTTCCCATTTATCTATTTCATTCGAAGTTAAGCGGGTGTGCCCAACGATACGTTCGTAATCATCAGGATAGCCATCTTTTACTTTATGTAGCTGTTTAACGGTATACTCAATGCACCATTTGGCCAAATAATTCGTATACCAGTTATTGTTCACGTTATTCTCATACTCGTTCGGCCCTGTTACCCCAAGTATAACGTATTTATTCTTGGCTTCGGAATAATTGGCCCTTTGATGCCAAAAACGGGCGATACCGATCAATACTTCCAGTCCCATTTCGGGAATATAAGAGTAGTCTCCGGTATATCTATAATAATTGTATATAGCAAAAGCAATGGCCCCGTTTCTATGTATTTCCTCAAAAGTGATCTCCCATTCATTATGGCATTCTTCCCCGTTCATGGTAACCATGGGGTATAGTGCCGCCCCATTATTGAAACCTAATTTTTGGGCATTCTCTATGGCCTTTTCCAAGTGCTCGTATCGGTATCTCAATAAATTCCTGGCAACATTCTGGTTCTTTGTGGCCATATAAAAAGGAATACAATAGGCTTCGGTATCCCAATATGTACTTCCACCGTATTTTTCTCCCGTAAATCCCTTTGGACCAATATTCAGTTTAGGATCGGTACCCAAATAAGTTTGGTTCAATTGAAATATATTGAAACGTATACCCTGCTGTGCTTTTTCATCACCTTCAATGGTAATATCGCTCATTTGCCAAATAGCGGCCCAAGCCTCTTTCTGTTTTTCAAGTAGTGCATTAAACCCTAATTGCGACACTTGGTCCAATACCGAATTGGCAGCCTCGACCAACGCATCAGCTTTATGGTTCCTTGATACGGTATAACCCCCAAACTTATGTAGTGTTATGACCCCACCTTGCTTAACCTTTTGGGTATAAGTATGCCCTACCCATGTCTCTTTCTGTTTTGCATTGGGTTCTACATTCAATATTTTCCCATCTAGAAGTAGTTCCGAGGCCATAAACGTACAGGTCTTGAAATTCGTCTTCATGGTATGGGCTTGGATATAAGCTCGGTTATCTTTGGAATGCACTTCAGTCGTATTCCAAAACTTATCGTCCCAATTGCTGTCCTCGTTGGTAATGCCACTATCGAGAAAAGGAACAAAAGTAACCTCAACATCTTGATCCAATGGGGAAACATTATAGTTGATCGCTCCTACCTCATCAATATCAAGGCTTAAAAAACGGGTTATCACAACTTGAACCTTGGCCCCGTTGTTGGGCAGCGTTGCTATAAAAGACCTTTTGTACCACCCTTCTTTCATGTTCAATTCCCGTCTAAAATCTTTTACCGCAGTACAGGTAAACAGATCCAAAGGTTCATTATTGATAAGCACATCAATACCAATCCAATTTGGAGCGTTCAAAACCTTGGCAAAATATTCGGGATAGCCATTTTTCCACCAACCAACACGTGTCTTATCAGGATAATAAACCCCTGCAATATAACTACCTTGAAAGGTAGGGCCCGTATAGGTTTCCTCGAAATTGGCACGTTGCCCCATTGCCCCATTGCCCAGACTGAAAAGGCTTTCGGAGGATTTTACAGTTTCCTGATCAAAACCTTCCTCGATTATTGACCAATTGTCCGCTTTTATATATTCTTGATTCATTTTAGTTGCAATAATTTTTTTATAAAATCCAAATCGATTTCTGTGAAATCCTTAAAATTATAATCGGCTTCGGCCAAAATATCGGAGTCACCAATTCCAATACTGGTCATTTCCGCATTATTGGCTGCCTGGATACCCGCAACGGCATCTTCAAAGACAAAACAGTCTTTGGGCATGACCCCTAATTTATCTGCAGCTATCAGAAAAACCTCGGGATCTGGTTTGGCTTTGCTAACGCTATTGCCATCAACGATATTATCAAAATAAGGCAATAAACCGACCTTTTCCAAAATTGGCTTGGCATTCTTACTTGCAGAGCCCAATGCTATAGGTACTTTTTTGGCCTTAAGATATTCCAAAACCTTAGGTACATCGGGTAAAATCTCGGAAGCATCCATCTTTTCAATGTATTCAAGATAATCCTCGTTTTTCTCTATCATCCAAGTATCGAACTCTTTTTGCGTAGCCTCGATGCCCCCTATGTCCAAAAGGATTTCCAAACACCTTTTACGGCTTACCCCTTTGAACATCTCGTTTTGTTCTTCTGTAAATTCAAAGCCAAGTTCATTGGCAAGTTTCTTCCAAGCCAAGTAATGGTATTTCGCGGTATCTACGATAACACCGTCCAAATCGAAAATGAATCCTTTTTTCTTCATGATATTTTTTTTGAACTGAAATAGACATAAGTGTTTCATAATATACATACGAAATGCACAAAATGTCCTTACATTGAATAAAGTAACGGGAATTTTAAATTTAATGGCCTAATAACGAACCCATTAAAATTACCAAAAGTCTATTCAAAACTTATAGTTGAGAAGTAAAATTAAGTTTTGATTGGGTCAAAAATATAAAGTTTTTTTTGATTTTCAACAACTTATCTTGTTGAATCTCTTTCAATGAGCTCTGTTTTTACGATTTTAGTCTCATATTCCTTCTCTTCATCCTCATGACTTAACCTATCTATCAATAAGGAAGCGGCCACTTCCCCGATCTTAAATCCGTGCTGGCTAATGGTAGTAAGGCTTGGCCGTGAATGTTGTGAAAGGATTCCGTCTGAAAAACTGACTACGGACAAATCTTCTGGCACCCGAAGTCCTCTTTGCCGTGCAACATTCAACGCTGTTATGGCATAAATCTCGTTAACGGCAAAAATTCCGTCTATATCACTGACCCTGTCGAATATTTTATTGATATCCTCCTCAATGGCTTCTTGTTTTCGTTCTAGATTTCCCATATCACTTACTCGATAGATAATGTCTGGGTCCGGCGTTATGTTATTCTCTTTCAGAACCTCTAAATACCCTTGTGTCCTCAGCTTTCCTATATTGATAAAGTCCTCTGTAGTCAATAAAAGGATTTTCTTGCAGCCCGTATCAATAAGCTTTTGGGTTGCCATCTTGGCCCCTTTTAAATCATCAACAATAACCTTGTCACAATCGATATCATTGAGGACCCGGTCGAACATAACAATGGGGATTCCTTGGTTAATGGTTTCCTGTAGATGGTGCTTATCCTGATTTAACAAGGTTTCCTTTGACAAGGACATTATGAAACCATCAATATTACTATGAACCAACAACTCCATATTAATAACTTCTTTATCAAAGGACTCGTTAGTAACGGCTATAAGAACATTATACCCTTTTAATTTGGCCACATGCTCGATACCGCTGATGACCTTAGCAAAAAAGTTATGCACTATTTCAGGAATGATCAACCCAATCGTCTTTGTCTTTTTGTTCTTTAGACTAAGGGCGATGTTATTGGGACGATAGTTATAGAATTTAGCAAAAGCCTGGATTTTATCCCGATTATCCTGACTTATTTCTTTATTGTCATGCAGTGCTTTGGAAACCGTCGAAATTGACACTCCTAATTCTTTGGCAATTCTCTTCAGGGTCATTTTCGGCTTCATATGGAATATGGGTTTGTTAAAAAAATAACGGTTAAAATAAACAAATGATCTTTAAAAGTACCCTCTTTTATCAATACCTTAAAAATAAACGAAAAGTTATCAACCCGAAAACGTTGTAATAGCCCGTAAACATTGGCCTGAGTGATAATTAACATAAAATTTACATAATTTCGTAGATGAGGAGTAAAATTATAATTCAAATCTAATTAAAACTAATTTAAGAAACGTTCTATGAAAAAAATCAAACAGTGCCTTTTACTGGCCGTGTTCATGATTCCCATAGGGATTTTTGCACAGACCACCGTGACAGGTAATGTGACCGATCAGGCAACTGGAGGTCCCTTGCCCGGTGTCAGTATAGTAGTCGTAGGTACATCTACAGGAACTACGACCGATTTTGATGGATATTACACCCTTACCGTAGACGATGATGCGGTATTGCAGTTCTCCTACATCGGATACAAAACCCTGGATATTCCAGTTACAGGTCCTAATCTAGACATAGTAATGGAAGAGGACAGGGCGCAATTGGATGAAGTTGTGGTTATTGGGTATGGTACAACCACAGTTAAAGATGCTACTGGCTCGTTAACTGCAGTAACCTCTGAAGATTTTAACAAAGGTGCCATTGTAAGTACCGATCAACTTTTAACCGGTAAAGCTGCCGGTGTGCGAATTACCAGTTCAGGTGGTGCACCCGATGCAGCGCCGAACATTAGAATAAGGGGTGGTGCTTCGCTTAGTGCGAACAATAGTCCGCTTATTGTAATTGACGGAGTACCTATAGACAACACCAATCCGGCAGGGGTCAATAACCCATTTTCCTTGATCAACCCAAATGACGTTGACAGCTTTTCCATCCTTAAGGATGCATCAGCAGCTGCCATTTATGGTTCAAGGGCATCCAACGGGGTTATCATCATTACCACCAAAAAAGGAACTTCGGGTGGTCCAAAGTTCAATTTTTCAACAAATACGAGTATTAGTACGGTAAGTAGTAAGATCGATTTAATGGATGGACCAACATACACCAAGTTCATTAATGAGTATCACCCTACATATTCCGGCTTATTGGGAACTGCTAATACAGACTGGCAAGATGCCATTTATAGGGCCGCAGTATCATCGGACCACAACTTTAGCGCTAGGGCCAACCTTTTTAATAAAGTGCCTACTAGATTTTCCTTTGGCTATAACAACACCGAAGGTTTGGTAAAAACCAATGATTATGAGCGGTATACCGCCTCGGTTAAATTTACACCTACATTCTTCGATGATCATTTGAAGATCGATATCAACGCAAAAGGTATCAGTTCAGAAAAAAATGCAGTTGATGAAGGTGGTGCCTTGGGAGGTGCTGTCAACATGGATCCCACAAAACCTATTTACGATAATTCCCCCGGCAACCGCTTTGGAGGTTTTTACCAAAACACCATTTTGGATGATGTGGATAATCCCACGCGATTATTACTTGATGGTCAATGGAATCCGCTAGCGCTGTTATTACAAAGAACACGACCAGAAAAAGTACAGAAAATCCTTGGAAACGTTGAATTCGATTATAAGATGCACTTCTTACCAGAATTAAGGGCTGTCCTTAACTTAGGTCTTGAAGCTTCAACAGCGGATATTGAGGAGTCTTTTTCCGATAATTCCTTGGCGACCTATAAATTCGACTCATCGAACAATGACATTAACACCAATTATGTTTTCAATCCTGGGGTCAACTACAGGGAAAACCAAAGTATAACCAACCAGACCATGGATGCTTATTTGGTTTATGCAAAACGCTATGAAGAAGGGTTCTTGACCAATTTTGATGTTCAGGGAGGCTATTCCTATCAAAATTTCAGGAATGATGGTAACAAAGAAGAATATCGCTACAATGACGAAACGGGGATACGTGAATTACAAATCGATGCACAAAACCCGAACAACCGCTATTTTAACGAGCTCAACTTACAATCTTTCTTTGGCAGGACCAATCTAAACTTATTTGATAAATATTTGGTGACGGTTTCCTTTAGGGCCGATGGTTCTTCCTTGTTCAGCAAGGACAATAGATGGGGGTACTTTCCTGCAGCGGCTTTGGCCTGGAAAGTGAACGAAGAGGACTTCTTAAAAGATTCCCAAGTAATCAATGACCTTAAATTGCGATTAGGCTGGGGTAAAACAGGCCAACAGGATATTACAGGTGCTGTAGGCTTTTATCCTTCGGTACCATTATTTGAAGCTGGTTCCAGTACCGGACAATACCTCCAAGGGGTTGCACTTTATTCAGCCAAACCTTTTAATGAAGACTTAACCTGGGAAAAAACCACCACTTATAACGCCGGGATAGATTTTGGACTTTTCGCAAACCGATTGATCAATGGCTCTTTCGATGTTTTTTATAGGGAAACTTCTGACCTACTTGCAAAAGTACCGGTAGCGCCAGGCCAAGGACTAACGGATTCATTTGTTAAAAATGTTGGGGAAACGGAAAGTAAAGGTTTTGAGGTAATCTTAAACGCTACCCTTTTAAGCAATGAAAGTACGAATCTGGAGTTTTATTCTAACGTATCTTATAGTAGGGCCGAAGTAACCGATCTTCAAGATGTTAGCCGGATTTCTGCTGATGGCTCAGGAATCCCCACAGGTACAGGGGTTAACATAGGGTACCACACTGTGGGCTACCAACCATATTCCGCTTGGGTATTCAGACAATTGTATGATACTGCGGGTAATCCTATCCACGGTGCCTTTGCGGATTTTAATGGCGATGGCATAACCGATAACGATGACCGTTATTTTAAATCATTAAGACCTAACTGGACCTTTGGTTTCGGTTTTAACTTCAATTATAACAAGTTCGATTTTAGTACCAGTTTTAGGGGCCAAATCGGAGGACAAGTCTATAATTCCAGAAGACTTACTTCAGGATGGATCGACAAGGCAGTACCAAACAACTCAAACAGCCTGAGCAACGTTTTGGACTTTTATTCTGGCGCAGCCGATTATAATTTCGTCGACATACAGGGTAACATTCCTTTTTCAGATTATTTTCTGGAAGACGCAACATTCCTTAGATGCGAGAATATCGTATTGGGCTATCGTTTGGACGACATCTTGAAAAACACTTCAATGCGGGTCTACGGTGCTGTAAACAATCCGTTTATCATTACCAACTACAGTGGTCAAGACCCTGAGAACTTTAATGCAATAGATAACAATTTTTATCCTAGACCACGGTCATTCACCCTTGGTTTAAGCGTAGACTTTTAATATAAATCACTATGAAGAAAATAATATTAATTCTTTTTTGCATACTAGCAAGCGTTCAAGGGTGTACTGATGATTTGAACACAGAACCTTTGGTAGAACAGTCGTTGGACGACTTATTAGCTAATGATCCCGATGCCGTTTCAGGAATTTTATCCCGTTTATATGCATCGTTTGCCCTCTCTGGACCTGATGGTCCCAGTAGTGGTGACATTAGTGGTGACACTGGGGAATCCCCATTCTTAAGAGGAATCATCAATCTACAGGATTTTACTGCTGATGGCATGAAAAACCGTTGGGGGGATGATGGCTTGGATCAATTGACCACTACTTCCGACTGGGATGAAAACAATAAGTTTTTCGGATACATGTATAATCGAATCTATTATACCATACCACAAGCTAACAACCTATTGTCTATTTTAAATTCGGTAAGCATAGATGGCCAAGATCAAGTAGTCGGGGAAGTGAAATTTTTACGAGGACTCGCCTATTATTATCTCATTGATACTTTCGGTAAAGGTGTTTTGGTGACTGAAAATGAAATCGGGGTTTCCGCCCCTTTACCTGAAGCTACCAGAGCAGAGCTTTTCACTTTCGTCGAAAATGACCTACTAGAGGCTGAAGCACTGATATCTAACACTAAATCATATGGCCGGGCCAACAAAGCCGCCGTTCAAATGTTATTAGCAAAACTATATCTTAATGCCGAAGTTTATATAGGGGAAGATAGATACTCTGAGGCTTTGACCTTTATTAAAAAGGTAATCGATGAAGGCGGTTATACCTTAGCCCCAGATTTTGTAAGCAATTTTTCAGGGGATAACGACTCTTCATCTGAAATTATTTTCACTTTAATTGCAGATTCCGAAACCAGTCAGAGTTATGGGAACACTACCTATATCGTAAATGGTAGTATGGGCTCGGAAACAATGCCTATTATAAACTTTGGAGCCGCGGAAGGCTGGTCTGGCCATAGGGCCACCAAAGCATGGTATGGGTTATACGAGGATAATGACGATAGGGGCGAACTTTTCTGGACGGAAGGACACAACTATGAAATGGCCGACTACAAAGCATGGACAGACGGTTATCCTTCGGTAAAATTTCGCAATTCAGGATTTTCAACAACACTTCCTGCGACTACTTTTTCAAGTACCGATTTTCCATTTTATAGATTGGCCGATGCTTATTTGATATATGCCGAATGTGTATTGCGCGGTGCTGCCGGTGGAGATGCTTCACAGGCATTGAACTATGTAAATGAAATTAGACAGCGCTCTAATGCCAATACCATTGGATTGTCCGAATTAACCCTAGATTTTATTCTTGATGAACGCGCTAGGGAGTTAAATTTGGAAGGACAACGAAGGACCGATCTTATCCGATTTGGAAAATTCACCGGTAGTTCTTACATCTGGCCATGGAAAGGAAATACGGCACAGGGAACTTCCATCCCCGATTATTACAACCTGTTCCCAATACCATTATCGGCATTGGAAGCAAACCCTAACTTAAATCAAAATCCTGGTTTCTAAAAAATAACAAAACAGTACATACTATGAAAACTATTATAAAAAACTTCTTTAAAATTCTGCCCTTTATATTAGCGGCATGGCTTATTAGCTCCTGTGACAATGATGATGTAGTTCCTAAATTTACACTATCACAAGCTTCAGAAGATGCTGCTTTCTCTTTTTCCGCAGCAGATGAATATTTGATATCTTCGGGCACTATGGATAATGTAGCTGAAAGGTTCGTCTGGAATGAAGTTGATTTTGGTGTACAGACTGAAATCAACTACCAATTACAAGGTTCCATAGACAATACATTTTCTGCTTATGATCCTACAACTGAATATGATTCAGGAACTTTAAGTGTAACCAATGCAGAGGTAAAAGTGTCAGATTTAAACAACCTTGCCACTCTTTTAGGTTTGGAGGCCGGTGACAGTGGACAAGTGTATTTTAGAGCTAGGGCCTTTGCTGGTTCTGGAGAAGGTGCAGATGCCGTTGATTCCTATTCGGATGTTATGACCTTGAATATTTCAATATTGGAGGAAACCAGTAATGAAGGTCCTAACTGTCCTTCAATCTGGGTTGTGGGCGCTGGCGCCACTGACGCAGGTTGGGGTTGGGATAGCCCAATTGAATTTCTTTGTACTGATAATGTATACAAAACCAATATAAATTTAACCAATGATGCTTTCCGATTTTTCCTAACGGAAGGTGATTGGGATTCAGGTCAAAATTTCCCATTTTATGTTGATGAAGGCTATTCCATAGATTCTAATTTCGAAGATGCTCTAGATGGTGATAACAACTTCAAATTTATTGGTACACCCGGTAAATATTCTCTAACCGTAGATACAATTAACAAAACCATTAAATTAAGCCCTCCAGAAGCTGAAGAACCTAACTGCCCATCTATTTATGTAGTTGGTGCAGGTGCCGTTGACGCAGGATGGGGCTGGGATACACCTATCGAGTTTTTATGTACTGACAGCGTGTACTCAATGAACATTAACCTAACAAATGATGCATTCCGCTTTTTCTTAACAGAAGGAGATTGGGATTCTGGGCAAAACTACCCTTATTACTTGGCAGAAGGATATACAATCGATCCATTACTTGAAGATGCCGTGGATGGCGATAATAACTTCAAGTTTAATGGCACTCCTGGTAAGTATTTATTGACCGTTGACACAATAAACAAAACAATTACCTTAGGCATTCCACGTGCAGAAGAACCTAACTGTGATTCAGTATGGGTTGTAGGTGCAGGAGCAGTTGATGCCGGTTGGGGCTGGGATACGCCAATCGAATTTACTTGTGTAGATGGTGTTTACAGTGCAAGTATTAACTTAATTAACGACGCTTTCCGTTTTTTCCTAACAAAAGAAGATTGGGATTCAGGTCAAAATTTCCCATTTTATATTGGAGAAGGATATACAATTGATTCAAACTTTGAAGATGCTTTAGACGGTGATAATAATTTCCGATTCATTGGCACACCTGGAACATACTACTTATCTGTTGACACAGTAAATAAAATCATTTTACTACGATAGGGTAATATAATTTCCTATTTAAAAGGGCTGTTCTATACAGCCCTTTTTACCTTTATCTAGGTACGATATAGATTGGGCTTAACACTATTTGAATCATTAACTGAAAAACATGAAAAAATTATTACTATTAGTTCTGTTCACGCTTTTCCTGAACTTTGGTTTCGGCCAAGTTCAAAATGGTGTTTTTTCCACAACACCCACAACGTTTACCGAAAACGATGAAATAACCATCACGGTTTCTGGCTTAGACCTTACGGCATGGAGTGTATCTGATGTTTATTTATGGGCTTGGTATGAAGATAGTGATGGCAATCAAGCAGATTCCCCAACCAATGGTTCATGGACAAGCTCTGATGAAACCCAAAAAATGACGGATAATGGTAATGGCACCTATAGTTACACCATGACGCCTTCCACTTTCTATGGTACCACCGGCATTTCACAAATTGGAATGCTCGTAAAGGCCAAGGACGGTACAGGGGATAAAAAAACACAAGACCAAACCTATGATGTCGGAGGTTACCAATTGGTACTCACATCACCTGCCCAAAACACGACCATAGTTACTTCAGGCACTTCCTATTCTATTGAAGCAACTGCTTCAACAAATTCGAGCTTTGTACTTTCAGCAAATAACACTATAGTCGATAATTCGGTTACTTCAGCTACTTCATATTCCTTTGATTATAGCGTAAACGCCACGACAAATTTTGAATTGGAAGTTTCCAATGGTACGGAAACCTTAATGGTAACCTTTACATTGGCAGTTAGTCCGACCGTGACGGAAGAAGCTGTTCCCGACGGACTTTTGGACGGCATCAATTTTGATGACACCGACCCTACCAAAGCTACCTTGGTATTATACGCCCCAGGAAAGGAATTCGTACATGTAATAGGCGATTTCAACAATTGGGAAATCGATGACAACTACCTAATGAAAAAAGATGCCTCTCAAGATCGTTTTTGGATTGAACTGACTGGGCTCACCCCCGATTATGATCATCTCTATCAATATCTTGTGGAATTTGACATCAATATTGCCGATCCGTACTCCACTTTGATTTTGGACGGGTATGGCAATGATGATTACATTGATGACACCACCTATCCAGACCTTCCTTCCTACCCGGCTGGACAGTCACATGCGATTACCGTTTTGCATACTGGCGAAACTGACTATACTTGGCAGACTACTGACTTTGACCCACCTGCAAAGGAAGATTTGGTGGTTTATGAGATATTGATCCGTGATTTTGATGAACTTCATTCTTTTGATGCGGTAAAAAATAGATTGGACTATTTGGAAGCATTGGGTATCAATGCTATTGAACTTATGCCGGTGAGTGAATTTGATGGCAATGAGAGTTGGGGCTACAATCCGTCATTCCATATGGCATTGGATAAATATTACGGCACCAAAGACGCCCTAAAATCTTTTATAGACGAATGCCATTCCCGCGACATAGCCGTAATATTGGATGTGGTTTACAACCATGCATCTGGCCAAAATCCGTATTACCGTATGTGGAACACCGATAATGGCGGCACAGGCGGGCAAGCAAGTGATGACAACCCATTCTTTAACGCCACTGCCACCCATTCCTATAGTGTTTTCAATGATTTCAACCATCAACAACAGGCTACAAAAGATTATGTAAACCGAACAGTAACCTATTGGATAGAGGAATTTCAAATCGATGGAATGCGCTGGGACCTTACCAAGGGCTTTACCCAAAACTGTACTTCATCGGACGATAGTTGTACCAATAGCCCACAGGCAGATCGCGTAGAAGTTTTAAAAGGCTATGCGGATAACCAATGGGCTTCGGATGAGGATTTTTATGTGATTTTTGAACATCTGGGACAAATTGAGGAAGAAGAACAATGGGCCAATTATAGGGTTGATGAAGGTAAGGGCATCCTTTTATGGAACAAAATGTCCGACCCTTACAACGAGGCTACCATGGGTTACAATGACAGTAGCAAATCTGATTTTTCGAATGTTTCCTACATTTCAAAAGGTTTTGACCAACCTTCCGCCGTATCCTATATGGAAAGTCATGATGAGGAACGTCTTATGTACAAAAACCTACTTTATGGTAATTCCGAGGGTTCCTATGATGTTACTGATGAAAGTACTGCCTTGGGTAGAATGCAGACCGCGGGAGCTTTCTTTTTTACCGTTCCCGGACCAAAAATGATATGGCAATTCGGGGAATTAGGTTATGACATATCTATTGATGAAGGTGGAAGAACAGGTAACAAACCCATTCTTTGGGAATATGCCACTGAACCCGACCGCTTTGCCATCTATGAAACTTGGAAGGATCTGATTAAATTAAAACTGGAAGAGTCCATTTTTGCGACTACGGACTTTTCTTTGAATCTGGACGCCGCAACCGGACTTAAAACGATTCACCTAACAGACAACACCGCTACAGGTGATGAAATCAATTACGTTACCATAGTCGGGAATTTTGGTGTTACATCTCAAGAGATCGTTCCCGATTTTCAAGAAACGGGAACTTGGTATAATCTATTGAATAATAATGAGCCCTTGGAAGTAACCAATACTACCAGTACTATTGCGCTTCAACCTGGGGAATTCATTGTTTTTGCGGATAATCCCAGTCTCGCGTTAATTAACCCCAACGATTTGGATGCCGATGGTGTTCCCAATACCGATGACCTTTGTGCCAATACGCCTTTTGGGGCCACGGTAGATGTAAATGGTTGTGAGATATTCTCATTACCAACTTCCAATTTCTCGGTTAAATCCGGCAGTGAAACATGTCGCTCTAGCAACAATGGCAGCATTTCAATTTCCGCTGTGGAAAATTACAATTATTCGGCAACCCTTTCCGGCACTACAGATGCCACAAATGCATTTACATCGGAAACGGAATTTTCCGGACTTTCCGCGGGCAATTATACGGTATGCATCACCATTGAAGGGCAAACCGATTATGAACAATGTTATGACCTCACCATCACAGAACCTGAGGACCTATCGGTAAGTTCTAAGGTAGATACAAGTACTGGTAAGGTTTCACTTAGCTTAAAAGGAGGTAAGATCTATACCATAAACCTGAACGGTGAAGTTTTTACTACGACCCAAAACGAAATTACCCTGAATCTGGAAGCACAAACAAACACCATGAGTGTTTCTACAGATAAGGATTGCCAGGGGTACTATGAGGAAACCATTGTTTTGGCGAGTGAAATTTCGGTATATCCGAACCCTGTAAAAGATAGTCTGTTGTATTTAGAACTTGGAACTATTAGCGACCCTTCTGTAAACGTTGAAATCTATACATTTTCGGGCAGACAGATTTCCATATCGGATCATTATGTCAACAATGGTCAGGTACAGATCAATGTATCGAACATTCCTAACGGATTGTTTGTTTTAAAAATACATACAGCCCAAAAAACCTATCACTACAAAATCGTAAAATGATGAAAACCGTAAAATATACTCTTTCAATACTACTCTTTGGCATTTTGATTTCCTGCGGAGGTGGTGGGGATGATGACAATCCGGACCCTGTGATAATAACACCCCCCGATGCGGCAACATTGGTGTTTCCCGAAAACAATACCGAATGCTTGGAAGGTACCAATATATCGGACACCGAAAGCAGTGTTACCTTCTTATGGAATCCTTCCGACCATACGGATTCCTATATCGTAAATCTCCGGAATTTGGATACCAATACTTCGCAGACATTGAATGCAAGCACCAATGAACTGGAAATTACCCTACTCAGGGGAACCCCTTATTCTTGGACAGTAACCTCCAAAGCCAACGATACGGATGATACTGCGGAAAGTGACCTTTGGAAATTCTATAACGCAGGACCGGCCGTAGAGAATTACGCCCCATTCCCAGCAGATGTGGAGTTCCCTACAATGGGAGCCAGCATCAACGCAGGGAATACAACTTTAAGTTGGACTGGAAGTGATGTGGATAACGATATTATTTCTTATGACATTTACATTGATGAAAGTAATCCACCAACCACCTTATTGGGGAATACCTCCTCGAACGGCATTGCTTTTGATGCCGTGTCCGGAAAAGTATACTATTGGAAAGTAGTAACGAATGACACGGCCGGAAATACATCAACCTCTGAAATTTTCCAATTTAAGGTGAATTAAAGGTTTAAAATATTCAATACATCATCAAATCAGTTAAAATCGGACCAAATGAAAAGGATTCTATTTATACTAACAGTAGTTCTACTACAAAGTTCAACGAGCTACGGGCAGCAACCTATAAATCGCGTTGAGCCACCCAACTGGTGGATTGGAATGCAATACAATGAGGTAGAATTAATGGTCTACGGACAGGATATCGCTTCCTATTCCGTTTCCCTGGATACCTACGAAGGGGTAACCTTAAAACAGATCAAACAAGTCCCGAACGAAAATTACCTGTTTATAGATTTGAAAATCGATGAGCGTACGCTACCTGGAAACCTTACTCTCCGTTTCACTAAAAATGGAACCGAACCCGTTATTCACTCCTACCCATTATTGAAAAGAGACCCGGAAAGCAAAAGAGTGGCAGGTTTCAATACCTCAGATGCTATTTACCTGATCACACCTGATAGATTTGTAAATGGTGATACTGGTAACGATACTGTCGACGGACTCAAGGAAAAAGCGGATAGAACCTTTAAGGGAGGAAGACATGGCGGTGATGTACAAGGCATCGTAAATAGTTTGGACTACATCAAAGACCTAGGTTTTACTGCTATTTGGATCAATCCAATTCTGGAAAACGACATGCATACCTATAGTTACCATGGTTATTCCACCACCGATTTTTACAAAGTAGATCCAAGGTATGGCAGTAATGAATCATTTAAATCATTGTGTAAGGAAGCCAGCGACAAAGGCATGAAGGTCATTATGGATATGATTGCCAACCATTGTGGATTAGACCATTGGTGGATGCAAGACCTACCATCAGAGGATTGGATCAACCAATGGCCCGAATATACCGAGACCAACCACAAAAAAACAGTGATCCTGGATCCCTATGCCTCAAAAATAGACTACAAGCAATTCTTCGACGGGTGGTTCGTACCTAGCATGCCCGATTTGAACCAACGCAACGAATCCATGGCCAAATACCTGATACAAAACACCCTATGGTGGATTGAGTATTCTGGTATTTCCGGTATTCGAATGGACACCTATCCCTATCCCGATATGTATTTTATGAGTGATTGGACCAAAGCGGTGATGGATGAATACCCCAATTTTAATATCGTTGGCGAAGAATGGGTAACGCGACCAACCATTGTCTCGTATTGGCAAAAGGGAAAGGAAAACAAAAATGGATATACGTCATATTTAAAAAGTCTTATGGATTTTCCATTGCAAAATGCCTTAGTCACTTCGTTGAACAAAGAGAAAACCTGGGCATCCTCATGGACCGATCTTTATGAAACCCTAGGACAGGATTATTTATACCCCGACCCCAATAATCTGGTAATTTTCCCTGACAATCATGATATGAGCAGGATCTACACCCAATTGAACGAGGATTTTGATAAATACAAATTGGCATTAACCTATATCGCTACCGTTCGTGGTATACCTCAAATTTACTACGGAACTGAAATATTAATGAAAAACCCAGGAACAGAGGATCATGGAATCATTCGATCTGATTTTCCCGGGGGATGGAAAAACGACAAGATAAATGCCTTTACCGGAAAAGGCCTATCGGCTAAGGAGAAAGAAGCCCAAGAGTTCGTAAAAAAACTGATGAACTGGAGAAAGAATTCAACTTTGGTACATCATGGCAAATTAATGCACTTTGCTCCGAAAAATCAGGATGAAATCTATGTCATGTTCCGTTATGACGACAAAGAAAAAATCATGGTCGTCCTGAATAAGAATACCAAAGACATGGAACTGGACCTTAAACCATACAAAGAAATTCTTGGCGACCAATTGACTGGAAAGGATATATTATCCGGTAAGGAATTCACAGCGGCAAAAAAAATATCGGTAAAAGCAATGGGTTCATTGATTATAGAGATCGAATAAAATATTCAGTCAAAAGTTTGATTATAGAACGGTAATTCCATTTATGGTGGACTCCCGTTCTATAATCGTAGACTTAATAATCTCTGTACGGTATGGTTCCTCCTCTTCATCCTGTGTGTTTTCTATCCTGTGAATCAGCATTTTTGCAGCAACTTGTCCCATCTTAAATCCGTGCTGTGCCATTGAAGTAAGACCAGGTTTGGCATATTTGGACAGAATGCCATCCGTGAATCCGATGAATTCCATTTCTTCAGGTACCTTAACCCCTTTTTGTTGTACTAGGTTCATGCAATGGACAGCGAAAATCTCATTTACACAAATAACCGCATCAATCCCATGAGTGTTAAAAAATTCGTCTACCTTACCATTATCCAAATCGGTAAATGGTAATCTTAAAATTAATTTTTCATCAACGGGCAACCCGAAGGTTTCCAGTGCCTGTCTATATCCTGATTCTCGACCCTTACTAACACTGAAATAATCTTCAGTAGTAATCAAGGCTATTTTTTTTCTACCATTTTCAATGAACTTTTTCACTGCCAAAAAAGCCGCTTCTTGATCATTGATCAAAACTTTATCACATTCTATCTCATCGGTAACGCGATCAAAAAGAACGAACGGAATCCCATAATCCCTCACTTGACTTAAATGATCAAAATGGTTCTTTTTTTGTGTTTCTGCCGATAAGGCCATAATAAAACCATCAACACTGCCATTTGCCAAAAGCTCCATATTTATAACTTCCTTTTCAAGGGACTCATCCGAAACGCAGGCAATAACATTATATCCCCTTTCTTTGGAGTAATGCTCAATACCCCTGAAAACCGTAGTAAAAAAATAATGTACAATATCGGGTATGATCACCCCTATATTATTGGTACGCCTACTCTTAAGGCTTATCGCAAGATTGTTCGGCCTGTAATTATAAAGTTTGGCGAATGCCTGCACCTTTTCTATCGTATCGGCGCTAATTTCACTACTGTTTTTTAGAGCTTTTGAAACTGTTGAGATAGAAACCTCCAACTCCCGGGCAATGTGTTTTAATGTAATCTTAGTTTTCATGATGTGGTGCTTAATTTAAGTTTTACCACTGCATTTAAAGGTCTTGATCCTTCTTTTTAAAATTAAGATTTTTTTAGGATAAAGAGAAACAAAAACCGACCTAAAAAAAATCTACTTCAGATTAACATAATTACCATTTCAATATTTTTTTAGTATAATATATATGTTATTAATAATTATTGTAAATTGATATTTATTATTTCCTATTTCAATTAAGTTATTAACACGCAAACGTTTTCGTTGTATTTAGATGCCAACAGGCCTATTTTTTAACATTTATTTATATATTTTTAGATACTAGAACAAAATTAACTCAACTTAAATCAATTCTTTATGAAGATTTCATTACTACGAAGCTTCTTGCTTATCGGGGCATTTTTATGCTTTGGATGGGCACAAGCTCAAGAGGTATCGGGAACTGTTTCCGATGCCAATGGTCCCTTACCGGGAGCAAGTGTTGTCGAAAAAGGGACAACCAATGGAACGCAAACCGATTTCGATGGCAATTTTACCATTAATGTTGGTGAAAATGCCACACTGGTAATTAGCTATGTAGGGTTCAGTACTACAGAAATAGCCGTTAACGGTAAAACCAATATCGCTGTTACGCTAACTGAAGATGCCCAGGCATTGGAAGAGGTAATAATAATCGGTTACGGAACTACAACGGTTAAAGATGCAACCGGCTCCGTTTCCTCGGTTACCTCTAAAGATTTCAATCAAGGGGTCATATCCTCGCCCGAACAGTTGATTCAAGGAAAAACATCAGGAGTCCAGATATCCCAGTCAAGTGGTGAACCTGGTGCAGGTATCGCCTTAAGAATCAGGGGTACTGGATCAGTGCGAGGCAACAACAGCCCATTATTCGTAATCGATGGGGTTCCTGTCTCCAATGAAAGTGTATCTGCTTCTGCTGCTGATGTCGGCGTTGGTTCTGGTGGTGCTAAAAACCCATTAAACTTCCTGAATCCAAGCGATATTGAAAGTATGAGTATTTTAAAAGATGCCTCTGCTACCGCCATTTATGGTTCTAGAGGGGCTAATGGTGTAGTAGTTATTACCACAAAATCCGGAAAAGGCGGCGGAACAGATGGACAATGGGGCTTTTCGAGCACCCTGAATATTTCCAAGTCCGCAGACCGCTATGACCTGTTAACCTCTGAGGAATTTGTTGCCAGAGGTGGTGCCAACCTAGGTGGCTCAACTGATTGGCAAGACTATTTATTTAGGACTAGCGCGTCAACAGACAATAACTTGTCTTATTCCAGAAATTACGGATCTGGAAACATAAGGGCCACATTCGGTTATTCTAAACAATTTGGTATTATTGAAAATACAGATTTAGAACGTATTACGGGTAGGGTCAATTGGAATCAGAGATTTTTAAATGATAAGTTAAAAGTTGGTCTTCAAACAACGGTTTCAAGAATTAATGATAAGGCACCTTTTATAAGTAGAACTTCTGGAAGTACTGGCGATTTATTAGCTGCCACCTATTACTCCAATCCTACTAGGAATGCTGATCCAAATTCAAGTGCCGCACCGGATAGAAACCCAGCGAACCTTTTGGCCTATTACGATGACAATACCCATACCGACAGATTTCTTGGAAATTTATCTTTAGATTATTCCTTTACAGACGAGCTTTCCGCTAAATTAAATTTAGGGATTGACACATCAGAATCTACTAGAGGTCAGGTTGCAGGACCTCAAATTTTAGCTTTGGATAATGGTGCGCAAGATAACGGAAGGGCATCGGTCAGTAATTTGGACACCCAAAATAATTTGATGGAAATCACTGTGAACTACAATAAAAAATATGACAATTCCCATTTGGAAGCACTTGTAGGTTATTCATTTCAAGACTTCAATAGAAAAGGTCAAAATATTCTTGGACAAGGCTATAACACATCTGATTTAAACGGTATCGTCAGTACTACAGAGCAAACATATAATGCCACCCGAAATCTTGCTAGCAACTATCAGGGCTATGGCATAGGAACCTTTCAGGACGAACCGGATGCAGGAGATCAATTTAGAATATTAGGTCTTTTCCCTGACATTAATCAGAGTACCGGAAATTTACCTAACATTCCTATTAACGCTTTTTCTGTAGACACTTTTGATTATACCGACGAGTTACAGTCTTTCTTTGGTAGATTGAATTACACCCTTTATGACAAATACTTGTTTACGGCAACTTTTAGGGCAGATGGCTCTTCAAAATTTGGTGGCAATAACCAATATGGATATTTTCCATCAGCAGCATTTGCTTGGAAACTAAATCAGGAAGATTTTGTAAATGAAGAAGTTTTCTCCACTTTAAAACTAAGATTAAGTTGGGGTATAACCGGTAACCAAGACGGACTTGGTTATGGTAATTTTGTAAATAGGACAAGATGGGATGCGCTAGGTATTGATGCAGGATCACAATTATCATCACCCGCTACTTCCGAGGTCGCTTTTGCCAATCCTGATCTTAAATGGGAAGAGACCGCACAATACGGCTTAGGTATTGATTTTGGTTTCGGAAATGACAGATTTACAGGTAATATCGATGTTTATAGAAAAGAAACTACGGATATCCTTTTGAATTTACCCGCTGTACAACCAGCCACTTCACCTTTCGTATTCCAAAATGTTGATGGAACCATTCTTAACCAAGGAATTGAATTGGGGCTGGATTATGACATTGTACGTAAAGAAAATTTTACATGGAACACCAATTTCAACATCTCGTATAACCAAAATGAACTTCAGGATTACAATGGACCAAACCTACAGGCCGGTAATTTATATGGCCAAGGTCTTTCAGGTAGTACTTCCCAAATCTTGACTAACGGCAAACCCTTATATACGTACAACTTACGTTTAGTCGACGAAAACTACAATGTAGACGCTAATCCTACAATACTGGATAAATCAGGACTCCCCAAAGTTATAAGTGGTTTATCTACTAGTGTAAATTACAAAAACTGGGATGCTTCCTTGTTTTTTTCAGGTCAATTTGGCTTTTATGTCTACAATAATACAGCCAATGCACTTTTTGCATCGCCACAGATTGGAAGTAGGAATAATCTAAAAAGTGTTGTCGATAACGGGATTACATTATCTGCAACGAACCCAAGTACATTCTTCTTGGAAAAAGGGGACTTCGTAAGACTACAAACGGCGTCGATTTCTTACAACGTTCCATTAAGCGGAGACGGATTGTTCAAAAGTATGCGTTTTAGTGCCATTGGACAGAATCTATTTTTGATTACGGATTACAGTGGACTCGATCCAGAGGTCAGTACTTCGGACATCCCAGCAAATGGATTACCATCCGCTTCAATAGATTATCTATCCTATCCAAGACCAAGAACTATTAGTTTTGGATTTAACGTTACCTTTTAAAAAACATAAAATATAATTATGAAAAAAATAGTAAATTATTTGTGTCTAACGCTTCCAATTGTCTTGATTTTTTCTTGTACAGATTTGGAAATAGAAGCAACAGACTCGTTGATTAGCGATGGTTTTGCAGGGGTTGCCAATATTGAAGGTGAAGTTGCGAATATTTCCAACATAGTTGCTGGGGGTGACTTGGCAAATTCCGGAGGTCTTTTTGGACTGAACGAGGTTTCTTCAGATGAATACTTAGTAGCCACTCGTGGAACAGATTGGGGAGACAATGGTAGATGGTTGGCTATACATCAACATACATGGAATGCAGAACTTTCCGATATTATCAATGCTTGGCAACAGTTAAATAGTATCACCATCAATGCTACTCGTGTTATAAACGACAAAAGTGTAAATACAGCCAGTGGAGAGGTTTCCGAATTAAAAGCAGAAGCCAGATTTTACAGGGCTTGGGCCATGAATTGGATTTTAGATATGTGGAGGCAAGTACCCTTAAGGGATGTTGACCTACCAAACAGTGCCGTTCCAGAAGTGCTAACAGGGCAAGCTGCCATAGATTATATTGTTGCAGACCTAAATGCGGCCATTGCCGACCTACCTGCTGTAACTGCTGGGGATGCTATTGGTCTAAAGTCATCCCCTACTAAAGCTGCTGCCAGACATTTATTAGCAAAGGTTTATTTAAACAAACATGTATATTTAGGTGAGGAGCCAGCTACTTCAGATATGCAAGCGGTAATAAGTGCTGTAGATGAAATTTCCGCTGATGGCTATTCCTTAGCTGCTTCTGGAGATTTCTTTGATATTTTTAGACCAAGTAATGATGTTGAAACAATTTGGTGGTCCCCTAGTGACGCTGGGGAAAGAATGTGGTCTACCTTACATTATAGTCAAAACGCCCCCGGTAATGACGGTGGTGGTTGGAATGGTTTTGCCACGCTTTCAGAATTCTATCAATCATTTGAAGGGGATCCCGATACAAATTATGTAGGTGACGGGCAAGAAGAAAGAAGAGGATGGGTACCGGATGCCACTACGGCCAATGCAGACAACCTAGGTATCGGTTACGGCTTCTTGATCGGTCAGCAATATGAACAAGACGGAACGCCACTAAACGCCAGAGCAGAAGTTGGTAGTGTGCCTTTGGTATTTACCAAAGAAGTTGAAAAAGCAGAATATTCAGGCCCTACAGATAATGCCGTGTTGGAAACAGCTGGAACAAGAATGTTAAAGTATCACCCTAATGAAGAGGGAGGGGATAGAAGAAGACACGTTATTAAGTATAGGTATGCCGACGCTTATTTAATGAAAGCAGAGGCTATGTTCAGAATGGGAGATGACCCCACAACAATGATCAACAGCCTAAGAAGTATACGAGGAGCTGAAGATTTGATTTCAGTTGGTGAAACAGAATTGTTGGCAGAAAGAGGTAGGGAATTGTATCAAGAATTGGCAAGAAGACAAGATCTAATTAGATTTGGTCAATTTATAAGGGCATGGAACTTAAAAGATGCAGGTGATTCTCATTTACAGATATTTCCCATACCGAATTCGGACGTGTTAGCCAATCCAAACTTGGTACAAAACCCAGGGTATTAATATCTATCCTAAACAATAAAAAAACCCTGACGTTTCTCGTTAGGGTTTTTTTTGCTAGTGGCCATCTTACCGGAACAGATTTCTTATAATGTGAAACCAGTGATTCCTTCATAAACCCATAGCATCGATTGATGTCTTATAGCGCAGGATCTTTGATCTTGGATTGTTTGAAAGATGATAAAAAAAGACCTGATTGCACTACCTTAGTATAATGCATGAACATTTAATCGCCCTTTTAACAAAACCAAAATACAATTACTCCTAATTTTTTATTTAACAAGGCATGTATCGGATTCTAACACCGTAACACCTTGTAGGTTCTTTGACTTGAATATTGGGATTTTACATAAAATTAAGGTCTTTACAAGTAGGATAAAAACCTTAATCACAGTAAATTTACGTAATGCCTAAAATAAGAATTCATTAAATTTCAGTTCATGATTTTGATGAAATCGGACCCTATGAAAAAACTTCAATATCTTTAAAGTAAATATTATTAATGGTCATCAAAACACCTTTGAACATCAAAACCATTTATTTAAAAAGCGCAAATAACAAACATGACAAAACAAAAAATCATTAAAGTAATAACTCCCTTAATATTGCTTTTTTTATATGTTTCTTGTAACACCAAGGAAAAAATGGATCTAGGTCAGGATAGCAAGGACGATACACTATTCTCATTACTTTCCTCTGAAAAAACTGGAATTGATTTTATAAATGAAGTGAAAAACCAGAAAGACTTCAACATCTTCAAATATCGCAATTTTTATAACGGGGGCGGAGTTGCAATTGGCGATATCAATAATGATGGTCTCGTAGACATTTACATGACCGCCAATATGGGAGACAACAAACTATATCTGAATAAAGGCAATCTTAAATTTGAGGATATCTCATTGGCAGCAGGTGTCGTAGGCAATAAACCATGGTCTACGGGTGTCGCCATGGTCGACATTAATCAAGATGGCCTTTTGGATATTTACGTCAGTAATGCGGGAAACATGAAAGGTAATAACCATGATAATGACCTTTACATCAACAATGGGGACTTGACATTTACTGAAAAAGCCAATGAATACAACTTAGCCAAAACAGGTTTTTCAACACATGCCACTTTTTTTGATTACGACAAAGATGGGGACCTTGATGCATATATCCTGAATAATAGCAATATTCCGGTCAGCAGCTTGGGATATGCAGAACAACGCGAGGTTAGGGCACAGGATTGGGAAGGCGTACCCGATATTTTTAAAGGTGTTGGTGACATGCTATTAAGAAATGACGATGGTAAATTCGTTGATGTCAGTGAAAAAGCAGGGATTTATGGCAGCCTTATTGGGTTTGGACTGGGAGTTGTCATAACCGACCTGAACAAAGACCTATACCCTGACATTTATGTATCCAACGATTTTTATGAAAGGGATTATCTATACATAAACAATCAAGATGGGACATTCAGGGAAGAAATCAAGGAATGGACCTCCCATTTATCATTGTCGGCAATGGGTGTGGACATGGCTGATATCAATAATGATGGCAATGTTGAGATTTTCATTACGGATATGTTGCCAGAAGCGGACAAACGCGTAAAGGCCGTGATGGAGTTCGAAGGATACAATGTTTATAAGTTAAAGCAGAGCAAGGATTTTTATCAGCAATACATACAAAATACCCTTCAATTGAATAATGGAAATGGTTCGTTTTCAGAGGTGGCCTATTATAGTGGCATTGATGCCACTGATTGGAGTTGGGCAGGATTGTTGTTCGATATGGACAATGATGGATTGCGGGATATTTATATTACCAATGGCATTAATCACGATCTTACCGACTTGGATTTTATTGATTTTTTTGCGAATAAAATTATTCAAAAGATGGTATTGACCGGTAAAGAGGAATCAATAGATTCCATTATCAATAAAATGCCCATTAGACCCCAACCAAATTACGCATATAAAAACAATGGTGATATTACGTTTACCAATGCCAATTCCGATTGGGGTTTTGAAATACCCAGCATGTCCAACGGAGCGGCTTATGGGGACCTTGATAATGATGGGGACCTCGATATTGTAATCAACAATGTTAATATGCAAGCATTTATATATGAGAACAAAACAAATGAAAAGCTAAAGAACAAATATTTAAAAATTCACTTTGAAGGGTCAGACAAAAATAAATTTGCCGTCGGCACTTCAGTTCTGCTCTATTCTGATGATAAGGTATTTATTCAAGAACTACATCCATTTAGAGGATTTCAATCCTCAATGGATTATGGAATGACCATAGGTTTAGGAAGTATTTCGGTATTGGACTCCATCAGGGTTATTTGGCCAGATGACAGTACACAAAAATTACTTTCGATAAATACGAATCAAACCCTTAATCTAAAAATTTCAGAAGCTACCGGAAAGTATACTCCAATAAAGGAAAAAAACACCAAACCTCTAATAAAGGAACTGTCAAATACACCCTTGGTTACCCATAAGGAAAACAATTACCGCGACTTCGACAATGAAGGCCTAATCAATAAGTTACTCTCACAAGAAGGCCCCTCACTAGCCGTTGCCGATGTTGACGGGGATGGAAATGAAGACGTTTTCATAGGAGGTGCCAAAGGCCTTCCAGGTGTCGTATACAAACATTCTGGTGACGGAAGATTAAAACCCAGTAAGCAACCCGCCATATCATCCGATTCCTCGTATGAAGATACTGCTGCTGCTTTCTTTGACGTAGATGGGGATAATGATATGGATTTAATGATCGGGTCCGGTGGCAATCAAGTTGGCGAAGAACAAACCTATCGTACCAGGCTGTATATAAACAAGGGCAACGGTGTTTTTGAAAAATCAACGCAAACACTTCCCTCTACATTTAAGAACATATCGACAATAAATCCATTCGATTTTGATGCTGATGGAGATATTGATGTGTTTATTGGCTCAAGAAGTGTTGTAGGAACATATGGGGTTGACCCCAATCATCTTTTCTTGGAAAACAATGGCGATGGCACCTTTACTGATGCTTCAGAAAGATTGGCGTATGACTTAAAGGATGCCGGAATGATTACAGATGCTTCATGGGCCGATATTGACGGAGATACCATAAAAGACCTTATAACCGTTTCAGAATGGGGAACCCCTAGAATCTATAAAAACTCAGGTCGACGCTTGTCCCTATTAAAGACTTCATTGGATAGCCTTTATGGAATGTGGAATGTTATTGAAACCGAAGATCTAGACGGTGATGGCGACCAAGATCTGATTCTAGGCAACCAAGGAAATAACCTGCACTACAGACCTTCTTTTCAAAATCCAATGAAAATGTGGATCAACGATTTTGACAATAATGGAACCATCGAGCAGATCGTAACGCAAAACATCGATGGTAAGGATTACCCCATTCATCAGAAAAAAGAATTGACCCAGCAAATAACATTGTTAAAGAAGCAGAACTTAAAGGCATCGGAATATGCGGCCAAAACTATCAACGAATTGTTCTCAAATGAAATAATTGAAAATTCAATCGTAAAATTATCTTCTATTTCCGAATCCGTAATCGCCGTGAATGATGGTGGGGGCAAATTTACGATTATCGAACTCCCGTATAGGGTACAACTTTCCTGCGTTTGCGGTATAACATGTACAGACGTCAATAATGATGGTAATTTAGATTTAATATTGGGAGGCAACAACTTTGAGTTTAAACCACAATATTCCAGATTGGATGCCAATTATGGCAGTATCCTATTAGGCGATGGCCATTTAAATTTTGAATGGCAAGACTACGACATGAGCGGATTATTCGTTCGGGAGGAAATAAAACATATAAAGCAATTCAAGGATAAAAAAGGTAAAATCTTCCTAATTGCTGCTATAAATGATAGTAAACCCAAAATCTTTACCCTGAATGAATAATTCCTTATTTAGAATAGTTGTAATCTTGTTACTTTTCGTAGGATGTACCGATAAAGAAGGGACATTATTCAATACTCCCGACAAGCAACAAACCGGCATTACTTTCACGAATGACCTGACCGAAACAGAGGATCTGAATATTTTGGATTATTTATATTTCTATAATGGTGGCGGTGTTACCATTGGGGATATCAACGGGGATGAACTTCCCGATATATTCTTCACAGGTAACCAAGTGAAAAATAAATTGTACCTAAATAAAGGAAACCTGCAATTTGAGGATATTTCCCAGTCTGCCGGGGTAGATGGAAATAGTACATGGAACACTGGGGCTATAATGGGCGATGTTAATGGTGATGGATTATTGGATATTTATGTTTGTGCGGTTGTGGGTATTAAAGGATTCAATGGCCATAATGAACTTTATATAAATAATGGCAACGAGACCTTCACCGAAAGTGCATCAAAATATGGTCTCGATTATGACACCTACAGTTCTTCCGCAGCTTTTCTTGATTATGACATGGATGGTGATTTGGATATATACTTACTTAACCATGCGATACACACCCAAGAATCTTTCGGAAACTCAAACATACGCCTTAAAAGAAACTTTCAAGCCGGTGACAAGCTCCTTCGCAATGATAATGGCAAGTTCACCGATGTCAGTGAAATTGCAGGTATTTATGGTGGTATTAATGGTTATGGGCTTGGTATCGCCGTAGCGGACTTCAACCAAGATGGCTTTCCTGATATTTATGTTGGTAACGATTTTCAAGAAGATGACTATTATTATCTGAACAACACTGATGGCACGTTCACTGAAAGCTTAAAGAAGTATTTTGGGCATACTACCCGGTCTTCTATGGGTAATGACGTTAGTGATATAAATCATGATGGATGGCCAGATATCATTTCACTGGATATGCTTCCAGAGGACGAAAAAGTATTGAAATCTTCAGAAAACAGCACAGATATGCAAATACAGAAAATGAAGGTTGAACGCTTTGGATATCACTATCAATTTGAACGAAACATGCTATTTTTGAACCAACCACATAGTACCTATACGGAAATTGCCTTAATGTCAGGTGTGGCAGCTACAGATTGGAGTTGGAGTGCCTTGTTTGGGGATTACAACCAAGACGGTGAACAAGATATTTTTATTGCCAACGGCATTCCTAAACGGCCTAACGATCTTGACTATATTAATTTCGTCTCCAATGACCAAATCAGGAGTAAAATCAATAATACAAAATTAGTTGACCCCATAGCATTGGATATGATGCCCTCAGGTGCCGTACATAATTATATATTCAAAGGGAATGAAAATCTACATTTTGAGGATATGTCGGCCAATTGGATGACGAACGATACCATAATTTCCGGAGCGGCCGCCATTGGCGATCTGGACCTGGATGGTGACATCGATATTGTAACCAATAACATTAATCGCCCTGCTACGGTATATGTCAACAAGACAAATGAAAATGCAAATTACCTTAAAATAAAATTCAATTATAAAAACCCAAATAAGTTCGGGATTGGGACAAAAGTCTTTTCATACCATCAGGGAAAATTACAATATAAAGAACTTTATACCGCTCGGGGATTTCAGGCCTCCTCAGAACCTATAATCCATTTCGGGTATGGTAAAACAAACAAAGTCGATTCACTGAAAATAATATGGCCAGACAAGTCTTATCAGATGGTAAAAAACGTAAGCCTGAACAAAACGATCACAATAACGCCAGAAAACACAGATCCTTTTGATTATGCCTCTTTAAAACCAAAGGTAAAACCCCTATTCAATAAAATAGAAGACAACCTAGGTATAGATTTTGTCCATATCGAGGATAACTACATAGATTTCAACAGACAGAAATTAATCCCATACCAACTATCCGATCGGGGCCCTGCCACGGCTATTGGCGATTTAAACAATGACCATAAAGACGACCTCTTTTTTGGAGGGTCCAAGTTCCACTCTTCTAAAATTTATTATCAAACAGATTCCGCTTATGTAGAAAGCAGGATAACGGACATCTCTAAGGATTCTATCAAAGAAGATGTTAGTGCCGTTATAGCGGATTTTAATTCGGATCACAAACCAGATTTATTTATTGGAACCGGTGGAGCTGATTTTTATGGTAAAATGAAACCTTTGAGTGATAGTTATTACACTCAAAAAAACGAGGGTTTTGAGTCTCAACCATTGCCTGGATATTTTGAGAACGCTTCTACATTAAAACCTTATGATTATGATGGGGACGGGGATTTAGATCTTTTTGTGGGAAATCAAGTGATTACCAATGATTTTGCAAAAATCCCTAATTCCTATTTATTGAAAAATGACAAAGGTAACTTTACCATTGTCGATAATCCAGAGCTTCAACATGCTGGTATGATTACCGATGCAGTATGGGACGACTTTGATAATGATGGGGTAAAAGACCTTATTGTAGTAGGTGAATGGATGTCTCCAAAATTTTTCAAAAACAAGAATGGGGAACTTACCCAAGTGACTATACTAGACAAGAAATTGAATGGGCTTTGGCAGAGTATCGCACCTTTTGACATCGACCACGATGGCGATATTGATTATCTTCTGGGAAATTGGGGGTGTAATAGTAAATTTAAAGCTTCGGAAAAATCCCCCATGAAAATGTACTACGATGATATGGATGATAATGGAAGTACCGAAACTATTGTTGCCATAGAGAAAAATGGAAAATACTATCCTCTTGAAGGTCTGGATGCTTTAGCTACCCAAATGGAGTATCTTAGAAAAAAGTTTGTTACCTATTATAGTTTTGCAGGAAAATCGATTGATGAAATCTGGGACGGCAAAACTTTAAGTAAAGCAACAGTTCTTGAGGTCAATGAATTGCGTTCCGGATATCTCGAGAACAACAACGGCAATTACTCCTTCGTCCCCTTTACGGACAAGCTACAAGTCTCCCCAATAACCGCCATGATAATATTCGATTTTGATTACGACGGCAAAAAAGAAGCTCTTTTGGCCGGTAACTATTTTGGCGTTAAACCCTTTCATGGCAGATTCGATTCATTTTCCGGAGCCATGGTAAAAAGCAAAAATGATATTATATTAGGAGATAATCTTGGCTTGGACCTAACCCTGAAATCGGTACGACATCTCAATATCATAAACCTGAATAATAGGGATTATTTAATGGTAACCATAAATAATGACAGTGTTCAAGTATACGGTTTGACAAAGTAATTAATAGAAATATGAAAAACATAAATGATCAATTAACAACATTCTTAGCTTGTATCAATAGTAGCAAGTCGTTGTTTATCACTAAAAAAGGACAACAACCTTACATAAGAGATTTGATGGGGTTTATAGTAACACCAGCAGCATTTATGAATGGCATTAAACCATTAAAATATAATATTCCCGAATACTATGGTTTCTGTTAACCATCTTAAACCACCATCCCCATTTTCAATGAAAAAGGAACAGTTTTTAACGAAGAATCCAAGGATGTCCATGACTTGGGAATGAATTTTGCCAAAAACAATGACAATTCCTTCCCTAAGAAAATCCATAAACATAAAAACCCCACAATAACGACATTAAATGTTGGGATCAAAAACACAGGAATTCAGGAATATTCGAGATGAAAAATCCTAAAATAAATTCAAATCAATATTATAAAACATCTTAAAAGGAAATGAAGAAAATCATTTTTTATATAGGGATCATCCTCATTGGTGGCAGTATTTGGTATTTGTTCGTAAAACCTCACGATTATCAAGTTAATTTCAAAGCAAAAACATTTCCTGGTGCAATTAATCAAATGATCAAGACATGGAGCAATACAAATGAAAATTCGGAATTACTGGAAAATGAAAAAGAAGATTTACTGGAGTTAAGACAGCGATTTCAATTCGGGGACTCTACCCATATTTATACATGGCATATTATCCCTGAAACAGATTCTACTTCAAATGTGAAGGTATATGCAAAAGATTTTGAACATAGCTTTAAAAATAAACTGACCATACCATTTTCAGATACCGATTTTGAAAAGCGTACTAGAAAAAACTTAACTGAATTCAATAAACTATTGAACGAACATATTTCCCAATTCAAAGTAAAGATAATCGGTGAGGAAGAAATCAAATCAACATATTGCGCTTGTACTACACAATCAACGACCCAGTTTGGTAAAGCGAGAGGCATGATGAAAGACTTTCCGCTGTTAGATGGTTTTCTTGTTAAAAACGGACTGAAATTAAATGGCAGACCCTTTTTACAAATCACTAATTGGGATAAAGTAAAAGACAGTATTACATTTAACTTTTGTTATCCTGTTGTACGACCCGAAACATTACCACAACATCCAGAATTAATCTACAGGAACTTCCCTTCAACAAAAGCTATCAAAGCTGAATACTACGGAAATTACATTACTTCTGACAGGGCATGGTATGCTTTATTGGATTATGCCCAGGACAATAATTTAAAAGTAGAGGCACTACCTGTTGAGGTTTTCCATAATAACCCCAATATGGGAGGAGATGCATTAAAATGGAAAACCGAGGTATTTTTACCGTTAATCAAACAATAGTAGGGTCTTCCCTAAAATGTAATTCAAATTTTTAAAACATAAACCTTAGGCAGAATACTAAAAAAACGGTTAATTTAGTAGAACAGTACAACTTTATACACGAAGTACCACGACCAACCACAACCAATATGACTTCTGCTTTCGGATTTTGGGATTATTTTATTTTTATCGTATACGCATTTTTAATTTTAGGGGTGGGCCTTTGGGTTTCTAGGGACAAAAAAGGCCATCAAAAAAATGCGGAGGATTATTTTCTGGCCAGTAAATCCTTACCCTGGTGGGCCATTGGAGCCTCTTTGATTGCTGCAAATATCTCCGCAGAACAGTTCATTGGTATGTCGGGCTCGGGTTTTGCGTCAGGACTGGCCATTGCCTCGTATGAATGGATGGGGGCCTTGACCCTCATAATCGTAGGTAAATTTTTTCTTCCCATCTTCATAGAGAAAGGTCTATACACCATTCCTGAATTTGTCGAAAAAAGATATTCAACCAACCTTAAGACCATATTGGCCGTTTTTTGGATAGGCCTTTATGTTTTTGTGAACCTTGCATCTGTTCTCTATCTAGGGGCATTGGCCCTGGAAACCATTATGGGCATTCCCATGCTCTACGGCATTATAGGCCTTGCCCTCTTCGCAGCGGCTTACTCGCTTTACGGCGGACTTTCAGCGGTTGCATGGACGGATGTTATCCAAGTAGTTTTCTTGATTCTCGGTGGATTGGTCACAACGTATTTAGCCTTGAACACCGTTTCTGGCGGGGAAGGGATTATTGCCGGTTTTAAAAAAGTTTATGAAACCGCCCCCGAGCGTTTTGTGATGATTTTGGACGAATCCCATCCAGAATACAAAAACTTACCGGGCATCGCGGTTTTAGTAGGTGGCCTTTGGGTGGCGAACTTATATTATTGGGGTTTCAATCAATATATCATTCAACGTACCCTTGCTGCAAAATCATTAAAAGAGGCACAGAAAGGTATTTTATTGGCCGCGTTTTTAAAACTGATACTTCCTTTGATTGTGGTCATTCCAGGAATTGCCGCCTATGTTATCATTAATGACCCTGAAATAATGGCCCACTTGGGTGATGTGGCCCAGCAAAACCTACCTTCATTAGAACAAGCTGATAAGGCCTACCCGTGGCTTCTCCAATTTCTACCTACAGGATTAAAGGGTATCGCGTTTGCAGCCTTGGCAGCCGCCATTGTCTCTTCCTTGGCTTCTATGCTCAACTCTACTTCCACTATTTTCACCATGGATATCTATAGGCAATATATCAATAAAAATGCAAGTGATAAGGCAACGGTGACAACAGGAAGAATCTCGGCGGGTATCGCATTGTTGATTGCAGGGATAATGGCCCCATTATTAGGAGGTATTGACCAAGCTTTTCAATTTATACAAGAATATACGGGGGTTGTAAGTCCCGGTATCCTAGCCGTATTCCTTTTAGGTCTTTTCTGGAAAAAAACCACCAACAAAGGCGCTATTGTCGGCGCATTGGTTTCCATTCCGATTGCCATGTACTTTAAAGTAGCCCCGAAAGGATGGTCAACAAGTGCCTTGTTCGTAGACATCCCTTTTATGAATCAAATGGGTTACACCATGATTTTTACCATGCTTGTCATTATATTGGTCAGTCTTATTCAACATAATGGTAAAGATGATGAAAAAGGAATTCCTTTGACAAAGGCTTTGTTCAAAACCAACCCAATATTCAATATTGGTGCGTTCGCGGTAATGCTCATCCTAGTCGCCTTATACAGCCTCTTTTGGAAATAGGAAGGAACTAAAACCCCACACGGTTTAAAAAGGGAACATCTCCCAACCCTTCTAAATGGATTGCCTTTATCATTGATTTTTAAGATACTTACCCATAAGGTTCGACCAAAATATTAACATTTTCTATATATCAAGTCCATTGGGTTTTTTTAAATTGCTAGACTATTAAAATTCAATATCACTAAAGATCCTAATTGAAAATTGAAAAACAATGAATAAAATTTTTTCCTTGATGCTCATTATCGCTCTTTTTTCCTGTAGTGATAAAAAAACGGAAGAGCCATTGGTCATAAGCCCAGAAGAGCTTCATACCGCAGTGGACAAGGTCGTTGAAATAATGATACATGATATTTTCTCGCCTCCTGTTGCAAGCCGGGTTTTTGCCTACCCGAATGTTGCCGCTTATGAAATCATTGCCCTAAACAATGAAAAGTATATTTCTTTGGAAGGCCAGGTAAATGAACTTACTGCCATTCCCAAACCTGATGCCAACAAACCCATAAACTATCAACTAGCTGCATTAGTGGCCCATATGGAACTAAGTAAAAGATTGATTTTCTCCGAACAGGATTTAGAAGTCTTTAGGGATAGCCTATATAGTGTTTGGAGTGCAAAAAACGAAACCACCTTTTTAGCATCAAAGGATTATGGTTTAGAAGTTGCCGAACATATTGGTAAGTGGATGAGTGAAGACAATTACAACCAAACCCGTACCATGCCAAAATTCACGGTTGATACCGATGACGAGACACGATGGCAACCCACCCCACCGGCGTACATGGATGGTATAGAGCCCCATTGGGACAAAATACGTCCTTTTGTGATAGACTCTGCTCAACAGTTCAAACCCATTCCACCTCCGGCATTTTCATTGGAAGAGGGCTCCGATTTTTATAAAGAACTGAAAGAAGTCTACGATAAAGGAAATGAAATAACCAAAAAGGGTGATGAATCCGAGGAAATTAAGATAGCCCAATTCTGGGATTGCAACCCATATGTTTCGGTAACCCGTGGTCATTTGATGTTTGCGACTAAAAAAATCTCTCCTGGGGCGCATTGGATCGGCATTACCAAAATCGCCAGTAAAAAGAGTAAAAGTGATTTTGACAAAACAGTTTATGCCTACACCAAAACTTCCTTGGCAATAGCAGATGCCTTTATAAGTTGTTGGGCCGAAAAATATCGCAGTAACCTTATTCGTCCAGAAACCCTTATCAACCAACATTTAGATGAAAATTGGAAGCCCGTATTACAAACACCTCCTTTTCCGGAATATACCAGTGGACATAGCGTCGTCTCCGGCGCCGCAGCTTCTGCCTTGACCGATATTTTTGGCGATGATTTTGCATTTGACGATGATTCTGAAGTACCGTACGGACTTCCAATTAGGAGTTTTTCCTCATTTAACCAAGCGGCCAATGAGGCAGCCATCAGTAGAATGTACGGTGGTATACATTATCGTTCGGCTATCGAGGTAGGTATTAAGCAGGGCCGGGACCTTAGCCAGTTCTTGCTTACGAATTTAAAGATGACCACAGAAAAGGACTTAGCATCAAATTAATTATAATGCAAAATTTCCCCAGGATACTGCTCGTGCTTTTGTTGTTTACGGGTTGCTCAAATTATGGCCAACTACAATACGTTGCCAAACTCCCGAAAAAACTAAAAGAGAATTCGGGTATGACTACTTTAAACGATTCAACGGCCTGGTTGATAGAAGATCATGGCAACAATAATGTAATCTATGAAGTTGACCTAGAAGGAAAGATTCTCCGTCAACTGGAAGTGGATAATGCCCACAATCATGATTGGGAAGATTTGACGAAGGACTCCGACAATAACATTTATATAGGGGATTTCGGAAATAACAACAATAAGAGAAAGAACCTTACCATCTATAAAATTCCGAACCCGGATATTGAAAAAAACAAAAAAACCGAAGCCGGTAAAATCAAATTCAGTTATCCTGACCAAAAAGAATTTCCACCTTCTGCAGCAGAAATGAATTTTGATGCGGAAGCTTTCTTTTATTATAAAAAAGCCCTTTTTATTATAACCAAGAACAGGACAAAACCTTTTAACGGGGAGGCGGCCATTTACAAAGTTCCTGCAATAACAGGGAAACATGAGGCCCAATTTATAGGTAAATTCATTACCTGTAAGGACGAGGATAAATGCCGAGTAACCGCTGCGGACATTTCCCCCGATGGGAGCACCATCGCACTACTGGGGTATGGCAATATTTGGTTGTTCACTGATTTCAAGTGGGATGATTTCTCAAATGGTAACCTAAAAACCATAAATCTTGGAATTACCACCCAACTTGAATCTTTGAGTTTCCTAGACAACCACACCTTATTACTTTCAGATGAAAAGCAGGGTGAAACCGGGGGCAACCTCTACTCCATTAAAATTTAATTTTTATAAAACTACCTGCTTATCCCTTAAGCCTGAGAACTAAAATCCAAAGCCCAATCCAAAAGTAAAACGGGGGCCATCTTTACTATCGTACAAAGCAAAGTTCAAGGATAATATATCCGCAGCATTTAGGAAAAACCCACCACCGTAAGAGGTATGCCAAATATCGGAATCAAATTCGGGCGTCCAGACACGTCCGTAATCATAACCTCCGAAAACACCCATGTTCAATGGAAGTAAACCGGTTTTCATTCGTTTAAGGCTATATCTTAAGTCTGTATTTTGATAAAACGCCCTTTTACCTGAAAAACGTTGGTTTCTAAAACCACGAAGACCATCAAGGCCACCAATACTTGCTGCTTGGTAAAATTCATAACCATCTCCTAAATTAAGATGCGCCTTCCATTTTGTCGCCAGGACCAATCTACCACTGGGAATCAACTTATAATCAAAGGAAAGACTGGGCACTAGATATCCAAATCCTTGTGAGCCATTTTCAAAACCGGTCTTATACCCCATAAGAAGGGAGGTCGACATCCCTAATGTAGGAAATGCAACATTATCAGAATTCGAAAAAGAATATTGCATTTCTGCCCCGACGAAATTCTTATGGTTCTCCTCACCACTGGCAACATAAAATGTATTTATGAACCTATCACTGGTTTCTTCAACCTCTACACTTTCATAATTTACCCCAAGGCGAAATTGTGATCCAGAACCACCTCGCCAAATCACGGAAGGGGTAAATGCAATGGTTCTCAGTTTTACACGGTTGAAATCCTTACCGAGATCATCATCTAAATTCTCGGTTTCGTTTCCCCAACCAAAGAAATTAATGCTGTAGTTCGGACTTGTGAATTTTGCTCCTAAAACTAAATTGGCCTTGCCAAAAACACGGGCAAACTCTCCCTTATAACTAAAATCATAACCACTTGTTGCAAAATAGAAAGCTGCATTGAATGTATGTTGACTGGTAAAAGGATGCTGTTGAAAACCATTGAAGGTATATATATTCGTAAAGCCCATCTTAAAACCATCATCAGGATTTGATCCTATTGAAGGAATTATCATATTATTGCTCTTTTTGTATTTAATGGGTTGGTACGTATTGGTCTCATAATCATTTGCCAAACGCAATTTTGCCCCATCAATATTTTTCAAGGTATTCTTCTTGGCCTTCTGGTCATAAATATATACGCCTCGACTATCAATAATATCATATACATCATTGTTCTGACCACCTACCAATCGCAATTTTATTTTGCCTTTTTTTCCCTGTACTACAAACTGGTCATCATCATCCAAGCCATAGACCCATATCTCTTTGGTAGTTTCAGGATTAAAATCCTTCTTATAAAAAACTTCCCCTTTGTCTCCTTTTATAATACGCTGCCCTACAACTTGGGTGTTTCCATTCGATAATTGGGTAATGGTAAAAAAATCATCCTTATCAGTACCTGTGACCATGGCATATTTATTCAACAGCCCATAGTACTCGTCCGCAGTTTTCTGCAGGTTACTTTTTCTTGCCAATAACACTTTTTTTATTCTATCGACCCCCTCATCCTGTACGGCCTTGGGGAAAAACCCGAAAGCCTCATCCAGAACATCTTCCGTAATATTATTTTGTAGAAAAAGGGCTTGTTGTTGCCATTGTTCCTTTGTAGTTTCAGAGAGGACAACCATATCCAAAGCGTAAGCCTTAGGAGAGCCATTAAACCCTTTAACGCTTCGAATTTCCTCATTAAATCCTTCCATCAGGGTCAAACCTGGTACAATGCGGGTTATCAAGTTCATTAACGGTCCATCGCCCATTATCGAGAATACTTGGTCACGATCCCTAGGTACCGGCCTATAAACCACCTTACCTTTCTCAATTTTTTTAAAACGGGCCCATCGCCATTGGTCGGTATGGCGATCCCAATCCCCGATCAACATATCGAATAGGCGTGCCTTTATATAGGCTTCCTTGTCTACTTTGTATTTTTCATCCTTTCGAAGGTTTAAAAGCATGTCGTCCGTACTATCCATTTTATTGGCATACCCAAAACTTTTTTGGTCACCATGTCCGTCATCGGTACGTTCCTCTATCATATATAACTCATCACCGAATTCATCGGTATAATCTTTTATTGCATCTTGTTTTGGAATGTAATAAAGTTTTGGATTGGTATGATAAATACCTACCGCATCTGATAAAGTACCTACGGTCAAGGAGGCATACGGATGTGATCCGGTGTAAAAATCCTCCAAAATACTTTCTGTGACGGTACCATCAAAATCACCAACGACATATTGCTCCTTAAAAGCCATTGCCTGTAAATAAATCTCGGCACTTTTACGTAATGCCCTCATTACATATTCCTTCCCTTCTTTGTTGACCAGCCTAAGGGACCTTGATTGGTGGCCCCCACCTTTTCTAATTACTTTTAATCCTCCGAATAATGTATCAAGATCCACCGTGGGAGCCTTAACTTTTTTCGCGTATAAATCACGATACCTTTCCCCCCATATGGTTTTGAACAATTTACTTTTGTCCACTTCTTCTGCAGTATATATAGAGGCTTCTACCTCTGGCGGAAAGGATTTTGGATACGTCTTCGTATTATCTTCTTTTTCTGCAGGCAATACCTCGGTTGTGAACAAAAACTCCTCTTCACCATTGTTCCCAATACCATAGTATCTTATTCCTGAAGAGCCATCGGTATAGACCTCAAGTACCGCATAACCCATTCTACCCGTTGAGAACTTACTACCGTTCATTAACCTTGTTGCACCTTCCTTGGCCCCAGCACCACTAATGATTTGCGGTGTGTTGTCCTCAAAAATGTATTGAAGGGAATGTTCATGACCCGAAGCCAAAATCACCTTTTCGGAATATTGCGCCAATGTCATAATACGTTTTCTAAGCTCTCGATAGTTCTTATTGTTCAAATCCTCTGGAGAAGCACCTGTAGTTTTTCTCAATAGATTGATAATGGTGCCGATTACCGGTAAAGGCAATTTGGTTCCTGTAGGGTACAATTGACTTTTTAAGGAAAACTGTCCGCCATGCTGTCCATAACTGGACATTGGGTGATGCAGGGCAATAAGTGTGGTCTTACCCATATTTTTTTTGATAAGCCCTTCTAATTCCTCAAAGAATTTTTCCCTATCCTTAATTTCACAATTATCGTTCATCGTTGGGTTTTTATCCCAATTGGCTAGGTACCATTCGGTGTCAATAGCAATTACGACGACATCGTCACTAACATCAATTTTTTGAATGGCACAGCCATCCTCAGGAAAAAACACGTGTTTATTATCCAGTTTTTTTTCAATGTACTTTTGTTCCCTTTCCAAACCTTTAAGTCCTTCATTGTACCAATCATGGTTTCCTGGAATGAAAATAGGATTGCCTTTAAAACCATCAAGCGTTTTCAGCTGGGCTTTAATATGGTTTTTGGCCAAAAGGTATGCCTCAGTGGAGTCTTTCTTATCCGGCATTCCCGCAGGGTATATATTATCGCCCAAAAAAATCGCCGTACTGTTCTTCCCCGCCTGATCCAATCTTTTTTTGAAAAGTTTGAGTACCGGGTTCATATCGCCCATTGGTGACTTGCCGGCATCTCCTATTAAATAAAAAGTATGGGAAACTTTTTTTTGATCTTTAACATCTTGCTTACCCACTTCTTCTGCATATTTGGGTTTATAGGTAGCACAACTGCTTCCTATCATCAACAAAGCGATCAAAAGGTAATATTTATGCATAATGAATAAAGTGAAATGTAAATTTTGTAATTTGGCTTTATCAAACCTCACATATGTCGGATATAATCGATAAAACTAAATCTTTTGCGACTGATTTATTAACCCGGAAATTAGCCCCTGAGTTTCTGTACCACAATCTTACACATACCCAACGGGTTGTCAAAAGTACTAAAGAAATCCTAGATTCCCTCAAGCTTGAGGACAAAGAGACGGAACATCTAATCCTCGCCGCATGGCTGCACGATACTGGATACACCAAAGGAAGTGAGGACCATGAAGAAACCAGTACGGTAATTGCCAAGGAATTTCTTGAAAAGCAAGGATATAGCCAAGAGGGCATAAAAAAAATATGTTCGATTATCCTAGCTACGAAAAAGAAACACAAACCTATAAATATTGCTGAAGAAATAATCAGGGACGCCGACGCCTCTCATTTTGCACAGAGCAGTTATATGGACACCTGTGAGTTTTTAAGGGAAGAGCTATCCCTTTTAGGTATTGCCGAATATAACCAAAAGGAATGGTTAAAAACAAACCTTGAGGTTTTAGGAAAAGAACATGATTATTACACTGATTATGCCAAAGAGCATTGGCAACCCAAAAAGGAAAAAAACCTAAAAAGGCTTAGCAAAGAATATAAAACAATAAAGTCCATAGTAAAAAAAGAAGCCCTAAAGGCAAAATTTAAGAGTGATAGTCCGGATCGGGGCATACAAACATTATTTCGTGTTACCTTAAAAAACCACTTAACCCTGAGTGACATCGCCGATACAAAAGCGAATATCCTTTTATCGGTGAATGCCATTATAATTTCCATGGCTTTATCGAACTTAATTCCCAAGCTTGATAATCCTTCTAACCACTACCTGATCACTCCTACCGTAATTTTCATCTTCTTTTCCGTAGCATCTATGATTTTAGCGGTTTTGGCCACTAGGCCAAATGTTACGAGTGGGGAATTCACTAAAGAAGATGTGAAAAACAAAAAAGTGAACCTTCTGTTCTTTGGCAATTTCCACAAAATGAAATTATCGGAGTACGAATGGGCCATTAATGAATTGGTCAAGGACAAGGATTACATCTACTCTAGCTTAACCAAGGACCTTTACTACTTGGGGTTGGTCTTGAACCGAAAATATAAGATCTTACGTTGGACGTATACCATTTTCATGATCGGCACCGTAATTTCGGTCATTGCATTTGCGGTTTCCTTCCAACTTTATGGTACAAAATAAAAGCTATTCAAGATTTGGTTTGAATCAAGCCTTCAACTCATCCATTAAATCATCATAGGTATAGGTCTTTCCTGACTCGTTATCCTTATTATAGAGAATTTCGGCACGTATGGCTTTAAGTCCGGTTACCCCTTGCAATCCTTCTAACTCAACAATTTCAATATTGTTGGTGAAATACCCTTTAGATTTTAAGAAGCTGATGTATCTTAAATATTCCAACTCCTCTTTTTTCTGTGAATATACGATGGAAAGCTTCCCAGTTTGGGTAAGACGTTCGTTGGTTCCTTTTATAAATGATTTATCAATACGTTTCTTTATCACCTCATAACGGGCATTATAGGTGCCATCTACATCAAAACGTTTCTCATCTAACCTAAAACGTATAGAGAGCGATGTACTGTAAACCAATAATAAAGAAGCCACATCCAAAGCTACGGGTAATTTAGACTTTAGCTTATAGTGCGTATTTTCCATATCGCACATAACCTGTAATTGCCATAATCTCAGGTTGTTCAAATAGAGCATATTAAAGGGTAACTGACCGGCAATGGATTGCCCCACATACATATTGTGTTCAACCCCATCGGTCTTATACCTTTCAAAATAATGGGGGAACATAGCTTGGGCATCCTCTTGTTTCCTATCAATTACAGAAGCAAGTTTTTTATTGATAGTCATTACACTATCATCATATTCCTTACGGTGATTGTAATAGGTCTCGGTTTTGGGATCTATCTCATCCTCATAGGCCAAGATCATCTTTTCCAATTGTTTATCCGAGCTTTTCAAATAATCGAAAATCGGTATTACTTCCGCCTTTATAAAATCAAATATAGCTTGCTCACTATTGGTATTCAAAACTTCCTCGATTTCTTCCAATAGATTGTTTATCCTGAAAATCAACTCTTCATAAATAGGCAACTTTTGCTTTTCCCAAGCTATCGTTGTTATTTTATTGATTTTCGAAAGTTGTATGATCAAATCTTTCTGAATGGATAAATTCCTAGCCTTTGAAGAATCCTTAATGTCTATCTGACCATATAAAGGGTGTACATCCTTGAAAACGATATCATTGAACGATGGCTGTTTTCCATCGGATTCTTCCCATATGAACTTTTTCGCCTGTTCTTTGAACTTCCAATAAACCGATGAGTGTACCGTGGTACATTCCTTTTGTATAACGGCATCGATCAAATTCTCCTCCTCGGCTGCGGAACGCATTACGGCAGTAACGATATAGGGCATTATGTCCCCTAATTTTTGTGCATTGACACTGTTCAGCGCATTCACTTTGGTAGAAACCAACTCTAAAATACCCAAAAGCTTGCCTTCATTAGAAATTGGTGCGAATATGGCACTTTTTATACCTTGTTTCTTTAAACTTTTTGCGGGTAGTTCCCCATCGCACATTTCATAATACTTGTCCACATTGGCAACCGCAAAGTAATCGTGTTGGTCCAATAGTTTACTGTATGACCTTTTACACAAAGCAGCGGAACAGGTTTCCATGATTTTATCATGCAGTAAGTAACTGGTCATTTCCTTATTATGAAGCTTCTCGAATAAATCCTCATCAGGATTATAGCTTACAAACCCCACTCTTAAATCTTTCATATTAAAGAAAGATCTAAATACATCCTGTAGGTTGTTGATGAAATTATCACTTACCTTTTTATCCCTGGAAATAAGGCTGGATTTAATCTCGGAAATGGAATGTTCGGTTGTGGCATCGAACATATTTGAAATCACAAATCCCCTTGCGATGAAACTGCCCGGAGGAATCTTATCCTTCCATACCTCAACATTGTCGAAATTATCCAATAACTCGTCAACATCTTCCGGAGTAAGATCTTTAGCCTTTTCTGTTGGAATCAATTCCATAAAATCGGCATTATAAAGTATGCGGTAATGCTTCATTACCCCATTTTCATCAGGAATATCATAAAAAAGCGGACGTTTAAAATCGAGATTGAAACCGTAGTAAAAACTAAGGATTATGGTACACCCCATGATATAGGAAAGATGTTCAGGAACCCCTCTCGCCTTCAATTCAAAATCATCCCCCGCCGCTGCCAATATTTTTTTAAATCTTTGGGAGCCACTGAAGATCAAATCATAATAGGGTAAAGAAGCGACTTTGATCTCGTTATGGGTCAATACCTCTGAAAAGGAATCCTGTAAGATAATCTCAATGACCTTTTCATACTTTTTAAGGAGTGAAGGATCCTTAAATCCTTCCCGAAGCTCAGGATATGGTGCCTGTGCCTCTAAAACGTATTTAGCTTTGGCCGCAATAAACTCATCATTGCTCTCTGCCATACGATCATACATCTCCAACAACTTGTTGAAGCTGATCAAACGGTCTAAAGGAAATTCATCATCGTAATATTGTCCCATACGCAACGTTAGTCTCTACTTGACTTGCAAAATTACAAAATAGCCAGCAATTTTTATCGTACACCTCCTTTGTCATTCCTTGTTTTTTAAGATATTTATAGAAATTTCAGGTATGTCATCGAATTTTAGATTAACAAGAGCTTATAAGAATGCCAAAGTGGTCCCGTTCGACGACACATCAAAATTCATTCTTTTTAGTGATTGCCATAGGGGCGACAATAGTTTTGCCGATGAATTTGCCAACAATCGCAACATCTACTTCCATGCCTTAAAGCACTATTATAACAATGGTTTTCAATATTGCGAAATCGGTGACGGTGACGAACTTTGGGAAAACCGTTCCTTTGAACCTATATTCGAAGCCCATAAAAATGTTTTTCAATTGCTTAAGCAGTTTCACCTAGAAAACAGACTGCACATGCTTTGGGGCAACCATGACATGGTATATAAGGATGAGGCTTACGTAAAGAAATATCTTTCCAGTTATTTTGAACCTATAGACAATAAGGATAAAGAATTATTCGAAGGCATTACCTATGATGAAGGTGTTATATTGAAACATAAAGAAAATGAACAAGAGCTCTTTTTAACCCATGGCCACCAAGCCGATTGGTGGAATTATACTTTTTGGCGTTGGGGTCGATTTTTGGTCCGCATATTATGGAAACCATTACAGGTATGGGGAATTGCCGATCCTACTAGTCCGGCTAAAAACTATAAAGAACTGATAAAGGTCGAAAAGCGAATAAAAAAATGGATATTGAACAACAGTAATCTAATCACGATCGTTGGTCATACCCATAGGCCTCGATTCCCGGAACCAGGCGATATTCCTTTTTTTAATGATGGTAGCTGTGTTCACCCACGGAGTATAACGGGAATTGAAATCGAAAACGGAACCATATCCCTTATAAAATGGCAAATTGCCACCAAGGATGATGGCACTTTGCAAATTGTACGTATACTGCTGGAAGGGCCTCAGAAATTAATCGACTATCAAAAGGCGATCAACGATCAACCCTCCCAACAGTTCCGCCGTCATTAGAGGAACTTTTAATATTGTTTACTGATCAGCTAACTTAAAGTTCACTGGAATACTGTAAGGCACGGTTACCGCTCTACCTCTTTGCATTCCCGGGGTCATTTTTGGCAAGGAAGATACGATTCTACTTGCTTCTTTTTCCAATCCTGGATCTGGACCTCTTGTTCTGATTCCGTCGATATATCCTTTGGAATTGATGGCGAACTGTACGAACACCCTACCTTGAATACCCATTTCTGCGGCTATCTGTGGATATCTGAATTCTTTTTTGATATGATCTTGGATTTTCTTTTGAAAACATGCCTTACGCTCAGCATTTCCTTTGGCACTCTCACAACCTGGGAATACCGGAACGTTTTCGATAATTGCAAAGGGAACTGAAATTTCCTCTTCTTCTTCACCTACCTCTACATCATCAACATCAACTACTTCCTCAACTACTTGATCTTGACTGGATTCTGTACTTTCGATTACGGTTTCTTCAATCTCCGCAGCATCTTCAACGATTTCTATAATCTCGGGTGCTGATGGTGGTGGTGGTGGTGGTGGAGTTTTGATCTGTTCAGTAATAGGAACATCTTCTTTAAGATCCTCAACCACGTTCAACATTTCTACAATCTTATCCTGTTTCGGGTATGATTTAAATTCCAATGCCCTCCAGGTAAGAAAAAGGACAAGGGTCAAGCCTATTACAAAGTAGAGGCCACTATTTTTATTTAAATCGGCACTAGGGTTTTTCTTTACTTCCATGACGTTTGTATTATGAATTACTCAAATGTACGTCTGATTTGGAATTTCAAACATGATAATTATCAGTTTATCCCTATTTTTTTTAAAAATTCACAATTTAATCCCGTTTTTTTAAGGATGTGGAAATTGAAACCCATTAAAATCGATGATTTTCTATAAAAAATCTTGCTTTTAAGTCATATAACGGTAGAAAACATCGATAAAACACCACCTATAATTCTTCCTTTACCCCGAACCAAATGAATAAAATTATCGCCTAAAGGCATTTTTTTATCCTATTTTCAATCTAAAATATTTAGAATATGAATAAAAAAAATAACGGACCCAAAAAGGGTCCGTTATCATCCAATTCAACAAAAGTCATAAAACGCCACCTTATACCTACATTGGTGCAAGCAACGCCTCATCAAAATCAATTCCTTCAATAGGTTTTAATTGTTCCGTTTCTTTATCCCACTCAATACGTCTTCCCAACTTATACGATAGTCCGGCCATATGAGATGAAATGGCTTCTTCAAAACCTTCCTTGACCCCACAGCTTACCTTACCCCCATTTCGTGCACAGCTCAACCATTCCCGCATATGTAAGAAAGTAGAATCTACCCTAGCACCGTTAATGTAGGTCCACATCAATCCTTTATCAGCAAAATATTGTGAAGTGGCCGAAGCGACCCCGTCCGGAGTAGAAGCTCCCGGGTCGTATTGGTAGATCGGCACCCCTGGACTCATTTTTTCATTTTCAATATTATCGGCATATCGCGTAGACTGCCTATCTGGCCAAATGGTCAATTGATTCCCAAGTTCCAAGGTACCATCATGTCCCATTAAGATCGTAGGGCGGTTAAAACCGTTTCCCAAGGTTGCACTATACACAAAGGTCATTCCTTGCTCTTTCCCTTTTGCCTGGCTGCTTCCGGTAGAGAAGTTCGGATACTCCATATTTACTTGTAGCACATCGGGTACATTACGACCATCCCTATGGGTATAGATACCCCCTGAGGTCATTACCGAATCCGGGATTCCCATATTCAAGACACAATTCAATCGGTCATAATCGTGCGACAATAGATCGCCCGAAAGCCCTGAACCATAAGCCCACCATTTACGCCATCTAAAGAAATGGTTCTTGTTAAAGGGGACTTTCGGTGCAGAACCCAAAAACATATCCCAATCTATGGTCTGCGGACTTGCATCGGGATGAATATCGTACATCCAAGCCCCATTGTCGTCATTTCGGTTGGTATTGGTCTGTATCAATGAAACGTGCCCTATGGTTCCTTTTTCGATAATATCTTTCGCCGTCTGAAAACTCAAGGTTTGCCTATGTTGGTGACCTACTTGTAAAGTGGCTTTGGAATTACGCGCCGCCTCCCTTAAACGATAGGTTTCCTCCACGTTATGGGTCATCGGCTTTTCAACATACACATGTATATTATTTTCCAAGGCATCAATGGTCATAGGAGCATGCCAATGGTCTGGAGTGGCAATTACCACTGCATCGACCTTTCCTGAACGTATCATCTCTTGATAAGTACGAAAACGCTCCATTTTATTATCTGGGGTGTTAAAGGAGTTCAAAGCCTTATTTGCCCTGTAATCGAAAATATCGCAGATACCTGCTAAATGTACATTCAATTTATCCTGGGCTTCAAAATCCGCCAAAGTGGAATTATTGGGGTTTTCCTCTGCTGCCAAGCGCATTTCCTCTTTCCATTCATTCGTAGCAAAACCTAATGCACGACAAAGCTGCTCCCCTCTTATTCCAAAACCTATAATACCGACCCTGATCGGATCACCTCCAATACCTGGCACGGCAGCTGGCAATGAGGGTTGTATGTTCAGTTGTTCCAAAATGGCGGAACGTTCTTTTTTCTTAGCAACGGTACTGGCCGCCCCGGCCCACCAAACTGCCCCCATGAGGGGAATACCACCTAAACCTTTTAAAGCGTCTCTTCTTGTAAATTTCATTTGTAACTCTTTATTGTATTAAGGATCGTATTTAATTTGATTGGGTCAACACTTCTTTCTTATCGAAGAATCTTTGAAGTCCAAAATACCGGGAAGTTGGCAATTGATAAATGACCACACAGACCATAAGTTCAATCAGGTTTTTGTTCACAAACCAATAGCTGCCTTCAACACTAACCTCTGTTAACCAAGGAAAAGAAGGATGTGCCAAATAATACATGGCCAATAATACCGCCCCGACAATTGCCCCACATTTTTCAAAAATGCCCAACAAAAGGGTAAGGCCAACAAAAACCAACGCTATTTTATTACCCCAATCGGCAATGCCGATCATCGCATCACTGGTCATCCATATAAAAAAGGAACGAAAAGGGCCTTGGGCAGAAGCAAGGTACCCGACAGAGGTCCAATCTGGGTTATACAATTTTATAATACCTTCATAAAGAAAGTGCCAGCCTACAAACAGCCGCAAGAGCACCATACTGTTTGTCAACCATTTTTCATTTCTAATCGTAAGCATACTTTGAAATTCTGTTTGGTTATACGTTTGGTTAGTCCCTGAAGTAATTCAGACTCGTAAAAATATCGAAATTACCCCAATAGTCCAGTGATTAATATGATTTTTATCAGGTTAGATAAATGGTTTTACACCCTTTTACGACCCAAGATCATGAAATTGCCCAAAATCATTATTTTAGCGCAAATTTGATTAAACACTATACCATGAAAAGAATTCCACTTTTGGCCTTAATGGCCCTATTGTTCGTTTCCTGTTGGAAGGATAAAAGCCCAGAAGACCTGATCCGATTAAAAGAACAGTTTAAATCGCAGGTAAACGACTTTGAAAAGAAAAAGGAAAATGCCAATAAAAACGTTACCAAAGGCCTAAAAACGCTCAATGCCCTCAAAAGTGCATTGGAAGACACCAAGAATGAAGACAAAGAATTTGCAAAAGTCTATGGCGATTGGGAAAAAGTGGACAAACGCGTAAAGAACCTGAACAAGGAATATGAAGACCTAAAAGAAAAAGCCGCCAATCTTTTTACGGCCATGGAAACCCAAACCAACAGCCTTAGCGACGAAAAAGCCAAAAAAACCCTTTTAAAGGCAATAAACAAAGCACGCACCAAATACAATGGCACCTTGGCCAATACTTCAAAAGCCATTGACAAACTTAAGTTGCTCCATGGTGATGCCGTCGAAGTTGTAAAAGCACTGGAGGTAGCTGCCGCCCTAAATTCTTTCGATAATATAAATGACCAAATGAAAAGTATCGAAGGACGTGTTGACGGAATTATGCAAGAGCTGAACATAGCCGTTGTGGAAAGTAAAAAACTATACGAAAAAAAGATTACGGACCTAGGCGTTTAAATACGACCGTTCTTAATTGAGCACAAATACCTTCACTTTATTTAGTTACATCGTGAAGGTATTATAGCTTTTTGGAAGAATTGGACTTATAACGAAAAAACCCATTACGCCATTTTGGCTTTGTTTCTTTTCGTGGTGAAAGACAATGCTTTCTTTACCCTAGAGTTTTTGAATTTATATAAACGCGCAACTGTATTCTCATTACTTGCAGAGGTCATTATCGTTTTTTCAACGGTTTCAACTTTAACATCGGCCTTGACATCTTGAGCTTGCGCAGTGATTCCGATCGTAAGAACAAATATTAAAGTTAAGATAGTTTTCATGACTTGCGTTTTTATATAATAAAAACGCAGCAGAGCGTATCCTGCAGGGTTGTAAAACGTTCAAAACCCCTTATTTTTCGGTAACTGACAAAAACACGGATGAAGTGTAAAAAATGCTCGATGAACGCAACGAACCCCTAAAACACCTTAACGAAGGTATGTGCATTTAATCGGGATAAATAGTTTATAAATTCCCGGAATAACGTTAGACCCTCGAATACCAAGGGTGATTATTTTTTGTAATCTCCCTGAGCATAAGAGGCTACAATACTACTATTAGGTGTCTTACAATTAGACGGAAAGTCAAAAAAATACATACATTCGGGCAACCCATCAACAAAGGTTATCTGTACCCAACCATTAGAACTGTTGCCAAATCCTTTAAAACTGTAATTTGCCCTAACGGACTTTGGCCTTCCCTGGTTATCGGTCGATTCTATACGAACACCAGAGACACTACTAGGCACATATTTATTAAAGGCCCATGTCTTCGCTTGATTTACTATAAGGTCATTGATCAATGCGCCAAGATTCTGAGCTCCGGTGGGGCCGCCGGATTTTTTCATAACCGCGAACTTGCTACTTTCTTGCATACGAATCCCTGGTTTTTGCAATGCGAATAATTTCAGGTTTTCCTCAAACCGCTTTATTCCCGCACTATTTCCTGGATTCAAGGTGAACATACGCGCCATATCATTTTTTAGACCATTGGCTTTATGTATCATATCAACTGAATTCCCCATGGCATTTGGGTCCATTATCATAGACATAACGGTTTGTAAGCCCATAGACCTCTGAATTCTATCAACCTCCATTTTAGCATTATAAAGATCGGGCTTGGCATATAGACCGGATGGCACCCAAGTATATTCAACACAAACACTACTTAGAAGATCTCCATACATATTAAAACTCTCCTCTTTCCTAGCGCAAACCTCATCCATGATCTTCACCTTATTTGCTGGTAAATAGTCATCACATTGCCGTCCATATGCTCTTAGATATTGCTCAAAAATCATAAGGAAATCGGTATCTTCCCGTTTCATTTCAATATTCTCAAAATGGCCCCTAAAGATGTAATCATAGAACTCGGCAAAATAAAGACCATCGGTATTGAATACCATGTTTTGCGTCAAATTGCCATATGATTCAAATACATTCTTTTTTGGGGAGAACGAAGTGCTTAGGAATGCTATCAACCCTAAACCTAGGAGCGATGTTACGTAGTCTTTCATAGAGTTAGTTGTTATTAAGTTTTTTTAGGTCAAACGACATATGTAAACCATTGTTTACCTAGTAAACACAAAAAACATCCTGTTCATAACAAATCACAGGATTCTTTTCAATTTCAAGTATATAAGTTGGGAATATTCCCTAATAATACCTTGTTCTTATTATAATATGGGGGATGCCTTTAGCTAGGTCAAAAATTTCCCATGGATGAAAACCCATAACCTTTGAAGCGTTTAACTAAAATAAAAAATAATGAAGACCTATTTAATATTTCGATAAAAAATTCATCGTACTGCTTTTTATTCTTCTACAAGAACATCTAAAGTTTTACGCACCTTATCACTGTACCAATCCGTTGCTCCTTGTTCTTTAATTACAACCTTCCCTTTTTTATCGATTATATAATTGGTTGGAATGGTTCGCTCAAAAAGTGAGGCGGGAGTTTCCATTTGAGGCAGAACAACGGGAAGATTATATTGCTTTTTGTCCAAAAATGTTTGAATTACTTCGGGATCTTCATGGGTAATGAGTACAAAATCCATCTTATCACCATAATCATTGTACAATTCTTGTATACTAGGAAGTTCTGCCCTACAAGGAGGACACCAAGTAGCCCAATAACTAAGGAAAGTCACATTGCCATTTCCGATTTCAACATTCGCAGCAGAACCATCCAAATGGGACAACCGGTAGGTAAAGGGCTCTAATTGTATTTGTTCTTCTTCATCCATTTTAGAAGGAGAGAACAATACCATACGAATCTTACTTAAACCCTCCTGGATAGGCATTCGTGTTTGTGGCACGATCATTAAAATAATGACTATCGCAAAAATAATCGTACTTAGGTCTGGCTTCTTCTTTTTCATCTTAACAAAGATAACGAAAGAGGTAGGTTCTTATAAAACCATTTTTTTTATTTAACCTTGTATTAAGTGCGCAAATATTCGAACAAGAAGGCCAATAAATAAAAAGTTCACGTCCTGAGAGCCAAAGTTTTCATGGTCTCGACAAACTTATCCAACTCCACTATGGTCGTATAGATATTTGGTGTTATCCTACAGCCTTGCACATTGGCATGATCAATGGCCACGGTAAAAATTTGGAATTCATCTAACAGAATCTTGGCCAAATCAGCTGGCCTAATATGACTTATACCCACATTTGCTATTCCGCAAGACCTATGTTCTTCTTTTGGTGTATTAATTACAATATTTTTGACTCCACGCAATTGATCACTCCAATATCTTTGCAAATGCCTCATTCTTTTCTCTTTTCGTTGAATACCGATTATCTCAAGATAGTCAATAGCATCATTAATGGCCAAATCTGAATGTACAGGATGTGTTCCTGTATGGTTCAGACGTTGTATTTTGGATTCGTCTTTACCATAATCGGCCAATAAGGGCCAAATTTTGGGAATTTTCTTTTCGGCCACATAAAGTAACCCGGTCCCTAATGGCGCACTCAACCATTTATGAAGACTTGACCCATAATAATCACAATGCAATTCTGAAATATTTACCTCAAAATGACCGATACAGTGAGCTCCATCAACCAGCACCTCAACCCCATATTTATGGGCCATATCACAGATTTTTCGAATGGGTAATATATGCCCTGTGATATTGATCATATGACTCACCATCAACAATTTGGTTTTTGAAGTGATCTGATCTTCGTACAATTTCACCAATTCCTCATCATTCTCAGGGTAATTGGGAACAGAGACCACTTTATTGACGATACCATAACGTTTTGAAATTAGATTGAAATGATCCTGCATCGACCCATAATCCTGTACTGCAAAAAGTGCCTCATCCCCTTTTTTCCAAGGAAATCCTCCTATTACCATATCCAAAGATTCCGTTGCATTTCTTGTTATTATTAATTCTTCTGTCTTAACCCCAACCATTTTTGCCAGTCTGGCAGCAACGTTTTTCTTATTATCCCATTGAACCGTTCGCATATAATACGACCCTTCATAATTCACCATTTTCAAATGTTCTACATATTTTGATAGAATTGGCCGGGGAATAAAATTATAGTAACCGTTCTCAAGATTTATATAATCCGGTTTTAAGGCATAATCTTTTCGGATACGTTTCCAAAACCCTTCATCATCCACAGGATAAGGTCTATTGCAAACCGTGGGTAACGCATGTAATTGCATTGGCAAAAACGGGGTTACAATTGCCGCTTGTCCAAAACGTTTTAAAAACTGTCTTTTTTCCATAATTCAACTTTTTTTGGTCGTTCTTGTCTTAACGGGCATTATCACGGTATATATTAAAAATATTATGACCATACCCGTTCATTTACACTAATTATCACTACATAAAAGGTGGGGGCCCGGCATTGACCAATACCTTTTCAATCCTAGGAACATCGTCATCCAAGAATTTTCGTAGCTGAACTTGCAGTTCGGCATATTGTTTTTTTTGCCAATTCAGGACTTTCCATCTGCATTTTGTTGGTCCATAACTGTTTTTATAGAAACCGCGTTGGGCTATCCTTAAACGATCGCTTATGGTAGGGTCGTCTTTTTCCCACCCCATCGTTATGAAAAAAATATCCAAATATGGCCGTTTACAAATCTTTCATCGCCATATAGCGTACCTGGCCCTACAGGTAAAAACAAGCTACAATATAATCAAAACCTGTTATTTCTTGTAGAAACCAAAGGGAGAATCGCTAAAAAAGGCCCTTATACTTAGAAAGTAAAACACACTTTAATTTTTCATACCTTAGGCATCACTAACATTATTTATCATTAACTAAAACATTGAAAATGAAAAAATTAGTAGCAGAATTTATCGGTACCTTATGGCTGGTACTTGGTGGTTGTGGAAGCGCTGTTTTGGCAGCAGGTTTCCCTGAATTGGGAATCGGGTTTGTCGGCGTGGCACTTGCCTTTGGTTTAACAGTGGTTACCATGGCTTATGCCATAGGACATATTTCGGGCTGTCATCTGAATCCGGCCGTATCAATCGGATTATGGATGGGAGGTCGTTTTAGCGGAAAGGAACTTGTCCCATACATCGTTGCCCAAGTTATGGGCGGAATCGCTGGTGCAGGTATTCTTTACACCATCGCTTCGGGACAACCCGGTTTTGAACTTGGCGGATTCGCTGCCAATGGATATGCGGAGCACTCTCCTGGAGGATATAGCGTAATGGCAGCGTTGGTGACCGAAATAGTAATGACGTTCATTTTCCTTTTCGTCATTTTGGGGGCAACCCATTCCAAGGCACCAAAGTATTTGGCCGGTTTGGCCATTGGTCTATGCTTAACCTTGATACACCTTATTAGTATTCCCGTTACGAATACGTCGGTAAACCCTGCCAGAAGTACAAGCCAAGCCCTTTTCGTTGGGGACTGGGCCTTAGGTCAACTATGGTTGTTCTGGGTCGCCCCAATTGTTGGAGCACTACTTGCCGGTATGGTTTACAAATATTTATCCCCAGAAAAGGAATAGAAAAAAGGGGGCTTTCATTAGCCCCTTTTTTTTACAAAAAGAGTATATTTAAAGGTTATCATTTCCTAAAATGACCCTTTATGCCTTTATTCATTGTAATTATCGGAATACTACTTCTCTTTTTACTTATTGCCCAATTTAAACTCAATGCCTTTATTTCATTTATCATTGTTTCCCTTGTAGTCGGAGTAGCCGAAGGAATGGAATTTCTTTTGGTGTTAGATGCAATTCAAAAGGGAATAGGCAAGACCTTAGGAAGTTTGATCATGATTCTCGGGTTTGGAGCCATGCTAGGAAAATTGGTGGCCGACAGCGGTGCTGCCCAACGCATAACAACCAAATTGGTAGACAAGTTCGGTAAAAAAAACATTCAATGGGCCGTAGTTCTCACAGGGTTCATTGTAGGTATTCCCATGTTTTATACGGTAGGTTTCGTGATTCTCATTCCACTGGTGTTTACGGTAGCGGCAACCACCGGCCTACCCTTAATTTATGTAGGACTTCCCATGTTGGCTTCATTATCGGTTACACATGGTTATTTACCACCTCATCCCGCACCAACAGGAATCGCGGTAATGTTCAATGCGGATATAGGCAAAACCCTATTATACGGTTTAATTGTAGCCGTACCAGCAATCATAATAGCAGGCCCCTTATTTTCGAGAACCATAAAAAATATAAAAGCTACCCCGTTACAGGAATTCGTAAATACAAAAGTACTTTCCGATGAAGAAATGCCCAGTACGGCAACTAGCATTATAACTGCCTTATTCCCTGTCATTTTAATAGGAATCGCAGCACTGGCAAACCTGATATTACCCGAAAAAAGCATTTTACTACAAATTACTTCAATTATTGGCAATCCCGTTTTTGCCATGCTTCTTTCAGTTCTACTGGCAATTTTCACCCTCGGTTTGAATCGAGGAAGAACCATGAAAGAAGTTATGGATTCCGTTTCCCATGCAATTGCAGGTATTACCATGGTATTATTGATCATTGCAGGTGCAGGCGGATTAAAAGAGGTTTTGATTGATAGTGGTGTAAGTGATTATATAGGGAATTTAATGAAAGGCTCTACTATTTCGCCATTGATCTTGGCATGGTTGATAGCAACGGTCATACGTGTCTGTGTAGGTTCTGCCACGGTAGCAGGTTTAACGGCTGCAGGCATTGCAATGCCCCTTTTATCATCTTCCGGTGTTAGCCCGGAATTAATGGTATTGGCAATAGGCTCGGGTAGTTTAATGTTGTCCCATGTCAATGATGGGGGATTTTGGTTGTACAAAGAATATTTTAACCTATCGGTTAAAGACACTTTACGCACTTGGACAGTTATGGAAACCACAGTCGGTATTATGGGGCTTGTAGGAGTATTGATATTGGATATATTCATTTAAAAACAAACATATGGATAATTTACCTTCGGAAAGAATAAAGGCTTTAGGATTACAACTTCCACCCGCCCCACCACCTGCGGGTTTATACAAACCCGTATTAGTAGTTGACAATTTTCTCTACGTTTCTGGTCAGGGTCCTATGCAAATGGATGGTTCCCTGATGACCGGCCGTGTAGGTGATGACCTGAATTTAGGTCAAGGTAAATTGGCCGCAGAGCAGGTTGGCCTTACCATGCTTTCCACGATTATTACACATTTCGGTTCTGTTGACAAGATAAAACGGGTAGTCAAAGTTTTGGGAATGGTGAATTCAACGCCGGAATTTAAACAACACCCCCTAGTCATCAATGGTTTTAGCGAACTTATGGCAGACGTTTTCGGTAATGACAAAGGTGTTGGTGTACGCAGCGCAGTGGGAATGATGCTTCCCGGAAATATTCCCGTAGAGATTGAAGCAATGTTCGAAATTCATCAGTGATTTATGCAACGTTTAAAATGGTATGAAATAAATGATACTACCAAGGTGATTTCCCCGTCACTATTGGTATATCCGGATAGGATAAAAAAGAATATTCAGCTCATGCTGAAAATAGCGGGTGGCACGGAGTTTCTTCGACCTCATATCAAAACCCATAAAATGGCCGAAATAATCCAAATGCAAATGAAACTGGGCATTTATAAATTTAAATGCGCAACCATTGCCGAGGCCGAATTATTAGCCGACTGCGGGGTACAGGATATACTTTTGGCCATGCAACCGGTAGGGCCCAACATTTCACGTTTTTTTAGCTTGATGGAGACCTATCCAAATTCGAAATTCTCGACATTGGTTGATAATGCAAATACCTTGGATACATTCATTGTAACGGCAAAATCAAAGAAAATCACAATTGATCTTTGGGTAGATATTGACAACGGTATGCATCGCACGGGTATACCTGCCGGACCCATGGCTGAAACCCTTTATGAAAGAATGGTCGGCAGCACCTATATAAACGCAAGAGGACTACACGCCTATGACGGCCATATTAACCAATCTGATTTCGATGAACGAAAAATAGCATGTGATCTAGCTTTCGAACCTGTATCAATATTAAGGATGAAATTGGAAAATAAAGGCTTAGGACCTATTAAAATGGTCATTGGGGGAAGCCCAACTTTTCCTATACATAGCAAAAGGGCAAATATCGAAACATCGCCCGGCACAACATTATTATGGGATGAACGTTATAGTACTATATTAAAAGATATGTATTTTCTTACATCTTCTGTGTTGATAACCAGAATCATCAGTAAGCCTGGATCCGACTTACTTTGTTTTGATTTGGGACATAAATCTATTGCTCCCGAAATGTCTTTCCCAAGGTTGAAAATCCTAGGATTGGAAGATTGTCCACAAATAGCCCAGAGCGAAGAGCATTTGGTAGTAAAGTGTAATGATGGCAATAAACACAAAATTGGAGATGTCTTTTACGCTATTCCCATGCATATTTGCCCTACGGTGGCAAAATACCAAAGTGTTTCCACTGTTGAGGACCACAAAATAAGCGGCTCTTGGAAGGTCGTTGCAAGAAACCAAAAATTAACTATCTAGTATGTTCATATTCGATGCCCATTTAGATCTCGCTATGAATGCCATGGAATGGAACAGGGACTTAACATGGTCTGTAGAATCTATACGCACGGGTGAAATAGGAATGTCGGATAAACCGGACCGTAATAAAAACACAGTTTCGTTACGAGCCATGAGAAAAGGGAATATAGGACTTTGTGTTGCTACCCAAATTGCCCGTTTCACGAAAAAAACCAATCCGCTTCCCGGTTGGAAATCCCCACAACAGGCATGGGCACAGACCCAAGGGCAATTGGCATGGTATAAAACAATGGAAGATTTAGGGGAAATGGTTCAAATTCGTAATTATGAGCAATTAAATGCCCATTTGGAGCTTTGGAACACTTCCCAAGAAAAGAAACCTATTGGTTACATTTTAAGTTTGGAAGGTGCCGATTCAATCATAACAATGGACTACTTGGAGAAATCCTATGAACAAGGATTACGGGCCATTGGTCCCGCTCATTATGGTCCTGGCACTTATGCCCAAGGTACGAATGGCACAGGCGGATTGGGGCTCAAAGGAAAGGAACTCTTAAGGGAAATAGAGCGTTTAGGACTAATTTTGGATATGAGCCACCTCAACGATAAATGTTTTTGGGAAACCATGAAGTTTTATGACGGACCAATGTGGGCCAGCCATACCAACTGCCGTACTTTAGTGGACCATAATAGACAGTTCTCAGACGAACAGATCAAGGAATTAATCAATAGAGATGCCGTAATCGGAATGGTCATGGATGCTTGGATGTTGGCATCTAATTGGATCAGGGGTATGTCATCGCCCGGTGGTCTTGGGATTACCCTTCATACTGTAATAGACCATATTGATCATATTTGCCAATTGGCCGGGAACTCCGATCATGTGGGTATAGGTACTGACTTGGACGGTGGTTTTGGAACGGAACAATGTCCTTCAGATATCGATACTATTTCCGACTTACAAAAAATTCCTAAAATGCTTCAAAAAAGAGGGTATTCCACAAAGGATATTGAAAATATAATGCATAAAAATTTCTTGCAGTTCTTACAAAAAACTTGGAAGTAAATAACTTCTTGCCAAAAATAAAAATGTCCTGTCGAGCTCAGTAGAAATCCATGATTACCATTGTAATCGGATTTAGGGGGTATCTACTGTACGCGCCAAGACATTATTAAAGCAATATTAATAACACAACTGTTCTAGCTTATGATTTTCTCGCGCCTTAAAAAGGTATCCAAACTATCGGCAATATCAAAGCATCTACTAAAACGTGTGCTTTCATTACAGAATCTGGATTCGTCTTTGTGCGCATTGCACTCAAAACCTGTCAAGTGTACTTCTGAAAAATGATCATTGATTATCTTACATTGTTCATAAAGACTATCTATTGAATCTTTTGAACTTGACTCAATCCCATTTTCAAGAAGAAAACCCCTTAAATAGTTTGAAATAGCACTTTGTGCATTGCTACATACCAATTGAGCGACCACATCTTCCTCTGGTCTGCACAACTCAAAATTGGCTTCTTTAAGCTTAAGTACCGCTTCCTCGTACAGCTTTTTGGCTTTTTCTTCCATTATTGATACGATTTTTTATAGTTAAACTTTTGAACTTTGTTCCATACATCCTGAACCTTTTACAACCCAGAATGTATGGTTTCAAAAAACAAAGTCAATCTTCAGATAATTTCACTTACTATTTAAAATTACATTCCTCTATAAAGCTCCAATTTCTCCCATCTAGAGTCTACTTCTTCCTGTGCCTGTTTAAGGAGTTTAGCTCCTAGTTCGGCATTTTCCTTAGCAACTCTTGAGAAACGGGTTTCCATGTACATGAACTCTTCTAAAGGTGCAGATGGTGCTTTGGAATCCAATCTAAATTTCTTGCCTTTTGGTTTGGCAGGGTCAAATCTAAATAATGGCCAGTAACCGGTTTCAACGGCTTTTTCCTGATGCATGGCCCCATCCCTTAGATTGTAACCATGGTCACCACAATGGGAATAAGCAATGATCAATGAAGGACCATCATAAGCTTCTGCTTCTTCAATGGCTTTCAGTGTTTGCAAATCCTTAGCCCCGATAGCTATTTGGGCAACATATACATTTTCATAGGAAACAGCCTGTAAGGCCAAGCTTTTCTTACTTGTACGTTTGCCAGCAACAGCAAATTTAGCACTTGCACCTAATGGTGTGGATTTAGACATTTGACCACCTGTATTGGAATAGATTTCTGTATCCAATACCATTATATTGATATTTTCACCAGATGCCAATACATGGTCTACACCACCATATCCTATATCATAGGCCCATCCATCACCACCTAGGATCCAAACTGACTTCTTACGTAGGTATTCGGTCAATTGTGATAGCTTTTTCGCTTCAGGTGTATTGATAGTTGCCAACTTTTCTTTTAGCTTTTTAAGATTCAAAAAGTTTTCTTCTTTTTCAGCTTCCGTTTTTTCAGGATTGTTCAAAATGGCATCTACCAATTCGGTACCGACCTCTGCTTCCAAACCTTTTAAAAGACCAGCGGAAATCTCTTGTTTTTTAGATAATGCCAATTTCATACCTAAACCGTATTCGGCGTTATCCTCAAACAATGAGTTGGCCCAAGCCGGTCCTCTACCGAACTTGTTCTTTTTATATGGTGTAGTTGGTAAATTACCTCCATAAATAGAAGAACAACCCGTAGCGTTGGCGATTAAAATACTATCACCATATAATTGGGTCAATAATTTTATATATGGTGTTTCACCACAACCTGAACAGGCTCCCGAGAATTCGAACAAAGGTTCTAAGAACTGTGATCCTTTTACATTGGTCAACTGCAATTCTGTTCTGTCATAATCGGGAAGGTCTATAAAGAAATCCCAATTTGGATCTTCCACAGCTTCAACGGCAAGTTTTTCATGCATATTGATGGCTTTGAAATCTGGATCTTCTTTACTGACAGCAGGACAAACAGCTACACAAAGATCACAACCTGTACAATCCTGTGCGGATACTTGTAATACATAAGATTCTTCTGCACCATTAAAAGGCCTACCTTTTGCAGGAACGGATTTTAAAGTTGAAGGGGCTCCTTCCAATTCTTCATTGGAAACCACCTTCGCGCGAATTGCGGCATGTGGACAAATGGCCACACATTTATTACATTGTGTACAAATATCTTCGCCGTCCCAAACCGGAACATTGATCGCTATACCACGTTTTTCAAATTGGGTTGTTCCTGTTGGGAACGTACCATCAACAGGGAACGCACTTACAGGAAGTTCATCTCCGTTACCTGCCAATATTTTCCCAAGTACTTCTTTCACAAATGGATCGGCATCACCGGTCATCATTGGTTTAAGTTCCGTATCACTTGTAATTTGTTTAGGATAATCTACCTTTTGAAGGTTTTCCAATGATTTATCCACTGCATTAAAGTTCATCTGAACCACGGCATCTCCTTTCTTGGAGTAAGATTTAACGATGGCCTCTTTTATTTTGGCAATTGCCTCATCTTTTGGAAGTACACCTGAAATAGCGAAGAAACATGTTTGTAAGACCGTATTGGTTCGTTTACCAAGATTGGCTTCTTGTGCTACTTTTGTGGCATCGATTACATAAAAATCCAATTCATTTTCAACGATTTGCTCTTGCATTTTTTTAGGAAGAACATCCCAAATGGCATCTTTATCGAAAGGAGAGTTCAAAAGGAAGGTTCCTCCTTTTTTAACACTCTTTAAAATGTCATATTTTTCAATGAAGTTAAATTGATGGCAAGCGATGAAGTTGGCTTTGTGGATCAAATATGAAGAATAAATGGGCTCAGGACCAAAACGTAAATGCGAAACGGTCTGTGCCCCGGCTTTTTTAGAGTCATATACAAAGTATCCCTGTACATAATTATCCGTTGTTTCACCGATAATCTTGATCGAGTTTTTATTTGCGCCTACCGTACCATCGGAACCTAATCCGTAGAACATGCAGTTAAAGGTATTTTTAACTGTTTGCAATCTACCACCCAATGGAAGACTTTTGAAAGAAACATCATCATTGATACCAACTGTAAAGTGATTTAATGGTTGTTTTCTGTCTAACTCATCATAAACAGATTTTACCATTGCTGGATCAAACTCTTTTGAAGACAAGCCGTAACGGCCACCTATGATCTGTGGCATTTCCCTTTCACTTTCCATAAATGCGGTAACAACATCCTGGTAAAGTGGCTCACCTAAACTACCTGGCTCTTTGGTCCTATCCAAAACAGCGACTTTGGTAACGGTTTCTGGTAATGCATCAACAAAATGACTTATAGAGAACGGTCTGAATAAACGTACGATAATGGCACCTACTTTTTCACCATTTTTAACCATGGTATCAACAGCTTCCATGACAGGGCCTTGACCAGAACCCATGATTACAATAACCTTTTCGGCTTCAGGATGGCCTACATAATAGAACAAGCTGTATTTACGTCCAGTATGTTCGTAAAACTCATCCATTGTTTTCTCGACTATACCTGGAACTTTATCATAATAAAGGTTGGCAGCTTCCCTTGCTTGGAAGAATACATCAGGGTTTTGTGACGTACCTCTTAATACGGGATTATCTGGATCCAACGAACGTTTTTTGTGAGCCATTATTTCATCTTCCGGCATCATGGCCTTAATGGTCTCATCAGAAATTGAATCGATTTTGGAAATCTCATGAGAAGTCCTGAATCCATCAAAAATATTCATGAAAGGAATCCTTGATTTTAAAGTTGCTACTTGTGAAATCAAGGCCATATCTTGGGCTTCTTGCACCGAACCCCCGAACAACATGGCAAATCCTGTTTGCCTCGCGGCCATTACATCTGAATGGTCGCCGAAAATGGACAATGCATGGGTGGCAATGGTTCTTGCCGCAACATGAATTACAGAGGGCAATAATTCCCCTGCCATTTTATACATATTAGGTATCATTAGCAGCAACCCTTGGGAAGCCGTGAACGTTGTTGTCAAAGCACCTGCTTGCAAAGAGCCGTGTACTGCCCCGGAGGCGCCCCCTTCACTTTGCATTTCAACAATCCTGGGAACATTATCCCATATGTTCTTCAGTCCTTTAGAGCTATACACATCAACATGCTCGCCCATTGGCGACGCAGGAGTGATGGGATAAATGGCACAAACCTCATTGGTCTTATGCGCCACTCTTGCAACCGCTTCATTTGCGTCACAAATTAACTTTTTGGATTTTTTTTCCATGATGATAATCGCTTGTTTTTAAGATACCTGAACAAATTTGGGAAAAGAACCCTGCATAAAAGAAGTCGCGAATTGCCGAGGTATCGGATTTAAATATGGATAAAGCTAAAAAGACTTCAACGGCCAGACTATGACATTTGTCAGGTTAACGGTTTAAGGAACTAAAGAAAAAACAAGAGAAAAAAAAAGAATAATGAAGAAAAATAACAGTCCTTATAATAACATAATGAAAGACCTCTCCGTTTTTCGGCTTTGAAGAATGGTTGCCAAAATATGAAAACGGATATTTAAGACATAAACTGACAGGGGCACCTCATAACTGAAATACCCCTGTCAGTTTTAAAACATTTGAAGAGGAATTTGTTATTCCCCGTGTAGCCAAGCCTTTTTAGCTAGCAAGGCATCTTCTGTCTCGACATGGTTCTCATCAGGAACACAACAGTCAACAGGACAAACTGAAGCACATTGCGGCTCATCATGAAACCCTTTACACTCGGTACACTTGTCGGCAACGATAAAATAGAATTCATCTGAAATAGGTTCGTTTTCCTCATCAGCATCAACCTCCCTACCATCGGGGGTTGTAACCGTGCCACTTAATTCAGTTTCATCAGAATAGCTCCATTCTTGATCTGGTTCATAAATCGCATTGTTGGGACACTCAGAAATACAAGCATCACAATTAATGCATTCATCTGTAATTATTATAGCCATTTTGCTTAATTTTATTTAGGTAACGAAGTTATCATATAGACCATCATATTTTAATGATAAATATCATATTTCGAAACTTAAGGTGAATTAAATTTTAGTCCCTAAATTTACCGAAAAATAATAGAACTCTTCCTAGAAAAATAAAATCTTATGATTACAGCTATAGAAAAGAAAAAGCAAAAAGTTTTAGAAGCCGTAGTTATCCGTTTTGTTGGTGATTCTGGAGACGGTATGCAGTTGACCGGTACCCAATTCTCCGATACCTCCGCAATGTTCGGTAATGATGTATCTACATTTCCGAATTATCCTGCTGAAATCAGGGCCCCTCAAGGTAGCTTATACGGCGTTTCAGGTTTTCAGGTACATATTGGTAGTGTTGAGGTCAACACCCCTGGCGACAATGTAGATTTACTCGTTGCTATGAACCCTGCAGGCCTTAAAACAAATCTACATGCCTTAAAACCGGGTCATACGGTTATTGTGGATACGGATTCCTTCACGAAAAAAAACTTGGAGAAGGCCCTTTACGAAAACAATCCTCTAGAAGATGGCAGTCTGGCAAACTATAGGGTAATTGAAGTCGCCATGTCTTCATTGACAAAAGAGGCCTTGAAGGAAGTGGATGGACTGGACAATAAAGCCATTACCCGTAGCAAGAATATGTTCGCCTTGGGAATGGTTTATTGGATGTACGGTAGATCTAGGGAACATACTATAGACTTCTTTAATACAAAATTTAAAAAGAAACCTCAGCTCATCGAAGCCAATACCAAGGTCTTGAATGCAGGCTTCTATTTTGCCGAAACTTTGGAATTGATTCCAAACGCATATACCATAGCCCCTGCCAAAATGAGGCCTGGCACCTATAGGATCATTATGGGAAACAAAGCCACTGCATGGGGATTTTTAGCGGCTGCGGAAAAATCCGGACTGGAATTATTCTTGGGTTCATATCCCATTACGCCCGCATCAGACATTTTGCACGAATTGGTAAAACACAAACACTTTGGGGTAAAGACTTTACAGGCCGAAGACGAAATTGCGGGCATAAGCTCTGCAATTGGAGCTTCTTTTGCCGGTGATTTGGCCATAACAACTACTTCTGGTCCCGGATTGGCCTTAAAGGCTGAGGCCTTAGGACTCGCCATGATGATAGAATTGCCTTTGGTCATAGTGGATGTACAACGTGGTGGACCTTCTACAGGTCTACCGACAAAAACGGAACAGTCGGACCTATTACAGGCCATGTACGGCAGAAACGGAGAGAGCCCGATTATAGTTATTGCGGCAAGTACCCCGGCCAACTGTTTCGAGTATGCCTATGAAGCGGCTAAACTTACCTTGGAACATATGACACCGGTTCTACTCTTGACCGATGGTTATATTGCCAATGGATCGGCCCCATGGAAAATACAATCCGTTACCAATATGCCGGAAATAAACAACAACCTTATCAAAGAGGCCAGTGAAAATTGGCATCCATATGACCGTGATGAAGAAAGTTTGGCAAGAAATTGGGCCATTCCCGGCACATCAGGATTGGAGCACAGGGTCGGAGGATTGGAAAAAGACCGTGTTTCGGGCAACGTATCTTACGTTCCAGAGAACCACGAATACATGACAAAAATACGAGCCGAAAAGGTGAAAAGGGTACAAAACTATATTCCGGATATTACAACGGAATTTACTGATGAAGGCGATCTTCTGGTTGTAGGCTGGGGAGGAACCTACGGTAGTTTACATTCCGCTGTGAAGGAATTGAACGAAGACGGGTATAACACTATCGGACTCGCTCATTTCAACTATATTAACCCCTTACCGAAAAACACCAATGAGGTCTTAAAAAAATTCAAGAAAATAATCGTCTGCGAACTCAACAGCGGACAATTCGTAAATGTATTGAAAATCAATTGCAGTGAATTCGACTTCCTACAATTCAACAAAATACAAGGCCTGCCATTCGCAAATAATGAATTGGTAGAAAAGTTTAAATCTTTAGTGAAATAAATATGGAAACAGCAGTAAAAGAATATACATATAAAGATTTTGCAAGTGACCAGGAAGTAAGATGGTGCCCTGGTTGTGATGACTACGTCATTTTACGATCCATGCAGAAGGCACTTCCTGAAATGGGGGTGAAAAAAGAAGATGTCGTATTTATTTCAGGAATTGGGTGTTCTTCCCGTTTCCCTTATTATATGGATACTTATGGCATGCATAGTATTCATGGTAGGGCCCCGGCCATTGCAACAGGTGTAAAATTGACCAATCCCGAATTAAGCGTTTGGGTCATTACAGGTGATGGGGATTCCATGGCCATTGGCGGCAACCATTTCATACATGTATTAAGAAGGAATATTGACCTAAACATCGTTTTGTTCAACAATGAGATTTACGGACTTACAAAAGGACAATTCTCCCCGACCTCATTAGTGGGTCAAAAAACGAAATCATCACCTTACGGAAACACACAACCCCCGTTTTCCGCTGGGGAACTGGCCTTAGGGGCACAAGCTCGATTTTTCGGAAGAATATCCGGGAACACCCCTAAAGAAATGACCCAGATTTTTATCGATGCCGAAAAGTTCAAAGGTACCTCCCTGATTGAAGTACTTCAGAACTGCCCAATATTTAATGATGGGGCATATGCTAAATATACCGATAAGGCGATTCGCGCCGACCGAACCCTATTTGTAGAACATGGCCAACCCATGATTTTCGGAAAAGACCGGGATAAAGGACTTGTTCTTAACGGTTTGAAATTAGAGGTTGTGACCATTGGTGAAAACGGAATATCCGAAGCTGATTTACTGGTACACGATGCCAAGGAACAAGACCCAACGTTACATCAAATGTTGGTACGTATGGAATACCCTTTGGTTACAGGTATCATTAGGGCTTTTGACGACGTTACTTTGGAAGAAAGGGAAGATGCCCTTACCGCACAGGTGAAAAAGGATTCGAACTTCAAAAAAACCGATGACTTATTTTTCTCAGGAGATATTTACAATGTTTTTTAAGTAGTAACATTAGATTATAAAAATCGGACAACCTCAATAAAATATTCCCGTTCATGGGAATATTTTATTGAGGTTTTTTTTGTTCAACATAATTATTTCAACTTCACTGCCCTTAAAAGGCAAAAAATACGATATCACCGTTTTCATACATTCCTCCTAATTGGCCATTACCAAATTATGGTTTCAACATCTCTTGCATGGGTCTAATTTTCATAAGACCTGTTCCTAAAACCAATGAACACTATTTCAACATTCTACCTAAATACCCATGAATAGAGCCGATTAATGAGTAAATTTACACCAAGTATATTTCACTTTTATCGCACGGAAAATTGCTCCACGGAATATTCTCAATGAACCATAAACCAACCAATACTATGAAGAGAACTACAATCTACCAAGCACTTCTTGTTGTATTACTGTTCGTATCATGTTCTCCAAAACAGTATGAAAAAACCGCAAATGGCATAGTTCTGGAATTTGATCAAAATGATGATACGGAAACAAAAAAACTACTTGTCAGTGTTCTAGGAGAAGAATTGATTCATGTATCCGCCTCACCTGAAAAAGAATTCCCCAAGGATTCCAGTTTAATCATTGTCCCGAAAAATTCAACTGTACCTTTTACCGTTGATGAGCAAGGGGACTCCATACTTTTGGCCACCAAAAAATTGAATGTTCTGATTTCAAAAATAAATGGTGGTATAAAATTCAAGGATAAAGATGGGAATCTCATTCTATCGGAAAAAGCTGGTGGTGGAAAAACATTCATTCCCATAGAGGTTGAAGGAACAAAAGGATTTACAACTCGTCAAATTTTTGACTCACCAGAGAATGAGTCTTTCTATGGTTTAGGGCAACATCAATCAGATGAATTCAACTACAAAGGGAAAAGTGAGGAATTATATCAATACAACACTAAGGTTTCAGTTCCCTTTATCGTTTCAAATAAAAATTATGGTTTATTATGGGACAGTTATTCTCTAAGTAGATTTGGAGACAGCCGACCTTATCAACAGTTGGGTGCCATTTTCAAATTATATGATAAAAATGGTGAGCCCGATGATTTAACAGGGACATATACCTCCAGCGATAATAACACACAAACTTTGGTGCGTAAAGAGCCTTCCATTTTCTTTGAGGATATAAAAAGCATTAAAAATTTGCCCCAAGATTTCCCGTTAAAAAATGCCCATATAACTTATGAGGGTGAAATTGAGGCTCCGGAAACCGGAGAATTTAAATTCATTTTATACTATGCCGGATATACCAAGGTATATCTCAACAATGAATTAGTAGTACCGGAACGATGGCGCACCGCATGGAACCCTAATAGCTTTAAATTTTCATTCAACATGGATGCCGGCAAACGAGTCCCAATCCGAATCGAATGGAAACCGGACGGGGGAACATCGTATTGTGGATTGCGGGTTAGAAAACCACAACCTCCCAATGAAAAGAACAATCAGGTTTGGTGGAGCGAAATGGATAAAAAATTGGACTATTATTTCGTACATGGAAATTCTATGGACGAAGTAATCAAAGGTTACCGCACACTAACCGGAAAATCACAGATTATGCCCAAATGGGCCATGGGATACTGGCAAAGTCGGGAACGTTACAACACCCAAGATGAAATTTTGGGAGCCCTTAAAGGTTTTAGAGATAGAAAAATTCCAATTGACAATATAGTTCTAGACTGGAACCACTGGGAAGAAGACCAATGGGGCAGTCATGAGTTCGACAAAAACAGATTCCCCGATCCTAAAGAAATGGTTGATTCCATTCATGCCATGAACGCAAAAATGATGATTTCCGTTTGGCCTAAATTCTATCAAAATACCGAGCATTTCAAAGAATTCGACGAAAAGGGCTGGATGTACCAACTCGCCATAAAAGATAGCATTCGGGATTGGGTGGGCCCTGGTTATATAGGGTCGTTTTATGACCCCTATGCCGCTGGGGCCAGAAAATTGTTCTGGGAACAGATTTATGAGCACTATTACCCCTTGGGCATAGATGCTTGGTGGATGGATGCCAGTGAACCCAACGTTCGTGATTGTACCGATATGGAATACCGAAAAGCACTGTGCGGACCAACAGCCTTAGGACCTTCTACGGAGTATTTCAATACATATGCCCTCATGAATGCCGAAGCAATATATAACGGTCAGCGCAATGTAGCTCCCAATAAAAGGGTCTTTTTATTGACCAGATCGGGATTTGCAGGCTTACAACGTTATTCCACAGCTACCTGGAGCGGCGATATAGGTACGCGTTGGGAAGATATGAAAGCCCAGATATCCGCAGGTCTTAATTTTGCTGTCAGTGGTATCCCGTATTGGACCATGGACATTGGTGGTTTCTGTGTAGAAGACCGCTACGTAAGCGCCCAAAAACATTATGATGAAAATGGCAAGGAAAATGCAGATTATAAAGAATGGCGCGAATTGAATACACGTTGGAACCAATTTGGGGCCTTTGCCCCGTTGTATAGGTCGCACGGTCAATTCCCTTTTCGGGAACCATGGCATATTGCCCCAGAAGGTCACCCAGCATACGAATCCATGTTGTATTATACCAATTTAAGATACAGGCTAATGCCCTATATCTACACTTTGGCAGGAATGACCCATTTTAATGATTATACCATAATGAGGCCTTTGGTAATGGATTTTCCTTTGGACAAAAAAGTAGAGCATATAAGTGACCAATTTTTATTTGGCCCATCGATTATGGTAAGCCCTGTTTATGAATATGAAGCCCGTAATCGCGATATTTATTTCCCTCTAGGTTCAGACTGGTATGATCTATATACTGGTGAGGCTATACGCGGAGGTCAAACCCTGAATGTAGATGCCCCATATGATCGTATTCCATTGTATGTAAGCTCAGGATCCATCATACCTGTAGGCCCGGAAATTCAGTACACCGATGAAAAACCTGCTGACACCTTGATCATTTATATTTATAAAGGCAAGGATGGTAAATTTACTTTATATGAGGACGAAGGTGTCAATTATAATTATGAAAAAGGTAAATATTCAAAAATCGAATTTACATACAACGATAGTAAAGGAACACTATCCATTACAAAAAGACAGGGAACATTTGACGGTATGATAAAGCATCGAAAATTTATATTTGTCACTGTGGGTAAAGACCATCCAAAATCTTTTATAAATAACACTGAAGGTAATACCATCGAGTATGATGGAACAGCACAAACCCTTAAATTATAATATCAAAGCAATTATCAACACAAACAATATTTAAACAATGAAAATAAATTTGATCGTTTTGTCACTGGCAACACTAATACTATTTAACATTTCATGTAAAGATGCGACAAAGCTAACCAAGGATGTAAAAACCGAAAAAACACTATTCCCAAGCGAAGAAATCTCCTTGGACAACGAAACGAAAATTGACGCTCTCATTGCCGAAATGACTTTGGAAGAAAAGGCGGGAATGCTGCATGGGAGCAGCAAATTCGCCACAGAGGGTGTAGAGCGTTTGGGTATCCCAAAAATGAATATGACAGATGGCCCCTTGGGCATTCGCGAAGAAATATCAAAAGATAGCTGGGCACCTGCAGGCTGGGACAATGACTTCGCCACATATTATCCTGCAGCAGGCAGTGTTGCCGCAACTTGGAATCCTGAACTGTCTTACAAATTCGGGAACAGTGTTGGGCAAGAAGCCCGGGCCAGAGACAAAGACGTACTACTTTCACCAGCGATCAACATTATCCGAACACCACTAGGAGGGCGCACCTATGAATATTTTACCGAAGACCCTTTTTTAAATAAAAAGCTAGCTGTTCCTTTTATTGTAGGTATACAGGATAATGATGTTATGGCCTGTGTAAAGCACTTTGCGGTAAACAACCAAGAAACCAACCGCGATTTTGTCGATGTGAATACCGATGAACGCACTTTACGTGAAATTTACCTCCCTGCATTTAAGGCCTCTGTTCAAGAAGCCAATGCCTATAGCGTAATGGGAGCCTATAACAAGTTCCGTGGGGATTTTCTTTGCGAGAACGATTATATGCAGAATAAAATCCTAAGGGATGAATGGGGTTTTAAAGGAATCGTGATTTCCGATTGGTCCGCCGTTCATTCCACCGTAAAAACGTTAGTTAACGGTTTAGATATTGAAATGGGAACCCGTAAACCGGCCAATGAGTTTTTCTTGGCAGATAAGTTAATTGCAGCGTTAAAGGACGGGGAAATTTCCGAAGAAGAAATAGACAAACATATTCGAAGAATCTTAAGGGTCCTTTTCCAAGTTAAGGCCATAGACGGCACCGATAGAACAGAAGGAAGTTTGGCCACGGAAGAGCACTACAAAGATGCCTACGACATTGCCGAAGAATCCATTGTATTGTTAAAGAACGAAAAAAACTTATTGCCCCTGCAATTAGAAGGAATCAATTCAATTGCCGTAATAGGCAATAATGCCACTAAAAAGAATGCCTTGGGCGGTTATGGTGCCGGAGTTAAAACAAAACGCGAAATAACCCCATTAGACGGACTCAAAAATAGACTGCCGGAAAATATTAAGATCAATTATGCTGAAGGATATTTGGAAAGGTATTCCAAGAACGATAATGACCAAAAGATAGAAGTTACACTGAATACCCCAACTACCATTACCGAATTGGATCCAGAGAAACTTAAGGAAGCATTGGAAGCAGCTAAAAAGTCGGATTTAGCCATTATCTTTGCGGGATCCAACCGAGATTATGAAACCGAAGCCTCTGACCGTAAAGACCTTTCCCTTCCTTTTGGACAGGAAGAATTAATACAAAAAGTACTGGCGGTTAATCCTAATACTATCGTGGTAATGATAGGTGGTGCCCCTTTTGACCTTAATACGATCAAAGAGAAATCATCATCACTTATCTGGAGTTGGTTCAATGGCTCTGAAGGAGGCAATGCTTTAGCCGATGTTATTTTAGGTAAAGTAAATCCTTCCGGTAAATTACCTTGGACCATGCCCAAAAGAATCGAAGATTCCCCCGCTCATGCCACAAATAGTTTTCCAGGTGATGAGTCGGTTACCTATGAAGAAGGGATAATGGTAGGCTACCGTTGGTTCGATACTAAAAATATTGAACCATTATACCCCTTTGGTTTTGGTCTTTCCTATACTGATTTCGAGTTTTCCAATATTTCTACCAACAAGGATTCTTATTCAGAGGATGAGGACATCCAAATAAATTTAACAATCAAAAATACTGGAATCCGCGACGGGAAAGAAGTTGCCCAAGTTTATGTTTCACACCCAGGATCATCTATTGAGAAGGCTGCCAAGGAATTGAAAGGATTCAAAAAAGTCTTTATAAAAAGTGGTGCTACCCAAGATGCCATAATAAGCATTCCCGTTAAGGAATTGGCCTATTACCAAGTATCGACAAAAAAGTGGGTTGTGGAAAAAGGAACGTATATCTTGAAAATCGGAAACTCATCTAGAAATATTCTAGGGGAAGTTTCAATCAAAATAAACTAGAAAAGTCAAGTTATGTAAATTCGAAATTGATTGAAAATCCCAAAACAAAATTAGGATTTACATTATTTCTTTTCTTCAATAGTATGCTTTACAATGAACATTTTTTTACGCATAATTACAATACTCGCCCTAATAGGTTTTATATCCTGTAAAGAGGACAAAAACCCGGAGTACGTTGAAATTCCCCCTGAAAACCTGGGCGATATTTTTGCATCGACCGATCAGATTCCCGATGCTGATTTTTTGGGGGATGATGCTTGTAAAAAATGTCATGCCAAAGAGTATAAAGATTGGGAAGGGTCCCATCACGATAAAGCTATGCAATTGGCCAACAGGGAAACCATATTGGCCGATTTCAAAGGAGAAAAATTCACAAGTCAGGGGGTTACATCAAGGTTTTATACCAAAGGAGATGATTTTTTCGTGAATACGGAAGGCCCCGATGGAAAGTACCATGAGTATAAAATAATCTATACTTTCGGGCTTACCCCTTTACAACAGTATATCGTTGAATTTCCAAAAGGCAGATACCAATGTCTTAGAACTGCGTGGGACTCAAAAAAGAACAAATGGTTTGACCTATACCCCGATTTTAAGGTAGTTCACTCAGAATGGTTGCATTGGTCCCGGGGCGGACTTAACTGGAATACCATGTGTTCCGATTGCCATTCGACCAATGTTAGGAAGAATTACGATCCGAAGACCAAATCCTTTGACACCAAATATGCCTTGATCAATGTTAGTTGTGAAGCCTGTCACGGACCTGGAAAACAACATGTAGATCAAGCTACCCGACTAGGGGAGAATTACAAGGCCATGGGTACCATGCAGATGACCGCAAAAACGAAACCCAAAGAACTGGTGGATCAATGTGCCAGATGCCATATGCGCAGGGAACAAATCTCGGAACAGTTCAATTTCGAGGGGACTATGCTAGACCATTACTATCCTCAATTAATTAACGACAGGTTCTATTTCACCGATGGCCAAATTCTGGATGAAGATTATGTCTATGGTTCCTTTGTACAAAGTAAAATGTACCAGAATAATGTAAAATGTTCCGATTGCCATAATTCACATTCCCTTGAATTAAAGTTTAAAGGAAACGACTTATGTGCCCAATGCCATTTTCCTGATAAATACGATACTCCAGAACATCATTTTCATGATGCTGATTCTGAAAGCGGACAATGCATAAACTGCCATATGCCCGGGCGTTATTATATGGTTAATGATTTTAGAAGAGATCATAGCTTTAGGATCCCGAGACCCGATTTAAGCCTAAAATATGATACCCCGAATGCCTGCGTTGGCTGCCATAAGGACAAGGACAATGAATGGGCCTGGACAGCTTTCAAAGAACAGTACGGTGAGCCGGATTATGAACACTTTTCCGAATTATTGGCACCGGGCCTTCACGGCGACCCAGATGGTAAGGAAGCCCTTTTAAAACTAATGCATGACACCCTTCAGCCTGAGATTGCACGGGCATCCGCGATAAACGGAATTCAATATTATATCAATGCGAACGACCTGAACGACCTAATGACCTTTTTAGAGGACTCCTCCCCTATGGTCAGAGGTGCAACCCTAGACGTTTTAAGCAATATCAACACAACGGAATATGCCAGTTACCTATACCCTTTATTGAAAGACCCAAAAAGATCGGTACGTGTTAAGGCCTTTTATGCCCTGGGTGACCTAAAGGAAAATCAAATTCCGGCATCCTATAAAACAGTATATACCAGAGTGAAGGAAGAATTTACCTCCTACTTGAACGCTACTTCCGATTTTGTTGGGGGATTGGCAAAAAAAGCCAGTTATTACCTTAAACAAGGCGACTTGGCACAGGCAATAGTAAACTATGAAAAAGCATTGGAAATGGATCCCTTGAACAATATGGTCAGAACCAGTTTGGCCAATCTTTATTATAGAAATGGAGAAATGGAAAAAGCTGAAAGTGCATTTAAAACCATAATAGACCAAGAACCGACATACGGCCCAACTTATTATTCTTTAGCCCTTTTATTGGCCGAACAAGGAAGAAATAAAGAAGCGATTTCTGAGCTTGGGAAAGCCATTGAATATATGCCACAAAACATGCGGGCATATTATAATCTGAGTTTACTTTATGACAAGGGAAATGAACGGGTTAAAGCCAAAAATACATTGTTGAAAGGACTGGAAGTTGCCCCCACAAATGAAGACTTATTATACACCTTGGCATTTTTCTATTCTAAATATGGGGAAACCCAGAAAGCTAAAGAAATTGGCGAACGACTGATTCAATATTACCCAAATAATTCAAATTACAAGGCATTCATGCAACAATTGCAAGCCGTAAATTAAACCCTTTCGATAATCTATCAAGATAAATATCACACATACCGATTAACAACTTAACGAAATTAACAGGCCTTTAAGTCCCTATGGCAGGGTAATTGCTATCTTTATTCCAAAATTTACGGTATAACAACAATGAAGATAAGGCCTGTACTATTTTTTGCTTTTTTAGTGATGCTGTCTTTGAACATGGCCGCACAGACCGATATTCCAAATACCACCCCTTTGGAAATAGGTGCCATAACCACCCCTGACAACAACAATAATACATCGCAAGGAGCTGCGTTGAACATTCCATCGATTATCGACCCAAAACCAAATTTTAATCTTAGGGACTCATTGACGACCGTACCGGTTAATATGAATCTTGATAATGGAATGCTACAAGCAGGCCATGATTTGAAGATCGATCCAAAAGTTGGCCGTTCGGAACAACAGGGTGGATCAAAAGAAAAATTCGGGGATCAATATTTGGGAGATATCAAAAACAATGGAAAATTTGTAGGTATCGTTTGTCGTGACCATGAATATGTTGATGGTGACCGGGTAAAAATCTCAATGAACGGCGAAATCGTAGACTACAATGTGCTTTTAACCGCCAGCTATAAAGGAATAAACGTAGACTTGGAAAAAGGTTTTAACCGTTTGGATTTTGAAGCACTTAATGAAGGATCCGCCAGCCCTAATACCGCACAAGTAGATGTTTATGATGATCTAGGCAACCTTATTTACTCTAACAAATGGCTATTGTCAGAAGGCTCTAAAGCTACTTTGATAATTACAAAAGAGTAGTCTTGGGCAGTCCTTGATTCACGAACCATTGGTAATTAGGTTACAGCGCTCACTGCAAAACACATTTCTTTCATTTACAAAAAGCCAATGCCAATTTAATATCCTCATAATCAACTTTTCCATTGAGTGCAGCATGTAGCGGTTTTAAACTTGTGGAATCCTCTTTTAGTTTCTTTTTGGCTTTCGCGACCTTTTCAATTAACTCGGCATCCGGTTTGTAAAAATCAAGATCTTCGTTCGGAAAATCTTTTCGCAATCGGATTAAATGACCAGCAATGGTCCCTTGTGACAATCCACGTTCTTCTGCGATTTTTTCCAATAGCATTTTTTGTTTTAGATATCCCAAGGTAACTTCATAGGTAGATTGTTTTTTTACCTTCTTCCCATTCAGTTTTTTGGCGTGTTTTTTTATTTCCTCAATATTCGTAAGTCCACCACAGGCCTTTATAAAATCCATCGTTTCCACTTCCAAAGATTCAAAATCATTCTCGTCATCTACGATTTGTGAAAGTTCCTGAAAACGTAAATCGGCCTTAAGCGCCAATCCATCAACCTTTAGGGCCATTTCATTAAATCCTGAAAGTTGTAAATTTTCAATATCCCTTAATCGGGAAAGTGCAACATAACCCTGCCCTCTTTCAAAGGTTTTCGATAGATCTATCAATGCGCTGTCCAGAGTCATACCCTGACATTTATGAACGGTAATGGCCCATGCCAATCGTAGCGGTATTTGGTCCAAGCTTGCCAACACCTTTCCAAAATCGTCATGTATGCCCCAAGTCTCTTGTTTTACGGTTATTCGCTTTTTATCGAATGTCATTACAATAGGGAATCCCTCGTCAGTAAAATCGATAACCGTGCCCAAAGTACCATTTACATAGCCTTGCTCAGGATTGTTGCGGACGAACATGACCTTAGCATCTATCTTTAACTCAAGAAGTTCATGGGCCAAAACGGATTTCTTCAAAGTCTCTACCAACTTTTTATTGCCTTTGGTAGAGGCCTTGAACTTTCTGACACGCCCTGTCAATTTATCGAGTTCTATATTATTCAGCTGGTCTACATCGGCATTATGGGTAAACAATTTGGTCGGTGTTTCCTTTTTATCCAAAACATTTGTCCCCGCTTTTTTTAGTAGTTCTATACTCCGTGTCGAAATAGTTGCTGATCTAATCTCACCTAAGATTCCGTTTAGGACATTATCTTCTTCTTGGCGATATTGCTCGGTCAAATAACAGATTTTTAAATCTGCAGAAAGCCATGCCTGGGACATGAACGAAAATTTGTCCTTACTTTTCTCATCGTAATTTCCAATAGGAGGTAATTGGAAAAAGTCGCCGCATAAAACAATCTGAATACCCCCGAAAGCCCGATCGTCCTCTTTAAAAAAACGAAGCACCTCATCGACCATATCCAATTGGTTTTTATGCAACATTGAAATCTCATCAATGATAAGGATCATGGACTCTTCCAAATGTTTTTTAAGATACTTCTTCGTACGCATTGTCACCAAATTGGCCCTAGTTAATCTTTCCTTAATGCCAAATCCCGCCCATGAATGTATGGTCATTCCGTTCATATGGGTAGCGGCAATCCCCGTAGATGCGGTAATTGCTACAGGCACCTTACGCTCCTTTAAATAAGAGATATATTTATTGAGCACATAAGTCTTTCCCGTACCGGCAGAACCTGTAAGGAAAACATTTTTGCCCGATTTTAAAAGAGCCAGCGCTTTTTCTTGTTGCATTATAGTCAGATTTGAACTACTTCTTAATAAGCGATTTTTGACGTATTCATTTTTTGAAGATATCCATTAAATCACTAAAAACAAACCACTTTATACATTTGTATTGTCTACGGTCGATTTCTATATTTCGTATCTAGCTGTATTCATAACAATTCCTTAGATAAATACGGTGATTACCTCTTTTCACCTGGCTTATAAGTCTCTTTTGAGTTCTTCAATACATCAGCCTTATAAAAAGAAACCTCTTTGAACTGCATATCAGCATACCGTTGGGCCTGATCATTGAAATGAGGCGAATTGGGATCACCACTCTGCCCACCGGCCAAAATACTTTTGGCCTTTACCTTTTCACCAAATTCCACTACGGCAACAAAACTATTGCCCCGTGTACCATATATTTTCTTGGTATTATTGGTATACCTAGCCCCGTAAGCCGCCAATGCCCCCCAACGTCCGGAGGCGAACCCGATCGGAATACTGGGTTTAGCATCATCAAAAGGTTGGCGAATAGCTCCATTAATTCGTTGATAACGGTTCACTTCTCCCCATGGCATTTCCCAAGTACCAAAATCTTTTTCCAATCCAGATATCACAGAATCGAATAGGTTCAGAATTTCCTCTTTCGGAACGTACTTTTTTAATTGATCGAACAATTCCATTTGAGTAGGTTTGTTTTCCATCATAACCGAACTTCTCCAATTCAAAACTTCAGTACCGAAATAATGGGCCAAAGTCATGGCTTTTGATTCTTTAGATGTTTTAAAATCCCACTTGCGAAAAACATCAATAGCTTCCCCTAGACCAGGATGTTTTTCTTGCTGTTCATCATAAGTCTTAATCAAGGCCGGAATCAATTTCTCAAAAGCGGGTAAATAAGGATCATGGGCTAAATCGATCAAGCTGTCCAAAGTAAAGTCTTTTTTATCCTTTAAAAGGTTTATGGCGTGTACGCCTCGAAAGTTCTCCCGGTCAATTGACATATAATCGGGATAATTTTCTTTTTTAGGACTAAACTCCATCGCAGCCGTAAAAGGTGTTGAATTACAATTTTGAAGCCAACCGTTTTCAGGATTAAGCAATAGGATATTCTCATCTACGGTATGCAAACCTTGCCAATCGGTTTTAGGGTTACTACCATCAACAGGCCGTGAATAATTAAATCGCGTATCTCGTTTAGGCACGAAATTACCATGAAAATAAGCAATGTTACCTTCTGCATCGGCATAAACGGTATTGTTGGATGAGTTGGTTCTAATATCCATCATTTCCCGAAAGCCTTTATAACCATCCTGTTTGGTTCTGATATAGGATTGCTCCAAGGCCTTGACCGGTTGCCACATCATGGCAGAGGCCGTCCATTGCCCAGCAACCATGTGGGTAATAGGGCCATGGTGCGTATGATATGCTGGAAAGGTTTTCTCCTTTATGGCATCGCCCTCTTTATATTTCAAGGTTATCCCGGATTCCTTTACGGACCGCAATTCTTCCCCATATTGGTAAAGGAGGTTGTCATCGATTTTAACAATAGACTCCTTAAATTCGTCCATTACATCGGTATAGGTAGAGGTATGCATCCAACCAGTTTTTTCATTAAAGCCTTGATAAACGAAAAATTGTCCCCATGTAACCGCGCCGTAAGCATTGAGTCCTTCTTCACTGACCACATGTACTTCACCCCGAAAATAAAACGAGGTATGTGGATTAATAAGAAGCATTGCATTACCGGATTTTGTCAACTTCCCTGAAATGGCTATTCCGTTAGAACCCTGTGGTTCGGCCATTTCCTTTTCCTTTTTTATTTGCAGTTCCTCTGATTCGGGAATCTGCATACCGCTTTCATAAAAGGCCTTTATTTTTGAAGTGGAAATACGTTCAATATCACCTCCGATAGAACCTTCACTGAAATACATAGGCATCCATGGTTCAAAATGGGTCAATAATCTAGGTTGCACTTCTGGGTGTGTATGTAAATAATAATTTATTCCATCGGCAAAAGCATCACATAGTTTCTTTAACCATTCCGGACTATTCTCATAATTGGCCTTGGCCTCTTCTTCGGTCATGAACAATTTGGCACGAAGGTCACTATAAAGGGCATCTTTCCCCTCTATTTCGGCCAATCGGCCAGTGGCCCAAATATAATTTTGCTCCACACGGTTAAAATCATCCTCGCATTGTGCATATAACAAACCGAAAACAGCATCGGCATCGGTCTTACCATAAATGTGGGGAACCCCAAAGTTATCGCGTATAATCTCAACATTAGTCGCTTGCGCCTCCCACCTTTCCAATTCGGTATCGTTTCGATTTTCTGTCTTACAAGCCACAATCAAGATACATGACAACAAGCAAATAATTCTTTTCATAGATGTTCTTTTATTGAATATTCCTTTGGATTTATAAATGTAACCGATTTTCACCAGCTTCCACTAGCCCCGCCACCACCAGAACTGCCTCCGCCACCGGAGAACGAACCGGAACTACCACCAGATGAACCAGAACTAAATGAATGCGTTCCAGAAGAAGAGAATGTTTTCCTATAATATGTTTCATCATTTTTTAACCAAGATATACTCAAGTCTTCTTTGCCGGAAATTTTAAGTTTTACAAAGGCTATGATCGCGGCTATGCCAAAGAAAGGCACTAGAAGCCAAAATAAAACAGAAGGTTCGTCAAATGGTTCTGCCAAAAGAACGCGGTCAGGCTCATAAATACTGGAAACAACAACTAGCGGAACGATTACAAAGACCAAACTAAACACGCTAGAAAAAGACCCTGCAATAAGCATGAACAATCCGGGGACTACCCCCAATTTACCCATAAAAATACCCCTGAAAACTTCTATGATATTTTTATAGGTTTTAAAGAAAAAAAATCCGCCTACAGAAATGAAAATCAATAGGAAGATACCCATAAATACATAGCTGATAAATTGGCCTTTCTTCCCGTCATCCTCTATTTCCTGTTTAAATTCGGCCAATGCATCGGGGTCATTCAAAAACTGGATCAGTTGGTTCGATGCTTCATTAACGCCTTTAAAATAATCCCCCTCTTTGAAATTGGGAATCATAGTATTTCTAATGATTCTTGAGGCCACGGCATCTGTGATATAAGGCTCCAACCCATATCCTACTTCTATTCTCACTTCCCTATCGCTTTCTGAAAACAATATAAGCAAACCATTGTCCTTACCTTTTTGACCGATTCCGTTTTGATTGAAAAGTCCATTGGCATAAGATTCAATAGTATCAAAACCCAATTCCTCAATAGTAACCACTACAAACTGATTTGTGGTTTTTTCTTCAAAATCCGACAAACGTTGATTTAAATCCAATACTTGATCGGGAGTAAATACATCGGCACTATCGGTAACATAATCACGGAGTTCATAAAACTGCTGTTGGGCATTGGAATAAAATGACACCAATAGAAAAAGAAAAAATGTTTTTTTAAGCATACGATAGAAATCCTGAACTCAAATATAAAAACCTTTATCGATACATCGCATCAATATCAAAACCTATTCTAGATTCTCTCAAATCTTAAGAATTGAAGTAACTTGCGAAAGTTTTGCAGGAAAAAAAAGATTGAAGTTGGCAAAATACCAAACAAAACACCTATGCCCGAAAAAAAAGTAAGTATCCTAACTGCCTTTAAAACAATTATTTGGCCAAGACGTAATCTCGTTTTCATTGGTCTTTTATTGATTGTCATAAGTAGGGCGGCAAGCTTTGTAACACCTGTTGCCTCTAAATATTTAATCGATGACGTTATTGCCAACAATGATGTGGAAATGCTTAAAGTGTTGGTGATTGTTGTTATTCTGGCAATTCTTGTCCAGGCGGTCACCTCATTTTTATTGACCAAGATCCTAAGCGTACAGGCTCAATATATGATTTCGGAATTGAGGGCACAAGTACAGAAAAAAGTGCTTTCGCTACCGATCAGTTACTTCGACAATGCCAAATCGGGGGCTTTGGTTTCCCGTATCATGTCTGATGTTGAAGGGGTTAGGAACCTCATCGGCACAGGTTTGGTTCAGCTCGTTGGTGGAATAATCACTGCTATCGTTTCTTTGGTCTTATTGCTTAGGATCAGTCCGAGCATGACACTATTTACTTTTGTCCCGTTGACCATTTTTGGAATAATAGCCCTAAAAGCATTTAAAATAATTCGCCCCATATTTCGAAATCGCGGTAAGATCAACGCAGAGGTAAAAGGACGATTGACCGAAACTTTGGGCGGCATACGTGTTATCAAAGGGTTTAATGCCGAAGAACAGGAGCATAAAGTATTTGAAGCCGGTGTGGAGGAATTATTCCAAAATGTGAAGAAAAGCCTGACCACTACAGCGTTTATGACCAGTTCATCAACCTTTTTGATCGGTTTAGCAACCACGGGTGTAATGGGTTTTGGTGGCTATAAGATCATGCAAGGCGAACTGAGTATTGGGGATTTATTAATGTTCACCGTATTATTGGGAACTATGGTTGCCCCTATCGTTCAAATGAGCAATATAGGAAGTCAGCTGACCGAAGCCCTTGCCGGTCTAGACCGTACGGAAGAATTGATGAACATGGCTCCCGAGGCCGATGAAGAGCAACGAACAATTGTTCTGGACAAAGTAAAGGGTGACATGGCTTTTGAGAATGTTTCTTTCGCTTATGAGGAAGACAAGGAAGTGTTGCATGGTATATCGTTTGAGGTAAAATCCGGATCGGTGGTGGCTTTGGTCGGGAGTTCGGGTTCCGGAAAAAGTACCATTGCCGGTTTAGCCGCTAGTTTCCTAAATCCACAATCCGGTACTATTACGATTGACGGAAAAGATATGGCCCAAGTAGACCTCAATAGTTTTCGCCAAAACCTAGGTGTGGTATTACAAGATGATTTCTTGTTCGAAGGTACTATTCGTGAGAATATTTTGTTCCCAAGGCCCAATGCAAGTGAAGAAGAACTACAGAGTGCGGTAAATGCTGCCTATGTAAATGAATTCACCGATCGTTTTGATGACGGACTCGATACGTTGATCGGAGAGCGTGGAATTAAACTTTCAGGTGGGCAACGCCAACGAATCGCAATTGCCAGGGCCGTACTTGCCGATCCGAGAATATTGATATTGGATGAAGCTACCTCTAATTTGGATACTGAAAGCGAGGCCCTGATCCAAAAAAGTTTAGCCAAACTAACCGAAGGGCGTACAACGTTTGTTATCGCTCACAGATTGAGCACGATTAGGAAGGCCAATCAAATCTTGGTTATAGAAAACGGTGAGATTGCCGAACAGGGAACCCATGATGAACTTATAGCAAAAGAAGGCAGGTACTTTAACCTCTTCACCTATCAAGCGAGAATTTAGAAATTCAATATAACGATGAACTAATCTATATTAATGACCTCTTCAATTTGTGGGGCATATTTCTTTATGGTCATCTCTACCCCGCTTTTCAGGGTCATCTGATTAACACTGCAGCCCACACAGGCCCCTTGTAACCTTACTTTTACAGAAGTGTCATTATCTATTGAAATCAACTCAATATCGCCCCCGTCACTTTGAAGAAACGGACGGATTTCCTCTAAGGCTTTTTCAATATTGATTTTTAATTCATCCGAATTCATAGGCATTTCTATTTAGCTGTAGAACAACCGGCCATGGTCGTTATCTTTATAGCCTCGGTAGGAGGCATGTTTTCATTTCTATTTACCAATTCCTGAACAACGTTCTTGGTAATATCCTCAAATGCAGTTGCAATTGGGGTAGACTCCTGTAATGCTGCCGGGCGACCAACATCACCTGCTTCACGAATACTTTGTACCAAAGGAACTTCTCCCAAGAAAGGTACATTCAAATCCGTTGCCAAATTCTTGGCACCTTCCTTACCAAAGATATAATATTTATTGTCAGGTAATTCCGCGGGTGTAAAATAGGCCATATTTTCAACAACACCCAATACTGGTACATTAATGGTTTCTTGTTGGAACATCGCAACTCCCTTACGTGCATCGGCAAGAGCTACCTCTTGGGGCGTACTAACCACCACAGCACCGGTTACAGGCATGGCCTGCATAATACTCAAGTGAATATCCCCGGTTCCCGGAGGTAAATCGATCAACAAGAAATCTAGATTGCCCCAGTGTGCATCGAAAATCATCTGGTTCAGTGCCTTAGCGGCCATTGGGCCCCTCCATATAACGGCCTGATTGGCATCTGTAAAGAATCCTATGGATAATAATTGCACCCCATAATTCTCTACCGGTTTCATTTTTGACTTGCCATCGATAGTAACCGCCAAAGGTTTCTCTTGGGCAACATCGAACATTATCGGCATAGAAGGCCCATAAATATCGGCATCTAACAAGCCTACTTTAAAGCCCATTTTTGATAGGGTAACGGCAAGATTGGCAGTTACGGTAGATTTACCTACCCCACCTTTACCTGAGGCTACGGCTATAATATTTTGGATGCCAGGAATTGGTTTCCCTTTTATTTCATTCACCTTCGGATTTGCAGGAGCATCAACCTTTAGGTTTACTTTTATTTTGGCCTTTTCATATACTTCTTGATGAATTATCTTAAGAATTTCGACTTCGGTTTTTTTACGTGCTTGTAGACTTGGATTATTAATGGTAATGTCCACTTCAACCTCATCTCCGAAAATCTGTACATTCTTTACTGCACCACTCTCTACCATGTTCTTACCTTCTCCCGGAACGGTAATCATTTCCAGAGCTTTTAAGATATCTTGCTTATTCAATTTCATAGCGATTATTGTTCTTAAAATAAATTCATTCTAAACAACAAAGATACGCCTTAAGGCCGAGAAGCTAAAGTTATTACATTGAAAAGTGGGGCGAAGCCGGGGATGATTCATGTGGTATTATCCCAACTCCTTATATGGATCCCAAAAATATTTTTCAAAATCAACGATTTGGTTGTCCACAACCTTTACACCCTCACTTTCGAGCAGTTGTTGCATAAGGTTTGTACCGTCAAAATGATGCTTTCCCGTAAGCAACCCAGTTTTATTCACAACACGGTGAGCCGGCACATCTGGCATATTATGCGACCCGTTCATTGCCCAACCAACCATTCTCGCACTACGGGCGGCACCAAGGTATTTGGCAATGGCACCATATGAGGTAACCCTGCCATAAGGGATGAGTTTTGCAACTTCATATACCCTGTGAAAAAAATTGCTGTTATCGGTTTTCATCGATTAAAGATCCTGTAGATGGTGATCAACAAAAGCACCACCATTAATATACTTAGAATATAATTGGAATTCCTTGAAAATCGGTCGGTTTTGTTCTCCAATTTATTGAAATACACCGTGTACATATAAAGGACTGAAAAAGTACCTCCGCCTGCGGCCAAAACAAAGACTACGATATCCCAGGCTTCGAATTTTATCCATCCGGAAGCATTCCACATGATATTGAGCCCACTATAATAAGGTATGGTCAACAAATTAATGGCCGCCAATAGCATACCTTTATAAAAGCTATTCCTTTTACTGATATTGACCTCTTTTACGACCTTCTTTTTATTGTTCTTCGCAGCCATAAAAAAATAAATGGCCAAAAAAGCGAATACGAGAACGGCGATTTTAAGCAAAACCTCAACTACGGTCGGGTTTCTATGTAAATATTTGGAAATATAAACCGCTATTACCGCCTGTATCATGATCATGGTCGATACACCAAGACTAAAGATCACACCATTCAATTTTCCTTTTTCAACACTGGTTTTTGCAGCATTCATATTCAAAAGGCCCGGAGGAACCGTTGCCATGAAAGCAGCCGAAAATGTTGCGAAAAATAGAATGAGAAGGTGTTGCATGGGTTAGTTTATCCTAAACTTGATATAGGTGATTGGTTTTCCCTGTTCAAGATACTGCTTTTCGTAGAAAGTCTGAATAGATAATACTTCTTTTGGGCTTCCTTCATTCTTATATACATCGTGGTTCGCATAGATTACTTCCCGACCGGTACCGTGCAAAAGACCTAATGTATACCCGTGCATAAACTCACTATCCGTTTTTAAATGCATGAGTCCATTATCCATTAATACCTCCGCATATTTTTTTAGAAAAACCTCATTGGTCATTCTATGCTTAGTCCTTTTATATTTTATTTGGGGATCCGGGAAGGTAATCCATATTTCGGAAACCTCATTTTTACCGAATATCTGATCAATGAGTTCTATTTGCGTACGAACAAAGGCAACATTACCCATCTCTTCCTCAATAGCGGTCTTTGCCCCTCTCCACAAACGGGCTCCCTTGATATCGATACCGATAAAATTCTTATTCGGATACATACGGGCCAGACCAAGGGTGTATTCACCTTTACCGCAACCCAGCTCTAGCACTATCGGGTTGTTATTCCCAAAATGATCATTCCAATTATCTTTAAGGGTAAAGGTCCCTTCCTCAATTTCCTTACGATTGGGCTGTACCACATTTTTGAACGTCTCGTTCTCCCTAAATCTCTTTAACTTGTTCTTGCTCCCCACGGCATATTGAATTTATTCCAGCGGCAAATCTAGTAAAATAGTATTTGGGAAAACCAAATTAAGCCTCGTTTTCAGAATGGCTTTTTTCCAAAGTAAAGGAAAACTCCGAACCTACACCTTCTTCACTCTCTACATAAATCTTTTCTCCGTGTACTTCGATAATGTGCTTAACAATGGAAAGTCCCAGACCAGAGCCTCCTTCTGCCCTGCTCCCGCTTTGGTCTACCCGATAAAACCGCTCGAACAATCTTGGAATATGATGTGGGGCAATACCTTCACCATTGTCGGTGACGCGTACAATGACCTTATTTTTTATCAAATTTTCGACACTAACTTCCGTGGTACCGTTTTCTTGTCCGTATTTTATGGAGTTCACCAATAAATTGGTCAACACCTGTTGGATCTTATCCCGATCGGCGTGTACCATTATCGGCTCTTTATAATCCATATCGAAGGTCAATACGATTTTCTTTTTGGCCGCCTTCATTTCAAACAGATCAAAGACGTTTTGGATAAGTTCAATGATATCGAAGTCGACAAATTCCAGATTTAATTCCCCAACTTCGAGTTTGGTGATCATATCCAGGTCCTTTACAATATAAATAAGACGTTCTACCCCCTTATTGGCCCTTTGTAAATACTTTCGACGTACATTCTTATCATCCATCGCCCCGTCCAACAAAGTTAAAATGTATCCTTGAACAGTAAAAAGTGGTGTTTTTAATTCATGGGAGATATTACCGAGAAAATCCTTTCTATAAGCCTCTCTGATATTAAGGGTGTCTATTTCGATTTTTTTGTCTTTAGCGAACTTTTCAATTTCCGCTGTAAGCGTTTTCATATCGGTAGTTATCGGACCCGAACCAAAATTGGTCGATTCTAAAAGGGCCACATCATCATATATTTTTTTTATCCTGCGATAAATGAATCTTTCTATCCGAAGTTGAAGTATAATGAAAGTACATATAAACACGCATATCGAAAATAACCCTAACAGCAACAAATATTCGACTTTAAAAAGCCATAAAAGAAATGCTAGTAGCAAAGTAGTGCAAATGGTGATATAACACGCCGACCTTAACGCAAATCGGTAAGATTTTTTTAAATCGGCAGCCATTAGAGCACAAACTTATAGCCTACGCCTTTAACGGTCTTAAAGTGTTCATCCCCGATTTTTTCGCGCAATTTCCTAATATGTACGTCTATGGTTCGCCCACCTACGACAACTTCATTGCCCCAAACCTTATTCAAGATAACCTCTCTTTTAAAAACCTTGTTCGGTTTTGAGGTTAGTAACGACAACAATTCGAACTCTTTTCTTGGTAAGATAATTTCGGTGCCATTGTTCACGATCTTATATTCTTCACGATTGATCACAATATCGCCCACTTTAAAAATCTCCTCGGCTGTTGAAGTATCTTCTTTGAACCTTCTTAAAAGCGCCTTTACCTTACTCACCAATACCTTTGGTTTTATAGGCTTTGTAATATAATCATCGGCACCTGCATCGAACCCAGCCAATTGGGAATAATCTTCCCCACGGGCAGTAAGGAACGTAATGATCGTATTTTCTAGACCTGGACTCTTTCGAATGATCCCACAAGCCTCAATACCGTCCATTTCCGGCATCATCACATCTAGGATAATCAAATGTGGTAATTTTTTCTTTGCCAAGGCAACACCTTCTACCCCATTTTTGGCCGTAAACACCTGATAACCCTCTGCGCTTAGATTATACCCCACAATTTCCAGGATATCAGGTTCATCATCAATCAATAAGATTTTTAGATCTTTCTTTTTCATTTGTTCGATAGATTCATTACATGCATAAAAGTAAAGATAATACTATTACAATGAAAGGTTTAAAAAGGGTTCATATTGGTAACGTTATCATAACGTTTAACTTACCATTTGTCAATACTCCGTTCATCCAAGAAAAATATTGTGCATTTCATCGATCTTTTATAGGAATCATACTTCTACTCCAATCATGGGTTACATATATTATTATATTTGTGGCATACCGTTTGCGATAAGTATTTATATGAAGAAACTTTACGTTGTATTCTTTTTTCTTTTTATTTCTTTAGGCTATGCACAGGATGCAAAGCCAAACGGGGATATTATGGGCTTTAAATTATACCCCAACCCCGTCACAAACGGCAAAGTCTACATTGTTACCAAAGAAAAAGCCCCGAAAAAAATACTGATTTTTGATGTTTTGGGAACGCAGGTTATGGAAACTACATTACTTAGGGAAGAATTGAATGTTTCCGAATTGGATGCCGGAGTATATGTACTTCGTGTTTTTGAAAAAAACAAAATAGCCACCAGAAAGCTGATTATTAAATAGTTATTCGGAAAATACACCCTAACACCCCAAAAACCACATTCGATGAACTGCACAAATCATCGACGAAACACATAGTTTGATTCATTGACCTACATTTAATCGAATTTCACAACATTTCTATTTTGTAAGTATCCTCTTTCAGTATCTTTATAGTGTTGATCCCAAATCAATACCAATGAAAAAACTCTACCTACTCCTATTTATGGTGTCCTCTATTGCACTTTTTGCACAAGAACCAGTGGATTATGCCTTTGTTCAAAATATGGAAATCCCAGGATTTAAACTTTATCCCAATCCTGCTTTCGAAGATGTCGTTTACATAAATACCAAAAAGAACGGAAGAAAAGAAATCATTGTATATGATGTTTTCGGGGAAGTGGTCCTCACCGAGAAAATCTTGAACACCCAATTGAACATATCTAGATTGATCCCCGGGGTTTATGTACTTCAGGTAACAGAGAACAACCATACCATTACCCGTAAATTAGTGGTAAAATAAGCCCATTTTTAAAACAAATGATTTTGTCGTATCATTACCTTTGTTGTCAAGAGAACAATGATCGATACTACACAAATTTTCAATATCAACTCCGAAGAAGAGTTTGAACATATTGCCCTTGATGTTTTTAGGCACCAGCTAAAGAACAATCCGGTATATGGGGAGTTTTGTCTTTATTTAGGCAAAAACCGAACTAATGTAATTGAACTGAAGCAGATACCCTTTTTACCGATAGACTTTTTCAAGACCAAAAAAGTGGTTTCTTCCCAAAATAAAGAACAAATTATATTCTCTAGTAGTGGAACTACAGGTCAGGTTACAAGTAAACACTATGTGACCGAATTAAAGCTCTATGAACAGAGTTTCCACAAAGGTTTTACCCATTTTTATGGTGATGTGTCAGATTATTGCATTTTAGCTTTACTACCTTCTTATTTGGAACGTAGTGGATCTTCCTTGATCTATATGGTCAATGATCTTATAGAAAAGAGCCAACATCCTGAAAGTGGGTTCTATTTGGATGAAATAGAAAAGCTGACAAAAACCCTAATACGATTAGATAAGGAAGGAAAAAAAATATTGCTCATAGGTGTTTCATTCGCATTACTTGATTTGGTCGAAAACCACTCCCTAAAACTAAACAACACCATAATCATGGAAACAGGAGGCATGAAAGGCCGTCGAAAAGAATTGATCAGGGAAGAACTGCACGATATCTTAAAAAGAGGGTTCGGTGTCGAAAAAATACATTCAGAATACGGAATGACCGAATTACTTTCACAAGCCTACTCAAAAGGAAACGGTATTTTCAAAACACCTCCTTGGATGAAACTGTTGATTCGGGATACCGAAGACCCATTAAGCTATCTCAATGATGGAAAAACCGGAGGCATTAATGTAATTGACCTGGCCAATATCAATTCGTGTTCGTTCATTGCCACACAAGATTTAGGGAAAAACCATGAGAACGGGCTTTTTGAAATCTTGGGTCGTTTTGACAACTCCGATATTCGTGGTTGCAACCTTATGGTGGTGTAAAAGAAACTGGGAAATCCCGTTAATCGGCGACCAAAACAAAATAGTTCTTTTTACCGCGCTGCAACAAGACATATTTATTGTTAATGAGGTCTTCGGCAGTAATAAGGTAATCTTCTTTTACTTTTTCCTTGTTCACCGAAATCGAATTCTGCTTCAATTCCCTTCTAGCTTCCCCATTAGAACCTAAAAACCCTGTTTTGGCAGCCAAAGCCCCTATCATATCCAATCCACCATCCAATTCGGACATTGCGATATTCGCTTGCGGAACTCCTTCAAAAACATCGAGAAAAGTCTTTTCATCCAATCCCTTAAGGTCTTTAGAGGTCGATTTTCCAAAAAGGATAGTACTGGCCTTTTTGGCATTGTCCAAATCTTCTTGGGAATGCACCATGACCGTAATCTCATCGGCCAAACGCTTTTGCAGTACCCGTAGATGAGGAGCCTCGGCATGTTCGGTAATCAAACCTTCTATTTCATCCTTGGTCAAGAAGGTGAATATCTTTATATATTTTGCTGCATCATCATCAGAGGTGTTCAACCAATACTGATAAAATTTATAGGGCGATGTCCTGTTAGGATCCAACCAAACATTACCACCTTCCGTTTTACCAAACTTGGTGCCATCGGCCTTTGTAATCAAAGGACACGTTAAAGCATAGCCTTTACCACCACCTATACGCCTAATTAGCTCAGTACCCGTGGTTATATTGCCCCATTGGTCGCTACCCCCCATTTGAAGCGTGCAATTATTTTGCTGATATAGATGTAGAAAATCATAGCCCTGCACCAATTGATACGTAAATTCAGTGAAAGACATACCTTCTTTTGACTCGCTGGACAATCTTTTCTTCACGGAGTCTTTCGCCATCATATAATTTACAGTAATATGCTTACCAACGTCCCTGATGAATTCCAAGAAAGAGAAGTTCTTCATCCAATCATAATTGTTGACCAATATCGCTGCATTTTCAGCATCACTATCAAAATCCAAGAACTTGCTTAATTGCGCTTTTAAAGCCTCTTGATTCGTACGCAAGGTTTCCTCGTCCAAAAGATTACGTTCTTGCGATTTACCCGATGGATCCCCGATCATACCCGTTGCACCTCCTAATAAGGCATATGGCTTATGACCGGCCAATTGAAAATGGCGAAGCATCATTACCCCTACCAAGTGTCCAATATGCAGTGAATCAGCAGTAGGATCAATACCTACATATGCGGATTGCATTCCCGTCATTAAGTGTTCTTCGGTGCCAGGCATGGCATCATGTAACATTCCCCTCCATCCTAATTCTTCAACGAAATTTGTGCGCATTTCAAAATTTATTATGATAACAGCTGCAAATATAAAAGGAATTACATTGCCTTTCCCTATTTGAAATTGGTTTTATTAGACTTCATTTACCTAAATTTGGAACATGGTTTTGGTAACAGGTGGTACAGGATTGGTAGGGGCGCATCTTTTGTTGCATTTACTCCAAAACAATACAAAGGTACGTGCAATTTATAGGGATGGCAGCAATTTAAACCGAGTGGAAAAAGTCTTTTCCTACTATACCGAAAATGCTTCCGGACTTTTTGGGCAAATCGAATGGGTTTTGGCCGATATCAATGACATTCCGGCCTTGGATATTGCCTTTAAGAATATCGATTATGTGTACCATGCTGCGGCCATGATCTCATTTGACCCAAAGGATTATTACAAACTGAAAAAAGCTAATGTCCAGGGTACGGCGAATATCGTAAACCTCTGTCTCTCGAATTCCATTAATAAACTTTGTTATGTAAGCACTATCGGGGCCATCGGAAAAAGTTTAGAGGGGCAGAAAGCCAATGAAAAAAATGATTGGGCAGGCCAGGATGCCAATGTGTACGCCCTTACAAAATACAGGGCCGAAATGGAAGTTTGGCGAGGGTCCCAAGAAGGGTTGGATGTTGTTATTGTAAATCCGGGGGTGATCATAGGTCCGGGATTCTGGGAACAAGGCAGTGGCAATCTCTTTACAACCGCCTATCGGGCAAGGGATTATTATCCCCCCAGTGGTACGGGTTTTATCACCATAAATGATGTTGTGAAAATAATGGTTGAATTGATGCAGTCGAAAATCATTAACCAACGATTCATTGCTGTCTCTGAAAACATGACTTACAAAGATATATTAACACGACTTGCGAATGCCATTGATAAAAAGGCCCCATCAAAAATGTTGAGATTTTGGCAGTTACATCTACTCCGTTTCTTTGATTTCTTCAGCAGTTCAATAACGGGTAATAAAAGACGAATAACGAAGAAAACAATAAATTCATTAAGAAATACCGAAATTTATGACAATGGTAAAATCATGGAAATGTTAGGTTTTGAATTTGAAAACCTAGACGAATGCATTCTGTTCTGTTCTGAAAGATTCAGGGAAGAGTATCCTTAACCTTGTTCAAAGTACGTTTTTTAATAGGACTGTTTTTCAACTTACTCTGTTGTAACAAACTATCCTTTGTTTCCTTTTCTGCAGCTACGCGTTCTTTCTCTTTATCGAGCAACTCCTCTACTTGCTTATATATTTCCTCGTACTCTCTGGGCAAGGAAGCATAATAGTTGTCGCTGTTTACGAATTGTAGGCTATCAATGCCATATTTTTCAAAAATATAGTTCGTAGGTTCTATATTGTTTTCAATCAATTTACTTTCATTGGCATTCTTGGCCGCATTTAAAATGGCCATATCATTTAGAATATTGACCATTTGATCTTTGGGAATTAAATCATCCGGTTTCTTGATCAATTTTTCACTACAGGAAAAAAAGAACAAAACAAATGTTATGGCAATAAGTTTTTTCATTACGGCCTATTGAATGTTAAGCGTTTTGCATTCCGTTCCCCGGAGAACTTCCCTTCTTCGTAGGCCAAATGACCGTTTACGAAAGTGTGGGTAACCTTTGATTTAAAAATAGTTTCATCAAATGGAGACCAACCACATTTGTAGGCAATATTATTTTTCGATACCTGCCAGGAGTCATTCAAATCAACAAGTACCAAATCGGCAAAATACCCTTCCCTGATAAAACCCCTTTTTTCGATTTCAAATAATTTTGCGGGATTATGACACATCTTTTCGACAAGTTTTTCCAAAGAAATAACACCTTCATGATACTTTTGCAACATAGCAGGCAAGGCATGCTGAACCAATGGCCCGCCTGAAGGGGCTTGGGTATACACATTACTCTTTTCCTCTAAAGTATGTGGGGCATGATCTGTAGCTATTACATCTATTCTATCGTCCAGAAGCGCATCCCAAAGCTTAGAGCGGTCCTCTGCCGTTTTCACGGCTGGGTTCCATTTGATCAAAGTTCCCTTAGTGTCATAATCAGCATCAGAAAACCAAAGATGGTGAATACAGACTTCCGCCGTTATCTTCTTTTCCTCTAACGGAATGTCATTCCGGAACAAATCGGTCTCAATTCCCGTTGACAAATGGAAAACATGAAACCTTGCACCGGTTTTCTTTGCAAGGGCAATCGCTTTCGAAGAAGAAAGATAACATGCCTCGGCACTACGGATCAACGGATGGTATTTTACCGGAATATCGTCTCCGTATTTTTCTTTGTATAAGGCCAGATTTTGTTTAATGGTAGATTCGTCCTCACAATGTGCGGAGATTACCATTTCCGTATTCCTGAAGATTTTTTCAATGACTTCCTCGTCATCGACCAACATGTTCCCTGTAGAAGATCCCAGAAACAGTTTTATTCCCGAACAGGCATTCCGGTCAAGTTTTTTTATTTCTTCTAGGTTATCATTGGTTCCACCGAACAAAAATGAATAATTGGCAAAGGAAGTTTCCGCTGCAAGTGCGAACTTCTCCTCCAACTTTTCTATGGTCGTTGTTTGGGGTATGGTATTGGGTTGCTCCATAAAAGTTGTGATTCCTCCCGCTACTGCAGCCCTACTTTCAGAGGCTATATTACCTTTATGGGTTAAACCGGGTTCACGAAAATGCACTTGATCGTCTATAACCCCCGGAAGTAAAATACGGCCGGAAGCATCTATGACCTTCGCAGTTGAATCACTAATAGAGCCGTCTATTTTTACAATCAGATCATCCTCAATAAGAACATCGGACTCATATATCCTGTTCTCATTGACAATTTTTGCATTTTTTATCAGCACCCTAGTAGCCATAATCAGAATTTATTTTTTTGGAAAATACTTTTTAACTTCATTTTCATGACCCCGAAAACGGCCTCACTTATAATAGAAGAACTCATTTTCGATTTCCCCTTTTCCCTATCCTTGAAAATAATCGAGACTTCCTCGATTTTATACTTTTTCAAATGGGCCCTAAACTTCATTTCAATCTGAAAAGCATAACCCACGAACCGCACCGAATCAAGATTGATATTTTCGAGAACATGCCTTCTGTAACATACAAATCCGGCTGTGGGATCGTGCACACGCATACCGGTAATTAATTTTACGTAAAACGATGCCCCATAAGACAATAGAATACGGTGTAGCGGCCAGTCAACGACATTGACCCCTTTTTTATACCGAGACCCTACGGCCACGTCTGCCCCATTTTCACACGCCTTAAGAAGTCGAAGAAGATCCGTCGGATTATGGGAAAAATCCGCATCCATCTCAAAAATATAATCATACTTGCGGGCAATTGCCCATTTAAACCCGTGAATGTAAGCGGTACCCAATCCGGATTTTTCATGCCGAACCTCAACGAACAATCTATTTGGGAATTCTTCCTGCATCCCCTTCACGTGATCAGCAGTGCCATCAGGTGAATTATCATCTACGATAAGTACATGAAAATCTTTCTTTAACGCGAAAACGGCCCTAATTATGGCATCTATATTCTCAATCTCGTTATAGGTGGGGATAATGACCAAACTACCTGCCATAATCTTATTTCAATTTTCACAAAAATAGTATTTTAAAACCTCTCGAAGAATTTGAACCAGCTATTTATCATTTTTTTTAACCTTTGGATACCACCTATAATTTGTAATTTTGCGGCTAAACCAACAATTCTTGATGTCATTTAAATTACCCAAACTTTTTCTTTATGTATTAGGTGCCATATTGGTACTGAACCTATTGCAGGCCTTTTTTACGCCACTGATTTTTGATGAGGCATACTATTGGCATTATGCCAAAGAATTGGCATGGGGGTATTTTGACCACCCGCCCATGGTGGCTTTAATGATCAAGATCGGTAATGTATTTTTCAATGGTGAATTGGGGGTTCGTTTCGTTAGTTGCCTTTTATCGATTGGTACGTTCATTCTATTATGGTTGGCCATTGACAACCCGGCAAAGAAAAAGTACATACCACATTTTTTTGCGTTGGTTTTTTCCATGACCTTGCTTAATGCCTATGGTTTTTTCACCCTCCCAGATACACCTCTACTCTTTTTTACGGCCTTGTTTTTATTGGTATACAAACGTTTTATAGCAAAACCATCATTTATTCTTGCAATTTTCATGGGCATTGTCATGGCCGCACTAATGTACAGCAAATACCATGCGGTCCTGGTAATATTCTTTGTATTGCTATCGAATATTAAATTGATTCTCAATAAATATGCATGGCTTGCTGTAATTACGTCATTAATCTGCTATACCCCACATTTTATATGGCTGTACGAACATGATTTCGTATCGATAAAATACCATCTTTTTGAGCGACCCAATGCCCCATATAACTTTAACAAATACACTTTAGGGTTCTTAGTGAACTTAGTTGCGATTTTCGGATTGACATTCCCATTTGTCTATTATGCACTGTTTAAAAGCAAATCAAAAGACCTTTTTACAAAGGCCCTTCTATATTTGACCTATGGTGTCCTGATTTTCTTTTTCATTTCTAGTTTTAACAGAAGGGTACAGACCCAATGGATAATCGTAGTATCGATACCAATGGCTATTTTAGTGTACAATTATATGCTAGAGAATGGTAAAATTCGTAAATGGATCTATAGACTTGGCATTATAAACATTGTCATTATCCTATTCCTTAGGGTAGGTTTGATCTACGAGCCTTTATTTCCCGTGAATTACGAGACACATGGCAATAAAGCTTGGATGAAAAAAATACAATCGGAGGCTGGTGATAATCCCGTTGTATTTGAGAATTCTTACCGAAACGCCCCCATGTATGCCTTTTATACCGGGAAAACCTCATTTTCGCTAAACAACATCCATTACCGCCAAAACCAGTATTCGATAGATGATTCTGAAAAAGCGGTTCAACACAAGAAAATACTCTATATTTCAAAATACCTGAAAAAAAACAAACTAGCGTTCCCTAAGAAAAGTGGAAGCATTTATTATGGTGTTTTCATAGATGATTTTGAGTCCTTCAGAAAACTACGATGCATCGTTAACGATGAAAAATTCGAATTGAACGATACGGAACATTCCGTGACCGTATATAATCCTTATAAAGAGGATATCGGGTTGAGCAAACTAAAGTTCGCCATTGCTTATTTGAACGGTTCAAAACAATTCCAAGAATTGATTCCCATCGATTTAGTTCCCGAGAATGATAAAATAACCCAGCTATCAGCCAATGATTCAACCCTTTTTACGTTTAAACTACCAAAACCCAAAACAACCAATTTGCCAAAGTATTTTAAAATGGTGATTTCAGAGAATGATTTGCAATACGGGTTGAACAGCAATACAATTGAATTGGATTGATGGAGGCCGTCCTAAGAAACATAACACCCAACGATTGGATAACCGTATTGGTCACTCTTAGCCTTGTGTTCCTTGTAGTGGCGAAAAGCGCCTTCTATTCCAGATTCTTGAATTTCATCATTTTACCATTTAACAATAAGTACATTTTCATGTACAACAAAAAGGAAAAACTTGTTAATTGGTTCAATCTGTTCTGGGGACTGTTCCTCATCATTAACTTTTCTATTTTTGTATACTTTGCCAAGGATGTTTTTATCGAATCTACAAACACCCCAGATGCCAAGGCCTTTCCTTGGATTATCGGGCCCTTGGTACTCTTTCTTTTCGTTAAGTTGGGATTGCAGTTGGGCAATGCCTATATTTTTGGCATTCAAAAAACGATTACCGAGGTCGTATTTAAGAAGTTGTCGTATTTTAATTATAGTGGCATGATTATGTTCTTCGCCAATATCATCCTTTCCTATATTCTTATAGACTCCCAAATTGTAGTTTACACGGCTATTCTATTGATTCTTTTATTGAATATAATTGGCTGGATAACAATTCTAAGGAATTATCAAAATTTGATCACAAGCTATTTTTTCTATTTTATTTTGTACCTTTGCGCTCTTGAAATTGCTCCCCTCATCCTCATAGGGAGCTACCTAAAAAATTAGGATTTATGAAAATAAAGACGATTTTGGTTTCGCAGCCTGAACCTAAAATGGAAAACTCCCCTTATTCCAGATTAATTGATAAAGAAAAAGTTAAAGTAGATTTTAGACCATTTATCCATGTTGAAGGGGTTGATGCCAAAGGTGTTCGTCAACAAAAAATAGATCTGAACAATTTCACTGCCATTATCTTGACCAGTAGAAATGCCGTAGATCATTTCTTTAGGATCGCCGATGAAATGCGTTTTAAAGTACCTGATTCAATGAAGTACTTTTGTCAATCAGAGGCCGTTGCCTATTATTTGCAAAAATACGTAGTATACCGTAAACGCAAGATCTATGTAGGCAAAATGAATTTCAACGACCTTGTACCGTTAATCAAAAAATACAAGGATGAAAAATTCCTTTTACCCTCTTCAGATGTTTTAAAACCAACAGTACCTGAAACATTGGACGAGTTGGGTATCAATTGGACACGGGGTATATTCTACAAAACCGTCATTAGCGATCTTTCCGATTTAAGGAATGTATATTATGATGTTTTGGTATTCTTTAGTCCGTCGGGCATAGAATCCTTACTTAAGAATTTTCCCGATTTTGAACAAAATGATACGCGTATAGCGGTATTTGGAAATTCAACGGTCAAGGCAGCGACTGGAGCCGGACTTAGAATAGACATAAAAGCACCTACACCCGATACACCGTCAATGACCATGGCATTGCAAAAATATATTACTTCGGTAAATAAAAAATAAACTTGAGGCCTCTTAAATGAGGCCTTTTATTTGTGATTATATTATATACAGGAAGTGAATACTAATTTTCACCGCCCTTCTTTCCTTTTACTACCCGATACCCCAAAACCAACCAACCTAAAATCAATAAACTACCTCCCAACGGAGTCAACAAAGCAATTTTCTTAAAATCGAAGGAGGTCAAAGAATTAATGGCCAAAAGATAAATGGAAAACGAGAACAGCACAACACCCAAGACCGTCAAATAAAAAACTGTTTTCTTTTTCTGAACCTCCAAAAACTTGGTATTCGCCAAAACGAGCAGGAACAAAGCGTGGTACATTTGATAACGAACACCGGTTTCATAAGTCACCAAGGCATCAGCATCAATCAGTTTTGCCAAACCGTGTGCACCAAAAGCGCCAAAAACAACAGCGAGAACACCAAAAACAACCCCAGCAGAAAATATTGTTTTGTTCATAACTTAACTAGCCTTTATTTTTATAAATGTAACAATTTGATATCTTAGTAAACCGTTATAACCGTAAAAGTAATCAAAGTTAATGTTGCGAAAAATACTCATTCTTGGGGCCGGCAAGTCAACCTCCTATCTGTTGGATTATATTTTGGAAAAGTCCAGCATAGAAAAACTACATCTAACCATTGGTGACATTAACCCGGAAGGAATTCCTTCTTCAATAAAAGAACATCCAAGTTGCACGGTAATCAAATTAGACATTCATCAAGACAAAGATCGAAAAAAGGCCATTGGCGATAGTGACATCGTTATCTCTATGCTTCCTGCGCGTTTTCATATTAAAGTAGCCCAGGATTGTTTAGAGCTAAGTAAAAACCTTGTCACTGCTTCTTATATCAGTGAAGAAATCCAAGCCTTGGATAAAGCTGTAAAAAAGAAAGGGCTCATTTTTATGAACGAGATTGGCCTAGACCCGGGTATTGATCATATGAGTGCCATGCAGATTATAGACTCCATTAGATCAAAAGGAGGTAAAATGATATTGTTCGAATCCTTTACAGGCGGGTTGGTAGCCCCAGAAAGCGATGATAATCTCTGGAACTACAAATTTACATGGAACCCCAGGAACGTGGTACTTGCCGGTCAAGGCGGTGCGGCTAAGTTCATTCAAGAAGGAACCTACAAATACATACCTTATCACAAACTTTTTAGAAGAACCGAATTTTTCGAAATAGCGGGATATGGTAAATTCGAGGGTTACGCCAATAGGGATTCTTTAAAATACAGAGAAGCATATGGCTTACAAGACGCCCTCACCCTATATAGGGGAACCATGCGCAGGGTAGGTTTTTCAAAAGCATGGAACATGCTCGTTCAGTTGGGAATGACCGATGACAGTTACACCATTGAAAATTCAAAAGGAATGTCATATCGTGAATTCACCAATTTATTCCTTCCCTATTCCCCCACAGATTCGGTAGAACTGAAACTTAGGCACTACCTGAAAATCGATCAAGATGACAGTAAGTGGGAAATGCTCTCAGAATTACAACTTTTCGATGCAGAAAAGAAGATAACCTTGGACCATGCAACGCCTGCACAAATATTACAATTGATCCTTGAAGATAGTTGGACACTGGATGAGGATGATAAGGACATGATCGTTATGTACCATAAATTCGGTTATGAGCTTAATGGCAAAAAATCTCAAATAGATGCCAATATGGTTGTCATCGGCGAAAATCGAACCCATACGGCAATGGCTAAAACGGTAGGGCTCCCCGTAGCCATAGCAACACTCCTGATTCTTAATAATAAAATAAAGACGCCAGGCGTGCAAATACCAATAGCAAAGGAGGCTTATGACCCGATTCTAAAGGAGCTGAAAAATTATGGGATTGATTTTAAGGAATACGATGTTCCCTATTTGGGTTATAACCCCGATAGCGTTGGCAATTAAGATTTAATTCAAATTTCGTATTTTAACTTTCAATTTGAAACCCACTTATGAAGTCTGATGATAAAAATGTTAAGATTGACGGGATCGACAAGAAAATCCTAAGATTTTTGATGGAAGATGCCCGTAAACCGGTTCTTGAAATAGCACGAAGCATAGGTATATCCGGTGCGGCGATCCACCAACGTTTACGAAAGCTGGAAGCTTCAGGTCTTTTGGCGGGTTCCAAGTTCATAATCAACCCCAAGGTTTTAGGCTACACCACAATGGCCTATATCGGTATTTATTTGGATAAGGCCATGAGCAATCCCATAGCCGTAAAACAATTGGAAAAGATTCCAGAAGTGTTGGAATGTCATTACACGACGGGAAATTGGTCCATCTTAATAAAAGTACTCTGTAAGGACAATGAACATTTAATGCATGTATTGAATAAAGAAATACAACAAATCGAAGGTGTCTCAAGAACGGAAACCTTCATTTCCCTGAATCAACAGATAGACAGGCAAATTACCATATAAAAAAAGGACGCTCATGGCGTCCTTTTTAAATTCATAAAGCGAGAAATTAATCCCTGCCTCCCAACACTTGTAAGCCCCAATAGACCAAAGTCGCCAAAGAGCCAATTGCAGCAACCAAATAGGTTCTTGCCGCCCATTTCAAGGCATCTTCAGAGCCTTTGTATTCTTGTTGTGTTACGATATTCTTTGCCTTTAGCCATGCCAACGCCCTATTACTGGCATCATACTCGACAGGCAAGGTTATAAAACTGAACAAAGTGGCCATGGCCATCATGGCCAATCCTGCAACGGCAACCCAATAGCCCAATCCTACACCTGCTGCGGCACCAAGCATTAATCCACCGAAAACAACCCACATAGACATTCCCGAGGTAACACTTACCACAGGCACCAACTTAGATCTTAACGTTAACCACTCATAAGCTTGTGCATGCTGTACGGCATGGCCACATTCATGTGCGGCCACGGCAGCGGCAGCGGCATTTCTTTGACTATAAACACCCTCACTCAAATTAACGGTCTTGTTTTTTGGATTGTAGTGGTCTGACAGCATTCCTGGGGTAGAAACCACTTTTACATCCCTGATTCCATGATCGGCCAACATTTTTTCTGCAATCTCAGCCCCACTCATTCCATTTTGCAAATGCACTTTGGAGTAATGCTTGAATTTGCTTTTTAACCTACTACTTACCAACCAACTCACAAGAGCTATGGCACCGATCAATATATAATATCCCATCATAATTTTTCTGTTTTAACTATTATCTACTAAAATACTAAAGTTTCCCATCTTTCTGTGATGGATGATAATTAAAACAAAAACCCCGCCAAAATTGACGGGGTATATTTTACTGACAAAATGTACTGTTTATGCCATTGCAGCATCCCAACCGAACGCCTCGATTATTTCTTTATAAATAACTTCCCCTTCTACGATGTTCAGCCCCTTTCTCAAGGACTCATCTTCGGCACATGCTTTTCTCCACCCTTTATTGGCCAAGGCCAAAACATAAGGTAAGGTAACATTGGTAAGGGCTACGGTAGAGGTGTATGGCACGGCACCGGGCATATTGGCCACTGAATAATGAACCACATCATCAATAATATAAATAGGATCCTCATGGGTCGTTGGCCTTGTAGTTTCAACACAGCCTCCTTGATCTACGGCAACATCAACGATCACTGCTCCCGGGTGCATCGTCTTCAGCATATCCTTTGTAATCAAATTTGGGGCTTTGGCACCTTTGACCAATACCCCACCAACTATCAAATCATGGGTTTTCACATGTTTTCTTATGTTGTATTCATTGGAAAACTCGGTCACCACATGGCTTGGCATTACATCATTAACATAACGCAATCGCTTCATGTTTATATCTAGAATAGTTACATGGGCACCTAAACCGGCCGCCATTTTAGCAGCTTGTATACCAACGATACCAGCCCCTAAGACCAATACCCTTCCCGGAGGAACACCTGGAACACCACCAAGCAGAACCCCTCGCCCTTTTTTGGGCTTTTCGAGATATTTAGCCCCTTGCTGAATGGCCATTCTACCGGCCACTTCTGACATTGGGGTCAATAAAGGCAATGTACCCTCTTCATCTTCTACCGTTTCATATGCTATACATATGGCTTCCCTTTCAATCATTGCTTTGGTCAAAGGCTCACTGGATGCAAAATGAAAATAAGTGAATATCACTTGCCCTTTTTGAATAAGGCCGTACTCTTCCTTTATAGGTTCCTTGACCTTTACGATCATCTCACTTATGCTATACACCTGACCAATCGTATCCAATATTATGGCACCCACCTGTTTATAATCATCATCGGAAAAGCCACTGCCTTCCCCAGCTCCGGATTGTACATACACCTTATGGTTCTTATGTACCAATTCAAAAACACCGGCAGGTGTCATGCCCACCCGACTTTCATTGTTCTTAATTTCTTTTGGAATACCTACTTTCATTGGATATGATTTTTAGAATATGCAGGTAAATTTGTGACAATTGTTTGGATTAAAAAAATTATATTTTCAAAAATAGGGGGTCTATTCGTTATAATACTTACTTTTTTCGTTTTATACCCCTTTTTTTTAGGGGTATGCGTTAATATTTAACCTTTTTAGTATACTAATTTTATTTTTTAAGGGGGTTAATCGTTTTATTTGTAAAAATAAAGATTTAATAAAAAAGCCGCTTTCCTAAATGAAAAGCGGCTTAAAATATTTAAAAGCAGGGTATTACCCCACGATATTCACGATTTTACCTGGCACCACAATAACCTTTTTAGGGGTTCTACCCTCTAATTGTTTTTGTGTCTTTTCATGGGCCATTACAGCCGCCTCTATCCCTTCTTTATCTAAATCCAAAGGCAACTCCAGCATAAAGCGCATTTTACCATTGAAAGATATGGGATATTGCTTACTGCTCTCTACCAAATGGCTTTCATCATAAATTGGGAAAGGTGCCGTTGCAATAGATTCGCTATGCCCCAACTGCTCCCAAAGCTCTTCAGCAATATGCGGTGCATAAGGCGAGACCAATATAGCCAAAGGTTCCAAAATCTTCTTACTTGTACATTTCTGGGACGAAAGTTCGTTTACACAGATCATGAATGTAGATACGGAAGTATTGAAAGAGAAATTCTCAATATCTTCCTCTACCTTTTTTATGGTCTTATGTAAGGTCTTTAGATTGTCTTTGGTGGGCTCAACATCATTGAACTTGGCACCTTTTTCATCAAAATACAAACGCCACAATTTTTTCAAGAAACCATGAGTTCCTGAAATACCTGCCGTATTCCATGGTTTGGACTGCTCCAAAGGCCCTAGGAACATTTCGTACAAACGCAAACTATCCGCCCCATATTCCTCGCAAATCTCATCCGGACTTACCACATTGTATTTGGACTTGGACATTTTTTCGACCTCGCGAGAAACCTTAAACTCCCCATTATAGACATATTTCGCATCTTTGAAATCAGAACGAAAATTTTGAACCTTCTCTACATCTAATTCATCAGAATTATTTACATATGTTACATCAACGTGAGTTTTAAGATAACTAAAACGACATTCCTTTAGAAATGGATTGTTAATATCTAATTTTTCATCTTCTAAAATATTATAAATAATTGACGACAAATCTTCTTCATCCCTCATATCCTCGGAAACAAATACCTTTCCATTGATTATAGGAATTATTTTCTCAAGAAAATACTTTTGATCTTCAATACTATACTTTCCGGACCCGACTGTATCCAACATTACATGATCCCAATTAATTACAACTTTATTTATAAAAGCACTCGTCCCCGTAATCATCCCTTGGTTAATGAGTTTTTTTGCAAACTCATCCTTAGGCACATAACCTTTATCGAACATGAACTTTTGCCAAAAACGGGAATACAACAAATGCCCCGTAGCATGCTCACTACCTCCGATGTACAAATCCACATCTTGCCAATAATTGATCGCGTCCTGTGAAAATATCGCCGCATCGTTACCAGGATCCATATACCGGTTAAAGTACTGGGAACTACCGGCCCAACCGGGCATGGTATTCAATTCCAACGGAAATACATTGACATTATCAATCAATTCATTTTTAACCACTTCCGCCTTGAGGCGGTCCCAGGCCCAGACCGTGGCATTGCCCAAAGGCGGCTCCCCGGTTTCGGTAGGCAAGTATTTTTCAACTTCCGGCAAGGTAATCGGCAAATACTCTGCATCGATCATTTGTGGAAGTCCGTCTACATAGTACACAGGGAAAGGTTCTCCCCAATACCGTTGACGACTGAATACCGCATCCCGTAGTCGGTAGTTTATCTTTCCTTCACCCTGACCCATTTTCTCCAACTCGAAAATGATTCTTTTTACGGCTTTTTTATAAGGCAATCCGTTTAGAAAATCCGAATTGGCGATTATCGTAGAACCCTTATCCGAAAAGGCTTCTTCTGAAATATCTACTCCTTCGAAAATATTGGGAATGGGAATATTGAAATGCTTCGCGAAATCATAATCCCGCTGATCCCCACATGGAACCGACATTACCGCTCCTGTACCATAACCCGCCAACACATAATCCCCGATCCAAACAGGAATCGGTTCTTTCGTAAACGGATGCTCTGCATAGGCTCCGGTAAATGCCCCCGAAATGGTCTTTACGTCGGCCATACGATCACGCTCTGAGCGTTTGGCCGTAGCTTCAATATATGCATTAACCTCAGCTTTTTGTTCCGGGGTGGTTATTTTGGGCACCAAATCATGTTCTGGTGCCAAAGTCATAAAACTAACCCCGAAAATGGTATCGGGCCGGGTGGTGAACACCTCTATCGGATATGACTTCCCGACAGTATCGGAAACCATTGTTTTAAAAGTGACCAATGCCCCTTCAGATCGCCCGATCCAATTGGTCTGGGAATCTTTTAAGGGTTGTGGCCAATCAATCTTATCCAAACCATCTAACAAACGCTGTGCATAAGCCGTGATCCGCATACTCCACTGCGTCATTTTTTTACGCACTACAGGGTGGCCACCACGTTCAGAAACCCCGTTTACAATTTCATCATTCGCCAAAACAGTACCCAATGCAGGACACCAATTCACTTCGGTTTCCGCTAAATATGTCAAACGGTATTGCAATAAAATCCCTTGTTGTTCGGAATTTGAAAACCCTTTCCAATCCGCTGCCGAGAATTCCACGATATCATCATCACAGACAGCATTCACCTTAGCATTACCTTCCTTCTCGAAAAGTGCGATCAAAGTTTCAATATCCTCAGCCTTATCCGTATCCTTATTGTACCAAGAATTGAACAACTGAATGAAGACCCATTGGGTCCATTTATAATATTTAGGGTTAGAAGTACGCACCTCGCGGCTCCAATCAAAAGAGAAACCGATTTTATCCAATTGTTCCCTATACCTTTTAATGTTGGTCTCTGTGGTAATGGCGGGGTGCTGTCCTGTTTGAATGGCATATTGCTCCGCAGGAAGTCCGAAAGAATCATATCCCATGGGATGTAACACATTAAACCCTTTGTGGCGTTTGTAGCGTGCATAAATATCACTGGCAATATACCCTAACGGATGCCCAACATGTAATCCGGCCCCTGAGGGGTACGGAAACATATCCAACACATAAAATTTTTCCTTATCAGAATTATTCCCTGCTTTAAAAGTTTGGTTTTTAGCCCAATATTTCTGCCATTTGGCCTCAATTTCGTTGAAATTGTACTGCATGTCTTATCTTTCTTAACTATACCGGCAAAAATAAGTTTAATCCTTGAAAGGGAAAAGATTATATGTACTAACAATCTGAGAATATCGGTTATGGTTTTCTGGATCATGAACCTTATCTTTGATAGCTATCATATGACGGCTGGATAAAACATATTACCATAAACCGTCATTACCTTTTTACATGAAAAACCCAATTCGGCATTTAGTAGGCATAACCCTCCTTTTTTGGATGCTATGCCCTATTGAAGGCCACGCTCAATTGGGATTTTGCGAAGGTAATTCCGGAGATCCCATTTTTACCGAGGATTTTGGGGCTGGTACGACCAACGGACCTCCTTTACCCGCCGGAACCACTTCGTATACGTATATCGACGGTGAACCCATTGATGGCAAATACACCATATCTAGCTATACCGCATATTACGATTGGTTCAACACCACCGACCACACCCCTAACGATAGTAACGGAAAAGCGTTCATTGTGAATGCCAGTTATACCCCTGGGGAGTTTTATCAAAGAACAGTAACAGGTTTGTGTGAAAACACCTCCTATGAATTTTCTTCATGGCTGATAAACCTCCACCCAAGTAGTGGCGGCTGTAATGGTAATGGTATCCCCATAAACGTTAGGTTTCAAATTTGGGACAACACGGGAACCGACTTGTTGGCATCAGGTGACACGGGAGACATTTATGATAAATCCTCCCCGGTTTGGGAACAATATGCCCTTGTGTTCCAAACCTTACCCGGACAGACATCGGTTATATTGAAGATGTTGAACAATGGTGCCGGTGGATGTGGCAACGACCTGGCCATAGATGATATCGTCTTTAAAACTTGTGGGGATTTTGTAGACATCACCAATGACCAAAACGAATCGAACATATTGGTCTGCGAAGATTACAGTCCTGTAACCACACATCTAACCGCCCATCCCGATTACTCCATATACAGTACCCATGTATATCAATGGCAAGAAAGCACGGACGGCGAAAACTGGAATGATATTGTCGGGGAAACGAATCAAGACTATACTCCACCCACCATAACCTCATCTATTTTCTATAGGGTCAAGATGGCCGAGGACCTCGTAAACCTTAACAACTCATTATGCAATACGCAATCTGAGGTTTTCGATATCATCATTGTGCCCAAACCCGACCCACCATTAAGTGATTATGGTACAATTTCATTGTGTCCTGACCAAGGTGAGGTAATTTTGGTAACCGTACCATCGAATACCACAGTGAATTGGTACGATGTGCCTTCAGGAGGCACACCCCTGCTTGAAAACAATAGTACTTACTCCCCTAAAACCGCAGGCACCTATTATGCAGAAGCTATTTCTACTATGGTAGAATGTACGTCCAATACCCGCACAGCTATTACGGTCGACTTTTATACCCCCCCAATGCCAATAGATGAGGACCTGACTTTCTGTGAAGGAAGCTCCATTGTTCTTTCTGCTGGTATAAACAATATGCAATATGCATGGAACACCGGAGCAACTACTTCGGAAATCGAAGTCGATACACCAGGACAATACACAGTGAATATAACCGATGCGAATGGCTGTTCGGCCATAAAGACCATAAACTTGGTACAATTGGACTCCCCGGTCATCGACTACATATCTTCGGATGATTACACCCTCGAGATACATATGGCAAATTCTGGGAATTTCGCATATTCCATAGATGGGATTTCTTATCAGAATGAAACCGTATTCGAGAATACCCCAGGCGGCCAGTATACCATTTATGTTAGCGAAAGAAATGGGTGTGGCACTACCCCTATGGAATATATACATCTAGTTATCCCAAAATTCTTTACACCCAATGGTGATTTTGCCAATGATGTTTTTATTCCCGAAGGGGTCGAGACGTTCTCAAATTATGAGGTAAGGATATTCAATAGATACGGCATGCTTATAAAACACACAAAAAACACACCATTTGAATGGGATGGACGTTTTAACAATATTGCCCTTCCTTCTGATGACTACTGGTATTCGATAACAATCGACGGCAAGACCCTTAAAGGTCATTTTAGTTTAAAAAGATAAGCGCTGTCTTATCTTTGTTGTCCCAATTCTCAATTTACTTTCCTATTTTTACATATTGAAGTATTCTAGGCATGAGCAAATCTTTTGAACGGTACCAAAAACGAAAGTTGATTTCTTCTTATTTTTCAGTGGTCCTGAGCATAGGACTAGTTCTTTTCCTTTTGGGCATCTTGGGATTATTGGTCCTTAATACCAAAAAAATGGCCAATCATTTTAAGGAACAAATCACAATTTCGGTCTTTTTAAAAGAAAACGCCAAAGAGGTCGAGGTGGATCAACTTCAAAAAAGTTTGGCCATGGCCGAATATACCAAAACGGCCACTTATGTTTCCAAAGAAGAGGCCGCTGAACAACATAGTGCGGAAATCGGGGAGAATTTTATCGATTTCCTAGGTTACAATCCATTAAAAAATTCAATTGACGTACAATTGAATGCCGATTTCGTTTCTCCCGAACAAATTGAGGAAATCGCCACCGAAATATCCAAAAAGAATTATGTAGACGAAGTTAGCTACGACAAACCTTTGGTCGGACTCTTAAGTGATAATGTAAAGAAAATCAGTTTTTGGATTCTTGTCGCAAGTGCCATTTTCACGTTTATAGCCGTTTTACTCATCAATAGTTCCATAAGACTATCCATCTATTCCAAACGCTTTATCATAAAAACCATGCAAATGGTAGGTGCAACCAAAATTTTTATACGTAGGCCATTTATTTGGACGAACATAAAACTAGGTATGCTAGGTGCCCTAATTGCATTAATTGGTTTGGGCGCCGTAGTGTTCTATTTAGACCGTAATTTTACGGAATTCAACCTGCTTCAGGACAGCACAATGCTCATCTTGTTATTTGCCGGTGTCTTCGTTTTAGGGGTTTTGATCTCCCTGATAAGTACTTATTTTGCCACACAACGTTTCTTGAACCTGAGAACTGACGAGCTCTATTATTAACGCGTTAGGTATCCTTACTTTCATTTGGAAAGCCTAATCCCGTGGGCTCAAACGGCCCCAATAGTGACGTAAAATGTAATAAAAGCATAAATTTTCGGTTAATTAAAAATAATAGGACGGACTTCATTAAATTTGCGACATGGCTAAAAAGCAAAACAATCCTAACGGACAAGCTGTAAAGCATGAATTTATCTTCCATAAAAAGAATTATATATTCATGTTTTTGGGTATTGCCTTTATCGCCCTAGGTTTTATACTTATGGCCGGAGGCGGTAGCAGCGACCCGAATGTCTTTAATGCGGACATCTTTAATTTTCGTAGAATCCGATTGGCCCCGACCTTGGTTCTGATCGGTCTCGGCATAGAGATTTATGCCATTTTGTTGAATCCCCATAAGAAGAATAAATAATTGGAAACCTTTGACGCCATTCTCCTTGGAATCATTCAAGGACTTACCGAATTTCTACCCGTTTCATCAAGTGGACATCTAGAACTCGGAAAAGCCATATTAGGGGACCATTCGGTTCCGGAAGAAAGTCTTTTGTTCACCGTTGTACTTCATTTTGCGACGGCCCTGAGTACCATAGTCGTTTTCAGGAAAGATGTCTGGGAAATCATTTCGGGCCTTTTTCAATTTAAATGGAACGAGGAAACCCGTTTTTCCCTAAAAATTATAATTTCGATGTTACCCGCCGTATTTATCGGTTTGTTTTTTGAAGAACAGCTAGAAGCTTTTTTTGGTGGTGATATCCGTTTTGTGGGCTTTATGCTATTGATCACCGCGGTATTGCTTTATTTCGCAGACAAGGCCAAGGACACCGACAAAAAAGTATCTTATAAAAATGCATTTATCGTTGGGGTCTCACAAGCGATTGCCATGCTCCCGGGAATCTCAAGATCAGGAGCTACGATCTCAACTTCAGTTTTATTGGGGGTTGACAAAACCAAAGCGGCCCGCTTTTCTTTCTTAATGGTGGTTCCTTTGATTTTCGGTAAAATGGCAAAGGATATGATGAGCGGGGAACTGAATTTCGCCAGTGAAAATACATTTGCCATGGGAGCAGGTTTCATTGCGGCCTTTGTCGCAGGATTGGCAGCCTGTACTTGGATGATCCAATTGGTAAAGAAAAGTAAGTTGAGTTATTTTGCGATTTATTGTTTGATCGTAGGACTCATCGCTATCGCATATAGTTATTGGGGTTAATCATCTACAACGACCACGGAAGAGACCCAAAAAAAACCTTTAATGAAATCATTATCAAAAGAAGATTTTTTGGAAGGACAATTGCTTTTGATCGATAAGCCCATGGGCTGGTCATCGTTTCAGGCAGTGAACAAACTCAAATGGGCCATTCGCAAGAAATTCCAACTAAAGAAAATAAAAATAGGACATGCCGGCACATTGGATCCGTTGGCTACGGGACTACTTCTAATATGCACGGGCAAGTTCACCAAGAAAATAAACGACCTTCAAGGGCAGGTAAAGGAATATACGGGAACCATTACCTTAGGGGCCACGACACCTTCTTTTGACCTTGAGACCGAAGTGGACCAAACCTTCCCCATCGACCATATCTCAGATACCTTGATACAGGAGACCACAACAGGTTTTATCGGGGAGATCGAGCAGGTACCCCCTGTATTCTCCGCTTTAAAAAAAGACGGAAAAAGATTGTACGAATATGCACGGGAAGGAAAGGAAGTTGAAATAAAAAAACGACAGGTAACCATCTCAGAATTTGAAATCACCCAAATAAACTTACCTGAAATCGAGTTCAGGGTCGTCTGCAGTAAAGGCACATATATTCGTTCATTGGCCCATGATTTCGGCAAGGCATTGCAATCCGGCGGGCATTTATCTACATTGAGAAGAACCAAAATAGGTGATTATAACGTAGATATTGCAACTGACCCCAATGATTTTGCAGATATGTTGCTCGATCAAGGGGATAGTTCGGATTTGAATTAAAAAGAACCCATTTCAACGAAAAATTAAAATATTTTACCAAAATCTTGGTTATAGCCTTATGCAACTTAACCGTCAACAGTTATCGTTATTGATCACCATCTTCTCTATGGCCATTGTGGTCCTGGGGTTGTATAATATTCATCTGGGCGGGCAACAAGAAGAAGATGAATACGTGGTAGAATTGGTCATGAGCGAGGAAATGCTGGAAGAATTGATCAAGGAAGAGGAGCAAAAGCTAGAGGAACTTCTGAACCAAGACCCCATTAAAAGCCATATGGCCCTTAATGAAACAGCAAAACCCAGTTATGGTAATCCCGAACCCTTGAAAACCTTGGAAGAGATTTTAGAGGAAAAAGCCATGAATACTTCCGATGATCCTTCGGAATATACTGATGTAGACTCCGATTACGTGGCTAAAGTAAAGGAATTGGCCAAACAAAGGGAGGAGAAAAAACAATTGCTGGGAGAAAGGGAAGCCCAAAAAGAAGAGCGAACCAATTTTCTCGCTGCCAGAAGAACATCTGTCTCCTATTCACTTGTTGATAGGAACAATTATAAATTACCACCACCGATATATACCTGTATCGAAGGTGGAAAAGTGGTCATCAATATTGAGGTAGATGCGGTCGGTAATGTAATCGATGCCAGTTTCAATGAAAAAAGTTCAGGAACTTCCAATGGGTGCCTCGTTGACAATGCAATTACCTATGCATTAAAAGCCAAGTTCGACACCTCTTCAAAAGCCATGCAAAAAGGAACGATCACTTACCTATTTCAAGGCAAGTAGTTCCAACAGGTCATTAAGCATACTCTGACCTTTATCCTTATTGTACCAAACTTGCAGTTCTTCCTTAAATTCAGGAGTTAACGTTCCGTGTTCGTTTTTATAATCTACAACCATTTGTTGGGCTATTTTAGGTCTAGAACCCCATTCACCCACAACCTTTCCGGAAGCATCATCGACCATGACCAATTTAGGTATGCTCATTGCTCCATTTGTCAAAAAGCGGTTCATGACATCTATATTTTCATCCCGTAATATTAATTTCAATGAAATGTTTTCGGTCAACGAAGCTACCTTGTTGATCATGGGCAAGGCTTGGGCTGCATCGCCACACCAACTTTCGGTCAAAACCAACCAAGTCACCTTTTTACCGGTATAACCTTTAATCATATCAGTGGTTTCTTGATCTATTTTCAAGGTCTTGTCCAATCGCTTCATTCTTCGTTGGTTCAGAAGCGTATAATTGACCATATCTTCGGATACATTTTGTCCAGTGGCTTCCCCTTCTGCTGCCAGATTATCCATTAACACTCTGTAATCCTGATAGGATGTACCTTTTGCTATTCCTTGTTGCAACAACTCTTCCGTACTAAGCTCCAAATTCTCCAAAACGTCTGTATTCATAAGTATTGTTTTTAAAAACGGCAAAGTTACCCATGAATCTCAATTCTAAAGGTAACATTGGTAACATTGGTCACATTAGTAGTGATTTTTAGCACACCCTTACAGTATGTGGCATATAGTATGGCCCACTAGGTGGAACGGATTATAAATTCTCGGGGACTACCGCAAGACTTTTAAAAAGTTTGGCCTTGGCAATGAAGTATTTATTACGCACTTCGATCTTCTTCAATTCGGCATCGATAAGTTTGCTTTCACGGGAATTGACCAAGAACAGGGAACTTTCCCCAAAATTGAATTTACGTTCCTCTGCACTCAAAAGCGTATTATAATTATACACTATATCATTGATCAGAAGATTTTGTGATTCAAATGACTCCAATTCGTTATAAACCGCCAGAATCTGGTTCTTTACTTGAACTTGGGTATTATCCATCTCATATTGGGCTTCCTGCAATTTGAATTTTGCCAATTTTAATTCTCCCCGTTCCTTTCTCAAAAACAAGGGCAATTGAAAACTGACCCCACCTTTGTATTGATTGGTTTCAAAGGAATTCATTAACTCTGGGGTTTCGGTTAAAAAATTATACTCTACTTGTATTTTTGGTAATAATCGGTTCGCCTTTAGACGTTTTTCTATCCGTAGACCATCGATCTTATAACCCAACGATTTTAATTTAGGATGATTGTCAACGGTAAAATCATTCAACGGTTTTCCCAAAATCTCGAACGTAATATCGATTTCACCTTCCAAGTCCGTATCAGGTATGACATTGGATTGCAACTCTAGCGGAATACCATCGTTCAACCATAAAAAACCGGAAAGTTCCAACGATTTTTTCATGAGCCTCACATTGGCCTGCTCCCGTCCCAAAGCCCTGGTCTGGACCGTAATTTTCGCTTCGACAGTATCGATTGCAGCAATCTCCCCGGCCTGGGCACTACTTTTTACCCCTTTGAACCTTGACTTTGCGTTCTTTAAAAAGCTGTCATATACCAAGGCCTCTTTATAGGCTTTTAACCAATCGAAATAAGCTAGAGAGGCATCATAGAGTATTTGATTTACCAATAGATCCCTATCAGCTTTAGATTGACTTCTGAAATATTTGGCCTTTTTCAGGGTTGCCATACGATCATTGATCCACATACCTTGTCCTACGGCTACTGAAACCCCTGCACTATATAGTCCGTCTAAGGGAACCGTATTCTCAGGATTCAGGTATTCGCCTTCATTCTGTTCAAAACTACCTTTTAGCTCAACCCCGTACCAAGTCGGAATCTTGAATGTGGCATTGAGACGATCATAATACTCCGTACCCTTGAATTTCTTCTGGTCATAATCAACCTCTATCTTAGGGTCAAAGCCACCACGTGCCTTCATTAAGTTCGCCTGTCCCATACCCAACCTTAATTCGGCCTGTTTGGCAATCGGATGGTACTTTTTAACGTACCCCAAATATTCGTTGAACCTCAATACCACGGTGTCTTTTGTCTGACCTTGGAGTGCCAACCAACCTATTAAGCAAATAAAAAGAATAAAATTGCGCATGTTATTTCTTTTTAACGTCCGATTTCACATTATCGGGTTGATAATAATTGGGAGGAAAACCGTTCAGTTGTCGCCATAACTCGTACCATATCGGCACGTCTTCCAAAAGGGCTATCGTACTTGCACCCGAACCTACGCGAATAGCGCTGGGCCATGGGTGGTCATCGGGATCCGGAGCCAGTAAAACCCTATACATGCCATTATCACTGATAAAGGTTTCAATGGCAACAACTTTGCCGCCATAAGTACCATAAGAGACATTGGGCCAACCACTGAAGACAATTGCCGGCCAACCATCGAATTGAATGCGCACCTTTTCGCCAAGATGTAACAACGGTAAATCTAACGGAGCCACAAAGGTTTCTACGGCCATATCAATATCCGCAGGCATAATACCGACCAACCTATCACCTTCCTTAAACGTTTCACCGATACCTGCCTGCAAGGCCTTATTGATATATCCGTTTTGGGGCGCACGAATATAATAAAGGTCGTTCCGCATTTGATAGTTGGTATATTGGTTCTCTAACTTGGTCACCTGTGCCTTAGAGTCGAATTGATTCGACTGAGCCGTGAACATGGCACTTTCCGCCTTCGAAATCTTATCGGTGTACTCTGCCGTGACCCGACTAATTTCTACCTGTGCATTTAGAATTTCGTTCTGGGCAGCCAATAGTTTATTTTCTTGGGAAATCAGTTTTGCTTGGGTTTCCTGAAGTTTCAATCGTTTTTCTTCTACATCGGTCATGGCCTTTAGCCCTTCGGACTGTAACTGTACAATACGATCATATTGCCTTTGGGCGATTTCAATATTCGTCCTTGCTGCCTCAAGGTCTATACTATCGCTCTTTACCTTAAGCTTTGCTTGTAGTAACTTGTTCTTGGATTGTTCCAACTTTAAACCACGTTCCCTCACAAGGGCACCAATTTGATTGTTCAGGGCCTTTACCTTACCCTCGTAGGAAGTCACCGAACCTTCTTTAGCCTTGATCTGAAGCTGTGTACGCTCTACCAACCTAGGGTCAAAATATTCATTTTTTATCTCGGAAATATGAAGTATCGTATCCCCTTTCTTTACATAGTCACCTTCTTGCACGTACCATTTTTCAATTCTACCCGGAATAGGTGATTGTATGGTCTGTGGGCGCTGATCGGGTTTTAAAGTAGTTAAATACCCCTTACCGTTGATGTTCTGCGTCCATGGTAAAAAAAGAATAATGAAACCAGCAATCGCGAAGGCCAACAAAAAGCGATTAAAATGCTTGTAATGCCTTTTATGAAAAACCCTTTGTGCAGAAGAAAACCGATCCAAAGAAACCTTTTGGTTTAATTTGTTATGAGAAATATTCAACATGCTATATTACTTTTTCATTGATAATTTTCCCTTTTTCCATAGTAATGATATGGGTGCAACGATCCAACCAACGTTCATTGTCACTCACCACGACCAAGGCCCAACCATTCTCACTATCGCTTAAGAAGTTTATAAGTTCTAGCGACTCTTCTTGATCGAATTGATCCAAAGGATCCTTCAACAGAAGTATTTTCGGTTTTCTTACAATGCTACGCGCCAGCACTATTTTTTTAGATACCGTAAAGGGTATCTGTTGCCCTTCGGGATATAGGATTGTTTGTAAACCTTGGGGTTGTTCCTTGACAAATTGGCCAAGGCCCACCTTATTGATCGCCCAATTGACCCGCTCTTGGGAAATAGATGTATCGCCAAAAGTTATATTGTTAAGAATAGAGCCCTCAAAAGGGGATTCTCCGGGTAGCGTCTGCCCAATTTGGGCACGATAGTGATTAAGGTTCAAAGCTTTCAAGGAGTTTCCGTTCACATAAACCCCTCCGGAATCCGGTTCTAGAATACCGGAAATGATTCGCAGTAAAGTAGTTTTCAAAGACCCACTTTTTCCTTTGATGAGTATCCTAGAGTTTGGCGGTATCTTTAAACTTACATTATCTATGACCGTCTTTTGAATACCCGGAACTTTATAGGATACTTTCTCCAATTCCACGGACAGGGCCTCGTTTTCCCCAAATGATATCTGACCCTCCTGTGATTCCAATTCCTTATCAACTACCTGTCCCAATTTTTCTAATGATGTAAGCAGATCATAGAAAGTCTCCAGCCCCAAAATCAGTTTTTCCACAGAACTTATTACCAAAAGTATAATGATTTCTGCCGCCACGAACTGCCCAATATTCATTTCTTGGTTCAAGACCAAAAGACCTCCGATCAATAACAGACCTGCCGTTACCAGGACTTTAAAACCTATCATTTGTATATACTGAAGCACAAGAATGTTGAAGTGACCTTCCCGAGCTTTCAGATACCCCGTCACCAGTTCATCGTTCTTGTCCAACGCATGTGATGTTTTGCCCGATAGTTTAAAACTTACAATAGATCGGGCAACTTCTTGCAACCAATGGGCCACCTTATATTTACTCTTTGATTCGTTTAAACTGGTATCCAAACCCTTTTGAGCAGTAAATTTAAACACCACATAAATCAATAGTAACAGCAGGATACCATAAATGATGAAGAAAGGATGGTAAAATGAAAGCAATAAAAGCCCCAATATGATCTGCAGCAAAGCCGCAGGAAAATCGACCAAAATCTTGGAAACTCCTTTTTGTACGGTAATCGTGTCAAAAAAGCGGTTCGCCAATTCGGGTGGATAATAATTGGTTAGTTCACTCATTCTTATTTTCGGGAACCTATAGGCAAATTCGAAAGAGGAACGTGTGAATATCTTCTGTTGTACGTTTTCAATGATACGAATCTGCATCAATTGCAATACGCCTACAAATGCCACACCGATCGTAACCAAAACAACAAGAACGATCCATGAAGTGCTTATTTGGGCCCCCTGTATTAAATTGATTATGGCCTGTATACCCAAAGGCAAAGAAAGGTTAACAACCCCGGCAAAAATGGCATAATAAAAAACTTGAAAAATATCCCTCTTATCCAATTTGAGCAACCCTATCAAGCGTTGCCAAGAGGTCATAATGGTTTTGGTCATATTATTTATGGTTTAATCGTGCTGAAAACAAGGTTTTGAAAGTAAGTACTGGTATCATTCCCTTCTTTACAGTCGGTCAACGAAGGAAAATGATCTTTTAGGAAATATTGGTGCAACGACCCTTCCAGAATAGTACTACTAAGACTGGATGGGTGTTTATAATCCGGGTTTATTGCTTTGATCATATCACTGATCCTAGTCACCAATCTTTTATAAATTATAAAATAACCCTCTTTGTTCTCGGCATCGACCTCCTTGGTCAAATACGACTTGGAGTATTCATTAATGACGATTTTGTTCAACAAGACCTCATTAATATGTGAAAATGAAGAATCTTCCTCAGTAACTTTCGTAACGATTTCAATTGCTTTTTTCAACTTTTCCTTTGGATTACCTATGCCATTGGTCGCAAAAACCAATTGATACTCCAACCACCCCCAATACCACGAAGCTAAGTACAAGAGTAATTTATGCTTGTTTTCAAAATATCGATAAATGGAACTCTCGTTAGATCCGATCTTTACACCTAACTTTTTAAATGTAAAGCTTTCAAAACCCATTTCGTTTACCATAAGTATACTCTCTTGGATGATTCTCTTACCCAAATCTGACGATTCCGGGTCCTTAACATAGATATTTTCGTTGATATTGATCTTAACAGATTGTAAAAGCCGGTCCATACCTCAATTTTATTGTGATTATCCAAATATAATAGTATTACTATCATATAGTGATAGTTTAACTGTTTTTTAACAGGTGTTATACTATCTTTTTTATTATTTTCGATTTCAACTTAATTTATAATCAAATCATTAATATTTAAACAGGTTTTTTATGAAAAAGTTAGTTTTTGTATTGACTGCATTTTTTTGCTTTGGATGGGCAAACGGCCAAAACAATGAATCTTCCATAGAAAAAGGGAGTATTTTGGTTTTGGGAACACCTTCTGCCGGATTAGACTTTAAACACATCCATTTCCCCAAGAGGAATTTTATCATCAAAAGAGGTGGGATAGCCGATTACAAAGCACTCATCGGAAGAAAAGTTCAAGTTTCCCATGTAGAATCATCCCAAAATGGTGAAACTGAAATCGTACTTAAACCTTTGGACGGTCAACGCTTCTTTAGGTTTCTCCCCAAGGTTAAAGCAAATTATGAAAAGGCTTTGGACCGAGGTGAATTAAAACCCATTTAAATCAAGTTATACCACATGTTCTTTCCGCTATTTCCCAAAATATGCATCAACTCTCCAAGTATTGAGAACTGATGCAAGCGGGAAGAACTTGTTTACCCCTTTTTGATACTACTTAACTTTGCCATGGGTCTTAAAAAATTGTACCATATAAATACATATCTTTAATCATAAGATATGATGTTATGACAAAACATAAATGTGGATGGTGCCTTGGCGATGACCTGTATGAGGCATACCATGACAAGGAATGGGGTTCCCCCGTAAAAGATGATACACTACTTTTTGAGTTTCTGGTACTGGAAACCTTTCAGGCCGGACTAAGTTGGATCACCATTCTTAAAAAACGCGAAAATTTCAGAAATGCCCTTGATCAGTTCGATTATAGAAAAATAGCCGAATATGATGAAAACAAAATCCAGTCCCTATTACAAGATGCAGGGATAATCAGAAACAAATTAAAGGTACGCGCAACAGTTTCAAATGCTTTGGCATTTATGAAAGTGCAAGACGAATTTGAAAGTTTTAGTGCCTATGTGTGGGAATTCGTAAATCATACCCCGATAAAAAATAGCATTGAAAATTATAAAAACGGCCCGGCAACCACCAAAATTTCAGATGCCCTAAGCAAGGACCTTAAAAAAAGAGGGTTTAAATTTGTGGGCAGCACGGTTGTCTATGCATTTATGCAGGCAGTAGGTATGGTCAACGACCATGAGACCAACTGTTTTAGATACAACGAAGTTTAACCCTTATTTAAATTTCATGATTTTACCCTCTTTTCCAAATAACACACCAAACAACAAGGTACAATATAGTTCGGTCATGCCCCTCTTTTTCAAAGTTATGATGATGCTCTTCCTTGGGACATTAATATGCAATGGCCAAGAGAAGTATGAAAGGGAATTCCGTATTAAAAAATCCCAGTTCCCTGAATTAAAATCAGATTCGATCCTTGCCGATGGGAACATTAAAAGAAAACGCTATTATAAAGAGGTCGACAGTCTTGGCGCCACCTATATTTTAAAATTCAAAAAGAATCGTTTGTATTACCATTTAACCTTCAATGATTCTGGCGAACTACTGAATTCGGGATTCCGTATAAATGAAATCGATTTTCCCGATGAAACCATTCATGAAATAAAAAGATATTTATCCGGCACATTTGAGAAATTCAAGATAAGACGAATGTACCAGCAATATGCTTTCGATAAAAAAGTGGGTGAAAAATCCCAATTGAAAAACACTTTTCAAAATCTATTGCTCCCAGACAATTTATACAGACTGAGCGTTAAGGGACGAAAAGGAAAAACCCGTACCGATTATGATTTTTGGTTCAACGCCGAAGGTCATTTGATAAAAAAACGAACGGCATTGCCCATGAACCATGACCGTATCTTGTATTAACCGTTTCAAAATCGAAAATGACCGATTATATCGCAACTTTGGAACAGGAATTTGAAGCCAATTCAAATCCCCAAATTGCAGAAGGGCAAAAAGCCTATATGCGCAATCAGTTTGAATTTTATGGGATAACATCCCCTAAACGGAGGGAAATCCAGAGACCTTTTTTGGTAAAATCGTTTTTACCCTCAAAAGAAAAGTTACAGGAATTGGTCAAAGCCCTATGGCAAAAACCACAACGGGAATATCAGTTCTTTGCACAAGAATTGGTTTCTAAATACACCAAACAATTCAGTATAAGCGATATTTCAATATTAGAGTATATGGTGACCCACAAATCCTGGTGGGATACGGTGGATTATATTGCGGTTAAATTGATCGGCCCCTACTTTGAACGTTATCCTGAGCAATTGGACACCCACCTTGAAAAATGGCTGGCCTCTGACAATATATGGCTGCAACGTTGCTGTTTACTCTATCAACTGAAAAGAAAGGAAGAAATCGACACCTTAAGGTTAAGCCAAATCATCCAAAGACTTTTGGGCTCCAAGGAGTTTTTCATCAATAAAGCTATTGGGTGGGTATTACGGGAATACAGCAAAACCAACCCTAATTGGGTCAAAGAATTTGTTTCAAGGAACGAACTTGCCAATTTAAGCCGTCGTGAGGCACTTCGCCTTATGGATAGATAATAAGATGGAACAGGATGGCAGCTCAGGGAAACACTGGGATGAAAAAATTAAGATTATAGACGGAAAATCGATTAAATAAGAGGTGTTTTCGAAATAGAAATAGCAAGACCGGTTACTATATTCCTTAAATTTGATTTATATAATTGTTGCCCCCATTTAGATATGACAACTACCAACACTGAAACTAGAAATGAATATGGTCCGCTTTAAGAGCTCTATTTTAAAGACAAATCATTCACGGGTACAATCGTAGATGGTTTAGATACCATCAACTATAAAGATGGTATTGTCCATGGTCCGCTCACCTCCCGCTATAAATCAGGTCAATTGAGTAGTATTGAAACCTATGAGAATGGTGATATAAAATACTGCGCAACATATTACATGAATGGTCAAAAAGAAACTGAATTTTGAAATGGCCCATATTATAATTTGAGATTAAAAAAACCGAAAATGATGAATAAAACCCTTGTAGCAAATAAATATTTAGAACATCTGGAAAATGGAGATATTAAAAAGGTTATTGACTTATTCCATGAAAATGGAATCGTTGATTCACCAATTTATGGAATCAAAAAAGCCGACTTCTTTTATCGCGAATTGAATAATGACACCTCTAATTCCAAACTTCATCTTCAAGGGATTTTCGAACAAAACAATTCGAATAATATTGCGCTTTACTTTACCTATGAATGGACTTTAAAGAGTAATAAGATTGTTGAATTTGATGTGGTGGACATTATAGAACTTGATCCTGACAATAAAATAAAGAAACTGAAAATAATATACGATACAGTTGTTGCCAGAAAGTTGGTGAATGAATTAAATGAACAAAACGAATAAAGAACATGGTACAACCGCAACTATAGGTTTTGCCCGTTCTATGGTAAAAACCAAATATTTTTTCGTTTAAATGGCCAGGTTCCCCAATACCACAAAGGGTGTACCTTAATTATCAAAAAAAATATAATTTCCCTATTTAGGTTCTTTGAAAAAACTTAACCCTAAATTAAAAGTTAAATATTTTTTTGTATCTAACCGTTTGTTTAGTTTTGTCCTATATTTAAATAGTAAATGCCAAGAGCAAAGAAATATAACGAAGAAGAAGTAATCGAAAAAGCCATGAATTTATTCTGGCGAAATGGTTATGAAACAACTTCGATGCAAATGCTTGAAAAAGAGATGGGAATAAATAAATTCTCTATCTATTCGAGTTTTGGCAGTAAAAATGGCGTATTTCTTGAGAGTTTGAAGTGTTATAAGCAAAAACTGAACAAACTCTTGAACAAATTAAAGGAGTCTGAAAATGGTATTTTAGGTATCAAGCAATATTTCTATGACTTTATTGACTTTACAAAAGAAACCGAATTCGGTAAAGGTTGTTTAGTGACCAACACAGCGAATGAAATTGGTGAAGACGCAGATGAACAAATAAAGGATTCTTTAAGGTCGTTCACAGAAGAAGTAAAACAAGTGTTTTCGAAAATCTTAAAGCAAGACAGAACCAAAGATGCTTCAACCATTGAGCAACAAGCGGACTTTTTGATTATATCCATGTTCGGTTTATCTTCCGCTACACGAATATTCACTAAAGAACAACTTCACAATTATATAGAAAACATTTTTAAAAACAAGTAACATTTTTTTTACTCTATAACTAAACGATTGTTTAGTTATGAAATGATCAATAACAATTAAAATTCAAAATTATGACAACATTAAAAATTCACGACATTGAATCAGCGCCAGAAGACAGCAAAGCCCTATTGGAGCAATCCCTAAAACAAAACGGAATGATTCCCGGTTTACACGGAGTTTTAGCCGGAGCACCAGAAATTTTGGAAGCCTACCAAACCTTACACAAACTGTTCACACAATCTTCATTCAATAAAGAAGAACTAACAGTGGTATGGCAAACCATTAATGTAGAGCACGAATGTCATTATTGCGTGCCTGCACATACAGGTATCGCGAATATGATGAAGGTTGATTCGTCTTTAAGTGAGGCATTAAGAAATAGAACAGCAATGCCCACTGAAAAATTACAAGTCTTACACGATTTTACCTTAAAGATCGTGCGCAATCGCGGACATGTAACACAAGAGGATTTAAATACATTTTACGCCGCAGGTTATGAAGAAAGGCAAGTTTTGGAAATCATTTTAGGTTTGTCCCAAAAAGTGATAAGTAATTACACCAATCATATTGCCAATACACCTGTAGATGCACCTTTTCAAAAATTTGCCTGGAAAGCAGAAACGGTTTAATGCCCACATTTCACGATAAGTTCGGACCAATGGTTTGAACTTATCCGATTTATACTTCGATTATGAAAAAATCCGTAAAAACGGTCACGGGAATTTTAGGTTTCTTTATGCTCATTCCCGGATTGGCAAAATTCACAGAACCATTTAAAACTTACATTTATTACCATCTAACTGGTATTGGTTTTCCATTCGCGGACCAAATGCAACACGTTGTAAAATTTAGCGAAGTTGGTATTGGAATACTAATGTTGTATTTAGCTTTTAAAGGAAATAAATTAAGTACTTCATTAAGAAACAAACTATTCAATTTTGGAAACCAAACTATTGTAATTATGATGATAGTTGCTGTATACACACATCTTCATCCAAACGTTCCTGCTGAAGTATTACCAATGGAATTTAAACCACCGATAATGCCAACTGGATATATTCTATTAGTGGTTTATAATTTCTATTTATTCAGAAGTAACAATGAAAAACAATGGAAATAACTTGGAAGTCATCAATAAAAAAAGACCTAAAATCTTCTTTTTGGATGTTAATGAAACCTTATCGGGTTTAACTCAACACCAATAGCCCATTCCATTACTTATAAGGCCGTTTCAAATTCTACTCCAGACAAAATTTTCTAATGGTATTCGACCGTTCAAAACAGCACGCAAATAGTATGTTCTTAAATTTTGATGGTCTTTCATATCTCTAAATTTATAAATAATAGTGCCCTATAAATGTCTACTAGAGGAATATTTAACTATCTTTCGCGTTTTTATTTCTTTGAAATTACACTATTATTATTAATCAACTATTTGTTAATCAATTCTTTAAGCATGAAAAAAATCACCTTATTATTAGCTTTCTGTTCTTTCGGGCTTACTTTTGCCCAAGCACCTTTAGAAGAGGGGAATTTACAATTAAATGCAGGCTTCGGTGTTTCGGGATGGGGAACACCTATTTACGCAGGATTGGAATTCGGAGTTGCTCCTAATATATCTGTTGGAGGAGAATTATCCTATCAATCCTATAATCACAATAGTGGTTTTGGCAGTGATTACAAGAGTTCTATCGTAGGGATTCAAGCCAATGGTAATTATCATTTCAATGAGGTTTTTAATATTCCCAGTGAATGGGATTTTTATGCTGGTGCCAATTTGAATTATTTTAGTTGGAGTACCAAGCTCGATGGAGAGACTTATGATTACGGTGGTGCAGATAATTTCGGCATAGGATTACAAGTAGGTGGCCGATATTTCTTTGATGATAGATTTGGGGTAAATCTTCAAATCGGTGGAGGAAATGTAGTGAGTGGAGGCCGAATTGGAATCACTTATAAATTATAAATACCCTTTTCATATAAACAGGGATGGTTTTCTTATCTGAAAACCATCCCTGTTGTTTTATCGTTGCATAAAGTAACTTACTTTGTTGAATTTGTCCCATATAGTACTGAAAATGACACTTTGTTCATAACGTATATGAACTTAAATCGTAAACACGGGAAAACCTTTCCAGATTCGGTTTTTAAGCTATTCCGGTAAAACAAATACCCTTCAGCCCTTAATAGACCCAAAAAAGAAGACATAAACGGGTTATAATTGCTTCCTCGCTTTTTTATTTCTACTACTTCTAAAACTTCTTCCGCTTTTTGTCCAGTAGTTAACTAAAGTCATCGCTACACTGACAACAATAATGAGAATTATGATTTGATAAAATTCATCTGGTAAATCCATATACTCAATATACGAAAAATAATCAAGATTTTTTATAGCCCAAATCAGTTGAGCCTTGCATTCCCGATTCACTGAAGCCACAACTAATGGCCAAGGACCGATCAAATGCCTTAAAAAACGATAAGACTTCCCATTTTTAGAAGAATTGGCTTTTATTTCCCGTATCTTTTACTAACACAACAAACTATTGGTTAATAACAGGGTCTAATAAGCAAAGGATGCCTCATAGCAATGAAACCCGAAAAAGGAGAAACCGAACTCATAAGAAGATTAAAGAATCCTAAGCTAAAAAATAAGGCTTTCAAGGATTTACTTGATGTTCATCAAGAACGCCTCTATTGGTATATCCGCAAAATTGTACTTACCCACGATAACGCCAATGATGTGCTCCAAAACACCTTCATTAGGGTTTATAAAGGCATTCAGGATTTTAAGGGTAATAGCGCACTACACACGTGGATGTTCAGGATTGCGTATAACGAATGCATCCGGTTTTTGGATAAGAACAAAATAAAACCTGCTTTTAACCAAAATGACAACAATAATGATTACCTCAACAAACTAACCCAGGACTCCTATTTTGATGGGGAAGAAGTACAGTTAAAACTTCATGCCATCATTTCCAACCTATCCGAAAAACAACAACGGGTATTTCAAATGAAATACTTTGATGATTTAAGTTTTCGTGAAATATCAGAAATATTGGATGTGAGCGAGAACACCTTAAAATCGTCATATTATAGCGCAGTAAAAACAATCGAAAAGGAAATTGTTTGCGATACGATACAAACTAATTGAAAATAAAAAGGTCTAATATATACCATGGCAAAGAAGAATAAAAACAGTAAGAACCCTATTGGGCAATCCGGAAAAGGCTTTTTAAATGATGATATCGATAAAAAAGGACTTGCCCAAGAGCATAAAGAGTATCTGGGGATGCATGTCCCGGATAACTATTTCTCCATATCCAAAGACAATATTTTAAAAAGTTTACCCATGGAAAAAGAACAAAAAAGAACCGTGTTTGGGCTAAGACCAATGATAGCCTATCCGATTGCAGCTTCAATTGTTTTACTGATAGGTTTTACTATTTGGCTGCAAAATGACCCAACAACCATTGAACAACAAAATGCAAATGTTGAGCAAATGAGTTCAATGGATGTAAATTCCGATGATTTTCTGGTTTCCTCACTCCTTATAGATGATGCGGACATGGATGGTTTTATGGATGATTATATCCTAAACGAAATAATCGTTGATGCAGAACTATCAGAACAACAACTGGAAAACATATTCATTAATTCCCTTTTTGTAGAAGACTCAATGATAAATGGATACATTGACCAAAGCCTGATTGAAAATGTCGTTTTATAAAGTTTAAAACAAACTTTTTTAATCTTTCAGGTTCTAATAAACAAAAGCACCTAACAGTAAAAAATATAATCATGAAAACAACAGTAAAAACATTAATCGCACTTTTTGGTTTTGTAATGCTTTTAACTTCAAGTGGTTTTCTTTTTGCACAGGAAACCGATTTAGGTCCACTTATGAACCAGCTGTCGACCGAACAACAAGAAATGCTACAAACACAACGTAAGTTGATGTTACAGAATCGAGAACAACTAAGAGCCACGTTGACAGATGAACAATTGGCTATTTTACAGGATAAAACCCAAACGAAGGAACAGATTAGATTACGTTTAAGGGAATCTTTCTCAGATGAGCAGAACCAATTATGTGAAAACCAAGAAGGTCAGTTACGTCAGGTAAGAAACCAATTCAGGCAATCCTTGACCCAAGAACAACGCCAAATGTTACGTGAACGCGTACAACAAAACAGACAATCTAGCGGTCAAGGTGAAATTAGAAATCAAAATGGTTTTGGTGGTGATGGTGAACGAGGCAGAAACGGACAAGGTAACGGCAGTGGAAACGGGAACGGGAACGGAAATGGAGGAGGAAATTAATATCCGTTAAAAGATGAAATCCCATCGTTCCATATACAACAAAAGATTACTAGCAGTTTGGTTGCTACTGTTTACAGTGGCGACCACTGCTGATTTATATGCCCAAGAACCGGAAGAAGATGAAATAGATTTACTTTTAGATGAACTTTTCTTTAACGAACAACAGTTTATAGATGATATTTTAAACTCATTCAACACCTTTAATTTCATTTACGTAAACACATCGTTTTATGATAATACGTTTTTCTCGGGTCGAGATTCCGGCATTGACCAATTCAGTATCGTTCCTCAAGTATCCTATTATAGTTCTTCGGGGTTCAATGTAAGTGTTTCCGGTATATTATACGAAACCTTTGAACCCAATTGGGATTATACCAATGTGTCGGTGGGTTATTTCAACACCGTGGGAAAAGATAAACTGGTGACCTATAATGCGGAATATACCCGATTCATTTATTCCGACGGTTGGGACACTTTTACGAACTCATTGAGTTTAGGTGTCGGGTTACGAACCAAGGAACGAAACCTAGGGACCAAACTCGGGGTTTCATATTTGTTCGGTACCGATGGGGCTTTCCAAATAACATCCCGAACATATGCCAACATAACCATTGCAAGGCAAAAAAAGTCAGTAGTCAAATTTAGGCCCAAAATCAACTTTCTTATCGCACAACAAACCATTGCATTGGAGCAATTGAACACTCAATTGACCGAACCCCAAACCGAGATTTTTTATGACGATATCTTCGATTTACTGAACACCCAAATTAACTTACCTCTTTCATTATCTACCAAATCATGGGATTTTGAGGCTGGGTACAACATTAACCTTCCTTCTCCCGTAAAATCGGAAACTGATTTAAAAACAACCGGTTTTTTTAATCTGTCCGTCGGTTATATAATTGATTTGGACAAGAAAACCCTTTAATGTGGTTCGCATGGATTAATAGAGTAACTGAACTATTGGGTTGCCCCATTTTCAGACCAGATACTTTTACCAATCCTTTGTTGCCTTGCGGATTTGCTTTTAATTCATCATTTAAAATTATTCTAAACCTTTTTAAGCAAATCTTAAGAAAAGTCTAATGCCGCTTTAATTTAAATACGTAACTTTTGTAGTATGAGAATCTTGATCGTAGAAGATGAGCCAGGTATATCCAACTTCTTAAAGCAAGGACTGGAAGAAGAATCCTATGCGGTGGATATTGCCGAGGAAGGCACTAAAGGCCTTCAACTGGCCCTTTCCGGGGAATATGATCTGTTGCTGTTGGATTGGATGTTGCCGGGTGTCAGTGGTATTGAAATCTGTCGTCTATTCAGAAAGGAATATAAAGACACGCCGGTTATTATTTTAACAGCAAAAGATACTGTTGATGAAACCGTTTTCGGGCTTCAATCCGGCGCTAACGATTATATCAAAAAACCTTTTCATTTTGAAGAACTTTTAGAACGGATCAAGGTGCAATTACGACCTAAATCCGGGGAACATTCCATATTTATACTTGGAGACATTACTTTGAACACCGCAACCCATCAAGTCTTTAAATCGGAGGAAGAAATTAGTCTTACCCAAAAAGAATTTGCGTTGTTGGAATATCTAATGCGTAACAAGGGTATAGTTTGCCGAAGAACCCGAATTATTGAAAGTGTCTGGGATATCCATTTTGAATACAATACAGGAGTGATTGACGTATATATTAATGCCCTACGAAAAAAATTAAAGCTAGGCGAAGATGAAAACTACATTCAAACCGTTCGTGGGGTTGGCTATATAGCAAAAGAAGTATGAGATTAAGTTTTAAAAACAGAATTGTATTACATTATATGATCGCCACTGCCGTAATCATGGCCGTGGCTTTTATGGTTGTTTATTTTGTAGTACAAGGAACGGTATATCAAAACCTTGATGACGACCTGTCTTTCGAAGCAGAAAAACATACCGATGAAATAAGGATTATCGGGGATAGTATCAAGATAAAGAACAAAAAGGAATGGGAGGAAAGAGAGCATCGTGAGGTTCAGGTAAACCCTGTTTTTATTCAAATCTTGGGTAAAGATGGAAACTATATGGATAAGTCGCCAAACCTTAAGGAAAATGTTCTCTCATTTAACCCAAAGCAAAACTATGGTGGCCATTTTAACGAAATCTTAAACAATAGGTCAATTCGGCAAGTACAGTTACCTATTGAGGAAAATGGTAAAATAAAAGGGTTTATACTTGCAGCAATGTCATTGGAATCATCAAAAATGGTATTGCTTAACCTGAGAAATGTTTTGATTATTTCCTATTTGTTTTTATTGGCGGGACTATATTTCATGTCTAGGTACTTGGCAGGACGTGGCATAATACCCGTGAAGGTCATCACCGAAACAACAAAAAGAATCACACAGAATAATTTGAATGAAAGGGTTATTCTTCCATATAACAAAGATGAGCTTTACGATTTATCGTTTAATATTAACGAGCTATTACAGCGTATTGAAAATGCTATCGAACGAAAACGGCAATTTACTTCTGATGCTTCCCACGAATTACGCACACCTTTATCAACTTTAAAAGGTACGCTTGAGGTATTGATTCGAAAGCCTAGGGAACAATCGGAATATGAGGAAAAAATCAAATACAGTCTTTCGGAAATTGACCGAATGACCGACACTATTGAACAACTTTTACTGTTGGCGAGATTAGATGTCAATTCAAGAACAGTGGACAGGTCTCCCGTTCCTTTACCGAACATCATAGACGAAATCCTTTCAGGGCAAAAAAAACAGATCTTACAAAAGAAACTTACCATAGCCTTCCAAAAAGGGGTGCTTTTAGAAGAAATGGTTCCTCAGTACTACACCCAATTGATAATGGAAAATATTATTGGTAATGCGGTAAAATATTCTAAAGTAGCTTCCACATTACATATCGAAATCACACGTTCGGGTCCGAATGTAATTTGCAATATCCAAGATGAAGGTGTCGGGATTAAAAAAGAGGATCTGGATAACGTGTTCAAACGCTTTTTCAGATCCGATGCACTCCACCATAAAAATATCCCGGGAAACGGTTTGGGCCTATCCATAGCGAAAAAGGCCGCCGATGCCATAAATGCCGAAATTCATGTAGAAAGTGAATTTGGTGAAGGAACCACTTTCACCATTTTATTTTAAGCCAAACTTAAGTTTCACTTAATCCAGTTTTAAGTTGGTGCCTATACATTTGATGTGTAATTGAAAATCACATTAAAATGTTGACAGCACCACACATTCACGCAATGGTTATCCACTTTCCGATAGCCTTGATATTAATAGGATTCCTATCGGAAATAATAGCGCTTATCAGTAAAAAGCATTTTTTTAAAAATGTCGCATTTTATCTCTTGCTATTAGGTGCTTTGGGAGCAATAGTAGCTTACGTAAGTGGAAGTTATGCCGGAGACGGTATGATAGATGGAATTCTGCAAAAGCCCATGGAACTGCATGAAGAAGCAGCGAACCTAACGTTATGGCTTGCCATTATTACGGCCTTATTTCGCGTATTGTTGTATTACTTCAAATATGAAAGTACGTGGTCTAAATGGGTCGGGATCGTACTATTTGCAGCTCTAGTCGGTTCCGTGGTCCGAACAGGTTATTTAGGTGGGCAATTGGTTTTTCAGCATGGGGCCGGAATAGAATTGGCACTACCGGATTTTGGAAATCAACCTACGGATTAAAGTCGATTTTTAATCAGTTCCCTTGAAGGGATATGGAAAATGCACGATTATCCTTGTATACACACACCCAAAAAAAGTAACTATTTAAAAATAAATAAAATGAAAAAATCAGTAGTAGCATTAGTGATCGGAATGGTATTATCAAGTATGCTTTTTCAATCTTGCAAGGACAAATCAGTACATAAAATTGAAGTCGGTACAGCAAATAAACAGAAGGAAATAGCGATGGGGGCCGATAAGGAACAGGAAAATCCCCAAAAAGCAACCATCCAAAACATGAAGGAAGCCTTTAAAGGAGAAACAACGGCACATGCCAAGTATGCTGCGTTTAGTAAAAAAGCGGCCGAAGAAGGTTACCCTGAAATAGCGATGCTTTTCAAGGCTGCATCCGGGGCGGAATTGATACACGCCAATAACCATAAAGTGGTATTGCAAAGAATGGGGGAGGGGCTCCCAACCGTGACCCCTGAATTTAACGTGGGCACGACCCTTGAAAATTTAAAGAATGCCATTGAAGGTGAAAGCTATGAGTTTAACACGATGTATCCAAACTTCATCAAGGTTGCCAATGCGGCAGAAAATTATATGGCACAGATAAGTTTGACTTATGCTTACAAAGTGGAGCAAAAGCACAGGGATTTTTATAAAGATGCCTTAAAAGCCCTTGAAGATGGAAATGTAAAATCTTTGCCTTCAGTGTATTATCTATGTCCAACTTGCGGAAACACCTATGCGACCACAGCACCATCGCGCTGTGAAATTTCCATGACCGATGCAAAATTATTCATTAAAATAGATGCACTTTAAAACTTTTTGATTGATGGTTAGTGTTTAGTTGTGATTGGCAAAGGCCCTGGATATTTTTCAGGGCTTTTGTTTTTTGGCCAATTGCCAAAGGGAACCTTTCTTAAGCGAATCTTAAGAAACCGTTTAGATGGCTCTTAGATACACCAAATACTTTTGGGATATAAATTAATAATCCATTAAATGTTAGAACGAATTATCCAATACAGCATCCATCACAAACTCATCGTTCTCTTGTTTACCGCGGGTATTATTGGCTTTGGCTTATATTCCTTATCCAATATTCCCATTGGTGCAGTCCCCGATGTAACCAACAATCAGGTACAGGTCATCACAACTTCGAGAAATTTGGCTACTGAAGATGTAGAAAAGTTTTTGACCTATCCTGTGGAATTGGAAATGGCAAACTTACCAGGGGTCAAGGAAATCAGGTCGGTGTCGAAGTTTGGATTATCCGTGGTTACGGTGGTCTTCGATGATGATTTGGGTACATATCTTCCCCGTCAACTCATTGCGGAAAAAATAAAAAGTGCAGAAGAAAAAATCCCTGCAGGTTTTGGAAAGCCTTTTATGGGACCCGTTTCAACCGGTCTTGGTGAAATCTACCAATATGTGATCGATGTAGATGCGAACCATAGAGACCAATACTCCTTATCCGATGTACGTACCATTCAAGATTGGTTGGTAAAACGTCAACTTTCTGGTATTCCGGGTGTTGTGGAAGTAAATACTTGGGGAGGCTACCTAAAAACTTATGAAGTCGCCATAAACCCAGAACGACTTCGCGCGATGGACGTTTCCATCTTTGATGTGTTCCGTGCTTTGGAAAAAAATAATAGTGTCGCTGGGGGCGGGTATATAGAAAAAGTAAATGAAAGCTATTTCATTAGGGGCGAAGGCCTTGTGGGCTCTGTTCAGGATATTGAAGATATCGTCGTATCCAGTAAAGAAAATGTGCCGGTCTATGTACGGGATATTGCTGAAGTAGGCTTTGGTCATGCCAACCGTTTTGGTGCCATTACAGGAAATGGCGAAGGGGAAAAGGTGTTGGGCCAGGTAATGATGCTTAAAGATGCCAACTCCAATGCCGTTATCGAAGCTGTTAAACAACGTGTGGCCGAAATACAATCCTCATTACCTCCGGGCATTTCCATTAATCCTTTTCTAGAACGGAGCGAACTTATCGCCAAAACCACTTTTACCATAGCCGAAAACCTGATTTTGGGATGCTTGATCGTGATTTTCGTAGTAGTATTGCTTTTGGGCAACCTACGTTCCGGATTGGTGGTCGCGTCGGTTATTCCAATGAGTTTGCTTTTTGCCCTGTCCCTAATGTATATTTTCGGGGTAGATGCCAACTTAATGAGCTTAGGGGCGATCGACTTTGGGATAATCATTGATGGAGCTGTGATCATTGTTGAATTCATTGCCTATAGAATCACAAGTCAACGAGCGAAATTATTGGCACTTCCCAAAAGCAAAAGGCAAGGTTTAATAGATCAAATCACATATCAGGGTGCCTCCAAAATGATGAACTCAGCTGTATTTGGGCAGTTGATCATCATCATCGTATTTATCCCGATCCTTTCCCTGGTAAACGTAGAAGGTAAAATGTTCCGCCCTATGGCTTTGGTATTCAGTTTCGCACTCACCGGAGCTATGGTATTGTGTTTTACCTACATTCCTGTAATGGCTTCGTTGTTCATAAAACCTTCAAATATCGAAAAACGAACGATTTCATCCAAACTCATCGCTTTTCTTGAAGAAAAATACCAACCCACTATTTCATGGGCATTACGTAAAAAGAAATTGGTTTTAGGTATAGCCATAGGTTTATTGGCAATTACTGCATTTCTATATACTAGGATGGGAGGCGAATTCGTGCCGACTTTGGACGAGGGTGATTTTGTGATTCAACCAGTATTGAAAACAGGAACATCATTAAGTAAAACTATTGAGGCTACTACTCGAATGGAAATAATATTGAAGAAATTCCCTGAGGTGGAGCAAGTTGTGAGTCGAATAGGTGCTGCTGAAGTTCCAACGGACCCTATGTCAATGGAAGAAAGTGATGTTATCATCAAATTGAAGCCAAAAGGGGAATGGGTTTCCGCAGCAACGAAGGACGAATTGGCTGATAAATTCAAGGAAGCCTTATCAGAAATTGCGGGTGTTGATTTTGAGTTTACCCAACCTATCGAAATGCGATTTAACGAATTGATTACAGGTGTGCGTGCCGATTTGGCCATTAAGGTTTTCGGCGAAGATCTTGATGTCCTTTATAATAAGGCCTTGGAAATAGAAAAAGCAATCCAAAACGTGGATGGGGCTGCCGATATTTCCGTTGAAAAAACTGCAGGGCTTCCCCAAATGTCCGTGAAATATAACAGACGAAAAATCGCAAAGTACAACTTGAATATCGAAGACTTGAATAAAGTCGTCACCATGGGATTTGCAGGTATACCTGCAGGTACTGTTTTCGAAGGGGAAAAGCAATTTGATATGGTACTTCGTTATGATGATGCCCACAGAAGGGATATTGAAAATATAGAAACGGCTTCGGTATCATTACCCAATGGCATGAAATTACCATTAAGTGAATTCGCTAAGATAAGCTATACCAAAGGCCCTGCTAAAATCTCGCGTGATAATACCAAACGGCGCATCGTAGTAGGTGTGAATGTGCGAAACCGTGATTTAGAATCCGTGGTTAAGGATGTACAGTCGATCATAGAAAAGGATGTTAAACTACCTACCGGCTATTCCATAAGCTATGGAGGGCAATTTGAAAACCTACGTACTGCAACGGCAAGATTGAAAATTGCAGTCCCGATCGCTCTAGTTCTGATTTTTGTATTACTCTATTTCGCTTTCGATTCCGTAAAGGAAGCCTTAATGATATATAGTGCTATTCCGTTGTCTGCCATTGGCGGTGTTATGTTACTTTATTTAAGGGGATTACCATTTAGTATTTCAGCGGGTGTTGGTTTTATCGCTCTTTTTGGGATAGCCGTGTTAAACGGTATTGTATTGATCGAAGAATTTAAGGAGCTCAAGGCACACGGTGTCAGCAATATAAATAAGCGAATATTAATGGGAACCAAAAACAGATTGCGTCCCGTATTGTTGACCGCCGCGGCCGCCGCTTTAGGTTTTTTACCGATGGCAATTTCAACCTCTGCAGGTGCGGAAGTACAAAGACCCTTGGCAACAGTTGTTGTAGGGGGGTTGATCACGGCAACAGCCTTGACCTTGATCGTACTTCCCATTCTTTATGCGATGTTCGATAGGAAAGGACATCATCCAAAGGTCAAAAACAAAGTGAATCTAAAAGCTCTTGGTATTTTTACCCTACTATTCTTGCCCATTTTAGCGAGTGCCCAAGAAAACCCTATAACAGCAGAACAAGCAGTAAAGATAGCCCATGAGAACAATAAAGGACTAAAGGCCTACGCCAAAAAGGTAGACCAGTCCAAGCAGCTCGTTGGCAGTGCAATCAACGTGGATAAAACACAGGTGTATTATGGTTATGACGAAAATAACATTGCCGAAAACGGTATTGCACTGAAAGTTTATGGGGTTAGTCAATCCTTACAATTTCCTACGATATATGGTGCCCTACGAAAAGTGGAAAAACAAAAAGTCGAGTTATCTACCCAACAATTCCGATTAAACGAGAGGGCCTTGACCAAAGCGGTTTATAAAGCCTATTACAATGTGGTGTACACTAACAGTCTTGTGGAACAATACATTTTTTTGGATAGTCTCTATAGTCAATTTTCCAGAGCAGCTAATAAGCGCTATGATGTGGGTGAAACCAATTTGTTGGAAAAACTTGCGGCAGAGGCCAAACAAAAAGAAATATCCATATTGCTCGCGCAAACAAAAGAAGGGGTGGCAAAAGCATATACCGAGCTCTATCAGTGGATGCAGACTGATTCGTTGATTACCCCGGAAGAGAAAAGTTTGCCCAAATTGGAATTACAGCAACCGAACTTTGGTAACCATCCGGGAATACTGTATTACGATTTCGCCCAGAAGTTGAGTAAATCGACCCTTTCTTTGGAAAGGCAAAGATTGCTTCCTGATTTACATATATCAGTCTTCCAAGGAAGGAATAACGGTTCAAATACAAAGCGATATAATGGTTTTCAGGCGGGCATATCGATTCCTTTATGGTTCGGGGCGAACAAGGCAAAAATCAATGCGGCTAAAACAGAGACCATGATACTGGCCGATGAGTCTGAAAATTATAAAATACAACTGGAATCAAAACACAAAGGCTTGCTTTCCGATTTAAACAAATTTCAAGAAGCCATTGATTATTATGAAAACACGGGGGGCAAACTTGCAAAAGAATTAACTACCAATGCTTCGAAATCATTTAAAAACGGGGAGATAGACTTCTTACAATATGTACAGTTGTTGGAAAGTGCCAAAAACATTCAAATCACCTATCTACAGAACCTAAACCAGTATAACGCCACGGTCTTAGAATTAAATTATTTAATCAATTGATAATGAAAAATAGAGTCAACAATTTTACCAATGCCGTAAGTCTGATAAGTATTCTTTTTGTGTTAACCATGGTTTCCTGTAACCCAAAAGAAAAAACGGAAACGACAAACGCAGATGCAACGATAGGGATTAAAGGGCAAGAAATCATTTCCATTACCGAAAATCAATTCAAATCGGGTGGAATGAAAGTGGGGAATATGTCGATGCAAGAGTTCAATACCGTTGTAAAAGCAAACGGAATGTTCGCAGTGCCTCCACAAAACCAAGCTGATGTTAGTGCCTACTTTGCCGGTTATGTTAAAGACATCGGTTTATTGCCAGGGGATAGGGTCAAAAAAGGACAGGTGTTGTTTACTATTGAGAATCCGGATTATGTTCAGGTGCAACAAGATTTCTTGGAAGCCAAAGGACGCTTGAGCTATTTGGAATCCGATTATGAACGCCAGAAAGAGCTGATGGCCGATAATGTGACTTCAAAAAAGAATTTCTTAAAAGCTAAATCGGAATATACCGTGACCTTGGTACAATATCAATCCCTTAGGAAGAGGTTGAGCCTTATGAACATCGATCCGAATACCCTAACAGGCGAAACGATAAGATCTATTATTACTGTAACCTCACCTTTATCGGGATATGCAACTTCCGTCAATGCAGGTAAAGGAATGTACCTAAATCCTTCCGATGTTGCAATGACCGTTACGAATACGGACGACCTACATATAGAATTGAAGATTTTCGAAAAAGACCTGCCAATGGTCAAAGTGGGTCAGCCAATCAACGTGAGGTTACAAAATGATATGGACAAGGTATATCAAGGTGTAGTCCATTTAGTGAACAAGTCTATAAATGCCCAAAGTAGGACCATAGATATACATGGAGATTTTGTTAATGATGAGGAAGTACAATTATTTGCCCCTGGAATGTACATTGAGGCTGAAATCCTGACCACTTCTGCAGAACATCCTGCATTACCTTCCAAAGCGGTTGCGAATATTGATAATGACTTTTTTGTACTTGTTAAAGAAGATGATTCGAATTTCAAAAGGGTATTGGTCAAAATAGGTGCTACGAACAATGGATTTACCCAAATCCTTAATACAGCTGATTTTAAACCAGATACTGAATTTCTGATCAAAGGGGCATTCAACTTGATAACTGAGTAAGCTAGGAACGTAAATTAATAACAATATGATGAACGACGCACAATTACATTTAGTAGTAAACCATCTTCCCATTGTGGGTGTATTGATCGGTTTTTTGGTTTTTCTGTCGGGTTGCGTAATCAAGAATCCCCAAGTAAAGAATACGGCACTAAGTATTTTCATTTTTAGTGCATTGACCAGTATTGCCGCTTTTTATACCGGCGACGGCGCAGAAGAAATCGTCGAAAATTCACCTGGAATCAGCGAAACCTTGATCCATGAACATGAAGAGTATGCGGAGCTTTTTTTTACAATGATGCTGATTTTAGGAGGCACATCGCTAATAACCCTGATTCTCCAATACAAAAAATACGCGTTAGCTACTAGATACGGTTTTGTTTTTGTTCTACTCATTTCGATAGGTTCCATGGTCATTTCAAAATATGTAGGGTCGAGTGGAGGCGAGATTCGCCATACTGAAATTAGACATGATAAAGATATGATTCAATTAAATGTGGACTATGACAGCGATGACGATTAAAAGTATTACGAAGTATTGTTCCGACATACTTCATAGTGACAAATGCAAGAATCTCCCTTTCCACAACTTTGCACATACGCAAGAGGTTGTTGATAATGTTTTCTTGATTTCCAATGCTATAGGTATACGCCCAAAAGAAGCGGACTTAATAGCTATTGCGGCTTGTTTCCATGATACTGGTTTTTCAGAAACCTATGAAGGCCACGAAGAAGTAAGCAAACGATTGGCCGCACAATATCTTTCTAAAACCAATTGTTCACAAAATAAAATTGAAAGGGTGCTTTCTTGTATCGATGCCACAAAGATGCCCCAAAATCCCACGGATATATATGCAAAAATATTATGCGATGCCGATTTGTTCCATTTGGGAACAACAAATTATATGTATAGGAATATGCTCTTGCGAAAGGAATGGGAACTGTTTTGTGACAACGTGATGACCGATGGGGAATGGCAACTGCTCAACATTAAGTTTTTGGAAGAACATCGATTCAAGACAACTTACGGAAAGGAGGTTTTGGAAAAAGGGAAACAAGAAAATTTAATCAAACTAAAACAATTAATACGAATAAAATGAAGATACTATTTCCAAAAAGATTCACATTGTTAATCGGTTTTATCCTTTTGTTCCTAGGAATTTCCTTCTTATTGAGAGTTGTTTTTCTTTTTTGGAATTTTTCAGAAATCGACCATGGGGTTATTTCTTTGTTTACCACATTCATTATTGGGTTCCTTTACGATATCGGTACTGTTTCATTTATTGCCCTAATCCCTTCTTTGTATTTTTTGATACTGCCCAAAGGCCTTATGGGTACTTTAGCGGACAGGGTTATTTGTTTTACCGGCTTTACTATTGGGGTGCTGATCATCTTCTTTTCATTCTTTGCGGAAATCACTTTTTGGGACGAATTCCATAGAAGGTTCAATTTTATTGCAGTTGACTATTTGATATACACCTACGAGGTAGTAAAGAATATAAATGAATCATATCCTATACCGATTTTGATCGGGGGTATAGGGATACTTGTAATGTTTACGGTTTTACTTTTTATAAGATCACGAATATTCAGGAGAACTTTTGAAAGCAAAGATCCTTTTAAAATTCGCTTGCTTCCCAGTCTATTCATTTTTGGAGTTACCTTGGTTTTTACTTTTTTCATTAAAAATGAAAATGCGGAATTTTCGGAGAACCGTTACAATAATGAACTTTCCAAGACCGGGATTTATTCTTTTTTTGCGGCCTTTCGGAATAATGAACTTAGCTATTCGGAGTTTTTTAAGACCGAGCCAATCGAAAAAGCGTTCTTAAAGGTAAATGAAAACATAAAGACTAAACAAGACAGTGTCTATACAAAAACATTCGATATTAGAAGATATGTCACCAATGAAGGTGAGGAAAAAAGGCCTAACGTTATTTTCATTTGCATCGAGAGTTTAAGTGCAAAATATTTAGGAGCCTTTGGGAACGATAAAAAGCTGACCCCTACCTTGGATTCTTTAGAACAACAAGGGCTATCGTTCGACAATTTATTTGCAACCGGTACCAGGACAGTTCGTGGCATGGAGGCCATTACACTTTCTATTCCCCCAACACCGGGCCGAAGTATAGTTAAACGAGCTAAAAACAATGATCTTTTTACCATTGGGGAGGTATTTAAGGAAAAAGGATATACACGGACTTTCTTTTACGGGGGGGATGGGTATTTTGATAACATGGATAAGTATTTCAGCGGTAATGGGTTTGATATCGTTGATCGTGGAAGGGGATTTTTACCTTCTGGGGATATCGTGACCAAGCGAAAGAATATTGAGGATGAAGAAGTGACTTTTGAGAATGCTTGGGGTGCCTGTGATGAGGATATTTATAAGAAAGTCCTAAAAGAAGCTGACATATCCGTAGTTGAAGGGAAACCTTTTTTCAACTTTATCATGACCACCTCCAACCATAAACCGTATACTTATCCCGATCGAAAAATAGATGTTCCTTCTGGGTCCGGAAGAAGCGGCGCAATAAAATATACGGATTTCGCACTTCATGGATTTATTGAAGAAGCGAAGAAAAAACCCTGGTTTAAAAACACCGTATTTATAATCATGGCCGATCATTGTGCAAGTAGTGCTGGTCGTTGGGAACTCGATGTTGCCAATTACCATATTCCGGCAATGATAGTAAATCTTGATGGCGGTGAAAGAGGGCATATTAAGAAACTTTGTTCCCAAATCGATATTTTCCCCACATTGTTCGCACAGTTGGGATGGGATTACGAAAGCAACCTTTTCGGATTGGACATCCTTAGAATGGAAAAGAAAGATGAACGTGCCTTTATTGGTAATTACAGAAAATTGGGCCTTTTAAAAGGAAATGAACTTATGGTCCTAGGAGATCAAAAATCAACGAATTTCTACAAATGGGATGATAAGGATAATAGCCTGCAACCATTGCCCCTAGAGGAGGGGTTCCTAAAGGAAACCATATCCTATTTCCAAGTAGCCGACTATCTGTACAATAATAATGGACTTTCCTTAAAAGTGAATGAATGAGAATTGTCCACTTCATCGTAAATCCAATTGCCGGTAAAGGAAAGTCCCGCATTACCGAGCATTACCTATCCACATACTTTGAAAAGGACCATTTTTCAATTGTTGTAAAATATTCCTCCTATAAAGGACATGCGACACTTTTAGTACAACAGTCCATAAATGAAAAAGCTGAAATCATCGTTGCCTGTGGGGGTGATGGCACGATCAACGAGGTGGCGTCCTGTTTGGTGAATTCTGAGATATTGCTGGGGATTATCCCAATAGGTTCCGGTAATGGGTTGGCAAGAAACCTTAAGATTCCGAAAAACTTAAAAAAAGCCATTCAGCTCCTCAAAGTGCAAAAAGTCATCCCTATTGATGTAGGTAAAATCAATGGCGATTATTTTTTCAGCAACCTTGGTTTTGGATTTGCTGCCAATACGATTTTAAATTTTGAAAGCACTTCCCAAAGAAGATTGCTTACTTATCTAAGAGCAACCCTACAATCAATCAAGACATTTAAAAATGATACGAAATACACCATTGAAATTAATGGGAAAGAAGCGGTCTTAAACCCTTTTTTGGTTTTTATATCGAACACCAATATCATGGGTTATAATTTCTCCATTACAAGAAAGGCAATTTTAAATGATGGTTTTCTGGATGTTGTGATGATCGATCGATTGAATAAATTTAAAATCCTTTATCTCGCATTTTTGGTTCTACTAAGATGCGAGCATAAGATCAAGGAATATTCTTATCATAGGGTTGACAATGCTACGATTAAAATAGAAAATCAGGACATGGAAATCATTTTTGAGCTGGATGGTGAATTGAAGAGAACAAACCCTGTAATATTGCATTTAGAGGTTTTAAAAGAAAGTCTAAAGGTGATAGTTTAAGTAATGTATAATCCATTGCTAGTTAGAGACTTCTTACAAACCCCGAAGCTTCAGGGCACTCGGTCTTTCAATCTGTGATTTATTTACTAAATTTAGAGCTAACCCACGTAACTACACTTAGGCCAACCATTTTGCTTCATTATGACCAACCAATAACCTATGATAAAATTCTTTAGACGAATAAGATAACAAGTTTTAATTGAAAACAAGTTAAGCAATATTAACTTTACGCAATCGTAGAAACTGTTCTTGTTGTTATTGGAATTTTAATTGAATTACAAATAAACAATTGGAATGAGATAAGATAACGCTGAAACAAATAAAATCAATAACGAAATAAACGCTAAATTTTTAAATAATAGAATAATATTAAAGATTTAGAGGCTACTAACAATTATGTTCGTTCTGTATTGAGTTTAATAAATAAAAGTGAAACTGAATACAAGTTAATTAGCGTTGACAGTATAATCAACGATTCATTGAAATATAGAAATTACACCCCATCAAATAGCACAATACGGGAGTTAACAAGTTCAGGAAAACTCGATCTAGTCCTAGACAGTTCACTGAAAGAAAATCTATTTAATTGATTGTAATTAATTGAAGACGCTGATGATGATTTCAAGAATCAAGATTTGCAAACTTCCACTCAGTTAATTCCATATTTGGACAGAATCATATCGATGAAAAACGAACATTTATGAGAATGTTGGAATTGATAAAAAATCGGAACTTTTTAATACTGCCGCTTATTATAAAGTGTTCCACGACTTGAAATTTAAGAATTTATATCAAGGAAAATTACAATGGAATATTGTTATGATAAATTATTATAAAGAAATGGACTCGTTGGCTTTAGAAATAATAAATCAAACAGAAAATAAAAGTAAAGGACTACAGGTAACAAGTCCCCAATATAAACCCTTATTCATTCTTTAAAATCCCGATAAAATCTTTTCTTGGTATTTCTTTGGCCCCAAGACTTTCCAAATGTTTGGTGTACGATTGGCAATCGATCAAACGGTATTTTTTTTCTTGTAACTCATTGGCCAAATGTATAAGGGCGAACTTAGAGGCATTGCTCACCGCACTGAACATACTTTCCCCGCAAAAAACATGACCAAGATCAATCCCATATAATCCCCCGACCAATTCACCTTTTTCCCAAACCTCATAGGAGTGGGCATGACCCAATTTGTGCAATTTTATATAGGCCTCTTTCATATCCTGGGTTATCCAAGTGCCATCTTGCCCCTCTCGCCTTATTTTGGCACAACGAGCGATCACCTTTTCAAAGCACGTGTTCTTGGTAAAAGTAAACTGATCGCTTTTCAAGACCTTACGCATGCTTTTGGATATCTTTATCTGATCGGGAAACAATACCATTCTAGGATCGGGACTCCACCATAAGATCATGGATCCTTCATTGAACCATGGAAAAATACCCTGTTCATAGGCCAACATTAAACGCTCTGGGGAAAGATCCCCTCCAAAGGCCAATAATCCTTCATGATTTGCATTTTCAACGGGCGGAAAAGACATCTCCCTTCCAAGAAAAACCAAAGGGCCATATGAACTGTCTTTCTTCACGAATACACTTTATACTAAAGTTATTAAATCAATGGACAACCATGAAATAGAAAACAAAAAAAGACCCCTAAGGGTCTTTTTATTGGTTTAATCAAAAGGTTTTGATTAAAATGGAAGATCATCATGATCCTCATCATTTATATTGTCTGCCGGTTCAAAAGAATCCATTGGTGGTACCGGTGGTATATCGGCATTCCCTTGCTCGGCCTGTAGGTTCTCTATTCGCCATCCTTGTATGGAGTTAAAGTATTTGACCTCACCCTGTGGGTTTGTCCATTCACGACCTCTGATATTAATACTTATCTTAACATCTTGCCCTACTTTGTAACTGTTCAATAAATCACATTTATCCTGAATAAACTCAACAAGTATTTGTTGTGGATATTGCTCTTCAGTGGTTATTACCACTTCCCTCTTACGAAAACCATTGTTCCCGAAAGTTTTGGTTTCATCTATCTTCTTTAATTTTCCTTGTATTTCCATTTTCTATAATTATCTAATACTACACTGTCTAAATTACTCACTTTTTCGAATGCCCATTAGTCGTTCATTTTCCATCTATATGTTGTGCGGTAAATCCTAAATCACAAATAAAACAGATGGTAAATGCATTGAACCATATGGACAAAAACATTTGGCCGCCAAGTTAAGGGTTTTACAATTGGCTTCATAAAAACTGACCAAATAGTTATTTACAATTCATTTGCCAAAAGTAATTTCCATGCTGAAAGAACTTCGTTCCGGTCAATATATTCCTTTGCTTTATGATGTAAGGATTGAAGGTCGTTGTTCTTTACCATAGAAGACAATACTTCATTTGAACCGATGAATTCCCCTATTTCGATTTTTGAAGGCAACTGCTCCACATTGCCCAATTTTCCAAGGTCATTGCCGGTTAATACCGCACTGTTCCTGATTTTCTCTGGAATGGCATCAACACCAATTCCTAAACTGGACAATGGTTTGGGCACTTCGAACATACCCTTATTCGCCCTTGAGTACCAATTGCCACCCATTCGGGCGACTTGATCTATCTTATGCTGGTCAATAGTTCCGTTTTCATCCAATATGCCCGGGTTTATATGTATTTTGACAACTTCGGAAAAAACCAGATTCCCAGCGCCACCTTCTTTTCCCAAAGGTTCTATCTTGGTTACTTTACACTCAAATTGTACCGGTGATTCCGCAACCCTCGGCGGTTTTACCAAATCGGATGCCTGCATGGTAAATCCAGCTTTTAAAAATTCATTCACACCTTCGGGATACTCCGTACTTGAAAGCGACATTTGTTGCACCATATCATAATTCACGACATTGATTACAGCCTCTTTCATCTTTTCAACATTCTCCAAGGTATGTTTGATCGTATTGTCGCGTACCCTTCTTGCGGGGGAAAAAATCAATATCGGCGGATTGGCACTGAACACATTGAAAAAACTATAGGGCGACAGGTTCGGCCTTCCCTTTTCATCGATCGTACTTACAAAAGCGATAGGCCTAGGCCCAACAGCCCCCAAAAGGTAACCATGTAATTTTTGTACAGGAATATCCGCTGGATGTATTGAAATCATATCGGTCATAGTATAACAAAAATAGTCATTTAGAACCCGATTAAAAATAGATGCCCATTATGGTCACACACCATTTATGGTCATTTTGCGTTATCTTTAAAGCAACAAAACGGTTGGATGGAATTTAATCCCAAAAAGAAGGTCTCGAACTTTATTTTATTGGCAACAGCCTTTGCCATTGTGAGTTTGATTTTATGGAACACGAACAGCTTCTTTAAAAAGTTCAAGGAGGAAGAACGTCTTAAAATGGAGATCTGGGCCACTGCCCAATCTGAGTTATTACAATATTCCGAAGATATGGATATGGGTAACCTAACCATAAAAGTGCTTCAGAACAACACCTCTACCCCGATGATATTGGTCAATAAAGATGGGTCGATAAAGACCAACAATATGCCGGAAGATAAGGTCAAAGACTCTTTATACCTTCATCACAACATAAAAATATTCGAAAGCGAAAACACCCCAATATCCATTGACCAGCAAGGCGAGCACCTTGCTACCCTCTATTATGGCAATTCCGAGGTACTCAATAAATTAAAGTATTATCCGATTGCCCTTTTATTGATCATTTTGCTCTTTGGGGCCGTCATTTTCTTTTTCTTTAAAACCAATAAGGCCTCGGAACAAAATAAATTATGGGCGGGTATGGCGAAAGAAACGGCACATCAGATCGGCACTCCCCTATCTTCGCTTTTAGGTTGGAACGAACTATTGAAATCCGAAAAAATAAACCCGGAGATCACCAAAGAAATAGACAAGGATATCTCACGATTGGAAACCATTACCGAACGGTTCTCCAAAATCGGGTCCTTACCCGAACTCAAAGAGGTCGATATTGTCGAAGAAACGAAAGAGGCTTATGAATATTTGAAACTTCGCAGTTCTAAATTGATCCATTTTTCTTTTAATACAAAGGTGGAAAAACTACCGGTATTATTGAACCATTCCCTTTATAATTGGACCATTGAAAACCTGGTAAAAAACGGCATCGATGCGATGAAAGGGAAAGGGAGTATAGCTATAGATATAGTCCCTGCGGGTAAATATGTGAATATTCTAGTGGCCGATACGGGTGGTGGTATCGCAAAAAGTAATTTCCATAACATCTTCAATCCCGGGGTAACTTCAAAAAAAAGAGGTTGGGGCTTGGGCCTCTCCCTTGTTAAACGAATTGTGGAAGAATACCATCAAGGCAAGATAAAAGTCCTTTCTTCCGGGAAAGAAGGCACAATTATGCAGATCTCCTTAAAAGTAAAACAATAAGCCATGTCGAAGGAAAAATTAGTAGTCATCAAAGAAGCTGATATTACCAACAATTGCCCTGAATGTTTTAATCAGGACATGAAAATCACCTTTAAGCAAAAGCACAAGTATGGCAAATTATACGATCGTACGACCAAGGAGGTGAGCCATACCATAAAATGCAACAAATGCGGGTCTATCATCTATCCTGTAAACTGGACACAGGATATTGAACGTATTTTTGAATACTATCAAAAAATGGTGGTTCCCGAAAAGCCCTCTATCCGATTTACATCCTTGTTCTACATCCTTGTAATCTTGGTTTTGGTATTGATCGGAGTGGCCATTTATCTATGGCAATCGGGAGTTATCCAATTTTAGATGCGATACGCCCTGCAATGGAAACAAACTCATCCTGTGTGAGTTTTACTTTATGCTGAAAAGTGGCTTCTTTCATCTCGTTCAGGGGAATCAAATGCACGTGGGTATGGGGAACTTCGAGTCCAATAACGGTCATACCGACCCTTTTACAGTCCATAACAGCTTCAATGGCCTTACCCACCTTTCTTGAAAAAGCCATTAATCCCATATAGGTTTCCTCATCAAGATCCATGATCTTATCCACTTCTTTTTTGGGAACGCACAAAGTATGTCCCGGGGCATTTGGGTTAATATCCAAAAAGGCGAAGAAATCTTCGTCTTCAGCAACTTTATAACAGGGGATTTCCCCATTTATGATCTTAGTAAAAATACTCGCCATTGTAAATCCGCTTAAAATTTATATAAAAAAAACCTATCGATAATGATAGGTTTAAATATAAAGAATAATGATAATCTATTACCTTGTAATCTCTAAAATCTCGAAAGTGATTTTACCATTGGGCACCGCAATTTCAGCGGTATCCCCTACTTTTTTACCTAAAAGGCCTTTTCCGATAGGCGAACTAACCGAGATTTTTCCCGATTTTAAATCCGCTTCGCTTTCGGCCACCAAGGTATATTTCATTTCCATACCATTGGTTTGGTTCTTGAGCTTCACCGTAGAGAGAACCAAAACCTTAGATGTATCCAATTGGGACTCATCGATTAAACGGGCATTGGCCAAGGTCGTTTCCATCTTAGAGATTTTGAGCTCTAAAAGTCCCTGTGCCTCTTTGGCAGCGTCATACTCCGCATTCTCGGATAAATCACCTTTATCCCTGGCTTCGGCAATGGCCTGTGAAGCTTTTGGGCGTTCAACATCCTTAAGGTGATTCAATTCATCCCTCAATTTCTTTAAACCTTCTGCAGTATAATACGATACGTTACTCATAATTCATTCCATTTAAATAATAATACCAATAGCTTTCTAAATAGTATTCTGAAAAACATCCCAATGAACTTAGGGATTAATTCAACCCTGTAGCATGAATTTTAAGGCCAAAGCGATAAATATTCATCACAAGGGTTCATTAATAGGAAAATCCCCTTTTTTTGAAGAGGATTTAACGCAAATATACATATTTTTTGTTCAAATTTGTATTTGTTCTTTTTTATAGAAATTGAAATATGAATCGTATTTATCCCTTATTATCTTTGTTATTGATTTTGGGTTGCAGCAGTGACAGTACCAACCGTAATCCTTACTTACAAGAAGTTTCATTCAGCTTCCAATTGAATTTGAACTTACCTTTATACAGCCCATTGACAAACACCGGATCTTCTGTTTATGTGGGTGCGAACGGTGTGGGTACTGCCGGAATTTTTGTCATCAACTCAGGTTTCAACCAATTCGTTGCATCAGAAGCCAGTTGCCCCAACCATGCTCCCAACGATTGTTCAACCATGGTTCTTGATGGCCAAACGGCCACTTGTACCTGTGATGGTTATGAATACAGCTTGTTTACAGGGCAAATGCTCAACACACCCGATGACGGAGGTCGATATTACAACATGTTGATATATAACAATACTTATAGCAATAACGTAGTAAGGGTTTATAATTAAAGGAAAACAATACCTAAACCGGAAAATCAATACCACATCATAAAACCATCCAAAATGAAATATAGAAGATTAGGTAAGACGAATTTGAATGTTTCCGAAATATCACTGGGAACCTGGCAGGTTGGTGGCACATGGGGAAGTGGATTCAATGATGCTGCAGCAGAAAAAATAATCAATACTGCGATAGACCAAGGAATCAATTTCATTGATACGGCAGATGTTTATGAAGCAGGTTTGAGTGAAGCGGCCGTTGGCAGGGTCGTAAGATCAAGAAAAGAGGAAGTTTACGTGGCCACTAAATGTGGACGACAGATAAATCCGCATACCAATGAAAACTACCAGCCAAAAGTACTTCGGAAATATGTTGAGGACAGCTTAAAAAATACAGGGTTGGAGTGTTTGGATCTTATACAACTGCATTGTCCGCCGACAGAAGTATTCTATCGCCCCGAGATTTTTGAATTATTCGATCGCCTAAAGGATGAAGGTAAAATAAAAAACCTCGGAATAAGTGTTGAAAAAATCGAGGAGGCCCTGAAAGGTATCGAATACGAAAATGTTACTACGGTACAGATTATCTTCAATATGTTTCGACAACGTCCTAAAGAACTGTTTTTTGAGCAAGCCGCAAAAAGGGATATCGGTGTTATCGTTCGCGTTCCGTTAGCTAGCGGACTTTTAACGGGTAAATTCAGTGCAGCAAGCACCTTTGATGCGGATGATCATCGAAATTTCAATAGGGACGGTTCGCATTTCGATAAGGGTGAAACCTTTTCCGGGATTCCTTATGAAATAGGCCTTGAAGCAGTGGAAGAATTAAAAGCACTATTTCCCGACCACACCAATTTGGCACCTATCGCCTTACGATGGATTTTGGATCACCCTGAAGTAGGATGTGTTATTCCCGGTGCTTCGAAAATGGAACATTTGTTATCGAATATTACCGCAAGCGATCTTGCTCCCCTGATTAAGGAAGAGCATAAAAAAGTAGATGTTATTTACGACCAATTGATTCGTAAACATGTGCACCATTCGTGGTAATGGAAATTAGGCGTTCCCATCGTCTTTCTGACCAAATATTTTTTTCTTAAAGACACCGAACAGACCTATTGCGCCAACCGCGATAATTTTCCAGAATTTTAGTATCACGGCGAAAAAACCGGCCTTGGCCAAAATTTTACCTGCGATCAAACCTCCGATACCATAAGCGGCCACATCGTCCATGTCTGGATTAAAATCGCTATATCTATTCCCTTTTGTAAACTCAACACTTGCCAATATTTTATCAATATCCCTATTGAAAACAGGAAGCACATCGATATCACCTATGGCATTCATGTTCAAATAGCCTTTTCTGCCCAAAACCCGAATATTATAATTCAAAGTATTCACTTCGGCATCTTCAAATTTCAGTTCCTTGGCCCAATGCAGTTTTTTGTTTGCATGATCATAAAAAGGTGCTGAGGCCCATCCGATCAAATCCATGGATCCATAACCTTGCTCCATTCTCTGTGAATTCACATCACTCACGTCTTTCTTCATTTCGGCCAATAGCTCATCATAATCTATATCACCCGCATCGTCATCATCTATATATCCTTCTTCTGAATATTCTATTTCAACCGCATAGGTGAAATTGTCACTAATGGGGGATATTTCTTCTGGAAACAACAGACCAAGGACTTCACTCGGAGGATTTCCCCATAATTGCGTCAGAACATATGCACTCTGGGTTTCATCCAAGAATTTATAGCCTTCCGGAACCTTGAGTTTCGCCAGACCATCTTGCAGGTCTATTTCTCCATATTGGTATGAAAAACTATTTTCTATACTGTCGATTACCTTTTGAAAGGCTTCTTCTTCGGCAGCAGTTAGCTCATCGGTCTGGGCAAAGGAAAATCCGCTTATAATTAAGCAAATAAAAAAAGTGAGGGAATATTTCATTGGTCTTGGTTTTGGTTAATTTATTAAATAACGTAACATTTATTAATAAATTTTTTACCTACCGGTATTTGTTGGTTTACAACCAACTAAATTCTAAACCTGGTCCAAAATCCTATCCATGACCCAACTAGTATGCAGGGCCGACTTTCCTAAGGAAGGATGTTCTTTACCGCCCATTAAGTGGTCTTTTATATTCTTGACATGAAACTCTTGAACATGCTCCGGATGTTCTATTATGAGCTGTTCTTCCCCGTTTGCATTTATAAGGGTGATCGGTGCCTCATCAAAAACGGAAAACAATATTTTACCTTTACTTCCATGGATTTCAACAACATCTTCGCGCGTATATGAACCGAAATTCCAGCTACCCGAACCCAAAATCCCATTTTTGTGCTTCCATTGGCCAATAATGGCATCTTTTGCTGTGTATAACCCCATTTGATTGGTTGCGATACCACTGGCTTCTTCAATATCTCCCAGTAAATACACAAAGAGATCCAATCCATGACTCGCTAAATCATCAAAATATCCGGCTGGTGCGATTTTACCATCGGTTCGCCAATTATATTCACCGCTTAAATCCATTTCATTAGGTTGCTTTGTCAATTGCCAACGAATCTGTCTCACCTCACCGATTTCCCCATTGGCCAACCATTCTTTTACTTTTGTAAATCGGGGCAAGGAACGCCTGTAATATGCAATGAACAATGGCAGATTTTTATCATTAAAGGCTTTGTAGATTTCGAGACTATCGGAATAATTGGGTGCCATCGGTTTTTCGATACAACATGGTTTACCCGCCGCTGCCACCTTCAAAGCATATTCTTTGTGGGAATCTGGTGGAGTAGCGATATAAACGGCATCGATTTCATTGTCGACTATCAATTCTTCCGCATTCGAATAAAATTTGGGTACGCCATGTCGTTTCGCATAATCCTCAGCCTTTTCCTCATTGCGCCGCATAACGGCCAATAATTCAAATCCTTCGGTATTTTGATAAGCTGGCCCGCTCTTTACTTCGGTGACCGCACCGCAACCGATTATTCCCCATCTTATCCTTTTATCCTCTTTCATCAATTCCTTGTTTTTTATGTATCGTTATGAAAAAATCAATTATCGTTCTCCTTGATTTTTTGGTCTTTACCCATTAAAAAATAAAGTAATGTGCCTAGCGGATTTAGAAATAAAACGACCAAAATCCATATTAATTTATCATTGGATCCTTTAAACCGGCCTTTGATAATATCTATTATGGCAACTACGGGTGCTATGGCCAAAACCGCAATGATGATCAAAATCAATATTTGCCAAATACCAAAACCTATTTCCATGTCTTCTTGATTATATCATAAAACTACAAATAAACGAACATGGCACAAAACCGAGGTTAAGTGCCATGTTACTTTTGATTATCAACATGAAATCTTCATGGGTTTAAAAATCAAGGGTCGCCCCCAATAAAAAGTTGGTGCCTGCCTGCGGGTAATAACCAGCACCTTCTATGGTTGCCGTTTGTCCGGGATTGGACCATGTATCGTCATAGGTATAGAAATAACCGTTTGAAACATATTTGGCATCAAAGATATTGTTCACCAACAACGAGAATGTTAACCTTTTTACGAATGAATTGGTCTCAATCGTATACTGGGCATTAAAATCGGTTTGTGAATAGTCATCCAAAACAGACCCTTCTGAGTCTATGTTACCCATATATTGTTTACCTACGAACTTGCTCAACAAAGAAAATTGAATGTTCTCATTGGGCATGTACGAAATTGCATTGCCAATAATTACGTCGGGTGAAAAAGCAATATCGGTATTTCCCAATTCCTCAAGCACCCCATCGCGTTGAAAGACAAAATCCTTGTTCTTATTGGAGCTCAATGCTACATTCGGATTTAGACTGAATTTATCGCCCAAGGCAAGATGCGCATCGATCTCCAGACCAAGACGGTAACTATCGCCAACATTGGCCCGTAATGGAGCACCCACATCATTCAACTCACCTGTGAGCACCAATTGGTCTTTGTATTTCATATAATACACATTGGTGCTTAGCTGCACCGTGGGGGAAACAAATCTCCATCCCAATTCAAGATCATTCAATTTTTCGGGTTTTGGATTTCCATTTTCATAATCATTCCTATTGGGCTCCCTATTCGCCACTGCGAAAGACAGATAGAAATTGTTATTTTGGTTCAGGTCGTATGATGCACCGAATTTCGGATTAAAGAAATTGAAAGTATCATCTACCAATCCGGTATCATCACCATTCGCTTCATACCCTACCGTTCTATATTGCAGATCCCCGAAGAGACTCCAATGATCATCCAAACTGTAATTGGCCTTTGCAAAAACATTGAAATCGGTCTTTACCGAGTTATCGTCATAATACCGATCACGAATAAAACTATTCGGTGCATACTGGGCCCAAATTACTTCACCATAATGTTTACCTTCATATTTGTTCCAACCTCCACCTAGAATCAAATCCAGATTATTATTGTTGTTGTAGTGGGCCGAAAAAACAGTACCGTAAAAATCGTTATCCAACCATCTTCTTCGAACAAGATCGGTAGTGTTCACTTCTTCACCATTTACCAATAGTGGTTCAAAGCCATAGGTTTCAAAATCATCCTCCTCCTTAAACTGCTCAAAAAAGCCTCTACCGCGGGTATAATGTAGGGCGAGGTTCGTATCCCAGTTATCATTAAGTTTTTGGTTCCAAAGAAGCTGCGCATGGTTCTGCTTATAATCATCGACCTCATTATCGTAAAATTGGGTAACCCCATAAGCATCGGTATAAATACCTGAAGGATTAAAGGTTCTATCACTTTTCAATGTAGCGGCATCAATACCATACCATGCCTGATAGGTAACTTCGTGCCCACCGAAAAGAACGGCTTTTAAAATGGTGTTCTCACTTTTGAACGCCCCTTGTAAAAAGTAAGAGTCAAGTTCTGATGAAGCCCTGTCGATATAACCGTCAGAGGTTATTCTGGACAACCGCCCAGAAATCTCAATATGATCGTTCAATAGACCGGTACTGAATTTCAGGTTGTTACGTAATGTGTTGTAACTCCCCACCGATGATGAGATACGGCCATAGGCTTGTTCCGATACCCCATCTGTGGCAATGTTCAGACTTGCCCCAAATGCACCGGCACCGTTAGTAGATGTTCCTACACCACGTTGTAATTGTAAACTTTCTGTAGAAGAAGCAAAATCGGGCATGTTTACCCAAAATGTACCGTGCGATTCAGAATCGTTATAGGGTATACCGTTAATGGTAACATTTACCCTTGTGGCATCACTACCACGAACCCTGATTCCCGTATAACCGACACCGGCACCCGCATCGGATGTGGTGACTACAGCAGGCATGAAATTCAACAGAATAGGAATATCCTGTCCTAAATTACGCGGTTTAAGATCTTCTTTCGTAAGATTGGTAAAAGTGACAGGCGATTCCTTCGTGGCCCTAACGGCGGATACAAAGACCTCATCCAAGGCTATTTTTTTACCTTCCAAAGAATCGGTTTTGGTTTCTTGGGCCGAAAGTCCAACGGCCAATAGTCCAAATGTGATGGATAAAAATTTAATGCGATGGCGTTTCTTGAACTTTACCGATTGCATTGTACTGCACTGTGATCTTGCAGTTGAACTGTTAGAAAAGGAATAGAGCTTTTTCATTCGTAATAGTTTTATTACGAATAAAAGGGGCATTATTCTTGGTTAAAATTGATTTTTGTTTCCAACGGAAACGTTATGAAATTCCAAATGGCAACCTTTGCCTCCCTTGGCAGCATTACCTGCCCAGGTTCGTTGGGTATAATCTCAGCTTATCCTAATTAATAGGAACAAGCACCCCTTTGAGATGGTGCAAATGTAATACAGCCTTTTCAATTTTTCATGTAAAAAATCAAAAAAAACCAACACTGCTTACCGTACGGCACTTGTAATGACATTAACACTTTTTATGAACTTTTGATTGAGGTTTGAACGTATTTATGGTAATCGCTATGTCATATGGAAAAAACCAAAAACAAATTCACCCTAAAGATCATTCTCAGTTATCTTCTGCTAATACTTCTCGCTACAATAGCATCATTTTATATTTTTTCGGAAATAAAGGATTACGTGTCAAACGACTCGTTTGACCAAAATGAAGTCAAATTACTGAAAACAAGCACCTTACTTAGCAGTTTATATGAAGCGGAAGGTTTATCCAAACTCGCCATACAATCCCCCGAAAAGAAGAACTTAAATGCATACTCCCAAAAAATAGATTCGATATTCACCGAAATCGAAACTTTAATTTACCTATCGGAAAGTGAATACCAAGATTCCTTATTGAACAGTTTATGTTTTTTGTTGGAAAAAAAAGTCGCCAACAACGATGCCCTAAGAAAATTAAGGGTTAAAAACCAGACGGGGAAATCTATTAACCACGCCTTGGACGAACTCACAAAAATGGAAGCTTCCCTAGGTATTATCACGGCTGAAAACTTGGCCCCAAATCTTGAGAACCTACCTCCAAAGGCCCAAGAATCCATTCGCAAAATGGCCAGCTATTTGAATGAGAATATCCCTTCTGATGGAAAGGAGGTAGACAGGTCTAAAAAAATAGATTCTATCTTACAGATCTCAAAAGACCTTCTAAAAGAAATCAGGACCGACAATACGACAAAAGAAAACTCCCTTACCAGTCAAGAGCTGAAGATCAATAAAACGGACATGGAGCTTTCCCAACAATTACGAAATATAATCACCAATCTGGAAAAAGAGATTTTAGCGAATAGCATCAATGATAACATTAATAAAGAAGCGGCATTGAAACGAAGTACCCAATTGGCGGTAATTGCCGCCTTATTGGGCTTTCTAGTGGTAGGAATTTTTACTTTCATCATTAATCGCGACTTCTGGAAAGCCAATTTATACCGACAAAAGCTAGAAAAGGAAAAAAAGTACTCCGAATCATTACTGAAAAGCAGGGAACAACTGATAACAACAGTTAGCCATGACCTTAGAACTCCTTTGAATACAATAACCGGATATTCAGAAATCATGGAAAAAACAGGGCTTTCGCCAGAACAGAACCAATATATTACCCAAATAAAATCAGCATCTTTTTATGTGAATAATCTAGTTAACGACCTATTGGATTTTTCAAGGCTTGAAGCCGGTAAAATTAATATCGAAAAAACACCTTTCAACCTTTCACAGCTGATAAAGGAAACTACCCAAAATCTTTCCGATCAATATGCCAACAAGGATATCTCCCTGAACTTAGATGTTAGTGCCGAATTTGGGCATCCTATTTTAGGAGACCCCGTTCGCATGCGACAGATTATCAACAACCTTTTGGGCAATGCCTTTAAATTCACCGAAAAGGGAAGCATAACCATAAAGGCAGATCTTTTGAAAAAAGCCCCTTCGGAAAATTGGGCCCAAATACAGATTACCGATACAGGAATAGGTATTAGTAAGGAAAAGCAGGAATTGATATTCCAGGAATTTACGCAGGCAGAAATAGGTACGGAGAAAAAATATGGGGGATACGGATTGGGACTTACCATTTCAAAAAAAATCGTAGAGTTATTAGGAGGTGAAATGACTTTAAAAAGCACTGTAGGCCATGGCAGCACCTTTTCCATAATGTTTCCGGTCATATTTGAAAAGGCCACGATTTCGCAAATTGGTTCTTCTCGAAAAGAAACCTACCAAAATAGGTTCGGAATACTCATTATTGATGATGACTCATCATTTATACGAATGATAGGTGAATATCTTAAATCGGAAAATATTGAACCTATATTATGCACCGACTTCGAAACCCTACCAAAGAACGGTTTGGAGTATGAAGTGGTTCTTACAGATATAGAAATGCCTTCCACTACCGGTTTTGAGGTACTTACCCGATTAAAATCGGGTAAGTACGGTCATTACTACGGCCAACCCATTATCGCCATGACAGGAAGAAAGGATCTAAAAAAACAGCTTTACCTTTCCCATGGTTTTCACACGGTGCTTCAAAAACCATTTTCCAACGCGGTGTTGTTAAATGCCGTAACCTCCCTAAAGACCAATAAGGAAATGGCAAAGCACCCAACTAATGACAAATCACTTAAGACAGAAGAAAAGCATCCTTTATATAGTTTAAAGATCCTTCGTTCATTTTTGGGCGATGATGAAAAATCAATAAACGAAATATTATATACGTTCATAGCCGATACTGAGAAAAACTTGCAAAAATTAAAAGATGCGGTAAGATATACCGATTATGACCTAAGCCAAAAGATAGCCCACAAAATGCTTCCGATGCTCAGGCAATTGGAAGCAACGCCCTGCGTCAATTTGCTGGACGGTCTTGAGAACGACCCATACGGTTCTTTAGATTTAAACAAGACATATGAAAATCTTAAACCACATATTTCAGCACTTCTAAAGGCATTAAACGAACGCTTGGCTAAACATCCAGACCATATTGGCTAATTCTATTGTACAAGGTCTTTCGTGTTACCTGAAGCATCTTCGCAGCCTTTGATTTATTATAATTGGTACGTTTTAAAGCCTTTATTATTTGTTCCTTTTCAAAATCTGACTTAGAAAAATCCGCATTGCTCCCTTTTGTGAAAGTCGGCTCTATAATTTCAGTAGGTAAAGCTTCTATTGCGATTTCCTCTTCCTGGGTCAATAGCACGGCACGTTGAATAACATTTTGTAATTCCCGAATATTACCCGGCCAAGCATAGGTTTCCAATACACCCCAGACCTCATTTGTAAATCCCGTGATCTGCTTATTCAGACGTTCATTTGAAGTTTTTAAAAAATGTTCCGCGAAAATTGCCAGATCACCTTGTCTATCTGTCAAAGATGGAATCTGAAGTGAAAACTCATTGAGTCTATGATATAGATCCTCCCTAAATTTACCCTCTTTTACAGCAACCTTCAAATCTTCATTGGTCGCCGTCAATATCCGAACATCAACATCTATTTCACTAGTACTGCCTATGCGTCTGATTCTACGTTCCTGCAGTGCCCGTAGTAACTGAATTTGATTGTCATACGGTAAGTTTCCTACTTCATCAAGAAAGAGTGTTCCTCCATTTGCGGCTTCGAACGTACCAGTCTTGTCATTGATCGCTCCTGTAAAACTTCCTTTTAAATGTCCGAAGAACTCACTCGATGCCAATTCTTTGGGAATGGCCCCACAATCTACCGCAATAAAAGGGTGATTACATCTTTTACTACGGTCATGTATCGACTTCGCGGTAACTTCCTTACCCGTACCACTTTCTCCCGTAATCAATACGGACATATCAGTTGGCGCAACAAGGCCTATATATTCTTCCAGTTTTTTTGAAGCCGGACTTATTAATTCAAGGTGATCACTTATCGAGGCAGACTGGCTCTGATTCCCTTGGTTTCGTTTAGGTTCCGTTACTTTATCTTGTTCAGGACGTACTGCAGTGTCAGGACCTAACGCAGTGTTTATAATCGTTAAAACCGCATCTGGGGTAAAAGGCTTTGAAATATAATCAAAAGCCCCCTTTTTCATTGCATTTACAGCTGAGCTTACCTCTGCATACCCTGTCATAATAATGACAGGTATATTTTTATGTAACCCAGAAATCAATTCTATCCCCTCTGCATCTGGCAATCTGAGGTCGGTCAACAATAAGTCAAAATCTGTTTGTTTCAATTTTAACTTCCCTTCCTTTACCGTGAATCCGATTTCCACCTCATAGCCCTTTCGATTTAAGAATTTTTGCAACATTTGGGCAAATGAAGTATCATCTTCAATAATCAGGATTTTGGGCATAACATTGTTCATTATAGGTATCTACGTAAAAATACCATAAGATAGGCTACAATTATTTTAAAATTCTCTTAAACCAATTGATTCCTTATATATAGTGAAAACATAGATATCAAAATTGGGCAATAGAAAAAGGCAGCAAAATGCTGCCTTTTTTACGACCAAACAAACGAAACAAAAATTACCGTATTTCCATTCTTAAAACCTGTCTGTGTTCTTTATACCGTACCTTTCCCAATCAAGAAACATTTACTTAAAAAGGGAACTGCCGAAGCAGTTCCCCTTTACCAACCAAATAAATGAATTATACAATTCGTTATGGTAGAGCATTAAGATCTATGAACCCTACCCTACTACAGATAACATGTTCCCATGCCATTTATAGTCAATAGTTAGTGTGCTATATTACTTTGCATGTAAAATTCGGGGTGCCCAAAAAAAGGCTTCTTACATTTCTAACCAATTACCTTCGGTATCGGCGAACAATTCGGTAGTACTTCCATCTTCAGAAGAAACTTCCAATTTATATTGCTCTTCTCCATTTTTATATGCCTTGACCAGGGTTACTTCAGGATATGCTTCTGCCAAAGCGCTGGTTACGGCTTCAGGGACTTCAGAAATTTCTATTTCGGTGAAATCCTGAACAAGAACTTCATCCATAATTCCATCATGGAATATTGGCGTAGCCGCAGTTCCTAATGATAATCCTCCTAAAGCCAATGCTGTTGCTAAAACTAATTTTTTCATTTTTATAATTTTTAATTAAACATTCTTGACTATTACTAAGTCAAAACAATGCCAAAATCGCCAAGACGCACTCTAGACATTCAATCAACTGTATTATAAGCAACTACAGTATTCCGATTAAAAATCAATGTGTATAAAAATGTGCCCAAATAAAAAAAAGTGTATAAAAATTATACACTTTTTTGGATATTAAATTGGTTTTGCCGGCATCAAGAAACCTGATGTGTGGGCTTTAATAAGTCGTTCACCGTTTTTACCGGATTAAAGGTTGCCAAGGGTACCTCTACGAAAATGGTGTTCCAATACGCCATGGCACCATTCCAAAGGCCTGGAAGTTCCAAAGCTTTTAAAGCTTTGCCTTCTTTTGTTTTTTCAGTGATAAACCCTTGCTTATGATCTACATAATTAAGTAGATTGTACTTTTCCCCTTTATAGTTCTTTACCCCACATACCAAATCTACAGGATTAAAGTGGGTTGCATTTTTCAGGATTTCCACTTGTTTTGGATTGGACATATCTATTTGGGCCGATTCAATGATCTGTAACGAGACATGGTTATGTGCATTCTTGATCCAAAAAGGACCACCACCGGGTTCTCCCTCGTTTTTTACCATACCACATATACGAATGGGCCTATTGATCTTATCCTTTAATATTTCAATCTGTTCACCAATGCTAAAACTCGGATATTTATCTACAAAACGAACATTGAGTTCGTTTTCCAGAAACTCCTTTATCTCGAGCATCATCTCAGCGGTTAATTCTTCATTATCGATTTTTTCGGCATAGGCAAAGGCTTTTTCCTGCACTTGCAAAAGTAGACCTGCCAACATTTTTTTGCTATTGACAAGCTCTTCCTGCACTTTGGGCACTACTACGTTGTCGATATTCTTGATGAAGATGATATCGGCTTCCTCTTCATTCAGGTTCTCTATCAACGCCCCATGACCGCCAGGTCTAAAAAGAAGCGATCCGTCAGAATTTCTGAAAGGGTTATTCTCCATATCAACCGCAATGGTATCCGTTGATCCTTTTTGGTACGAATAAGTTACATTGAAAACAGTATTCGTCGCCTTGGAAAGTCTTTCATTTACCGCACTGTACTCCTTGGTGAACAATCCAATATGTTGCTCGGAAATGGTGAAATGCAAATTGGCTTCCCCATCGACCTTGGCATAATTGGCCGCTTCTTTTAAATGTTTCTCAAAAGGGGTGGCGGAATGACTGCCATAATCATGAAAAGGTAAAAGTCCTTTAGGGTAAAAGCCGTAGTTGAGGCCTTCCTCGGACATCATTTCCTTTACGAAAAGATACAACTCCTCATCACTGTTGGCCGCTTTTCCCTTAATTCTCTCCTGTACCTTTTTGTAAAATGGAAAATCTTTTAATCCCTCGCTGAATTTCTTCAAAGCAGTATCATTCGTACGCTTAAAATAGGCATTTAAGCTCTCTTTTTTAGGATCATAGGCGTCCAAGAAATTGAATAAGGCCTTGAACATCCTTGATGCCGCTCCGGAAGCAGGCACGAATTTGAGTAATGAAAGGCCATTTTTTTTCTCATCAAAAGTGCCGATGAGTGAATTTTGTTCCCGGGTAGTAAATTTTCGGATACCCTCGCCCACTACAGCGGCATTCACTAAATGCACAAAGGGTATACCTTCTTTGAATATCTCTATCTGGTTTTTGACCTTCTCTTTCGTTATGCCTTTTGCAGCAATTTGTTCTAAGTCGTTCTCGGTAAGTTGTATCATTTATTCAATAGATTATCAATATGTTCCACTGCTGTTTTTAAACGGGTTGTTTTATCCCCTTTTAAGGTAACAAAATTCCTGTTATATTTTTCAAGAGTCTCTTTAAAATACAAAAACATTCGTTCACGTTCATTGGGCTTGTCCCTAAGGTCGTCTTTCTCCCAAGGAATATCGATATAAGTAAGGAAATAAAGATCGTATTGGTTCTCCAAGGCGTACTTCTCGAGCATTGGGTCACAATACCCAAGATAATAAGCTTCTGAATAGACTTTGGTCTCCAACAAATCCGTATCACAAATAAGGACATTCGTCGCTTTTTGGGCCAAATCATTTTCCAGACGCATTTGACCTTCCGCTATGGGAAGTAGGTCATCGGGTTCGCATGTTTTTCGTTCATTGTTCCATTTGTCCTGTAAATACTCCCTGGCGTATTCGGGTACCCATACTGAGTGATAATGGCGGGCCAATTGTTCCGAGAGGGTGGTTTTTCCTGTAGATTCAGGACCGAATAAAACTACTTTGACAATATCAGCGGGCTGCTGTCTAAATTTTTCTTCCATGCGAGGTAACCGAATATAGCTATAATCGTGAATATAAGATATTGAAAACTGGTAAAGGTAAATCCTTTATAAAAATAAAGGGGCACTGAAATAATATCCCCTACGATCCAATATAACCAATTTTCGATTTTTCGCTTTGCCATTAGCCACATTCCAACAAAAAACACGGCCGTTGTTACGGTATCTACATAAGCCGTCCAACTTGTCCATTTATCGAACATTTGATAAACCACAAATACAAAGGCCAGAGTGGAAATAAAGATCAAAACTGAAATCTTATGTTCCTTTTTCGTTGTTTTGGTAATTGGGGTAAAGTGCGAGTCGTCTACTTTTCTTGTCCAAACATACCAACCATAAACGCTCATAATAAAGTAATACCCATTGATCATCATATCCCCGATCAATCCCCATTTAAAAAGAAGATATACATAAATCGAGGTGCTGATCAACCCTGTTGGGTACACCCAAATATTGTTCTGCTTTGAGAACCAAACGGAAAGTAGACCGAATATTACGGCAACAATCTCCAAAACAATATAATAAGTTTCATAGTCGGCATACTGACCGAAAAAAAAATCAAAAATGGGGCTCATACGCGCTACGGTCAGATTTTACCAATTTCATATAGAGCAGACCGCGATCCATTAACTCAAATGCTGTCTTTATCTCGGTGTTCAAAACCTTCATCACTTCATCATAAGGCCCATATACCTGGGTACTTAAAGGATTCTCCAAAACCGTGAGTCCGGACCCCCTTAATTGTTTGATAAAGTTGATGATATGCTGTTCAAAATCATCCTGCAGGGGCGAAAAAGTAAGCTCAACTGATATTTCCATAGTATGTGATAATTATTTACTTGTGGCGTACACGCATGTAAACCCTTCAAACTCTAAAAATTTTAATATATAAAAAGACGTCTTGCCCTTATAGGTTATCTCCCCTTCTAGCATTTCGTCCGAAAACTCAAAATCATGAATGTAAATATGGTTCAAGAAACTTAATCCGATAGTGGCAAAGATTTTATAGAGTGATTCTTTACAGCCCCAAATAACGGTATATTTCCGAACAAGGTCTTTCCTGTCCTTAATATGGGAATAAGCCTCTGTCGGTGTGAATTTATGTGCTATCCGAGTGATTAGATCCCGTTGCATTTCAATATCTATTCCCACTTCTTTCCCTTTACTCACGATAATCCCGGTAAAATGATGCGAATGTGTTATACTGATATGGTTACCGTCATACAGATGCGGTTTACCCACCTTGTCATAATACAGGTCCTTGTCTTCATAACCGGCCTCGGCCATTAAATGCCGAATACTTAAAAAGCCCTTACGGTGCAATTCGGATTTCATGCCATCCATACGGTTTTGACAATGCTCAGTAAGCTCAACCGCCTTTGAAAGCTCGGCTTCGGTTTCTTCTATCTTCCAAATATATACTTTGATTAAAGGACTAACTTGTATTGTCTTGTAAAGAGGCATGTTGTTATTTAGGATATTCGTAACTTTGCGATTCGAAAAAAAAGAGCAATAGTTAACAACGAAAGTAAAAAGAAAAAAGGATATGGCTACCAAAACCGTTTCATATGTGCCTTATAAGGTAAAAGATATTACCCTTGCGAATTGGGGAAGAAAAGAAATTACTTTGGCTGAAGCAGAAATGCCAGGGCTTATGGCACTTCGGAAAGAATATAAAGATGAGCAACCTCTTAAAGGATCGCGAATTGCAGGCTGCCTGCATATGACCATACAAACTGCCGTCTTGATCGAGACCTTAGTAGCGCTTGGTGCCGATGTTACATGGAGTTCTTGCAACATTTTCTCTACCCAGGACCATGCCGCTGCCGCTATAGCCGCTGCAGGTGTTCCTGTTTATGCGTGGAAAGGAATGAACGAAGAAGAATTCGATTGGTGTATAGAACAAACTTTGTTCTTTGGAGAAGAACGCCAACCTTTGAATATGATACTTGATGATGGTGGTGACCTTACAAATATGGTTTTGGACAAATATCCTGAACTTGCATCAGCCGTAAAAGGATTGTCCGAAGAAACGACAACCGGAGTTCACCGATTATATGAAAGGGTTAAAAATGGCACCTTGCCCATGCCTGCGATCAATGTGAACGATTCTGTAACCAAATCAAAATTCGACAATAAATACGGATGCCGTGAAAGTGCCGTAGATGCCATTCGTAGGGCTACCGACACCATGTTGGCCGGTAAACGCGTAGTCGTAGCCGGATATGGCGATGTTGGTAAAGGTACAGCTGCCTCTTTTAAAGGTGCGGGAGCAATCGTAACAGTTACCGAAATAGACCCCATTTGTGCCCTACAGGCTTGTATGGATGGTTTTGAGGTAAAGAAGTTGGAAAATGTTGTAGGTAAGGCAGATGTGATAATAACCACCACCGGAAACAAGGACATTATCAGGGGAGAGCATTTTAAAGCTATGCGCGATAAAGTGATCGTTTGTAATATCGGGCATTTTGATAATGAGATCGATATGGCTTGGTTGAATTCTAATTACGGAAACACCAAGGATGAGATCAAACCCCAAGTAGACAAATATACCATTGACGGTAAAGATGTCATCGTATTGGCCGAAGGTCGTTTGGTAAACCTTGGTTGTGCCACTGGCCACCCTAGTTTTGTAATGAGCAACTCTTTCACCAACCAGACTTTGGCACAGATTGAACTATGGAAAAATAGTAGTTCTTATGAAAACAAGGTATATATGTTACCTAAGCATTTAGATGAAAAAGTAGCTAAATTACACCTGTCCAGGTTAGGTGCGGAACTAACGGAACTTCGTGAAGACCAGGCCAAATATATCGGGGTTACCGTAGAAGGTCCTTTTAAACCTGATTATTACAGGTACTAGTAATATTGAAATGTGTTTTAGAAGCGTATAATAAATAAAAAAACCTTGCTCCGTTGGAACAAGGTTTTTTTTATGCATTAATTATTTTTTTAGAAAGGATCGTAACTGAATTTTTGTCCCCCTACTGATGCATCGGCCATTAAACCAGCCTTTGGTAAGGCAAACACGGCTACACCGTCTTTGTATTTCGCATTGACCGCTATTCCCGATTTTAAAGCCACTGCTGAGGCTTCAGCCGCGAATTGGAATTTACCTTCCTTGAACCTTGCCAAATCTACAGGTGTTTCAAAAAATATCACTTCGATAATCGCCTGACCACCGGCCTGTAATCCAATATTCAATTTTTTAAGGTCGGCCATACCAACAACCTCCCCATTTTCATAAACCACCCCATTTCCCGATGCACCACCGATAATGAAACCACCTTTACCTACATTGGGAAAAATGACATACCCCGCAGATGAGTCAAAAAACTTCTCCAAGCTCGCATCTGTTTTCAACATGGTTTTCTTCGCCTTTGTTGCATCCTGCATAAGTTTCTTCTCGCTCCGAGTCTGTCCTGTAGCAACGCCCATGACCAATATCATGGCCATTGCAGCCATTAATTTGAACATTTTCATAATATTAACCGTTAAAATTATTACATCAAAGATATAACGCAATATGTTAAATAGATATATTCGGATACATAAGAATATGTTAATTAGAACCCACCATTGAACATGCTTTTATTTTGAAAATCAGATATCGTATTATGAATGGATTAACTTTTTAGAATCATTTTTAGGTGAAGCTATTTTTTCGGTACTTCGCACTAAACTTTTTGATATGACGATTTTTGTAGATATGGATGAAGTGATCGCCGACACCTACGGCGCTCATATTGAAATATACAATGCCGAATTCAGTGCAAACCTTACGGCTGAGGAGTGCAAGGGTTCCGATGTATGGAAAATGGTACCCAAGGCCCATCAAGATAGTATTCGCAAACACGCTACGAGAAGGGGTTTCTTTAGAAACCTTAATCCAATTGAAGGAAGTATAGAAGTGCTAAAGGAGATATCAGAAAGACATGAATTGTATATTGCCTCGGCGGCCATGCAGTTTCCTAATTCGTTAGAAGAGAAAAGCGAGTGGTTAGATGAGCATTTTCCTTTTATTCCTTGGCAAAATAGAATCCTATGCGGACATAAACATATTTTGAACGGAGATCTTTTAATTGACGACCGCAGTTACAATCTTGAAATGTTCAATGGCAGATCTATCTTATTTTCATCGCCCCACAACGCCTTTACCAATGGTTTTGAAAGGGCAGATACATGGAATGACATAGCCGAAAAACTACTTTAGCCCCAACTTACCAAGGTCATAGAAATAAAAGTTCTTCTCATCGTTCATGGCAACGAAAAGCCCATTGGTGAATGTATTATTCAAGGGAACGGTGACCACTTCGCAGCCGTCTGTTTCGGTCGTACTTAAATTAACGGCCTTTACGAATTGGTTCGCATTTCTGGAAAAGATATTGAACTCCCCTTTTTGTTGATTGGAAACAATAAGGTAGCCATCACCGTTTTCGTAAGTGGCAATCGCAATACCCTCGATATCGGCCATGAAATGCTCCCCGCCAAAACATGAAATCTCCTCATTTCCTTTAGATGGTTCGGCATAATATTTTCGAATACAAACCCCTTCGTCGGAGTAATAGACAAATCCTTTTTCATCATCAACGGCAATGGCCTCAATTTCTTTTTCGCCACTGAATTTTCCGAATTTTCGAACCAAATCCGATGTTACCCCTAAACTATCGGACGAAAAACGATATTGGTAAAGATAACCATCCGAAGGTCCTGTCTTTCGCCCCACTATGGCATAAACTTGGGAATCCTTGGGAGATTTATAAAGGGCCACCCCCATTGGCAATCTATGTGCTATAACGCTTTCATCTTCAAAGACCGGAAACCCTCCCTTATCCAAAGGTTTCATATCGGGAATAGAAAACATTCGTATTTGTTGTTTTTCCCTCTCGGTAAAAACAAGAACATCGGTCAATGTGGAGTCGTTCAGTTGAAACCCATATTCTATATCAACATTATTGGGCCTTTCGATATTCCTAATGGTCTTGTCTTCCAATATCTTCCCATTAAGATCAAAGGCATAAATAGCCCCGTTTGATTCTTTATCCGTACCGAATACGATTGATTTTGAAGTATCATCAGGATGAATCCATATAGCAGGGTCATCGGTATCATTCAAGGTAAACTCGGTAATCACATCCGGGGCAATGGCAGGAAGTTTGCTCCGATTACAGGCTATGGCAAAGGTGATCAGTAATAAAACCAACAAGACTTTTTTCATTATCTAATATTTAAAATTATAATTCCGATGGTATTGTACGAATTGGAAATGGATTTATTTGTTCTTGCCTCTAAACAGGTCATATTTAATACCGAAAGTTAAACGTTGCCCATAAAATTCCATTTGTTGTGTACGTTCTTTAACACCTTGAAAATAGCGAAGTGGCTGATTGGTAATGTTATTGAGGTCGGCATAAATACTTAAATTGGAACTGATATTGAACGATGCATTAAGATCCAAGAACATTTGAGTGTCATAATAACGATCCTCAAAATCATTCCCCCCGATTTCATCGATATAACTATCCGAGAAATTGGCCGATAAGCGCGCGCTGAATTTTTTGTCGGCATACGCCAATGACCCATTGAACATGTTGGGTGATGTATTGGGTAGATCTATATCCTCGCGTTCTTCCCCATCTTCGTTCCTAATGCCATTGGCAGAGGATGTTAAATAGGTGTAGTTCACGTATAGACTCAGGTTTTTGGCAAATCCGGGGAGAAAATCCAACTGACGTTGAAATGCGAATTCCAGACCAAAAACCGTTGCTCCTTCACCGTTTAAAGGTTGATAAATTTCAAATCCTTCGGTACCTTCACCATAAAAATCATCTACAGTCTCCCCTTGGAAGGTATAAATGAAATTATCGATGTCCTTGAAGAAAACACCTCCGGACAACAATCCTACACTTTCAAAATAATGCTCTGCCATAAGATCAAAGTTCATTGATGTAGTAGCTTCCAAATCGGGGTTACCTACATATATCTCCTCGTCGCCGGAAACAATATCAAGGGAAGGTACCAAATCTGCATAATTTGGTCTTGCAAGCGTGTTGGTCCATGCAAAGCGAAGAATTGTACTATTATCAAGGTCATATTTAAAATGAACCCCCGGTAATAGATTAACATAGGAGTTCTCTTCAGTAATCTCCCCGATTACATTTTCCTCATCCTCTATCTGATTTCCTGTTGCCGTAACTTTTGTAGCCTCTAAACGCACCCCGACCAAAACCCCCATTTTATCACTGATTTTTTGATTGGTCATGGCATAACCGGCAAATACATCTTCCTTTACATCAAAATTGGCACGAAGAAATTCATCAGGTACGGATTCACCGTTTTCCAAATTTAAATTCCCCAACCATTCCTCACTAGCAAACGAACCTATTTTATATTGACTTCCTGCCAAAAAATCAGGATCACTATAATCCTTCACCGGAACAGCGGACAATGTAGGGTAATCATCTTCCAAATCGAATTCGTAAAAGTCATTATCCCTTAATTTGGATTTGAACCTACCTCTTGCCCCAAATTTAACCGTACCATCCCCTTTGCCGAAAAAATCTGCCGGAATCTCAAAATTCACGAATACGTTTACATCTTCTTCTTCAGTATACTGGTTTTCCTCGGTTATTTCACCGTATTCAAAATTATCAAGGCCAGCATCATCCGCATCTGCAACAAAGAATCTTGGATATCGTGTGTTAAAAACATCGTTGTTTACAATGTATTCAGATTCAAATTCAGCATAACGCTCATTGAGTCTTTCCTCAGATGCCTTGGCGTATGATGTCATCCAGTCTACTTTTAAAGCTCCCCATAAGTGATCGCCCCCCAAAGTGTAGTTTTGCATACGTTGATCTTCAAGCCTGCGGTTTTTGTTTCTACTATTATTGATACCTCCTTTACTTTGTCTCTTTACTTCCACTGGAAACCTGGTAGGCACCCCATCGGTAATGGTAAAGTCACCCAACTCAATATCCTCTCCATCCAAAATTTCATGTTCTAACCGGAATCTATTCTCACGATCATCGCGCCAGTTATACATGGTTTTTAAAAAGACCGTATTGTTGGCATCGAATTTATAATCCATATTAACAGAAAAACTCCTTCGTATACGTTGAACCAAGTACTCCCGTTGTTCAAAAACGTTGACATAAGGATCTACTTCAACTTCCTCCAAAATAGGCTCCCCTTCAGCATCATCAGATCCTGTATAATACTCGAACTCGTCGGTCCATTCCGCTTCAATATTATCAGAACCGAAGTCATTGTCGTTTACAGAGGCGGAAATCATCCATCCAAACTTACCATTATCATTTCTGTCACCCACTAAGAGCGAACCGTTCAAGATAGCCTTGTCTGTAATAAAATTGATTCCCGAACCAATATTTGTTGAAATCCTGAATCCTTGTGGTGATGTCCTGGTAATCAAATTAACGGATCCACCCAACGCATCCCCATCCATATCGGGCGTTACGGCCTTACTCACCTCAATGGTCTGAATCATGTCTGCCGGAATCAGATCCATTTGAACATTCCTGTTATCCCCTTCGGCAGAGGGTACCCGGCTTCCATTTAAGGTCACGGAGTTCAATTGGGGGGAAAGTCCCCTAACGATAATGTTCCTTGCTTCTCCTTGGTCTACCTGCATGGTAATACCGGGAATCCTTTTTACGGCATCGCCGATATTTGCATCAGGAAATTTACCAATTTGGTCTGTAGAAACGACATTGGTAATATTAAGGTTGTTTTTTTGGGTGTTCAAAGCTTTGGCCTGTCCTCCGGACCCATAAGCACTGACAACAACACCGTTCAATTCTATATTCTTGGGCTCAACGAACAATGCGACCTCAATTGTTTCATTGGCATTTACCGTAATTTCACGGTTTAAATCATTATATCCTAAATACATGACCTTTAAAGAATAAGTTCCGACCGGTACGTTCACAAGGGTGAATCGGCCGTCAAAGTCTGTAATGGCACCTTTATTTATTGAAGGCAATACTACACTGGCCCCAGGTAAGTACAATCCATTCTCATCTGAAATGGATCCTTGGATATTTCCAGTTTGTGATAAAAGGCAAAAAGGTAAAAAAAGGTAAAAAAATAATAAAGAGGTTTTCATTTTCTAGTGGTTGATTATTCACCACAAAGAAATTGTTAAACCTCAAATAATCAGGTTAGGTAATATTTAAGAAAAAATCAATTTATCCCAATTTAAAAAACAACTTTAAACTAACTTAACATTCAGATAACAAAAAGCCCCTGCTATAAAATAGCAAGGGCCCAAATATAAATTCTTGACAGTATATTAAGCCTCAAAAGGCTCAATGGAAACATAAGATTTTCCTCCTGCTTTCTTTTGGAATTTAACCATCCCGTCTACTTTCGCATGTAAAGTATGATCTTTACCTGCATAAACGTTTTCGCCTGGGTTGTGTTTTGTACCACGTTGTCTAACGATGATATTACCAGCGATAGCTGCTTGGCCACCAAATATCTTAACACCTAAGCGTTTCGATTCTGATTCCCTACCGTTTTTCGAACTACCTACACCTTTCTTGTGAGCCATTTTTTTCGGTTTTTATTGTTATACTTAATGGTTGGGCAATTAAGCCTTACCACCGTCTAATTCGTCTTGCCATTTTTTCAACTCGTCCCACTTGCCTTCAGCAGCCAATTTAGCTTGTGCCGGCCATGTATCGGTTACGTGGTTACCCCGAACATCTGAAATGATCTCTGCGATTTTTTCTGGAGTTGATTTTGCCAATTCAGCAAAAGTTGAAATCCCTGCATTGACCAAGGTCTCAGCGATTTTAGGTCCAATACCCTCAACCTTTTTTAAATCATCGGCTTTTTTGGTTGCTGCCTTTTTTGGTGCAGCCTTTTTAGGGGCTTCAGCTTTCACGGCTGCCTTCTTTGGAGCTGCTTTTGCCTTTGGCTCTGCCTTGGCCGATTTTTTCGCTCCGGAAGCAACTATGCTCTCTACAACGATTTCAGTCAATGATTGGCGATGACCGTTTTTAACGGCATACCCTTTACGTCTTTTCTTTTTAAAGACAATAACTTTGTCACCTTTAAGGTGCTTAACGACTTTAGCCTCAACAGCGGCTCCGTCTATAGCTGGGGCGCCAACAGTAACGTTCTTACCATCATCCAAAAGAAGTACATTGTCAAAAGTTACCTTTTTCCCTTCTTCCGTTTGCAAACGGTGAACATATACTTTCTGGTCTTTCGCAACTTTGAATTGCTGCCCTGCCATCTCTACAATTGCATACATAGCGTATATATTATTTTTAATTATCCCTACTTTTTTTCATAGGCGGGTGCAAATATACTGCTAATTCATTAATGTACAAGTGATTTGCAAATAAAAAATAGCGTAGATATAGAATCTAACAAAGACCATTCAGGTTTTTCAAAAACGCCTTTTGGAAGACTTGAATAATTGCATAATGGCCAAAGTTACTACAAGAGTAGTCGCAAAACCCATTATTGCCACGGTAAAAAAGACGATTGCTTCAAAATTCTTGATCTCATTACCCCAAGTACTGGACAGTTCACTGATAAATTCGGTATTTACTTCGGTGGCGTAAAAAGTAAAGAACAATGTGAACAAAACAGAGGCAACTCCGCCGGTTACCACTCCCGTAGTAAAACCCCTGCCATAATTGAATTGTTGAGCTTCTTTAATTTTAAAGAATTTTATGGCCTCATAAATACCAAAACCCGTAATAACCCCATTGAAAACACTAAAAAAAACATTGGTATGTAGGGTGAACAAAGACAAGATCAGAAAATAAGCGATAAGGCAACCACTTGTTGCAATTCCGAAACGTACTGGTAAGGCAAAATGCTTCATGGTTCATTATTTTTGGTTAATTCCCTTAAAATAAGGATTTTATAATCAATTCGGCTTAAAATCATGTTAAAGACAACCGAACTCCCCCTCCATTATGCTGAAAAATTTATATTAGCGTTGGCTTTAAAAACAAATATCCACTGACCAATAATTAAAAATCCTGTGAGAATGAAAACACCTTTGATCTCGGGCTTATTGACATTGTTCCTATTATCGGTGATCTCTGCACAAGAGGTTACCTATGAAGAGTACGACCTTGACAATGGCCTGCACGTAATTTTACACCAAGACAATAATGCCCCTGTGGTCACCACGTCGGTCATGTACCACGTAGGTGCTAAAGATGAAAATCCGGAAAAAACCGGATTCGCCCATTTTTTTGAACATTTGTTATTCGAGGGCACCCAGAATATAGAACGGGGAGAGTGGTTCAAAATAGTTTCTTCCAACGGAGGCCGAAACAACGCCAACACAACGCAAGACCGCACCTATTACTATGAGGTTTTCCCTTCAAACAATCTGGAATTAGGACTTTGGATGGAATCGGAGCGTATGATGCACCCCATCATTAATAAAATCGGGGTAGACACCCAGAGTGAAGTTGTTCAAGAAGAACGTAGAATGCGCTATGACAATTCACCTTATGGGAGATGGCGCGAACAAATGTTCATACACCTGTTCAAAAAGCACCCTTATCGTTGGCAGACCATTGGCTCTTTGGAACATTTGGCAAATGCCTCATTGGAAGACTTTAAGTTGTTCAACAAAAAATATTATGTGCCCAACAATGCCGTTTTAGTTGTTGCGGGAGATATAGATCGTGAAAAGACCAAAAAAATGATCGAGGATTATTACGGTCCTATTCCTAAAGGGGAAGAAATTCAACGACAAACTTTCGTGGAGGATCCGATAACCTCAACGATCAAGGCGGAGTACCATGACCCCAATATTCAAATACCGGCAATTTTACTCGGGTACAGAACCCCGGCCCAAACCAATAGGGACGCTTATGTGCTCGACATGATCTCAACGTACCTCAGTGACGGGAAAAGTTCAAAACTTTACAAAAAACTTGTCGATGATGAAAAAAAAGCATTGCAGGTATTTGCTTTCAATGGCTCACAAGAAGATTACGGAGCCTATGTGGTAGGCGCACTTCCGGTAGGTGAAACTTCTTTGGAAGATCTGAAAAGTGAAATTGATGGGGAAATCGAAAAAATAAAAACTGAATTGATTTCCGAAAAAGACTATCAAAAGCTCCAAAATAAGTTTGAGAACCAGTTCGTAAATTCAAACAGCAGTATTACAGGGATAGCCAATTCTTTGGCCAGAAACTATATGTTGTATGATGATACCAGTTTGATCAATAATGAAATAGACATTTACAGATCCATAACTAGGGAAGAAATTATGGAAGTTTCCAAAAAATACCTCAACACAAATCAAAGAGTGGAGTTAAATTACCTACCTGAAGAAGCAACAGCAAACTAATAAACAATGAAAAGATTATTTATAACATTGGTACTTGGCCTTATTGCTTTTAATGTCCAAGCCCAAATCGACAGAAGTAAAATACCCACTCCGGGTCCTGCCCCTGAAATAAATTTAAGTGAGCCTTTACACTACGAAATGAATAACGGACTCAAGGTCTTAGTGGTCGAAAATCATAAATTACCCCGCGTATCTATACAATTACTTATAGACAACCCACCGGTCATCGAAGGGGACAAGGCTGGGGTTTCCTCTTTAACGGCCGCTCTTTTAGGTCAAGGTTCCAAGTCGATTCCGAAAGATGATTTCAACGAAGAGGTAGATTTTCTTGGGGCAAGAATCAGTTTTGGATCCCAGAGCGCCTTTGCGGGTTCACTGTCCAAATACTTCCCAAGAATTTTTGAACTAATGGCAGATTCCGCTATTAATCCAAATTTTACGGAAGAGGAATTTGAAAAGGAAAAGCAAAAAATACTAACCTCATTAAAAACAGAGGAAAAAGATGTTTCAGCAATTTCCAATCGGGTATCCAATGCCTTGGCCTACGGAACCAGCCACCCTTATGGTGAATTCGTTACCGCTGAAAGTGTTCAGAACGTTACGCTTCAAGATGTCATCCGATTTTATGAGGATTATTTCGTACCGGCAAATGCTTATTTGGTAATTATTGGTGATGTGGATTTTGAACAGGTAAAAGGCTTGGTTGAGGAATACTTTACCCCATGGACAAAAGCCGTTCCGCCTTCCTTTCAATTTTCAAAACCCTCTAATGCACAATACACACAGATTAATTTTGTTGATGTGCCCAATGCCGTACAATCCGAAGTGGTTGTCGAAAATTTGGTAGACCTTAAGATGAAAGATGAGGATTATCTTGCCGCTATTCTTGCCAATAAAATACTTGGTGGTGGTGCACAGGCCCGTTTGTTCCTTAACCTTAGGGAAGACAAGGCTTATACCTATGGTTCATACTCGAGTATTGGCAATGACAAATATGCGCCTTCAACCTTTACCGCTAGTGCACAGGTACGTAATATGGTCACCGATAGCACGGTAGTTGAGATCCTAAAAGAAATTGACAAAATCGTTAAAACCCCTGTGACCGACGAAGAGCTAAAAGATGCAAAAGCCAAATATGTGGGTAATTTCGTTTTGGCATTGGAAAGACCAGAAACCATTGCCCGTTATGCTCTGAATATTGAAACCGAAGGACTTCCCAAAGATTATTACAAAACGTATTTAGAACGATTAAATGCCGTAACCAAGGAAGATGTGCAAAAAGCCGCACAAAAATACATGAACATCGATAGTGTTAGAGTCGTAGTAACGGGAAAAGGGAGTGAAGTGTTGGAGAACCTCGAAAAAGTCACCTTCAATGGCAAAAAAATTCCTGTCAAATTTTACGACAAATTCGCCAAAGCAACTGAAAAAACAAGTTATTGACCGCTATTTAGAAAAGTTAAGTACGGACAACCATCTTTATATTTTTCGATGGTCATTAATTCAATCTATTGGACCGCCATGTTTACTTGGCGGTCTTTTTTTTACGGTTCACCAAATACACACCAAGCAGTATGATCAAACCTCCGAGCAATTGATATACATTGATCAGTTCCCCATCCCAAACTCCCCACAGAACAGCAACAATTGGGATTACGTAGGTGACCGAAGCTGCAAAGACCGGACTTGATATATAAATTAATTTATTGAACAGGATATTAGCCATAGCTGTTCCGAGTACCGCCAAAATCACCAAAAACCACATGGCATGTTGCATTTCAATTTGCTGGCCTATTTCACTAAAAAAACCGGAATAGGCCACTATCGCCAAAGCAGGAACGAACGCAACGGCGAAACTACCGGTTGTTACAGCCAACGGACTTAAATGTCCCAAATGCCTTTTTATGATGTTGATGTTAAAAGCATATCCCAAAGTTGATAGTAAAATAAAAACCGAATACCAATAATTTTGGTCGGGGTCGAACTCCATACCTGAAACAATCAAGGCCAATGCCCCCAACAGCCCAATAAACACACCCAAAAGTTGCCTTTTGGTAATCACCAGACCGAACAACGCAATACCCACCAATGTAGTCAGCAAAGGTACCACGGAATTGAATATGGAGGTGACCCCACTATCTAGTTGGGTCTGCGCTATGGCAAACAAAAAAGGAGGAAAAAAAGAACTCAACAAACCTGCGATCAAAATCCATTTCCAATCCGTCAAGGACAATTTCCATAAGCTTCGATAACCGAAAATGAACAGAAATGAAGATGCGAAAACAATACGTAACCCTCCTAACTGAAAAGCGGAAAGCCCAAGCAATGCCTTTTTAATCAATATGAAAGAAGAGCCCCATACCAAGGAAAGTATGGTGAGATATATCCATTTTTTAATATTTTCGTTCACAAATATTTTTTTTGCAAAAGTGAAACTTTAGAATCGATTTTTGCTCGATTTATATGTAATTTTAAACTTATATTGAATTATCAGAAAAGTAAGTGAGGAAATACAAAATAACACATCTTACAAGAAAATGGCACCGTTATCTAGGTTTGATATTGGGAATCCAATTTTTCTTTTGGACCTTGGGCGGACTCTATTTTAGCTGGACGAACATTGATGAGATCCGCGGTGATAATTTAAAGAGCGGGAACCCTATTTTAAATTTTGAAAAAGACTTAGTTTCCCCTTCTTCATTTGTTCACCATCATTTGGGTGCAAATGACTCATTGCTATCCTTAAAGGTTGTTTCCATCTTGGATAAACCGTTTTACGAAATGGTATTTAAAAGTAATGAGGGAACAAATACCAAACTCATTAATGCAATCAACGGAAAAACCAGATTGCCCTTGAATACAGATGATGCCATCAAAATCGCACGGCAAAAATTGAACGTAACGGCCGAGGTAACCCATACAGAACTTATTACCGAGACCAATGCCCATCACGAATATAGAGGAAGACCGCTACCGGCCTATGCTATAACATTCGATGCCCCGGCCAACACAACGGTTTATGTTTCCCAAGATCATGCGAACGTACAGACATTTAGAAGCCAAAAATGGCGTATTTTCGATTTTCTATGGATGATGCATACGATGGATTATCAGGAACGTGACAACCTTAATAATTGGTTGCTTCGGATATTCTCTATTTTCGGATTAATAACTATCCTTTCAGGATTTACTTTATATTTTCTAACATCCAAAAAATGGCTTCGTTGAAATATCGGCCAACAATATCGGATAAATCAATTCGGTATTATGTATTTTTGAAAAAAGATACTTTACCAATGCGCAGCTTGTTTTTTATACTTACCGCTATACTTCTTGTTGGCTGTACAAGCCTTAGGGACAAACAAGCAAAACAACCTCAACCTGACAGCTTAACGGCCTTAGCCAACATTACCATAGAAGGGATGGCCTGTCAGGCCGGTTGCGCCGATGCGATACAAAAGAACTTACAACTTCTGGAAGGCATCAATTCAGCTGAGGTAAACTATGAAAATGGCGAAGCATTGGTGGTATATATTCCGACGAAAACCAATCCGGACATAATTCAAGAAACCATCACGAACACCAAGGTGAAGGACTATGTATACTCAATAAAAAATATAACAATTAATACAAAACCATTAGAATGAAAAAGTTATTAGGCATTTTGGCACTAGCAGTTATAATAGGCAATATCTCTTGCAAGGATCAAAAAAAAGAAGCTACAGAAGTATCTAGCGAACAAATGGATAAGGTCATGGCCATTCATGACGAGGTAATGCCCAAAATGAGCGTAATGGGCAAAATGGTCGGTGAATTAAGCAGTAAGGAAGATAGCACCGAAATAGGGATGCAGTACCAAGAGGCGCGAAAAGGGCTGCAAGATGCGCATAAGGCCATGATGGATTGGATGCAAGGTTTTGGAAGTAGATTCGATTCCGATGAGATCTTAAACGGGAAGGCATTGACCGAAGAAAAACAAATTTGGCTAGACGAGGAAGAAGAAAAGGTGAAGGCCCTAAGGGAACAGATCAACACCAGTATAGCCAATGCCGAAAAACTTCTAGGAAAAGAAGAGTAAAAGAACGGACAGCTATTTTTTTAGGCTATTCCCAACGAATGCTTTCCATGAACTTCTTAATGTCGTCCTGTAAATAAGACGCTGCCGGATAAATGGAATCGTAATTGGGCTTGGTGTAAAAATACAGGGAGCCCGTAACAAAGTGTTCCGTACTATCGGTAACATAGAATTGGGCTTGGGATGCGGCATCACCAACAACTTCAAAGAACATACCGTATACGTTGTCCTTTTCATTCACGAAAGGGTGTGGCAAGATTCCGTCGGCCTTTGCCGAATGCTCTATGGATAACCTTTGGGCATCTGTCAAAAGTTTACCTATATCATTGTTCACATCTTTATAGGTAATGAAAAGAGATCCCTTCATGGTAGGATAATCCAAGGTCATGGCATTGCCATCCTGTTTTTTCAAAATACTGATCTGGTTCTTCAAGAATTTGAAATGGTCCGTTTCAATCACGGAGTAATCCGTTATGGGATACTCCAATCGCAACTTGGCCTTAGGTTTGGGAATCACCTCTTCCTGGCAGCTTTCGAAAATCAACATAGAAAACAATACAAAAAGAATACTCTTAATTCTCATTTGGCAAGATCACTTTTATTTGTTTCAATCTTTTTTTGTCAAGACTCTCAACAACGAATCCATAATTTTTAAATACTATTTTTTCACCTTTTTTAGGAAACGCCCCGGCGATTTCAAGAACAAAACCGGCTATGGTCTCAGATTCCCCTTTTTGTTCCTCAAAGATATCTTCATCTTCAATCTTTACTACCCTATAAAAGTCTTTAAGGGCCGTTTTTCCATCGAACACGTAATTATAATCATCCAATTTGGAATACACCAAATCCTCATCATCGAACTCATCACTGATATCACCTACGATTTCCTCGATAATATCCTCGAGTGTAACGATTCCAGAGGTACCACCATATTCATCGACGACAACCGCCAAATGGTTTTTCTTTTCTTGAAATTCCAATAAAAGATCATCCAATTTCTTGTTCTCAGGAACAAAATAAGGGTCTCTAATAAGCGATATCCAATTGAACGACTTACGATCTATATAAGGCAAAAGATCTTTAACATAGAGCACTCCTAGGACATTATCCATATTTTCGGAAAAGACCGGTATCCTGGAATATCCCTGTTTTTTAATCTCACTAAGCACATCGGGAAATTTCATATCCTCGCTCAATGCGAACAAATCGATCCGTGGCCGCATTACCTGTTTGGTATCCGTATTACCGAATGAGACGATACCTTCCAACAACCTTTGCTCTTCTTTCGTGGTATCCCCTTCTGATGTCAGTTCCAAAGCTTGGGACAAATGATCTACACTTAGACTGGATTTATGGGTACCCAATTTATTGTTCAGGTATATGGTAGATGACCGCATGGGCAAACTCAAAGGAGAAAAAATGAAGTCGAGCACTTTAAGGGGATAAGCCATAAAATGGGAAAAACTGATCCTGTTCCTATTTGCATAGACTTTAGGCAAAATTTCCCCGAACATCAATATCAAAAAGGTGGCAACCACGACTTCCAACAGAAAGCGAACCGAAATAAAATTGAATAGCAGATAGTTTATATTCGAAAAAAGGGTGTCCCCTATTATATTGAATACAAGAACAACCCCGATATTGATGGCATTGTTGGTGATCAATATGGTCGCCAATAATTTTTTGGGACGCTCCAATAATTTTACGATGATATTTCCTTTTGCTGTCTTTTTCTCTTCAATGGTGTTGACATCAGTTGGCGAAAGACCGAAAAAAGCCACCTCGGCACCTGAAATAAGGGCCGAACAAAACAATAGGATAATAAGTATGGTTATATTGAGTACAAACGCACCCTCCATAGCTATAGCGTTCAGGGAAAAACTAAGGGGTTCAGGGTCCAACAGTCAAATTTTAGGTTTTATAGAGTTAAAATGGCAAATCATCATCATCTTCAGGTGCAACCGAAGCCGTAGGTTCGGCAGCTTTGGTCGGTGCCTGATTTTGAACTGGCTGTGATGCCTGCGCAGGTTGTGATGGTTGACCAGTTGCTTGTGCATTCGCCATACTTTCCTTTTTGGTACTTAGGAACGTGAAATCCTGTACATGCACCTCGGTGGTATAACGTGTATTACCATCCTCACCTTGCCATTGTCGGTTCTTTAAACGCCCTTCAACGTAAATCTTATCTCCTTTACTAAGATACTTTTCACAAATTTCAGCGGCCTTGTTACGTATAACGATATTATGCCAATCCGTATTGGTTACCCGTTCACCGGTCTGTTTATTGGTATAGGTCTCGTTGGTCGCAATAGGAAACCTTCCTATACACCCACCACCTTCAAAATAGTGCATTTTCACTTCGTCTCCCAAATGCCCGATAAGCATTACCTTATTCAATGTTCCGCTCATAATTTTTATCTAATGCCCAAAAGTACTAAATTTTAAATGTTTTAATAAAATCAGCTATCAAAACCGGTACGGGATAATCCTTCAGTTCGTTAAACCCCACTCCTTCTTTTAAAAATGTATCGGTCTTTATAATCCAAAATTTAGTGTATAAATGTTGGTGCGACAACTTATGTACGATGTTTTCCGAATTAAAGTGATAAATTTCAGGTGTTTCATTAATGGCCAACACCTTATTAAACGAGCGCTCCAGTTCATGTACATCCATATCCTCCTTGGACTCCAATAAAGGAAATTCCCATAGGTTTTGCCAAATACCCTTCCCTTTTCGCTGTTGCAACAAGGTGCGGTTCTTGGGGTCTACAACAACAAGGTAGTTGAAATATCTATTCCTGACCTTGGTCTTGTTTATTTTTTTGGGGAGCTCACCTATCTGGTTTTGTTGTAGCGCCAGACAACCATCGTTCAAGGGGCAGCCCGTACAATCGGGATTTTTTGGAGCACATTGAATGGCACCGAATTCCATTATAGCCTGATTATAATCCCTTATCTGTTCGGTATTCATGACCTTTCTTGCCAATTCCTTAAAATAACGGGTACCTTTAGAACTGTTTATCGGAATATCAACACCATAATAACGAGCCAACACCCTGTAAACATTGCCATCTACGACAGGTTCCGGAATATCGAAACATATAGAAGCAATGGCACTGGCCGTATAATCCCCAACACCTTTCAGTTTTAAAAGCCCTTTGTATGTCTTGGGAAATTCCCCTTTATATTCATCAACGACGATTTTTGCCGTGGCATGAAGGTTCCTGGCCCGTGAATAATATCCTAGCCCTTGCCATAATTTAAGCACCTCATTTTCCTGGGCATTTGCCAAGTCCCGAACCGTTGGAAACCGCTCGATAAACCTCTCATAATAAGGTAATCCTTGCGCCACTCTTGTTTGCTGCAGAATAATTTCTGAAAGCCAGATTCTATATGGGTCCTTGGTTTTTCTCCAAGGTAGGTTTCTCTTATTTTTTTGATACCAAAGAAGAATTTTAAGGGAAAAAATCATACACATCAATACTATATGATAAAAGTAGTTGTTTATATACTTAAAATTAGTTGATTAGGGCAAAAGAATGAATTTAATTTATATATTTGCAAGCCGAAAAAATATACAGATAATATAATTGACAAAATGACGAAAGCGGAAATTGTATCGAAAATCTCAGACAAACTGGGAATCGAAAAAGGAGATGTTCAGGCGACTGTTGAATCCTTCATGGAAGAGGTAAAGACTTCATTGGAAAGTGGAGATAATGTTTACCTAAGAGGATTCGGTAGTTTTATTATAAAGACCAGAGCGGAAAAAACTGGTAGGAACATTTCTAAAAACACTACTATTAAAATACCGGCCCATAACATTCCGGCGTTTAAACCTGCCAAGGTTTTCGTAGAAGGTGTTAAAAGTAACGTACAAGTAAAATAAACTAAAATAATAATCTTTAAACAAGAACTTTATGCCGAGTGGTAAGAAAAGAAAGAGACATAAGGTAGCTACACACAAGCGCAAGAAGCGTAGAAGAGCTAACCGACACAAGAAAAAGTAGTTGTTCTCAACTACTTTTTCGTTTAATACGTTCATTGACATAGAAATTCTAAAAAGAATTTCGACGGGTTTATACAACCTGTGACTACTATTGTTTAATCTATTTGTTCACCGCATTATTCGCGGTATAACAGATATAAATAAAATCAGGTGAATAGAGAATTAATCGTACGATCTAGTTCCAACGCCGTCGATTTTGCCTTACTAAAAGAAGGAAAACTCACAGAGTTACACAAAGAGGAAGATAATAACGATTTTTCTGTTGGCGATATATTTTTGGCCAAAGTCAGGAAGCCCGTTACCGGTCTTAACGCAGCCTTTGTTAATGTAGGTTATGAAAAAGATGCTTTTCTGCATTATCATGACCTTGGGCCGCAATTATCCACGATGTTGAAATTCATAAAACAAGTGAGTACCGGGAAGCTCAAGGATTATTCCTTGAAAGACTTTCCGTTGGAAAAAGATATTGATAAACATGGCAGCATAAATGATGTCATTAAATCAAACCAATCCTTATTAGTACAGATTGTTAAAGAACCCATTTCCACCAAAGGACCTAGAATCAGCTCCGAGCTTTCGTTAGCCGGCCGCTATTTGGTCATGGTGCCTTTTTCCGAACGTGTTTCGGTCTCTCAAAAGATTGAAAGCAAAGAAGAAAAAGATAGGTTGAAAAGGCTTGTTAAGAGCATTAAACCAAAAGGATTTGGAGTTATCATCAGAACAGTCGCCGAAGGTAAAAAAGTCGCCGAACTGGACAAGGATCTAGAAAACTTGCTGAACAAATGGTCAGCAATGTGTAAAAAATTGTATAAAGCACCGACACCATCCAAAGTATTGGTAGAACTCAATAGGGCATCAAGTATCTTAAGGGACGTTTTCAACGATTCCTTTACAGGTATACATGTAGATGACCAGACGCTTTATAACCAGGTCCATGATTATGTACAAGAAATTGCTCCAGGCAAGGAATCTATGGTCAAGCTTTACAGCTCAACCGTTCCTATATTCGAAAAATTCGGAATAGAAAGACAAATAAAAACTTCTTTCGGCCGCACGGCCACAATGAGCAAAGGAGCCTATTTGATCATAGAACATACCGAAGCATTGCACGTCATAGACGTTAACAGTGGTAACCGATCCAATAAAGCAAAAAATCAAGAAGATACCGCTTTAGAGGTTAACATGCTGGCCGCTTCGGAGATAGCAAGACAATTACGCCTTCGCGATATGGGAGGAATTATCGTTATCGACTTCATAGATATGGTAAAAGCACCCCATAGAAGAAAGCTTTTTGATCATCTTCGTGATGAAATGAAAGATGATCGGGCCAAGCACAAAATATTGCCGCCCAGTAAATTTGGTCTTGTACAGATCACCAGACAACGGGTACGTCCCGAAATGAATATTAAAACAACGGAAGTGGACCCCAATAGAGCGGGTCAAGAAGTAGAAGCTCCGATTGTTTTAATAGACAAAATAAACGTAGACCTAGAAAAACTTTTGAAAGGCCCTAAAAAGGACAGTAAGATCACTTTGAACATACATCCTTTTATTGCGGCTTACCTTACTAAAGGTTTTCCATCAATCCGTACTAAATGGTTTTTGGAGCATAAGAAATGGATCAAGATCCAGCCTAGGGATGCTTATACGTATCTAGAATTCCGTTTTAAGGATAAGAACGGCAAAACAATATATTAGTGCAACCCCGTTTTTCCTTGTACATGATATACGGAAAAACAAATGGCAGCACTAACCCTGACGATAAATGACAGGGTCTTTAGACAGAAATAACCTAAAGATTTAAATTTTAAAGCGACTTCGGCAACGGAGTCGCTTTTTTTGTTTGAATAAACTTTAATCCGATAGCAAATGATTATATCTTGCATTGTAAATAGATAATTCAAAGACTAATTTCTGAAATCCATTTATGCGTTTTAAATCTTGTAAAACCAATTTTTAATTTTGTTCAAAAAAACAGATTCATATACATTATCAGAAGCGACCAAAAAACTGGAACGCTATTGTGCCTATCAGGAACGTTGCCATAAAGATGTAACCTCAAAACTAAAGGAGATGCGCATGATTCCGGAGGCCATAGATCAAATTATAACCCATTTGATCCAAGAGAATTATTTGAACGAGGAACGCTTTGCCCAAAGCTTTGCAAGAGGCAAGTTCAACATAAAGAAATGGGGCAGGAATAGAATCGTGAACGAGCTGAAACAACGACATATTTCCAGTTACAATATCAAATCCGCCTTAGCGGAAATCGATGACGCCCTGTATTTGGAAACCTTGGATAACCTTGCTAAAAAAAGGCTAAATTCAATAAGGGAAACCGATATTCAAAAACGAAGACGCAAACTGGCCGATTACCTACTTTACCGCGGTTGGGAAAGTTATTTGGTGTATGAAAAAATCACTGAACTAATCAAATAAAAAAGGGACGAATACCAAAACATTCGTCCCTTTTTAATCTTTAAAACCTTATTATAGGTTAAAAGTAGCCCCTATACTAAACACAAATTGATTGTGTAATTCTTCCGCTAAAGTTAAATCGTCGGATTTATATTTTGCGAATGGCACTGATGCCTCTGCGAACAAACCAAAACCATCACTAAAGAAATAACGGGTACCTAAGTGCCCTCCAAAATTCTTTAATCCTAAGTTCAGACCTGGATAAACATCAACATTGCTTGGTAATTGCATTACGCTACCAAGGTTTGCATTGAATCTTACTTTTAGGTCGAATCTATTGCCAAAATCAGCATCAATAACTTCCTCAACGCCCAAAATATAGGACGATGTTGCGCCAATTGAGAAGTTTTCACCCATTCCGTAATCATAAGTTACCACGATTCCGGTACCGTTTTCTTGAAAGTTGGCCCCGATTTGAAATTTAGTGTCATCCTTTCCTTCAAATGCTTGTGCATTTACAAAAGAAACACCCAAAATCATAGCTATAACAACTATTGCTTTTTTCATTTTTAATAATCTTAATGGTTAATGTATAAATTTTTGAGCGGCAAATATATCCAATCTTATTTGATTGCACCATGCACATTCCTATTTGTTCGCTGAACGGCCTGTTGGTTCTTCCAATCAATCCATTTTTGCCCTTGTATTTTTCGCATGATCCCATCATAACTTCGCATTACTATTACGTTGTAAAAGGCAGAGAATAGATTTTTGGGATTCTTGGCAATAGAACGTAAACTCATTGAAAAACCAGGGGTCACATACCGCATATAATGCCAGTAACCTTCTGGAATATACAAAAGTTCCCCATGGTTCAAATGGGTCTTATAACCATTTGCCTGTTTTAAGGCCGGCCATTTCGTAAAATCAGGATTCGCAAAATCTATACTTTCATGGGTAATCAAGGAATGTGGGACTTTATATAGGTATTTACTTTCCGATTGCGGAAACAAAATGCATTCTTTCTTACCCTCGAAATGAAAATGGAAAATATTGGCCAGATCAATATCAAAATGCATAAATGTATATGAATCCCGGCCACCAAAGAAAAGCATGGGTAAGGTTCTCATTAATCGAAGCCCAAAATCAGGATAGGTAAAATCCTCTTGCAATCGTGGAACTTCCTTCAAGATATTCCAAAGGAAAATACGGTACTTGGTAGGCTCTTTTTGAAGCAGATCTATGTAATCGGACATCTTCATCTTGGCATGGGGCTCATTAAACCCATCCTCGTGATGCACGGGTCGATCATCGTACAAAGGAACTTCCTTTTCCCCAGCAACCTTTCGCATATATTCCAAATCCCATTTGGAATAGGCCGGCCAATCCTCGATGAACCGTTCAATAACAACCGGTTTTTGCGGTTTATAATACGATTTTATAAACGCTTCTTTGGTAATGGTCTTTACCCGAGGTATTTCGTTTAAGTTCAAGTTTAATTGGGTTGAATTATCCCACAAATGTATGAAATCTCTTAAAATAGGTATTCAAAAACCCTTTCAGAAATCACATCGTGACAATGACCCTAAGAAATGTCTAAATTATGATCGTTATTTAAAACTGTAACGCAATCCAAACAACACATTACTTGGTGGCATTGGTGTAAAGCCAGACTCAATATATTCGGCATCAAAAATATTGCTTGCGGTTACTGAGAATTCAACTTGTTTCAATTGCAATAAAATAGAAGCATCCCAAACATTGTAAGTTTGCCCAGTAGTACGCTCGGCGTATTTGTAAACGATATTCTGACGTACATTTTTAAATAATTGCGTACTTAACCGGGTTGTAAAATGATGTTTCAACGTGTTTAATGAGTAACGGGATAATTCTTCGTTTTGGTCTAAAATATTGTCATCTAAAAAAGCATAACCAATTGCCAAGGTTTGATTGAAGTTACTTAACTTAAAATTATAAGAAGCATCAAATTCAAATCCTTTCGTATTGACCTCGGTGATGTTGGTTGCCGTAAAGGTTTCGACATCTGTATTTGGTCTTATATAATCGATAAGATTTGTGGCATCCCTATTAAAAACCGAAATACTTGCCGCAATTTTGGGTGCAACATATTTAATTCCCAATTCTTGTGCTAAAGCTTCTTCGGGTTCTAAATCCGGATTGCCAGCACTTCCTCCTCCGTTATAATACAAATCAGTATAAGTCGGAATTCTATAGGTATAACCAATATTTCCATAAACCTTAAGTTTGTTGGTAATATCAAAACCAATATCCAGACCGGGAAAGGCATTGAATTTAAAATCCGAATAATAGGTCATAGCGACCCCAGGCGTAATATCTAAACGACTGTCCGCCAATTGAAATCTATGTTCTAAAAACAAGGTGGTCATAAAACGATTACGTTGGCCTAAATTATTGCTTCGCAGATACACTTTTGACATATCGATACCAAATCCCGTAATTCCTAATTTAGAGGTATAAGCGGCATTGGCTTCAGCACCGATTTTATTTGAAATATGGAAATTCCTGAAAAAATCAGGGTCATCCCGTTGTAATAAGAACATATCTTGATTCCGTTTCCAATAGATCCGTGGTTGGATTTTCAGTTTTTCGGACATAAAAGTGGTCGTTAATGCGACTAAGCTATTTTGAGTTTCTTCATATTCATTAAAACCCCAGCTACTAGGCGTGTAGAAATTCTCGGCACCGAATTTTTTATCAAAGAAAGTCGCTATCATTTCAATAGGTTGTGCATTTTTATTGAAAACACTTTTTAAGAAATAATTTGAATTGTCGTAATCCGAATTGTTTCTATAACCTTCAGAAGTCATTTTCCCGGCATGGAAAATATGTGTTGAATTCTCTAATTCGGACCCAACGGTTACAGAACCATTAAGCTGACCAAAAGAACCGGCTTCAAGATTTGCGGTAACGGAATTATCCAAGTTGGATTTAGTAACGATATTAATAGCTCCCGTAAAAGCGTTTTGCCCAAAAACCCTGGCTGCAGGACCTTTTATAATTTCTATACGCTCAATAACTTCAAGTGGTAAGGAAGCATTCATGGTATGGTGCCCTGTTTGGGCATCGTCCATTTTAATACCATCGATTAATAAGAGTGTCTGGTCAAAACCACCACCTCTAATGAATAAATCGGCCTGACTTCCGCCAGTACCCCGTCTTCTGATATCAACACCGGCAACTTGCTGTAATAAATCCGCAATGGTAACGGCAGAACTATTTTCAATATCTGTCGCCGAAACGATATTTATGGTCCTGGAATTTTCTTTGAAAGGAAGATCAATTCGATTTGAGGTAACCACGACTTCACTTAAGGAATCAATTTTCATCATGGACTCTTCTTGTTGAGCATGTAATCGAAAGGCGCTGATCAGTAAAAATGTATATAATAAGATTGAATTTTTCATCTTCTTGTGTTTTGCAATGGTCGTTATTGCATCATTTAATTTTATTCTGCAAAAGTCGTAATTTTCCGGACGATTAAACTAGTCCAGTTTTAAAACAATGAATAGTCCGGTTAGTCAAATATTAAAACAACTTGTCACTTACGACAAAACGATTGTGCAACCTGTTTACATACAAGTGGCACAACAAGTCATAAATGCGATACAACGTGGCTACTTGGAAAAAGGCAGCAAGCTACCGGGAACCCGTGTATTAAGTCAGTTATTAAACGTTCATCGCAATACCGCTGTTGCCATTTACGATGAATTGGCCTCACAAGGTTGGGTAGACATTATCGCCAACAGAGGGACTTTTGTTTTGGTGCCAGAAGAATCCACGGTAAAAATCAAGGCACCGGCCCAACATATCCAACAGGCCTATACGTATCCGAAAGTAGCCGGTTTTCCTTTTCAACAATCATTTCATTTGGCTTCGACAACAGAAGAAACTTCTTTGAAATTTACGCTGGGCGACGGTAAACCAGATTTACGTTTGCATCCTGTGCATCAATTTTCAAGATGGTATAGTGCAGCCATGAAACGAAAACCATTAATTAATAAGTGGAATAGAACCAATGCGTTGACCCCATCGATTTTTAGTACACAACTTTGTAATTATCTCAATGCCACACGAGGGTTTCATATAAAACCAAATAATTTAGTAAATACACGTAGTACGGAAATGAGTCTGTATATAGTCTCACAATTATTAATCAAACAGGGTGATCTGGTGTTGGTTGGGCAGTTGAGCAATTATGCCGCTAACATGATTTTTCAACAAGCCGGTGCAGCGATTAGGACTATTCCCGTAGATAATGAAGGTTTGAATATAGAGTATATAAAAAAGCATTTTGTAAAAGGAAGTATTCGCTGTGTGTATGTTTGCGCCAATAGGGATTACCCTACAACAGTAACGTTGAGTGCAAAACGGCGATTACAATTATTACAATTGGCAAAGACGCATGGATTTGCGATTATCGAGGATGATCATGACCACGATTTTCAATATGAAGGATCTGCTATGTTACCCATGGCAAGTGCCGATGCCAACGGAATGGTCATTTATCTGGGTAAATTGGGGCAGTCGTTATTTCCAAGTTTTCATACAGGCTTTGTAGTAGCACCGGAAAACTTGATTTCCGAAGCTAAAAACTATTTACAATTATTGGATAAACAAGGTGATTTAATACAAGAACAAATGCTTTCCGAACTTATTTCCGAAGGAGAAATATATAGACTCAAGAAAAAAAACATCGTCACTTACAAACAACGTCGCGATAGTTTGTGCCTTTTTTTACAGGACTATTTTGAAAACATCATTACTTGGGAAATGCCCTTAGGCGGTTTGGCCATATGGTTGCAATTTATAGAAACCATATCGTTGGTGAAACTTGCCGAAGAAGCCGCGAAATTAGATTTATTCTTGCCAAAAACCATTTTATATCAAGATAAAAACACTTGTGCCATTCGTTTTGGTTTTGGGCATTTAAATGAAGAAGAAATCGAAATTGTAATCAAAAAGTTGAAAAGTGCCTATAATAAGGTCATTGGTCTTGCTTAGGAAATCCAATTTTTTCAGATTCGATTTTCCTGAGCATATCTTTTGTTATTGATTGATTTTTTTAGCGAAAGCCTTCCTTGAACAAAAAAACCTAGTTGCTTTGCATGGCAACTAGGCTTATATCCACTAGAAGAACAATCATTAATTATTCTTCTGAATCATCTTTTAATACTTCTTTTTTGTTCGATTCATCTTCTTCGACCACGGTCCCATCAACAATATCTTTTCCTTTTAAATACTCTGGCAATTGCATTCCTGCCATGTTGAACATTTCCTGGAGTGGTGGCACTGATTTATACATACCAGATATAAAATTGGCCGTAGAGCCCTTTCCATCAGACGTCTTAGCACCAGAATCCCAAACCGTAACCTTATCGATCTTAATGTTTTTAATAGCCTCTGCCTGGGTTTTAACGAGCTCAGGAAGTTTATCGGCAACCAATAATAATACTGCGTCTTTTGGATCGTTTCCAGCTGCTTTCACGATCCTATCCAGACCTTCGGCCTGTTTGGTCAAGATCTCATATAAACCTTTTGCTTCTGCTTCTGCTTTGGCAAAGATCGCATCGGCTTCACCACGGGCCTTACGACGAATCATTTCAGCTTCTGCTTCGGCATCGATCTCTACTTTTTTCTTATCTATTTCCGCAGGTACCACGATATCCGCCATTTGTGAACTACGCTCCCTTTCTGCCCTGGCAATCTCAGCATCCTTTTCAGCAGCATACGATTCTTCCAATGCTTTCGCTGCTTGAACTTTTTCCGCAGCTATTGCGGTACGTTCGGCCTCGGCCTCTCGCTGTCTCCTTAAGGAGTCGGAATTCGCAACATCTATTTTTGCAACGTTCTCTCCTTCTACGGCCTTTGCGTTCGCAGCGGCCACTTGGGTTCGTTCATCCTGTACGGCATTGGCCTCACCAATAGAACCATCCCTGTTCTTCTCAGCTACCGATTTACGGGCAGCGTTTATGGCATGGGCTGCTGCCTCTTTACCTAAAGCTTCAATATAACCCGATTCGTCAACGATATCGGTGATGTTCACGTTGATCAATTTTAGACCCACTTTCTTTAATTCGGATTCCACACTTTGTGAAATATTGGTCAAGAACTTATCCCTATCGGAATTGATTTCCTCAATATCCATAGAAGCGACCACCAAACGTAATTGCCCAAAAATTATCTCTTTCGCCAAGTCCTGTACTTCTTGCATGCCCAATCCCAATAATCGTTCTGCGGCATTTTGCATAATACCCGGTTCGGTTGAAATACCAATGGTAAATCGGGAAGGAACGTTGACACGAATGTTCTGCTTACTCAAGGCGTTGACCAAATCAACCTCTATCGAAATCGGTGTTAGATCCAAAAACTCATAATCCTGTATTACCGGCCAAATAAATGCGGCTCCACCATGTATACATTTGGCGGAATTACCCGTACCTACCTTACCATAAACCACAAGAATACGGTCAGACGGACAACGCTTATACCTTCGTATAAATGAAATAATGATGATGAAAAAGAAAAGAATTGCAAAGCCAATGGCCAGCAATGAGGCGCCTGCGCCCAATTGTAATGGTACTAATAACATTTTGGTTATTTATTTAAGAGTTGAACAATCAATATTCCGTTATCGGTAACTTCCTTGACCTTGACCACATCACCTTGATGAAGGTCTTTATCTTCTTCGGTAAGCGCATCGAGTTCCCGTAACGTTCCTTGCACGTTAATACTTACTTTACCTATGGTGGACCTTTTAGCGCCTATGGTCAGATATACCTCCCCGATTTGGTTAAGGGCATTTTTCAGCTTTAAGGTTCCGCTACTTTGCATTTTGCTTAAATAATAGAACAGCGAAGCCATGGCCAACATCATCAACAGACCACAGACTACAGAAACGATAATGATTATTGCCTTGGAATACCCGCTTTCCAAACAAGCGATACCCACCCAACCGAAAATGGTGAAGAAACCCATTAAATTCTTAAAGGACAGAAATTGGAAATCTATACCTGTATCCCCGTCGATATCCACATCAACATCTCCACTTAAATCATCCACATCACCCCCTAAAAAGGTCATGGCCATGAGGACCAATAATACAATAGAAGCACTAATAGCGACGATCCAATATATTTTTTCAAACGAAGTCAATGCGGCAAACCATTGTTCCATAATCATGATTTTAAGTTGGTATAAGAAAGGTACTGAATTTAATAAGAATAATCCTATTCATTGAGCGGAAAGTAAAACCGAGACTGCATTTCCTCCAAAACTTACGATTATCACCTGTATATTTTCATTTTTGAAATTCGATTACTTTCAACTTATATGTAGTAAGTAACGATGGTTTGTTATAGAATATTTTATCGATTATCCTTTTGTCCAAAGCATCCCCAAGAATGGTTCACCACGTACATATAACAACATCAACAGTATTTGGATCGGTAAAAGCCTCTCTCGTAGCGAACATTGTATATAAAACCCTAACTTTGGCTGAATTTGGATTCTTTATTCCATCTAAAAAAAATCACTTTATTTAGGTTTCTTTTACGAATCATTTGGTATTATATATATCTTGCGAGTATGGGAATCAATCCCCATAAAATACATGTCGTACACGCTTATAAATTCTATTTTGAAGAACCATGCCGAACTAAAGGAAAGAACGGTTTTTTTGATTATAACCTGCGTTTCACTCTTTATTCGTCTCCCCTTTTTCTTTAGGGATTATATTGACCGGGATGAAAGTACCTTTATTCTTATGGGGCAATCATGGGTAGAGGGCCATTTGCCCTACACCGAACTTTGGGATTTAAAACCCCCCATCACTTTCCTTGTTTTTGCCGCTATCATCTATGTGTTCGGAAAAAGCTTTATCGCCATTCGTTTGCTTGGCGTACTACTGGTCACCAGTACCGCATTTTTCACTTATAAGATCGGCCAAGAGGCCCATTCCAAAAAAGCAGGTTTATGGGCAGCAATCGCTACAGTGATTTTACTTTCCCTGTTCGGAAGCTTACAAGGGGTAATGTCCGAACATATTTGTATGGCCTTCTTTATGCCGGGATTATACCTCTTGATAAAGTTCAAAAAATGGGAAACGACCTTCCTTGCGGGATTACTTATGGGCATCGCCGTTATGACCAAAATGAACATTGCCTATGCCCTATTGTTCCTCGGGTTTTATATATACTATGACCATTATAAAAAACAAGGTTGGATCAAAGCCATTGGTTATGCCGGGTTATATGGTTCGGGTATCTTGCTGATCATTGCCTTGACATTATTACCTTATTATATACAAGGAAGTCACGGGTTGTGGGTGTCATCGGTCTTCGAGGCTCCTGTAGCCTATATAAGTGCACGCAGATATTCCATTCTTAAATTAGCACCTGTATATGTAGTCTTGACCGGCTTTTTTGTTTTTGCTTGGAAAAGGAAACTACTCAATTTTAAACTAATACCTGTACAATATCTACTTGTTGCCATTGTCGGGGTATTGTTCGCTTTTTATAAAGGCGGACGGATCAATGGCCATTATTTGATCCAACTTCATCCCATGCTATTGCTTTTGGTAGTTATGGCTATCAGTGAATTGGAATTTTTCAAAAGTTTTAAATGGAAGCCTTATTATCTTTTCATTCTATTATTGATACCCATGGAAACGTATTTGGAGTATATCAATATTGTCCAAAACAAATACCAACGGGATACTTTTTTCAATGGGGAAGGTATATCGGTGCCCAAATATATTCAAGAAAACCATCTAGACACCCAAAACATCCTTTTTCTGGGATACCATATAGGATATTGGGGATTGAATGCCAAACCACCCACGAAAGCGGCTACCCATCCGAGTAATATATGTCGTGACGAGCTGTTCCCTTTTCATAATAACCCAAGGGTAACTTCGATGGAAGAACTAAGGTATATCATGGAAACCCTTCAACCTAAAACAATAGTTACCCGAAAGAACAAGCGGGTATTTGATAAAAAGGAAGTTCAGCAGAATGAATATATCGATGCATATTTACTAAAGCATTATAAAGTACATGCTACTGTGGAAAACGCGGAGATTTTACAGCGCCTTTGATCACCAAATGGTTTTTGTCTTCGGTTCGAATATTGTATTCATTACATTGGATATCTCATCGTTTTCCGCTGCTGTCTAAATTCCAGTAACAAATAAGCTAAACATGCTTATCCGGTTTGGTTATTATTCCACAATTCAGGCATTTGTATTTTTTCTCCTCAAAAAAGGGGAATAGTTTGTAAAATAAGGTTTTCCGCCCATAATAGGCTTCCGATTTCCGGGCTTTGCAATTGGGGCAAACAATAGGATTACCTTCATGGTCAATAGCGTAGGCCCGAACCTCGTTATAAATTTCCAAGGCCCTTTCCTTATCCTTGGCATAAACCTGTAATTTAACCCCGCCTATGGCATGACTGATCAAGGGGTCCGAATTCAAAGTGTTTTCGTCCTTCAAAAAAACCGGTATACCCTCTGATTCCAGTTTTCCTTTCAATATTTGCACATCGGCAACAAATTCAAAAGAAGCCAGAATATAAAATCTTTCTTCCATAGGCTTAAAGATACTTTTTCAATACCAGTAATTCCTTCTTTATTTCTTCCTTCATATTTTAAGCATGTAAACAAAACCGAAAACGTTCCTTACCTGCCGGAACCATTGGGTAAAGAATGGAATGGCCGTTTAACCCAGATTGCCCAATCTTTTCCATAATGGTTTTACCCTCCTATTCCCAAAATCGACACAACATTTATTTGATGAGGCAATCGATAAGAAAACGCCCGTTAAAATAAGCAATAATATCTTGTATTGCACTAACTAAACCCACACCTTGAAGCGTTTACAAAGAGTCATGTATCAAATTTATTACCTTTAATAAAATTTCTTGCCATGGTCGTTTACAAAAGGGCTTCAGAGGAAAGTGAACTGAATCGGATTTTGGCATTGCAACAACGTAATTTATATACCAATGTTCCAAAAGAAGAACAACTCAAAGAAGGCTTTGTTACCGTTTCCCACAGCTTTGACATCTTAAAGCGAATGAATGATGTATGTCCGCATATCATTGCCAAGGATGGGGGTAAAGTAGTGGGCTATGCCTTATGCATGCACCCTGAATTTTCCAATGAAATAGAGGTCTTGAGACCTATGTTCGATATCATCGAAACAAGGATCCCTAATATCGGGAACTATATCGCCATGGGTCAGGTATGTGTGGATAAGGATTACCGTAAAAAAGGGATTTTCCGAAGCCTATACCAAACCATGCAAAATACCCTAAAATCCGAATATGAACAGATTATTACCGAGGTAGATGCCAAGAACAAACGTTCTTTACAGGCCCATTACTCGGTCGGATTCAAACTTTTAAGTACCCATATCTCGGGAGGGCAAGAATGGAAATTGATTGGTTTGGGAACCTTTTGACTTTTCACCCCACAATCCCAAAACGTTTTCCGTTCCTTTGAATACAACACTTTTTCTTACTGAAAATACAGCCAATGCCCAAGTACCGGGCAATGAAACACTTAATACAAAAATTAATAAGACTTGCACTACACAATAAATGCTATTTGATTTACGATTAGTATAAATATAAATGTTAAAAAAATACGTGCAACTCATCGAATAAATTATAACGAAATGTTAATTTTAACGTTGCAAAAAGTTATATCAAAAAGTGACATTGAAAAGAATATAGGAACCAAAGGAATTATTAAAAATAGAAAAGGATATATTACAAAAGCTGCCGATGCCAAACACTTGGAATCATTTGAAGACTTATATAATGGATTACGCCTAGACTATCCTGGAACTGAATTTTTTATTGCGGACGGAAGTTGTGGTGTGATTAGATTCACATCCAAGGAAACTAAATCTGTCGTAATCCCTTCTGGAGGTACTTATGCAATGTATGAATATCCATTTACTGCACATGGATTTAGTGCAGGGAAAAGTGGAAGGCTAGGTGCTCCTGAATGGCATTTGACAAATGAAGTAGAATTTATTGAAGGAGCTGAAATTTTTGAAGTTTTTAATGACGGCACTGAAGTTCTTGTGGCACGACTACAAAAAGTAGGTCAGAACTTACAGTTTGTAAAAATAGAATAATGGTTTTTAGATCAGGTTATTATTGTTTGTTTAAAAGCATTGAATGCAAGATGTTGAGTAAAACCAAAGGATTTTATTTAATCACAAGTAATCCTTTGGCAGAAAATTGTGACTTCAACAAAAAAGATGGGTATTATGAAAAATCAATTGGAGATAGAGAAAAATCTATTAAGTCGGCTTATATAGTTCATACAAAAGCCAAATACAAAGATTTTGTTTTCACGATTTCCCAAGATGAGGTATTAAAGGACGAACATAAAGTAAGATTGAATTTGAACACTCTTGATTTTGCCGCTTATGATTATTTTGGGTTTCCCTATCGAAAAGATGACGCCAGTATTGTTGTCCAAGAAGATGAAATCGAAGAAATATGGGAAGAAAGGACACCTTTGGCACGTTTTCCGTTCAAAGTCGATAAGATAAAATATATTAAAAAAGAGGGCAAGTTTTTGTAAGAATCGAAAAATGAAGGAATCAAGATTCATGATATTGACCATTTTATATATTGTTATAGCCGCGGTATTTACATTCAAATTTGGGCCTGATTTCATCAGAAAAATGGACGATGTAGGCATTACCTATCATTTTAAAGAAGTTTCATCGATGGAATTAACGATAAGAATGGAACATGAAGGTAAAAGTTTTGTATTGGGAAACAAGGTGTATGACTCCCTTCCTATAAAGATTGCATATGACACAACTAACAGAAAACCTAAATATATTGAAGTAGATATGCTTTTAGATTCATTAAAGATCCATTTGGCCTATGATGCACAGAACCCTTCAGAAAAGTGGGAAAGACTCATAAACATTTTAAATGCAAGAGGCCTTTTGGACAGCACAAAAGATTATAAGGTTCAATTGCCCAAAAAGCTATCTGCCGAGAAACTTAGGGGCATGAATGTGAAATTGATTCTGAACAAAGCAGGGGATTTTGATAATAGAAGCAATTTTGTCTCTATCAACGACATTCATATATATGGTGTCGATAGTAGTTTTAGGTATCTTTTCGGTAAGATAGCGGCATATTTTATAACCATAATATCAGGTTTTACCCTTTTACTAATAACGATAAACGGAGTTATCCAGTTTATTAATCATCAAATAAATGGCAATGATTATTACGTTCCTTCTTGGGCTGAAGGGATTAAGGAATTGACTCAAAGATTAACGAAAAGAAATAAGTAGAAAAAACAAATCATAACCCCCGCTAGCGCGAGGAGTTTCCTTCTGAAAATCAATTATTAATAGAAGAATTAAATAAATTAAGATAATTATGGTTTCTTTTTGGTGGAGTCCTAGATGGGCATTTTTATCGGGAGCCTTTATGCTTCTTTTGTTGCTAATAACTCAATTACAAAGGGAATTTTTATCTGATTTTCAAGTATCAAATGGAAAATTGGCAAAACATGAAATACAGGTATATCGAGGAATGGAAGATGAAAGGGTTTTGTATTTGTGGCTGAACGATACATTATCTAAACCCTATTTTTCAAAATTTAAACAACCACAGAGAAAAATAAACAGAAATATATCATTTATTAAAAAGTACGGAGTCACAATATGGCACAATGATAAAAGAGAGATCAAACAATTAAAATCAAACAAAACGATTATAGTCGATTATGATTGGTTTTGGTGGCCATCCCTTTTGTTTTATTTAGCGCCCAGTTGGCTACATTTCGGTATTTTTTTAATAGTCAAAAAAGAATCTATAAATATTAATTCGTATACCGATATGTGGAATTATACTATGGGAAATCACGATATAATATTAATCTCAAGTCGCAAAAAATATAGGTCAGGCGGTTTACTTCCGTTTTTGTTATTTAGCCCAATGTTCAGATCAACAAAAAACAGAAAATCAATTTTCGATTCCTTAATTATTTCTTGGCGTCAATTCTTTAATATCTGTAATGTACATGCAATGAACCCAGAGGTAAGGCGATGGATGAATCAACAAACAAAGGGTAAAGAATTTATTGATGGATTTGACTTCTATAGAAATTTAATCAAGACCGAATTGCCATCTTATAAATTAGTTGAAACAACCGAATCAATATTTAAGTTTATTTCATTACGCATCGATTCTGGTCGAGAACATTATGAGGATTTTGGAAAATTATTTCGTCAAGAATTTCCGAATGAATATTATAAAATGTTAGAGCAACTTAATAAATTAAGGTAGTTTAAGTCGATACTGTTATGGCATGTATCCCCCCCGCTGGCACGAGCGTCACGCTCGTGCAATAGAGAAAGAGCCCATAAATTATGTATAATGATTGATTGGAAGTATTAAAAAAAGAATAAATGAGTAACAAAAATAAAATACAATCCTAACCCAGTAGTATGAAAAGCAACTACCTATATCATCCTATTCCTTTGGTGTGGCCTTCTTAGTGCCAACGCTATAAAACCGTATGAATAGTCGCTTTAAGATCATAATATTTCCCCTGCCAGGTATCTTTGGCCTTTAGTTTTTGGTCGATCCTATCCAATATTTCCTGTTTCCGGATACCTCCCCATTTTGGGGCAACCAACAACTCTTTCGGGGCCTCACTTATAAAGCGTTCCAACACGATATCGGGTCGTAAATGCCCTATAAATTCCGTAACAAAATCTATATATGTTTCTAAGGTAAATAGATCGAAATTTTCTGGGTTCCGGGTATACTGCACTGCCATTACGGAGTTACTTACAATTTGTAAATGATGTATTTTCAAGGTATCAATGGGTAATTTGGACAATTCCACAGCATGCTGTATTAAATCGTTTTTGGATTCCCCGGGCAATCCCATGATGATATGCGCCCCTAAATGAAACCCCTTGTCCTTGCACTTTTCAAAGGTTGCTATCGTATCACTAAAGGTATGGCACCGATTAATATCCAAAAGTGTTTTTTCATTGGTACTTTCCACCCCAAAATCCAGCGAAATAAAATAATCCTTCGATAATTCTTCCAAATAGGCTATAACCTCATCCGCTATACAATCCGGGCGCGTACCGATAACCAAACCGACCACGTTGGGAACACTTAAGGCCTCTTGGTACATCGCTTTAAGGGATTCCAAATCGGAATAGGTGTTCGTGTAGGCCTGGAAATATGCGAGGAATTTCTTGTTCTTACCGCGTTTGGCAAAAAACTCGATCCCTTCCTGCAACTGTGCGGCAATACTTTTTTGGGGTTCGCAATAATCGGGATTAAAGGTATTGTTGTTGCAATAGGTACAACCGCCATATCCCTTGGAACCATCCCGGTTAGGACAGGAAAAACCAACATCCAAAGAGATTTTCTGCACCCGTTCCCCAAAATGCAACTTTATAAAAGAATTATAATCGTTATATCGCTTTCCTATAAAATCCATTCAGAATAGCTTGAGTTACTTCCTAATGAAGATTCATTCCTTTTCCCATGTTTATCCACCCACGGAAAACTATACTATAAAAAAAGCCCTGACAGAATGGTCAGGGCTTTTTAAAATCGTTATTCATATTCAATCCGCTAAAACAATGACCTTATTGTCTTTCATTTCAACAGTACCGCTGCTAATGGCCAAGACCGTCTTGCCCTTGGCATCTTGCGTGAATTTATTTTGATATTCCTCCGCTATGGTAATAGTACCATCTACAACAACATTACCTTGTTGTAACAATGAAACTACAGGGGCGTGATCTTTCAACATTTGAAATTCCCCATTAATACCCGGGACCGTAACAGAATTTACTTCTCCCGCAAATAAAGTAGCTTCTGGGGATACAATTTCTAAATACATAGTTTTTCGATATTCAGCATTCAGCATTCAGTATTCAGTAGCTCAATGCAGACTGCACACCTATTACTGCTTACAAATTTATGCTTCAGCCAACATTTTCTCACCAGCTTCGATAGCTTCTTCGATCGTACCTTTAAGGTTAAAGGCAGATTCTGGCAAGTGATCCAATTCACCATCCATAATCATATTAAAGCCTTTAATGGTTTCCTTGATATCTACCAAAACACCTGGGATACCGGTAAACTGCTCCGCAACATGGAAAGGTTGTGAAAGGAAACGTTGTACACGTCTTGCCCTACCAACAGCCAATTTATCTTCCTCGGACAGTTCTTCCATACCTAAGATGGCGATAATATCCTGAAGTTCTTTATAGTGTTGCAATAACTCTTTTACCCTTTGAGCACAGGCATAATGATCCTTACCTAAAATCTCAGCGGTCAAAATCCTAGATGTGGAATCCAATGGATCCACTGCAGGATAAATACCCAACTCAGCAATTTTACGTGAAAGTACCGTAGTTGCATCCAAGTGGGCAAATGTTGTGGCCGGTGCTGGATCCGTTAAATCATCCGCAGGTACGTAAACCGCCTGTACTGAAGTAATAGAACCTCTTTTTGTTGATGTAATACGTTCTTGCATGGCACCCATTTCAGTTGCCAATGTAGGTTGGTAACCCACGGCAGATGGCATACGACCCAATAGTGCAGATACTTCTGAACCCGCTTGCGTAAAACGGAAAATATTATCAACGAAGAACAAAACGTCCTTTCCTTGACCTTCCCCTGCCCCATCACGGAAATATTCAGCAATGGTCAATCCTGAAAGCGCCACTCTAGCACGTGCTCCAGGAGGTTCGTTCATTTGTCCGAAAACGAAGGTAGCTTTAGACTCCTTCATAGCTTTCTTATCTACTTTTGATAAATCCCATCCGCCTTCTTCCATAGAGTGCAAAAAGTCATCACCATATTTAATAATACCTGATTCCAACATTTCACGAAGCAAGTCGTTTCCTTCACGGGTACGTTCCCCTACCCCTGCGAAAACTGAAAGTCCACCATGACCTTTAGCGATGTTATTGATCAATTCCTGGATTAATACGGTTTTCCCTACACCTGCACCACCGAACAATCCAATCTTACCCCCTTTTGCATAAGGTTCGATCAAATCAATTACTTTAATACCTGTAAAAAGCACTTCCGTAGAAGTAGAAAGATCTTCGAATTTTGGTGCTTCACGGTGAATTGGCAAACCATCATTTCCGGTTTTAGGTAAATTACCGATACCGTCGATAGCGTCACCGATTACGTTGAACAAACGTCCGTAAATATCATCACCTACCGGCATTTGAATTGCGCTCCCTGTAGCGACAACCTCAACTCCACGGCTTAAACCATCGGTAGAATCCATAGAAATGGTCCTAACTGTGTTTTCTCCAATATGGGATTGTACCTCCAAAACCAAAATCGAACCATCTTTGTTAATGATTTCAAGTGAATCATAGATTTTTGGCAGTTCTGATTCAGACTGAAATTCAACATCTACAACTGGCCCAATGATCTGGGAAACTTTACCTGTAATTTTCGACATTACTAACGTATTTATGTTTTTGATTTCTAGACCTTACAGGTCTCTATTTCTTGCACTAAAGGCTGCAAAGATATGTTTTTCAATTTTAAATTGAAATGCTTTTCTCGCCTTTTTTCAAAAAGCGAAAAGACGCCTGTTTAAGCGCCTTTATCACTAGTTAACTTGTTTTATTCTAATTGTTTATCGTCCATGACAGATAAAATTGGGAACCGATATAACCTGTACCCACAGCAGTGACATACTCCTCACCCAAAAGGTTCGAAGCACCCAATTTAAACGTAGATTTAATACTTGGAACGGTATAATTTACCTGTGCATCCAACACACTGAACGAAGGAATATCCCCTGTTGCAAATGAATTTTCCCATAAATAAGTATCCGTCCATCTATAGTTTACGTTAAAACCAAAGTTCTCAAAAAGTTCAGTGTTCCCGAAAGAGGCCTTAACCTTGTGCTTCGGGGTATTGAACTGTGGTTGAAAGTCGGGATCGGACGTTTCATCAAAATCGAAATCGGAAAACGTATAGTTAACACCAAAATCGAAATTACCGAATACTTGGGCTTCTATTCCCGCAGTAACCCCATAAGAAGATATATCGGCCAATGAATTGGTATATACATTAAAAGGTTGATAATCGCCATTCTGAAGTGCCAATAATGACAATCCGCCATCACCTGCCTCACCATATTTAGGGGCCAATACAATTTTTTGGGAGATAAAATCTTGATAATCATTGTAATAACCACTAATATCAATGACCACTTGTCCCAATTGGCCCCTATACCCTAGTTCCAATGCCGTAACTTTTTCCGGTTTTACCAAAGGGGTGTTCACCGCCTCGGGAGCACCTTGTTCTACAGAAGTGGCAGAATATGCGTTCTCATATGCATCCCTACCTGTCATAGTAACCATACCAGACCCCACAATGGCCTCTCCATTAGTCGATAGGGGCACATCAACCACATAACGATCCAAATTGTCTTCTGCCGAGCCCACCAATAATGCACGACCGGCATTCAGCCCTATATAAAGATCTTGGGTAGTCGGATTTCTAAAACCAGTTTGGAAGGATCCCCTAAAATTATGGTTTCTATTTTCCCCGACCGTATAAGTCAATGAGGCCCTAGGGGAAACAAATCCGTCAAAAAGTTCATTTTTATCATATCGCACCGAACCGGTGAACTTGATACGGTCATCCATGAATTTTTTCTGGAGCTGCGTATAGATTCCAAATTCATGATATGGGATAGCCCCATCAGTATCGGTAAAAATTGTTCCTTGTGAATTCAATTCATACTCCCTAAAAGAACCCCCGATTTGAATATCGGCAAAGTTTTCCGTTATATGGCTAAAATTGTAATTAGCATCTACATGACGTAGTTTGGTGTTGTCTATAAACCTTGCACCAGTTGTTAAATCCCCATCTGCGATTACAGAATTAAAGACTCTTTCGAATTCAGGGGTTCCAGGAATCAATCTTCCCGTATCGGCAGCGGCCCTTGCGGCTGCATGTGCAGTAGCATCATCAAGCTGAACACCAGTACCTACACCGAGTTTTGCACCGATAAAAGTTGTCGCATAATCCGTGAACCACTCGGTATCGCCTTTCCATTGTCTATTGACATTTATACCTGCAAACCTTGTGTCATAAGAGTTACCGGCATTTTCAGCTGTAATATACCCCCTTACGAAAAAGTTGTTGTTCTTAAATTCCAATTTGTGCTGCTGTAAAGAAAATCCATCTATATAATAGCGGTTAGCACCTTGGTATATCGTAGAACCACGACCTACCCTACCATTATAGATAATCTCAAAATCGGTAGCGAAAGGTCTGTAATGAATCGCTCCATCAAATTTAACACTCTGGGCGTCGTAACTGTTCAAATCGCGTTCGGCATAACCCGTTCTCGAAACCAAAGCCGAGCCTACAGTACCGGATGGAAGTCCTGCCAAGGTATCAAAGTTCAAAACCGTAGAAACCTCATCACCATAAATGTTCAAACCATCATAAGCTGGATCAGCCCTTGTAAAACCCGGATTGGTCAAATCTTCCTCACTTACGGCATACCAGTCGGTGCCTTCCATTAAAGAAAAACTCGCCTTAACCGCCAATTTATCACTAAAGGCATGTGCCGCACGAATACCGATATCATAATATTCGTTATCACCAGCAGTTTCTTGGGAGGTTATACCTGTTTTCAAATATGTACTTATTCCTTGAAAATCGAAGGGATTCTTACTACGCATGAAGAGAATACCATTAAAAGCATTTGCACCATAAAGAGCAGAAGAAGCACCAGGCAATATCTCTACACTTTGCACATCAAGATCGTTCATACCTACTAGATTACCAAGAACGAAATTCAACGCTGGGGAGGAATTATCCATACCGTCTACCAATTGCATAAAACGCGTATTGGCGAAACTTGCGAAACCACGGGTATTTATGGATTGGAAAGTTAAACTGTTCGTATTGACATCTACTCCCTTTAAATTTTCCAATCCACCATAAAATGATGCCGAAGCGGTATTTTGAATTTCCTTTAAACCAAAACGTTCTACCGAAACAGGGGATTCGAACAGTCGTTCCGGAGTCCTTGAAGCAGAAATAACGATTTCATCGAGCATGGTGTGTGCCTCATCAAGAACAATTGTGATTTTTTCATTATTAGAAGTCACATCAGCTGTAGTATCGGTATATCCGATACTTGAAATTTTTAATTTGAAAGGGGGAGTTTCAGAAGTTTTTAAAGTAAAATTACCGTCAAAATCCGATACTGCTCCTACTGCCTTGCCGACAATAATCACATTAGCCCCTGGAATAGGTTCATTGTTATGGTCAACAACATTACCTGAAACCGTTGTTTGGGCAAACCCAAAGGCGCCCAACATCATTAAGGATAAAAAAAGTATCGCTCTCATTATTGTATAAGTTAAATTAGTTTGTCGCCAATATACAGTTTTTTTCATATTGAAAAATGAAAATACCATAAAATTATGCATGCATAGTAGTTTTTTTCTAAGAATATCACCTGATTATTGCGTAATATGCAAATAATGACCAAAAAAGGCCATGATTTACATCATGGCCTTTTTTGTATTTTCGAGATAATTCTTGTTATTCCACCGTTACCGATTTTGCTAAATTCCGTGGTTGATCTACATTACAACCCCTCATTACCGCAATATGGTAAGACAGTAATTGCAGAGGAATGGTTGTTAATAATGGCGTTAAACTTTCAAAGGTTTCAGGTACTTCGATAACATGGTCGGCCAATTCCCTAACTTGTGTGTCCCCTTGGGTAACAATTGCAATGATTTTCCCTTTTCTAGATTTTATTTCTTGGATATTGCTCACTACTTTTTCGTAATGTCCCTTATTGGTAGCAATGACAATGACTGGCATTTGCTCGTCTATCAAAGCAATCGGACCATGCTTCATCTCCGCAGCTGGGTAACCTTCGGCATGGATATAACTGATTTCCTTTAATTTCAAGGCCCCTTCCAAAGCAACCGGGAAATTATACCCTCTACCCAAATACAGGCAATTAGTTGAATCTTTATAAACATCGGCAATAATCTCTACCAATGGATTGGCTTCTAGGGCTTTTTCTACTTTGGCAGGAATCGTTTCCAGCTCAGTTAAATACTCGTGGAACCTAGAAGTTGAAAAATGACCTTTCTCCTTGGCCAATTTCAAGGCCAATAAAGTCAAAACGGTTATTTGTGTGGTAAATGCTTTTGTTGAAGCAACCCCGATTTCCGGTCCTGCGTGGGTATATGCACCGGCATGGGTTTCCCTTGCTATGGATGAACCTACAACATTACACACCCCAAACACGAAAGCTCCTTTTTCCTTGGCCAATTTTATTGCCGCCAAGGTATCGGCAGTTTCCCCGGATTGGGATATGGCTATCAGAACATCGTTTTCGGTAATTACAGGATTCCTATATCTAAATTCGGATGCATATTCAACTTCGACCGGTATACGGGCCAAATCCTCAAATATATATTCAGCTACCAACCCTGCGTGCCATGATGTACCACAGGCAACGATTATAATTCTATTGGCATTAAGGATTTTTTCTAAATGTTGATCAACACCGGCCATTTTTATTAAACTTTGGCCCGCTAACAAACGTCCTCGATAGGTATCCATAATGGCCCTAGGTTGCTCATATATCTCTTTAAGCATAAAATGATCATAGCCCCCTTTTTCAATTTCCTCCAAATTCATCTGAAGTTCCAAAATATTGGGGTACGCTATAGCATCATCCTTTATTTTTCTTAATTTTATTTCTTTGCCTAACCGAATAATGGCCATCTCCTCATCTTCAAGGTAAACGGCATTATTAGTGAACTCAATGAAAGGTGAGGCATCAGAAGCGATGAAAAATTCATTCTCACCAATTCCTATGGCCAAAGGACTACCTAGCTTGGCTACAACGATCTCATCAGGTTTCTTCCTGTCAAAAACAGCAATGGCATAAGCCCCAACAGCTTGATTAAGCGCTATTTGAACAGCTTTTCCCAACTTGGCCCCTTCACTTTTCTGAACTTCTTCAATAAGGTTCACCAACACTTCGGTATCGGTGTCTGAAGTAAACACATACCCCCTATTGATCAATTCCTTTTTCAGTGATTCGTAATTTTCTATGATTCCGTTATGTATAATCACCAAATCCCCGGAATTGGAATAATGTGGATGGGAATTCACATCATTGGGAATACCATGGGTGGCCCATCGGGTATGACCAATACCTAAAGTTCCTTCCAAAGAAATAGTAGCTTCCGATTTTTGTTTTAAATCCTCAACCTTGCCTTTGGTTTTTGAAAGATTGATATCATTCCCGTCGAACAACGCGATTCCCGCACTATCATAACCGCGGTATTCCAAACGTTGAAGTCCTTTCACTATAATCGGATAGGCATCCCTATGTCCAATATAACCTACAATTCCGCACATAATATATTATTTCGTTAAATGGCTTTAAAAAGTATTCAAACAAATATAATTTTAAGATCTAAAAATACTTGTTATGTTAGATGTAAAACGCTAAAAATCTGCAAGTGGTATAATACCATCGCTTTATAACATTCCAAACCTTGAATATGGGGGAAGATTTTTTCGCTAATTATCCGTTTCTGTATAGAAAATTTCCAGTTTCAATTTCTTGTCACCGTTGCCATCGGTAGCACCGTGGAGAACTGTTCCTAACGGACTCAAGGTAGAAACGGCAGGTATTTCTATTTCACTACCATCTTCGAACATCGCATTACTGAATACATTCAACACATCAATATCAATGGATGGTGTACTCGTAAGCCCTAGAGTAGCATTGTCTTCATCACGAACAATCAGATCATTGATGAAATCGGTTATTCTAATCGTATATTTTTCACCTGTACCATCTGAAGATTTTTCAATAACCCCATCATAATTAAGGTAAGCTCCAAAAAGTGCCAAAGATTCAAAATCATTCAACTCAGTGAAAGTGTTTATCAGTGATGTTTGTTCATCCAGATTATGTAAATATAATCGGGCCGGTTCTATGATACCACCTTGTGAACCAATAGCCTCTTGATCAACGTAAAAAACCAGATTGGCCTCGTTTATAATCCAATTATTACTTTTAATTTGATCTATTATCGCTTGGGCCTCAGCTTCGACCTCAGCAAATAACTTTAATTCCGTATAAGTTCCTGCACCACCTTTTACATAGATTCGTTCCGCATTTTCGCCAGTATCAAGAACATCGGAAATATTTACGGGATAGGTTTCGTTTTGAAAGGTATTGACGGAATTTCCTGCTGTATTCAAATTTGCCAAACTAAAAACAAATTCCCCTTGTTCCTCATATACCTCATCATCAGAAGTATCATCCGAAGTACTATTGGTATCTACCTTATTATAATGATAATACATGGTAACAGAAGCCGAACTTAAATCCAACATCAACATTACATCTTGCGAAATCGACTCAACAGATAGGTGTATTCCCCTAATGAACTCATTGAAATTTGCTTGACTCAAAAGTTCTGTCCCCCCTTCTTTATCCAAAATGTTCTCTTGAAAAAAGGTATTGTCCAAAGGCACACGAATTCCTGGATCTAACCTAGTGAATATTTCGGACTCATCATCATCGGTATCTTCATCATCCTCTTGAAGCAATAAAAATTGCTCATCATCTATTTCATATTCCCCTTCATAAAGTACATCTGAGACAAAATTAGGCGAGAATTGTTGTGATGAAAAATACTCCTGAGCCTCTTGAAAATCGGCTTCAGGGTCTAAATCCCTTAAAAAGTAAGTTGACCTTTCCACTTTGAACCTAAAGGATGTTTCAACATCCCTATCATACATTCCGCCATTAACATAGATACTGTCTATATCTACCTTTTTCGCGTAATTGTTCAACAAAGTGGAATCATCATCTGCATCATTGACACCATCTCCGTCAGAATCGGGATTAAGTGGATCCGTTCCTCCTGAACTTTCTTGAATATCGGTCAATCCATCCCCATCCGTATCACTAGCAGAATCTTCTGGATCAATATCAAAGACATCCAATACCCCATCATTGTCTGAATCACCTTGAGGATTTTTCAAATATGGAATATATAGGTAAACGGAATCAATAACCTCCATTTCAGGAATAGTACTTACAAGATCATCAGTATCGGAATTATCCTCGGTTACTTGGGAATATGTGCCAAAAGAAGGATTGGCCCGTGATAACACCAATTGGGACGTTATACATGCTTCGGTCTTTCCATATATGACATCATCGTATGTTCCCAACTGATAAATGGGCAACCTATTTGCCTTTACAGCACTGACCTTCTTATTATATGCAAACACATCAAATTCCGCCTTATCGGTAGTAAAAGCCTGACCCCCAATTACCTCTGAACCAATGGTTGTAATTTCATCTTCACAGGAAACCCCTGCAAAAACAATTAAAATACCCAAAAGCATGGGGAATTCAATTCGCTTAAGAAAACTCATTTAGATTATTTTAAAACTTCAGTGGTATAGAACTTGGCATATGCTTCTTCAAAACCTTGTAAAGGAACATAGGACAACACGGGTTTTTCTAGGTTGGATATATGGCTTTGCAATTCTTCCGGAATTTCTTCTGCCGCTAAAATAACAGCATCGGAATAATCTACCGCCACTTTTAACAAATTATTATAATTCGGTGTTTTTAGGGCTTCTATACTGTCTTCTGACACACCGTCAAAAGCGATTTTATGGATCATGTCCTTATCAAGTTCCCCTTCAAAACCTTGTCCGTATACCGAAGTAACGATTTTACTTTCACCAAATAAAGGTTCATCGGCATAGTATTTTTTCAGATATAGGGGTAAAAGGGAAGCCATCCACCCATGTACATGTATGATATCTGGAGACCAGTTTAATTTTTTAACGGTTTCAACAACACCTTTGGCAAAGAAAATGGCCCTTTGGTCATTATCCTCAAAAAGGTTGCCATCGGCATCGGTAAAAGTAGCCTTTCGCTTAAAATATTCTTCGTTATCAATAAAATATACTTGAATACGTTCTTTAGGGATAGAGGCTACCTTAATGATCAATGGCATATCCATATCATTGATTACCAAATTCATTCCCGAAAGACGTATAACCTCATGTAGTTGATGCCTACGTTCATTGATGTTACCATATCGTGGCATAAAAATCCTAATCTGACCACCATTACTGTTGACCATTCTTGGTGTTTCGTATGACATTAAGGAAACTTCGTTCTCTGGAAGGTAGGGGACTAACTCTGAAGATACAAACAATATCTTTTTACCATTCATAAAAGCAATATTTTATTTATCTTGAAAAGATTGCTGCAAAATTACAAAAATTATGCAGATTAGCAGTATTTATAGTAAGTTTGCTCCCTTTTTAAATGTAAACCATGCTGTTGATCAAATCCAGGAAACAATTAAAAGACCACCTTTCCCCGTTGAAAAAAAACGGTAGTCTGGGCCTTGTGCCAACGATGGGAGCCCTACATATAGGACATGCCTCATTGGTAGAACGCGCGGTTAAGGAGAATTCATCCGTGGTCGTGAGCATCTTTGTCAACCCCACCCAATTCAACAACACCGAAGATCTTGACAATTATCCACAGACCTTAACTGCCGATATTGAAATTCTTGAAAAAATATCCGATCAAATTATTGTCTTTGCCCCGAACATTCAAGAAATGTACACCGAAAAGGTCGTATCGGACACCTATGATTTTGATGGACTTGACAAGGTGATGGAAGGTGCTTTTAGGGAAGGGCATTTCAATGGCGTTGGAACAATCGTTGAGGCCTTGTTGAATTTAGTACAACCGAACAAAGCATATTTTGGGGAGAAAGATTACCAACAACTACAGATTATCAGGAAACTTGCCGAAATACGTAATATACCCGTAGAAATTATTGGCTGCCCTATTGTCAGGGAGGCCAACGGTTTAGCCTTTAGTTCAAGAAACGAAAGATTATCCAAAAAAATAAGGAATGAAGCTTCCTTTATTTATAAAACCCTGATTACTGCCAAAAAGAAATTTGGCACGAAAAGTGCTACACATGTAATAGAATGGGCAAGCCAACAGTTTAAAGAACATCCGGATTTAGAGCTCGAATATATTCAAATTGCCCAAGCAGATACTTTAGAACCGATTATAAATAAACATCAAGATAAAAAATATAGGGCGTTTATTGCCGTTTATGCAGAAGGAGTTCGACTCATAGACAACATAGCGCTGAATTAATTAACTTTGTGCCATGCAAATAGAAGTAGTAAAATCTAAAATACACCGAGTAAAAGTTACAGGTGCAGACCTTAACTATATCGGTAGTATTACCATAGATGAGGATTTGATGGATGCTGCAAACATTATCCAAGGCGAAAAAGTGCAGATCGTGAACAACAATAACGGGGAGCGATTGGAAACTTATGCCATTCCCGGACCAAGAGGTAGTGGTGAACTTACCTTGAACGGTGCAGCTGCACGTAAAGTTGCCGTTGGTGACGTATTGATATTGATAACATATGGCCAAATGGATATCGAAGAGGCCAAAAAATTTAAACCGGCTTTGGTTTTTCCAAATGAAGCGACGAACCTCTTAAACTGATTATTTGGCGACATCGATTAAAAAGTCCTTAAAAACCATACTCCCAATTGCCTTGGGAGTTTTTTTGGTTTGGTACTGGTATAATTCTACGTCTGAATCGGATAGGGAACAGATCATATACCACATTACCAACGCCGATTTGTTTTGGGTAAGCATGTCGATAATACTAGGCATCATAGCTTATCTGGCAAGGGCCATTCGATGGAATTACCTGTTAAGGCCTTTAGGTTACCAACCAAAATTAAGCAACAACCTTCTGATTATCCTAATTTCCTATTTTGCCAATTTGGGCATCCCTAGGTCAGGTGAGATTTTGCGGGCCACGGCATTGACCACTTATGAGGGCGTTCCTTTTGAAAAAGGATTCGGAACCATAGTTACCGAAAGGGTCATAGATTTGATCATGCTCTTAACCATAATAACCACTACACTTTTTCTTCAAACAGAGATAATCCTCGGGTTTTTACAGGACAAAGGTGTTGATTTCAATAAAATCCTATTATTACTCGCTATTGGTTTAGTGGCAGCAATATTCTTTTTCCTATTCATAAAAAAATCTACCCACGGTTTTGCTTTGAAAATCAAAAAATTCGTCAAAGGCTTACTAGATGGGGTGTTGAGTATTTTTAAAATGAAGAACAAATGGTCTTTCGTGTTTTACACGATTGTTATCTGGGCCTGTTATATAGGTATGTTCGTCGTTATTAAAAATACAGTTGCGGAAACCGTTGAATTGACCATAAGCCAGCTTTTGGTTGCCTTTGTAGCTGGGGCTTTTGCCATCACCACAACGAATGGTGGTGTAGGCTTGTACCCAATAGCCGTAAGCAAGGCATTGGCCATTTTCGGTATCTCTAAAGTGTCGGGAGACGCCTTTGGTTGGATCATGTGGATTTCCCAAACCATTGTTGTAGTGGTTTTCGGGGCAATATCTTTTCTGGTATTGCCGTTATTGAACAGAAACCGGTAACATCATAAGTTACCCAAAAGCTGTTTTATGCAACGTTTACTTGTACTTTTTACTTTTCTTGTTTGCTTTGGGGCCAATTCCCAAATAACGAAAGAAATCTTCGAATCCTTTAAACTTCAAGAAAGAAGGGATGTAAGTTATTATTTTCCAGAAGAATATAACAAAGACAAAAAGCACCCTCTTATTGTGGTCCTCGACGCTGATTACCTTTTTGAACAAGTGGTGGCGACCTCTAAATATTATAGCAGATTCCACGGTATGCCAGAATCTATTGTTGTAGGTATTCACCAAAGCAAGGAAAGTATTCGCTTAGACGATTGCGCCTTTGATAGGGAGACGGGTTTACCAGAAGAAAAAGGGAACAAATTTTTTGAATTCTTAGGAATGGAAATTATCCCATATCTAGATTTAAATTACAATACCGCACCCTTTAAAATGGTAGTAGGCTATGATATTACCGCCAATTTTGAAAACTATTGGTTATTTAAAGATAGGTCACTTTTCAATGCCTATATCAATATCTCGCCAACACTGGCCCCGGATATGGAAACCCATGTACCCTCAAGGCTTCAGGCTTTGGACCAACAGATATTTTATCAATTGATCCTAGAAGGTGAAAAGAGCAAGGATACGCCCAGGATTCTAGCCATGGATAAAGCAATAAAGGCTATTGAAAAAGAGACTTTGCACTATTATTTTGACCAATACCCCAGTGCCGATCACTTATCTGTTGTTACCTATGGCTTAGGTAAAGCGTTTGACAATATTTTTGGAATGTTCAAACCCATAAGTCCAAAGGAATACAAAACACAGATATTGACATCCGAAGAGCCGGTATTCAACTACTTGGAAAACAAATACACCAGTATAGAAAGTCTGTTCGGAATCAAAAAATCGGTTGACCTCAACGACGTCATGGCCATCTATGCCGGTTCAAGGAAAAAAGAGGATTTTGAATCCCTAAAACCTTTATCCGATTTATGTAAGGCGGAATTCCCTGACACTATGTTGGGCTTCTATTTTGAAGGCGAATATTATGAGCAATTGGGTGAACCCAAAAAAGCGTTACGAACCTTTGAAAAGGCATTTGGGATGGATGAAATCGATTTTCTTACCAAAGAAATGGCACTTGAAAAAATCGATGCTTTAAAAGCTGATTTCGGATATTGAAATATGGTGGTAAAACCAACAAAGACCTGAATTTTTTAAAACTTTACTTTATCTTTAGCCAGAACCAAAAACAAGGTAATGGCTAAAACCAAAACAGCTTTTTTTTGCCAAAACTGTGGCACCCAATACGCCAAATGGGTAGGGCAATGCACCGCCTGTAAGGAATGGAACACGGTTGTGGAAGAGGTAATCCAGAAAGAGGAGAAAAAAGGATGGAAAAACCCTACCAACACCACAAAAAAGACAGCAAGACCGCTACGTGTAAATGAAATAAGTGTAGACAAGGAACTACGGATAAATACATATGACCTAGAATTCAATCGGGTCTTAGGTGGGGGTATCGTTCCCGGTTCATTGGTGTTGTTGGGAGGGGAACCCGGCGTTGGTAAAAGTACCCTATTGCTCCAAATTGCCTTAAAACTCCCATATAAAACGTTGTATGTATCTGGGGAGGAAAGTCAAAAACAGATTAAAATGCGAGCGGATCGCATACTTCCCAATAGCGAAAATTGCTATATTCTAACGGAAACGAAAACACAGAATATCTTTCAACAAATCGGAGCCATGGAACCTGATATTGTGGTTATTGACTCTATACAAACCTTACATTCCGATTACATTGAATCCGCTGCCGGAAGCATTTCGCAAATTCGGGAATGTACCGCCGAACTTATCAAATTCGCAAAAGAAACCAATACACCGGTGATATTGATTGGCCACATTACAAAAGACGGCTCAATTGCCGGGCCAAAGATTCTAGAACACATGGTAGATACCGTGCTACAATTCGAAGGTGATCGTAATTATGTATATCGTATTCTGAGGGCCTTAAAAAACCGATTTGGTTCTACCGCGGAACTTGGCATTTACGAAATGCAGGGCAGTGGCTTACGGGAAGTAAACAACCCATCCGAAATATTGATATCAAAGAATGACGAGGGTCTTAGCGGTACTGCAATTGCCTCGACCGTTGAAGGTATGCGACCGTTGATGATAGAGATACAAGCCCTGGTGAGTACTGCAGTTTACGGCACACCCCAACGTTCTACTACGGGTTACAATGCCAAAAGATTGAATATGCTCTTGGCAGTCCTTGAAAAACGCGCAGGATTCAAACTCGGGGCGAAAGATGTATTTTTGAACATAACTGGCGGAATTTCCGTCGATGATCCCGCCATTGATTTAGCGGTTATCGCAGCTATACTTTCGAGCAACTCGGATATTCCCATAGAAAAGGGTGTATGCTTTGCTGCCGAAGTCGGTTTGGCCGGTGAAATAAGGCCCGTTCAACGTGTTGAACAACGAATTCTCGAAGCTGAAAAACTAGGTTTCAATACCATCTACGTTTCCAAAAAAAATAAAATCAGCCTAACGAATCCCAAAATCAATATAGAACTTGTAGCAAGGATAGAAGATGTTGTAAGCAGTTTGTTCGCCTAACGCTTATCACGCATTATCCTTGCAGATACGAGGATTATGATAATTACCAGGACAATCAGGACAAGTTGCCCAAAACCAATTTTTAAAAAATACATAGTACGCTTTTAGGGTGATGTGTTGGGAATTTCATTATGTATTGCATTGATTCCTTCTAAAATCCCATCACTGAGATTCAAATCTATACTTCCTATATTTTCCTTTAACTGTTCCATTGTGGTAGCACCTACGATGGTACTGGTCAGGAACGGTCTTGAATTTACGAATGCCAAGGCCATTTGCGCCAGTGAAAGTCCATGCTCCTTTGCAAGATCATAATATTTACGGGTTGCTTTCGAAGCATTTTCACTTCCATATCTATTAAAATTCGGAAACAAGGCCAATCTCGAATTATCAGGCATATTACCTCCCAAATATTTACCACTAAGAACGCCAAAGGCCATAGGGGAATAGGCCAGTAAACCGATTTGTTCGCGCATCGATATTTCACTAAGGCCCACTTCGAAAAGTCGGTTCAACAAGCTGTACGGATTTTGAATCGTAATCATTCTAGGGAGACTTTCATGTACTTTGCTTTCCTCTAAATACCGCATTGTACCCCATGGGGTTTCGTTTGATATGCCCACTTTTCGAATTTTACCCTCCTTGATCAGGTCGCGCAATGTTTCGAGCACCTGATGAAAATTATCTTTCCAATGATCGGAGATATCATGGCTATAGCCTCTTTTTCCAAAATAATTCGTTGTACGTTCGGGCCAGTGCAATTGATATAGGTCAATATAATCTGTTTGAAGACGTTCTAAACTACCTTCGACAGCATTTATTATAGATTCACGTGAAAAACCTGTTGTTCGTATAAATTTGGAGTAGTCACCGTTACCCGCAATTTTAGAGGCCAATATAATTTGATCCCGATTTTTGTTTTTTCTGAACCATGAACCTATGATTTTCTCTGTTTCACCCTGATAATCGGGGTGCGCAGGTACAGGATAAAGTTCGGCCGCATCAAAAAAATTAACCCCTTGATCAATGGCATAATCCATTTGTTCATGGCCTTCGGCCTCGGTATTTTGATTGCCCCAGGTCATGGTACCCAAACAAATTTTACTTACTTCAATATCAGTATGTGGTAATTTGGTGTAAATCATTAAAAACTATACGTATTATGTTCCTTATTAACTAAAAAATCCCTTACCAGGAGGTTCCTTGCTTATTCCAATTCTACCATAATGGGGCAATGATCGCTATGCTTGGCGTCGGATAATATTACCGAACGCTTAATCTTACTTTCAAGGGGATCGCTTACCATGCCGTAATCCAAACGCCATCCTTTGTTATTGTTCCGGGCATTTGCACGGTAGGTCCACCACGTATAGTTATGGGGCTCTTTGTTCAAATGCCTAAAACTATCTATAAAACCACTTTTCATAAAGTCCCCGATCCACTCCCTTTCAACAGGTAAAAAACCGGAAACATTTTTGTTGCGCACCGGGTCATGTATATCAATCGCTTGGTGGCAGATATTATAATCCCCAAGAATGATCAAATTGGGATATTCTTTTCTAAGATCGTCAACATATTTCTGGAATTCGGCCATATAATTCAACTTAAAATCCAACCGATCCATATTGGTTCCTGATGGCAAGTAAAGACTCATGATAGATACCCCATTAAAATCGGCACGCAAATTCCTTCCCTCAAAATCCATATAGTCGATTCCCGTGCCATAGACAACCTGCTCAGGTTTGTCCTTACTTAAAATGGCCACACCACTATACCCTTTTTTTTGGGCACTAAACCAATAATTATGTGAATATCCGGCCTCTTCGAACAAGGAAAGATCTAGTTGTTCTTTCATGGCTTTTATTTCCTGAAGGCATATAACATCAGGATCCGCAGCCTGTAACCAGTCTATGAAACCCTTTTTTATGGCGGCTCTAATTCCATTTACATTGTAGGATGCTATTTTCAACTTTTAAAATTTTAGTTAAAAATAAGGATTGTTTTTTGTTCGAAGGCCTACTCTACCACTTATCTATAATCTAGATACAACTGGCTTAAATTTAATACGAGGTAACATTTTCGCTTGTTTGGTACAGGATTTGATTTGATCATGGTAGACAAACATTTTACGAAATGAAAAACATATTTTTAATATTGGCATTGGTAAGTACAAGTATAGCCAGCGCCCAGGCCTATCCCAGATTCAATAATGCTAACGAAATAAAGTTCAATATCGGACTGTTTTTGGCCAATAGTACGGTTGAAGGTTCTTATGAACATTTCTTAAATGAGGATACGAGTATCGGGGGAACAATATATTTTGATGACAATGCAACCGATTATAACGGAAATTTCGGAATCGGTCCCAATTTAAGGGCTTATTTCGGCTATATGCCCAGAAGTGGTTTTTTCGCAGAAGCCTTTGGACTTTATTATACCGGTGAGGACGAAATTGCCGAAACCGAACTCGGAGTTCGTAATAACGATTATAGCACCACGGCACTAGGATTGGGTTTTGGTAACAAATGGGTAACCCAAAGTGAGAAGTTCAGTTTGGAAATAAACGCAGGTATAGGCAGAAATATAAATCCGGAGGACTTTCAGGACGATTTTATGTTTCGAGCAGGATTGTCGATAGGCATTAGGTTCTGATCGTTTATAATCCACCTAAAAAAACCATTTTCATTCTTCGTCCTCGAATATGGTATCCGCCATTCTTGTTTCTCCTTTGATATCAAATTTGGATATGGGTTTAGCATCGAAACGTAAGGTTTTTTCCCCAACATCGAAAACCGCATAATTTGCCTTTTTAACCGATTCATGAAAAGCCAAATCCAAACCAAACTCGTTGTTCTGTAATTGCAACAATTCTAAATTGGGTAAAGAAAGAATGGCATTGGGTACGGACCCACTCAACTGATTCTCAAAGAGGACCAAGCGATTTAAGCTCGTGAGATTTCCCAAACTTTCGGGAATCTTGCCTTTTATATTGTTGCTGCCTAATTCCAAACCTATCAGATTTGATAAACTACCGATAGTTTCCGGTATTTCCCCTTGTAACCCATTGCTAGACAAAACAAGGAATTTAAGATTGATCAAATTCCCCATACTAGAAGGTAAAACCCCTGATAGATCATTATCGAACAACTCTAAAATTTCCAATGATCGTAAATCCCCTATTTGTTCCGGAATAGGTCCCGACAGTTCATTTTTTCCCATTCGCAAGACCCTTAAATGTTTTAAAGATGTAATCCCATTGGGAATCTGACCCTTTAATTGGTTAAAAGCAACATTCAGGACCTGAAGGTTTTTAAGTTTTTGCATGGAATCGGGTAATTGACCCACCAGATTATTGTTGAATAAATTCAACCCAACAACATGATCATCTTTCACTTCAACACCATGCCATTTACTAACAGGTTTGTTCAGAGACCACGGAATTGTCCAATTTTCCCCATGAGTATTACGGTACAACTCCAAAAGCACTTCCTTTTCGCCTTGGGGCACTTTCGCATATGCAGAGAAAGAGATCAGTACAAAGACAAAAGGCCAAAATAATTTTTTTGCAATCATATGTTTTCTGCTATAGAACATTATAAATTTACCACTTTAGAACCCTAAAATAGGGATACTTGCCTTGAATAAACGCATTTTTAACGCATTTTGTTGTAAAAACCAATATAAATGTTGTAATAATACCTATACATATTGTAAGAATTTTATTTCTTTTTATGTTTTTAATGAATAAAATACAGATTTCATAAACGGAAAAATAAGTTAAAACATGGCTCATTTTATTCTTATTACTCCTTTTTGTTGGCTATCTTAGAGTTATGAGATTTTCACTTTTAACTTTGGTATTAATCAGTCTTCCCTTAACGACCCATGCTCAGGACACCATTGCGAAGAACAGTATTACCCAATTAAAAGAAGTAGTTTTGGTTGACTCTTTAAAAACCAAACAGGCAACGGGTATTATACCCTCGCGAATTATCGGAACCAAGGTTTTCCAAAATTACAGTCCAGTGGAAATGGTTGTATCACTGAACCAAATTTCCGGGGTTTATGTACTTTCCGGAGCCTTGAATACCAATCGTATAACCATTCGGGGTGTTGGGGCCAGAACTCCTTATGGCACGGACAAGATCAAACTGTATTATGACGGAATCCCCGTAACGAACGGTACCGGTTTTTCCTCTATCGAGGCCTATGACCTTGAAAACATGAATTCGATTGAAGTCATTAAAGGTCCCAAAAGTTCCGCTTTTGGCGCCAATTTAGGTGGGGCGATTATATTAAATCCCAAAGAAGCCCTACAGCAGTCAACGACCTTTAGAAACAATTTCACCGTAGGTTCATATGGGTTGATCAAAAATAATCTAGGTTTTACGCATGCGGATAATAAATTGGCCATGGAGCTACGTTATGGCCATATGTCGTTCGAAGGCTATCGAGAAAACAGTCACTTTGAACGTGATGGAATCTTATTGAACACTTCTTATAAAATTACTTCAAAAGATAAGATTTCATTATTGATAAACCATATAGATTATACCGCTCATATTGCAAGCTCTATCAGCCTAGCCGATTTTGAAGAAGATCCTACCCAAGCAGCATTTAGCTGGAAGGCGGCAAAAGGGTACGAAGCCAACGACTATACGCTGGCCGCCCTCTCATATTCCCATGATTTCACTTCCAAACTATCGAATACTACCAGTTTGTTTTATTCCTATTTGGACCATTATGAACCCCGTCCTTTTAATATTTTGGACGAATACACCAATGGCTATGGTTTAAGATCCCGTTTTTTAGGCGAATTCAAAATGGATGAACACACCGCCGAATACACTATTGGCACCGAATTATACAAGGATGAGTATCGTTGGGGCACCTATGAAAACCTTTATGAAAATAATATGGGGAATGGCAGTTTACAAGGTGATGCCTTAAGCGATAATAAGGAATTTAGGACCCAATTAAATGTCTTTGGTACCCTGACCATACCATTTGCCAATTATTTTTGGGGACAACTGGGATTGAACATCAACAAAACCAAGTACGATTTTAGGGATATGTTTTACACCGGTCTAGAGAATACCAGTGGAAAACGTTCTTTTGATATTATTGTTTCCCCAAGCCTTGACTTAAAATATATCTTTTACCCTAGGCAAGAGATTTATCTGAACATCAGTCGGGGATTCTCTAACCCAAGTCTGGAGGAAACTTTGACTCCTGACGGAGTAATAAATCCGGATATAGACCAAGAAACCGGTACCAATTATGAACTTGGCAGCGAATTATTCTTGGATAACAACAATCTTAAAATCAATGTGGCCCTTTACCGTATGTCCATTAAAAATCTATTGGTGGCCCAACGCATTGGAGAAGATGAATACATTGGGAAAAATGCCGGAAAAACCGAACACCAAGGCGTCGAATTGGATATGGAATATAATTTAAAACCCACCTCGAAATTTCAGTTCACCCCTTTTATAAGTTACTCGTACAGTAACCACAGGTTTGTTGATTTTATTGATGGGGACAATGATTTTTCAGGAAATCCCTTGACCGGTGTCCCCAAACATCGTTTTAACAACGGTATTCAAATGCATTGGAAAAATGGTATATATTGTAATTTGACACACCAATACGTTAGCGGTATACCATTGACGGACTTAAATACATTATATAGCGATTCCTATAATCTGTTCCATGCACGTTTGGGCTATAAAAAAGAAGTCGGTCAGAATTTGACGATAGGATTAGATTTGGGGATCGATAATATGACCGATACCAAGTATGCCCGCTCGGTATTGATTAATGCTATTGGCTTTGGAGATAACGCCCCCCGTTACTATTATCCTGGAAACGACCGGAATTACTACGGAAGCCTTCTGTTGAATTATAAACTATAATACACCTTTTCATGCGGTGTGCATTAACTTAGTACTAAATATAGATTCGTTAAAACCCAATCCAATGACCTCGAAAATCATTCAAAGACCTTATTGGGTCCTTTTTTGGTTATTGATATCAATAACTGCATGCAAGACCCAAAACCCTAATGTAGACTCAACCCTGGACAAGGGTATAGGTCCGGTTCAAGGAATCAAATATAGTGGTGGGTCTAGTGGTATGGAACAAATTGCGGACCACTCTTATCTAGTGGTATACGATTCAAAAAGGGATACAAAAAAGGTTCGTTTAGGTTTGATCAAAGTAACCGATAAATCAATATCGGTTTCTCCGATACAAATTCACCAATGGGACAAAGAAGGAATTTCAAATGATCTGGAAAGCATATGCGCCGTTCCAGGTAAGGACAATGAATTTTTACTTGCGGAATCAGGAAACTGGGAAGGTCGGTTAGGACGGATTTTCCATATTAAAGTGGATACTTTGAATTTGAACGCTACCGTTTTGGGTAGTGTAAAGATTCCTATGCTATATAGAAACGACATGAACTCGGTGGGTGACCAATATGAAGCCATTATGGCCTTGCCTTATGACCATCAACATCGAATTATAATACTTGGGGAACGAGGAGGTTCAAAAAACAACCCTCACGGGGTGGTTCGATGGGGCCTTCTGGATATTGACGACCATACATTCCAAATGAGCAAGGAAGGAAAAGCAGGAATCGGTGTTAACGTTCATGGTCAATGGGCGCATAAGAAAACAAAACGGGACATTACCGATTTTCATGTAGACCCTGAAGGCGGCATTTGGGCCGCCGCATCGGAAGACCCGGGAGACACGGGGCCTTTTTATTCCGTCATATACAAGTTGGGACAAGTAAACTTATCGAATAAAGAGCGACCATTTACGATTTTCAGCTCCATAGACATTTTCAAAAACGTCAACGGATTTAAAATAGAAGCTCTTTCAGGGCCTTGCAAGGGAATAATGGGCTCCCATTCTTTTGGAACCGAGGATGAAATATACGGAGGGGTTTGGCGGCCCATAAACATTGAATAAACCACCGAAAACCCTTCGAAGAAATTTTATATTCCCACAAAAAGGAATAATAAAGACCCAATCAAATATGGCGTATTTGATAGAAGGCCTACTCCATTCGCTGCAACCAAGTACGCATATCGACCTCTTTGTGTATAATGGCCTTAAGTTCTGAAATAGCAACACGTTGCTGCTCCATGGTATCACGATGACGAATCGTCACGGTTTGATCTTCAAGGGACTGATGGTCAACGGTAATACAAAAAGGGGTGCCTGCGGCATCTTGTCTCCTGTAACGACGGCCAACAGCATCTTTTTCATCATAGGTAACGTTGAAATCCCATTTAAGGTCCTCAATGATCTTGTGGGCAATATCCGGGAGACCGTCTTTCTTAACCAACGGCAGAACAGCGGCTTTTGTAGGTGCCAGTACAGCAGGCAGTTTCAATACGGTCCTTGTTGTATTGTTGTCCAACTCTTCCTCTTGCAATGAATGGGAAAAGACAGCCAAGAACATACGGTCCAAACCTATGGATGTTTCAACAACGTAAGGCACATAGTTCTCCTTAAGTTCCGGATCGAAATATTGTAATTTTTTACCTGAAAATTTCTCGTGTTGACTTAGATCGAAATCGGTCCTGGAATGTATTCCTTCCAATTCTTTGAATCCGAAGGGGAACCTAAATTCTATATCTGCCGCGGCATCGGCATAATGGGCCAATTTTTCATGGTCGTGAAAACGGTAATTATCTTCCCCCATACCTAATGACAAATGCCATTTTAAACGATTTTCCTTCCACTTTTCGTACCATTCTTTCTGAGAGCCGGGACGAATGAAGAATTGCATTTCCATTTGTTCAAATTCGCGCATCCTGAAGATGAACTGCCTGGCAACGATCTCATTTCTAAAGGCTTTTCCGGTCTGTGCTATCCCAAAAGGAATTTTCATTCGGCCGGTTTTCTGTACGTTCAAGAAATTGACGAAAATCCCTTGAGCTGTTTCCGGTCTTAAGTAAAGGTCCATCGCACTTTCTGCTGAAGCACCTAATTTAGTGCCGAACATTAGATTGAATTGTTTAACATCGGTCCAGTTCTTGGAACCGGACATTGGGCAAGCTATATCCAACTCCTCGATAAGACTTTTTACATCGGCAAGGTCCTCGTTTTCCAACGACCTACCCATTCTCTTTAAAATGCTGTCCGCTTTCTCCTGATACTCCACTACCCGTTGGTTGGTGGCAAGAAATTCTTTCTTATCAAATGCATCACCAAATCTTTTAGCTGCTTTGGCAACTTCTTTTTCGATCTTGGCTTCGATCTTGGCCACATGATCCTCGATCAATACATCTGCACGGTATCTTTTTTTGGAATCCTTATTATCTATCAAAGGGTCATTAAAGGCATCAACATGGCCAGAGGCCTTCCAGGTAGTAGGATGCATAAATATAGCGGCATCTATCCCAACAATGTCCTCATTGAGATGCACCATGGCTTTCCACCAATATTCCCTTATGTTCTTTTTGAGTTCGGAGCCGTTTTGCGCATAGTCATAAACAGCACTTAAACCATCATATATTTCACTGGATTGGAATACATAACCATATTCCTTTGCGTGTGAAATTACCTTTTTAAAATCGTCTTCTTGTTTTGCCATTTGGCAAAAATAGAATATTCCCCTAAAAGCATAATGCTATTTTAACTGAAATTCTGCAGAGTCTAACAATCTTTCGTCTTCAAAGATATTGAGGATATAGTTTCCAGGGCTCAATGAACCTTCTGGTAATGTAATAAAATCGCACACCTGGGTCTCTTCACCCATAAAGATTAGCTCTACCCGTTTACTATACACGTTACCGTTTACCGTAATGGTATTCGCATTATCCTCGATTACACCCATATTTGGGCCCAAGAACTGAAAGTACAACACCTTTTCCTGTTGTATCATCGTTGGATCGGCCATAATGGTTACGCAACCGCGTAATTTCTCTATGGTAGAGGCTTTGTTGGTCCTAAGTGGCTTACCTCCCCTCAATCTAAAACTAGAACCTTCGGCTCCTTGAAGTTTAAGGTAGCTTTTGGTTTTAAGCTCTTTGTTCAGCTCCAATATTTTTTGTCGCTGAAGGGCTTCTGCCTTTGCGATTGAACTACTTGCTTTTCTTAAAGCTTCCAACTGGGTCTGCGACTCTTCGACTTTGTTGGTAAGAAGCATATTATTATAACGCAAAAAGTTGTTCTTGAGTTTAAGGCTGTCGTTCTTAGCCTCCAACCTACGTAACTCAGATTTAAACTCCCGCAGTTTGTCTATGGTGAAAGTGAGCCTTCCAACAGAATCCAAAAGCTGCTGCACCTCATATCGTGCACCTTGGATCTCTATCTCGTTCACTTCATTCAGTGCGGTAAGTCTATCAACATCGGCTTTCATTAAAGTCAAATCCTTTACCAGGATTTCTTTTTCCTTTTCCAAAAAACTGATTTCGTTTTCAGATTGGGCATAACTATAATAAAAAGCAATAAGGATACCTATGATCACAGCAACCAAAGCAGCAAGAATAATCTTGTAATTGAATTTATTATCTTGTCCGTCCATTAATGTAAAGTCGGCTTTAAGTAGGTTATTAACTTGAGAATTGTGTGTTCTAAGCTTTCAAAGATACTAAATGACATCAACTCAATCCTTCTACCTAACGTGTGTTTTGGATGTAATGCACGTTTATTCAGAGGAGAGAACCATTTGTGTACCGTTTGTCGAAATCAATTGCCACTCACCGATTATAGCTTTAACGTAGAAAATGCGGTTGACCGTATTTTTTATGGTAGAATTAACATTAAAAAGGCAAATTCTTTCCTTTTTTACATCGAAAAGGGAATCGTAAAAAACTTGATTCACCATTTAAAATACAAAAACCAAGAACAGATCGGGACATTTTTAGGCGATTGGCATGGCCAAATTATAGCTGAAAACGATTTTTTGGAATGCATTGATTATGTAGTTCCCGTACCCCTACATAAAAAGAAGTTGAAAAAACGGGGGTATAATCAGGTTTCGGCTTTTGGAAAGCGCTTGGCCCATCATTTGAATGCCTCTTTTTTAGAAGATGCCCTGATCAAGACCTCGGATACCAAAACACAGACAAAGAAAAGTAGAATAGCACGTTGGCAAAACAATAAGGCCTTATATGTAACCAACAAACCTGAACTTCTAGAAAATAAGAAAATCCTCTTGGTAGATGATGTTATTACAACAGGTGCCACAATGGAAATTTGTGCCAGCACACTTAAAGAAATTCCAGGCATCACCATTTATATTACCAGCATGGCCGTAGTACCCCTAACATAATCTATATTTTAGAAGGATAATGTGTAAGGTATGTTAATTCTTCAAGGCATTTTCCAAATTATGTGTTACTTTGCCCCATAGATATCAAATTAGATGTTCAAACGACTTTTCGCATACATTTTTCTCTTTTTTATTGCCGCTGCCCTAGTGCAATGTGCTAAACGTGGAAGGCCGACAGGAGGCCCAAAAGATGTTGATCCCCCGGTTTTACTGAAAGCTGAACCAGAAAATATGACCACTGGGTTCAAGGCCACCAAAATAAGACTGTATTTTGATGAATTGGTTAAGTTGGAAGACGTACAGGAACAACTCATCGTATCCCCACCACTTAAATACACCCCTATCATTACACCTCAGGGAGGTGCCAACAAATTCGTTGAGATAACCATTAAGGATACCCTTCAAGAAAATACGACCTATACCATGAACTTTGGACAGAGCATCGTAGACAACAATGAAGGTAACCCCAATAGCTTTTTAACCTATGTTTTTTCTACGGGAAGCTATATTGATTCACTTGAGTTAAAAGGAGCCATCAAAGATGCATTTAATCGCAAAGCCGATGACTTCGTCAGTGTTATGCTCTATGAAATAGATACAGCCTATACGGATTCTACCATTTACCATAAACCACCCAACTATATAACCAATACCTTGGATAGTGCGGTCATTTTCACTTTAAGAAACCTAAAGGCCGGAAAATATGCATTGTTCGCCTTAAAGGATGAGAACAAAAACTATATGTTCGACCAAAATCTGGATAAAATTGGCTTTCTCACTGATACACTTTCCATACCTACGGATTCTACTTACCTCTTGACACTTTTCAAAGAAACCCCAGATTATAAATTATCCGTACCGAGCCTTGCTGCAAGCAATAAAATCATTTTCGGTTATTATGGTAATGGAGAAGATATTGATATATCACTATTAAGCGAAATACCTGATACGGTCAAAACCGCAATATTAAAAGAAAGGGACAAGGATACATTAAATTATTGGTTCACCCCTTTTGAAATGGACTCCCTCATTTTCACGATAAAAAACGAAACCTTGAAAAACATAGACACCTTTACGGTTAAAAAGCGTAAGGTAGAATTCGATTCTATGAAAATACAGGCTAGTCAGAGCGGAACTTTGGATTTCATTAACCCCATGTGCATTGAGACCAATACCCCTTTAGTAGCCCTTGACACCTCTAAAATCGGCTTTATCAACAAAGATTCGCTTAATGTCGTTTTTACGGCTACTTTGGACAGTACGGAAAACAAAGTTGATTTTGATTTTAAAAAAGAAGCAGAAGAAAACTATGTACTACAACTGTTTCCGGGGGCCATTACAGATTTCTTCGGAACTCAAAACGATACCCTGAACATACGGTTGTCAACGAAAAGCTATGCCGATTTCGGCAACTTGAGCATGACAATTGTAGCTCAACCCGAAGATTACCCAATGGTTGTTCAATTAACCACCGAAAAAGGGGATGTAAAACGCGAATTGTATGCCGAAGAACCTAAAGTATTCGAATTCAATCATCTAGAACCATCCAAATACCTGGTTCGTGTGATTTTTGATACCAATGGAAATCAAAAGTGGGATACAGGAAATTATCTAAAAAACATTCAACCTGAAAAAGTCTCTTATTACCCAGATGTTATCGAAGTAAGGGCAAATTGGGAATTGGAACAGACCTTTACGATTTCAAAGTAAACCCGTCACGATCTTGTAAAAACTTTAGTTTACCCCTTGTTTTGGAAACATGGTTTTTGTTCAATGTGGCATAGAGAATAGTTTCGGTTTCTGCGAACACGATTTGCTCCCCTAGGCAATCATAAACGGCCGAATGTCCTGAATATTCGTATCCGGCATTATCAAAACCACAACGGTTTACACCAACACAATAAGACATGTTTTCTATGGCCCGGGCCTTCAATAAGGTGTCCCAAGCCAAAATTCTAGGCTTAGGCCAATTGGCTACATATACCAAAACATCATAATCATCATTGTTTCTGGCCCAAACCGGAAAACGTAGATCATAGCAGATCAATGGATAAACCCTAAAACCCTTATAACCCATAATCAAGCGTTCAGTACCGGATGTATAGACCTTGTCTTCACCTGCCAAGGTAAAGGTATGGCGTTTATCGTACTGCGAAACCGTACCATTTGCTTCCACAAAAAACAACCGATTATAAAAATCCCCATTATCATAAAAAGGAATACTCCCCATTATGGCGGTATCATATGTTTTGGCTTCCTTTAGCATCCAATCGATGGTCTTTTGACCTTCTTCCCTATCTACATTATCGGGAGTCATAGTAAACCCGGTAATAAACATTTCGGGCAGTATTACCAGATCGGTATTCTGAGGTAGTTCTTTGAATTTCTTCGAAAATTTTGCCCTGTTTTCTTTTGGTGACTCCCAAATCAGAGGAGTTTGGACCAGGGCTATATTCAATTCAACATTATCCATATATCAATCAAAATAAACGTTCACCCCATTATTTTTCACCATGGTGTACAATTGTTTTACTTGGGATTCAAGAATACGGTCTTTTGATAATTCAGGTAACTCGTTAATATTGAAAAATGCAGCACCGTCCATATCAAAACCAGGCCGTAAATCCCCTTGTTCAACATTACATAAAAAAATCAATTTATAAATATAAAAGGGTTGCGGGGGATGCGGATGCATTCGCTTATCATAAACTGCCAATAAACGATTCACCGAACATTGAAGGCCGGTTTCTTCTTCTATTTCCTTAACGACCACTTCGGAAGGAGTATATCCTATATCTGCCCAACCACCGGGAATCGTCCATTTACCATCAATTTTTTCTTTGGCCATTAAGATTTCACCCACATTATTCAGGACAAACCCACGAACATCTACCTTTACGGTTGGATAATCTTTTTCGGGTATAAAAAAATCAGAGAGAACCCTTAGGGGCTTTTGCGACATATGGCTTAACAACTCTAGACTTATTTTACGAAGCTCTTCGTAACGCTCCTTATTGTATTCATCTTCGGCATAAACCAGCCCGGTATCTGCCAATGCCTTTATACGTTTTACCAACTCAAGATTTTGGTCCTCTTTCATAGACCAATATTACTCATTTTCCAGCAATTCGATAAGTATGGGGTTTTCACCGATTTTTGCATGGTCCAAGGCTGTAAAGCCACGGGCATCCTTTTTACTAACATCTGCCTTATTGGCCAATAATACTTTGACGACTTCTTCCTTATTGGCCGAAACGGCATAAATCAACGATGTTGCACCTGTGGCATTCTGTGAATTCACATCGGCACCTTGTGTTATGAGTTCTTTGACTATTTCAGTATGCCCTTTAAAAGAAACACCTAATAGAGCTGTATTACCCGACCCATCCTTAGCTTCTACATCAGCTCCGTTTTCAAGTAAAAAACGTGAAATTTGTGCATGGCCATAGTAGGTCGCCAATATTAAAGGCGTTGAGCCCCTTTCATCTTTGGCATTCAGTAACCTAGGATTTGATGAATATATCCCAACAACCTGTTCTAAATTTCCATTCCTGATTTCATTGAAAAAATCCCGTATTGTGTATTCCATAAGAATAAATATAAAAAAACTATCACACCAATATATGACCGATGTGATAGTTTTAGGTATTGATAATCCGGCTAAAAAAATTACCGAACGTTTTTAGAACTCATATTATTCTAGATCGAACCGATCTAGGTTCATGACCTTAACCCAGGCAGCAACGAAATCTTTCAAGAACTTTTCTTTACTATCATCTTGCGCATATACCTCTGAATAGGCACGTAGAACGGAATTGGAACCGAAAACAAGATCCATTCGGGTCGCGGTCCATTTTAAATCCCCGGTTTTTCTATCCCTTATCTCGTAAAGCGATTTACTAGCCGGTTTCCAAACATTGCCCATGTCTGTAAGGTTCACGAAAAAATCATTGGTCAAGGCACCTTCATTATCTGTAAATACCCCATGCTTGGTACCCCCATAATTGGTTCCCATAACACGCATTCCACCAACCAAAACGGTCATTTCCGGTGCTGTAAGTCCCATTAATTGCGTACGATCCAACATCATTTCTTCAGGACTTACCACATAATCCTTTTTCATCCAATTGCGGTAACCATCTGATAAAGGCTCTAACGGGGCAAAAGAATCGGCGTCTGTCATTTCATCTGTTGCATCTCCACGGCCCGCCGAAAAAGGTACGGTTATATTGAAACCAGCCTCCTTGGCAGCTCGTTCTACCCCAATATTGCCTGCTAATACAATGGTATCGGCTACACTAATACCGAATTCTGCAGCAATTGGTTCAAGAACGGACAATACACGTGCCAAGCGTTTCGGTTCATTACCTTCCCAATCTTTTTGAGGGGCCAATCTTATTCTAGCCCCGTTGGCTCCACCACGCATATCCGAACCACGGAAGGTTCTTGCACTGTCCCAAGCAGTAGAAACCATATCAGGAATAGATAAGCCTGTTGCTCCGATTTTAGCCTTTACGGCCTCCACATCGTAATCTGTTTTCCCTACAGGAACCGGATCTTGCCAGATTAAATCTTCTTGCGGCGCATCTGGGCCAAAATAACGTGATTTTGGTCCCATATCCCTATGTGTAAGTTTAAACCAAGCCCGAGCAAAAGTATCTGAGAAATATTCTTGGTCAGCCATGAATTTTTTAGAAATTTCCTTGTATATAGGGTCCATTTTCATGGCCATATCCGCATCTGTCATCATAGGGTTATGGCGAATGGATGGATCTTCGACATCTACAGGCCTGTCCTCTTCCTTAATAGTTACGGGTTCCCATTGCCATGCCCCTGCCGGACTTTTACGCAGTTCCCATTCATGTTTAAAAAGCATTTCAAAGAACCCTCCGTCCCATTTGGTCGGATGGGTGGTCCAAGCACCTTCCAGACCAGAAGTCACGGTATATCGCCCTACGCCCGTTTTATGTGGGTTGGCCCATCCCATTCCTTGGGCTTCGACCGGAGCCGATTCTGGATCTGGACCCAAAATACTTGCATCACCATTACCATGGGTTTTTCCAACGGTATGCCCTCCTGCTGTCAATGCAACGGTTTCTTCATCGTTCATGGCCATACGTGCAAAAGTCTCACGTACTTGAGCAGCGGTTTTTAATGGATCTGGCTTTCCGTTTACTCCCTCTGGGTTAACATAAATCAATCCCATTTGTACGGCAGCCAATGGATTTTCCATAGATTCAGGATTATCCACATCGTCATAACGCTCATCACTTGGTGCCAACCATTCTTTTTCAGCCCCCCAATACACATCTTTCTCCGGGTGCCAAATATCTTCCCGGCCAAACGCAAAACCATAGGTTTTAAGTCCCATACTTTCATAAGCAATGGTGCCTGCCAGTATAATCAAATCTGCCCAGCTAACCTTGTTACCATACTTCTTTTTAATAGGCCATAATAACCTTCTGGCCTTATCCAGACTAACATTGTCCGGCCAAGAATTCAAGGGAGCAAAACGCTGGTTCCCTGTTCCACCACCACCACGACCATCCGCAATTCTATATGAACCGGCAGCATGCCAAGCCATACGGATCATTAGGCCACCATAATGTCCCCAATCTGCCGGCCACCAGTCTTGGCTATCGGTCATTAGCTTATGTAAATCTTTCTTTAACTCCTCTACATTCAACTTCTTCAACTCCTCGTGATAATCAAAATCCTCACCTAAAGGATTTGTTTTGGTATCGTGCTGGTGCAAAATATCCAAATTGAGAGCGTTCGGCCACCAATCCATCACCGACGTACCGCTCGCTGTGATACCGCCATGATGAAACGGGCATTTACCTCCACTGTTCACTTCTGAAAGTGTACTGTCATTACTGTTTTTTGGATCCATTACTAATCTTTTTTAATTTTAATTCTTTATATACTAGCTATTTAAAGTAATATTTATAGGTATTTAAAGATACGACATAGAATAACAACCAAACCGGATTTATTATATTTATAGATTATAGAGCGATTGGTTTTATCTATGTTTTTTATTTTTTCAATATCATTTACTTATCAATTCTACTGAACGATAAATTATATATCTTAATATCGTAGCTTACCGAGCATAAACGTTAAAAAAATGAAAAAGATAACTATACCCATTTTAGCCTTATTCCTAATTTCCTTTGGAATAATAACGACAGGAATAAGTGAAGAAGACCGGATAATGACAGAAACGGAGTTGACAAGAACCCAGGATTACTTAATAATGACCCTAGAAGGTCTTAATGAAGCCCAACTGAATTTTAAACCAAATGCAGAATCTTGGTCTATTGCAGAATGTGTGGAACATTTGGCCATTTCTGAGGAAATGTTTGCGTCGATGTTAGAGGAAGCCCTAAAAACACCGGCAGATCCCACAAAAAGGAGTTCGGTTCAAATGAGCGATGAGGATTTAATACAGATGATCACGAATAGGGAGGAAAAGGTGAAAACCAGCAAGGCTTTTGAGCCGACCGGAAAATACGGTTCACATACAGAAACGCTCGAATCATTTATAGAAAAACGAGGACAACATATTGAATATATAAAATCTACAGAGGACGATTTACGAAACCATTATGGTCAGCTCCCTTTCGCTACTATAGACGGACTTCAAATATTCCTTTTCATGAGCGGACATACAGAGCGTCATATATTTCAGATGGAAGAAATTATGACCCACGAAAATTTTCCGATGCCTTAAAGTCTAATTGGTCTTTATATTTTTTGGATCGCACTATCCCATCTTATAAAAGTAATTACAATGGCCATGCATGATCATCAAACATCTATGGAAAAAAGATTAGGCTAATTGATAGCCAATGGATAGGCTGTTCAACGAAAACATCTAATTATCAACGAAATGGATTTAATTCTACACACTATAGAAGTCTTTTCCTACGTTATACTGTTAATTTTGTATATTTAAAAAACTAAATAACAAGCTTTTGGAAACACATTCCTTTAATTTCCTGTTCAAAGAATCTATTTACCCCATGGCCATAGTGGATCATGAAATGCGTTTTTTGAACCATTCGAAATTATGGTTACAAGATTTAGGTATAAAGGATTCTAATATTATCGGAAAAACCTTTTATGATGTTTTCCCGAATACTCCCGAAGAAATAAAAATTATTCACCAGCACTGCCTAAGACATACCGTTAAGCAGAGTAAGATCCAAACAATAACCCAATCTGATGGTAGTCAAAAATGGGTAGATTGGCAAATCAAAGGTTGGAAAGAAGAATCGAAAAAACTCAGTGGTCTTTTAATCGTTGCTGAGGACATCACCTTGAAAAAGAGAAAGGAAGAACTATTGCTAAATATACAACGTGTTGCCAAAATAGGGGGTTGGGAGTTCGATTTCGTAGCAAACAAGGCTTATCTAAGTGATATCACCAAAGAAATACATGAACTACCCTTGGATTATGAAATGGATTTGGAAAAAGGTTTGGAATTTTACAAAGAGGGTGAACATCGTGACAAAATAACAAGGGTGGTCAATGAGGCCGTGACCCATCATATGCCTTGGGATATTGAAACAATCCTCATAACCGCCAAGGGTAATGAACGCTGGGTAAGAAGCATAGGGGAATGTGAAGTTGTTGACAATAAATGTATTCGTATATATGGCACTTTTCAAGATATAGACCAAAAGAAAAGAATTGAACTTCATAATCAAGAAATTTCCGAAAGGTTGACCATTGCAACCACCGATGCCGCTAACATCGGTATATGGGAATATAATATATTCAATAGAAAGGTCACTTGGGACGATAATCTATATCGTATCTACGGTGTTACAAGAGATAAATTCGAGGAAACCATCGATGCCTGGGAAGCCATTATACACCCAGATGACAAAATACACTGTCATAATGAAATAGAATTGGCAATTGTCAACAATAAAAAATGCACCATTGAATTTAGGATAATATGGCCCAACGGTGAATTAAGATATATACGATCGGAGTTCACGATAAGCCGTTACCAAAATGGCGTACCTTCACGACTAATCGGGGCTACTTGGGATATAACAGAAGCGAAAACCGCCGAACAGAACCTGAAGGAATTATTGGAAGTTACCAGTGAGCAGAACGATAGTCTCATGAATTTCGCCCATATCGTTTCCCACAATTTAAGGTCGCACTCAAGCAACCTATCCATGCTAACCGGGTTCCTCACCCAGGAAGAGGATGAGAATGAAAAATCTAGCCTTGTTAAAATGTTGAATGATGCATCGATCAGCCTAAATGAAACTGTAACACATCTGAGTGAAGTGGTTCATGTAAAGACCAATTCGGAAGAGAAAATGAAAAAAACCAATCTTCTTAAGGCAATAATCGCTGTTGAAAAAAATATTAGGGCCCTACTCAACGAAAAAGAAGCGGTTTGCAATATTAGTGTTGATGCATCCATAAATATTCAAGCAGTACCGGCCTATCTAGATAGTATCTTGTTGAATCTGTTCACAAACAGTATTAAATATAGTTCACCCAAAAGAAAACCTATCATAGATATCAAAGCTGAAGTAAAGGATGATGTGGTCCTATTTACATTTGCGGATAATGGATTAGGCATAAATTTGGAAAAACATGGTAAAAAGTTATTTGGAATGTACAAAACCTTCCATAAGAACAAGGACTCCAAAGGTATAGGCCTCTTCATTACCAAAAACCAAATTGAAGCCATGAACGGCAAGATAGAGGTTGAGAGTACAGAGGATGTTGGAACTTCATTTAAACTGACTTTTAAGAAAACAATAGAAAACGAACACCATAAAAAAAATGAAAAAGATAGAGAGCACTTGTATTATCGATGATGACCCGATATTCATTTACGGCACCAAAAGAATCATGAAAGAAATGGATTTCTGCGATGACATTCTTGTATTCAACAATGGACAAGATGCCATTGACGGATTAATGGATATTACCGCGCAAGGCAAAAAATTACCCTCGGTAATTTTCTTGGACTTGAATATGCCTATCATGGACGGATGGGAGTTTTTGGAAGATTTCGTAAAAATTCCAAATCATAATAGGGAAAAGGTTACCGTTTATATCATAAGCTCTTCTGTAGATCCCCGTGATGTTGAACGCGTTAAGGATTATGATGTGGTCAACAACTATATTCTTAAACCAATTACCCCTCAAGACCTTCAGAATGTCCTTGCCGAAGTAGCATAAGTAAGGAGATTTATCGACTTCCCGGCGAAAAATTTTCCGGGGCATTTTGTGGCTGGTTTATTGTGCCCGATGCCCCGGTATCATTGTAAATTACCCATTCACTGAAGGTAAAGGTCGCATTTGCTAGGGTAATTTCCGGTCTCCTGAATGCCCCACCATCTTCGAACTCATGGTCGGTACCCGAACCATCTTCCCCTATTACACCAAAAGAATCAATGACAGTCCCAAAGGGATCTACAAGTTGTAGATTATCATCCCCGTTAGAATCCGCTGGGCTGTTAGTGCCAACGGCCAAATCCGGTGCAAACCCATAAACGGCTTCAAATTCTGAAGCATTTGGCGAAATCAACAACGTACGTTCAGCCCCAATTTCATATCCTGTTAAATCGATAGTTGAACTAATTTCAGTATTATCATTAGTGTAGCGAATCAAGGTCCATCCCTTTAAGGACAATCCCGTTGAACCTGCATTGTATAACTCAACAAAACGTGCTCCGGAATTATTGTTGGGATCGGCCAATTCTGAAATGAATATTGAATTTGACGTAAATTCATCGATAACTTCGGCACATCTTTCATTTTGAAAATCTATATCATCCAAATCCCTTACAACTATCTTAAAACCGGAATTATCCCTTAATAACACACCTACGACAGAACCATTTCCGTCTGGTAACATACTTGACTGAAAATCTGAATACCCACTATTCAGTAATACAATGTCATTATCATCGCAATCTATTAACGTTCGCTCGGTTTCTTCCTCAACATCTGCAAATGGCAATCCCAGTTCCTCTTCTATGAACTCAACATCTTCGAACTGTACAAGCGTGTTGACCATTTGATCATCCAACCGATCAATTTGCGCCTCTACCGGAATCAACGATACTTCTTCATCACAAGATACAAACAGGTGTTGAGGCACAATATTGGCTGGCAACCTACCGACGGAGAGATTACCGAAAGAAGTGAAAACCCCTCCCAGCTTATAAACACCTTGTTGTTTACCTAAATAAAGTCCCTTTAATTTTAGATAGATTTTACTCCCTATCGGATAGAATAGATGGGAATCCCTAATATCAAAATCCAACTGGAATCCTTCTGAAGGATTTTCAGGACTATCTTGAAAATGCAACGAACTAAAAAAATTGCCCTTCTCATCAGATGAGACCACGTACCCCTCAATAATGAGATCATCCTGAATCTTTATCGTCCCATCTTCATATAAACCCTTCACTTCTGCAAAAGTCGAATTTGGTTCAAGCCCCAAAGCACATGATTCCTCTGGCTTATCAAAATTTCGGTCTTTAACACACCCAATCTGCATTATTAGAACCAAAAGAGCAATGCATGCTTCAAATTTCACTAATTTATTTGCCATACCAATTCATTTTGTTGGTAAAATATGGACATAAAGTGCCCGTTCAATTTTTATGTAGTTAGACCTTTTGGGAACTCGAACTACAAGAAAATCCTTAAGATCACAACCCGTCATTCGCATGTACTTACCACTTTTAAAAACTATATGCCACATTCAAAAAATACGTTCGTCCGTAACCATACCAATATTTTGGGGCAAAAGACGGATTGCCACTTAGGTTGTCCTGTTTTAATTGCCCGTAATTACCATTCCTGCTCTGTTCATAACCTCCGGTTCTGAACACCGCATCAAATACATTGTTGATACTGGCAAAAACACTGATATACTTTCCTTTTTTCAACCAAGATTTACCACCAACCAAATTCAATAAATAAAATTCGTCCAATGGCTTCTGTTTTAATAACCTAGCCACATTTTCCTCGGTAGCATCAGGAAATCGCTCTCCGGTTTCCGGATCTATATAAAAACTTGGTATTCTTGTTATGGTTGATATATTCGCATAATTATTCGCTAAGTAATTTGTGGTGGCCGATACCCACCAATATTTCGGGTCGCGATATTCAATACCTAGTGCAAAAGCTTTTTGAGGACCTTGCGACAGCTTATAATCCTTTACCTTGGCAATTCCTAAATCAATGGTGCCTTCTAGATTTATCAAATCTTCTTCGGCCCCTTCCGTATCAAAATTAATAGTGACATTGGGGTCACTGGCATACAAATATTTACCAATCGCCCCTGCAACTGAAAGTTTTACCGATGACGACAACTCATACTCCAACCCCAATTCGGTACCCATATGTAATTTATCAAGATCTGTTATGACTTCCTGAACAAAATCTGAACCCACACCAGCATCCACATAGAAATAATTGACATCGGTGGTATTCTGAAATCGTGTATAAAAACCAGTGATTCTGCCTATTAATTTCGGTAGTCTTAAAAAATAATTGACATCTACACTACTTACCGTTTCACTTTGAAGATCGGGTACGACCCCATTGTTTTCCCTAGGGTTCACAAAAGTGTTTTGAATTACCGCTGGCCTTTGAATCAAAGCCCCATTGGCCCTTAACCAATGTCTTCCTGTAATCTGATATGATAACCCTCCTTTAAACCCAAAATTCGAGAAGTTAATTGTTTCGCTTTTTCCCAGGGAATTCTCTAAATAGCGTTCATTTCTGAACAATCCGTTTCTTTGATACTTTGTTCCGGTTTGGTTGAAGGCAATAAACCCATTCCATTTTTTATAGGCATATCCTAACTGTACAAAAGCACTCCATTGAGCGGCCGTTAACCCATAATGATAATTAAAAATATCCCCGTCATATCGATTCGTTTCACCATCCAGATTATTCGCCGTATTTGAGAAAGGATCAATATCTTCATGGTATTCTGCCCCAAAAAGGTCGATTATCTTGGCGTAATTATCCGATTCCAATTGTTTAAAAGTAAAACCGAAATCCATTTTCAAATGATTTGGGAAGTTGATATTACCAATACTGTTGATCGTTAATTGATTGTCTTCGACCACATCATCATATAAAACATAAGCTGCTTTTTCTTTTGAATTAGCGGCATATACCGATTCCCATTTCATTTGCGGATCATCCAAGAAACCTTGCTTTGCCATATCGGCACTTATGAAATTAGCACCTATAGGACTGTTGATATAAAAACTAGGGAGGTACCTGTAATAGACAGGCTCGGGATTTGGGGCGTTGTAATACCCCAATCTACTTTTGGCGTGATTACCGAATTGATAAGAAATACCTGTATTCAAATTAAAATTATCAGACTCAAAAAAGTGATTCAATATTACTACAGGTTCAGCTATTTTACGTTCCCTTGAATTTCGAATTTTTCCATTTTGATATCCCCAATACGGATTATAGCTACCACCGACCAGATCGTGCACTTCCTCGGTTATCGCTGAAGAACGTCCTCGCCTGTTAGAAGCTAAAATTGCCGTCGCCATTAAACTATTTTTAGCATCCAGCTGGTATTCCATCGCCCCATATACAGAAAAGGCATCATACAATGTGCCATCAATGAAGCCTTCAGTTGCCCATCTTCGGGAGCTCGATATGGTATATGATAATCCGTTGTTTTGTTTTGGGGAGGTATAAGTGGCCATTACCCGCCCTGTATACGTCCTATTCGATGCTGAGGCTGAAAATCGAAATCCTGGGCGTAAACCAGAGGGTCTGGTATCTATATTGGTGTTTCCAAGAATACCGCCGAAGGTATAGTCAGAAGCATTAAGTCCGTTAGAGAATTGTTGATTCCGTGTTACATCGTTCAAACCACCCCAATTATTCCATTGCGGACGACCATCAAACAACTTATTCATGGGCAGGCCATTGATCATGACCGTTCCATTTCGGGAATCATACCCCCGCACCCTAAAAAAAGCCTGACCAAAATCAAAGGCCGCCCTTCTTAAAAAAATATCCTTGGTAGCTTGTAACAACCCTACTGTTACCATCGAATTTTCTTCCTCTGAAAATTCAGTATCCGTTAAAGTAACCAGGTTATCGGTTTTGTCGAATTCAATATCCTTGTCCAATAAAACATTCCCTAAATCAATATGATTTCCTTCATAAAAAATGGGAATTCTTTTGGAAACGTACCCCGAAGCCGTAATACTTAGGATAAAATCATCGGGATTATCCATAGAAATTGAAAAAAAACCTTTGTCATCTGTTTTTATGGAATTTAAACCGCCTTCCAAGGTAATCACACCTCCTGAAATAGGTTCATTGGAATACCCTGAAAGCACGTAACCGGATGCATAACCAGACACTTGGCCATACATCACTTGGCACAGGCTAAATGCAAAAAATAAAACTAGGGCAAAACGCAATCTTAATATACTTTGGTTGGTGTTCTGGTTAAATATATTAATAATACTCTTAATTTTGTAAGTATTTATTTATGTTTTGATGTATTTTCGTTGAATTCAATATTTTTTTATGAATATTCGATTACTGTTTTTTGTGTTGATTTTTCCAATTTTTATTTTTTCCCAAAAAGGAAATACTTACAAAATAAGAACTATCGCATTCTACAATCTTGAAAACCTATTCGATATTGAAAATGATTCATTGACCCATGACGATGATCGCACTCCCGAAGGTAAAGACAGGTGGACCGAAGAGCGGTACCTACATAAGATTGCCAATATGGCCAAGGTAATTTCTGAAATCGGTAAAGGGAAAGGATCCTCTTCTCCTGATATTCTTGGCGTTTGTGAGGTGGAAAACAGAAAAGTAATCGAAGACTTGGTTCACCACAAAACACTTGAAAAAATGAATTACAGAATAGTTCATTTTGATTCCCCGGATGAGCGCGGCATTGATGTTGCCCTAATTTATAAGGAGTCAGTTTTTCTACCAACAAGCTTTCAAAGTAGACGACTCTTACTTCATAAGGAAGACGGTTATCGAGATTATACACGAGATCAATTGGTTGTTGGCGGTTTATTGGATAATGAACAGATATATTGCATCGTAAACCATTGGCCTTCCCGAAGTGGTGGCGAAGCAAGGAGCAGACCAAATCGTTTGGCCGCGGCCACGTTGAACAAAAAAATCATTGATTCTATCATAAAAATAGACCGTTCGGCAAAGATCATAAGTATGGGCGATTTAAACGATGACCCCACAGATGACAGCCTTAAGAAAATTTTAAAAACAAAGGGCAAGAAAAAGAAACTGGAAACAAACGATTTATTTAACCCTATGGAGAAATTGTACAAAAAAGGGATTGGATCATTGGCCTACCGTGACAAATGGAACCTATTCGATCAAATATATTTCACCTCGAATTTATTGAACAATGATAGTGGCTACCATTTCTGGAAAGCGAATGTTTTTACCCCACCCTATCTTTTCAGCAAAAAAGGCAGATATAAAGGGTATCCTTACCGGACCTATGCAGGCGGAAACTATACCGGGGGTTATAGTGACCATTTTCCCGTATACCTGTATTTGATAAAAAGTGCTGAATAGACTTTATTGCGGCAATGCAATCTTTATGTTCCTCCAATTAACCTTTATACCACCCCCATCATGGATCTGCAATGCAATAGAGCCCTCTCCGGCCCCGATTTTTTTATCCCTAATGGTTACCATCTCAACACCATTTAACCAAGAAGTCAATTTATCACCATATACCCGGATTTTCATCTCATTCCATTCGCCCATCTTCAAGGCCTTGTCCTTTTCAGGGTCCGGTTTGATCAGCCAACCACGACCATAAGATTCATAAACCCCACCTGTGCTATGCCCTGGAGGAGCAACTTCAACCTGCCAACCACTGACTTTGGTGCCATCTACGGTAGAACGAATGAATACCCCACTATTGCCATCAGCTTCTTGTTTAAATTCGAGTGTTAGGGTAAAATCCTTATAGTGCTTGTCAGTTGCCAAATATCCGTATTGTTCATCCGGACCACTTTCACATACCAACAAACCATCTTCAACATACCATTTTTCGGTACCATAGACCGTCCATCCAGAAAGATCCTCCCCATTGAATAATGATATTTCTTGGGCAAAACCAAGTGTTGAAAAGACTAATGCTGTTAAAATCAATATGTTTTTCATTGTTGATACTTTTTAAAGTTGACAGGATGTATGTACTAAAAAACTATTTTTAAAACCACTGGCTCCAAGGAATCCTACTCAAAATAAGTACTAATCCCAAACCGTAAAATATGGCAATACTTTTAAATTTTTTATTGCCTTCCATAAATTTCTTATGCCTGGACCAACCTATGGTAATCAAAACCAAAGCGATAATGTTGATAAAGGGATGTTCAACGGCCAATAACCTGGCAGCGGAATTCATACCCCCCATACCTAAAGACTGAATGGCGTTTAAACCACTCGGTGATACGAAAAAGAGAATAAGTCCCACCAATAATTGTAAATGGCAAAGGATAAGTGCGAAAAGGCTAATTCGAAAATCTTTTTGGGGCAAAAACATTTTATTGCTTACTAAACCGATAATAGCATTGGCAACAGCCAAAAATAAAACGGCTAATGCCACATAAGCCAAATACGAGTGTAATTGCAATACCCATTGATACGCAAGTCCTGGTTCTTCCATAATATTTAAGTTGATTAATATGATGGTCTAAAAATACTACTTTTTACGCATAAAAAATAAGAACTATGCCGTATACCACGAACCTCCAAAAACAGTAATTTTGCTTTTACTTTTCCCTTATGCATAAATATTATGGACAAGCTAAAAAAAACGGCGGATCTGCTGTTAGACATATCCTCCCTTTTAATGGTATCCGGAGCTAACACCAACAGAATAAACCTAAGTCTTACCCGGTTCGCTACCACCTTAAATTGTCAAGCCTATAGTATGGTTACCCATAAAACCTTGGTTTTAACCGTCACCGATAATGAAACTGAAGCAACTTTCACGAGAGTTAAGAAAATACCTAAATACCAAATCAATTTTTCTACCATTTCCTCGATCAGTAGAGCGAGTTGGAGTGCTTTAAGCGAGGATTGGACCATAGCCCAAATAGAAAAGGAATTACAAACAATAAAATCACAGGGCAGATATCCAAGAGCTATAGTACTTATAGCCGTTAGTCTTGCCGGTGCGGGGTTTTGCAATATTTTTAAGGGGGATTATCTAAATATGTTAGTGGCTTTCATCAGTACATTATTGGGCCTATATATACTACAGACCGCCCATAACCACAAAATCAACGGTAATATCGCAACTTTCCTGGCCTCTTTTTCGGCCTCTTTCATTGCTTCATTGGGTGTATCATACAGCTTAGGGAGCCACCCCCAAGCAGCTTTGGCAACCTCTGTATTGTTTTTAGTTCCAGGTGTCCCTTTAATAAACTCTTTTACAGATCTTTTAGACAACAATATCCTAAATGGCATGGTTAGATTCACAAACGGAGCGATGACCTTTCTTTCCATTGCCCTAGGTCTTTTCATTACTATGTTAATATTTCAATTGAATTGATGGAAGAAGCTATAATAAAAGTATCGGAGTTATCGATATGGTCAGGTATTGCGGCCGTTGGATTTGGAATACTATTCAATATTCCCCGTAAAACTATTTTGGTCGTATTTTTTCTTGGTTTAGCTGCAGGCTTGGTAAAATTCTTTCTAATAGATCTTAACATCAATATCGTATTGTCTACATTAGTTGCGGCGAGTTTTGTCGGAATCTTAAGTAGCCCCTTGGCACACAAGGTTCACCATCCTCCGGTCGTTTTTTCGATTCCTGCCGTTATTCCTATGATTCCGGGGTATTATGCCTATGAAACCGTTTTGTCTATAATGTCCTTTACTTTTATGGAAAAAGACCCTCAAAAAAGGATGGAATTAATGGCATCCATTTTCTTTAATGGTTTTACCACGATATTCATTCTAATTGCCATAACCATAGGAGTATCCTTGCCCTTGCTGCTATCTAGAAAGGAAACGGTTAAAAAAAACGATGGTAAATAACCACTTGAACATTAAAATGCCGGATTAACACCGGTTATTACGCCTTAAAATCAACTTCTTTTTAAGTATAAAAAAACCCTAACGTTACCGTCAGGGTTTTTTATCTGTGCTAAATATTAATTTTTAGAATTTGTATCTTATTCCAAAATTCCAAGTTCTTCCAAAGCCCCAGAAAACATTGTTAGAAACGTTTACACCATTCCAGGTGTCATCACCTGCCTCTACCTCATCATTTGAAGTAGATTCTGAAATATAAACTTCGTTAAATACATTGTTAACATTTAATCTAAGACTAACAGAATTATCTTTGTCTTTACCAACTAACATCTTATAACTAAGTCCTGCATCAAACAAATCGTATGCAGGTAATTCTAATTGAAAATCCCCCCCATCTGGCTGTCCATCAGTATTCTCATCCTGAAAATCAACAACATCGAATTGACCAAATAATTTTGCCGCATGATACCAACTAGCATCAAAATACAGTCTCTCTACCGGCTCTACAGAAACTCCTAATCTTGCGGTAGTCTGAGCAGCATCGTCAACTTTTACACCATCAAGAATTAATTCGGCCTGACCTAGTTGATTTTGACCATCATCAAAAACAGTTGCTGTTGGATTACCAGCATATTGCCAATCACCTATAGACAACATACCATTAACTGTAATGAAAGAAGTTGGCTTGGCAGTGAAATCAACTTCGACACCCATATGCACTTGTTCTATACCATCATAGTTTGCTGTACCTTGAAACAATAGGTTTCCATCTGGATCTGTAACATTTACTCCTTCAGAAAGGAACCTATCTGACCAAGAAGTTCTATATAAATTCACATTAGCATTAAAGAACTGACTTCTGAAACCATACCCGACCTCGAGACCTAAAACTTTTTCGTTCTGATAATTATCATTAATATCATTAACATAATTCAAAAATATTGCATCGAAAATCGGTTGCTTGGAGTAATAACCAGCATTTGCAAAAACATTGTGCTTTTCATCGATATTGTAATTTAAACCACCTTTGATATTACCACCGATAATGTTGATCCATTCTGTTTCTTGTTCTGGGTCAGAATCTAAATAATTAAAAGGATCAATACGTTTGAATCCTTGGTTAGAGAAACCTCCTTGAAGAAAAGCAGAAATCTTGTCATTGGTATACTCTAATTGACCAAAGCCACCAATCCAGTTTACTTTTCCTATATTATAATAGTCAATTTTAACTTCGTCATCTACATTTTTGAAAACATTCCAGATATTTCCGATAGTAGGCGCGTAGGTTTCAGTGGTGAAATTATAAGTGTTATTGATGTCATCATTATCTACATAAGCATCCGCGCCTAATAGATCTACCAGTCTTCTGTAATGATATCCCTTATAAGTTCTGGCGTCCACACCCAAATCATACGACCAATTGTCATTAATTTTATGGTTAAAATTGATAATGGCACCATACCAGTTATGTGAGTTCATTGAAGAACGTTGTGAAATACCATTTTCTGAACCAAACACATGGGCCCCATCGTCTTCGAAACCATAAGACGAATTATTACCATTTATGTACAATCCTTGATATGCAGCATCTCCGCCACCAGTATAACCTTCTCTTGGATCACCGAAATCAGAAATATTCGCTCCTTTATTATAAGCAATAATGTCATCGAACCTAACATGACCGTTCTCATCTTTGAACTGACCATAAAAAGACCTTCCACCGTTTATATTACCAATAGAGCCAATAGAACCTCCACGCCCTAATGAAGCATATAAAACTGATGATAATGTAGATTTTTCAGATATTTTATAATCCCAATTAATCATTGCCTTAGGCTTATGGTAGAAGTTTCCAGAGAATGTTTCCTCTTTTCCATTTCTATAACCATAATCAGAGTTATATTGAATATTTGGATCTACCCCATTACTACCATACCTAATATAATTACTGATAGATTCAGCATAGCCTCTTTGAAAATGCTGCTGTGGTGCTCCGGTCACCATGAATTGAAAATCATGTTTATCGTTTGGTCTGTAACCAAGTGCCACAAAATAGTTGTAACCTTCGAAAGGCGTACCTTGAACATAACCATCTCCTGCTGTTCTACCAAGCAAAACACTAGCAGATAGCCCATTTTCCATTAAACCAGTGTTGTAAGAAGCAGTGGTTTTTAAGTAATTGTGGTTACCAACTGTAGAAGAAACAACTCCTCCTTCCACCAAATCCGCAGCCTTTGTCACAATATTAATGGTACCACCAACTGAACTAATGGCAAGTTTAGAAGAACCAAGCCCTCTTTGAACTTGCATTGCCGATGTTACATCGGAAAGACCTGCCCAGTTACTCCAGTATACCCAACCATTTTCCATATCGTTTACAGGCACGCCATTAATCATTATAGCCGTATTTCTTTGGTTGAAACCTCGAATATTAATTCTAGAATCACCAAAACCACCCCCTTGTTTCGTTACGTATACAGATGGTGTTGACTTCAACAACTCAGGAAATTCTTGAGAACCAAGTTTTTCAACTATTTCAGAAGCTCTAATAGTAGAAACCGCAACTGGTGTTTGCCTATCCTTGGCAATATCCATAACACCGGTTACCACAACCTCTCCCAATTGCTCAGCATCTGGCTCTAAAGAAATTGAACCAACACTGCCAGCACTGGTAAAAGCAACACTTTTACTCACATAACCCATGTAAGATACTACCAATGTTCCTGAGCTTTTAGCTACACTTACAGAAAAATTACCATCAAAATCGGTGGTAGCTCCCTTTGTTGTTCCTTTAACAACAATACTCGCACCCGGAAGCGGGTCATTAGTCTCACCGTCTACGATAGTACCAGTGATTGTTTCTTGGGAAAACGCCAAAGCAGTCATTAAAAATGCTGCTAAGACCATGTACATTCTTTTCATTTTTTGAGTGTTTAATTTGGTTTAATACAAAGTGCAAATGTGATCTTTTTTAATGGACCGTATATTAAGCCTATGTTAAATTTAGCGTGTTAAAATTAACATAAAAAAACACTAATGCCAGCTGACAGACAAGAAGTTATCAACCTTTATTAAGAAATGAAAAATAACAAGGTTATTTCTTAAATTTTTGCAAAAGACTCAATGTAGAGGAGTCATGATCGGATATTCCCAAATCATTGATATCCTTTAAAATATTCGTTGCCAATTGTTTTCCCAATTCAACACCCCATTGATCATAGCTGAAAATATTCCAAACTACACCCTGAACAAATATTTTATGCTCATAAGCCGATATCAAGGCCCCTAAACTATGTGGTGTTAACTTATCAATTAAAAAAGTATTGGTGGGCTTATTACCTGCGAAAACCTTAAAAGGCAATAATGCCGATATTTCTTCTTCGGAGAGGTTTTTTCCTTTCAATTCCGAAAGAACCTCCTCGGTAGTTTTACCGTTCATTAAAGCTTCAGTCTGTGCAAAGAAATTGGCCATTAATTTATTATGGTGATCAGCATCGCCATGAAGGGATTTTTTATACCCTATAAAGTCCGCCGGAATCAATTTGGTTCCTTGGTGGATCAATTGAAAAAATGCATGTTGGGCATTGGTCCCAGGTTCACCCCAGATAATAGTACCAGTTTGGTAATCGACGGGATCCCCATTACGATCCACGCTTTTTCCATTACTTTCCATAATCCCTTGCTGCAAATAGGCAGAGAATCTGCTTAAATATTGGGTATAAGGAATTATCGCTTCAGTTTCCGCTTTATGGAAATTATTGTACCAAATACTAAGCAATGCCATAATAACCGGGATGTTACTATCGAATTCCGTATTTTCGAAATGATCATCCATGGCATTTGCCCCCATTAAAAGAGCGTCAAAATTTTCGTAGCCTACAGCAAGTGCAATCGTAATACCCACAGCACTCCATAAAGAAAATCGACCGCCTACCCAATCCCACATTGGAAAAACATTATCTGCAGATATTCCGAATTCCGAAATTTTCTCAGTGTTCGTAGAAACAGCGGCAAAATGTTTGGCTACATCTTCTTGGGTCGCATGTTTTAAAAACCAATTTTTTATGGTGGTGGCATTACTAAGGGTTTCCTGTGTAGTAAAGGTCTTTGACACGACAACGAACAATGTCGTTTCTGGATCCAGTTCCTTTAAAACCTCGTGAACGTGGTCCCCATCCACATTACTTACAAAATGGGTCTTTAAATGGTTTTTATAATATTTTAGGGCTTCTACGACCATAGCGGGTCCAAGATCCGATCCACCAATACCAATATTTACGACATCGGTGAATGCTTTTCCAGTATACCCTTTCTTTTTCCCGGAGATAATTTCCTCTGTAAAGGTTTTTATGTGTTCTTTCACCTCATATACCTCGGGAACAACATCTACACCATCTACCTTTACCGAATCAGATTTTTTGGCACGTAAAGCGGTATGTAACACCGCCCTGTTTTCGGTTTGGTTTATAGCCTCGCCTCCAAAATATTTTGAAATCGCATCTTTTAAACCTACCTCATCGGCCAATTCCAACAACAGGGATAATGTTTCCTTCGTAATCCTATTCTTAGAAAAATCGAATAAAAAATCATTCCATTGAATAGTAAAGTCTTTACCTCGACCACTATCGTTCGCAAATAATTCCTTTAAATCAGTATCTTTAGTATTCTTATAATGTTGAGCCAGTTTCTCCCAAGCTGCAGTTTTCGTAGGGTTTGTGTTGTTTAGTGCCATGTTACTCGTTAAGTGTTATCAATTCTTCCTCTTTGGGCTTTTCTATATATTCAATACAATCCAATTGCTCCCTTAAAGGCGCAATGAACTCAAAATAATCGGATCTTAATTCTTCAGCAAGTGGTTCTGCCAAAGGTAATTCTTCTTTCAATGGGTCTACCTGACTACCATTTTTCCAGAAACGATAGCATACATGGGGACCGCCGGTATTACCTGTCATTCCTACCCAACCAATTACATCCCCTTGTCTCACATACTCCCCTTTTTTAACCTTTTGATTTCGCATATGCAGATACTGGGTAGAATAGGTGCCGTTATGCCTGATCTTTACATATTTACCATTTCCACCACGTCGTGTAGATTCGGTTACCGTACCGTCTGCGGTTGCTACGATAGGGGTTCCGATAGGTGCGGCGTAGTCCGTTCCCTTATGGGGCCGTACCTTATAGCCATAATAGCGGATCTTTCTTTTTAGATTATATCTCGAAGAAATTCTGTAATTGAATTTGATGGGCGCCTTAAGGAATGTTCGTCTTAAGTTATTCGCCTCTTCATCATAATAATCGGAAATATTCTTTAACGAATCACTTTGGTACGGAAAAGCATAGATCGGTCTACCATTATGCTCAAAATAAGCCGCTTCTATAGGACCGGCACCGACATAAATGGAATCATTAATATACTTCTCTTTATAGATGACCTTGAAACGGTCGCCTTTTTGAAGTTTGAAAAAGTCAATCGTCCATGCATAAATCTCGGATAATTTGAACGACATGCTGTAATCTATGTTTTGGTCGATTATGGCTTGGTCCAAATAGGAATCGATTACTCCCGACGCCTCGCGCTCCACAAAGGTGACCTGTTTCCTATCTTTATAAGCAACGACACTGTCCCTTAAATCAACGACGGTATAATTGATCGGGTCATTTTCATAAATGAAAACTTGGGCCTGCTCTATCGTATCTTTTGACTTTAAGATCACATATGGTTTACCAACCCGAATTCTTCGAACATCGAAAGTATCTTTGAACTCTTCTGAAATCTTGGCGATTTTAGGGTAATCCACTTTGTTACTCAACATAAGTTCGCCAAAACTATCTCCGTTCCTAACCGTATCGTGCTGTACGGTAAAGTCATCAAAGTTAAAACCGTATTGCTTTACAATAGTCGGCTCTTCGATTAATGCCAATTCATTATCCTTGTTTTCATTTAATCGATTTGCATTGTTATCCTTGCAGGAAGCAACCAGAATGAATATTATAAAAATGCCCCAAAATTTCTGCATCAGCCTTTTTTGATTTTGTCTGGATTGAACATATGATCTACCCATTGTTTGCCCCAGTCGTTCAACTCTTCTTTTGAATAAATTTCTGGAAAAAATATTATTTTTTGAAAACTTGGTGGCAAATATTTTTTCCAATTGGTGCCACCGGTCGCAGCTACTTGCCCCCCTTCTTTTCCCAAATATCTATGGGCAGAACCCATATGCATGAGTGGCCAGTTTATGTTCGCGTTGATATCCAAGGTTTTTAGCGCCTGGATAAGCGTTGAATTGCCCTTTTTATCTTCTGGAAGCTCTAAATACTTATCATATATAGTGCTGTTCTTTACTTGTTTTGCTATACGTATCAATCGGGGGGTATACCTATATTCAAATTGTTTAAGGGTCAAGGTCTTTTCACCCGTTACTATATCAGTGGCCCCTTTTTTCCAATAGATATGCTCATAAAGGTCTTCGATGGAATTATTGGATGAAAACTGATCACGTTCATCCAAGTGTACCAAATTCTCCATTCCCGTGGCGTATACCTCGATCATTCGATACTGGGCAGATTGAAACCCACTTGCGGGCAAAAGTGCCATTCTATATTTAAGGAACTGCTCGCGCTCCATACCCTTGATCATAATACTGAACGAAGAAATCAAGGCTTCGAAATAACTATTGATCCGCCTCGCTTTTTCTATATAAAAATCAACATCCTGTGCCTTATGATCCACGAATTGTTTTTGTTCGTGGAGAATAAGTTTAAAGTACAACTCGGTGATCTGATGGTACATGATGAATATTTCCTCATCGGGAAAATATGTTCGAGGTACTTGAAGACTTAATAGGGTGTCTAAATGAATATAATCCCAGTAAGTGAGATAACGTTGATAAAGAAGTCCGTCTAAATAAGAGCTGAGATCTTGACCAGAATCCTTGTATTTCTCTTCTAGCTTCGATATTTGGGATTCAATCTGCTCTTTATTATCCATTATAAAGTCATTCCATTAATATTTTGAACTGGTGCTTTAAGCCCTTATACCCGTCTAAATCGGCCTTAATTGAACCTACGGCCAAATCGGCCTTAATTCTAATGGGTATCCTGTTCTGGTCCTTCGACACCCACAGGGTGAGGCTCTCTTGCTCTTTGAACACCCTTCCCGATTGCACCAATGGTCTAAATTTATAACATTCGACCTTCCCATATTTGGTCTTTATTACCTCATCGCCCAAATACTTTAATTTAAAATCGAAAATACCATCATCATCATATAATAGTTTCAATTTTATGGCTTCACCTTTTACCAGATCTTTTGGCTCATAATTGTTCCTTAGATAATAAAAGGCTGAAATAAGATCCTGAATGCTATCTTGAAGTGCAAAATTAATCTTTTTCTTGTTTTTTTTATCATTAAGGACCGCTTTATCCTTATTATGGTCAAAATTGATTTCGACATCTTTCTTATATCCCCCTTCATCAATTTTTCTTATAAACCGATAGGGTTGGCCATTTTCTTTGTCAAAATAACTTTCATATCTATCATCGACCTTAAAAAAGATACTTGCAAAACCTGTAGTCTTTCCTTTTCCTATAACATGGTAGACCGGTTTGCCGTTTATATTGGAAGAACTGACCTGCAAAGTAGCATAGCTAGCATTCAACCAACCATAATGCATGCGGAACTTTAACCATTCCCCTGGTTCAAAAACCGAATCACCATTCTGTGCATTAATGCCAAATGAAATGGTCAAAAACAAAATTGTAAAAAATACCCTCATACCTAAATCTAAAGTAAAGCTACTAAAACAGAATCAATCTATCTTAATGTTTACATTTACTTAAACAATATTTGTTCCAAAGTATTGTATAAAAAAAAGCCCAGTCTTACAACTGGGCTTTTCCTAAATAACCAACCAAACTTTAAATTATGAAAAACCAATACTTAAAGTTGTAAGGGAACCACCCCTTACGAGTACAAATTTAATACATACCCTTGGTCCTAAAAACCCTTTTAACGTACTTTAACTAAAGCCTTAACAGTTATTAAGGGTTGCAGCTTCATATTTGGCAAATCGTTAAGAAAAAATCAGAGCGTACCCCTTAATTCCTGTTCCCTTTCTATAGCTTCAAAAAGTGCCTTGAAATTTCCTTTCCCGAAAGATTTGGCACCTTTCCTTTGAATTATCTCAATGAACATGGTTGGCCGATCTAATATGGGTTTGGTGAATATTTGAAGCAAATAACCTTCATCATCCCTATCTATAAGTATACTCAGTTCTTTTAACGGTGCCAGATCCTCATCTATTTCCCCGACACGGTCCAAAACGTCTTCGTAATAGGTGGGGGGAACGGTTAAAAACTCAACTCCCCGATTCTTTAATGCCGATACCGTTTCGATAATATTATCGGTGGCCATGGCCATATGTTGCACCCCTGCCCCATTATAAAACTCGATATACTCCTCTATTTGGGACTTTCTTCTACCTTCGGCCGGTTCGTTGATCGGAAACTTGATCCTGCCGTTACCATTACTCATTACCTTACTCATTAAAGCAGTGTACTCCGTTGAAATATCCTTGTCATCAAAGGAGACCAATTGGGCAAAACCCATAACTTTTTCGTAAAATCGGCACCATTTATCCATTTCGTTCCACCCTACATTACCGACCATATGGTCTATATATTTTAAGCCCACCCCAGGGGCTTTGTAATAGGGGTCCCAACTTTTATATCCGGGTAGAAAGACACCGTTGTAATTTGTTCTTTCAACAAAAATATGAACGGTTTCCCCATAGGTATGAATACCTGACAGTACAACCTCCCCGTGTTCGTCAGTTAATTCCTGAGGTTCCATATAACTTTCAGCACCCCTTGCCAAAGTTTCCTTAAAGCTTTTGGTTGCATTATCTACCCAAAGGGCTATGGCCTTTACACCGTCGCCATGGGCATCTATATGTTTGTTGATGGGGCCACCTGATTTTAGAGGTGATGTAAGAACCAATCGAATTTTATCTTGTTGCAATACATAGGAAACCCGATCCTTTAGACCGGTTTCCAAACCTGCATAGGCCAAGGGCTGAAACCCCCAAGCGGAAATATAGTAATGTGCCGCCTGTTTAGCGTTACCCACATAAAGCTCTACATGGTCTGTTCCCAAAAGGGGTAAAAAATCTTCAGCTTCTGGATTTTCTTTCGGCAATCGCAAAGAAGTATTATCTAAGGTAGACATGATATTTAAGTTTTTAGAATGATATAAAAAAGCATATTCGGCCTTACAGCCATTTTTTAAACCGAAGCTATGCCTTACCACATTGCCCTAAGATGGGCCGTTATATCAATTCTTTTTTTTATCACGTGAATTTGCTCTAAGACAAATATCGTAAAAATCCTGTAATGCGTTCTTATCCAACTTAAAACCAATATCCTACACTAAAGAAAAGCCTGCTACTACCTTCCGGCGACCAAGAGTACATTACCTGTATGGGGCCCATCAAAGATTCTAGCCCGTAACTTATACCATAACCCGAATAATTGGGAGCAGTGAACCACTCTCCCGTCCTAAAAAGGTCATCATCGACATTGGCATAATTAGCAGTCAACATCAAATGGTTTTTCGGGGCAAATTCAAAATCAACACGTGCATATGATTTTACGTAACTATTGCCAAGAAACGAGAGAAAATCATAACCTACGAAAGGGACCAGATTATTAATGAGGTTATTCCCATAGCCGCCCAAAATAAAATCAAAAGAGGTTACCCCTGAAGTCCCCAGCTTAAAACCTCCTTCCGTTTCAAGGTTTAAATATAAATTATTGGCCAAAGAAAATGCTCCTCCCATTCTAGCTTTTGCCACGGAAAATTCCTTGAAATTATTGTTGAAATCAGAGGATAATAAATAAAAGTGAAAATCCCCGTCAAAAAACAATCCCCGAGTAGGAAAATAGGTGTCGTCATAGGTATCTAATTTCAACTTGCCATAAGCACTGAAATAATTGCTTTTATCAAAATACGTGCGATCGTCCGTTGAATTGGCAAGCATTTCATTATCCTCATCTGTAGAAGCCCCAAAAGTATCGGTGCTGTATTTCAAAAACTTATGCTCAACACCTAAACTAAAGCTGAATTCTTCTTGAAGGACCGTCTGTACATAGATTTGATTGGTTAGATCCAGAACATCCATATTCAAATTATTGATGTTCAGGCCGGGTGAAACAGGAAAATTACTTTCTATTAAATCAAAATTTATCTCTTCCCCAAAATTATCGAACCTGGAATTTATCCCAAAACTCCAATATGAGCCCTTATCTATATAATATTGCATATTATATCGTAGTTGATCCCCCAAAATAAAATCAAAGGACGCAACATCATCACCGAAAAACAGATTCTTATGGGTAAGATTAATGATTGCCGCACTATGATAAAGATCATCGTAATGGGCGCCGATCTTTAAGAAAGTCCTGTTAGGGCTTTCGTTCAGTTTAAGAATAAGTTCTTCCCCAATATCGTATGATAAAAGCTCATATCGAATGGTCTTAAAGTTACCGGTCGCCGCTAAATTGCTTATACCTTGTTGCAATTTTTTAAAGGTGGTCTTCTCTCCCAATTTAAACCTAAGTTTTCCTTTTACGTACCCACGTGTATATCTTTCATTATCCCCTTGGAGCGATAATCTGGAAATCACTAAAGTATCAACGGGTTTTATATGAGCCTTAGGAAAATGAACCGATTGCTGCGAAGCAATTTTCTCTAATTGTTCCAATTTATCCTCTGCGGCATTTTTTCCTTTTTCGATAATCTCATCATCCAAATCAAAATCCATTACAGAATAGTTTGACATGTCGGGTTTAATGTAAACATCTGTAGATGCCGCTTTATTGACCATGTCCCCGACAGTCCTATAATTGTTGATCTGAAATAAAATCTCGGTAGCGGACAAAAGCTCACTCCTATCCCTTAAGGCGTGTTGCACGTCTACCCCAATAATAATATCGGCACCCATTTTCTTAACCTCCTCTAAAGGGTAATTATTTACAACACCACCATCTATAAGCACTTTGCCATCAATAGTTGCAGGCTCAAATAAGGAAGGAAGGGTGCCCGATGCCATTATAGCCTCTGGCAAATAGCCCCTGTCCAATATAACAGGTTTACCTGTTTCAACATTGGTGGCTATACATACGAACGGAATGGGTAATTTACTAAAGTCATTTATATCCTTGACATGATAAAGATATTTCACCATTTCGTTATAGATATTCTGACCTCCGGAAAAACCTTGGGGTATAGTTAGTTTGAAATTATCAAATGGTAGGTTTATGGCATACCTCTCGGAATCTTCCTTTTCATAAAATGTTTTGACATTCCTGGGTAATTCATCGCTGATGAGACTTTCAAAATCGATATTCCTGAATATAGAATCCAGTTGGGTCGCCGAATAACCAGAAGCATACAATGCCCCCACAATGGCCCCCATGCTGGTACCACCAATATAGTCGATCTTTACCCCGGCTTCCTCTATGACCCTAAGCGCTCCTATATGGGCCAATCCTTTTGCCCCCCCGCCACTAAGTACCAGACCTACCTTCAATTCCTTTTTAGGTTCAGGATCTTGAGCCTTTACATGAAGCACTAAAAGCAACAATATCATAAAAGGTAAGGTCTTCATCTTAAATCGAATTTTATTCATACCCATACTCCAAACTTTACATGCCCTTTTATTCAATGAAATGCTTCAAAAATCTTTTTTGCTTTGGCCATACCTACCACTGCCGTTAAATTATCGAGCGAGGCCGACTTGATCCTTTTCACTGACTTGAATTTTTTCAATAAATCGCTTGCCGTTTTCTCCCCGATACCTTCAATATTCTCCAGCTCCGAATTAATGGCCGCCTTACTTCTTTTATTCCTATGAAAGGTAATACCGAACCTATGGGCTTCATTCCTTAGTTGCTGTACTATTTTCAGGCTTTCCGACTTCTTGTCCAGATAAAGGGGGATAGGGTCTTCGGGAAAGTAAATTTCTTCCAACCGTTTGGCGATACCAATTATGGCAATCTTCCCTCTTAACCCAAGAACATCCAAACTCCTGAGGGCAGATGACAACTGGCCCTTACCCCCATCTATGACGATTAATTGAGGCAAAGGTTGCTCCTCATTCAACAATCTTTTATATCGCCTGAAAACCACTTCCTCCATAGATGCAAAATCATCGGGGCCATCTACCGTTTTTATGTTGTAATGCCTATAGTCTTTTTTAGATGGTTTCCCGTTCTTGAATACCACACAGGCCGCCACAGGATTGCTTCCTTGAATATTGCTATTATCAAAACACTCTATGTGCCTTGGCTCTTCGGATAACCGCAAATCTATTTTCATTTGGGCCATGATCCTATTCGTATGTCTTTCCGGATCCATGATCTTGATCTGATTAAACCTTTCCTGCCTATAGTATTTGGCATTTCGAATGGAAAGATCAAGAATCTTTCGTTTATCCCCCAATTTGGGAATGGTCACCTTTAAATGAGGCTCGACCACGACCTTAAAAGGCACATATAACTCTTTTGATTCCGAATTGAATCTTTGCCTTAGTTCAAAGATCGCCAATTGTAACAAATCCTCATCCTTTTCATCTAACTTCTTTTTAATTTCCATGGTATGGGACCTAATGATCGAACCGTGCGACAATTGTAAAAAGTTGATATAGGCAAAGGCATCATCCGTAATTATGGAAAAAACATCTACATTGTTGATTTTCGGATTTACAATGGTAGTCTTTGATTGATAATTCTCAAGCACGTTGATCTTATCCTTAAATTGTTGTGCCTCTTCAAAACGCATTTCATCTGCAAGCGATTTCATTTTGTTTTTGAAGGATTGCAATGAAGATTTAAAATTACCTTTTAGGATATCACGAATCTCACTAACCTGTCGATCATAATCCCCGATGGATTGAAACCCTTCACACGGCCCCAAACAGTTTCCCAAATGATATTCTAAACACACCTTGTATTTTCCTGCATTTATTTTTTCTTGGGACAGATCATAATTACAGGTTCTTATGGGATAAATGTTCTTGATCAATTCCAGCAAAGTCTTTACCGTATACATACTGGTATAAGGACCAAAATATTCTGACCCATCCTTGATTAATTTACGGGTCGGGAAGATTCTTGGGAAACGTTCATTCTTTATACAGATCCAAGGATACGATTTATCATCTTTAAGCAAAACATTATAACGGGGCCTATACTTTTTGATAAGATTATTCTCTAGTAATAATGCATCAGACTCGGTCGAGACAACAATATGCTTAATATGCTTTATTTTCTTGACCAATATCCTCGTTTTCCCATATTCGTGGTTTTTTGTAAAGTAAGACGAAACTCTTTTCTTTAAGTTCTTCGCCTTACCCACATATAGGATCTTATTCTCATCATCATAGAATTGATATACCCCAGGACTTTTCGGCAATGTGCTGATTTGTATTTTTAAGGGTAATTCGGTCATTATTTCTTGTGGGAAATTTACTTTTTTAACTAATATGTTAAGTTACTATGTTTTTGAACAAAAGAAAGATGTTCCCTTCTTTTTTTACCTTTTCAAAATAAGAACGTCTGTATATGGACTATACTTTTTTTTGGCAGCATGAACCTTATAACAAAAATAAACCCTTTAAGGGCCGGTAGATAAATTTTCAATGCATTTAACAATGACCCGAAGCGTTTATAAGTTGAATACAAATTTTGCCTTTAGCCATTAATAATTCAATGAGTATATAAAGATAATCATTAATTAAACCCCTTCTTTCTTTTAACGAATTGTTAAAATTTCCTTCAAATAGTGTATTTCATCGATAAAAATGCGCACTTAATAGTGATTGTAATGATTTTTTATTTACATTTAGATAATCAAAATCACATTTCACATGGACAATTATATAATAACCCTCGGGACCTACTTGATTTTAATGCTATTTTTTAAAATTTATATCGCAGTAGCTGTAAAAGAGTAAAAATCACTTAGTATCTTTAATCGTAACTATTCAACCACCCCACATGTTGAAATCAGATTTACGATTACAATATTCCCAACTTAGGAATCAAATTTCTCTGGAAAAAATTTCACAAGAGAGTCTATTGATTGCGAATAAGTCTTTGGAACTTCCTATTTGGAATTTCTCGTATTACCACATTTTCTTACCTATATTAGGTAAGAAAGAAATTGACACCGTTTTTTTATTATCAATACTTCAAGGGAGGGACAAAAACGTTATCCTGCCAAAAATGGAGCGCGGTTCTTTAATTCACTATTTACTTACGGACAATACCAAGCTCAAAACCAATAAATGGAATGTTCCTGAGCCTGTGGACGGCATTCAGATCCCACCGAATAAGATTGAGGTTGTGTTCATACCCCTAATGGCCTATGATACAAAAGGAAATAGGGTAGGTTACGGCAAGGGGTTTTATGATCGTTTCCTGCAACAATGTAACCCTGATGTGATAAAAATCGGTCTTTCCTTATTTGAACCTGAAGATAAAATTGAGGATGTTTTTGAAAATGATATTCCTTTGGATTATTGTATTACGCCAAATAAAATTTATTCATTTTCCTGAAGCGCGGATTCATCAGTAGGGATTTCTTCAGATTTATGTCCAAATGCCTTTTTATTGAACACCAATAAAATACCGACCCCTGTACTAATCGCCATATCGGCTATATTGAAAACAGGATCAAAAAAGCTGAAGTTCTTTCCTCCGAAAAAAGGGACCCAACTTGGCCATGTGGTATCTATCATAGGAAAATAAAGCATATCCACTACTTTACCGAAAAACCAACTTCCGTATGGTTCATCTGAAAACATTGTGGCCACCTGACCATTACTTTCATTGAAAAGGACGCCATAGAATACCGAATCGATAATATTGCCCAATGCTCCGGCGAAAATCAATGAAACGGCTAAGATCAGCGTTGTAGAAAAATGTTTTTTTATACTATCATAAAGCCAATAGCCGATGCCCGCAACCGCAAAAAGTCGAAATACCGTCAAAATCAATTTTGCCGTGTTCTCGGTTATAGGAAGAAAATCATTCAACTTTGCCCCCCAAGCAGCACCGGAATTTTCAATGAAGTGAATTTTAAACCATTCGAAAACCTCATAGGATTCCCCAAGAACAAAATGTGTCTTAATATAAATCTTACTTATTTGATCTATAAGCAATACTAAGAAAATAAGCAGTACTGATTTTTTTATACTCATTCGATACTAATCTTGATGGGCAAAAATAGGTATATTATTCGATTTTAGTAAGACGGATTTCCCCTGTAGTTGTGGTCAAGTCAAAATAATCTTTCCCTCTAGGTATATTATCCCTGAAAACAGGCCCAAAGCTATTATTTATACTGAATGTACCTTGAGTCGAATACACATTTATATCACCACTACGGGTGGTTACAAGAGCTGATCCATGTATCCTGTTCAAGTTACAACTGCCATCGTCAAGTATTGCTTTGAATTCAGAATAATTTCCTTCGGCAATTACTTGGGTAGAGGTTCCCAAAATATGCACCTTCATGTTTTCAGGTATTTGAATTTGGAGTGATATGGAAATAACTTTGTGAGCACTTAACTTATCATCGGGTACAATGAAATTTGGTTGAAAACCTGCGCTTATCCCAACTACAGGGCCTTTATGCCCGACCCTTACCAATAAATCATTTTTATATTCACCATCTATTCGGGCTTCGACCAAAATCTCCTTTGATTCCGAGGTTGAAAGCTCAACTTTAAAACAATTTTCGGTATTGATTTCCAGATATGTGGCTTCAGGGTCCTGGAGGGATTTCCGTATCACTTTTTGGGCGTTTAGCATTTGAAAACACACAAGCAATAGAACTACGAATATACTTCCGATTCTTTTCACCATTGATATAAAAAAACGCCCCGTAAGGGCGTTTTAAATTATTTCTGCATGTTTTTTGCCTCAATACTCAGCGTTGCATGGGGCACCAATTTCAATCGTTCCTTATTGATCAATTTTCCTGTTACCCTGCAGATTCCATATGTTTTGTTCTCAATACGTAACAAGGCATTCTTTAAGTCCCTTATGAATTTTTCCTGACGAATCGCCAATTGGGTATTCGCTTCTTTACTCATGGTTTGGGAACCTTCTTCGAAAGCCTTGAATGTAGGTGAAGTATCATCGGTACCGTTATTACCATTGTTCATATATGAACTCTTTAAAAGTTCCAAGTCACTTTTTGCTTTAACGATTTTTTCTTCAATCAAGGTTTTGAATTCCGCCAAATCCTTATCTGAATATCTTACTTTTAAATCTTCTGCCATAATTTAATGTTTTTCAATAAACAATCTTGTGTTCACTTGGTCAAAAGCAATAGCTGTGCCATTTTCCAAATTATCCTCAAATACAAGATTGGCTGTTAACGTTTCGGCCTTAATATAACCAAGGTTACTTTCGACCGCGTTTTCTACCAAACCGTCTTTAAGGATTTTAATATCAATTCTGTCGGTTACTTCGTAACCCGATTCTTTTCTAATATTTTGAATCCTATTTACCAATTCGCGAGCAATACCCTCTTTTTTAAGATCTTCGTTGATGGTAACGTCCAAGGCAACCGTTAATGGTCCTTGGCTAGCAACCAGCCAACCTTCTATGTCTTGAGAGGTTATCTCTACATCCTGTAACTGTAATTTAATACTTTTATTATTGATTCCTAATGATATTTCGCCCTCCTGCTCAATTTTTTGGATGTCTTCCTGTCCTAAAGCACTTACAGCTTGTGCGATCAACTTCATATCCTTGCCGAATTTTGGACCTAAAACCTTGAAATTAGGTTTTATCCGTTTCACGAGGATTCCTGATGCATCGTCCAATAATTCTATTTCCTTAACATTTACCTCTGACTTGATCAAATCGGCCACTGCTTCAATCTCATGTCGCTGATTTTCATCCAAAACCGGGATCATGATCTTTTGCAAAGGTTGTCTCACTTTTATTTTTTCTTTTTGGCGTATAGAAAGAACCAAAGAAGAAATTGTCTGTGCCTTGGCCATTTTACTTTGCAACTCCTCATCGATTACCGCAGGATCACATTCTGGGAAATGGGACAAATGCACACTCTCAAAAGAATCCTTAACAGTAGTATTGGTCAGATCCTTATACAAACGATCCATAAAGAAAGGAGCAATAGGCGCTGATAATTTGGCAACAGTCACCAAACACGTATACAATGTTTGATAGGCGGATATTTTATCTTTTTCATATTCACCTTTCCAAAAACGTCTTCTGCACAAACGTACATACCAGTTACTTAAGTTTTCTTGTACATAATCGGAAATCGCACGTGCAGCCCTGGTAGGTTCATAATCGGTATAGGCTTCGTCTACCTTTTTGATCAAGGTGTGTAATTCTGACAAAATCCATCGGTCAATCTCAGGTCGTTCATTTAACTGAATGTCTTCCTCGGTATATTTAAATTCATCAAGATTGGCATAAAGTGCGAAAAATGAATAGGTATTGTACAATGTTCCGAAGAACTTTCTTTTTACCTCAACAATTCCATCAATATCGAACTTTAGATTGTCCCAAGGATTTGCATTTGAAATCATATACCAACGTGTGGCATCGGGTCCGTGCTCATCCATTGTTTCAAATGGATCAACGGCATTGCCCAATCTTTTCGACATTTTCTTGCCCTCCTTGTCAAGTACAAGTCCGTTAGAAACAACATTCTTATACGCTACAGAATCGAAAACCATTGTCGCAATGGCATGTAAGGTATAGAACCATCCGCGGGTCTGATCTACCCCCTCTGCGATAAAATCGGCAGGGAACGTTTCGGCCTTGTCAATGAAATCTTGATTTTCAAAAGGATAGTGCCATTGGGCATATGGCATGGAACCACTATCGAACCAAACATCGATTAGGTCGCTTTCACGTTTCATCGGTTTCCCTGATTTGGAAACCAAGGTAATTTGATCAACAATATTTTTATGAAGGTCAACCTTCCCATAATTTTCCTCACTCATATCACCAACTACGAAATCGGCGAAAATATCTTTCTCGAGAACCCCTGCATCTACAGCCTTGGCCATTTCTACCTTAAGTTCTTCCACAGAACCTATCATCAATGCCTCTTTACCGTCCTCTGTACGCCAAATGGGCAATGGTATTCCCCAATATCGGGAACGGGAAAGGTTCCAATCATTGGCATTTGCCAACCAATTTCCGAATCTACCCTCACCTGTGGCTTTGGGTTTCCAGTTTATGGTCTGGTTCAATTCGAACATACGATCTTTGACGTCCGATATTTTAATGAACCAAGAATCCAACGGATAATATAAAAGCGGTTCATCGGTACGCCAGCTATGTGGATAACTGTGCACATATTTTTCGACCTTAAAGGCCTTGTTCTCTTCCTTTAATCGAATAGCGATCTCAACATCTACAGACCTTTCAGGAGCTTCGCCTTCGTCATAATATTCGTTCTTAACGTATTTGCCCCCAAGCTCTTTCATTTCCGGTCTGAACTTCCCTTGCAAATCTACAAGTGGAACCGGATTGTTGTTTTCATCCAATACCAGCATTGGCGGTACTTCTGGTTTGGCCTGTTTGGCCACCAAGGCATCATCTGCTCCAAAGGTGGGTGCGGTATGCACAATACCCGTACCATCTTCAGTTGTCACAAAATCCCCTGAAATAACCCTAAATGCATTTTCCGGATTTTGATAGGGAAGCGTATATGGCATTAACTGTTCATAACGAATACCCACTAAATCTTTACCTGTGGCCTCCGCTACTATTTTATAAGGGATTTTTTTATCCTTAGCGGAATAGTTTGTGAAGTCACTTTCCTCTTTGGATTCAAAGAACTTGCCACTAAATTGTTTACTAACCAGATTTTTAGCCAATAGTACCTGAATCGGTTCAAAAGTGTATTGGTTGAATGACTTAACGAGTACATAATCTATTTTAAGACCAACGGTTAAAGCTGTATTAGAAGGCAATGTCCATGGTGTGGTCGTCCATGCCATAAGATGTACATCCCCAACGATATTTTCAAATACGGATGGGAGTGTTTCCTTCTTTACTTTAAATTGTGCGGTAACCGTGGTATCCGTTACATCTTGATATGTCCCAGGCTGATTCACTTCGTGCGAACTTAAGCCTGTTCCCGCTTTTGGCGAATATGGTTGAACGGTATATCCTTTATAAATAAGCCCTTTATCATAAATCTGCTTTAGCAACCACCAAACAGATTCCATGTATTTTGACTTATAGGTGATGTAAGGGTCTTCCATATCTACCCAATAACCGACCCTTTCGGTCATTTCATTCCACACATCGGTATAGCGCATTACCGCTTTTTTACAAGCTTCGTTATACTCCTCTACAGAAATCTTAACCCCGATATCCTCTTTAGTGATTCCCAGTTCTTTCTCTACTCCCAATTCTACGGGAAGACCATGGGTATCCCAACCGGCTTTACGTTTTACCTGGAAACCCTTCATTGTTTTGTAACGGGGGAAAATATCCTTGATCGTTCTGGCAATTACATGGTGAATGCCGGGCATGCCATTTGCAGAAGGTGGACCTTCATAAAAAACATAGCTGGGATTCCCTTCCCTACTGGTTATACTCTTCTCGAAAATAGAGTGTTCTTTCCAGTGTTTGAGTTCTTCTTTTGCAACCCTTGGTAAATCCAATCCTTTGTATCCTGCAAACTTCATCGTATCTCTGATATTGCTTTTTTAATAAGGCTGCAAAATTATAAATTTTGATTGAATTAATTTCATATTATACCAAATGAAATACAGGGAGTTAGGGGCATATAAAAGAAATGTTAAATTAAAGCATCCAAAAGTGGATATTTAACGTATATCTAAAGAATCGAAATCAAATATTAAATCAAAAACAAAATGAAAAGATTAATTTTAAGTGCAATTTTGATGGTCGCAATGAGTGTATCATTCGTTTCATGTAGAGAAACTGCTGAAAAAGCAAAAGATGCAACCGAACAAGCTGGTGAAGCTATGGGTGATGCTGCAGAAGCTGCAGGTGAAGCCATTGATGAAGCTGCCGATGCTACCGGTGAAGCTATTGACAATGCTACCGAAGCTGCTGGTGAAGCTGCTGAAGGTGCAATGGAAAAAGCTGGTGAAGCCGTTGATAGTGCCAAAGAAGCTGGTGAAAACGCTGCCGAAGGAGTAAAAGATGCTGCTGGTGCCGCCGTTGACAAGGCTAAAGAAGTTGGTACTGATGTTAAAGATGCGGCTACTGATGCTGCTGACAAGGCCAAAGAAAAAGCCACTGAGGTTAAAGACGTTATCAAAAACTAAACGTTTTTCCTTTTAAAGTATTGAACCCTGGCGTTATCGTCAGGGTTTTTTATTTTAAAAACCATATTCAACCGCCAAAATAAGGTTCGTTCCCGGTGCTGCGATCCCAGAGGAATACGACCTATAAAGTTGATTCGTAATGTTCTCAATACTACAACTTAATTTAACCGCCCTGTTCAATTGATATTGGGTTCGTAAATTCAAAGTATACCAAGAAGGCGAATAAGGCAGACCATTTGAATCTTTCGCATATATATATGCTTTCGACTGTTCAGAAATTGCCAAATCACCATTTGATATTTCACCGTTATAATTGAAGAACAAATCTGTTTTCAAGTTCCTGTTCTTGAAAACCAAATGAATATCGCCAAAAGTCGGAGGCACATGCCTAGCCGGTGTATCGGACCCATCATCTTCTTCCTCTATACCCTCTGTCAATGTTAAATTGGAAACCAAGGAAATATTCTCGGTCAAAAAGGCCTCCAACCCAAGTTCAAATCCATAAACATATGCTTTGGCCGCATTTTGCATAGCTTGTACGTTGCTTAATTCCCCATTATATTCGATTTGGGATTCCCCATTGAAAAGATAATCCCTTCGAACCAATGCATCTACCAGGTACGTATAAAATGCCGCACCTTTGAAAACCAACTTGTCGTTATAATTTTTTCGAATCCCAAGCTCCATATTATATGCATATTCAGGTTCCAAATCGGGATTGGGAACAACAACAGAACCAGGTTCGGAATCAAACACCTTTCCCACATCATCTATATTCGGGGCCCGGAATCCCGTAGATCCATTTAAAGTAACTTGTAAATTGGCCCGTGGGAACCAACTAAAACCTAAACTTCCCGTGAGTGCACCCGTACTTAGGTTGGCATCATCAAAAGGAAACGGATAAAAGGTCTTGTCAAAATCCGCATTGATCCAAACATGGCTATACCGTAAACCAGAAAGCAAAGTAAAATTCGGCTTTGCCTTATACTCCCCATTTAAATAAGCTGCCGCTGTTTGCCATGTTGAACCATCGGGATACCGAGATGGGGAATCTGAACTGATATCAGTGGTGATATCTTTTTGACTACCATCGGAGTTCACTTGGTTATAAACATAGGACACCCCATAGTACAATCGCAAATCACCTATTTTCTTGTTCTCGAAATCGACATTCGCAGAAAGTGCATTGACCATTTCCTTGGTCGAATATAAAACCGGGTCTTGAAAACTCCGATCATTCCTGCTCTCCTCAAAATATTGATATGCCGTAGTTAGTTTAAGACCGTCATAAAACTTACCCTTGCCTTTTTTATTTAACTGTACATTACCCATGAACCATCTCTGGGGACCATAGTACCATTCTGAAGAACGTAAACCTGAACCTTCACTATCGGGCCGTATTAAGCGATCGTACCTTGAGTAATCAGATGTTTCTGAATAGAACAATCCCATATCCAAATCCCAATTATTATTGGGTTTATGGGATATCTTCTGCATAAAATTCCATTGGTCATAACCTGTGATCACTTGTTTTCTTGGGTCTTTGTTTGCAACCAAAACATCAACACCATTATTTGTAACCACATAATTGTTTCGTAAATATTCATCGGGACCATGAGATCCCATTTTCAGATCATCAAAATCGTTGTAGGACACACTGCTTAAAAACGCCCATTTTCCTTTTCCCAGATTAATATCGAAATGGCCTGTTTTTTCATTGTTGGCCGACGCATATCTTAAACTGGAATTCCCAGATATAGAAAGGCTGTCAGTTTCCGAAAATGTAGCCCTTTTGGTATAAAAGTTCATTACGCCACCCAGGGCATCACTACCATAAATTACCGACCCCGGTCCAAAAATGACCTCAGTTTTGTTAATCGTAAAAGGATCTATGGATATAACATTTTGAAGGTTGCCCCCCCTAAAAATGGCATTGTTCATTCGCACACCATCAACAGTCAACAATAACCTGTTTGTCGCAAAACCTCTGATCATTGGACTACCACCACCTAATTGGCTTTTTTGCACAAACACCTTACCGCTATTTTGGAGTAGATCAGCCGAAGTTTGTGGGTTCGTAAATGCTACGGTCCTAGCATTAACGGTGACTATTTTATGCGGTATGTCTTTTTTTTGCTGTTCCCATTTTGAGATTGACATTACAACCTCATCCAACTGTTCGTGTTTTAATACCATCAGGGCATTTGAACCATTCTTTAACAACTGTGCCTTTGTGGTCCTATATACCTCATAGCTCAAATGCTTAAAGGTTATTCTTTCATTGGCTTTGAAATGGGATATGTCACATAGGCCACCAAGATCAGACAGCGCTGTGGTGGACTTATCATGATTATAAACGGCAACATTCACAATAGGCTCTTTGGTGTAAAAATCCAGAACCTTAATTTCTTGGGACTTCCCAGTAGTGAAAATCAAAAAAATCATGATGATAACTACCCTTCCCATACTAACTGAAAACTTCATTTAAAATATCGAGTGACTTGGGTTTTCGAAACCCCTGTAAATGTAATTCAAAATAAAGGACTATCGTTTGCAGCAACTGCTGCCTAGCCGGCTTCTTCATCTTAATCGTATGAATCGTATCAAAATTTATGCCTAAGAACCTTTTGAAGTAATTTAAATTTTCACCTGAAATATTAGGATTTAAACTAATGGCATTAGTAAATTCACCTTCAAGCAGGTCAAAGTAATTACCGAACATATTGTTCGTATCAGGATAGAAGCCGAGGTATTTGGTTAGGTCAATCAAGAAATATATGTGAAAATTGGTTATTCGGCCATTGGCATCTAACCATTGCAATGCACTTTCAACATAAAGAAAAAGTCCTTCATTCGATTCCTCTTCTTGGATACTGTTCGCCAACATCTCGGCCAAAAATAGGGTTATGGCATTTTTAGAAATATCAGAATGTAAAGTTTGGTATGGATAGGAGACCCTCACCTCTCTAATGGTTTCCAAACTCCCTTTGTTCTTATGGTTGGCCACCAGCTCCAATTGGGTCAGCGGTTGAAAATAACCGATCTTTACCTTTCCTTTTCTTGAAGCCATTACCCCTTTTAAGAGGTAAGATTTTAACCCATCTGACAACGTAAAGGCCTTAACGATCAAACTTGTGTCACCATACTTTAGGGCCGATAACACAATTGCTTTGGTAGTGACTTGCATAATAGGTTTGTTGAAGGGTATCAAATATAAAACTATCTGCAAGAATCGGGTATAAAAAAAGGCCTTCCGTTATCCGGAAGGCCTAATTGCTGTTTTCATAGATCAATTAAATAACCCCTTGGGCCAGCATTGCGTCGGCTACTTTTACAAAGCCCGCGATATTCGCCCCTTTTACATAATTACAATATCCATCTTCTTCTTTACCGAATTCGATACAAGAATCATGAATATCTTCCATAATTCCTTTTAAACGTTCATCAACTTCTTCCCTTGTCCAACTGATACGCAATGAATTCTGGGACATTTCCAAACCGGAAGTGGCAACACCTCCTGCATTTGAAGCCTTACCCGGTGCAAAAAGCAACTTGGCATCATGGAATGCATGAATGGCTTCCGCTGTAGAAGGCATATTTGCACCTTCCGCAACACAGATACAACCATTCTTCATAAGTTCTTTCGCGTGATCAAGGTTCAATTCGTTCTGGGTAGCACATGGTAATGCGATCTCACATTTAACACCCCATGGCTTTTCTCCCTTATGGAAGGTGGCTGAAGAATATTTATCTGCATATTCAGAAATACGACCACGTTTGTTGTTCTTTAGATCCATAATAAAGGCCAACTTTTCTTCATTGATACCATCCTTATCATAAATGAATCCACTGGAGTCTGACATGGTTACAACCTTGCCCCCAAGCTGTATTACCTTTTCCGCAGCAAATTGGGCTACATTTCCTGAACCGGAAATAACCACGGTTTTACCTTTAACATCGTCGTTCTTGGTCTTCAACATACTTTGGGCAAAGTAAACCGTACCATAACCCGTTGCTTCGGGTCTAATTTTTGAACCTCCCCAAGAAAGGCCTTTTCCTGTTAGAACACCTGTAAACTCATTTCTTATTTTTTTATACTTACCGAAAAGGAATCCTATTTCCCGAGCTCCTACCCCGATATCACCGGCAGGTACATCAGTATTTGGACCTATATGACGGCATAATTCGGACATAAAAGCGTGACAAAAACGCATTACCTCATCATCTGATTTTCCTTTTGGATCAAAATCGGAACCACCTTTACCCCCGCCCATTGGCAAGGTTGTTAAACTGTTTTTGAATACCTGTTCAAAGGCCAAAAACTTTAGAATACTCGCATTTACTGAAGGATGAAAGCGCAACCCACCTTTATAAGGTCCGATTGCGGAGTTCATCTGAATACGGTATCCGCGGTTCACATGTATTTCACCTTTATCGTCTACCCAAGCAACCCTGAAAGAAATCAATCGTTCCGGTTCTACCATTCTGAGAAGAATATTCTTGCCGTTGTAAATCTCATTGCTGGCAATGTAGGGAATTACTGTTTCCGCTACTTCTTGAACTGCTTGTATAAACTCGGGCTCATGACCGTTTCGGGTCTTAACCTCATCCATGAATGCTTTGATTTTTGCCTCCATATATTATTTAATGCTTTTAGTTTTTGATGAATTTAAAATATAACGTCAAAATTATAATATTCCTATAATTTATGACTTGTTTTTTTAAAAATACTGTAATTATATTTCGAATTACCGCAGTCTAATTATGCAATACGTAATCAATCGTGTAGTAAAACTTCCGAAATTTGTCTCAAAACATGCCGATACATTACATCAATGCTTGGTCTAAATCGGCTATTAGGTCCTCTTTATCTTCTATACCCACACTTAATCTGATCAATGAATCGAGCACCCCACTTTTTTCACGCTCCTCCTTGGGGATACCGGCATGGGACATACTGGCCGGATGACCAACAAGGCTCTCTACCCCTCCCAATGATTCGGCCAAGGTAAAAAGCTCTAATTTTTCCACAATGCCAATCGCTTCTTTAAGCCCACCATTTTTTGGAATAAAAGAGATCATGCCGCCGAAACCTTTCATTTGTTCCTTGGCGATAGCATGGTTAGGATGGTTTTCGAATCCCGGCCAATAAACATGTTCAATTTTAGGATGATTAGCCAAATAATTCGCTACGGCCTCTCCGTTTTCACAATGTCTCTGCATTCTTACATGTAGAGTCTTTATGCCCCTCAATACCAAAAAGCTATCCATTGGCCCGCAAACCGCCCCACTTGCATTTTGTATAAAATGCAGTTGATCTGCCAATGCTTTGTCCTTTACCACCAATCCGCCAACGATTACATCACTATGACCTCCTAAATACTTGGTCGCTGAATGCATTACGATATCCGCACCTAAATCCAACGGTTGTTGTAGAAAAGGGGTCGCAAAGGTATTATCGACAGCCAAAAGTACTTTGTGTTTTTTGGCAATACTTGCGACACCTTTTATATCAACAATATTCATCATGGGATTGGTCGGAGTCTCTACCCAAATCAATTTCGTGTTTTTATTGATATGGCCCTCTAAATTTTTTGGGTCCTGCATATCTACAAAATGAAAAACAATACCATACTTCTCGAAAACACGTTTAAACAGGCGATAACTACCTCCATAGATATCACTTGTACATACTACCTCATCCCCAGGGGCGAATAGTTTAATGACCGCGTCTATAGCTGCCAACCCGCTGCCAAAAGCCAGGCCGTACGTACCATTTTCAATACTTGCCAAAGCATTCTCCAAAGCAGTACGCGTTGGATTTGCACTTCGGGAATACTCAAAACCTTTATGCCCTCCCGGAGTTGTCTGCGCAAAAGTAGAAGTTTGGTATATCGGAGTCATTACAGCACCATAAGCCTTATCTGGATGTTGCCCACCATGAATGGTTTTACTATTGAATTTTAAGCCTTTCTTGCCCATACCTCATATTTTAGGGGATAAAAGTATACTTATCTTTCAAAGATTGCAATGAAGCGTTAATTTTGTGATAGACAAACACTGAAAATAAATGAAAACCCAAATCTCCTTTTTTCTTTTTATCTTGATTTTATTGGGATGTAAAGACGATGGCAAACTTGTCTTTGAACCTCAAATTATTTCTGAGGAAGCATGTGAAGAATGTCCAAAAATAAACATTGAAATCCCTAAACCTTTAGAGGAATCCAAATTGTCCGAAACGATCAATACGGCACTGAATGAGGAGCTGATTTCCCTATTGGTATATGATGATGAAATTGAAGCGACTACCGTTTCCGAAGCCATACGTTCATTTAAGAACGGTTACAATGAACTTCAGAAACTATACCCTGACGAAACAACCCGTTGGGAAGCCAAAATTACAGGAACCGTTTCCTATGAAGACAAGAACATGCTTACCATAGCTCTTAATTCATATCTTTTTACAGGAGGGGCACATGGGTATACAACCCGAAGGTTCTTGAATTTCGATAAAAGGAAAGGGGAAGAAATCGAAAGTTGGGAATTGTTCAAGGATAAAGAACATTTTGAACACTTTGCCGAGACAAAATTCAGGATACAGGAAGACATACCCCAAGAAGGCCCGATCAACAGTACCGGTTTTATGTTCGAGGAAGATAGGTTTTACCTACCTGAAAACATAGGGTTCACCCAAGAAGGTTTGGTACTGCTTTTCAACCAATACGAAGTGGCGTCCTATGCCGATGGTGCCATAACCTTGGTCTTACCTTTTAATGAAGTGAAAAATTATTTGGCCACGAAAATCGAATCGTAAATCTAGGCTTCGGCCAACAACACTTTTTTAAGCGATAGGACAACCCCTAAGTGCAACCCTTCATGAAACAGATTGAAGGCAATGGCATCTTCAACATTGTTCAGGGTTACTTTAGCACTTGTTTCGTAAACCACGAAATCTTTGAAGACCCCATTCCCGTAATCTTCTTGCGCCCATTCGATCGTTGAGAACAAAAATCCTTTGATCATATCAATTTCGTCATCGGTTGCTGTCCCATCCGGTACGGATCCCTTTTTGAATTTATCGACTAATTCCAACGGGATCTTCATATCAACCCCACTTAATTTATAAACCAACAGTTGTTGGGTCACCACTACATGGGCAATGTTCCACCAGATATTGTTACGATAACCATTAGGGATTTTCAACAATAATTCTTTCGGGGTTTTTGTAAGTACCGAATAAAGTGCTTTCCGGTTTTGTAGGGTAATATTAAATAATCTTTCCAATGGATATAATTTAAGTGATGTGCATAAAAATAGAAAAATTCGATGGAATTCGGTTTCTTTGTAAACCAATTTATCAAGGAACACAACATCAACTTCATGAAAAAAGTATACTACCTAAGCACTTGTGATACCTGTAAAAGAATATTGAAAGAATTGGATCCTTTAGATGGATTTCAATTGCAAGACATCAAAACAGAACCTATAACAATTCCCCAATTGGAGGAAATGAAATCATTGTCAGGTAGTTATGAATCCCTTTTCAGTAAACGTGCCCGACTTTATAAAGAGAGGGGATTGGCCCAAAAAGACTTGACCGAAGACGATTATAAAAATTTGATTCTGGAACATTATACTTTTTTAAAACGTCCGGTAATTCTTTTCAATAATAACATCTTTGTTGGCAACAGCAAAAAAGTGGTTGAAGCAGCTAAGCAAAGCATTCACCCTTGAATAAACGAACCTTAGCTATACTTGCTGCAATCGGTGCTACCGCAATTTATGGGGTTAACCATACCATTGCCAAAGGTGTAATGCCCAATTATGTGGGTGCTTATGCATTTGTTGTGCTTAGGGTAATAGGTGCCGCAACCTTATTTTGGATTATTTCGTTATTTGGGCCCAAAGAAAAAATCGCAAAAAAAGATTACCTAAGAATGGTCGTTTGCGCCATCTTTGGAATGGGTCTTAATATGCTTGTTTTCTTTAAAGGGCTGTCACTGTCAACACCAATAAATAGTGCGGTACTAATTACCACAACACCAATTATCGTATTGATCTTATCTGCCCTCTGGATCAAGGAAAAAATTTCAGGAAAAAAAGTATTCGGGATATTTGTAGGGCTCCTAGGTGCAATGGGACTTATATTGTTCGGTTCGGAACTTCGGCACGATGCCCCGAACATTCCCTTGGGGAATTTTTTGATTCTAATGAATTCCTTTTTCTATGGCACCTATCTGATATTGGCCAAAATATTGATCTCCAAATACCACCCGTTCACCTTTATGAAATGGCTGTTCTCATTGGGAATCCTTATTTGTCTGCCTTTCGGCTACACCGAATTAACAGAGATAGAATGGTCCCTTTTACCGTTCGATATTGTTTGGCGAATTGCTTTTGTAATTATCGGGACCACATTTTGCACGTACCTCTTCAACATATTCGCACTCACACAATTAAAAGCATCAACGCTAAGTGCCTTTGTTTATGTGCAACCGTTAATCGGTATTCTCTTTGCCATTGCCGTAGGTAAGGATGCCCTTACCGCTGTAAAAATCCTATCAGCCGCATTGGTTTTTTTCGGGGTATACCTGTCTAGTAGAAAGACTAAGTCAAATCTTTAGGCCTTTTGGCAAATTTACGGGTATCTTCCTTGGTCAATGTGCGATAACCTTCCGGCTTTTCCAATTCTTGAAAACGACCTAAAAGTTCCTCGGTAAGCGCACAAATTTGTCTTGTCTCCAAACTTATCCAAGCCCCCATCATCTCACAATGGGCCACATTACGGCCTTTACTATCGTAAAAATTATGATGAAACTCAAAGAACGAACCATCTTCACTCATTCCCATAACCTCTAAAGAGACCTTTACGGGTTTCCCGGGGAACACCTCTTTAAAATAGTACATGTGCTCATAAAAAACCACAGGACCAAGTTTATTTTTGGCCATAACCTCATGACCAAAACCAAGTTCTAACAAACAAGCCATGCGAGTATGGCTCATAAAATTGATATAAGCCGAATTGGCCAAATGTCGGTTAGCATCCACATCACTCCACCGAACTTCAAACTCCTTTACAAACATTTATTTAAAATTATTTTTATTATGCACGCATAAGAAAAGCAAAAATACCATAGTTTTGGAAAACCTCGAATGTTATTTCGAAAAAATTATCCCTACTTTTAAAACAATAAATCATAAAATATGAGCACCAAAGCACCTTTTATCAAAGACCTTTCACTTCCTGTCATTGCAGCACCAATGTTCCTTATATCCGGACCAAAATTGGTTATTGAATGTTGTAAAAACGGAATCGTAGGTACCTTCCCGGCCTTGAACCAACGAACGAGTGATGGTTTTGAGGAATGGCTTGTCGAAATCAAGACCGCATTGGATACTTTTGAAAAAGAGACGGGGAAAAAAGCAGCCCCGTTCGGGGTCAACTTAATTGTGCATCCAACAAATCCACGTTTGGAAGCCGATATTAAGCTTTGTATAAAACATAAGGTGCCATTGATCATTACATCCCTCGGGGCCGTTTCACAGGTGGTCGATGCCATACATAGTTATGGTGGACTCGTTTTTCACGATGTTATCAAAAAAAGACATGCCCAAAAAGCTGCAGAAGCGGGGGTAGACGGACTCATTTTGGTTTCGGCGGGTGCGGGTGGCCATGCGGGCACCATTAACCCAATGACCTTGGTGGCGGAAATCAAAAAATTCTTTTACAAGACCATTATACTTTCAGGTTGTATAAGTTCCGGTAGGGATATCGCCTCCGCATTACAAATGGGAGCCGATCTTGCTTATATGGGAACACGTTTCATAAATGCAGAAGAGAGTAAGGCTACTGACGATTATAAAGAAATGATCATAGCCTCCGGTGCCAGTGATGTGGTTTATACCGCAGCTATTTCAGGTGTTCATGCCAACTTTTTGGGAGCAAGCCTTAAAGCCGCGGGAATTACCGAAGAAGACTTGAAAAAGGATAGAAAAATAGATTTTGGAAAAGAGATGGATACCGAGGCAAAAGCATGGAAAACCATTTGGTCTGCCGGGCAAGGGGTCGCGACCATTGAGAATGTACTTCCTGTTTCTACATTGGTAAACAACCTGAAGACAGAATTCAAAACTTCAATAGAAGAGCAAATAAAGGTACTGGAAGTTTTCCCTAAATAACCCTAAAATCGGAATGCCAACAATTACATCGGAATACAATCCGCCATTCTTATTTAAAAATGCCCATTTTTCGACCATTTATTCCGGGGTGGTAAGAAAAGTATCGGGAGTAGATCAAGAACGGGAACGTATTACCCTTTCCGATGGGGATTTCTTGGATCTGGATTGGAGTTATGCCCAAACACCAAGTAGAAAAGTACTTATTCTATTGCATGGTCTGGAAGGAAGCGCGCAAAGGCCCTATATTACGGGAAGCGCAAAAGTGGCCAATGCCAATGGATATGATGCATGCGCGATCAATTTCAGGGGATGCAGTGGGGTCGCAAATACCCTTTATCGTTCATACCATTCGGGCGCAACGGAAGATCTTGATGCTGTTATTGAACATATTTTATCCTTGAATACATATGACTCACTCTACCTCAAGGGTTTCAGTTTGGGCGGAAACCTTTCATTGAAGTATGTTGGTGAGAATAGGGAACTCCCAAAGGAGGTGAAAGCCGTCGTCGCCGTATCGGTTCCTTGTGATCTTTATAGCTCTTTAAAACAATTGTTATTACCTAAAAATTTTCTTTATGCCAAACGTTTTAAAGAACATTTGGTTGCCAAAATGCGCATTAAGCAGCAGTTATTCCCTTCTAAAATATCAGATAGCGATATTGCCAATATCATAACCTTGAAAGATTTTGATGATATATACACCAGTAAGGCTCATGGCTTTAAAGATGCTATGGACTATTATAAAAAATGTAGTTGCTTGCAGTTCTTGCCACACATAACCCTTCCTTCACTCATCATAAACGCACGGAACGATTCATTTTTGGGCCCTGAATGTTATCCGTACAAAGAAGCAGAAGAAAACAGTTCCGTTCTTTTGGAAATTCCATCCTCTGGCGGACATGTAGGGTTTTATGGAAATAAGAATATTACCTATACCGAAAAAAGGGCATTAAAGTTCTTTGAAGAGGTATAGGCAAAGGTTCTAATTATTATCTTAGTAGGTTAAAACTAACAGATGCTGAAGTACCAGCGGCATAAAATCCAAAACATGAAAAAAACACTTGCTGTCTTAGCCATTGTAAGCCTTATCATAAGTTGTGGCGAAAAAAAAGAAGAAAAGAAGGGTGGTTTTGAAATGAACCGCACAAAAAAAGAAGTTAAAGCAGAAAAAACCGTTGAAGAAGTTCCTGTTGACCTAAATAACAAAGGGGTAGGACCAATTACCTCGGTGGATTTCGGAGCTAAAATCGATAAAGAGATGGCTGCCAAAGGAGAAAAAACCTATTCGACCATTTGCGTTGCCTGCCATATGGCGGAACAACGAATGATAGGCCCTGCCCTAAAAGGAGTTTATGATAGAAGAAGTCCGGAATGGGTAATGAACATGATATTGAACCCTGATGGCATGCTTAAGGAGGACCCTATTGCCAAAGCACTATTGAAAGAATACAATAATGCAGTAATGTTAAACCAGAACCTAAGTAAGGAAGACGCAAGAGCCATTGCCGAGTACTTGCGAACACTTTAATTCAATAAAAGATAGAATGCTGTTATCCATTTATAGATGGATAACAGCATTTTTTTGATTACAACAATAAAATATATTATAATTCATCAACGGCAACCTTATATGTTGGATCTTCCAGTACGTTCACATCAATGATATCCTCGGCATTTTTCAAAAGCAATATACAGTCCTTACTTAAATGCTTTAAATGCACCTTTTTGCCTGCCTTTGCATAACGTTCCGTTAGTTTGTTCAAGGCCTCTATTCCCGACATATCGGCAACTCGACTTTCTTGGAAATCGATAATTACTTCTTCGGGATCACCCTGAACATCGAACTTTTCATTGAACAAGGTGGTAGATCCGAAAAATAAAGGTCCGTAAATTTCATAATGCTTTATCCCGTTATCATCTACATATTTTCTAGCACGAATACGCTTTGCATTTTCCCAAGAATAGGCCAAGGCCGAAATAATGACCCCAAACAAAACCGCAATAGCCAGATTATGGGTAATTGCAGTAATCAATGTAACCAAGACCATTACGATAACATCAGAATTCGGCATTTTTCGGAAAGTCTTAAAACTGGCCCATTCAAAAGTCCCGATAGCCACCATGAACATTAGTCCGACTAAAGCGGCCATAGGCAAACGTTCTATAAGGCTGGATCCGAACATGATAAAAACCAATAGCATTACGGCTGCGGTAATCCCGGACAAACGGGCACGAGCACCCGAAGACGTGTTTATCAAACTCTGCCCGATCATGGCACACCCACCCATTCCCGATAAAAATCCGGAAAGTATATTGGCAGTTCCTTGGGCTACACATTCTTTGTTGCCCCTACCACGGGTTTCGGTTATTTCATCAATAATGTTCAGGGTAAGTAAGCTTTCTGTTAAACCGACAACGGCAACTATCAATGCAAATGGAAATATGATTTTGAGGGATTGCAACGTAACCGGTATTTCAGGAATAGACAATGGTGGAAAACCACCTTGAATCGACTGTCCTTCTTTCATGGTATCCGCAACGGTAAGGGTATCTACCCCAAAACCTATAACAATGGCAGAAACGACGACTATAGCCAATAAAGAAGACGGAATAGCTTTGGTAAGTTTTGGAAATCCCCATATGATCAACATGGTCAACAAGGTTAGCCCCAACATAGTGTACATAGGAGCACCTGTCAATAGTTCATCGGTCCCTTTTTGGTAAAAATTCGGAAACTGGGCCATAAATATGATAATTGCCAGTCCGTTTACGAAACCGAACATAACAGGATGGGGCACCAATCGAATAAATTTACCCAAACGTAAAAATCCGGCCACTACCTGTAAAACTCCAGCTAAAATGACAGTTGCGAAGACATAATGCAGAATGGTCTCTGGTTCTATGCCTGGAAAAGTATTCTTAAGCTCCAAGATCAAGCCAACAAAAACAACGGCCACAGCCCCGGTTGCACCTGATATCATTCCCGGCCTACCTCCAAAAATAGAAGTGACCAGAGCCAAAACGAATGCTGCATATAAACCTGTTAAAGGCGAAAACCCAGGAATCAAAGCAAAGGCAATGGCTTCTGGCACCAAAGCCAAGGCTACGGTAAGACCGGATAACACCTCTGTCTTGTAATCTACTTTTTGTTTAAAATCGAAAATATTCAAATACTTCTTCATACCCAGCAATTTAAGGGCGCAAAAATAGTATTTATTGTTGGTTTGTCCTTATATCCTCAGATTATTAAAGATTTGACAACTTACCATGGGGTTAATCCCAACAATTTCTCCCCCAGAGGTGATAATTTGGCAGTTTCGTATTTATTTTGCTCCCAATTTCGAGGGTCACCAGGAAAAGCATAGCCTTCAGGAGCAATTCTATTCTTCCAAGAATTGATCCGCCATTTCCTTAATCCCTCATCATTTTCCTCTGCAGGCATCATTGAAATATACTGGGCCACACGAACCTTGTTTTTTGATTTGTTCGGACGAATACCATGGGGTTGGGTACTGTTGAATATCAATAAATCGCCTGCTTTCAATTTTACTTTTACGATTTTATCCTCAAGTCCTTCGATATTGGGTTGGAAATGATCACGGTCTTCGGGTTGAGTTGATTTCCAAGAATCATAATTCCTGTAAAGCCATGGAATACATTGAAAACCACCCATTTCCTCATCGGTTTGGTCGGCAAGAGCCAAAACGCCTTGGACATTTTGTGGCCGGGTCTCTGGATCATAATCCCAATGAATAAAACCTTGCTGTTCATGTCCCGGTCTATTGGGGAAATTTAAATTTGCCCGATCAATGGTAACCCAAAGTTTCTCGGTGCCCCAAATATCAACAAACGCATCATAAACCCTAGGCATTTGCCTATTATCCCATAAATATTGATGGTTGTAAACTTCTACCATTCCAGTACCGGTCAATTCTTTCATCTTCATTTCAGCTCGTGGCGGGGCATACCAAGTCTCCCTATCATCTGGATCCTTTTCCTCGAATTCCCATAGAAAATTCGCTGTTGTAAGCACTTGCTCTTGAGGCACGGCATTCTTGATTATGATATAGCCATTATGCTTCCAAAAATCCCAATCGGTTTCACTTAGCACCTTCAATGGTTTTCCATTGGAACGGTCGTTCAATTTTGAACTACTGGTAGTTGCCGTTGATGGATTTCCTGGAATATCCTTATGGCCCATTTTGGCCATTCCCATATCTATCTTATTCTTTCCCATTGGTTCTAACTTAATTTATTTACTAATAATGCATCTGATGTACTTTTAATAACACCTTATTTCTATAGATGAATTGATCATTGGCATTGTTTTCCATAGTTTAAAACTATAAATACCATATGTGCCATTCTACCTTGATATTGATATATATTTGAACTATATTGACATTATAAATATTTTTTTATCCTTTTTGCGATAATTTTGTTTCATTAACGTATGAAAATTCAATTAGAAACCTTTGATCAGCAATCCAAAAGTCCCTTTCTTCTTCTGCACGATCCCAAACTAAGCGACTTGTTCTATTGGCATTTTCATCCAGAATTCGAGTTGGTCTATATTGAAGGGGCAAGTGCAACCAGACATGTAGGAGACCATATTTCCAGTTATAAGGAAAGTGATTTGGTTCTCATCGGTTCCAATATTCCCCATTTAAATTTTGACCATGGTGTAACCACTACCTACCAAAAGGAGGTCTTACATATTAAACCTTATTTCAAGACAGATTTTATCCAAAAAACCCCTGAACTACAATCTTTGGAACACCTCTTGGAATTATCCAAGTATGGCATTGCTTTTTTCGGAAACACCAAAAAGGAAGTAGGCGAACTTTTAAAAACACTTTACACCTTAACCCCTTTTGATTTTTTCATGCGGGTCATCAACATTCTAAAACTACTTTCCCAAAGCAAAGAATTTGAGCTATTACATAAAAAACCTTTTGTAAATAAATACAATAAAAAAGAACAGGACCGTATTCGTACGATCTACGCATTGATAGATGAGCGCTATCAGGAAAAAATATCAGTTGATGAAGTTGCCCAATTATGCAACCTGACCAAGCCCGCATTTTGTCGATATTTTAAAAAGGCTACGGGAAGTACCTTCATTGGTTTTTTGAACCAATATCGCATCAGTCAGGCAAAGCGATTACTTTTATCCGGCAAGAATATCACTGAAGCCTGCTATGCCTGCGGATTTGAAAGTATGTCCTATTTCAACCGAACGTTTAGGAAGATTACCGATGAGAATCCGTCAGATTTCAAAAAAAGATATTTGAAAAATTAAGATATGTTGAAACCCTTCTCACTAACTTTTCGAATAATAAGTAGGGTCAGTTCATTTAATGGCCACAACATGGTTTTAGGTTTCCTTTTGCCGAATACAGTGGTTTTTTTATCATTTATTTAAATAAATCAATTCCTAGCCCTCAACTAAATTTATTTACATTTGACCTCTATTAAAGCTTTCCAATGGATAAAAATTTAAGATTTGCAGTTTTAGGAGGAGGAAGCTGGGCAACGGCCATTGTTAAAATGCTTACCGAAAACCTACAGAAAATCACTTGGTATATGCGAAATGAAGATGCCATAGACCACATACGAACACAAAAACACAACCCCAATTATCTGAGTTCAGTTGAATTCAATTTAGATCAATTGGTATTAACGGCTGATATTGACTCTGCCGTTAAAAACAACGACATATTAATCTTTGCCATCCCTTCTGCATTTCTTGCTTCGGAACTAAAAAAGCTGACTACCTCACTTGAGGATAAAATCATTTTTTCCGCAATCAAAGGAATTGTTCCCGAAACGGGTTTGATCGTAGGAGAACATTTTCATAATGTTTACAAAATACCTTTTGAGAATATCGGGGTATTGACCGGTCCCTGCCACGCAGAAGAAGTGGCCTTGGAACGACTTTCATATCTTACCATTGCCAGTGGTGATAAAGCAAAAGCCGAGTTGGTCGCAAACTCCTTAAAAAGTGACTATATAAAAACCAAGATCTCTGATGATATCATCGGCACCGAATATGCGGCGATGTTAAAGAATATTTATGCCATTGCAGCAGGTATATTCCATGGATTGGGTTACGGTGACAACTTTCAAAGTGTACTCATGAGTAATAGCATTCGTGAAATGAAGCGTTATATAAAACGTGTACACAAAATGAAACGCAACATTAACAACTCCGCTTATTTGGGTGATCTTTTGGTTACAGGTTATTCTACATTCAGCCGTAACCGCATGTTCGGAAACATGATCGGAAAAGGCTATACCGTTAAAAGTGCCATGATGGAAATGAGTATGGTTGCCGAAGGGTACTATGCCACGAAAAGTGCCTATGAGCTAAAATCGGGTTTTAAAAGTAAGGTACAAACACCGATAATCAATGCGGTTTACGATGTACTTTATTTGAATAAAAATGCAAGGAAAACTTTCGCGGAATTAACCAATAAAATTGACTGATCAAATCGTTGCTTTCCTGAAACCTAGGTTCACATTATCTTGATTATCCTTTGATTACACCGCAGATTTACTCGATTTGAATGTTTACCATAGTCTCATTACCTAATTCATCAACAGCTGTTATCCTATGTTTTCCCTTTGGGGGTAAAATTCCCATTTCATGAAAGTTCGTTGTCTGTCCCAAATACTTTTCATCCAAATACCAAAAAACCCGGGACCTTGGCTTCGTATGGGCAATTTTCAGCACCAACTCGTTCAAGTGCCCTTCAAAGTTCTTGGTTAAGCCGATTCTACTATTGTTTTTAGGATAAATGAATTCCATTGAAGGCTCTAGTGCATTTTTACAATCTTCCCTAAAAGGAGGTAATGGGCGGTAGGTAGGATGGCTTTTTTTATAATAAAACTCCATCAAAGGAGGAAGTACGAACCAAGATTCATTATGCGCTTCGGCTACATTTACACAAGAAGAATTCAACCGAAATTGCTTGTTTTGATTTAAAAGAATATTCCTGTGGTAATGACATGCCTTTACATAATTGTTCTTTCTAGGAATGGTAATTGTCTTCGTAGGACAAATATTAGTTGCCAAAAAACCACTGTTTCGGCATACTTCTACCTCAACAAACTCATCTAAAGGCTTTTGGAACCAAGCAGATTTCGGAAGTACGTCGAATACATCAAAAAGTATAGGTGCCGCGCTTGACACACCTGTTACATTGGGCCTACCTTCCCCATCGGCATTACCCACCCAAACGCCTACCACATAATCCTTTGTAATGCCCACGGCCCAAGCATCTTTATTTCCAAAACTTGTTCCTGTTTTCCATGCAATTTCCTTACTACTATCGTAAAACTCCCACGACTCTTGGCCTTCAGGACGGTTCACCTCTTTCATAGCCTCAAACGTGAGGTATATGCTACCTGCATCAAAAATGGTCTTTTCTAAAGATTTATTACCAAAATCTATTTGTTTTTCTTCCAAAATAATCGGTTCGGAAAATTCCTTATCATAATACTCACTCGAAGTCTCATTAAAGTGATTTATGGTCGAGGCCATTGAAGCATACGTTTTACAAAGATCCCAAAGACTGCTCTCTGCCCCTCCCAATATTAAAGTAAGACCATAATAATCGGCAGGCTTATCAATGCCCTTAAGGTTAAAAAAGTTCAATTGGTCCCGGAATTTCTGGAGTCCATATTTTTGTAATAAACGAACTGCGGGGATATTCAATGAACGTGCCAACGCTTTTTTGGCCTCAACCGCACCGCTATAATCCTCATTATAATTCTCCGGTGTGTAACCCGAAATTTGAGTGGGCACATCGGGGACCAACATTCCAGGCAAAAGTTCACCGGCATCCAACATGGCGGTATATAACAATGGTTTTATAGTACTCCCAGTACTTCTGTTGGCCTGGACCATATCTACATCTTTTTGGTGATGGTTATCTGTTGGTGTGTTGCCAACATAGGCCAAAACCTTTCTCGAATGCACATCCATTACCAATATGGCCGCATTATGAACTTGATTTTGTTTTAGGTTTTGATAGTGCTTTTTTAAAATGGAATTTGCATTTACCTGTAGATTCGCATCTATGGTCGATGCTATACGTTCCCCTTTATGGTTCTTTGCTAAGTATTGCAACAGATGTGGTGCTATTTTCGGTAAATGATAAGGCTTTTGAGGTAATTTCTCCAATAGGGCAAGTTGGTATGTGGTACTATCCAAGATGCCTTTTTGAAACAGTTTTTGTAGTAATCGATTTCTTTTCTTAAGTAATCGTTCTTGGTTTTTCCCAGGGTAGATTAAACTCGGGGCATTGGGTAAAACTGCCAAAGTTGCAGATTCGGCCCATGATAATTGATGAGCTTGTAAACCAAAGAAACGCCAAGCGGCAACATCCAAACCCACCACATTACCACCAAAAGGGGCATAACTTGCATAGAGTTTCAATATTTCCTCTTTGGAATACCTAAATTCCAGTCGGGTAGCAAGAATCAATTCAATTGTTTTTTCCCAATAAGTACGTTTTTTACCATTTCTGGATAAGCGAATGACCTGTTGTGTCAATGTACTTCCGCCCCGAACCGTTTTTCCTGCTTTTAAATTAGATCCGATCGCCTTGAACATGGATATGGGATTAAAACCCGGGTGCTTATAAAAATAGGCGTCCTCAAACTGAGTAATACAAATTTTGAACTTTAGGGGAACACTGTCTACCTCAGGGAATCTCCATTGCCCATCTTCGGCAATCAATGCTCCCAAAAGCTTTCCCTCATTACTTTCCACAACAGTGGCCGTAGGAGGTTCAAACAGTTTTTTGGGCAAACAGAAGTAATATGCCACAAGAAGAACCAATAGAAGTATGGATTTCTTGGGATGTTCGGTAATAATCTTCGTAGATATATTCCTTGCCTTGGATAAAAATTTAAATATTGAATCCATATTCCCGCTCTACAAAGCAAATTCTAACCTTATACCAGGCATACCAATCGGATTTCCCTTTTTGCTGGGCGAATAAATGTTCGGTATTTGTTTTCCACTTTAATATATCCTCTAAGCTCTCCCAATAGCTCACGGAAATACCTATTTCATCACGGGCACTTTCAAAACCTAAAAAACCCGTTTGCTTCCTTGCAAGGTCTTCCATTTTTTGGGCCATTTCTGCATACCCATTTTCGCCTTCCGTTCTTTTATTCGTAAAAATCACAGCATAATAAGGTGGTTGCATAATATGTTTGCTTACTGTTTACGGATTATTCCTTTTAGGCAATACCGGCCAAAGCCATTAAATGATATACTCCTTCTCTAAAAAATAGGTAACTATCGCTTCTTTCATAAGAACGGATTGTTCTCCTGCCTTTAATGCAGGTAATTCCTCTTTAATGGCATAATGGGGCCATCCATCTTCATCAAAATATTCGAACTCGTAATACCCATAAGGTTCCAATAATCGACAGATGGCAATGTGCATCAGATTCAATTTTTCGTCTTTCTTGAACGTATTATGGATCTGTCCCAATTCTTGAACCCCGACCAAATAAATAATGGCATCCAACTCCATAGTGTCCCCATCGGCAAATTGTACCGATAGTTTCTGTACCAACTGCTCCCAGCGTTCTTTTAATTGTAGGTCTCTTGACATAGATCTGTTTTCAGCCTCAAAGGTACAAATCAATGTTTTATATTTGTTTATGAAACGTGTTTTGGTATTTAAAAGAACTATTAAAGCACAGTGTTGTATTAAATCCTAGGCCAAGCCAAGGATCTACCTTTAAAAACAATCATGATGGGAGTATTGGATATCGTTTTAGGTTTACTGCTGGTTTACGGACTTTACAAAGGTTTTAGAAACGGGTTATTCATTGAAATCGCTTCGATCATTGCTTTGATCGCAGGACTCTACGGGGCCATTCATTTTTCTTATATCGCAGGTGATTACCTTGCCCAGAACATGGAATGGAACGAGCGATATATGAACATAACAGCTTTTATCATCACTTTTATCATTATTGTTATAGCAGTTCATCTCGCAGGAAAGTTCTTGACAAAAATCGCCGATTTTGCCATGTTAGGCCTTTTGAACAAACTGGCAGGAGCTATTTTTGGGGCGTTAAAGGTTGCCGTTATCGTTGGCGCCCTTTTGGTATTTTTTGAACGTGCAAACTCTTCGGTTAATATGGTGAAAAGCGAAACATTGGCCGAATCTGTCCTTTATGAGCCTGTTAAGGAAATCGGCGCATTGGTGTTTTCCAAGGTTCTTGAAGGAAAAGAAGAAAATGGCACTGAGGAGGAATAGAACCTAAAAAAACCTTCAATTTATTTCTTTGTTCCTTAATTTTGAAATGACTAGCCTAAACTTACCTTTCGGCAAGAACCATTGCTTTTACAAAGCAAAACCTTATAAATGCCCATGATAAGTTTTCAAAAAATATAGTGTTTCATTAACTGAATTATCAATGCATTTAAAGTAAATTGGCCACATGACCATACATTGTAAGAAACAACATCCTACAATTGGGTCTTCGGTTAAATATCATCTTGTAATCCGTTTCGTATAACGAATTGTATTACAATAAATTACAATGAGGCTATTCCCGTAGTTTAGAGATTAATTTGGCCATTTAACGATTTAAAACTTAGGAATAGATTAGGTTTTTTTCTTTTGTAAGTGAGAACAATGAAATGAGGGCACAGTGAAAAGACTAAAGGACACTCCATATTACCATAGGGCAATACACGAAATAAATTATAGTTTTGGGGATTTTTATTTATTCGACACTTTTATCGTTGGTGAAATCCATGAGAACGTACATGCGTCCTGGAAAGACCACGGAAGGTTGATTACCGAAGAACTATCCAACCTTTACGACAATAACGGCAAAGATCTCGTTTATATTTCCAATAGGGTAAATGACTATTCATTGGTTCCTACGGATTGGAAGAAATTCTTCAAAATGAGTTATAACCTAAAAGCCTATGGCATTATCAGTTATACCAAAACAGGATATTTCAATGCCATGTTAGAACGAATGTTCGTAAACACCAAACTAAGATGGTTCAATTCATTGGAAGATGCCATTCAATGGGTTAGCGAAATTTCTGATTCAAACGTATTTCAACCCATTTCCAAAAGGGCTTCTATTTAACCCTTAAGATTAATTGGTTTACTGAACAACTTCTATCCATTTACCCTTCGTACGTGCAACATAATCATTGTCGTACATAGCTTCTGCCTGCACTCCCGGTAAATAATAAGTACCCAAATAAGACGCATTAAGCAACACCTTGAAAGTTTTGGTTTCATTCTTACCAAGATCAAAATAGAAATTTGTTCGATCATCCCGGACATCTGTATGATCGACTTTATTCTGGGCAAAAGAACCAAAATCGGTAAATCGGGTATTAACAATTTCCCACCCACTAGGGAAAATTGTTGTCAACGCGACATTCTCGATTTTGTTAGCGGTTATATTGGTCAAAGTTACCTCTGCCACAAAATCCGTTCCTTGCATGATCTTTGAAACGTCTATTCGAGAACCATCCCTTCCTTTAAAAACCGAACTCACCCTAAGATTACGTTCCACTACTTTTTCTTCTCCCACAGGTAAAATTCCACTGTTCACAATAGTCGCATAAAGAATGTTCTGTTCTTCGTTTACCATGGTTATGGAGTTATTCCCTTCTTTGATTTTCAACTCGTTAGTCACCAAGGTTTTAGCGGTTTTTATAGCGGTTGAATTCCCATTTAGGGTAATCTTGGCCTTGATTCCTTTACCACCGATCATCCCCGCAAACTTTGACATTGCCAGAAGGCTATATGCCGTGCTTTGGGTACTCATCCATCTTTTATCCCCTAAATTCTGGGCTACGGTATTCGCCAATTCCTTGGCCTTGTCCATGTTCTTTAAAAGCACAAAGGTTTCCAAGGCCATTGCCCTATTCCTGCTTTCCGAACCATAGGTGTAATAATTGAATTTATTATCGGAAAAATCAAAAGTGGCACCGGAAATAATTTCTTCCGAAACACTCTTTTGACCGATCAAGGCATAAGTAGCAGCCAATCGGTATTTCGATTCATTGGAAAGGTTATTCGTTTCCCGCAATCGGTTCATCGAGGCCACATCGGCATTACCAGACAAGGCCAAGGTGTATAAACGATAGGCCTGTGCCAAATCCGAATTTCCAGAACCACTGCGCCATTGTTTTGCAACCTGCTGCTGATAACCGACCCAACTAGACTTAAATCCTATCGGTAATACGAACCCTTTTTTCTCGGCCTCCAATAAAAAATGTCCGGCATAAGAGGTTCCCCAATCATTGACACTTCCCTGTCCGGGCCAATAGGAGAATCCCCCGTTCGGCAACTGATACCCCCCTAAACGCTGAATGGCATATTCCAGGTGTTTCTGGACCTGACTTTTTCGATTGCTGTCCAAATCAAATATATCTGACAAGTACAACTGAGGAAAAGCGGCCGATGTAGTCTGCTCTATACAACCATGCGGATAACGGATCAGATAGTTCATTCTACCATTGAAGTTCATGGGAGGTAAGGTCGAAATTTCAATTTGTGCAGTATTGCTACCTGAAATACCAAAGGTCTGTAAATCGAATGTTTGGCTTTCATGGCCTTCAAGTACCAAATCCTGTACCGTGGAAGTCATCGGGTTGGGATTGACCACATCAATAGGAATTTCAAACGAAGCCTTTTCTCCATTACCGGAAGCCTCAACGATTACTTTGCCAACACCTTTAAAATCGGAAACATTCAAATTAAAATAGACCATTTTCTCATCGGGCTGGGCAAACGTGATCGTCTGTGAAGAGGCACCATCAATAGTGAATGCTTGATCCTGTTTGATCTTAACAGTTACATTCTTCACCTTTTTTTCCATCGCAAAAACAGTAATTGGCAGGGTTACCTTTTCCCCTGGGGTTATCTTACGGGGCAAGGAAGCCAATACCATTAGCGGTTTACGAACGGGAGTGGTCTTTTCGATTCTTCCATATGCTTCTTTGATATTATCACCGGCCACAACCATGGTCCTCACCGACCCCACATACTTTGGTATTTTTATTTTATGTGATTGGGTCTGGCCTGATTTTAATTCGAACGGACCTAAATAAATGACCATAGGTTCAAAACGGTTCGCTTTCTTATTCTTGGCACCTGCCATTTCCCCGTCTCCACCAATGGCGAAAACCTGATCGATTCGACCACCGAAAGCCCCTATAACATCATCATAAATATCCCAAGTCTTTACACCCAATGCTTCTTTGGCATAGAAAGTGTTCCAAGGATCCGGCGTTTTAAATCGGGTAAGATCCAATAGACCTTCATCTACCATGGCTATACTGTAGGTCATTGCCTTTTTGTTCTTCTCACTTACTTTTAGGGTTATGCTTTCTTCTGGGCGAAGTACATCGGGCATAGCGAGAACAGGTTCCAATTTGGTATTTTTATCCTCCACGGAAATGGGAATAACCCCATATAAACGAAGGGGTGAATCGTTTAGGGAAGATGCATGGGGCTGCAGTAATGATATGTGGATAAAGACATTGGGCGTGTACAGATCCTTGATAGGCAATTGAAACTGGGTTTCCCCTTTTGTGGTCTCGACCCAAAGCGATTCTAACACCTCGCTACCATTTTCAACGGTAACCAAAGCCCTGCCTCCTTCGGAACTGGGGAAAGTTACATTTGCGATTTCCCCAACATTATACTTTTCCTTGTCAGTGGAAAAAACCAACATAGTTGCTGCCGAAGGGTCATTCTTCCTTGATTTCCCTGCCCATCCCGGCCAATCTATGTATATGGTCTTTCCTGTTGCATGGCCCCCTTTGAGATCCTCAACACGTACTAAATAACGGCCCCAATTGGGATATTTCAATTCAAAGGAAAAAGATGCCTTGCCCTTTGAATCCGTACTTATGGTTTCATCAAATACCTTCTCCCTATAATTACTACTACTGAAATTACTGAGATTATCCGCAGAAGTGTCCCACCACCATCTCCAATTCACCTTATGAATGGTTACCTTCAGGTTTTTTGCTGCCTTGGGTTTACCTTTTTCATCAACCGAAACCACCTCGAAAAGGTGTTTGGTATCGGTCAATAGCATTCCTCTTGTTTTGTCTCCTTTCGGGGTGTTTAGTCCAACATAAGTTTCATAAGGGGAATATGGCTTAACAAATACATCGGTACTGAAATCACCGCCGTTTTCATAAACTTTGGTCATGAATGCCGCACTTAGCATACCTGGAGAACTATTTGTCGGTTGGGCATTCATGTTAAAATCAGCCTTACCCTCGGCATTCAACCTACCTTCAAAAATACGTTGTTCCTCAGCGGCAAAAACCCTTGTAGGGTCATCGAAGACGTACCCTGGAAAAGATTTGAAACTCGTTTTTTGTGCATTGAACTTAGTGATAACATCTACTTTAAGGTTTTTGGCAATGGCCCCATGTAACCATTTCACTTCTAAATGACCGGCTATGGGTTTGGCTCCTGAAAGAACCTCCCCGTCAAATTCAGATTTGATCTTTAAACGATTGGGTTTTATGGTCTCGACCTTAATCGTTTTGGTGAACGAAGCCCCACCTACCGATACTTTCGCCAACCAATTTCCTGTTGGGGCATTTTCATCGGTTTTTAGATTGAAATGATAAAAATTATTCAATCCTGAAGTTTGTACTTCACGTAGGACCACTTTATTATAGGGATCCATAAGTTCCAATTTAACCGGATGGTTTTCGGGCAATTTATTGGCATTATCGTTAAGCAAGAACGAAAGGTAGATTTGATCTCCAGGACGCCAAACCCCACGTTCCCCAAAAATGAATCCTTTAATGCCTTTTTGTAGTTGTACTCCCGAAACATTGAACTTACTTACCGATAGTGCATTACCATCATTAAGTTTTACATAGGTTTTCTGCCCATTGTTCTCGGCCATGGCAAAGAATGCCGTTTTGTCGGCGTCGAATAGGGATGTACCATCCGCATCGGTGATTACATTACCTATTGGCTGTTGTTGAAAATTAAAGAAAGTAACCTTGGCACCTGCGATGGGATTGGTATTCAAGATATCGTTCACCGCAACAAAATAACTGTTATTGACTCCCTTTTTTATGGTCAGTCCTAAGTCACTGGCCAGAACGTTGATCCCTATTTTCTTGTTATAGTAGTACGAAGTGTGGCAAGGGTTTTCACGCTCGTTCCAATCATAGTTGTAATAATAATCTTCATAATAGGTTTCAACACCGTCCCATGAACTAGCTTCCTGCTCTTCATCAAAGTTCTCTTCAGTTTCTTCCTCTGTACTAAAATTGGTGCTATCACATTTATAGGAACTGTAGGAAGGTTTAAAGTTGAATTCCACCCGATAAATGGCACCCGGGTCAGGACTTATCAATGTCTTAAGATCCAATGCATGTGCCGACCATTTTCCGTAAGTATTCGACAATTGGGTGTGTAATTTTATTTTCTTGGCTGCAATCGGGCGTGCTACGGAACGTAGGTTATAATTGCCGTTCATTTCATTGCCCTGAAGAAATTGCAGTACATTGTTCTCATATATCTTTAAAACAGTGACGTCAACTGCTTTAAGGTTTACCGTCTCAAAATTAATCTTTAGGTTGCTTGATGAAGGTAATATGGTACCGTTCGATAAAAATCGAACTTCGGGTTTTATTTGCTCAAAGGCCACACGTTCTTCGAACTTGGATTTCAATTTATAACCATCTGCACTTTCGATTCCCTCAAAAACCTCGAGCAGCGAAGAACCTTTGATTTCTTCGCCGGGATATACTTTAAGCACATTCCCATTTATAGAGAATTTGGGACCTGAAGAGCCTTCCAAGACCACCAATCCTTTCAAGTTCTGGCCTTTTTTTATAGGGTCCGAAAAATTGATCAAGACCAATTGCTCTTCTCCGGTTTGCACTAATGCTTCCAACACCGTGAAATTGTTCTTACCGGGAATATTTATCGTATTCTTCCCTGAGCTTTCTATTTGATGCTTAGATCCATCCCATGAGATTTCCAATGAAGTATCTTCTTCGAATCGCTGTATACTGTCAATTTTAAAATAGAATTGGGTACCTTCCTTAACGGTCTCTTCAAAACTTACTTTAATTTCTTTACCTTCTTGTTTTACCGATATGAGTTGTTTCAATACTTCTAACGACATTACATCCGAGCTACGTACTTGGCCATTTATGAACTGTAATTGTTTTGAATAAGATTGTAACGGTTCTGTATAAAGATTAAATTGTTGTTTTTGTGTCTTCACTCCAAATGCCATGCTTCCCAACTCTTTTGGGAGTTCATCAACAATATCCTTCAACATTAAAGTAAAGGTATAATCGGTATCTTGTTCAAAACCTTTTTCCGGAATAAAAGCTAAGGTTCTATTGTTCAGGGCCACGACTTTCCCTTTTACTTTAGGGGAGACTGAAAGTAGGTCACTATTCAACTCATCACCACTTTCCCATGATGTTACAGGTTGTTGAAATACAACCCGAATATCACTTTTTACGGAAATTATACCATGACTAACCTCAGAAATATATTCTTGATATTTACCAAGGTCGTCCAAACGATCAATTGTATTTTCTTTTTTTGGGTTACATCCGATAAAAATTAGGAGAAGAACAGCGGAACTTAAAAACCGAAAGATTTTCATGAAATGATAATTTATATATAAAAATAAGAGGGATTTTATTAATAAACGTCCTAATTCGCAGAAAAGTAAAAGAAGGTTATATTAATTTTAAATTGAGGGTGGACCTTGGCTTCATTTATCGATTATGAATCATCAGATTTTGACCGTGATATATATGATAAATGTAAAAGTGGGATGCAGTTCATCGAAAAAAAAGATATTTTCATACGGATTTACAGCAATTTTTTATATCATTACCACAGTTGAAAAGACCCCATTCAACTTTAGAGCACGAGACCCCAATTCTCCACCTACTTATACCGGAAAACACCTACTTACAATTTAGAACATTGTATGAAAATGAGATTGCCGCATGCATTCCTCATAATGTTTGTCTTCATTTTAGGTTCTTGTAGTGAAGAATCTTTGGATGACGCGAACATTCTTGAGGCAAAGAATGACATTGAAGTAGAGAACAAACTCTTGGATATAGTCAATGACCATCGCTTGTCATTAGGCTATACATCTTTGGAGTCCAGCACCCTTGCCTATAAATATGCCAATGAGCATAACGATTATATGATAGCTACCGGCAACCTAAGCCATGATGGTTTCAGTTCAAGAGCCTCAAGTATAGCAGCTGAGGTCAATGCCGAAATGGTAGCCGAAAATGTAGCCAAGGATTATACTACGGCGAACGAGGCTTTTGAAAATTGGCTGGCAAGTTCCGATCATAAAAAAACAATGGAAGGTGATTTCACCCATACTGCGGTAAGTGTAAAGAAAGATTCCGAAGGCAATCTATACTTTACCCAGCTCTTTTACAGGTAACCTCCAAGTACGGCATTCTTTTCTTACATTTGAATCTCTGATCTTATTAAGATCGGTACAAGTCGCCTATAATAGCCTTTAAATATTCAAATTTTTATTATGCCTGTTCTACCTCCTTTTAACCTTAATAAGTGGATCGAAGAAAATCGTGAATTACTCAAACCACCTGTTGGGAATAAAAATCTTTACAAACAATCCGGGGATTATATTGTAATGATAGTGGCCGGGCCAAATGCCCGTAAAGATTACCATTATAATGAGACCGAAGAACTTTTTTATCAATTAGAAGGGAATATAGAGGTACATATTCAAGAAGAAGGACAAAAAAAAACCATGAAGCTTGGCCCTGGTGACATGTACCTGCATCCTGCGAAAATACCACATTCACCCGTTAGGCATCAAGGATCAATAGGTTTGGTCATAGAACGAAAAAGGGTTCATATGAAAGTTGATGATGGTTTACTCTGGTTCTGCGACAACTGCAACCATAAGTTATATGAGGTCTATTTTACGTTAAATGATATTGAAAAGGATTTTCTAGGGCATTTTAAACGTTTCTATGGTTCCGAAGAATTGCGCACTTGTGATCATTGCGGAACGGTAATGCCAGTAGATGAACGTTTTACCCAAGACAATTAGACCATGAAAATAGCAATAAACATACTCATAGGACTGGTTGCCGCATTGCATTTATATTTTCTTTGGTTCGAAATGTTCGCTTGGACCACCAAAGGCAAAAAAATATTCAATACGTTTCCAAAAGACCTTTTCGAACCTACAAAAACCCTAGCGGCAAACCAAGGGTTGTACAATGGCTTTTTGGCCGCGGGACTCCTTTGGTCTTTTTTTATCAAAGATCCTACTTGGGCAATGAACATCGCACTCTTTTTTTTAGCATGTGTTTCAGTTGCTGGTATTTATGGTGCACTCTCAGTAGACAAAAAGATATTCTTTGTACAAGCCGTACCGGCACTTATCGCAATTTCCCTAATTTTATTTGGTTAAACAGAACTTGGATAACCACAGTACGTCCAATTAAAGTTCAATACCCATAATTATTCATAATTTTGTCATAGATTTAACAATACTAAGTCAAAAAGTTATAAAATGTCAAAAATAGCAAAGGAATTCGGCATCGATGATGCCCTCCAAAAATTAGGTATAAAAGATATTAATGAAGGTACATCAACAGGTTCGGTCAATTTTGGTTCCGGGGATATCATTTCATCATACTCCCCTGTAGATGGCGCCCTCATCGGAAAGGTAAAAACCACAACCGCATCGGATTTTGAGAAAGTAATGAACAGTGCAACCAGCTCTTTCAAAACCTGGAGAACCACCCCTGCGCCCCAACGTGGTGAAATCGTTCGTCAGTTCGGGGATAAACTCAGGGAACTCAAAGAACCATTGGGCAAATTAGTTTCCTATGAAATGGGAAAAAGCTATCAAGAAGGCTTAGGTGAAGTACAGGAAATGATAGACATCTGTGACTTTGCGGTCGGACTCTCACGGCAGCTCCACGGCTTAACCATGCACTCCGAACGCCCAGGACATCGCATGTACGAACAATACCATCCTTTAGGTGTTGTAGGCATAATCTCGGCTTTTAACTTCCCAGTGGCCGTTTGGGCTTGGAATACTGCCTTGGCATGGGTATGTGGTGATGTTTGCATCTGGAAACCTTCAGAAAAAGCACCGCTTTGTGGCATCGCCTGCCAAAATATAGCTGCCACGGTTTTTAAGGCCAATAACTTGCCTGAAGGTATTTCTTGTTTGATCAATGGCGACTATAAAGTCGGGGAACTGATGACCCATGATAATCGCATACCTTTGGTTTCCGCGACAGGTTCAATTCGAATGGGAAAAATCGTAGCTCAGGCCGTTGCCTCAAGGCTAGGGAAATCACTGTTAGAACTTGGAGGGAACAATGCCATAATCGTTACCCCTGATGCTGATATTAAAATGACTATTATCGGAGCGGTCTTTGGTGCGGTCGGTACAGCTGGCCAACGTTGTACATCTACAAGAAGGTTGATCGTTCATGAATCTGTTTACGATACCGTAAAAGATGCCCTTATTAAGGCCTATAACCAATTAAGGATCGGAAATCCTTTAGACGAAAACAACCATGTAGGCCCTTTAATAGACACCGCTGCCGTTACCCTATATGAAAAAGCTTTGAAACAAGTTGAGGAAGAAGGAGGCAAAATGATTGTCGAAGGTGGAGTTCTAAAAGGTGAAGGCTTTGAAAGTGGATGCTATGTAAAACCAGCCATTGCTGAAGCTAAAAACGATTTCGGGATTGTTCAACACGAAACTTTCGCACCCATTTTATATCTATTAAAATATTCCGGCGAGGTACAAAATGCCATTGCTTTACAGAACGGAGTAGTTCAAGGCCTATCATCGGCAATTATGACCAACAATCTTCGTGAAGCTGAAAACTTTCTTTCCTGTGCGGGAAGCGACTGTGGTATTGCAAATGTGAACATAGGTACCTCTGGTGCAGAAATCGGAGGTGCTTTTGGTGGTGAAAAAGAAACAGGTGGAGGGCGTGAATCAGGTTCCGATGCATGGAAGATTTATATGCGCAGACAAACCAATACCATAAACTATACTACCGAACTACCTCTTGCCCAAGGAATTAAATTTGACTTATAACCCCATAAAAAAACCCGCTGACCGTTTCAATTAGGTATCTTGCTGTAAGCTATACCATCTAAAACGGTCAGCGGGTTCTCAACCAACTAACTAACTCAAATTATAAAGAAATAATTAAAGTTCCATTGTTCTGACCATTCCATACTTAGGTCAAGATTCCAATTTTCTTCGTTCGTGCTGTTCTACTTTCCAACTACCTTCCAATAAGGCTTGGGTGCCAAGGACAACCACCATACAGCAAAAAGTGAACAGGTTCTTGATTTTGGCTTTCATATAGTTGTTTTCTAACAAGTTCCCGATTACATAAACCTACTAGTAACTTTAATTAAAACCAAGTATTTCTGTGCCATTGGTCACATCTTTTGTATGAATGTATCGATTGTCATTGTTATTGACATTCCTAAACAACTCCATTCATTCTAAATGTTATTTCAATTCAATAGCAAACCCGATCCCAATGCCGGAACCTTGTCGGGAGAGATAGGGCCAAATCTTATATTTAGGGCAATTTCCAAAAAATACCCGTACAGTCATTCCCTTTTTTTCATACTTGGTAAGGAAAGTTGTGTGAATGGTAAACCATGTCTATTTCTACCCCCTTGATTCAGAGGATTTAGTATGGATTTTTTAACATTTTTTAAGTTTTTTTACTACATTGGGGATCTAAACACTAAATGATCATAAACAATGACAAAAAAATCTACAAACCTACTAGGGATAATCATCATTATTCTGGCAGGGACGTATTTTTACATTACCTGTTGCAGTGAATGTGGAATGGCGTCTAACGAAAAGCCCCAGAAAGAGGTTATGGCCCCAGTGGTACCTGAAGCTACGTCATACCCCTTTGCTTTCAACTCTGGAGGCTATGACTACAGTACAAACGACAATTTCAATTTTAATCCATCATCCGCCGATATTCTTATGCCGGTTTCCCAAAATGTTGAAAATGGAATCGACGGATTAAAATCTTTCTTGACCAACAATGCCGGTAAAGTGGTCAACATAACCGGTTTTTATAAAAGCGATGAGGAAAACGATTCCGCATTCCCCAATTTGGGATTGGCAAGGGCCAATGCCGTAAAGAACTATTTTGTTTCTAAAGGTATTCCGTCTAGCGTATTAAATCCCGTAGGCGTCTTGAATGATGACCTGATTCCTAAAGACAATATATACTTAGGACCTTTGGAATATGGTTTGGGAGATCGATCTGAGGATGCCGATGCCAAATTAAAAGAATTATATGATCGCATAAACAACGATCCATTAGTTCTTCAGTTCAACACTGCGGAAGCTTCAATAAACATGACCGCCGCACAACGACAAAAATTCGCTGATATCTCTTCCTATTTAGATAAGGTTGATGGTTCAATGGCCAATGTTGTAGGCCATAGCGACAATACCGGACAAAGAGCTGCCAATATCGTATTGGGCCAACAGAGAGCGGACTTCGCAAAATCCTATTTAATGCGCAATGGAATTCCTGAAAGTAAAATAAATGCAACTTCAAAAGGTCCTGATGAACCTATTGCGAGTAATGCTACCGAAGAAGGAAAAGCACAAAATAGACGAACCGTAATTACTTTAAATTAAATCACTAACCTTAAAACGTATAAAAAAATGGATTTTTCAACTATGAATATTTGGTGCTGGTTAATTCCGCTATTGGTAGGTTTACTATGTGCTTACTTTGGATATCTCCTGGGTAAAAACAAAAGCACAACAACTATAGATAATTCTGCAGATTTAAAACTTCTACAGGATAAAAACGCAAAATTACAAGCAGATCTTGATGCCTGTAAAGGAAAACTATCCGCCGGGGCCGCTATGGCAGCTGCAGGAGGTGCGGTGGCTGCCGCTTCAATGGCTCCCGAACCCCCAAAAGAGAAGCTGATTCCTTTTGATGCCGCTGCCGCGAAAGCTGCGATGGGCAAGACAATAAAACAAGATGACCTTAAAGTTGTCGAAGGTATTGGCCCAAAAATTTCAGGAATGTTCATTGATTCAGGAATAAAAACTTGGAAGGCACTTTCCGAAACATCGGTAGCCGATTGTAGAAAAGTACTTGCCGGCGGTGGTGACCGTTATAAAGTACACGATCCAGCCTCATGGCCAATGCAAGCAAAAATGTGCTATGAAGGTAAATGGAAAGAACTTGCCAAGTGGCAAGATGAACACGATCACGGAAAATTATAACCCAAAAAAAATCCCTGACATAAACGTCAGGGATTTTTATTCTATAATGCTCCGTTGGCCTCAACCCATTTAAAGTGGTATTGGTCTTCAGGAAACGACATTCGTTCGGAAATACGTTGCAACCTTTGCGGCAATTTCATTAAATAATCACGTGCTTTTTCAGCTTCATCGGTTAAACTTCTAACAGCATCCAATTCCCAATAAGCATTTAATTTCTTAAGAATATCAATATAGTCTTGGGCCGTATAAACCCCCAAACGCTGGGCACAATTGGAGAAATTTTCAAAGGCGGTACCAATATTCCCTCCTGACTCCCTTAAAAAATGGGCTGGCATTACTATCTTCTTTTTCATCATATCCGCAAAGGCCAACATCATCCCGGAAGGATCCTCACCAAAAATGTGCTTTACGAACTCCCTGTATGCTAAATGATGTCGCATTTCGTCACCAGCGATTATCGTGCACATTTTTCCTAAAAGGGCATTGCCTTTCTTTTTGGCCATTTGTCCTACCCTTTTGTGTGATATGTTCGTGGCCAATTCCTGAAATGAGGTGTAGACAAAGTTTTTGTACGGATCCCTATCGGTACCGATATCGAATCCGTCAGCGATCAAATGCTGTGTAGTAATTTCAACTTCGCGCATATTAACGCGTCCTGACAGATATAAGTACTTGTTCAGCACATCACCATGACGGTTTTCTTCCGCCGTCCAGGCACGTACCCATTTAGACCAACCGTTTTCTTTTCCTTCATGCTGGTTTATTCCCTCAACATCCATTAACCAAGCCTCATATGTAGGCAAGGCTTCTTCAGTAATCGTATCGGCTACCATGGTCACCCAGAAGTCATATCCCAATTCTTTTGACTCTTCGCGCAATTGGTCAATGTCATTCAAAAAATTATCACTTTTAGGATCCGGAAGAAAATCAGATGGTTGCCAAATGTCTTCGATGGGAATCAGGAATGACTCCATAAACTCCCCAACTTTAGGCTCAATGGCCTGCATTACTTCCAATCTTATATTTTTCTTTACCATGTTTTCTTTTTATATAAGATACAATTATATCAATAAAATTTAGATAAAGTTGTGCTAAAATTTAATTCCTGCCCTTTTCGTTAGGATATAAAGTGTGTACAGGATCGCTCTGCCATACTTGTTTGGTATGTACATCCATAATCGATATCGGTCCGAAAAAAGCAGCACCGGTATCAATATTCCAAACGTTGGCGGCTTTTTGTGGAGTCGTCTTTCCTATTCGTGTAACAGGGGTGTGACCAATGAATATCTCATCGTAATGTACCAACCTTTTAGGATAATACTGATGGTCTTTCGGTAAGGAAGGGTTGAGAGAAAGTGCCAATTCCCATAGGGTTCTGTCCCAATAGAAAGTCTTAGTGAAATACTCGTATTCTACACCTTTGATATTGGTGAAACCGGCATGTAAATAAATTCGGTTATCCGGATCCAGTTGATAATTGACTAAGGAATTGAAAAAACCTATATGATTTTCTATGGTAGATTTATTGGCCTTGTTGTAAGATTGAACACTCGATGCGCCACCATGTTGCAACCAAGTTGGGTTATCCTCAGCGGTTTGAAGCCAATTGGAGCAAAGTTCATCGTGGTTTCCCCTTAAGAAAACACACTCGTGGGTCTTTTCAAAATCCATCAAGAAATCCACGGTTTCCACAGCGGTACTCCAACCATCAACGTAATCCCCTAAAAAAATCAATCTATCTGTCGAGGAAACTTCGGCCCTCAACAATACTTGTTCAAGAGCCTTTAAACCAGAGTGAATATCACCTATTACCAATGTCCTTTTTGTCATCATTGTGCAAAAATCGCAATAAGGACGATTACTACAAGAATAAAAAGCACTAAAAAGAATATTTTCCAGAAAGAATATGGTCTAGAACCACTTAAAGCTCCTGTTTGCCCATTAATATAAAAAAGGTACTCCTTACCGCTATATCTATATGAACTGATATATACAGGTAGCAAAATGTGTTTAAATGTCTCGTCGGACAATTTTATATCTGCATGCCCTATGCGTTGGGTATCGCCACCAATATCCCTCCGAATCCAGTTATAGGCAATATCCTTGGCTTCCTGAAATGATCGGTGATGACCTTCTTTCAAGGAAATGGTATATTTTTCGGTAACAAACCCAGCCAAATACTTTGAATTGAAAACTGCCAGTTCCTTTAGGTTCCAATGGGCTATTTTAGCTGGTATTTCCCTTCGTTTTTTTTCCGAGGCGTTTATCAAAATATCATCTACAAAACCACTTACGGTACCTGATGCGCTTGACCATCTTGTTTTACGAACCTGTCGGGTCTGCGTGCCATTTTTGGTACGCACCTTTCGTGTTTCATAATAATAATCACCTCGTTGACCTTGATATTCCGCGTACAAATTAGAATCAAAAGTCCAATACGGAACATAAAGACCTCGCAAACCCTCTGGGTCAAGCGCAGCTCGCTTCAAATTATTTGGCGCGAACCAAATGCTACTTACCCATTTTTTAAAAATGGAACGGGCCTTTTTACCGTCCAATTGAAAAGGCACCAGTGCCCCGGGAAGGATCCAACCCTCCTTTTCAATATCCTCACGAATAAGGGGTTCTCCACAATATACACAATTGAGGGATTTATAATTTTCCTCCACATGTTGGTTCGCACCACAGTTTTTACAATGAAGTAGATCTATAGATTCCGTATAGGCATTTTCCCCAACAACTTTAAGGTAATGCTCAAGTTCCAGTTCTTCAAAGCTGCTTTTCGTTTGTTCAATAAATTCTTCATAACCACAATATTCACAAGTAAGCTGATTTGAACCAGGTTTGAATTTAAGTTCCGCACCACAATTGGCACAGGACTTATTGGCTTCGGAATTCAGGATTTCTTCCATATATAAATGTTGCATTTACCACTACCCTGTGGAAATTCAAGAAATAGTTATATGGTTATTTAAACTGTTGGTAATGGTGGTGGGGTACTACCTCCTAAAAACACCTTTAGTTCCTCAACATCTTTCAATGCCGACCAATTGGCCATACCCGGTTTCCAAACCAAGGAATCCCTATTAATGGTTCTACTGGCAAAAAGCTCTTTCAACTTATCAAAGGTAACGGGGCCGGCTTGTTGACCATTTACAGCGTAATGGTAAAGCACTTGTGCCGGCATTGGCGGAGGGGTTACAGCAGCTTGTTGGGGTTGCCCACCAAAAGGTTGTTGGGTTGCCCCATGCCCCATCATGTTCCCCATTTGCTGTGCCAACACAAAGCCCATTCCCATACCCATGCCTGCTCCAGCAGTGCCACCTTCATTCTTGGCAGCTGCCTCCATGGCCTTGGCTGCTTTGAATTGTGATAATTTGGTCATATCGAGTTTATCGAGTCGGCTATATTCGAATATTTCTTTTTTGAGCTCTTCTGGCATTGAAACATTCTCGATATAGAATTTTTCAAGTTCTATGCCCACCCGTCCAAATTCAGGTTGCATCACGTCTTGGCAGGTTTCCGAAAGTTCGCTGGTATTGGCTGCATATAATTCTATGGGCAGATTGGCTTCCCCAACCGTATCGGTGAAACGGGTCACGATTAAACTTTTTAAGTGTTCATTGACTTCGTAGTTGGTAAAATTACCATCGGTGCCAACAACATCCACAACAAATTTCCCAGGATCGTTGATTCGAAAACTATAGGTTCCGAAGGCTCTGATCTCGACCAACCCAAATCTTTCATCGCTCAACATAAAAGGATTTTTTGTCCCCCATTTCTCATCGGTGAACAAACGGGTGTTCACAAAATAGACCTCAGCTTTAAAGGGGCTGTCAAAACCATATTTCCACCCTTTTAAAGTTGTTAATATGGGTAGGTTCTTTGTACTTAAGGTATATGTTCCCGGTTTAAATACATCAGCTAATTGTCCTTCGTTTACGAAAACCGCTGTTTGACCTTCCCGAACAATGAGTTTTGCATTGTTCTTGATTTCGTTCTGATATCTTTCGAACCGATGAACGATGGTGTCGTTAGAAGTATCCAACCATTCAATAATGTCTATAAACTCGTGACTCAGTTTATTCTTTATTTCATCAAATATATTCATGGTATCAATATTTTTATTTTGTTAAAAGATAAGGATTTATTTAATTGTTCCAAAGGGCAAAACCCCATAATTAATTGGTCTACCAACAGTTTCAATTATTAGCTTTCCAGAATCAAAAATTTAATAAATTTGTTAACTTTATTTTGTTGATAATTTATTATATATCTGATTTTTAGTCTTTTAACTACTTTTTCTTGTACACTTTATGACTTTTGTCATGATGTGATTCTTTTCTTTTTGCATACTTTTACATTAAAATTCTAAGCACCTTAAACCATATCATTCACAAATGCAGTTAAAAACAGTTCAGTCCCAAAGGAAAATCTATTCCCAAGAAGAAGCCTACCAATCCAGCCTTGCTTATTTTAAAGGCGATGACCTAGCAGCCCAAGTATGGGTTAACAAATATGCCCTCAAAGATTCCGATGGCAATATCTATGAACTCAACCCTGACGATATGCATCGCAGAATCGCGAAGGAAATTAGCAGAGTTGAGCAAAAATATCCTAATCCCCTTTCTGAAAAAGAGGTTTATGATCTAATAAAGAACTTCAAATATATCGTACCCCAAGGCAGCCCAATGGCGGGTATAGGAAATCCGTACCAGGTTGCGTCCCTATCCAATTGTTTTGTGATAGGAAATGAAGGCAATTCCGATTCTTATGGCGGCATAATGAAAATTGACCAAGAACAGGTGCAATTGATGAAACGTCGTGGAGGGGTAGGCCATGATCTTTCCCATATTAGACCTAAAGGCTCGGCTGTCAAAAATTCCGCATTGACTTCTACCGGACTGGTGCCATTTATGGAGCGTTACTCAAATTCCACAAGGGAAGTGGCCCAAGATGGACGAAGAGGTGCCCTAATGCTTTCGGTCTCAATAAACCATCCTGATGCAGAAGATTTTATCGATGCCAAAATGGAACAAGGTAAGGTAACCGGGGCAAATGTTTCTGTGCGAATCGATGACGATTTCATGAAGGCGGTAGCCAACAACACCAACTACACCCAGAAATTCCCTATTCACAGCGATGACCCAAAATTCACTAAAGAAATAGAAGCGAATAAATTATGGGGCAAAATCGTTCATAATGCATGGCAATCTGCGGAACCTGGAATTTTGTTTTGGGATACCATCATTAATGAATCGGTACCGGACTGTTATGCGGATCTAGGTTATAAAACTGTATCAACGAATCCTTGTGGGGAAATTCCTTTATGCCCTTACGATTCCTGTAGATTATTGGCCGTGAATCTTTTCTCATACGTAGATCAGCCCTTTACGAAAAAAGCAAAGTTCAACTTTCCTTTATTTAAAAAGCATATTGGGGCTGCACAACGTATCATGGACGATATCATTGACCTTGAACTGGAAAAGGTTGATCGCATTTTGGAGAAAATCGCTGCGGATCCTGAACTTGACGAAACCAAAGCTGTAGAAATACGTTTATGGGAGAAAATCAAGGAAAAAGCGATCAGTGGCCGCCGAACCGGTATTGGTATTACAGCTGAAGGGGATATGTTGGCCGCTTTAGGTTTAAGGTACGGCAGCGATGAAGCCAATACTTTTTCTGTCGAAATCCATAAAACCATCGCGGTTGAGGCCTACAGGGCCTCCGTACATGCTGCTAAGGAAAGAGGAGCTTTCGAAATCTTTGATGCCGAAAGGGAAAAAGACAATCCTTTTATACTTCGTCTCAAGGATGCCGATGAAAAATTATATTATGAAATGTTGGAATACGGGCGTCGTAATATTGCCTTATTGACCATAGCGCCAACTGGGACCACAAGTTTAATGACCCAAACCAGTTCAGGTATAGAGCCGGTATTCATGCCAGTTTACAAACGTAGAAGAAAAGTAAACCCGAACGACAAGAACTCTAAAGTCACTTTCGTAGATGAAGTGGGTGATTCATGGGAAGAGTATGTGGTTTTCCACCACAGGTTCAAAGAATGGATGGAAGCTAATGATATTAGCACCGAAAAAAGATATAGCCAGGAAGAACTAGACAAAATCGTTCAAAAATCACCCTACTACAAAGCAACCTCAAACGATGTTGATTGGTTGAGCAAAGTACGTTTGCAAGGAGCGGTTCAAAAATGGGTAGACCACTCCATTAGCGTAACCATCAATTTACCCAACGATGTACCAGAAGAGTTGGTCGGCAAATTATATTTAGAAGCTTGGAAATCAGGATGTAAAGGGGTTACCGTTTACCGTGATGGTTCTAGATCAGGCGTATTGATCGCCAACGAACCGGAAGCGGACAAGACCTTGACACCCTTCCCTACAAAGCGACCAGAAGTATTGGAAGCCGATGTTGTCCGCTTTCAGAACAACAAGGAAAAGTGGATTGCTTTTATCGGATTGATAGATGACAAACCTTATGAAATCTTTACTGGTTTGGCCGATGATGAAGATGGTATATTGATACCTCGTTGGGTAGAAGACGGATTGATCATTAAAAACAGGAATGAGGACGGCACTTCCCGTTACGATTTTCAATACAAGAACAAGAGAGGATATAAAACGACAATTGAAGGACTTTCCCATAAATTCAACCCTGAATTCTGGAATTATGCCAAATTGATATCCAGTACCTTGCGTCATGGCATGCCTATCGAAAAAATAGTCGACTTGATCAATAGTCTTCAATTGGATGGCGAATCGATAAATACCTGGAAAAATGGTGTTACCCGTGCCCTAAAACGTTTTGTTGAAGATGGCACCGTAGCCACCGGTCAAAAATGTGATAATTGTAAATCAACAAATTTAATTTACCAAGAAGGATGCCTAACCTGTAAGGACTGTGGTTCTTCTAAATGTGGTTGATTATTTGAACTTTTAAAGAAAGACATTAATTGATTTTCAGTACAAAACCGCAATAACCGTTTATGGTCATTGCGGTTTTTTAATATTTAACATATGTTATTCCCCAACCTTAAAACCACCTTCACCATAAATTCATATAAAATTCTGGAATAATTCCCTTTTTGTAAGTAACTTGTACTTATTAGTACGTTTTTAAATGAAGAAAGTTTATTGTATCGGGGAATTGCTCATTGATTTTATAGCTGAAAATCAAGGAAACGACCTTTCCAAAGCCGATGTGTTCACAAAAAAAGCAGGTGGTGCACCTGCCAACGTAGCCTGTGCCATTGCCAAGCTTGGCGGATTGAGCAAATTTATCGGATGTGTAGGTCCTGGACAGTTCGGTTCATTTTTACTAGGTGTCTTAGAAGACAACCATGTAGATATCAGTTTGGCACAGCGGTCAAAAACATTTACCACGATCGCCTTTGTCTCAATTGCCGAAGACGGGGAGCGCGATTTTGTCTTCAGCCGTGGAGCGGATAAAAAATTGAAGTACGACTCCAGTATTAAAAATTCATTCCAAGATAACATTATACATTTTGGATCGGCCACCGCACTTTTGGGGGGTGATTTGGAAGCTGCATATGGTCGGTACTTTTTCGATGCCCTTACCCAAAATTCCTTCATAAGCTTTGACCCTAATTTTAGGGCTGACCTGTGGAAAGAGGAAGAAGCCATATTTGTGAAAAAATGCATGCCATTTATACAAAAAGCCCATTTATGCAAATTCAGTCTGGAAGAGGCCCAACTGATAGCCGGTAAGACCAATTTAGAGGAATGCTGTGATGTTTTACACGAAATAGGCACCAAAACAATCGTTATTACCTTGGGAGGGGATGGCACCTTACTCAGCACGGAAAACACAAAACACAAGATACCAAGTATTCCTGTAACTCCTGTCGATACAACCGGTGCGGGCGATGCCTTTATCGGGTGCCTTCTTTATCAAATATCACTTTTGCATGATCCTATGCAAATTCTTGAAGATATTGATTTATTGAAAGGGATGGTAAAAGAAGCAAACAAGGCCGGTGCATTGACCACTACTAATTTTGGAGCAATCCCCTCTTTACCCAATCTAGAACAACTCCAAGCCATTAAATGAACCAGGCATCCATTCATAAATACCTTGCTTTGGAAAATAAGAAAACCAAGGCAAATGATGTTGAATCCCTTTTTGAGCAAAGACTGGCCACAAACTTCACTTTGATTAAAGACCTGTTTTTTTCGCTATATCCTGAAAATCAACATAAAAAATCATTCAAGAGACTATTAACCACGCTTCCTGAGCTATTCAAAAATAGACCGTCATCCCTAAAATCGATGGATATTGACCGTGTCAAAAAAGGAAATTGGTACATGTCACAAGAACTTGTAGGCATGCAATTGTACGTGGATCATTTTAACAAAGATCTTAAGGGGCTGGAAAAGAAATTGGGGTATTTCGAAAAATTGGGAGTGAATTTCGTTCACCTAATGCCTATTACCCCAAGACCTAAAGGGGAAAATGACGGTGGCTATGCCGTAAACAGTTATCACAAAGTAGACCCACGTTACGGCACACAAGAAGACCTTCTTAGCCTAACTCAAAAAATGCGTGACAAAAACATGTATTTGATGTTGGACTTCGTTGCCAACCATACGTCCGATGAATATCCTTGGGCAAAAAAGGCCGTTGCCGGTGACCTTAAATATCAAGGCTATTACCATATCTACCCAGACCGCACCATACCTGATGAGTTTGAGACTACACTTCCTGAGATATTCCCTATGACCTCTCCCGGTAATTTTACCTACAATGCAGAAATGCAAAAATGGGTAATGACCGTATTCAACCCATACCAATGGGACCTTGACTATTCGAACCCAATGGTTTTCATAGAGATGTTGGGAAACTTAACAAAGCTTGCCGATCTTGGAGTTGATGTAGTACGTTTGGATGCCTTGGCCTTTATGTGGAAAAAACTGGGCACTGAGTCACAGAACCTGCCCGAGGCACATACCCTTATTTCCTTATTCAGGATGTGCCTACAGGTAATAGCACCAGGAGTCGTATTCCTGGCTGAAGCTATCGTTGCCCCAAAGGAAATCATCAAATATTTCGGTTCGGGAAGAATGATGGGCAATGAGTGTGAAATTGCCTATAATGCCACGTTAATGGCCTTGTTATGGGATGCCATTGCTACGAAAAAAGCAGTGTTGCTCTATAAAAACATTAAATCTTTACCCGAGAAGCCCAAAGAAAGTACTTGGATCAATTACATACGTTGCCATGACGATATTGGGCTTGGGTTTGAGGATCATCATATTCATGAATTAGGTTGGAACGCCGTTTCGCATCGCAAATTCTTGCTCGATTACTACTGTCAAAATATTGATTGGTCACCGGCCAAAGGCCATATGTTCATGTACAACCCAAAAACAGGTGATGGCAGGATTACGGGCAGTGCCGCATCATTATTGGGGCTGGAAATGGCTCTGGAACAAAACGATCAAGCCAAAATAGACCAGTCCATTGCCAAAATCATTATGATGCATGCGATAATTCTCTCTTATGGGGGCGTACCCCTTATCTATGCAGGAGATGAAATCGGAACCCTTAACGATTATTCCTATCTCGAGGATAACGACAAAAAAGAAGATGGTAGATGGGTCAACAGGCCTTTTCAGGATTGGAATACCATAGCTCAAATCGATTCTGGAAATAACCATCAAACACAAATTTTCCTGACCTTACAGCACTTGATCAAACTGCGCAAGAGCTATCATGCTTTCGCAGATAAGAATCAGGTAATTCTTTATGAAGCACATAATCCCCACTTTTTTATTTACGAAAGGCCTTTAGGTAAGAACAACGGAATATTGGTCGTATGTAATTTTGATGAAGTACCACAAACTATATACGAAAACGCACTTGGCACCTATGGATCTGAAAACAATGTCATTGATTTGATTTCAGGCGAGCAGCCAGTTTTCGTAAACGGCACTTTAAAACTTGATCCCTATGAAATATTATGGCTATCCAAAAACAATATAGAATAGCCTCGATAATGCTTTCATGAATTTAAAGGCAAAGCCATTTCCCAGATAATCCCATAAAATTACCCGGCCGATCACTCTATACGCCTACCCTGGGTCGTAAATGACAATCCTTGTTGGCCCATGGTAGAGTTCATAACACCTTCAAACAAAGGTTCTGAACAGCCTTTTGGCACTTTCCATTCAAAAATGAAGTTAGAACCCGTACCTCCTGAAACATCGATTTCATCAATGATGATTTCCGCTGTTTCCAAAGGGCCCAAAAAAATAGGATTGTTAAAATATGTTCTTACATGCTTACCATGCGTATCGAAATAATTGGCCTTTAAAACGTAGATGGTATCCTTGTCGCTCGTATTTCTCAAACTTACCATAGCCGTAAGGTTATGGGTTTTATGTTCCGAGGTACTGTAAATCTGGGAATAGGTAGATAAATAGGTTTTACCATATTCCAAACTGTCTTTTTTACTGATATCAATTGTTCTTTTTGACCAGTTTTCTGGATTTACCGAACTAATTTCTTTTTGTTCATGACAACCAAGTAGACCCAATAAGACAATAAGCGATAAGAAATGTGTTTTCATATGTTCAAAATATTAGGATTCGGCAATTAAAATTTATATTTCGTCAATTTTCACCAAGGCATTATTATAAATATGATTCTTTTTCCCCTTGGATAACATCCATCTAAATCATTATAAAAATACATGATATTATCGAATACTTGATACATCAATTATACTTCACTTTCCTTAATATACGTAAAACTTCCTTCAGGGAATTATAAACAGTTTCATTTGTCTTTTTCAATAGGGGACGGGCTTTTTCCAATTGGGTTCGTGCTTCTTCAAATCCGTTGAAAAAACAGATAAGATAGGTTGCGGGCAAATGCAACAAATCTGCCTTTTCATTTGGTTTAAGTACCAATCCTTTTTCCAATTTCATTAGTAAAGCGTTGTTCGTATTATAAATATGATGTAAGGTTTTTGTTTCATATTTAGGAGGGTCAAAAATCATTTGACTATGTATCTGGTAAGTGCCATTATCATCAAAAACTATCTTAACCTCTTCCAAAGGATAGTACTTATGGGCCTTTCCCAGTCCCAATCGCACATATTCCGTTATGTTAAAGCTGTCGTCATTATAAGATACCCGAACCTCGTCCAAGGTAGAATAAAACAACCTGACCTGCTCGTTGATCAGTTCTATATCCACTCGTGAGAAGTAGGTTTTCTCCTTTACTTTTTTCGTATGTCCCGCCCAGCAAACCACGAATTGCTCTTTAAACACCTTGTAATTACTATCCAGATCTTTATGCCTATGGTTTATGAAGTCGATGACCCCGTCCAAGGTAAGTTCAATATTGTTCTGCGCATGTTGTTCAAGAGTGGCAACGACCTCTGAATTAATATCTTTCAACTCAATATCATATGCTTTTGGCATACTGATACTACCCTCCCTAAAAAAAACGGAACCTCCATAATATTTCCAGATATTCTTTCTTAGGGAACACACTTTTCCATTGGAAGTAATCGTAACCAGCCCAACAACCTTACCTTCGGGAAGATGCGGAAAAGGGATATTCTCATAGGCAATCAGTGGAGGATTGTCTAAATAGGCATTGACCAGGTTCTGTATTTTACTATCATCGAAGAAATCGACACCAACTATGGCATTGTCATCATCCTCTACCCCAATAACAATAAATGAATGGTTTTTTGGATTACTGTTGGCCAAGGCACAAACGTGTTTAAGAAATTTGGCCTTCCCTTCCTTATGGCCAATAGAAATGAAACGCTTTTTATCGTAAAAGCTATTCTCGTCGTTATGGGCGAGAAGGTTTTTTACCAAAAGGCGTTTGTTGATCATTCTATTCTTGATCTTTATTTACGATTGTAGAACTAGCTTGTGCAGTAGGCATTACCACCAAATCAGCAATATTCACATGATAAGGTCGCGTAACCGTAAAAAGGATGATATCCGCTATATCTTCTGGCCGTAAAGGTTGAAACCCTTGATAAACCTTAGATGCTTTTTCAGTATCCCCTTTAAAACGCACCTGACTGAATTCGGTCTCAACCAACCCTGGGTTAATGGCACCTACCCTAATACCGTATTGATTTAGATCGATCCGCATACCTTGGTTAATGGCATCGACCGCATGTTTGCTGGCACAATACACATTACCCCTAGGATATACTTCCTTACCTGCCGTAGAACCAATGTTTATTATATGTCCGGCTTTTTTCTCGACCATTTTGGGCAATACCGCTTTGGTAACATAAAGCAATCCTTTTACATTAATATCGATCATGGCATCCCAATCGTCCGGACTCCCTTCTTCAATGGGTTCCAATCCGTGGGCGTTTCCTGCATTATTGATCAGGATATCGATTTCAGAGAACTCTGTAGGCAGTGAGTTTATAAGTTGATTTACTTTTTCCTTGTCGCGAACATCGAATGCAAGTGTATGTACTTTCAATGTACCGCCCAATTCTTGTTGTAATTCGGCCAATCGTTCCTTACGTCTTCCACATAAGATCAATTTAAAACCATTTGCAGCGAAAAGTTGTGCTGTTGCCCTACCTATTCCGCTTGTAGCCCCTGTAATCAATGCTGTTTTATTCATTGTCTTTTTATTTTTAGGTACTTAATGCCGTAACTGGCCTTTTACAATATAACCCTCTATTCTATTACAATTAATTTGGCGATAAATATCGAACATCCCGTGGATTTGACACCTACATAAAGATGCATTTTAGACAGGTTTTCCATACCATAAAACCCACTTTCCAAATCGCCCCAAAGTCATGTTTCCTGCTATTATTTTTTAAAATTTGGTTATGTTTGCCATAAGGGAGTGAATTTAAAAAGAAATCACTTAAAAACTTCATAAAAATAAGGGCTTTCCCTAATTTTTAACCAATCATTAACAGCGATACAATGAATAAATTTTCAATTTGCACTCCTGTTTAGATCAAATCAGACCTATACCCAAAAATGCAGTAAAACATATGGAAGAAAATACTTCAGTTGACATTAGCGCAGTAAACGAAAAAATTGCAAAAGAAAGCGCTTTTATAGACTTATTGATGTTGGAAATGAACAAAGTGATCGTTGGCCAAAAACATATGGTCGAAAGGTTGCTAATTGGTCTATTAGGACAAGGTCATATTTTATTGGAAGGTGTTCCCGGTTTGGCAAAGACACTTGCCATAAACACCTTGGCAAAAGCCGTAAAAGGAAGTTTTAGCAGAATACAGTTTACACCGGATCTTTTACCTGCTGATGTAGTCGGTACCCTGATCTACAATATTAAAGAAAACGATTTTTCGATAAAGAAAGGCCCCATCTTCGCAAATTTCGTTTTGGCAGATGAGATCAATAGGGCCCCGGCGAAAGTACAATCGGCACTTTTAGAGGCCATGCAGGAAAAGCAGGTAACCATTGGGGATGAAACCTTTATTTTAGACAAACCGTTCTTGGTAATGGCCACCCAAAACCCTGTTGAGCAAGAAGGTACTTACCCATTGCCCGAAGCACAGGTAGACCGTTTTATGTTGAAAACGGTTATTGATTATCCGAAAATGAACGAGGAGCAATTGATCATGCGCCAGAATCTATTAGGTGCGTACGAGACCGTAAATCCCGTGATTACCACCCAGCAGATCTTAAGTGCACAACAAGCCGTTCGTGAGGTCTATATGGATGAGAAAATAGAAAAATACATATTGGATATCGTTTTCGCCACACGTTATCCTGAAAAATACAATCTAGAAAGCCTAAAACCTTTGATCAGCTTTGGGGCTTCCCCTCGAGGAAGTATAAACCTTGGTGTCGCTGCCAAATGTTATGCCTTTATAAAGCGCAGAGGGTATGTGGTTCCTGAAGATGTACGGGCTATAGTACATGATGTCCTACGACATAGAATCGGTATCACCTATGAGGCCGAGGCGGAGAACATCACCTCCGAGGAGATCATCAATAAAATCGTTAATGAAGTTGAAGTGCCATAAATAAGACGACAGTTATAAATGCCAATGCGGGTTCCTCTGAACCAAGGCGAAAATCAGTTCCTGAAAACTTATTGCTGTTTACCCTAAAAAATGGATACCAAAGAATTACTAAAGAAAGTTCGTAAGATCGAGATAAAGACACGTCGTCTTTCCGATCATATTTTTGGAGGGGAATACCATTCTACTTTCAAAGGTCGAGGTATGACCTTCAGTGAGGTAAGACAGTATCAATTTGGTGATGATGTTAGGAATATCGATTGGAACGTAACGGCGAGATACAACGAACCCTATGTAAAGGTATTTGAGGAGGAACGGGAACTTACCATGATGTTAATGGTAGATGTAAGTGGATCGGAATTCTTCGGCACCACCAACCAATTCAAAAAAGAAATCATTACAGAAATATCGGCGACATTGGCATTTTCTGCCATGCAGAACAATGATAAGGTAGGACTCGTACTATTTTCCGATGAAGTAGAACTTTATATCCCGCCAAAAAAAGGAAAGTCACACGTTCTACGCATCATTCGCGAATTGTTGGAGTTTAAGCCCAAGAGCAACAAAACGAACATTGCCGAAGCCTTAAAGTACCTAACCAACGTAATGAAGAAGAAGGCAATCGTATTCGTGCTTTCGGATTTCATAGATGATGACTACAAAAAAACCCTGAAGATTACAGGAAATAAACATGATGTTACAGGTATTCGGGTGTACGACGAGCGTGAGGAAAACATTCCGAATTTAGGAATGGTACAAATGCAAGACGCGGAAACCGGAACCTTGCAATTAATCAATACCCAATCTAAAAAAGTTCGGATGGCCTATGGGGAACATCATAGACAAATGGTGAATTACTTTCAGGAAACCTTTTCCAAATCAGGTTGCGGGGTAATAAGCTGTAGGGTCGACGAGAGCTACGTGAAAAAATTGTTGGGTTATTTTAAAAGAAGAGGGTAATAATGAAAGTTGAAAAGTTAAAAACAGAAAATCATCCATCGCTACTTTGGCGATGTATTTTTCTATTCCTGTTCATGGGATATACTTTTCATGGATTCGCACAGGATACCCCTGCTATTCAGTCTGAAGTAGATACTACTTTCATCAAAATCGGTGATCAGTTAAAATTCAAGATTACCGTAGAAGTAGATTCCACCGATATGGTCATTTTCCCTGAAGGACAAACGTTTTCACCCTTAGAAACCGTGGAGGCTTTTGCTACGGATACCACAAGGAAAAAGGATAGGATAACATTATTGAAAACCTATGCCCTTACCCAATTCGACTCAGGCTCTTATAAATTACCAGCACAACGCATCGAAATAAACGGAAAAGGTTACTTTACCGATTCTTTACGTATTAATGTAGCCACCGTACCGGTAGATACCACGGTCCAGAAAATGTACGACATTAAACCCTTGATACAAGTTGAGAAAATCAATTCGGGTTGGTGGAAGGTCCTAATAATCGTTTTGGGTATTTTGGCCGTTGTAGCCGGACTTTTGTATTGGTTCGTTTTTAGACCAAAACCCTTGACGGAAGAGGAGAAAGTTGCACAATTACCTCCTTACGATCGTGCGCTCTTGGAATTGAAAAAATTGGATAACTCTAAATACCTTATCCAAGATGAGTATAAACAATACTATTCCGAACTGACGGATATAGTTCGCTCTTACTTGGACGAAGATGCGAATATTTCAGCCTTGGAAAGTACCACCGATGAATTGATCGATAAATTGGAGATGCTGAAGGATGCCGGTGAACTTGAACTCGATAAAGACACCATCAATCAATTCAAGAATATTTTAAAAACCGCGGATTTAGTAAAATTCGCAAAATCCAAACCACCAACGAATATCGCCCTTCAAGACAGGAAAATAGTAGAGCAGATCGTTGTAAAGACACATGAGGCCATACCTGAACCTACTTTGGAAGAGTTAATGGCCCAAGAGGCATTCAAAGAAGAATTGGCCAAAAAACGCCAAAAGAAAAAATGGATGATCGCCGGTGGAGCCGCTATTGGGGCAGTTGTAATTTCGGCCATTGTGGTCATAAATTATTTTGGTGCCGCCCAAGTTTGGGATACCGTAACCGGGAACCCCACCAAAGCCCTATTAGATAATGAGTGGGTAGCCAGTTCATACGGTTATCCACCGATAAGTATGGAAACGCCTGAGGTACTGGTACGCCAAAAGGTAGAAATCCCCGCCGAGGCAAAAGCCAATATCAAGGAGCTACAATCTTTTATGTTCAACGATGAAAAATCATTGTTGACCATAGCTGCAACCTCAACGACCTTTACACAACCTGCCGAGCCGGAATTTGAAAAGACCATTGAACAATTATTAAAGAGTTTCGAGGCGAAAGGAGCTAAAAACATAATTACCAAACAAGAGGAATTTGTAACCATTTCAGGAGTAAAAGGAATGAAAACCTATGGTAGCGGAAAATTCAAGATACCAGATTCCGAAGAGTTGGTAAAAGCAAATTATGCCATACTCAGCTTTGGCGGAAAAGGATTTCAACAACAAGTCTTGTTAACCTGGCAAGACGAGGATACCTATGCCGAAGAAATCATTAATAGGGTGCTGAGTACCATTGAAGTTAAAACAGAAGTCTAAATGTTAGAGAATATATCATTTGCGAATCCAGAATTTTTTTGGTTGCTTTTATTGCTCCCACTGGCCATTCTTTGGTATTTTTTTAAACGTAACGAATTGTCTGCGTCCCTTAGGATTTCGAGTATAAAGGGTTTTTCAAATGTAGGGATCCTTCCCAAATTAAAACCGCTTCTGTTCATCTTCAGGTTGTTGGCCTTGGCCGCTATTATCGTAGCCATGGCAAGACCACAGACCGAGGACATTTCAACCCGTACGAAAACGACCAAGGGTATAGATATAGTTATGGCGATAGATGTATCTTCGAGTATGTTGGCAAGGGATTTAAAACCAAATCGCCTATCGGCCCTAAAAGAAGTAGCATCGGATTTTATCAAAGAAAGACCCAATGATAGGATCGGTCTTGTGGCCTATGCCGGGGAAGCCTATACTAAAACCCCCATTACGAGTGATAAATCCATTGTTCTCAATTCGCTTCGTGAAATCACCTATGGCCAATTAAACGATGGTACGGCAATTGGCATGGGGCTTGCGACTTCTGTAAACCGGCTAAAGGAAAGCAAGGCCATTAGCAAGATTATCATCTTACTGACTGACGGGGTCAATAATTCAGGCTTTATAGAGCCTCAGACTGCAGCTGATTTAGCTGTTGAATACGGCATAAAAACATACACTATTGGACTTGGCTCAAATGGAAATGCCCTGTCCCCTATTGCCTACAATGCAGATGGATCTTTCAGATATGGCATGCGGCAGGTAGAAATAGATGAGAAATTATTGCAAGATATTGCCCAAGCAACCGGAGGCCAGTACTTTAGGGCTACCGACAACGAGAAGCTGGAGGCCATTTATGAGGAAATCAATAAATTGGAAAAAACAGAAATAGAAGAATTCAAATATTACAAATACGAAGAAAAATTTCGCCCATGGGTGTTTTTGGCAGGAGCCTTACTATTATTAGAGTGGTTACTTCGCAATACCCTTTTTAGAAGTTTTATATAGCTTATGATCCAATTCGACGAAAAAATATATTTCTATTTACTTGCCATCATCCCTGTCTTGGTGGTATTATTCGTATTTCTTCAGATATGGAAAAAACGAACACAGAAAAAATTTGCCGATTCGTCACTGCTTAAACGGTTGACCCCGAACAAATCCAGATTTAAATCAGCCTTAAAATTATTGTTCTTCCTATTGGGAATAACATTTTTGACCTTAGGATTGGTGAATCCGAAAATAGGAACCAAGTTGGAAACGGTAAAACGTGAAGGGGTAGACATCGTTTTCGCGGTGGATGTTTCTAAAAGTATGTTGGCCGAAGATATAGCCCCTAACCGATTGGAAAAAGCCAAACGTTTGGTTTCTGAAATAATAAACCAATTGGGAAGCGACCGTATCGGAATTATAGCCTATGCCGGACAAGCTTTTCCCCAATTACCCATCACTACTGATTATGGTGCGGCCAAGATGTTCTTGCAGAATATGAATACCGACATGCTCACCTCTCAAGGCACGGCGATCAATCAGGCCTTGGAGTTGGCCACTTCATATTACGACGACGAAGAGCAAACGAATCGGGTTTTGTTCATCATTTCCGATGGGGAAGACCATTCTGAGGGCACCACCTCTAAAGCTGTTGATGATGCCGTGGAAGAAGGCATTCGTATTTTTACGATTGGCGTAGGAAAAAGCAAAGGTGCCCCCATACCCATAAAAAGGAACGGTGTGGTGGAAAGCCTTAAGAAAGATTCACAGGGTGAGGTCGTAATCACAAAACTGAATGAGGCGGTTCTACAGGAAATCGCCAACGATGGAAATGGACAGTATATAGACGGCACCAATACTAGTGAAGCTGTAGACCAGATTAAGGACATTCTCCTGCAAATGGATAAGACGGAATTTGAAGCTAAACAATTTGCTGAATACAAAGACCAATTTCAATGGTTTTTAGCAGCAGGGCTATTATTCTTATTTTTAGACATTTTTATATTGGATAAAAAGACCAAATGGCTTAAAAAGCTGAATCTTTTCAATGAAAACCCTAAAGAAGCAGTATAATATGAACAAGATCTTACTTTTATTGTTTTTTGTTTCTATAGCCTCTTTTGCTCAGGACACTGAGGAAGAAAAATTGAAAGAAAAAGCACGTATAGCATCTACCAATCTTACTTGGGAGGGAAACAAAGACTTGTCCGAGAACGACTTTGTGTCTGCTGAGGTCGATTATCGTAAGGCTATTTCAAAGAGTGGGGAGAACAGTACGGCTCCTTATAATTTAGGAAATGCCTATTATAACAATGAGACCTATAGCGAGGCATTCGGAAGGTTTAAACAAGCTGGGGAAGCGGCTACGGCCAAAGAAGACAAACATAAAGCCTATCATAACATGGGCAATGTCTTTATGAAGCAAAAAGCTTATGAAAAGGCAGTTGAGGCATATAAAGAGGCTTTACGGAACAATCCCAAGGATGAGGAAACACGTTACAATCTTGCACTGGCCAAAGAACTATTGAAAAAAGAACAAGACGAACAGAACAAGAACGACGAAAACAAGGATAATCAGGACAATAAAGATCAAAAAGACAATAAAGACCAAGATAAAAAGGACGAGGGCGACAATAAGGAGGACCAAAAAGATAAGGACGATAGCGATAAGAAAGACCAAGGCGACGAAGGGGATAAAGGAGACGAAGAGAAAGAGGACAACAAAGAAGGTGATGGAGATAAGAAAGAAGAGGAACAAAAAAAACCCGAACAAGGAGACCAGCCCAAGGATCAAGACCCACAGCAACAACAACAGCAACCAAGACCCAATCAACTTTCCAAACAACAGATTCAGAATTTGCTAGAAGCCATGCAAAATGAAGAAAAGAAAGTTCAGGAAAAAATTGATGCTAAAAAAGTCAAGGGAGCAAAAGTTAAAAATGAAAAGGATTGGTAATGAAAAAGGATATTAAATATTTTATATCGTTACTTCCATTGTTGTTCATAGCGTTGGTTATGAACGCCCAAGATGATGCCGTAACCTTTGAAATGAACCTGAGTAAAACAAAGCTCGGGATCAACGAACGGTTACGGGTAGAATTTACAATGAACAAAGATGGTGACGATTTTTCACCTCCAGATTTTAATGGTTTTCGGGTATTAATGGGACCTTCGCAGGCCATTAGTTCATCCTGGGTAAACGGTGTACGCTCCTATTCAAAAACATATTCCTATACCTTGGCGCCGACAGCCAGGGGCAAATTCACTATAAAACAAGCTTCTATCGTTATTGATGGCCAAGTGTATAAATCATTGGCAAAAACAGTTGAGATAACCGCAGCGGTCGAAAAACCAAATGAACTTAACGTTGATGATTATGCCGATGATAACCTTCATTTGGTAGCAGAGGTATCTAAAACGAATCCGTACATGAACGAGGCCATTAGTGTGGTCTATAAACTTTATGTAAGTCCATCTATTAGAGTATCCAATTATCGGCCATTGGACAATCCTAAATATAACAATTTTTGGAGTCAAGATATTCCTGTTCAACGATTGAATGCTGAAAATGGGACCTTTAAAGGAAAGAATTATCGCTACGTTGTTTTAAAACGGATCGTGCTCTACCCTCAAAAATCCGGGAAATTGGATATTGAGCCACTTTCCTTGGATGTAACCGTAGAGGTTCCTACGAACAAGCGTGATTTTTTTGGTGGAAGGGTATATACACAAATCAATAAGACCGTTTCTGCCGGCAACCGTACGATCAATGTAAAACCTTTGCCAAGTGCAGGAAAACCAGCCAACTTTGGAGGGGCCGTAGGTGACTTTGATTTTAAGGTCACTACCAGTAAAACAAGTCTAAATGCATCTGAATCACTTCAGGCGATAGTTGAGGTAAGCGGACAAGGAAATTTAAAATTATTCCAATTACCCGCCCCAGAATTACCAAGTTCGCTCGAGGTCTATGACCCCGAACACAATGAGGATGTACGAACAACACTAGCTGGCATGCAGGGTAAAATCAGCGACAGCTATACCATAGTACCCTCATTTAAAGGCAAATATCCGGTTCCCAGTATTTCATTCAGCTATTTCAATCCTAAAACGGTATCGTACCAAACGATCAATTCCGAAGAAATATTAATCAATGTAATACAAGGACCTACAAATTCCTCAAACCCTATAAATAACAATACGGTAAACTCAAAGCAGTCAGTCGTGACAAGCGGCAACCAATTTAATTTTATAAAATTAAATCCTGATCTTACGACAAAGAACTTTAGTCATTTCTTTGGTTCAAAAGCTTTTTATCTTTGGTTGTTACTACCACTTTTACTCATTCCCTTATCCATTGTATTCCGCAAAAAACGAGACGCCATAGCAAGTGACGTTGAAGGCAATAGAATTAAAAGAGCCAATAAGTTGGCACGTAAATATTTGTCCGAGGCCAAAAAAACCTTAGGTAAAAAAGATGCCTTTTACATAGCGCTGGAAAAAGCCTTACATAACTACCTCAAGGCAAAATTAAAAATAGAGACCTCAGAATTCAGTAAAGATAAAATCACAAGTTTATTGAACGAAAAAGAAGTTGATACTGATACGGTCGAAGGATTCATCGGGTTATTGAAAAATTGTGAAATGGCAAGGTACAGTCCATTTTCAGACGTGCAAATGCAAGAAGATTACGACCGGGCAAGTAAAGTCATCTCTAACCTTGACAAACAATTATAGACAATGAAGAAGGTATTTTGCATCATTGTAGTGTTCATTAGTTTCATCGGGGCCGCCCAAGATGATGCGTTATTCAATAAAGCCACGGATTCGTATAACAATGGTGACTACGAAAAAGCCATTGAACTTTATTCCCAAATATTGGACAATGGGCAGCATTCCGCTTCACTTTATTTTAATTTAGGCAATGCGCATTATAAGTTGAACCAAATTGCACCAAGTGTATATAATTACGAAAAGGCACTTTTACTTGCCCCCAATGATCAAGAAATCAAACACAACCTTTCGTTTGCCCAAAATATGACCTTGGATGCTATCGAGGTTATGCCCGAAACCGGCTTGGCCAGGATATACAAATCCGTTACGGGATTACTATCATTCGATCAATGGAGCTATTTGGCCATTGCATTCATGATTATATTCGTACTATTGTACATAGCTTTTTATTATTTTGAATATGCAACAAGAAAACGTATTGCATTCATATCCAGCATCATATTCTTTTTAGGGTCAATCATTTGCTTAATTTTCGCATTTATGCAATACAACGATTTTATGGCCGACCAACCAGCTATCGTGTTCGATAGCGAGGTACAGATAAAGGCAGAACCCAATAAAGGGAGTCAACCTATTTTCCTTTTACATGAAGGAACCAAAGTGAACGTACTTGATGAATTGAATGAATGGAAAAAAATTAAAATCGCAGATGGTAAATCAGGTTGGATTTCATCCAACAGTATAAAAATGTTGAAAGATTTTTAGTATTTCTTTAACAGCCTATAATAGCAATACTATTATATTTGTGCAAAAACACTATTAAATGGTTAAGTCGAACATTCTTATTACCCTACTTGTAGTATGGATTTTCGCCATAGTTGCCCCAAGTGTATTAACGTTGATCGATACGGACAATCCTGTTGTAATTACGAATCTTACTGAGGAAGAACAACAAGAAACCGGAAAAAAATCTCAGGCAGAGGAAAAATACGTGCAAATGAACATTGCTCTTTTTTCGCCACTATCACCGCTTAAAAATTCCTCAATAGGATCTTATTACTATAATGGTATTAATAATATACCCTTGGAAATACCGGTTCCTCCCCCCGAACCATTAGGTTAGTCAATTTTTATTTTCGGGCTATTGTAAAGTAGTGCTAGCTTATGATTTATACCATAGGTTTTGAGTCTTCACTGCAACCATTATTATGGCCAAAAATCATTTTATTTTATGAACTAACCTGTCTTCAAGTCATTTGGGGACAAAAATTTTATTACGAATATGTTTAAATTTATTAAAAACGACCTTCCCGCAAGTGTCGTGGTATTTTTTGTGGCTTTACCTTTATGTTTAGGTATTGCCTTGGCTAGTGGCGCCCCTCTGTTCTCAGGATTGATCGCAGGTATCGTAGGTGGTGTTATTGTAGGTGCCCTAAGTGGTTCGAAAATAGGTGTTAGTGGTCCGGCTGCAGGTTTGGCCGCAATAGTCCTTACCGCCATAGGTGCCTTGGGCGGTTATGAAAACTTTTTGGTCGCTGTGGTACTGGGAGGTGTTATACAATTGATTTTCGGCGTCTTAAAAGCCGGGGTCATTGGATATTATTTTCCTTCCTCGGTAATTAAAGGGATGCTAACCGGTATCGGTATCATCATCATTTTAAAACAGATTCCCCATTTTTTCGGATATGATCCTGACCCTGAAGGCGATTGGGCCTTTTTTCAAGTAGATGGTGAAAACACCTTTTCCGAAATTCTAGGAACAATAAACAATATAAGTCCTGGAGCTACATTAGTTGCTATTATAGGCCTGGCCATTTTACTTTTGTGGGATAAGGTACTTTCAAAGAAAGGGAAAATATTCCAGTTGATCCAAGGACCTTTGGTCGCGGTAGCCATCGGTATTATTTTTTATATTATTACCCAAGGTCATGAGACCCTTTCCATTTCAAAAGACCATTTGGTTAGTGTCCCCATTCCTGAAGATGCATCCTCATTTTTGGCCCAGTTCAGTTTTCCAAACTTCGGGGCCATTACCAATCCTGAAATATGGGTCACTGCCTTTACAATTGCTTTAGTAGCCAGTCTTGAGACCCTATTGTGTGTCGAAGCAACGGACAAGTTGGATCCCCATAAGAATGTAACCCCAACGAATCGGGAACTTCTCGCACAGGGAACAGGAAACATTATTTCCGGTATGATCGGCGGACTGCCCATAACCCAGGTAATCGTTCGTAGTTCGGCCAATATACAGTCTGGGGGAAGAACCAAGCTATCGGCCATTATTCATGGCTTCCTTCTACTAATATCTGTAATTCTCATTCCAAGATTATTGAACATGATTCCTTTATCGGTCTTGGCAGCGGTCCTATTCATTGTCGGTTTTAAATTGGCAAAACCTACTTTGTTCAAGAAAATGTACAACTTAGGATGGAAACAATTCGTACCTTTTATCGTCACTGTAGTCGGCATTGTTTTCACCGATTTATTGGTAGGTATAGGTCTTGGCCTTGGAGTCGGTATTGTAGTGATTCTTTTAAAGAGCTACCAAAATTCACATTTCCTTCATATAGAGGACAAAAGTAACGGTAAGCATAAAATAAAAATGACCTTGGCCGAGGAGGTGACCTTTTTTAATAAAGGTGCAATCCTTAAAGAATTGGATAGTTTGCCACAAGACACCTATCTAGAACTTGATTTACTGAAAACCAGATACTTAGATAATGATATTATCGAAATATTGGAAGACTTTGCCTTTAAGGCGAAAGAACGGAACATCGATATTAAATTGGTATCTAAAAGGGGTGTTGTAGAGAATCCGACGAGCTTCGTAGAGTTTTTTGAAAGCAGGCCTAAATCAGAATTAAGCCTTAGTTAATCATCTCAAAAAGATTTTTAAAAATGAAAACAAAAAAATATAAAATCGTCGTACTTTCAGATATGAAAGACACGATGCAAACCACGTTGAAAAGTGCTGTTAGTCTGGCTAAAATGATACATGGGGAAATAGAGGTTTTCAGTGTTCTTAAACCTACTGAAATAGTAGAGAAAGAAAACCAACTGTCCGCCATGAGATCTATAAATTCAGTTCAAACCAAGAGCATTAGTACTTTGAGTAAAACAATAGCTCCGATAGCCAAGGAGTATGGTATTGAAATCAATTATTCATACGCCGTCGGAAACGTAAAAAATGAGATTACCCGGTATTTAGACGAGCATAAACCAAATATCGTGGTGTTGGGGAAAAGGAAAACAAAACCGTTCCAGATTTTGGGTGATAGTATTAACGCGTTCGTCCTAAAACGTTTCTCAGGAAACATTATGATAACAAACGATAAAAACGTTCTAGATACCAACAATCCAATTTCATTGGGGATTCTCAATGGTTCCGAATCTTTAATGAATAAATCATTACCAACGGAATTGATGGCCTACAGTGATAAACCGCTAAAGAACTATAAATTCGTTAAGGAAACATCAAATAATACCGATACTGCACAACCTACTTCTGACAAGAAAACGGTGGATTATGTTTTTAATCATAGCGATAACGCTTTGAATAACCTTACCAAGTATATTAATAAAAACAATATCAATTTACTTTTTGTTGACAGGGAAAAGGGATTTGGGACAAAAACAAGTAATTCTATCCCTTCCGATTTGAGAAGGGTCATTGGTAAAATGGATACCAATCTCATGTTCCCCGAGAAAAGTGGGGCATCCATTGAAAATTCAAATGTAAAAGATAAAAAAAAACTTAATAAAAGTATAGTATGAAAGCACACACAAAAGAAACACAAGCAACTATGACGCCTGCAAAATCCTTGCAATTTTTAAAGGAAGGGAATCAGCGTTTTCAAAATAACCTTAAAGCGAACAGGAACCTTTTAGAACAGGTTAACGATACCAGTGACGGACAATTTCCGTTCGCGACCATTTTAAGTTGTATTGATTCCAGGGTTTCCGCTGAGCTTGTGTTCGACCAAGGATTGGGCGATATATTCAGCGTTCGTATTGCAGGGAATTTCGTGAACGAGGATATTCTAGGAAGCATGGAATTTGCCTGTAAATTGGCAGGAACCAAACTTGTCGTTGTTCTAGGGCATACTAGCTGTGGAGCGGTCAAAGGAGCTTGTGACCATGCCCGTATGGGTAATTTAACGGCTCTGATCAATAAAATAGAACCTGCAGTAGCTGCCGTAAAGGAACCTAAGGATGAGAATCTTCGTAATTCGAAGAACTTGGAATTTGTAGATAATGTATCTGCAAAAAACGTTGAACTTACCATTGAGAATATTCATGAACGGAGTAAAATCCTTTCTGAAATGGAATCTAATGGAGAGATTAAGATCATAGGGGCCATGTACGATATCTCTACTGGTGCAGTTGAATTTTATGAGTAGCATTTAATTTTTCATTGAATATTTTATTATATAGCCCATACTAAATTAGTATGGGCTTTATTACCTATCTTTCCTTTATTAATCCCGTTAACTGCAATTATGAACATAGATACTGTATTTGAAAACAATAAGAATTGGATAGCGGAAAGGCTTTCAACGGACTCTGACTATTTTAAAAAAATGGGGCAAGGACAAAAGCCCGAACTTTTGTATATCGGCTGTTCTGACAGTAGGGTTACTGCCGAGGAATTGATGGGAGCCGAACCTGGAGAAGTTTTCGTACACAGGAATATCGCCAATATGGTCATAAGTATTGATTTAAATGCGATGTCGGTAATCAATTATGCGGTAGATCATTTAAAAGTGAAACAAATAGTGGTCTGTGGGCATTATGCTTGCGGAGGCGTTCAAGCGGCCATGGAATCTGCAGACTTGGGAATTCTGAACCCTTGGTTACGTAACATAAGGGACGTATACCGTATTCATAGGGCCGAGCTTAATGCAATCGAAGAAAATACAGAAAAATATGACCGCCTGGTAGAACTCAATGTTAAGGAACAGTGTGTTAACCTGATTAAAACGGCAGCTGTGCAAAAAGCCTTTCGAGAACGTGGTCTCAAAGTCCATGGTTGGGTATTTGATATTCATACAGGGAAGTTGATTGACCTAAAAATCGATTTTGAAGGGTATTTAAAAGATATAATGGAAATCTACCACTTAGATTAGTCACTGATTTTATTGTAAAAGGAAGCCATGCAATCTTGGCTTTTGAATTGAAAAATCTTATATTCTAAATTCAAATAGAAAACAAGCCATATGAAAAATCTATTTACGAATCTAAGGGGCGATTTGTTCGGGGGAATTACCGCAGGTATTGTAGCCCTACCCCTTGCATTGGCATTTGGGGTAAGTTCCGGTTTGGGACCTAGCGCCGGTCTTTACGGGGCTATATTCATTAGTTTTTTTGCTGCACTTTTCGGAGGTACGAATACACAGATATCAGGGCCCACCGCTCCTATGACCGCCGTAAGTATGGTGGTAATAGCTGGTATTATCGCTATTTATGACGGTAGTGTAGAAAAAGCACTTCCTGCAATTCTTCTCATATTCCTTCTCGCCGGGTTAATGCAAATAGTGCTTGGCTTAATCGGGGTAGGTAAGTACATTCGTTATATACCATACCCCGTGGTTTCCGGGTTCATGACCGCCATTGGTGTAATTATATTGGTAACCCAAATTTTACCTGCTATCGGATACTACCCAAAGGAGGATGATGCTTTTGTAGAACAGTTTAAGCCACAAGCAGAAGAAATAATTCTTGATAATATCCTTAAAGATGAGGCCGGTGAGGGTATTCTGGTACTTGAGGATTTTGAGGAAACCATTAAAAGGGCAAAAGGCATCACTGAAGACGATATGCTTAAAGAAGCACGAACACTTGCCAAAGCGGAAGCATCAGGAGTAATCGGTTCGATCAAAGTACTTCCGAGGGCATTGCAAAATATTAATTGGATCGAATTAATTCTGGCCCTTTCAACAATAATAATCATTTATGGCTTTAAGCGTATCACCACCGCTATACCTAGTGCCTTGGTGGCCTTGGTGGTAGTCTCGGGTGTAGCTTATGGTTTTGGATTGGATTATAGGCCTATAGAAGAAATCCCCAGTGGTTTTCCTTTACCCAATCTTGAAATATTTACCGAATTTAAGCTCAGTACGGTTACCCCTTATTTTTTTACGGCCCTTACTTTGGCCTTATTGGGAGCTATTGACTCCCTATTGACCTCGGTCGTAGCGGATAATATGACAAAAACCAAGCACAATCCCAACAAAGAATTGGTTGGCCAAGGTATCGGAAACAGTATCGGTGCCATTTTTGGAGGTATTCCCGGAGCAGGTGCCACAATCAGAACTGTAGTCAATATCAATGCTGGCGGTAAAACCAAATTATCCGGTATGGTCGCCGGGTTATTATTATTGATCATCTTATTGTCCTTAGGACCTGTAGCCTCTCAAATACCAGCTGCCGTGCTAGCGGGGATTCTGGTGACCGTAGGAATAGGGGTTATGGACTATAAAGGTTTAAAAGCTATTCCCAGTATGCCAAAAGATCTAAAATTAGGCCCTTTAAAATTCAGTTCAGAAGTGGTCATCATGCTTGTGGTATTGGTTCTTTCCTCGGTCTGGAACTTGGTTTATGCCGTAGGGGTAGGACTGGTTATCGCTTCCCTTATGTTCATGAAACAAATGGGTGACCTTACAGCGGAAAGATCCGATGTTAAGACCCTTGGCAAGGAAAAAGGATGGTCAGATGAAGCTAATTTTCCCAAAAACCTTATTGAAGAGGTATATATTAAACACGTAAAAGGCCCATTGTTCTTTGGATCCACCAATGAATTCCAAGCATTGGCCGATCAAATTCCCTATACGGCCTCCTACGTAATCATACGTTTGGATCGCATGCAGTATATGGACCAATCCGGTCTTTATGCCATGGAAGACGTTTTACAGGAATTGAACAAAAACAAAATCACTGTTCTCTTTGTCGATCTACAACGCCAACCTCGATATATGATGGAACGCATTGACATTATTCCCGATTTTATTCCCGAAGAACATATTTTTGAGGACTTTGACCATTGTACAACATGGATCAAGAATCATGTAAAGGACGTATATTGAACTTTTTAAATGCTTTATTTAACCGTGCTATGACCCTAAGCACGGTTTTTTTATTGATTAAATTCATACATCACTACATATAATATTTTAAATTTGCCCCTTACTTATATATCATGATCGATAAAATAAAGGAACATATATCAGAAGTTGAAAAATTCACTGCTGACACCAAAGATGCTATTGAAGCCTTCCGTATTAAGTATTTAGGGAAAAAAGGCCTGTTGAACGAATTTTTCGCCGAGTTTAAGAATGTACCCAATGATCAAAAAAAAGAGTTTGGGCAAACCATCAACACCCTTAAGATCAATGCAACCGAAAAAGTGAACTTGCTTAAGGAGGCCTTGGAAAGCAAAACAGAGGAAGCTGGTAAATATGGTGATTTGACCAGACCGGGAGAGGCTATGGCCTTAGGCGCCAGACACCCTATCTCAATAGTGAAAAACCAAATCATCGATATTTTTTCACGAATAGGTTTCAATGTATCCGAAGGACCTGAAATCGAGGATGATTGGCATAATTTCACCGCTCTTAACTTGCCAGAATATCATCCTGCAAGGGATATGCAGGATACCTTTTTTATTCAGACCGATCCAGATATCCTTTTGCGTACCCATACCTCATCGGTACAGGTGAGATATATGGAGAACAATAAACCACCGATTAGAACCATATCACCAGGTCGTGTATATCGTAACGAGGCCATATCTGCCCGTTCACACTGCTTCTTTCACCAAGTGGAAGGATTGTATATTGATAAGGACGTTTCTTTTGCCGACCTAAAACAGACCTTACAATTCTTTACAACGGAATTGTTCGGAAAATCAAAGATCAGATTACGCCCTTCTTATTTCCCTTTCACCGAACCAAGTGCCGAAGTTGATGTATACTGGGGCCTAGAAACCGAAACGGACTACAAAATGACCAAAGGTACGGGATGGTTAGAGATCATGGGTTGCGGAATGGTAGACCCCAATGTTCTTGAAAATTGTGGAATCGACTCTAAAGAATACTCCGGTTTTGCCTTTGGAATGGGTATTGACCGAATTGCTTTATTACTGCATCAAATATCAGATATTCGTTTATTGAGTGAAAATGATGTTCGTTTCTTAGAACAATTCAAAAGCACACTATAATTTTCCCTCTTGAAGAAGGACATAGAAATACCGATCGTAAAAAACGTCTATATTGCGATGATCCAGGAATGGAACGATGATTTTTTGGCAAAAAAATGGAACGCCTATATCCTGAATGACCGTAATTCACCGATAGAGATGGCACTAGTGGTTTCCAAAGGATACGAAGGGAATAAAAAAACCTCAACCATGAGGCATTCTATCGCTTTTATGGACCCGAAATCTTATGCCAAGATAGAACTGGTACAAGATGATGTTCTGCAATTGAACAATGAATTCTATCTTACCTTCTTTGCCGACGGCAAATTATATGAAAAGAAATTTCTTTTTAAGAAAAATTCTATTGACGAAAATCTTGTAATCAAGGTTCCGCTAATGAACCAACCAGGGATTTTAGGGCAATAAACAATAATCCTGACACAAAAGTTCCTTAATTAAGGGTAGCCGAATACCCCTTTAACAAGGGTAGATTCAACATTTGTTTCCTTTAAACCCCAACAATCTTAAAAATTTAACATAAAATTAATTTCGTTTGGTTTGGTTACTTCCGAACTAACTATATCTTTGCGCCTTCAATTCTTGACATTATGGATAAGGAAGAATACAGAAGGGAACTTATAGAAGATTTAGGAATTCATTTTGAAAATGAATATTCCTTGGCTCCTTTATCTGCCCGCATCTTTGCCTCGTTGGTTATGACAGAAGAAGACGGGTTGACCTTTGATGATTGTTTAACAAGAAGAGGAGCAAGTAAAAGTTCAATATCAACATCGCTCAATCTTTTATTACAAATGGGCTTTATTAAATATTTTACGAAATCAAGGGATAGAAAAAGGTACTATACCGTAGCTGAAAAGGATTCCTTTATGGTTAAAAAATTGTCCAGAGCTCTTAAACAATTAGAGAATGAAGAGAAAATAATGGATAAAGTAGCAGCTTACAACAAAAAATTCAATCCTGAAAAATTTAAATCAACCCAAAAAATGAAGAAAATATATATGACCTGTTTAAAAGAAAACAAAGATATTTTCCAAAAAACCATCAATCAACTCAATGCATTAAAAGAATAATTTTTTTATCATTTTAGTTCGTTTTATACCGAACTAACAGAATTAACAAAACTTTAATACAAATTTAAGCATCCAATTTAAAATGAGAAAAATAACAATCATTAGTTCACTAAGCCTATTAGTACTTTTAAGTTCGTGTTTCGGGAAAGTTCCTGAAGGATCACAGGGTGGGCCAACAATGCCGGCATCAAGTTTAAAGGTAAGCGAGCTGAAAAAACAAGATTTGACCATCTTCAATGAATTTTCAACTACCCTTGAAGGCAAGCAGAACGTAGAAATATGGCCAAAAGTTTCTGGTTTTATACAAGACATATATGTAGAAGAAGGACAGAAAATAAAAAAGGGGCAATTATTGTTCAAACTGGAGACACAAACCCTGAACCAAGATGCCAATGCTGCCAAAGCCGCAGTAAATGTCGCCCAAGTAGAAGTAGACAAACTGAGACCATTGGTAGAAAAAAACATTATCAGTCCAGTTCAATTGGAGACTGCAGAAGCCCAATTGAAACAAGCCATCAGTAATTATGAAAGTGTAATCTCTAACATCAATTATTCGCGAATCACAAGTCCGGTGGATGGTTTTATAGGGGAAATACCCTATAAGACAGGGGCTTTGGTAAGTTCTGCCATGGCTAATCCCTTAACAACGGTTTCAGACATAAGTGAAGTTCGTGCCTACTTCTCCCTAAGTGAAAAGGAACTCTTGAAATTTAAGGAATCTATACCTACAAGTAGTAAAAACCAATTCGATTTTGAAAAAGCGAATGATGTTAAATTGGTAATGATCAATGGTAAGGAATATTCAGAGCCAGGGAAAATAGCCATGGTAAACACCATTATAAACAGTACAACAGGGAGTGCCACTGCAAGGGTTGATTTTAAAAACCCCAACAATCTATTGACAAGTGGTAGCACCGGGAAAATAAAAATCCCCTATCTCTATAAAGATGCCTTTGAAATTCCGCAAGCGGCAACAATCGATTTACAAGGAAACAAACTGATATTCATCGTTAAAGATGACAATACGGTTACCACAAAGCCCATTCAAATCTCGGCCAATACCGAAAAAGGTTTCATTGTTACAAGTGGTTTGGAGCCCGGAACTACTATAGTTACCGAAGGTGTCTCCAAATTGAGGGATGGAATGGCAATTAATCCCATCAAGTAAAATATCTGATCAACAACCTATAATCAAAATAACATGTTTCAAAGATTTATAGATCGTCCCGTACTATCTACGGTGATATCGGTCATCATAGTTATTCTCGGTATCTTGGGTCTAACTTCCCTGCCCATTGAACAATATCCAGAAATTGCACCCCCAACAGTACAGGTTACAACAACCTATACCGGGGCAAACGCTGAAACCGTATTAAACAGTGTCGTAATTCCGTTAGAGGAACAGATCAACGGTGTCGAGGGAATGACTTATATGACATCGAATGCCAGTAATGACGGTGCTGCCACCATCAATGTCTATTTTAAGTTGGGCATAGACCCCGATATTGCTGCGGTAAACGTACAGAATAGAGTTGCTCGCGCCAACAGTGTTTTGCCAGAAGCTGTTACAAAAACAGGGGTGGTAACGCAAAAATCACAAACCAGTGCCTTGTTGTTTTTCTCCTTGTTTTCTGACAATGAGGATTATGATGCCACTTTTGTTGAAAACTATGCACGTATAAACCTGGTACCAAAACTTCAACGTATTGAAGGTGTAGGTAACGTAACGGTTTTCGGATCCAAAGATTATTCCATGCGTATTTGGTTAAAACCCGATAAGATGGCGGCTTATAAACTTATGCCTTCGGATATCCAAAGTGCACTTGTTGAGCAAAATCTTGAAGCTGCAACAGGTAAAATCGGGGAAAATGCAGATGGTGTATTTGAATATGTTCTAAAATATAAAGGTCGGCTTTCCGAAATATCCGAATATGAGGATATTATTATCAAAGCCCAGGATAATGGCCAATTCCTACGTTTGAAGGATGTGGCTGAAATTGAACTTGGTGCCTTTAATTATGGTACCAAGAATGAAGGTATGGGAAAACCCGGTACTGCTGTCGGTGTATTCCAAACTTCCGGTTCCAATGCGAACGATATCATAACCCAAATTGAAAATATCTTAAGTGAAAGTAAGGCAGATTTCCCTAAAGGAGTGGATTATGTAATCCCATACAATACCAAGGATTTCCTTGATGCCTCTATCTCGCATGTGGTACAAACATTGATTGAAGCATTTTTATTGGTATTCGTCGTGGTATTCCTATTCTTACAGGATTTTAGGTCTACATTGATCCCGGCCATAGCAGTACCTGTGGCCATTGTAGGTACGTTCTTCTTCTTATCGCTCTTTGGATATTCGATTAACATGTTGACCCTTTTCGCCATGATACTCGCCATTGGTATTGTCGTCGATGATGCCATTGTGGTAGTCGAGGCGGTACATGCCAAAATGGAAGAAGGTGCTCCCAATGCTAAAACAGCAACAAAAACGGCTATGTCCGAAATATCCGGGGCCATCATATCGATTACCTTGGTAATGTCAGCCGTATTTATTCCGGTTTCATTTATTAGCGGATCCTCAGGGGTTTTCTACCAACAGTTCGGTATTACCTTGGCCATTGCCATTGTAATCTCTGCCGTGAACGCCTTAACATTGAGTCCGGCATTGGCCGCTCTATTTTTAAAGCCACATAAAGATTCTGAAAATCATGATAAAAGTTTAAAGCACCGGTTCTTTAATGCGTTCAATACTGGGTTCGGTGCCATTACGGATAAATATGTTGGTTCGGTAAAGTTCATTGCCAAAAGAAAATGGGTCACTGTGGCCATACTTGTTATTTTCACTGGTGTAACGATCCTATTATTCCAAACCACTCCTACAGGATTTATTCCTAATGAGGATAGGGGACTTATCATGGCCGATGTTAGCATGCCCGCTGGTACGACATTGGAACAGACCCAGAAAACCGTAAAAAAATTGGATTCCATTTACGAATCAATGGATATTATTGACTCTAGAATGAACGTCACAGGTTTCAGTTTATTGAACGGGGTTAATGGGGGTTCTTATGGTTTCTCCGTATTGCGTCTTAAAAACTGGGACGAAAGAAAAGAGCCTTCCGAATCCGTACAAGCTGTTGTTGGCAGTCTTTTTGCTCAAACGGCTGGACTAAAAGATGCTCGTATTCTCTTCTTTACGCCTCCAAGTGTACAGGGTTTCGGTAATTCAACAGGTTTTGAATTGAATCTACAAAGTAAGGATGCCGACGATTGGCAAACGGTAGGAAATACCACGAATGAATTTTTGGCCGCGTTAAATGCAAGACCAGAAGTTCAGTATGCCATTACACAGTTCAATCCTAACTTTCCCCAGTATGAGCTGCAGGTAGATATTGAAAAAACCAAATCAGCCGGTTTGGCCGTTACTGATGTCTTTAATGCGATGCAAGGATATTATGGTGGATTATATACTACGGATTTCAACAAATTCGGGAAGCAATACCGCGTCATGATCCAGTCAAAACCAGAAGATAGGGCAGATGAAGGTTCGCTGAACCATATGTATGTAACGAACAACATGGGTGAATCAGTTCCGGTATCACAATTCGTGACCTTGAAGAAAATTTATGGTCCAGAAGTGGTTAGCAGGTTCAATTTGCTAAGTTCAGTGAAAATCAACGGGGCCTTAAATCCAGGCTACAGTACCGGAGATGCCATCAAGGCCATTGAAGAAGTGTCCGCAAAGGTTTTGCCGAACAATTATACATATGAATATTCTGGTCTTACCAAGGAAGAAAACAGTGCTGGGAACCAGACCATCCTTATTTTCATATTGAGTTTGGTGTTCGTTTATTTCTTGCTAAGTGCCCAATATGAATCCTATATTTTGCCATTCTCCATTTTACTATCACTACCAGTTGGTATAGCGGGCGCAATTGCGTTTATTAATTTCGCCGGTTTAGAGAATAATATCTATTTCCAGATTGCATTGATCATGTTGATCGGGCTTCTATCCAAGAATGCGATTCTAATTGTTGAATTTGCATTGCAACGTAGAAAACACGGAATGTCGATAATGGCATCTGCTATCGATGGTGCCAAAGCAAGACTCCGACCTATATTAATGACATCCTTCGCCTTTATATTCGGTTTATTGCCGTTGGCCTTATCAACCGGTATCGGTGCCGTAGGAAACCGTTCTATAGGTATGAGTGCTGTTGGGGGTATGCTTATCGGAACCCTATTCGGGATATTGATAATTCCTGCACTTTACGTGATTTTCCAATCACTACAAGAAAAGATAACAGGTGCCCCCGATCAAGAAATTCCAGAAATAAAAGAACAATAACGATGAAAAAAATAGTAACGAACAAACTTATACTAGTCGCTTTTCTTCCTCTTTTACTGCAATCATGTTTTGTGGCGAAAACCTATGAAAGGCCGACAATTGAGACAGAGAATCTTTTTAGGACCGATCAGCTGCCAAAAGACAGCGTATCGTTCGCTTCGGTCTCTTACAAAGACCTTTTTACCGATGAGTATCTAAAAGGGTATATTGAAAAAGGTCTGGAGAACAATTTAGATATTAGAATCGCCTTGCAGAATATCAATGCGGCCGAAGCCTATGTTAAACAGGGGAAAATGGGATACTTCCCTACCTTGAACGCTTCTGCCACAGCTACAAGAACCGCCAGGAACAGTGAAAATGGCCAATTCGGAAGTTTTTTCACCGAGCCTTATAATCAATTCGATATTACCGGGGCTTTATCCTGGGAAGCAGATATCTGGGGCAAGATAAGGAGCAATAAAAGAGCAAGTGATGCCAGCTATTTACAGACCGTTGCCGCCCACAAGGCGGTAAAAACGGATTTGGTCGCGAACATTGCCGCTACATATTATCAAATACTCGCACTTGACCAACAGATAAAAGTAACCGAGGAAACAATAATAAACCGATCCAAAAGTTTGGAGACCATAAAGGATCTGAAAGAGGCGGGACAAGCAAACCAAGTAGGTGTAGATCAAACAGCCGCACAACTTTATAGTGCCCAAAGTCAACTGTTAGATCTTAAAAATTCGTTGTTCATTGCCGAAAACTCTTTAAGTCTTCTTTTAGGTGAAGAACCACAATCCTATCCAAGGAGTACCCTAGAAGACCAAACCTTGGCCAATGAAATGAAATTGGGCGTTCCTTCTTTATTATTGAGAAATAGGCCAGATATTTTACAGGCCGAATATGCCCTAGTGAATAGTTTTGAACTTACGAATGTAGCAAGAAGTAATTTTTATCCTTCGATTACCCTTTCAGCAAGTAGTGGATTTCAAAGCTTGGAGTTGGATAATTGGATAGATTCCAGTTCTATTTTCGCCAACTTGGTCGGAGGTCTTACCCAACCCATATTCAATGGGAGAAAGGTAAGAACTGCCTACGAGGTATCAAAAGCCAATCAGGAACAAGCGTTATTGAACTTTAAAAAGACTCTTTTAGTTGCAGGAAAAGAAGTTTCAGAAGCGTTGTATGATTATAATATATCCCTTGAAAAAGAAACATACATCTCTAAACAGGTCGTAGCATTACGTAGGGCTGAGGATAATTCCCAAGAATTATTGAACAGTGGCTATTTAACCTATTTGGATTTGCTTACAGCTCGTGAAAATGCCTTGAATGCCGAGTTAAACCTGGTAAGCAACAAGCTTTCGCAATTATCTGCAACCGTGGAATTATATCGCTCATTGGGCGGCGGATGGCAATAACGATTAATTCGATGGTTATTAACCTGAAAAATAGGTTAAACCAAGTATAAGAAACTATTGAAAAAGGAAATGAAAACCCTTTGGCATGACTCAAATCGACTCATGTTAAAGGGTTTATTTTATGGATAAAACGCTACCATCCAGTAAAAGGATTTTTGCTTAATTGTGAATTATAATATTTGATATCACCGGTAACTTCTTCCCCAAGCCAATCGGGGCGTTCAAAAAAATCATTTTCATTATCCAATTCTATTTCGGCGATGATCAACCCCTCATTGTCCCCATGAAATTCATCCACCTCAAATAAATACTTTCCCATTGGGATTTCATACCTTGTTTTATCTATTACCGATGGTTCACAAAGCTGTAGTAACGCCTCTGCCTCCTCAACCTTAATTCCCGTTTCCCATTCGAATCTCGTAGTGCCCGACGCATTGGAAATACCCTTAACGGTCAAGAAACCCTCATCACCCTTAATCCGCACACGTACCGTTCTATCGGGATCGGTATTCAGAAATCCTTGAACTATCCTCTTTCGTGAGATTGCAACTTCTCTATAGGAGATGTCCTTAACCAAATACTTACGCTCAATTTCTACCATAATCAACAAGTCTTCAAAACTAAAAGTATGTAAATGAAAGCAAAAATCCCCATAAACTTTATGGGGATTCTTGGAATATTAAATTGATTCTTTTTTAAGAGCTAGGCCTTTTCTACCTTATCCTGCTTGGCCGTAAACGGTATGATCAACATATATGCAAAACATGCAACCAAAACTATAAGGCTTCCCATAATCCCGTAGCTGGAACTAACAAAGCCCATAATTGGAGGGATTACAGCCCCACCTACGATTGCCATGATCAACAACCCGGAAATTTCATTAGACCTTGAGGGCATTTTATTTATGGCGATAGAGAATATCAAAGGAAATAAGTTACCCGCTCCAAGGCCAACAATGAAAATACCGATATAAGCCATCATTTCGGTAGCGGAGAACATGATCATTAGAGTGCCTATAATAGCCAATATCGTGGTAGTTACCAAAAAGAAAATAGGTTTTAGGAATTGGAGTAAAATGGCCCCTACGAACCTACTGATCATTAAGGCCGTAAAATAAACACTTATACCGTAAGATGCGTTTTCCAACGTTAGTCCGTGAAGCTTCATGAGAAAGCCCTGAATGTTCGAGTTCATTCCTACATCGGCACCAACAATAAGGAATATCGCGATTACCATGGCAAGTACAAACTTATTGGTAAGCAGTTTCATGCACGATGCGAAGGTAGCCGGAGTTTCAGACTTTATGCTCTCATCTATCTTGGTACCTGAAAGCCAAAGCAAATTGGCCAAAGACAATAATGCATATACAGCGAATACAAGAATCCATTTATCATAGGTAATAGCCATATAAGTTGCAATGATAGGTCCTGTTAGCGAGGTAATGGCCTTCATGAACTGGGATAGGCTTAAAAAACTCGAGAGTTTCTCCTTGGGGGTCACCTCTTGTAACAATGGACTTGCGGCGACCTGTACAATGGTATTACCGATTCCCATAAAGACAAAGGCTATTAAAATAACCACAAAAGAGTAGTGAATAAACGGTAGGATCAGTCCAAAAATAGTGATCATAATTCCTAAGTTCATCATTTTCTTTTTCCCTATTTTATCTTGTAGTACACCTACGGGAATTGAAAAGACGAAAAACCATATGAACACCATGGACGGGATAAACTGTGCCATGGAATCCGAAAGGTCGAAATCTTTCTGTACGTATCCTGTTGAAACGCCCACGATATCAACAAACCCCATAATAATGAAGGTCAGGAATACTGGGAAAAATTTGTTCAGTTGTATTTTATTGGTAGCCATATATAATTGTTTTAAATTTCAGGGAGTTCATTTTTCACTACATTCCAAAAGTCGTTCACAAAAAGTTTGGCACTACCTATTATGGCCGCGTCTTCTAACAAAGGAGACACTTCAAACTCTAACTGTAAACCTGCCTTTTCCAAATCGTTCTTTAATTTAGGCAAGAAAAGGTCACTGGCTTTTGAGATATTACCGCCCATGACTATGATTTCCGCTTGAAACTTTTTAACGAACGGTATCATGAATTCTGCCATATTAGCACCGAATTCATTGAAAACTTTTCTTGATTCATCGGTATCTGCAGCAGCGATTTCCTTTACACCCTTTACACGTTGGGAGGTAAGTTCAAAGTACCGTTCAATACACCAACGGGTAGAAAAATAATCATCGCTGATACCCGTTTTATAAGGTTTGTCCCACAAACAACCATCTTGGGGAACGTCATTGGAATTTACTTGTGGAACTCCATTGCTGATAAAAGCAGAACCAAATCCCGTACCCAAGGTTACAACGATAACCTTTTTGCATTTTCTGGCCTTACCTTGTGTAGAAACCCCTACACCAAAAGAAGTGGCATCGTTCAGAAACCTTAGATTTACTTTTTCGCTATTGATGAATTTTGGTAGTTCTTCGGGCACTGAAACATTATGTAAGCTTTCATACTTATCATTATCCCCTTCGAACATGGCAACCCCTGTTTTATAATTGAAAGGGCCCGGTATCGCGAATCCGATATCTGCCTTGGTCTGCATTGAAACACTTTCAATGGACTTATTAATGGCCTTGGCCCAATCCTGCATAATAACATCCTTCGATGCCTTATTGTCTATTTTTGCAGAAAACGTCGTATTTTCAAGAATTTCAAAGGTTCTTAAATTAACAGCTGCGCTAGTAATATGGCTTCCGCCAATATCTGCCCCTATTGCTATTTGATCGGTCATATTAATTTTATTTAGAATTCTCTTTTTATTTCAATATCGTAAGTAAAGTAATCGGTATTATAGAATACGATATTGAATTCGACTGGTCTCTCCCCAGGGTCGCATACCAATCGCTCTCTTTTTAAAATAGGTACTTCTGGAGTTAGATCCAAAGTGGAAACCAATTCTTGATCTGCTTTTATGGCGCTTAACCGCTCTTTGGACGTTGCAACGATGGTATCATGTTCGGTTTCCAATAGTTCATATAGCGGAGTAATGAAGTCCTCTTCCCCTGTTATCCCCACCCTTGGATGAAAATAGGATACGGAATATAGGTACTTTGCCTCTTTTGACCCACGTACTTTCTCGAGCTTCCAGATTTTCTTTGAATTGGATACGGACAAGGCTTCATAAACTTCGTCCGGTGCGGTTTCAAATGAAATTTTAACTAAATAATTGACGACTTCAATCCCCAGTTTATCCATTTCTTTGGTGAAACTGATCCAATTATCAAGTCGTGTAGCGATTTTTTTGTTGAGGACTTTGGTGCCGACCCCTTTTTTACGTTCAATGAGTTGTTCTTGAACCAAAGTGTTTACGGCTTGGCGAACCGTGTTCCGGGATACCCCTAATTTCTTAGCTAGGGTCACTTCTTTGGGTAAGAAAAGTTTTCCGCTTCTATAGTCTTCTTGCACGATCAAAGATCTAAGGTATGCCTCAATCTGTGCATGTAGCGGTACTGGGCTATTTTGGTCTAATTTAAAGTCCATAACCAAATACTGTCCATATTCCTTCGTTAATCATCCTCACCTATTCGTTATGGGAATTCGCCCATTCTTCAAAGTTAAGAATTGCTTTGTAAAGTACACCAGCAGATCCACGAAAAGTACCTGAACCTTCCGGTTTATTATCAACAGTGTACCATTCATAAAAGCCATTGTTCTTTATAACCCTATCGGTCATCGGCAATAATTGTTCATACGCATCCTCGACAAAACCATATTTCACCAATTGCTGAATCATTCTTGCCCCGAACCAGGTCCAATCGCCACCGTTTTGGTAGTTATATTCCGGATTCATGATTTGGTTCGCAAAATATCCTGCAGGATATGGGGGATATAATGTTAGACCGATCGATCCAGCACCTGCTTGTTTTACCCTGGAAACCATTTCATCGATAGATATTTTAACTTCCTCCTTTGAAAGTAACCCCGCCTCAATTGCCACAGCAGTACCCCCAAAATAGTAGATTTCGTTCTCATTAAAATCCTCAGGAAATGGGGAGCCATCTAAATAAATATGGGGTATGAATTTTTGGGTCTTACTATCCCACAGATGGTTTTTGGCATTTTTTGCCAATCGTCTCCTGATAGGCAACCATTGGTCTTTGATTTCTGGTATTATTTCCAACATATTGTCCAAGGCAATGATCAACATGGCATTGTCATAGATATCAATGGCCCTATGTGTATTCCCGTCAATATCAACACCCCAGCCATGCTCTGGTTGCACATCGCCCCAATCGGCAGTGGTTGCCCCCCAAATAAGGCCGTATTCCTTAGAGAACCGCTTGTCCATTAAAAACTGTACCGCCCACTCCATACGTTCAGCAACTGTTTTATCCCCTATTTCCACGTCTAGAATGGAGCTATCCCCTGTCGTCTTTACATATTTGTATACGGCTTGGATCAAAGAAGTTTCCTGATCGGTCTCTACAGTGTTCTTATGGCCAGCATAACGGGGCTCTAATTCGAAGTAGCTGAAATCGGTTTCTTCTTTGGTAATGGCCTCGGCAGGTGTAAACCCATCGATAATATTGCCATCATCGCCCTGCATTCTAAAAAACACCAAAAGGTTTTCCTTTAATTCCTCTGGCGGAAATACTTCCGCTGAAAGTTCAATAAACGTATTATAGTCCCTAATCCAAACCTCGCGATAACCATCACCAGCATTAAATCCGGTTTCGATAACCGCCAAGGCCCGCTTTTTGACGGCATCGAATTGTTGGTTGGAAAGTACTTTTTTGGCGAGTTCCTTGTTTTCATTACGGTCTTTGCAACCTAGTAAGACCAAACCCAATACAATAGTGATCAGTATTCTCATTTTTTAATTATTTATCGTTCAACGTTGATGGTGGAAGGCTTGATACACCCCATTTTTTATTAGGTTCGGGACCCATTTCCAATTCTAGTTTCCCTCCTTTCAACAGCTCCTTAGAAGGGAACCAAAAGTTCTTTAATCTTTTTCCGTTCAACGTTGCACTTTGTACGTATTTATTATTGAAGGATGTGTTTTTTGCCTCAATAACAAAAGTTTCACCCCTTCCATATCGTCCTCCTAAATCTATCTCTACCTTTTCAAAAATTGGACTTCCTATTTCATAGATGGGATCTACACGAACCCCACCATCTGTTTGAAAAAGCCCTAAGGATGCCATCATGAACCATGCGCTCATTTGCCCTTGATCCTCATCGCCTAAATAGGCGTTGGATACACCAAAACCATAATACCTATCAATAATATCCCTACTCCACTTCTGCGTTAACCAAGGTTTTTTAACCCAATTGAACAAGAATGAAAAATGCATGGATTGTTGGTTACCTTGCGTAACCGGAAAATCCCAATACAACTCATTCGGCGCATTGTACCGCCACGGACTACTGATATTAAACCCATCATCCAAGCGTTTTGCGAATTCCTCCTCACCAACAATAGCAGCAAGTGCAGGCACATCTTGTGGAACAAAAAATGTTAATTGCCATGCATTACCTTCAACATACTGAAAATTCCCTGCCGTTTTAATAGGGTCGAAATCGGGGAACCAAGAACCGTCGGAATGTCGTAAATGGGCAAAACCGCCGTCCGAATTAATGGCATTTTTCCACCAATACCCTCTTTGTATAAATTCACCATATTCCTTATCCTTACCTAATGCCTTTGCCAATTGGGAAACCGAAAAATCATCAAAAGAATATTCCAAGGTATTTGAGAAACGCCCTTTGTTATAGGGCACATAATGGTATTTTAAATAGGGTTCCAAGTCCCTATTCCCTGCAAAACCATTTCCTACCTTTTGACCTAAAGTGGTCTGCATTTTATATACAGCCTCAAAGGCCTTTTCCGCATCGATATTGCCAACGCCCATTTGATAGGCCCCGACGATAAGTGGTATCTCATGTTCTGCCACCATGACCGGAATATATTCCATTCCAGCAGGTCCTTTGGCCAACCAGCCATTGGCATCATACATTCCTAATTGTGAATTCACCCATTTCGATGACCAATCAGGAGTTGCCAAATTCCAAAATTGATTAAGGTTCCAAAATGTATTCCAAAAGGCATCACACCCTAAAGCCACTCCGTTAGGGTCTTCAATTTTTTGAACCTGCTCCTCGGCATCGACCCAGCTACCATCAACATCACTGAATATGTTCCTACTTACCAAAGCACGGTACATGTTTGAATAAAACCTTGTTTTTTCCAATCGGTCATTCGATGTGATCAGGACCCTTTCGAATAAATCGTTCCATGCATTTTCTTGATTCTCCCGAACTTTTTCAAAACTCCAACCAAAAGGTTTTGTTATTTCCTCGTCTAAATTGAGGGCAGCGTTGTCTATACTTACATAGGAGATAGCGGTTCTTGTCTGTACCACTTGATTATCCTTGGTATCAAATTCAACAAAGGCAACTACATCTTCTGGATTTTCAACCTTAAATTCCGCAGTATTCGTAATGGCGGCATCATCCTTTCCTTCTTTATCGCCATCTACCCAAACACCAAAATCCTTGATTGGGGTATCAAACTCCATTACAAAATGTACGGTATACTCTTGTGCTATATCATCCCATTCCTTGGGTTGATCACCATCTTCGACAAACTGTTTCCTATAATAACCTTCTCCCCAAACCGAAGGGGATATTTGCTTACTATAACCAACAATCTTAGAATCGCTTACTTTTTTAATATAAGCTTCTTCAATCTTATAATTGTATTCTGAAGGTGTTTGTAAATCAACAAGTATCCTAGAATTGGGCTTATCCTTTGGATAGGTGTACCGCTGAAAACTGGCACGCGTAGTTGCCGTGAGTTCCGCCTTGATCTTATAATCACTTAAAAATACGGAATAGTACCCCAACGGCGCCTGCTCTGTATTTTTGTCAACACGTGAACGATAACCGGAATCGGGTTCTCCGGGGTTCCCGACCTCGGTAACCAAAGGGCCATTGGTTGGAAAAGTTCCCAAACCGGCCATAGTCCATTCGTGGATATGGCTAAATGTGCCCACACTTTCAAATGAAGGCTGATACCCTGCCTGCCACCCACTTTTCTGGTTATCCGGACTTATTTTAACCATCCCGAATGGCATCCATGGTCCTGGGGCGATCATCCATCTAGAATGCCCTGTTCCTATTTTGGTGTTGACATAATCAACTAATAGATTTTGTTTTTTAGGCAACCTTTCCACAGTTCCCTTTTCTATTGGTTTACCATCCAATAAAACCGTGTAACTACTGGCCTTTAATGTTTTAACGGCCCTCATAGGTGCTTCATAAATGCTTCGACCATGCTCTACGGTTTCTTTGAATATCACTTTACCATCCAACTCTACCTGAAGCAGTGGATTTCCTGAAAGATGCTGAACATCCAATAATAAGGGCTGGGTTTCTTTGTTATCGATCTTCAATTCGTAGTCCGCAGCTGTAACATTTCTCAAGAATGCGTTTTCGGGCTTTATCAACTTCACATTTTCAGGCCCTTCCAAACGAACTTGGTCAAAAACCAACCAACTGCCTTCCAAAGTCGTCAATTGTATTCTATTACCACCACGTTTTATCAATTCTTCCGGAATAGGGATACTCAATTTTTGTTCCTTGGTATCCTCATTAACCCCTTTTAAGGCTTCAGCATTCTGCCCTTTATCAAGCTTGAATTTCCATGATTCATCATTAACACTTACTTTGAACAAGGGCGGTGTTTCCGGGTTACAATCCAAAACATCAACTACCAATCTCCAAGAACCCTTGCTTGGTTTTTCGCTAATTCCAAACAGGATATTTATTTCATGTGGACGTATCCCCGCTAATCCCGAAGTACCTCCCCAATAATCCATCGCACCTGGCAACACAAAAGGAAAGTCTTTTTTCTCATCGGAAAAACCGACTAAATAAAACCGGTCTTCCCATCCAAAATCATGTTCCAAAAACTTTGTATATCCAGAATTAGATAAGGCAAATTCCGAGCAACTATCATCCGATTTCCCTATTTCCCAAACCGTTGAATCCTGTGCCTGCGAAGTGGTAAACCATACTAGCGCGATAATTAAAAATAGAAACTTTAAACAACTCATTTTTTTTAGTTTTAACATGCTTCGTCCTTTACAAAAGATACAATAACCTTGGCCCTGTTCTTCCCTTTATTCACCAAAAAATAATTTTCGGCGGATGCAGGAACCGCAAAAGTTTCCGCAAATTGGAAGGTTTGGGTTTTGCTACCCTCGACCTCCAGTTCAATGGACTCTCCCTCGACCAACATCAACACATGACACTGATCGTTCGTTCCTATATCGACCTTACTATCGAATTCATATCTATAGATGTCATAAAAATGATCTTTGTGGGTCTTTAGGTGGATTTTCTCCCAATCATCCCCTGATGCTTCGATTTTTGGTTGTGCTATGAGGGTTTCGGGCACCTTTTTCCCCTGTCTTTCAAAATTGAGGTTTTCAAAAGCCCTTTCAATATTCATAGGCCTAGGGTTGCCCTCTAGATCCATACGTTGCCAGTCATACATCTTAAAAGTAAATATGTATGGTGTTGCACTGATTTCCAATACCATGTTATTAGTACCTGAACAATGAATGGTACCATGGGGAATTAAAAAAAGATCATGTTTTTGGGCTGGGAATTTCTGTACGTATTTTTCAACATCCAATTCCTCCTTCGATGTATAACTATGTTCCAAGGCCCTTTTAAAACCTTTAGGGTCAATACCCTCTTGGAAACCCAAATACACTTCGGCATCTTCACCGGCATCCAGAATGTAATATGTTTCGTCCTGTGTAAAATTCTCACCAAACTCTTTTTTGATATACTCCGGTTTCGGATGACATTGCACCGATAGGTTCCCCCCTTGAAAAGTATCCAAGAAATCGAACCGAATCGGAAATTCATCACCAAACCTATTTGCTGCCTTTCCTAAAACGTTTTCACTTTCTTGAAACATCAACATGTCGAAAGAGACTTCCAATAAGGCCCCATCACTTTCAAACAACAAACCGTTCTCCGGTACGATCATCTCAAAGGACCAAGCGTAATTGGGCACATCCGGATTCAATTCCTTAAACCTTTCTTTCATCCATTGCCCTCCCCAAACTCCAGGTTCAAACCATGGCCTCACCCTGAAATAGAATTTAGACATGCTGGTAAGGGCCTCCCTTAAATCTTCACCAGCCATCCAAACCGGATTTCCCGGCCTTTGTTGATCTACTATTATTGAAATATTTGGTAGTAGTCTCTTTTTTTCTCTGTTGAGCATAGGCCAATCTACAAAGTAAAAATGCTTGTACATTTGTTTATGGGCCTTTGGCGAATTAAAACCCAAATTAGTTATGGCATTGGCTCTCATACGAAATTGAAGTTCGTTTTTAGGCAAGTCAAAATAAACCAGCCTTCCGTCTACGCGAAGTGTACTTGCCCCTGTGCCATAGATTATGTTGATATTTGCATCTGGGTCTAATTTGTAATGGCCCAATTTTTCTTCAACGAAATAATCCCTGATTTGAATCGAAGCTTTATAACCAAAAATCGGGTCATCACCACCTAAAAACGGGGTTATCAAGGAAGAAATATCATCTTCCGACTTCAAAAAAGCATTTATGTCCTGGAAAGATGTTTTTAGTCCTTTTCTATCAAATTCCGCACGCATTGAGGTAATTACCTCATCCCAGTCAATACCAACATAACCATCTAAAATTACTATTTCGGAATTGGCCAATTCATCTGCCAAGGTGGAATACCCTTTTTTGATAGCCCCATTTTCAACAGGAAATGAAGGATAAATATCATAGGACGAATCTTGGTGGCTTTCTTTTTCAACTGGAATCAAAAATTGAGATGTCTTTCTTTTCATTATTAGTTTTCAATAGTAGCAAACGAAGATAATAAAATTATATGTACATATGTCTATACATATTAAATTATAATAACAAAAGTTCCTTATCTAAACTTACTTATTATCGTTGACCTAGATCCTGGATAACATCGGATGGTATCCTATTTACCTCAAAATCATTATTTGCCAACCAAATCATGGCTTTTGCAATGGTTTCGGGGTAAATTGACCTATACTTATTCAAAGATCCGGCCATAACGAAATTGGCCACCCGCATCAATTGTTTAAAGATCCATTCCCCAATTCTTTTTTCCTTTCGTTTACCACCTATCAATGAGGGTTGCAGAATATACGTTCTAGGTATTTGAGCCTTTAATACGGCCTCCTCCATTTGTCCTTTTATCCTATTATAAAAAATAGAACTATTGGCATTGGCCCCCAAAGCCGACATGACAATGAATGTTTTTATTCCGTTCTCTTTCGCAAGTAAGGCCGCATTTTTGGGAATACCTAAGTCAATCTTCTTATAAAAAACCTTATTTGGGGTTTTTGATTTTGTTGTTCCAATACAACAGAAAACCTCATCACCCTTAAAATTTTCTTTAAAATCTTCCAAGCTGAACATATCACCCAGAAATTCTTGGAGTTTTGGATCTGAAATACCTACCGAACTTCTCGAGAATAGCTTTATTCTGGAATATCTGGAATCATTCAACAAGAGTTCTAAGAGCCTACCTCCCGTCAGTCCTGTTGCCCCTAAGATTATTGCTGTTTTCACCGCTGTTGAATTGGTTAAAAGTTATTATAAATTTACAACATGAAAACGGATTTCCCTTTACGAAAGATCATACATGTTGATATGGACGCTTTCTATGCATCGGTAGAAGAATTGGATAATCCGGAATTAATCGGCAAACCTCTTGCGGTGGGCGGAAATGAAATTAGGGGAGTTGTGTCCGCCGCCAATTATGAGGCTCGAAAGTATGGAGTCCGGAGTGCCATGAGCGGTTATTTGGCCAAAAAGAACTGTCCACACCTAACCTTTGTAAAACCACGTTTTGCCCGTTATAAAGAAATATCACAACGCATACGCAGTATCTTTTTCGAATATACCGATTTGGTAGAACCCCTTTCTTTGGATGAAGCTTATTTAGACGTCACAACCAATAAAAAGGGTAATCCTTCAGCAACCCTGATCGCCCGTGAAATCAGGAAGCGGATTTTCGATGAAATTGGTTTAAGGGCATCTGCCGGAATATCGATAAATAAATTCATAGCCAAAGTAGCAAGTGATTTTAATAAACCCAACGGTCAGAAAACCGTAAACCCAGAAGAGGTTTTGCAATTTTTGGAAGATCTGGAAATAAGGAAATTCTACGGTGTTGGTAAGGTTACCGCAGAAAAAATGTACCGCTTGGGTATTTTTACCGGGAAGGACCTAAAAGAAAAATCCCTTGAATTTCTTGAAAAGAATTTTGGTAAAGGTGGCGGCCATTATTTTAATATCGTCCGAGGCATACACAACAGTCCCGTTAAACCCCATCGCATACCCAAGTCGGTTGGGGCTGAGCGTACTTTCAGTGAAAATCTGAGCAGTGAGGTCTTTATGCTGGAGCGTTTGGAACATATTGCGACAGAACTTGAAAAACGATTGAAAAAATCCAAAATAGCAGGTAAGACCATTACCCTAAAGATCAAGTATAGCGACTTCACATTGCAGACGCGTAGTAAAACACTACCCTATTTCGTAACTGATAAATCCTTGATATTGGATACGGCAAAAGAACTACTATACCAAGAGAAGATGGAAAACTCGGTACGTCTTTTGGGCATTTCCCTTCATAATCTTAATACCGATAAAAAGAAAACCGAAGCTAAAAAAGACTCGGTTTCATTGCAATTGCAATTTGAATTTTAAAAGCACTGACCTAAAAGAAAATGCCCTGAGATTTTACAGAAACTATTCTTCATCCTTTTCTTCTTTACTAGAGAAATCGGCTCCATAACGTTCTAAAAAATTGCGTTGCATATTTTCCATTCGCTCACGCACTTTGTCAATATCCATAAAATCATGACCAAAATCGCTATCGAAGAAATCATCGTTAAAAAACCGTTTAGCGAACAATGAATCGTCTTCGAATAAAATGGGGAAATCCTTATGGTCAAAATGGGAGAAATTTCGATAAAACCTGGATTGCATTGATTTTAATATGCTATCCCGATCCATAGCTGCCAGTTCATTAAGATCCGTACCGGAAGACCAAGAATAAATGGAATCATAACGAATTAAGTTACCCTCTTCATCAAATTCCCTGTTGACCTTCCAACTACCCTTAGGTTCTTCGGTAATTTGAGCCTTAGTTCCTTCATGGGTGTCATCCTTACTTTTCTTTTCCTGGCTATTGCAACTTATGGTTAAAAGAGCAGAAATAGCCAATACAACATACTTTTTCATGATACGATAATTTTATGATTACTACTATTGTTTCGTATTCCAAGGACTATGATTCCGTTTTAAAGAGCTTCTAAGCAAATTAATTATGGGAGGCCCTTTTTAACGACCTCCCATAATCAATGTCACGAAATCTTTATACTTCTTGGTGGTTTCTGAATAGATTCCTCTTTTTTGGGGAGATGAATGCTCAAAATACCATCGGAGTATGACGCTTTAATATTCTCTTCCTTAATGGTTTCAGGTAATGAAAAAGAACGTTTGAAAGAAGCATACCCGAATTCCCTGCGAGTATAATTTCCTTCCTCCTCGTTTTTACCGCTTTCTTCTTTATTTTTTTCTACGACATCGTTCGAAATGGACAACACTTTATTATCCAGATCAATATGGAAGTCGGTCTTCTTCATTCCCGGAACGGCCATATCAACATAATAAGCATCCTTGGTTTCCCTAATGTTCACTTTGGGCAGTGTGATACCCGTATTGAAATTGGGTGTGAAAATGGATGGAAGGTCACGATTGAACATTTCATCAATCCATGAGGACCATGCTGGAAAAGTTAGGCCATTGTTATTGGTTTTTGCCAAACTTCCGTTTCCTGCTGTTACTAAATTACTCATAACGACAAAAATTTTTAAGTTAGACAATCATTTAAATATCAATCGGATAACTACAAATAAAATGCCGAAACCTATAATCTATTCCCTAAAGGAAAAAGTTTTAAAACTATTTAAGAAAGACTTTCTTAAACTATTAAAGAAGTATTAAAAAAAATGTCAAAATGACATCGGAAAATGACACTCTTTCACTATTACAAATTACATGCACCGAAGTAATATGCCATTTAGCATATATCATTAGAAAAGTCTAAAAACTAAAAAGCCCCGATAATAACCAATATCGGGGCTTTTAGAGATTGTTGATACTATTTCACTGTTAAGGTATTATCAGTTGCGGTTGGGTTTAAAGGACAGAAATAAACATACTCTCCCTTTTCCAATTTAGTAGGTTTTGATGTTTGGACCTTACCCGTTGCCACAGCCTGTGTGACATATGCCGTTTTAATATGGTTTTCCGGTTTACTAATGTCCTTCCCTTTTTCAACCAGGACAAATCCGACGTCGTGACCCACATTATTATTCGCAATTTCAAAAACATATGTTCCTTCTGGAACCGTGATTTGTTTTTGGGTGAATTCTCCCGGGGTTTGCTCTAGGGAAATCGTGTTAAGTGCATTCTTCTGCATTTTATCTTGGGCATTTACCGAGAATACCATTCCAAATGCCAATACTATTACTGCTATTATCTTTTTCATCTTTTTAAAATATAATTCCTTGTTACGACTTAATTATGCTTCTATAGTTTCCAATGTTTGGGCAGCTGGGAAATCCACTGGTACATCTGTTGTTTTATGTAAGTAGTTCGATATTGTTTTATCGCCGACCAAAACAATCGTATCCACTAGATTTTCCTTACTCCAACCTGCACTGAAAAAATCCGCAATGACGGCTTCATCGGTTGCTCCTCGATTTTCCGTAATGTTCTTGGCCAATCTTGCCAAAGCATTCAACTTGGTATCGAAACTTGCTTTTCCTGATCGCAATTCCAAAATTTGATTATCGGTAAAACCGTTCATTTTACCAATTGCCGTATGGGCCGCCAAACAATAGGAACAGTCATTTACCTGACTCACGGCCAAATTCACAACTTCCTTTTCTTTTGCGCTTAAAGATGTTTTGGCATTTGATAAGGCCAAATAATTAGCCAGTGCATTTTCTGAATGGGCATAAGTTGCATATAGATTGGGTACAAAACCAACTGCTTTCTTCAGATTATCGAATATTGCTTGGTTAGAAGTACTTACTTCTTCCCTTTTAGGTACATTAAAATCTCTCATGTTCGTGTTGTTGTTAGTGGGATTGTAGTATCCCGGTTAATACTGATTAAAAAGATCTGATAGGTTCATCCGCGTAGCAATAAAAATCATGATGATATTTTTGCTCACAATGCATTTTTGAATCTAGTGTTTGTGTCTCGGTTCTTCTAGTTTTACCGAAAATCTCGATAAGGTTGAAAATCGATGTCGTATTTATTTTCATCTCGCTTTGTTTTATAATTACAATGCAAAGATGTGACAGGTATCAGGCTTTTTGTTATTACGTATTTCCCGATGGCTTGTAAAAATTTCCCTTAGTGAAGAATATTATGGGTTTCCCGATATTGGGAAGGAGAGAATGAAGTTGCCTTTTTAAAAAACCGACTAAAATGTGCTGGATCGTTAAAACCCAACTCATAAGCAATTTCCTGATTTTGCTTATCTGTAAAATTGATCAGTCTTTTAGCTTCCAACGCTACGCGGTCCAATATAATTTGTTGTGGGGACTTCTGATTGTAAATGGCAAAAAGATTGGATAGTGTTTTAGGACTCTTAAAAAGCAACTCAGCGTATTCACTGACTTTTCTTTTTGTTTTATAGTGTTCATCTACCAAAACATTGAACTTACGGATCACATCTATTTGATCATTATCCAACTTTTTGATAATGAGTTGCTCCTTGGCCAGTCTTGTTGACATTATTATCAATCGTTTCAGTAACATTTGAAGCATATCACCCTGAATTTTATCCGATGTAGAGAATTCATCTTCAAAAATCTCATAGAGCATATCAAACTTACGCTCTTGCTGTTTAGGTATGGTAATAATCGGCAGGTCTTGTGTGCCAAAGAACAATATTCCATTACAGGAAACCTCGGCATCGTGATCCGATATACAATAAAACTCTCGATTGAATAAAAAAGAAGTCAATGGCAATTCGGTATGCTCATATGAAATGTGTTGTAAATAAGTCGTTGTAGTCAATTGATTAGGTTTTAAAACCACAGGGATACCATCAATAAGAAATTCTAAATTATCGGTATTCCTGTTCCATAGGAAATTAATGGTTCCCGAAGTTATTGAAAAACTTCTATGATCTTTCTTTACATCATCCGTAAGACCAAAAACAGACCCCAGCTTAGGGTCATGATATTCAAATTTCATACTTAATTTTATTATACCTCAAAATATTAGTCTTACTCTATTTTGAAAACTTACTAAAAGAAAAAACCCGAACAACATGGTGTTCGGGTTTATATAGTTAGGTAGTGTAAATGTTAAATATTACAGGTCTTTATCTCGGTTACCCTTAAGGTGTTTACCATACCCTTGTCCTTGATTGGCATGGCTGCCAAGCTAATAAGCATATCGCCTTGTTCCAAAAATCCTTTTTTACATGCTATTACGTTTACATCTTCTATGGTTTCATCGGTTGAAACATATTTATCATAATAGAATGCCTTTACACCCCAAAGTAGATTCAATTGGGTCAAGATCCTTCTGTTGGATGTAAACACCAAAATATACGAACTGGGTCTCCATGCGGAAATCTGGAAAGCGGTATAACCACTATTGGTCAAGGTAGATATGGCTTTGGCCTTGATTTCGTTTGCCATGATAGCGGCATGGTAACATACCGACTTGGTTATATATCTATTTGTTCTTATGTGTGGTGGCTCTTGAGGAACAATGATCAATTCCGAGTTCTCAACACTTGACAAGATACTTGCCATTTTCTCGATAACCTCTACTGGATAATTACCTACTGAAGTTTCTCCTGAAAGCATTACGGCATCGGCACCATCCATAACGGAATTCGCCACATCATTGACCTCTGCCCTTGTAGGTGTTAGACTGGTAATCATCGTCTCCATCATCTGGGTAGCGATTATTACGGGAATCCTAGCTTTTTTAGCCCTTAATACCAGTTTTTTCTGAATCAATGGCACTTCATGCGCAGGGACCTCAACACCTAAATCACCACGGGCCACCATTAGACCATCGCAATACGAAACTATCTTATCTATATTTTCGACCGCTTCAGGTTTTTCTATTTTAGCAATAATGGGAATTTTATGTTTCCCGTGCTCTTTGATAATGTTCTGAAGGTCTATAATATCCTGGCTATGCCTTACAAAGGAAAGGGCAATCCAATCAACATCTAAAGAAATGGCAAAAATTGCATCTTCGACATCCTTCTCTGTCAGCGCCGGCAACGAGATATTCGTATTGGGTAAATTCACCCCTTTTTTCGACTTCAAAGGCCCTCCTTGAATTACTTTGGCCCTTACTTTATCTTTCTTATTGGTAGATATGACTTCGAACATTAATTTACCGTCATCCAATAAAATGCGTTCGCCCGGGTTTACGTCTTTTGGAAAAGCCGCATAGTTCATATATACCCTTTCAGAATTTCCTTCGAACGGTTTACCCGTTACGAAGGTAATCTCGTCTCCTGGGGCCACGACCACCTCTTCGGCCATTACACCGACCCTTAGTTTAGGGCCTTGTAAATCCCCAAGGATGGCGATATTGGTTTCCATTTCGGCATTGATCTCACGTATAATCGCTACACGCTCCTTAACATCTTCGTAATCTGCATGTGAGAAATTAATTCTAAAGACATCAACCCCGGCCTTTATCATGTCCACAATTACTTCCTTTTTACTGGTAGCAGGACCTAAGGTTGCAACTATTTTCGTCTTTTTTATTTTTGGCATCAACTAAAAAATTAAATTATTTCTTGATTTCAATGTATCTGCATCTAAACTATATGCAGTGATTATTTTAGGTATGGTCAACAATTTTTTCACTAAATCCGATGTATTTAAATCATCATCGTGTTCAATCTTGACAAAATAATCTACCTCTTTATGCTCTGGTACTAAATAGTGTTTCGCGAACGAAGGCTCATCCTGAAAAAGTCCATCCCGTACCAAAAGCTCTTTTTTCGTACTCTTATTGGCAATTACTATCCAATAACGGTCATGTTGATCGTCTTGCCATTCAAAAAAAGGGAATGACATATGCTCTGACACTTCCAAATCTTTCGGTGCCCTAACAAATAACGACATGAGCACATTGTTCAAGGCATATACAACAGCATAATCCTGCATGGTACTATGTAACGCAATCAGGGTAAAGTCTTCCTCGTAAAAATCACCACTAATTTTATGCACTGCTGCCATATGCGTACAAAAGCGTAAATATATGATTAATAAAATATACTGCCTAAGCCGCTAAAGACTAAAGCAATTTTTGTTCAAATTATAACGATATATTTCCAATTTCATAGTACAGTTTTAACCTATCCTATCCTGAAGGGCAAAAAATGCACGCTTGGAAGCACGTTCCTCCGCTTTCTTTTTTGATGTTGCCCGAGCTTTCGCAACCACCTTGTTCCCAATGGAAAGTTTTACGGCAAAATGTTTCAGCTCATCGTTCCCTGTGTCTTCGTATACATTGTAATTGAAGGCCTTCTTTTGTTTTTGGCACCATTCAATTATCAAACTCTTGTAACTAATGACCTTTCCCTCGAGTTGTTCTATGTCTACATATGGTACAATAACCCTATCATAAATAAATCGCTCACAATACTTGTATCCCCGATCCATATAAATGGCCCCTACCAAAGCTTCAAAGACATTACCATGTATATTATCGCCAAAATGGGTTTTCGGTATTCGACTTTCTACAAGTTTTATCAAATTTAGGTCTTTCCCTAACTCATTCAAATGCTCCCTACTAACGATTTTAGAACGCATTTTGGTCAAATAACCTTCATCACCTTCTGGTACTTCGTTATAAAGATGCTTTGAAATAATGGTTCCCAACATAGAATCGCCCAAAAATTCCAGACGTTCATAATTCATGGGATTGCCATTTTTATCTTTTTTATTTACCGATCTATGTAAAAATGCTTTCTTATAAATTTCCAATTTCCTGGGCTTAAAACCCAAGATATCGGTGATACCCAAAAAAAAATCCCCATCCTGTCCAGAATGGGAATTAAATATATTGGATGGGAAATTCATAATACGATTAGCTCAGTTTCTTAAATACCACACATGCATTATGCCCGCCAAAACCAAAAGTGTTGCTCATGGCGACATTCACTTCCCTTTTTTGTGCTTTATTCAAAGTAAGGTTCAATTTTGGGTCAATTCCTTCGTCAAAGGTAGTATGGTTTATTGTCGGCGGTACAATTCCATGTTTAATGGACAAGATAGAAGCAATTGCCTCAATAGCCCCGGCAGCTCCCAATAAATGGCCTGTCATAGACTTCGTTGAATTGATATTGATTTCATGTGCATGCTCTCCGAAAACCTCCGATATTGCCTTAAGTTCAGCAACATCTCCCAAGGTAGTGGAAGTACCATGGGTATTGATGGCATCTACATCTCCCGGGCTTAAACCTGCATCACGCAAACAATTCTTCATAACCTGTACTACCCCGATACCATCAGGATGTGGTGCGGTCATATGGTAGGCATCACTTGACATTCCGCCACCAAGTACCTCCGCATATATTTTAGCACCTCTTGCCTTGGCATGTTCGTACTCCTCGAGTACAAGTGCCCCTGCTCCTTCCCCTAATACAAACCCATCTCTGGTAGCATCAAAAGGTCTTGAAGCGGTTTCCGGACTATCGTTTCTGGTTGATAGGGCATGCATGGCATTGAAACCTCCCATACCCGCCATGGTAACAGCAGCCTCACTACCTCCGGTAACGATGACATCACAATGGCCCAGTCTAATATAGTTAAGTGCATCGATCATAGCATTTGCCGATGAGGCACATGCAGAGACCGTGGTATAGTTTGGCCCCATAAAACCATGTTTGATAGAGATATTACCAGGGGCAATATCCGCAATCATTTTAGGAATAAAGAAAGGGTTGAACCTTGGGGTACCATCACCATTCGCAAAATTTATCACTTCGTTCTGGAATGTTTCCAGACCACCAATACCTGCTCCCCAAATTACCCCGACCCGAAATTTGTCTACAACATTCAGGTCTAATTTGGAATCAAGTATGGCCTCATCTGAGGAAACTAAAGCATATTGGGCAAATCGGTCTAATTTACGTGCTTCCTTACGGTCGAAAAAATCTTCAGCTTTGAAGTTTTTAAGTTCGCAGGCAAATTTGGTTTTGAACTTTTCAGCATCATAATAGGTCACGGGGGCAGAGCCACTTTTACCGCTTACCAAACCTTCCCAATATTCTTCAATATTATTACCAATAGGTGTCAAAGCACCCAATCCTGTAACTACAACTCGCTTTAACTGCATTGATCTAACTTTAGATTATTAAGCCAAGTGAAATTAAATAAAAATATCCATGCGGCTTGTTTACCGCATGGATAATTATCAACTTTTCAAGAAATCATACGATTACTTAGCTTCTTCTATATAGCTTATGGCTTGGCCAACTGTTGCGATATTTTCAGCTTGATCATCAGGGATTTGAATATCGAATTCCTTTTCGAATTCCATGATCAACTCAACTGTATCCAGTGAATCCGCCCCTAAATCGTTGGTAAAGCTAGCTTCTGATACTACTTCGTTTTCATCAACTCCTAACTTATCAACAATGATAGCCTTAACTCTTGATGCAATGTCTGACATAATAATTTTGGTTTTTAAAATTTAAATTGTTGGCAAAAATAAAAAACTTTGGTGTTAATAATACCATTTGTGGTTAAAATGTCCAGTAATTTAAGAAATTTAAATACAAGAGTATTAATTTAGCCCAAAATATTTTCTTCGGTAACGGTGTTGAAAAGATTAATTGGATTGTAGATTATAGCCCTTTTTTAAATATACGTGTTTGCTATGTTCTTTAATCTGCCTTGTTTTTTCGACCTTAGACTGAAATTAAAACAATATTCTCTTTATTAAAAATCCGATTCTCTTGAAAACCAAACAAATTGTTTTATTTGCCTCTGGTTCTGGATCCAATGTTGAAAATATAATCCGGTATTTTCAGGATAAGCCCAACGTTACTATAGCCATGGTATTGACTAACAAAAGGGATGCCAAAGTTTTAGAACGATGCAATAGACTAAATATCAGTGCTTTATATTTTAACAAAACCTCATTCAGGGAAACAGAATGTGTTCTTGATATTATAAAATGTGCCAAACCGGATTTAATTGTTCTTGCCGGATTTTTATGGAAAGTCCCTGAGAATATCATTAAGGCATTCCCGAACCAAATTATTAACATACACCCTGCACTCTTACCAAAATATGGAGGAAAAGGCATGTACGGGGATAATGTACATAAAGCCGTAAAAGAAAATAAGGATTCCGTTTCAGGAATTACCATTCACTACGTTAATGAACATTATGACGAAGGTGCCATAATACAACAGGTAGAGACCAAAATCCTTCCAAACGATACCCCGGATGAAATTGCGGCTAAGGTGCATGCACTGGAATATGAATATTTTCCCAAAGTCATTGAACAACTGTTAATGGCCCAATAATGGCGAAAAAGGAGAAGTTTTATGTGGTTTGGAAAGGCAAACGACCCGGAGTATATACTACCTGGAATGATTGCAAAGCTGCGATTACGGGTTATAAAGGCGCCCAGTATAAATCTTTCGCCTCTTTTGATGTAGCCAAGAAAGCCTACAACTCCAGCTATGAGGAATATAAAGGGAAAAAGAATTCCACCTCGAGCTTAACCCAAGAGCAACTGCTTAAAATAGGGAAGCCCAATTATCATTCAATCTCAGTAGATGCGGCATCGAGTGGAAATCCCGGTATTATGGAATACCAAGGGGTCGACACCAAAACAGGGAAAAGATTATTCAAACAAGGACCGTTTAAGCAGGGAACCAACAATATAGGTGAGTTTTTGGCCATTGTTCACGGATTGGCATTTTTAAAACAACATAAAAGTGACCGCATTATTTATACAGATTCAAGAACGGCAATGAGCTGGGTAAGAAAAAAAACTTGCAACACAAAATTGGCCGAAACACCGGAGAACAAAGAGCTTTTTGATTTGGTTCGCAGAGCATTGGATTGGTTAAAGAAAAACCCCTATGACACACCTATTGTTAAATGGGAAACGAAAGCTTGGGGAGAAATTCCTGCAGATTTTGGAAGAAAATAAGGCCTTTGACAACTTTTTACAATAAGGCCGAGTAGCTATGGATTTTAGCCCATCATTAATGTATATTTGCAGCAAAATTCTATTTTAATGGGTAAATTACTGATTGTAGGCACCGTTGCCTTCGATGCTATTGAAACACCTTTTGGCAAAACAGATAAAATTTTGGGCGGGGCCGCGACCTTCATAGGTCTTGCAGCTTCCCAATTCGATGTAAAATCGGCTATTGTTTCGATAGTAGGTGATGATTTTCCGCAAGAATATATCGATCTTCTCAAGAACAAGAACATTGACACCTCATCACTCGAAGTAGTTAAAGGAGGTAAAACTTTTTATTGGAAAGGAAAGTACCACAATGACTTGAATTCCAGGGATACTTTGGTTACCGAACTGAACACCTTGGCCGATTTCAAACCTGTGGTACCTAACGATTTTAAAGATGCCGATGTGGTTATGCTGGGCAACTTGCACCCCAGTGTTCAAATGAGTGTTATCGAGCAGATGGCGAAAAGACCAAAATTAGTTGTTTTGGACACCATGAATTTTTGGATGGACAACACCCTCGAGGAGCTAATGAAAGTGATAAAACATACCGATGTAATCACGATAAACGATGAAGAAGCTAGGCAATTGACCAATGAATATTCCTTGGTTAAGGCAGCAGAGAAAATACAGGAAATGGGCCCTCGATACGTTGTTATCAAAAAAGGGGAACATGGAGCGCTCCTGTTCAATGAAGACAATGTTTTCTTTGCACCTGCCTTACCGTTGGAAGAAGTTTTCGACCCGACAGGGGCAGGAGACACCTTCGCTGGTGGTTTTAGTGGATTTTTAGCCGCGACCGACAATACATCATTCAATAATTTAAAGAGTGCTGTTATACATGGTTCCAATTTAGCTTCATTTTGCGTAGAGCGCTTTGGAACGGAAAGAATGCAAAGTCTCGGCAAGGATGAGGTAAATTCCAGATTACATCAATTCAAGGCATTGACGCAGTTCGATATTGAATTACAATAATGATACGCCCTGACAAAAAAGTCAGGGCTTTTTTAATCGACACAACCGGTGATCAAAACTGTGGTTACATCCTCTAATTAGGAGGAAGGCAAAGATTTATAAAGGGTATTCCCCAATAAACAAAGTGGGGAGATTTGGGCAAATTATAGAGTATTACAAATGAGCGATGCAATAAAACACGAATGTGGAATTTCGGTAATCCGTTTACTTAAACCGCTATCTTATTACAAAGAAAAATACGGTACGGCTTTTTATGGGGTGAATAAAATGTACCTGATGATGGAAAAACAGCACAACCGTGGACAGGATGGTGCCGGTTTCGCCAGCATTAAGCTAGATATGAAACCCGGTGAACGCTACATGAGCAGGGTTCGCTCCATTCAACAGCAACCGATCCAAGATATCTTTGATCAGATCAATGACCGCATAAACACTGAATTTACAAAGCATCCTGAATATAAAGAAGATGTCGCTGCCCAAAAAAACAACATTCCGTATATCGGAGAGGTTTTATTGGGACATGTTCGCTATGGCACTTTCGGCAAGAACAGTATAGAAAGTGTACACCCTTTCCTTAGACAGAACAATTGGATGCACCGTAACCTGATCGTTGCCGGTAATTTCAATATGACCAATGTAAATGAACTTTTCGATAATCTTGTGCAACTTGGCCAGCATCCCAAGGAAATGGCAGATACGGTAACTGTTATGGAAAAAATAGGTCATTTTTTAGATGATGCCGTAGCCAAGTTATACAAACAGATAAAAAAAGAGGGGTATAGTAAAATGGAGGCTTCACCTTTAATCGCAGAAAGGTTGAAACTGAACAAAATTCTACGAAAAGCAGCCAAAAACTGGGATGGGGGCTACGCAATGGCCGGAATGTTGGGCCATGGCGACGCTTTTGTGCTTAGAGACCCCTCGGGTATAAGACCTGCTTACTATTACAAGGATGATGAGATAGTTGCAGTAGCTTCCGAACGACCTGCGATCCAAACCGTTTTTAATGTGCCTTTCGAAAAAGTCAAGGAAATTAGTCCAGGGCATGCCATTATCATTAAAAAAGACGGTAGCTCGTCAATCAATAAAATCTTGGAGCCAAGGGAAAGAAAGGCCTGTTCCTTTGAACGCATCTATTTTTCACGTGGAAGTGATAAGGAAATCTATCAAGAACGAAAAGAATTGGGGAAACTGCTATTTCCCCAAATCCTAAAAGCGATTAACAACGATATTAAGCACACGGTGTTTTCATATATTCCCAATACTGCCGAGACGTCATTTTTCGGGATGGTGAAAGAGGCACAGAATTATTTGAACAAAAAGAAGGAAGAACAGATTCTAAGTATCGGTTCCAAAATCACACAAAAAGAACTACACGCCATTTTGGACATTCGACCAAGAATTGAAAAAGTGGCTATCAAGGATGCAAAGCTCAGGACCTTTATCACCCAAGACAGCAGTAGGGATGACCTGGTTGCCCATGTATATGACATATCTTATGGATCGGTCAAAAAGAACGATAATCTAGTAATTATCGATGATAGTATCGTTCGTGGTACTACACTGAAAAAAAGCATCTTACGAATACTAGATCGTTTATCGCCTAAAAAAATAATCGTCGTTTCATCTGCTCCTCAAATACGCTACCCGGACTGTTATGGTATAGACATGGCAAAATTAGAGGATTTTGTGGCATTTAAGGCCGCATTGGCCCTGCATCAAGACAACAACACCATGGATCAGGTAGAAGCTATATACAAAAAATGTATTGACCAAGCCAAGGCCCATGATGATGAAATAGTGAATTATGTAAAGGATTTCTATGCGCCCTTTACAGCGAACCAAATATCGGATAAGATCGGTGAGTTACTAAGTCCGCCTGAGATTAAAGCCCAAGTTAAGATTATATACCAAACCATAGAAAGCCTTCACCAAGCGTGTCCCGATAACCTCGGTGATTGGTACTTTACGGGCAACTACCCCACAAAAGGTGGCAACAGGGTCGTAAACAAAGCTTTCATCAACTTTTACGAAGGAAAGAACGAAAGGGCATATTAATATTTTTATCGATGAAATGCACGTAACTACGCATTTCATCGATAATATAAGGCTTTTATCGTCTTTTTACTCAAGAAGGAAGTACACCCACCTACTTTAGACTTGCCATAGCATAAGTAGGTTAAGTTCATGGTAAGATTTGGGGCAAAAAAGGTGGAGACTTCTCCGCCTTTTTTATTTAACTAGTGGATATAAAGCCAAATACAAATATAATCCTGTCTTTTTCGAAGGGTCATATCTATCCTCCACCCTACTTTCAAGACAATACTTCTATCAAAGAATTACACTTTACCGCTTTTATAGACACTTCAACTAAGAATTTTCCAAACAGTCAAGTGCTGTCATACATTCGCAGGACCATAGCATAAGTAGGTTAAGTTCATGGTAAGATTTGGGGAAAAAGGCAGAACTATGTTCTGCCTTTTTATATTTGGAACTACTACATCCATCAAAAAAATGTCCCCTGAAAATTTCAAAAAGCATTTTAACCATAGATCAGGGAGTTCGTCCAAAAACTTCTAATACCTAACCATAATGCCTTAAGTTTGGAGGACCATAGCATAAGTAGGTTAAGTTCATGGTAAGATTTGGGGAAAAAAGGTAGAACTATGTTCTGCCTTTTTATTTTTGGAACTACTACATCCATCAATAAAATGACCTCTGAAAATTTCAAAAAGCATTTTAACCATAGATCAGGGAGTTCGTCCAAAAACTTCTAATACCTAACCATAATGCCTTAAGTTTGGAGGACCATAGCATAAGTAGGTTAAGTTCATGGTAAGATTTGGGGAAAAAAGGCAGAACATAGTTCTGCCTTTTTTATTTGCTTCATCCTCAACAATTGGCAGGGTTATCCTAGTTTCACTCCTCTCTGAATCCCCGTTATCACGATAAATGAAACCCAAAATTTGTTAAAATTCCTTTTTTATTTCCTACAAACCAAGTATTTTAGTCGTGCCATAGCATAAGTAGGTTAAGTTTATGGTAAGATTTGGGACGAAAAGGGTGGAGGCTTCTCCACCCTTTTCTATTTTAAGGCATAAAAAAAACCCTCAAGCAAACTGCTTAAGGGTTTCTTAATTTAATTTGTACGCCCTTATTTATTGGCATTATATAATTCCGCAACTTTATCCCAATTGATTACATTGAAAAAAGCATTTATGTAATCAGGTCTTCTGTTTTGGTAGTTTAAATAATAAGCATGCTCCCAAACATCCAATCCTAAAATAGGAAAACCCTCACAACCTGTGCTAGGCATAAGCGGATTATCTTGGTTCGGAGTAGAGCAAACTTCTACTTTACCACCTTTATGTACACAAAGCCAAGCCCAACCGGAACCGAATCTAGTACCAGCGGCCTTGCTGAATGCTTCCTTGAACGATTCAAATGAGCCAAAAGCGTCTTTAATCGCATTCGCCAATTCCCCTTTAGGCTCACCACCTCCATTAGGGGACATTACTTCCCAAAACAAGGAATGGTTATAAAAACCACCGCCATTGTTACGTACGGCAGCATTACCCAAATCCAAATTCGTTAAGATATCCTCGATGGATTTTTTATCCAAATCCGTTCCGGCAATAGCACCGTTAAGATTAGTGGTATAACCATTATGATGTTTGGTATGGTGTATTTCCATGGTTCTAGCATCAATATGTGGTTCCAATGCATCGTATGCATAAGGTAATTTTGGTAATTCAAAAGCCATAATTATAGTTTTTATGTTAGATTAAATGTTCCTCAAATTTACATTTTTTAACAGACTAATTCAGCCAATAAATTGTTAAGAACAATTATAGATTATGTAATTTGCAGATAAAAATCAGTGTCTGGACATTCCTTTAAAATATATAATGCATCCGCAGGTTCGGGAAAAACACATACCCTGACCAAGGAATATTTAAAGATCGTACTTTCTTCGAATCGCACTTTCAGCCAAATCTTGGCCGTGACTTTTACCAACAAGGCAGTAAACGAAATGAAGCAGCGTATCTTGAAAAGTCTTTTTGAATTTTCAACTACCCCTTCGATCAACGATGCTTCGGTAATGTTCATTGACCTTATGACTGAACTGGATATTGATTTTGAAAAACTTAAAAAAGAATCCCGTACGACCCTGAAACTCATTTTGCACAATTACGGTTTTTTTGATATTTCGACCATTGATAAATTTAACCATAGACTGATCAGAACCTTTGCAAAGGACCTTAAGATCGCCCAGAATTTTGAGGTTGTGCTAGACACTGACCTGCTTCTCAATGAGGCCATCGACAACCTCCTGGAAAAAGTGGGACAGGATGAGGTGCTGACCCAAATTTTAATGGAATTCGCCCTAGATAAGATCGATGAGGACAAAAGCTGGGATATTTCGTTCGATTTGAATAAAATCGGGAAATTGATTTTCAACGAGACGAACATCAGACATATCGATTTATTGAAGCAAAAAAGTATTAGTGATTTTATCTCATTAAGAAAAAGTATTGAGGAAAAAATCAAAAGATTCAAAAGTGACCTCATATCAAATGCAGAGGAGAGTTTAAAATTAATTTCGGATAACGGACTTGATCATGGGAATTTCAAATCCGGTTACTTTCCTAAATTCATGATAAAAATCACTAATGGCGATCTCGACTTTGATTTTGGTGCTGCTTGGAAACAAAATTTTGACACTGCCCCCCTTTATGCAAAGTCCTGCCCCGATGGTTCAAAAGTCATCTTGGACGGTTTACAACCCCAATTAAGTGCAATTTTCAAAAGACTCAAATATATTCATAGTAAGGTTTTATTTTTAATCAATATCAACAAGAACCTAGTTCCCCTTACGGTTTTGAATGCTATTCAGGCCGAAGTAAAGTCGATTCAAGAAGAACGGGGGCAACTTTCAATTTCCGAGTTCAACACCCTAATTTCGAACGAAATAAAAAACCAACCTGCTCCTTTTATATATGAGCGCTTGGGAGAAAAATACCGTCATTACCTGATAGACGAATTCCAGGACACCTCCGAATTACAATGGAACAATCTTGTGCCATTGGTGGGCAACGCCCTCGAAGGGGAAGATATACAAGGCAACAGAGGCTCCTTGTTTTTGGTCGGTGATGCCAAACAGGCCATTTATCGCTGGCGGGGGGGAAATGCCGAACAATTCCTGAATTTGGTTAATGAGCAGACCAATCCGTTTTTCATTTCCCCAAAAACCTATAATCTACCTTCTAATTACAGGAGCCATGAAGAAATCATAAATTTTAACAACGATTTTTTCACTGTTACCAGCCCGTTACTGAACAACCATCTGTACAAAGAATTATTTGAACAAGGCAATCAACAAAAAACAAACAGCAAAAAAGGAGGGCACGTACAGCTAACCTTTATTGAAAAGCAAGAAGAACAGGATTTAGATGGGTTGTATTGCGAAGAAGTACTTAGAACCATAGAGCAACTTAAGGAAAAAGGCTGCCCCTTGCGTGATATCGCAATTTTGGTCAGGGACAATAAACACGGTTATACCCTTGCGGATTACTTGACCGAAAAGTCAATTCCAGTAATTTCCCCAGATTCCCTATTAATCGGCAACATTGAAAAAGTACGTTTTTTAATTGATCTTTTACAATATACCAGCCATACCGACGATCTTGAGGCAAGCTACAACATCCTCTATTATCTATTGGGTGATGACCCCAATGCACATACGTTAATACATAACAACCTGCATAACTTGGATGGTTTTTTATTGAACAATTATGATTTTAATTTGTCCTATTTAAACAACAGATCGGTTTATGATGGTTTGGAGCTGGCCATTAAACGGTTTGACCTTGCCCAAATTTCTGACGCTTATCTCACTTTTCTATTGGACATTGTCCTAGAGGTAGAACAAAAAGAAGGAACGGGAATAACCACGTTTCTATCTTATTGGGAAAAGAAAAAGGACAAGTACAGTATTGCCGCCCCGAATAATTTGAATGCCGTAAAGATCATGAGCATACATAAATCCAAAGGGTTGGAGTTCCCAATTGTCATTTTCCCTTATGCCAATTCAAATATCTACAAAGAAATAGACCCTAAATTGTGGCTTAGCGTTGATCGTAACGAATATAATGGTTTTGAGGAATTATTGATAAACAGCAAGAAAGAAGTCGTTGATTACGGTGAAAACGCTGCAATTGCCTATGAAGAGGAACGGCATAAACTTGAACTGGATGCTTTCAATATATTATATGTAGCACTTACAAGGGCAGAAAAGGCATTATATATCATTTCATTGAAGGAACAAAGTGCCCTTAAATCGAATAGAAAAACGCATTATTCGGACGTTTTCATACAATACCTTAAAGACAGACAACTTTGGACCGACATTGAAACTGTTTATTCCTTTGGAATATTGGAAACCAACACCGACCCGTTGGATACTGAGGCAAATGAAAGAACCATCCCTTATCAGTATTCAAATAAGGAAAACCCAAGTTTTAAAATTTTGGCCAAAGGGGGCATGTTGTGGGATAGCGCCCAGGAAGAAGCGATATTACAAGGCAACTTGATTCATCATATTCTCGGACTTATTGAAACGGGAGATGATGTAAGCTCCGTTTTTAAAGATTTGGAACGTAAAGGAATGATAGCTAATGAAGAGATTCCCATCTTAAAAGAAAAAATAACAGCGGTAACCGACCATAGTTCCCTTAAAAAATACTTTTCCAAAGGAAATACGATAATGAACGAAAAAGAAATCATAACCGAAAACGGTCAAACGCTTCGACCTGACCGTATCGTCATCTCCAATGGTAAAGCTACCATAATAGATTATAAAACAGGAAAGAAAAACGATGCTTATCAAAAGCAGTTGCAATCATATGCCCAAGTCCTGGAACAAATGGGCCATACCGTTGAGAATAGAATTATCGCATACATCAACCAAGACATATTTATAGAATACGTTTAAAAAATCAATTATGTACGGAAAAATAAAGCAGTTTTTGACTGAAGAATTGGAATCCATTAAAGAGGAAGGACTATTTAAAAGTGAAAGGATAATAACATCTCCCCAAGCCGCCATAATAAAACTGGCATCGGGAAAGGAAATAATAAACTTCTGCGCCAACAATTATTTGGGACTCTCGTCACATCCCGAAGTTATACAAGCTGCAAAAGATACCATGGACACCCATGGTTTTGGAATGTCCTCAGTTCGTTTCATTTGTGGTACACAAGACATTCATAAAGAACTAGAAAGTAAAATAGCCGATTTTTATGAAACTGAGGATACCATATTATATGCGGCCGCTTTTGATGCCAACGGCGGTGTCTTTGAACCCTTACTTGGACCGGAAGATGCCATAATATCGGATGCACTCAACCATGCATCCATTATAGATGGAGTTCGTTTATGTAAGGCCAAAAGATATCGTTATGCCAATGGCGACATGTCGGATCTTGAGCAACAATTGCAACAAGCACAAAAAGACAGTGCCCGATTCAAGATCATAGTTACTGATGGGGTATTCTCTATGGATGGACTTTTGGCCCCATTGGATAAAATATGTGACTTAGCCGATAAGTACGATGCATTGGTCATGGTAGATGAATGCCATGCCGCAGGTTTTATAGGAAAAAATGGCAAAGGAACACTGGAAGAAAAAGGTGTAATGGGGCGTGTTGATATTATTACAGGTACTTTAGGAAAAGCTTTAGGTGGCGCAATGGGTGGTTATACTACCGGTAAGAAAGAAATTATAGAATTACTCAGACAGCGATCAAGACCTTATTTATTCTCAAACTCATTGGCCCCATCGATAGTAGGGGCATCGATAAAGGTTTTTGAAATGCTGGCCGATAACACTTCCCTTCGTGATAAATTACAATCAAATACCGAATATTTCAAAAAAGGAATAAAGGAAGCGGGGTTTGATATTATCGATGGTGAATCCGCGATTGTACCCGTAATGTTGTATGATGCCAAGCTTGCCCAGAATATGGCAACCAAGCTATTGGATCATGGTATTTATGTTATCGGTTTCTTTTATCCTGTAGTTCCAAAGGGCAAGGCACGTATTAGGGTACAACTATCAGCTGCTCATGATCTTGCACATTTGAACAAGGCGATAAATGCATTTATTACGGTGGGAAAAGAGCTGAAAATCGTTTAACTGTCGAATTTATCCTATAAAAAACGTTAAAAAAAATAGGAATATATTTTTGTTAATAATATTTAACAACTTACATTTGCAGCTAATAAACACTTAAACTTAAAATTTTGAACATGAAACATCTTAGCAAATTAATGGTTGTTGCCCTACTTGTTGTAGGAATTAACAACTTACAAGCGCAAGACGAGAATAACCCTTGGCAAATTAGTTTTGGGGTAAACGCCGTTGATGTGTATCCTACTGGTGACTTCCCAGGCAGTTCTTTCGGTAATGAATTCTTTAATGCGACTGACCATTGGAACATTCTTCCATCAATTTCTTACGTTGGCGTGTCTAAATCTGTAGGAGACGGTTTCTCTGTAGGTGCTAGAGGTTCTTTAAATAAAATTTCCAAATGGGGAGATACTGATGTTGATGATTTATCATACTACGCTATTGATGGTACTATCAAATACAACTTTTTGAAAAACACAGTTATCGATCCTTTCGTTGAAATCGGCGGTGGTTATACTTGGATTGATGAAATCGGAGCTGGTACTGCTAACGGTGGTATTGGTGTTAACGTTTGGTTTACTGAAAATATCGGTCTTACCTTACAGACTTCATACAAACATGCATTTGAAGATTATCTAGTTCCACACATGCAACATTTAGCTGGTATCTCAGTTAAATTTGGTGGTACTGATACTGATGGTGACGGTGTTTATGACAAAGATGATGCTTGTCCAGAAGTTGCTGGTCTTGAAGCTTTCAACGGTTGTCCTGATGCTGACGGTGATGGTATCGAAGACAGCAAGGATGCTTGTCCTAATGCTGCCGGTTCTAAAGAAATGAACGGTTGTCCTGATGCTGACGGTGACGGTGTTGCCGATAAAGATGATGCTTGTCCTAACGAAGCTGGTTTAGCTGCTCTTGCAGGTTGTCCTGATGCTGACGGTGACGGTGTTGCTGATAAAGATGATGCTTGTCCTAACGAAGCTGGTCCTGCTGAAAACAAAGGATGTCCTTGGGCTGACAAAGATAACGATGGTGTATTGGACAAAGATGATAAATGTCCAGACGTAGCCGGTACAGTTGCTAACGCTGGTTGTCCTGAAGTTACTGAAGAAGTTCAAAAACAATTGAATGATTACGCTAGAACTATCTTATTCGATACAGGTAAATCTTCTATCAAAGCTGAATCTACTTCCGTAATGGTTGACATCATTCAAATCTTGAAAGAATACCCAACTGCTAAGTTTACCGTTGAAGGTCATACTGATAGCGTTGGTAGTGCTAAATTGAACCAGAGCCTTTCTGAGTCAAGAGCACTTTCTGTAAAAGACTTCTTAGTAGAAAAAGGTATCGATGCATTTAGATTGTCTGCTGTTGGTTACGGTGAAGACAAGCCTATCGCTACTAACAATACTAGAGCTGGTAGAAAACAAAACAGAAGAGTTGAAATCAACTTGATCAAATAATTCTTTTACCGAGAATAATTTCGAAAATAATTTTGAAAAGCCCTGACGATATCGTCAGGGCTTTTTCTATTTTTGGTTATGCTTAGCTTTTTAGAACAAGTTTTAACCTCCATTTACAAAGAACGAGGTTCCTTTGAAAACATCGTCTTTGTACTTCCCAGCAAAAGGTCTGGATCCTATTTAAAAAAAGGGATTTCCAAAATTACGGATAAACCCATATTCACCCCTGAAATATACAGTATTGAAGAGTTTATAGGAAAAATATCCGGCCTTGAAACCGCTACGAACACCCAACAACTATTCGACCTTTACTATACATATCTAGAACAAACAGAAAACAATCAGGAAAATTTTGTTGATTTTGCTAAATGGGGTCAAACCCTGTTACAGGACTTCAATGAAATAGACAGATACCTTATTGATTCTGAAAAATTATTTGCGAACCTTTCTGCCATCCAAGAAATAAACCATTGGTATGTTTCCGCAGAAAAAACAGATATGGTCCGGAATTACATTGATTTTTGGAACAAACTCGAAAACCTCTACAATAGATTTAACTTTAGGCTAATTCAAAAAGGTTTTGGTCACCAAGGACTTGTTTATCGAAAGGCTTACGAAAACCTTGATTCATATACAGAAAACCATAAGAACAAACATCATGTTTTTATTGGTTTCAATGCCTTGAATACCGCTGAAAGTGCCATAATACAACGTATCCTGGCCGCAAATAATGCCGATATTTATTGGGATTTAGATGCATATTTTCTCAATGATCCAATACATGATGCGGGTTTATTCGTGAGAAGCCATCATAAAACTTGGCCTTATTTAAAGAAAAATGGACTTAAAGGCATTTCAACAACATTCACACAAGAAAAACAAATTGAGGTTATCGGCGTTCCCAAAAGTATTTCCCAAGCAAAATATGTTGGCACGTTATTAAAACAAATCGCTACAGAACAAAACGGAATTTTGAAAAGAACCGCAGTTGTACTGAACGATGAATCACTACTAAATCCATTATTGAATTCAATACCCACTGAACTTGATAAGGTGAATATTACCATGGGCTTCCCCTTGAACAAAACCTCATTTGAGAGTTTTTTCAATCAATTTATAGAACTTTATGTTCACAAACAGCCCAACGGTTGGTATTATAAAAACATCCTGTCTTTTTTATCCCATCCGTATACCGATCTATTGTTAACCCATAATGAGATTTCTTACGCCCGAGTCATCACACAAACAACTACATCTCAGAACCTTACTTTTCTAACGAAAAACAAATTACGATCAATTATAAGTTCCGAAAACATCCCTTTAGATACATTGTTTTTAGAGCCTATTCCCTCTCCCACATATTTAGTGGAATGTATTTTGAATTTGATTTCTATTCTGAAATCGAAACTCCAAGCTTTGGGCAATTCACTGGCTTTGGAAGAATTGTTCAGATTCTATGGCATTTTCAATCAAATCACGACTATCCTCAAAGAGCATAAGTTTATAAATGACCAAAAATCTTTCCACACCTTATTTAAAGAACTCGTTTCAATGGAAACGTTGGATTTTAAAGGAGATCCAATCGAAGGACTACAGATCATGGGAATGTTGGAAAGTAGGAATTTAGATTTTGAGACGGTAATCCTAACATCGGTAAACGAAGGTATATTACCGGCTGGAAAATCGAACAATTCTTTCATTCCTTTTGATTTGAAAAGGAATTTCGGTCTTCCGACCTTCAAAGAAAAAGATGCCGTTTACACCTATCATTTCTATCGCCTTTTGCAGCGTGCCAAAAACATCTATCTCATATACAACACCGAACCCGATGTCCTGGAAGGAGGGGAAAGAAGTCGCCTTATCACACAACTATTGACCGATGATACCTTAAAGAAAAATATAACAGAATTCATTGCCGTCCCCGAAATCAAGGTTACTCCCAAAAAAGAGATAGCGGTCGATAAGGATGGTGCTTTATTGCAGTTAATAAAAGAACATGCCGCTAAAGGATTCTCGCCATCATCATTAAGTAATTATGTTAGGAACCCGTTGGATTTTTACAAACAAAACCTGCTTAGAATCAACGACTTGCAAGAAGTCGAAGAAACCGTCGCAGCCAACACTTTCGGCACCATAATCCATGACACCTTAGAAGACCTCTATAAGCCACTGGTAGGTAAATATCTGAACAAAGAGGTACTGGTAAACATGAAGGGAAATATAGAAAAACTGGTTAAACACCATTTTAATAAGTCCTATTCATCTATTTCAATGTTGCGGGGTAAAAATCTAATCGCTTATAATGTCATCCTAAAATATGTACGATCGTTTATAGATCATGAAATTCGTGAAAGTAAAAAACACCAAATCAAAATCCTAGGTTTGGAAAAAAAGATGACAATTGACGTAAGTTATCCTGAAGTGGGTTTTCCCGTGAAACTCACTGGAAAATTAGATAGAATAGATGAAATTGACGGAATACTTCGAATCATTGACTATAAATCAGGAAAAGTATTACCCAGCCAAGTTGCGATATTCGACTGGGCGCTACTTACTGAAGATTATAAATATAGTAAAGCTTTTCAACTGCTTTGCTATGCGCTAATGTACACTGAAAACAAGCCAGTAAACCAACTTGAAGCCGGCATCATCTCCTTTAAGAACCTAAGTGCGGGGTTATTAAGTTTTGGCATCAAGGAAAGTGAAAAAAGCAGGTCCAAGCCCAACAAATCTATAACCCAAGAAACCCTATCCCTGTTCTCTACAGAGCTAAAAAGGCTCATTCTTGAAATTTGCAATCCCAATGTTCCTTTTATTGAAAAAGAAGTTTGACTTATTTTTTATCCGGTCTTGTTGGCCTAACCTCAATTTTACTGGGTAACGTACGTGGATGCATTTTCAATAAATCCAAAACCAATTCACCGATATCCTCAGGCTGTATTTTCCAAGCATCCTTTTCAGACGGCTCATTATTGTTGAAATGTGTGGCCACAGAACCCGGCATTATCGTGGAAACCTTGATATCATACTTACGCAGATCTAGCATTACCGCTTGTGTAAAGCCCACAACACCAAATTTTGTTGCATTATAACCGGCACCATTGGCAAAGAAATTCGTTCCTGCCAAACTAGCCAAGGTCATGTAATAACCTTTTGACACCTTTAAAGCCTCTACTGAAGCTTTTAGGGTGTGAAATACACCCGTTAGGTTAGTATTTATCATACTACCCCACTGATCCTCGGTTAATTCATCTACCGGCGCGAAATGACCTACGCCGGCATTGGCCAAAACCACATCCAGTTGACCCCACTTATCCAATATTTCTTTAACGGCCAATTCCTCATCACCTAAATTAACCACATTCGATTGTAATGCTAAAACTTGGTCACTATCGCCCAATTGTGCTGCGGCGGCTTTTACCGTAGCAATATCCCTACCACTGATGGCCACTCTCATTCCGGCCCCCAAAAGAGTTTTGGCAACACTAAACCCAATACCCTTTGATCCCCCAGTGATATAAGCTACTTTTCTTTCTAAATTAGACATATTTTCTATTTATTATTTAAACCTTTTTAAAGAAAACGAATATACAATTTTGATACTTGAACAAAAAGTATTTCCTTTGACGTTCGATTAGCCACGGGGGATTAGCTCAGCTGGCTAGAGCGCTTGCCTGGCAGGCAAGAGGTCACCGGTTCGACTCCGGTATTCTCCACATTCAAGTGCACTAATTCCTGCACTTAAAAATCTAAACCGCCAAGCTTGCTTGAGCGGTTTTTTTATGTAGTCCGTTTTCATGGTTCAATTATGGGTAAATACTGAATAGGGCAACTATGCCCTAAGACTATAATAAGCTGAAATCGCCATTTTCCAATGCCAAATAATACACGCTTCATTTTATAGCCCCATTCTTACCTTTAGCCCCATCTTCAGGAAAAGAAAACTTCATTATATAACTTCTATCGAACTCAAAAAGCCCGTTCTATCGAAACTGGGCTAATATTGATAACATATTATCCATGAGTTAAATAAACAATGTAAAATAAGATAATTCTTATAAAAAAATGTTATATTCAAACTTAATATACCTATTTTCGCTGCGTGAAATTTAAATCTAACTTTCTTCCCAAAAAGGGTTCTCCGATACGATCCTTTGCTGTTTTTTCCATAGCGGCAATTATCGGTATTGGTTTTTTTATGATGAAAGAAGGTGAAGTGCTTTCATATATGTCGGATAATCCCCAAGCATGTGTCAATTGTCACGTTATGACCCCCGTATATAATAGTTGGATGCATAGTTCACACCGCGAATGGGCTTCATGTAATGGCTGTCATGTTCCCCAGGACAATTTTGTGAACGCCTATTATTTTAAGGCAATGGACGGCCTATATCATGCATCTGTATTTACAGCCAGAGCTGAACCTGAAGTTATTTTCATGAGGGAAGGGTCACAAGAAGTTGTGCAAAATAACTGTATACGTTGCCATGTTCAACAGGTGACACAAACAAAATACAGTGGTTTTATTGAAGATCATCAAGAAAATAGAACCTCACGTAAATGTTGGAGCTGTCATAAGGAAGTACCTCATGGCCGAATCCACGGAATGTCAACAGTCAAATATAATATAGCCCCTTTACCCACCGACCAAGAAGAAATGGTTATACCATCTTGGTTAGAAAAAGAAATGGCAGCTACTAAATAACAACCTTATGAAAAACAAAGTTCTATTTGTGGTAACAATTATAGTCGTCTTTTTATTGGGACTACTTGCCTCAAGCATAATCAACAGAAAGAGTGAAGCTAAATACCAATATGTTCCTCAAGTGGATATTGGGGAAAATGAACCTCGTAACGAGGAATGGGGAAAAAACTACCCTAGGGAATACCAATCTTGGTTACAGACATCCGAAACTTCATTTGCATCTTTCCAAGGTGGTTCGGCCATGCGTGATGTACTTGAAGAGGACCCACGGTTAGTTGTTTTATTTGCCGGATATGGATTTTCCAAAGATTATAACCAAGGACGGGGTCACTACTATGCCATAGAGGATATTCGAAATACATTACGTACCGGAGGTCCTAAAGGTGAAGGGGATGGACCCATGCCGGCCACTTGCTGGACCTGTAAGAGTCCTGATGTTCCCCGTTTAATGAACGAGAAAGGAATTGCAGAATTTTATGATGGGAAATGGGCAGATAAAGGAGCTGAAATAGTAAATCCCATAGGCTGTGCAGATTGTCATGATCCAAATAACATGAAGTTGCGAATTACACGACCTGCACTTGTCGAAGCTTTTGATGCCATGGGTAAGGACATCAACAAAGCCACCCACCAAGAAATGCGTTCCTTGGTGTGTGCCCAATGCCACGTTGAGTATTATTTCGACAAGAAAAAACCTGGAAATGAAGGAACTCCGTATCTAACTTTCCCTTGGAAAAATGGTATGGATGTTGAATCTATGGAAGCCTATTATGATGAAATGGAATTCTCCGATTGGACCCACCAAATAAGTAAAACCCCAATGTTGAAGGCGCAACATCCTGGTTACGAAACCTATTTGACCGGTGTACATGCGGATCGAGGTGTTTCATGTGCAGATTGTCATATGCCTTACAAAAGTGAAGGAGGACAAAAATTCACCGATCACCATTTACAATCACCTTTGAACAATGTTGCAAATTCATGTCAAGTATGTCACAGACAAGAGGCTGATAAATTGCGTGCCAATGTTTATGAGCGCCAAAAGAAAGCAACTGAAAACAGATTGAAATTAGAAGACCTTTTGGTTAAATCCCATATTGAAGCAGGTAAAGCCTGGGAATTAGGCGCCACGGAAGAACAAATGAAACCTATCCTAACGGATATTCGTCATGCCCAATGGCGTTGGGATTACGCTGCCGCATCGCACGGGGCATCTTTCCATTCTCCGGTAGAAACTGCCAGGGTTTTAGGTGGAGGACTAAATATAGCCCAAGAAGCCCGTGTAAAATTAGCTAGGTTATTGGCCACTTTAGGTTTTAACCAAGAAGTACCCATGCCCGACATTGCTTCCAAGGAAAAAGCCCAGGAATTTATTGGTCTGGATATGGAAAAACTTATCAAGGAAAAAGAAGAATTCAAAACCAATTTACTTCCCAAATGGCTTGAAGAAGCTAAGGCCCGTGAAGATAAAATGGATTCCAAAGCCGTGAGTATGAACGATTAGTAGTCGATTTAAAAACCTATTTCTAAGGGCTTTTAAAGCCGAAAACTTTTCATGAAGATATTCTATCGTATTTTTTCCTCACCAATATTGGCGCTGGTCTTGTTATTGGCATTTGCAATAGCAATGGGAGCCGCTACTTTCATAGAAAACGATTTTGGTACTGCCACAGCTTGGATAAAAGTATACGATTCTACATGGTTTGAGTTGGTAATGATCGGTTTGGGTCTTTGTTTTGCAGCCAATATTTATAAGTATAGACTTTGGCGCAAAGAAAAATGGGCTATCCTACTTTTTCACATCGCTTTTATCATCATCCTTATAGGAGCCGGAATTACACGCTACTATTCATATGGTGGTATAATGCGTATTCGTGAAGGAAAATCTTCAAGTACCATTATTTCGGATAAAAATTATCTGCAGGTACATATTACCGATGGAAAACAAACCAAACACCTTAAACAGGAACTAAACTTTTCTCCCCTTAGTGATAATGATTTTTCCATTTCTACGGATTTTAATGCCAACCCCATAAAAATTTCGCATAAGAGATTCGTAGCAGATGCCACCCCTGAAATAGTTGACGACCCAGAAAAAGGTGTCCCTTTACTGCAAATGGTAGTTACATCAGGGAACGGCAGGGAAACCGTTTTCCTTGAAAAAGGGGAAATAGAGGAAATTGGAAGTCATAAACACAAAATAGGTTTTGAGGCCGAAGGAGCCGATGTAATAAACCTCATAGAGAAAGATGGTGATTTTGAGATTTTTTCACCCCACTCCCTCGACTTTTTTATAATGGCCGATCAAACGGCCGGGGTCATTAAAGGAGACACCCTGCAACCCATGACCTTACGTACTCTTTATCGTTCAGGGGATCTTTCTTTTGTTCCCTTGTCATTCCACGAGTCCGGTAGCATAGAGATAGTTAGTACATCAGAAAAACCAAAAGACAACGACAAAGTAAAAGATGATGCCTTGCTTTTGAACGTTCAGGTAAATAATGAACTGGAAGAAATAACCTTACTTTATCGTGAGGGCTTTTTACCAACAACCCATGAAATAAATGTTGATGGAGTCAACCTAAGATTCTCCTATGGCGCAATGCCCATTGAGATACCGTTTAAAGTTCAATTAAACGATTTTCAATTAGAACGCTACCCAGGTTCTGAAAGTCCGTCAGCATATGCAAGTGAAGTAACGGTATTGGATGGGGAAACTAAAATGCCCTTCCGAATCTTTATGAACAATGTTCTGGATCATGGCGGCTACAGGTTTTATCAAGCAAGTTATGATACGGATGAAAAAGGCACGGTATTATCGGTAAATCATGATGTGTTGGGTACAAATGTGACCTATCTGGGCTACTTTTTAATGATGATAGGCATGTTCTTCACCCTTTTCGGAAAGAGTTCCCATTTTACGGTAATCAACAAAAAACTGAAAAAACTGAAAAACAAGAAAACTGTTGTTGTGCTATTTCTATTCGGCTTAATGAACCTTGGCCTTCATGCTCAGCAAACCAACGATACCATTTCGATTCCTGAACTTGTTGCCCATCAAGAAATCGACAAACAACATGCAGCACTTTTTGGCCGATTAATGGTCCAGGATTTAGACGGTCGTATAAAGCCCATTAATACCCTTGCCTCTGAATTTTTGCGTAAAGTATCACGTAAACCATATTTCAAGTTCGAGGAAGATGGCAAAACTATACATTTGAATGCCAATCAGGTATTTCTTGCCATGCATGTTTCACCTGGGGCGTGGCAACAGATTCCGATAATAAAAATTGATACAAAGAAAGGCGGAGGATTTTTTGATGCCCTAAAAATTACCGATGATGGTTTGATCTCATTTGATGACTTGATCAACCCCAGTGGTGATTACGTGTTGTCAAAGGTAGCGGAAGAGGCCAATGCCAAGAAACCTGCCGAACATTCCGAATTTGACAAGGAAGTACTTAAAGTAGATGAGCGCTTTAATATACTGTTCAATATTTTTTCAGGGAATTATCTAAAAATTTATCCCAATAGTCTGGATGCAAATGATACTTGGTTTAGTTATACCCATCATTTTAAGGATTTTCCTCCCGAAGACGGTCGTTTTGCCCAGACCATAACACCTTCCTATTTTAATGATGTAGCAGATAAAAATTGGGCTGCGGCAACGGAGAAATTATCTTATATAAATACATATCAAAGTACTTTGGGGGCCAAGATTATACCCAGCAGCCAACGTGTGGAGGCAGAATTATGGTATAATGAAATGAACCTGAACTTTTGGTTATTCCAAGTCTTTTTTACCATTGGTTTTATTTTACTGGCACTGGCTTTGGCCAAAATATTCGTACAGAAACGATTTATGGATGTTTTATGGAACATCCTTATTATACTCTCATTAATCAGTTTTTTGGTTTTTACAGGGAACATAATCCTTCGGTGGTATGTCGCCCAACATGCTCCGTGGAGTAATGGCTATGAAATGCTCATTTTCGTTGCTTGGGTATTGATGCTCTGTGGGTTATTGACATTTCGTAAATCTGATTTTGCGTTACCCCTTGCTACGCTCTTTACAGGTTCATTGCTATTCGTAAGTTACTTGGATTGGTTAAGTCCTGAAATCACGAATTTGATGCCAGTGCTCAAATCTTTTTGGCTTAAAGTTCATGTAGCGACCATCGTGAGTAGTTATGCACCCTTGGCATTATCCTTTATTCTCGGTTTCATGGTTTTGATCTTAATGATAATAGAAACCAAAAAATCCCATGAAGCAATAAGTATCCGAATCAAAGAATTGACCTATATCAACGAAATTTCAATGACAATCGGTGTGTTCGTCCTTTCTGTGGGAACGTTTCTTGGAGGTATCTGGGCCAATGAGTCCTGGGGTCGCTATTGGGCATGGGATCCCAAAGAAACATGGGCATTAATTTCAATTATCATCTATGCCATTGTACTGCATCTTCGGTTTGTACCGGCATTAAAAAGCCGCTACGTATTGAATACTGCAAGTGTTTTTGCCTTTGGATCTATAATAATGACATCTTTCGGAGTAAACTATTATTTGTCGGGGTTACATAGCTATGCCGCTGGAGACCCATTACCCATTCCTAAATTCATTTATGTATTGATTGCTATTGTTGTGGTCACATCCATAATTGCTTTCATTAGGATGCGCCACAACAAAAAACAGTTTTCTAATTAGAGTGTCGAGTGTCCGAACTCAACAATATCAATCCAATTTGGTCGTAAATAAGGTTGGGTTAATGGTAACCATTAGCCATCCCCAATAATTGGAGTTGTCATCGACATTGTTTTTTAGCAGCTCCATTCCTTCAGATGCGAACAATTGCGAATACCCAGCTTTTATATTGATGTCTTTTTTAAAGTTGTAGTTGAATACCAAATCCGCTTCAACGCCCAGTTGTTTTGAATCGCTACCTTGAATATCTGCTGCAGCGGAGAAATTGTGGATTCTGGCATTTAAGGAGGTATCCTCTCCTAATTTGAAAACAGAACCAAGATATAAATCCATTAAACCAATATTGTTCGCATGGTTTCCTACATAGAAATAATCCATTAATCCATTGAACTTGTGATTGGTACCATAAAATGGTGTGAATGCTTTGTTCTCGCCTTCCGAGACACCCCCATTATCATTGCCACTCATTAATTCCCCACCTGCTATCAAAGACCATTTGGGATTCATTTTATAATTAGCCTCCAAGGAAATCAAATACGCACTAAGGTCATTTTCATTTACGTCATTACCAAATTGGTAGTATAAATTCGCCATCCATCCTAAAGTTTGTTGCTTATTGGATTTTAAATGTGTACCTATGGTTTGGCTATAACGCGTTTCATTATTATCCGCGTTCAACTCATCAGTAAATTGCAGACCATTGTTCAAAAACAAAAAACTAGCCGATATGGATTCCCATTTTTGATTGAACCATGCGAACTGCATACTTTTATAGGTATTGGTCGTAAGTACATTTCCAATGTTGGATTCCGCATCTTGATTAAATGCCGCACCCAAATGTAAACTGGAATTACCTTTAGAATACTTAAACAAAGCCACATCATGGCTACGTGCTTGTTGTGCCCATCCAACGCCACCTAAAATTCTTTGGTCGTCATAACTTAAAACTTGTCTACCCAGTTTCAATGAAAACTCAGGGTTAAACAATAACTCGCCCCAGGCTTGATGAACCGAAAAACCATTGCGGTCGGCTCTGTTCAATTGAGGCACATCACCCCATACGCGAATGTCTTGTACACTCAAATAAAAGTCGAGATAATCTTTTTTGAAACTTGTATTTAAACGTGTTCGCTGGGAAATGAATGCCGATGCATCTACATTGTCAGGGAAAAGTGATCCAAAACCGTGTCGGTATTCAAATCTTGGCCGTAATTCAGCATCAACTTTTAATTGTGCATAGCCAGAAGTGCTAATAAACACTATTAAACATAGCTTAAATAAATTTGTTCTCATAATTGTATTTGGAGGTTGATTAACTGCAAAGGTAGTACATATTTAGCTCCATTAAAATTCAATATTTTAAAAAGACCACGATCAATCAAGTTCACCTGATTATTCGATAAAAAAGCAGTGAGTAGCCAATATTCCTAAATTCTATAACACCAAAATTGCTTCACACTAACAACAATATTGATTTAATGAACCCGATTGTATTTTTAGCGCATACCCTTTAATTTTCCCCGAAGTAAGCTATACCATTCTTCCGATTCGGCCATAAGCCCGCCTCGAAAAATTATTTTATGAGATTGGCGAAATTATAAGTTGCATTGACCAAATTATCATAACTCTTGGCCATTGCTTCTTGTAAGGTCCCGACACCCCTAACTATGGAAGCTACATATTCAATGCCGAATGCTTGCTGTTGTGCTATGGATATACTGACCGATCCACATAATGCCGCTACCGGTATCTGCTTTCGTTTGGCGGATGTAACGACCCCATCAATGGTCTTACCAGAGAGTGTTTGTTCGTCTAACTTTCCTTCTCCCGTAATGATCCAGTAGGCACCTTCGATGGCCGTATCAAAACCTGACAGCTCTTTGACCATATCGATCCCCGAGATCAAATCTCCTTTTAGGAAAATAAGGGCACCTCCACCTACTCCACCTGCTGCACCGGCTCCGTCTATTTTCTGTAAATCCATATTAAATCGCCTATGGATGATTTCAGCAAAATTGGTTAGCCCTTGATCCAATAGTACAATTTCATTGTCTGATGCTCCTTTTTGTTTTGCGTAGACATAGGCGGCGCCATTTTGACCGTAAAACGGATTGGTAACATCGCAAGCAACTTTTACCATTACCCCATTGAGTTTGGGGTTTATATTAGAATCATCGATTTTACGTACCGCAGCAAGATTGCCCCCTATAGGTTCCAATTCTTCTTCATCCCCATCCAAAAAACGATATCCCAAAGCACTTGCCATACCCATACCCCCATCATTGGTGGCACTTCCACCAATACCCAGGATGATTTCCTTTGCACCCTTTTCCAATGCATCGACAATTAATTCGCCCGTACCCAATGTGGTCGTGTACCAACAATTGCTTTCTTCATCTTTGAGCAACTTGAGTCCGGATGCCTCAGCCATTTCAATATAGGCAATCCCGGTACCCTTGGAATACAAATATGACGCTTCAATAGGTCTAAAAAGTGGGTCATTAACCGTTACCGATACCTTATCGCCATTGATGTAATGCCGTGCGACTTCCATAGTACCATCACCTCCGTCGGCCAATGGCATTTTGAAGATTTCTGCTTCTTTAAATACCATTCGAAGTCCTTCTTCTACGGCATCGCAGAATTCGAATCCGGTCAAGGAACCTTTAAATTTGTCTGGAGCGATAATGAATTTCATAAGCTAAAATCAACTTAATAATTCCGGTAGAAAAACACCATTTGCCCCAAAAACCCAAAAAGGTATCCACGCCATGGTCGGAAACACCCAAAAGGCATCGATATAAAGGGTTATTCCTAATTGGTATTAGGATATTCCACTTACATAATCAGGTAATTAGGACCTCTAAAAAATAAACCGTCTTATCCAATCTACGGAATCAGTCTTTCTTGACACTCAGGACCAGAACCGGAATGGGTACCGAAAATTCAGATTTACTAATGGTATTCTTTTCCCATAACTTAACGAAAAAGCCCCTCTTTCTGCGAAAAACACATAACAAATCGGGTTGTTTAGACTGAAAATGTTCCATTACCCCAAGATAGGTAGTAGGGTTTTCAGTGATGGTAAGTTTATAGCAAAGATCCATCAATGCGGTATTGATCCTTAAATCATCATCGGTATATCCAGGTGTTTTCACAAGAAGTAAATTGACCACAGCATCATGTTTCATCTTTATCTCCATTAGTGGGGCCAAAATACGTTTACGCTTTAGAATCCCCGATTTAAATGCGGTCAATATATTTTTAAACGGCTTGTATTTAATACCCTCAGGTACGATCAAAGCCGGAATATTGGTTCTTTTAATAATCCTCCCTGCCGTAGTACCCAAATAAAGATCTTCATGGACATGATTGCTCTTTGGGGACAAAATTATCAAATTAATACCCAGTTGTTTGTCTATTTCCTTGATCCCATCAACTATTTCCCCTTTATAGGTAGCTATGTTAATTTCAACATTTTTGGAATCGACCTCTGAGATAATGGTCTTTAAACGCTCTTTTCCACTCTTTGCGAGCTTTTCGGAGATGTTGGTCAAACTCCCGGCTTTTGCACTTACGTTATACGCATCCATTACATAAACTTTTAATGAAAAGTCAGCAGCAAAATCAACAGCATATTGTAAGGTTTCATTAACGTTGGGCAAGGTACCAATGGGTACAAGAATGTTCTGCATAGCGGCAAATATTGATTAATACTTTAAATTTACGACTAAAATAAAACCTATTCGTGATTCGATTGGCAAAATTACCGGAAATTCATGACATTTTAAATGTCACTAATTCATGTGCCGCTTTTATGATCGAGCACGGTATTTATCAATGGAACGAACATTACCCATCAAAAAATGCTTTTCTAAAGGATATTGAAAGATCTGAATTGTACGTTCTGGATAACGGGGAAGGCATTATCGGTACCATTGTAATTTCAACCCTGATGGACAAAGAATATATTCCTGTTCAATGGCTTACCCCGAATTATAAAAACCTCTATATACACCGTTTGGCCATAGACCCTTCCCAACAAGGTAAAGGATATGCCCAAAAATTAATGTCTTTTGCGGAAGACAAAGCCAAGAAAAACGGACTTGTTTCAGTTCGTTTGGATACTTTTAGCCAGAACAAACGTAACCAACGTTTTTATGAGGCCCGCGGATACAATAAGCTATCAGACATATATTTCCCCAAACAAAGTGAGCATCCTTTTCATTGCTATGAATTGATTTTATAATCCAGGAACAATACTTTGAAAACAGTCGTAAGTTTTAAAACCATAAACAAATTGGCAATTCCGGCAACTATCGCAGGAATCGCCGAGCCCATTCTGTCAATCACCGATACCGCCATTGTTGGGAACATTCCTGTAGACGGATTGGAATCACTGGCCGCAGCTGGTATTGTCGGTTCCTTTCTTTCTATGCTCATTTGGATATTAGGCCAAACCCGTAGTGCCATTTCTGCCATTATTTCCCAATATTTGGGAGCCGGAGAACTCGAAAATGTCAAGACCTTACCCGCACAGGCCATTTTTTTGAATATTTCGTTGAGTATCATCGTTCTATTATCTACCATATTCATTATCGAAGAAATATTTGTATTCCTGAATGCTTCCGGAAAAATACTCGAGTATTGTATCTCTTATTATTCCATTCGTGTTTGGGGTTTCCCTTTAACCTTGTTCGTTTTTGCGGTAATGGGGATATTCCGAGGATTACAAAACACGTATTATCCCATGTTGATCGCCATAGTGGGTGCTATACTAAATATTGGTTTGGACTTTTTACTCGTATATGGTATTGAAGGTATAATTTCCCCCATGTATCTTAAAGGTGCCGCATATGCCAGCTTAATTGCACAAGCGATAATGGCAATCATGGCTTTTTTCCTCTTAATTTCTAAAACCGATATAAGCCTAAAGGTCCAATTTCCCCTTCATAAGGAATTGAACCGATTGATTATCATGAGCCTAAACCTCTTTATCCGAGCAATAGCCCTGAATGTTGCCCTTATATTAGCGGTAAGGGAAGCAACGGCACTTGGTGACAAATATATAGGTGCGCATACCATTGCCATTAACCTTTGGCTATTTTCTGCCTTTTTTATTGATGGATACGGTGCAGCCGGAAATATTATGGGAGGCAGGTTGTTAGGGGCCAAGGATTTTAAAGGACTATGGCAACTAGCCAAGAAAATAATGATCTATGGGGGAATTGTAAGCATTCTTTTAATGCTCATCGGTTTCCTTTTCTACAAACCTATAGGCCATATTTTCTCAAATGAGACGGCTGTGCTTAAAACATTCTACAGTATCTTTTTTATCGTTATCCTAGGGCTCCCCATGAATACCGTAGCTTTTGTTTTTGACGGCGTTTTTAAAGGTTTGGGAGAAATGAAATATCTTAGGAACGTACTGTTAACGGCAACATTTCTAGGTTTTGTGCCAACCCTATTTTTGACCAAATACGCCCATTGGGGCCTACATGGCATTTGGATTGCCCTTACCGTATGGATGGCCATCCGTGGTGGTGCGTTGGTTTGGAAGTTTAGAAGAAAGTTTCGCCCGTTATTGCAAAACACCTAATTTTGATTAAAATTATAATATATGACCACTAACAGGGAAAACGGAAGCTTATATACTACCATTGATAATAAGGTAGCAACAGTTGAGTTTGGCCATCCGGCCGGTAATTCTTTCGTTACCGAATTATTGAACCGTCTTGCCGATGAAATCAACAAATTATCCGAAAATAAAGACATTTCCGTAATCATACTTCGATCAGAAGGTAAACGTGCCTTTTGTGGCGGCGCATCCTTTGAGGAATTGACGGCCATAGGTAACATGGAAGAAGGTAAAACTTTCTTTAGCGGTTTTGCCCATGTCATCAACGCCATGCGTACGTGCAATAAGGTAATTGTTGGTCGAGTCCAAGGAAAAACCGTTGGTGGCGGAGTTGGTCTAGCAGCGGCATGTGACTATGTTTTTGCCTCTGTAGATGCTTCTATTAGATTGTCAGAATTGACCATTGGTATAGCACCATTGGTAATTGCCCCTGCCGTTCAAAGAAAAATAGGGACCGCTGGCTTATCCGAGTTATCATTGGCCCCTACCGAATGGCAAAATGCCTACTGGGCCAAAGAAAAAGGATTGTTCGCCAAGGTATTCGATTCTATAAAGGAAATGGACAAAGAAATCGATTTTTTTACCCAACAATTATCCAACTACAATCCTGAGGCATTGTATAAATGGAAAAAAACACTTTGGGAAAACACCGAGCACTGGGATAAACTTCTTTCCGAAAGGGCTGCAATTTCCGGATCACTGGTATTATCCGAATTTACGGTAAATGCACTATCCAAATACAAGAAATAATAAACCTATATCCATTCCGTTCTATTAACAAAAAATATAAACATGGAACTATTGAATTTCTTAAACGGCAACCTTGTTTTTCCTTTATTGGCTTTATTTGTTGTAGTCGCCTATTTTGTTAACCGTATTCGTTCTAGAAGAAAATACAAAAGGTAATCCTTTTTTATAATACTACTGGTCATGACCACGAACCCAAATGCCATATGGGTGATTTTCTATTCATTTCTTTTATTGATAGGTGCATCATTATCCTATTTGGCTTATTCACAATACCTCCAATCCCAGCGATTATTGGCCAAAGGTATAAGAACCACGGCCACAGTAATTGATTTTATCGAGACACAAAGCGAAAATAACACCATGTACAAACCGGTTTTCGAGTTTTTGGACCGATCACAGGTTAAACATACTTATATAAGTTCTATAAGCTCTTACCCAGCGCCATATAAAATCGGGGAGAGGATAAAAATCACCTATGACCCCAAGAATATCGAAAACGTTAAGACCATTTCCTTTTGGGGGCTATACCGGTGGAGTGTTATTTGCTTTATGATCGCAGCCCCTTTTTTGATTCTCGGTGGTAGTTATTTATTATACAGTAGGGGTTGAGGTAGCAGTATAAAAAGGTTAGGTTTCCTTAATACTTCAGTATATTTGAATTCACCTATAATTTAATACCCATGCAACCTCACAGCTTATTCTTAAAAATAATTCCTTATATCCTATTTTTAGTTTCATCCAGTTTTATTTTACCAAAAAATAATGTAAAAAACACTTTGGGCAATGCCGATTCCAAACCACTTAAAGTTGCGATAATAGGATTGACCCATGATCACGTGCATTGGGTTCTAGGTAGGGAAAATATCGGGGATATTGAGATAGTGGGTATTGTTGAACCCAACGAAACGTTAGTTGCACGTTATCACAAACAGTATGGTTTTTCAATGGATTTAGTATATAAATCCATGACAACGATGATGCAGGAAGTGAAACCAGAAGCCGTAATGGCGTTTAACGATATTCATGGGCATTTAGAAGTGGTCGAATTTTTTGCTCCAAAGGGAATACATATTATGGTCGAAAAACCTCTGGCCGTAAATGTTGCCCATGCCAAGAAAATGATGACATTGGCAAAAAAACACAAAATACATTTAATGACCAATTACGAGACTTCCTGGTATGCCAGTAATGCCAAGGCTTTTGATATTATTGAAGAAGGCAATACCATAGGGGACATCTCAAAAATAGTCTTTAATACCGGCCACCCGGGACCCAAAGAAATCGGCTGTAGTAAAGAATTCCTAGAATGGTTGACCGACCCCGTATTGAACGGTGGTGGTGCCTTGCCCGATTTCGGGTGCTATGGCGCAAACATTGCCACCTACATAATAAAAGGGGAAACGCCCAAAACGGTAACCTGCGTAACCCAACAAACCAAACCTGACATATACCCCAATGTAGAAGATGATGCAATCATTGTTTTGACCTACCCCAAGACCCAAGTAGTGATACAGGCTTCATGGAACTGGACATATGGAAGAAAGGATATGACCGTCTATGGAAAAAATGGTTACGTATTTTGCCAAAATAATGAAGATATGCAATTTATGACCAATGTGAAAGACGGCCCAAAATCATTGAAAGCATTACCCCTCCTAAAAGGAATGCACGATCCGTTTGCTTATTTTTCAAAATTGGTACGGGAAGATTTTCCACTCAAAAGATATGATCTGGCGTCCATGGAAAACAATTTGATCGTGGTGCAAATTTTAGAAGCTGCCAAACACGCAGCAGAAACTGGGGAAACCGTCGTTTGGGATGAATATTTCAAGCTAGAATAATTTAAAAACTTATTTCTTGATTGTGCCGAATCAATTCTCTTATGAAGGAAAAATATGTTTGATATTGATTAACTTCGCGCCGTAATTCATAGCAATGAGCAATATTAGAATAACCAAGCAATTCACTTTTGAATCAGGCCATGCTTTATATGGGTATGATGGTAAATGCAGAAATGTACACGGCCATAGTTATAAACTCTCCGTAACGGTAATCGGCACCCCGATTACTGATACTTCCCATGTTAAATTGGGAATGGTCATTGATTTTGGCGATTTAAAGAAAATCGTAAAAGAAGAAATCGTGGATCCTTTTGACCACGCCACCATTTTCAATAAAAACACACCACATCTGGAATTGGCCAAGGAATTAATGCGTCGAGATCATAATGTAATCTTAGCGGATTACCAACCAACAAGTGAGAATATGGTCATCGATTTTGCTGAAAAAATTAAGGCCAGGCTTCCTGAAACCATAAAACTACACTCTTTAAAACTTCAGGAAACCGAAACTTCTTATGCAGAGTGGTACGCTTCTGACAATTAGACGGCCAAAGGGATTTTCCTATATTTACGACATCAATGAAATCTATCAACATCCCCAAAGGCAAAAAGGTCTACTTCGCAAGTGACAACCATCTAGGAGCACCTACCATGGAAAAAAGTTTGTTACGCGAAAAGAAATTCGTGGCTTGGCTAGATGTTGTCAAGAAAGATGCAGCGGCCATATTTCTAGTGGGTGATCTTTTTGATTTCTGGTTTGAATATAAAACCGTTGTCCCCAAGGGATTTACCCGAACATTGGGCAAATTGGCCGAAATAACGGATTCGGGCATTCCCGTATTCTATTTTGTAGGGAACCACGACCTTTGGATGAATGGTTACTTTGAGGAAGAATTGAATATTCCGGTTTATCACAAACCCCAACAATTCATGTTTAATGGATCCAAAGTGTTCATTGGCCATGGTGATGGTCTAGGACCTGATGACCTTGGGTTTAAACGTATGAAAAAGGTATTTACCAATCCTGTGGCGAAATGGTTTTTTAAATGGTTGCATCCTGATTTGGGCGTACGCTTGGGTCAATACCTTTCGGTAAGGAACAAATTGATTTCAGGTGATGAGGACGTTAAATTCCTTGGGGAAGACAAAGAATGGTTGGTCCAATATTGCAAACGAAAATTAGAGCAAGAGCATTACGATTATTTTGTTTTCGGACATCGCCACCTACCTCTGGAAATAAATCTGAACGAAAAATCGAAATATATAAACCTTGGGGATTGGTTATCTTTTTTCACTTATGGTGTTTTTGACGGTGAACGGTTTTCTCTGGAAAAATACTAGCTTATTCGGTCACGGCATGTTCGTCAACATCCTTCCGTAGATCCAATCTCCTAAATGATGGCAAGGCCAAGGTGGTGATCCCAACCGTTAATATGGTCATACAACCTCCAAAAACCACAGCAGTCACAGTTCCCATAAGTTTTGCGGTTGCCCCACTTTCAAAAGCTCCGAGTTCATTTGATGATCCTACGAACATAGAATTCACCGATGCCACCCTTCCCCTCATATTGTCCGGTGTTTTTAATTGAAGGATAGTCTGTCTAATGATCATGGATATGCCGTCTACGGCACCACTCATAAATAAAGCGCCCACCGATAACCAAAACGAAGTAGACAATCCGAAAACAATAATACATACTCCGAAAAGGAAAATAGCCAACAATAACTTTTTACCTGCATTTTTATACAAAGGAAAACGTGTTGAACCCACCATGGTCAATGCTGCACCCACAGCCGGTGCAGCCCTAAGAATACCGAATCCTTCAGCACCTACATTAAGAATATCTTGTGCGTAAATTGGAAGAAGTGCGATGGCGCCGCCAAAAAGTACTGCGATCATATCAAGGGTCAATGCCCCTAAAATAGCCTTTGTCTTAAATACGAATTGAATCCCTTCTTTTAAACTTTGAAAAACAGGCTCCCCGATTTTAGGGTTCAAAATCGGTTTTCGTGAAATCTGTGAAATGGCCAATAAGGCAATTATTGTGCAAAGGAATATAAGGCACATAGACCAATGCACACCGATCAACGCAATGGAAAAACCTGCTGTGGCAGGTCCCAGAACAGATGCCAATTGCCAAGTTGTACTGCTCCATGTAGCGGCATTGGGATATAACTTCTTGGGTACGATCAAAGCCATTAACGAGAATATGGTGGGACCTAAAAATGCCCGGACTATTCCGCCCAAAAAAACCAAAACATAAATAGACCAAAGAATAGTCCTGGAAGTAACCTTTGTAGACAGATCGGGCCAACTTAAAATAAAAAGACCCAGACTAATTACGGAAAAACCTAAAAGACATTTAACCAATAAGTTCCTCTTTTCTTTTTGATCAACGATATGGCCCGCGAACAAAGCCATGGAAACGGCGGGTATCACTTCCATTAACCCTATAATCCCTAGGGATAACGGATCCTTGGTCAATGAATAAACCTGCCATTCTATGACGATAAATTGCATGGCCCATGCAAAAACCATGGCAAAACGGGCTCCCAAAAATATATTGAACTCTTTAATTCTTAACGCTGCATACGGATCCATTGACAAAATTATAACGGCTTATTCTGTAATTTCAATTCTGTTTTTTTCCGGATCTAGGACCACGCTTTCATAATAACCATCGCCCGTGGTTCTAGGCTCTCCAACTATTTTGAATCCTGAATTTCTCAACCTATCGGTCAAGGCATCCACTTTACCCTTTGAACCGACCGATATCGCAAAATGGGTAATTCCCATAAATTCGATGTTTTCATTTTGTCTAACGGCAATGTCCGGTCTATGCATCAATTCCAATCGGGAACCACCTTCCTTAAAGCTTAAGAAATATGAATTGAAGTCCTTTTTGGGGTTATGGTACATTTCTCCGGGAACGGCATCAAAATAAGTTACGTAAAACCTCTTCATTGCATCCAAATCCTTTACCCAAATGGCCAGATGTTCTATTCTCATTTAATATCCTTTAATTTTAATTGGAGGCTTATGTTCCCTTGCCATTCATTTTCATCTATCGAAAAAACGGCATCAAAAGGCTTTCTACCCGTTACCAATGATAGTTTATCACCTAAATTAAAACCGATGCCCCCAATCTTTTGACTGTTACCTTGGATTACCTGTACTTTAAGATGTGCCCCATCTTGCCCTACGCCTTTGGCATAACCGGTATCAATTAGATTTTCCGACATAAAAACAGGTGCCATATTTCCCGGTCCAAATGGTGCGAACTGTTTTAAAATACGCATCAGTTTGGGGGTAATATCCTGTAACGTAATTTTAGTATCCACCGTAATTTCCGGAGTAAGTAATTGTGGTTCAATTGTTTCTTTCACCACCTTTTCGAACTGGGATTTAAACGCTTCAAATTGTTCTTCCAACAGTGTTAATCCTGCAGCATATTTATGACCACCAAATTGCTCAATACAATCGGAACAGCTTTCCAAGGCATTGTAGACATCAAAACCTTTTACCGATCTAGCCGATGCCGCTAACTTATCGCCACTTTTGGTAAATACCAACGTTGGCCGGTAATACGTTTCCGTAAGTCTGGAAGCTACAATACCAATAACACCTTTGTGCCAAGTTTCTTTGTAGACAACAGAGGTAAATCGTTCTTGTTCTTTGTTTTCCGCTATCTGTACCAATGCTTCTTGGGTAATCTCCTGATCCAATCCGCGACGGTCGGTATTGAATTTTTCAATCTCAGCAGCAAATATCCGAGCTTGGTCCATGTCTGTTTCGGTAAGTAAATTTACCGCATGTTGACCGTGCTTCATTCTACCTGCGGCATTAATTCTGGGCGCAATTATGAACACCACATCGGTAATGGTCAACGACTCTTTTTTAACTTGGTCTATAATGGCCTTAAACCCTATCCTAGGTTGTTGATTGATAACTTTGAGTCCATAAAAAGCCAATGTTCGATTCTCCCCAGTTATCGGAACGATATCAGCACCTATCGCAGTAGCCACTAAATCAAGGTAATAGATTAAATCATCAATTGTTTCCCCCCGATGTGAACCTAAAGCTTGAATAAGTTTAAAACCGACGCCACAACCGCATAATTCATCGTAAGGATATTGGCAATCCTCTCTTTTTGGGTCCAAAACCGCAACGGCATTTGGTAAGTCCTTACCCGGCCTATGATGGTCACAGATAATAAAATCCACATGCTTTTCTTTTGCGTATGCCACCTTATCGATTGCCTTGACCCCACAGTCCAAAGCAATGATCAAAGAAAAGCCGTTGTCCTCGGCAAAATCTATTCCCTTATAGGAAACCCCATAACCTTCCTCGTACCTATCGGGAATATAGGTTGCTACATTCGGATAGAAACTTAAAAGGTACGACGACATTAAAGCGACAGCTGTAGTACCATCTACATCATAATCGCCAAAAACAAGTATGTTCTCATTATTCTGTATGGCTTGCTCTATTCGGGCAACGGCAATATCCATGTCTTTCATTAAAAAGGGATCATGTAGATCGGATAGTTGAGGCCTAAAGAATTTTTTTGCTTCTTTGTAATTCGTAATTCCCCGTTGCAGTAACAATTCAGCTACCAGCCTATCAACCTTCAATGCATGTGCAAGTTCCTCTATTTGTCGTTGTTCTGGTTTTGCTTTAATTGTCCAGCGCATATTGTTAGTTGAGTTTAGAGAATGGATTTATGCCAATTACAGGATTGCCCTAAGAATGAAATATCGTTTTTATCTCTAACTTGGCAAATTGTCGAAACATCTCCATTACACCACAATATTTTTCGACGGACAGGTCAACGGCCCGTTGCAGTTTTTTCTCATCCAATTCCTTCCCATGAAAATGATACTCTACCGTAACCGCATCATAATACTTAGGATGCTCATCGGTCAAATTGGCAATGGTCTCGATCTGAAAATCATCGACCTTCAATTTCATTTTTTTTATCAGTGAAGCAACATCCAAGCCAGAACACCCTGCCAAAGCGGATAACATCAAGGCTTTGGGACGATACCCACTGCCTTCACCTCCTGATTCAGGACCTGCATCGATCCGTAGATCAAGCCCTGAGGGATTGTTACTTTCAAATGCCATTCCGCCCACCCATTTGGTGGTTATATGATTTGTTGTACTCATAATTTTTCGTTTCTTGTGAGGGATAAAATTAAGATAAAAGAAATAAGGCACTACCTTGTAGTGGATTAATTCAGGCCCCATTTGAATTCCTTTTTACTATGTTTTCAAAATAGGGTTTCTCTAAAAATACAAATTTAAAACATAAATATGGCCCTAGTAACACCCCTTGACCCCCAGCATGACCCAGAGACCAAAAAGCTAGCCGAGTTCTTTAACGAGACCTTGGGCTTTTGCCCCAATTCCGTTTTGACCATGCAACATAGACCGGCTATTTCCAAAGCCTTTATCAATTTGAACAAAGCGGTTATGGCCAATGACGGTAGGGTTACCTCAGCTTTAAAACGCATGATCGCATGGGTGAGTAGTAATGCTGCGGGCTGTCGTTACTGCCAGGCCCATGCTATTAGGGCCGCAGAGCGTTATGGGGCAGAGCAAGAACAATTGGACAATATTTGGGAGTATAGAACACACGCAGCATTTTCTGAGGCTGAAAGAGCTGCTCTGGACTTTTCTTTAGCGGCTTCCCAAGTACCCAATACTGTTAATGCGGAGATAAAAGAACGGCTATACGAATACTGGGACGAGGGTGAAATTGTTGAAATGCTTGGCGTAATTTCCCTATTTGGATACCTCAACCGCTGGAACGATTCAATGGGTACTTCAATCGAAGAAGGAGCGATTGAAAGTGGTGATCAATACTTGGGTAAACATGGTTGGGAAAAAGGGAAGCATGGAGGTGGGGTCTACTAAATAACTCTTCCTAAACTATATCTGCAACTCGTTTTTTCAACACAGGAATCACTCGTTCTTCAAACCAAGGGTTTTTGGCAAGCCAAAATCTATTCCTTGGCGAAGGATGTGGTATAGGAAAATAATCAGGAAGGTAGCTTTTATAAGCCTTTACTGTTTCAGTGAGCGTTTTTTTAGCGGCCTTTCCCAGATAATAATTTTGGGCATACCTACCGATCAATATGACTAATTCCACATTCGGCATTTTCGAGAGTAAAGGTTTGTGCCATAGGGGTGCACATTCGGGCCGTGGAGGTAAATCGCCAGACTTCCCTTTTCCCGGATAACAAAAACCCATTGGGATCAAAGCAATTTTCGAGGCATCATAAAAAACTTCATCCGAAATACCCAACCACTTGCGCAGTTGTTCACCACTTGGGTCATCCCAAGGCACGCCTGTTTTATGCACTTTTGTGCCCGGAGCCTGACCAATAATCACAATTTTTGAATTTTGATGCGCTGTAACAATAGGTCTTGGCCCTAAGGGTAAATGTTCTTTACAGACCTTACAACCTCTAATTTCAGATAGTAGTTTTTGCATTTATTTTTTTCCGGAGACCACGATTACTATTTCTCCTTTGGGTGGTTTGTCGGTATAATGGTTTAAAACTTCCTTTACCGTTCCTCTAATCGTTTCTTCATAAAGTTTGGTCAATTCGCGAGAAACGGAAATCAACCTGTTTTCCCCAAAATATTCCATAAAATGGGTCAATGTCTTTACCAATTTATGTGGTGATTCATAAAATATCATCGTCCGTGATTCCTCGGCCAATAACTTTAATCGGGTCTGTCTTCCCTTTTTCACAGGTAAGAAACCCTCAAATACAAATCGATCATTGGGCAACCCACTGTTCACTAGTGCTGGGACAAAAGCCGTTGCCCCGGGAAGGCATTCAACCTCAATACCATTTTCCAAACAAGCCCTGGTCAATAGAAACCCAGGGTCGGAAATAGCCGGAGTTCCCGCATCTGAAATCAAGGCAATGTCTTCCAGACCGTTTTTCAATCGTTTTACAAGATTTTCCACCGTTTTATGCTCATTATGCATATGGTGGCTTTGCATTGGGGTATGGATCTCAAAATGGTGCAATAACTTTCCGCTGGTCCGGGTATCCTCGGCCAAGATCAATGTAACTTCCTTTAAAATGCGGATGGCACGTAAAGTGATGTCCTCAAGGTTTCCGATCGGTGTTGGTACTATATATAATTTGCCCATGCATTAAAAGTAAGTAGCCGAAAGTCGCATTAACGACTTTCGGCCAAATTAAAATTTTTAAGAATACGAATTAAGAAAACTTCCGGGCTATGAGGGCCATAAAACGTTCCTCATATTCCTCTTTACCTTCCCAATTATTATAGTCGGGTTTAACCATGTTCTTGATAAACGCAATACTTCTCTCTTCCGTATCGATCGTATTCAATTGGGACAACACACGATTATAATCTTCGGTACTATCATTGAAAAGATGTTTCACGAAAGCCAATCGATTATTCAAATCGATCTTTAATTCTTTTTCGGCCAATTTATCGTTCAGGGATTTCGCTTTTGTTTCCTTTTGGGCATCGGTTTCCGCCGCAGGGGAAAACAATTCCTTATCATTTTTCATAAGGTTGGGTTTCGACATAAATTCTTGTAGAACTTCGTCAACAACTGCAGAATTAGGCATTTCGGAGACCATATCCTTTATTGTTTGCATTCCTGGTATAATGATGTCTTCTTCATGCGGATTACTTTCGGGAACCGAGGAGTTGGCATTCAAAACTGCATTGGCCATTGATTCGAACTTGGCTGCAATCACATTTTTAGTAACGTCAATTTCAATATCATGTAATTCTTCCTCAATGAATTTCAACACCGCCAGTTTCTCATAAAGGTTTTTTGCGGCCTCATACATTTGGCCTATTTCATTTAAATCGTTGGAACCGATTATGTCCTTGGACATATTAATCAATTCCTCTTTCAATTTTCTTTTCATCTTTTATTTTCTTTTGGAAAAAAAGTGGGTCTTTTTTAAATATCTTTATACTTCTGTTTATGTACAACGAAAAAACACCTTATTTTCGTCTTAAAATTACAAAATGTTTCTCGAAAATACCGTTAATCATAAAGAACAATTCGGGTGGATAGAGGTTATCTGTGGCTCTATGTTCTCCGGTAAGACCGAGGAATTGATTCGTCGATTAAAGCGCGCACAGTTTGCCAGACAGAAGGTTGAAATCTTTAAACCCATGATAGACACACGGTACGATGAAGAGATGGTCGTTTCCCATGACGCCAATGAAATACGCTCTACTCCCGTACCTGCAGCCGCCAATATCCGTATTTTGGCCGATACCTGTGATGTTATCGGCATTGATGAAGCCCAATTTTTTGATGACGAAATCGTTTCGGTCTGTAACGATCTTGCCAACAAAGGAGTCCGGGTAATCGTAGCTGGCCTAGATATGGACTTTAAAGGAAATCCGTTCGGCCCCATGCCCGCTTTAATGGCCACTGCCGAATATGTGACCAAAGTACATGCTATTTGCACTAGGACGGGAAACCTTGCCAACTATAGCTTTAGAAAGGCAAGTAGTGAAGATCTTGTAATGCTCGGGGAAACAGACGAATATGAGCCTTTGAGCAGGGCCGCCTACTACAAAGCCATGTTAAAGGAAAGGGTAAGGGATATAGATGTTGACGCAGAGGAAATTAGTAAAATCAAAAGAAATACGAATGCCGAAGACCTCTGAAACCTTGCTGGAGATAGATTTAGGCGCCCTTGAACATAATTACCACTACCTACGCTCCCGATTAGAACCAAAAACGAAATTTTTAGCTGTAGTAAAAGCCTATGCCTACGGTTCAGAAGCCGGTAGCATTGCAAAAAAACTAGAAACCTTGGGAGTTGATTATTTTGCAGTGGCCTATGTTAAGGAAGGAATTGCCTTGCGTAAAGCTGGAATTACCAAACCTATCTTGGTTCTACATCCGCAAACCATACATTTTAATAAGCTCATTGAGAATTACCTTGAACCGAGTTTATATTCCCAAAAAGTCTTACGAGAATTCTTGGAAGCTGCTAAACGTAACAACCAAGTGGATTATCCCGTACATATAAAATTCAATACCGGCCTAAACCGTTTGGGGTTCTCAGTCGATGGAATCGATGAAATTATGGCATGTATAAAGGATAGGGACGAAATCAAAGTCACATCTTTCTTCTCGCATTTGGCCGCTACCGAGGACTTGAACGAAAAGGAATTCACCCTAAAACAAATAAGGGCTTTCAAAAAAAGAATTCAAGAATTTGAAGAAAAATTAGGTTATAGCCCTATAAAACACATACTCAATACTTCGGGAATCATAAATTACATCGAAGCCCAGTTTGATATGGTGCGTAGTGGAATAGGACTTTATGGATTTGGAAATGACCCCGATATAGATCAGCTGTTACAACCTGTTGTTACATTGAAAACAGTGATATCCCAGATTCATAAAATAGCACCCAACGAAAGTGTGGGGTACAACAGGGCTTATTCTTCGGACAAGTATACCATTACGGCAACACTTCCTTTAGGACATGCAGACGGTATAGGCAGACAATACGGCAACGGCAAGGCCTTTGTGAATGTTAATGGAAAAATGGCCCCGATAATCGGAAATGTATGTATGGATATGATTATGATCGATGTGACCGATATTGAATGCCAAGAAGGGGACGAGGTCGTCATTTTCGGGAAAAAACCAAATGCCGATCAATTCGCAGCTTTTGCCCACACCATTTCATATGAGTTGGTTACCGGTATTTCCCAGCGTATTACAAGGATTTTAAAGGATTGAAAATTATTATTTAACATTTTGTTATGAGCCTTTTTTTTAACTACATTGCGGGCACATTAATTATTAACTATAAAAAACACATAAAATGTTAAAAGAATTCAAGAATTTCATCATGACCGGTAATGTAATTGACTTTGCGGTTGCGGTTATTTTAGCCGGTGCAGTAGGCCTTGTAGTAAATGGCTTCGTAGCAGACATCATTATGCCGATAGTAGGGCACTTTGCAGGCGGAATGGATTTTGCAAATCTTAAAATTGTATTGACCGAAGCCTCAGGAGTAGAAGGCGAAGCAGGATATGTTGCTGAAAACGCAATTCGTTGGGGTAAATGGGTGAATGCTATTGTAAACTTATTAATTGTAGGTTTTGTAATGTTCATAATCGTTAAGGCATACAACAAAACAAAAACTCCACCAGCACCAGAAGCACCAGCAGGTCCTAGCCAAGAAGATTTATTGGCTGAGATAAGAGATTTATTGAAAAAACAATAATCAAAGATAATTACCAGTATCCTTACTGGTAACCGCTACACCAAAATTAAGTTAACCGGCTCTTTTTCAAGAGCCGGTTTTTTTATGACCCAAAGGAGGCATATTGGGTAATTCTATAAGGTATAAATTGATTCATTTAAACAATTGTTATATTTATAACTTTTTGTTATATTTTATTTAATAGTGTCGAATTATCTTGTTCGATCCCGACACATGAACTACATTTGCCTTCTAAATTAATATAATTATGAAAGTTGCAGTTGTCGGGGCCACCGGAATGGTTGGCGAAGTAATGCTAAAGGTTTTGGCAGAAAGAAATTTCCCTATTTCAGAATTGTTATTGGTAGCATCAGAACGCTCAGTTGGCAAAAAATTAAAGTATAAAGGGGTAGATCATACGGTTATAGGTCTTTCCGATGCCGTTGCGGCAAAACCTGACGTTGCCATTTTCTCGGCAGGTGGTGACACCTCGACCGAATGGGCTCCAAAATTCGCAGAAGTTGGTACAACAGTAGTTGACAATTCTTCGGCTTGGCGAATGGATCCAACTAAAAAATTGATAGTACCAGAGATCAATGCGAACGAACTTACGGCAGAAGATAAAATCATCGCTAATCCCAATTGCTCTACCATACAAATGGTAATGGCATTGGCACCCTTACATAATAAATACAAAATGAAGCGAGTGGTGGTTTCCACTTATCAATCCGTTTCAGGAACCGGCGTAAAAGCCGTACAACAATTGGAGAATGAGATTGCCGGGGTTAAAGGTGAAATGGCTTACCCTTATCCTATTGGTAGAAATGCATTGCCCCATTGCGATGTATTCCTTGAAAACGGTTATACCAAAGAAGAAATGAAATTGGCCCAAGAGCCTCAAAAGATATTCAATGACAGAACGTTCTCCGTTTCGGCAACAGCAGTGCGTATACCTACCGCTGGCGGACATTCAGAGTCGGTAAATGTTGAATTCGAAAATGATTTTGATTTGAACGAAGTACGCCAATTGTTGAATGAAACATCGGGGGTTACCGTTCAGGACAACCCTGATACCAATACCTACCCCATGCCTATTTACGCCCATGACAAAGATGAGGTATTCGTTGGTCGTATTCGTAGGGACGAAACCCAAAGAAACACATTGAATATGTGGATCGTTGCCGATAACCTAAGAAAGGGAGCTGCAACGAACGCCGTTCAAATAGCTGAATATTTAGTCGAAAACAAACTGGTATAGAACCACTTTTCTAGATAACCTTAACACTTAAAACCTTTGAACACGAATTAGTGCCAAAGGTTTTTTTGTGTTAATTTTAGGGTCAACTAATCTCATGGTCCATGAAAAAAATCTTACTATTTTCAGCCGCTGCCCTACTTCTCGGTGCATGCAATTCCAAAAACGAAAAAGAAACCATAACAGTGAATTACCCTACTACCCATAAAACCGATTCCGTAGATACTTATTTTGGAACCGAAGTAAAAGACCCTTATCGCTGGCTCGAAGATGACCGCAGTCCCGAAACCAAGGCTTGGGTCAAGGAACAGAATATCACCACTTTTGGCTACTTGGAAAAAATACCTTTCCGGGCCGATTTAAAGAACCGACTCGAGAAATTATGGAATTACGAAAAATTGGGCTCCCCATTCAAAGAGGGAGACTACACGTATTTTTATAAAAACGACGGACTACAGGACCAATATGTGGTTTACAGGCAAAAAGGAGATGGGGAACCTGAGGTTTTTTTAGACCCCAATACATTCTCTGAAGACGGCACTACATCCTTGGCCGGACTCAGTTTTACCAAAGACGGTTCTTTAGCCGCCTATTTAATATCTAAAGGAGGTAGTGATTGGCGAAAAGCAATTGTCCTGAACACCGAAACCAAGGAAATCGTTGAAGACACTTTGGTAGATATTAAGTTCAGTGGTACTTCTTGGAGGGGCAATGATGGCTTTTATTATTCCAGCTACGATAAACCCGAAGGAAGCGAGCTTTCCGCAAAGACCGATCAACACAAAGTCTATTACCATAAGCTAGGTACCTCCCAAAAGGAGGATAAGGTTATTTTCGGCGCAAAATCGGAGGAAAAACACAGGTATATTTTCGCTAGTGTAAGCGAGGATAATCGTTATTTATTTATATCCGCAGCGATTTCCACCTCTGGAAATAAGCTTTTTATGAAAGATTTGATCCAGCCCAACGCAAAATTACAGACCATATTGGATGATACCGAAACCGATAGTTATGTCATTGACAATGTTGGCTCAAAACTGTACATTGTTACCAATTTGAATGCCCCCAACCAAAAAATCGTAACCGTGGACGCTTCAAACCCTACACCTGAAAATTGGGTGGATTTTATACCCGAAACCGAAAACGTGCTTTCTCCCAATACCGGTGGCGGATATTTCTTTGCTGAATATATGGTTGATGCCATTTCAAAAGTTTTTCAGTACGACTATGACGGAAAAATGGTGCGCGAAGTAAAATTACCCGGTTTGGGTAGTGCTTCAGGTTTTGGTGGAAAGAAAGAGGATAAGGAATTTTATTTTTCATTCACCAATTACAACACGCCAAGTTCTTCCTATAAGTACCATGTTGAAACAGGGGAATATTCGCAATATTGGAAACCCGAAATAGATTTCAATCCAGAGGATTACGAATCGCACCAAGTATTTTATAATTCAAAGGATGGAACCAAAATACCCATGATGATAACCTACAAAAAAGGTTTGGAGATGAATGGCAAGAATCCGACTATTCTTTACGGCTATGGTGGTTTCAATGTAAGCCTTACCCCATCTTTCAGTATTGGCAATGCGGTTTGGATGGAACAAGGAGGTATATATGCAGTCCCCAATCTTAGAGGTGGTGGTGAATACGGCAAAAAATGGCATGATGCGGGTATTAAGACCAAAAAACAGAATGTTTTTGAAGATTTCATCGCTGCGGCAGAATACTTGATTTCGAATAAGTATACTTCCAACGAGTATTTGGCTATTCGTGGTGGTAGTAATGGCGGATTGCTTGTTGGTGCTACCATGACCCAAAGACCTGATTTAATGAAGGTTGCCTTACCGGCTGTGGGTGTTTTGGATATGCTACGCTACCATACCTTTACTGCAGGTGCAGGTTGGGCCTATGATTACGGCACTTCAGAGGAAAGCCAGGAAATGTTCGAATATCTTAAAGGTTATTCCCCTGTACACAACGTAAAAGAAGGAACTGAATATCCGTCTACCCTGATAACCACTGGTGATCATGATGATCGAGTGGTACCTGCACACAGTTTTAAATTTGCCGCCGAACTCCAGTCAAAACAAGCAGGAGCAAACCCTACTTTGATCCGCATTGAAACCAATGCCGGTCATGGTGCAGGTACGCCCGTTAGCAAAACGATTGAGCAATATGCCGATATATTTGGATTTACCTTGTTCAATATGGGTTTTGAGGAGCTGCCCAATAAAGCGGTATTGAAAGAATTCAAGGATTAAAACAAATTCATATCAATATATCATAAGAAAGTCCGTTTCCTTTTTGAGACGGACTTTCATATCATTACAAAGAACCATTTTATGCTGCATGTAGACCATGTTTCCTTTCGTTATAACAATTCACCTGTTCTAGAAGACATCAATCTAAAAATAGAGAAAGGTGAACATGTTTCCATCATTGGGGAGAGTGGCTGTGGTAAAAGTACTTTGTTGAAGATCATTTACGGACTTTTACATGTTGAGGTCGGAGCATTATTTTGGAACGACACCCAAATCTTAGGGCCTAACTTCAATTTGGTGCCGGGAGAACCTTATATGAAATATCTATCACAAGATTTTGACCTGATGCCTTTTATAACGGTAGAGGAAAATGTGAGTCAGTTTCTATCCGTTTTCGAGCCTGAAAAGTTGAAAGAACGCACACAGGAACTACTCGAAATGATAGAATTGACAGATTTTGCCAAGGTAAAGGTCAAAAACCTAAGTGGAGGCCAACAACAACGTGTGGCATTGGCCCGCGTTCTTGCACAACGTCCCGAAGTCTTATTACTTGATGAACCTTTTAGCCATATCGACAACTTTAGGAAAAATGGACTTCGCAGGAACCTTTTCGGTTATTTAAAGAAAAAGGGGGTGACCGTCATCACGGCAACCCATGATCACAACGATATGTTGCCCTTTGCCGATACCGTAGTGGTATTGAAAAACGGAAAGGTAATCGCAAAAGATTCCCCAAAAAATCTATTTGAACATCCAAAAGACCTTTATATCGCCGGTTTGTTCGGTGAAGCAAATAAGATACCCATTAACATCATAAAATCCTATGCCGATACCCAGCGCGAGATCATTGTATACGCACATGAATTTAAAGTGTCGCAAAAATCAGGATTAGAAGTAGAAGTTGTACGTTCTTACTTTAAAGGTGGGTATTTTATGATTGAAGGGGTTTATGAAGGGCTACCTATATTTTTCAATCACGAAACAGCCCTAGATTCCCATAAAAAGGTATTTTTAAATGTTTCGATTGAAACGATTAACCAAAGATTGAACCTTTAAATAGTATGGATGCAGCTGCCCTTCTTCAAGAAATTAAATTAAAAGCGGTCAGGAGCAGTGGTGCGGGGGGACAGCATGTTAACAAGGTATCTACCAAAGTGGAACTTGCTTTTGATGTTGCCAATTCACAGGCATTGTCATTAAAAGAAAAGGAGCGTATTCTGCATAAACTTGCCCATAGGCTTACCAAAGGGAATGTTTTGATTCTACAGGCCGGTGATACCCGCAGCCAGTATAGGAATAAAGAGCTTGTTATAAAACGTTTTTTACAACTATTGGAAGACGCACTTACATTCCAGAAAAAACGCAGAAAAACAAAACCTTCTAAATCATCTATCGAAAAAAGGCTTCGCAAAAAGAAAAAAGACGCCTTAAAAAAACAAAACCGACGACGGCCAAAATTGGATTGATCTTACCTAAACGATTTCAAGAATCTTAATATCGTTTTCTCCAAAATGAATGGTCTGCCCTACACTTTTTCCCAGTAACATAATACCAATGGGAGTGTTCAGTGAAATACAGAAATTCTTCTCTTTGGTGCCCAATTTACATTCACCTGCGGAAATGGAAAGAAAATAGTTCGCCATTGTCGTTTTTACCAAACTACCTAATGAGGCCGTTGCCCTTGACGTAGAAATATCAACCTTCTCCAGTACCCTGCGCATATTCTCGGCCTCTGAAAGTTGTTGCCCCAATTTCTCCCTTTCCAATTGAAGCATTGCCCTACCCGTCTCATGTTTATCGCCGGCACTACTTTTTGTCTCTGAGCCCAAGGCTTCTTGTATTTCATTAATCTGAAACTCTATTCTAGAGATACGTTCTTGTACAAAATCCTCGCAAAATCGATACAAATTTTCTTTATGACTTAAATTGTCCATAGTGTAAAGCATTAATTACCTATAAATTGAATTATGGGAAGCTATCATAAATGTTCATTGATCCTCGAAATGGTACAAATCGGCTAATTTATACACCAGATAATTTATTATTTGTTCTTCAGACCTGCCCAAATTGTACATCTTATGTATTTGATCTTTATTTTCCGCTTTAAAAAAATCAAGGTCATTGGTACGATACTCACTAAAAATATTCCAGGAGGTGAGCCCCTGTAACATTCTCTTATGGGCATTGTATTTTTTACTGACGCTTTCATACTCTTTTTTAAAAGTCTTGTCTTTTTTCAAATTAGCATCTTGCTGCATTGTAGTATAGCGGTCATACTCTGCTCGCAAACGAACATCAGCTTTCTTGGCTTCGGCAATGATTTTAAAATAAGCCCTTGAAACCAAGGATTGATAACGCTCCTCAAACAATGCTTCCATATCCAATTCTGTCGTAAATCGGTCTTCTTCTGAATCAGCCCTAGTAGATCTGGAAGAAATCTCGATATAATCCGAAACATCGTCAGAATTACTGGCCATTAATGAATTTTTCCAAGCTTCCGATTTAATGATCTCTTTCCAAACACGGGTATATTCACGATGATAATTGGATTTGCCCAATGAGCAACCCATAATGGACATCGATACCAAAAACAGTACACTTAACTTTTTAAAATGGGATACCAATGTAGACTCTGTCATTTAGAACACTATTAAACACACGAATTTCTTAATCAATAATTGCTTTTCTTTAGCCTATCGATTTCGATTATGTTCAGAAATACCAAATGATTTGGTGTGGTTGTAAGACCTAGGGCAGGTCATTGTTCTCTCGAGAGGTACCAAGATAAAAAGAAAAATGAACAATGAACAACTTCTATACCGAAAGTTCTGCCAGTTCCTTACCTATTTGACTACCTATGGCTATTCCCATTCCCCCCAACCGTACGCCACAATACACATTATCAGAAATTTGCTTAATTATCGGCTTTTTTACGTCCCCTATACCCATGGTGCCACTCCATCTCATGGCTACCTCAAAAGGGGTGTCGGGTAAAATAATTTCGGCCAGCATTTTCTCAAGCTGATTTTGAATTAAGGGAGTCTCGGTCTGCTCATAGGTTTCTTCACCTTTAAAATCGAGGTTACGCCCTCCCCCGAAAAGGATCCTATTATCTATATTCCTAAAATAATAATATCCTTCATCTAGATGGAAAGTACCTTTAATATGCAGTTCGGGAATGGGTTGCGTCACCAATACCTGTGCACGGGCAGGTTGCACTTTTTCATTTAAAAGTTGGGAAGCAAAGCCGTTCGTGGCGATCATTAACTTCTTGGTTTTAAAGGTAAAGGCATTCGTTCTTACTTCCACAGCGTTACCGGATTCTTGAAATTCCTCAACCGTTATCGCATTCAATATCCGAATAGCATTCTTAGCCGTTAGATTTAGTAGTGCCGCCATCATTTTACCTGTATTAATTTGGGCCTCAAGCGTATTTGATATGTACTGCTCCTTTATGTTTTTAAAATGGAACCGATTCTCTTGCAATTGAAAGGCAGTTGTTCCAAAAATTGGTTTCAACAGGGAATTCACTAACCTAAGATTCTCCTTACAAGTCTTAAACAGTCCTTCCTTGGATTTAGGAAAGAGCTCATGGCCACCATGTTGTTGATAATCAATAGTTTCATCCCCCAATGTTTTACGCAGCAATTGTATTCCTTTCCATCTTTGATCTACCAACTGCACCACTTCTTCCTCGGTATGGGTGTTCAAATCGGAAATTATCTCGGAAATACTGCCATAACATGCAAAGCCGGCATTTTTGGTACTTGCCCCTTCGGGCAAGACACCTTTTTCCAACACAACTATTTTTGCTGATGGATACTTTTTACGTATAACCAGGGCACAATTCAATCCGACAATACCACTACCTACAATGGTGAAATCGATGTCGGACAACCATGTTTTATATTCCCAATAACTCAGGTTCATACGGCAAGATAATCACTATTGACCACATTTTACTTTTGAAAGTGAACAGTATCCCCGTGTAATAAAATATTCGATTAAAGGCCAATCCTGATTTTATTATATCTTAAAGCTTGTGGACTAATCTTGATTAAGTCCGAAAAACAGTTGGGAAAGAAAATTAATATCCTGTTTTTTTCCTTTGATTTTTCCTTCTAGATCAACTTCGTTCCCGACAGCTTGTTTTGCGGACAATTCCAGTGCTTGCAGCAAATCAAAATAACCCTCTAATTGTGGAATTTGGAAATCTTCTTTTGCCTTTGCAAAATCAATGGAAAGGTTCATAAAGTGCTGGTCGGTGGCCTGTTCTAAAGGTAATTTTGATTTACCTGTTTCGAATAGCGTGCTATTCGTGTTTTCTTCTACATAAAAACGATATAATGGGAACCCCGTAAAAACCCCATTTTGGTTCAATAAGTCTTTTTGGGCCAAGTAATCTTTCAATCCATTCTTTTCCTTTTCCAAATACAAAACCATATTCGGCACCTTTTTTTCTTGATAAGTCTTTTCTTCTATTTTATTGAAGTTGTCGTCGTATGTATACGTTACTATAGTATCTGACTGGGAGGTTGTTCCCTTTACACCCAGATATACAAACCCATTGGTCAAATCTACTGCTTGCGACAGGTCTAAATTCATTTTTTTCAGAAAAGAACTGCCTTCCCATGACTTAATGAATCTTTGCTTGTTCTTTGGATGCTTAAAGTTGGCATCCCAATAAAAATTTATAGATGCTTCTGGTATTCGTGCATAATCGACTTCCTTCGGATAAGTCCTGATTCCATCAGTTTTAATATTGCCCTTTATAACAGCTTCCCCATCTACAAACTGTAATGTTATCTTACTCTTCCCATTTAGATAGGTTATATGGCTTTTTGAGTTGGAAAGAGAAGTAATCCAGTTGTTGCCCTTAGACTCGATTACCTTATTGGATTTCAAAATATCAAAAAATATATTTTTGCTTTTGGCATACGAATTGTCCAATCCGAAAGAGACTATTACTTTTTCCGTGTTCCAAGCACAAACCCAACGTTGTTTTTTATTTTCTAACCAATGCACATTGTTTTGATCGTCAGTACGTAATGTTAACCCCTTAGAATTTACATAATGGTCTATTTGATGCTTGAACGCTTTGGTGTTCTTTATCTTCAATACAGAGAAATACGTATTTTCAACTGTAGGCACAGTGAACAATATCAGGTTGTAAGGCATAAGATCCACCCCTTTTTTATCTATGGTGTCTTTATCGGTTTTCCTTGGCTTAAAAGATGCATTATCGTAATAATAGATAGGTGAAGTCACCGCATCTAAAATCAGTGTTTCCTTTATATCATGAAAAGCTATTTTTATAGCGCTATCCGCATCTTTATGAATGACCCCCAATAAAGAGGCTTTGTTATTATACCAAGTATAGCCCCAATACCCCAATATTGAAGCTATACTCAATAATAAAACTATCTTAAGCGTTTTTTTCATGCTTATTTACCCATCAAAACATCTATCATATCAATGAAATAAACAAAACTGTTCTTGTGCCCTTCGGAAGGTGTTTCCCAAATCAATTCACCTTTCATTGTGTTACCCTTGATTTTGTGGAAATTCACTTTAATGTCTTCTGTATTGGAGGTCAAAAAATCCACTTTATCCCTTAAATCCCTCGGAAAGGATTCTACGGGGATTTCGGATACTATCTTTTTCCCATTTACATAAATACTTGATGCGTTTTTGGTAATGTTCTTTTTATGTTCGCCGGATAGTTTTGCCACGAATGTTCCGCTTTTTATGGCGGTCATATCTTTTAACGAACTTCCAAAAAACACGGTGTTGTCCTTTTGTGTTATGTACATGTTAAATGGTGTGGAATTTGGGACGTCTGTTAACCTATAAACACCGTTCATGGCCTCTAACTTATTTTCTTTAAGGCCAATTCTAACCAATCTATTAAAGATTTCCTGTTCCTCTGATGTAAACATGTACATAAAATCAGGTATGGTTTCCGTTTTTGTTTTCTCTACTTCCTTATAGTTGAAATCGGCATCATATTCGTAATCTGTATATGTCACTTCTTTCTCTGATAAATTGGTAAGTGCCAAAAACATATCTCCACGGATTATTTTTGCAGCCTCTTCCTCATCTATCAACATAGAGAATATTTTTGCCCCTAAGGCCACCGATTCATTTAAGGTTTCTCCAGAATTCGTATCGAATAAACTGGTCGCCAATTTAGGGTATGCCTTTAGTACGCCTTCGGTACTAAGATTAAGAGACATATAACCCAGCAAATTATCTTCATTTACATACTTGGTGAAATTCTTATTGATTTTTCCATTGTACATGGGTCTGTACAGGTCAGCGATTTCATCACTCATCATATATTCCGTTTTCAATACTGCTTGATCCTTGTCAAAGTCTAACTTGGCCGCAACAGAAACACCCTTATACAACTTATCTATATTCATGTAATTATAGGGGTTGAAATCACCTCCAAGCATATAACTGGGTATAGCTTGCTCATAGATAGTGGCAAAATCGTTTACCCATACGCTGGCTTCTTGTTTTCCTTTTCCAATACTTTTAACATAATTTGTATTCGTAAGAATACTTTTACTTGCATAAGTACCTGAAATTATTTTTTTGGCATTGGCTAAGACTTCTTTTGAAAACTCCTTGCTTCTGGCCTCTCTCTTTTCCCTTCTTTCCTGACGCTTAATTTTCCTTTGCTCCTGTTCCTTTTTATAAGCATCACTATTGTAATAATCTACTCCTTGTATTTCTTCTGAAGACTCCGTTACTTCTTCTACCGGTTCAACAATTTCTTCTATGACGGTTTCTGTTTGATAGTCGTCATAGTAACCATATACATCTTCCTCTATTTTATTATCAATGGCCATAACGAACATCAGAACATTTTCATTCCACATGGTTACCGTATCACCACTATAGTTTTGAAAGTAAGATATGTCCCCTTCAGTAATGGTCTTGTCCAAATTTCTCTTACGTAAAGTACTCAAAAAGCCTTTGGAACTGTTCAGTGGAACAAGAAAACAGTTGGTAAGCACCCCTTCTTTCATTTCAAAAAAATAATAGAAGCTATTATCATAATCTAACCCTAAATCTTCCAAAGTTTCCAATTTTCCGTTGGTATCTTTGGCCAGTTCTTTTTCTAATAAAGTCCCAAATTTGGAGTTTGAGAATTCATCTAAACTCATTAATTGTAGAAGGTTTTTTCCATTAATCGAAACTACAGCGGATGCTGTTGAAGGAATTTTTGACACTAGGTCTTGCGCAGTTAGTGAGACTGTGATACAAAAAGCCGAAACGGCCATTACAAACTTTCTCATTTAAAGTATTATTTGGTTAATTCAATTTTATTCTGAATATTTTTCTCCCCGAGAATCAGGGAAAGGGCATCAATTTTTAAAAATACGGCACCCTTGTTCGGTGCTATCTTGGCATCTGTATTGGAAACGGCCCTGACTTTATCCTGAAACCTATAAATACAGGTATAGCTGGCTCCATCAAAAACCTTTCGGTCCTCTGATTTTAGTTTGTAAAAAGATTTTTTTATGAGCTCTTCCTGTGTAAAATGCCTTTTAAAGTAGTGTGCAGAAGGGTTGTAAGACAAATTGGTGTAATTGTTAGTGCCCTTATTCTTTATAAGGTCTTTAAAAATAATGTTCACGTTTTCCACGGAATTGAAATCGCAGGAAAGAGTAAAAACGTAATTACTGAAATCTTTAGTTTTTTTAATATTCGATATGCCTGGTGTTTTTTCTAAATGGTATATGGCATCCTTGAAAAATTCATTGATATCCTCTTCAGATGGAATTTTATGTCCATTTACACTATCCAACAACATTAAAGAGGCTAATTTGGTTTTACTCTTACTCATGTTCAGGGTCACCATAATGGTGCCACTACCATCTTTATTGAGCTGTATTTCCTCCAAAATATCGAAACAACCCGCACTTAATGAAATACATAAGAACAGAGTGAAATATACTAGAGCCCTTTTAAGCATATTGGTTGGTTTTTTATATAACGATTAACAAAAATATCAGTTATAAATTGCATTCCCCTTCCCTTTTATTTTCAATACTAAAAGCATAGTGAAATAACTAAAACAAACAGGCTAAAAGTTAGAACGAGCAACATCCGAAAACATGGGCTGTAAAAGTAATATGCAAAAAAAACCCGACGATATCGTCGGGTTTTAGTTTGTTATTCCTCTACCGGTGGATCCATTACAAAATCCTCCATGAACTTAGTGGTATAATTGCCAGCTAAATAATCTGGATGTACCATTAATTGCCTGTGAAAGGGAATTGTAGTCTTCACCCCTTCGATTACGAACTCATCTAGAGCACGTTTCATCTTGTTGATCGCCTCTTCCCTAGTTTGGGCCGTGGTAATCAACTTTGCGATCATAGAATCATAATTGGGTGGAATGGTATAACCACTATAAACATGGGTATCCATACGAACACCATGTCCTCCCGGTGTATGCAACGTGGTTATTCTACCAGGTGAAGGCCTAAAGTTATTGTATGGGTCTTCCGCATTGATCCTACATTCTATGGCGTGTAATTTTGGATAATAATTCTTCCCTGAGATGGGTACTCCGCCAGCCACTAAAATCTGCTCCCTAATCAGGTCATAATCGACTACCTGTTCTGTAATCGGGTGTTCAACCTGGATACGGGTGTTCATTTCCATAAAAAAGAAATTCCTGTGCTTATCTACAAGGAATTCAATGGTACCCGCACCTTCATATTTAATAAATTCAGCCGCTTTTACGGCAGCATTACCCATATCTTCCCGAAGTTTATCGGTCATATAAGGTGATGGGGTTTCCTCGGTCAATTTTTGGTGTCTACGTTGTATGGAACAATCACGTTCAGATAAATGACATGCCTTACCATATTGGTCACCAATGATCTGTATTTCAATATGGCGTGGTTCTTCGATCAATTTTTCCATGTACATTCCCCCATTGCCAAAAGCGGCAGTAGCTTCCTGAACGGCACTGTCGAAGAGTTCTTCCATATCCTCTTCCTTCCAAACGGCCCGCATTCCCTTACCACCACCACCGGCAGTAGCTTTGATCATAACGGGATAACCCATTTTCTTGGCTACTTTTTTGGCCTCTGCAACATCTTTCAATAAACCATCTGAACCTGGTACGGTTGGTACACCTGCCTTTTTCATGGTCTCCTTGGCCGAAGCCTTATCGCCCATTCGGTCAATATGTTCCCCGGAAGCACCGATGAATTTAATATCGTGTTCGGCACAGATCTTGGAAAATTTAGAATTTTCGGATAAAAAACCATACCCTGGATGAATGGCATCGGCATTGGTTATTTCGGCAGCCGCGATAATATTCGGTATTTTGAGATAGGATTCACTACTCGGAGCAGGACCGATACAAACGGCCTCATCTGCAAATCGAACATGTAAACTCTCTTCATCTGCCTTGGAATATACAGCTACGGTCTTAATTCCCATTTCCTTACAGGTCCTGATAATCCGTAGTGCAATCTCCCCTCTATTTGCAATAAGTATTTTTTTGAACATCTCTTGAAGTTTTAACTTTTAAGCAATACATTTTAAATGGTGCAATGCACCAATTTTCAACTTAAAATCCACTAAGATGGGTCAACCAAAAACAAAGGTTGATCAAACTCTACAGGAGATGCATCATCTACCAATATCTTAACGATCTTACCGGAAACTTCAGATTCAATATCATTGAACAATTTCATAGCTTCTATAACACAAAGTACATCACCTTGCGCAATTGTTGAGCCTACTTCGACAAAAGATGGTTTGTCAGGTGAAGGCTTTCTATAGAACGTACCTATGATCGGTGACTTAATCGTAATATATTTAGATTCTTCCTCAGACTCTTTTTGGGCTGGAGTGGCAGGAGCAGCAACTTCGACAGCTGGCGTTGTTGCAACTGGGGCCATTTGGGCTTGGGCAACCGGTACTTGATGTACGAAAGTAGTCTCAGTACCTGCAGATGTTGATCCTGTCCTAATTGTTATTTTAATGTCATCTGTTTCTAACTTAACCTCGCTTGCCCCTGATTTGGCGACGAATTTAATGAGGCTTTGAATTTCTTTAATATCCATAAAAAGTAATTTATATAGTTGATTGCTTATTTATTATATGCCCATTTAAGGTAAATAGACCCCCAGGTGAACCCTCCTCCAAAGGCGGCGAATACCAGATTATCACCTTTCTTCAATTGTTTTTCATAATCAAAGAGCAACAAAGGTAAGGTAGCGGATGTTGTGTTACCATACTTATTTATGTTCATCATGACTTTGGAGTTGTCCAGCCCCATTCTATTGGCAGTAGCATCAATGATGCGCTTATTTGCCTGATGGGGCACCAACCATGCCACATCTTGATCGCTAAGGTTATTGCGCTCCATGATCATCGCGGCAACATCGGCCATATTGCTCACTGCAAATTTAAATACGGTTCTACCATCTTGATAGATAAAATGCTTTCTGTTCTTAACGGTTTCCTCGGTGGCGGGCATCAAAGACCCACCTGCATCCATTCCAAGAAATTGCCTTCCCTTACCATCTGACCTCAAATATTCGTCTTGCATGCCCAAACCTTCGTTATTCGGCTCAAAAAGAACAGCACCGGCACCATCGCCAAAAATGATACAAGTTGTTCGATCCGTATAGTCGATAATCGAGGACATTTTATCGGCTCCGATCAATAAGACTTTCTTGTATTTACCTGATTCAATATAACTGGAGGCTGTTGACATTCCAAACAAAAAACTGGAACATGCGGCCAGGAGATCATATGCAAAAGCGTTTGTTGCCCCGATTTCAGAAGCTACAAAAGCTGCAGTTGAAGCGACTAAACTATCCGGTGTGGCAGTAGCAACAATGACAAGGTCTATTTCCGATGGGTCGATATCGCCTTTTTTGATGAGATCCTCCGCAGCCTTAATAGCCATAAAAGAGGAGCCTTTTCCTTCTTCTTCTTTAAGAACCCTCCGCTCCTTGATACCTGTTCGTGTAGTGATCCATTCATCGTTGGTATCAACCATTTGTTCGAGCATTTGGTTGGTCAAGATGAACTTGGGGACATACCCGCCTACAGCTGTGATCGCTGCACTTAATTTACCCATATTTCGTTTGTGTTGTCAATCAAAATCATTCGAAAAAGCTTCAAAATTGGGGAAAAATAATGATTTTTCAGGACTTTTTGCCCAAAAAGTGATTGTTTGTGACTAATTAGGGATTATTAGTACCATTGAAAATAATTCAACCATTTTTAATTTCAACAGCTGATTATTTTCCAATTGATTCGCTTTAAGGCATAAAAAAACCCCGCTTTTACAAGCAGGGGGTCGTTATTTTATCCAAAATCAAGTCTAAGCTTCCGCTTCCTCGGTATTATCGATCAAAACTTGACCTTTATAATATAATTTACCTTCGTGCCAATGCGCCCTGTGGTACAAATGCATTTCCCCTGTTGTTGGGTCTTTGGCTATTGTAGGTGCTACTGCCTTGTAATGCGTTCTTCGCTTATCTCTCCTAGTTTTGGAAATTTTTCTTTTAGGATGTGCCATTATTAATTATTTATCCGTTTGTAACTTCTTTAATTCATCCCAACGGGGATCATTATCTTCACTTTCGTTTTTCTCTTCCTTTGGACTTAGTTCTGCCAACTTATCTAGTACCTCTGATTGCAAAGTGCCATCCAGAACTCCGGGATGTATCCTTTTCTGGGGTACGGCCAAAACCAACATTTCATAAACATATTGTGCAATGTTCAATTGATGCTCTCCATGAGGGATAATCAATATCTCATCGTTTTCATCATTGAACTCATCACCGAACTTGACTACCAATTCCAATTCACCTTCAATCTCTTGGTCATAAGGTTCGCTGGTTGTATCACAATCTACATTTACAGAGCCCTCTGCATGCATCCCAAGTTCTAACATAGTGCTCATCTTATTCAGAACAACATGTAGATTTACTTTTGCTGCATTAAACTCATCATATCCAAAAGACTCAAAGAACGTATTATCTATATCATAATCAAACTCGTGTTTTCCCTGCTTTAATCCAGAGAAAGGAATTTTAAACTCCTTTTGCTTCATCACTTCAACACTTGTTTTAATATACTTGCCCACATTAAGGCGGGTGCAAAGATACTTTTTTTTTAATAAATGCCAATTATTAGCACGTAAATCTTCTGTCTTTCATTCAGTTGTAAGTAAATAGACATTAAATCCCTTAATTCTTTGGGTTTTGTTGCCAGTTATCTCCTTACTTTCTGTTTTTTCAAGGGGTTTTCTGTCAATTCAAGATACTCTTCCCTATTCTTGAAAATTTGAATGGCCTTGAAAAGCGCTTCTTTGAACGAATTATGGTCTGCCTCTCCCTTTCCGGCAATCTCATAGGCGGTACCATGATCCGGTGAAGTACGCACTTTCGAGAGTCCGGCCGTATAATTTACCCCATTCCCAAAAGAAAGTGTCTTAAAGGGAATAAGCCCTTGGTCGTGGTAAGCTGCTAGAATGGCATCGAACTTCTTATAGCCGTCGGAGCCAAAAAAGCTATCGGCCGAATATGGCCCGAAAACCAATTGGCCGGCTTCTTTCATTTCCTTGATGACCGGTTTCATGATCTCATCATCTTCCTTTCCTATTACACCATGATCACCGGAATGGGGGTTAATCCCCAAAAGGGCGATTTTAGGGCGTGGTATACCAAAATCCATCTGTAATGATTTCTCTATGAGATGTGTTTTGGCACGTATCAAATCAGGCGTTATTGCTTCGGCTACGTCTTTTACCGCGATATGATCGGTAAGCAAGCCCACCCTTAAATCGTTGGTGACCATGAACATAAGGCTTTCACCATCGAGCTCCTTTGCCAAATAATCGGTATGTCCCGGAAATTTGAAATCGTCTGCTTGTATATTCTTTTTATTGATAGGTGCAGTGACCAAAACATCAACCTTACCTTCTTTCAAGGCCTTTACGGCTGCGCGTAGTGATTTTATGGCATACATACCACCTTCTTTGGTCTCTTTACCAAATTCTACCTTCGGGGTTTCCTTCCAAACATTCACAACATTCACCTTGCCGTCAATTGCCTTGGCCGCATCATGTACGCCGTTATAATTAATGGTAAAGCCCAAAGCGTTTTTCTGGTAAGTTACGGTCTTGTTGGAAGCGAATATGACCGGTGTGCAAAAATCCAACATGCGGGCATCCTCGAATGTCTTGAGTATGACTTCGCACCCAATTCCGTTCAAATCCCCAATAGATATTCCTACCCTTATTTTTCGGCTTTCCTGCATTATATAGTTACCTTTGTATTATGCGGCCGTTATGTAATATGCCGCTTTATCTGAATCACAAAATTACTTAATTTTAACGACACATGTTCACGGGAATAATCGAATCTTTGGGAGAAGTACAACAACTGGAAAAAGAAGGGGGCAACCTTCATATCAGCATTAATTCCTCTATAACACCAGAATTGAAAATAGACCAAAGCATTGCACATAACGGTGTTTGTTTAACCGTAGTTGCTATTAACGGACCTATTTACACGGTTACTGCCATTGAAGAAACCTTATTAAAATCAGGACTAGGGGAACTAAAAGTGGGGGATAAGGTGAATTTGGAAAGAGCCATGGTCTTAGGTGCTAGGTTAGATGGCCATATTGTACAAGGCCATGTTGACCAAACGGGTAAATGTACGGCCATATCCGAAAAGGACGGTAGTTGGTTTTTTACCTTTGAATATGACCCCAAATACAACAATGTGACCATTGAAAAAGGGTCGATTTCGATTGATGGGGTAAGCCTTACCGTTGTAGACTCCAAAACCAACGGTTTCAGTGTCGCCATAATCCCTTACACCTATGAGAACACAAGGTTCAATACCTATGAAGTGGGAAGTACGGTTAACTTGGAATTTGATGTTATCGGAAAATATGTTGCCCGAATGACGCAACATCTTACCAACTAAAACTTATACTTTAATAAATATTTTCTTTTTGTACATGATATAAGCCAGAATCATGTAGAAACCTACCACTGTAAGGCCATATAGCAGGGAGGGAAGTTCCAAAGTCATAAAATCATGGGTATACACGTTTTGAAATAGCCAACCATGTAAAGAAGTTTCGCCCACTTTTATCTGACCCATAATCTTGCTGATGAAACTCGAGAGGAAATATATGGTGATGGCGTTTGCACCCACATATTTGAAAATACTTCCGAATTTGACATCACGTACATCTGAAAAATAATAGATCAACCCAAGGAAGATATTGGCCCAACCTGCGGTTACCAATACAAAACTACTGCTCCATAGGGCTTTGTTGATCGGGAATATGATATCCCATAGATAACCTAAAATCAACATTACAACACCTAAACCCAAAAGAACCATCTCTTTCTTTTCCCTTTTTGAAGTCAATATCAGTCCGGTAAAAATCCCTAATAATGAAGTTGCTATTGAGGGCAGGGTGCTCAAAAAACCTTCAGGATCATAATCGGATTTATAGTTATGGGTGCCAAAAATCTTTACATCCAGATAATTTGCTAGGTTATTGGGGGCACGATCAAATGTTGACGCGACACCTTCTACGGGCACATAGGTCATTAATAACCAATACCCCACCAAGAATGTGAAACATATGCCTATGAGGGTTTTCCAATTAAAGTTCATGAACAAGATTGCCGCAAAAAAGAAAACTACCCCGATTCGTTGTAAAACTCCAGGGAAACGAATCGATTCAAAATCCTTGATAAAAGGAAAACTGATCATAAAAGCACCTAGGAACAGCCCAAGCCCAATTAGTTTTAAACTTCTAACGATTATTTTTCGATAAGTGGCCGAAGATGCTGTTTTATTTTGATAAGCAAAAGCTATGGAAGTACCAACAATGAAAAGAAAAAACGGGAAGACCAGATCTGTTGGGGTATACCCATGCCATTTGGCGTGTAACAACGGCGCATAAACATGGGACCAAGTACCAGGTGTATTGACCAAAATCATCAAAACAATGGTCAGCCCCCTAAAAATATCGACCGAAATAATTCTATTTTTCATGCTGGCTTCTTTAGACTAATAAAGATAACCAAATAGCATGTGAAAATCGTCGTTACGGTTGCTGTTTTAACCGCTTATAACCAATTAATTGTTCCTTTAGATCCAATACCGATTTTACATAAGATTTAAAAGCTTCATACTCACTAGGATCAATTCTTTCTTTTGAGGTATGCGCTTCGATAGCAATATGCAGTTCATTAGGTTCAACAAGTTCATAATTGATATTGTACCGATGTTTTCGATAATTTAAACCGGCACTTTCCGGAACCTCGACGAATTTCTCATCTTGGGCTAAAATGATTTTATAGGATGACTTATAGATATCGGCATTTTCGTAAAAAATGTATTCTATCGGAAAGTTTCTTTTTTCATCTGAAATAATACCACTGTTGTAAGCATTGTTCACAGCTGGAATCCGAAAAACCTTCATGCTGCCAATTTCATCCATGGTCTCGTTTATGGTCAGATCAGAAGTATAGCTGATAACAGGGGATTTCAAATCGTATTTTATATCATAAATGGTGTCCATCTTAAAATCCTCGAACAGCCTTCCTTTAAAATCATCCGTGATCTTTGTTTTGATGACCTCATAGTTTTCCTCCTTTAAAATAGCGGCATAGTTGGAATTGATACTGCCCTTTAAAACCGATTCAATCTTTAATTTATGCGTTTCCCCTCCCAATTGATATACCATATTGCTTTCAATAACGGTCGGGTCGTGGTTAATGTTATTAAGTAAATATACCCCTTGCCGAACATCTTTAACCACCTTATTGGGAATGTCCAAAGCAGTGGCGTTTTCTAAACTTGTAGGTATGGATTTATAAGGCAGGTTATTATCGGTAAGTTCCAAATACTGTGGTTCACCATCAATAAAAACCTTTACGATACAATGGTTGAAATCCTGACTTGGTAAAATCATGGATTGCTTACCGTAATCTGAGGTAAGGACCAAAACCAAATGGGATTTCAATCCGGCCATTTGTGCCAGGGTCACGTACAAGGTTGAAAAATCCTTGCAATCGCCCAACTTAGATTTTAGAGTTTTCGCCGGCCGTTGCGGTACAAAACCACTTTGCCTGAAACTTACATAACTATAACTTAGGTTTTCCATTAAGTAGTAATATATCCGTTCCGCTTTTTCGTTGTCGAAATACTTATCGACCGATTCGGGGAATATCTTCTTAAATGCTTCCTCAACATCGGAATTTATCTGCATTTGGGGTCGAACAAGGTCGGAATACCAAGTAGCGATATCGTCCCAGGAATCAATGGTACTAATATGTAGATATCTTACTACATCTGACATACTCGGCATATAATCCTCTTGCTGTTCAAGGGGTTTTAGGTTGTCCATTTCCCAAATATGGCAAACATAATCGTCCATTTTCTTTTCTTGATGGGGTACTTGCCCGTTCATCAATTTAAAATGGAAGGGTTTTTCTTTAGGCACCAAGATCTTAAGTGAATTCTTTAATATGGGATGGTAAGAATCCATCTGAAAATAATCTACATAATCTTTATAAAACCTACCGCTGGAACTTGCGCTACTTTCATAATCCACATAAATGATATCGCCAACCTCTAAATTACTGAACACCAGGTTTGACCCGTTTTTCGATGCCGGAACCACGGTTTTATTCGGTTTTACGATTTCAGATTTTGTTATGCTATAGTTACCTCGAAGCCCAAGATCAAGTTCTTTCATTGATTCTATACCGCTCTCCGAAGTAATCTCAAGTACATAGCTGTTCTTACTTCTATGTCCGCCTTCTGGGTATAATTGTACCAAAGTCTCATCGAGCAAATAATTGTACCCATAATTGTTCTTGGTACCCTTATTTCTGTTTTTGGCGATAAAATCATAAATGTCGTTTGTTGCCAATTCCTTGAAATAATCCTCGGTACCCGAAAGATCTTCGATTTTCTTTCTTAGTTCACTACTAGCCCCATTATGCTTCAACGATTTTTTATAATAGGCCAAGGCTTCCTTCTTTTTTCCCAATTGTTCAAGGGCATTGCCCATATATTCCATACCTATGAAAGAATAAGGGTAATTGGCCAATACCTTTTCGATAAAGGGCAAGGACTCTTCATACTTCTTATACTCATGCAAATAGGCGATATAATCCTTGAGATATGAATTACTACTACTAACGTCATTATATTGATCACGGAAAAGTCGTAGTACCTCTTCTTTCTTGTTCTGTTTGTCATAGAAACCGGCCAGTTTCAATATCGCAGGGTAATCAAAATATAAATCATTGATCGTCTCCAATACCTTTATGGCATTCTCATCCTCGTTCAAATAGTCGGAATAGAGTGCTATATAAAGTTTGATTAGTTTTGTTTGATCCTTGAAATTGGTGGTGATATATTTTAATTTTTCCTTTATGGCACTTTTGTCTTCTTTACGAATGCTCAACATCAAATCTGCCGAATGTTTTAAGATCTGCATATCCGTGGCAGCCTTGAATTCATCCGTGAATTTTTCAAACTCCTTTATGGGTAACTTAAATAACTCCCCAGATTCCTGAAAACGGTATACATAGGACAAGTAATACTTATCATCGTCTTTTTCAATGTTTTTTTGCAGCTCTTTGGAAGAGGTGTAATCTTTCTCCAGATTATAGCTTACAATCAACAATCGCCTTAAAAAAGAGCTATTGCCGTGCTCTTTGAGCAGTGGTAACAGAATCTTTTTAGCCTCGGTGTATTTTGAATTTCTTAGATACGTACTTATTAAGCAATAGGTATAGAAGAAGTCATTGGGTTTCTCTGCAACTTTATTTTTAAAAAAAGCTTCAACCGAATTATCTATTTCTGTAGGTTGCAAGCTCTGTTCGGTACTCTTGGTATATGGTTTATAGGCGGAATCAATCGTAATATCGGGAATCTCATTACCATCAACATCGGTCAATCTGGCTATAAAATAACCGACCCCACTTTGATCTGCGTTCTTGATCAGTAAACGGTTTATACCCTTAGGCAGGGTAAAAGAGACATTATAAGCATCCAAATCGGTAATACCGTCATTGGTATTCTCTAAAATGGCCACATCATTGACCCATACTTTTACCAAAGCCGAACTACCCAATCGCAGAACAACCCGTTGATCCTCGGGATTGTTTATAAAGGTTTGGGCATAATTTACACCTGCACCATATTCTGTATGATTGGTATAAAACTGATAGGCTTCTTTTTGAAAATCCCCGTTACCATACCAATTAATGAAACCATTGCTATTAGCATTGAAATCTTGCTCGGAATAAGCTTTCGATTCCGGATCGTAGGTAATATCCAACCCACTACCGTTCAGGTTTTCAAAGGTGCCACAAAACTGCCATTTCTTTATCGACGCCATTTCCGAATTCATTCTATAATATTCGTCCCAATCATTAGTATGCCTAGATACGATGGATTTAAGATACTTCATGGCTTCCAGAACAGTCGGGTCTTTTATGCGGCCCAGATCAATATCCTTTATATTCTTACTGTTCTTGTTATTGAAACCACTTTCAATATAATTGTCAAAAAAGAAATTTTGTGTCCATAACGCATAGAGGTAATACTCAAAATCGGGGTACTCCATCAATCGGGAAATAAAACCATCCGGATTGGTAAAGTTGCCATTTTCGGCCTTTATGATCTCTTTGGATAAAAAGTCGGTGATTTCATCATCCTTTGATTTTCTAATGGCCGCCATTGCCTCTTTACGTTCATTCTTGAACAAGTGCTCCCAATGTTTTTCGTACTTGGTATTTTGGGAAAATAAACTGGTGGTTGTCGTAGAAAGGACAAGAACCAGAAAAAAAAGAAATCTTATCATCTAAATTAGGGTTGGTTCAATAAAATCACATGGATATTTATAACGGATTTTATCTTCTTTTTGGTATGTTCTACAATCAATATTTACAATATGTGACAATGATAACCTAAAACCAATGGTATAAACCTGCGACAAGGGAAGCCTATCAAGATCATTGATAAAAGGAATCACCATTGATTTTGTTACTTCCACAACCTTTACAAATAAGATATTACAGTGTTCCTCATTACCGTAAATTGAGCTTCCATACTTTGTAACAACTTGAATTGTGCCTTAGTGCGTACCAAGTTATGTTCGGGATATTTAATTTTATAATAGGTATCACCAGCAATATAGTCCATTAAAAAGCGAAGCACTTGTTCATAGGTAATGTACTTGGCCGAAAATGCCAGATAATCGAGTTCGGTCTGTACCATGAACGATTTGGCTTCTTCGAGATATCCTTTCGTATAAGCCTTGAAGATTTCCAGATTCATAGACACGTTTTCCAGTTCCGGATCATCTTCGAGTCCTGTGTTCGTATATGAACGGATGGCGTCGCCAAAATCGTTTAAGACGGTACTATTAAGAACCGTATCTAGATCGATCATGCAAAGTACGTCTCCCTGTTTATTGAACAGAATATTGTTGATTTTGGTGTCGTTATGCGTTACACGAGTAGGAATGGCACCTTCTTCGACCAAGGTCCAGAATTTCAGCATCTCACCTCGGCGATCTTCTATCCATGAAATTTCTTCCTTTACAAGACTTTTTCGCCCTACAGGATCTTTTTCCAAGACATCTTTCCATTGTTCAAGACGAAAGCGGATATTGTGAAAACCTGGTAAGATATCTACAAGCTGTCCTTTGTAGTCCGAGGTCATGCGCTGAAATCTACCTATGCCCTTACCCCCCGAATAGGCTAGCTCCGGAGTATTTGCCGAATCGTAGGATATGCTATCCTTGATAAATAAACACATAGTCCAGAACTCGCCATCACCATCCAGGTGATAAAGTGCCCCACTATGGGTCTTGATCAGGGTCAAGGTCTCACGAAAAGGATTGCCGCCACCTGCAACTATTTTCGTTTTTAGATGGGTCGTTATTTTTTGGATATTATCCATCATCGATGGTACATCCTTAAAAATTGTTTTGTTCTTTCGTTGAAACAAGTAGTTTGATGCTTCCTTCCCAACCGTTTGAACAATATAGGTGTCATTAATAAACCCTTCCCCAAGTGGTTTTATGGAATATATTTCACCCTCAATTCGAAAATTTTCGGCAATGCTTTTTAGTGCCTGTGACATATTACCAATGTCTAAATATCATTTTCTTATTTTACTTCCTTTGACCGCAAAATAGAGGATATACAAGTACGCAGGAATAAACAACCAGTAGGCAGTTTGATAATTGGCGACCGTGGCGACTTCCGTAGTCTTGACGGCATCTATCAAAAATCCGAAAATCAATGGGATAACGGCCCCACCTACGATACCCATGACCAACATGGATGAACCGGTTTTCGTGAATTTACCTAAATCGGCAATGGCAAGAGGCCAGATGGCGGGCCACATTAGGGAATTGGCAAAACCAATGAGCGCCATACAATAAATACCGAACTCACCAGGTAAGAAAATCAACAATAAGGCCGAAACTATTCCGATCCATGAGAACATTTTCAGTGCCGCTGTTTGTGATATGAACTTAGGGATCATTAGTACTCCAAAAATATAACCGATTACAAGTCCGATAGGTACATATATGGCAAAACTATCTAAGTTAGTTGCCGTATCACCGAATACAGCCTTTGCAAAACCAATTATCGATGCCATTGGTAAAGTTTCTACCCCAACATAAATAAATAGGGCAACTACACCCAATAACAAGTGTGGAAATTGAAAGATACTTGTTTTACCGGCAGCATAACCTGATGTGGCCGCTTCGTCGGATTCGTCTTCACCTTCGGCCTTTACTTCAGGTAATGGCGCAAAAATCATGAAAATACCCAATGCCACTAGTATACCGGTTACAATATAGAACGGAACAATGACATCATCGAGTTTAACATTGTTCAGATCCATAAATAGACCAAGAAACAAGGATGATAACCACCATGCCGATTTATTGAAAATACCCATAAGGCTCATACGCATGGCAGCGCTCTCTTTTGGCCCGATAATGGTGACATATGGGTTAACCGACGCTTGTAAGATCGTGTTACCGATTCCTCCTATAAAAAGGGCTATCAGGAACAAAGGGAAGCTTAGCATGTTAGACGAAGGCACGAAAAGTACCATCCCAATGGCCATAACAAAAAAGGCGATGACCATTCCGTACTTATAACCTACTTTTTTAATGATCCATCCGGCAGGTGCACCAAATACCACGAAAGCCGAAAAAATGGCTGCCGTAACTAAATAGGACTGGGATGTTGAAAGGTTAAAAGCATCTTGAAGAAACGGGGTCAGGAAACCACTAATCCCAACACCAAAACCTATCACAAAAAATAGGATACTGACTATTGCCAGTGGAATGATGTAGTTCGATTTTTTTGAATTGGTCATAATATGAATTTAAGTTGGTTAGAAATAGTTAGGCATTATAATACAAGCCGGCGGCACCCAATATCGCGATGTCGTCTAGCTCCGATTGTTCAATGGTTATAATATCTTTCATAACATCAAAAGGAAATTCAGCCACTTCTTCTTGAATACCTTCTTTAAAAAGGGGAAATGATTTGCTTATTGAACCTCCGAAAATAATGGCATCAGGTGCGAGTATATACATAATGGTCGTGACGAGTTTACCAATATGATGACCGAATTCGTTGAATAGCGCCAAAGCATTCTCATCCCCTTCCATCGCTTTGTCGAATAATTCCTTTCCGGTAATATTATTTATTTTGTTGAAGAAACCGCTGCCACAATAAGCTTCAAAAATACTGTCTTTATAGGGCATGTGACCCACTTCCCCTGCACCACCGAATAAGCCCGAGTGCAGTTTATTGTTGATAATGATACCTCCGCCAACACCTGTTCCCAAGGCCACAGCTACCATATTATCGAATTTTTGTCCCTTGCCAAAATGCTTTTCTCCCAAGGCAAAACAATTCGCATCATTTTCTATATATACCGGAATATTAAAGCGAGAACTTAGTTTTTCAACCAGACCCAGACCATTCCATGCCGGAATGTTGGAAATCTTAACGATTTCGCCCTTGCCCGCATTGATCAAACCAGGAACCCCAACACCAATGGCCTTTGTTTCAGGAAGCATCACCTTTTCTATAACCTCATATAACGTTTCGAGTATTTCCTCGGCAGTTCTTTCGGCTCCTGTAGGCAAGGAATGCGTCTTCACAATTTCCTTGTTCACTATACATCCTGCACCTATTGAAGTGCCTCCGATATCAACTCCGACTATTACATCTGTTCTCATATATTATTATTTATTTCCAATTTCTAGTTTCAACATTCCCTTCCTGGCAAAATCCTTAAAATAGCACTTACCTTCTTAGCATGTAATATGTTTATGGTGTGGACAAAAACGGTCTACATTCCGGTTATTAAGAATCATTGAAAAACACCGCCTATCATAATTGTTTGAAGACCAATCCAATAACACTGAATCAGAGCCTGAATTAGGAATATCTATCGTAAAGGCGGTTGCTACCATGGGGTAGTTTGTTGGTTTAGAGTTAAAGATAAAATAATTTCGAATACATTTGCGCTTTGTTCGCTAAACAACAACTGTGCTTCTATCAATACAACCAGATATATCAACAATGGCATGGATCATGGCATTGACCGCCACATTTATCGTGGGTATTTCCAAGGCGGGAATAAAAGGCGTAGCCATCATCAATGTAACCCTTATGGCATTGGCTTTTGGCGCCAAGGAATCTACCGGTCTCGTGGTGCCTTTACTGATCTTGGCCGATATTTTTGCGGTCATCTATTATAATCGACATTGCCAATGGTCATATATTCTAAAGTTTTTACCATGGATTGTCGTTGGTATATTGATCGGGGTCTTTATCGGGATAGATCTTGATGAACAGACCTTTAAGATCGCAATGGCCATCATTATCTTGGGTAGTGTGGTGATGATGTATTGGTGGGACCGAAAAAAAACCAAAAATGTTCCCTCACATTGGACCTTTGCAGGGTTCGTTGGTATATTAGCGGGTATCACCACCATGATCGGCAATTTGGCCGGAGCCTTCAGTAATATATTCTTTTTGGCCATGCGATTGCCCAAGAATGAATTTATAGGTACCGCAGCATGGTTGTTCTTGATAATCAACCTTTTTAAACTACCCTTTCATATTTGGTCCTGGGGCACTATTACCCCAGAAACTTTACTGATCAATCTAAAACTGTCCCCGGCCATTTTCCTTGGACTTTTTGTGGGTGTACGTTTGGTGAAAATAATCAAAGAGGATTTTTATCGAAAAATGATCTTGATTCTCACAGCCTTTGGTGCGATCATGATCTTGGTCAAGTAAATTGACATTCAAAAAGTGTTCTTGTTCTCTTTTTAGTACCTTGAGTCTGTTTGACTAAAAAATAGAACCTGTGTGGTACATGCTCATCCAGGCGATCCATGAAAGTCCCAAACAAATCAGAAACCTTCCTATCTCTACATAATTTATCCTTGTCCGCATTTTCGCTTTTTTGTTTTGAGGGTGCAATATTACGGGGCATAACCACATTCTAATCCCAGTTTTGGATAAATGGTGTATTATACTCGATAAAGCTTTGGAATACTCTGGAAAAGCAAATTCTTTTGTTTTAAAAACAATTGAAATAAACAGCTTTATCTCAGTTTATCTATTGGTCTTAGAAACGAAATGATTCATGTTCACTATCTCCCCGTATGCCGAAGATCCTGTTTGATCTTTGCTTCGGTCGGGTGCAAGAAAATCATGTACGCGATAATGAAAATACCAAGTATGATCAAATCTGGCTTTATGAAGAGAATGATAAAGGCCGCACCTTCCAAAATGGCCCAACGTAACAAGGCCGCACTTTGGTAAAACGGTATTTTTTCCTCCAAACTCTTTTTACGTTCTATTTTGTCGACTTGGGACCTAAAAAGAAAATTACCTACAAATATAGCTGCGATAGGGATACAGATGTATACGATGGCCTCGGTATTCAACTCAGGGAGTTCCAAAAAGGCCAATGATTTTAGGTCTCCTATTACTACATATGCGAGAACCATCCCCACACAAAGGGCAATATGTAAAATTTTAAGGACTTTTAGTTTTTCTTTCATTTTATATTATAGTCTTTTAATTTCGTCCAATGTTTTGCCATTTTTATCCTTCCATTGTACCCAACCATTGGTCGAACGACCTAATACTACACCACCAGCAGTACTTGGGGAGTTAAAAATATAATCCTCTGCAAATTCCAGAAATGAATCCTTTTCTTTCAAAATACCATCCTCCCATAACTTGACTCTTAGGGCAATCAAATAATCATGGCATGATGGAACTTCATTCAACTTAGCTTGTGACCCTTTGAATACCACAAAACCATCATCAATTAAGTCACCTTCAGCTTTAATACCCCTTCCTTTAAGATGAAAATAATTTTTGCTTGGATTTTGTGATTTCCCCACTTTTTCAAAAACAGGAAACCCAAGAGTCGCCAATAGAATAGTTATAGTTTCAAAACTGTCTAACAAATCCGCTTCCATAGATTCGGTCACAAATGATTTTGTGGGAATAGTACTGTTTTCCACTACAAATCGGTTTGCTTCTTTTGCATTGGCTACCGCAATATGTTCCAAATATTTAGCATGGGACTTTGTAAACGCATTGATTTTAGAAACCAATACAACAGCGTAATTCCAAAAGTCCTTTAATTTATTATGCTGTTTTAAACGATCTAAACAATCTTCAGCCTCGCCAATGTAAACCAATGATTTTGCTTTTTCTGTTGACTCACCAAACAAAAAATAGATTCCGACATTTCTTAATTCGTCTCGCGTAGCAATATAATCCAATTTGTTTCTAGGCACCAGAATTGCCTTTACCACTCGATTGGTAATTTCAGCTATCTTAACACTTCTAGGTGACCCATCAGGAAGAAATATTTGAATGGTCTGTGGTCGATTCATAAATGATTAGAAGATTTATCCACTAATGTAATAATTCCCTCTCTTTTGGGGAAGCAAATTGGAGACGTATTTTTCTTCTACCTGATTTTCAATTCAACCAAACTGATACCTATCATATTTGGGAAAACAAAAAACCCACAGCCTGAACATACATTCAAACCATGGGTTGTTTTCTAAGTTTGGGGAAACTACCTAATATTAAAACAAGCTAACCGCTAACTGTACCCTTGCTATTTTTTGTGAAGGGTTCCAAAGTGTCGTTGCCGACACAGGGAAGCTTAAATCTGAAAACCTAAGGGTTTTTGTTGCAGTTAGGCCTACATTCACAAAATCGAAATTTTGCTCACCATCGCCATATAAATGCGTATCACCGTTAAAGGAAAATGCACCGCCTACAAAGCCCCTTAAATTCACTTTTGATTCGGTGATCAACGGATAAGAAGCTTCTACATATGTGGAATAACGCTGCTCCAGATCCCCATCATCATTCAATTGGGCATCGCCGCTACCGTACAATAATACGTCGGCTTCCAAACGTAATGGGAAACTTTCGTTAAAGGTATAGGATGTACGCAGGTCCAATAAATGCGTGGTGGTGTTCTTATCGTAATTCCATACATCTGGAGACGCTACGCTGCGGGTATTGAATAAATCCCACAGGCCTATAGAGAAACCATTTTCGGCATATTGAACATAGTAGTTTATCTCTTTGTACGATGTACCGTCCGCATCATTAGAGAAAGACATTCCACCCCAAAAACCTGTTGTGAAACTACCCGACTCATTCAATCTCAATTTTGAGAAAACAGCGACCATGGGCTTATCGGTAATGACCAAACCTCTCCACAAATGGTTGGTTTTTACATCAACGTTAAAGTCGATCGGACTGTCTTTCAATTCTGTTTCTTGGGCATGGCCCATTTGCACTGCAATCAGCGCTACGAATACTAAAAGTATTTTTTTCATTGTATTTACTATAAGGGGAATATTCTACATTAAAGCCATATATAAGTAAGCGGCTATTAAACAGCCGATGATAGGGCCTACTACCGGAATCCAAGCATAGCCCCAATCACTTTTACCTTTTACCGGTAAAATGGAGTGCATGATCCTTGGTCCTAAATCCCTTGCAGGATTAATGGCATAGCCTGTTGTGCCTCCCAAGGCCAAACCGATTACCCAAACAAGGAAGGCAACAGGAACTGCGCCAATAGAGCCCAACCCTATAATTGCCCGTGCATCTACATCACCGATCAAATCCAATTTTGGACCGGCCAAATAGAATATTACAAAGACCAAAACGAAGGTTCCGATAATCTCGCTCATTAAGTTGGAAAAGGTGTTCTTAATAGCCGGACCTGTACTGAAACAAGCCAACATACCTTCTTCGTCCTCGGTTACCTTAAAGTGGTCTTTATAAAATAGCCACACTAAAAACGCACCTATCATGGCCCCGATCATTTCCCCTGCAAGATATTCGGGCACTATGGCCCAAGTAATCTTACCTGCTGCGGCCAACCCTATGGTTACCGCTGGGTTCAAATGTGCGCCACTATAAGGGCCCGCCACAACTACACCAACAAAAACGGCCAAAGCCCAAGCTGTTGTAATCTCTATCCATCCTGCTCCGTTGCCCTTTGTGCCTTTCAAGACGACATTGGCAACCACCCCGTTCCCTAATAAAATAAGGAGCATGGTTCCTAAAATTTCTGCTACTAAAATTGACATGGTTTTATAATTTATGGTTGCTGATCAGTGATTATTCCTCAATCCAATTCTGTGCACATTTAACGGCCTTATGCCAGTAATGCAACATATTGTCGACTTTCTCTTTTGGGGCTTCTGGATAAAATTCCTTATCAATACTCCATTGAGATTGGATATCATCTATACTATCCCAGTAACCAACAGCCAAACCTGCCAAATAAGCGGCACCCATAACCGTTGTTTCCAAGGTTTTAGGTCGTATGATTTTAAATCCGAATAAATCCGCTTGAATCTGCATCAATAAATTACTTGCCGTTGCGCCACCATCGACCCTTAGTTCAATACTTTTTTCACCTGCATCGGCTTCCATCGCTTTTACAATGTCATAAACCTGAAATGCAATACCCTCCAAAGTGGCCCTTGCAATATGTGCATCGGTAGTACCTCGAGTAAGACCAACAATGGCACCACGTGCATATTGATCCCAATAAGGGGCTCCCAAACCTGTTAGGGCGGGTACGAAATAAACTCCTCCGTTATCTTCAACGGTTTCTGCCAAATGGTTAATGCCCGGGGCTGTTTTTACCATTTTCGCCCCGTCGCGTAACCATTGTATTGCGGCGCCGCCAACAAAAACACTACCTTCTAGGGCATAGGTGGTTTTACCATTTATTTTCCAAGCAACGGTAGTTAAAAGGTTGTTTTTTGAATACACGGCTTTATCACCAGTGTTCATTAGTAGGAAACAACCTGTACCATAGGTGTTTTTTACCATTCCCGGTTTGGTACACATTTGTCCGAACAATGCTGCTTGCTGATCCCCTGCAATCCCTGCAATAGGAATTTTGGTAGAGAATAAAGTGGTAGCGGTGGTACCATAAACCTCACTACTTTCCTTAACTTCCGGTAACATTGCTTTTGGAATATTGAATAGTTTCAACAACTCATCATCCCATGCCATGGTATGAATATTGAACAACATGGTTCTACTGGCATTGGATACATCTGTAACGAACAATTTTCCTCGAGAAAGTTTCCAAATAAGCCAAGAATCAACTGTACCGAAACAAAGTTTACCTGCTTCCGCTTTTTCTCGTGCACCTTCCACATTGTCTAAAATCCACTTAAGTTTGGTAGCCGAAAAATAGGCATCGATGACCAGACCTGTTTTCTCCTTGATCATATCAACATAACCGTCATCCTTTAACTGATCGCAATATTTGGCCGTTCTTCTATCTTGCCAAACGATGGCATTATGTATTGGTTCACTCGTTTCACGATCCCAAACAACAACAGTCTCCCTTTGGTTCGTAATACCAATAGCGGCAATACTTTCTCCGTTAATACCATGTTGGGCAACTACCTCGGCTGCCACAGCAATCTGTGATGACCAAATCGCATTTGGGTCATGTTCTACCCATCCCGGTTTTGGAAAGATCTGTTCGAAAGGTTTTTGGGAAACTCTAACAATTTGCCCATCGTGATTGAATAAAATCGCGCGGGAAGAAGTCGTTCCTTGATCAAGTGCTAAAATCAGTTTATTCTTCATTGTTTATTGATTAAGTGGTTTTAATTGTTTCTAGGGACAATCAAAACAGGGGTTTATAAAATATAATTAGAGGTTACTTCAATATAGTCTGCAACTTGTTTGGTCTGCCATTCTTGGTCCTTCCCAAGTTCTTTTGCCATGATTTCGGCTACTTGGGGTGCGATTCGGATACTTTCTTTAGCATCCAATAACTGGCAACGGGTTCTGCGTGCAAGGAAATCCTCAACATTTCTGGCCATTTCATTTCTTACGGCCCAAACTACTTGACCTTCTATTATGCCTAATGAATCACTTAAAGATTTATTATAACCGTTCTGCTTCGCTAATTTTAGTAATTGCTCTTCATCACTACCATAGAAATATAAAGGGTCGTTAAGATCTACATCCTTTTTATAACCATGTATTTTGAGGTGTTTCGTTTTGGTTGGAATATGTTTCCAATCATGATTTTTTTCCGCTTTATCGACCAAATCTTGACCCATTCTTCTGAAAGTGGTCCATTTACCTCCGACGATTGTCAATAATCCTGAATCTGAGGTGTATATTTTGTGGCTACGGGAAATCTCTTTCGTTTTGTTTCCGTCATGACTTGGTGCCGCCAAAGGACGTAAACCAGCAAACACACTTAATACATCACTTCTTTTAGGTGCCTTTGTCAAGTATCGACTAGCGGTACTTAAAATAAAACCTATCTCTTCTTCAAGTGCCACGGGTTCCAAAGATTCTTTTTCAATAGGGGTATCCGTAGTCCCAACTATTACCTTATTATGCCATGGCACTAAAAACAAGACCCTACCATCATCTGTTTTCGGAATCGTAATGGCATCATCACCAGGTAAAAAGGATTTGTCCAATATTAAGTGAACCCCCTGACTAGGTGCAATTGTTTTTTTAGCTCCAGGAGCATCCATCTGTAATACGTCGTCTGCAAAAACTCCGGTAGCATTAACTACTTGCTTTCCTTTTATTTCGAAAGAATCACCACTCTCTTCATCATGAGCGTTAACACCGATAATATGACCGTTATCGTCTTTAAGTAACCCTTCTACAGCACAATAATTTAGTACTATCGCGCCCAATTCAACAGAACTCTGCAACGTATTTATAGCCATTCGGGAATCATCGAATTGACCATCGTAATACACGACACCTGCAGAAATTTTATCTGGATTTATAAGCGAAATACGTTTTAAGGTTTTGGCTTTTGAAATTCGTCTAGATCTTCCTAAGCTTAATTTACCTGCCAACAAATCGTAAAAAGTTAACCCAACGGTATATAATATTTCATCATATAAACCATGTGTCGGAATTATAAATGACTGGCTTTTAGTAATGTGAGGGGCATTTTGCAGCATTAAACCTCTTTCTACAACTGCCTCACGAACCAAACCTATATCACCTTGGGCCAAATACCGTACACCACCATGGACTAACTTTGTTGCCTTACTTGATGTAGATTTTGTAAAATCCGATTTTTCGAGCAAAACAACAGAGTACCCTCTTGCCGATGCCTCGAGCGCAATACCGATACCGGTAGCACCACCTCCTATTATTATGAAATCGTAAGTTTTGGAACCACTCCTCAACTCATCCATCATTTCTTTTCTATTCATGACTCTCTCCTTTATTTTGAACTATCGTTTTCTTATTTGAGAATAAATGTACAACAAAACGAAACATTTCAAAAGTTATTTTTTATTATTTTTTATTATTTTCATAAACAATGATATTTGTCATAAAAAAAGGCCATTTCATCAGTTAGCTATATTTATTAAGCATATTTTAGCATTATATGATATTTTAAGGCTTATTTTTCGCAATAAATCAATTTTATAACTTTCGTTTTGATACAAAATCCAACAACAAAATGTGGTGATTCAGCTTTATATTGCCATGTTTATCTTGTACATTTGTACAAAACGAAACAAAATGACACTGAATATCGTAGATCGCCATAAGCTCATTTTGAAAAAACTTGAAGCGGACGGCTTTGTAAATGTTAATGATTTAAGTAAAGAGTTCGATGTTTCTTTGGTCACCATTCGGAAAGATCTAAAGTTACTTGAAGAAAGAAAGCTGTTGTTTCGTTCGCATGGTAAAGCTATTCCCGTAAACCCTTATATCACGGAACATCCTGTGAACATAAAGGAGAAAATACATACGAAGGAGAAAAACAAAATAGCAGTAGCGGCCGCATTGACCTTAGAGCCCCATGACAGTATTATCATTGCTTCGGGAACATCGGTCATTGAATTCGCAAGGCATATTAAACCCATAGAGGGATTGACCGTATTAACCGCTTCTTTGAATACCGCTATTATTTTGGCCGAACACAAGGAAATAGATGTTATGCAGTTAGGGGGAATCGTAAGGTCTAGTTCTTCCTCTGTCGTTGGCCCAATTGGAGAAAAAATGTTGGCGGAATTTACATTTACCAAATTATTTCTAGGAGTCGATGGTATAGATCTGGATTACGGACTTACTACTACAAGTTCTATGGAGGCTTCCCTTAATAAGGAAATGATCAAAGCGGCACATAAAATCATAGTATTGGCCGACTCTTCGAAATTCAGCAAAAAAGGATTCGGAAGAATCTGTGGTATCGATGAAGTTGATCAAATCATTACAGATTCGGGCATAGACGACAAAACAAAACACCGTCTCGCAGAATTAGGTGTGGAGCTGACAATCGTTTAGACGAATATATAAAAGGCAAAAAGAGAAGTTTTTACACCCCCCTTTTTGGCTTTAATGATAGGTTTTCATCAAAAAATCATTGTTCTGAGGTACCCCAGGCCTTGTTTGGTTCGGGTCCCATCTCAAAAACCAACTCACTACCTTCCAGGATCGCCTCATGGCTTATGTAACACAAGTTGTAAGGTTTTCCATTCAAGGTTGCCGATTGTACATAAGCGTTCTCCTTTGAATTGTTATTCGCGATTATAGTAAAAACCTTTCCGTTCCCAACATTCATTCGTACTTTATTGAACACAGGGCTACAAAGTTGGTAAACAGGGTCTCCCGGTAGGGCAGGATAAAAGCCCATGGCACCAAAAACATACCAAGAGGATACTTGTCCGCAATCATCGTTACCCGGTAAACCACCGACATCATTAAAAAAATACTTGGCCAACATATCCCTTACTACTTTTTGTGTTTTCCATGGTGTGCCTAAACTATTGTACATATAGGGGGCATGCATTGAAAACTCATCACCCACGTAATACATATCTTTTTCGAAAAATTGGTCAAGATAGTTTATCAACTTGTCTTCCCCTCCCATAAAATCAGCTAAACCTGGAATGTCATGGGGCACCAATAACGTATGGTTCCTATAATACACCTCGGTATCGTGATCCGTACCTTGTGCCCAAACACTAATACTCTTATCAAACGGAGGCAGCCATTCCCCATTTAACTTCTTACCACGTACCAAACCAGTTTCCTTATCCAATACATTGATATAACGTTTTGAACGTTCCATGTATTCAGTGTACTTGTCATCTTTACCTAGAGCTTTTGCCATTTGGGCAATACAATAATCATCGTATGAAAACTCCAATGTCCTTGCAACGGGTTCACCATAAAACCCAAAAACATCTGCAGGAACATATCCTATTTCATTAAAGTGATCAATCCCAACCCGCCCGGAAAATCCGCGGTTTCCTTTTTCATTGGCATTTTTCAACATGGATTCAAAGGCCACATCGGTATCGAAACCCCTTATACCTTTTACATAGGCATCGGCTATAACGGCATCGGCATGCGTACCCATCATAATACTACGGTACCACGGATTGGGCCATTTAGGTAACCACCCTCCCTCTTCGTAGGCATTCAACATACCATTAATAACGTTTGTGGTTTCTTCAGGCTTTACTAATACCCATAATGGATGTAAAGACCTAAACGTATCCCAGATAGAAAGGTCGGTGTACATTTGACCCTCATGCACTTGATAATCAAACGGACTGAAATACCTACCGTCTTCATTCAGATTTCGCGGGTTTACGAAACATTTGGTCAATGCCGTGTAGAAAATGGACTTATCATCCTCACTACCTTCTACTTGAATCAAATTCAGTTCATTCTCCCAAACACCGGAACTTTTCGTCACCGCTTTGTCAAAATCGAAATCCGGGAACTCTTCATCCATATTCGCTCGGGCCTGGGCAATATCAATCAAAGATGTTCCGACTTTCATTTTCACCTTTTCCTGATTTTTGGTTGAAAAAGTTACATAAACTGCATTCCCATCTGCCCCTTCCAAAGCCAACTTGGCGCCCATTTCAGGATCTGGCCGCACTGGCTCTGCACATCTTAAATGCATTTCAGTCGTACTTGACCCATCATAATATTCGATCCGTATTTTGTATTCGTGCCCTTTTGTTAGGTTCACCTTATGTATATTGGTGCCTGTTGCCCTATACTTCCATTCATCTATTACCAATTGGTCATCTATGTACATACGGGTGCCATCCTTGGTTGTTAACTCGAAAGAATGCTCTCCTGAATGGCGTGCAACAAATATTCCCGTAAATCTTACAGAGAAAAAATCGGCCTTAACACCTTCAGCCGGTTCTTTTAACCAATTATAATTTAATTTGGTATAGTTCTTCACTACATCTGGCTTCCCTTGTAATTTGTCGTTGTTGAAATACTCTGCTTTAAACCCGTTTGGAACTAATTTTTCATCAACCACATTAGGGAGTAAATCAATAGTATACGTATCAAATTCCTTATCAAATTTCGCAACAAAGTGATTCCTGAAATGACCAGCGATAACCATATAACCTTCAATCTCATTTTTTTCAGGGATTACCTTATAGTGGCCAGGAACATAAACCCCATCGAACACCACAGATGAAGATTTTGATTCTGGATAGGTAAACTGAAAGAATCCCGTTTTCGCGGCTGCCGTTAGTTCAGCCTTAATGTTGTAATCATCTAATTGTACCGAATAATAATGTGGTTTGGCCACCTCGGAATCATGACTGAATTTAGAAGCACGTTCATCGGCATCAATATTTACTTCACCTGTCATGGGCATTAATGACATAGGGCCCCAATCACCGACAACTGCTCCATTAGGATATCGTGTGCCACGAAAACCTTGAATCTTTTCTTGATCGTACCAATAGGGAACTGGAACGGTAACAACCCTATCTGTCCATTTTGCCGTTTGGGGTGTCCAGTGGGTTAAGGCAGATGGGTTCCCCACAATAGGGGAAACGTAACCCATAGGCTCTTCGACCTCGGTAACCGTAATATCGGCTATACTGGCTGCCGTACCCACCCTTGTGTCTACATATTCCAAATAATTATTGCCCGACAAACCTTTATCCCCTTCATTTTCATCACAACTAGAGCAAATACAGCAAACTCCAATACATACCAAAAACTTTATCAATCTAAAATTCATCATACTTTTTATCCTTTATAACATTTTCAACAATACGAACCGAGTTTCATAGTGCTCTATAAGTATTGGTTTGGTCAACTCCTTTATTTCTTCTCCCAGTACATTTGTCTCAATGGCTTTTACCGCCCCGGTTTGCTCAAGCAATCTTGGAACATCAAGAATGGCATGATCACCTTCTGTTTCCCGCAAATGTAGAAGCACTCCTTTATCACCCGCTAATGGCCTAGCACTGACGAGAATTAAATTTGGTAAATCAAAATCTAACAAAGATATGGAAAGCGCATTTATGGCCTTGCCTGAATTACTTGGTGGAATGACCCGAGCAAGCATTGGGACCCTACTTTCCCATCCGAAACGGGTGGCAAAAGATTTAGAACGATCCTTGGATGATGTCAAATAATACTTCCATTTCATTTCACCTTCTTGGCTAGCCCTAAAATTGGTCGTCCAGTAATTATTGAGCACCCATGAATAAATATGTGGGTTTTCAGGTTTATGCTTGTAATAAAATCTCCCGGTATTGATGTCCCCGAATTGAACCAACGGAACATCAGTGGAGCTGAATAAAATCTGGGCTTCATCGTTTTGAACAGCCGCAAAGTTCTGTATTACGTTCCAATCGGCCGAAGTACCTTCCAATTGGTTCATTCCTGGATTTACGATCCCACCTTGCACATCAAAAGCCAATTGATCATTATCCTTCATACGAAAAGGAAGGGCAATAAAAACACCTTCAGGATCAGTATGCCCACGTTTGTACATATCATATGAGAGCTCTATCCGTTTTGAATTTTTATATAATTTTATTTCAAAATTAACCCCCCTAGAATCGGCGCATTCCTCATTTTTCCCATTGATGTGTATACTGCTCCATAAAGGGGTTTCCTCAATCCCGGAAACCTTTATATCGGATAAACCGGACATTTTCTTTTTTATCGGAACATAAACCGTATCCCTATTCGCATTGGTAAGACGCTCCATCGATTCCCGGTTATCCGGTTGCTCGTATATAAATTCACCCAACTTATACTCGCTGCCTAAATCGACCAATTCTTTATTCAATTCCTTATCGTATAGGCTAGTTACCACTCCTTTTTTTGAATCGATCTGAATACGATAATATTCATTTTCAAGTATTGGCCCTTCTACTTCCGTATTTTGATTTGGTTGCTTTTTCCCTTCTTCCAAAACAATTTTAAAAGTTGCATAACCCATTGGAGGTACATTAGGCGCCCACAACAGATAATTGCTGCCATCTGCCCTACTGGATATCCTTTGCACAGCAATTTCATTCCCTTTGGTATCCAATATTTTATAGGGTTTTCCCAATGGTAACAACTGATGGTCTATATAGGCCTTGACCAATCCTGAGCGCTCCCAATTCAACGTGTTGAAAACCGCTATGGTGGGCTCATTTGCTTTAGGGATGTGTTGTTGCATTAACCCCAAGGCCTTTTCTTGGATTAAACTGGATTCCTTAAAGGCCGTCCATGCATATGCCGATTTTTGTCCCCATTGAATAACGGAATTCTCAATTTGGGGATCCGTTATACTCTCTGCGGCCCCAAATGTGTGTTCATCATAAAACAGCAATTCGTCATAGGCTTTTTCAATGTCTCCAGTAATGTTTTCTGGAAGCGTGGTTCCCATGAACTGGGCCATAGACAAGAGTCCCATATTTGCAATCATGTTTGAATGAACGGTCCTAGCGGTCTTTGTTTCGGTAAACGCCGTTCCAAAACCATCTGTCCACCAGTCTGGCCAAGCTACTTTTTGTACTGGCAAATCATCAGCCTGATTTTCATCGAGGTAGATCATAAATTCACTTGCCAGCGATAGTTTCAATTTGGGCCACTCGTATTTTTCATTCCACTCCTTAACAATATCACATGCCTTGGTGGAAGGCGGAGAATTATCGGTCAGGTATCCTGAAAATTGAAAAGCCGTCCTGTCATGTGGATACCCTTTTGCTTCCAGGCCATCAAGATATTGGGATAAGTTGGCCCTAAACTGATCTAACTCCCCTGAGGTTAAGCTTAACGCATTGCCATGCATGTAGTGCTCACTTCTATAAGCCAAGAGACGGTTACCTGAGTTAGACTCCCACCAAAAAGAGGTCGGTTTATCAAAAGGAACCTGTGCCCTATGCCCGTGCTGTCCCATGGTCAGGTATTTTACTCCTGTATTTTTATACAAGTCTATCATGGCCCAACCAATGCCATTTACATCATTTTGCATGGCGGTTTGCACATCAATCCCTTTTTCCTTAAAATGGTTCAGTGCCTGTGTTTGCATGGCCAAAGCGGTTTCATCAATGATTTCAGAGAAATTGAAAAACATACCGGTCACTTCTATCCGCCCTTCTTTTATTCTTTGAAGCAATCGTTCTATTTGTTCTTTGGGTCTGTTTTTCAAGTATTCACGAACCGTCCAAGCGGCTTCGCATGTCCATCGAAATTTGGCTTCATCTGGATAATCATCAGTTTGATCGCAATAATCAAGGGCATAATCAATAAAACGTAAATGCTCAGTCAAAATCTCAGTCTGTGATCTTGTATAGCCGATGTCGGTGTGGCTATGCTGCACTAAATGAATGGTCCATTCCTTAACAGGTTCTACCGTAAAACCAACTTGCTTTCTCATTTTGCCCATACGCAGCTCCGCATCAACCTTTGTTGGAGTTGTTACTGCAGGAATAAGTAAATCAACTTCATTAAATCCCGTTTTGATATCAAATTTCTGTGTTAGTCCCGAAGTGGTTATACTAGCCTTGGTAGGTGCTTTCAAATGCACGATTTCAAACCGGACCGTATGGTACAGCGAACCCTCTTTTTTGGTCACTGTTTTTAGCTGTTTTGATTTGATGTCTTCACTCAGCACCTTGTCAAAGGTCATAAACCAATCATTACTGTGATTGTCCACACCATCAATCATTAATTCAACGGCATTACCTGGTGTAATATATTTACTGGGAATCGTTAATACCGCTGTACCCATTTCATCACGGTTGGTATCTACCATTGAACGGTTGAATACCAGTAGAACGCCATCTTTACCTGAAAAGTTTCTTTCTTTCTCATTTTTACTGGGAGAAGAAAACGTCATTACCTTTTCCTTATTTACATAAAGGTCAAATTCATTGGAAGGGGTCTTCGCACTAATACCATATAACCATATGAAGGATACGGTTTTTTTAGAATAACCATCTGGTACAACTTCTGTTTTCCAAGCAATAGGAGGCACATCGGCCCGCGCTCTGGTCAAAAGACATTTTTCCCTATAGGAAAAAGGGGAATGATACGTAAAATCAGTTCCACTGACTTTTTGTTCATAACCCGCTAAATAATTTTCTTGGGCCTGTACCTTAGGCGCCAAAATAAATAGCAATAACAGTATTGGTAAATGTTTGGTTTTCATTGTAATGATCTTTAATATTCAATTATTCAAATCCTTTTTTATTTGATTGATGTGCTTTACCTCATTTGTTTACTGAATAACCACTTCTTCCCCATAAAATTCGGTAGCGATCAACTTGCCTCCTTCGTACACGGAGAATGATTTACGGGTCAATTGAATCCCGAATGTTCTGCCTTTCCATCTGATATCAGTTAGTGTTGCTTCACCGATATCTTCGTGGTTAAAAGGTTTTATGGTCAATTCTTTTTCTCCCATATTTACTCCAAATGTGCCAAAGACAATGGCTTCCATTCCTGCCCCTGCAGAAATTTGTAAAGGCATTGAAGAACGGTCTTGTTCGGCGGTATCAATACGAGGATTTTGAGGTAAGTACGGAAAATGGTCTATGTACCTGATATTGCGCTTTAAGACATCCCAACCTTTACCTGCAAATCCTTTTTGGTATAGGTTACGGGAAATACGACCCGGCATTCCTGCATACTGGCCACCGCCTCCCCAATCCGAGTCGATTAGATCCCAATGCACACTATCTCTCCGAGCAATGGAATACACGCCGTATTTACCAAGAAATTCCCCTTCCTGTAAATGACTTACCAAACGATACGCTTGATGGTCTGGCAGGAAATCCGTTCCCAAGAGATCGAATAAATGATAGGTCCATATGGTGCCTTTTGAACCATCGGGGTAATAATTATCGAACCAACCCAATTCTTCATTCCACATGTACTTGTTTACAAGGCCTTTCAATTTTTCGGCATCCTTGAAATATGTTTGCCCTAATTTCTTCTCGTTTCTCTTTTTTGCCCAATCAGACATCGTATATAACAAATCAATGGTCAAGGTATTGGTGATCGGTACGGCATGATTATAACCATCGGTACGGATCTCAATTATTTTTTCAGTGTTATATCCGACATCAATAAGTCCTAATTCATTGGTATAGTTGGTTTGAAGTTCATCTACCCATCGTTGCATCCATTCCCATACGGTTACACCTGCCGCTTTTTCATTAAAAATGGAATAATCCCCAGTATGGCGTATGTAGGCTTCAATCATGAGTTGAAGTGCAAATGGTTCTTGTATGTATAGAATATCCCAATGTGCTCCGTTCCAACCTACATAGGTTCTTTTCAATTGTACTTGTTCAAAATCCGTCAGGATCGCACTTTTCAAACTTTCCGGATCTAACATTGCGATGACATCCGAAGTATAGGAAGTATCCCAACTAATGGTATAAGGCCACGTACCAACCGCCCAAAACACATCGGAAATGAAATTTGGATTTTCATATCGACTCATTAAAACGGACAACATACAACGGTAATAATACTCCTCCAGTTGCTTGTTTGAGCTTGTTAATTTCGGGAGTTTATCATAGGCCCAAGACAACATTTCCCGTGTCTTTTTATCTGCACGTTTCATACGCTCCTTAATATCTGACTGGGAAATTACCGGCGCTCCATTTTGGGGTTCATAGAATTTGATGGCAAAATAATAGGTCTCCGTATTTCCTGGTGCTATGCTTATTTCAAACCCATTATCACTTGTTTTTTGGATCGAAGAAGAAACACGTGCATGGGCCACTTCGCTTCCAATGGTAAAAGCATCGAGTGAATCTACTTTTGTCGACCCTTTCTTAAAATGACATTCCAATATTTCAGCCACTTGGTTTGGAATCACGGTCATTTCCAAATCTTTCGAATTGCGATTGGTAAGGGTAAGCTTTATAAACACCTCATCATCATCAAAAGAGACATTCATCCAACTCTTAGCTGAAAAACTAACCCATTTCTTGTTATATTCTTTATGGAATGTAGCCGTACGTTCATATTGGTTGGGCTGCCATTTTTCATCTTGGGTAACCATTATCGATGGGGAATTGGGGCGAAAATTTGAGCCCAGAGGATCGTAACTACCCCCATCATCGATCCAGGATTTCCATTTTGTAGGAACGTCATCCTCAATTAAACGGCCTGTTCCTTTATCAAAAAAGTTCAGATTGAATTCGTAGCGCGGTGCGCCAATTGGCAAAAACCAGACATTCGTGAACTGGGTTACACTGTACTGTCGTGGTGAAACAAATCCCCTATGGTTAAATAGAATTACCTGTTCGTCATCAAAAGACATATCCTCCCTGTCCATCACATAATATTCGGGGTCTTCGGGGGTAATGACATTCTGTGCCTGTACCGTCAATACTTGAATACAACAGGCTAAAAATAGTAGTAAACAAATTCGTTTTGTATTTGGTTTTGGTATCATATAATTCTGTTCTAAATTCATATTTCTGCCTTAAATTAACTTAAAAGAAGTGCCGCCCCCAATGCATCCAAACCGATAGATTGGCAAACACAAAATTTATTTTTTTCTTTCATTGATTTAATATCCAATTAATGTACATCATCTGCCAAGCTCATAGTTTTCTGTTTCTTAGATCCTGTTAATCGTTCCTTTATCGTTTTCAGCTTTCTTTAAATTAGAAATGAACATGTTTTCTTTACTTACATCGAAAAAACCAATTCCTCGTAATGATTTATCAATTAGCTTCAAATACTTGAATTTCCGATACACCCAATCTCAGTCCGGGAAGCCACCCAGCAGACATTTCAGCATTTCCATCTGTGATGGTGAACTTTACCCACTTCACCTTTTTTGATGGGAACTTAATCTCTGTTGGGGTTTTAGCACTGTTTGAAGGGGCCGCGTACATCCATTCCATAGAACCATCACTGAATACAAAATATCCTTCTTTGGTCCACCGGTCTCCGGCCGGACTGTCATATACCCGTATTCTGTCGATTGTTTTTTCCTCATCCCACTCTAATTTGATCATGGCTCCTTTTCCTTCATTAGAAATCCACTCTTTTGTTTTGTCTTTGTTCTCTATATCAATGATGCCATCGATAACGGCCTCGGGCTTGCTTTCCTCTTCAGATGAAGTTGCTGATACTTTAGCTATTGGTGCTATGTTTTTTAAATCAGGTTTAATTTCTTTAAATGGTTCATCTTTTAGAACAAAAGCAAGCTCATGCATTGATGCCGCATAGCGATTTTGATGCGGATTGATGTTCTGTACACTGTAATTACTTGCAACGGTCATCCATGCACTGGTACCATCATCATTGATAAACTGGGGTGTTATATTAGGAAAGTATGTTTGAGCTCCCCAATCTTTCATGTAATGTACAATTTTGTAAGGACCGGTTATTTCATCTGCCTCCCAAAAAATGGTAACATTGTAGGGGAGGTTTTCTTCCGATTCCTTTAATCTACAAGTCATCAAGATATACTTGTTCATCTTTGGAAAGTATGTGATGCTTTCACTACCTAAGTGATTGGGCCAATCTACAATAGGTTTGGCGTTCGCTACTCCCTTTGCCCAGATTGGTTTGCCATTTTTAGTTAGCCCTGCAAAAAACTCATAGCTTTCCGCTTTTGTGATACTCTCGGGATTAGCATCCGTTCTACATAAATAGATGGCATCACCTTTATCCCAGTTGTTTTGACCTTTTCCGGAACTATATCCATGTGCACTCAAATAAATGTGTCCGTCTTCAGCCTTGTTGTTCTTTGCAAAATTTACCGCATGGACGGTACGAAATTTGGCTTTACCTTTTTCATTGAAAAAGTTACCATCCGGATCAATGGTATTGATCCAATATTGATTTTTCCAATTGGGCTCTGTATTGGCGGTAAAATGGTTCCAGTTTTTTGAATATCTAAACCCATTGAAATAACCTTCATGATTAAAGGCATTATAGGTGCCTATATAGAACACATCATCGACAATAAGACTTACACAAGGGTAATAATTGGTGCCACCTGCCCACATCCTCCCCAGATTTTCAAATTTAAGATTGACAGGGTCCTTACCGATCACTTTTGCCTGCCCGACAGCATTTGAACGGATATTTGAATTGGTTGAAAAACCTTCTATCTGTCCATCCGTCCAAGTGGAATACAAGTTGCCGTCAGTTGAAGATTGTAGATACCATGTATCGGCAGCGGTATAATTAGCATATCGGCCTGTGAACATGACTTTGGTGATATCCTTAGACCGTTCGAATGGACAATCATCTGGAATTTCGTTTTCCCATTCATAATACGCATAGATTGGATTGATCGCAGGATCAGCTTTATCCCCCTCACGTTTAGTGTTATCTGTTAATTGAGCAAATGATACACCTTGAAATACTAAAACAAAAAAGATGGTAAATAATAAGGTCTTCATATTTTTGATTATCAATTATTAGTTCAAATGATTCTATGTTCCAAAATACTTTTGAGAATAGCATTGTGTAATCAAGGCCTATCAAGTAATGCCAAAGCCGCTTTCATATAACCCATTGCATAAGCCATACCTGCATACCATGGGGCGTCGCAGGTCATTTGTGGGGTATGGTCGGGAATCAATACGCCATCAAAATTGTTCTTCTTTAAAATCTTTAAAATCTTGAACATATCAATATCCCCTTCATCCACAAAAACCTCTTTATAGTTAGGTACCTTGCCTTTTACATTTCTAAAATGGATATATCCAATTTTACCTTGCTCACTATAACTATCAGTAGCATCATATACATTGCCCTCGGTCATTTCAGCGATAGAACCTAAACAGAATTCCAGGTTGTTGGCTGGACTCGGATTCATATCAATCAATTTTTGGTACATATTAGGTTGAAACACCAATCTGGGCGAATTACGCACATAGGGCATTGGTGGGTCATCTGGGTGGGCTGCCATTTTTACCCCTGCTTCCTCGGCAACAGGCAGGATCTCATCCAAAAAATACTGTAAACGACCCCACAGTTCGTCATGGTCTATTTTTGGCATAGTACCTTCAGGAGCATTTTCATCATACACCATGTTCCACACCATCCCATTGGGAATCGGGGTATCGTCGCCACCATCCATCCCTACAGAAACCGCTCCTCCACGAGCAAAAGGCCCTTGATTCCTTGCAGCCACACCGGCCAATGAAAAATTATATCCAAAAATGGGAATTCCTGCCTTACCCACATTGCGGATAAGTTGCTTCAGGTTTTCCATTTGAACTTCTTTCTTTGGTCCATCCAATAAGATATCATGCCAATGGGCAGGGTCAAAATTTTCAATGGCCTCCCATATCAAACCATGTGAATTTATTTCCTTTTTAATGGCCATTAATTCCTCTAAGCTCCATATTTGATTGGCATCACCGGCTTTGCCCCAACCTTCCTTCTCTCCAATTGGTTGGTTCGCATTGCTTTTATCATTCTTTTCATGCCCAAAATAATCGACCATATGAACCACTACATGGGTTGCCCCACATTGTTTTGCGAACTTATAATGGTCCTCATTCAACATATGCCTGTATAATCCGAATCCTAGTTTCATCGTTATTTATTCTTAGTTATTATCTTAATTATTAATCTATTGCCTTAATCACAGAATTCCTTGCGTATTTCATCCGCATCTTCATTGAGCAAGGGTGCCGCTTTGTAAATTTTTTGTGGGGTATCGCTAAACCACACGGGAAACCCCGTTGTTTTCACTTTTCCGATGGTTGGGTGTTCAATTTCAATGATCATTTCATTGTGTTTGATCTGAGGGTCCTCGATCATCTCATCAAATGTATTTACTTGGGAACACCAAATATCTTCCTCCAGAAGAATGTTAAGCCAATCTTCCGTTGACCTCGTCTTAAACACAGCATCGAAATCGAACCGGATTTCATCCCTACTTTCTATGACATTATTTGATGCGAATTCTTCAGAGTCATATTTTTTCAATCCTATGATCTGGGCCAATCTTTGAACCGAATTCATACCAATGGCAATGTAACCGTCATTTGTGTTATAAAGGCCATATGGTGCCCCCACCCAAGGATTAGGAATACCGCTCTCACTTTTTTCAGGATTACTTCCCCGATGTAAAAAGGCCGTTACCTCCTGAATGTGAAATCCAACAACGGAGTTTAATAAATTGGCTTCTATTTTTTGCCCTTTTCCAGTTTTTTCCCTGGAATAAATGGCCGCTAGAACTGATTGATTGATGAACAAACTCGTTAATAAATCTGCCTGTCCTACCGCCGTAACTACCGGCATTTGGCCTTTTACACCATTCAATGCCGCAGTACCACTAATTGACTGCGCCAATAAATCTTGCCCCGGTCTATGCAAATATGGTCCGGTAGCCCCGTAACCTGAACTGGAGCAATACACCAAACCTCGATTGATTTTCTTCATATCTTCATAGCCCAACCCCAATCTTTCCATGACGCCAGGTCGAAAATTCTCAACCAAAATGTCGGCTTTCCTGATAATATCAAGTACTACCTTTTTATCCTCGGTATCCTTTAAATTCAAGGCTATACTTCTCTTATTCCTATTGAAACTTACAAAAGAGATACTTTCTCCTTCAGGATACATATTATCATAGGCGTAATGGCGCATCCAATCACCTTTTTTGGGTTCAATCTTAATAATATCGGCACCCATATCGCCCAACATCTGGGTGGCCCATGGTCCTTGTGCCAATTGTGTGAAATCGGCCACTATCAAACCCTTCAAAGGGCCTACGGTTTCATTGTTATCAGTACTCATATTGTATTACTTTAGGAATTGAATAGTATTGGATACATAAAATCCCCTACACATTCCATTTTTGCTAAATCGATTTAGTTAATAGTTACTTTTTTCTAAAAAACCACACAAACAGGGGATAATATTTCTTTGGTACGAAACTTCTCATTCAACATTCCGTCTTCTTCAATGCGATAGACGATCGTATCATGCGAATTTTGGTGACAGGCTATTAACCATTTACCATCAGGAGTAATATTGAATTCCCTTAATTCATCCCCATTAGTATTCTGGTAGCTTATCAGTTCCAAACTATTCTCTTTAATCCGAAATATGGTTACCCCTTCGAATTTTCTGTTCGCCACATATAAGAAATTTCCATTGGGGTGCATGCGTATAGCCGATGCACTGGGAACACCCTTGTAATCATTAGGTAAGGTGGAATAGGTGCCAATTTCTTTGAATACGCCTTCGTCACCTTGTAAAACAGATAGCGTACTAGTTAACTCACTGATCACATAAGCATAATCACCTACTTTATTGAAAACCATGTGCCTTGGTCCGTTACCTGAAGTAATCTTACAATCCTTCATAGGGCTTGGCACTAAATATTCACCCTCGAATCTATAGGATTTGATCCTATCGATCCCCAAATCACAGACATAAATATCTTTGCCATTCGGGTGCACCGAAACCTGATGGGCATGTGGTGCTTCTTGCCGAACCTTATTGATGCTAGAACCCTTATGGTCATACTGTTTTGCCTTTGGCAACAGTTTTCCTGAAGCATCCAAAGGATATTGAAAGACATTCCCTGTGGCATAACAGGCCACCAAAATGTTATTGTGGTATGTTGTTAAATGACATGGGTACCCCCCCTTAATCGGTTGTTCGTTCATAAATTCCAACGAAAAACCCTCTTTCACCCTATATGCCCTGACATGTGGGGAATCTTGCTCATCAAGTTCCGTATTACAGTACAAATATTTATGATCGGCACTAAGGGCCAAATAACTCGGGTTACGGGTAGGTTCGGTTGAAAGTATCTTGAGTTCGCCGGTTTTCGTATTAAGTTGAACGGTGTAAATACCATGGCCGATACCCCCAAAACCGGGAATAGGATATTCGGTATAACTGCCGATAAAGAATGTCAACGTTTCCATATTCTATGATTTAGCAATGAAATCCTGAATGGCTTTTTTTGCTTCAGCACCATAAAAAAGCTTTGTTACCACCTTACCCTCTTCAGTAATTTTCTGATCAAAAGGAAGAGCGGAAAGACTTAGTTGCGCCAATTTTTTCAATTCTTTGATCGCTGATGGTGACCGTCTTGACAGTTTTTCTGCAAACCGTACGATCTCCGCATCAAAGTTATCTTCGGGAATTACCTGATTTACGATTCCCCAGTCATATAATTTTTCAGCAGTATACTGACCGCCGAAAAACAACAATTCCTTTGCACGGTTTATGCCTACTTTTTGAATAAGACGCTGTGTTCCCCCACCCCCGGGAACCAAACTTAAGAATACTTCGGGCAGCCCCATTTTAGCCGTTGCACTGGCGAGTATCATATCGCAGGAAAGTGCAATTTCAAAACCTCCGCCAAGGGCAAATCCGTTTACCGCCGCAATCCATGGTTTAGACGCATTTTCGATGGTTTCGTATAACTTTATCCCTCGATCTTGGAAAGATTTGAACTCCTCTGGTGTCTGATCCCCGTATTCTTTGATATCGGCACCTGCCATAAATGCTCTACCTGAACCGGTAATGACCCCGACATTTATAGAGTCATCAGTATTTATAAGTCGTATCGCTTCTATGATTTCATCCATCATTTCACGATTCATCGCGTTCAATTGTGTAGGTCGGTTAAAAATCAAGAAACCAATCTTATCTTCTGATTTTACGATGATATGTTTAAATGTTTTATTCATAGGAAACTATGGTTTTATAGTGTTCATTTAAATTTTTTATCAATGTATCGGCTCCGGTATTTTTTTCCACACAAGCATGGATTAAATCGGCCCCTTGTTCTTGAAATTCATTCCACCCGGGATATTGGGGTCTTATATATGCGTTTTTCATTGTTTTCATCGTATTCGTGAAAAAATCATTGCACAATGCATTGTTCGCTTCGCTTTTCCAGGCTTTTAACCCTGCGGGTTGACCTTGGTGCCGAACATATTCCCCTGCTTGATTTTCGATATTGGCGATATATTTCAACAATTCCACCGCTAACTTTTTATACTTGCAATGTGCAGATACCGCCAAACCAACTCCACCCAATATGGTGGATACCTCAGTATTCGGATTTGCGGGGCTATCAATAAAGGTGACAATGTTTTTGGCATATCCCATTCTTGAATAGTTGGTGTACCCGAATAAGTAAGGAGCATAGATAATTTCGTCATTTGCTGCCATTTCATCCAAAATTTGAATCGGGTTCCAATTGATGGATTCAGGGTGAATGAACTCCAAATGGTATTTTAGTTCGTCAATCGCCTTGGCACCAATTTTAGGGTCGATTCCATTTTCATTAATAAAACCGCGCCCGCCGATTTGGGCACACAAGGTTAAAAAAGCACACCAGATATCTGTGGGGCAGAGCGCCCAGGCAACAGAAAGTTTATTGGGCACCTTTTTATAAAAACTTTTTAGCTCTTCAAGGGTTGTTGGCACTTGCAACCTCAGTTTCGACAACTGGTCATCCCTTTTCGCCGCAACCAACGCCGCTGCATCAATTGGTAAGGCATATAAATGCCCTTTATACTGATAAGAATCATAGCAATGATCAACATAGGCATTTTCAAAAACGGCCAATTCATCTTCCGATATAATACCTTTTAAATCTAACAGCAATTGATTTTTATGTGCCTGACCCATATAAGGGTGGTCAATTGTTATTAAATCGTATTCCTCTATCAGGTCTTCAATCGGCATATCACCAAATTCCTTAAGCGAACGAACATCCCATTTAATACTGACTTCAGGATGTGATTGCGTAAAACTCTTGGATAGCGCCCTTAGAGGTTCATAACCTCTGGGGTGATCCCATGCCATTCCCTTTAGTTCAATCTTCATTTTTGATCTAGTCTTTTGTTCTTGGAGGGCGCGGATCATATTGAATGGTATGGTTCATATATGCACCATCGATATAAATATCGGAGCCATTGATATAGTCGCCCAATTCACTCGCCATAAAGGCTACGGTATGGGCTACATCTCCCACATTACCAATTCTACCTTGTGGAATCCAATTCTCAAACTTCTCTTTTCCGAATTTGGCAATTTCCTCCCTGTTCATTTCCGTGGTTATGGCCCCGGGGGCAATAGAAACGACCCTTACATTATTTTCTGCCAATTCGAGTGAAAGGCATTTTGAAAGCATTTTTAACCCTGCCTTTGCGGAACAGTAATGGATCAATCCCTTTCTAGGTACCACATCATGGATCGATGAAATATTTATAATGACACCACCTCCATCTTTTTCCATTCTTTTACCTGCCTCTTTGGAACATAAAAAGGGTCCCTTCAAATTCACATTGATGACACGGTCCCATTCTTCTTCATCCAAATCCAATATATGGTGAATGGATTCGGTTCCTGCGTTGTTTACAAGAATATCAATTCCGCCAAATTCAGCATCCATTTTCGCGAACATTTTCTTTATCTGTTCCGAATCTGAAACATCTGCACCCGCAATTCCTGTTTTTACCCCATAAGCATCGCTTATTTCTTGGGACAATTTTTCAGCACTTTGCTTATTGCTATTATAATTGATGAAAACATCGGCACCACAAGCACCTAATTTTCTACATATTTCGGCGCCTATTCCTTTGCTTCCGCCTGTAACCAAAACCTTTTTCCCTTGTAAATCTATATTAAGCATAAACCTTGCTTTTAATTCATATCTAAATTGAAAACTTAAAACATTAGCTGAAAGCTTTTTCGACCAACGCCTTCATTTCGATCCTTTTTTCGACAGATAATTCGAAAAAATCGAAATCACCTTCATGGGTATTTGATTTCTCAACGATAATTACCTCACAACCCACTTCCATTGCAATATTATGCCATGTTTCAACCGGAATGTTATAAGTGATTTTAGGTTGCATAAGTTCAACGTCATATTCAATTTGATCTCCCTCAATTTTTGCCGTGATCAATACCGCTTTTCCTTTTAAGAGGATAAAAACCTCATCGGTCAAATGATGAACGTCCAACTTCTTAATATTATCAATTTCCTGTTCGGGCATGTAATTCAATTGGGCAACCTGCCAACCATCCCGAATTAGAAAAGGATGATACCCATTATCACCAATATGATATTGCTCTATCAATTTCATTTACTTTGTTTTTGTTTTTTATTATCGGTTTTCCACGACATCTCTATTTCTTCCAAGGTTTTTCCTTTGGTTTCAGGAACAAATTTCCAAATGAACCAAATGGCAGGAATCGTCAATGTCCCATAAAGGAAGAATGTGCCAGAAGGCTTAATGGTCTCTATAAAAACAGGATTGGTCAAGGTGATGAAAAAACCTGTCACCATTAAGGACAGACTGCCGATACTTACAGCAAGACCCCTGATTTTTGTTGGGAATATCTCGCTGATGATTACCCAAACTATGGGTCCGTATGAGAATGCGAAACACGCTACATAAATCAATAATGGAATAATCACCAAGTTGGAACCTAAAGCGAACAATATACCAACACCCATCAAAGATACAGCAGCTCCGATGACCCCGATCAACAGTAGCTTTCTTCTACCATATTTTTCAATATTCAATATGGCAACAAAAGTGAAGATCGAATTAACCATACCAACCAAGACAGCACCAAGGAAAGAACTCTCAACACTTTTGAACGATTCATTCAAGATATTGGGCGCAAAATACATGATGGCCGCTATTCCACTTAAATGGGAGAACATCGGCAATAAAATACCGATTAAAAATGGTCTTCTTAAATAGGGTTTGAACAGTTCTTTCAACCCTTGGGTTTCTTGGATAGTGGCTTCTTTCATTTCTGCCAACTGACTTTTTGCCATTTCCAGATCACCTAACCTTGACATCGTGGCAAGAGCTTCTTTTTCTTTGCCGTTCACCACCTGCCATCTTGGACTTTCGGGCACGAACATGAGTAAAACCAAAAACAGAACGGCAATGGGTATTTCTGTACCGAACATGCCTCTCCATAATTCCTCTACAAATAGCCAATCCCATAAACCCACATCAGCACCAGTGATAATTCCGGCCTTCTCACCAGCCTGATTGAGAACGAGCCAATCAACAAGAAAAGCGAGTAGGATACCCAAAGTTATGGACAATTGATATAGGGATACCATTTTTCCCCTTTTCTCGGGCATGGTAAGTTCCGAAATATAAATAGGGGCTACAACCGAGGTTATACCCACACCGATTCCCCCAATTATCCGGACTACAATCAACGTGATAAAAGATGAATCCAAACTTGAGGTTATCCAGAAAGAAGCATCTGGATCTCCCAAAAACTGTGGGGGTAACATGGAACCAAAAGCCGATATCGTTAAACAACCTGCTGCTAATATCAAGGTTTTTTTACGCCCATATAAGTCGGTTACCCTCCCTGAAATAATACATCCTAAAATGGTTCCTAACAACGCAGAGGAAACCACCCAACCGAGCATACTTGCCGTAAGGTTGTATTGACTTTCCAAAAACGAGTTGCACCCGGAAATAATGGCTGTGTCATAACCAAATAGGAAACCGCCTAAAGTAGATACGAAACTTATTGCCAGAAGGTAAAAAGAAGACTTTTTATTCATTATCATTACTGTTTTTGACATGTATGTTTACATGATACCAAATTTCTCAAAAGCCTCAACTGTACTCATTCCCGCCTGGAGTGCCTCCTTTACCAACTGTTCGCCCCTAGCTTTTTCTATTGCCCCCGTAAAGGCTTCATCAACAGCTTCTTTAGGCACAATCAATACGCCGTCTATATCACCATAAACAACATCACCAGGGTTTATTCGAATACCTGCAATTTCTATGGGAACCCTATAATCGATAACCTTTCCCCGTGGACCTTGATCTTGGGCATAACCACCGAATGAAAAAGTTGGATATTCTAGACTTAGAATCTCTTTCGTATCCCTTGAATATCCATTGACCACTGCTCCGGCAGCGCCTAATTTCATAGCTCTGGTACTCATTAATCCGCCCCAAAGCGCATAATTGGGTGAAGAACCTGAACAGATATAAACCTCATCTTCTTTTAAACTATCCAAGGCTTCGAACATAATGCCAAAAGGCTTCTGCATTAAAGGGTTTTTGGTGTTTTCAGTGACTTCCTCAAATACATCGGCCTCCAAAACAGGCATTGCCCTTCCTATTACTATGAAATCATCATTCAAGGGTTTTAAATTGGGAGGAAGGAACTGATGCAAATAGCCCATTTTATCCAAAATATCGCCTACCAATGCCACGAATAATTCTTTTTTAGCGATTTCAAAAAGCTCCTTATCATTTTTCCATAACGGCTTAGTTGTCTTCATTCTTTATGTTTAAATTCATTAATTATATTTCTTTCTTATAGTCCTATTATCTCATATCTGAAGTACTTTACCATATTTCTATTGTGAACTTATTTACAGTTAGCACACTTGACAGTCTTTAGCCCTTTTTCCATTTCAACTATAAATCTTATGGTTTTAGGAATAAATTTGAAGTTACCCTAACCTGGGAATGGTCTCTAATGATACCCGTGCCTGAGAAGTCCTTATCTACCTTCCCTAATATGAATGGGCCTACTTGTGTAAAAAAATACAGGCAGCCCATTTCTTTATGCATATACAGCGGAAGTCTGTTCCCGATTTCATACACTTCGGAATAATTCACAACTACACCTTGCCTACTGTCTTTGACCAAAATGGCGTGAACCTCCGAAATTTGATTTGAAACCTTCCTGAAGAACCTCATTTTCTTATTTTTCTGAAAAAATCAGTTTATAGGTTTCAATCGCATTGTGACCTATATTTACCTTAAAGTCATTACCTGAGGCTTTCATTTGACTTTCTTCCTCTTCGATCAGGTTTGTTTTGACAAGACCTGTGAGGGACTTTGGCAGCCCTATACTAGGTTGCTTGTCTTTCCCTTCCATTTCGACCAACCTTATAATGACCTTATCATCTTTCTCACTTTTTTTAATTGTACTTATACGCACCATATCCTCTGAAACATTGAAGAAACTCATCGCTTCCGGCAATTCCGCTTGCTTATTTCCCTTTTGTTTTAAAACAGTTCGCAGAGGGTGGTTAAATCCCGTTCCAAACTGAAAAGAGGTTTTCTCATCTGCCTTGTGTGATGCCATAGAAAACTTGAAATGATGGTCACCGGTCTGGTGGTACCAATTGCCTTCCCCGTGACAGCTTTTATGGGAGGCCAATAATACTCCCTGAAGTACCGTGTAATCCACAGCCTCCCTCGTAGGGTCTATCCAATCAGCAAGTGCAACATCGGTAGCCATGGTTACCGCAAAATCCGGTGTCTCCGCGACAATGAAGTTCATCACCTCACGTGGATGTATGTTTACCGGCTTTTGATCATAGGTTCCTCCCCATGCCCAACCACCTGGCGCCTGTTTCATTTCTGTTTTTCCTACTTCGGCTATGGCCAATGGCACTTCATACTTAATCTTGGAATCTTCCATATTAAGGGGCAATGCAAATCTAAATTCCCTATTGTGTGTACCGTCCCAATCCAAAAGATCTACGAAGAAATCTATTTTCTTCTCTTGATGGAACACCCGTATTCTCTGCACCACGGAAGTATGCTTAAACTTTGCCTTGTTTTCATATTCCGTATAAACGGCCCCATCGGCAACCAATTCCCAACTATCCCCATGGTTGCTCATCTTTTCATAATTATCCATATTGGGCTTGGTCATTTGGGTAAACTCCCCTGCCCCATTGCCATTATATCCCATTGATAGAATATCGCCACCTGAAAAACGCGTCGTGTTCATAACTTCGGTTTTCAACTTATTATCAAATAAATAGGTGATTCCCCCCTTACCAAGGTGCATTGTATAATATTCGTTCATCAATGCATTCGGTGTTACGGTTTTATTGATTTTGGCCTGTCTCTTACCCTTTCTTAAATAGTAGGTTTTATATCCTATGGATGGAATTTTCGCTGCATATAATTGTATTTCATCCTTATCACTTGTACTTGCTTGTGAAGGAACCACTATACCATTTTCGTCTGTCACATAATAGGATGCCGCATTCTTTATTTTTACAGAGGCCAACCCACTTCGACTCCATGAAAGGTCGTTGTACACTACAACTCCATTCGATTTTTTTGTGTTTATCCTTTCGGAAATGGAACCCAAAGATTTGTTCAGCAATGCAACGGCCTCATCAGCCGCGAATTCCAATTTATCCTTAAAAATACTGTCTGTGATATGGCCGTTTTTACCACCCCACCCATGATCGGGATAAATAGATTCCTCAAAGGCCTTTGACAACCGCTCTGCGGGATACTCATCAAAGCTTTTATTAAGAAGTGCATCCACGGTACCAAAAATTTCCGCGGAAGGTAAAAGCCGACCTGCTTTTCTCGATGCCGTAATGGCCTTATGGTGTCCAGGGCCATGTATATAAGCCCAAATATTGGGACGATCCCCCTCTAAATTCTCGAACTTAACCCCTGGCTTATTAATTTCGGATAGGAAGCTGCTTACGGTCGAATGTCTTAAAGCGGGTATTTTAGCACCTGTTTTGGCAACAATATCATTCCATTCCTTCACTACTTTGCCGTAATCCACAGGGCCGGCAGCATCATTACTAAGAACGATGGCAAAATGCGGTGGTAAATTATGCTCCTTATAATAATCGCCCCACATTTTCACCCTGTTTTGAATCTTATGCAAGGCTTCAATAGCATCCTCATCAAAAATTTTGTAGAACATTGCCGCCCAACCATAGTTCCCAGGTGTATAAGTCAATATCGAGGATCCATCTGGGGATTTCCAATCATAGAACCCTTCCCTCATTCTAGAGGTGAAAAGGTTTTTTACCCCTGACTTGGCCAAAATCTGGGAAAACTGTAAAGTTCTCCCGGGAACATCGGTATTGTAAGCCGATTCTTCTTCTACACCATCAAAATTATCCTTTATCCAAAGCTTGCCAAAATACATTTCCCGAATTAACTGCTCTCCCGTCTGCATGCCATCATAAGGTTGGTTATAAGTAGCACCCCAAGTGAACCTACCTTCTTTATAGCGTTCAATCACCTCATTTTTACGTTCAGGAAATTCTTGAACAAATTCTTTTAAATTCAGGGCCTGCTCCATCCCAAAATAATAGTCTTTATCCGTTTTCATGATATCCAGGGCAGGGGCAATAATATCATTGACCCTTTCATGCATACAATATTCAGGGGTATCCATCCAAGCAATATCCTGATGTGAGGAAGATATAATATGGAAGGTGCCTTCATTGAAATACCCCCAATCAGAAGTCACCAATGGTGTAAAAAGTTGTTTCTGGTCCAATTTTCGACTTGCCCCCTTAAAGTCTATCATCTCAGGTTGGCCTATAACAGGAAGCCACACCCAGGCCTTGCCCTCTTTATGTTCGATTTTTGAGGTGCGTCCGTTTTCGAAAACGACCTGTTTGTAATCTTCCTCGTTTGCTACTTGCAAATAAGCCTTTACCAGAATATTATTATCTTTCTGGACATACTCATAAGGTTTAGGGTATTCAAATCCGATGGTTTTATCTATCGATTGTGAAACACCGATGCAGGAAACCAAAAGCACCACTGTTAGTAAGATACCCTTCTTTAATTTCCTAATTCTATTCTTCATTAATATTTGTTTTTTATAATCCATAACACATGTTCATCCTTTTTTCCGACCTAAAACCAAATTTACAACTAAATCGGTTTAGTTTTATTAAAAATTAAAGCTAAATCTTTCTTTCGAAGATACAAAAACCATCTTTGATCAGGGAAACGACAGTCTATCTTTATTCCTGTTTAAATCCTTGTCTTATAACGAAGTGATCTTCCTGTTTCCAAAATTGACACAATTTTTATTTAATTGGAGTATCCTGTTGACATCTAATTTTACTTCAAACCGTCCCTAATGAAACTTAAAAATAATAAGCCAAAGTGTATCCTGTTAAGCCCTTAAACAAGGGTGGTTATTTGTTCAACCACCCTCGTCTTAAAAAACTAAACAAAACTAACTCTATGATCTTTTTTCCATTAATCCCCCAAGTTGGGATTAAGTACCACCTCGTTCTGTGGTATTGGGAAATAGACATTATCTTCAGTTAGGGTTTTCCCATTTGGTAGTGTGCTACCAACTAAACTGCCAAAATCAGAACCATTGAAGACCATTCCGGTTCTTCGTTGATCAAACCAGATTATTCCTGCCTCTGCAGCAAACTCCCAAAAACGTTGTTTCCAGACTTCTTCCCTAAAATCTTCTTTACTCAATCCAGAAACATCTGCCAAACCTGCTCTTGAACGTATCGCGTTCAAGGCATTATATGCCGATGCATCTGCAGTGGCCACTTCGTTATGCGCTTCTGCATAAGTTAATAGCACATCTGCATATCTTAAAAGAGGTACATTCTTACCAGACAATCCGTTCCCTTCCCTATATTCTTCATAAAAATATTTATAGACGGAATTATTAAAAGTAACACCATCCATTTCATTGAAAAAGAAGCCTTGGTTTTGAGCCCTTAAGTCATTGGCATCGTATGAGCTTATGTAATCCTCTTCTGGCTCCATACCACCAAAATGCAAGGTCAACGGACTTATTGCCTCTCCGCCTATGGGTGTAAAATAACTGGTAATCGATGACCCGACAGCCTCATCATTATATTGAACCATGAAAATGTTTTCTTCAGTATTGTCAAATGCTGGATTGTTCAATTTATTGAACCAAGTTTTAGAACCATCCGATTGAAACAAATTATACCATTCGGCACTTATAACCTCATTGGCTTTATCCCGCGCTAGGGCATATTTATCGGTTTGGTTCAAAGGGGCTCCTGCCATAGTCAAATAAACCTTGGCCAAAAGCGATTTCACCGCGCCTTTAGTGACTCGTCCACTTGAAGATGTATTGGGTAACCCGGCATCTTCGGCAATCAATAAATCAGGTACGATTACGGTTTCATATACTTCCTGTACACTGGATTTTGGCAACAGACCGTCATCAAAAGAAGATGAAGGCGTAATATTCAATGGAATATCCCCAAAGATCTGTACCAATTGATAATAATAATAAGCCCTTAAAAAGTACGCCTCTCCCAATAATGCATTAGCCTTTTCAGTGGTCAATTCTGGATCCGTTATAGTAGGTATGGATGCAATTGCAATATTAGCAGCTTCAACACCTCCATAATAAGTGTTCCAAAATCCTGAGGCATTGGCGTTACTGGAACTATAGATCAAAGCATAGGCATCTTCCATATCAGTGTCCTGTGTGCCTACTGCAGGTTTAAGTGCCCCTGTACTTACTTCAAGAATGGAATATACCATTTTTGCATACCCTGTTCTGTTATATGGGGCTCGTAGATAAGCATATATACCATTTACAGACTCTTGTGCATCCAATAATGACGTACCTATTGTCGTTTTTTCGGATTTTGGTGTTTCATCCAAAAAATCCTCACATGAGAAAAACAGGCAACAAATAATTAATAATAGATTATATTTTGTCATGACTTTTTATTTAATGTTATAGTGTTAGCTTAAATCCAAGGTTCATATTCATAGGTCTTGGGTAACCATTAAGTTCAATTCCTTCGGTAAATTGCCCGCCAAATGAACTAACCTCTGGATCATAACCATGGTAATCGGTACTTAAGAAAAAGTTCTGAAGGTTCATATAGACTTTAGCGGATTGTAAACCCAGTTTATCCAATAAAGAACTATCGAAGTTATAGGTCAAGCTAAGGTTCTGTCCCCTTATAAAACTACCGTCAAATACTTGACCTGAATCTGCACCATCGAATTTTTTAATATTCTTTCGCACTCTTGGGTACATTGTATTTTGATTTTCCGGTGTCCACATTTGATCAAAGAATTTTTTATAGGTATTACCATAACCTACACGGTCTACTTGAAGAATAATGGAGTGATCAAGGATATCATTCCCTTGACTGATTAAAATATCTACACTCAAATCCCAGTTTTTATATGAGAATGTGTTGCCGATATTCATGGTGTAATCGGGTAGTCCGCTTCCGATTATCTGTTGGTCATCAAAATTCAGAATACCGTCATCGTTCTTATCCTCTAACTTTATGTCCCCAGGTATTCTGCCATAACGGGCAGCTTCATCTACCTCGTCGGTACCCCATGTACCCAAACGATTATAGCCCCAGAAGGACCCTGCAGCCTCACCAACCCTGAATATCTGTTGATTCCACCAGATTGGTGCCGTAAAGATATCAGCATCTTCATTACCGAGTGAAAGGATTTCATTGTCGTTCATTGTGAAGTTCAGTGATGAACTCCATGAAAAATTATCGGTTTGCACATTTAGACTATTAACTAAAAATTCGACACCACTGTTGCGAATGGAACCTGCATTGGATAGAATTGAAGAATACCCCGTAAATGATGCCAGTGGTACATTGAACAACAAATCATTCGTTGTTCTTTTATAATAATCCGCCGTTATATTTACGCGATCGGCTATTCCCAGATCAAATCCGACATTGATTTCTTCGGTTGTTTCCCATTTAAGGTCATCGTTACCTATAGAACCTTGTGAAGATCCAATGGCTCTTTCATTATTGAATATCACTGTTTGAACTCCGGGACTGGCAATTCTTGCATAATTACCAATGGCATCGTTACCGGTTTCACCGTAACTGGCTCTTAGTTTTAAATTGGAAACAACTTTTGAACCCTCCATAAAAGGCTCACTAGACACTCTCCATCCTAATGCTGCTGAAGGGAAAAAGGAGTATTTATTGTTGTCTCCAAACCTGGAAGAACCATCATATCGACCTGTAAGGGTCAACAAGTATTTACTCTTGTAACTATAATCCAAGCGACCAAAATAGGAGTCGATGGAATAACGGCCGAAACTACTATTTACCTGAGGGTCGGCGATTCCTTGACCCACATTGTAGAATTTATAAAAATCGTCAAAATCCTGAGCGGTTAAGTCAAAAGAAAAAGCCTCATTCTCTTGTCTGGTTGCCCCTAAGATTACACCTAAACTATGATTTTCATTAATTAGGGTATTGTAGCTCAATGTATTTTCAAGAATGGTCTGTTGCCCATTCGAATTTGTTAAAGAGGCCGAATTTCGATTTACGAAAGTGTCTAATCTTCTGGCCGCAAATATGTTACCCTCTTGATTATTATCCTGAATGGAATACGAGGTTCTTAGTTTCAGGTTTTTTGTAAAATTGATTTCAGTAAATATATTACGTACTACTTGTCTGTTTTTTACGATCCTGTCCAATAATTCCAATCTATCTTTTGGAGTGGCGCCATACCAAACATCCCAACCTCCGCTAGAATTCTTTAGGTCATCGGCATTAACAGGAGAACCATCTGGGTAAGCTGTAGGATAAATGGGAAGATAGAATAACATTGCATACGTTAGCGCATCCGCACCAATCCTATAATCATCGACAATGTTCGTCTCGGTTTCACTGTAGGCGAGGCTACCTCCTATTTTCAACCAGTCATTTATTCTAAAATCACCATTGAAACGCATGGTATTCTTTTTAAAATAAGTACTGTTCAGTATACCATTATCATCTTGCGTACCCGCTGAAAAAGAAATATTGAAATTTTCCCCACCACCTCTTACATTCGCAAAATATTGTTGTGAATAAGAAGTTCTAGTAGATTCATCAAACCAATCCGTATCATAAATAGGTTTTCCCTCTACGGAGCCATCATCGGTGAAAAATTCTGGATAATCAACAGGATAATTGTTGACGAAAGATCCATCACCGGCACCTAAAGCCCTTTGATCGGCATCAAGTCTAACCTTTAAATCTTTCCAGTATTCATCACTATTCAACACTTCCGGTTGATTGGCCGGTTTCCCTATTTGAAGGTTGGAAACAATATCTACAGTAAATTTACCTGATTTTCCTTTTTTAGTTGTGACCAAAATTACACCGTTGGCACCCCTTGCCCCATAAATGGCCGTTGCCGATGCATCTTTCAATACGGAAATAGTTTCAATATCATTGGTGTTGATCAAATCAATGTCGACACCTATGATACCATCCACAACGTATAAGGGCTCGTTATTGGCATTCAAGGACCCCTTTCCACGTATCGTTACCCGAAAACCACCACCTGGGCGACCAGAACTATTGAATACATTTAAACCGGCCACTTTTCCCTGAAGGTTGTCCAAAGGGTTAAGCGATACGCGATCCTCGATTTTTTCGGCACTAACCGTCGCAACGGAGCCTGTAAGATCGGATTTTTTTTGGGTCCCATACCCTACAACAACAACCTCGTCCAATTCCGAAGCACTGGAATATAAGATTACGTTGATGTTGGTATTACCCTTTACAGCGATCTCCTGAGGCGTATACCCAATATAGGAAAATACCAAAATGGCGTTTTCATTTAAGGGCTGAATTGAAAAATTACCATCAAAATCGGTTTGCACCCCATTTGTCGTTCCTTTTTCAACGATACTCGCTCCAGGTAAAGGAGTGCCATTTTCATCCTTAACGGTACCTGTTACGGTAATTTGCCGCACTGGGTCTTTCTTCGTTGAAAGTTCCTCTACAACCAACCCACGCCGATTATTTTCTTGGTCGGGAATTGTTGTTGGTTCATTGGCCTTTGCCTGATTGAAAGCACAGAGAAATGCTAGGGCAAAGAGGGCAGAAAGCTCCCTTCTCAAGATTCGTTTCTTTTTTCTCATAATTCACAATTGTTAAGTTGATTTTAATTAAACTAGGTTTACCTTATAACAAGGCACTGAAATTGATGCTCTAGTACATAAATCCAGTGCTGTACCTTTTTCATTAATGTATTCTTAATCATAACTAAATCGGTTTAGTTTTTTTGGGGAAACCAAATTTTTTACTGGTTTTCAAGACCACTTATTTCAAATCCAGACTAAACGTTTCAATCGCATATTTACCAACCTTCAATTCTGGAGCAACAGGTATTGGATTCTCCTCGATTATATTGGTGTGCTTATACGAAGTAATATCGAAATAAGAAGAAACATTCACTTTCTCATCACCATCCTTAACATTGTACATTCGCGCAATCAGTTCTTCTGAATCCTCGGCTTTTTTTATTGCTGAAATCATTACATTATCAGTGTCTATTGAGAAGAAACTCATAGATTCAGGCAGAAATGGTTTTTTGGAAGAATCTGGATAGATCACCACGTTAATCGGTTCATTTTCCTGTTTAGCGATTTGTTGTCCATTTATGCTTCCTGCTTCATTGGAAGTGAAAACAGTATGAAACTTGTGGTTTCCGGCCTGTGAGTATTCATTACCTTCCCAATGGCAAGAAGTTCTACTTGCCAACAATAAATTCTGTAAAACAGCCTTATCATTGTCGTGTGAAGTTGGGTCGACCCAATCGGCGGCGGCCACCGAAGAACTCACAGTAACAGATACATCATTATCAGTAGCTGAAATCCAATCAATAATCGCTCTCGGGTGAACATCTTTACATAATGGCGTATAACGTTCGCCGGCAGTTTTTATCTCATCTTTACCTACCCTTACACTACCAAAAGGCACTTCGTGGGCTATTTCAGGATTTTCCATATTAATAGGGAATGCCGTCCTGAATTCACGGTACAGTTCCCCTGACCAGTTTCTCAACTCCGTATTGAAATAAATACGTTTAAGATTATGGTATAAAGTAACATCTTGACGTACTATGGCATGTTTAATTTGTTGTTCCAGTCTATATTTGGTATACACCGGTCCGTTCTCAAGAACTTCCCATTCAGGGTTATGAAGGCTCATTTTATCAAAATCGACCATACTTGGTTGTTGTACATCCCCAAACTCACCGGCGCCATTGCCTACTGATTGCATAGTAAATACCTCACCTCCTTTTAGGTTCTCTGTTGACAATAGTTCTTTTTTAAACTCCTTATCAAAAACTTGAGCAATACCACCATTCTCAAAGGTTATTTTGTAAAATGGATTTTCATAAGTTTCAGTTGATGCCTTTTTGATATTGTTTTTGGCATTGATTTGCTTGTTCGCTATGTAGTAAGTGGCATAACCTATAGAAGGAATATGCTCTGCAATAAAGGTAATATCGGCACTTTTTAAACTCCCATCATTATGAAAGGTTTCGTTCGTGATTTGGGAAACGACGTTTTTATTATTCGCATCTACAACAGCTAAATGTTGTGTGCTGCCTTTTAAAAATTGCAAAGAGACCGTTACTGGATCCGTACGTTCCCATGACAAACTATTGAACAAAACTATGGGTGTACCCAATTTCTCGTTTTTCTTTATTCTGGTAGACAAGAAATCCAAACCTTTATTCAATAGATTTTGACCCATGGTACGCGACTTTACCAAATTCTCCTTGAACAGGTTATCGGTGACATCCCCGTCATGACCTCCCCAACCATGATCAGGGTAGATTTTTGCCTGCCAAGCCTCATCAAACTCCTTAAAGGGATATTGCATTTTTTTAGGATCGATAACATTGGCTATGGAAAGAAATTTCTCGGCAGCAGGTAACAACTTGGATGCCTCCCTACTTGCTGTCAAGGCATCATGATGTCCTGGCCCATGAATATAGACCCACACATTGGGGCGTTCACCCATTATGGTATCAACCTTTGTTGCTTTTTCCTCGGCCAATGGCATAAATTCATCCACGGTCATAAGTTCCATCTTCGGTAAATGAACATCCCGTTTATCACCTTTATCATCTTTTAGTGTATCGAATGAATTCCATGATTCGATAAATTCAGAATAATCAATCGCAGGTAGCATATCCTGACTTGAAAGTAACGGCGTTTGAATCTCACTACCTTCAAAATTCTTTTCCCAGTACAATACCTGTTCTGCACCATACTTCATCTTACTGTTCAAATCCCTTGAGAGGTAGAGCAGGTCATTCCCATAATGACCAGGAGAATAGGTAAATACAGAACTACCATCAGGACTTGCCCAATGGAACATTCCTTTGGCGTGTCTGCTTATGATCATATAATCGACCCCTGCCTTTTTTAGGATTTGGGGGGTTTGTAATGATTTTCCGGGTACATCAACGTTCCAATACACCTTGGAATCATACCCACCAAAAGTTTTCTTGACCCATTTTTTACCTAGATACAATTGACGCACCTGATCCTCGGCATCGTACATATCTTCGTATGGGCAATTATATGTAGCGCCTACCGATATCAATTTATCATTCAACAAGGTGGTCAATTTCTCAACAGATTCTGGGTGTCTATCTATATATTCACGCAACATTAAACCATCTTCAATATCAAATCCGTAATCATCCCGGATAAAGGCATCTTTTAGTACCGGTTTTAACAAAAGTGTATCCCTCAGGATAATGCACACTTCAGGGCGATCTACCCAAGCAATATCCTGATGACTCGAATTCATGATCGAAACCAGTCCATCGTCATACTTTTTATCAAAGAAATTGTCATAAGTCTCTAGAAACTCGGGTTTATACAATTTGGACAAAGAAGCGAACCAACCTTTATTATAATTGGTGTTGTGGTGATAGAGGTATTTTCCTTCAATATCGGTTTTGGAAAGCATACCATCACCATTGACAAAATCGAGATTTAACTCTTTGCCGTCATAAACAATGGAGAACGTATTTTTTGGTGGAGCGATATTGAATGACACTTTGGACATTTCCCCTTGCGCCTTGAATTTCTTGACCTTACTTTTCTTTCCGTCACTGATCAAATACACCTGCTTACCATTAAAATGGGTAGGTGCATCAACATATAGCGTTTCATTTCTTTGTTTGACCACAAATGCGGCTTCATCGGAAACGGACTTTTTAATACGCTCAACCGCATCGGTAGCCTTAAAGATCATCACCCAACAGTTTGAATTCTTTTTATGACCGTTGAATTTTATTTTTGCACTCTTGCCTTTTTCCAAAAATGAAGTAGGAACGGTTAAACGAAAAGCACCTATACCATCCCCATTGCCATCCCTTCGGACCAAAATATATTGTGCATTGCCTTTACCGGGATTTTCCGTCACGGTAAGGGTGCCATCCTCATTGGAATTAAAAGTCAGTAGATGTTTATCATTTACATGTATATCGAAAGATTCCCTTAAATTGAAATCGATATCGCTCAACATGAAAAAGGTAACCGAATCGGAACTATAGTTTGCAGGTACCTCTCCCGTAAGGAATTCAAATCCCATTTCTCCGGTAGTCGCCCTTGCGATCATTGATACATTGACATCTTCCCGTAAAGAAGGATACAGGAAGAACTCCGAACCGGAAAGCATTGTCGTGTAACCTTCAATGTCATTTTTACAAATATTATAAAGATCGTAATTGGTGTTCAATTCTTGAATATGCCCATTGCCATTTCCTTCGTGAAAAGGTGCGCTCATTGTTTTACTGGTTATTGCCCCTTTCCCTAGGAATGAATGTGCATTCGCAAAATTCAATACAAGAAAAAAACAAGCAATAAATAACGCCTTTGATACCAGTTTTAACTGTTGTTCCATTAATTTGATTTTTTTGTTCCTAAAGTTCCTCTTGATTTTCATATGCTTTTCTATCCTTTCGTTTCTTAAATCTTAACTAAATCGGTTTAGCTACTTCTTATACTTATTATTTCGTTCTAAAAAGTTCCACATGATTTCCTGATTGCAAGTTTTGAATCCAGGATTCTTTTATTTTCAAAACCATTTTCTTTTCCTTCAATTTCGTTTATCAAAATATCTACGGCTATATTGGCGATATCCTTTACTGGCTGAATAACAGAGGTAATCGGTGGATCGACCAGGTCAAAGGCCGTTAACTCATCAAAACTCACAATCGCCACTTCTTGGGGCACCTTGACATTTTTCTTTTTTAGCTCCCGTAAACCAACAGAAGTTAAGTAGTGCGTTGAAAACACAATGGAGTCCACTGAATTGGGAAATTTAATTAATTCACTGATTGCAGACTTTATCTCCTCTTCATAATTCTTAGGACTCAATTCTTTTACCAGCTCCTTATTATAGTCGATCTTATAATCCTCCAATGCACTTTGATAGCCCAATAACCTTTGTTTTATGGCTTCTAAACCAGGTTTTAAACTTACAAACCCAATTTTACGCCTCCCTAACTCCAATAAATGCTCCGTAACCGTTTTTAAGCCATTAAAATTGTCAACGACAACATAGTTGGTGTCGCTTTCCGGATAATGTCTATCAATTAGAACAAATGGGAATTTATCCTGTTTTAAGGACTCTATTTCTTTTAAGTTCTGTTGTGTGGAAGCAATGATCAAACCTTCTACTTGGCGATTGAGCATTGATCGAATGAGTTCCCCTTCCTTTTTAGGATCCTCATTAGAGCTGCTAAAAAGCACCGTATACCCTAAATCTTTCGCTTTCAGTTCTACGTAACCTGCTATTTTAGAATAAAAGGTATCTGATATATTGGGTATGATCAATCCTATGGTTTCGCTTTTCCCCCGACTTAAACCACGTGCAAGTTGGTTGGGAACATAATTATGCTTTCTGGCGAATTCAATGATTCGCTGCTGGGTTTCCTGACTGATTTTGTTTTCGTCACCTTTATTGTTCAAAACCAAGGACACGGCCGTTTTTGAAACGTTCAATTCTTCTGCTATGTCCTTTAAGAATACTTTTTTCATGATCAATAACAACTAAAGCGGTTTAGCTAATGTAATAAATACATCAAATTTTCCCAAATTCCAACCTCCTAAATTCCATCTAAATCGGTTTAGGATTATCAATATTACATTATTTTTTTATAAAATAAAATAATTTACTCCCTTTTTTTATCGTATCACCAATAGTTTAGGTTTGTTTACGTCAAAATCATAATTATTATCTTGCACATTTGTCAATTTACCTGATTTACAGGGTAATCAACCTATTTAAAGAATGTAACCTGTGGTCATATCGGTATTTTGTGATAGTCCAATATATTCTTGACCCTTGAAAACTTAATATTGGTATGACTGATTACCGCATTGATTTTTAAAGCAAATGGGAAACAAATAATGAAACATTTAACTATCCTTATATTTTTAGTCTTACTTGGCTGTAAAAACGAAATAAAAAGGGAAATTGATAGGAGTGTCTATGATATATGGAACGATTATACCAAATCACATCCCGATTTTAAAAACAACAAGATTCCGGAATCTTGGTATTTTCACAATAATGAAGAAGATGCGAATCGGCTAGCAGAATTAACGGTAACTGGTAAGAAAAAAGCAGCTTCCGGTTTATATGTTTGGTACAAAGAAGCAAATGCCAGTTTACCGAAAATCGGAACAAAACATATTATAACCGATTTTGATGGAAAAGCACAAGCGATAATCGAAATTAAAAAGGTAGACACCATTCCTTTCAATCAAATATCAACTGAATATGCTGAAATGGATATGGGTACAACTATTGATCCTCTCAAAAAGTGGAAAAAGGCACATTGGGATTTTTTCGCCGGCGTATTGAGAGACAACGGAGAAAAACCCACTGAAGAAATGCTGATAGTTTGCGAAAGGTTTGAAACTATTTGGACTACAAAGGATTAAAATCCTTAATCCAAAAGGCTTGGGTCAATTTACTCAAGTTCGAAGAAGATATTCAATTATATGAAATCCCCAAAAAACCGTCATTGAGTTACACTTTCTATAGTTCCCTTTCAATTTCCGAAAATGCGATTGCGGGATTATTGTTATTCGTAAAATCCTTATCGAACAAATTAGTGACCAAACCCTTTGATTGCTTACTGAATATCATATCATGGCCTACACATAACCCCATGGAAATATTCAACTCAGTGCCATGGTCGTTCAAATAATCCGCTTGTCCGGCAGGGTTGCACATTATACGTTTACTATCACCGCCTAGAATGTCTTTTTTCCTTACTTTATCATGTTTGCAACCCACTGTGAAAACTTTGAAATATCTTGAAAAGTAACGCTCCAATACCTCAGCTTCATGAGAGAATGTAATACAATGCGCAATACCTAATCGACTGATTTCCATTCCTTTTGCGAAATTCAATATTTCTTCTATCCGATTAGACCTCATACTGGTATAATCACAGTTCGCTTGCATGATTTTGCGAAACTCCGGAGTGTAAATTTCATTCATCTTATAGTTTTTATGTTGTAATTCGGAATAATTCTTTACCCTCAATAATCTTTATCCAATTTTCGAAAGATTCAATCCTTGATACTACGTTTACCTTATCAAAAGAATGAAAGGTCATTAGATCCATAGCGGCCTTATTGATGGGAAACCTGTCTTCACAATAAAATCAATCAACAGGTTGTAGCTTAACCTTAAATGGAATATGCAGACCAAATACAATGTTTCTACCGATATTATTAAGGTTCAATTGCTTTAAAGAAGACAAATGATCCATATATGATTTATCGAATACATTGTTTACCGATATGTACCAATCAAAACCCTGTTGATCAAAAGTGATTTCAGAACCCAAGTTAACATTGAAAAGTTCATAGCCGGGTGTATAGTTTTCTGATTGTCCTAAGTTATTTTGACTTTGAAAAGATGAGAAGTTCACCACAAAATACGGGTTGCCAAGAAAGCCAAGTTTACTTTGTTGCAATTTAACTTCGGCCACATATCTGTTTTGTGGTATTTGAGTCAAATTACCGCCATCCTTGAGTTCTCCCCTTGTGTACGTATAATTGGAGTGTAGGCCCAACCAATCATTGGGATGATAGTCCAAAGCGATTTCACCTCCATACAATAAGGCATCATTTTGCACGTATTGCCATATTTTCCCATCGCCTAGCGGTGCATCTTCTTCAGTCTGTACAATATAAATGAAGTCGTTTACACTATTGTAAAAAGGACTAATATCAAAAACCAGTTTATCGATATGAAAATGGTAATTAATATCCAGTTGATAATTTCGTTGTGCCTTTAGATCAATATCCCCTCTTTCAAAACGCGCCTGGTGTATACCATTCTGTGTAAGCTCTGATATATTGGGGCTTCTAAAACCAGAGGCAATATTAAGTTTGAATAAATGGTTGTTTATTTTGTAGGTTGAACCAACAGAACCACTTAAACTACTGTAATCGTTATCTATTTCATATTTGTTCAATCCAGTGGATTCAAAAGGGTACGATTTCATTTTCCTGATATCATATCGTAAACCTGCATTCAAGGTCAATGCATCGGATAGATCGATCTCGTCCACTACGAAAAACCCAAGGTCGTTTATTTTTGTATCGGGCATAGGGTTGTTGTTGCCATAATAATCATCGGCATCGTTCTCTATATAAGCGCCATTGAACCCTAACGTATATTTACTTTTATCTTTTCGTAAACTGTACTTGGAGCTATAGGATATCGTTGACAAATCCATAGAAGCAAAGACCATATCGGAATACGTGCTTGATGTATCGGAAATACCTTTTCTTATATTCTGTTGATAAGACACATTAAGATCCAAAATACCTTCCCCAATGAACAACTTGTTTTTAGAGGCCAAAAGTTTATTGTTCAAATCTACATACCAGAAATCCATTGATCGATCGTCATCGGTGATCAGGGTAGTTGATTTTTGATTGGTGAGACCATAGGTCGGTGCATTGTAATCAAAATATAAAGCAAAATTGCCCAATGCACTTCTATACCCTAGGTTCGAACTTAAATTCAGATCCTTAAATCGGGTATTGATAACTTGATCGCCGTTTCCGTCTTCATAATCCTTATGGCTTTTATGGGTAAAAGAAGCTCCTCCGAACCATTTTTCACCACTTGCCTTTATATCAAAGTTAGTGACCAATCCCTCGGTATTACTGTGATATTGGGTATTCACTTTTGCCTCTAGCGTATTGGTACTGGCTGGATTTTCCTTAATTACGTTGATAACGCCACCAACGGCATCAGAACCATAGATCAGTGACACGGGACCTTTTATAACTTCTATCTTTTTTGCCGAAAATTCATCGGAAATAAACGGGTGGTTACTAGAAAACTGAAAATTTTCGGATTTGATACCATTGTTCAAAAAAACAATGTTCGTATTACTCAAACCCCTTATAACGGGCTTGGAAATACCTACGCCATTACTAATATTACTGATACCGGGAAGTTTGGACAGGTTATCGGCCAAGGAAATCTTACCTGATTGGAACAGATCACTTTTTTTGACCGTTTCTATGGATACGGATACCTTTTCCCGACTCTTATTGCTATCACCGGTAAGGATGACTTCCTGCAATTCAATCAAATTTTTATCCATTGCGATGGTTGTCACCTTCGAAGAACTTAACGTAATGATTTGGGTTTTATAACCATCTGCCGAAATTTCGACCTTTATGTCCGAGTTACTATTATTAACCAAGGTAAAACTTCCGTTTTTGTCCGTAACTACGGATTTATTCAGTTCAAAAGCATAAACCAGGGCATCTTGAATCGGTTTTTCCGATTCGGTATCGATAATTGTACCTTCGATGTTGTTTTGAGCTACCAATACGCTTGATGAACACAAGAACAAAATGATAATGAAAGATTTCATATCTTATCTATTGTAATTTATTTAGCAAAGGTACTTACAATTTATTAATATTGTAACGTTGTTACATTAAGAAATGAAAAAAAGACAGACTAAATCAAAAAAAGCAGTGATGGAATGCCTTCAAAGAGCTGAGAACTATGGTTTAAGGTCCGATGATATTGAAAACCAGTTGCCACAGTTTGATCGCGTAACGGTTTATAGGATATTACAGGGCTTTTTGGATGATGGCATAATTCATAAGGTAATTTCCGATGACGGGAAGTTCTATTATTTCAAATGCCATACGTGCGGAGAAATCCACTATCATAACCACTATCATTTTAAATGCGAAGTCTGTGGAAAGGTAGAATGCATGAACAATGAGATCGAAGTAAAAGTGCCTAAGGATTATACTGTTGAAAATGTGAATTTCTGGATTACGGGAGTTTGTTCACAGTGCAAAAAATAATCGGGACAGCTGACGTTCTTTCCCTTTAATCCAGGGCAAATGAACAACAGGCTTCAATTTCCCCATTAAGTTACGTTTACACAAACCGAAAATATACAGGGTTTAACCATTATCTTTTTTGTCTTTTGTTTTATTGACTGCCCTATTAAAAATGAAGCAAAATAGGGAGTATGGGTTATGTATAAATAGTATGATAGTAATCACAATAAGGTGGAGACATGAATTGCTGATTTTGGGATCGTCTTATTGTTTTTATACCCATGCGATATATTTATTTGTCATGAAAAAAGGAGACGAACTATTAGATTCCAATAATAGCCCATTACGATAAATTATAAAAGAACAACATAAGTTCTAAGAATTGATGGGATAGGACACTTTTCCGGCAAACTGGATTAGGCTTCAAAGTTTGTGGAAAGGCCAGAAATTTCATTGGTAATTATTGCTTCTTGCCCTCAAAACAAACAAGCGCACCTTGTTTAGGATGGGAGATTATACACCCTCTTTTATCCTTGATAATTTAGGTACATATTAATAATTACACTATTTTTCATAAGTATATGAAAGAAGAAGTAATTGGAACCAAGGAAGTATTTAAAAGTTGTTTTGCCATTGGCTGTTTAGCTGTTATCATCTTTATTGCATTGGCGGTGGGCATATTCTTATGGCCGTATTCAATTGAAGGTTGATTATTCGTTTAAACTCTTGATAAGGGCTGAAATAGGACGATTTTTTGTCAAACCAGGAAATAATTAAAAGTTCAAAAACCAATTACAATTACTTTCAGTATGAAAACAGAATATGACCAAAAGAGATTTTTTTAGAATAGTTCTAAGGCTTTTTGCCCTATATCTATTACTTCTTGTGATTTTTAATTTCATTCCTTCAAATATTAGTTATTTAAGTTATGAACTCCAGTTCACGGCAGTTTTATTGATTTTAGGCTCATCCGTTTTAATGATCCTGTTATTTATAATTCTTCTTCGAAAATCAGATATGGTAATTGATGTCCTTAAACTAAATGAGGGGTTTGACGATGACCGAATCGATTTTGGAAATTTAGGAAGTCTTGAAATAGTAAAAATAGCATTGATATTTATTGGAGGGTTTCTGTTATTGGATCACTTACCCGAATTCCTGCATTATTGTTATCTCGGTTTTAAAAAAGAAATATCCGCATCTGGTTTAAACCCTTTTGAGGCCCCTGCGCTTTCAGATTTTGGAGATTATTTTAGATGGTTTATTTCGGGGGTTAATCTGGTTGTTGGATACCTGATTTTGACTAATTTGGGTCGACTTTCTAGATTTATTATTAAAGCAAATCAAAGTCAAAAAAACATTTGACTTTGAAAAAAGTTCAAATAAAGGATAGTTGCTTTGCTAAAATTTTATTTATAAATTGAACCATTATTAATATTATTGGTTCATTATGGCGGTAATTAGAAAATCTATCACATTTACAGAACAACAAGAGGCTTATGTAAAAAGTCTGATTGAACAGGGTTTTTACACAAACGACAGCGAATACATCAGAGATATTATTCGTAAAGATCAAGAGAGAAGAAAGCGTATAGTGGATTTAAACGAAGCGTTGATTGAAGGAATGGAGAGTGGGCCATCCGACGCTACCATAGATAGTATTTGGGAAGAAGCAATAAACGAGCACAATGCCGAAAACTAGCTTTGTAATCAGTGTCAAGGCAAAGAGCGATATCAAGTCGATTGCCAAATTCACCATTAAAGAATTCGGGGAACGCCAATCTTTAAAATATGCCCATGGACTAAAGGAGGTTTTGGGGCAACTGGCCAATAATCCGGATTTAGGTAGAAGATATGTTGCCGTCAAGAATCGCATGCTACTGAGGTATAGGTACAAATCACATGTAATATTTTACTATATCGACCCAAAAGGAATATTCATAGTTAGAGTCCTGGGAGGCATGATGGACTTCCCCAAACACCTAAGGTAAAGTTCAAAAATCTATTGATTTAACTAAAAAAAACTACCAAAGTAAAAGATTATGAGAAAGTCAATTTCAATTATCGGAATGTTACTAGCCTTGGTCATCATTGTTTCCAGCTTTTTGAAAAATGAAGATACGGGGCAATTTTTTGGGTATGAAATCAATATTTGGCTATATAGATTAATTTGGCTTGCATTGTTCGGTATAATTCTAAACGGTTACCTTAAAGAATCTAAAAATTCTGGGTAAACGATAACCATACATAATTGCCGAACCGTAACCTTCCACTTTTTACGATCAATTTAAAATCATTATAAAGTTCAATTAATGATGTATCACTGATTTTTAGTTTGCCCTAAAGCTAAATTAACGCCATTGTTGATACCCTGTTGTTTTCAAATATATTGAAAAAAAACAACCTTCACTTCAATATAAATATTTCCGAAAGGGTTGGAAATCCATCTCCTTAAATTACCACATCCATCGAGTTGGCCAAGCTTCTAATCAGAGTTGGGCTAATTACAGGCATTAAAAGATCATTTATGTAAAATAAAATTTAACCTTAGCCATATTATTGAAAGTGACATTTATGAAACCCACTTCAAATATTTTTTAAATAACAATTTTGTCAGACTGTAAGACATTAGTTTTTTTATTAAATTTCTAAAATCGATATTCGTACATAATTGAATCGTAATGTATAAAATACCACTATATATAAATCTAATGCTATTCATTTTAGTAGCACCCGAGAATAACCAAAATGAATTAGACTCCTTGATTGTACGATTAGAACAGGAAATGGGTAAACGTGAAATTTACGATCAATTAAAGGAATCAAGAATTTCGAACCTGAAAACCCTTTTAGATGATGATAATATCAAGGGGGAGAACAGATATTTTATTACCAATGCCCTAATTACAGAGTATAGATACTATAGCTTTGATTCTACCTTACATTATATCGAGGATAATTTAGCATTCGCAAAAAAAATAGGGAAAGATAATTTTTTACAGGAATCAACTTTAAGGCTTGCCAAACTTTTAGCAACGTCCGGACGGTATGATGAGTCAATCAGTTTAGTTGGGGAAATAAACCCATCAAATTTATCTCAAGATTTAATTCAGGAATATTATATTATCAATAAAAGGTGTTATTCCGAACTTAGGGCAATTTCCAGAATCAAAAGCATCAGCGCAAAATATGATAAACTTTATAACGCCTATAAAGATTCCCTCAACTCCCAAGTAACAAATCTTGATAAGAATTCTAAATTGTATTTGGAGGTAACCGAACAAAACTTTAGGGATGAATTTAATACAAAAAAGGCCATGGAAGTTAATGCCAAAAGATTATCCTTGGCTCAAATGGGTACCAGGGAATATGCTTTAGTCGCCTTTAACAGGTCATATATGAGCTATGAGTTAGATGGTAACAGGGCAAATCAAAAAAAATTCCTCATTTTATCCGCTATTTCAGATATACAATCATCCGTAAAAGATAATGCCTCTTTAGCGAACTTAGCCATGATTTTGTTTGAGGAAGGGGATGTTGAAAGAGCCCATGATTATATCAGGTTCTCTTTTGAAGATGCCAAATTTTACAACTCCAAATTACGGTTTTTGGATATATCCAATGTTTTACCGGTGATTTCAAAATCTTATGAAATAAATAGCATTGAGCAAAGTGATAAACTAAAAAAACAGTTGATTTTCATTAGCCTTTTGTCCATAATTTTAATGGCCGCACTATTTTATATTTTTAAACAGTATAAGAGGATAAAATTGGGGAGGGAATATTTGAAAACTGCCAATTTACAGTTAAAGGATTTAAATGAAAAACTAAGCTTTTCGAATAGTGATCTTAAACGAATATACGAAGAGCTTTCAGAAGTTGACGCCATAAAAGAGCATTATATCGGCACATTTCTAAACTTATACTCGGAATATATAGATAAATTGGATGTATACCGGAAGACGGTACGGAAGTATATAATTACAAACAAAGTAAATGAACTACTCGAATTGACTAAATCTAAAAAGGTGGTCGATGATGAATTGAAAGTTTTCAACGCTAATTTTGATAAATCTTTCTTGCACATATATCCAAATTTTATCGAAAGCTTTAATGATTTGTTGAAAGAAGATGGGAAAATAAACATCAAACAAGAGGAAGCACTAACCGTAGAATTGAGAATTTTTGCTTTAATCAGGTTAGGCATATCAAACAGTGCCCAGATTTCAAAAATCTTAAGATATTCCGTAAACACCATTTACAACTATAGGGTTAAGGTCAGGAACAATGCAATTGACCGGGAATCGTTTGAGGATATGGTAAAAAAAATAATGTAATATTCAGACTGCATTAAATTTGGTAGCCATAAATTATTGAAATGTTATTTATATAGAATTTATTACTAGATTTTTACTGTGTTACGATTATATTCCAACTACTTTTTTCAAAAGATATGTTAAATGTATATACTTAATTAACAATTACTTAACAAATCGAGGAGCTGTTTTCAATCTACTTTTTTCATATATCCGATTGTACTTAAGAGGATACATGGTTTAATTTGTTTCGAACCTTTAATTCATTTAAGGGTCAAAAAACAATTAACCTAACTTAATATGAAAAAAAGTAATTTAAATTTAAAATCGTTCACGATTCTATTTATTATTTCATCATGGTTTTCTTTTGCACAGGAAATTCCCATATCAGGAATTGTAAATGACGGATCAGGCTTACCAGTGCCCGGGGCAAATGTAATTGTAGAAGGGACTACCATTGGTACAGTCACGGATTTTGATGGTGCTTTTACCATCAATACGGAAATTGGATCAACATTATCATTTAGTTATCTCGGTTATGTTACCCAAAGCATTGTTGTGAAGAACAGCGCAAGCATAACCGTTACCTTGACAGAAGACCTAGAACAACTTGATGAAGTGGTGGTGGTTGGTTATGGTACTCAAAAGAAGAGTGTTGTGACAGGTGCTATTTCCGGAGTTAAACAAAGTGAACTCGAAGATTTGCCTATCACTAGAGTAGAGCAAACTTTACAAGGTAGGGTTTCGGGTATGACCATTGCGTCAAATTCCGGACAGCCTGGATCCTCTTCTACCGTGAGGGTTCGTGGAATTACCACATTAGGTAGTAACGACCCCCTATGGGTGGTTGATGGTGTTGTCGTAGATGCTGGTGGAATCGGATTTTTAAATCAATCGGATATCGCTTCCATAGAAGTGTTGAAAGATGCCGCATCCCAAGCCATATATGGTGCAAGAGCAGCAACAGGGGTGATTCTTATTACGACCAAAAAAGGAAAGTCTGGCAAACTAAGTATAAACTACAATGGTTATACAGGATTTTCTTCAGCCGCCAGAAAATTGGATTTATTGAATGCTACTGAATATGCTACCTTATTAAATGAGAAATCTGTTAATGGCGGAGGAGATATTTTATTTTCAGACCCGGCCTCTTTAGGTGAGGGTACGGATTGGCAATCGGTTATTTTCAATAAAGGAGCCCAAAAGACAACCCACGAACTAAGTCTTAGTGGTGGGAATGATGTATCTAAATACTATGCTTCCTTTGGTTATACCGATCAGGAAGGTATCGTGTTGAGTGATATCTCCAATTATACCCGAAAAAACATACGATTGAATTCCACGCACAAGATTACCGATAAGCTTACTTTTGGCCAAACAGTTGGGTATTCCAATGAGAAGACTGTAGGAATCGGGAATACCAATAGTGAATTCGGGGGGCCATTATCTTCAGCAATCAATTTGGACCCCACAACACCAATCGTTGAAACGGATCCAATCCTTATAAATCAAGCCCCATATACGAATAACGGCGTAATGACCGATGCTAACGGAAACCCTTATGGTATTTCCAATTATGTTGCACAGGAAATGTCCAATCCATTGGCGTACCAACAAACCCTTTTAGGGAATTACAGTTGGGCAGACAATTTTGTGGGAAATGCCTATTTAGAGTTTGAGCCTATTGAAGGTTTGAAATTCAGAAGTACACTAGGTGGAAAGCTTGCTTATTGGGGCAGTTACGGTTATACGCCTGAATCTTATCTGAATGCCAGTAGTATAGTAACCCAAAATAATATATATAGGGTAACCAATAAAGGTTTTGGGTGGAACATTGAGAACACCGTTTCTTATACTAAATCCATTAGTGACCATAATTTCAGTGTGTTATTGGGTCAAGGTGTTTACATTGATAATATCGGTTCCGGTGAAAGTGTAACCTATTACGATATACCTGTAGACAGTTATAAGGATGCTTCTTTCAACTATGACATACCTACGGATCAAATAGATGCTTCCGCATGGACAAATACCGAGCATAAGGTAACTTCTTTATTTTCAAGATTGAATTATGATTTTAAAGAAAAATACCTATTGACCGCCATTATTCGTAGAGATGGATCTTCTCGTTTCGGCTCAAATAATAAATACGGTTATTTTCCTTCATTTTCTACGGGTTGGGTTCTTTCCAATGAAGAATTTTGGCCAGATAACAGTGGGGTCGATCAATTTAAGATCAGAGGTGGTTATGGTGTTACCGGTAATGACAACATCGGAGATTTTAAATATTTATCAACCATTGGCGATGGTAGAAACTATACCATCGGAACCTCAGGTTCAGTAACTATCGGTAATAGTCCTGATGCCCCTTCAAACCCAGACTTGAAATGGGAAGAAACAAGCCAGTTGAATATCGGTTTCGACTCAAGGTTGTTCAAAAATTTCACGGTTGCCTTTGATTGGTATAAAAAAGTAACAACAGGTATTCTTCAGGATGTCACCATTCCGGGATATGTCGGTGCCATTAGTAGCCCTACCGGGAATGTGGCGGATATGGAAAACAGGGGGGTCGATTTGGAACTGGGTTTCTCAAAACAATTTAATGAGTTCAACTTTTCTTTGAACGGAAACGTATCCTATTTGGAAAACGAGGTTACTTACCTAGGTAATGGTGTTGACTTTATTTCAGGAGGGGAAACGATACAATCGAGTACGTATCCAATTACAAGGACCGAAGTAGGCCAAACCGTAAATTCTTTCTATGGTTTTAAAACAAACGGTATTTTTCAAAATCAAGCAGAGATTGACAGCTATGTAAGTTCAAATGGAACGGTAATCCAACCTAATGCGCAGCCAGGGGATTTTAAATGGAAGGATCTGGATGATAACGGAACTATAGATTCTGATGATAGAATGTTTCTCGGAAATTCGATTCCTAAGTTTACATATGGTTTTACACTTAATTTAAGTTATAAGAATATAGACCTTTTGGTCTTTGGACAAGGAGCCGCAGGGAATAAGATTTTTCAAGGTTTAAGAAGGTTGGATATTGAAAACGCCAACTATCAAACTGCCGCTTTGGGAAGATGGGTAGGTGAAGGAACATCAAACTCCTATCCTAGACTAACGACCAACGATACCAATAATAACTTCTCCAATCCTTCTGATTTTTATCTTGAGGATGGTGATTATTTCAGGTTCAAGACGATCCAAGTTGGGTATACAATTCCGAAAGACCTGCTAAGCAAATATGGTATTGATAAATTAAGGATTTACTTAACAGGTGAAAACTTATTCACTTTTACGAAATATACAGGTTACGATCCAGAAATCGGGGGTGATGTTTTCGGAATTGACCGAGGGTATTATCCACAGGCCAAGACCAATCAAATTGGAATAAACTTACAGTTTTAATAAAAATATTTAAAGATATGACACTTAAAAAAATAAAGATTATATGTATTGGGCTCCCAATATTGCTTTTCATGGTATCATGCAGTAAAGAGTTTTTGGAAGTGGATCCGGAGGGGACTTCATTAGAAGAGAATTATTATAAAACTGCAGAGGAGGCTTATTCGGGTTTAGTTGCTGTTTACGATGTGATAGGAAAACAATCCAAAGGGTTCGAGAATATGATCGCATTATTGAATTCAGGATCTGATGATCACTATTGCGGTGGTGGTAGTTCATCCGATGGTTCACAATTGCAGGTTTTTTCCAATTATACCATTAGTGAAAGCACAGTTGCCGAAAGTTATTGGGACGATTTTTACCAAGGCATCTTTAGGGCAAATACACTTTTGACAAAACTCCCTGATGTTGATATGGATGAATCCCTAAAAGCAAGATATACGGCTGAAACCAAAGCTTTGAGGGCCATTTACTATTTTGAGTTGGTTAGACTGTTCGGGAATATACCCCTTATTACAACACCTTTGTCTACCGATGAATATTATACTGTAGTGCAGGCAGACCCAAGTGAGGTTTATGCCCAAATAGAAACGGATTTAAGTGAAGCTATTGATGATCTACCCGTAACATTGGAACTATCTTCAGAGGCTGGTCGTATAAGTCAAGGGGCTGCAAAAGCCGTTTTGGGAAAAGTGTATTTATTCGAAGGAAAGAACTCTGAAGCCGCCGAACAATTTGCAGATGTAAACGGTACACCGGGATCTACAAGTGCATATGGATATAAATTGCTTGATAACTTTTCAGATTTATGGGATGTAGATAATACTTATAATAGCGAAGCAATCATTGAAATAGCACATACCGATCAAAGTAATGCCGTTTGGGGCAATTGGGGCGCTGGAGACGATGAAGGCAACAGCTTGAATGTTATGGTAGGCCCTAGGGGATATGTACGAACTTCAGGTTCTACGGCACCTGATTATGCTGCGGGTTGGGGCTTTAATATTATAACACAAAGTCTATATGATGCTATGAATGGCGACCCAAGATTTGATTCAACAATTGAGGATTTACAATCCTATGTGGATGCGGGTGAAGTTGAATTGGAAGAAAGTTACCAATACACAGGCTATTACCTTAAAAAATTCATGCCTTTAAACTCTGATGTTTCAACTGGTGGAGGTGATGCTGTGCTTAACTATAAACAACATACGTATATGATACGTTTGGCCGATACCTATTTAATGGAAGCGGAAGCCTTAGGCGGGAGTGGAACACGTGCTCAAGCATTATTAGACGCCGTAAGGGCAAGAGTAGGGCTACCCTCTGTTCCTGTTTCGATTGATGCCATTTTAAGTGAACGTCGTTTGGAGTTGGCGGGCGAAGGCCATAGATGGTACGATTTGGTAAGAACGGGTAATGCAGCCAATACTTTGGCTGATAGAGGGTTTGTAGCTGGTAAAAATGAGATTTTACCTATTCCTTTAGCCGAATTGGAAAATACGCTACTAGAGCAAAATCCTAATTATTAATATTAAAACGAAATTTTATGAACTTTTATATAAAATTAAAAAACGTTGCTAGGTTTTTTACCTTGGGGTTGGCAACCGTAGTACTATTTTCTTGTCAACCAGAGGAGTGGGGCGATGGTAATGGTCTTTATGATACCGATTTAGATGCAAGTTTTACCATAACACCCGTTAGTGATTCGAATAATACCTATCTACTATCGGCCAATGGAAGTTATATCTCATCAAACTGGGATTTAGGAACAGGAGCTGGTTTTTATTCTGGAGGGGGAACCGAAGAAATATTCTTACCCGATGCTGGAACGTATTCCATTTCACATAAGGTCGTGGGTAAGGGAGGAGTCTCAGAAACCACATCCCAGGAATTGGAAGTCGAGGTATCCGACCCTGTAGCAGGAAACATAGTAAAAGGAGGGTTGTTTGAGGATGCTGATGACCACGCAGAATGGACCGTTTTAAACATTAGTGATTCTGGAGCTTACTGGACTTTTAATGAAGGTAGCGCAACTATTGTTGCGAGTGGCTGGAACCAACAAGCTATTTACCAAGCCATTGATGTTGTTGCGGATAAAGAGTATAAAATAGACATGGTTGTCTCTGGAGAAGGAAACGATGAAACCTGGTTCGAGGTAATGGCAAGTACCGTAGAGCCCATACAAGGGCAGGATTATGCAAATGATATTGTCATGGGATTGAATACTTGGGGAGGTTGTGGTACTGGGACGATCAGTGGTTTACTTTCTTCCGTAGGTTGTGTTGGTAATTCGTATTCAGACTCTATAAGCAATTCAGTGACATTTGACACTTCCGGAACAATCTATTTGGTAATTAAATGCGGGGGTAACCAAACTCCTGGTATTTCAATTTCCCGTGTTGAAATGAGAGGATCTAATTAATGGCATAAAAATTCAAAGGTTTTTGCACTGAGTTAGTTTTTGTTAAAAGCCCATATGCTTCATTGGATTGTATGTATATGGGCTTTAAATTTAGTGAAAACCTCAATGCCCTTCCTAATAATAGGGGATTGTAATTATTTTGTATACCATAGGTTCATATAAGTGACCAGTCATATTGGTTATTGTATTAACTAAATTCAATTAATAATTTAAAATTTTATCATGAATCACCCCTTTATACTTTTAATATGCGCTCTTTTTTTGGTCAAGTGCTCTTCAACCGATACAAGTTCCGATGCATCGGAGGTAACACCACCGGATCAATCTACGGCATATAGCGATGTGGATTTATACGTTACCAAACCTGATCAATCGGAGTTGTTTAATTTACAGGCAAACAAAGTGCCTTCGTATACTGAGAATGGCAATTTCTCAATTACCGTTGACCCCGAAACAACGTATCAAACAATGGACGGTTTCGGCTTTTCCTTAACGGGCGGTAGTGCATTGCATTTGAATGATATGTCCGATGCTTCAAGAGCTGAAATTTTAAATGAACTTTTTGATTCGGATAACATTGGTGTAAGTTATCTGAGAATCAGTATAGGGGCTTCCGATTTAGATGCGGAAGTGTTCTCTTATGACGATTTATCCGAAGGTGAAACCGATGAAAGCCTAGAGAGGTTTTCGATAGAAAAAGATAAAGAGAACCTGATTCCGGTTCTAAAGGAAATATTGGCGATCAACCCCAATATTAAAATAATGGGATCACCCTGGTCCGCACCAACTTGGATGAAAACGAACAATAATTCCATAGGTGGAAGTTTAAAACCCGAATATTATGCAGTATATGCAGATTACTTTGTAAAGTACATAAAGGCCTATGAGGCGGAAGGAATTACGGTAGATGCCATTACGGTACAAAACGAACCTTTGCATGATGGCAATAACCCCAGTATGTATATGGAAGCGATCGATCAAGCCGATTTTGTGAAAAACCACCTTGGTCCGGCTTTTGAAACCGCAGGTATACAGACTAAAATTATCGTTTGGGATCATAATGCGGATAATCCAAGTTATCCCATGACAATATTCGCTGATACCGAAGCGAATGAATACGTTGATGGTTCGGCCTTTCACCTATATGGGGGGTCTATTGATAATTTGAGTACAGTACATAATGCTTACCCTGATAAAAACCTGTATTTCACAGAACAATGGGTGGGTGTTAACAGTGAATTTGACGATAATCTACTTTGGCACACACGGGAATTGATTGTCGGTGCAACCCGTAATTGGTGCAAAACGGTTTTAGAATGGAATTTAGCTTCGAATTCCAATTTGGAAATACATACAGATGGAGGTTGTACCGAATGTTTAGGGGCATTGACCATTGATGGTGATACTGTAAAAAGAAATGTTGCTTATTACATTATCGCCCATGCCTCAAAATTTGTAAGACCGGGTTCGGTACGGGTCAGTTCAAACTATTCTTCCGATTTACCGAATGTAGCATTTGAAACCCCAAGTGGGGATATCGTTGTAATCGTCGTGAACAATACGTCAATAGATATGGCCTTTAATATAAAATCCCCTAGTGGTTCGATCTCGACATCATTGGATGCAGGTGCCGTTGGAACATATGTATGGTAATAGCCCTACTATAAAAATTCAGTAATGAAAAAATTATATTTTGGTTTAATAATATTTTGCTTGTTTTTAACATCATTCAATGATGCTTCTGCTCAAATGTTTTTGCATGCAGAGGGCCAGAACATTGTTGATGGGAATGGCAAGAACGTACTATTGCGGGGTTTAGGTCTTGGAGGATGGATGGTCCAGGAAGGTTATATGCTGCAAACGGGAAAATTCGCAGGGCCTCAACATGTTATCAGACAAAAAATAGAAGACCTTATCGGTAAGGAAAAAACAGAGATATTCTATGAAGCTTATTTAGCCAATGGCGTAACCAAAAGAGATGTGGATTCCTTGGCCAGTTGGGGTTTTAACTCCATTAGGTTACCCATGCATTATAACTTATTTACACCACCCATCGAGGATGAAAAAAATGATGGGATCACTTGGATCGAGAAAGGATTTCAAATGACGGATGATGTACTGAAATGGTGTAAGGAAAATCAAATGTACCTTATCTTGGATTTACATGCCGCACCAGGCGGACAAGGGAACGATGCCAATATATCCGATTACGATACATCCAAACCATCCCTGTGGGAAAGTGAAGCCAATCAAAGAAAAATGATTGCTTTATGGCAAAAACTGGCAAATCGGTATAAAGATGAACCATGGATTGGGGGTTACGATATAATCAACGAACCCAATTGGAATTTTACAGAAGAAGATAAAAACGGCTGTGATGAAAAATTGAACGCCCCATTAAGACAGCTAATGGTTGATATTACCAAAGCTATTAGGGAGGTGGATCCCAATCATATAATTTTTATTGAAGGTAATTGTTGGGGAAATAATTACGAAGGTATTTTTCCGCTTTGGGACGATAATACGGTATTAAGTTTCCATAAATACTGGAATTTCAACACAAAGGAATCCATCCAGGAATTCTTGGACTACAGAAAGGAATATAATGTGCCCATTTGGTTGGGTGAAAGTGGTGAAAACTCAAATGTTTGGTTTAAAGAGGCCATTCATTTAATGGAAGCCAATACTATTGGCTGGGCATTTTGGCCCATGAAAAAGGTGGATAATATAGCTGGGGTAACTTCGGTTACCAAAAATCCCGGTTTTGAAATTATTCTCAACTATTGGAAAAATGGAGGAGAGAAGCCTTCTGAAGAATTTGCGTTCAATGCATTAATGCAATTGGCCGAAAATTACAAGATGGAAAACCTCACCATAAAACCCGATGTTATTGATGGCATGTTTCGACAAGTCAATACGAACACCACCAAACCTTATAAAAAAAACAGTATTCCGGGAATCATATACGCAACGGAGTACGATTTAGGAACAAATGGCCATGCCTATCTGGATAAGGATTTTATTAATTATAGGGTAGACACCGGTATACGTGTTTCATGGAATAAAGGAAATAAAATGCGGAATGACGGTGTTGATATCCAAACTTGTAATGATCGAAATTCAAATGGGTATGAAGTTTTTGATATTCAGGAAGGTGAATGGTTGCAATATACCGTTACGGCAGAGACCGAAGGGGCCTTCGATGTTTCAATAAGATACTCGAGTAAAGTTACGGAAGGGGCTTATCATTTGGAAAACGATAAAAGGCACATATCAAACGTATTCATACTACCTAAAACTACAAATGACGGTGCAATTTATGAAACCATGACCATTGAAAATATAAAATTGTCAAAGGGGAAAAATAAAATCAAATTGGTCTTTGATAAGGGTGGCGTCATTTTAAACTATTTGGAATTTAAAAGAAAGAAAGGATGAAAAATAAATATTTTGTTTCCATGGCAATATTTGTGCTGATGGTATCTTGTAACAATTCAAAAAAAGAGGCATTGAAAGTACCGGACGATAAAGGCATGGAAAAGGTAACAAGGTCCCTTATTGACCAAAAAGTCGAAGTATACACAACTGCGAAAGACACCGATTTTAGATTGTCGAAAACAAATGAAAATGTATTTGTGAATTCGACCCAACCCACCGAAGCGGAAATTTCCGTTTTTGTAAACCCCGATAAAACCTTTCAAGAATTTTTAGGTATCGGTGGGGCGATTACAGATGCAGCTGCAGAGGTGTTTTCGACCTTAGGCAAAGACAAACAAGAAGAATTTTTAAAAGCCTATTATTCCGATGAAGGAATAAACTACAATATCATAAGAACGAGTATCCATAGCAGCGACTTTGGATTAGGAAGCCATACTTACATAGAAGAAGGTGATAAGGATCTTAAAACATTTTCCATAGAAAAAGACAAGGTAAAGCGCATACCAATGATCAAACGGGCAAAAGCCCTGATTAAAGAAGATTTGGTCTTCTATGCAAGCCCTTGGAGCCCCCCGGCTTTTATGAAAACCAACAACGACATGTTGCATGGCGGCAAATTATTGCCGGAATACAACCAGGCGTGGGCAAACTACTATGTGAAATTTATTGAAGCTTATGAAGCAGAGGATATTCCGGTTTGGGGCGTAACCATCCAAAATGAACCAATGGCTGTTCAACGTTGGGAGTCCTGCATTTATACTGCGGAGGAAGAACGCGATTTCTTGAAAAATTATTTAGGCCCAACATTCGAAAAAAGTGGGTTGGGAGATAAGAACATCGTGGTATGGGACCATAACAGGGATTTAATATCACAAAGGGCAAATACTATTTTTGAAGACCCGGAAGCAATGAAATATGCTTGGGGAATCGGATTTCATTGGTATGAAACATGGGCAGGTGGCGAACCTAAATATGACAACTTAAAGAATATCAAAGAATCGTTTCCAACTAAAAATCTGTTGTTTACAGAAGGCTGTCAAGAGCAGTTTGACCCAACGCAATACCAAAGGTGGTCTAATGCAGAACGTTATGGCAACTCTATGATCAATGATTTTAATAGTGGAACAGTTGGATGGACCGATTGGAATATCCTATTGAATGAAAATGGAGGTCCAAATCATGTTCAGAATTTTTGCTTTGCACCAATACATGCCGATACCACAACAGGGGAATTGATTTATACACCCTCTTATTTCTATATAGGTCATTTTTCAAAATTCATTAAAAAAGGAGCTTTAAGGGTAAGTACAACTACAAGCAGAAGTACCCTTGAAAGCACTTCGTTCCAAAATCCGGATGGACAGATTGTAACCGTAGTAATGAATAAAACAGATGACAGTATTCAGTATAAATTACTTGTGAACGAATTTGAAACAATTAATACAATCCCACCACATTCAATGCAATCTTTGGTTTATTAAAGACCTTATTCTTTCAACTAATAAATAATAAAACAATGAAAAATATAATCTATTTGGTACTTACGGCAATGCTATTATCATTTCTATCTTGTAGTAGTGAGAATGAAGTTGATGAGCCCAGTATTCCAACGAACCTATCAATATCCGGTGTTAAATTTGGTGCGGATGGGAATAATCCCAATGGAGATGGTAGCGGGGTTGTTGACTTCACAATCACAGCTACAAATGCAACTTCATATAAGGTTTTAATTAATAATGAAACGCTGGAACTTACTCAAAATACCTTTAGCTACACCTTTACACAAAGTGGTACAAATGACTATTCAATTATAGTTTCAGCATATAATTCCGCAGGATTTTCAAGTACTACTTACTCAATAACAGTCTATGTATATAGTGAATTGCAATTGGTTTGGTCAGATGAATTTGATACAAATGGAGCACCAAGTCCCTCCAATTGGGGTTTTGACACAGGAGCTGGGGGTTGGGGTAACAATGAGTTACAGACCTATACGGATAATTTGGAAAATGCCGTGGTTGAAGATGGCGTTCTTAAAATTATTGCCAAAGATGATGGAAATGGCGGTTATACTTCGGCAAGAATAAAATCCCAAGGATTGCAAAAATTTACCTATGGTAGGATTGAAGTAAGGGCCAAACTTCCTGCATCCCAAGGTACTTGGCCTGCAATATGGATGTTAGGATCTAACTTTTCCAGTGTTGGCTGGCCAAATTGTGGTGAAATGGATATCATGGAGCAAACCGGTTGGGACAAAAATACGGTACTGGGAACTTTCCATTGGCAAGACAGTGCAAGTGATTCGTATGCTGGTTATGGCTTGGAAACAGAAGCCCCTACCTCAACATCGGAGTATCATCTTTATTCATTGGAATGGACTCCTGAGGTTATTTATGTGCTTTATGATGATGAGCCTTATGTAACGTTAACAAATAACGACAGCCTACCGTTCAATGCCGATTTCTTTATCATATTGAATATAGCCATGGGAGGTGATCTTGGAGGGGACGTGGATCCATCTTTTACTCAAGATACTATGGAGATCGATTATGTAAGGGTATATCAATAATAAAAAAATAGAATCCAATATATAATAGAATTGTATGAAACTTAATTTGAACTTGATCGCTATTTTATTTTTGCTAATAGCTGTAAACGGGTATTCCCAATCAAAAACCAAAATTGAATTAAAAGATAATTGGTACCATCTAAATGGTGAAAAATATTTCATTAAGGCCATTGGTTATGAAATAGGTGCCCGTCCAGGTCAACATCCATATGAGGATGAGAAAAAGGATGAATTGGAATTGATGAAGTTCGACCTTGAAAAAATCAAGGAAGGCGGTTATAACACCATTAGAACTTGGAGCCAATATTCAGAAACTCAATTGAAACTTGTTCAAGAATCCGGTTTAAAACTTATTATGGGATTGGAAATAAACCCAGAAGCAGATTATGGGGATCCAAAATTCATTAATGAAAGTGTAAAAGAGGTAAAAAGGTTCTTGAAATATGCAAAAAACTATGATTGTATCATTTCGTATTTGGTTATCAATGAGCCCCAAACAGATCATATACATAGTGTAACGGGCAAGGCCTTTGTGGATCTAATGCAACTTCTTGTTGATACCATTCATGAAAACCATCCAGGGATCCCTGTTACATTATCCGCAAATGCGATGATCAGTGATTATATGGATGAAAGTTTGTTCGATGTGTACGCTTACAATTGTTATGACCACAATGAAGGGCAAACAGCAACAATGGGTTTTAAGGATTACATTAAAGGATTGAATGAATTAAATGGATTGGACAAGCCTTTTATAACTACGGAGTTCGGTTATTCGGTTTCACCGGAAGGAGGCAACGGACAGTATGGTTCAAACACCTTAAAACAGCAAAGTGATGGCCTGATCTCCAATTATCGAGATCTTATTGATGCTGGAGCCGTAGGAATGTGCCCATTTTACTATGCTGACGGCTGGTGGAAAGGTGGCGATAAAAACAAACACAACATTAATCAACCGGAAGAATGGTTTGGATTCTGGGGGTATAAAGACCTGAATGACAAATATGGTTCCCCACGGCCGGTTTGGTATGCCATGAGGGATTATATGAAAGGACTGATCATAAGTCCAAAAAACAAGTCCATACATACAAAAACGCAAATACCGCTGGAATTATTTAATGATAAGGAGGTTAAAAAAGTTGTTGTAAAGTATTTGGACGAGGTTATTTACTCTAAAAACATTGAAAGGGAAGGTTATTTTGCCGATCAAATAACAATTGCCCCGGATGGTATAGAAGACATGGAGCTTGCTTTTGAATTTTATGACAAAAACAATACCGTTATAAAAAACGAATCCATTATGATCCTGGCCTCAAAATCGGCTTTTGAATTGCCAAAACTTACCATTGAGGTAACTCCTGACAAGGATTTAAATGATGGAAGTATAGGACGAATCAAAACAAAAATAGAAACCAAGGATAATTTTAAATTAGTGGGGGATCTAAAACTAAGTTTCAATACCCACCTTGGATGGGATGTTGGGCCACAGGCAACGTTTTCTATAAACGACCAATTGGGTCAAAAGATAATTACAGCTGAGAATTTCTTTAACATTCCCGATAATTCTTGGGTAGTAAATGCTTCCGCCGGAATTTTTGTCCAATATGGTAAGTTCATATATAAGATCCACGACCAAAAGATAATTTTCAGAGGCAATTGGGCCAATGAAGTAGGAAGAAAATAAACAAGGGATAGTTCAACCTCAGAATACTTAAGAAACAATTGCATGCCTCACTCGAAGGTTAGCTAGCTATGTGGAAAAATCACTGGTTTTAAGGCATATATTATTTAATCCGTAAAAGATATATGACATTAGGAAGGAATGGATGCACCGACTAAAAACCTACATGGTATTACTATGGATTCAAAAGAAGGTGTGCCTTTCCTTAAGAATGAAACCTATTACTTTTTTAGGTCGTTACTATATTCCTTAACCACCTTGTTTCCCAAGGCTTCAAGTTTAATATTTGGTATAACCCAAGTAAAGTCATCACCATTTGATTTCCTGTCTTTACGTAATGTGTTTTAAGTATTAAAACTGTACTTTTATTTGAATAAAACCATCAGAATGATATTTACTTCAAGACCCTCGATTTTCATTGTGTTTTTTTTAATTGTCCTCACTGCCTGCAAAAATGAAAACAATGCTTTGGATGCTGAGAACACCATTAATTCAACTGATTTTGAAAAACATTTAATAACCCTTTCTTCCGATGAATTTCAAGGAAGGAAACCTTTCACCATTGGCGAGGAAAAATCAGTGAATTATATTGCCAATGAATTCAAGAAAATGGGGATCAAAGGTGCTTATGGGGATAGTTATTTCCAGAATGTTCCTTTGGTAGAAATGAATTTCACCCCGGATAATGAAATTTCGATAAACACAAAAGGTGGAGAAGTTGTTTTAGAAAAAACCACGGATTACATTGCAAAAACACCTTACCTTGATGATACCGTAGAGATTAAAGATTCCGAAATTATCTTTGCGGGTTACGGCATTGTTGCACCTGAATATAATTGGAACGATTATGAAGGTATTGATGTAAAAGGGAAAACTGTTTTAGTACTGGTGAACGATCCCGGTTTTGCCACCCAAAACCCAGAATTATTCAAAGGAAATTCAATGACCTATTACGGTCGTTGGGCATACAAATACGAAGAAGCCGCAAGGCAAGGTGCAAAAGGCATTATGGTGATCCACTCCACGAAACCTGCAGGTTACGGATGGCAAGTTTTAACGAATACGTCCAGTTCTGGTATTTCACTTCAAGCCAAAGATAAGAACCACTCCAAATGTGCTTTGGAAGGTTGGATTACAGATACTGCCTGTAAGAATTTATTCGAAAAATCAGGTTTAGACTTTGATGAGTTGGCCAAACAAGCCATGTCAAACGAATTTAGAGCAGTCAGTTTAAATTGTAATCTAAACCTCACGATCAAAACCGAATTGAAATTCCAAAACAGTAGAAATGTCGTTGGAATCATAGAAGGTACCGAAAGAGCCGATGAATGTATCGTTTACAGTGCGCATTGGGATCATTTCGGTATTGGCCCAAAACATGACGGCGACTCAATTTACAATGGGGCCATGGACAATGGAACCGCGTTGGCTGCCATGCTTGAAACGGCCAAAGCCTTTGCCAACTTAAAAGAGAAACCTAAAAGATCAGTTGTTTTTCTATCTATTACAGCCGAAGAAACCGGTATGACAGGATCTGCCTATTATGCGCAAAACGGTCTCTTCCCTCCTGAAAAAACAATTGCCAACTTAAATTACGAATTGCTATTGCCCATGGGTAAAATGAAAGATGTGACCATTACCGGTTTTGGGCAATCCGAATTGGATGATTATGTAGCCGAATCCGCTAAAGAACAAGATCGATATATCGTTGAAGAGGCGTTTCCTGAAAATGGAATGTACTACCGGTCCGATCATTTTAGCTTTGCCAAAGTCGGTATCCCTTCGTTATTTATAAAAGGTTGGCAAGACAGTAGGGAACATGGTAAGGATTGGGCCAAGCAACAGGTTAAAAACTATTGGGCAACGGCATACCATAAACCGGCAGATGAGTACCATCCGGAAACATCGGATTTAGAAGGTTGTATTGAAGATGCCAAATTGTTTTTTAAAATTGGTTATAAGTTGGCCAATGAAGATAGCTACCCCAATTGGAATGAAAAATCGGAATTCAAAGCGATTAGGGACAGGTCACTTTTAAACCTTAAAAATTAGGGATTCTTGTAGTGTCCCATTTTTATAATCATTCAAAGCTTTCAAACTTATAAAAGTTCAAATAAAGGATCAACCATGTTTACAGAAATCAGTCCAAAAATACCGATGCACAGCAAGGCAACTACCAAGGATTTTTATTTACATCAATTAGGTTTTGAAGAACTTGGAAACACTGAATACGAAGGTTATCTAATATTGAAAAAGGACAAAATCCAAATTCATTTTTTTGAATTTAAGACACTTGACCCAAAAGAAAATTATGGGCAAGTTTACATAAGGGTCGATGATATCGAAAAGTATTATCAATGGTTGTTGGCCAAAGGGACTACTATTCATCCTAATGGAAGTCTACAGGCAAAGCCTTGGGGACAAAAAGAATTTTCAGTTCTTGATCCTGACAATAACTTACTGACTTTCGGGGAAAGTATTTAAATGATAAGCTAAAGTTCAAATAAATGATTATAAAATACAGCGATATCGTTCTAATTTAGGTGTGTAAAGATGTAGTTACATCTATCTTAACAAGTTACCAACTATTTTGAAAAATTTGAAATTTAAAAGATGGACAAGAAACTTAAAGTAATTGAATTCAATAAAAAAAAGAAGCTAGTCGATTTTGTAAATGAGAACTCGGAAAAGCTTGATATTCTTCAAATAACTAGTAGTTGTGAAGGAATTTCTCATTACCACTTTTTATGGTATTACCAGAAATAATAGCTGGAATAAAAACTCAACTAGATTCTTAAAAAGTTTGAGTCAGAACGTAAATGGACTTTTCTCAAACATAACTTTTGTGTTGTAGCCTTCCCCTTTTTTCCTGCAGTTCAATATTTAAAATCAGTATCTTTATAATAGTTCAAATAAGGGATGAGATATAAAAGTTCCCTTAGCTAGAACTGCTTAGTTTTCTAAAACTACCATAGAGTTGTCACTATTCTTAAAATATTGGAATTAAGTGATTTAATTTCAAAATTGGCTGTAATTTATAACCTAAGGGTAATGTTTTATAGCCGATATAGATTACGTAATCTATTTTTACATTATCCCCTGTGCTTGCTGAAAGAAAATAAGTTTATAATTTCTGTCATTTGATAGCATTGCGTATAAACGGAATGGAAAGTGGGATTTACAAAATCAAAACATTTATTTAGATATATATAATAAGGGTTGTAAGATGCCGGATCGGCACAAACGGGGGAGGTAGGAGGCTCGGAGTGAATCCCTCCCTGTCTTCTCGACGTTCAACTGTTACCTTTTTAGCTTGTAAAAATCATTAACCATAATTCAATTACATGAAATTCAGTGTTGTTTTGTTACTCAGTATTTACCTCCTATGTATCATACAAGGCTGCTCAAATGAGAAAATCTTCAAATTACCCATAACATTCCAAGAGGGGTATGGACCTTTTGATTCGGCCATGGTAGGAATATCACCATATTCAGATAATGAAAATGACCCTTGGAAGAAAACATATCTAAAAACATCCGGAATACCTAAAAACTGGACTGATGTTAAAATTGGAGATGTAGATACAGATATATACCAATCCGTATATCAAAACTATTATTTAGGGAATATTACAAAAGAAAGGTATGAGGAATTACAAAAAACATGGAATTGGGAGCCAGACTCGATTAATTTATCGAAAAAACCTATAAAATCTAAAATAGCTTTTGCCTTTGGGAGAGATACTGTTGGCGAACTGCAAATGATAGTCGACGCAAATAATAATCATGATTTTAGTGATGACGATATTTTTAAACCTAAGGAAGTCAACCCGAAGCGTAATATCAATAATGATTCATTAGTAAAGAGTAGCGCCATCAAAGTGAGTTTTGAGCAATTTTCAAATGATAAGATAATCCAAGTTAGTGCTCCACTTTTAATCGTGCACATGAAACAATACAACATGTTCTTGAGCAATTTCGCGCAATATGCAACGGCAAGATTTCAAGGGGAGGAAATAGCTATTTCGTCTAACGATTTTACAAATTTGTCGTATGACAAAGTAGGCATTATAAAGGTTGGTGACTTGATTGAAAAAGGAGAAAAGGCCGATTACCAAAGTTTGATCGCAAAAAATGAATTTCTTGAAATTGAAAATGGTATCTATAAAAATTTAGGTGTAAAAAAGAACGAAAATGTATTGGTATTAGAAAAAATGGATTTACCCAAAAGCAAATTGCCCTCTACCCAAATTGGATTTAAGGCTTATGATTTTTCTGGGGATGATTTCAAGACAAAAACTCCAATTACATTAGACAGTTTTAAAGGAAAATACGTATTTCTTGACTTTTGGGCCACTTGGTGTGGTCCCTGTATCCAGGAAATGCCTAACCTAACTGATTTATATGAAAACATTGACAAGTCGAAGTTTGAAATCATTGGCATTGTTGGCGATAGTCCAGCAGAAGATTTAGAAAAAATGATAAATAAGCATTCAATATCTTGGCCTCAAATTATATCAAATGAATCAAATAAAATAAAAGAAACCTATGGTATAGGTGGATATCCAACAACGTTTCTTCTAAATCCCAATGGAATTATCGTGGCAAAAAATTTAAGAGGGAAGGAATTGGAAAAGAAAGTCACTGATTTAATGAATGAATAAAACCGGCACCTAACACCTATAAACATTAAAATGCATGGATTTATTACAAGTCCGATCGGAAGTGGGGGCGAAATTTTTAATAGATACGGCCATATGAAGTTTTCCTATTTAGGCTTCACGCGTACATCGTACAATGAATCTTTAAAAATGGTTACCCTTAATAAAGTTCAAATAAAGGATTTTATTATGTGCCCAACATTGAAAAACAAAGAATTATGAAAAATTACTTAGCAACATTACTAATTACTTTAATAACACTGCCAGTTTGCAGTCAGGTAGCATCAAACCAAACCCATAAGTTCATGGATGTTAACTTGGACTTTGAAACAAGGGCCAAAGATTTGGTTAGCCTAATGAACCTAGATGAAAAGATTGCACAATTAGGAGACCACGCTCCCGCTGTTCCTCGTTTAGGTGTTCCCGAATATAACTGGTGGAACGAATGTTTACATGGAGTGGCTCGTTCAGGGGTATCCACCATGTTCCCTCAAGCTATTGGTATGGCTGCTTCGTTTGATCCTGCCATGATGAAGAAAGTTGCCGATGTAATTAGTGATGAAGCACGTGCAAAACATCATGATGCAGTTCGCAAAGGAAATTTTGATAGATATTATGGATTAACTTTCTGGTCACCTAATATCAATATTTTCAGGGATCCGCGGTGGGGTAGAGGTCATGAAACTTATGGAGAAGACCCATACCTAACAGGTCAAATGGGAATGCAGTTTGTAAAAGGACTTCAAGGCGATGATCCTAAATACATGAAGCTTGTTGCTACCCCAAAACATTTTGCAGTGCACAATGGTCCAGAACCCGATAGGCATGTTTTTAATGTAACACCCAATTCGCGCGATCTGTGGGAAACCTATTTACCTGCGTTCGAAAATTTAATTGTAGATGCCAAAGCATATTCCATAATGGGAGCTTATAACCGTGTAGACGGAGAGTCGGCTTGTGCAAGCTGGTTACTTCTTGAAGATATTTTACGTAACAAATGGAAGTTTCAGGGCTATGTCGTTTCCGATTGTGGCGCTATTAGAGACATTCATGCCTTTCATAAAATAGTTAATACTCCAGAGGAAGCTGCTGCCATTGGAGTGCGTAAAGGCTGCGATTTAAACTGTGGGTCTGTATATCAAAATCATTTAAAAAAGGCAGTTGAAATGGGTTTAATTGACGAAGGTGAGATTGATTTGTCCTTATATCGTTTGGTACTGGCAAAAATGAAATTGGGCATGTTCGATCCAGCCGAAACTGTACCTTATGCCAATATTCCTATTGAGGTCAATGATAGTAAATCCCATAATGAAATGGCTTTGGTTATGGCTCAGAAATCAATGACTTTACTGAAGAATGATGGTATCCTTCCTTTGAATAAGAATAAGCTGAAAAGAATTGCATTAGTAGGTCCGAACGCAGATAATATCAAGGCTTTACGCGGCAACTATTTTGGAAAAGCTTCACACCTTGTTACGGTGAAAGAGGGGATAGAAAATGCCGTAGGTAAAGATGTTGAGGTGACTTATTCTCAAGGTGTACCCATGGTAATACCTGATATCACTAATAAAGACTTTCCAATAATTGAAGCAAAGTACTTATCTACTGTTGATGAGAATGGGGAAACTATAGAAGGTTTAACGGGGCATTATTTTAATAACATGAAACTAGAAGGCGAAGCCGATTTTATAAGAGTGGATTCTCAAATAAAGTTCAAATGGCCTAGCGAAACATCACCAACAAGTACTGAAGTCGCCCAGGGAATTATAAGTCCTGATAAAGCGATTCGGAATGATGCTTTTTCGGTCAGTTGGACAGGTAAATTGCAAGTTCCACTGACAGGTACTTATAAGCTGAGTGTAGCTTCAGATGATGGATGTAGGCTTTGGGTCGATGGAAAAAAGATTGCCGATGGTTGGACAAATCAATCCTTAACTCCTTATTTTGGGGAAATTCAATTGAAGAAAGGACAATCCTATGATATTAAGGTAGACTATTACGAAAACACGGGGGATGGAGAGGTAAACCTTATTTGGGAAACACCAGAGTATATTGCTAGGAACACGATTGATCCTACCCTAATATCCAAAGAAACATTATCCGAAGTTAAAAATGCAGACGTTGCCATATTTGTTGGTGGATTGGATGCATCGTGGGAAGGTGAAGAAATGAGAGGACGTGATAATATTGAAGGCTTTAACCGTGGTGATCGAACTAAAATTGAACTACCACAAACCCAGTTAAGGGCTTTGAAAGCGATGAAAGATACTGGAACACCAGTCATATTTGTTTTAATGTCCGGTAGTGCCATATCTTTCGATGGTTTGGAAGACGAATTGGATGCAATCCTAATGGCTTGGTACCCTGGACAACGAGGGGGAGATGCCGTAGCTGACGTGTTATTGGGTAATTATAATCCTGCAGGTCGACTACCCGTTACGTTCTACTCATCAACGGATGAATTGGCAGGTTTTAAGGATTATAATATGCGTGCCGGTAAAGGGTTTACTTATAGGTATTATACCGGTGAGCCATTATATCCATTTGGACATGGCCTGAGTTATTCCCATTTTGAATACACTAAGCTAAGTACCGATAAAACCAAACTAAAGAGCACTGATAAGCTTTCTGTATCGGTAAATGTTAAAAATACAGGAAAATTTGATGGGGAAGAAGTCGTACAGCTCTATGTTAAAGATGTAAAATCAGATACGTGGATGCCTGTAAAACAAATGCGAAAGTTTGAACGTATAGCCCTTAAAAAAGGTGAAACAAAAACCGTTCGATTTACATTGGATATAAAAGAGGACTTCCGCTATTTTGATGCTATGTATCGTGAATATAAGGTGGAACCAGGTGAATTTGAAATTCAGGTGGGAGCTTCCAGTAAAGACATTCGATTGAAAGAAATCGTCACTGTTAAGGAATGAAATTCCTGCGGGGACAAGTAACATTTAATGACCAAAGAGTTATAAATATATTTCACCGAAAAGGAAACAATGAGATGCTGAAAACACCTCAGATGAATTTTAAATCTAAACTTGATAAAAGGAACCTAATCTGTAAGCTTCCCCTAAATAGAACTGCTTAGTTTTCTAAAACTTCATTAAGTTGACCTCCTCCCATATTATGTACCGGTCAAAAGTAGAGAATCCGGGCTATTTTGATTCTTTTCGATATACTCGTTGGGGGACATGTCCCCCAACG
>NZ_WKJH01000013.1 GCF_009674825.1 Maribacter luteus
AGCTGACTTAAACGGAATTTGGGAATATACACTCGAGAATTGGTCTGAAAATCAAGCTGACAGATATTACGACATGCTTCTGGATATTTGCCAAGATATTGCTGACAATCTAGAACTTGGAAAAAATTATGACGGAATTAAATCTGACCTTTTCGGGCTAAAAGCAAATCGACACGTAATATTTTATCGAAAATCAAAATTAAATCCAATCGAAATAACGAGAATTTTACACGAGAGAATGGATTTGAAAAACAGATTAACCGAATAAAAACTGCACCACAACACCGGTAACCGTTGCACAAGACCTTAATTCCCACGTAAACGGATTCATATAAGCCTCCTCAAGGGGCTTTTTTTTTATTACTTCCTAGTATTGGACTGTAAATTTCCGATGGCCTAAAAATACTAAAAACAGATTTTGCACAACACTTTCTACAAAAGCCTTAAATGAAAGTTTTCCTAGCCCGCTATTGGAGCGTTTTTGTTCGAATTTTAGGTATTTCTTCAGGTTGTAGGCAATGGGAGAGAGGTGCTTCACCTTATTGGCCTGCTTCTGGCCTATGGTGTGTATCTTACGCAGCCCCATGAACTGGGTCAAGGTGCCGAAGTCAAGGCTTCGCCGCATATAGTAACCTTAATTCTCTCTTTTGTTCTTTCTGGTTATACTTTCAATTTAATGAGAAATAAACTTAAGACGTATAAAATTAATTGCGTGGTGCGAGCCTACTTAAGAAAATCCTCGCGGATTTTCTATTTGGTTAGTATTTGCTAAATTAGTTGCTAAACCACGCAACGAAGTAATACACAAACACATTAGCATTAATAATTGACAAAAATAAAACACTAAACAAATCCGAAAATTTATTTAATCCTATATTTCTTAAAACAATTAATACGTACAGTAATTCGTTTTTAGTGTTTAAAAACCAACCCCGTGAAGAAAATAATATTTTATTTAACCATTTTATTTTTTGCATCCTGTTCTTCTGATAATACCAGTAACGACACAAATGAAGAAATTGAGATTGAAGCAAACAATGAAGAGGAAAATCAGGAGGAACAAGAAGAGCCTACCGATGACATTCCTACCGTTGCGATTGGAAAATGGATAGATAAAACTTATCGACTAGATAATACCGATCTAGTTCTTAGCGACTCCTTGGAAATAATTCTCGAAGACAATCGAATGCAAAGTTTCTCTGGGCTATCCAGTATGAATTTGAACCCAAGAGAAGTTCGGGGGGAAATTGAATATGTAAACGATAAAATTTACAGGTTCGAATTATTTATAGATAATATTTCCGCTGAGAGAAGTCTTTATAGTTATGTTAATGGATTATTGTCAGAAGTTAAATCCCGAGATTTAGAATCATTCCCTAGCGAGTATTCCTATACGAAAATGGAATTCGAGAATGACCAAGATGCAGTACTTGTTAAAATATTTTCAAGTGACGACGACGAAACATATGAACTCACCGAATCTTCGAAAATAGTTTTGAATCAACATAACAATAGGGTTCTTTATGAATCAGGAGAAAATGTTAATACCTATGATTATGACGATAATCAAAACATAGTTAAAATTTCAAATGATATTTCAAGTCATGAATACACCTATTCCGATATTATAAACACAGAAGCTATTATTTATGAAGCAACTTTTGGTAAGAGAACAAATATGCTTTTAGGAAATGGAAGTCTTTTGGGTTTTGTTAAAACATTAAATAAAAATGTTTTCAGAACGGGAACTAAAATAAGCGGTCCAAATAATTTCAACATTACAGTAAATATAGAGGAAGCAAACGAAGGTGGATATTTAACAAAATTATCTTATTATAATTCAGATGCCAATTCAGAAAATCAGTCTGAATTTATGTTTAACTAATTAACATTCGTCCATCAAGATTTTCAGATAAGACAACCATAAATTAGTTCACATTATTATTTTATGGATATTCCATTTAATGTGAACAGCCCTAAAACAAAGGAATAGCAATCATGACTAGCCTACGGATAATGTCAGAACCTTAAAACGAAGTGATTAATCAGAAGTGTCGCTACTAATACTTACACCACATAAACGTAATACGTTCTATCGTTTGAATAATATTTGCGAACGGTTCGGCAAAACCTAATGAGGTGGTACGCCATCTGTGACAGTAGTGGGCGATTTGGTGCGCTGGCTAGTTTCCGTTTGTACACGAAGCTTATTGTATAGTTTTATTTTTTCTTGTCCAAAGCAATATCATAAGATTTAGCGAGTTAAGAAATAAACAAAGACCTTCCTGTTTTGCCCAATACCTTGTGCAAAAAGGAAAATTGACTTAGAATATTCAAAAGCCTCTGAACACATAACTTTCACTTATGTAATTACCTGTTCGTCGTTTAGAGGTCTCGTCTTCAAATAATTGCTGTTGCCCATAACTTTTTGTAAAAAGACTAACCTCTTTCAATTCTAAGGTATCCAAAACCATATCGGGATATTTTTCAATTATTTCATCAGGAAGTCTTCCGATTTTTTGAGACGATTTTCCCGTAGAATACACCAACCAAGTAGTACTCAGATACCTACTTTGCTCATCAATAATTATAGATTCGTGACGGGTATTTTTTGTGATAGCGTTTAAGTCAGAGGAAAATTCAAAATCATAAATATTGGAGTTTTCTACTGTAAATAAAGGTCTATCGGGGATAGCAACATCTTGTACTTTGTCTCCAATAACTTGCAAAGTATAGGTAAAATCTTCTCGGGTTATTGAGACGTAAGACCTATATCTTTCATAGCCATTAATATAACCTAAGTTAAATTCACCGGCTTCATTGCCAATATACTCAGTAAACCGATGACCATAATTCCAATAGGTGTTGGCATCATTCGTTTTAAAGCCTCCCGTAAAGATTAAATTAAAATTATTTGGCGGTAATTCTAGTTTGTACGAATCATCAAATTCTTGAAAACTGTCATAATCATAGCTGTAATCAAAATCATTTTCCGGTGATAACAAAAGATATTTTGTAAGACCGTTGGAATCCCTTATGCTTATCAAATACTCTTGCTCTTGATAAAAAGGAATATCCATTAGTTGTAACGTATTACCTGAGAATTCATTCGCATTAGGATTTCCAGTCCTCAAAATTCCACTTGGCGTTGTAATAAGAATATTTTCAACTCCTGAAATATTCTCTACCTGAAGATTAAATCCACCAATTAAATTTCCCTCAAAGGAATTGGACCTATCTTCCCATACACTTCCAATTTCGAGATCCGTGTAGGTTAATAAACTATGATATAGATTATTTCCTGCTTCGTCTGCGCTAAATGAAAGCTTGGTAGCGCTAAGTTTCTCGGATAGGACATCTACTCCAATAGTAAAGTCCATACTTCCCACATCTATAATTTGTTTATAATCAATTAGATTTCCATTTTCGTCATGAATTATTATCCAATTTTCCAATCCTTGATTCTGGAAATTTTGGTAAGTAAAGTATGTTATTTCTTCTACTGAAGCATCAGAATTGTCATTCACCTGTTCCTGCTCTTCAACATCTACATTTAACATATCATTTTCTTCTGAACAGCTTAAAAATAGAAACATCAGAAGTACCAAAGAAAAGGGGGATTTGAATCTCATAGAATTTTTTTAAACGAGTACTTTTGGTTAAACGCGAAAAAGTGACTTTTATTAAAAACATTTGCCAACACCGTATCCTATGAAAAGCCCTAGTCCAGTTCTCTAAAGTTAATCAATATTTTCTTTTTTGCCTTTAACCACCTTTTTTCCTTTTATATAACTTGCTCCGCATCCTATATGTGATACACCTTTTGTCCTAGGGTTCACCAGCATCTGTATGATTATAAGCTATAATAGACCCGGCCACTTGCTATAAAGATGTGATTCCGGTTTTCTGGATCACCCACGTTGTTCTGTGGTACGGGTCTCTCTATTATTTTGTGAGCTTTGTTATGGTTTGTTTTTTTATCTTTTATTCCAGTACCCCTATGCAGTAAGAGGTCTCTGTGTTTATCCGAAAAGTCAGCGTCTTTTTAAACGCTACGTTTCATACACAAACCGATGATGTAGCATTATTCATATCATTTTTAATGTTTTTTGAAGGTATTCCTGTGTTCGCTGCGCTCGTGACGCCTGCGTCGACCAAAATCCCTTCATCTCGTTTTGCCCCCGCTCCCTCCCGCACACTGCTCTCGCAGATGTCGCCCGGTCTTTCGGAAATGCTACATCATCGCAGCGCTATGACAGATTGCCATCGGGATAGGATGAGAGGTCTATGGCCGATAACGCCGCTACGGCTTTTCAACGCAACATATCAATACGCTATATGCAATTTATTCACCGTTGCTTGCTTATTTTACGGGTGTTCATCGGTCGCTTTGCTCGGTGGTACACATGATTTTATTCCCAATATAGCCGAAAACAAAAAAATGTTTTCCCTATATTTCCATAAAATAACGTGGACTTCACATAGCGCTGCGTTACAAACAATTTAATACAAACCCTACGAAATGAAAAAAAACGTTTTATTGTTAAGGATCACATTAGCCATCTTCGCCTTTACAGCAAATGCACAGCAGAGCAACACATCTTACGGAATTCAAGCAGGAACTAATTATGCTAGATACACTCCACGTTTTCCAAACCCAAATACAGAGGACATTCGCTATGCAGGGAAAATCGGTTTATATGTAGGTGGTTTCGTTAATTTTAAAATAAGTGAACAGATTAGAATACAACCATCTTTATTATTCGCATCGCAAGGGAGTAAATTGAAAAATGAAAATGTTGAAGTACGTCAAAATAGTAACGACCCTGCAACAGAATTTGATTTTGAATTTAATATCATTGAATCTACCATTGTTCTTCCTGTAGTGGCTCAAAATTACTTAAGTGAAAAATTCTATATTGAGGCAGGTCCACAAGTCGGATACATTTTTAGCTTGAAAGATAAATCAGTTGGAGATACTCTTCCTGGTGCCCAAAACGATGGGACTGGAAACCTTTCCAATAATGACAAGTTGGATTTGGGGCTTTTAGTTGGTTTTGGCTATAAATTGAGTGAAAATTTTGGACTTAATTCTAGATACTATTTCGGAGTAATTGAACGTAATAATGGACTGAAATCTTCTGTATTCAATCTCGGAATTGAATATAGCTTATAGAAAAACTGTTTGTAACAAAGGTAACCGTTGCACAAGCCTATAATTATTGGAATAATGACTTCCACAACCGCTTTTTAGGGCTGTCTTATTTTTTAGGTGACCAAATATCCCATTGTTTTTGCCGGGCTTAAAAACAACCTTTCGAGCTTGTAAGGTTCGGTTTTTACAGAAAATAACAAAGCAAGCATTCCCGCCCCGCTTTTCGCTCGTTTCCCGATGAACTTCAGGTATTTCTTCAGGTTGTAGGCGATCGTCAATTAAAAATGGGCGAACAGTTTTTCCTGATAGTTCTTCTTGCCTTGCATACCTAAAGTTACGATCCATTTCCCGATCGGCAATGATCCACAATGACTTTTTTCTTAACTTGTGAAACAGGCACAATGTGTATAATTCATTGCTAGTTAGAGCCTACTTACGGAAATCCTCGCGGATTTTCTATTCGGTTTGTATTTGCTAATTTAGTTGCTGAAACACGCAACTTTCCATATACAAAACCGTTGGGTGCAATTTGAAAATCGTGGTAAATTTGGGGTTTTTACCAAAAATTGGTAAATTTGAGTATACATTAAAAAAAAATGAAAAATACATCCATATCACTCGG
>NZ_WKJH01000014.1 GCF_009674825.1 Maribacter luteus
GGAGCAAGTTATATTAAAGAAAAAAAGGTGGTTTAAGGCAAAAAAGAAAATATTGATTAACTTTAGAGAACTGGACTAGGGCTTTTCATAGGATACAATGTTAGCAAGCGTTTTTATTTCAAATCAATACTTAGTCGATTGAATTTATCAAAATAATCAATATTTAACTCTTCAAGCTCTTCATAAGTTACAACCTCAATTCCATTATACATTCGATTAAGGTCACTTGAAAATTTTTCTTTCATTTCAAGCTTTTCTTCTTTTCTCCCTGCAAGTAAAATATGGTCAAAGTTTTCTGTTCGATAGCCCAATTTAGATTCTATTTCTAGTTCATTTTCTTTTTTACTTGAATACTCCTTATATCTCCAGACTTGTTCTAAATGAGATAAATAGTTACTACTTAATTGAGGTCTTTTCGTTTTCTTTTTGACATAAAAAGTTACATCTTCTTTTTTAACTTCGAAAAAGGTTGTTTTTAAAAACTCAGGGAACTCTGTTTTAAGTATATAATCACATTCTTCATTAGTTTTCTCATTCAAATCATATAAGTTTTTCTCGTATTCAAAATCAATAAAAGCGTCTCTTAAAAGAATCATTTTATTCTGATTGAAAAAATCGTGTAAAATAGTCCGCTCATTATTTATTCTATCATATTTGATATGATTATTGTAGGTAGAATTAAACTCTAAAATAGATTGTTCAATTTCTCTTCTATTTATTATCAGCCAATCGTAAACTAACGGTGTTGGTAGCTTAATGAATTCTTCCGATACGATTGAGGTTTTTAGTAAGAAGTAACTTTCAGAATTTTTAGTTATTCGATTCTTGTAATGAGTTTTATAAAAAGTTGATTCTTGAAAGTTTTGAGTGTTTTTATTTAAAATTCCTAAGTTTTCTAAATCGGTTACTAATCTTTTTCGCCAAGTCCTTATAGTGTTTTCAAATTCAGTAATAAATTCATCGTGTTGTCCTTCCTTATTTTTTTTAAGAATCGCTTGCCAATTGTCTGCTGAAATTGTTCCTCTTGTCTCTATGTCAGTATATAGTATAACTGGGATAGAACTAATCCTAAAATTACCTTTTGAATAAGAAGTGTTGAATCCATTTCTAAATCTTAAAATTTTGGACGCTTGCAAGCTATCAATATGTTCTGCCGATGATTCATTGGTAATTATTACATCAATATGAAGTTTCTTTTTTTCTAGCTGTTCAATAATAAACGATTTGGTTTTCTCGAATGAATTACAAAAGATTAATTCATTTTCTTCGTAGCCATAATTTTTGAAAATGTTCTTATAAGTATCTTCTGCAGATTTAAAGTCGTTTATTAATATTTTCATTTTTTTTCAAATGCTTGCTAACGACTCGTATAAAAAATCGTAAGTGATTTCGAAGCTCCTACCTGTCAAGTTGCACCGAGCCAAATTTGCGTTTTGACACAAATTTACTGTTTTAAAACAAACCGTCAAATCGCAGATTTGGCGGAGCTGATTAAAGGCGAAAATGTCTCGTAAACCACTTAGACACTTATGTTTTTTATACATTGTTGTACGCTGCCATTTACCCATTATATTTCATTAGTTCTTTTTCTCCTGGTAAAATTTGCTCAAATAATTCTAACGCAAAATCAAAATTACACGGTGCTAATCCATTATAAATTATTAATCCTTCTGTACTCGAATTAAAATCATCCGTCAAATCAACAGTCATTAACCAAACAGAAGCATTATTGAATTTTGAATATCCAGCATCATAATGTATCGTAATCCTTGCGATATAATCTTTATTGTTAAAAGGATGATAATACTTTTTCTCAAAAACATCCCGTTTATCACTCTCTCTTGTTTGTGAAAATCCAGTTTGCCTTATGTATTCTGCTAAATCAAAGTCCATTGTCTATTTTATAATTTTTTCTATTTCATCAATTTCCGACTGATAATAATTGGTAGTCCGCATACATATATTAGTCCATATACAGTTTTTACCTTTTGGGTATTCACAGTCATTATTTGTCATGCCAAAATATGTTTCTTTGTTACCGTAAACTATATATCTATCTCCAATTTTAAATCTATATCCGCAATCACCGCCACCATTTCCAGTATATATATCCAACGTATCACTTGTAGTTTTACCTTTATATATTTTCTCAATCTTAATTGAATACTTACTTATCCGATGAACATAAGGATATTGTTTATGATATAATGTGTCTTTGAAATTTTGTTTAATCAGCGCTGAATCAGGAATATCAACAAAAGCCCTACTAATGATTTCTCCAACAATCACAAAGTCAGAATTTTTAATCGCTCCTTTTACAGTCGATTCTCCTTGACATGTACAAGCATAAATATCAGAAAACCCTAATAGCAATAATGATAATAATATGTAGTATGTCTTTCTCATGGTTGCGTACAACGTCTCGGCTATGATTAGTACGGGAATAAAAAGGCACTTTTGTTTCCGTTTAAGCAATTAGCCGAATCTTTTTGTTTGTTTTTACTTTTTTATTTTAAAAGCCAAATCCAAAAGATTTGGCGGACATTCTAAATATACCCAAGCTTAGCGTCAAGCACCAAAACCCGTATTAATTATAGCATCGATGAAAAAGCAGTAAGTCGAGTATCTTTAAAATGAACAAAAAATTAAAGATATGGTTACTCAAATTACTGCTGTACCGAAGTTAT
>NZ_WKJH01000015.1 GCF_009674825.1 Maribacter luteus
TGCGGAGCAAGTTATATTAAAGAAAAAAAGGTGGTTTAAGGCAAAAAAGAAAATATTGATTAACTTTAGAGAACTGGACTAGGGCTTTTCATAGGACACGTTGTTGCCAACAGTTGTTTTTTCGTTTTTTTACTTTCTTAAAATTCAAAAAAAATCGATAATAACAAACTAGCTACAATTTCCACCATATTTTTTTAGTCAATATTTTTCAATTCCGCAACTTGCTAAATTTCGCAAAAGTGATTTTCCTCATTCAATTCGTTTTTCGCTACGTTTATAAATTCCGTTTTGCTTTTCATTCCACATTTGAGTCAGAATTTATTTTGATTTTTTCAATAATTTTTTTCCTAAAATTGAAATATAAAAAGCCACTAAAATCGCTAACGAGATATAAAATAAAATTTCATAGAGTTCCGTTTTATCAGGTTCTGTTTTTCCAATATAATCAGGTTTGTCATTTTTAGTCAGCATTAAATATGTACAAACTAAAAACCATAAATGGACTACAAATATTTGAAGTTTAAAGATTAATTTCATTCAGCGTTCTGATTTTCCTCAATTGTTGGCAACGTTATCGTGTATGATTAGTTGCGGACTTTTCCAACGGAAAATGTCCGCCAGTACCGAAGATAGTTAATTGCAAGGATTTCCATTTGGGAAATCCGCCCGCAATTAATTATACACCGTGTTGTAAACAGTTATTTTTCGAACAACCTATTCAATTCCGCCCGATTAATTGGCTTTAGGCCCAATTTCATTTCGATATCATCTTTAATAGGTATTTTTTGAGCATACAATTGTTCGTCTTTAATTCCTACGGCAATTATACTTGTATTTTCTAAAATAGGTATTTCTGTTTGAATTATACTTTTCGTGTCGCTAGGATAAAAGCTTGTGAAGGAATTAAAATTCTCATAAATAACATAAATAACAATACCGTCTACTTCAAGAGCATTGGTCATGTCGAGGTCTATCACAGTAGGCTTTTCTATGAACCTGTCAACATTTATCCATCCTAGGTTGGTTAAAGAAATAGAAGTCCCAATATTGTCGTCGATTTTATTTAAGCTTCCTATTGTTTTTTTGTAAATGCTGTCCTCTTTTCTCCAAAGCTCTTGATAATAAGGGAGAGAATCTAAAGTCACATCGTAACCTACGTAGATTTGATATTTTTTATCAAAGCGTAGAACCATAAAATATGCTTCGGTTTCCGACCAAGACATTTGACTGATTGAGTCCATTTGTCCAGTAAAAATTTTGTCTTTATTTGAAAAGTCAATCGGGAATCTCACTCTAATTGTTGAACTGTCTCGAAGTTTTAGATCCTCTCCATTACTTTTGAAATTCAAGTAAATAACTCCTGAACTTTCAAGTAACTCATTGTCTTTGGTAACTGTGCGTATATTGTTTTTTAACAAATCTGAGATACTATAAAACTCTTTAAGTTCCATAGTTATTTTGTCTGTTGAATCAATATCAAAGTTCTCCCTTACAAAGTATATCCTTGTTCCTTTTTCCCCAATAATTTCTTTCGACCCGATTGTATCAAGGTCAAAGAACTGGATTTCTAGTTTTGTACTAGTCTTAAAAGGATTAAAAAAATTGTTTTTAGACTCCTTTTCAGTAATACAGCTCATTAGAAAAGCTAGTCCAAGTATTGGTAGAATTTTTTTCATAATTGTTTACAACGGCTCGGCTCGTATGTTTGTTTCTTAAGTTGAAGATAAGATATTTAGCACAAAAAAAAGAGTTTATAAATAAGAGTGATTTCGTGGTTCGGCTAGATACTAAATAGAGATATCGTCGCTTAGGTTTACACTCTTCCCAAGCTAATGCTTTAAAGCATTAGCTTGGATACTTAACAACAGGCTTAAATAGGAGGGACAGCGAGGTCTCGGCTAGATACATTCAGATGATATCGTTTCATAGGTTATCCGCCCTTCTATAATTTTCTTGGAATCTGAACAGTACCTAGATCCTAAAAGTGCAGAGATCGAATCAAATGCGAGCAAAGATGCTAAAGAGAATTCTAGCTTTAAAAAATAGGATATGGAAAAGCAGTTAAAACAAAGTTTGGGCATCGATGTTTCTAAGTTGAATTTATCATTGTCATTAGGTTTTCTAAGTGAAAGGCTGGTTAAGGAATTTAAGTCCCATCCAGATGTATCCAATGATGAACCAGGTTACAGGGAGCTTTTGAAATGGTTGAAGAAATCAGTAGATAGTACTGTTGATCTTTTGATAGTGATGGAAGCTACGGGAGTCTATCATCAAGGTATCGCCCATTACTTGCACGACAAAGGTTATGCTGTTTGTGTAATGCAATCGGGTCGTGTAAAGCGTTACGCCCAGAGTTTGGATCAACGTTCGAAGACTGATGCATTGGATAGTAGGATGTTGAGCATGCTTGGTCTTGAGAGATCTATTCGTCTTTGGCAACCACCCAGTAAAGAACTACAACAATTAAAAGCATTGAGCAGGGAGCGAAGTTCTTTGTTGAAAGATAGAACTATAGAAACCAATCGTCAAGGAGCTATTTCTTCTAGTGTTTATAGTAATGCTAAAGCTTTGAAAAGGCATAAGAACAGATTGAAGCTTCTTGAGTGTCAGATAGCCCTTATAGAAAAAGAGATGCAAGAATTGATATCAAAAAATGAGGTTCTTAAACAGAAGATCGGCTTTCTAATGAGTATACCTGGCATATCTTTTATATCAGCAGCTACGGTTATTGGAGAGACCTTAGGATTTGAATCTATAGTAAATGCCAAACAATTGGCAAGCTATGCCGGTTATGATATTGTATTACGAGAGTCTGGTAATTTTAAAGGTAAAACAAGGATTAGCAAAAGAGGGAACAGTCATATCAGAGCAGCTTTACATATGCCATCGATGACCTGTGTGCGCTGTAACCCAACATTAAAGCAATTCTATAATAGGCTTAAGCCGAATAAAGCAAAGCCCTTAGTGGCTTTAATAGCCGTCCAGAGAAAGCTATTGATATTGATGTATACCTTATGGAAGAATGAAGAAGTTTACGATGCAGGGTTTGAAACAAAAAAGCAGCAAAAGCATAAAGCTCTTGCTGCGCAGGATAACAATTTGATCAATCAACTTGTTTCCTAAGATTTTAAGGAAAAAACTTGTTTTTTGACACAGTACCTATGATTAGTACGGGAATAAATAAGCGATTAATTTCCGATTAAGCACTTAGCCAAAACTTTTTATTTTGTTTTAATTTTTCATTTTCAAAGCCAAATAAAAAAGATTTGGCGGACTTCGTTTTAAGCTCTAAACTTCGATTTAGCACTTCAACCCGCATTACGTATAGCATCGATGAAAAAGCAGTAAGTCGAGTATCTTTAAAATGAACAAAAAAATAAAGATATGGTTACTCAAATTACTGCTGTACCGAAGTTATA
>NZ_WKJH01000016.1 GCF_009674825.1 Maribacter luteus
TACACGCCATTTTATTCCCAATATAGCCGAAAACAAAAAAATGTTTTCCCTATATTTCCATAAAATAACGTGGACTTCACATAGCGCTGCGTTGTGCTTCATTATGAAAATTGAGAAAATTTCAGAAAGTCGTCTGTTCGAAAAACACGAAAAGAGTGTTGTAAAAAAATGGATTAAAACTCTGAAGTACGGATTTTTCAAAAGAGCCTGGGGTGGACACGCAAATGATGGGGACGAATTTGGGATTTGGCTCAAATATCAAAACAAATTAGAACTGTTCGAAATTTTAGATGGATTACAAATTCAACTTGAGCTAATCCCTGAAAATCATCCCAAAGCTATAGCAGGAAAAAAATATGATAGAGTAGAAATTGAAAAATTCAAAAGTAAAATTAAAGACTTTCCAGAATTTGAACAACCACTACATGTAGAAATTCAATCTATAAACTGTTTTTGCTGGATTGAAAACGGACATATCTGTCTTAAATTTAGTGGACAAGAAGACGGAAATGAATATGAAGTGAGTGAGTTGGATTTTAAAAATTGCCTACAGGTAGAACAAGTGATTATAGATGAAAATTTAGAAAATTACGTTAGTACGGATTACGAAAATTGGGTTACGAATGTTTCAAGAAAAGTCTATCCTGAGCTATTCAACTGAAAAAAATAACTAAACAGAAAAAAACCTATAAACAATATGGGCTTCAAGCTTTATAGTTTTACACAATATGAATAAAAGCACCAAAAATTTTAGTTCTGAATATAAATTCATGGTGAATTGGAATATTCATATGTATAATCATGAATTAATCTATTCTGATTCGGTATCATCGGTAAAAATAATAATTGAAGATGCCGCAAAAAACGATATCGGACTTTTGGTATGGGAAATGGAATTCTCTGATGATGAAAATAGAAGAAAATTGATTGTAAAAAGATTTATCGAATGGGCGGAATTAAATCTTTTAAAATATCGATTGATTCCAAATAGTAGAAGATCTGATTCTAAATTAATCGAAGATAAAAATGAATCTACCGTAACAAGGAAAAACGAAAGCAGGAATAAGACACACGATTATCAAGAAAAAACTGAAAAAGTGGTGTTTTTAGATAATTTAGAGAACGAAAATAATTTTGAGATTCTGCCACTAACATCGGATGAATTAAGAAAAGTTCAAACTGAGTACAAAAAACGATATTCAAGATTTAAAAATACATCTTTAATAGCACCTATTTTAGGAATTATAGCATTATTTACACCTCCAGAGGTATGGAATTTTATCAAATATTTTGACAAAAAACAAGGGATTAGGAAATTAGAAGATATGAATGAATATATGTTCCAAAGCCCCACCATGATTATTATAGTAATACTATCAGTAAGTGTAATAATATTTTTAAACTACTACGCTTTTGTTCGACCTATTAAAAAAGATTTGGAGGATAAACAAAAATTTCGAGGCCATTTTAAAGTAAGTAGAATAGAACACCTTAGCAAAAGAGTGTCAAAAAATCTAGATGGGCTAGACACCATTTTACATTTTGAAAAAAATAATTCAAAAATCAGAAAACATTTGTTTAAAAAATTCAACAACCCCGAATTACTTAATGCAAAGGGAATTACAATTGAACAGTCAAAGCACGCAGCTATTATATTTCTGGAATCAATAATTGAAGAAGACTAGATTAATAAAGAATTATATTATTGATTGTATGGAAAAACGAAAGCACAACAATACCTATAAGTAATACGGAGTTTAGTGTTTAAACCAAGTTAAGCGTAAATTTACTATGTCCGCAAAATCTTTCTGATTTTGCTCTGGCGAAAAATATAAATCAAAACAAAAAGCTTTTGCTACGTGCGAAGACGGAAACAAAAAGGTTTCCTTACCTCCGCACTACTCATAGCTGAAGCGATGATGTAGCATTCGCCTGCGTCGACCAAAATCCCTTCATCTCGTACCTCGATTCCCGGTCTTTCGGAAATGCTACATCATCGCAGCGCTATGA
>NZ_WKJH01000017.1 GCF_009674825.1 Maribacter luteus
CTATCGTAAGCACCAAGGTAGAAACGTAAAGAGTATCATTATCAAAGTAGCGAGAAAACTACTTAGTAGGACATTGGCGGTAATCAAAACAGAGACTCCTTATGCGATAGGTGTAATTGAATAAAAAAGAAAACTAAAGAATGAAAAAACCATAACAAAGCTCACGAAATAGTAGAGAGACCCGTACCACAGAACAACGTGGGTGGCCCCGAGTACTCGGGGATCACATTTTTATAGCAAGTGGCCGGGTCTATTATAGCTTAAAATCATACAGATGCTGGTGAACCCTAAGACAAAAGGTGTATCACATATAGGATGCGGAGCAAGTTATATTAAAGAAAAAAAGGTGGTTTAAGGCAAAAAAGAAAATATTGATTAACTTTAGAGAACTGGACTAGGGCTTTTCATAGGAGCCATTGTTGTGGTGTCGTTATTATTCGTTTGTAAATTTATTCTTAATTGCCTTTTCAACTCGTATTAATAGAAATACGACCATTAATATCATTAATCCCAAGCCTAAAAACATACCAATTTTGCCATCAGGTTTAAATATTAATCCAATAATCGAACTTAAAATCAATAGTGCTCCAAGTTTAATCATTTCAATGGAAGAGTATTTTTGAGAAAAATCCCATCTCTCTTGATTTTTCATTGAGCTTGAAGTTCTATATCCATAAAGTCCATTTATTTTTTTCGGTGGAAATTTGAGCATTAAAAATCCTGAAATCATAAAAATTATTCCAGATGATGACGGAATTAAAAACAAGGGATTGTCAAAGGGTAAATTCATTATTAATTTTTGATTTTATATTTCTTCGAGTTTGATTTAATCAACAAGTATGGAATTCCGATAATCATTGAAGTCCAAAAAGCATAATTTTGAATATTGAGGTTTTTAGTCAGTTCAGCGATTAAACATCCAGAAATGATAATTAAAGCCATTCCAAACATTACATTTCTAAATAAATTTGCTATTCCTTCAATGTTGTATTTCTCTTTTTCTTCTTTCGGCATTGCATTGTAGCCCGCAATCAGCCAATACATTTTTCTGTATTTTATTATGATTCCGAGAATAATAAATATTATAGCTGCTACAATCATATTATTAATCTATTTTTTCAATTTTGACGTTTCGTTTTAATGCACCACAACGGTTTTGGCTATGATACGTTGCGGAAAAATCCGCAGGATTCTTTCCGCCGTAGCCGAAAGATAGCAAAATTGCAATGAAATTCCGATAGGAATTTCAGCCGCAATGGATTATAGCATCGATGAAAAAGCAGTAAGTCGAGTATCTTTAAAATGAACAAAAAAATAAAGATATGGTTACTCAAATTACTGCTGTACCGAAGTTAT
>NZ_WKJH01000018.1:0-230828 GCF_009674825.1 Maribacter luteus
TTATCTTAATTCCGTTATTTTTGCGACATCCATATCCCCATAATCCAAGTTTTCACCGGCCATACCCCAAATAAAGGTATAGTTGGATGTTCCCGATCCACAGTGGATAGACCATGGTGGGGAAATGACCGCTTGGTTGTTTTGCATCCAAATATGACGTGTTTCCTGGGGTTGCCCCATAAAATGGCATACGGATTGCCCTTCAGGTACATCCATATAAAAATAAACTTCCATCCTACGGTCATGAACATGTGCCGGCATGGTGTTCCATACACTTCCTGTCTTAAGTTCCGTCATTCCCATTTGCAGTTGGCATGTTGTTACAATACCGCCTATGATCATCTGGTTCACCGTTCTATGGTTCGCCGTTTCCAGTGAACCTAATTCTAGTTTATTCGCCTCTTCCAAGCTTACTTTTTTCGTTGGATACGTTGTGTGGGCCGGTGCAGAGTTTATATAGAACATCGCAGGCTTTTTAGGGTCATCGCTTTTAAAGACAACATCTTTGGCTCCCATTCCTATGTACAAAGCATCTTTGTGCCCTAATTGATAAGATTCACCATCTATGTCAACACTTCCATTATCCCCTACATTAATGATTCCCATTTCACGTCTTTCCAAGAAAAAATCAGCTTTCAATGGGTCAATGGATTCTAATCTTAAAGGAGCTTCCGGAACTGCTGAACCGGCGATATACCGGTCATAATGGGAATAGGTCAGATTGACCTTACCCTTTTGCATCAAATTGGAAATTAGGAATTCATTACGTAATTCCGTTGTGTCATACTTTTTTACGGCTTCTGGACTTGAAGCATACCTGGTTTCGACTAATGTTGTCATTTTACTATTATTTTTTGTTTTCTTACAGTTCGATAAAAATTATTCGTTGAACAAGGCTCTGCGTATACCCCATTCAAGACCGCGAAGCTCTGCCAATCCCCTTAACCGGCCTATACCCGAATATCCTGGATTGGTCTTTTTACGTAAATCGTCTAGCATTTTGTGACCATGATCGGGACGCATTGGCATACGCATATCTTTTCTACCTGATGATTTACGTTTTTCATGTTCCGTAATCAAAGCTTTCATAACATTGTACATATCAACATCACCTTCTAAATGGTTTGCTTCATGAAAATTTCCATTGGCATCCCTTTGGGTACTGCGAAGATGGATAAAATGTATGCGATTGCCTAAACGTTCCACGATACCGGGAAGGTCATTGTCCTTACGGACACCAAAAGACCCTGTGCAGAATGTGAGTCCGTTATTTGGGCTATCGACAGCCTTATAAAGTTCCACAATATCCTGTTCGGTGCTCACTACCCTTGGTAGACCCAAAATAGGATACGGAGGGTCATCAGGGTGTATACACATTAAAACCCCTGCTTTTTCGGCGGCCGGGATTATATGCCCCAAAAATTCGAATAAATGCTTTTTCAACTTTACTTCATCGATAGCATCATACGCTGCTAAAATGGAGTTGAATTCTTCCAAGGAATATCCTTCCTCGGCACCTGGAAGCCCTGCTATGATATTATTCGTCAATTGTTGTTTGCCTTCTTCAGACAAATTTTCAAAATAATCCTTTGCAGCAACTACTTCCTGTTCCGTATAGGTTTCTCTCGCTCCTGGCCGTTTCAATAAAAACAGTTCAAAAGCTGCAAAAGCGGCAGCTTCAAATCGCAAGGCCCTGGAACCATCCTTTACCTCATAGTCAAGATCGGTCCTTGTCCAATCCAATACGGGCATAAAATTATAGCATACAATGTCTATCCCACATTCCCCCAAATTCAAGAGGGTTTGCTTATAAGTATCGACATATTGCATATACCCTTCAGCTTGGGTCTTTATGGCCTCATGGATGGGAACGCTTTCAACGACCGACCAGGTGAGTCCAGCAGCCTCTACTTCCTTTTTTCTTTTCGTGATTTCCGAAACCGTCCATACCTCTCCGTTCGGAATATGATGCAAGGCGGTAACCACTCCCGTAGCACCCGTCTGTCTAATATCTGATAGGGATACTGGGTCGTTGGGCCCATACCATCTCCAAGTCTGTTCTAAAGTCATTCGTATTATAATTCTAAATTATTAAACCCCACTAAAAGCACTGAAACCTCCATCTATAGGTACTACAACACCTGTAACAAAAGAGGCGCCCTTATCACTCAACCATAGTGCCGTACTTATTAAATCCTCAGGTTCTCCAAAACGTCCCATGGGTGTTTGACCTATGATCGTATTCCCCCTTGGGGTCAACTCACCATCTTCCCCTAACAATAAAGCCCTGTTTTGATCCGTTAGGAAAAATCCCGGTGCCAAGGCATTTACACGTATCCCTACTTTGGAAAAATGCACTGCCAACCATTGGGTAAAGTTCGATACAGCAGCTTTCGCCCCACTATAGGCCGGAATTTTGGTTAAGGGTGTAAAGGCATTCATGGAGGAAATATTAAGGATACTACAATCCTTTCTTCCAACCATGTCCTTGGCAAATACCTGAGTGGGCAATAGCGTTCCAATAAAATTTAAATTGAAGGTGAACTGGATACCGTTAACATCCAAATCAAAAAAAGTTTTAAAGCCTTCCGTTGTTTTGAGTAAATCCTTTTCTTCCAAATAAGGTTCGCTTGTGGTTCCCGAAGGATGGTTGCCCCCGGCACCATTGACTAAAATATCACACGGTCCCAATTGACTATTGACTTCTTTTTTTGCCAATTCGAGGGATTCTTTCTCCAATACATTGGCAACCAAACTTATAGCGGTACCTCCTTGACCATTGATCTCATCAGCTACTTTATCAGCGGCCTCTTTTTTTAGGTCCAAAACCGCAATTTCATTACCTTCTTTAGCAAAGGCCTTGGCCAATGCACTTATTAGAACCCCACCGGCCCCTGTTAACACGATTACTTTTTTATCCATTACTAGATTCGTTAAATTTTAATGCTTAATTAAGGATGGACTATAAAAAACTATAGTATTCCATCAAATTTCCCTGTTTTAAATTAAACAAACGAACTATCCACGTCAACAATAGTACATAAAAGGGATAAATGAGTTCATTTTTCAGATTTTAAAAGTACCGAATGCCATTATTCTAACCATCCTGCAATATCTTGTTTCACATTAAATAAAAAGTATGGGCCTTATGATATACTTTATTGTGTTTGAAAACATCGCTAAATGATTGTATACTTTAAAACTTATAATTCAACATACTAAACATATTTTCGATAACAATCATGCCGATTTGGGTTGCATTGCCCGATAAGACTCCTCTGGCTATGGAATACAGCCACCCCATCATTGTAAAAGGACTTATAAGCCATTATATTATGAAACAAAAAATTAATAAATTTCGTAGTAACTGATGATAACATAAAAAGAATTATCACATTGAAAAACGTTTAAAACAGATCAATCTAGTAATTTAGTAACCTTGTTAGACGACTCCCGAACGAAGTTATTTATATAATGGGCACAAATTAATATGAAGTCTTTTACTACTATCTTTCTTCTATTATTCGGATTGACTTTCGGTTACGGACAATCCGTGCCCTATAGGTTCAAGAATTTAAATACCTCAAATGGGTTATCGCAAAGCTCGGTTATCGCCATTGAACAAGATTCTTTGGGTAGGATGTGGCTTGGCACCAGAGATGGATTAAATCTTTATGATGGTAATGAGTTCAAGGTATTCAGAAATGATTTAAACGACTCTACATCAATCAGTAATAGTGATATCCTTGCCATTACAGAAGACACAAATGGTTATATATGGATTGGCACCTACAATGGTCTTAACCGGTATGACCCGAAAAAGGGTATCTTTAAAAGATACTTTCATTCCATTGATAAAAACTCCTTGGGCAATAATACAATTTGGGCCATTACCGAAATTCAGAATGGTGAAATCTGGATTGGAACATCCAATGGTCTTTCAATATATAATAAGATATCAGACAGTTTTACCACCTTATATGCCGATGATGATTCCGATACCTCCCTACCTTCAAACTATGTACTCAGTATTGTAGAGGGGAAGAATGGTTCTATTTGGGTCGGTACTTCAAAAGGATTTTGCAAGGTAACAAGGGATAGTAACGCACAGGTCGGTTTTCAATGTTTATCTCCTCATAACCGGCAAGATGAACTTTTTGTCCAAGTCATTGCATCTTGTCAAGAAAACATACTTTGTATTGGCACCAAGAACATGGGAATGCTGAAATTCGATATAGCATCTGAACATTTTCTTACAAATCAAAGCTTAGTTGAAGATGATGATATTAGGGCGATCACAAAAAGCAATCAAGGCGAAGTATGGGTAGGTACCTCAAAAGGCATAACGCTAATCAACGATATAGGAGAAATACAAAAACTGGTCTATAAGCCTTATGAAAATGGTAGCTTAAGCCATGACTATATCAAATCCTTGTTCACAGATAAAAAAGGTTCAATTTGGATAGGATCTTATTATGGCGGGGTTGATATTTGGGACAAATCCAATACCAACTTCATTAACTACGGTGAAATGTCCAGCATATATAAATTAGGGCATAAAGTTGTCAGCTCTATTGTTTCAGACAAAAGTAATCAGGTTTATTTTGGTACGGAAGGTGGCGGTGTCACCATTATTGATAATGTAGGTCAAAATATAAGATATCTTAATGCCTCCAATTCAAATACACTGTTAACCGATAATGTAAAATCACTTCTTATTAATGAAAATCGGTTATGGATAGGCTCATTCGACAAAGGAGTGGAAATATATGATATCGCTCGAAAAAAATTTGACAAAAAATTGCTCTCCAAAGAATTTAGGTCATTATTCTTCAATACAGGAATTTATGCCATTAAGGAAGGTAAAGATCGTGAAATGTGGATCGGCACTTTTGGGGAAGGCCTGGCAAAATACGACCTAAGCAACTCAAATTTAAAGGTTTTTAAGAACGATCCAGAAAATAGCAAAACCTTATCGAGCAACAGAATACGTTGTTTAATAATCGACAAAAAAGATAATGTTTGGGTCGGCACACAAACTGGACTTAATCTAATACCATTCAACAATGGTGCATATAAAGATGACGATATAATCCATTTTTTTTATGACAAGATTACCGAATCAGGTGATGATATTCTTACGATATTCCAGGATTCGTCAAATGTAATATGGGTAGGAATTCGCGCTAAAGGGCTTTTTCGATTCAATGGAGAGACCTTTGAACGAATACCGATCAGAAGCGGTAAAAAGGTAACCTCAATCTATGCCATTCTCGAGGATGATGACCACGCATTATGGATGAGTAGTAACCAAGGCCTTTTGAGGCTGATACCAAAATCGGGTGTTTTTAATATATATACCGAAAATGATGGACTAATAGGAAATGAATTCAGTAGTGGTGCAGCTTTAAAAATAGATGGATCAAAGTTCTATTTTGGGGGACCTGCAGGAGTATCCTTTTTCAACCCCAAAATCCTGGCGCACAATGATTTTGTCCCTCAGGTAATTCTAACCGACTTCAAGATCAAAAATAAATCAGTTTCACCTAAGGACAACAATGGCATTTTAGAGCAGACCGCTCCCTTCACCAAGGAAATTGAGTTGGAATACGATATGGCAAATTTTTCCATTGACTTTGCCATTCCCAATTTCATCAACCCCAGTAGCAACCAATACCAATATAGAATGGTGGGTTTGGATGAAAATTGGACCACCACAAATCAAACAAAGGCTAATTTTACGATACAAAATCCGGGTAATTACATTTTCGAGGTAAAAGGGGCCAATAACGATGGGATTTGGAACAGTACTGGCACTAAATTACGGATTAAAGTAAAACCCGCTCCTTGGCGGAGTGCTTGGGCTTTTGCCCTTTATGGGATTTTAATACTTAGTGCCCTCCTAGGATTGGGGCACATTATTCGTTCACGAACAAAACTGAAACACAAACTACAGTTAGAGTATTTGGAAGGTCAGCGAAACCAAGAAATCAATGATGCAAAGCTCCGTTTTTTTACGAATATATCACATGAATTCCGTACCCCATTGACTTTGATCACCGGTCCATTGCAACAATTATTGTCTGATTATAATGGAAGTAGCTTTGTGTATAAAAAACTATTGGTAATTGAAAGCAATGCCAATCATTTATTACAATTAATCAATAGATTAATGGATTTCAGAAAGCTTGAACATAATCATTTCAAACTAGAAACGGCAAAAGGCAACATTGTGAAATTCTCAAGGGAGATATACCTTTCTTTCAGCGAATTTGCAAAGAGCAACGGCTATGAATATACATTCCTTGTTGACAAAGACCCCATTCTAGTTTATTATGACAGACCCAAATTAGAACAGGTTTTTTACAATTTGATTTCCAATGCATTTAAATACACCCCAAAAAACGGGACCATAGCCATCGAGATCAGTAAGGATGAAAAAAATATCACAATTGATGTAAAAGATTCAGGACCGGGTATTCCTATCGAATACAGGGAAAAAGTATTTGATCGATTTTTTGAAATACCAGAGTATACGAAAACAAAAAAAGGTCAAGGTACCGGAACGGGAATCGGACTCTCGATAGCCAAGAGTATTATGGATCTCCACAAGGGCTCAATTTCAGTATTGGAAAATCCAGACAACGGGGGAAGCATTTTCAGGATAACATTGCCTTTGGGAAAATCACATCTATCCGAAGATGAAATTATCAAGGACTTTAAATTCAGTGATGATGTAGGGCTCTATACTTCACAATTAAAACACCCCATTCCCCAAACACCTTTAATTGCGAATGAACTTTTGGTGGATCTAGAAAAAGAAACCATATTGTTGGTAGAGGATAATGTTCCTTTGAGAACATTCATGAAAGACCTGTTAAAGGACAATTATAACGTGATTGAGGCTGGTGATGGGGAAGAAGCCTTGAAAAAAGCTTTAAAATATGTTCCATCGTTAATTGTTTCCGATGTGATCATGCCGGTAATGGTGGGCACCGAACTATGTGCCAAAGTAAAGGAAAATCTCAAGACCAGTCATATTCCAGTTATATTACTAACTTCTAGAACCTCTTTGCTCTACAAATTTGAAGGACTCGAAAGTGGAGCGGACGACTATATAAGTAAACCCTTTAATGTTCGGGAATTTCAATTAAGGGTCAAGAATTTAATAGATTCTTCAAAAAGATTACGAAATAAATTTTCAGACGATAAAAGTTTCTCGCCCAATGAAATTGTAATTTCCTCAGTAGATGAACAACTGTTGAAGAAAGCTTTGCAAATTATTGAAGATAACATTGCCAATGATCAATTTGACATACCTACCTTCAGTTCCGAACTAGGAGTAAGTAGAACCTTATTGTTTACTAAGATAAAAGCATGGACAAACTTTACCCCAAATGAATTCGTACAGGAAATACGAATGAAAAGGGCTGCCGATCTATTAGAGCAAGACAAGCTTAATATATCCCAGATCAGTTATCAGGTAGGGTTTAAGAACCCTAAATACTTCAGCAAGTGTTTCACTAAAAAATATGGAATAAGTCCTTCTTCTTACGCAGATAAATTCTCTACAAACTCCTTGGATTAGCAGGGAAAAAACTCCCTAAAAGCTTCAGAATAAGGGAATATGTACTTTTTTACCCCTATTTTCGGATTTCCGAACTTCTGTTTAATTCTAATTTTGATGCATGGGAATGAACAATTCAAAGGCAAGGATATATGAGATTATTTTAGTTCTCGTAATACTGGGTCTTGGACTGTTGATTATCTATTTAAGTTAACTAAACTCAAAAATCAAAACTTATGTTTAAAACAAAAATGAAAAAATGGGTTAAAACTTGCCTTATGGGAGTTTTCACACTCGTAAGTTCCTTGGGACTTGCCCAAGAAAGGACCGTCACGGGTACGGTAACTGACACGGACAATGTTCCTGTTCCAGGGGTCAATGTTGTCATCATGAACACTACCAAAGGAACAGCAACAGACTTTGACGGATTGTTTCAATTGGAAGTATCCAGCGGGGATATTGTTCAATTTTCTTATTTGGGGTACGTTACCCAATCGGTGACCATCTCGGACCAAACCCAGTTGAATGTTGTATTGGTAGAGGACCAGAACCAATTGGAAGAGGTCGTTGTTGTAGGGTATGGTTCAAGGAAAAAGAGTGATATAACAGGTTCTGTATCATCGGTCAAGTCCGATGAATTGAATGCCTTTCCATTGGCAAGCGCGGAACAAGCCCTTCAGGGTCGGGCTGCAGGTGTCGTCGTCCAGTCCAATAACGGTGGTGAGCCTGGAGCTCCTATTAATATTAAGATTAGGGGAAACACTTCTATTAATGCAAGTAGTGCTCCACTTATAGTAGTAGATGGTTTTGTTGGTGCTACTATGCCTCAGTCGAACGACATACAGTCAATGGAAGTCTTGAAAGACGCATCGGCAACTGCCATTTATGGTTCCAGAGGCTCGAACGGAGTTGTATTGGTAACTACTAAAAAAGGTAGAAGCGGTAAATTATCTGTCGAACTAAATACCAATTATTCCATTCAAAACACAGCGAATGAACTAGATCTTTTGAATGCTGATGAATTTGCGGCATTTCAAACCGCAATAAATCCAGGGTATACCCAAGGCTCTACCAACACCGATTGGCAAGACCTGTTATATAGGTCCGGAAGTACCCAGAACCACCAATTTTCTTTCTCAGGTGGAAGTGATAAAATAAACTTTTATGCTTCCGCTACCTATTTTAAACAAGAAGGTGTCATCATAAATTCTGAATTTGAAAAAATATCATTCTTATCAAATATCGATGCACAAGTAACTGACAAATTAAAATTAGGGTTTAATCTTTTCGGCAGTAGAGGGGATAAAGATGGGGTTCCTACTCAATCGACTGGTGAGACCGCAAATGGCGGTGGGGACGATGTGGTTTCATTGATATTCAGATTCGCACCGGATTTAGGTGTTTTAGATGAAAACGGTTTGAACACGATTAATTCCATAGGGGACAATGTCGACAATCCATATGCAATTGCCACAGAAGGCATAAATAAAACAAAAACTGATAATTATAGGGCGAACCTTTATGCCAACTATGAAATCTTGAAAAACCTCACCTTTAAAACCACCTTTGGCTTTAGTACGGCCAATGGCACCGAGGGTGTCTTTAGACCGTCTACCTTGATTACAACGGCCGGCGGCAGCACGGGAGGAAGAGCCACGATCGATAATTACAAAAGAACGAACACATTAAGTGAGAATTACTTGACCTACAGTGCGGAGATAGGGAAAGGGAATTTAACCTTATTGGGCGGATATTCGTATCAAAAAACTTCCACGGATAGAAATTCGGCAGGGGCCGAAGGGTTTACTTCAGATTCCTTCTCTTATTATAACCTAGGATCTGGAGCCACCCAATTGATACCTACATCATCTTTTTCGGAAACAGAGATTCAATCCCAGTTCGGTAGGTTAAACTTCGATTATGATGACAAGTATTTGGTAACGGCCACGGTAAGAAGGGATGGTGCGTCCAATTTCGCGGAAAACGAAAAATATGCCATTTTCCCATCAGGTGCCGTAGGATGGAAAATTTCCAACGAAAAATTTTTAAAAGACAGTGATAAAATTTCCAATTTAAAACTAAGGGCAAGTTATGGTGTAACCGGTAACCAAGCGATTGCCGCGTACCAGTCATTGGCTAGTTTCGGTTCGGTCTTTACCCCTATCAATGGCAGTACGGTAATAAATGTTACCCCCAATCAAGTAGCCAACCCGGATTTGAAATGGGAATCATCTTACCAGACAAACATCGGTATGGATTTAGGGTTTTTCGATAATAGGATATCCCTTTCATTGGATTATTACAACATAGACACCAAAGATCTTATCATAGAGGACTCCAGTCAACCACAATATTTAGGTTTCTTAACTGCGGCCAGTTTAAGAAACGTTGGAGAGGTCAATAACAAAGGGTTTGAAATCACCTTGAATACAAGAAACATTATCAATGATAATTTTAGATGGACCACGGATTTCAATTGGGCCACCAATAAAAATGAATTTGTCGCTTTATTGGATGGACAGGATATTTTCCAAGATGCCTCCCCTGGATATTTCAACATTCCACGTACGCATGTCCTAAGAGAAGGTGAAGCAGTCGGCGTCTTTTGGGGATATGAATACCAAGGTGTCTACCAAGGTGGTGATCTACCAGCAGGTACGGCCATTTTCGAAGGGGCCGAAGCTGGTGACCAATTGTTTACGGATGTACCTGACGAGGATGGTGTGACCGATGGCGTGATCACGACCGATGACCAAAAAATAATAGGGGATCCCAACCCTGATTGGACCATGGGTATCACCAATAATTTCTCATATAAAAACTTTGATCTAAGCATCTTCTTTCAAGGTTCTTACGGTGCGGATGTCATGAACCTTACGAATGTTCAGTTGTTCAATGGCGATTCTAATGCAACTAGGGAGATATTAGACTCATGGACACCAACAAACACGGACACCGATATACCCCGCGCCAAACTTAGAGGGAAACAGATCACTTCTCGTTTTGTCGAAGATGGCAGCTATATTAGATTGAAAAATATTGCTTTAGGATATAATTTACCTTCAGATATTACCGAAAAGTTAGGTATGCAAAATGTTAGATTGTCTCTAAGTGCACAGAATTTGTTGACTTTTACGGACTACTCCGGTCTAGACCCTGAAGTAAGTTATGGGGTTGTAGGCCAAGACAGTTCGGCAAGCAACACGACCAATGGGTTTGATTTCGGAAATTACCCAACTGTTAAATCTGTGAATTTCAGCGTTAATTTAAAATTTTAATCAACAGTTAAAACATACAAAATGAAAAATTATAAATATATATTCTTATTGGTAGGTTTATCGCTAATAGGATGTTCGGATTTGGAAGAAGAGCCGATTGGGCTATTGGCCCCTGATGGTTTCTTCAACACTACAAATGATATACAGACAGCGGCAAATGCAGCTTTCGGACATATGACCCATGAAGATTTTTGGGGAAGGAAAATGTCCTTAACACTTATGTTGCGCGGGGATATGGTGGCCATCGGTGACCCAACAACATCAACACAAAGAATTGAACATGATGTCTTCAATGTTCCAGCGGATAATGGAATGATAGATGGTTATTGGCTCAGGGTCTTTCAGATCATAGCGGCCGCCAATCAGGCAATCGCCGGTGCGGAAGATGTTGATGTTGCCGAAGAAATAAAAAACCCCATAACCGCACAAGCTTATTTTGCTAGGGCGTTCGCGAATTTCCATTTGGTAAGGCAATTTGGGGACATACCTTATCTAACCGGCCCCATAACGGATTTAGAGGCAGCCAGTTCTATAAGTAAAACTCCGGCCGCTGAAGTCTATACAAACATCATAGCGGATTTAGAATTCGCCAAAACATGGTTACCTAATAAACAAGTTGCAAGGTCCATCCCCGCTAAATCTGCAGCACATTCCTATTTGGCTTTGGTGTATTTGACTATGGGCGAATACCAAAAAGCATATGATGAGGCCAAAGGTGTCATTGATAATGAGGGCACGTACAATTTAGGCTTGGAAACTGATTTTCAGGATTTGTTCGATGCTACTATAATAGATGGCTCAATAGAACCGATATTCGTGCTGGATTTTATCGGCGTAAGCGATGGAGATGACGGTAGGGATTACCAAGCCGCATTGACCGGACTTAGGGATGATGAACAATATGGCCTTGGCGGAGGCTGGTCGGTCGCAGTGCCTTCTCTTGAAGTATATAACACTTGGGATGGACGAGATTATAGAAAAGCCGTAAGTTTGGACACTACAGCGGTTTTTGACGGTATCACCGTACCTTATACCGCTTTTAAAGAAAGTGGCGGAAGTGGGAGAGGTGTAAATCGACCTCATATCGCTAAATACACTCGCCATATAGGAGTGACAGCAACAGGGAACGGAAGAGGTTCAGAGCAAAATTATATGATGATGCGATATGCCGAAGTGTTGCTAATTGCGGCCGAAGCATTGAATGAAGTAAATCCTGGAACAACAGAAGCTGAAGGTTATATTAATAGGATAAGGGAGAGGGCGAGAAACGGTAATGGTTCCGAATTTCCTGCTGATGTTTCGGGGTTATCTCAAGATGATTTCAGAACCATGGTGTTGGAAGAACGTAAATGGGAACTTGCTTTTGAGTTTAAAAGATGGTATGATATCGCCCGAAGAAAACTGGGAGTGGAAGTTTTCAATGCCTCGGGATTGGAAGGAGAAAAACCGAATTTCGATCCGGCACAAGATTACCTTCTGCCGATTCCCGCAGATGAATTAGCAAGAAACCCTAACTTGGAACCCCAGAACCCAGGGTACTAAACAAATTTCAATACTAAATACGGCCTCCCCAAAGAGGCTGTATTTATAAAAGCTTTTTAACCTATATACTTATGATCAGACTCCAACATTTTACACTAGTACTCCTAATGATCTCCATGAACATAGGGTGCAAGTCGAATGAGAAGGATAAAACCGCTTCAAAAACAATAACAATTGATTCGACATTGCAGATTCGTTATCAAAAACTTTTGGATTATCCATTAGACTCTTTGGCTTTTCCACGAAGTTATACCCCTTCGACCAATACCATCCACAAAGTGCCTTCAAAAGATTGGACAAGTGGCTTTTTCCCAGGAAACCTATGGCAATTGTTTCAATTGACCGGGAACGAAGCGTTTAGAACCAGAGCCATGGCATGGACAGCCTTTATGGAAAAAGAAAAATTCAATAACAAAACCCATGACATGGGTTTCAAAATATTTTGCAGTTATGGTGAAGGTTATCGCATATCGCAAAATGAAGATTATAAAGAAATCATTCTACAAAGCGCAAAAACACTCGCTACCCGTTTTAATGAAAACGTAGGAAGTTTGCGTAGCTGGGATTTTAACAGTGATATATGGGAGTTTCCCGTAATCATAGACAATATGATGAATCTAGAGCTATTGTTCGAAGCAACGCGAATGTCCGGTGATAGTACTTATCACAAAATAGCAGTAAAACACGCCAATACCACTTTAAAAAATCATTTTAGGGACGATAATAGTAGTTATCATGTGGTTATTTATGATACGATTACCGGGGCTACCAAAGACAAGGTTACACATCAAGGCTACGATGCCGAATCGGCATGGTCAAGAGGTCAGGGATGGGGAATTTACGGGTTTACCATGTGCTATAGATATACGAGAGACCCTGCTTATTTAACACAGGCCCAAGCGAGCGCGGAATTTTATCTCAACCATCCCAATTTACCAGAAGATGGCATTCCTTTTTGGGATTTCAATGACCCGGACATCCCGGCTTCACCAAGGGATGTTTCGGCCGCAACGGTTGTTGCCTCTGCCTTATTTGAGCTATCGGACTATGTGAATAATCCAGATTACATTGCGTATTCGAACAAAGTTTTAAAAACATTACGATCGGAAGAATATATTTTGGACACGACCGTCGATGCTCCTTTTATTCTTGATCATAGCACAGGCAACTGGCCTAAAAAAGATGAAATGGACGAACCCATTGTTTATGGGGATTATTATTATTTAGAAGCACTATCAAGAGCTGAAAAACAAAAAATAAAATAGTGAGAAACTTTTATTCCTTAAGTCTTGTATTTTGCTTGGCTTTAATGCTGGTTTGTCCCATGATGGCACAGGAACATTCGCTCCGAACAAAACAGAACATCAATGATAAATGGAGTTATAGTGAAAACTCAACTTCACTTGTACATTTAATCAAACAGGATAATCACTGGACCACCGTTAACCTTCCTCATACCTGGAATTCGGAGGACATTGCGGATAGTTCCCCAGGGTATCGTAGAAAAGGTAGCTGGTACAAAAAGTACCTTAATGTTCCTAATATTGACACAAACAAAAACTATTTTCTTTACTTTGAAGGTGCCAATATCAATTCTGAGATTTATATCAACGGAAATAATGCGGGTGGACACATTGGTGGATATATCGGTTTCGATATCGATATAACCCCATACTTAAAAAATGGTTCCAACGAAGTACTGGTACGAGTCGATAATGGCTATAACCGCGATATAATTCCTTCCCAAAAAAGTGATTTTTTCATTTATGGAGGTATCACACGGGATGTGTGGCTTGTAACCAAACCCAAAATTGCAATGGGCAAAGTAAAACTTACAACCCCCATAGTATCCAATGCCAATGCAACTCTAAAGCTGACGATTCCGATAGAACAGTATACTTCCAACTCCAATATAGAGGTTGAAGTAATTTTGAAGGACCCCAATGGGAAAAAAGTTTCCAAAGTAAAAAAAGAAGTGGTTTCTTCTAATACTGGACTTTCTATTGATAAAATTAAAAATCCCAAGCTTTGGGATACCGGAACCCCGAATTTGTATTCAGTGGAGATACTACTTTTAAAAGATGGGAAGATTATTGATATGTTGACAGAAAGGGTAGGTTTTCGATGGTTTGAATTTAAAGATCACGGGGCTTTCTATTTGAATGGAAACCGGCTTCTGCTCCGCGGAACGCACCGTCATGAGGAACATGCCGGTGTTGGGGCTGCCATGACCAACGAAATGCATCGAAAAGATATGGAATTGATAAAGGAAATGGGAGCCAATTTTGTTAGGCTGGCACATTACCCCCAAGATCCTGAAGTCTATAAATCGTGTGATGAACTGGGACTTTTAGTCTGGGATGAACTTCCTTGGTGTCGTGGTGGCGTAGGTGGCGAAGTCTGGCAAACCAACACAAAGAACATGCTTAAAGAAATCATATCACAAAACCACAACCATCCAAGTATTATCATTTGGTCTTTAGGTAATGAGATGTATTGGTTACCCGATTTTGAAGGTGGTGGGGATGTTGATAGAATGAACACTTTCTTAACGGAGTTGAATACAATAGCCCACAATTTAGATCCATCCCGTAAAACGGCTATCCGCAAGTATTATGAAGGAGCCGACATTGTGGATGTTTTTTCGCCATCCATCTGGTCTGGCTGGTATTCTGGCAGCTACAAAAGCTATCAGAAGGCAATCGACACCTATAAACAACAATACAAACATTTCTTACATGCGGAATATGGCGGTTCAAGCCATGTCGGAAGACATTCTGAGAGTCCTATTACCGGGGAAGGAGTAATACAATCGGATGGATGGGAAGAGGCCATTGTACAGACCCAAGTCTCAAATATTGCACAAATCGGTGATTGGAGTGAAAACTATATAGTAGACCTTTTCGATTGGCATTTACGCATTTCTGAAACCGATCAGGACTTTGTAGGAAATGTGCAATGGGCATTTAAAGATTTCGGAACTCCACTCCGGCCAGAAAACGACATTCCCTATATGAACCAAAAAGGATTGATGGATCGGGCAGGAAAACCTAAAGATGCCTTTTATGTTTTTAAAAGCTATTGGGCAGAAGATCCATTTGTTTATATAGAATCACATTCGTGGACCGAGCGACAAGGGCCTAAAGATTTAGCCAGGACCATAAGCGTGTTTAGCAATTGCGATAAGGTCACCCTATATCACAATGGAATAGAATTGGGCACAAAAATAAAGGATATCAATAGTTTTCCAGCTTCCGGATTAACATGGGATGTGCTTTTCCAGGAAGGTGGTAACGAGCTTGTAGCCATAAGTGGGGACAATACGAAAAACATTGTAAAAGACACATTAAAAGTAAACTATCGGTATCAAAAAAACGGTGCGGCAAAACGATTGACACTTTCATCTAAAAAACTTGATAATGGCAACTACTTGGTTACTTCCATTGCGGAAGATGCAAACGGATTACGCTGTTTAGATTATGAAGACAAAGTTTATTTTCAATGTTTAGAAGGAGGTAGGACCTTTAATAACCAAGGGACTCCCACAGGAAGTGAAATTATCGGAATGGCAAATGGCAAAGCATCCATAGAAGTTATTCCAGATAAAACTACACAAGATGTAACCATAATGGTTTTAAACCAAAATTTCAAGGGGACTTATCTGACAATAAAAAAGTAGGTTTCATTTATGTTTTTAATACATCGTATGTAAGTATAGTATTTTAATAAAATTTTAAAATGTGAAGTATTTCGTAATCTCCTTTCTGGTTTTTTTTATGGGGTGTAAGGCCACTCAAACAAATCTTGAATATTCTTATTTTGATAAAGAAAAAATAGGGTTTTGGATAAGGCAAAGGCATATGTAGATGCAGAACCCATTACTGTTACCGCAGGGACATGTGAAAGAAGTACAGGAAATAAAAACGATTTCTATTCCGAAGGTGACTATTGGTGGCCTGCCCCCGACAATCCTAACGGACCTTATATTCGTAAGTAAGGATTGACGAATCCCGAGAATTTTGCCGACCATAGGAAGGTTATGATACGTTTTAGTCAAATTGCCGGAGCATTGGGGTCGGCATATGTTTTTACCCACGATAAGAAGTATGCTGAGGCATTATTGCCCCATCTGAATGCTTGGTTCATTGATAGGGAAACAATGATGAACCCCAATCTACTTTACGGGCAGGCGATTATGGGGTAGGGTTTCTGGAAGGGGTATAGGAATAATCGATACCATACACTTACTCGAAGTAGCCAAGTCTATTATGGCGATGCAGGATTCCGGATATATACCCCAAGAAGATTTAATAAAAATAAAGGATTGGTTTATCGAATATTTAAATTGGATTACAACACATCCTTATGGTATATCAGAAAGGGATAACGGAAACAACCATAGTGTTTGCTGGGCACTACAGGTTGCCGTTTTTTCAGAATTGGTGGGGAACACAGAGCAATCGAAGTTTGTGAGGAATATGTACAAAAACGAATTGTTACCTCAACAATTGGCCCTAGATGGTTCTTTTCCTTTGGAATTAAAACGTACAAAACCATACGGATATTCCCTTTTTAATCTTGATGTAATGACCGCGCTATGTCAAGTGCTTTCCACTCAGGACAACAGTCTTTTTTCATATACAACAGATAATGGTAAGGGAATAAAGAAAGGGTTATCTTTTCTCTATTCTTATGTAGAGGATAAAAATCTATGGCCCAATGGCAAAGATGTTATGTATTGGGACGAATGGCCTGTTCGCCACCCTTTCCTGATTTTTAGTGGCCTGGCTTTAGAAAACCAGGACTATATTGGGTTATGAAATACCTTGGAGGCTGATTTTGACAATTCCGAAGTAATACGGAATTTGCCTATTCGTTACCCTACGCTTTGCTTACATTGAATGGGGTGAAGATTTCATCCTTCTATTCCATATAAAAAACTTCTTTTAGGGGAATTGAAATAGGAGAACTATCTAGGTTGGTTTCCATAATGTCCTCCATAAAGGCCCACCATTTTTTTACAATCGGATTATCCGCCAAATCTTGGGAACCTCCATTTCCCGATACTTTTTGAAAAGCGAACAGGGTGTTTGTTTCCGCATCCAGAAAGATAGAATATTCACTTACACCTGCTTGTTTTAAAAGCTCTTTTAACTCGGGCCAGATGGCATTGTGTCTTTTGGTATATTCTTCACTGGTATTGGGTTTCAGTTTCATTTTAAAGGCCAATCGTTTCATAAATTTATCTTATATATTATATTCTATTTAGGGTAGGCAAGGATATAATAGCCGATTTATATCATATTTGTTCTTTTGGGTAATATTCATTTTGCAGTACTCCTCTATTTGGTGCATACTGCCAGTGATGACGAACATTTGCCTTAACCTTTCAATGGCATCATCAATATTCCCAAGTTGTTGATAGGGCCACTGGTTTACTTTATCAACAAAAGGTAAAAGGTAATCGTATGCTTTTTGAATATCCCCAGAAGGGGATTTGTAGTTCCATAAATCAATATTTACCCCTTCTTTTTTTCCGAAAAATGCAAGTTTTGTTAGTCCGGATAGGTTTAGGATACTATAGGTAAGGGCTTTTGTACGTTCTAACTCGTGCAGTTGCTTGCCATCGGGTTCTATTTGTGGGTCAATACGATTTTGGACTACGGATTCTAAAACGGCTCTTGCCTCTTCGGTTCTGTCAAAGAATAATAGTAAGGATACTTCTTGTACATCATAGAGGGTACCGTGGTTGTTTTTTCTTGACTTTTCAAATAGACCCAGTTCACTTGTTTGAAGCCATTTCAAATAATTGGACATCCATTTTCTAAGGGCATTGCCCAATTTTGGTTCCAATTCATTTTCCATTTCTAAAACCTCGATAGCGGTAATGATGTTTTCGATGCCTGCAAATTCTATAACACCGAAACCTCTGCCTACGCTCGATCCAGGAACGCCCTGGGCATAATTCAAGTTCGGTTTCATTTTAGTAGCCTCATCCACGAACCAAACCTTGAGCAGCTCTTTAGTCTTATCGGCATATATGATATTTCCCGAGAAAAAATACGCCAAAGAAAGTGTTTTGACGTTATGGATCATTTTATCCTTTGCTGGGTCATCAACATTTTCACCCCTTGTGAGTGGATTTATCTTGCCATCTTTGCGGATCCATGGTAAACCGTCATCTTTATCGGGATCTGGCCACCAGTAAGGAGCCAAGCTCAAATAATCGTGCTTGTCTCCACTTGGGGCGATTTGTTTCTTTTCCATCACGGAAAAAGGTCCTTCTTTAAATGCCTTGTCCGCAGCCCTAAGTAACTTGTCGTAAGCTGATCCATAATATTCATTTCCATTTTGAATAGCTTTTTTAACTTGGGCAAGTTGCTCAAAATTATATATAGTAAGCGTATTGCTGATTCCTATTTTTCTGGGTTCATTTACAGGGGCAATATCACTAATGTGTATGCCGTTTTTAGTGTTACCATTTACTTGGCTTTTTTGACCACATATTATGTTCATCATAAATACGATGTATAAAATGGGCCATTTCAAAGTATTAAATAACATATCATTATTATTGCAGTTTCAACAACTCACTACCGGCCAATAAGAAAGCACCTGTGCCATAATTCTGCCAGCTATCTTTTGTAGCAGGTTCAGGACTGGCTCCTATATCCTGTACCCAACCTACCATGCCGTTTTCATGTTGGCAGGACATTAATGCTTGCCATGCTTTGGTGACCGAAGGGGTATATTCAGCCTTTTCAAGAATACCATTGTTGATACCCCATGCCAATGCAAAGGTGTAAAAACCACTTGCACTTACTTCGCCATGATCAAAAGATTCCGGAGATAGTAAACTGGTTCTCCATAATCCATCAGCTTGTTGTAAAGATTTAATGCGAGCAGCCATTTCTTTATAAAGGTCTACATAGAAATCGCGATTTTTATAATCTTCGGGCATATCGGATAAAATCAATGCAAGACCTCCTAAAACCCAACCGTTACCTCTGGCCCAAAATATTTTCTTTCCATTTTCTTCTTTCAGGTCTTTTTCGTTTACGCCCCATTGGAAACGGGTATCCCTTGCAAAAAGATGTTCTTCTTCATCATATAACAAATCATAAGTTTGTTTATAATAGGTATGCATCGCATCCAAGTACTTTTGTTCTCCAGTTTGTTTGGCATATTCAACAATAACAGGCGGGGCCATGAAAAGGGCATCACACCACCACCAAAGAATTTTTTTCTCTGCATGTTTGTCGGTCCCGTCTTTCCAAGGATTAGTTTCAAAAAGGTGGATGTCCAAAAATTCTTTGGTAGGGGCAAGGTCAACAAGATTCCTTCTTGTAGAATTGGCATAGAGATATGTATATGAAATAGCAACATCATCAGCGTGATAGGTGCGGTACAAGGGTTTCCAATCATTTCGGTATCCCATTGTTTTTAAAGCTGCTAAAAAAATGGGATTTTTGGTAGCTTGATGGGCTCGGGAAACACCAACGTAGTAGGCGCCATTGGTCCAATCTGTTGGTGCCAAGGCGAAAATTGGATGGGCTTCTTGCCATTCCATGGCTTTTACCATGGCCTTTTCTATTTTTGATTTGTCAAAATTTTCCTGTGCATTGATTCCTATGCCATATAGTATTGATAGTAACACTACAATTGTTTTGAATCTTGTTCTTTGCTTTTTGTTGTTCATCATTTTGTACTTAAAAAAGAGTTATTATTCTTGCGTAGGTTTGTAAATTTTAGTTTTAAAGGCATCATTTTTCAGAGTGATGCTCTTTGTTGTTTTTACCTTTGGGATATCTTGCTTATAATCTATAAAGACTGCTGTGGATTCCCCTGTATTTGATATAATATTCGTATCCTTATATTTTAACGAGGAACCGTCCCCCATATAAATTGAATGTAGGGAATTTTCATTATCCAATGTGATGACGGCATACCTGCCAATAAAGGAAATTTCTTTATCTAAATCTGTAAATTCTGAATTGCTGGAATCTTGGATGATCACAAATTGCTTCAAATTCTTGTTATTAACCTTGCTGCAAATTTCAAATCCTTTGAAAATGCCATTTTGTTCAAGTTTATGAACAGATGTAATGCTGCCCTTATTCCCTTTGATGGGTTCGTATACTACCGCAAAAGGATTGTTCCAAGCTTCCCCTATTTGACGAATTACCAGAGTAGGGGTCTGTGATTCTCGATAGGGTATGGGCCCTTCTGTACTTGGGGGAGCCATAACCTTGGTGTATTCCCTTTTATTCGCACCCAAAACAAAAGCCTTCATTTTAATTGGTTTTGGGTCTAATTTAGTAGCAGAGAATGTTGCGGTTACGTTTTCGGAATGAATATTAGAGGTTTCAATGAATTTAAAATAATGCCATCCTGGATGTCTTGCTTTTTTATTGTTGGTCCACGGTTTGTTTTTTGAATTGGAGAACCGCTCATTATCAGGTTTTAATACCAATGGTCTGGTATGGGATGTTAGGGATAACGATTCCCCAATATTATGGTAGATATAATCATGGAATTGATTTGGAAGTGACGATTTAGACCTGAAAACATCAATGTAATACCCTGTTTTCGGAGAGGTCCTAACTATTCCCAAGGTCCTTTCTTGAATGGCCTCGGCATTATCTCCCTTGTCATCAACAAAACGTGTCATTGAAAAGGAATTCATTGGAGAAATAGCTTCGGTTTTTGGTTTAGGCTCGGTAACGATTTTTTGAACCGTGTTGATCTGCAGTCCGGCCCAGCCTCCTTTACCTTCTGATGATCCATTGACTATAACCGTGTTGTTAGAGGCAAACAAGCGATAATAATTTTCATGTATTTCGCTTCGGTATCGGCTACGTCCCGATTTGTTTCCCAGTACAAAACCTTTACCGTACAATTCCAAGAACATTCCCGTTGCATGGCCATGAACATAATGACCTCCGCCAACAAAACCCATAAGAGCATCTGCAGGTTTATTGGTTTCACTTAGATTGCGTTGCAGAACAATACCAGCGAAGGGTAACTCATCGGTAACAGGTAATGGATAATCTTTAATACTACCATCAATGCTAGGTTCGAACCAGAGTAATTTAGTTGGTTCATTGTAATGCCTTGCCCCATAATTTCGAAAACCCAATTTAAATCTTATATAGTCACCTCTTGCAATTGCGCTATTTATTAGCGAACCATAGATTTTTCTATATTTTTCTTGACTTTCTAGTTTCGCTAAATAATAAGCGGTTTCATAGGCTTGATAATTAGGATTGTATTTTCGATGACCATCACCAAAGAGTATAGTTTCGGTTTTGTTGGGATAGGTAAGGTAATAGGGTTTAGGAAGTGCCTCAAGAATTTGTGGGTACTTTTGCCCTAAGTGTAATGAAGGGTCGTATTTGGTCAATAAGGTCATTAAATAGGTTAAGAAGGTATTGACCCCATTGGCGTAGTTTATACTTTCGGGCCAGTCGCCATCATAATCCAGATAGTGGGCGGCTACTTTTGCCAAGGCATCTTGGTGCTTTGTGTTTTGGGTCAAAAAATAAGGCAATAGGCTATTGCGTTCCTCGTCATCATCCAAAGCCAAAATATTACCTACAAGGCTGGGAGACTCCAAAACAGGCCAGTTGCAATCGATAATGCCACGTTCAAGAGCCAATTTTACGTACGTCCTGAATACTTTTTGTCCATCTTTGAAATTAAAGGGAACCATGGCATTTTGCCCTAAGTCATATACATTGCCCTTATTTTTTAAATAGGGATGTACAAAGTCATAAATAATGGGTAATTGGGCGCCGATTTCACGCGCTTCCCTAAGATGATCCTTGGTATATAACCAACCTGCATTGTGTTTTTCCTGAGGTGATGGTAAGGCCAGCAGGCCATTTGTCACATTGTGCAGCACCGAAGCAGCATACTCGGCATAAGGTTTTTCATCGGTCAGGAAATAAAGCACCCCACAATCAATGGCAGTTTGTAGGTAATGCATCAATACAATCTGTTGTTCCCTTGATCGACCATCAAAATCAGTAAATGTTTGAAATGGCGGAAAATGTGTTCCTTGTCGCTGTCGCAAGTTCCAAGGGAGTCGGTACAGGTATTCTTTCTTATCCTTTTGATAGGCAGAAAGGTCTTTTTCCACCCTTTCGGCAAACTGCTTGTAGTACGCCTTGATTTCACTATGATCTTCTATTCTTTGAAGAACAATAGCTTTGTCGGCTTGTTTCACCCAAATAGAAGGTCGTTCAACAGACTGGGAGAACAAACTGATATAACAGCACAAAAAACACACTAGTGACAATTTGTGGTGTCTTGTTAACAGTATTTTATCCCAGACGCTGTTTTCGAAGTTTAGCATGCTTATTTTTCTAAACGGAATTTGGTTGTTATTCCATCTTTTGAAGAAGTTCCTATCATTACCGTGTAGTCACCTGCTTCCAATATCTTTTCCATAGTAACGCCTGTGAATTCCAACATTTTTGGTGTTATGGTAAAACTTACGGTTTTTGATTCACCGGGGGAAAGCTCTATTTTCTGGAAACCTTTCAATTCTTTGTCAGGGCGGGTGACAGACCCTATCTCATCCTTCAAATACATTTGTACAACTTCCTTGGCCTTCATTTTCCCGGTATTGGTTAAGGTTGCACTTACTGTTATTTCCGAAGTTGGCGTAATGGTTTTGTTCGATAATGTAATATTGTCGTACTCAAATTTGCCATAGCTGAGTCCATGACCAAAAGGATATATAGGTCCGTTTTCTATGAATAAATAACCTTTTTTAAAGTTGATTTCCTTCATACTATAATGAAAGGGCATTTGTCCAATAGAGCGCGGTATGGTAACTGGCGATTTTCCTGATGGCGAAACTTCGCCAAAAATGATTTTAGCAAGGGACGAATCTCCCAATTCGCTCAAATCCCATCCATCTAAAATGGCATCGGCCTCCTTTGATATGGTATTTATAGAAAGAGTTCTCCTGTGTTTTAAAACAACGATAACGGGTTTGCCAAGTGCTTTGACCTTCATTAATAATTCATCCTGAGCACCAACTGGATCTATAGTTGCACGATCTCCCAGTGCATTGTTGAAAAAGGCTTCTTTTGATGTAAATTCGTCTCCACCCAAAAACAAGATGGTAACATCTGACTCTTTTGCCAAACCTACCATTTTTTCTATAGTGGCTTCATCTGTATGTAAAAGGTTGGGGACACCTTTGTTCTGATCGGTAAGTTCAAAACCTTTATCGGCGATGAAAGTCGTGCTTTTTCCGGCAACGGATTCGAAAGCAGCCTTAGTGTCTTCATTCAATAAAGGACCCATTAAGGCTATCTTTTGATTGGATTTTTGAAGTGGTAGCGTATTCCCTTCATTCTTCAATAGAATTATCGATTCCAGGTCTGCTTCTTGGGCCAAAGCCAATGAAGCTTTTGAGCGCACTTCTTTCTCAACTTTTTTAATATCGATATAAGGGTTGTCGAATAATCCCAATATCATTTTCGTCCGAAGTACCCGTTTTACTGAGCGATCTATCATTTTTTCAATACTTGGGTCTTTTTTGACCATTTCCGGTAAGTAGGCATAGGAATCTTCAGCATAAAGGTCTATGTCTATACCTGCAACTAAGCCCATTAATGCAGCGGCTTCCGGTGATTCGGCCACCTTCATGAAATAATAAAGTCGTGCGATATCATTGGAATCTGAAACCACATAGCCATCAAAACTCCATTGGTCCCTTAAAACGCCGGTCAGTAATTCAGGGTTGCCATGACTGGCGACACCATTTAAATCGCCATGTGATGCCATAATACCCAAAGTTCGGGCCTCCTTAACAGCAGCCTCAAACGGTGGGTAGACCTCATCGATTAATGTACGTGGTGATATTTCTATTGCGGCAAAGTTAGAACCACCCAATACTTGACCATAACCGGCAAAATGTTTAGCCACGGCGCCGATGTGCGTGCCGTTACCTAGACCCTCATAATCACCTTGTACACCTTTTATGGCGTTCACGACCATTTGAGTGGTTAGGTAAGTATCTTCTCCAAAAGCTTCTGACATTCTTCCAAAACGTGGGTCACGAACAATATCCGCTTCCGGTGAGTGGCACATATGCATTCCCCGTAAGCGGGCTTCTTTACCGACTACATCCCATACTCGGTGAACAAGCTCAGGATTAAAAGAGGCTGCTGAAGTGATCGGCCTACCGAATTTGGTACAGCCTTCTGCATCTACACCGTTATATGATTCTGTAACGAACAAGGCCGGTATGCCCCAACGGTTACTTTTGATAATATACTTTTGCAGTTCGTTATTCAGTTTTGCGGCAGCTAAGGGAGAAATATGTTCTCCTGGATTTTTAATGCCGGCAATGCCAAGTTTTAATTTTTCTATGACTCTATCTGATAGTTCCAATCGCCCTTTTTCATCAGATTTGACCCCGATATTGGCATGGAAAATTCGCATTTGGGCCACTTTTTCCTCAAGGGACATTCGCGGTAATAAATCCTCAACCCGCTCATTTATGGGGAGCGTTTCGTTTTGATAAGGCATCTTCTCCTTTTGGGCATGCACAGATAAAAGGGTAAATACAGATAAATAAGTTAAAAACAGGTATTTCATATGATTCTACTATTGGTATATAATCGATTTATTTATAAAAGGTAAAACTATCTATTTCAAGGGATGTGCCATTTTGCTCAAAAATCATGATAAATAGGTTTTCGATTTCTTGAAAGGATGAAATAGGTAACGATAAGGATTTAAAACCGTTTTGGGTTTTTCCTAATCTGAATTCTTTGGAGGCAAGAAGTGCTCCATCAAGACTATCGCGTCTTATTTCAATCATGAATTGACCATTTTCGTTGGCATTCACTAGTAAATTGATACCGGAATAATCCTTTGCTCCTTTAATATTCGGAAAGTTCAAATAGCTTTTTTGTGCATTGGTCTTTACCACAAAACCATTTTTTCCGGATTGCTTTTGTACCAAACCTTCGGCCTTGAAATAATCTTCTGCCTCGATTTTGGACTGTTTTGCCAAGTAATTTCCAACACCTACACCATCGACACGTATGGTTGCCATTTCCCCATTATCTTTATAGTGGATATAACTTATAAAAGTGTCCCTGAACCAACGGTTGCCGGTTTGGCTTATATCGCAATAGGCATAATACCATTGCTTGTGCCATTCAAAGAATGAACCATGTCTTCCCTGTAAAATTCCAGCTGGCCAAGTTGGGGCCTCATGGCCTTCGGTAAAACTTTCCGTATTGATGATACTGGCTTTATAATCATAAGGACCGTATAAGTTGTCTGACATAGCATAAAAACAACCCCAAGACAAATAGTATTTTCCATTATATTTATGAAGAAAAGGCTTGTCATCAGTAGGTTTTTCAGTGTTCTTACCGTCTTGGTTGTAAGGACCTCGCGGATTACGGATCTCCAGTTTTTTTGGGGTTTCCGCAAGACTGATCATATCATAGTTCAACTTGGCAATATAATAGTCCCATACCCCAAAAATGATATAATGTTCACCATCTTCTTCAAAGATGGCCATATCATACTCGTGGGTAGGGGTTAGGTCTTCCTGCAATAGGGGAGCCCCTAAGGGATCGACCCAAGGTCCTACCGGAGTATCGCCAATCACGACACCGGTCTGCTCGTTACCTTCAGAGAAATACCAGTAATACTTTCCATTTTTATACCCGACATCCGTAGCCCAGCAACTTTCAAAAGTTTTTCCAATAAAGGTGTCTTGGGGTTTCAGGGTATTTCTATACGTCCAGTTCACCAAATCGGGGGAGGACCATACCCACCAATCTTCCATGATGAATCCTTTATTGTCTATGGATTTGTCATGGGACGCATAAACGTAAGCCGTATCATTGAAAACATGCACATGTGGATCATTCAACCCTTTATTTGGCACAATGGGATTTTGACCATAAGCGGCACATCCAATTATAAAACTTATTATAATGCAGTTAAAAAATCTCATTTCTTGTAATTTATACTATATGATCCTGAACCAATGTATATACCGTTTCCGGAAGTTTCCAGTGCTTTGATCTTTTCCCAAGGTTCTCCATTGATTTTTAAGGTTTTCTTTTGGATTTCACTCAATGGAAGAATGGCTTTTGTATTGAATGGCACTTCCAAATTCATTGTGAATACACCGTCGGTTACAGACCAAGAATTTTTTATGTTTCCGTATGGTGTGGGTACAGAAACATCTGTACTTGTTATAGTATCGGGAAATTCGGGATGAACGATGAACTCTTTGTATCCCGGTTTGGTTTTTGAAGATTTTATACCTCCAAGCGATTCGAAAAAATAAGCTGCGAACCCACTATGCATCGGGTGATTCAGGGAGTTGGTCGGTCCTTCCATTTTCTCCCATTCAAACTGGCGTTCTGGCCATGTTGTGAAACCGGAATTCATTACATAGGTTTGGCTTGGGAACTCCGGTGTCGTTAATATTTGATGTGCTAAATCCGCTTTTCCATATTTCGTCAAAACCGTATAAATATATCGGTTGCCATGAATGCCCGTTGAATGGTGGCCACCTTTAACGGCAACGATATCATAAACTAAACCGTTTACTACCGCTTCTATTGCTGTATCTGGGACCATACCGAATTGTAAAGCTTGAACGGTTGCTGTTTGGCTACCATACCATTTATGTTCGGTATTGGGTATTTCTATTAAATATGCGGTATTAAAGGCTTTTTTCAAAGCTTCTTTTTCATTTTTCATTTCAGTTTCAAAAGCCGCATCTTTATTCATCTTCGCAAAGTTTTCCATGATTCCGAGCACATCATAGAAATAGGCATTTGCGGAAACTATTGGATTACATTCCATAGCGCTTGGGTTTTTTCTTCTATCCCAACGTGGTGGGCACCAATCGCCCATACCATCTTGCATAATTCCATTTTCACCTTTATATGACAAATAGTAATTGGTTAAATCTTTCATGTCCTCGTAATAATCCTTAACAATAGTCTCATCGCCATAGTATAAATAATTATACCATGGCAAATACATGGTTGCCACTCCCCAATCGATTTTCGCGTAAGTTGATGTACGTTTCCCTGGAGCTATCATTGTTGGCACTTGAAAGTTAATATCCGGATTATTATGTCCTTTGGTAGGGCGCATTTGTGTACTTATATCTTCCATATATTTTTTATAGAAGTCGTACATATCGTAATTGTATAATGCATACTCACAAAAGGCATGTGCATCACCGAGCCAGCCACATTTTTCGCGGTGCGGACAATCTTCGGGGATACCATGTACATTATCAACAATCGTCCATTTACTGATACTGTGCATTTTATTCAGTAATTCATCTGACGAAGCAAAACTACCGGTTTCTTGAATATCGGTAGCAACCAATACCGCTTTGATCATATTGGCATCCGGTTTTTTCGAGATGCCCTTGATCTTAGCATATTTAAAACCATGATAGCTGAATTTTGGTTCCCAAGACTCTTGTTTATCGCTTTTACAGATATACTGATAAATCTGTGGCATACCATTGGCGCCACCACCGGTAGAACCTTGAAAAATATCCTTACCATTGTTCAATAGCGCTTCTGTAGTGATTACTTCTATGAGTTGCCCTTCTTTTTCTTTTACGTTCAACTTTACCCAACCTGCAATGTTTTGTCCGAAATCAACGATCCACTCACCATCAGACCCTTTAAAGACCTTAACTGGTTCTAGCTCTTTTAGTTTTTTTATTGCAGGAATTTGCTGCGCACTTATTTTATCTATTTTTGGTGAAGCCAATTTGGCATTACCCCAAGATTCATCATTATACCCTACCGAATTCCAGCCATTTATTTCGTAACGTGCATCATAAGTGTCACCACCATAAACATTATTGAATACGATGGGTCCTGTAGCCTCTTTCCAAGTGTCATCGGTATAAATATCTTTTTCTGTACCATCTTCATATTTAAGTTTTACCAATAGTTTTACGGTTGGCGGTCCGTAAGCTAAATCCCTTTCCGATTCCGGATCGCGTTTCCACGAGATATTTTGTCCATAAAAACCATTGCCTACTATGATTCCAAAGGCATTCTTGCCAGACTTTAGTGCTTTGGTAATATCATAATTCACATAATATGCTTGTTTATCGTAATTGGATGGTGCAGGATCAAGAACATGGTCACCCACCTTTTCTCCATTTAAATACAGCTCATAGTAGCCTAAACCGCAGATGTAAGCTTGGGCGTTCTTAATTCCTTTGGAAATATCAACTTCATTCCTAAAGTAACTAGCAGCAAAACCATTGACCTTTTGCGGTGTTTTCATTCTGCCCGTTTTGTAATCCCTGAATTGGTAAGGCGATGTTCTGGTATCTTTGCTTAGTGTAATCCATTTGGAATCTCCCCAATTTTCATTGTTCATGAGACCCATTTCAAATTTTTGAATATCGGACCATTCTGAAGGTTGTTCTTTTTCGTCCCAAATTTTGACTTTCCAAAAATACTTTTGCATCGCTTTTAAGGCTTTGCCATTATACTTTACAAAGGTTGATTTGGAACTGGTTGTTTTACCTGAATTCCATACATCTGCATCATTCTCATTCAATATTTCTGGAGACGATGCCACCAATAATTGATATGCCGATTGTGATTTGTTCAATTCTTTGCTGCTGACATTCCATGAAAATAGGGGTTGTTCGGTTTCAATGCTTAAAGGCTTTTCTTTATGGTTGCAAGTGAGTTTTTGAAAAGCCAAAGTACTTTTTTCATGATTTGGATTACATGAATAGAGAAATGAAAAGAGTAAGCAACCTAAAATCAATTGTTGGTTCATGCTACTATCTATAAAAGAAGAAACCTGATTCATTATTATTTTTATGAAGGAATTTGTATACATTTAAAAGGTGCTTATTGTGTTTTTATAGTTCTTGAGAATTTTTATTGTACCAGACAAATTAGTCTAGCAGGTATAGGATTGTCACTCTTATTATAAATAGTATATATATAAAATTGGGAATGCCTTCTTTTCATTTATTATTACTTATTGCATGGGCGGTTGAATTTTACATTATTAATAAAATCACTGAATTCCATGGTCAGTCCCGGGGTTGCTAAACCTTTCTTTTTGACAAGGTAAAAATGGCCCAGGATCAAAAGTGGAAACCCAATAAAAATGCACTTTATTTAGTGTTTGTCCTAATGCACTAAAATAGACTTTTCCCACTTTTAAAGTATCCTGTACTATGCGGTTTTGCTTCCATTTTCCTCTCTGCAGTCCCAAATGAGGGTAGTCTTTGTTTCTTTACAAAGACCTTATGCTTTTATATAATAGGTGCGAACAAATGGTTGTTGTTATGAGGGTACAGGTTACTTTCTAGAAGTGGTTCGGCTAAATTTGATCTGGTTGCATGCTTTCTTTTTTGTAGGTATCACCGGAATTGTTAAAAATGATATATCTGTCACTCAAGGCCCTTCAAAATGACATTCGTTGCAATATCTTTTATTTCTATATTAATGTAACTCTTCCCAATCAGTATACCACAGGACGGTTTAGCATGGTTAAAAATATATTTTAGTCAAAACTATGGCTAACTCATATGAAAAACTTAAACTTCTATTATAAATTCATATCGATATTCACTTTATTTATTATTGCGTCTGTAACTTCTTGCCAATCGGGAGATGACCTTTCTGGAGAAGAGGGTGTAATCGATCCTTATCCTGTTGAAGAATCAGAAGTAAAAGATGAGGAAACAGGCACGTATACCACTTGTACCCAAGCAGGCACGAATGCGGATAGAGTAACAGATATAGCAAAACCTGTAAATGTTGGTACTATTGATGATCGAAGTTGTTACGCGAACTACAAAGAGATCACTATTGATGGTACTGTTTGGGGCATGTATAATATTACACACGAATCCAATCATATAGATGCACCAAACACCTTACAACCTAGGATCGAACGCTCCTTGGCCAGATCCCAGACCACGGGTATAGGAAGTTATGCCAGATTTACGGGTACCGTGCGAATTCTTGAAGTAGGCAAAACCAATAGTGAAGGTAGCGATGGCACTTATATAATGCAAGCTAAAGGAAAGCATACTGGCGACGGAGGCTCGGCAGATCCCGCCATTTGTTTGTATTTGGCAAAACCTGTATATGGTGCAGATGAAAATGGTAATCAAGTACAGAAGTCATTTAACATTTATCGAGAACAAATTAATTATAGAGGAGGTTCAGGAGCGGGAGGAAGAGATATCGTTTATCTTACAAATATTGAAAAGAATACTCCAACCGATATTGAATTAGAAGTAGGTTTTAGACAAGATACAAATGATGCCTCCAAAAAAAATCATTATGCCGATGCTGTAATTGGGGGAACTTCTTTCAATTGGAACATTCCAGAACCGGAAAGAGGAATTCAATCAGGAATTAGATATGGCGCTTATCGAGTTAAAGGAGGTAGAGCACAAATTAGGTGGGCAAATACTACGTACAAGAAAGTGGAAAATAACTAATTTCCTTTAGTGTTAATCGGGATATAACTTATTTGATAGATATATAGAAGCACCTATTAACTAAAAAAAATTCCCTATTCCAACTAAAACAATTGAAAATAGAATTACTATAATTCCAGCAGCTATTGTTAGTTTTGTTTTTTTTGCAACACCATGCCACTCTTTTCGGTATATCCCCCAAAGATTTGCAGTTAGAATAATGGTAGACATATGTAAAATCCAAGAGCTCGCGCCATTACCCAGTTTACTTTCACCCATTCCATAAAAGAAAAATTGCAAAAACCATATAGTTCCTGCCAAAGCTGAAAACAGTAAATTTTTACTTATGGGTGTATTGGGATTCGTGAAATCTTTATATGATTTATTTTTTAAACTTAATATGGTGGTCCAAAAGAAATTTGTGGTTAGACCTCCCCAAAGAATGACTATAAAAGTAACATTGTTGGCGAACAAATGATTATATCCTGCTTTTACGGCAGCATCTGCTAAAGGTTTACCTACTTCTATACCAAAACTAAAAAATGAGCTTAAAATTCCTGAAAGCACGGCAACTATCAGCCCTTTCACTAGATTGAATTCTAGAATACTTTCCTTTTTTTTATCTTCTGAAAGCTCATTTTCTTTCATGATACCAGCTTTACCACAAACAGATATACCAATAACACAAACCAGAACACCCAGCAACACTATTTGTCCTCCTGAATTCTTCAACATGTCGGTGAAAGACACCTTTCCTTCTGTAGGAACGATGTTATAATAAACTGAAGGCACAATGGCACCAAATGCAGCGCAAAAGCCTAATACTACCGAATTGCCCAAAGACATTCCCAAAAAGCGTACACCTAGACCATAGGATAACCCCCCAACTCCCCATAGCAAACCCATTAAAAAGGTGAAACTTAAAATTGAATTTGAACTTGATGATATAATCTCTGTAAATCCAGGTACCGTTAACCATGCTGCGATTGGCGGTACAATTAACCATGACATAACACCACCGACCATCCAATAGCTTTCCCAAGCCCAACCTTTTACTTTATTGTAAGGCATGTAGAAACTACCTGCCGCAACTCCTCCTAATGAATGAAATAGTACTCCTAATATTGCCTGCATAGTCTTAAAATATTCTTGATATGATAATTACTCCAATTCTATGTCAGTCCTTTTGGCTTTTATATCGGTTTTGTTCCAATTTATATACATGGAAACAGATCCTTTTATCTGCCCATCAATATTGTTTGGTTGTGCATCCGGACCAAATTCGGTGGCAGGTTTCCATTTAGATCCCACGGCGGAGATATGGTCAAAGAAGAAGAGACCTTCTTTTTTAGGGTAGCTCCATATGGCACGTTTGGCATCTTTTGCATTGATAGGATTCAGAACTCCCAAAATGACATCCGTTTTGTTCTGGAAGCCAATGTTCAGGTTGTTTTTTAGGTAGAAAACAGCCCAATCCCAAGGGGCAAAGCAACCTTCGAAAGATGGTGGGTTGTATACCAATCCAGGAATGTTCACTTGTTTCTCAACAGCGTAAACATCTAATGACCCTCCCTCTTTTCGGTTTTTCCAAATACGCTCAGGACCTTCACCTAACCAGCGTTTACGAAGCAATTCATCAGCATTTATTTCTACGCCTATACCAGTGTAGTTGTATTTACCGGAATCTAGGGTGTAAGCATAATCCAATAGAATTTCCCCGTTGGTTTTGAGTGTCCACTTAATATAATCAAAACCTTTACTGTCTTTGGTTTCAATAAGCCAATTTCCACCTATTTGGGTCGCATTGGCTTTAGACGAATTGTTCGTGTAGGTTACTAGTGAAGTATCGGCTTGTTCAAAAGTCAGGAACGGGAAATTTCGAATACTTGTGGGCTTACCTTTGTCGGTTACAGAAAGTAAAACACCACTATTGCCATCAAATTTTAAAAGTGTATTTTGTCTTTGGAAAGTAAAAGGTTCGTTCTTTGATTGTTTAAATGGAATATTTATAGAAGCTCTAAAGGTGGGGCGTTTGGATGTTGAAATGGGCAAACGTTTATCGTAAACCAAATTCCCTTTGGTATCATAGACCTGAATGGCCAAAGCATCATTATTGACAAACGAAGAAGGTAGATTCAGCGATAGTTTTCCTTTTTCGCCAGCTCTGATATCGGTATTTATTTTACCGGAAGCCACGGTACGGTGACCATTGGGAGTACCATCTGGATTGGCGAAGTTTATAAGTTTCCATTCAATATTACATTGATTCAAATTGGTGAATGTGAATTTGTTGTGAACATTAAGTTCGCCGGAAAAGTCGTCACCTATATTTTCGTCACTTATGGAAATAGGGGACCAGATTTCACGAATGGCATAAAAACTACCATCTTTTTCACCATGTGGACCTACGATACCATCGGCGGCCTTGGCTCCTTGGTTATCTGCAACATACCCATTGTCCGTTCGCATTAACCCTTCGTCAAATAATGCCCAGATGGTAATACCCCCGCCCACTTTAGATTTTTCGAACAAATCCCAATAGGTTTTAAGGTTGGCGGCACCTCCGCCATCATAAAGGGCATGAAGTGTTTCATTAGGTAAGTAAATATGATCTTCTTTGAACAGAGCACGTTTTACGGTTTCATAATTAGGGTAATAAGTGGTGTTCACAATATCCCAATCGGGAGTATACCCTTCAAAGATATTTCCATTTTTAGGGGCGTTTTTTAAAGGGCGTCTTTTTTGGATGTCCCATTGGTGAAATACGGAATCGAGTTCTGGATTATGGGCATTGTGGTTTCCATTACTCCATAGAATAATGGAAGGGTGATTTACGTCTCGCGTAACAATCTCTTCGACGATTTGGGCTCCTGTTTTCGTGTCTAAGGGTTTTACCCAGCCCGTTGTTTCGTCCAAAGAGAGTATCCCTAAAGAGTCACAAAGATCAAAGAAATATGAGTCTGGAGGGTAATGACACGGACGAACACAATTGAAATTTAAATCCTGCATTAATCGCACATTTTCTTCCATGTTCGATCTTGAAAGTGTTCTTCCCGTTTCGGGCCGGAAACTATGCATATTGGCACTCTTTAAAAGAAGACGCTTATTATTGAGATAAAAACCATCGTGATCACGTACTTCAAAGGTTCTAAAGCCAAATTTTTGTTTATATGTATGTAATACTTCTTTCTTATTTTTTAGTTTTATTTCTACAGTATAAAGATTAGGGAACTCGTGAGACCATTGTTTAATATTACTAAAGCTGGATTGTAAAGTTGTTTTATTATCGGTTATATTCGCTTTGAATTCCTCGCCTACTTTATTATGGTCTACATCATAGATTTGCGCCACTACACTTTTGGCATTCTTTATGCCGTTAGTAAAAACGTCCATGGTAAAATCACCCGTCATTTGTGCATCAATGGCTACGTGCTCAATAAACTCAGCAGGTACTTCTTGAATAAATACGGGCCGAAAAATTCCACTAAAAAGCCAAAAATCGGCATAGCGCTCTGCTTTTACTAACGATTCATTACTAGAGGAACTATTCACCTTTACCTTGAGTTCGTTCTTTCCATCTTTTAGATAATCGGTTATTTCAAACTTAAATTCAGTAAATCCACCTTGGTGGAATCCAACCTGATTTTGGTTCAGTTTAATATTGGTATCGGTCATTGCACCTTGGAAAACAATAAAGTATCTTTTTTTCTGGTTTTTTGAAAAATCAAACGAATGTCGGTAATACCCAATAGAGGGTTTTTCGCCTACCATTTTATCCATTCCGTAAAGATAATAGCCAAAACCTTCCGTTTCCCAATTGGAGGGTACCGGAATGGTTGTCCAAAACCCGCTATTTCGACCTTCACTTATTTTAAAATCCCAATCAATAGCTGTTTCTGCATCTTTACCTGATAAATAAACTTTACTCTGAGCTTTAGCATTTGAATACAGTAGTATAAAGAGCAGGAAAACGATTGGAATGTTTTGATTATACATTATTCATTTTTTTAATAATTAAATTTAGACGGATGATTCTTATATATTATCCTGTGGTATCAGGTATTAGAAGTACAATGGCTCCAAATAGGCAACAAAGGCCCAATACTACCGATTTTCCCAATTATATACCCAAATAGCGTAAACCTAGGCCATAGGATAGTCCCCTAACTACCGATAGCGAACCCATTTAAAAGGTGAAACTTAAAATTGAATTTGAACTTGATGATATGATCTCTGTAAATCCAAATATCGTTAACCATGCTGCGATTGGCGGTACAATTAACCATGACATAGCGCCATCGACCATCCAATAGCTTTCCCAAGCCCAACTTTTTACTTTATTGTAAGGCATTTAGAAACTACCTGCGGCAACTCCTCCTATTGAATGAAATAGAACTCCTAATATTGCCAGTATAGTCAACTTTTATTATACTTATTAATGTATTCGGGATTTTTGGTTGCTGGAACGGGCGCATTAGTTTCTTCCCACCATTTCTCAAGTAGTTTTATTAATTCCTCCACTTTTTCAGGATAGGTTTCTGCTAAGTTGTTTCTTTCTCCAATGTCGTTGGCCAAATTATATAACTCCTCTCCATTATCTTCAAAATAATAATGAAGTTTCCAATCTCCTTTTCTTATAACAGATCCTGGGCGTGTTCTAAATAAGGAATCTCGATTTTCGTTATCATTAACATTATAAGCTTCCAAATAAATGGGGAAGTGCCAAAATAACGAACGCTCCATAGTTTGCACTTCTTCTTCAAGAATAGAACTTAAATTATTCCCATCTAGAGATAGTGAATTCGTATCAATTCCAGCATAATTCAATACCGTTGGAAAAATGTCCAAATTGGTTATTGGAATATCACTTTTGGTATTTGAACTTATTTTATTGTTCAGAACAAAGAAAAAGGGTTCTCTAATACCACCCTCATAATAACTTCCTTTTCCAGCTCTTAACGGTTTTTGTTTGGTAATTCCATACAATCCTCCATTGTCTGATGTAAATACAATAAGTGTATTATCAAAAAGGTCTCGTTCTTTTAATTTATGTATGAGCATACCAATATTTCTATCGAGATTATCTACCATGGAAGCATATTTTGCATTGCCTTGTCCTTTCCAAGATTCCTTTTGTTCATATTTAGGCACTATACTGTCTACCGCCATTATGGGTACGTGCACCGCGTAAGGTGAATAATTAAGGTAAAATGGTTTTTGTACCGTATCAACAAACTGTATGGCCTTTTCCATTATGGCATCTGTTAAATATTTATCTGGACTACCATCAATAGTTATATTTTTATAGGGTGGGTAATAACTTTTGGGAAGACCGTTATGACCGCCTCCAATATTTACATTAAAACCATATTTCAAAGGGTCATTACTTAAATGCCACTTTCCTGCATGACAGGTTAAGTATCCGTTCTCTTGCAAAACCTGTGGCAAAACTTTATGTTTAGGTGATAAGGTATGTGTGTTTTTAGTAGGGATTAATTTTCTATTTTCAGATTTCCCCCGGTCAGAAGGGCTAACTGTATAAATACCGTGTCTTGGTGTCCATTGGCCCGTCATTAAACAAGCTCTGCTAGGTGCACAATTGGATGCTGATGCGTAGCCATTTGTAAAGACCATACCTAAACTAGATAGGTAATCAATATTGGGGGTTTCATAGTATTCACTACCCATAAAGCCAACATCTTTCCAGCCCATGTCATCTATGTTTATGATGATTATGTTTGGAACTATCGATTCTTGTTCGCTATTGCATGAAGAATTGAGTAAAACTATTAAAACTAAAATTATTAGCCTTTTCATAATGTTTTTAAAATATAAAATCAATTAACTAGAATCAAAAGTAGGTCGGATTTACCCTTTCCGTATCCTGATGTATCATGATTCCAAAAAATATTCAACTAACAAATACGGACGACCCTTAAATTTAACAACTTCCCTAACTTCTCAATTTTGTTGGCAATATACCCAACACCTATAGCACAATGGTGAGATGGCCCTTGTTTAGACCATTCGTTCATAAAAGCTCTTGCCCCAATTGAGAACCGGTAACGGCTATTTGTATTGCCTATATGCAGTACAGGACCTGACTCAGATTTGCCTTCTGCGACCAGTAAAAACACATCATCTTTACCTTCTACTACCGATAACAATGTTACAGGGCCATGCTTTACGGTCATTTGAATGGATAAACCTTTTCCTGGTTTACCGTGATATACAGGTAATGGTACCAATTGTACATTACCCTCTGCAATGGCAAAATGTGCCGGGCCATCGTGCCCAAGAATAACAATATCATCGTTAAAATCCATTGCATAAAACTCCGAGAATGATCCGCCAACACCAAAGGCATCCATGATTTTCATCGCCTGGGCATTTTTTACTTCATATTCTCCAGCAACAGGAATATTTCTTCCCGTGAGCAATGTGTTTCCCGCAATAACAGAGGTAACAATGTTTTCATACTCATTTGCTGTTTCGCCTTCATAATAGTATGCCATAGAACCTAGATTGTGCTTTTCAACCAATTTATCTAGGGCAATTGATGTTTTTGCTGCACGTACCAATTCAGATTTCTCACAATTATCAACGACTTCAAAGGTACTTTGGAACTCTTTTATTTTTTCTTCTACCTCTTTATTAGAAACTGCATCACGATATTTTTTTACTTCACACATTTCTAAAATTTCAAAATGCGTTCCAAAAGCAGCCGATTGTTTTGTTAAATCGGAATACACATCAAGCATCCCACAATAATAATGTCCTAAAACCCCTAAACGATTGTTTTGCATTACTGAAGCTACTCTTGCCGCATCTATCCAATCTTGGATCTCATCCCATACCGTTTGTTCATCTAAATAGCCTGTAACAAATTCATATTCAATTCCAGAACGATTGAATACATTGGCCAGTTCTGGCACTGAACAGGCTTGACAATGTGCCAACCATTCCCCGGTCATTTTTCCTCGATCTCCTAACTTATTGAAACGTTCATAATCAATTGCCGCTACAGGTTGAATATTTAAAATAATTATTGGGCATTTTAATTGTTGAACCACAGGTAATACGGTTGAAGACAAGGCATAAGTAGAAACATATAAAAACAAAATATCAACATTTTCTGTTTTTAAAATTTGAGCATTTTCTCTTGCCTTTACTGGAGAATCTACCAGGCCTACATTAATCACTTCGGCTCCGAAACTCTCTATCTTTTCTGCGACTTGTTTTTGATAGCCTTCCAGACGCTCCAACAAACCTTCAAATTGTGGCCAATAAGTCTCTAGTCCTATTCCGAAGAGACCAACTTTTATGTTTATACTTTTTATTGTTTTCATATCTCTTTTAATGATACTATTTTAACACTTTTACCTTATAAACCACAATTTTTACCGGTCCCAATAAACCCGATGACAGTAATCCTGAATCTTTATGCCAATGCTTAAAAGCGGCAAAAGTGATACGTTCTGTTGGTCGTTTGGTATTATTTAACAACCACTTGGGCCATTCGTTTACAAGCAGACCCTTATGCGTGTAATCGGCATCTAACTGTTCGTCTCCAATAAGTCTATTGGGCCAAAGGTTGGTTATTTTAACCTCCAAGGTATTTGTACCTTTTACTATAGCATCATCAATATTAATTCTAAATGGAGTTTTCCATAAAACCCCAAGGTTTTTACCGTTTACATACACTTCGGCTATTTCCTTTACATCTCCTAAATCTAACTGCAATGTGTTGCCAGATTTAAGGAGTTTAGCAGGAACATTAAATTGTTTTCTATATGTAGCAGTGCCCGAGAAATAGCGAATATCTTCTTTTAATACGTTAGACCATGATATCAATTCATTGAAAGTTGTATCGACCGAAGGTTTATTTATTAAGGGGAAGTTTACCTCCCAATCTCCAGTCAACTCCATAGGTTCAGGAACAGATTCCACCTTTAGTGATTTGGTTTTTCCCTCAGAAGAACTATATGTAATTTCACCAGCATAAGGGGTTACCCAGTTTAATTTAGCATTATTATATTCCAATTTTGGTTCTATGGGATCTTGCGTTAATCTTAAAATGCCTCCGTTGGAAACTGTAGTTATTTTCTCTTCACCGCTACTTGTGAAAATAACTCGCAAGGCATTCTTGATATTGTTGTTGTTGTTGTTGTTGTTGTTGTTGTTGTTGTTGTTGTTGTTGTTGTTGTTGTTGTTGTTGTTGTTGTTGTTGTTGTTGTTGTTGTTGTTGTTTTCCTTAAAAAAAACATCATTTACAGGAATTTCATATATTCCAGAATCCACTATTGATCTTAGTTTATCCGTCACATTAAAAGCAGGTTTATTAGGTGGAATACCAGCTATTCCTCTTTCAAATTTCCCAAATACGGCTTTCAAGATTTCAAGCTCCCCGCTATTAGTAGCATCAATTTTCAGCCATTCTTTTTCCATAGCATTTTTTTCGAATATCTCATCCCCAATTTTGTATTGAATACGCAACTCTTTTTTGTATCCTGGAGCCGGGTCGCCTTTAGATAATTCTCTGGTTGCTCCTATATGTAATTCATTATTTACAACTGCGTCTTTAATTACTTCTGTAACATCTACTAAACCATCAGGTAAAAATGCACCGTATTCTGCTTTTATAATTTTTAAGTTTGAGAGCGGCTTTACAATTGACTTTTTTAGCAGCATAGTTTCACTAACAATGTGGTTATTCATAGTTACAGGATACCTAAAAACCACAAATATGGAACCCTCTGGTTCAAAAGGAATGGATACTGTTGTTGTACCATCTCCATTGTTTTGCCATACAGGAGCATTTGTTATTTCTCCTGTTTCAGCATTCCAAAGCTCGGGCTGTTTTCCCGCTACTCTAAAGCGGCACGCTAATTCTCGATTTTCTTTTCTTGAGTTAACCACGAAATAGATATCAGTATCTTTTGTTTTACGGTGTATATAATCAACGGATTCACTACTTCCTTCTTTAATTGAAAAATCAGGTGGAAGTACTCCATTTTTCAAGAAATCAAGAATAGACCCTTCTTTAATCAAATTCCCGTCCCATAATTCTTTTGAAAGTCGTACCACGCTTTTATCACACTCAGGATACTTTGTGAGACTCGGTGATTTTAGTGGTTTTGTTCCAAATACAAGTGCCCTTTCGTTCACCAGCTCTTTTATTTTTGTAAGTGTTTCTGGTGTCATCCAAGGGGTTTCGGGAAGTGCCAAAGCTTGGTATTTATCTCCCGTCGATGTGCAAATTAAACCTTCAGATACAGATAATGAGGTTATTTTATTGGAGCCTATTACATCGTAATCATATCCCAAGGCTTTGATTTCCGGCATCATTAAGGCGTCATTAGGTGATGCTTCGCCCGTAAAGACTAAAACATCAGCAACAGATTTGCCTTGCTGTAATAAAAACTGACCTCTACTAATATAATCAACAAAAGGTTTGCCTTGGTTCCACCAAGTGTTTAACCTATTAAAATCGGTCCCAAAAGCTTGCAAGGTCAATCCTGGACCAATATCCCAAGGTTGATGTACATAACTATGAAAAACAAAACGATTAATACCTTGTACCCAGGCTAAATCTCCCATGGCTTTAAGTGTACTTGGATGCTGATCCCAACCTCCCATGCCAGTAAAAGACTCTGCCTCAGCAATCGGGTTTCCATTTAATTTGGCAATAGAGGCCACAAATTTAGGCGAGTCAAAAAAGGCAAGGCTTCCGCTCCAGAACTCAGACACAACCATATCTGCGGTTTCTCCAACTTGCATATTATCAAACGGTCCCCAATAAGGCTCAATAGAAAGCAACATGTTGTTTTTATGACTGAGTTCAGCAAAGCGTCCGTAATAATTTTCAGCAATTAAATCCCCTATGGTACGACGGAAATCCCAGAGAAACCGCTCGGTTTCATTGCCACTCTCAACGTAATAACCTGCCAATGTTGGCAAATATGAACGACAATCATAAGAACGAAGTGTTTTGAATGCTTCAGCGAAATTGGAAGTCCAATTTGTAGTACCCACTTCATAACTATCAATATGACATCTTTTTACAGTCGTACCAATTAGCGTGTCTAACTTTTTTAGTATGGGCTTTATGCTACCATCCCAAAACACATCAACCGCTTGTTTATTCATTTTATCACATTCTAAACCACGACCACCATCACTTGGAAAACGATTCATTTCACCTGTTGGTGTATGTCCAATTCTTAAAATAACCCAATCTCCTGCAGGTGCATCCCATTCTAAAAAACCATCATTGTTCAACTTCGATGTTAAATCAATAATATCGCGTTTTTTAACTACTGCCAAATCAGAAATAGGTTTATCATCAGGGTTTAAATGACTACGAACTTTATGAGAAAGGGTTTTTATTTCTAATTCATCAATACGCACATTACTCTTGGGTTTTGGAAAAGCTAGTATAGCAATGTCCTTATAGAATCCCAATTTGGTTTCAGGTTGTTCTAACTTATCATTAAATTTTGTAGCACCCTGGTGTATCGTTTCTTTATAAACCAGTTCTTGCATAGCGTATTCTGGCGTAATTGAAGGCCCTCCAGATGACGACCAACCAGCCCCATTATGAAAACCCAGGTCGAGCTCCAAGCGTTGTGCTTCCAATCCAGCATAGTTAAAAAGTTCTAACCACTCTGGACTTAAATAAGGCGCCACACCTTCAGGATTTGCCAAACTCACATTAAAAAGAATAGCCCCTTGAATGCCTACATTTTTCATGGCTTCTAAATCGGCAGTTATACCCTTTTTTGTAACATTTCCGTTGATCCAAAACCAAATAGTTTGTGGTTTTGCTGATGCAGGTGGATTATGGAAATTTTGTTCTAATGACGAGTTTTGAGCCTGTAAGGTTGACACAAACAAACTAAGCATTAACACCACAAAAATGGTTTTGCCTGATAAGCTTATGATTTTGTTATTGAGCATTTGACTACGATTCATATTGTAAAATTATTTTATTTATTGTTTTTAGTTGATAGCCATACTTTACCGAAAATCCCAGAGGACATAATTCCGTTATTTGGCATTTTCTCAAGGGTGTTTGCTAGCACCCATGTATCTCTTTCGTCTTGAGGTTTTTTATTTTGCCATAACATTTGGTTCATCCAATTATTTGTAACATCAATTTCAAGTGTATTTGTACCTTGAACAACAGTGTTTTCAATAGAAATGCGATAAGGGGTTGTCCATAGTGTTCCTAATTCTTTCCCGTTGAGTCTGACGGTTGCTATAGTACCAATGTTTTCAAAGTTTAAAGCGATTGCCTTTTTTGATTCCTCCTCGGTTAATTCAAAAGAAGTGGTGTATGTTGCAGTTCCAGAGAAATATTTAATTTTTTCATCAGAAGAAGTAGTCCAGTCAAATAACGGCTGTTTTTCTAATGTAAAATCGGTTTCTAACCATTCATTTTTAAATTGAATATCCCATAATGCACTTAATTGTTTCAATGGTTTTTCGGCTTCGAAATTTTGTGCTACGGATAGATTTTTCTTTATTCCATGGCCTTGCTCTCTAAAAACAATAAAGTAGCTATCATTCACATTAAAACTTAAAGGAACAATAGTACGTTCTTCTTCATTACTATACATGGGTAATTTTCGAGATGTAGCATCAAGCGCAGACCAGAGTTCTGGACTTTTACCAGCAATTCTAAACGAAGCATCAAAAGTCACTTGGGTATCTCCTTGATTGGTTATAAAATAAATGTCTACACCATTTAGTTTTCGATGTACCCATTTTACATTTAATGAATCAGGGAATATCAAATCTTCATAGACTTGATGTTTGTTTAAAATCTCATTAATATTTCCGTTGGCATACACATTTCCTTTGCCAAATTTATGGTGGAAAAAGTCTTTAGCCTTTGGTTGTCTCTCTCCCCATAATTCCTTAACCAGTTGCTGTACCTCAATATCACAATTTGGATAATTTTGAAAACTAGGAGATTTTTCAGGTGGCAGACCAATTAAGGTAGCACCTTGTTCAACCAAATCTTTAAGCTTTCGCAACACTTCAGGGCGCATGGTATTCCAAGGAGGCAATACCAATGCGCCATAACTTGCGCCACTTTGCAAAACCAATCTACTGTTTTCTACTTTTGTCTGTTCTGTGATGATTTCAGCATTGATAAAATCATATTCATAACCAGCAGATAGATTTTGATCGACCCATCCTCTCATTTTAGGAGATTCCTCGCCAATATAAAAGCAAACATCGGCAACATGTTTACCTTGTTGCAACAGGAAATAATTTCTACGTTGATAAGTAATCCACTCTTTGCTTTGCGCAAACCAAGTGTTGTTTCGATTAAATTCCGTTCCAAACCAAGCATTCATACCAGGGAATTTGTCTTCATAAGGCTGATGAATATATACATGTAGAATACCTTGATTCACGCCTTGTGTATAACTCCAATCTCCTGATTTCTTTAACCTAACAGGGCTTACCGAAAAAGGGACTTCACGTGAAGTATAAGACTCTGCATAGACTCGGTTTTTACCATAAATATGACTCGCAGATGCGGCAAGTTTAGATTCGGGTCCTTGACGATGAATCCAGAATTCACCACCAATTTCATCGGCACGTCCACCATATTTTAGAAATTCAGAAGGAAAACCAAAATGCCCATAATTTTCAAGCCACATAGAAACACCATATTCTTCGCAAATATCTCTTAATCCGTCCACATATTCATCGGCAACCTTATCTGCTATTAACCGACGTATATCCCACAAAAAACGGTCCGATTCTTCGGCAGAATTGACTATGTTTCCCGTAAGTGTTGCCAACCAAGGTGTAGGGTCATAGCCATAGGTTTGTTCAAAGGATTCCTTCATATCATCTGTCCAGTTTTGTGGCCCCGTTTCATAACTATCTGCAATAACACGTTTTAGAGATTTGCGCTCTTCTGGTGTCATTGACTTAATCATTTTCCCCATATAAGCATCAAAGTGAGAACGCAATGCTTTTGTACTTAATTTATCTACTTCAAGGCCACGAGCATCAGGGGTTGCAGGTCGGTTAGTTTGCCCTGTAGGTGTCATGCCTATGCGCAATATTTTCCATTGCCCTGCAGGTGCATTATCCCATTTTAGCACCTTACCATCAAAATGTTCGGTTAAGTTTATAATTTTATCAGTGTTTAATACGTCTTGTTGCTCACTGTATTCCGGTGTTTTCCATTGAAACACATCCCATCCAGGAACCCCTCTATTGGCCATTTTATTGAGCCATTTTTCATTCCCATGTTCAATTTTATAATCTTCAGAAATATGTATTCCTGTCAATTCAAAATCAGCAGGCACTTTGTCCATTACAATTCTAAATTTTTGAGCTTCAATATGATTCAATGTCATAATCATATCTGCATCGGGTATAGGACCACGCCCAGGCAAACTAAAAGCACGATCAAAAAGCCTTTTCTTTACGGATTTGAATTTCCCATCTTCAAAGACTTGCACTTCAATATGCGATGTAAAGTGCATTTTTGTTGGGCTAACCGTTAGACTTCTTGCTGTGATAGGCCTATCAAATGAAACCTCTAAGATTAAAGGTTCTTGTCCATTATTACTGAAAGTGGTTACTGTGGATTTATTTTGATCTAGCAAGTTTTTCAATGCTGAAGCTTTACAGTTTAGAGCCTTGATTTTAGGTGTGGCCGATTGCTTTTGATGAATTGGGTACCCTAAAACCGATACGTCCTGAAAGAATTCTTTTGGCTTTTCTAGTGCTATCTCAATACTTTTATCGCCAGAAACAACGGTTTCAGAATACGTCAAGTAGCGCATAGCCTGTTCTTCTTTTACCCATGGGCCACCAGACTGACTCCACCCCGGTGAGTTGAAAAAACTAATATTCATCCCTAATCTCGTACCCTCACTTATCGCATGACGCATACAATCCCACCATTTATCGCTTAGTGAAGGCGTGTTCCCCATTGGTGTATCATAACTTAATCCATGTGGATTGGTTGAAGGAGGCATGTAAAATATATCCCCAATAAAAACCTCTCCGATACCAACGGCATTCATGGCTTCTAAATCTTTAGTAATGCCCTCTTTAGATATATGACCACTTAAAAAATACCAATATATTCCTGGTTTTGTTGAATCAGGTGGATTGATAAACTCCTCTTTTAAATTGGCATATTCTTGAGGCGTTATAGATGCTACTTCGTCTTTTTTACAAGAAGACATAGTCAAAACAAATAGCATTAGAATTGAAAAATATCGTTTCATAATCAAGATAAATTAATTAGTTTCTGTTGTTAAGATTTGTACGGGACCAATTAATCCAGAAGGCAAAAGCTGTGTTGCTTTAGTGAACTTCCTGATATTGGTTTTAGTAAATTGTTCTTCTTCTGGTAAAAAGGCATCGCCAATTAGTCGATTTGGCCAGAGGTTTACAACATCTATTTCTAAAGTGTTGCCTTTTGCTCTTACGTGCGATGTCATGTTTACGCGGTATGGTTTTGACCAAGTAATTCCTAAATCAATACCATTTAGTTTAACACGAGCCAACTCATGCACCTGTCCTAAATCTAGGTAAAGCTGTTGATTTTCATTTAAAGAAACCATGTTGAAAGTTTTACGATATGTGGCAGTACCAGAATAATACTTAATTCCTGAGTTTTCGTGTTTCGACCAATCTACTAAATTTGGAAAAACGATAGTTTCAGGCCCTCCCCAATTTTTATCAAAACTCAAATTCCACGCCCCTTCAATGTTTTGAACTGTTTTAAGTTGAGGCCAGTTTGAAGCCGAATTTTGTGTTGATATCGGTTCTTTAAAAACTACAAAATAAGAACTAGAGGGACCAAATTCCATAGGGATAATGGTTTGTCCATTTTCAACTTTAAAATTGGTCAAAAGACGTGTTTCTCCAGTAATAGGATTCCATAATTCTGGTTGTTTGTTAATCACTCTAAAACTACAAGATACTTTTTCAGTAGGTTGCCATTTACTGGCAACATAATAGATATCAGCGTCTTCTGTTTTTCGGTGGATAAAATCGATAACCCCAGTATCACTTAATCCAGTACATTCAAAATCTGGAAGAATGTTTTTATTTAGCAAGACTTCTCTTATGGTTTTATTCCAAACAAATTTCCCTTTGCCAATTTTATGTTCTCCCTTTTCGAGATTACCCCAAATGCGCTTAATCAAATTTTGATATTCAGTAACATCATCTAAATTACTCAACATCGAGGTTTCTATTTTACCAATAACTGTTGCTCCTTGTTCCACAAGTTTTACTATTTTCTTTAAGGCATTTAATGATACAGGCGTGTTTTCATCGATAACCAAAACTTTATAGGTCATGCCATCAGGAAGCGCTAATTTACCATTAGTAAAATGTAATCTGTTTAGCAATACTTCTTCATTACACTTGTCATAATCATAACCTGTACCTAAACTTTCGGGAGGATTTTTCATGCCGTCTTCCCATTCAAATGCATCAGCTCCTGAGCGTAAACCGTGCCCGTTATAAAATAGCACATCGGCAACAAACAAACCTTGTTGCAGCATGTAAGAGCAACGTGAAAGATAATTAACAAAAGGCATTGATTGATTCCACCATGTATTCGTTCTATCAAAATGAGTACCCGCACTGTGTGTCAAACCAGGAACATCAATAACAGAAGGACGATGTGTATACGTGTGAAAGCATATCCAATTAAGTCCGTCACAAAATGCCTGATCTGCAGCTGCTTTCATTTGAAAAGGAGAGACTTCCCAGTTCGGCCCCACAGACGTAAACGATTCTGCAAAAACTTTTTTAATGCCATAGGTATGTGCAGCCGTTGCGGCTTCTCGTACTAAAAATCGACCACTAGGTTTTTCTCTGTGAGGTGATGGCATCCAAAATTCTCCCATTGCCACATCGCATTTACTCACACATTTTTTTAAATCGGCTTGGTATTGATGAGGTCCTGTAGCTTCAGCATAAGATTCTAAATTATGTTTATGTGCAACTTCTTGTTGTCTACCATAATGTTTTTCAGAAATTAGATCGCTAATCGTTAGTTTAAAATCATTTAAGAAATGTTCTGTTGTTTCATCAGATTCAATATTAACTCCGATCAATGCCGGCATGTATTTTATAATATCATAACCACGACGATTTTTAAATTCTTTTGAAAAATGTTTCGTCCAGTTAGGATCACCTGCTTCCCAGCTATCGCATTCTACATATTTAAAAGCTTTTCTTTCTTCAAGACTCATTTCTTTTAGTAAAGTACCCACGGTTTTTTGCCAATGAATATCGAACGCTTCTTTACTTAAATGGTCGATGTAAAAAACACCACCTAAATTACGTCCGGTTGGGCGGTAACCGAAACGAATAACACGCCAATTTCCTTTAGGAGCATTCCATTTTAAATGACCTTTTTTATCAATCTTATCCGATAAGTTTATTATTTCGTTTATTGAAGGCGTTTTCTTTTCAGGTATAGCCAAAATTGCAATCTCATTGTAATAGGCATTTTGTGCGTCTTTTACCGTTTGATTTTCTCGTTGCCTTTTTGTTTGAACAGGAAGTTTAGGTTTTGGAAATTCCTGGTTAATCATATTTCCGCCTTCAATAAATAACTCGCCCCAAACCAGTTCTTGCTGACCATAATCGGGAGTTACCCATGGTGCAGCACATCCTGCAGGTCCAATAAAAACGCCAAAATCCAGTTCTAATCTTCCTGCTTCTAAAGATGCAAAACGAACCATGTCTCGCCAAGGTTTAGACCATGTTTCCATTTTATCATTGGGTTGCCTCAAGCTTCCGCCTTTGTATTCATCTGTAATTTCGTATCTGATTTCTGTAGTATCAATCACAGTTTTCTTTTTCCATTTATGTGGACCAAAAGGACCCACTCCGCCATCTAAAACCATACAACCAGACAAACCTTTGGCTTTCATTTCTTCTAAATCCTTTGTAATAGCTTCCTTGTTCGTAGGTGTTTGCAGCCACCACCACCAAACCTGTGGTCTTACTTCGTGTGGAGGGGTTTTAAAGTTTTCTTCGAGTGGTTGTTTTACTAAAATATCAGATGTTGATGTTACTTGGCAAGAAGAAAGAATTAGCATCAATCCACAATAAATACCCACGGCATATAAACCCAAATATGTTGTTTTCATCATAACTTAAACCAATTAGGTTATCCTAAAATAAAAAAGAGTCTGCTGCAAGAGCCATCCATGAATTTCTCCTGAACTTGAGTTACACATAAGTGTTTTAAGCCTAATTTGAATATGCTAATTACTAGTGAGTGATTTCTAAATCATCAAATAGGTTTTCATCATATGAACTAGCCAACATAACATACCCCGTGGTCTTTTGATGTGATACGTTTACCACAGAGACCGCATCAATAAATGCTTCTATTTCTTTATTTTGAAAAGTAAGTTTAAGGGTATGCCACTTATTACCATCAAAATCAGGGATAACACCTTCTTTTAGGACCTCCTTATCAAACATCAATTTCCAATTACCATTTTTTGCTACTTGAAAACGGTATCCCTTTAGGTAACTTCCTTTAACACGTCCTCCTAATTCTACATTGCCACCTTCTATAAACACATCAACCATACAGGTGTAATTTTCCCAGTTTACATCACCCACCAATGTATTTGGTTTTATATTGGAACGTCTATACACACGCATCCAATCGTATCCCTGTTCGGGTATAATTTGTTTTAAACATTGAGATCCATCTTCTTTTAAAGCGATTTCAAAACTTCCTGTTTGGTCTGAATGGTATTTAGGAAGATCTCCTGCTTTTCTACCTTCATAATTTTGTTTATAAGGAAAAGGAAATGCTGCTTCTTCTGGAATTTCATAAGTACCTTTTTGTTGCCCTGTGGTAGTGGTTAATGAATAAATAGATTTTGAATCTAATGAAAGCCTAAGCACACCGTTTTTTGGCACTACGGATTCTTGCTTTATAAACTGCTCATTTTCATCTGATTTCCATACACTAACAGTACCTAACGAAAGACCTTCTTCTATTATTACTTCTATATCTTCTTGATTTTCTGTACAAATAATCATACTCCAATTTGGTCCATTTTTTTCCTTTAAGGCAACACTACTACCTTTATAAGTTGCTCCATCAAAAAGACCACAAGCACTATTTAAATAGTGCCAATTTTCAGGCTCTGTAAATTGCGTAGTATGTGCTGTAGCCCATATAGTTGGCCATACTTCATAATACCCACTCCAAGGACTATTCGCTTTCATAGCACCTGCTTTATCCCAAGTTACTGATTGATAAATAGACCCTATAGGTGCCCAAATTAATGTTTTGGTAATTCGGTCGCGTATGTAAAATTTGTTATACATACGCGCTAAATTTAATGCTCCTGCACCGCCCCAATCTTTACCTGCCCAGCTCCAATCTTCACTAGCCCATAATGGTTTGCCACTATTTTTAGCTTTTTCGGTTGTTGGACGACCTCTACCATCCACCATATTTTCGTTAAATTCTCTACCAGTTACATAATGGTAACCGACCGCTTCTACCACATTGTCAAAGACTTTATCTTTTTCGAATTCGTTAAATATTTTCCAATCGCCACTATTGTCATCCGGTCCTTGAATTTTTACATTTTTGTAACCTCTAGCATCTAATAAAGGGCGTACTTGATTTACAAGCCAATCGCGATTAGTGCCATTTTCATTTTCTGCAGCCGCCACCCAATCAATGTTCATGTCCCATTGATTTTTAGCTACATCCAAAAATGAAACAAAATACTCGGCAGATTCCTCAGTAAAAATATTTGGTTTTAAATATGCAGGAAAACTCCAAGGCAGGTATTCTAAAATAACATTTGGGTTTCTATTTTTGGCTTCTTTCATCAACCAAAATTCATACCCTCTTGATACTGGATTTTTTAACTCTTCTCGCGTAATGGCATGCGATGGTTCTGATCCGCATGTTGAGTTTTCTCCACCTCCCATTTCTACTTTTAAATGCTGAAAACCAGCACCAAATTTAGGTTTAAATAATACATCTAAAATTTGACTTTTTATTGGGTCTTCATAATCGTACAACAAATCGGTTGAAGCTCCTGCACTTACACCTCCAATACCTTCAAAAGTTCGTCCTTTATCATTTCCGTTTAACTTTATTTGAACAACACCTTTTGTTTTTGGAAACACATAAGGCTGAAAAGGAGTTTCTGGGTTTACAATATCTCCCATCTCAAACCACGCAGGTTCGCTATGCTTTGCTCCACGATTGTTGCCCCAAACAATTACTTTCCAGTAAATACGTTGTCCTGATTTTAAAGGCGCTCCTGAATATTTAAAAGGCCCTGTTTCTGATGTGCTTGTTGGTCCAGTATCCCAAACATCTGGGTATTTAAGTTTTTCTATAGAAGTTGCCATACAAATACGATAGCCACCTTGTTTCTGGCTATTTTCGTCTCCGACATATGTCCAGCTAAAATGAGGTCTTGAATCGGTTATACCCACAGGGTTTACCTCTGAATTACACTTTAAATCTTTTACTTCTACAGCATAAATTAAAGAACTGAAAAGCAATGAGTATATTAGAATAATGCTAGCGTATTTCTTTGGCCATGTGTTCATATTTCTATTTTTTTATTTAACCCTTAATTTTAAATAACGATTAATCTATATTTATAGAATCCATTTGTTTATGGTAAATCTTAAATTCTGAAATTGCCGGATTACTCTTGGATTGATTTACCAAGAATCTGCATTTTGAAGCTGTAACCGTTTCAAAATCGTGACTATTATTGACCCCACAACTCTTACCTTCAGCTACATCATACCATTTGCCATTATCAAAGTATTGAATTTTATAGCTTGCAATATTCTCATTGAATTCATCTAACACAACTTGGTTAAACCTTTGAGGTTTTACCCACTCGACTTCCAGCCATTCGTTTTCAGTGTTATTTGCCTTCCAGTGGGTTTCATGGTTTTCATCATTTGCCCTAAATGCTTCAAAAACTGGAAGTTTTTCAGATTGAATCACCATAGATGATGCATTCATTCTTCCTATTAAAGCCAAATTAGCTGATTGATGTAAGGGTCTAGGATATGTGGTAATGGGAAGTTCGTTCACTATGAAATCATATACCCCAGATTCCACTTTGTAAATTACATAATTACCTACCGCATCACTTTTCTCTGAACCCATATAGCTTATGCCGTCCACGTCTTCAGTAGCTGAACCACTTTCGATGACAGCTTTATTAGTAGTAGCTGGAATATATACTTTAGCCGATGTGTTTACAGGAATTTCAATATGAAACGTAGCTCCATCATCTTTCTTAGTCCAATTTACTACCACATTTCCATACATAGATTTATATTCCGTATTGGCGAAAGTTAAATCACCTACCGTAGCAGGTTTTATAACCATGTTTTGCATGCCTAGGCCTTCAGGATTTGGTCTTATACCACCAAACCCTTTTATAAAGTAACCACCAATTCCTGTATAGCAAGTATGAATTTGACTTACACCCACTGCAGACCAACGTTCTGGCCATACTGTTTTCCCCTGTTCAATAAAATAACCATAACTTGGGTGGTGTTTATCTTGCAGGAGTTCGTAAATTAAATCCATACGCTCACCCGATTCAATAAAATATCGTGTGTACAAGGCTTGACCAGAACTGCCCGTATCGTAATAAGGAAATTTATAAAGTACATCATCTACCAAATTATCATATACTTTTTGTTTTTCGGATTTTGGTGTTACACCGGCTAAAAGGGCAAAAGCTTGGTCAACCTGTTGTCCGTTTACATACTTTCCAGTTTCATTATTATAGGATAAATTATGTGTGGCTTTTCGTTGTATGTTTAATCTATCGGAATATAATTTTATATCATCTGCTTTTCCAAGGGCTGTAGCTATCTTGACAGCATTATCTAACATATAGGCGTACGTACAATTGTTGAAATGCAGTGCTTCGGGTGAATTAAAACTCGACCAGAAATTGCCTCTTGGGGTACACCAATCTCCTAATCCTGGGAACGCTCTTTTACCCCGATCCCCTGCAATTAACCCCCCTCCAGTTTCATAATTAGAGTTTTCATACATCCATTCCATCCATTTTTGCATAGAAGCATAATTATCTTGAAGCACTTTTTTGTCGCCTAACACTTTATAAGTTTCCCAAACGGTTAAAGGGCTATTCGCTTTCCACATTAAAAATGGTCTGTCGTTTTCGTTTACAATAGCACGTATCTGTCCGTCTGGAAGTTGGGCGTCGCGAGTATATTGTAGATATTGGTCCATATAAGCACCGCTTTCAAAATTTGGCAAGGCATCGCCATACATAGCCGCAACGGTAACTTCACCCCAACCACGTCTTTCACGATGTGGACAATCGACCAAAATGCCGTCCATAGTATTCGCTATATAGGTATCTAAATTTATTTTATAGATTTGATTAAGTAGTTGGCTAGAAGATTCGAATTTGCTAATAATATTGCGGTTGTTGGTTACCACATAACCCTTAATGTCTTTAATTTGAGGTTTGTAACTTAAATTGTAAACTGTAATCCATCGACCACCGGCCACATTAAACCTGTTGGCAAACGTTCCTTTTCCAGAATTACCGTAGATGTATTTACTCTTTTGGTTCCAATTGGAACGTACTTCTTCTCTATCACTAATATCAAACAAAATAGAATCACCTTCTACACCATTATAAAGGTTCATTTCAAAAAAACCAGTATAATTTTCTCCCATATCGATACGGTATGAGCCATCTTCATTCTCTTTGATTTTAATAGGGGTTAGTTCCCTGTATTTTACTTGTGGCTCTACCATTTGGGCACTCAATTGTGCTGTTACTGGACTGTAAAGTCTATTTTTAAACTTTCCTTTTCCTATTATTTTATCCTCCATCACCTCATACATATCATTTATTTCTTCCATTTCCTCATTGAGTTTTTGGTGGTTATAAATGGTGGCATTACCCCAATGACTATCATCGTATCCCACGGTGTTCCAATCGTCTTCTTTTAATCTATCATCAATGGTTTCGCCTCCAAAAGCAAGAATGTCCCAATCACCGTAATAAGATGTATGGCTTTTTTTACATTTCCATGATTCGTCTGTTCCCATATCTATTTGACTATTTTCGGTTATGATATTTGCTTGTGCCTTAAATATAAAAGGCGGATTTCGGTATTCGATTATTCGATCCCAACGCGCCCAACCGGCAGCATGCCAAATAGCAATAACGTTATTCCCTTCGTCAAGAAAATCAGAAACATCATAGGTTAAATAGGGAATTCTTTTTTTCATATATGATGATACCGGATTCATGACATTTTCGGTCACTTTCTTACCATTTACATAAAGTTCATGGTAACCGAAAGAACCCACGTAGACAAAGGCCGAATTAACCTTGTCATTTAGCGAAAAGGTTTTTCTATACCAATTATGGTCCGTTTTGTTTTGATTCTTTTTATGTATCCATTCCGCTTTCCAATCTTCGTTATTTAGCAGGCCCATTGAGAACTTTCCTGTATCACTCCAATCTGTTGCATTACCAAAGGCATCCCAAATTTTTACTTTCCAGAAATAATGTTGACCAGATTCTACAGCTTTACCCCCATAAATAACATTTACCGATTTATCGGATTCGACTTTCCCCGAATCCCACATATCACCAATATCGTTGTTCAAATTTTTTTGGGTACTCGCAACTAGAATTTGATAAGCGGTTTGCTTTTGCCCGCGTATATTATTGGCATCAATTAATTTCCAACTTAATCTGGGCTCCCTATTATCTATTCCTAAAGGGTTTGTGCGATACTCGCATTTCAAATCTGATGATATATCAATAGATGAAGAATCACAACTTGTTAAAAATATAATTAAAAAAGCCGTTGGAAACATACATAGTTTTAATAAACCGAGATAGCTTAATTGATGTTTCATAGTTCTAAGTAAAATGTATTTTTTGATTTTCTCATAGGTTTTTCTTTGACATAGACTCCAATGCTCTATGAATCCATATTCATGCCTATTCAGAGATAATTTTACCAAAAAGTATCATTATCTAAAATAGTTGGTATGAATATTATAAAATTCGAGAATCAATTTCAGAATCCCAATTGATAAACTGATATATTTGTTGTACAAAATGACATGAAAAATAAGTACAGAAAATATCTGATGGTCTTTGATCAAGACAAAAAATGGGGGTTCTATATAAATAATTTGGGACGAACTGTTGTTGAAAGGAATACGGACTATCCTTCTAATGATCATCCGGACAATTACGTTTTTACATGGGACAAAGGGCGTGTTCTAAACGAATTTCACTTGGTTCTGATAACTAACGGAGAAGGTATTTTTGAAAGTAAGGAAGTAGGGAAAACAAAAATTTCCGATGGCGATCTGTTTTTGCTTTTTCCGGGGGTATGGCATCGGTATAAGCCTTTAAGAAAAACCGGTTGGACAGAGCGTTGGGTAGGATTCTCCGGTTACGTCGCAGAGCAATTTTTCAGTAATGGTTTTTTTCGCCCGAATGAGCCCATAATCCCAAAATGTAATAGAAGTAATGTTTTAAATTATTTCAACAAGCTTTTTAAACTGTTTGATGAAGAGCCATTTGGTTATCAACGCATTGCATCGGGAGTTTGCCTTCAGCTCATGGCCGAACTACATAATATAAAAAATAGAGGCAATGATATTGAAAACCTGGACTCTATGGTATCTCAGGCCAAACGGATAATGTATGGGAATATTAACACATCTATTGATTTAACACAAATAGCATTGAAATTAGGTGTTAGCTATTCTAAATTCAGATCGGATTTTAAAACCCAGACGGGGGCATCTCCAAAACAATATTATTTATTGCTAAAGATCGAGAAATCTAAAGAACTTCTTTTAAATACCCAAAAGACCCAAAAAGAAATTGCAGATGAACTTGGCTTTGAATCCGATTTTTATTTCAATAGGTTGTTTAAACGTAAAACAGGTTTGCCCCCTGGAAAATATAGATCGCTTGCCAAAAGTGGCCTCTAAATTTCAGGAACAATACCTAAAAGATTCATGCTTGTAGATTTACAGGTTTAATTACGTCTCGATTTTTTCGGGGATTTGACCATTTTCAAGGAATGGTAAGTTTGCATTGATTACTACATTACCTTGTTCAGGATACCCCAGTACAGTTTTTGTTTTTTTAGTCACTAATTTAGTTTACAGTTTATTCGGTATAATTAAAAGGGTCTTATCTGTTTATAACCCTGTACTATTCATATATAATATAGTTCGGGTTTTAATTGTTATTGATCTTTTGTCAAAAAATTAAATGTACAAAATGTTTCAACCTAAATTTAAAAATGTATTATTTCTAATATTTTTACTCCTTATGGGGTCAATTTCCTGTGAAGAACAAATAAAAGTAAGTGATGAAACGTCTTTAGGAAATAGGATTAAATATAATTTTAATCCAGACTGGAAATTCATAAAAGACAACCCTCAAAGTGCGGAAGATCCAAATTTTGATGATGCTTCATGGAACACGGTTAGTTGTCCACATACGTTTAACGATATAGATACCTTTGATGATCTAAGCCATGGTCACCATAATGGTGAGGACAACCAATGGAGGGGTACTGTTTGGTATCGAAAACACTTTGAATTGCCAGCTACGGATAAGGGTAAGAAAGTATATATTGAATTTGAGTCCGTTCGACAAATAGCCGATGTTTATATCAATGGTAACTATTTAGGTCAAAATCAAACGGGTTTCATCCCTTTTGGATATGACCTTACCCCTTATCTGAAATTTGGTTCAGAGAATATTGTTGCGGTAAAAGTAAATAATGATCGAGGGAATCATTTTAGGGATAATTTCCCGTTGGTGTGGAATCATGAACATTGGCACCCAACCCATGGTGGAATTTATAGAAACGTATTTCTACATGTTATGGACCCACTTCATATTACCTTACCGCTATATGATAATCTGGAAACTGTAGGTACTTATGTATATGCAGAAAATATTAGTGATACGAATGCCGATGTTACGGTTACGGCAGAAGTTCATAATGAATATAAAGAAATAAAGGATGTCGTTTTTGAAGCTAGAATTATTGATAACGAAAAGAAAATAGTAGCAACTTCAAATACGACACAAAAAATTGCAGTGGGGGAAAAGGTAACCTTTTCAACTACTACCTCCCTAAAAAATCCAAAGCGCTGGTATACACGAAATCCTTATATGTATACAGTGCAAACGGTGTTAAAGTTAGATGGTAAAACCATTGATTCCTATAACACCCCTTTAGGTATTAGAACTTTCGACTTTAATAAGGATAACGGGTTTTGGAACAATGGGGAATATACGAAATTACACGGTTGGGGGCAAAAGCCAACGAATTCATGGGCAGGATTGGGAGCAGCTTTGCCAGATTGGTTGCGCGATTATACGTTTAGGTTAATGGACGAAGCAGGAGGTAATTTTATACGCTGGGGGCATTGCGCAGGGTCCCCTGCAGAAATTTCCATGGGTGATAAATATGGTTTTGCAACCTTAATGCCTGGAGTCAGTGGAGAATCGCAAGATGAAGGTGAGACTTGGGATATTAGAATCAAGGCCTTTAAAGACATGATCATATATTATCGTAACCACCCATCAATATTCATATGGGAAGGTGGTAATTGGGCAGAAACAGAAGCCCATTATAAGCAGATACTAAACGTCATTGAAACTTATGATCCGAAAGGAAAGCGGCTAATGGGGAATAGACGTGCAGATGTAATGAATGATTCCGAAGGTTACGTGTCCATTGAAGTTGGTACAGAAGGGTGGGAGCGTGAATATGAAGATTTACCGATAGTTGAGAGCGAATATATGAGAGATGAATCACCAAGACGTATTTGGGACAAGTATTCACCCGATGATAATTTTTGGAGCCATCCTAACATAGATAAAAACACCTATAAATTAAGTTCAGAAGATTTTGCCGTTAGGGAAGTTGACCATTGGTGGAATAAAATGGGTAAAAAAGCATATCATGTTGGAGGCGCGAATTGGGTATTTTCCGATGGTCCACATGGAGGACGTTGCCCTACTGAAGTAACTAGGGCCAGTGGGGAAGTAGACGCTGTACGTCTTCCCAAAGAGGCCTTTTATGCGGTAAAGGCCATGTGGAGACCAGAACCCCAAGTGCACATTATTGGGCATTGGAATTATGAAAAGAATACCCAAAAAGATATCTATGTAATTTCTAATTGTGCTGCTGTAAAACTATATGTGAACGATAAATTGATAAGCACCGATAGTACACCAAAAAATGGATATGAATATAAGTTTTCCAATGTAGAATGGGAGATAGGGGAGATTAAGGCAGAAGGATATATCGATGATAAATTGTGTACTACCCAAACCAAAGTTACTGTTGGGGAACCTGTTGCCCTCAAGTTAACCCCGATCCTAGGCCCAAAAGGTTGGCAAGCAGATGGGTCAGATATAGCCCTGATCGATGTTGAAGTAGTCGATGAACAAGGTAGAAGGTGCCCTTTGGCAAAAGGACGTGTAGATTTTACGATTTCAGGTCCTGCTATATGGCGTGGAGGTTATAACAGTGGAAAGCCCAATTCAACTAATAACCTGTATTTGGATATCGAGGCAGGAATCAATCGTGTAGCCGTAAAATCACTTTTAGAGGCAGGTGAGGTAACCATTACAACCAATAAGTCGGGATTAGAACCGGCGAGTGTTACACTGAAATCGGAACCTTTGAATATTAGAGAAGGTTTGACCACCGAACTTCCTCAAGTGTATACAAATGTGTATAAAGAGGAAGCTGTGCCGGCACATATACCCCAAATGCCAGAATATGTCCCCGGTATAAAGAACCGAAGTAAATTGTTTAAGAAGTTCAGCTATACAGGAGATGGCAAAGCAGTGCTTAGAACAAACATGCATTGGGGTAAAAGGGCGTATACTGATATGGAACATAATTACACGGTAATTCCCAAATATTTGAACGGAGCGGAATATATTAGAACACCTAATTCCGATAAGCGATATTGGGCACGGGATCAACTGCAATTCGTAGCAGGAATCGATATGCACATTTATGTATTACACGATGATACGGTACCTGTACCAGCATTTTTATTAAAAGACTATAAGGACAATGGAGATAATATAAATGTAGGTAAGGTAACTATGTCTATTTTCCATAGGATTGCAAAAGCAGGGGAAAGTATTATAATGGCAGGAAACAGTGATGGTGACGCACCCAAAGATTGTAGAATGTATACCGTTATGGGAAAGGCGTTGTAATAGGTTAGGGAATAAGAAATAAAAAGGCGGTTTGAAATGTTTCAAACCGCCTTTTTATTATGAGCTTGCATTGTTTGATGAAAACTTAGTGGCATATTCCGAAAGGGTTAACCCATACTTTTAATTAATACATTGTCTGAAATATTTCGGCCTTTTTAAAACCTACTTTATAATCCACTTTCGTAATGCTTAGCTTACCTATTTCGAGGAGGTTCGAGGCATGTTTAAGTCTTATTTCCTGTATGGATACTTTCGGGGTAAAATTGGTCAATGCTTTTGTCTTTGTGAATAACGTAGCGCGACTTATACCCAACTATTCACAGAATATACTAATATCGAACAGTTCGTTAGATAGGTTGTCTTCAACGATTTAAAGTCTATTTTCAACAAATCTTCGTCCAATGTGGTTAATGTAGCATCAATTTCCAAAATGCTATCCTTAGATGAGAATTTGTCTTTTAGACCTCTTTTTGGATTCTAGGATATTATTTATTCTGAATTTGAATTCTTTTAAGTTGAAAGGCTTGCTTATATAGTCTAACGAAAAATCTAAAAAAGCAAAAATAGTATCGATTTAATTGCCAAATACAGATTTAGTTCATTAAATCGATACTAGGTATAATACAATTTATGATTGGTTTTTTAGTTGTAGAACGAATTGCGATTTCTTGGAAATCGTATTTCCAATAATTGTTTCATTCGTTCCTCAATTTGAATGTACTTGTCCTGACCTGCAAAATTCTCTGTGGCGACCCGATTGGCTTCTTTGTTCCAATACAATTCAACAGCCTTGGTTTCTTGGGTATCACTATCTCGCCATTCTGTATAACGCCACTCACCATCCGTTACCGTACAACCCATGGTTTTTCTACCTCTTGGGTATAAGCTATAAGCCGCATGTTTCCATTCCATTTTAGGGTTGTTAAGCAATGGCAATAAACTTTTTCCATCCAATTTGGGCATTTTTAGCCCACAGGCTTCAATTAGGGTGGGGAATAAGTCAACATTTTCAACTAAGGCTTCTGAAATTTGACCGTATTCGGGACTTCCGCTAAAATTGTTGCTTATAATTAAGGGAACGCGAACATCCAACTCAAAGTTAGTATGCTTGCACCATGCTCCATACTCGCCTATTTTATAACCATGATCGCTCATAAAAACTACTAGGGTGTTCTTTCTTAGGTCTAAACTGTCTAGCATGGACATTATTTTACCTACTTGCGCATCCATATAACTAATAGATGCATAATAGCCATGTATTAAATCCCTTGTAAGTTCATCGTCCAAAAGCCCCTCTTTTGGAATACCATAATAGGCACGTAGTTCGTTCCAATTCGTAAGCGCATTGGCGTACATGTTTTTGGGCTTCTTCCTTGATGGAACCTTGAACATTTCCTTATCGTAAAGATCCCAGTATTTTTTGGGAGCATTAAAGGGTAGGTGCGGTTTAGTAAGCCCAATAAACATTACAAAATTATCGTTCTTAAGCTCTTTTAAGGTTTCCAAGGCATGTTGGGTTGCACGTCCGTCTTTATAACCTTCATCCATCACTTCGGCTTTTTCAAAGGCAGGACCCCTTGTGTTTTTACGACCTTCTTTTTTGAATTGTTCAATAAGATCTAAGTTTTTTTGCGCAGCCCAGGAATTCGGTTCTTTTTGAAAAAAATTAGTCCAACTTTCCATATCGTCCCTACCATGATGATAAACTTTACCAACACTTACGGTCTTATAACCGTTCTCTTTAAAATATTGAGGCAATGTCAACATATCTTTTTGTACTGATCTCAAAGGTGTAAACAAATCATAAATACCTACTGTTTCTGGGCGTAAACCAGTAAGTATACTTATACGTGAAGGAGCGCATATACCTTGCTGGCTATATGCACCATTGAATAATGTGCCTTCACTGGCCAACTTATCAATATTGGGGCTTTTGACCATTTCATTTCCATAACACCCCAATTCTGTCCTTAAATCATCGACAAGGAAAACGACAACATTTTGTTTTTCTTGGCCCATTAGGTTGTTTAGGCCGAACCATACAAAAAGAAGGTATCCTATAAATGTTTTTTTTCTGATTATTTTCATTATTAATGTTATTTTTTGCTTTGTATATATTTGTTAAATCCTCTAAAAAAATTCAAGAGTGCACATAATTCTTGCTGAACTACAAGCTTTAACATCTTAACAGGTAGTTACGGTCATATTATACTGGTTATAACTCATTGATTTAAAAAATCTTCACCCCATTTAATTCTTAAATCCTTGGCTAATTGATTTATGGTATCTTGATACTCAGGTTTCTTAGCTAAATTGTGTAATTCTAAAGGATCGGTGGAATGGTCAAATAGCATACGGGCGTACGCAACACCGTCGTCTTTTGTCCATTCTGTATAAAACAGATCACCTTTAATTAAGGTGACCGCATCTTTGAATTTACTGACGGCCCAGTCTTTTTCTGGAGTCTCCCCATTTAAAATAGGGACAAAACTCTGGCCGTCAAGCGTTTTTGGGCTTTCTATACCTATAAGCTCGACCAAACTTGGGTAAATATCGATATATTCTATAATAGCATCGGTTTTCTGACCTTTGGTTTTTCCTGGGACTTTTATTATCAATGGCGCTTTTAACGCTGTTTCAAAAGTGACATGCTTACACCACAACTTGTGGTCTCCCAAATTCCAACCATGATCTCCCCATAAAATTATTATAGTATCTTCTTCTAATTCCAAGCGTTTCAATTCATCCAAGACCAGACCAATTTGCGCATCAACATAACTTACACAGGCATAATAACCATGAATCAATTCTTTGGCAAGATCATCAGGAACATCACCTTGCTTAGGAATGTTTCCATAATTACGTAATTCTCCAAAATTATGGAAGGCTTCTTTTGGGGTAGATTCCGGTTGTAAATAACTTTCGGGCAATTCAATTTTTGACCTGTCATACAAATCCCAATATTTTTTGGGTGCATTGAATGGTAAATGTGGTTTCATGAAACCTAAGGCTAAAAAGAAAGGTTTGTTCTTGTTTTTCAGTTTTTTTAAATCCGCTATCCCTTTTTGGGCGATCTTACCATCAAAATATGCGGTATCTTCCACTTCTGCCATTTCAAAAGCAGTGGCTCCTGCCACAGCTAGATTAGCGTTGCCATTATCTTTAATGTTTTCCTCTAATTGATAGTTACGAATATTACCCTCTGGAAACCATATGGAATTCCAAGAAGAAACGTTGTCTTTTCCATTATGATAAACTTTTCCGTTGGCAATCGTGGTGTAGCCATTTTGTTTTAAGAGTTTTGGTAAAGAAATGGCATCAGGGACATCAATATCAGCTCTTGTACTATAATCTATAAAACGATGCCTAGTTGGGCGCATTCCGGAAAGTAAACTCGCTCTTGAAGCTCCACATACCGGGACATTGCAATAGGCCCGATTGAATACCAAACTTTGATCGGCCAATTTATCCAAGTTTGGCGATTGGATATGTTTGGATCCGTAAAAATTGAGTTCGGGCCTTAAATCATCAACAGCAATGAACAAAATGTTCCTAGGTTTTTTTTCTTGTGTGACCTTGGTTATCCCTTTTTGATTTTTACAAGATAAAAGAAGCATGGATAGGCCCAATGCGTATAATAAGGATTTATTCATTTTAAAAATGTTATTTTACCAATGTTCAATAATTATATAATCTCCTTCGTGTAAGGTATTTTTAAGGGAGTCTGTTATTTTTCTTCTTGGGGTGTCTTGGTCCAGTTTAAACCCTTTTTTTCCTTTTGGGGTTATTATTGGCATGTTGCCTGTGGACTCACTCAAGAAATCATCTTGGGCTTCCATCCAACTAAATAAATCTTTTTTCAATTTTTTTTTGACAGATTGTAATTCTGGGTTCTGGGTCAAATTATTTTGCTCAAATGGGTCACTCTCCAAATCGTACAATTCCTCAAGAGGTTCATCTTTAAAGGCATTAGCCCCTCTTTTAATAAAGTAATCTACATTGGGTTTTCCTGTTAGATTTTGTTCAACTACTTCCAAAGAATTAAAGTTTCGGATGTATTTATATCGATTGTCACGAATCATTCTTGAAGGGAAAACCTCAGAATTTAAAATATTTTGGTTGGTTCTTACTCCATATACGTATTTATTTATTTGAACATCATTTCCTTGTAGAAGTCGTAAGAAACTATTACCATCCATACCCTCCGTGGCCTTACCACCTGCGATCTCGATAAATGTTGGTAAAACGTCTGTATAATGAATCAACTGATTTGATGTAGTCCCAGGCTTAATTACTTTTGGCCAACGTGCTACAAATGGCACTTTTAAACCGATGTCTTTGACCGTAAACTTTCCGGAGACACCATGATCTGCACTATAAATAAATAGTGTATTGTCATCTAAGTACCTATCTACTAAGTCTAACACATTTTCTATTTGCGTATTATCTTCTTCAATACTTCGGTAATAACCTGCTTTAGATTTTACATATTCTGGATTATCCTTTTTATTTATATTAAAAGGATAAAATTTAATATCGTCGACATTCGGGTTTTCAACATCAAAATACTTCCCATGAGGATATTTTGATGTGATGAACATACAAAACGGTTTTTTTGATGTTTTGAAATAACTTTCTATACTATCCAAAGGAATATAATACCTTGGAACATTCTTTTTGGGCACTGGTTCCCATTCTTTATCCCAATCATAAACACTCGAAGGTTTTACATGGCTTTTCCCTGCAAGAAGAACATCGTAACCTAATTTTCGCATTCGTGTGGTTACACTCTCTATTTTTGATTTTGTAGAGGTATGATTTGCAAAACATCCATTTTTAAGAGGGTAATCACCCGTAAAAAGTTGGGATCTACTGGGAGCACAAATGGCCTGCGCTGTAAAGGCATTTTTAAACAACATTCCTTCTTTGGCAAGTTGGTCTACCGCAGACGTATTTACTTTTTCATTGCCATAACAGCCATAATCATATACATCTTGATCGTCAGCTAGATAGAAAATGATATTTGGCCGATGGCTTTGGATGTCAACATTTTCTACTTTAACAATATCCTGCCTTTTTGAATCAGAACGATTATTGCCCAAACACCCTTTAAGCAATATAGCGATAAAGCTTATAGGGATTAAAATTAAATGACTTTTTTTCATTTTACTATTTTCAATTGTTGTATTTTAAAACTCCATTACCTTTTGGATAGGGTACTTTCCCACCATTTTCAACCCAAGTTCCAGTAGGTGCGTTATTAGCTTTTAGCCACGCTAACATTTCAGTATTCATATTTAAAGCAATTTCCAAATTTTTTGAAGTTGGATTCTTTAAAAGATTTGTTTTTTCTGATATATCTTTATTCAAGTGGTACATTGTAAATTCTTCCGTTTCATAAAAATAAAAGAGCTTATAATAATCATCTCCAAAACGTTTTTGGATAACTGTTGAAGGGGAAAAACGTTCATCCATGTATCCAGGAAGGTGCCAAAATAAGTTGGTTCTTGACAAACGTGTTTCTTCACCTGTAAGGATGCCTGTAAAAGAAACACCGTCATATTGAGGTTTACTACCATCTTTTTTTTTCAGTTCAGAAATATCTGCTCCTGCAAAATCTGCCAGTGTAGGTAGAAAATCTATGGAATGTACCGCTTGGCTGGTTATTGTATTTTCTGGAATTATATCTGGATAACAAACAATTAAGGGAACTCTAATACCACCTTCATTCAAATGGCCCTTTATACCTGTAAGCGGATCGTTTCTGTAAATGCCCCCATTATCGGAATAAAATATAAAAAGGGTATTGTTGGTAATATCATCGGAAAAATCACCATCGCCATTAGGATCTTTTAAAGCTCTATTTATTTTTCCAACGTTTTGATCCAAGAGCTCGATCATCGAAGCATATTCCGCAATACGCTTGCTTAAACCTCTTTTTAGATATTTTTGAGTTAGATCTTTTCGTCCTACGACATTGGAATGTACGGCATGAAATGGGACATATAAAAAGAAAGGCCTTTCATCATTCGCTTTTTCTTTAATATAATCTACTGAAAAATCGCCAATAGCATCTGTAAGGTGTTTAGGGGTTGCTTTCAAAAGTGACAACTCACTTTGGGTATTGCATGGCTTAAGGACCCCATCTATATACTCTTGGTCATAAGGCTTTGCGTACTTATCAACATATTCTGAGCCAAAAGTCCATCCTACGTTATCGGAATTTAATGCTAAATAGTAGGACTTTGTCTTTTCTCCCTGAACAAAACCAGTAATGATATGATGAATGTCTGCAGGTAAATCAATACCGTAGTCGCCTTTTAAAGGATGTGGCGTACCATGGCTTTTACCAACAAAGGCGGTTTGGTAACCTTGCGATTTAAAGACATCGAATATATTGATTCCGTCTTCCGAAATTACTTTTTGTTGCTTAAACGGTTTTATAGGTAAATTAGGGAACCCTTGTGTTCTTTGGTCTTGTCTGTTTAAGGACCCTACGTTATATACCTGATTATCGATTCCTGTAGGATACTGACCACTGATAAGCGAAGCTCTAGTGGGGGCGCAGTTTTGATTGGTGTAGGCATTGGTAAAAGATATCCCTTGGGATGCTAATTTATCTATTTGGGGTGTTTCATAAATCTTGGATCCTCTATTGCCATTTGTATTACCAGTGCTAACATCTACCCAACCTAAATCGTCGGCAAAAAGAAATACAATGTTTGGTTTTTTATTATAATTCTTATTTCTTTCCAAGGTCCCTGTTTTACAGCCGAACATTAGAATCGCGGTACAAATGAACATTGGGAATTTTGAAAATCCCTTGTTGTTGAGTATATTCTGATGACCATAGAAAAAGGATGTTGTTATATGCATAACCGATAACTTTTAATGGCTTTCTTCATTTGGATTATTATTCTAACACAGGCTTTGGAGATTGTACCACACCTTTACCATTATCAAACTCCCAATAAGGAATGGCGGGTTTTTTCACATCAAATTTGTAATTGTACTTATTTAGGTAATAATCCCTGGATTTAATTTCATCGCCAATTTGAGTTAATTTTGCGTTCAAGGTACTATCTAACTTTTGTTGAAGTTTTTTAAACTTAGGCTTACCAAGTAGGTTGTTTTGCTGGTATGGGTCGCTAATATTATCAAAGAACATATTTGGCCCATCTGGTGTCTTGGAATATGTGTATTGTTTGGTTCTAATAGCTCTATATGGAGGATTTTTGTAACTACCTGCAAAAGGTGCAACATTCATGACCAAAGCAGCACGGTCGGCATTCGGATCAGGATTTTTCATTAATTCGGATAAATCTTCACCTTCAATACCTTCAGGAATTTTAATATTCGATAAACTTAATAGTGAGGGTAAAATATCAGGTGTATTAATAGGAGCATTTACCAATGATCCTTTTTGTTTGTTTATTCCTGGACATTTAATTAAAAAAGGCACACGTACTGATTCGTCCCAAGCCAACTGTTTTTGAAAAGGTCTTACATCATGGGCACCCATCATTTCACCATGGTCGGCCGAAAACACAATAATGGTATTGTCAGAAAGATTTAAAGAATCTATTTGTTTTAACAAAAGCCCAATGGCCTCATCAGTTGCAGTGGCATGTGCGTAGTAACCTTGCAATTCTTCTCTACTACGTTTTTCAAATTTTTTAGTAACATTTGGATTTAGGGTTAAAGAATCAGGTGGATACATATCCTTATACTTTTGAGGTGCGGTGTGGTGAGGAAAATGAGGTGTGGCAATAGATAATACTGCTAAAAACGGCGCAGCATCTTTCGCATGTTTCGCTAAATATTGATTGGCATCTTCAACAATAGCAAAAGGCGAATATTCGCCCCAATACTTTAATTCGGTATCATCATTATCATAATAAGGCATCTTATTGTAATCGTGCGAACATTCTAATGCTTTCCAATACTCAAAACCTTGACGTCTTTCCTTGGGAATATAAGCGGAACGGCCATGACCATCTAAATGCCATTTACCCCAATAAGCCGTGTTGTAACCTTCGGCTTTGTAAATTTCTGCCATGGTTAGTTCTTCAGAAGGTAAATACAGGTCATTTACGAACATTCCAGTCGTTGTTGGGAATTTACCGGTCAATAATGATGCTCTGTGCGGAGTACAAACAGGTAAAACCGATACCGCATTGGTAAAGTTTACCGCTGTTTTTTCAAAAGCATCCAAATTAGGTGTTTTAACATCTGGATTACCGGCATAACCGAAGGCAGAACTGCGCCATTGGTCCGTTAAGATGTAAACAATGTTCGGTTTTTCAGATTCATTGATCGGTTCCTTTTTTACTTCTTCCTTGCAACTTAAAAGAGTAAAAAACACCCAAGCTAAAACGAATTTTTCTTTTCTTATTTTCATTTTGAATTTTGGTTTGAGACCCAAAAAGTAGTACTAACCGGTTTTAGGGTTAATGTACCTTTGGTAAATATGTTGTTATTTATTTTGAAATGGCTTGTGTTGTCCAAACGCATTATTTTTCCGGAATGTGGGTTGGCCTGGTATAAGTCTAGTTTGCCTTTTAGAGTTACCTCGGTTTCTATAAGATCGTCACTTGAATTGGAAAAGAAATAAATATCCTTGCCTTCCTTTATTTTATGGATGTAATTAAACTTACCCAACTCTGAAGATAGGACCGGTTTTGGTGAAAATTCAACATCGGAAACCACATGTGTTTTTAGGGCTTCGGATAAATTCTTTTCATTCGGGTTGGGAATATGAATAGCCTCGCCGCCCGAAGTATTGTCACTAACATGAATTTCGGTAATTGCACTAACTTCAGGGTTTATATTGAAAATTTCAAGGATCAATGCCTTGACTTTTTCATCCTGTCCCATTTCTGAAGATTTAAAAGGCAACTGTCCGGCAGAGATTACCAAACCACCTTTGTCGTAAAATTTCTTTATTTTCTCCAATGTTTTCAATGAGATAATTTTGCAACCGGTAAGTATGAGTGCATCGTACTTTTGCTTATTTTCATGATTGTTCAAGAGCACAGAACCATTAGCTATTTCATATTTACTATCCAAAAAGTACTCAGGATGTATAAAGGTGAAATCTTGTCGCAGGTCGTTGGTCAACAAACCACTGATTTCTTGGTAATTTGTTTCTGGGGAAATGAAAAAACCCTGTCGTGGATTTTTAGGATCTTCAAAACGGTACCAACCGGCCAATTCTTCAAAGGGATACAATACACCAATATTCGCTACCCGTTTCCCGCCTTGTAATAACATGCAAGACCTGCCTACGAAATTGGAATAATCGGGTAGGGCAGGAGCCAACTTTTCACTGTATGGGGAAACTAAAGGTGAAATGTAAACTTGATCGGGGTTATACCACATACCGTGAGGAATCACAAAATTCACGCCACGGGAGAAAAGGTCCATAGCAGATCTGTAAAGCATTAACGAATCAAATGTTTTTTCTTTATAAGCCCCGTATATTTCCGTGGCTACTACCGGTTTGTCATAATAATCTGCTGCCGAACTAATAAGTTTATGTCCGTTTTGTCCGAATTGATATCCAATGATGGCATCGGTCAAGGGAATAGCGGTATGCCTATAAAATTTAAAAATATCCGCATTCATATCAATTGGTGTTGGGTCATAATTTCCTGGTGGGTGCCCTGTATCTTTCAGTCCGTTTTTTTTTGTCCATTCCCCAACTAATTTGGGGAAACCTTCGGCCAGTAATTCTGCACGTGTATTGAAAAAGGCATGGCGTACAGCTTCTGTTTCCGGACCTATATTGTACCATAATGCGGGATACCATGGTTTTGGGTCATACCCGTTCACTTCCTCGAATTTATCATTGAAAAGACCTGTCCAGGTTCTTGGGTGTTTCCAAAAGCCTACATCATCGAAGAAGGTCATTTTAATGGTGTTACCAAAATAGGATCCAAAGTTCTCTTTATATACATCGTAGGTCATACTTATCATTTCCCTGACCGCTGTAGTGTCCATATAATCTACTACAGGAAATGCTTTATGATAACTATCCTTGACCAAGGTAAAGTACATGATTTTCCATGACCCTTTGGGTACTTTCCATACTAATATCCCATTCTTGATGTAATCGTTAAGTACAATTCGCTCCAAGGTCTTTGGGTTCATTGCAACTGTGGAAAGTAATTTGCCATTTGGTATCTTATCCTTGAAATTTGAAGGTCCATTTGCCAATTTTTCCACTTTATCTAAACGTTTCATGGTATGTTGGGGAAACAGTTCGCCCATTTTACCTCCTGCCATTCCACTAGGAAAATCGTTGTCATCGTATAAAATAACTTGCATATCCAATTCTTCAGCAGTATTTAGAACATCCTGAAAACGGTTTATATATTGGGGAGTAAGAAACTTAGGCATGGTACCGGGTTTCCCGTTTTTTTTTGGGGCTAAAGGCAGAACACTTATTCCTGAAAAACCAGCCAGTTCCTTGGCATCTTTCATTTGCTTTTGAATACCTTGGGTGGTGAGCTCGCCATTCATATGCCAAAAAGGCATGGGTTTATAGGCCGATGGTGGATTCTCAAAATCTTGTACAAAATTTGCAGATAGGACAGTGTTGTCTGATTGGCAAGAATTAAATAATAGGCCAAGTGATATAACAAGGATTGATTTCCAAATATGATGTTCATATGGTATAGCCATACAATAGTATTATAGGTTTCTTAATATTCCTTTTTGTTCTTGGTTGGATCTCAGCTCCTGTGTATTGAACTTAAGTAGTTCACCTTGCCCTATGTAAAGGGTGACTTTGGAAGTGTTTTTAACGACGGTCTTACGTACAATCCCGAATCGCCCTTTGAAGTACAGGTTCAATTTATCATTTTTATAAATGGCATTGTCCCTGTCCTGTACAATGATAATGTCGGTTATAAGCGAATCTTCAACTTTGGATGTTACTACAGCACCGATTACCTTATCCTGATCCCATAAAGGATCCACTTTTTGCACACTGGTATTTTTTTTGGTGGACGGTTCAAAAATACCAATGTAGGGTCGGTCCCAAGCTTCGCCCTTTTGTCGAATGGCCAATACTTGGGTCTTTTTATTTATATACCCATTTTTTGCTTCACGAGTTGGAGGTGCCAAGGCTTTGGTATATTTCCTGGACACTCCTTCAGGTATAAAAAGATGCATGTATCGATCATCGTATTCAATGTCAAATCGAATTTTCATACCTTTCTTAGTGGCTTTTGTAGACTTTGTATTCTCATAATAACGCCAACCAGGAGATTTAACCACATCGCCAATATCGTTTTGGTAGCGATCGGTCTTTTTCAATGATAGCTTTCGATCATTAAAACCACTGATTTGGGTTTTGTCGCCAATGTTATGATAGACATAATCATGAAATTTATTTTCATCATTGGATTTAGAGCGAAACATATCAAAATAATATCCCGTAGTTGCACTAGTTCTTATAATACTTAAGGTACGTTCTTGTTTTACATTGTTTACGGTATCATCCAAGAATTGAGTGGCGAAATTGAACTCTTTGGATATTCTTTCTTCCAAATGCTTGGGTTCTGCGGCAATATTTACCGTTTTATTCTGCCAAACATTAGCCCCGCCCTTCCATGAACCTTCGTCCCGTCCATGTGACGTGCCGTTAACGACTACGGTGTTATTGCCTGCATATAACCTAAAATAATGTTCATGCAATGGTATTTTACGTTCCCTGACAGTAGGGGGGAGCCCGGCATTGGCAGACATTATGTAGCCTGCGCCGTATAACTCCATACTTATTCCTGTAAGGTGTGAGTGCACATAATGAGCCCCTCCAATGATACCACACAGTCCGTAAGCTTCATTGTTTTCTTCAACATAGTTACGTTGTACGGCAATACCTGCGTGGTCAACAATTACAGTGGCTTTGTTTAAATCAACAGAACCTTCAATTGTTTTGGGTATGGGTTGTCCCCAAAATAGCTGTAAGGGTTTGTAATTATTGAAGATATTGTCCGTAGCTATATTCGGATGGTAACCACCATTGGCCTCATATGAATTCTTAAGAGCAAGTTCCGCTTTCCGTTGTAGTTTTTTATATCCTTTTCTTGTCGCAAGGTTCAACGTATATCGATACAGATTACCTGTGCCGTCATTATAGCGTTTTGAGTCCCCGTAGCGGACGAAGGTTCTATTGGGGTGCCTTAAATAATCAAATAAAAAATTTCCCTCAAAAATATGTTGATAGTCGGCCGTTACCTCCATATCGGGTTTTATACGGTCAACGATGTTCAATACCATAGTGATAATGGGCATAAAACTATAGCTAAGTGATTCTGGCCAAATGCCTTGCCCTGAGAACATAGGTAATATGGTATGCTTGAACGAATTCTGGTGCGCTGTGCCCTTTTCCCAAAAAACCTGGAACAAACGCTCACGTTCCGTGTCATCTTCAATACATAAAATTCCGAACAGTGCTCCCGGTGCAGTAAGTATGGGGTGATTGGAAATTGTCTTGCCGTGTACATCTGGCTTTCCATACTCTTGTAAAACATTGCCAACCATATTGGCAATTGCTTTTTGAGCCTTGCTATTGTCAAAAGCAACTTGATGTCCTTTGGTTCTACTAAAAACTTTTACATTTTTCTGTTTTAAATAATCATAAATAAAATCATAGGCAACGGCAAATGGGGCGTAGGTGGTTCTGGGGTCAAAAAAAGCGTATCCGCAAATTGTTGTGGTTTTGGGTGTTTTAGGGGCCAAAACATCTATATATGCCCATAAGATATCGGCTGCAAACTGTGCATATTTTTCATCTTCCGTGAGGTAATAGAGTGCTCCGGCATTAGCGGCCAAAGACAATACTTTGTTATGTTCAGTGGCTAATGGGCCAGCTTCGCGTTCTTTGTTCTCATGGTCATTGGTTGCTAATGCAGGTATTTCATTTAAAATAGCTGACGGATTCGCTAAATGTATAAGTAAGATGCTATCTACGTGTTCATGTAGTTGGTCTACAATACTTTTGGCCCAATCATATTTTTCAATTTTTTCCAAAACCAGGCCTCTTTCATGCATGGTGGTATAAATTACCGGATGCTGTAAAGATTGTCCATTTACTGTAATCATTGTTAAAAAGAGAACAAACCTAATGATCTTGAGAAAGGCTTGGTTTATTGAAATACCTCTTTTAATATAGCGGATAATAGAATTTCCCATGTTTAATATGAAGTTTTAACCTAATAGCCGTTAATTTTAGTTTTTATCAATAAATTTTGATAATATCGTTTTAACATCTCTTACAGTCCCTGACTTCAGCCCCCCGTCTTTAGCACCGGTTATCCAGTACAATACCATTCCGGCATCTGAACAATCCCATTTTCCTTTTTGAAATTTGACTATATTATCGACCTCTGCGATTTTTCCTTGGATCCAGACCCATTGTATTCTTGGGTCTGGGTGGTTTTTTGCCCAATCCCATTTTTCAATTGGCACCTTTAAATTCACATTTTGATCGGGGATGCGGACTTCCTCTATCCCAAAATCCAAAATCTGTTGCCACGTATAATAATCACCGGAATCATCATTTGCAGGATGGTGTGTTATTACTTTAACATATTTATGTTTTGAATTATCAGAGGCCTCCAATGCAAATCCTATGATATCCGGCTCTCCGGCTTCAATGATCCAGAGTGGGTCATTTTCAGATGATGTGTTAATTGCTTTACTTAAATCATTGATGGTTTGTTCTTGTTGCCATTTAGCATCGAAGAAAGTCAAATCTTCAAAACCACCCCAACGCCTTGCCGTAACATCGCATGCGCTTTGCATTAAGGCGTGACGTTCTTTTTCTGCTGCTTCAGAAATCCTTTCTACCCTTTTTAAATCACAGCTATGGGAATAATGTACCAATCGCTTTTCTAGACCGGTAGCTCTTAGTAATGCGATAGAAACAGCTGTTCCACCTAGGTCATCCGGATCAGGGGAATTGCCATCTGCAACAATAGCAATACGGCCTATTGGAGGGTTGATTTTTGGTTGGCCTATCTCAGAACCTAGCCATGTTGAAGGCAACTCATTTTCGAGGTTTTCTGTTGGAAAGAAATTCCTGTTTTTGGTCAAAATAAACTTATCGAATTCAAAACCATCTTCGCGCATGCTAAATTGAATGTCATGGATTCCTTTTGCAGTAATATCCAAATAAATCTCATGGGGAATACCGCAATGATCCTCTTTAGTTCGCTGACGACTTGCCCAGGTCCATTGGTTTTTTCCTTCGCACCATTGCATACGTTGCCCATGGGCAGGCCATTCACCATTTATTCCTACATGTAAACCGTTATCCTCACTTCCAGTGCTAAACGCCCGTACCCAAACATAATAGCGCCCTGGGGTGTTTATTTTGACCTTATAGTGTACCACGGCCATTTCACCTGCCTTATTAGAAAAGTTTTCACCACGAATCAGTTCATCCCCATGGGTTACCCGAGAATCGGGTAAGAGTTCGATATATGTATTTCCACTAGCACTTTGACTATGGTTTTTATCATCATCCTGGCCAACAACAGGAGCATAATCCAAGGTGGTTCTATACCATTGGCGTTTGTTAGATTTACTTTGCTTGTAAAAGTCTTCTGCTTCGACAATAATAAGATCGTCCTGTTCAATGGTAATATATTGGTTATCGGCAATAGGAACATTTACTTCAGGTGATTGGGCATCTAGGGGTAGGGTAGATACCATCAAAAAAATAATAAGTGATAGGAATGATTTCATTCTCATTTTTGATTATTTGTTTTGTTGACCAAAACCGGTCGATAAGTCATGTGCCGAATTTCTTATCTCGACTTACTTTAATAATCCAATCCTTCTTTATTTCTTTTGGTGGATATCCTAAAAATCGGGTGCCACCATTGCTTTTCACAGATTGTAGGGAGCCATACATCATTTCACCTCCATTTCTTGGGTCGAACCATTTAATTTCAAAAGTGTTTCCTGAATTTCCCAAATCCAAGGAAATGGTCTCAGCTCCCATTTGAAGGTACACAAGGTAAACTTCATCCTTTTTAGCAAAGCAAAAACCTTTGCCACCTTTTATAAGGTAATCGGCCGGTTCCATTTCCCAGAAGGGTAGTTGTTCCTCAAAAAAATGTAAGGCATAACTATTTTGGTCCCAGAATAGGTCGCGGCTTCTGAAATCCTCACAGGTTAGGTCTGAATTTGGACTTGAATACCCAAAATACCATTCCAAACCAAAACCGCCGGCCATTAGGGTGCCCCAAAGAGCATTTGATCGTGCCATATCATGTTTTGAGTCTTCATCATCGGGTAGTAAGGCAATATTCGCCTTGCCCGGTTCATCAACTGACAAGGCCCACTTTTTCCCTGTTGCATTGGATTTCTCCCTCCACTTCAAAACCCTTGGATGAACATCGGTAAATAAAGAATCACTTAATTGTAGGGAGGCTCCGGTTAATGGGGACTTATCACCAATGAAATCTTCGTAACGGCCATCTTTATTGGGGAATGTATGCAGTACCCTATGATGGTTGTATGGGTCTAATCGTTTTACATAATGGGCAACTTTCAATACTTCTTCGGTAGGTTGGTCGTTTTCTTCCCCTAGATTCCAGTTCATCGAAAGGTGATGCCCAAAGCGGGCAATGAGTTCGCGGTAGTATAATTTTCCCTCCGTTCCAAAAACTCCCTTGTCCATAAGGTGGTCCGTTTCGGTTTCATTGGTTTTAAAATGAAGGAACATGCCCAAGGTTTCGGCATATTCGAATATACGTTCCCACTGGTCCAATTTTGAAACATCCAAACGGGTCTTGTGAAAAAACGTTTCCCATGCTTCTATGTTCTTTTTGTTACTGGCATATTTTTCGTAATCGGAAATAGGTTTTTTCAGAAGATAGAAAAAGATATTTCGGTCGTCCCCATCTACGTTAAAGGTCAAAAAGGAAAATGCGTTCAATTCTTCAAAGGCTAAATAATTAATTGCGCCTAATAAATTTTTCCCTTTATTTCCTTGCCAGACAAAAGGCTGTGCTTCTTCAGCGAAATCTTTTGCATGGGGTTCCCAATTTTTTCTTAGGTTTAAAGCATTGGTAGAGGCATCAAAATCTATATAACCGAGTAAGTTCTCTGGTGCATCGACCCCTAGTTTAATAAAGTATTTTCCCGTTTCCTCAAATTTTAAATAGGATTCCCCGACATAATTAAGACGTCCTTTGGCTCTATTGTCCCTTCCGGTTTTATCTGTTTCCACTATACTGAAACTTCCCCTTTCACCATCAATCGATCCTACAGATTCCGCATTTTCAAAACTGTCGGCCACTGCAATTCCTTTGCCTTTTTTGAAAGATATACTATACCGCCATTTGCCCGTTGCATCCGGGGTAAATCTTGCTTGCCAAATATTTCCTGAAGTAGCACTGGTTTCGGCCGCATTGCCATCGGCAGCATAAAAACCGGGAACAATATATGTTTTGTCCCCATTGGTAAATGTAACATCCAGACGATAATCGAGAAAAGGATTTTCGGCTGCCAATTCATTGGTTTCGACCCCTTCTATATTTAAGGTTATCCTGTGCCATTTTTTAAGTTCACCTTCTATTCCTACTTCTTTTTGTTGGGTACAGGAAAAAAAAGAATGACTAAATAAGACAATGCATAGCAAACGAAACCAAACGGGGTGTTTCATATAAATTTAAAATGAATTTATTTTTAATTGGATCGTATGTTCACCTGGTGACAATCTAATCGATTCGAAAGCTGACGGAACTTTTTGTCCGTTGTGAATCAAGTCCTTACCATCCAGTCCATTCAATGAAAATTCGGCCACCATATTACCAGGTACTTCTATTATATAGGTTTGAAGTCGTGGTCCGTTATGGGTATATTTTCCTTTAATGGTCCCCCTTACAGTAGGGACTTCAATGCTACTTGATTTTAAATTGCTCATTTGAGGTTTAATCGTGGCCACCCCAAACCCGGGTGTTTTTGGTTTTATTCCCCATAAACCCCTTGGTATAACATTGGCTGGCACAGCTCCCCACGCGTGGTTCCAGTCTAAGTTATTCTTATATTTATTGTCCCAAGCTTCCAGTGTAATGGTAGAACCTATACGAATCATGTTATACCAACTTCTTTCTGCCGTACTTGCTAATAGATCCAGGGCATAATCTTCTTCTCCAGCATTATACAAACCATCCATTAAGAATTGGGAGCCATATACACTACATGCCAAACCTCGGGATTTAACGTAATCCACTACCGAGCTATAATGTTCCTCTGGGACCAAACCAAAGGCCAATGGCATCATATTGGCGTGTAATGATGCGTGGTCTGTACCTATTCCGTCTACATAGATTCCACGTTCTTTATCGAACATTTGCTCATTAACAGCCTTTTTGGCTTTTGCTGCCCTTAGCTCAAAATCAAGGACTTCTTGTGTTTTACCCAGTATTTTGGCAAATTCCGCCATGATTTTCATATTCTCATAGAAGAATGAATTTATTACCGTACTATAAGGTTTGAATACAAAACCATCGCGTTCCCCTTTGGTTTCACTTCCGTTAAAATTAGCTCCCGGCCAATCTACGATATCTGTCAAAGGTTTTTTATAACCATCGGGGAATCCTAATTTTCGCATAAATTCCGCATCTACCTTAGTAGAGGTAATTAAGCCGTCTTCATTTGAAAGTTCATATAATGACTTATGTTTTAAGGCGTCATAGTAACGCTCTATGAGCTCTGTATTACCTGTGTACATATAATCGGCATATATCAACAAAGGAACATGCTGCTGCCATTCGGTCGGCCAAGTAGGGTGCTGCATAAAATACTCTATGGTACGCCTGGCCATGGCGTACTCCCGATCGGTGGTATAATGACTCAATTGATTTAGATAGGCATCGGCTTCATAAGGAATACGCTCTCTATCACCATCTACATATAGCCCATTAAAGGTGGTTGCTTTGATAGAATATTTACACAAATCCCAAACTTGATTTAAGATCGTATTGTTACTCTTAAAACTACTGGCACTATCATCCCAATAGGTGTGAAATGCCAATTGCTCAACATCTTTTGATTTAATCTCTGATTGGGTACCTTCAATTTCAGCATACCTGAACGGCACCAATGGAGGAAATCCGTCTGGTAATGGTATAGCCTTATTCGGTCTTGTATTCCTTTCGTCAGTTTGAACAGGAATCCTATAGGTGGTTTGTCCTGGTTTTACGTTGACTTTCAATTCTTGGTAACGAATATTGCTTTTTGCGGGAGGGGTCCGGTTAACATTGCCCTGCCCATCCAACATTTCTCCCACTCTAATGGTTAAAGTGTGCGGGGTTTCTGCATGGTATGTGAAATCCATGGTAGCAAAAGCAGCTTTACCAAAATCCATAAAATAAAAACCATTTTTATTTTCGAACTTTTCCGGCTTGATCTTATCCATTATGAATTTATTCTCAGTGGATATGATATAACTATCACTTTTTCCTGTAGTGAATTTTTGGGCTTCTGAGTAATTGACCAAACGATTTTCATCATCCCAAATGCGTACTTTCCAATAATAGGTTTTACCTATTTCTAAAGGTTTTCCTTCATATTCCACATTTGTTGATTTTCCCGAGGCAACTCGTTGGCTATCCCAAATGTCCCCATTATTGTTATCGATACCCGATTTGCTTGAAGCAACTAAAATCTGATAGGCCGACTGGAAATTTGATTCTAATGGCACTGTCCAACCAAACTCAGGTTTTAAATCAAAAATTTTTACATCCGTGCTAGGTTCTCTAATAAGTTCAACGGTTAGATCTACAGGTGGGGAAGTATATTTGTCGCTGTTTTTCTGTATTAAAATTTCAAGTTTTGCTCTTAATTTATCGGATATGTTTTTATACTTTTTCTTGCCAATCAAGTTCTTAATCTCTTGTGGGTCTTTTTTTAAATTATAAAGTTCCTCAATGGATTTGTCGTTTACATACCTAAAATATTTCCATTCTTCCGTTCGCACCCCTTCGCTTGGAGGAATATTTTCAAAATCCCATAAATGTTCGATTAAAACCGTGTCTCTGTTGATTTCGTTGGTTTCTTGCTCGACTATTGGCAATAAACTTTTTCCTTGCCATGATTCCGGAGCTTTAACCCCAGCCACATCCGCAATTGTAGATGTCACGTCAATGTTAAGAACCATGTCATTGATATCTTGGTGCTTGTTTATCCTTGGGTCATAAATTATCAATGGTACGCGAACGGAATTATCATACATGAGCCATTTACCTGCCAATTGGCGTTCTCCCATAAAGTAACCATTATCCCCCATTAGGATAATAACGGTGTTTTTATCCAGTCCTTTTCTCTTAAGTTCTTCCCTGATTTTTGCGATTTCCCGATCAACACCCGAAATCATTCGATAATACCCTTTTACGCTATGTTGGTATTTTTCCGGGGTGTCGTAACGCCAAGTCCATCGTAATCTATTGAAACCATCACGAACAGATTTTGGTAGGGCCTCGAAGAATTTGTCATCTGCCAATTCTGGACCGGGCATATTGGTGTTTTGGAGCAATGCATCAGACTCTTCTTGCCAAAAATATTGTTCTTTTGCACCATCATGAGCGTGCGGCGCACTGAAACTGAGTGAAAGACAGAAAGGTTTTTCCTTGTCTGCCCCTGCTATGAAATCTATTGCTTTTTGTCCGGTATATCGCGTTAGGTGAACCGTATCCTTACCTAAGGTTTTGTAGTAGTATCCCCTTCTGTCTTTATAGGAGTTGTTTCGATCGTAAGATTCATAGATGTCAAATTGTTTGTCCAATCCCTCGTAACGAACGCCGAATTTACCGAAGAATCCCGTCATGTATCCGTTTTCTTTCAATACCCTTGGATAGGAATTTACCATATAGCTTTCCCTGATGTTCCCTGTTTGAAAGTTGAAATTATGGGTGCGCTCATGAAGTCCCGTCCAAAGACTGGCTCTACTCGCTGCACAAATGGGAGTAGTAACCATGGCGTTGTTGAAATAAGTTCCCTCAGTGGCCAATTTGTCCATTTCAGGAGTAGAAATCAATTTGTTGCCTGCATACCCCAATGCGTCAAAACGCTGGTCATCTGTCAGTATGAAAATGATATTGGGTTTTTTTGTTTCATCTGTTTCATTTTGTGCTTTTACCATAATAATGGAAAAACAAAAAAGGATAACTGTAAATAGTCTCATTTTCATCGAAATATATTTTAAAGTATTGACTTGAATAGCCGTGACATAAGCTGGCTATATGTTATTAAGATAATGTTCTTCAAACTTATGTTTCAAAGGGATAATATCCATCCTGTTCTGTCCTGAAATTTTGAGTAATAAAAACAACTTAAATTCTGTTGTTTAAAGCAAATTACTAATCTTCTCTAAATTATGCGTTTTAACATTGCCCCTGACTTTAAACCTTAAATGATAGGGGAGAGGATATTGAAGTTTTAATTATTGGAAATAATTTTTTTTTCGGGTATTTATTTAATCCAGTGATGTATAAAAAGCATTATCTTTTATGGTCGTTTATATTCAATAAGAGGAGAGAAGTTCTTAAATGGGATTATTATAATAATCAAAGCTCTTGTCAGTGATTGTATTGGTTTTTTTTTACCTTTATAGATGTCAAAAAGCCATATTCTGATTACCAGTTTCGGTGTTCAATACACATTCTTGCAAAATGATATCTGAAACTTGGTTAAATCATATTTAGTGACGATTTGATTGGTTTTTTCTTCTTTTTAATATTCTTGAATAAAAAAATTCCCGTAAACTAAATTAACATGAAAAATTATTTCGTCTTGTTTAAGATTCTAACATTTTTTGCACTTAGCTGTTTGTTATTGGCAAGCTGCCAATCCAAAACCAAGGAAACAAAAAACTTTTCTTCGTCAGTTGCTACGAACGAGTTGCCCCAACGCCCTAATATTCTATGGTTGGTGACCGAAGATATGGGTGCTTATATTCCTTCTTTTGGTGATTCGACTATAGTAACACCGAATTTAAGTCGATTAGCAAAAGAAGGAGTCGTATATCCAAATTTATATTCTACCTCTGGGGTATGCGCTCCAAGTAGAGCGGCAATTGCTACGGGGATGTATCCTACGAGTATTGGGGCGAATGATATGAGAACTACTTCGAATACCAATGAAACAGGTTTGCCTGCATATGGCGCGGTTCCTCCACCCGAAGTGCGTATGGTCAGTGAATTGCTTCGGATGAACGGTTATTATTGTTCAAACAATTATAAAGAGGATTATCAATTTAAAGCCCCTAAAACAGCATGGGATGAGAGTGGGCCATATGCCCATTGGCGCAATCGCGATAAGAATCAGCCTTTTTTCTCTGTATTCAATTTTACCGAAACGCATGAGTCGGGATTATTTGAACCTTATGGTTTCAGAAAAATAGAAACCAGGCATTACCATGAAGGGGATACAACCTATACATGGGGTCCAGGACGAATGACTGAAGAAGAAACACCCGTACACTTGCCAAAAGATACAGAGTTTAACATTCCCCCCTATTTACCCAATACGCCCGTGGTGCGCCGCGATATGTGGAAATTATACAATAATATTGCTGAGATGGATCGTCAAGTCGGGGCGGTATTGAAGCAGTTGGAGGAAGATGGTCTGTTGGATAACACCATTGTCTTTTTCTATGGAGATCATGGTGGTCCGTTGCCTAGAGAGAAACGCTTGATCTATGATTCAGGATTGAATACTCCCATGATCATTCGATTCCCTAATAAGGTCAATGCAGGGATTAAAGATGGTGAATTGATCAGTTTTGTCGATTTTGCCCCCACTCTTCTTTCTTTAGTGGGTATTGAGCCTCCCGCATATTTACAAGGACAAGCTTTTTTAGGTGTCGATAAATCGAGTAAGGAACGCAAATATATTCATGCTGCCGCTGATCGGTTTGATGAGATTACCGACGTAATCAGGGCCGTGCGGGATGATCAATTTAAGTACATTCGAAATTACAGACCTGATCAAGGTTATTATTTACCCGTTGGGTACAGGGAAAAAATACCTACAATGCAGGAATTATTGCGTTTACGTGATGAAGGAAATTTGGACAGTATACAATCACTTTGGTTCAGGAATCGAAAAGACCCTGAAGAATTGTATGATTGCAAGTCCGACCCCCACGAAATACATAATTTGGCCAAGGATCCTGCCTTTAAAGGAAAATTGGAAGAATTGCGAACAGAAATGGATCGTTGGCTTAAAGAGATTGAGGATGAGCCCAATCTTCCGGAAAGGGGGTTGATTGCCCAGTTGTGGAATGGCGCAGAAACGCAACCTGTAACTTCGAAACCTGAAATTGAAATAATTAATAATAAGATTTTGATTAACTGTGCTACTGAAGGTGCCTCATTGGGATATAAGATTATTGGTAAAGATGGGAATATACCTAAAGTTTGGACCGTCTATCAAGAACCTTTTGAAGCTCCAGAAGGTAGTAAATTACTATCACAAGCCTATCGGATAGGGTTTATTCCTAGTAGTATTGTAGAGCATACTAATATTGGTAGTTAATATAATGATCTACGTGATTTTCATTCACCTTATATCAAATAATATTGAAAACTTAAAAACCCCGGTAAGTAGCCGGGGTTTTTATTTACGGAAATTTATGATTTTTCAGGATTATAGTTTATCTATCGGGTATATGAACGAATACGTGCCCGAACCTAGTTCAACTTGAACACCTTTATCTGTTTGCTTAATCGTAAACTTTATGTTTCCCTTGGGCTTATTGCCGTTGGGTAAAACATGTTCAATAGTAGCTTTCGGTAGCGTAATTGTTGCGGTAGTGTTCGCGGGTATGATTACTTCATAATGGAATTTTCCTTCCTTAATTTCCCAATCGGATTTTATCTTTCCATAAAGGGAGAAGAATTCAGCCTTTGCAGAAGTTAATCCACCTCCGGGATGTGGGTCAAATAATATATGCTTGTACCCAGGGTTTTCCGGATCTATCCTTAATCCGCCTACGTGTGTATAGAGCCATTCTCCAATTGCACCATATGAATAGTGATTAAAACTGTTCATGCCTTCAATAATGGTTCCATCTGGTTTTTGTGTGTCCCAACGTTCCCAAATGGTCGTGGCTCCCATGGTTATTGGGTAAAGCCAAGAAGGAAACTCCTTTCGGTTCAATAACATAAAGGCCAAGTCGTCTCGACCTATTTTTGAAAGCGTGCTGCAGAGTAGGGGGGTACCCAAAAATCCGGTAGTTAAATGTCCGAATTTTTTTACGTCTTGGGCGAAATACCCGGCAGACTTATCAATTAAGTTCTCGGGAATCAAATCAAATGAAAGTGCTAACGCATAGGCCGTTTGCGTATGGGAGACCAAACGGCCGTTTGGTGTAATATATTCTTGAATAAAGGCTTCCCTAATATTTTCTGCTAGCCTCCCATAGGTAACCATATCTTCATTCTCACCTATTATAGAAGCTATTTTACTTAATAAGGTGGTGGAGTAATAGGCATAAGCCGTGGCGATCAAATCCTTCTCAGTAACCGATCCATTGTAATCGGGCTTATCTGCATTGTAAGCGAGCCAATCGCCCCAATGCCAATGTTTATAGTCGATCCATAGATAATCTTCTCCGGCACTTTTGGCCATAAAATCTACCCATTTTTTCATGCTGCTATACTGTTCTTCCAAAATACGTTTATCACCGTAAGATTGGTATACCGTCCAAGGAATGATTACTGCTGCATCTGCCCAACCTGTTGCACCACCTTTCGCAGCTGCACCTTTACTTGCGCTAAGTATATCTGGCACTACATTGGTAACCACCCCATCTTTATGTTGATCTAGGGCCAAATCTTTTAGCCACTTTGTATAAAATGCGGCTACGTCGAAATTATAAGCAGCCGTCATACTGAAAACCTGGGCGTCACCTGTCCAACCTGCTCTTTCATCCCGTTGAGGGCAATCTGTAGGAATATCCAAAAAATTATCTTTTTGTCCCCATTGGATATTACTCTGTAATTGATTGATCATTGGGTCGGAAGTTGTAAAACTTCCGGTAGGAGTGATTTCGGAATGAATGACCACACCCGTTATATCATCTAGGTTTAAGGTACCAGGATAGTCGATTACTTGAATATAACGAAATCCGTGAAAGGTAAAATGAGGTTCAAATATTTCTTCGCCTTCACCTTTTAATGTGTAAATATCTGTCGCTTCGGCAGCTCTTAAGTTGGTTGTATAAAAATTGCCGTTTTTATCAAGGACTTCGGCAAATTTCAAGGTGACTTTGTGCCCTTTTGGACCTCTTACTTTCATACGCGCCCAACCGACTATATTTTGACCTAGGTCCAAAACGGTTTCTCCTTTGGGAGTAGAAATCAGTTTTTTGGGTTTAATTTCTTGAATGGCTTTTACTGGCGGACCTTGTGGTGCAACCAGAATATCTTTTGGATGGTCTAGGACTTCGACCTTATCCCAATTATTATCATTGAACCCAATATTAGCCCAACCATCTAGCTCTAATCGAGCATCATATTTTTCACCGTTGTACATGTCTGACTCTAAGATGGGACCGTATGAAGCCTTCCAATCGCCGTTGCTAACGACAGTCTCGGTTGTGCCATCATTGTAAATTATGTTCAATTGAATAAATAGAGCAAGTTGTTTTCCATAAAAGGCATAGTCACCTTGCCATCCTATATTGCCACGATACCAACCATCACCGACTATTGCTCCGATCGCGTTGTTGCTTTTCAACATATTCGTAACATCATAAGTCTGGTACTGCAATCTCTTATCATAACTGGTATAACCTGGCGTAAAAAGATCATCACCTACTTTTTCTCCGTTCAGGTAAATTTCATAGACACCTAAGGAGGTTACTTGAACTTTGGCTGATTTTATCGATTTTTTGGCCTGAAACTCGGTTCTAAAATATTGTGAAGGGTGTGATTTTTTCTCAGTGGTTATATCGTCCATGGCAATGTAAGAAGCAGACCATAATGATTTATCCAAGATGCCCATTTCCCAAAATGCAGGGGAACTCCATGAAGAAACTTTGTTCTTATTGTTCCATACCCTTACCCGCCAGTACGCCCGTTGCATTGACTTTAATACAGGTCCGTTATAAACCACATTTACCGATTGATCACTTTCTACCCGGTTCGAAGACCAAATAAGGCTTTTCCCATTTACTAGATTTTCCTTGGAGTCCGCTACGTGAATTTCGTATGCCGTTTGCATAACATTTTGGCCATCTGAACTTATTTGCCAACTCAGTCGCGGTTTTTCCACATCAATGCCAATGGGATTGGTTCTGTATTCTGTAACCAGTTTTGTTATCTGATCTTTTTTAATGGTAAATGATGTTGTCAAGAGTAGACCAAGGATTATAAAACCAACTTTAAGTGTATTCTGCATAGTGTAAATGATTTTACTTTATTAAAAAACCTTAAGTGTGGTTTGTTTAAGATCTTTAGTAGCTGATGATGATCCTACGGAAATCGTAAACGTACCGGGTTCAACGACTTTTTCCATTTCCTGGTTCAGAATGGAAAGCTCATCAAAACCTAATTGAAAGGATACGGTTTTAGTTTCCCCTGGTTCTAGATGGATGCGTTCAAACCCCTTTAGCATTTTAAGATACCTGCCCACTGAAGCAAAATCATCCCGAACATACATCTGTACCACTTCATCACCAGCTCTGGATCCCGTATTTTTAACTTCCACGGAAACAGTAGTTGAACCGTCCTTGGCAATCGTGGCATCTGCAAGTATTGGTTCACTGTATTTAAAAGTAGTATAACTTAGGCCGTAACCAAAGGGAAACAGGGGAGACTTATCACTATACCTGTACTGCCCTTTGCCGGTCCCTATAAAATCGGGACGTTCCAAATAAGTGACAGGTAGTTGCCCAACTGAACGGGGGAAGGAAACGGTAAGTTTACCTCCTGGATTTACATCGCCAAAAATAGCATCTGCGATTGCGTCACCTGAACGCATTCCCAAATACCAAGTCTCAAGAATTGAAGGTACATTTTCGGCAATATAGTTAATGGTTAGTGGTCGCCCGTTGATGAGTACAACAATTACTGGTTTTCCTGTTTTATGTATTGCTTCTACAAGTTCGTTTTGTACGCCATAAAGGTTTAAATCGGAGCGATCAGCACCTTCACCACCTGTACTTCGGGATCCACCGACTACTAAAACAACGGCATCCGAATTTTTTGCCGCGGCAATTGCTGCCGGAAAGCCTGCTTTGGAGGTATCCAATAAATCACAACCTTTGGCGTAATTGATTTTTACATTATTGTTCACCTTGTTTTTTATACCATCTAAAACAGATACATAATATGGCGGTAAACCGGAGTACCCGCCCAAGAGTGAGTAAGAACCTTTTTCAGGTCTTTCTTCGGTGGCATTGGGACCGATAACTGCCAAGGATTTGATTTTCGTCATATCCAACGGTAAGAGGTCGTTATCATTTTTTAATAGGATAATTGCCTTTTTGGCCATTTCATAAGCATAATCCTGATGTTCTTTTGTACCGGCATTAACAGTTTCAGTATCAATCTCTTTAGGTTCAGTATCAAATAAGCCCAATTTATATTTTGCAGTTAAAATACGAGATGTTGCAATGTCTATGTACTTCATCAATTCAGGATCCTGTGTTATCGTATCCTTCAATACATTGGTGTGATACGATGCGAGGTCAACATTCTTTCCAATGACTAAGTCCATGTCAACACCAGCTTTTAGTCCTAAGATAGCTGACTTGGCTCTCGTTTCCGAAATAAAATGCATGGTCCCTAACCTTGCAATATCATTATTATCAGAAACTATAAAACCGTCGAAACCTAGCTCATCTCGTAAAATATCCTTTAGTAACCAAGTATTCATATGGTTTGGAACTCCATTATAATCTTGATGGCCTGGCATAACTGAACCTACCTTTGCTATCTTAACTGCAGCCTCAAAGGGTGGTAGATAAACCTCTCGCAATCGACGTTCGGACATATCACTAAAACCACCATTGATGCCGCGACGGTTTTCCGGATATCCTATAAAATGCTTAGCCGTTGCAATAACATGATTCTCATCAAACTGCTCATCACCTGTACCTTGTAGACCCTCGATAAACGCAACACCCATTTTCGAAACCAAATAAGGATCTTCGCCATAAGATTCTTCGACCCTACCATACCTTGGATCACCAGAAATTACGTCTAAATTAGGTGAATAACAATGGGTAACACCTAAAGTACGCGCTTCTATTGCTGTTTGTGAAGCCATTTTTTTAATTAACTCGGGTTCCCAAGTTGAGCCACAAGCAATAGCTTGAGGATAAACAGTTGTATTACCATAATAATCAAGAACAAGCCATAATCCATGTAGGGCTTCTCCATATTTCATATACGGAATACCTAAACGATGGTTGGCAGGCGCATCTTGGGTCATTTCCGCTATTTTTTCCTCAAAGGTCATTTGACTTACTAGATGTTCTACTTTTTTATTGATATCGCGGTCCTCTTTACTTTTATAGGTTTTGTTTTCAGTTTTGCAACCGACAATGAACATTATGTACAATACTATGGAAATCGTTTTTTTCATTTTAATTGGCTTTTATTTATTCTTTAGATGTTTCAAAATTCCTGATGCCGGGAACGATTCTTATCTTTAATCGGTTTCTACCTTCCGGCCATTTTAATATGATTAATTTTTGGCTGCTATCATCCCAAATGTAATTATGGGGGTCAACATCCTTGGGAACTTTATAAACTTCCAAATCTATATTTTTCAATGGGTTGTGGTAGAGGTAGATATCATCGTCGATTAGTACTGAAAATCCGTCGGGATAATGTCTATTGGCTCCTATGAATATCTTAGAAGCCCCTTTTTCGTTATCGGGTTTTATGTTTAGGTCCAAACTTCGCGTGGCATGGTGGTACATAAATGATTGTATGTCCCCGGCAATGGTTTGGGGATAAGGTCTTGCGATAATATCGGTAATATATTTTCTTTCGACCGTTCCTACGGCCTTTTTGTCACTGAAAATCGCCCAAGTTGAAGGTCCTCCGGGAAGAAAATTCTGCATAGTTCTATTCCCTAAAAACCATGCCTTGATACTGCCAACTCCCATTTGATCAAATACTTCTGCAGTTCGGATATAAAGTTCCCTGTATTTGAGTTGGCCAAAATTACCTGAGATCAAGGTGTCTGTAGTGGCAAAAGTGGGAAATCCCCATTCCCCGATAAGAATAGGTGCATTGAGCATTTGTGATTCTTGGTCAAAGCGATCCATCACAGGTTTGATAAAATCAATTTTATTTTGATAGATATGTGGGGCGAATATAATATTCTCCCGGTTAATGGGCGCGGTGATTTCCGCATATTGATTATTGTCGATACCTTCTCCTTTGTTCATGAATATGGATTGTAAAAGAATCTTTTTATCGGCATTTATCTTTTGACTTTCGTCGATAATCCTTTGGTAAAGGGGAATCAGATATTTTTTTGTGAGGCGGTCGTAAGAAATATCCATCGTTAGCTTCCTAGGTTCATTGACAATGTCATATCCCAAGACTGATGGGTCGTCTGTGTACCTGTTCCAGATTACCTTCCAAGCTTCTATATAGGTTTGGTACTCGTTGTTCTTGTTCAACCAAAACTCTTCCCAAATAAATTTATCTACCCCATAAACGGTCATTTTAAAAACTGTTTTCATACCGGAATTTTTGCCTAGGTTGACCAAAGTATCAAGTTTCATCAAATAATCCTGTTCTAATCTGCCACCTGGGAAAATGCTTAACTTTCCTAGTTCCAATCGTATGACTTGTGTATTGGCTCCCATACGAACCATTCTGGTATAATCGTCAGAGTTGAAAAATATCTCACCTTTATGGTCATTGGTGTTGACCACGAAACCTCTTGGTATGATGTGGCGCCCAGCTTCATCGCGAAGGCCGTGTTTAATCTGTGTAAATGCCATAAAGGCATTGAATAAAGATACAAAGAGAACAATTCTAAATTTCATAATGAGTAATCAGATATGAGTAGGCAATATATTATTTGGTTCGCGAATATCTATCCCGCACTGTGCTGACTTTATCTATTATTAAGAACTTCAAGTGCATGGTAATGAAATCTTCTCGGTAATTTTTCTTTTTCAGATAGGGCTGATATATTTATCGGAGTTATCGAATATGGAAAAAGAACGTAAATAAGAAATCGGAATATCTGTTATGTAATAAAATGGGGCAAAAGATTTCTTTTGCCCCATTTTCCAAACTAACTCAAACAACTCAAAATTAAATTACCCATAAGATTGTGCTTTGTGCAATATTATTTTTCATCTTACCTATATCCATTATTAGTAGGGTCCGAGTCCAATAAAGCAGGATTTTGTTCCAGTTCTTGCAGAGGAATGGGCAGTAAGACATGGTAGGGTTTTATATTGACATTCGGTTCCCAGAAGCGATATTCAAGATTTTGAACCACATCAAGCAATATACCCCACCTTATTAAGTCATACCTTCTATGTGCCTCTCCGGCTAGTTCCCATTTACGTTCATCGTAGATGGCTTCCCTAAACTCTTGCTGGCTCAACCCTTTAATTGCTTCAGCCTCCTCTATGGTCGCAAAGGCGCGTTCCCTAATTTCTTTGATGTACCCATAAGCAACCGTAGGGTCCCCTCCAGGGCGTTCGTTCTCACATTCGGCAGCCATCAGGTGCACATCGGCCAATCTAAACACCATTCGATTATCTGAATGGTTAAAACGAGGAGAAGTTTCCAGATCTAAATTCCAAAATTTGGCCATGTAGGGGAAATTTAAATCAAACCCCAAATAGTTATCCACAATGTTTAGCTCCCTTCTTAAATCGTTCAAAGGAAATTTTTCTGCAAAATCCTTAGATGCCACCTGTAACCCTGTTCCATTAAATGCTTGTCCGTTTGCAGAAAGTGCATCCCTCAATGCACCTCTTTCATCTGTGTTTTTGGGTTCATCCCTCAAACGTGGATTGAACATACTGGGTCTCCAGCTATTATTACCTGCAAAGGCGGCGCCAGGAAAAGCTGGGTCAAATATACCTTCAATATCTTTTGCAAAATCCAAGGACCAAATAATTTCAGCATTATACTCATTCAAGGGATCAAAAACTTCATTATAGGTTGGTAAAAGCATATGAGGGGATTCATTAATGATTTCCAAACATTTGGCCAGACCTGCTTCCCAGCTTTCTTGTTTCATATAAATTTTTGCCTCAATGATAGCCGCGGCCCATTTTGAAGCCCTTCCTCTTTGTGCCTCTGGATAAGAGTCTGGTAAATTGGCTTGTGCGAATTGTAGATCGGACAAAATACCGTTAATTATGGTTGCTTCATCCGTTCTTCCTAATTGACCGACTTCTTCAAGTGTCAATACTTCGTTATAATAAGGTGCAGCTCCCCAAAGATTGGTAATATGCCAATAACATAATGCTCGTAAAAATGTAGCTTCAGCAATGATTTCTGTCCGTGCTTCTTGAAGTAAAGCTTCATTGCCGCTAACCCTATCTATAATAATATTAGTATTGAAAATAACTCTATAAAGGTCTTTCCATGTATCCGAAACACTCATTTTTTGTACTGACACATCGGCTAATGCTTCATTCAATGAATAATTGCCAATAGGTTCTACAAAATTTGCTGAACGATTGGGTTCAATTATATCTGCGCCGTTGTCATAAAAATGATCAAGGCCTACTTGACCGTATATCGAGTTGTTTTTCAGAATGGCATAGGTACCCTGAATAGCCTGTCTTGCATCGTTTTCCGATGCAAAAAAAGTTTCTGGTGCCACAATTGCTCTTGGTTCTTCTTCTAAAAATTTCTCGCAACTTAGAAACGAAAATAATATGAAGGTGTATATAAATATATTTTTTGTTTTCATATCTGATTTTTTATTTTTTAAAAAGTTATGTTTAGACCAAGTGTAATAACACGAGGATTGGGATATTCACCATTTAAATATCCTTGTGCTATATTACCTAATCCAGATCTGCCAAAGTTACTGGCCTCAGGCTCAATCAAACGAGTCTTCGAAAATAACAACAGATTACTTCCCGATACATATACGGTTGCATTTTTTATACCGTCTAAGCCCATTTTTTCTATTGGGAAATTATAGGCCATCCTTGCAGTTTTAAGACGAATGTGAGAGCCGTCTTCAACATATTCCGAATTACTAGGTGTGTTTGTAACCGAATCACCACCTGCCCTTGGAATGTCGGAAGTTGGGTTTTCAACTGTCCAACGGTCACGTAAATCTCCAAATTTCACCGTTTCACCACGATTAAAATAATGATTACGCATTCTTAAATTATAGACTTCATTGCCCGTGGTACCTTGAAAATAAAATGAAAAATCAAAATTTTTGTATGAAAATGAATTTTCGAATCCAAAGATCAAATCGGGAAACGGACTACCCAAAACAACATTATCTTCTGTTGAAATAATATTATCTCCGTTCAAATCCTCAAATCTTGCTCCTCCAACTACTTGAGAGGAAAGGCCGGAAGCATCTATTTCTTCCTGACTTTTCCAGGTTCCCAGATAATTTACCCCTGTAAAAACAGGAACCGATTCACCTACGATCAATCGAGTATTACCCGAGCCAATAATGGGGTCTACTACGACATCAATAAATTCTTGTCCACCAAGATCTAATATTTTGTTCTTGTTTGACGATAAGGTTATCGTAGAGTTCCAACTAAAATTGTCATTTGATATATTGGTGGAATTCACCAATAATTCCCATCCTTTATTTTCAAGGGCCCCAACGTTCTGCAACTGACTGGTAAATCCGGTTTGCCTAGGAATGGTAACATCCAACAGGAGGTCATTGGTTTCTTTTTGGTAGTAATTGAATTCTGTAAATAACCTACCGTTAAACAGTGATGCTTCCAATGCTATGTCCAATGAAGTGGTGGTTTCCCATTTTAAATTGGGATTTGAAGGCCTACCCAATGTTAGACCGGGTACTTCAGATCCATTTAAAGTAGTGTTCGCTTCCGTTAAAACTCCAAGTGTTCTGTATGCTCCGATGGCTTGGTTACCTGAACGTCCCCAACTAGCTCTTAATTTTAAATCCTTGAATAAGTTTTGGTCTTGCATAAATGCCTCTTCACTAATTTTCCATGCACCTGCAATCGAAGGGTAAAACTCATATTTATTTCCTTCAGCGAAAACTGAACTACCATCTGTTCTTCCCACCAAGGTTAATAGATATTTATCCTTATAACTATAGTTTATCCTTCCAAAAAAAGAAGCTATTTGAAATCCGCTATAACCACTGTTCACTATTGATCTGGCTGGATCGGAATTACTTAAATTGTTAAATCCGGTAGCATCACTGGTAATACCGGCGGCTTCTGCTTCGGTGGTTTCTGTAGTAACTTTTTGAAAAGAGGCTCCACCAAGTATGGTAAGGCTATGGTTTTCATTGATATCGGTTTGATATTGTATAGTGTTTTCATTATTCCAACCAGTACTTGCCACGGTCCGTACGCTTGCAGTTCCACCATCGGTTACCCCTATGGCCAGATTGCCAGGTAATTGACTAGAATTGAATCTATTTTGTTTTGTATTATTGAATTCTGGGCTGAAAGTCGAACGAATAGTCCAGGCTGGTGCTGGCTTGTATTCCAAATAAACGGTTCCCAACAAGTTATTGGTGAAGGTCTCATTGGTGTTCAATTCAAAATTTGCAAGCGGGTTCGAGAATGGCGAACCGATAACATCATTAAACCCATTATAAGTACCGTCTTCATTGTATATGGGTTGTGTACGCAATGTTCCAAAAGCGTTGCCACCAAATGAGGTAAGACCATTATCTTGTTTTATTCTAGAATAATTGATACGGAATCCTGCTTTCAAATTATCACTAAGTTTTATATCTAAATTTGATCTGAAAATAAACTTTTCAATACCAGTGCTCTTTACAATCCCTTCTTGATTAAAATAATTGATAGAATTGTAGTAGTTAACGTTTTCGGAAGCCCCTGAAATGGATACATCGGCATTATATATAGGAGCTGGACCTGTTACCAAATCAACCCAATCATTATCTGGATAGGTAGAGGGGTCATTAGGGAATGGTAATGCGGCAGATCTAAACTCGGCACTTTCGTTGGTAAAAGCGATTTGTTCCGCTTGTGATAATAAATCCGGAAGTTCAGGTAACATCTGCATACTTGTATATACATTTACACTTACTTCAGGTTTTCCGGTTCCTACACCTAGGCCATTTTTAGTGGTTAATAATACAACGCCATTTGCACCTCTTGAACCATAAATGGCTATAGAAGAGGCATCTTTTAATATTTCTATGGATTTTATATCATTTGCGTTAATGTTGTTCAGGTTGAAATTTGTTCCGACAACAATACCATCAATGACCCAAAGTGGTTCGTTACTTCCGGTAATGGAATTACCACCCCTAACTCTAATAGCTGTTCCTGCGCCCGGCGCACCACTAACTTGTGTCACTTGGACTCCGGCTGCCCTACCCTGTAATACTTGGTCTACCCTTGAAGAAGGGACTTGGGTGATTTCTTCAGAACTTACTGATGCAACAGAACCGGTCAAGTCAGATTTCGTTGTGGTTCCATAACCGATAACAACGACTTCATCTAATTCGTTGCTTGATTGTAAGAGCACATTGATTTGTGTTTGGGTACCGACAACAACTTCTTTTGGAGCATAGCCTATATAAGAGATTACAAGAACGCTTTGGGGCTCTGCCTGAATCGTGAAATTGCCATCAAAATCTGTGCTCACGCCTGTAGTTGTTCCTTTTATAACTACGGATGCCCCTGGTAATGGGCCGTCGTCTGCGGATACGTTTCCTGATACGGTTTGTTGCGACCATGCAACCACCGAACTAAAGACACAGAGAAGGGTTAAAACCCCACTCCAGAAATTACGGGAATTAGTTTTTTTTCTTTTCATAAGTTGATTGTTTTGTGAGTTGATTTTATGAATATACTTTGTGAATCTTTTAACACTATCCTGTCCTATCCTGTCCTTTTTTGTGTCAATTGACAAAAAAAACCTGATTTGCTTAATGTTTATAGGGGTTGGCAAATGATATTAAAATCACAAAAAAATAACTATTAAATTGTTTTTATATCAATTATATGGTTAAAAAATACAATATACAACAAATGGAGATTTGATTTATTTTAGGTTATGAGAGTTGTTTTTAATAAGGAAATGATATCCAATACATCCTCAAATTGGAAAGAATTTTTTATAATAAATAGATGTGATTTATAAAAATCGATCTCTAATCATTTCGTGGTAAGACTGAAGAGTCGGCACTATGTTGGCCCGTATTGCAATTATGAATGTTCTAATCTATTCTGATAAAATAATTAAGATTTCTATTGGTACAAATAGAAAAAGTATTGATTTGTTCAACAATTCATTACTTCTTTGATTAAATGCAAAAAAGTAGATTGAAAGGCAGTAATTGGTAGGTGTAAATTGTGAGGTAATGCTGTTGTGACTCGTTTATAGTCCCTCTTGTTTATTTTTAATATTTACAGCTTAATTGCCTTTAGTAAAAACAGGTTTATATATTCCGATCAAGGGGTTGTTTATATGTTTCGTAATCCTGTTAAATGAATGTTCAGGGGGTGCTCTCATTGTTGATTACATTGTAATCAACAATTCATTTGTACACTTAGCAATCGTAACTGGGTATATTTCAACACTAAAATGCCATTACTATGTGATATTTTAAATTACTATAATAACGAACTAGTGGTCTGCTCCAATTACCTTGACAGGCCTATTAATAGTTCCATTTGTTCTTGCTTTTTGTTCTACATAATAAGGTTGAAATGTATAGGATGAATTTTGATCCCAGTGGGCATTTGTCTTTGGCAAAAATTCTTTAAGCCTGGCTATTTCTTCCTTATATTGGGGTTTCCTGGCGAGATTCGTAAATTCATTTGGGTCGGTTTTATGATCGTATAGTTCTTCACCACCATCTTCATATCGAATGTATCTGTAACGATCGGACTTAATGGTGTGGTTTTTCATTCCGAAGGTCGTAATGGCAACTGAAGGTTCTTCTTCAGTTTCACCCATCATGAGCGGTACTAAACTTTTACCTTCGTTTCTTTCATAAGCGGGAAGACCACAAAGTTCTAGAAGCGTTGGGTAAATAGATAATAATTCGGCCGGCTTGTCAACTATCTTCCCTTTTGGTAGATTGGGTGCATCGAAAATAAGAGGTGTTTTGGTAGCGGGATCCCAAAGGGCATGCTTGGCAAACGTACCTTTTTCACCTAACCGGTAGCCATGATCAGACCATAAGACAATGACGGTATTATCGGCATATTCACTATTTTCAAGAGCGTTTAACAATCGGCCTATTTCATTGTCAACAAAACTGATACATGCCAAGTAGGCTTGAATGATCTTAGGCCATTCCCCGCTTTTAATGGCCCATTCGGTAGATGGCATCATGGGAAGGTCGTTTATCTTTAGCGCAATCGGAGGAACGTCATTGAGGTCATCTGCCCTATAAGGTATTGTTTCAATACTGTCCAACGGATACATGTCGAACCATTTTTGTGGCACATATAAGGGTACATGTACCCGTAAAAAGCCTACCCCCATAAAGAAAGGTTTATCTTGTTTCCTATTCAGTCGTTCCATCGCCCAATCTACCGATTGATGATCCGGCATTAACGAATCAGCTTCAGGAAAAGCACCCCAATCGGTACTTGTTCTTCCGTATTTTTTTCTGTCAGATGTACCAAAACCATCCCAAACAAAACGTTCTGGAGGGTAAGGTCCAAAACCTTTTACCCGGCCGCCCGATTCATCGAAAACACCATCTGGAGCATGGTTGTGGAACAATTTTCCAATGCCCATGGTATGATATCCGTTTTGTTTAAAGTATTCAGGGAGCATGACAATATCCTTGGTTGCCGGATTCCCTGAACGTATATTATTGTCGTGAACCATACCATAGATACCGGTTGTAGAAGGTCTTAAACCTGTCATTAAAGAAGCTCTTGAAGGTCCGCACAAAGGAGCTTGGCAATGCGCATCGGAAAACACCACCCCATTTGAAATTAATCTGTCTATGTTCGGTGTTTTAGCAGGTCCGTCAAGTCCTCCAATCATCATATTCAGGTCATCTACAGCTAAAAAAAGTACATTGGGATGTTCTGTTTTTTTTGGTATTGATTTTTCTTTTTTTTCAGCACATGCAAGTAGGAGTATACTTAGTGTGATTATTATGTAGTATTTTGTTTTCATCTCCCTATTTAGGATTTCGGTTGTTTACTTTATTATTATATGGTGTTGAAAAAGTCATTATTTACTTCAGCATGGTTATTTGGTGATCTAGATTGATCTTATGGGTTTTCATCTGTATTAACATAGATGACTTTTAATTGATTCACTAAAAAAGTTCCTAATCAATTTCAATACACCATATAGTTGTATTTACTGCTATTATGTATTTTCATTCGTTCAACGGCTTGCAACACTTCTTTTTTCAGAACTTGACTGTTATGGCTTACCAAATAGATTGTATTCATAGCTTGGGTCTGGGCAAATTTCCGATTTGTTCTTTTTGCACCATTCTTCTCTTGATAGAGCTCCTATCCAGTCGGTGATACCATGTATGGCCGTAAATTGCCCAGTCATTAATATAATAGTTGTTTGGCCATTTTAAAGGTCATCTTACTTTGACGATTGTTAATAAGGTTATGCTCATTGTTTTACGGTCAATGCATTTAATTCAACCGTTTTTGGCGTAAGCCCCTCCGAATAGGCTTCGACCTTAATGTTTCCTTCTTCTAACTTACTTTGTAGTATCAGTAAACATTTGCCATTGAATACCTTTCGTTCATTAATCTTGGTTGAAGCCAAGTCCAACGGATCTCCATTGTCAACACCGATATTCTCAGCCGGCCCGGTTATCTTAAAATGAATTAAATTGTTTGCATTGGGTACAAGATTGCCATCTTTATCGATTATGTTGACTTCTAAGTGTATACAACTTTCGCCGTCGGCGTTCATAGTTTCCTTATCTGCCAGAATTTGAATTTTAGCCGGTTTTGAAGCTGTATTTACAATTTTTTCACTTACTACTTTGCCGTCTGTTCTGGCAATCGCCTTTATTGTTCCTGCCTCGTAAGGTACATTCCAAGAGAGATTCATTTGCCCTTCATTACGCTTTGTACCGAACGATTCACCATTAAGGAAAAGCTCTACTTCTTCGGCATTGGAATATGTCCATACAGGGATAACTTTCCCTTCCTTTCCTGGCCATGTCCAATGTGGCAAAATATGTACCATCGGTTCATTCGTCCACTGGCTTTTGTAGAAATAATAATGGTCTTTTGGGAAACCACATAGATCAATGATTCCGAAATTGTGAAAACGGGCCGGCCAACCATTTATGGCTTCACCTAAATAATCATAACCTGTCCATCTAAATTCCCCTGCTACATAGTCTATACTATCTGTTCTTCTCCAAGAATCCCGGGCACTTATTCGAACACTTGAATTATCATAAGAGGAGTTATAAAAATTTGAGAATTCAGGAAAAACCTCTTCCTGTGTTAAATCCGGTACTGCAATACCTTGCTTAGGTGACCTCATCACCGTTTTGGTTTTATATACCCCTCTGGTTTGAAACGAATGGGGAATCTCCGTAGCAATGAACTTTCTATTAGGATAAGTTATTTTGTCCTTTTCATAAAAAACGGACCCACCACCACCGTTGTAACCTGTAACATCGAGCATGGAAGCGAAACCGGAGTCGTTGGCCAAATGTATGAAGCAACAGCCTGCGGTCACAGGTCTTGTATTATCCAATTTATGAACGGTTTTCATTAATGGCTTTAACCGTTTTGGTCCCTCGGGGTAACATTGATCTGGAATTTCATTACCGACACTCCACATAATAATACTTGGGTGGTTTCTGTCGCGAAGTATAATATCCTTTAAATCTTGTTGTGCCCATTGTTCAAAATGTTCATGATAACCATGCTTTACCTTACCTTCATTTTTATAATCAACCCATGGCCAGGAGGCAATCCATTCATCAAAAACCTCATCCATTACCAAAAAGCCCATTTCATCACAAAGTTTGTAAAACTCTGGAGCAAATGGGTTATGTGCCGTACGGATGGCATTACACCCCATATCTTTCAGGATCTTAAGTCTACGGTGAAGTACATCTTCGGGTACGGCCGCGCCGACCGGTCCTGCGTCATGATGGTTGTTAACGCCTTTAATTTTGATGTTTTTTCCGTTTAACCAGAAACCGGTTTCAACTTCAAACTTAATATCCCTGATACCAAATTTGGTTTTATAGGTGTCAAGTACAATATTGTCTTTTGTGATCTTGGTCATTAAAGTATATTGAATCGGTGATTCCGTTGACCATAAATCTGGGTTCTTAACATCAATTTTTTGATTTATTATCTTTTGGGCGTTTTTCAGTACATATTGATCTACCGTGCTTTCCGATACCTTTTCTCCCTTAGGATTGTATATTTCATTAATGATTTGAACCTTTTCATCTGTTGGTAATGTATTGTCTAAAGTGGTTTCTATATGTATTTCTGCGGAATCATCGGTAATATTACGGGCTATAATGTATGTACCGTTTTCGGCAACTGCAATTTTGTTTTTCACATTCAACCAGATATTACGGTAAATTCCACAGCCTGTATACCAACGGCTATTCGGTTGAGCAGAATTATCTGCGCGTACGGTTAATTCATTGTTCCTTTCATTTAAATATGGGGTTAGGTCATAAGTGAAACCAACATACCCATTAGGACGTTTCCCTAGTGATTTGCCATTGATCCATACTTCACTATTACTCATTACCCCATCGAAAGTTATCAAAACCCGTTTGTTTTTCCATGTTTTTTCAAAAGCAAAGTTTTTTCTGTAATAACCTATGCCACCGGGATAAAATCCACCTTGGGGTCCAGAAGGGTTATCTCGATTGATTTCCCCTTCAATACTCCAATCATGTGGAATTTTAACCTTGTCCCAACTAGAATCATCGAAATCAGGTTGTGAGGCCGATTTTTCATCGATCAGCTTAAAACTCCAATCGGTATTGAATTTTATATTACGCAAGGAAATGAATTCCTTTTCGTTATGTGTATTACAATTGGTGAATAGTGTGATCGTTAATATGAACCAGATAAATTTTTTCCCCATTTAATTTAAATTTGATTTAAAACTGTAGGTTCCGGGTCGCACCAAAACTTCAAAAGAACCTTCTTGCGAATCCATCATTCTTATGTTCTGATAGTCTTTAATGTTACCACCATTGACTTTTATTTCTTTTTCTGTATTCCCAGGAATATTGATTATTGCCGTGGTATTTGGAGGAACGGTAACATTCAAATAAAATGAACCATTTTCTTTTTTCCATGCAGAACTTATTTTTCCATAAGGGGAGTGGTAGCTAGCTTCAGCCGATGTAAGAGGTCCTCCTGGAATTGGGGCAATTCTAATGCTTTTATAGCCAGGTTCCAAAGGAGCTATTCCTGCAATTCTTTCATACATCCATTGGCCTATGGCACCATAAGCATAATGATTCAGGCTATTCATACTTTGCGGGTTGTAACCTTCTTCCTTATTATAGCTATTCCAGCGTTCCCACATGGTGGTCGCTCCTTGATTGATAGAATAAAACCAAGACGGATAGGTTTCTTTGAACAAAATTTTATACATTAAATCAATCTCACCCATATCATCCAAAACCTTGGGTAAAATTGGTGTTCCTAAAAACCCTGTTCCTAAATGATAATCCGCCTTCTTAATTTCTTCAAGCAAATGGTTTTGCGCTTTTATTTTGGATTCTGGTTTAAATAAATCGAAATATATACCTAGTAAATAACTTGTTTGAGTTTGCTTGTCTTGTTTAAACCTAGCGTTTTCGTCAAAAAATTCATTTTCAAAAGCGTTAGCAACAGCTTTATACAAATTTTTATACTCTTTTTCGTCATCCGTTTTACCTAAAACACCTGCAATTTTAGATATTAAATGCGCCGAATGCGCAAAATAAGCGGTATTAATTAATTCCTTTGGTGTATCACCTCTATTTCCCTTTTTTAAACTTTTAGAAGGATAAGGTTGCAACCAATCTCCAAAAGAATGCATTATCGGTATATAGGGTTTCTTTTTAACTTTAGATTCATAGTATCCAACCCATTTTTTTGCAGATTCATAACTATCTTCAAGTACCGTAACATCTCCCGTAATATTATAAATATCCCATGGAATAATAACACAGGCATCACCCCAACCTGAACTGGCATTATTATTTTGAAGCACATCAGGAACAATGAATGGTATTAAACCATTTTCATGTTCGGATTGGGTTTCGCGCATACTTTGTAGCCATGCTGTCCAGAAAGCATGTGTATTATAATTGAACATAGCGGTAGGCGAAATAACTTGTGCATCTCCTGTCCATCCCAAACGTTCGTCGCGTTGTGGGCAATCTGTGGGGACATCAAAAAAGTTGTCACGCAAACCCCAAGTAATATTGCTTTGGAGTTGATTTAATTTTTTATGTGATGATGTAAACGTTCCATTTACCTTGAAATTTGAATGTTGCACAAGGCCCTGTACCCAATCTGAGCTTGGTTTGGCATTTTGGTCAAATCCCCTTAATTCTACAAATTGAAATCCGTGGAAGGTAAACTTTGGTGTATATTCTGCAATACCGTCTTTAGCAGCGATATAATAATCGGTTGATCGTGCAGAACGATAATTGGTAGTGTAAAAAGTACCATCTGAAAGTAACATTTCAGAAAAACGGATTTTCAGGGTGTCCCCTTTTTTCATCGGGACCTTTAACTTGGGCACCCCTACCATGTTCTGCCCTAAATTGAAAATTGCCGAGTTATTGTCTACTGATACAATAGTCACATCATCTATGATCGTTTTTTGTTTTACCGTATTATGGCGTTTAGGTTCTAATTTGACGGAGTCCATGATAGCTTCGGTTTCAACACTTTTCCAATCTTTGTCGTTAAAAGAGGTCTTTGTCCAATCCGGCATTTCAAGATTAGCGTCATATACTTCACCATCATAGATGCCGGCCAATCGGATGGGGCCGTTGGCCGTACCTTTCCAACTTTTATCGGAGACTATGATTTTCTTTGAGCCATCTATTGATTCTAGCTCTAATTGACATAAAATTTTAGGCGAAGCCAAATTATCATAAAGAGCCTTTCCTCTGCTGATTCTCCCAGAGTGCCAACCAGAAGCTAATTCTACGGCTAAGGTATTCTGACCTGATTCTATTAAATCGGTAACATCATAGGTGATGGTCTCAATGCGTTTGTCATAGGGGGTCCATCCCGGTGGTATAACGTCATTACTCACATCGTTGCCATTTAAATGAACATCAAAAACACCTTTTGCCGTAATGTACAATCTGGCTGAGGTGATATCAGTAGTTAATTCAAATACCTTTCGCAAATATTGAGGTCTATGCATTAAAAATTCCCGTACCCCTTTGATGCTGTCTTTTGCAGTATTGATTCCTATCCAGTGGGCTTTCCAATCATTATTCTTTAAAAGTCCCAATTCAAAATTTGCTATCTCGCTCCATTCCGATGGTTGTTCTTGGGAATCCCAATACTTAACCTGCCAGTATACTTTCTGTCTTGAAACCAAATTTGGACCTTCATATTTAATGAATATGGAATGGTCAGATATTATTTTTCCGCTTTTCCATACATCAGGATTGTTTGGTAAAAGGTCGGGGGAACTTGCAGCAACAATGGAATAGGCAGTTTGTGATTTTATGTTTTCTGGAAGCTTCCAAGAAAAAGTCGGAGTAGCATCATAAAACCCTTTTGGGTTTTCAAAACCCTCACTGACCGTTAATTCAAATGGGGACAAGTTTTTATTTTCCTGCTTACAAGAAAAAATGCCTAAACATAAAAGTAGTAATAAGTGCTTTTTTGTAAAGTAAAGAAAAGAAACCTGTTTCATTTGTCTGGATTTAGAAATAAATTTCTAGGATACTTCTATCGTAATGGATACTGTATTTTCATTATTTTCAAAAAACGCCATAATCGGAATTGCTTCTGCCCCTGGTACCATATTAAAGATTCGTTCCTTCGGGATTTCACTGATTTTTAGGGGTACACTTGAAGTTATCCTAACCAAACCTTTTGGTTTTTGTACGGTTATCTCTTTTGGGTTTACCTGTGTTACGGCCTCTCCAGTGGGTGAAATAATCGGCAAAACAAAAGCGGTCTCCGAGGTGATTTTTTGGTTGGTGTTTGCCAAAATCTGCAAAGCGCTTTCGGAACAATGATAGGTTAAACTGAATTCAGAAGCAGTTTCTTCAACAGCTTCATTTTCATCATTTTTCAATTGACATTGGGCATCTATACGGATTTTTCCATCTGTATCCACTGAAGAAATATTGGCAGCACGGTCAAAAATGTTGGAATACCATTTGTCTTTATGTACTGTTTCTACCCTTGGGGTAAAGGGGAAATCTTCCCCTGGGTTAGGTTGTTGGTTCAACGATTCAACCAATTCATACTTGGCCATACTTGCAGCCAATAAAAGTCCTACTTTATTATGGTATAAAAGAGATATGGCCCCACCTGTTGCTTGACGATAATGACCATCTTTATAAATTGCATCATAAGCCGTTACGGTTCCTCTCCAATCGCCACGAGCAAACAGACTGGTGTCTATTTCCTTATAGTGTTTTATTCCATCAGCGGTGCTTCTAGGTAGGGGTACAGTAGTGTCTATTTTGGGCAGATTATCCCAATTGTCTAACAAATGTGCCAATGGTTTGGTATGGGCAAAAGTATGGTGTATACAGGGTTTAATCCAATGTGAAACATAGTGTATACCCCCATGTAATAAGCCGTTGTTCGTACATCTTTTCAGTAATTCCGTATATTTTACCGCTGCCGTACCCAATGCCGGATTACGGTTGGCCATCAAGACCAAAGCCGGTTGACTGCCATCACATGTACGGCTGCCCCAATAGGTCCATTTAAACATTCGTGTTCCCCAACCGTTGTCCCAACCCCCGTCAGGTAACATAAATTCTAAATGGGTGCTCAATGATTTGTCTAAAAGATCAAGGAGTTCTGTGTCGTTCTCATGAACTGCATATAGCACAATATTGTTTAAAGATTCTTCCACATTATAGCCTAAGTCCACTCCAGGTAATCCTTTAGCACTTAACTTATGTGCACTGGGTTTTATCTCGCCGTATAAAAAATTGTTGGGTGCCGTAAAGTATGTTTTTATTGATTCGGCCAGTTCTTTGCTGCGAGTCAGATATTCAGGTTTGTTGAGTATTTTACCAATAAGGTTTAGGGCATAAATGGTAGTTGCCCCGTAATTCACATTGGTCACATCCATTGTTGGGAATTTCTTATAAATAAAATCAGCGGCTCGGGCCAATCTGTCTGTCCAGTTTTTTCGACGCTGGTCATCCAAAAGGTCACCGTGATAATGTAAAGCTTCCGCCAATGAAATAGCTCCAAAAACAGTAATGCCGTTCCAAGATTTTGGGTTAAGGTCATTGGACCATGCGCCACTGGGCAAGGTCACGTTTTGTGCCCATTCCATTACTGCTATTCCAGAATCTAGATATTTTTGTTCTCCCGTGTATTTTGCCATAGCAAGGAGAGGATAAACGGCATCCATCATTCGTCCATGAACCTTATTACATGCCGGACATTTGAACATACCATGGATTTTAGGGTCTTCAGTATCCATGATTTGGGTTTTTATCAGTCCATCGCACCAATTTTTCAATAAATCATAGGTCAACTTTTTGAATTCAGAGGAATGTTCTTTACTTGGTGTTTCGGTACAGGAAGAAAGCCATGCCCCCAAAGGGAGTGTTAGGCCTATTCCTGCCAATGTAGATCTTTGTATAAAATCTTTACGATTCATTTATTGTGTTATTAGTTGCAGTGCAATTTGTTATTTTAGAAGCGAATGGGACTACATAGTTTTAGAGTGGCATTGGTTTATATATAATTAAGAAACTTATTGAAATCAAACTAAAAGGTTTTTTTGTGGGCCGATAAATGACTTTATTATCCTTAAAATAGTATAAACTTTAAAAATGGTTTCTATCATAAAAATGGATAATCTTTCATTTTCAAGAGTTTTTTGGGAAAACAGTAAATAAGTTAGTTTTTCCTATTTAAATATTGAACTGAACCCATTACAATTATAAGTGGGATTTTAGTATTTAGCATCCTGTACTGTACTGTTGAAATGCAGTATATTGGTTTTTAATTTAATGGATATTGAGATGGAGGGGTAATTTAGAATGGGGATATGAAGTTTTAATTAGTAATAAGTTGCAGTGTGTAATTGCTGTTATTAAATCTGAATATTATATTTTAAGTGTCTCGCATGATATTCCTTATCATATACCACCTAAAATAATCCCTCAAATTGTCATGGTAATTTTGGACTCCATCATTTTAAACTTTCTATAAAATAAAAAACCCATAACTCTCGTTATGGGTTTCTTTTTGCGGAGAAAGAGGGATTCGAACCCCCGGAGGTGTGACCCTCAACAGTTTTCAAGACTGCCGCATTCGACCACTCTGCCATTTCTCCTGAGTGCCTCATCAGGTATTCCCTGAATGCGGGTGCAAATATAATAACCTTTTTCAATTCCAAAAAGGGAAAGTTGATTATTATTTTAAATGGATCGGTATTATTCTTTCCAAGGGGGTTATTTTTACCCTATGGAAGAATGGTATCATTATGTTCTCTTGATTACCGTCGGATTTATAGTTGGGTTTATAAATACGGTTGCCGGGGGTGGATCTCTACTCATATTACCGGTTTTGATATTCTTGGGTCTTCCACCTAGCGTTGCCAATGGTACCAATAGGGTTGCCATTGTAATACAAACGGCCATTGCCACAGCTGGGTTTAAGAGTAAAAAGGTGTCTACGTATCCGTTTAGTCTCTATCTGGGGATTTCTGCCTTGATCGGATCCATTATAGGGGCGAACATAGCGGTTGATATAAAGGGAGAAACTTTCAATAAAATATTGGCTATAATAATGTTCTTGGTAATATTGATCATTATCTTTAAGCCGAAAATCCGTTCGGAAGATTTTTTGGAGCGTACCAAAGGCAAGTATTTGTGGATAAATGTTGTAGCATTTTTCTTTTTTGGTATTTACGGTGGCTTCATTAATGCCGGACTAGGGTTTGTCATGATCATCTTCCTACACTATGTGAGTCAAATGACCTTGGTACGGGCAAATGCTACCAAAGTTGCCGTGGTGTTTCTTTACACCGCTTCAGCATTGGTCGTTTTTATTTTGAACGACAAGGTGAATTGGGCAGTAGGACTGGTCTTGGCAATAGGAAATGGGTCGGGGGCTTGGCTGGCTAGTAGGGTCTCTGTAAAAAAGGGTGACGGATTTATAATGACCTTTATTGTGATAATGGTCATTATCATGGCCATAAAATTGTGGTTTTTCGATTTAAATTAAAATAGAATTGTTGAAAGTGGAGAAGAACATTGCACATTTAAAATGGCGATATGCCGTTAAAAAATTTGATTCAAAAAAGATATTGCCCAAAGAAAAGGTCAATGGATTGAAACACGCCTTTAATCTTACGGCAACTTCCTACGGTTTACAGCCCTTAAAAATGGTAATTCTACATAATAAGGAAGTGCAGAAAAAATTGGTGGATTTTTCATACGGACAAGGACAGGTAGGTAACGCCTCCCATATCTTGATTATCTGTATAGAGAATAAGATCGATACCGACTTTATAACCCGATATTTTGATCTTGTTAGAAAGGTTAGGGGTACAAAAGACGAAATACTGAAACCTTTCCAAGATTCCTTAGTCGATAGCTTTTCTAAGAAGGAATCCGAAGAAGTAGGTATTTGGGCTACAAATCAGGCTTATTTGGCATTAGGCAATCTATTGTCGTATTGTGCGCTGGAGGAAATAGATTCTTGTCCCATGGAAGGTTTTATCCCTGAGGAATATGATAGACTTTTGGGATTGCAAGAGAAGGGACTCACTTCTGTTTTGGTTTTACCTGTGGGGTATAGGTCAAAGACGGATCCCTTTTCAAAAATGGAAAAAGTGAGGAAGCATGTTGATGAAAGTGTTATTGAAATCATTGAATAAATTTTAAAAAAATAAATAGAATGCCAGGTTTTGAACTTTTTGGTGAACAAGAAAAAAAGGAAGTACAGGATGTATTGGATTCCGGAGTACTAATGCGATATGGTTTTGATGGTATGCGTCAAGGCCATTGGAAAGCAAAGGAATTGGAATCGGCTCTAACGCAACGAATGCAGTCTAAATATGCCCATATGGTGAGCAGTGGCACTGCCGCTTTGACCGTTGCGTTAGCGAGTGCCGGTATTGGGGCAGGGGACGAGGTTATCGTGCCCACTTTTACATTTGTCGCCAGTTTTGAAGCTGTTTTGGCTTTAGGTGCGATTCCGGTTTTGGTTGATATCGATGCTACGCTCACTTTAGATCCACTAGCCGTAGAAAATGCGATTACAAAAAATACGAAAGTCGTAATGCCCGTACACATGTGCGGTTCAATGGCCGATTTGGATGCCTTGAAGTCTATTTGTGATAAGCATGGTTTATTGTTGCTGGAAGATGCTTGTCAGGCAATCGGCGGTAGTTATAATGGCAAACCACTAGGTAGTTATGGGGATTTAGGTTGTTTTTCCTTCGATTATGTAAAGACCATAACTTGTGGGGAAGGAGGAGCCATAATTACGAATAATGAAAGTTATTACAGTAATGCAGATCATTATTCCGATCACGGACATGATCATGTTGGAAATGATAGGGGGGCGGAGGCGCATCCGTTCTTAGGATATAATTATCGTATCTCGGAACTGAATGCAGCTACCGGACTAGCACAAATTAGGCGTTTGGATGAATTTCTGGATATTCAGGAACGTAATTACAGCATCATAAGAAAAGCCTTGGAACCCATAGATAATATCACGTTTAGAACCGTACCCAATGGGGGAGTGGAGAATTATTCTTTTCTTAGTTTTTTCCTGCCTGATGGTGAGAGGGCAAAGTTGGCACAGAATGCACTTAAAGAAGCTGGGCTTGATGGCTGTTTTTATTGGTATGATAATAATTGGCATTACTACCGCAAATGGGAACATTTGATCCATAAGAAATCATTGGGTAATTTACCACAGGATGTAAAGAACCAATTGCCGGATTATTCCCAATCGGACTTTTCCAAATCCGATTATTGGATTTCCCGGAATATTTCCTGTTTGATCAAACTGTCTTGGTCAGAGGAAGAAGTTCATCAACGAGCCACAAAAATGGCAGATGTTTTAAGGAATTTATAGGTGATTTTAGTATTTAACGTACTCCACGATTTCAAGACCATAACCTACAATACCAACTCGTTTGGTTTGTTGGGTGTTGGTCAATAATTTGATTTTGGATATTTTAAGGTCGTGCAATATTTGGGCACCAACACCGAAATCCCTGGAATCCATTTCAATTTTCGGGGCTTCATAGACACCGTTTTCCTGTAGTTTTTTCAACTCGGACAAACGGTTCAAAAGGTTCAATGATTGTGATTCTTGGTTAATGAAGACAAATGCGGCATTATCGGCATCGCTGATAGCCTCGAACATCTGCTGTAACTTCGTATCCGGATTGGTGGTCAAGGTTCCTAAAATATCATTGTTGACCAATGTGGCATTGATACGGGTCAAAATAGGTTCGCCTTCGTCCCAACTTCCCTTGGTCAATGCTATATGTATTTGATTGTTCGTGGTCTGTTGGTAAGCACGTAGCCTAAATTTGCCAAAACGGGTGTTGATTTCAAAATCTTCTTTCTTTTCTATCAAACTATCGTGCTCCATCCGATACGCAACGAGGTCTTCGATAGATATGATTTTTAAATCGAACTTTTTGGCCACCTTCACCAATTGTGGCAATCTGGCCATGGTACCGTCTTCGTTCAAGATTTCCACCAAAATACCTGCTGGTTCGGCACCCGCCAATCGTGCTAGGTCTATTGCTGCTTCGGTATGGCCTGTTCTTCTTAGTACACCACCATTCCTTGCTTTTAATGGGAAAATGTGACCGGGACGCCCTAAATCATGGGGTTTTGTTGATTTATCTACTAAGGATAAGATGGTTTTGGAACGATCATGCACAGATATCCCCGTAGTACAGCCGTGCCCTATCAAATCTACCGAAACGGTAAATGGGGTTTGGTGCAATACGGTATTGTGTTGAACCATCATATTCAGATCTAATTCCTTACAACGATCTTCGGTCAAGGGAGCACAGATCAAACCACGACCATGTTGGGCCATAAAGTTGATCATTTCCGGAGTTACTTTTTCGGCTGCTGCAATAAAATCCCCTTCATTTTCACGATTTTCATCGTCAACTACAATAATGACCTCTCCTTTTTGTATAGATTCGATTGCTTCTTCAATCGTATTTAATTGTATGTTGTTCTTCGTTTCAACCATCATGTCGCAATTGATTTTTTCTATTTCTTTTTAAATAATTTTTGAAAAAACTCAACAAATCCATCTAAATTCATCAATCCTCTATCGGCCGTTGCCCGTTTTGTCAAAACAATGCTCAAAGGTAACATTATCATTGTAGATAACCATGCCCCGATTATGGGGTGTATTTCGTTTTTCTTGGCATAATTCTCTGCAAACACACCAATGAAATAGTAGGTAAGAAATAATATAATGGCAATTACCATGGGTAGGCCTATACCTCCTTTACGTATAATGGCGCCTAAAGGAGCACCAACAAAAAATAGAATGACACAGGATAGGGCCAAGGCAAACTTTTTATGTAATGAGAGAATATGCCTATTGTAGATCTCGTAGCGTTTACTGAGTTCGTTTTTCTTTCCTTGAATAGAGGTCAATAAATTGGAGGAATTGGTTTTGGCAGCTGACATCAGCTGAATTTTTTGCCAATCAGGGTATAGGTTTATTATATCTGCAATTGATCTAATACTATCTTTGGCAATAGTGTCTTTCTTTATTTTTTTGACTTTGCTGTATTTTTCTTCAATCTCTTCCTTAGTAATAGGTTTTAAAGAGTCTTTACGGAAACCTGCAAATGCCCCGACCCTTGTTTGAATATTTTTGGAAAAGGCCCCCACGATCCTTAGGTTGTCCTTTTTTAATGAATCAATATCTTTTGTTAGACGGGAAACATTTTTCATTTTTTCAGTACTTACATCCCGTTCTTCCTCCATATCAACATTATTGAATTCAGACAGGTCGATATTCATGGTATAGGTGTCAAAATTCGCGTTGGCAAATGGGTATTTATTCTTGCCTTTGGTCGTACTTTTTTCCAAATCACGGTAATAATGGCCATCGTAGAGTACCAGTTGAAGTATATCGGAAGATTCGCTACTTTTCAGTTCACCGGTTTTAGCCTTGATTACGGTAGAGTTTACCTTGGTCTTCGTTTTTAAGTGTATGGTTACATTTTCTAGAAAACGATCGTTCTCACCATATTTTCTATCAACCTTTATATTCATATCGGCCCCTTCAAAGTCACTGAAGACCCCTTCTACGATTGCAACAGCAGGCTTTACCTTTGCGATGTTCCTTCTAAGGTTATATATCTTTTGTTCTGAAGCCGGTATAACACTATTGGCGAAATAAAAGGTGATCCCACCCAAAAAGACAATGAAAACGATTAAGCTGAGCATGGCCCTCTGTAATGAAATCCCGGAAGCTTTCATGGCCGCGAATTCATAATTTTCAGCGAGGGTGCCAAAAGTCAATATGGAGGATAAAAGAACCGTAAGGGGTAAAACCTTCTCGGTCAGGTTGGGCATCAAATAAAATAAGAACTTGCCTATTATTATGATATCCAGTCCTTTACCGGCCAAGTCATCTATAAAAAGCCAAATCGTTTGGAATATGAAGATGAACATCAATATAACAAACGAGCTGAAAAAGTTAAATAGGAATCTCGATAAAATATACCGGTCTAGTATTCTCAATGTGATAATGTTAATTTAAATAAAACCTACAAATTGCCCCAATTTTGATTTGTGCCGAATAATGACCCAAAAATAATCATTTGTTTTGTCTTTCATGGGTTTTAAAAGGCAATCGAAAATAAGCTAGCTATTTGAAATATCATTCAGGATTTAAACCAACATTAGTTTCGAATAATGTAGTAACCTTCATCTTTGTACTTGTTCTCATCAAAAGTAAATAAGGTTTTCGACAAAGTTTGGTTCGTTTTAAAAGAATTAACAGTAATGGTAGTCATTGTACCGTTCTTCCCCGTTTCTATTACTTTATATATGTGTTTGGTCTCGGCATCAATACCTAGTAAAATGGATTTTATTTCGGTATTTGTGTCAATCGGGGTCAGTTTAATGAACTGTATTTTCTTTCCTTGTACGTTTTGTAATATGTCCCATTTATAGGTGTGTCCTTCCCTGTAGAATGTCAACATTTTGGAAGGGGTCACGGTGTCTTCATCGTTTGATTTGTCCTCAATGGTCACTTCCTCATTTTCAGGAACTATGGTATAGACCTTGCTACCATCGAACAATTGCTGTGCACCAAAGAAATTAGCGAGATATTTATCGCCTTGCATGGTAACATTGCCCCTGGTCTCGTCATTGATGCCTGCTTCTTTGTTATTTAGGACATATTTAAAGTCTACGAAAATATTGTCATACCCTTGAACTTTATTGTATACGTCATCCAATAAGGCTTTCGCCTTTTCTGAATTTTGGGCATTTGAAACACTTAGGGTTAAAAAAGTAACTGCAATTAAAAATATCTTTTTCATTAAAATTTATTTTGACTCGTTATTCAATAATTGATCTAATGCAATAATATCGGGCACCAAAACCTGTCTGGCCTTACTACCTTCAAAAGGACCTACGATTCCGGCAGATTCTAACTGGTCAATGATTCGCCCTGCTCGGTTGTATCCCAACTTCAGTTTTCGCTGCAATAATGAGGCCGATCCTTGTTGGGCGATAACAATTACTTCGGCAGCCTCCCTGAACATCGCATCCCTTTCGCTTATTTCATAATCAATACTTGTGCCAGAATCTTCTCCAACATATTCAGGTAGCTCATGGGCTTCAGGATATGCACGTTGGGATCCAATATAAGCCGTTATTTTTTCAACTTCCGGAGTGTCTACAAAAGCACATTGTAATCTGGTAACTTCATTTCCTTGGGTAAACAACATATCCCCACGACCGATTAATTGATCGGCACCTTGGGCATCCAAGATGGTTCTGGAATCTATTTTTGATGTTACCCTAAAGGCAATACGCGCCGGGAAATTCGCTTTTATGATACCTGTGATCACATTCACTGAAGGTCTTTGTGTGGCAATGATCAAATGGATACCGATTGCCCTGGCCAATTGTGCCAAACGTGCGATAGGGGTTTCCACCTCCTTCCCTGCGGTCATGATCAAATCGGCGAACTCATCAATGACCAATACGATATAGGGTAAAAACTTATGTCCGTCATTGGGATTCAGTTTACGTGCCTTGAACTTCGCGTTATATTCCTTAATGTTACGAACCATGGCCAATTTCAATAGTTCATATCTATTGTCCATTTCAATACAAAGGGAATTCAATGTGTTGATAACCTTGTTGTTGTCCGTAATGATGGCTTCTTCGGAATCAGGGAGCTTGGCCAGAAAATGGCGCTCTATTTTATTGTAAAGTGTAAGCTCAACTTTTTTGGGATCTACTAAAATAAATTTGACCTCTGCCGGATGCTTTTTGTACAGAAGGGAGGTTATAACCGCATTCAATCCTACTGATTTACCTTGGCCTGTAGCACCTGCCATGAGCATATGGGGCATTTTTGCCAAATCGACCACAAAGGTCTCGTTGCTAATGGTTTTACCAAAAGCGATGGGTAATTGCATTTCCGCTTTTTGGAATTTGCTTGAAGCAATGACCGAACGCATGGAAACTACCGTGGCGTTTTTATTCGGCACTTCTATTCCTATGGTTCCCTTGCCTGGGATAGGGGCAATAATCCGAATGCCCAACGCAGCTAGGGATAAGGCGATATCGTCCTCTAGGTTTTTTATTTTTGAAATACGCACTCCTGCTTCGGGTACAATCTCATAAAGTGTTACGGTGGGGCCAATGGTCGCTTTTATCTGGGCGATTCCTATTTTATAGTTCTTAAGGGTCTCGACGATTTTATTTTTGTTTTCTTCCAGCTCTTCTTGGTTAATGGTAATGCCGCCAGCAGCACCATGCTGTTCCAATAAGTCTATTGTAGGGAATTTATAATTACCCAATTCCAAAGTAGGGTCAAATTCCCCGAAATCGTCCACTAATTTATTCGCGAGAATATCGGTTTCTTCCTGTTCCTCAACAATTTTTTCCACTTCCATGGCGAGGACTTCCTCATCTTCGGTTTCTTCCGTTGGTATGTTGACCTCAAAATCGTCGATCACAGGTTCTTTTTCTAACGGTGGAATATCTTTTTTATGGGTGTAGGTGTCTATAATTACGGGAGCGTCATCCTCCTTTTCGAGAATAATCGAATCGTCGGAAACCGTTTTCTTGCTTTTGAATTCTGAACTGATGGATTCTTTTTTAGATTTAAAATAACCTATAAGGTCCTCGGGGGTGAAATTGAACAATCGTACCAAAATGAAAATCAAACCGAATAGCAAAAGCAGAAAAACACCGATTTTGCCCGTGTAATCTTGAAGAAAATCATTCATTTCATAGCCTACAAGACCTCCTAATAGCGGCCTTTCAACAGCAAAGAAACCTAGCGTTATCGATATCCAGATTACAAATACCAATCCCCAAATCCATTTTTTGAGTAATGCTTTTCCCGTAAGGCTAAGAAACATATACAAACCTGTATAACCCAATAGAAAAGGAAATATCAAGGATGCCAATCCAAAGCCCTTGTACATGAACCAGTGACTTACGCTCGCACCGAATTTGTTCAAAAGGTTTTTGGCCTCTTCATTGCGATTGGCAAATTCGGTCAATAGGCTTTGATCGTCTTGCCATGTAAAATAAAACGAGACGAACGAAAAGAACAAGGCGATACTGAAAAGCATTAAAAGGCTTCCCAATATGATTTTATTTTGTTTGGATAATTTTAAAGATACGCCCTTTTTGGGGGTCTTGGGCTTTGACTTTCTACCTTTTTTTGCCATTAACAGATCAATTCTTGGGGTAAAAATACAAATTTACAACCTAAGCCAAAGCAAGGATTGTTTTTTAAAAAATTTTTGGAAGATAGATGATTAACCCGATGATGCTTGCCCCAATGGAGACAAACATCACTGCGCCGGCTGAAATATCTTTGATGAAACCGATTTTGTCATCGAACTCAGGATGTACAAAATCAGATAACTTTTCAACCGCAGTATTGAGTCCTTCTATACCTAATACCAGTGAAATCGCAAAAATCTGAAGTATCCATTCCGTTGCGGAAATATCAAAATAGAATCCGCCAGCGGTTACTATCAAGGCAATGAATACCTGGATTTTAATACTCGCTTCGGTTTTGATCAAAAGAAAAGCTCCCTTTAGGGCAAAACCCACACTGCGGATTCTATTTTTAAGAAAAGACTCCTTAGGCATCCATCAATGCTTCCAAGGCGGCCTTATAATTAGGCTCATCTACCGTTTCGGCAACTTGTTCGGTATACACGACATTGCCTTTTTCATCGATTACCACGACTGATCGCGATAAGAGACCTTGTAAAGGACCATCGGTAAACTCCAGGCTATAGGTTTTTCCAAAGTTACCATCCTTGTAATCTGATAACATTACCACATTTTCAATGCCTTCGGCCCCACAAAAACGGGTTTGGGCAAATGGTAAATCTTTAGAGATACAGAGAACAATGGTGTTGTCCAACTCGGCAGCTTCTTGGTTAAACTGACGTACCGATGCGGCGCAAGTACCTGTATCGATGCTTGGAAAAATATTTAAAACCAATTTCCTTCCTTCATATTCGGATAAAGAACGGGTAGAAAGATCGGTGAGGGTCAATTTAAAATCAGGGGCAGGACTGCCAACTGATGGTAAATTGCCAATAGTATGTATTTCGTTTCCTTTTAGTGTTACGGTAGCCATAATTTTGTGTTTTAAAATGAACCGTGAAAATAAAAAATATATACCTGATATGGAATGAATATCAAATAAAAAAAGTCCGTTCCCCATTGGGTACCGGACTCCTTTTCTTTTTCAAAGCAATTTTATTTGACTATTTGTCTATAGATCCAACAACGCGTTTCATAAACTCGTTCAAGGCCTCTTTCTTATCTTTACCTTCCTTCACCGCCTTGTTCACCTCAAGCGCACCATACATATTTGAGATGATCTCGCCTATTACATCGAGTTCCTCATCTTTCAATGAAGGTACTTCGGTAAGAGCTTCCAAGGTCTCAAGGGTCTCGATGATGTAATCTTCATCGTTCTCTTCTATAAAACCGGTAAGATGTTTAATTACTGGTAACTTCACTGATCAAATCTTTTAGGACATCATACTTATTCGTCTGAACCTGATTTTTCAATTCCCCGTTTACGAAGGTCGCAAAAGTGGGTAGGTTATCAACTTTGGCCAATTTCCTTGACTCTGGGAATTTTTCCGCATCGGCCATTATAAAAGTAATGTCTTCGTTTACAGTAGATTCTTTTTTAAACTTTGGCTTCATGATTCTGCAATTGCCACACCATGTAGCGGAGTATTGAACCACGACATTTTTATTTTCTGCGATAATTTCATTCAAATTATCATTTTCCAATTCTAAAAGCATGCCTTTATAGTTTTATGATATGAAATTCATTGAGACAATGGCCTGCTTAATACAGGCCATTGTGATTGTTTTTTTTGCTGTTGATTTAGTTTGAATGTGTAGCCAAATATTCTGAAACCCCTTTTCTGTCAGCGGTCATGGCATCTTTCCCTTCTTCCCAGTTCGCAGGGCAAACCTCACCTTTTTCCTGTACATGCGTATAAGCATCGATCAAACGTAAATACTCATTTACATTTCTACCTAATGGCATATGGTTGATTCCTTCATGGAAAACGGTTCCTTCCTCATCGATCAAATAAGTAGCCCTATAGGTAACATTGTCACCGTCAACAGTTACTACCCCGGTTTCCTCATTGTATTGCTCATTGGTAATATCCAAGATTCCCAAAGTAGAAGCAAGGTTTCTGTTGCTGTCTGCCAATAGGGGGTAAGTTACACCCTCGATACCACCATTGTCCCTTGCTGTATTCAACCAGGCAAAATGTACTTCGGCCGTATCACAAGATGCACCAATAACCACAGTGTTCCTATCTTCAAATTTCTTTAACGATTCTTGGAACGCCAATAATTCGGTCGGACATACAAAGGTGAAATCTTTTGGGTACCAAAAAAGCAATACCTTCTTATTGTTCTTTTGAGCTTCTTCCAATACATTCAGTTTGAAAGTATCGCCCATTTCATTCATTGCGTTTACATCTAAATCTGGAAATTTTTTCCCTACAAAAGCCATATATAATCTTCTTTAATTGTTTAATAATTCTGATGCAAAATTAGCACACGGTTACTTTATTTCTAATTATGATAATTAGTAAAATCGATGGGTATATAACTATAGTAAATACCAAAGTTGAAAACGGACAATTTCTAAGAATCACAAAAATTTGAACTTCTTATTTTGCCTAAACAACAAAATTGCCATCCCTTTATTGAAGAGATGGCAATTGATTATTTTAAGTTTTTTTGGATAAAATCAATACACCTTGGCCAATTGCTTTATTTTGATTTGAAAAGCGGCGAAAATCAAGGTCATTATAGGGCTAAGCCAATTGAAAATGGCATAGAGGAAATATTCGCCTACACTAACCCCTAAAACACCACTGTGGTAGGCACCGCAGGTATTCCAAGGAATCAATACAGAAGTTACGGTACCGGAATCCTCCAGGGTCCTACTTAAGTTTTCAGGGGAAAGGCCCCTGTCCGCATAGGCTTTTGAAAACATTTTACCAGGAACAACAATGGCCAGGTATTGGTCAGAAGCTGTAATATTAAGGGCAAGGCAGCTACCTACGGTACTGGCGAATAATCCAAAAGTGGATTTGGCCATTTGTAATAAGGATTTGGTAATCCTTGATAAGGCACCGATACCATCCATGATTCCTCCAAAGAACATGGCACAGATTATTAGCCAAATGGTACCCAGCATGCCTTCCATACCTTTGCCGGTAAATAAATCGTTCAATGCGGCATTATCTGTCGCAACACTGGTTTTAACGGTTATGGCTTTCATAACCCCTTTGTAGCCTGATTCAAAAGTCAGTTGTTTGGAATTTGTAAGTCCGGCAACAATATCAGGTTGAAAAATAAGCGCGAACAGTGCGCCCAATAAAGTGCCGATCAAAAGCGCGGCCAAAGGAGGGGTTTTTTTTATGATCAAGAAAATAACCGCAACGGGAACAATGAAGAGCCAACCATTGATGTTGAATGTTGCATCTATATCACCCATAATCGCAGCCGTATCGGCAGAACCTGTTGTTTCTAGAGTGAACCCAAGAATTATAAAAACCAACAGCGTAACTATAATCGTTGGTACGGTGGTCAGGAACATATATTTAATATGGTCGAACAGATCACCACCGGCCATTGCGGGTGCTAAATTGGTGGTATCACTTAAAGGGGACATCTTGTCACCGAAGTAGGCTCCCGAGAGTACGGCCCCTGCGGTCATTCCCAATGAGATTCCCAATGCTTCACCTATGCCTATGAGCGCAATACCTACGGTAGCAGATGTTGTCCAGCTACTTCCAGTTGCAATGGATATGATGGCACAGATCACAACGCATGCCGCAAGAAAAATAGTGGGATTCAATATTTGTAATCCGTAATAGATCATTGCAGGAATGATACCACTTATCAACCAAGTACCTGCCAAAGAACCGACCAATAATAATATAAGAATGGCCCCAGTGGTCGATTTGATGTTTTCAGCAACCTCGGCCAACATTTGGGTGTAGCTTATTTTATTCCAAAAACCCACAATGGCAGCCACAGCACCACCAAGTAAAAGAATAAACTGATTGGATCCCCCTATGGCCTCATCCCCGAAAACAAATACATTATAAGCAAGCATGCCCACTAAGGCAACAACTGGAATTAGGGCCTCCCAAATGCTAAGTTCTTTGTTATCTACGATATGTTCTTCTTGTCTAAGCTCATCGGGATTGGTTTCGGTCATAAGTGTATTTTTGGTTTGACAGTAATATTACGATTTTGTGAACTTTTCTGCAAACCCAAACACAAAAGAGCCTATACCATGGTGGTATCCGATTTAAGGATATCCAATGCAACCATACATTCCCTCATTACCCTATAGGTTCTATGTATGTCATTATCCAAACCGATGGAAAAACGTACCAATCCGCTGGACAATCCCATTTCTTTTTGTTCTTCTAACGGAATTTCTGAGGAGGTAGAAGTCCCCGGGGCGCTGAAAAGTGTCTTGTAGAACCCTAAACTCACCGCCAGATAACCTAATTTTCGTTCCTGCATCATTTCCATCAGGGCGTTGGCCTTTTCCAATGACCCCATATCTATGGTCATTAGTCCGCCATAACCAAATTCCTTGTTCATGAAACTTTTCAATTTTTCATGGTCTTTGTGCGACTTTAAACCTGGGTATACTACTCGGAGTCCGTCTTTTTCAAAATTCTCGGCCAAATATTGGGTGTTCTCGCTGTGTTTTTTCACACGAATATGTAGCGTTCGCATGTTTTTAAGGATGGATGCAGCCCTAAGGCTATCCAAAGTGCTGCCCAGTAGCATGCCCGCTCCGCTGTGAACATCTTTCAACGAAAGGCAAAATTCCTTTGTGCCACAAATAACGCCGGCAACACAATCACTTGAGCCATTAATGAATTTCGTAAGACTATGGATGACGATATCGGCCCCTAATCTGGCCGGGGTAATGGTAAGTGGTGAGAAGGTATTGTCGACCACCAAAGGTATCCCATGTTTTTTGGCCAGTTGGGACAATGCCTTAATATCCGCTATTTCCAAAAGCGGATTACTTACCGCTTCGCAATAGATCATTTTCGTTTTAGGGGTAATGGCTTTTTCAACAACTTCTAAGTTCGTTATGTCTACAAAGGAAGTTCCGATATTGAATTTTTTCAAGAAGTTCTTCATAAAAGCATAAGTACCCCCATAAATGGTTCTACTACTTACCACATGGTCATCTGTATTGCACAATTGCATGATCACTGCGGTAATCGCCCCCATACCACTAGCCGTTACATTGGCCGCTTCAGTACCTTCCATAGCTGCCAGGGCCTCGCCTAAATATAGGTTGCTTGGTGATGAGTGTCTGGTATAGAGATAACAACCTTCGGTATTACCTTCAAAAGTATCGAACATCTTTTTTGCCGATAAAAAGGTATAGGTTGATGAATCTGAGATAGACGGATTAACGCCTCCGTATTCTCCAAAATATTGTAAGTCCTGTAAATTATCCGAAGTTTTGCTTTCCATTTGATTGATTTTTATACATTAAAATTACATTGAAATTGTTTTTAATTCAACATCAATTGAAAAACTTAGATAAAAAAACTATTAATTAAACTTATGGTAGATAAAATAAATGTAAATTGTAAAAAGTTTGTACATCTAAAGAAAATCATTCCAAATGAAATTTGATGAAGTGGACATTAAGTTACTTGGTTTGCTGCAAGAGAACAGTAAAAAGACAACAAAGGAGTATGCCAATAAATTAAATCTTTCTGTAACAGCGGTTTATGAGCGCATAAAAAGACTCGAAAAAACCGGAGTCATTAAAAATTATGTGGCTTTAGTCGATAAGAAAAAGGTCAACAAAGCCTTTGTGGTACTTTGCCATGTGAAATTGACCCAGCACGCCAAGGCCTATGTTTTGCAGTTTGAAAAAGAGGTGCAGCAATTACAAGAGGTCGTAGAATGTTACCATACGAGCGGGGATTATGATTATATCCTAAAGATATATGTTCGTGATATGGAAGCGTACCGCGATTTTATGGTGACGAAACTCACCGCTTTGAACCATATAGGTAGCACACAGAGCTCTTTTGTGATCAATGAGGTTAAGCATACCACGAGAATACCATTATAAAATCGGAAAATAGTGCTAATTTTGTTAGTACATAAAAAAATCAAAAACTATTATGACTGAATATGATGTGGCCGTAATCGGCTCTGGACCTGGCGGATATGTAGCTGCAATTCGTTGCGCCCAACTTGGAATGAAAACGGCGATTATTGAAAAATACAGCACACTGGGCGGTACTTGCCTAAATGTTGGGTGTATTCCTTCAAAAGCATTGCTAGACTCATCACACCATTACGAGGATGCCGTAAAACATTTTCAGGAACACGGAATTGATATTCCTGGCGAGGTCAAAGTCAATTTAAAACAAATGATTTCCCGTAAACAGGGTGTTGTTGATATGACCACTAAAGGAATCCAATTTTTGATGGATAAAAATAAGATAGATGTTTATGAGGGTGTAGGTAGTTTTAAAGATGCTACCCATGTCAATATATTGAAAAATGATGGTAAAGAAGAAACCATTGCTGCCAAAAATACCATAATCGCAACGGGGTCCAAACCTTCAACATTGCCCTTTATCACTTTAGATAAAGAACGTGTTATCACATCTACCGAAGCTTTGGAGCTTAAGGAGATTCCCAAACACATGATCGTCATCGGCGGTGGCGTTATTGGTTTGGAATTGGGACAGGTGTATAAACGTCTTGGTTCCGAGGTTACGGTTATTGAATATATGGATCGAATTATTCCAACAATGGATGCCGGTTTATCGAAAGAATTGATGAAATCGATGAAAAAGCAAAAGGTGAAATTCAATCTCTCACATAAAGTAAAATCGGTTGAGCGCAAAGGTAAAGAGGTGATCGTTAAGGCTGATGATAAAAAAGGTAAGGAAGTGACCTTTACAGGCGATTATTGTTTGGTATCCGTTGGTCGTCGCCCCTATACTGATGGGTTGAACGTTGAAGCCGCAGGTGTTCAAATGGATGATCGGGGTAAGATTGCTGTTAATGATCACTTACAGACCAATGTTCCGAATATTTATGCCATCGGTGATGTAATCCGTGGCGCTATGTTGGCCCATAAGGCTGAAGAAGAGGGTACCTTGGTAGCGGAAGTTCTTGCGGGTCAAAAACCCCATATCGATTATAATCTGATTCCAGGAGTGGTTTACACTTGGCCAGAAGTTGCTGCAGTTGGTAAAACGGAAGAAGAACTTATAGAGGCCGGTATCGCATACAAAGTGGGGCAATTTCCTATGCGTGCCTTAGGGCGTGCACGTGCTAGTATGGATGTTGATGGTTTCGTGAAGATACTTGCCGATGCCAGTACGGATGAAGTACTTGGGGTTCATATGATCGGGGCGCGTTGTGCCGATTTGATCAGCGAGGCAGTAACCGCTATGGAATTCCGAGCGTCTGCCGAGGATATTGCCAGGATGAGCCATGCACACCCTACATATTCAGAGGCGGTAAAGGAAGCTGCATTGGCGGCTACCGACGATAGGGCCTTGCATGTGTAATTAGGTCCGTTAATTTATTTACTAGATTCTATAATAGCTAATTTGTACCATAGGTTGTACATCGAAGGCGATAATTACAAAATGTGATGATGGAAATCAATGATAAAACAGGGGTAAAGGAATATCGTCCTGCAACGGGTAGATATGAAACCATGAAATACAATCGATGTGGAAAAAGCGGTGTTCTATTGCCTGCTCTTTCCCTTGGTTTGTGGCATAATTTTGGTTTTGTCGATAGTACGGAAAATGCACGTGAAATTTTAAGGTGTGCCTTTGATTTGGGAATTACACATTTTGATCTTGCCAATAACTACGGGCCACCTTATGGTTCGGCCGAGGAGAATTTCGGACAGATTTTCAAAAAGGATTTCAAGCCTTATCGCGATGAGCTTTTCATTGCTTCAAAGGCTGGTTACGATATGTGGCCTGGCCCTTATGGGAATTTCGGTTCCAGAAAATATTTGATCTCAAGTTTGGACCAAAGCCTTAAACGGATGGGGTTGGACTATGTTGATGTTTTTTACCATCATAGGCCAGATCCAGATACACCATTGGAAGAAACTATGATCGCCCTTTCGGATATCGTACGCCAAGGAAAGGCACTTTATGTTGGAATTTCCAACTACCAACCTAAAGAGACCGCTGAGGCCAGTAAGCTTTTGAAAGAATTGAAAGTGCCCTTTATTTTACACCAAGCTCGCTATTCTATTTTTGATAGATGGGTAGAAGACGGACTTTTGGAAACGTTAGAGGATAATGGTGTAGGTTGTATTACCTTTTCCCCTTTGGCGCAAGGAATGCTTACCAATAAGTATGTTAATGGTATTCCCAAGGATTCCAGGGCTGCGAGGGACTTTACATATTTAGATACTACGGATGTTGAGCAAAACTTGACGAAAATCAAGAACCTTGCTAAAATTGCCGATAAAAGAGGACAGAAATTGTCGCAAATGGCGATTGCTTGGCTTTTGGGTAGACCAAGTGTAAGTTCGGTACTGATAGGTGCAAGTTCTACCAATCAGCTTAAAGAAAATGTAGGGGCATTGGAGCAATTACAGTTTACACAGGAAGAATTGGATCTTATAGATGCCAATTCTTGATGTAAAATAAGATCATTAGCCTTTTAGAACCCTGAAAGATCGAAGCAGTTTAAATAGATAAAGTTTTATAAGTCTTTGTGTAAACGTATACCAAGGAAGTAGATATCCATATAAAGATTTTAGCATACGCCTAAGACCTGCTTTTATGATCGCCTTCTTGCTTTCATACAATAACGCGGTAAAAGAACATACGACCATAAATGTGATGGCACCTGAAATGGCCAATGCGGGAGTCAATTGATGGTTAAAGAACCTATAAAGTCCCAACCCTGTGAAACTTCCATATAGGATTATGAAATGGATAATGTAGATGGATAGTGTGCTTTGCCCTATTTTTAAAAGTGTAGCGTTGGTCATTAATCTTCTAAAAAGCATAAACACGGCAAAGACCATAAATACATCGCCCAAGCGAATAAAAAGGTAGTTATTGTTCGCAATATCCGTAAATAGGGTTATCCCGGTTATATCGGTAAGTCCTAAAAAGAAATCCGAAGAAAGGAAAATCAATGTCAAGCCTGCCAATAGCGACAAACTGATAGCATATTCATATAAAAACTTATGATCCTTATATTTTGTGAACATAACTGATAGGAACGCTCCGAAGGTTGTATAACCAAACCATGGGATGATGGTAAACACAGAGCCGTTATCCTTGGTCAGGAAATTAGCCAAGGCTTGCGGTAAAAATCCAAATGTCCAACTATCATAAATGGGTTCAAATAAGAACAATAAGAGGGTTACGCTTACCAAGAAGACTGATAGTAAGGCCTTGTTCATTCGGTGGGCCAGAAGGTAGATCCCTACGATTCCCAATATTGAAAGTCCTATACAATGAAGAACGTCCACTAGAAAAAAGGCATCGTATATTTCCCCTTGCAGTAATCCAAAAAGATTGGCCCTAAGCAAATAACCAATAAAAAGAAGTTGTAAACCTCTTTTGATTCCTTTTAGGACCCTAGGATTTTGCCATCCTTTTTGGGGCACTTTTATAAGTAAATATGTAAATATGAATCCTGATACCGTGAAAAAAACAGGAGCGGTAATCCCTCTGAAATATTTCCAAATAGTATAGGTAATATCGGTGTTGTCCCTAAAGGCGTTATCCAATAATCCGTCAATAAAATGCCCCTGCAACATCATTAAAATGGCCCAGGCACGCATGGCATCTACGAAATATAGTCGGGTAGTTTTCTTCTCCAAGGACAAAAAATTAGCAATTAGATCGCAAAATTACAAAATCAAATTAATCTATATACTTGAAATACAAGGTATTTGGATGTTTCAGGCTGCAAATTCGATAAAATACTCGCATTGTGTCCGATTTTACGGTATTTTCGTTGGACACAAACTACTATTATTTATTATGGCGTCATTATTAGCTTTCGCAGGAAGCAATTCGGCCTCTTCTATCAATTTTCAGTTGGTACGTTATACTACATCCCTAATCGAAGGGCATGAAATTGAAGTTTTGAATATGGCCAGTGAAACTTTCCCTATGTACAGTGAGGATCGTGAAAAACAACTGGGTTACCCAGAAGCATTGGTGAAATTCCAGAAGAAAATAGAAAAAGCCGATGCACTTATACTTTCCGTTAACGAGCATAATGGGGGCCCTTCAGCATATTTTAAGAATTTATTGGACTGGTTGTCCAGATCAAACCGAAATTACTTGGACAAAACTAAGGTATTCCTAATGTCAACTTCGCCTGGGCAGAGAGGCGCTATAGGGGCACATGAATATGTAAAGTATGCATTTTCTAGGGTAGGAGGGGAAGTAACGGCTTCTTATAGCCTGCCATCATTTAATACGAACTTTGAGGAAAACTCAGGAATTGTTAACGCTGCTTTGAAGAAAGAACACAAAAGCATCCTGGACAACTTTCTTTTAGATCTATAGTATTTTGCGCACGCTAAAATCGTTCGAGGTTTCTGACGAACCAACTTTCAGGTCCAATTTAATCAGCTGGTCACAACAGTTTTATGAAACCGTTTGGTTGGAAAGTAATGCGCATTTGAAAACATATTCCTCTTTCGATGCAATCTTGGCAGTCGATGCCCTTACCTTGATCCAAACAGATGCTTTTAATGCCTTTGAAGATCTAAAGGCCTATCAACAGGAAACCAAGGATTGGATTTTTGGTTATTTGACCTATGACCTCAAGAACGATGTTGAAAACCTTTCGTCAAAGAATCGAGACGGACTTCATTTTCCCGAGCTATTCTTTTTTCAGCCCAAGAAGATTATAAAAATCACAGGGAAAAAGGTTGAGTTCAACTATTTGAATATGGTTGCCGATGAAATAGAGGAAGATTTTGAACTGATCAGAAAAGGAGGGTCAGACTATAAAACCATTGAAGCTACGAAGTATATTCGTATAAGAATGCGCATTTTCAAGGATGAGTATTATAAAGGCGCCCACGAAATGTTGCGGCATATACATCGTGGCGATATTTATGAAGCCAATTTTTGCCAAGAATTTTATGCTGAGGATACGTGTATTGATCCATTGGGTACTTACGAACGATTAAATTCAATATCCAAGGCACCGTATGCCACTTTTTTAAAATTGAACGATAAATACCTATTGTCGGCTTCTCCGGAAAGATATTTGCGTAAGGAGGGTACCAAGATCATATCACAACCCATAAAAGGTACGGCCAAAAGGTCAATAAACCGAATGGAGGATGACCTCTTAAAGGATAGATTGGAAAATGACCCCAAGGAACGTGCAGAGAACATCATGATCGTAGATCTTGTGCGGAACGATCTTTCTAAAAGTGCTTTGAAAGGTTCTGTTGAAGTTGAGGAGTTGTGTAAGATATATAGTTATGAACAGGTGCATCAAATGGTGTCTACAGTTGTTGCCCAAGTTGAGGAAAGCCGGAATCCTGTAGATATTATAAAAGATAGTTTTCCGATGGGAAGTATGACAGGGGCACCTAAAATTTCCGCAATGAAACTTATTGAGGAATTGGAAGGATTTAAAAGAGGGCTTTATAGTGGTGCAGTGGGTTATTTTACGCCAGAGAACGATTTTGATTTTAATGTGGTCATACGCAGCATTTTATATAATGAGACCGAAAAATATGTTTCCTATGCTGTTGGCAGTGCCTTAACTGCCAAGGCCCTTCCGGAAGCTGAGTATGAAGAGTGTTTATTGAAAGCCAAGGCCATGCGGGAGGTTTTGGAGAATTCAAACGAATAAAGATGAACTAATTACCGGGTTTTTACTATGATTGTACATTATTTCAATACTGAATCATACGGTATTCCTATCCATGCAGGCACGGTTAGCCCTAAAACCATCAAGGGGGTAGTGGTGTTGGTACACGGTTTTGGAGAGCATTCCGGTCGTTATTTAAGTGGAGTGGTCCCTATGTTGACCGATTTGGGTTTGGCCGTTTTGTTTTATGATAATTTTGGTCATGGTAAATCTGGAGGTAAGCGTGGTCATTGTCCCGGCTATGAGGCACTTTTAGGTCTATTGGGGGAAATGCTGGATAAGAGTGCGGAATTATTCCCAAATGTACCCAAATTTCTATACGGTCATAGCATGGGCGGTAATCTGGTATTGAACTATGCACTTCGTAATGAAGGTAGCTTAAAGGGTATTATAGCTTCCAGTCCTTATCTCAGGTTGGCATTTACACCGCCCAAATGGAAATTGGTACTTGGGAAGGTCCTATTGAAAATTTGGCCATCAATAACAATGCCCTCAGGCTTGGATGCCGATGGAATTTCGAGAAAAACCGAGGAGGTGGAAAAATACCGGGCAGATTCCTTGGTACATGACAAGGTGAGTCCCATGTTCTCATTTCCAATTATCGATGCGGGGGAATGGGCCATAAATAATGCATCTATTTTGAAAATACCAACGCTGTTGATCCATGGTACCGCTGATCCCATTATTGATGTTAGGGGAAGTGAGGAATTCCATAAAAACAACCCAGAGTATACCACTTTGGAATTATTTGAAGAGGGATTTCATGAATTGCACCATGACCTTTGTTCTAAAGAAGTATTCAATTCCATACAGAGTTGGTTACGGCAACAACTTTAAGTAAATTTGTACGGTGCGGAACCAATTCAGAATACATATCCAAGATAATTTTCCAGAACTGTTGCAAAACAGGTTTTTATTGGCCTGTAGTGGAGGGTTGGATAGTGTCGTACTTGCTCATCTATGTGCTCAAAATGAACTTGATTTTTCATTGGCACATTGTAATTTTAAGTTACGGGGTCAGGAAAGTGATAAAGATGAGCAATTTGTTAGGGAGTTGGCCAAAGAATTGAATAAGACCTTATGGGTAGAACATTTCAACACAAAAGCTTATGTCAACGACCATAAGGTTTCCGTACAAATGGCCGCAAGGGAATTACGCTATACATGGTTTAAGGACTTATTGGCGGAACACGGACTAAAAACTTTGGTGACCGCCCATCATGCAGACGATAATCTGGAAACTTTTATTATTAACCTCTCCCGTGGTACGGGAATTAATGGTCTAAGTGGCATACCTGCCAAGACGGATATGATTTCACGCCCTCTACTGCCTTATTCAAGAGCAGAGTTAGCAGCTTATGCCGACCAAGAAAAGATCCAATGGCGCGAGGATCAAAGTAATGCGGAGAAAAAATATTTACGGAACAAGATCCGTCACGATATTATCCCTCTTTTGAAGGAAACCCATCCAACGTTTCTACATAATTTTCAAACCACTCAAAAAAATCTGCAACAAATCGTTGATATCTCGGAAACACATTTATCCAACTTGAAAAAAGAACTTTTTAGGAAAGAGAATGATGTTATTCGTATTTCAACAGCATCTTTAATAGCGCTTAATCCTATTAAGGCCTATATGTACGGGTTGTTCCATGTCTACGGTTTTACCGCTTGGAACGATGTGGTGCAGTTGCTTTCGGCAATGAGTGGAAAGGAAATTAGATCAAAGACACATCGCTTACTCAAGGATAGGGACGATTTACTACTTAGTCCAATACAACAAGATACTGAAGCATACTATGAAATAAATGAGGGTATAACCCAGATCAATACCCCTATTGGTCTTGTATTGGAAGAGGGTGTCATGATTTCTGCAACAGCCCCGAATATACTTTATGTAGATAAATCAACGTTAAAATATCCGTTGGTGTTAAGAAAGTGGCAAAATGGCGACTATTTTTACCCGTTAGGGATGAAAGGCCGTAAAAAACTGGCCAAATTCTTTAAAGATGAAAAGATGGATGTTTTCGCCAAGGAAAATCAGTGGTTGTTGTGTTCTGACAACCAGATTGTTTGGGTCGTAGGTAAACGGCCAGATGAGCGATTTAAGATAACCCCGAAAACCAAGAACATTATAAAAATAATATTGAATTGATGAGACAATTTTTAGCATTCATATTCTTACTATTCACCAGTATGGCATTTTATGCACAGGATGATGAAAACCCTGTATCCTGGTCCCATGAGCTAAACAAGATTAGCGACACGGAATTCGATCTGATCATTAAAGGGGATATTTTCAAAGGGTGGCACGTTTATTCGCAACATACAGCGGAAGGGGGGTCTTTGCCGAGTGAGTTTACATATGAAAAAGCAGGGATTGATTATGAATTGGTCGGGGAAACCAAAGAAAGTCCGACCGAGACAGCATTTAGCGATATCTTCGAGGTAGATGAAACATTTTTTAAAAAGCAGGCGATTTTCACCCAAAGGGTAAAGTTATTGAACCCTGATGTTCGACAGATAGATGTGAACCTTTTTTATCAGGTGTGTAAAGAGGTCTGTTTGGCGGTGGATAAGGATTTTAATTTTGTGTTGGATGGTGGTGAGGCCGTTACCGTTGAAAAGCATGTCGATGAACGAAGTCTGGCCATGGGAGAGGCCTTGAAATTAGACCTTAAGAATAAGGATATACTAAAAGGAGGTAATGATCAGGACGAAGGCCAATCGAGTTTGTGGGTGGTCTTTGGATTGGGATTCCTTGGCGGATTAATAGCGTTGTTGACGCCATGCGTATTTCCGATGATTCCGTTGACCGTATCTTTCTTTACCAAACAATCGCAGAATAAATCAAAAGGTATTGTAAATGCTGTTTTATACGGATTTTTCATTGTTCTGATATATTTTCTTTTGAGTCTGCCTTTCCATATTTTCGATTCGGTCGATTCTCAGATATTGAATACCATTGCGACGAATATTTGGCTCAACCTTGCCTTTTTTATCATATTCGTCTTTTTCGCATTTTCATTTTTCGGTTATTATGAATTGACCCTTCCGAGCTCTTGGGCCAACAAGATGGATGCAGCCTCTAACAAAGTGGGTGGGGGAATCGGAATATTCTTTATGGCCGTTACTTTGGCTATTGTTTCTTTCTCCTGTACTGGGCCTATTCTTGGCGGACTTTTAGGGAGTACCACACTCGCAGAGGGGGAAGTTGCCAATAACCTGACTGCTGGAATGACAGGTTTCGGGGTAGCTTTGGCCTTACCCTTCGCATTGTTCGCAATGTTTCCGGCTTGGTTGAATTCCCTTCCGAAATCAGGAGGGTGGATGACCACCGTAAAGGTCGTACTTGGGTTTTTGGAATTGGCCTTGGCCTTTAAATTCCTTTCCAATGCGGATTTGGTAGGCAACTGGGGCATTTTTAAAAGAGAGATTTTCTTAGGGGTTTGGATACTTCTTTTTGTATTGTTGACCCTCTATTTGTTCGGTGTCATCAGATTTAAGCATGACGGACCCAAACAGAAATTATCATTGGGTAGAAAAATGACGGGATTTTTAAGTATCGCTGTTACCGTCTATTTGATATTGGGTGTTACAAAAATTTCCAATCTAAAGTTATTGAGCGGTTTTCCCCCACCTGATTTCTATAGTGTGTTTCAACAAGAAAGTGATTGCCCCATGGGTATCGATTGTTATAAGGATTTTGAAACGGGGTTGGCACATGCCAAATCGGTCAACAAACCCATTTTATTGGATTTTACAGGTTGGGCCTGCGTAAACTGTCGAAAGATGGAAGAAAATGTATGGAGTGACCCGGAAGTATATCCTTTGTTGAAAGATGAGTATGTTTTGATTTCACTCTACATTGATGATCGTAAAGAGCTCCCATTAGAAGAACAATTCGATTTTAAGTATGATAGTGGAAGGGTAAAGACCATACAGACCATAGGGCAGAAATGGGGTACGTTCCAAACAGTTAATTTTAATTCGGCCTCCCAACCATATTATGTGCTTATTTCTTCGGATCTGGAACTTTTGAACAGTGCCATTCAAAGTGCACCGAGTGATGAATACCGGGATTGGTTATTGAAAGGGTTGGAAAACTATAAAAAAATAGGATCTGAATAGCATGTAAACACATACATTACAAAAGATTAAAGGCACCTTTCGAGGTGCTTTTTTTATTTACTAAATAACCCTATCTTTCAAATTGAACCCAAAACAAAATAATGAAACGCATTAAGGTAATAGGTGTTGTGGTATTGGTGCTTTTGGTTGTATCTGCCATTTTCGCTGGTGTGTCCGTCCAGGCTTTATCACCAACTTACGAAGGTGAGAGTAAACTTTCAAAATTGTCACATGAGACCAAGGTATATTATGATTCCTACGGAATTCCGCATATCTATGCAGATAATGAAGACGATGCTTTCCGAACGTTGGGTTATGTACATGCCCAAGACCGTTTGTGGCAAATGGAGTTACTTCGGAGAATCGGTACAGGTCGACTTTCGGAGGTTTTTGGCAGTAAAATGTTGAATACCGATAAGTTCTTCCTATCCCTCGGGATAGATGAAGCAACTAAACAAACCGTGTCTGAATTGGATTTAAACAGTCCCACAGTTCGTTTATCCCAGGCATATTTAGATGGTATTAACCAATTCATCGAAGAAGGGCCAACGCCTATTGAATTTTACTTGACCGGTATAGACAAAGCTCCTTTTCAATTAGAGGATATTTATAACACGGTAGGGTATATGGCATTTAGTTTTGCGATGGCCCATAAGACGGATCCCTTATTGACCAATATAAAGGACAAATTGGGAGCGGAATACTTGAAAGATCTTGATTTGAATGTAGATCCCAATACCGTTTGGATAAAAAACCATAAGGAAGAGTCGAAAGAAGCGCTACATAATTCCATTGCATCGTCCGTGACCAAAGCGTTGGGAGCCCTTTCCTTGCCCTTGATCGAAGGTAGTAATAGTTGGGTGATAGCCCCGGAAAAGACAAAGAACGGTAAGGTGATATTTGCGAATGATCCACATATCGGGTTTTCACAACCTGCCGTTTGGTACGAGGCACATATCAATACGCCTAACTTTGAGAAATATGGCTATTTCATGGGTGGAATGCCTTTTCCATTATTGGCCCATGACCGTAATTTAGCGTATGGTATGACCATGTTCGAAAATGATGATATCGATTTTTTTTATGAGGAATCACATCCAACGGAAAAAGAAAAATACAGAACAAAAGAAGGATGGTCTACTTATGAAAAGGTAAATAAAATAATTAAGATAAAGGATTCTACTGATTTTGAATTCACCTATAGGAAAACGGTACACGGACCCATATTGAACGGAATCGCAGATCAGGTAAAAGGGGAGCGGCCCATTGCCATGTGGTGGATGTTCACCCAGCATAAGAATGAGTTGATGGATGCTTTGTACGGAATGACCCATGCAAGGAACAAAACGGAGTTTCAAAATGCCTTACCCAAAATACATGCCCCAGGTCTGAATATCATGTATGGTGACGCTGAAGGTAATGTAGCATGGTGGGCATCCGCCAAAATTTATAAGGATGCGAACAGTGCTCATACAAAATTCGTTTTACAGGATACTTCCGATCTGAAGGCCCCGGAACGTTATTTGGATTTTTCTGAGAATCCTCAGGCGATAAATCCACCGTGGAACTATGTGTATTCAGCGAACAACCAACCCGATTCCATTGCGGGTATGCAATATCCGGGATACTATTTGCCGGAGAATAGGGCCAAACGAATTGTGGGGCTTTTAGAAGCTAAGAACGATTGGACCATAGATGATGTAAAAGGAATGATCAATGATGTGGTCTCATCGGTGAACCCTTCGATAATCACAGATTTAAATGGTGTTGTCAATAGGGAAGAATTGTCCGGTGCACAGATTTCGGTCTTGGACAAATTGTTGGTTTGGAAAGGGGAAAACAACCTTGATAATATTGAGCCGACTGTTTTTCATCGTTGGATATACTTTTTCCTCAAAAACACCTTCGTCGATGAGTTAGGTGAAGAAATGTTCGATCAATTCTTGTCTACCCACTTATTAAAAAGGACGATAGCCCCGATGGCCGCAAAAAATGAATCCATTTGGTGGGATAATATAGAAACGCAATCTGTAGTTGAAACCAAAACACAGATTGTAACAGAGTCGTTTGTCCAAGCTTTTGAATATTTAGAGAACGATTTGGGAGCCGATAACGGAGCATGGACATGGGAAAAAGTACATACATTGGAACATCCTCATCCCATAGGGCAGGTAGAAGCCTTACGGTCGTTTTTCAATGTAGGCCCGTTTCCCGTTGAAGGAACAAGGGAAGTAATAAACAATATGGCCTTCAATTATGATGGTGATGGTATGCACCATGTGACTGCGGGACCATCGACTCGTAGGGTCATTGATTTTTCGGATATAGAGAACAGTATGAGCATATTACCAACAGGGCAATCGGGCAATCCGTTCAGTGAACATTATGACGATCAGGCTGAAATGTACGTGAAGGGTGAATTTCGAAAAATGTTGATGAATGAAAAGGAAATTAAGGAGACTTCAAAATCTTTACTTACATTTAAGCCTACAGAATAAGACAATTTATGCTTACAAAAGTTTTTGGAAGTGCCGTATTCGGGGTAGAGGCCACAACGATTACGGTAGAAGTCAATGTTGATAAAGGGGTAGGTTACCATCTCGTTGGTTTACCGGATAATGCTATAAAAGAAAGTAATTACCGCATTGCGGCCGCTTTGTTGAACAATGGTTATAAAATTCCAGGTAAAAAAATCACTATCAATATGGCGCCGGCCGATTTGCGAAAAGAAGGATCTGCTTATGATTTGACCCTTGCTGTGGGAATATTGACGGCATCGGGCCAGATACAGTCCAATAATTTAGACCAATACTTGATTATGGGCGAACTATCATTGGATGGTAGTTTACAGCCTATTAAAGGGGCTCTTCCCATTGCCGTTAAAGCTCGGGAAGAAGGATATGTCGGATTCATTTTACCAAAAGATAATGCCAAAGAGGCTGCTATTGTCTCCGATTTGAAGGTATATGGGGTGGAGAATATTAAAGAGGTCATCGATTTTTTCGACAAGGACGAACCTTTGGAACAAACGATTGTTGATACCCGGGCGGAATTTTATAAGAATCTCGATTTTCCTGAGTTTGACTTTTCAGATGTAAAGGGACAGGAAAGTATAAAAAGATGCATGGAAATTGCGGCGGCAGGAGGGCATAATATTATTTTAATAGGTCCACCAGGATCGGGAAAAACGATGCTTGCCAAACGATTGCCTTCTATTTTACCACCAATGACACTGCATGAAGCCTTGGAAACGACCAAAATACATAGTGTTGTAGGAAAGATAAAGAATATGGGATTGATGAGCCAACGACCTTTCCGAAGTCCCCATCATACCATTTCTGATGTAGCCCTCGTCGGTGGCGGGGCATATCCACAACCTGGGGAGATTTCCCTTTCCCATAACGGGGTTCTGTTCTTGGATGAACTTCCGGAATTTAAAAGAGGGGTGCTGGAAGTGATGCGACAACCTTTGGAAGATCGTGAGGTGACTATTTCAAGGGCTCGTTTTACGGTAACCTACCCAAGTAGTTTTATGTTAGTTGCCAGTATGAATCCCAGTCCAGGAGGTTATTTTAATGACCCTGATGCCCCTGTAACTTCTTCCCCTGCCGAAATGCAGCGGTATATGGGTAAGATATCAGGGCCGCTTTTGGACCGTATCGATATCCATATCGAAGTAACTCCTGTACCATTCGAAAAACTTTCAGAAGACAGGAAGGGGGAGGGCAGTGTGGATATTCGCAAGCGGGTAACGGCAGCACGGGAAATACAGACCGAACGGTTTAAGGAATTGGAGAATGTACATTACAATGCGCAAATGAATACGAAACAGATTCGGGAGTATTGTAAGTTGGATGAGGCCTCAAAATCACTTTTAAAGAATGCCATGGAGCGATTGAACCTTTCTGCCCGTGCCTATGACAGAATTTTAAAGGTGGCGCGGACTATTGCCGATTTGGAAAAGAGTGGACAAGTTACGGGAAACCATATCAGCGAAGCCATACAATACCGAAGTTTAGATCGGGAAGGCTGGTTGGGATAGTTGTATAGTTTAAAGTTTTAAGTATATAGTTTATAGTTTGAAAATTGAATATTTCAGTAGACTTATTGATTTTCAGATAATTGGGTTAAGACTCCAATCGCTTTTTCTGCATCTTTCTTATCAACGAAAATATGGTCGTGATAATATCCGGCGATTACATTACAGCTTATATCATATTTGGTCAATTCGTTAGAAAATGCTGCGGTTAAACCAACTGCATCTAATGAGGAATGGACTTTAAGGGTAATCCAAGAGGCAATAAAGTCATAGTTTAAATCGAGTTCATCGGCTTTCCCTTTTTCCATAATGATCGTTGTTCCTTCTTTTTCTTCAAATTCACATATGGTATCATTTCGGTTAATTTTGGTCAGGTCTTTTACAGTTGCGAACACATAATCCCCATCGTTCAGGATTGGTTGCATACTTTTTATTAATCTGGATAAATTGGTTTCTCCTGCCATTAATGTTTTTGTTTATAAGTTAAGAGCGCTATGAGCGATACGGTGGCCCAAACGCCTTCGAGTAAGATAAACGGAATATATTCCATTAGAATCGAAGCTAAGCAGGCCAATCCTGCGCCCATTAAATTCAATAAAATAAACGATAGATCCTTGCTTTTGATTTTACCGGTTATATTGAGGATATAGGCAAGTAGTATTAGAAAAACACCGATAAAACCAATCCAGTCTGTCTTGTTCATATGGGCTATTATATCAATGGTTTTTTGTCACCGCAATCAGTATTTGAACGCTTTAAGTGTTTGATAAAATTACTATTTTTTACCTTTATTATCCGTCGATATAGGAAAGGTTTTCTTTTGAAAACAATTTGTTGTCCCTGTCTGTGTTTAGAGGACTAAAGTGTACTTGTTTTGAATGCTTTTAGGCTAATTATCCTTATCTTAATACCCGTTAAGAAAATAGTGATCATTGTATGGGAATAGTTGGTTCAGTTGCAATTATTCCATGACATTAAACGGTACGGTTATTAGAGACAACGTAGATTCATTTGCATACTAAAAAGGACATACCATTCCATCATTACTCCGAGACACATAAATATGTGAATATCAGGGATGGGCACCCGGTACTGTCAATAGACCCGAATTTCCCATTTGTAATTACCCAATTCGACTTGATGAGTAACAGGGCGCAAGCTGAAATACCCCATAGGCATGATTATTTTGAACTGATCTATTTAGAGGAAGGTGCCGGACAGCATATCATTGATTATGAACCATATGAAATTAAAACACCCTCCTTTTATTTTCTTTCCCAAGGGCAAATACATTTTTGGAAATTAGAAAAAGGATTGGAAGGTAAGGTTTTGCTTTTTCCTCGGGAGTTTTTAATTCCTCCCGCTACAGCATTTAATCATGAAGGTGATTTGGCAATTTTCAACAGTTTGAGTAAAGCACCCTGTGTTTGTTTAAACGATGAGAACCTTCCTAAGATATATGCTTTATTCAATGAAATCAATGAAGAATACTTAAGAAAATCGGAGAGCAGTCTTTCCATGCTTAGAGCCTATGTACATATTTTACTTGTAAGTCTATTACGCATACATGCCAAAGATCAGCCGCAGGATATTTTGGACACCACCAATGCCATGGTTCGGCAATTCAGGCAACTTGTATCAGAGAACTATTTAACCGTTCGCTCTGTGCAGGAATATGCCGATTTAATAGGTATTAGTGCAACGCATCTTAGAGATACGGTTAAAAAAATCACAGGATATTCTCCAGGACAACTTATCCGTCAGGAAATAATCTTCGAGTCCAAAAGGAGATTGGCCAATACAGAGTTGACCACAGCTGAAATTGGTTACACCCTCAATTTTGAAGACACCTCATATTTCAGCAGGTATTTTAAGCGTGAGACCGGCCAAAGTCCTTCAAATTATAGAGAAGAAGTTAGAAAAAAGTACCAAATAGCGAATTGATTCTCTATAAACCTTCACATTAGTTCCTCGAAAAGTACCATACTTTCGGTAATAAGTGTATTACCTAATAACTACTAGGCAGATACCTTTGTTTCATAATCTATCAATTTAAATCATTGAAGAAATGGAAACCAAAAAAACTAAAAACGTAAGGAAAACAGTAGGAGTAAAAGAAACGGTATCATTACTATTTTTAATCCTCTTTATTTTGAACACCTCTTTGTTTGCGCAAGAAAAGTTCGATATAGAAAAAACAAAAGCTAAATACGCATCACGGGATTATGTGTATGGGAAATTACCTGAAAGCGGATTCAATTATTACAAAATAGGGGAAAACGCATACTTTGTTCATGATAATTTTGAACATATGGTGTTTTTTGTAACGGACAACGGAGTTGTGGTAGTTGATCCTGTTCCTGGAGTTTCACCATATACTTTAAAGTTGATTCCACAAATTACGGATAAGCCTATTACCCACGTAATCTATTCTCACCATCACGCAGATCACGCACAAGGCGCTTATTTATATCCTAAATCCGCAATTTTAATTGGTAATGAAACTATGACCGATTTCTTAAAGGCTGCCGAAGACCCTAAACGTCCGCTACCAGATGTTACTTGGAAAGATCAATATGTGTTGGAAACAGGGGGATTACGATTAGAATTCAAAGATCTAGGAAGAAACTGGCATTCGCAAAAAGACATTATTATGTATGCTCCCCAGCAAAAAATATTGTTTGCAATAGATATGTTTCACCCAGATGCTGCACCTTGGATTCACTGGGGAGAATCTTCAGATCCTGATTTTGCCTTTCAGTTACCAAGATATCTTTTAGATAATTACGATTTTGAATTTGTAGTAATTGGTCATGAAAGAATTATAGGGACCAGATTTCATATGGAACAATACGAAGCTCAGATAAAAGATATGAAGAAAATTGTTTTTGAGGTAGCTATGTCTCCTGAATATCACAAGTTATTAGAGGAAATAACCCAAAGATACCACGGTTCCGCAGCTCACTACGAGTACAAAGAAAAAATTATGACCGCGGCAGAACTTGGAGCTTCAAAATATATAATGAATTGGGCAGGAAAAGTGCGAAATGTGCGATTAAATGCAGTTGAGAATATTCAAACAATGTTTATGCATATGATAGTTTTAGATCCACCAATTAGGGAAATGCAAAAAATGAAGGGTAATGTAATAACCCATTAAACTTATTAATAAAATAAGTTAAAAAACTCAATTATTATGTTTAGAAAAACAGTTTCCATAACACTCTTGGTTTCCTTAATGGCGTTGGCATCTTCAGGAATAATGATGATACTCTTAAATAGTTTGGAATTTCAATTGCAAATGCATCCCGTACATAAAATATTTGGAGTATTAATGACCATTTCAGGGGCATTCCATATCTATTTCAATTTTAAACCAATTAAAAAATATCTAAGTATGCGAAAGGTGTTGGTAGTTGGTATCGGAATGCTTTTAATGATGTCTTTACTTTATGTAGTTGGGTTTAATAAAACAATGGATAAAGACAAGATTCAAGAAATTGAATTGTTGATGTCACAGCTTGAAAATAAATAAAAAATGAAATACAAAATAACAGTTGAAGAATTGACTAAGGAAGGTAATTTCGGTGAAGAAAAGTTGGAATTCGAAACCATAAGTCATGATAACTTGTTTGAGATCGTAAAGAAGTTGAAAGAACATCCGGAATTCTCTAATACGGATGTAACTTCTTTGGGAATCGGATTGAAATTGTTCACGGGAGTAATATTAAAAGAAAAAGAGCTTCCTTTATTTAAAAACCTGTTACCACACTTCAAAGAATTTATGAAAGGATTAAAGAGTTACACAAAGTGATGAATAGATGAATTTATACTTGGTCAGAGGAAAGGACCCCCACTGGTAGGACTGTTGGGGTACGTTCATTTTATTATTTTGGGAAGAATTCGCTGAAAAGTGCTATAATCTGTATTAGGCACTGCTGGTTTAGGCCTCACTGGTTAATGTGTCGCAGGTATTCGATCCGACGTATTTAAAGACCTTTGTGTAATGATGGTCTCACCTTTGGCTGAACGAAAATCACCCTTCTGTTTAATATGTTGATGAACCTACCATAACAATGGATCGGGACATTCTGGAGATGTTCTAAAATCCTTGAATAACTATTTTTTGAACTTGTTTGTGGGGAAAATCCAGAAGGTTATTTTAGAATATTTGGAGGAAAAACGCATCCTTAAATTAAAATGATCATACGCTGTAATCTTTTTGGATACAACTATAAACAGAACTAATGGGTTGTGTACCAAGTTATACCAAGAACTATACAAGTGCCAATATTTTTTATGGTAAGGGTTTATAAATCGATCTTCCTTTGGTAATTTAGGGCCAAAATATAAGTATGGGTCAAATTATAACATTCGGGGAGGTTTTAATGCGGATATCTCCGACAAGTAACAAAAAGTTCATTCAATCCAATGTAGTAGAGTTCTATTTTGGGGGTACCGAATTGAATGTGGGTATTTCAATTGCTAATTTCGGGGGTGACGTAAAGCATATAAGTGCGGTTTCCGACGATTTTATTGGAGAAACGGCTATTTCCTACATTCGAAAATTCGGTGTGGATACGAGTTTGATCTCGTTGTCGAAACGCCCTTTAGGAGTGTATTTCTTGGAAGTAGGTGCCGTAATGCGACCCAGTACCATTTCCTATAATCGATCGCATTCCGCATTTTCGGAAATCGTACCTGAGAAGGTCAATTGGGAAAATGCTTTGGAAAGTGGCTCTTGGATGCACTGGACGGGTATAACCCCCGCATTGTCCAAAGGTGCTTTTGACACCTTGAAGGCCGGACTTAAACTGGCCAGGGAAAAAGGAATGACGGTTTCGGCAGATCCAACGTATCGCAGTGGGTTATGGAATTATGACCAAGATCCCAAAGAGGCCTTGATAGAACTACTTAATTACTCCACCATATTTATCGGAGGTATAAATGAGATCAATGAGGTATTGGGCACTTCGTTCGGGTATTCCAATGATGACTTTATTGAAGCGAGTAAACAGTTGATGAAGGCTTTCCCATCCATAGAAAAGGTTTTTGATAAAATAAGGACGTCATTAAATTCTTCTTGGCATAAAATAAGGGCCAGAATGTGGAACGGAATCGAGTTCAAGGAGACGGAAGATCTTGATATTACACACGTCGTAGATCGTATTGGGACCGGAGATGCGTTTGCAGCAGGACTCATTTATGGGTTACAACAGTACGATGATTATAAGGCCATTGAATTTGCAAGTGCGGCCTGTGCCCTTAAACATACTTATGAGGGTGATGTGAATTTAACGACACTCAAAGAAGTTACCAATATTTTAGGGGGTAATACGACAGGGCGATTGATGCGATAACGTATTAATAGGTTAACCATTTTCAGTGTGGTGTACCCAATAATTCAAATTATTTATGCCCTGAAAAAAAGCACATATATGGCCCATAGAAAGCAAAAGGTGCAAAAGGCGTATAAAAGACATTGCGGGATAGATTGTTTTTTCATGGCTCTGATTGTTATATATACATAACAGTAGAGTTGATCTTAATCTTTTCTACATTCGTGAAAAGGGAATAAAATTCGATGTGGGGGGACTAACATCGTTTAAAGGAAGATTTGATCTATCAATTCAAAAAGGTGAAAATCAATAGACCCTTAATATAGGTCGTTCAACGAATCACTTTCATTAAAGATACGGTTCAATTGAGGTTTTTTCAGTAGTGCAAATTGCCAAAAAAACAAAGGCGGATATTATAGAATTTCAATATCCGCCTTAACTGTCCTTATGTAATAAGATCTATAATTGATATTCTTCGTTATTCTGTTCCTCTTTTGTTATTCTTTGGTTCGTAGAAAATGTGTCCTTGAAGATATAGGCACATAATATGGCTATACCTAAAATTAGAACCAAGGTTGAATATTCCCAGTTCAATATTTTCAATAGGCTACCTGCGATAATGGCCAAAGTGCCAAGCACCATAACAACATTCCATAGTAAATGCAATGATCTATTCTTTACTTTTTGATTTCCACGTAAAAAATAGGATGTGCCTTCAAATACGAACCAGAGTACGAAAGAAATGGCTATAATGGAGTGAATAAAAAGATTATGGGGTACATCCAAGATATTCAATACACCGTTTAAGGCCCAAAAAAGGATGAAGACCAATTTGTTGTAGTCATTGAATCTTTTCAATGGTTTTTTCCAGAAACGATACGTATAAAGGGAACCAATTGCAATGAATGAAATGAGCATTACCTCATTGGCCATGGGCCAACCTAGGATTTTCATCAATAGGCCCATAGATATGGCGCCTATTAATATCCATAACGGTTTGGTCAATACCTTCTTATAAGTACCCATAACTTCGTTTTATAAAATATACTACAGCGATTATAGGGCTAAATCACCTTTATATTTGCCTTAAGCCCTTCCATGATTCCTAGGATATTGTTTACGGTCTCCTTCAGATAATGTTTAATTAAAACATGAGGTATTCGAATGGTTGTAAACCCGTTTTTAAAGGAGTGCATGGCTCTTTCAAGATCATTGATTGCCTGTTCATGGGTCAACATATGATACTCCGTATCTATTTCAATATTCAATTTAACCCTTGATATGGCGATGTCAACTGATTTATTACCGTCCCACCATTCCAACATGGCCTTTACACCTGCTTCTTTTAAGCCATAATATAATTGTATGGCCTCAATAGGTGTCTTGTTCATCTCGATCAACTTTACCAGTCGGGTCTGGTGGTATTCACATAGCTCAACGCCAAAATGGTCCATTGAATTTCTGTGTTCCATGTAACCGAGTTTCTTACTGCATTCTACGCACTTCATTTAATTAGTTTTGATTTTGATTTGGGATAATAATAACCGTGTATTTTAAGTATTATTATATATTTTCGATGTATAACACCCCAGTTTTAGACGAACGGCAAAATATTAGATGAACTGCATTTTGAAATGTTAAAAGTGTTGTGAAACGCCGGTTTTGCAACATGGATCCTTTCTATCTAAAATTGTCTTTTTTTTTATTCCATAATGTGTAATTTAGCAGTTATACCAAACCACGGATTATGAAGTATTTATGTAAAAGGGTCAGTGTAATATTGTTTTTTGTTTTAATGACCTTTGGTTGTAAAGAAGGGGTGCAACCCAAAAATTCCAATGCAAAAGAAGCAGTTAGACCAGAATTGAATTTAACCGAAGCCAATAGATTGGTCAGTTTGCCTTTGGCATGTATGCAGGTTGAATATCCCAATAGACTGGGGCAAACATTAAACGATTCGACCCATCTTAAAAACCCTAAAACTTTACATCCGGCATTCTATGGTTGCTTCGATTGGCATTCCTCAGTGCACGGACATTGGTCATTGGTTTCTCTATTAAAGCAATTTCCCGATTTAAACGAAGCCGAGATCATACGTACCAAACTTGCGGAAAATCTATCAAAGGAGAATATTGAATCCGAGATAAATTATTTCGGTATGAAGGGCAATACCAATTATGAAAGAACGTATGGTTGGGCGTGGTTGTTGAAACTCGCTGAAGAACTTCAAACTTGGGATGATCCAATGGCGAAAGATTTATCTGGGAATCTGCAACCTTTAGTTGATATTATCGTAAAAGGATATATAGATTTTCTTCCCAAATTAAATTATCCCATACGCGTAGGGGAACATAGTAACACGGCTTTTGGAATGTCATTGGCCTGGGATTATGCCAAAACGGTGAATAATGAACAACTTGAGGAAGTCATTAAACGGAGTGTGACCCGATTTTATATTAAAGATATAGGATGTCCGCTCGAATGGGAACCAAGTGGTTTCGATTTTTTATCACCATGTCTACAAGAGGCTGATGTAGTGCGCAAGGTATTGACACCAAAAGAATTCAAACATTGGATAAAGAATTTTTTACCCCAATTGACCAAACCTTCCTTTGTATTGGAGACAGGTGAAGTATCGGATAGGACCGACGGTAAACTGGTACATATTGATGGACTTAATTTTAGCAGGGCATGGTGTTTATATGGTATAGCAAAAACGCTACCCGAATACTCCTATTTAATACCGATTGCCGATAAACACCTTAGTTATTCCTTACCCAGTATCGTAGATGACAATTATGAAGGTACCCATTGGTTGGGGACTTTTGCCTTATATGCATTAAATCATTCAGAGTAAAATGTTCAAGAAAATAGGTCCAGGAGTACTCATTGCCGCTGCTTTTATCGGGCCAGGTACGGTAACCGCCTGTACCTTGGCAGGGATGAGTTTCGGTTTTGGTCTTTTATGGGCTTTATTGTTATCAATTATCGCTACTGCCGTATTACAGGAAATGTCTGCTAGATTAGGCATCATTACCCAAAAAGGTTTGGCTGATGCGATTAAGAGTGAATTGACAACACCGTGGATCCGTATATTGGTCATTGGTATTGTGTTGGCTGCCATAGTAATTGGCAATGCGGCTTATGAAGCCGGTAATATCGGTGGGGCTACTTTGGGTATGAATGCACTCTTCGGAGAACAATATGATTTCTATTACCCTTTTATCATTGGTCTTCTTGCCTTTGGCTTATTATATCTTGGTAGTTATAAAACTTTGGAAAAGGTTTTCGTAGGCCTGGTATTGGTCATGAGTATTTCCTTCTTGTTGACCGCGATAATTACGAAACCGGATATTTTAGAAATTCTAAAAGGGGCGTTTATTCCCAAGGTGCCCAAAGATAGCCTGTTGACCATTATTGCTTTGGTAGGTACTACGGTCGTTCCCTATAATCTATTTTTACATGCTTCCTTGGTGAGTGAGAAATGGAAGAAAAAAAGTGACCTTCCATTGGCAAAAAAAGATACAGTGGTCGCTATTGCTTTAGGAGGTTTGGTCTCCATGTCCATTGTTATAGCTGCCGCCGCCATTCCCGGTGAGGAATTGGCCAATGTAATGCATTTGGCAAAAGGTCTGGAGCCTTTATATGGTGATAGTGCCCAGTATTTTATGGGAATAGGATTGTTCGCAGCTGGGATTACCTCCTCTATAACAGCCCCTTTGGCAGCGGCATATGTTGCCAATAGTTGTTTTGGATGGAATGCCGGATTGAAAGATTCAAGATTCAGGGTTGTATGGATGCTTATTCTAGGATTGGGCGTGTTTTTCCTTTCTTTTGGAATCACACCAATAGAAATCATCAAATTTGCCCAAGTGGCAAACGGAGTATTACTTCCCGTAATAGCGGTTTTTCTTCTTTGGATGGTGAATAAACCCAAGCTCATGGGAGAATACGGAAATACCAAAATGCAGAATATTTTGGGTTTTGTAATTGTTTTACTCTCTTTGGTATTGGGAATAAAAAGTATAATTAAAGTTCTCGGTTTTCTATAAATGGAAAAGTTCAATATCGATATCAATTGTGATGTGGGGGAGGGTATAGGTAATGAAGAAGCCATTCTTCCATTGATCTCCTCTTGTAATATTGCCTGTGGCGGACATGCCGGGGACAAAGAATCAATGACCCGAACGGTTATTTTGGCCAAGGAGCACAAGGTCCTCGTTGGGGCACACCCTTCCTATCCCGATACCGAAAATTTTGGAAGGTCAACTATGGCCATTGATTCGGACAGACTAAGTTTAAGTATCCAAAATCAAATCAAAGGGTTACAATCTATTTTGGACCATGAGCAAGTTACATTACATCATATTAAGGCCCATGGGGCCCTTTATAACGATTTGGCTAAGGACAAATCACTTGCCGAGAATTATTTATCTGCAATTAAAGCCTATAAACCTTCTGTTCACCTGTATGTTCCCCCAAATTCCGTGATTGCCAAACTAGCGCGGGATAGGGGTTTTTCCGTAAAATTTGAAGCCTTTGCCGATAGAAATTATAATGAGGATTTGAGTTTGGTTTCCAGGAAATTGCCCAATGCGGTTATTAACGAACCCAAGGCAGTTTTAAATCATTTGGCCCGTATGGTAAAGCAGGGAATGGTTGTTACTTTGAATGGCGTAGAATGTGCTATGAACGCCGACACGTATTGTTTACATGGTGACACCCCCAATGCGTTTCAAATTTTAATGTATCTTTCGAACGAATTGCCCAAGCAACAAATCTATATTAAAAAGTGAAAGATTATAAGATTTCCATTCGATCCTTTGGTGAGCATGCCGTTTTGGTAGAATGGCCCAACGAGGTAGATGAGGCCATTTTAGAGGATATCATCCAATTTAAGTCTTATTTAAAGAAAAACCGTTTAGACCCGGAAGAGTGGGAAATGGTGCCTGCATACAATTCCCTTACCCTAATAGATAAAAATAGGATAATCGATTATCAGGGTTTCAAAAAAGAATTGAAAACTTGGTACAAAGACAGGGAAACGGTTAAAAAAAGGGATGTTTTTTTATGGAGGTTACCCGTTTGTTATGATTCGGATTTTGCCATCGATATTGAGGATGTGGCCAAGAAATTGGGTATAACGGTAGAAAATGTAATAGCATTGCATACCTCAAGTATATTTACGGTTTATGGTATCGGCTTTTTACCCGGATTTATGTATTTAGGAGGTTTGCCAAAGGAGTTAGAGGTTCCCAGGCGTTCGGAGCCAAGGCAGAAAGTGGATAAAGGCTCAGTCGGACTTGCTGGCAAACAAACCGGTATATATCCCCAAGAATCGCCTGGAGGTTGGAATATAATAGGAAATTGTTCCGTGCCTATTTTTGATGCGGAAAGGGAGGAACCATGTTTTGTGGATGTAGGCGATAAAATTCAGTTTTATCCTATTACCAGGGCAGAATACGATTTACACAAAATACAAGGAGAAGTAGGAATTTACCAATTTGAAAAAGTAAAGTTGGATGCTTAAAGTATTGAAATCCGGTTTATATACCACCCTTCAAGATGAAGGGCGTTTTGGCTATAGGGATAAAGGCGTACCGGTTTCCGGTATAATGGACCTGGATGTTGTCAGAAATGCCAATATTTTATTGGAGAATGAAACCAATGCCGCTGTTTTGGAAATTACAATGACAGGGCCAACTTTGTTATTTGAGAAAGCCACATATATCGTTATGGCAGGGGCTGAATTTTCAGTAACGTTGAACAACGAACCTTTATCGAACAACAAAGTACATAAGGTAAAGGCAGGTGACATACTTTCCTATGGTAAATTACTTAAGGGGTTTAGAGGATATCTGGCCTTGAAAGGTGGTTTTCAATCTAAAGTCGTTTTAGGTAGCAGATCACAATATTTTCCGATAACCAAAAAAGGTTTTATAAAAGAGAATACCGAATTGCCTTATGAAGAATGTTTGGATTTTGAACCAAAGATTTCAGAATTGAAATCCAATTCCTTTCTAGATGAAACTGTTTTGATGGTTTCAAAAGGTCCGGAATTCAAGTTGTTGGATGATATGCAGTTAGAGCAACTTTTTATAAATTCATTTACTGTTGCCAAAGAATACAACAGAATGGGGTATCAATTCAACGAAAAGATAAAGGAGCACGATTGGTCTATGTTGACTTCCGCTACCATGCCGGGTACCGTGCAATTAACCCCCTCGGGAAAATTGATCATCTTAATGAAAGACGGCCAAACAACAGGAGGGTATCCGAGAATTCTACAGTTGAAAGACAAGGCCATATCCATATTGGCACAAAAGAAATTTGGTGATGCGATTTCATTTAAGTTAGGGTAGGTCAATACTTTTGAATTAGCCTAGACCTTATGGTATACTTCTTCGAATGGTATTCTGAATCGTGGTCCGTACACTCCTTTGTCATCACGAACACCACAAGCAATGACCATGTTGATCTCTGCTCCCCAAGGTAGGTCTAAAATCCTTTTTATTCGTAAGGTGTCGCTACCTTCCATTGGGCAGGTATCATAACCCACTGCGGACATTGAGATCATGAAATTCTGTGCTGCCAATGCTGCACTTTTGTGCGCTACGATACGCATGTCAGATTTACGAACCTGTCTATATATAGGTCTAAAAAGTCCTACAATCTGAAAAAAGATAAAACGCAAGGCCCCTAAAATACCCAAGAACTCCGTGTATAATGTAGGAATCAGTTTCTTGTAATAATTCAAAACGAATTTTTCCCTGGTCGAATCCTTTTTATCCGTTGTTTTTTCAAATCCCTTTTTAAGAAAATCAAGATTTGCTTTACTTCTTTTACGCCAAAGGTCTTTTCGGGTCACCACCACGACCAATTGCTTTGCTGTCTTTGCGGCAGGTTGGTCAAAACATGCTTTTGATAGGGCTTTGAGCTTTGTTTTATCCGTTACATGGTAGAATTCCCATAATTGCATATTACTACTGGTTGGGGCAAGGGAAGCGTTCAGAAGGCATTTGCGTACTATTTCATTATCCAACTCAATATCCTCTTTGTAAATACGAACCGATCGGCGATATGCTATCGCCTCTGAGACTGTTTTTTCCATGGTGCTTAAAAAAGATGTTTTACTTTTTTTATGAATTTTAAAGGAAGGTTGTATGGGGGATAACGCAACGGTACATCCAACCAATTGGGTTTTTTGATGATGGCTTTTTGATGCGAAAATAGGTCAAATGATGTTTTACCATGGTAAGAACCGATACCACTAGGGCCAACACCACCGAACGGTAGTTTTTTATTGGTAATCTGTATGACCGTATCGTTTATGGCACCACCACCGAAACTGTATTCGGAAATGATTTTTTGTTGGAATTTCTTATCCGTAGAAAATATATACGTAGCCAAGGGTTTGCCATAATGGGAGATATACTTGTCTATATCTTTTGGATTATCAAAGGCAATAATCGGGAGAATTGGACCAAAGATCTCACCTTTCATTAGTGCACTGTCCATTTTAGGTTCATCTACCAAAGTTGGGGAAAGATAGTTGTCACTGTCATTGGTTTCCCCTCCAAAGAGAATGGTCTCCCCTTGTAGCATGTCTTTTAATCCGGCATAGTGTTTTGCATTGACAAGACGAGCATAATCTGGAGAGTCTTCAATAGGGTTTCCATAACATTTTTTGATGCTTTCCTTTAGGGCTTCTATAAGTTTGTTCTTGACACTATTGTGAACTAAAATATAATCAGGGGCAATACAGGTTTGCCCTGCGTTTAAAAATTTACCCCAAACGATTCTTTTAGCAGCTAAACCTATGGCTGCGGTTTGGTCTACTATGGTTGGATTTTTTCCACCTAACTCCAGCGTAACGGGAGTTAAGTGTCTTGCCGCACTCTCATAAACTATCTTACCTACCCGGGTACTCCCGGTAAAGAATATATAATCCCATTTTTGAGCCAATAACAGCTGGGATACTTCTACGCCACCTTCCATCACGGATACATGTTCAGGTAGGAACACGGCAGTTATGATTTCATGGACAATTTTTGAGGTGTTCGGTGTTGCTTCAGAGGGTTTTGCCACGACGGTATTCCCTGCAGCGATAGCTCCGATGAGGGGTGCGAATACCAATTGAAAAGGATAGTTCCATGGAGCTATGATCAGCACCGAACCATAGGGTTCTTTATAGATCCAGTCTGATGAGGGCCAATTCAAAAGGGTGCTCGACTTTCGTTCTGGACGGGTCCATAATTCAATGTTCTTTATGGCTAATTTCAATTCGGCCAGAACAAATTGGGTCTCAGCGGCCAAGGTTTCGAACCTGGGTTTTTTAAAGTCGGCATATAAGGCATCACATATAGCTTCCTCTTTAGCCTCAATTTCTTTCTGTAAACGCTTAAGGGCCTTTTTCCGAAAAGCTACACTTTTGGTTTCTTGGGAATTAAAGAACTCGATTTGGGTTTTTAGTACTTCCATAAATTCGAAATGAAACCAAATGTAACAAATAAAACCATGACCTTTCGTTTTCCAAAAACCTAGGGGCGTTCCTGTTTGGTTTACTGATGTATTTTTACATCAATTGTCACTTATTCATCCTTTCTAAGGTTGATAACTTGCTTTTTTTTATGTTTCCCAAGTACTTTCCCAAGGATATTAAAAGTATTGAATATGGTATAAAAAGACTATTTAAATAATTGATATACAGGTATATATATAAATTATACAAGTATTGGATTTAGAGCAGGAAACCGAGTTAAAAAATTACCTTTTATTATTGAATTATATTTGATTGTTAAAAAACATATAATAGCATAAATATACAATACAGTATACTAGATGGAATTGAATAAATATAGTAAGAATGTAACCCAAGACCCAACACAACCAGCTGCTCAGGCCATGTTGTACGGTATTGGTTTTAAAGATGAGGATTTTAATAAGCCTTTGGTCGGTATAGCTAGTACGGGTTACGAGGGGAATCCGTGTAACATGCATTTGAACGACCTTGCCAAATTGGTGAAAGAAGGGGTTAATTCAAAGGAAACAGTTGGACTGATCTTCAATACTATCGGGGTAAGTGATGGTATTTCAATGGGAACCCCAGGAATGCGTTTCTCATTACCCTCAAGGGATATAATCGCGGATTCTATGGAGACCGTAGTTCAGGGAATGTCATATGATGCCTTGGTAACGGTTGTAGGTTGCGACAAGAACATGCCAGGAGCCCTTATGGCGATGATTAGATTGAATAGACCTTCTATTTTGGTTTATGGCGGTACTATTGCATCAGGATGTCATAATGATAGAAAACTTGATATCGTTTCAGCGTTTGAGGCTTGGGGAGAGAAGGTTGCCGGAACTATGGAAGAAGACGAATTCAAAAGCATTATAAAAAAATCGATTCCTGGAGCAGGTGCTTGTGGAGGTATGTATACGGCCAATACGATGGCTTCTGCCATTGAGGCTCTTGGAATGTCATTACCTTATAATTCTTCCAATCCTGCAGATAATTATCTAAAAGAAAAGGAGTGTGTAGAGGCTGGTAAGCAAATGCGGGTTCTTATTGAGAAGGACATTAAACCATTGGACATTGTAACAAGAAAATCATTGGAAAATGCCATTCGCTTAGTTACTATCATGGGAGGGTCAACCAATGCGGTTTTACATTTCTTGGCCATAGCAAGGGCTGCTGATATCGATTTTACCTTACAGGATTTCCAACATATCAGTGACACGACGCCTTTTATTGCCGATTTAAAGCCTAGCGGTAAATATTTAATGGAAGATGTTCACCGTGTTGGCGGAATTCCAGCCGTATTGAAATATTTATTGAAGAACGGACTTTTACATGGTGATTGTTTGACCGTTACGGGTAAAACATTGGCCGAAAACTTGGAAAATGTACCGGATTTAGAAGAAGGACAGGATGTTATCATGCCTTTGGACAAACCCATTAAAGCTACAGGGCATTTACGCATGCTTTATGGTAACCTTGCAAAAAATGGTTCCGTAGCAAAAATAACCGGTAAAGAAGGACTCATTTTTAAAGGTGTAGCCAAAGTTTTCAACAGTGAGTACGATGCCAATGACGGTATACGTAACGGACTCGTTAAAAAAGGGGACGTGGTCGTGATTCGTTATGAAGGTCCTAAAGGGGGGCCAGGAATGCCGGAAATGCTAAAACCTACAGCGGCCATAATGGGCGCAGGCCTAGGTAAAGACGTAGCCTTGATTACAGACGGTCGTTTTTCCGGAGGTACCCATGGCTTCGTTGTCGGCCATATTTCTCCCGAAGCTCAAGAGGGTGGTGTAATCGCCCTAGTTAAAGATGGGGATACGATCGTCATTGATGCGGAAACCAATTCGATAAATGTGGAAGTTTCGGAAGAAGAGCTTGCAAAACGTAAATCAGAGTGGGTTGAGCCAGAATTAAAATTCAAAAAAGGGGTATTGTATAAATATGCCCGTTCGGTCTCATCGGCAGCCCAAGGTTGTGTTACCGATGAATTCTAGGATGTTATAATCGAAATTTACCCCATTGGGGCATAAAGGGGAGATACTTTTAAATACCCCAATAAGTATAAATAATTATGGAGACTTTGAAAGAAAAGAATAAAGATGCCAAAAAAACCACGGCGATGAAGGTAAGTGGTGCAGAGGCGATTATACATTGTTTATTGGCAGAAGGTGTAGATATACTTTATGGATACCCAGGTGGGGCTATTATGCCGGTCTATGACGAACTTTATAAGTTTCAGGATAAATTGACCCATATTCTTACCCGTCATGAACAAGGGGCGACCCATGCGGCCCAAGGTTTTGCACGCGTAACGGGTAGGGTTGGGGTTGCCATGGCAACTTCAGGACCGGGAGCAACGAATTTGGTTACAGGCTTGGCAGATGCCCAGATAGATTCAACTCCAATGGTATGTATAACAGGGCAGGTAACAAGACATTTATTGGGTTCTGATGCATTTCAGGAAACCGATATCATCGGTATTTCGACTCCGGTGACCAAATGGAATTACCAGATTACCAAAGCAGAGGAAATTCCGGAGATTTTGGCCAAGGCTTTTTATATCGCCAGATCCGGTCGTCCAGGACCTGTTCTTGTCGATATCACAAAAAATGCCCAGTTCGATGAATTGGATTTCAGTTATGAGCATTGCACCGGTATCCGAAGTTATAATCCTGTACCAAAACCAAATACAGAAGCAATAGATGCTGCGGCCAAATTGATTAATGAGGCCAAAAAACCTATGATCGTATTCGGCCAAGGTGTTATTTTGGGTCAGGCCGAAGATGAATTGAAAGAATTGATAGAAAAATCAGGAATTCCCGCAGCTTGGACCATTTTGGGACTTTCCGCTTTGGACTCCGACCACCCATTGAATGTGGGAATGGTAGGGATGCATGGTAATTATGCGCCGAATATGTTGACCAATGAATGCGATGTGCTTATTGCCATTGGTATGCGTTTTGACGATAGGGTCACAGGTAATTTGGATACTTATGCAAAGCAGGCCAAGGTCATACATTTTGAAATAGACCCTGCAGAAATCAATAAAAATGTAACAGCCGATGTGGCGGTATTGGGTAATTCAAAGGAAACATTGGGAATGATATTGCCCAAAATAAAAGAAAACAAGCATGAGGCTTGGCATAATGAGTTCAAGAAAAGATATAAAATAGAATTCGATGCGGTCATTAAGGACGAATTACACCCGACCAAAGAAGGAATGACCATGGCCGAAGTAATCAATGAAATAAATACCGCTTCGGGTCATAAGGCCGTTATCGTGAGCGATGTTGGGCAACATCAAATGATTGCTTGTAGATATTCAAAGTTCAAACAATCCAAAAGTAATATTACATCCGGTGGACTGGGAACCATGGGATTTGCATTGCCGGCTGCCATTGGTGCCAAAATGGGCGCAATGGATCGGGAAGTCGTTGCCATAATCGGTGATGGTGGGTATCAAATGACCATTCAAGAATTGGGAACTATATTCCAGAATAAAACCCCGGTGAAAATCGTGGTTTTGAATAATGAGCATTTGGGAATGGTACGCCAATGGCAAGAACTGTTCTTTGAAAGTAGATATGCCTCAACGGTTATGAGCAATCCGAATTTCGTGAAGATTGCAGAAGGTTATGATATTACCGCTAAAAAAATAACAGATAGAAAAGATCTAAAAGCTACTATTGCCGAAATGTTGGCCTCGAAAGATGCTTACTTCTTGGAAGTAAGGGTAGAGAAAGAAGATAACGTATTCCCAATGATACCTTCAGGGGCATCTGTATCGGATATTAGATTGAAATAGATATACATTTCCAAGGTTCTTGAGTTACCACGGATTTATAATGATCGATCAAACGATCAAACAATATGGAAAATGTCCCCTCGAGCGCAGTCGGGAGGTCTTGGTTTACTGAATATTTTGTTCTCGACTGCGTTCGAACAGACTTAGTGTTACTTTTATTATGAAAAAAGAATGGTTTACGATTTCAGTTTATGCTGAAAATAATGTGGGATTACTGAATAGGATTTCAGGTATTTTCTTGAAACGTCACATTAATATAGAGAGTCTTAACGTTTCTAAATCGGAGATTGAGAATGTTTCCAAATTCACGATCGTTGTAAATACCACCGAGGATTGGACACGTAAAATAGTGCAACAAATTGAAAAACAGATTGAGGTCATAAAGGCTTTTTTCCATGATGATGATGAGATCATTTATCAAGAATCGGCATTGTTCAAAGTGGCTTCCCACCTTCTTTTTGATGAACGTCAAATACAGAATATCATTAAAGAGAGTAATTCACAGATCGTTACCGTTTCCCGCGACTTTTTTGTGTTGGCAAAATCAGGACGAAGACATGAGATAGACGAAATGCACGAAGCATTATTACCTTATGGGATCATGCAGTTCGTTCGATCAGGTAGAATAGCCGTGTCAAAGGCAGAGATGCCGATAAGCAAACTATTAAAAAACTTTTATCAAGATTAATAATCAATCCCGAGAAATATCGGGGCTTAAAACGAGAATTTAAAATGGCAAATTATTTTAATACACTATCACTAAGGGATCAATTGACCCAGTTGGGGAAATGTAGATTTATGGATTCCAGCGAATTTTCAGATGGTGTAACTGCTTTAAAAGGTAAGAAGATAGTAATTGTAGGTTGTGGGGCACAAGGCCTCAACCAAGGATTGAACATGAGGGATTCGGGCCTTGATATTTCCTATACCCTTCGTGAAGCGGCCATAAAGGAAAAAAGACAGTCTTACATCAATGCAACCGAAAACGGTTTTACTGTTGGTACCTATGAAGAGTTGGTGCCCTCGGCAGATTTGGTGATCAACCTTACTCCGGATAAGCAACATACCAATGTGGTAAGTGCGGTAATGCCTTTGATGAAAAAAGGGGCCACATTATCTTATTCCCATGGTTTTAATATCGTTGAAGAAGGTATGCAGGTCCGTAAGGATCTTACCGTTATTATGGTAGCACCAAAGAGTCCAGGTTCTGAGGTTCGTGAAGAATATAAAAGAGGTTTCGGTGTTCCTACATTAATTGCCGTACATCCGGACAATGATCCTGAAGGTAAAGGTTTGGAACAGGCCAAAGCTTATGCTGCAGGTACTGGCGGACATAAAGCCGGGGTGTTGGAATCTTCTTTCGTAGCCGAAGTGAAATCAGACCTTATGGGTGAGCAGACCATACTTTGTGGATTATTGCAAACCGGTTCTATCCTTTGTTTTGATAAGATGATCGAAAAAGGAATCGATGCCGGTTATGCTTCCAAATTAATCCAATATGGTTGGGAAACCGTTACCGAAGGATTAAAATATGGGGGAATAACCAATATGATGGATCGTTTATCAAATCCAGCTAAAATAAAAGCTTTTGAACTCTCAGAAGAATTAAAGGATATTATGCGTCCTTTATTCCATAAACATATGGATGATATCATGAGTGGTCATTTTTCCAAAACCATGATGGAGGATTGGGCCAATGATGATAAGAACCTTTTAACCTGGAGGGCCGAAACAGGGGAAACTGCCTTTGAGAAAACGCCGGCCGGTGATGTAAAAATCAGTGAGCAGGAATTTTATGATAATGGCGTATTAATGGTGGCCATGGTACGTGCCGGTGTAGAGTTGGCATATGAATCCATGACCGAATCCGGTATTATCGGTGAGTCGGCTTATTATGAGTCCTTACATGAAACCCCTTTGATCGCCAATACCATTGCACGTAAAAAATTGTTCGAAATGAACCGGGTAATTTCCGATACGGCGGAATACGGTTGTTACCTATTCGATCATGCGTGTAAACCTTTATTGGCAGATTTTATGAAAGGAATAGATACCGATGTCATAGGTAAACAATACGGCGCAGGTAAAGACAATGGTGTTGATAACGCCAAATTGATTACGGTGAATAAGGCACTTAGGGAGCACCCTGTAGAAATTGTAGGGGCAAGATTAAGGGCTTCAATGACAGCGATGAAACCAATCGTTTAATAATCAAAACATTATAGCAAGACCTGTCGGGTATTCAAAATCTGACGGGTCTTTTTATTTTAGGGGTCATTGTTAGATCAAATCCCGATAGGACTTTTTATCTTTGGGCATGGCATATTTTCCACAATTAAAAGACATAAAATCCGCCTTGGAGGTTATCCATGAAGTGGCGAAAGTTACCCCATTGGACGAGAGTATCCGTCTTTCTAAACAGTACCGGTCTAATGTTCTCCTTAAACGGGAAGATCTTCATCGGGTACGTTCTTATAAGATACGTGGGGCGTATAATAAAATGAGTTCCTTGACGCAGGAAGAAAGGTCTAAAGGGGTGGTTTGCGCAAGTGCCGGTAACCATGCCCAAGGAGTCGCTTTCGCTTGTCACCATTTGGGCATCAAGGGAACCATTTATATGCCATCGGTAACCCCAAAACAGAAGGTTCAACAGACTAAAATGTTCGGGGGAGATACCATTGAAATCGTATTGGAAGGTGATACCTTCGATGATTCATCTAAAGCCGCATTGCAGTTTTGTAGGGAAAATGATAAGACATTTGTACATCCTTTCGATGATGAAAAGGTAATCGAAGGTCAAGGTACGATCGGTTTGGAGCTCTTGGAGCAGATAAGTACCCCTATCGACTACATATTCGTTGCCGTAGGTGGGGGCGGACTTGCTTCTGGTTTGTGCGGGGTTTTCAATGCGTTGTCACCACACACGAAAATTATCGGGGTAGAGCCATTAGGGGCGGCTTCCATGAAGACATCTATAGATAATGGGACCAATACACGATTGGAGAAAATTGATAAATTTATTGATGGAGCTGCGGTACAACGTGTCGGGGATCTGACCTTTGCGATCTGTAAGGAGTATCTGCACGATATTTGTGCTATACCAGAAGGCAAAGTCTGCCAGACCATTTTGGATCTTTACAATAGGGATGCTATAGTTGTGGAACCGGCAGGGGCATTGACCATTGCCGCCTTGGATGACTATGCCGAAGAAATAAAGGGGAAGAATGTGGTCTGCATCGTAAGTGGAAGCAATAATGATATTGCACGAATGGCCGAAATAAAGGAACGGGCTTTGTTATATGGGAAGTTAAAGCATTATTTTATTGTTCGTTTTCCACAGCGACCTGGGGCATTAAAGCATTTTGTTGCTGATATTTTGGGCCCAGATGATGACATTACCCATTTTGAATATTCTAAAAAGTCGAATAAGGAAAATGCACCGGCCATCGTGGGAATAGAGTTGAAAAGTACCGCAGACCTACAACCTTTGATCGATCGTATGAAAGCCCATAACTTTTTTGGAGGTTACCTGAATGATAAACCCGATTTATTCCAGTATTTAGTATAGTGGTGTCACATTAATCAAGGTAATTATTACAAATCTCAATTCTTTGACTTTCTTTGGTTTTCTATGACTGTTTTTTAGTGTTAAACACATAATTTTGTAATAGAATTTTAATCTTTTAAAAAAATAATATGGCAATACCAGCTGAATATAAAATTACCGAGCCTTTAAACCAGAAAACATATTTATTGAATGGCGATTTAAAGGAATGGACAGGAAACGTATCAAAGGTATATTCCACCATATCAAGTACCGATAAATATAAGCCTACCTTATTGGGAAGTATTCCCGATATGGGCGAAAAAGAAGCTTTGGAAGCCTTGGATGCCGCAACGGGCGCCTATAATAGGGGACAAGGTGCATGGCCTACCATGTTGGTCAGGGACCGTATCGCCTGTATGGAGGTATTCGTCGAAAAGATGAAAACCAAGCGTGAAGAGGTGGTTAAGTTACTAATGTGGGAAATTGGAAAATCATTGCCCGATTCCCAAAAGGAATTCGATCGTACGGTAGAGTATATTTATGATACTATTGAGGATTATAAACAAATGGATCGTGATGCCGCCAAGTTTCAAAAACAAGATGGCGTCTATGCCCATATTAAAAGGGGACCGTTAGGGGTTGTTTTATGCCTGGGACCTTATAATTACCCATTAAATGAGACTTTTGCCCTTTTGATTCCCGCTATCATAATGGGGAATACGACTATATTTAAGCCTGCAAAGCATGGTGTATTATTAATTGCACCACTAATTGAAGCTTTTAAAAGCAGTTTCCCTAAAGGTGTTGTGAATATTCTTTTCGGTAGGGGTAGGGCGGTAGCCTCACCTATTATGCAGACCGGTAAGGTAGATGTTCTTGCTTTGATCGGTAACAGTAAATCTGCCAATGCACTGCAAAACCAACACCCAAAAAGTAACCGATTGCGATTGGTGTTGGGCTTGGAAGCGAAAAATCCTGCAATTATACTACCGGATGCCGATCTTTCCTTAACGGTAGATGAATGTTTGGCCGGTACTTTGTCCTTTAACGGGCAACGTTGTACAGCTTTAAAGGTAATTTATGCCCATGAAAATATCGCGGATGGTTTCAATACACAATTTGCCGAGCGCGTTGATGCCATGAAATTCGGAAACCCGTGGGATGCAGGAGTTCAATTGACACCATTACCAGAACCTGGTAAACCCGACTATATTCAAGAGTTGATTGATGATGCCGTAGCAAAAGGTGCTAAAATATTGAATAAAAAAGGCGGGAAACGTTTCGATAATTACATTTGGCCAGCTGTATTATATCCTGTTACCAAGGATATGCGGGTTTATCAAGAAGAGCAGTTTGGACCAATAATTCCGATTGTACCTTTTAGTGATATAGATGAACCTTTGAACGATATGGCCGAAAGCAATTATGGTCAACAAGTGAGTTTATTCGGTAAAGATGTTTATGCCGTTGCACCGTTGATAGATACATTGGTGAATCTGGTATGCCGTGTTAACCTGAACAGTTCTTGCCAGCGTGGACCGGATGTATATCCGTTTACGGGTAGAAAGGATTCCGCACAATCGACCTTGAGTGTACATGATGCGCTGCGTTCGTTCTCGATCAGGACCTTTGTGGCCTTTAAGGATAATGAGTTGAATACCGAGATCGTTGAGAAATTGTTGGAGGCTAAACTATCAAACTTTATTAGTACGGACTATATTCTTTAAATAACCTTGGTTTTTACAATAAGCTATTGAAACTGTTTCGATAGTTTAGCAAACCATATATAAAAAGCCTTCCCAGAAATAGGGAAGGCTTTTTTGCTTGTAAACTTCAGTAATTTTCACCTATCCCTCTCAATGAATATTTAATTTCTAATTGTTTTTAAATCCTTTGCATTTTCAAAAAGTTCTGTTTTAAAAGAAGACCTCGTTCATTATAGGTTTTCCATATACGGCCTAATTACTATTAATACAAAGCGTGTACTGCGCTATTTTCACCATAAAATACTGAAAATTAACATAAAATAAATGTTAATTCTCGTTTTGGGGTAAAATAGCGTTAAAATTAGATAAAGCCGTATAGTTATCGACAGACTTACGCAGGTAATTTTGCGTTATAAAGTTTGAATAGTACGTAAAGAAAATCGATTAACTTTTTTCTGAATGTTACGTTGAACAAAAAAAACGAAAATCATGAAAAAGAATATAACCAATAAAAAGGCCTTGATCGCCCTAGCTATAGGTGGTTTCGGAATTGGATTAACGGAGTTCGTTATCATGGGTATTCTGCCTGATGTTGCCAAAGGACTCCATATAGGTATTTCACAGGCAGGGCACTTTATCGCCGCCTATGCATTAGGGGTTGTCGTGGGAGCTCCTTTATTGACCTCTTTTGCCAATAAAATGGATTCACGTAAAATGTTGTTATTATTAATGGGGTGGTTTACCATCAGTAATACCGTATCGGGTTTTTCAGATAGTTATTATACCCTTTTGGTTGCCCGATTCTTATCCGGTCTGCCCCATGGTGCATTCTTTGGAATAGGTGCTGTGGTAGCAGGAAAATTGGCCAAAGAAGGTAAATCGGCACAGGCCATTGCGGTAATGTTTTCCGGACTGACCCTTGCCAATGTAGTCGGAGTGCCCATTGGCACGTATATTGGGCACCAATACAATTGGAGCATGTCTTTTTATATGGTGGGTCTAGTCGGTGTGTTGGCGGTTTCCAGTATCTTTCTATGGATGCCTAAATTGGTATCCGAACCAAAGGAGCCTTCCATTAATCATCAAAAGGTGATTAAAAATGGGGAACTTTGGGCTTTGATAGCATTGACAACTATTGGTACCGGTGGATTCTTTGCTTGGTACAGCTATATCGCCCCTTTTATTACAGATGTAGCCGGTTGGCCCGAATATATGGTTGGTCATGCCATGATTTTGGCCGGACTGGGAATGGTCGTGGGTAATTTTCTCGGGGCTAAAATGGCAGAGTGGTTCGCTCCTCTCAAGGCTGTAAGTATAAGTCTTGGTATCATGGTTGCTTTCTTGCTGTTCAATTCATTATTCGCTTTTAATCCGTATGTGGTTTTGGTGATGACGTTTTTAATAGGGATAGCTTCCTTTACCGTAGCGACACCCATTCAAATGGCAATAATAAATACCTCAAAAGGAAATGAGATGTTGGGCTCATCCTTGAACCAGAGTGCCTTTAATATGGGGAATGCCTCCGGTGCGTATTTTGCGGGACTTCCCATCGCATTAGGTTATGGAGTGGTGTATGCTGGTATAGTAGGGGCCGTTTTGGCCGGACTTGGGGTGCTAATGGCTTTTGGGATAATTTTCTATAGACGTTATAAGGCCTTTAAGTATAGAAAAATGGCCGTTAATAGATTTTAAAAAAAATTGAAAAAGAGAATATTCGGTAACCAAGATCAAAGAAGCCCGATGCTTAGAGTGCATCGGGCTTTATTTTTTTGAATAGAATTGCAGTAAACTTATAGATTGGCCGCTAACCAATCCCCAACTTCACTCGTTTTATAGGCTTTACCACCTTCCGCTAGATCTTCGGTAACAACACCTTCGGCCAATGATTTGTTCACCACATCACGGATTGCTTGTGCTTCGGCGGTTAGATCCATATCTTCGAAAAGCATGGCTGCCGATAATACCGTTGCCAACGGATTGGCAATATCCTTTCCTGCTGCTTGTGGGTACGATCCGTGGATAGGTTCATATAAAGATACTTTGCTTCCGACAGAGGAAGAAGGCATTAATCCCATAGACCCTGCGATCACTGAAGCTTCATCCGTTAAAATGTCACCGAACAAGTTCGCCGTGATCATCACGTCATAAGCACTTGGCCATTGTACTAGACGCATGGCTACTGCATCTACAAATTCATAGGTTACTTCAACTTCTGGATAGTCTTTTTCCATGGCCTGTACGGTTTCCCTCCACAAACGGGATGATTCCAATACATTGGCCTTATCAACACAACAAAGTTTTTTGGAACGTTTCATGGCCATTTCAAAACCTTTTTTAGCCAAACGTTGTATTTCAAAACGTTGATAGGTCATAGTGTCATAAGCGGTGTCACCATTATCTTTTCGTCCACGTTCACCAAAATATATCCCTCCGGTCAGCTCCCTCAATATAATCAAATCGGTGCCTTCGATACGTTCCCTTTTCAATGGCGATTTATCGATTAGGGAAGGGAAGGTAAAAGTAGGACGAACGTTCGCGAACAATCCTAATTTTTGTCTCATTTTCAATAAACCTTGTTCCGGACGAACTTTAGCCGAAGGGTCGTTATCGAATCTGGGATGACCAATGGCGCCGAATAATACCGCGTCGGCATTTGCACATACTTCATGGGTTTCATCAGGATAAGGCTCACCAACGGCATCAATTGCGGCAGCTCCGGTAAGCGCAGGTTTCCAATTGATTTCGTGATTGAATTTCTGTGCAATCGCATTTGATACTTTTACGGCTTGATCGATTACTTCAGGACCTATACCGTCTCCTGCTAAAAGGGCTATGTTTAATTTCATTTTAGTTCGCTTTAAAAAAGGTTGTACGCTAATCGCATATCACCTAATTTTATCTTTAATTTATATTGGGTTATTTAAATTTGTCTTATTCTATCAATGTTACCATTAAATTTCAAAAAAACTATTTTTAATTCAAAAATTTTGATTTTATCAGCAATGTGCGATTGGTGTTCGGCAAAAGCGTAAAGCGGCTAAATTATATTCAACATCTTTTCAGTTGCCTTAATGGCCGATACCGTTTGATCGGAATCCAAACCTCTTGTTATGAACTCTGTCCCGTTATTGTCCCAAGAGATAATCGTTTCGCATAGGGCATCCGAATTACTTCCAGGAGGTATACGCACCGCATAGTCAGTAAGTTTTGGAAAATCCCTTTTTTTAGATTTGTATATGATTCTTAGGGCGTTCATGAATGCATCATACTGGCCATCTCCGTGGGAGTTGGCTTCATGCAATTCTCCGTCGATTTCAACCGCAACGGTGGTCGATGGTTTAAGACCCTTGGCGTGGGTGAGAACATATGATTTCACAAAAACCTTTTGATTAAAATCACCACTGTTCAATACATCGGAAATAATATATGGGAGGTCATCTTTGGTGACCCGTTCTTTCTTATCTCCCAGTTCAATGATTCGTTGGGTAACTTTTTTCAGTTCATCATCATTGAGCTTAAGTCCCAATTCCTGTAAATTCTTTTGGATATTCGCTTTACCGGATGTTTTACCCAATGCATATTTGCGTTTTCTACCAAACCTTTCAGGTAAAAGGTCATTAAAATACAGGTTCTTTTTACTATCACCATCGGCATGAATGCCTGCGGTTTGGGTAAATACATTATCGCCCACAATTGGCTTGTTGGCCGGAATGCCGAAACCTGTAAAGGCGGAGACCAATTTGCTTACTTTGTACAAAGAGGACTCTTTAACCGCAATCTTTAAATTGGGAAGAAAATCATTGATGACCGCCACAACACTCGCCATTGGTGCATTGCCTGCCCGTTCCCCCATACCGTTAACGGTAAGGTGTATTCCATGGCAACCTGCTTTTAAGGCTTCCATTACGTTGGCAACACCAAGATCATAATCATTATGCCCATGAAAATCAAAGTGGGCATTCGGGTAGCGTTCTACGATTTCTGAAATAAATTCAAAAGTCTCGGTATGGGTCAATACACCTAAAGTATCGGGAAGTAATATACGCTCAACAGGCTGTTGGGTCAGAAAGTCCAGATATTGAAATACATACTTTTTGGAATTTCGCATCCCATTACTCCAATCTTCCAAATAAACATTGGTTTTGATTCCTTTTTTGGAAGCCTGTTCTATGGCCTTGGATATGTCTTCAAAATGTTCTTCCGGTGTTTTCTTAAGCTGATGGGTAAGGTGGTTCAAAGAACCTTTGGTTAACAAGTTTTGAACACGGGCACCTGCTTTTTCCATCCATGCCAACGAAACACCTCCATCTACAAAAGTCAAAATTTCAACCCGGTCCAGATATTCTTTTTCCGCAGCCCATTTTGTGATTTCCTGAACGGCCTTCAATTCCCCTTCAGAAACACGGGCCGATGCGATCTCTATGCGATCTACCTTTAATTCATTCAAAAGTAGTTTGGCCAAGGTCAGTTTTTCTGAAACCGAAAAGGATACCCCTGATGTCTGTTCCCCATCACGTAAAGTGGTGTCCATTATTTCAATCCGCCGTTTGCTCATATAGGGAACTTATCTTTTAAACAATTATTAAAGAGGGGTGTCTTGGGCGTATTCGCTGATCTTATCCTTGATATTCAATAAGAAATCGATATCATCGAATCCGTTCAACATATTCGCTTTTTTATAATCATTGATCTCGAAGCTTTCCTTTTCACCTGTAGCAAGAATGGTAATGGATTGTTCGGGAAGATTAACTTCCAACTGTGCGTTGGGGTCAGCTTCAATGGCCGTAAAGATCTTATGCAGGAATTCCGGACTCACTTGAACGGGTAATACCCCTATGTTCAAACAATTGTTCCTGAAGATATCCGCAAAGAAACTGGATACTACACAACGGAAACCATAATCATAAACTGCCCATGCGGCATGTTCCCTAGAGGAACCAGAACCGAAATTCTTGCCCCCGACCAAAATCTTACCTCTATATATGGGATTATTAAGGACGAAATCTTTTTTCGGTGAATTGTCTGGGTTATAACGCCAATCCCTAAATAGATTGTCGCCAAAACCTTTACGTTCGGTGGCCTTTAAAAAACGGGCCGGAATTATTTGATCGGTATCCACATTCTCAATGGGAAGCGGTACCGCTGAAGAAGTTAATATATTGAATTTATCGTATGCCATATTTATTTTGCTTTGCGCATTACGCCAATCGCGATGCGTTGATTATAACTACTATATCTTTTGAATTAAATTACTTATACTACGTTTAACTTTATTTACTTTATCATATAAAGTGGTGTATGATACATCATCTATATACTTTAAATCCTTGGCTAGAAGCATAAAATATTCTAGCTCTGCTGCTGACCCTCTGGAAATAATTAAAAAACGTTTAAACTCTGCATCTGACGCCCTACCACAACCTTCTGCAATGTTAGAAGGAATTGAAAAAGATGATCTTCTCATTTGACTTGTAATTCCAAATTCTTCATCCTTAGGGAAAGCTTTTGTAATACTATAAATATTCAATGTTATTTCATGCCCTAATTTCCACACATCATATTTACGATAATCCCTCATTTCAATTATAATTAGCGCTTAGCGTACTGCGTTTTGCGCTTAGCTTTAAACAGTTTCCATCAACTCTCTAGGATCTGTAACTTTTCCGGTAACGGCAGCGGCAGCGGCCACTAACGGACTAGCCAACAATGTTCTTGAACCGGGACCTTGACGGCCTTCAAAATTTCGGTTCGAAGTACTTACTGCATATTTGCCGGCAGGAACCTTATCATCGTTCATGGCCAAACAGGCAGAACAGCCTGGTTCGCGCAATTCAAAACCTGCTTCGTTAAGTATATCCAGCAATCCTTCCGCTTTGATGGCAGCTTCTACTTGGTGTGATCCTGGAACCAACCAAGCGGTAACATTATCCGCTTTTTTCTTTCCTTTGACCAAAGAGGTAAATGCCCTGAAATCTTCAATTCTTCCGTTTGTACAACTTCCAAGGAAAACAAAATCTATGGGTTTGCCCATCATGCTTTCGCCTTCATTGAAATTCATATATTGAAGCGATTTTTGATACGTAGCTGCCCCGCCTTCAACGGCATCGGCATTGGGAATATCATTTGAAATTCCGATACCCATTCCCGGATTGGTTCCGTAGGTGATCATGGGTTCAATGTTCGAAGCATCAAAAGTGATTTCCTTATCGAACTGAGCACCTTCATCGGTGTACAAGGTTTCCCAATAGGCCATTGCCTTGTCCAATGCTGCACCTTTAGGTGAGAACTCACGTCCTTTTACATATTCAAAGGTTTTTTCATCGGGAGCGATCATACCACCACGTGCTCCCATTTCTATACTAAGATTACAGACGGTCATTCTGCCTTCCATGGTCATATCACGGAAAACCTGTCCGGCATACTCAACAAAATAACCGGTAGCACCAGAAGTTGTCAATTGTGAGATAATGTAAAGGGCAACATCTTTTGGTGTTACGCCCCTGCTCAATGATCCCTCAACATTGATACGCATACTCTTTGGTTTGGCCTGCATAATACATTGTGTGGCCAATACCATTTCAACTTCCGAAGTACCGATACCAAAGGCAATGGCACCGAAAGCACCGTGGGTAGAGGTGTGGGAGTCACCACATACAATGGTAGCCCCTGGTTGTGTAATTCCATATTCCGGACCTACAACATGCACAATCCCGTTTTTTTCATGACCCAATCCCCAATAGGAGATACCGTAGGTCGCTGAATTTTCTTCCAAAGCTTTCAACTGATTGGCTGAAAGTGGATCTTCAACAGGCAAATGCTGGTTTATCGTAGGGGTGTTGTGATCCGCTGTAGCGAACGTTTTTTCAGGATGCAATACTTTTATGCCCCTGTTTTTCAACCCTAGAAAGGCAACGGGACTGGTAACTTCATGAACCATGTGTCGGTCGATGAACAATACATCCGGACCATTTTCAATATGTTCTACCACGTGGGAATCCCATACTTTATCAAATAGTGTCTTTTTTGAACTCATAATGCTTTTTATTCTTGACTTACAAAGCTATTAAAAGTAGACTTTCAAGGAAATTGTTAGTAGGTCAAATTACGATGTTCAACACGGTCCTATTTAGGGTTTTTATGATGGGATAGGCTCTTAACTCGCTTTTTTGTAATTGCTTATAGGTATATCAAAGTATTTGGTTTGTTGCAATGATCAGATTGGTTTTCCAAATATAGAAGGTTCTAAAGGATGTTCGCCTATAATAGTGAAAAACGGCTATTAACGTACGACCACAATCAATAAAATAGAAGAATGGGTAAAATGTATTTTTTTTAGGTACAATAAATGAAAAATAGCAATAGTTACCTTTTTCTTTTTGATTAATGTAAATATACGGTTGTAAAGGAACAAAATAAACTCTTATTGTATTGTCGAATTTAGGGGTTCTACTGCTCATCTAAAAAACAAAAGCTATCTAAAATTACTAGACAGCTTTTGTGGTGTTTTTAGATGTATATTATATTTTACAAAATTTGTAAATTTTCGGGGGTCAATGCTTTACCATTTGGGAGATAAAATGTTAAAGATAAAAAATCAACCAAGGTGCCATATTCATCTTTATAAAGATAATAAAGAGCTGGCATGCCCTGAAGTCTTGGGTCTGGAGGGTTGGTGATGGAATAACGTAATGTTACAATTCTATTCTCTCCATACAATTCCATTTGGTAGCCTTCCATGGGTTGCATCTCTTTGTCCTTTAACACATCCTCTTTATATCGATCAAATATACCCTGAAATTTTTCTTTAGTACGATAATTGGCTATACCATACATTAACCCATTTACGTGCTCTATACGCACTAAGGAATCTAGTTCTTTGTTTTGGTATAAGTTTCCTATTTGCAGGTTTCTTTTTTTGACCACCGCTTCCAGTTCTTCTTCATCAAATTTACTAAGGTCTTGTCCGTTGGTCCATCCTGCGTTTTCATAGGGAACCTCGGCGTTAAAAGTGATTGTGTGTTCGTAATAGGGTAGTCCGGCACCGATAAATTCACGGGTTCCTTTTTTAAGGGGGCTGGTGTGTTCCGCAATTATAATCTCGTCACTTAGGCCACGTCCGGTTTTAAAATCATCGTAACGGATTATTTTTAAGCTCATCGAGGTATTCTTCTTTAAAGTAGTTACCGTCTCGCCTTTACCGTATTCTTGTACCATAAGGTCGCCTATAGGGTAGAGGCGATAGGTAAGTGTTTGTTCTCCGGTTTTTAAGATGAGTGAATTTAACATAATAGGAGTACCTGCTTTTTCCAATGTAAACTCCTTGTAAAGTAATTCACCGTTTACCAAAATGGTGAAAATACAATTGTTTTGTAAGGGTCGTATGGCATACATGGGGTGCTTATCATACGTCTTAACCTGAGCAGCCATATAATCTACTACATTAGTTGCATTTATGTCTTTGTTCTGCTGTGCACAGCTAAAGACACTCCACAATACAATCATCAAAAGGTTAAAGCTTTTGTTTTTTAAGGACACTTTTAAATAGGATTATTAAAAATAACAATAGCGGTCGGCATAGCTCAAAACCACGCATTAGGCCATTATCAACCTAAAGTCTTTTTTATTGAACCCTTTTTTAGGAGCATAAAGGTAGAGTCCGAAAAATCTTCCTCTTTCATCATCACCTTTAAAGTACTCTACATAACCAGCGCATTTATTCCTATAGTAAGTATCTTCTTTGTTTTTAAGGCGTAGAAAGGCTACTCCGCCCTGTGCATAAAATACCAGTTCGTAATCCTTTATGGGTTGGGGCTTAACTGTAGAATTATTGAGCAGTTCCGACTGTTCATCCCACATTTCCTGTATTTCTTCCTTGGTTTTATAATAGGCTTGCGCTTGTAGATAAAAAGATTGGAAATATTGTTGTGCAATAAAATCTTCGTTTCCTCTTTTATATTCTTTTAAAAATGTTTTATAATAGTCTAGCATTTTCTGCTCCAGCACCTCTTGGTCCACGGCGCGGAGATATGCAGCATCGCCCCAAGAATTCTTACTAAGGTCATAGGGTACTTTTGCGAAAAATTCAAAGCTATATTCGTAAAAAGGAAGGCCTGTACCAGCAAACACTTCCCCTTCGGGATCTGTAGTGGGGCTTTGGTGGTCTAGTATCTCCTCTTCGTCGTGCAAGCCCATAGCCCCTTGTTTGTCCAGACGGATCACCTTGATGCGTACATTTGAGGCATCCCCCAACTGGGTAATGGTTTCCCCATATTCATAGTCCTCTTTGATCATATCGCCTACGGGGTACATGCGTACCGTAACGGTCTGGTTGCCCGATTTTAAAATTTTATGATTTATTTCCAAAGGGCTTGCCAAATTGGAGAGTTTATAATTTTTATATACCGGCATATCGTTCACCAAAACTTCTATTAAACAATTGGCCTTTCCGATCCGGAGGTAGTACAAAGGCTCCTCGTCATAACGTTTTACCTTGGCAGTAATGGCCGCTACCATATTTTTTGAGTTGATCTCTTTAATTTTCTCTGATACAGGTAACGCGGTATTGTTGTCCTTTTTTTGTTGGGCACAACCAAAGACACTGCTACATAGTAGGGCCAGTACGGTAAAATATAAGTTTTTCATAGACTGCGATAAATGAAAAATATAAATAATTAATACGTTTCTTTTTGATTAATGTAAATATACGGTTGTAAAGGAACAAAATAAAATCCTATTGTATTGTCGAATTTAGAGGTTCTACTGCTCATCTAAAAAACAAAAGCTATCTAAAATTACTAGACAGCTTTTGTGGTGTTTTTAGATGTATTTTCATCTACAGTATCTGTAAATTTTCAGGAGTAAGTGCTTTACCTTTTGGGAGATAGAAAGTTAATGATAAAAATTGAGCAGAGGTGTCACCATCCACATCTTCATAGAGATAGAAAAGTGCTGGCATACCTTGCATTCTTGGGTCCGGCGGGTTGGTGATGGAATACCGTAACGTGACGATTCTGTTCTGCCCATAAAGTTCCATTTGATAGCCTTCCATAGGTTGCAACTCCTTGTCTTTTAAAACGTTTTCTTTGTATTGGTCAAAAATACCTTGCAGTTCATCCTTGGTGCGGTAATTGGCCTTGGCATATATTAACCCATTTACGTGCTCTATGCGGACTAAGGAGTCCAGTTCTTTGTTCTTGTATAATTCACCTATTTGCAGGTTTCTTTTTTTGACCACCGCTTCCAGTTCTTCTTCATCAAATTTACTAAGGTCTTGTCCGTTGGTCCAGCCTTCGTTTTCGTAGGGTACCTCGGCGTTAAAGGTGATGGTATGTTCGTAATAAGGTAACCCGGCACCTATAAATTCACGGGTTCCTTCTTTCGTTGGACTCGTATGTTCCGCAATTACAATCTCGTCACTTAGGCCACGTCCAGTTTTAAAATCATCATAACGGATAATTTTTAAGCTCATCGAGGTATTTTTTTTTAAGGTCTTTACCGTATCGCCCTTGCCGTATTCCTGTACCATAAGGTCACCTATAGGGTACAAACGGTAGGTCAGCGTTTGCTTGCCGGTTTTTAAGATGAGTGAATTTAACATAATGGGAGTACCTGCTTTTTCTAATGTAAACTCCTTGTAAAGTAATTCACCGTTTACTAAAATAGTGAAAATACAATTGTTTTGTAAGGGTCGTATGGCATACATGGGGTACTTATCATACGTCTTAACTTGAGCGGCTATATAATCTACTACATTAGTTGCATTTATGGCCTGTATATTTAAATTAGAGATATCGTTTACCATGTTTTGAGAATCTTCGTTATTTTTTTTTACTTGTCCGCAAGAAATGAAGACGCTTAGTACTAATAAAAAGGTGTATTTATTCATTCTATAGGTAATTAATCAAAATAGTTTTTCAATGAATCGTCGAATACGGGTACGGGATCAAAAGGTATAGTAAAGTCCTTAAGTAATTCAGTATATTCACCATTATATCTATCCGTTATACGTGGCGCATCTTTCTCTCGTTTTTTTCCCACTTTCAATTCCCATTTCTTATTTTCGCCTACTTTTTTGTCAATTTCTAATTTGATCTTTGCATACGCCATACCTCGAATACCGGTACAGATAATAACCTGTTGTTTCATAGTAGGGGCTTGGCCTTTACGGGTATACGTACATTCATAATGAATAGATCCGCCCATTTCGCCCTCTAGTTCAAAGTCAATATTAGTATCGTACAACCCATCTCCCAAAAATTTTGGAGTGTAAGCGGCTAATTTAGTCCATTTTATGGTTACCTCGCTTTTAAAACTCATGATTACCCCGGCCGTAATGCCATAATCACACCCATACGAAACCCCGGTAGTATTATCATAATTTTTAATAAGGGCACCATTTTCATCATATAACGAAAGATTTAGGCCTTTAGCGTTGTTTGCCGTAAGTTCATAATGGGCATCGATAAAACCGGAAAAGTATATTTCAATTTCCCCTTCTTGACCATATTTTTTTGCAAATTCCTTTAGGTCTAATTGTATTTTATCTTCCAACCTGTCAAAAAAGTCTTGCCTATTACCGGTACGTTTGGCAATACCTGTTGCGGCTTTTTCAGTATTTGAACGGGTATCGGTCTCAGTCTTACCTTGAGCCTTGTTTACATCATCTTTAATACTTTTGATCTTAAGAATTTCACCAACGACATTATTAGCCACTTCAAGGCCATTGAACATACCCGTTACTCCTGTAACAGCTGCTAAAAAGTCGCCCCAATCACCTTTGATAGTATAACTCATAGCAAATAAAGGGGAGGCTAATATTTTTTCGGTCAGTTCAAGACTAATAGCACCTTGTTTATCTTGAACAAAGCCCATACCAGTGATTCTTCGAATTTTGGGTGCTATAAATTCAAACTCCGTTCTATCTGATCTGGCTGGTTCAACAAAATTTCCAGTGGCAAGTTTCTTAGCAGTTTTATACTGTTTGTATCTTCGTCTAGCTAATTTAAGCTGTTTCCAAGTTTTTCCTGCTACTGAAGTTGCTTTTGCTCCTGCCTTCACCGCGGCGTATCCACCACCAGAGAAATAGAGAAGTAAAGCATCCATGACAACACTGCATAAAAGCCCATAGGCAATTATAGCTTTCGGAACCAAAGGGTATTCTACACCATAATCTAATTGCTCATAGTCAGTCCCTTTTTTTAAACCAGGACCAATAGGAGTTGTAAAAGAATGATACCCATGTAGACCTACACCAAATTTAGCAGCTTCTCCTTTTAAATAATCCATGATAAGTTCTTGGATAAATTTATGCAGTGCAAATACTGGTATGTATTTTAGGTATTGATATATAAAATCTTGATGTTTTTGTGCTTGTTCAAATTCTTTGTCCAAACCACTTATAATAGGAACTTCTATCTCTTTATAAAAGTTTTTTAGTTTCTTATCGACCTTACCCACCTGCAAATGCATGGCAAAATGAACGTCGGGGAAAACTATAAATTTTACTTTTTTCTGATAAGCACAGGTGGTTATAGGCAGCTCAAAAAATAGTCCATTATTATTAGATATTACAGGGAAATAAGAAATAAAAAAATTGAAAAAATCGGGGTTACCGTTGTTTAAATATTTGTATGGATATATGGGTACAAAGGAGACTGAAGCTGTTTTTCCCTTTGTTTGTTCATATTCAATATTCAGCTCGTCCAAGACAGATGTATCTATTACGTTATTTTCATGCATTTTGCCAGTTTCTGTCTCTGAACACCCTTCGTTATCAATATCAGTTACTTCAATCTTAAATACCTTTTTATTACTACCGTTGGTAACCATACCTGTATTGATTACCGAAGCTCCTGTATTAACCTGCCCATCTTCGCTGAACAAGGTAAAGGGTTCTTGATTTGGTAGAGTTGCAACAATAGTTTTATAACGACAGGGTGAAAAAGCTTTTATGTTAGTTTCAATTTCACCTACCTGAACAGAAACGTTCCCCAATTTCCCAGGGCCCTCATATTTTTTAGCATTTTCCTTAACAGAAAGATACTGGCGTTCAAACTCTATAAATTTACCGGTAGCCTCTAACATTACAGTAGGAAAAATTTTTAAGCTTTTACCTGCAACTATGGCCCAATACGGATCTACAAATACATCTATACTTGTCTTCTGTACATGTGTTTGTTTATTGCCGAATATAGTAACCTGGCCTTTTATAATATCATTGAAATTTTTTTCAAAGGTGAGTTCTGCCTTATGTGTAATTTCTCTACGAAAAGCGGTACTGATTACAAAAGCATCTGCTAGGGCTGCATCTTCATTATTACTAGTAACGGATAGTTCATCATTTGGATTGAAAATATCTCGATCTACTAATCCTATAGTTAATTCTTGGCCATAAAGATCTTGGGTGTAGATATGAAGTCTTACTTGACTTCCAAAGGCTACTGCATCTGGTAATTCATTGTTTTGTCTATCCGTCCATAATGTTTTGATTACCTTAGGAGTGCCTGTAGAAGATACAAAACAGCCATATGGACGTTGCCCCATAGGGCGTGCTCCATTTTTTAAATAAGGTTGTAACCAAGTCATGCCACCACCCACCAATAGAGGAGAAAAGCCTATTTTTCTATTAATTTTATTTCTATCCTTTTGAGTATACTCTGTATAATCCAATTCCTCTAAACGACCTTCGACCAAAACATATACCCATCCTATATTGTCCTTACTATATTTTTTATCAAGTGCTTCTTTCTGTCTTTTTTTTTCTTCTCCCTGTAAACTTAAGAGGGCTTCATAATCTTCGGAAAATTCTTTGATACCCACATGAAAAGTAGTTGTGCCATTTAGCATTAAATGAGACCTACCCGCATCAAACTTTTGATTTCCCGTAGTGTTTACGTCGATGTGTATTTTGCTCATATTATCTTACTCAATAGGTATACTTATTATAGGTTTATTTACATTCTTATCGAATTCTCCTAAGGGATTGATTAAAGAAATCAATTCTTCTTCGGTATTATCTGCGTTCATTTCATTTGGAGTAGCTATTTGACCATGAAATAAGATTTCGACACATGGAGCTCCTCCTATGGCACAAGTACCTTTGCTATCTTCTAATAAGGGGTTACCCTTATTTGGGAGGGTCACCTTCTCATAAAATCCATCCCACATAGTTATATTTGGAACACATGCACTATTTGTCATAGAGCATGTACCAAAAGTTTTTTTTTCAAAAGTAGGTCCCAACTCCATGGTAGTTGCCACTAATTTTTCAGATGATTTCTCATCATTGATATAAATCTTATTTTGGGTTAGGACCATTAATTTATCTGGTGCAGTACCAAATTGGCATTTACATAACGCTCCATGACAAACCAAATGTTTTTGACTCATATTATTTTGTTAATTCCAGTTCTTTTAGTCTCGTAATACGATATTCTATTTTGTTGTGACTGGGGTTATCAAATTCGCATAATCCTCTAAAGTGTATCATTGAAGTTGTTTCGTTATCCAATAAATACTGCATAGTAAGCTCTCCGTTTAACACTTTATCCTTATATAATGAATCACTTTCGTTAGCAGTTCCTTTATAGGAAACTGTTATATGACCATTCTTATCCACATATTTGCCAATTTCCTGAGTTCCTTTAAAAAGAATACCTTTTTTATACAAATAATGAGGCAGTACAAAATTGCATTCTGATTTGGTTAAAGAAGGTTCACCCAGTGCGAACAATCTCGGCACTAATAGTGAATAAAGCACATCTCGTTTTAGCTTTTCCATAAGAGTATTGGCTTCTAAAATATTTGCAGAAATATTGTTCATGTAAGTTTCGGCAACCTCGCCTTTATAAGCATTTTTTAATTTAGGAAGTAAAACCTCCCATCGATGTTGTATTTCCTCAAAATTTACTATTCTTAAAATCAAACCACTAAAAGTAACCTCTAATATCAACGGATAAAGGATTTCTGCACACTTTTCTGCAAGAACATCCAACTGCTTCGTAAGCTTTTTTCCATTTACATAAAATTGGGACCTTTTAAGTTGATAATGGTAGGCATCGCCTTCATAATGTAATGGCTTGCATTCCAAAACATACTGCACCATGTTTACTTTAGGTTCCAAGTACTCTATTTGGACTCCATAAAAGCGGTGTATTTGCATCATTTTATCTTTGTAAGATATACGAGATGCTTTTTTCTTAACGTTTTTAGTAGCGGACACTAAACTTGATTTCTTTTAGTTACAAAATACTCTTAGTTAAATGCGACACCATCATCACCCGTTTCATTTACATTTATTGCAGCCGAAGTATAAATATTTTCACCTTCTAAAAGCAGATCTGAATTTGCAATTTCAATAATTGTACCTCCCGATATTCTAATGATATGTCCTTTCATAATAACTCTTTTCTTTTTCTAAATAAGTTTTAAGCCAAAAAGCCTCAAAACAAATTACCTACTTCTCCACTATTATTATTAATTTTTTTTCCCGCTTTTTTAGTTACACTTCCATTGGTGCTATGAATATTTATATCTTTTTCCGCTTGTCTTTTTATTTCTTCTGCTTCACTGTTAATAGATTCAGAAGCAGTTTCAATAATATTTACTGCTTTTAATATGTAGTCCTTGGCAGTAGTAACCCTACTGTTATTGGCAACAGATTCTGATTTATTTCCACCGACAGAAATATTCATATCTTCCGCAACTTGAATGTCCAAACTTTTCGATTTTAAAATCATATGCTCATTAGCATTGATTGTAATATTATTGTTCGCGTGGAAACGTATATTATTATTTGCAGTATCAATTTCCACTATATTTTTTTGATAGTCTGTTATCGTAATACTCTCCCCTCCATCGGTATCATTCAGTTCTATGATATGGCCACTTCTTGTCTTGATGGCCTTGATGTTGTTGTCCGCATCTGCAAAACCGCTATTGGCACTGCTGTTGAAGCCTGCACTCAGCACAAAGGGTTTTTCAGGATTATCGCCCTCGAAGCCTACGAGCACTTCCTCATCCTTTTCCGGGATAAAGTAAAAGCCTTTACCGCTACCGGAGTAGGGGGTGGCCATCTTGATCCAAGGGGTACTGGTGCCCATGGGCTTTTGCCACGGGAACTGTACTTTGATACGACCGAGTCCGTTCGGGTCGGCATTGTCCAACACCCAGCCTCTTTGTGCGCCCGATCGTGGGGTTACAAAACTGTTGGAGTGGGGCAGGTGCTCCGTACCTTGGGGTACTCCTTCGAATTCGTTACGGTAATGTCCGCTATGGTCAAAACGATGAACGATCCTTGTTATATCGTAAGAACCGTAGGGGTCCTGTTTGGTCTGATCGGAGAAATTGAGCCCTTGTAAGGACAAAGTGTCCCCAATGCGAAGGTTTACGAGTTCGGAGGTTCCAGAGGCCAAGATCATACTGGCGGCCCTACCGAGTACATTCACCTTTGCAGCGGTATCCACACCGCCTTGGGCACTGTATTCATGCTGGCCAAGGGTCCAATCGTATGAACTTTTCTTGGCGAACACGTTTTCCGATTCGCCCTTTATCCGGTCTTGATAGGGGTGGGAGGAAGTTGGTGAAAAAGCCGAGGAATCGGATTCCAAGGCCGTGTCGTTCACCCAATCTTGGGCTTTCATCCCAAAGGACTGCTCGCGCAGTCCGGTTGAGAGGTTGAAACCAATAACATCCTGTCCGTATATGCCCTGTACTTCTTTATCCCCTGTTTTCCCGACACAGAAATCAGTGCCGTTATGATAGATCCATACCCCATAGCGACTGCAGAGTCGCTGGAGGAAAGAAAGGTCGCTCTCATTATATTGTACGGTATAGGGCAGGCTAACCTCCGTACCCTTGCCTATTGATAATTTCACATGTTCGGTGGAATGTCCGTTCACGGTATCGGTGGCCACTTGCGAAAGGGGCGTACCTTCCTCGTAACTGAGGCATTGGACGGAATTGGCCAATAGGGCAGCCGGGCCGTTCCCGGAAAGTACGATGGTACCGGCGGCATCGATCCCTTTTTGAAGGTCTACCGAGGTAACCACTCCCTTAAATTCCATTTGGTTGTCATTGACCCCGATGGTGATCTTCTTGCCTACGAAGGCCAATGCATTGTCCATTAACGCACCACCATACCCTTCGGTGGCATTGGCCGGAAAGGCGATACGGAACGAACTGTGCCCTCCAATGGATTGTTCCACAGTGACGCTATAGCCCGAATTGGGCAGGAATTCCTCCCCACCGACGAGGAGTTTAATCTTTACTATTTTTGGCATACGGCAGTGTTTATTGGATTAAAGTAATAATTACCTAAAGGACAGACAAATTAACATTTGTATTTTCGTTAAACTACACGTTAGAAATTTCGTACAAAATCTAAGTCCGGTTATAAAAAACCCGATACGGTAATACATTGGCAGAGCGTGATTTAATACCGATCAACAACTCTTTTTTAAGATGTTCCCAATCAGCATTACTATAATCAGCATCACTATTTTGTGTAATATGGATGTCGGTTGTAGGGGTGTAACCTACGGAATTGTCCTGAGACACCATTACCCCTTTTTCAACCGTAACCTTGGTGATACTATCCTTAAAAACGGCATAACAATGTTGTACGATATCCTGTCTGGTAATGATTCTTCCCCGAGAAAGTATATGTTCCCGATATGCATATATTTTTTCACTGGGGGAAGGCTCATCATGCCCTCCTAACGTACCTGTAATCAATACCAAGGAATCGGGTTTAAAGGCGGTTCCGGAATATTGGTATAATTTACTATACGGATTTATCTTATTGGCTTTTTCACCTGAGGTTGTCCAATAATCCATATAAATAATACTATCCCTATTTTTATCGATACTGTTTTTGTTAATGATCAAATAAGGGATTTTGTTCTTTTTAAAACCACGCAGCTCTATCTGCTGTTCAATACGGGAAACTATTTGTTTTAGGTCTTTTAGATTCGAATTGATGAAATCATCGCCCATGGCCGAGAAGGCCACGCTGTCTTCTTTTAAAAGGTCCAAGGTATAGTTCAGGAGTTCGGAGGCATCGCGCTCATCAAAACGGCTGACCCCACCAAAACGTAGGTAGGCCTGTGGCCTTACATTGTCTTTTTTATCCCGATTGTGTACATAGTATTTATTTCCGGTATCACCTTCAACATGCCCAACATCCAAAAAGAAATCATTTTCAGATTCCATGGGTATGATATTGAAAAAAGACTGTAAACGCCTACTGGTGGTATGGGTCTTTTTGTTCAAAATAGGAAAACAATTGATGTGGCAATGCAAGTTTTCCAACATAGGTGTAGAAACCACTGATGAGAAAGAGATCTTGATCCACAACAACGGTTCTGTAAAGGATGCTATTTCTTTGTCAGACAGGAATTCCTTGAAGATCTCTGGGTGCTTTTTTAAATTTTCGAATAAGGGCACATTCCCTTCGATCGTATAAAAATGGTCTTCGTAATACTGCCTTACATAATCTTCATAGAACTGTATTTTACTTTGAATACCTTCATTAATGTAAGCGCTATAATCATCTTTTACGGCTTCTTTTTGGGAAAATCCCTTGGTAACCTCCAGCGACATGCCGTTTACTGACCATTCGGCAATACCCAAATGATGAACTAGAAGCTCTTTGTTAGCGAAATTCAACAGATCGAAATAGCAGAGTAGATCCTTCAATTCCTTTAGGCCTTTCCCAGGTTGAATGCCTAAGTAAATAGCCGAAGATTCAGGAGCCCCGGAAAAATCACTTTTTGATAACCATTTGGTACTACGTTGATTACGGTATGATACTATTTTATCGGGGTACGCAATATATTTTAATTCACAATTGTTCAAAGTAAAATCCCCGGAAGGGCAAAAGAAAAAGTCTTTAAAGCCTTCCTTACCATTATTATTGAACAAGGGCATTCTTTTTCTGTTGAAGAATTGACTTTTACCGTTGATCTCTAAATGGTCGTCTAGCGGAAGGGCATGCATTACGGCATGTGCAGGCTTGGCGGTGACCGATATTTCCGGTGTTAACAGATCTACCAATCGTTCGGTGATTTTTGTTCTGCTGGTTTTTAGGGTTTCGGAAATACGTTCGAATTCATGGGAACAAGCATCGAACAATATGCTTACAATGGGATCGAAAGAATATTCGATTTCCATTTCATCAACCCCCCAAGTGTCAGCGGCCCTGCGTATTAGACGATCTTTAATTTCCTCTTTGGATAGACTTTTCACACTTTTATGTTTTTATTATACCTGGTAATCGGTTAAGTTGTATTTTGTTCTTATAATTTCAAAGCCCTACGTTATTTTCCCTACCCATAATCGCACGTGTACCGTAGACTGATTCTTTTTTATATCAATGTTTATACGATAAGGGTGCTAAATAATAATCCCCCTTGAATACAAAAGGTTCATCGGTTTTTATGATGGTGCCCTTTATGGTGATAAATAGATATTTTTTAAGTCTTACTTTATTGGTGTTTGAAGACAACGTCTCCATGAGTTCAACGTTCAGATCAATATTCGACAGTCGTTTTTCGTAAGTCTCTATTTGATTTTTCAATGACTTTTTAATTTGCTCTTTAAGTACATTGGCATTTACCAAAAGGTCAAAATCGGTTTCCCATATTTCACTACCGAAACCTTCATCAAAAGCATATTCCTCGAAATACGTGGTAATGATAATACTGATAAACTGGGATATGGATTCACGCATACTGATTTTCTTGAGTTCTTTCTTCTCAAAAAAACGCTTAAAATCGAAAGGTGCCTGATAATATGGTTTAGCCATTCTATATCTGTTTATCGTTGTTCGCTAATCGCTATGCGCTTTTGGCCTTTCACTGTTCGCTGTTGGCCCTTTGCTTTTACTTAATACTTATAACTACTCACTGTTCACTGCTTACTGACTATTGTCATTCAACAACGGTAAAAACGACCTCTTTATTCTTTAATCCCACTTTTACGGTTTGTGGTGCTTTTATTTCACCCGATATGATCATTCTTGAAAGTGGTCTTTTCAACTTGTTGCGTATTACTGCTTTTAGTGGCCGTACCCCATAAGTGGGTGAGAAACCATCCAAAGACAAATGTTCTTTTGTTTTTTCGTCTATTTCGATGGTTATGCCCAAACGCTCTGTAAGCACAAGTAATTCTTTCATTAAATGAAGGTCGAAGATCGTTGGGGCATTCTTCTCGGAAATAGGGGCAAAGGGTACTATTTCTGTTATTCGCCCTAAAAATTCGGGTCTAAAGTAAGGGGCCATGATTTCGAGAAGCTCGTCCGATTTTGGAACGGTGCCACCTTCAAAGGCCTTACTAATAAATTCAGAGCCGATATTCGAGGTAAAAAGGATTACCGCATTTGAAAAATCGCCCACTTTCCCCAAACGATCGCTTAATTTTCCTTCATCCAATATCTGAAGAAAAACATCGAATACCGATTGGTGTGCTTTTTCAATTTCATCGAACAACACAATGGAATAGGGTTTTTGACGTATTTTATTCACCAAAACACCACCTTCTTCATACCCCACATATCCCGGAGGTGCCCCATAAAGCAATGCTGCGGAATGTTCTTCCTTGAACTCTGACATATCGAACCTGATAATGGCGCTTTCATCATTAAAAAGAAATTCTGCCAATGATTTGGCCAATTCGGTTTTCCCGGTTCCCGTTGGTCCGGAAAAGAAGAACGAACCTATCGGTTGTCCGGCTTTTGAAAGTCCGGAACGCGATTCAATAACGGCTTCGGTCACTGTTTTAATGGCGATATCCTGTCCTATGACCCTTTTCTTCAGGGTAGCTTCCATATCCATTAACCGTTCTTTTTCCTTGGTCTGCACCTTACCGGCAGGTATGCCCGTAATACTGGATACCATGGCGGCCAAATCTTCTTCCACAACCCCTTCACGTGGTGTTTTGGAATGTTCCTCAATCGCAGTAATGATATTTTTCAGGTAGGTAGATTTTTCGTTGTATGAAGGAAAACCAAAGGCATCTTCCGTATCGAATTTTCCGAGTACTATAGGACTTAATCTATTTCTTAAGGCCATATATACCCAATCTATCTCTTGAATATTTTCAGCCTCATCACGTTCCTCGACCTTTTCCTCAATAACTTCTATCCTAGCTTTCAATTCCCCGAGATCGTTGGGTAATGATTGTTCCGATACATTGGCCGCTGCCATGGTACGATCAAGTAGGTCCAAGGCAGAGTCCGGAAGGCTTTTCTCCTTTAAATATCTTTTTGATAAACGAATGGCCTCACGCAATGTGTCTTCCGTGAGTTCCAATTCATGATGATCGGTATATGTCTGACCAATACTCTGCAGTATCCTAAAAGCCATTTCATTATCCGGTTCTTCTAGGGTAACCGATTCAAACCTTCGGTTCAGGGCATCATCATTACTGATATATTTTCTATAATTGTCGGAATTGGTAGCTCCTACAAGAATGACTTCCCCTTTATTCAATTCAGATTTGATCACATTCAAGATTCCCTGACTGGATGAAGCATCTTGTAGAAGAAAATGAAAATCGTCTATGAAAATAATGGGCTTTACAAGGGGTTTTGCTTCATCGAATATACTTTGCAAGCGATCCTCAACCTCTCCTTTATATGAAGCACCTGAAAGCAATAGGGCCGTATCAATTTCCAGAAGGTTCGATTCTTTTAGGTTTTCAACGATTTTACCCCCTATGATTTCCCTGGCCAAATTTTGGGTCAATACACTTTTACCCACTCCGGATTCCCCTTGTATAATAACATTGGGTTTGTTTTTTCGACTTAGGATCTCGATTATTTTTTTTAGCTCCCTATCACGATTCACAATATGGTCGTACGTACCATCCTGTGCCAATTGCAGCAGATCTTTTGCATATTTGTACAATACACTATCTGCCTGTGGTGGGGTGCTGCCAAGGGCTCCTTTTACATTTGCCGTACCTGTTTTGGATGTTTTCCTTTGGTCTAAAAGGTTGTCTAACAATTGATTGCTGCTAACAGGGAGTGATTTTAATTGATCGAATGTAAAACCAACACCGGGTGTAATAGCTGCTACGAAAAGGCAAATAAGGTCTGCTTCTTCCTTGTTCAATTTATGTTGTATATCTTCAGCTTCGTTAAAAACGACTTGGGCCTCGGGACTTGCTTTGAGGTCAGACGACCTATTGCTGCGTTTAGGATATTCTTCTAAACGAACCTCTGACCATTCCTCTATGAAATAGACATCTACGTTCTTGTCATGCAAGAAACGTAAAAGTGATAGATCGCGATGTAATGCGGCTTTGACCAAATGTGCCGGCCCAAAACTTTCATGTTGGTATTCATCGGCAATCTGGGTGGCAATATGTATCGCCTTTTCCAATTCATTGTTCATAGGATGGTTAGTTTCTGTTTAAACGTTGGGAAAGGCTCAATGCCGTATTCAATTTATTGATCTCCTTTTCGTATTCTTCAATTTGTTCCTTTAAGTCCTCTATATCCAATCTGGCACTTTCTACCTGTTTTAAATCCCTTTTGGCGTCTACCAGTTTTTTATAGGTTAAGATCAAGTTTTCATACATTCCCCTATCATCCAACGAATCTTTCGGGATATCACTTTTAAGGTCGATCAGGTCTGCGTTGATCGATTGTTCCAAAAAGAAATATCCGTCCTTAGCGTTTTCCAAGGAATCTATCTGCTTGTCAATACCCTCTAAAGACGACATAAATCTTTTTTGGTATAAAAACTCGTAACGTATCCTTTGGTTTTCCGCTCGAAGGACTTCATTCTCTTTCCATGGTAATTTATAGCTAAAGAAAAAGGCAGTAAAAAGTATACCTACGGTAATGGCGAACATCAGCAAGAAAAGGAGAAAAGAAGAGGTTCGTTCTTTTTTATTAAGTACTTCCATATTTTATTTTTTATTCGGCCAAAAATGAAGTGCCTTTCGATTTTCCGGATTTATCTTCAACAATATTCTCATTTACAAAGATGCCCATATCCCGGCGTTTACCAATATAATCGATTTGGGTAAGTACGGTGAACAATCGGTCTATCGTTTGCATAAAGGATTTGATCACGCTTAGGTTTTGGTCAATGTCGTTATGGTTATACTGTAGATTGATGACGTCTGTAAACAATTTCTCGTAGTCCCCTCCTTTTAAATCGGTCCATTCGCCAAAATAATTGAACAATTGTTCTTTGTTCTCAGGAGAAGAGATATCTACTGAACCTTTGAAAATACGGGCAAAACTAACAAGGATCTCCAATAATTCCTTAGGATGCATATCGTGTTCTTCCCATTTTACCTTCGTAATATGCTGTGCCAGGTAAACATAGGCCTTGTCCACGACCAATTGCATGGCATCCGCTATCGGGTTATCACTTTGTTTGGACATTATTTTCTGAACGATAAGTATCGCATTACGTTCGGTCATTTTAAGAAAGGTTTCGGCTTCATTGTAAAAATGCACCAAACTTTCATGCGCACCTAGTGTAAGACAAGGGGGAATGTAATCTGGAGCGACCGAAAGGCCTTTGCTTTCCTTTTGAATTTTTGCGATAGGTAATTGGTTGGCCGTCAACCCTGTTTTTATCAAATCCCCTGCACTGATGAACGTAAAGAAATGACCATTGGTCAAATAGGGTAGTCGAGGAGGAATTTCATTGGGTTCCTGTTCGCCGAACGGTACAGGGTTAGCGGTATCCAAATTGATCAGGACATACCCTTCTTCCAAATCCTTATCGGCCAATTCGGCAACAACGATCTCTTCTTTGACAGCAGGAGTGTTTTCGGTAATCTCTATGCGATTGCCATTAGGTGTGATCGCCCTTAACTTTGTAATGGACACTTTAAGGCTTTTATGAATGTCAAGATTAATGGCATATTCATTTTTCCCAATTAGGTGGGAGGCCAAAAGACCATGTCCATATCTGCCTTTACGTACAACGAATGCGTCTTTTATACTATTTTCGGCAAAATTCTGAAGGCTTTGAAAATGCTCTTTTGAGATTTTCATTCCATCTACCCAATTGATCTTGAAATTCTTGATATCTTCTATCATAGTTCTTATTTTATATGCGTTGGCAAACGACTGTATCGCTATCTTTTAGGTTATTTTCTTCTACTGACCGTTCAGGGTCTATATGTTTTGAAGCCCCGTACCATTTGGGTTTACTGTAAAAATACCATCCGTAAGGATCTCCGGAAGCTGTGGTCAATTCTATTTTGGTCGTGGTCTTTTTATCGTTATAATCATTTAAAAAGAAATAAAACAATCTGCCAAATGCCATGTCTTTAGGTGCTTTTGCCTTAAAACTCGTCATATTCGGGGATTTAGTGTTCTTATGGAACATAAAATTGAGCACGATCATATTATTGAGTTCATGGTGCTTGGGGGAATCATACTTATTTCCCAAGGGGTAATACCATTTTGTATACAGTTTTACCGGTATTGAGATGGCGTATTTGTATAATACAAAAAAACTGGTCGGAAAGGCAAAGGAAGCCAATACCAAAAAATAATAGGGCAAGTATTGTATATCATTGAAATGGGTGCCGATCATTATTATGGGCACCATTAAAACCAATCCCGTGATAAATGCGAATACCAATTCTTTAAGTTGGTTGTGCGAATCGAACTTTTCGAAGATGTTCCTATAAAAGAAAACATTGAGTGCTCCCATGATCGCGGTAAAGCCCAACATAGAAAAATACCGTAGCAATATACTCGATTGTTTTAGATTGTATACGATAGCCACGAAAAGTGCCATGACAACCATATTGGCCGCTAGATAGAAATAGTATTTTTTACGTCTTTTTTTAAATCCAGGGGTTTTTGAAGCCAATAACCGAAGGATCAATACCACGACCACCAAAATAATGGCAAAGGGCATTATAGATTCAAAGCTTATGAATTTTTTAAAGTAATTTACGATCATAGGGTTCTATATTGTTGCCGATATTCCAAGTCTACTTGAATAGGCATCCTGGGTCATTTTAAATCTTGTTTTTTGCTTGGGCAATTTGAAATTAATCTCAAAATCACTTTCATGGGGTAGGGTATGCTCCAAAAAGAATTTGACCACGGCGCTTATTTTTCCATTGGGAAGATAATCCTCAATATTTTCTGGACGACTGATGTTGTTCATTGTAAAAATATATTTAGGAAGAAAAGTCTTTGTTTGCCCCATTGTTGCCATATTGACCCCTAGCTGCCATGGTTCGTTCAATATGGGCTGGCCAGCAGTGGCAAAATCCTTTGAAACGGTAATCTCTTCTTCTATGATGTTCTCCAATATCATTTTTAACAACGGAATATTTCCGGCAATCTTATACATAAAAGGCATGGTTTTTAAAATTTTGGCTGCCATGCGTTTTGGTATCCTCTCATCAATGGTCCATAAATTCAAGAGGAAATCAACCAATTCAGGACTGCCCAAAGCCCTTAAGGTTTCATCTTCCGTACTTTCGATAGCCACCCTTTGAAGAAAAAATTCGGTCTCTAAGGGCTTAAAGAACTTCAGTGCGTTTTCCTCTTCGATTTTCCTTCCATTGTAATCGGCCACCATGGTATTCATATGGGGCGTACTGATATAGGTGGAATGAAAGAAACGTTCGGGAAGTATGTTATAAAATCCGCGACGACTTAAATTCACCTCGAGAACATCCTCATTGTACTTAGACGTATCAATTTGGGTGATATCCTTACTGAAACGACGTTTAAAAAAATCAGTCAACGAAATGTCTAACTGGGTTTCCTCCTCAAGATAGGCGATAAGGGTTTCAGCCTTTAGGTCAAAATCCAAATTGAACACCTCTTGGCGTATATTCTTAATTGGGGAATCTCTCATGCTATTGTATGTTTAATAACCGGGCGGAAGCTACGTATTTATCTTGCCAATAGGGTTCGTTGATATCAACGATCTCTACCCCTCGGGGAGAATTGGATCCCGTGAACTTTCCATTTTGCAGATAAATACCCACATGGGATACCACCTTATCCTCATTACGGAGTCTAAAAAAGACCAAATCGCCTTCTTTTAGGTATTTTTGGTTCTTAAAATGCGATTCCGTATCCAAATAAAACTGTTGAATGGATGTTCTAGGGAGTTTGTTCTTGTACACTTTTTGATATATAGCCTGTACATATGCGGAACAATCAACGCCATTTTTAGAATTACCACCCCAATCATATGGGGTTCCCAACCATTCTTTTATGGCCGCATATAATTTTTCGTTTCGAATCGAAGTTTCATTCACCTCTAATAATTGAGCGAACCTTCTTTTTTCCTCAGCGGATAAATACCTTGATTCTGTCGGCCTTTCTTTTGGTTTTACCGTAGCATGCGCTAAACTATCCTGTTGTTGGGTTTGGCGTTTGTATTTCGCCATCTCCTTCTTATAGTAGGAGTAATCGTTGTTTTGCAACGTTTTTTTAGAACAGGATACCGTCAACACAATAACTATGATAATAACAAGTTTTATTTTCATGAAATGAATAGTACTTTTAAGTGCTCTTTTTACAATCGAAAATTAGATATTAATTATGAATAATAAAAGGATTAAAACCCACTTTGACAAAAACGTATTTATCTCTTTTTTAGTATTGGCGGTCTTTGGTTTAGGTCTTTTGTCTTTCAGAATGAACAGTGAGGTAGATTGTGCCAATGTGGATTTTGATATTATAGCCAAATCTTACACAACTGCTGATTTGATTGAATTTAAGAGTGTTGACCCGTCTGGAGTGGAATGGGAATGGGATTTTGGGAATGATATCCCTAAAAAATACAGATCTAATGTTGTGCATCAGTTCGAGAAAGAAGGAACCTATAATGTTTCCTTGAAAATGAACGGGCAATGTGAGGCGACAAAAAAAATCGTTATATCCAAAAAGAAGAATTTAATCTCCCCAGAGCTTATTCCAAGTATCGTTTTGCCAAAAAATGTTAGGGTAGGTGATGAAGTTGAGTTTTATAATGACTCCGATTTTGCCAAATCCTGGCAATGGAGTTTTGGAGAAACAATGACCATTGACGGTAACGAACGTAAAGAAAAATACACCTATAAAAGCCCTGGAGAAAAGACAGTCTTGCTGGTAGTCAATGGGGATAGACGGCATGAGGCCAAACAACGAATAACCGTTTTGCCAAAGAAAAAAGAACGTAAACGAAGGGCAAGTATCACAAGGGTAGACCCTATCGAAACCGTACTCCAAGAACAAATTAGGGACAAGCCAAAGGCAGAAGAGAAAGCGGCTGAGGAAGCCGTTAAAAAGAAAGAGGAAGAAGCAGCAAATAGGATTGAAGTATCCGAAGATGCCATGCAACAGATGTTCGTTTCTTATTCCGCACGAAGATTGGATGACCGAGCCATTCGTAAAAATTTCTGCTATAGTAATATACCCGTTTTCAATAAAACAGGTGAACGGTTTACCGTTAGCCAGTTCTTCAAAGAAATTAGGGATGTGAACAAATTGGAGATCAATAGTGTTAAAATGATCAAGGACAAGAAGACAGGTTGTATAAAAAGTATGACGATAGATATGCGAACCAAAAAAGGTTTGTTCTGGAAAACTTTTTAATACGTGTTTTAAGCAGAAATATACATTCTGGCAACTAATAGCTCTGAAACCCCCTATCTTATTATTTGTATGAATTCTTATACAACAATTAACAAGGCTTTAATTGAAATTTATTAAGGGATAAATGTTCGTTGTTTCTCAATGCATAAGATAAAATGACTATTGTTGAGTAAGTTACTTAAAAGGTTAAAATCAGGGAATAATACTTAAAATGATTTAAAATATTTCAATTTAACAGGAATTCCCAATGAGACCAATTGTCATGGGGTTTCTGTAAGATTAGACAATTTTTGGAGGGTGTTTGAATTGGGTATTTCATCGAAAAAAATTGTGGGTATTGGTGATAATCAATAGCTTAGTGGTGTTCTTATGTAACGTTATTTAATTATTAATCAGGTAGTATTTACCAAAAATTTATTTATTATGGCTTTTAAAGCAAAATTGAAAGTTGCGGGAAAAGAATTTACCGTTTTACACTGTTCTTACGATTTAAACCAAGAGGTTGACCCAACAGGAAGACCATCCTCAGTTACCCGTGGTGGTAGATTGAACATCACTGTGGAATCTAATGGGGAAACCGGTTTCTTCGAATGGATGACCAACAACTTTGAGAGAAAAGACGGTAGTATCGTTTTCATTAAACGTGATACCGACGCAACATTGAAAGAAGTTAAATTCAAGGAAGGTTATTTGATCAAGTACAAAGAAAATTTTGATGCTTCTGGTCAGAACCCACTTACTGAATCATTTACCATTTCTGCCAAGGAATTGGCCAGTGGTGGTGGTGAGCACGTCAACGAATGGGTATAACCACATACGGACTATTATTTTTAAAAGGAGGCAATCTTATGCCTCCTTTTTACGTTTAATGGCATATACATTGTACGTATAACTATTTTTTTATTTAAATTTAGAAAATAAAACTATAATTTATGGCTATAGATAATCTAGGTATTGGTGGGAATGAGGTGAAAGGCGATTCTAACGAAGCCTTGACCGAAATCCCACAGAACAGAACCTTAATTGCTGGGAAACTTACCCCGAACGCTCCGGTAAAGCCTGAAGCGGTAGAAGGACTAAGGACAATTGAAGATGCTTTTGAGCATTTTGAACCTAAACTTACCATCCCTTTTGAGGATAAAGATGGAGGTGTTTTCAACGAAGAACTCTCTTTTACCAATTTAGGGGATTTCGGCAAAAAGGGAATTACCAATAACAGTGTGTTTTTAAAAGAGTTGGAGATTGAAAGCGATCAGTACAAAAAGATCATTAAACAATTGAAGACCAATAAAATTTTAAAAGCGGCCTTGGAAGATCCAGAAGCCAAACAATCCTTGGTAGACACTATAGATGCCTTGATCGAGGAAATTAAAAATGCCAAATAATTTTATTCCATTCCACATATGTCCGATAAGCAAAAACAATCACAACTTAGTGACAAACCTTTCATAGAACAAATCAAGGAAAAATCAGATGATCTAACCAAATATGGTGGTTTCGACCTATTAGAGTCCGCTATAGATGACGTTCAAAACTTAAACCCCGATCGTAAGGCGCGTAGAAAAATGTTCCTTACTGAAAAAAATAAAAAACAAGAACGCGAATCGCTCTTGAAAATACTATCCCTTTGGTCAGATACCTTAAAATCAGGGGATGATATTATCGGTTTGGTACAAGCGGCCGATGATAAGGCCCAGGAATCACAAAAAACATATACGAAAAATATTAAAACGGCACTGGATGAGACTCGGGAATTGGAGACTTCGTATCGTTCCGTGGCCTTATTTTATAAAAACACCGATTTACCTTCATTAAAGAACGTTACGGTAGTCAATGCGGAATTGGATCAATTGACCGATTTGGACAATACACGGTTCTTTGATTATATACGAGAGGAATTAGTTTCCAAATACGACCGTTTAGATTTAAGGGAAAACTACTCCCTTATGGTACTTCCAGGTTATTTGGGGTCTAAATCAGTGGTTGATAAATGGGCGAAATTGGCTCATGAGAACAAAGTGACCCTTGTTACCGATTTCGCGCATTTAGATGAGCCCGATGATGTTATGGAAATGTTCGAAAGTGCCAACTTGGCCAGTGGGGATGCTTATTTATCAAATACCATTATGACCTGTAACTGGTTGGTCGGTAGAGGTAAATTTGATGAAGTAGGGGAAGAAGATGATGTTCATGTACCCCCTTCAGGAGCCTTGGCAGGAAAAATTTACAAAACCTTAATGTCTCAGGTTACCGCAGGTAAAAAGCATGGTGGACTTAGTGAAGTTGATGGGGTTCGTTTTGATCTTCGAAAAAGTGAGATCGCCAATTTAGAAAACTTGGGATTGGTACCTATGGTCAATGAATATGGTAAGGTAATGGCATTTTCGGCCAAGACCTTGTTCAATGGGGATAACCTTGGGTTACAGACCTATTCCGTAGTACGTGTTTTTGATTATGTGACCAAAGTATTGATGGATTTCCTTAACAGGAGGGCTTTTGAAAACTTTGATGCCAAGACCAGAAAAGAAATCCAAAACCAAATTGTTCGCTTTTTAGATGAAATTACCGGTCCAGGTAAATTGATCGAGAATTTTGAAGTCCGTCGTTTTGAGCAGGACATTAATCAAAAGGATCGTATTTATTTAGACGTGCGTTTAAAACCTTATTTCCCGGCCAAGAATTTCTTGATCAAGATGGACGGACAAAAAGGAGATGAAGGTGCCGAATGGGATACCGATTACGAACAAAGCTAATAACCCGTTTTTAAAGTTCTAAAAACACATAAACCCCACTCCTATGTCTTTTTTAGCAAAAATGATTATCGATGGGCAGGATTATAATGTCCTGCATTGTACCTATAACTTTGAACAACCCATGGATTCTACCGGCAAACCTGCGGGCAAGCCATTGGGCGGTCAGATCATGGTTACCTTGGAATCCCAGGGTAAGTACGATCTGTTCCATTGGATGTCGTCTCCGGACCAGACCAAGGACGGAACGATCATCTTCTTTAAGCGCGATGCCATGTCGCAATTGCAGCGGGTTGAGTTCTCGAAGGCGTATTGTGTAAGTCTTGAGGAGGAATTTGATGCCATTGATGATATTCCCATGCAGAAGCGTATTGTTATATCGGCCAAAACGATTAAAATAGGAGATATGACGTTTGAGAATCGTTGGGGGGAGTGATAATATACTAATTGTATATTTGATGATACTACTATCTACTATTGGTAATTAACATTCTAAAGGAAATTATGACCAGAGTTGAGGAAATGAAGTTGCGACATAATATGAAGCGGTGCTTTCGGAAGGCCAAGAGTGCTACAGTTATTTCCTATCACTCAAATATGAATATTTCTACTATTTCACAGAAGGAAGTCATTAAAAAACTACAGATTAAATTAAAACGAAAATTATTACAAGTATATTCAGCTTCCAAAATCAACAAGCCCCAAAGATCAGATAGTTTCTTTACTTCTAATTTTAGCTTTCAACATAGTTCTTCCTTTTTAAATATAGATTTTCCGATTTTGATTAATGGTAAGGTAGGTGCTGATTCTGAAAGGGCGGATTCCTCTTATTGGAGCCCTAGTTTACTTGCAGCTACGGCCAGGGAAACCGGTTATTCCTTGAATGAATTTCAATACGTTGATGGAGATCAAGGTATGTGGTCTTCTAAGCGTAGAGAAGCCGGTTTGGCAAAAGGTAAATCTGACGCCCAAGATATATGGAATCGAATGAAGTTAAATAGAAATAAACTTGGTCAGGTAACCGAAAAATTACAGATATTGACCCACAGTAGGGGGACTGTTTTTGGAGCAGCATATATGGAATCTTTAGCTGATGAAGTAAAAGCTTTAGCTAAAAAAGAAGGAATAAATTTTGCGTATAATTCCGATAGTATTATAGAGTATTCTGTGAATCTCGGACCTCATCAGTCAAACAGTCTTAATTATCCTAATAGTAGTGCGATTAATATAAATGTGAGTCATTATAAAGATATATTATCAGGTAATGACGCAAAAGGAGATGTTATCAATATACATTCGGATGCTCTGGATGATTCTTCAGACAAAATATTGGAACACGGTAATGGTACCTTTACAGGAGAGTTGGAGGGAATCCTCAAGATATTAGAGAATAGTAACTCATCTAAACTAAATCAATTAATAGATATGTACCGCGAAATAGAAAGAACTACAAATAAAAATTCTAGGATAGAAACTGGTTCTGGATGGTGGGTCAAATAATAACTATGACTGAAGATTCGCTGTATATATTAGGTATTTCGTTTGTTTTGGTGGTACTCCTATTCTTTTCATACCGTTTTAACAGAAAATTTAGCCTAATCAATAGTTTCATTTTTCTTTTGTATCTGTCCGTTTTCTTTCTTCTAGGAAATTCTTATTCTGATCACGGAAATGCTTTGGTTTGGTATATGCTTCTACTTTTTTCCTTGGTTGTTCATGTAATTGTTTTGGTTGCTTACCTAGGCATAAAATATCGTAAGTCACAATCAAAATAGTTTTTTTGTTTTGATTAATCATCATTCGTTTAAGGACGATAAAACAGGCGGTATTTTTTTTGATCATTTTTTCAATTGAAGAAACATTATATTAAATAGGGTTGTAAACATGGTTACCTTTAGAAAAAGGCTTTCTACTTGATACAGCAACACCCAACATAGATAAAATCACCATGCTTTTGAAAGAAAAATCCATGGTCTATTTAACTATTACATCTACCTTTATAACTTAGTTTAAACCTAAATTAATCACATTCCTTAATTATTATGAAAAAAAGCAGTCTAAAGAAAGCATTGTTGCTTCTTACCTTTATAGGTTTCTTAAGTTGTGGACAAAATGAGAAAGATAATACGCCATGGTCACCTATTTTCGACGGAGAAACCTTAAATGGTTGGTCCGTTATCGGTGGTGAGGCTAAATATAAAGTGGAAAACGGAACCATCATTGGGTCAACAGTAAGAAATACACCGAATACCTTCTTAAGATCGGATAAACTTTATAGTGATTTTATTTTGGAATTGGATTATAAGGTAGACTCCACCATGAATTCAGGTATTCAGATACGTTCAAATAGCTTTCCTTATTATAGGGATGGCCGGGTGCATGGCTATCAAATAGAAATTGATCCTTCCGAACGGGCTTGGAGTGCCGGAATATATGACGAATCACGCAGAGGTTGGTTGTGTCCCTTGACCGATAATCCTGAAGGACAAAAAGCCTTCAAACAAAATGATTGGAACCACTATCGCATTGAAGCTATCGGAGATACCATTAAAACATGGATCAATGGGGTGCCTGCGGCACATCTTATAGATGATAAGACAGCGACAGGTTTTATCGGCTTGCAAGTCCACAGTATAAAAGAGCACCAGAAAGAGGGGACAGAGATCATGTGGAAAAATATCAATATCCTAACTGACAGTCTTGGCAAATATTCAAAAAAATCTACCTTGCCCCCTGTCATGACTAAAAACCAATTGACCATTGATGAAAAGAAACAAGGATGGCAATTGTTATGGGACGGTAAGACTACCGAAGGATGGCGTGGTGCCAAATTAGAGGAATTCCCCGATAAAGGATGGGAGATAAAAGATGGTGAACTTACTGTATTGTCATCTGGCGGGGAGGAGTCTACTGCCGGAGGTGATATCGTAACCAAAGAGTTGTATGGGGATTTTGAACTGAAGGTAGATTTCAAATTGACTCCAGCTGCAAATAGTGGAATAAAATATTATGTGGATACTGAGATCAATAAAGGACCGGGATCCTCTATCGGACTTGAATACCAAATATTGGACGATGCCTTGCATCCTGATGCCAAATTGGGTAACCACGAAGGTAGTAGAACGGTCTCTTCCCTTTATGATTTGATCAAAGCGGATGCTAACAAACATATGAATCCGATCGGAGAGTGGAACTCTGCACATATCATTTCAAAAGGTAACCATGTAGAACATTGGTTGAACGGTATGAAAGTCTTGGAATATGAGAGAAACAGTGATGCTTTCAAGAAACTGGTTTCTGAAAGCAAGTATGTAAAGTGGCCTAATTTCGGCGAACTTGAAAAAGGTCAGATCTTATTGCAAGATCATGGGGATAGAGTATCTTTCAAAAACATTAAAATTAAATCTTAAAAAAGTTGGGTAACATGTCGAATAGAAGAAGTTTTATAAAAAAAGCTGTTACAGGAACAGCAGGTGTGGCATTAGGAGGAAGTCTTAACGCCATGAGTGCGCAGAGTTATTCTAAGATTATCGGGGCGAATGACCGTATCCATGTTGCGATACAAGGTCTGGGTCGCAGGTACCAAGCTTATTTAGGGGGTATCGTTAAAAAAGAAAGCAATGTAGAGTTACGCTATTTATGCGATGTTATGAAAAGCCAAAGGGAAAAAGCCGCTGAAGTGGTTTCCAAGGCCTTTCCGAATACCCCGATTTTAGAGAATGATATTCGTAAGATCATCGATGATAAACATGTAGATGCCATTTTTATGGCTACCCCGGATCATTGGCATGCTCCTGGGGCTTGTATGGCCATGCAAGCTGGAAAACATGTGTTTTTAGAAAAACCATGCAGCCATAATCCTAGGGAAGGGGAGTTGCTGGTGGCCTATCAAAAGAAATACAACAAGGTAGTACAAATGGGTAACCAACAACGTTCCTCTGCCCAATCACAGGAAATCATCAAGGATATTCATGAGGGAATTATAGGGGACGTGTATCATGCTACGGCATTTTATACCAGCAAACGAGGGCCTGTACCACATCAAAAAGAAACTGCACCACCAGAAGGATTGGATTGGGAACTTTTCCAAGGGCCCGCACCAAGAAGACCTTATACCGATGATACATGGAATTATAATTGGCATTGGTACGGTTGGGACTATGGTACCGCAGAAATGGGGAATAATGCTACACATGAATTGGATATAGCCAGATGGGCATTACAAGTGGAATATCCGGAAAAGGTGGAGGTCAATTCAGGAAAATTCCATTATAAGGATGATGGTTGGGAAATGTACGATACCATGGAGGCTACGTTTAAATTCTCAAATAACAGGACCATAAAATGGGACGGACAAAGTAGAAACGGGTACTCCAAATACGGTGCCGGCAGGGGAACCATAATCTACGGTTCCAAAGGATGTGTTTATATTGATCGCGATGGTTATAAATTGTACAGTTTAAAAGGGGAGCTGATCAAGGAAAATATCTCTCTAGGAATTGAATCGGGTAACGCACTTGGTGGCGGAGGAAATCTCTCAACGGCCCATACCATAAACTTTTTTGATGCCATTCGTGGTAAAGCCGCTTTAACCTCACCCATTGATGAAGGGGTAGTTAGTCAATTGCTTACCCATTATGCGAACATAGCATCGCGTATTGATGATGCCTTTGAAGTTGATGAGACAACAGGCCGTATATTCAATCGCGAAGCCATGAAATTATGGTCAAGAACATATGAGCCAGGTTGGGAAATTAAACCTGTTTAAGGATTTGGTATAGCATTGTAAGGGTAAATTAAGGTTGTTCAGGGACATAACTATGAATCTTGGTCCTGAAATGGAGTGTTATTTGAAATTTTTAACGGTAATGAAATTTTATTTTCTAAGTTTTGCTTTCACTTTCCTGATATTGGGGTGTAAAGGAAAAAAGGTTCCTGAAATTGTTTATGGGGAAGAACCCCTAGGCCTCACGGTTGAGTATATTCGTGATACCAATGGGGTAATGATTATTGATGTTAACCCTGAATTTAGCTGGATTGTTCCCCAATCGGCGATTTCGCAAAAAGCATATCAGTTGTTGGTGGCTTCATCAGCAGGCCAATTACGAAATGACATTGGTGATGTTTGGGATTCAGGCAAGGTATCGGATAAACGGTCATCGAGTATTGAATATCAGGGCACTCCTTTGATAGCAGGGCAAACGTATTATTGGAAAGTAAAGATTTGGGATGCTACGGATATGTCATCAGCGTTTTCCGGGATACGGTCTTTTAGCATGGGTAAGCTTGAAAAAGGGATTATCAGTGCCAATAGACTTCAATTGGATCATATTAGACCAATTACTTTAAAGGCTGCGGATAATAATTCATATCATATCGATTTTGGTAAAGCTGCTTTCGCTACCCTTCAAATTAAATATAGGACCAAAAAGAAAGATACTTTGGTTGTTCGTATCGGGGAACAATTGACCAATGGTGTGATCAATAGGGAGCCTCAAGGTACCATCCGTTATCAAGAGGTACGCTTACCGGTAAATCCAGAGGAGAATACTTATATCCTGCCCATTCGTCCCGATAAACGAAATACAAAGGTCGGGGCTATTGCACTTCCAGATTCAATACCCGTATTAATGCCTTTCAGATATGCGGAAATAGAATACGCGGAAGAGCCCATACTAGAAAATGATATTGTACAATTGGCGTATCATGGGTATTGGGACGCTAACGAGAGCCGTTTTCAGAGTTCGGACACCATTCTTGATCAGGTATGGGATATATGTAAATACACCATTATGGCAACCACTTTCGCAGGGGTATATGTAGATGGGGATAGGGAACGTATTCCTTATGAGGCCGATGCCTATCTTAACCAATTGAGTCATTATTCGTTGGATAATGAGTATGCCATGGCAGGGCGAACCATAGCGTATTTTATGGAACATCCTACCTGGCCGACCGAATGGCAGTTGCATGTAGCGCTGATGTTTCATGCCGATTATATGTATACGGGGAATACCGAACTTATCGAGAGATATTATGAGGATTTAAAACACAAGACCTTGGCAGAACTGCGAAGGGCAGACGGACTCATTTCCTCTAATAATGCATCGCCCGAATTCATGAAGAAATTAGGTTTCAAAGATCCTAAGGCCAAATTGAAGGATATTGTGGATTGGCCACCGGCACAAAAGGACACTGGTTGGAAATTGGCCACCCCGGAAGGGGAGCGCGATGGTTTTGTCTTTACGCCTATAAATACGGTCGTGAATTGTATGTACTATAGGAATTTGGAAATCATGGCCGAGTTTGCTGGGGTTCTGGATAAACCGGATGATGTGAAATTTTATAATGATTTGGCCAAAAAGGTAAAGACCTCGATCAATACGGTGTTGTTCGATGAGGCCCAAGGTGTTTATACAGATGGTGAAGGTACGTCCCATGCTTCTTTACATTCGAATATGATGGCTATGGCGTTTCATTTAGTGCCCGAAACAGCAAAGAAATCAGTAGGGGAATTTATAAAGAGTAGGGGCATGGCCTGTAGTGTATATGGCGCGCAATATTTGTTGGAAGCCCTGTATAATGCCGGTGAGGGGCAATATGCGTTGGATTTAATGACATCAACAGCAAATAGAAGCTGGTATAATATGATCCGTATCGGGTCTACGATGACGCTCGAGGCTTGGGACATGAAATACAAACCCAATTCCGATTGGAACCACGCATGGGGTGCTGTCCCTGCCAACATGGTTCCCAGAGGATTGTGGGGCATTAATCCGAAGGTTCCGGGTTATGACATCGCTACCATAAAACCACAATTAGGGTCGTTAACAGAAACATCGATCGTTGTGCCGACCATTAAGGGGCAGATCAAGGCGGATTTTGTTCTTCAGGACTCTACAAGGAAATATACCATTGAGATTCCCGGAAATATGAAGGCTGAATTCGATGTTGGGACCAACACCAAAGCGAAAATCATGCTTAATGGCAATAAAATGGATCAAGGGATACTTCATTTGAAGCCCGGAAAGAATACTATTTTGGTGAGCAATTGATATTGCTCCCTTACGAAAGTAATACGTAGATAAGAATAGTCAAAAAAACGAGGGTCGCTCCTGCCATATTCACGGCGGACCAAGGTTTTTCTTGGGTTGATTTTTCTTTGAATACTTCCTTTTTTATACTGGTGGTGTATTTTGAAACCAAGAACATAATGATAAAGTTCAACACAAATTCAATGCCCCATAAATGAACAAAATGGATGTCGATGTCCAAAACGAAGGTGGTCAGTATATAAAATGTAAATCCGAAAAACAATCCGGCTTTTGCTCCTTTGGTATTGATTCGTTTAAAAAATATTCCTGCAATGATGATAGATGAAATGGGAATAAAGAAAATACCGTTCAATTCCTGTAACAGCATATACAGACCGTCAGGTGCATAGGCCACAAAAGGGGCTACGATAATGGCGATGGCGGCTAAAACAACCGAAGATAATTTCCCGTACTTCACCAGTTTGGCATCGGAGGCATCCTTATCGATTATTTTTTTGTAAATGTCCAAACAAAATATAGTACTGGCTGAGTTTAAGACACTGTTGAAGGTACTTAGGACCGCACCTAAAATGATGGCAGCAAAAAAACCATACAAATAGGTGGGTAAAACCTTCTTTACGAGTAGAGGATAGATCAAATCGGGGGTTTCATAATATTGGTCCTGAAAATAATAAAATGCAATAAGGCCTGGGAGCACAATGATTATAGGAACGAATAACTTCAATACACCCGTATAGATCAAACCTTTCTGTGCCTCAACAAGATTTTTTGCCCCAAAAGCCCTTTGTATGATGGATTGGTTCATACCCCAGAAATATAATTGATTGATCATTAGCCCAGTGAACAAAACCGAGAAAGGCAATACAGAGTCCGGTTTGCCTATTATGTCGAATTTGGCTGGGGCAAAATTGTAGACGGTACTCAATCCATTGAAGATATCCCCATTTCCAATTTGATAAAGTGCTATGGCAGGTATGAGCAAACCTCCCAACATCAATCCCACACCGTTCAGTGAATCGGAATATGCAATTGCCTTTAATCCGCCGAAAACGGCATAGAACGCACCAATGACGCCAATGGTAAGTACGGTATACACTAAAGATGCTTCATTAGAAATGCCGAACATGTGTGAGAAGTCAAAGACACTTTCAATATTGATGGCACCAGAATACAGAACAATGGGTAATAGGGTTATCACAAAGGAAGACATGAGTAAAAATGCCACAATGGAACGAATGGCCCCATCAAAACGTTTCTCCAAAAATTCGGGAATGGTCGTTAGTCCCATTTTCAGGAACTTGGGAATAAAGAATATGGCGGCAATTACCAAGGCAATAGCCGAAGTTACCTCCCATGCGATGACTATGATACCGTTCTCGTAGGAACTACCATTCATACCGATCAAATGCTCGGTAGAAATGTTGGTAAGTATCATGGAGCCCGCAATAATGGGGCCAGTTAGACTTTTTCCAGCTAGGAAATAACCTTCCGATGTAGTAAACTTATCTTTTCTAAGCTTATAGCTCGTGTAAAAAATAACAAGTAGCGTAAAGCCGAAGAATCCCAAATAAGTATATAACATAGAAAAGGTAGTTTGGTTGGTTTTTGATTAAAATTTTATGACATCGGGTAAGTATTTTTTAACCAATTCCTCGTAGTAGGGCTTAAGGGCCTTAACATCGGGTTTTACAGGAGCTTTGGTATATAGGTCGTAGGGATTGAACTTTTTGACCCATTCGAACATCTCAAGGTCCTTTTCATTCATTAAATGGGTATATGCCCCTTCACGATGCTGGGCATAAAAAGAATGATACCGTATGATGTACAAGGCAGGTTCCGGTAAATGATCCTTTAGGATTTGATATAGGTACTCGTCATGTCCCCAACTCATTTTCACTTGGTCCAATCCACAATTGGGCTCGTAAATACCATATTTTGTATTGAATTTCTCATTGGTGGAATCGGGGTTGTCCGCAAAAAATTCAGGATACACAATGGTTTCGGAGAATTTGCACCCTACCGGGAAAGTATCGCCCACAACTGCCCATTGCGGTTCACCGAAAAGACATAAAACCTTGCCGATATCGTGTAAGAACCCAGTAAGAACAAACCAGTCTGGGTGGCCATCGGCCCTAATGGCTTCCGAAGTTTGCAATAAGTGTTGTAATTGGTCCAGGTCAATATCGGGATCACTATCGTCGACCAAGGTGTTCAGGAAATCCACCGCTTCCCAAAGTGACATTTCCTTCTTGTCAAATTTTAAAAATTCCTTTTCTTTTTGGCAGACGAAATCATACGTTTGATAGCGATGGTTAACCCTATAAAATTCCCGTACCGTATCAACTCGTTCTGAATCAACATAATTTCTGAACTCCTCCTTATCCTTGGTCATATCACTCGGGTCCGGATAGCGTTCTTTTAGGTTGTCTTCCCAATCGTCCAAATTTTGCATGGGATTGTCATGATCTGTCGAATTTTTCATAAGCCTGATTTTTTCAAATTAAAGTGTCAATGATTTTCTAATACCCAACTCTAAACCACGTATTTCGGCCAAACCGCGTAAACGGCCTATTCCAGAATAACCTGGATTGGTCTTTTTATGTAAGTCATCGAGCATTTGATGCCCGTGATCAGGACGCATGGGAATACTGTGATCCACTCGTCCTTCCTTCATTCTTCGAGCTTGTTCAATAAGAATTTCCTTTACAATGGCGAACATGTCTACATCACCTTCCAAATGATTGGCTTCGTAAAAATTACCTTCCTCATCGCGCTGTGTACTGCGCAAGTGAATAAAATGAACCCGGTCTGCGAATCTTTTGAAAATATGGACTAGATTGTTTTCAGGAATCACTCCTAAAGAACCAGTACAAAAAGTAATGCCATTGGATAAACTGGGCACTTGCTCAAATAAATACGCATAATCGGTTTCAGTGCTGACTACACGGGGTAGGCCTAGGATTTGATAAGGGGGGTCATCGGGATGAATGCACATGAGCACCTTATTTTGCTCTGCAACCGGAATGATTTCTTTTAGGAAAGATACAAGATGTTCTTTTAATTTTGCCCCATCGATTCCTGAATAAGTATTAAGGATATCTTGGAACTGTTCTAAGGTATACCCTTCCTCGGCACCGGGCAATCCCGCGATGATGTTATTAATTAATTTGGTTTTTTCCTCGGGGGGCAAACCATTGATATAAGCTTTTGCCTTGGTCTTTTGGTCTTCGGTATAGTTGTTTTCGGCACCTGGTCGTTGTAATAGGTACAGTTCAAAGCCAGCAAATGCAATTACATCAAAACGTAGGGCCTTTGAGCCATCTTGAACTTCAAAGTCCAAGGAAGTCCTTGTCCAATCCAAAACGGGCATAAAATTATAACACACGATTTGTATATCGCAATGAGCCAGGTTTTCAATACTTTTTTTATAGTTTTCAATATAAAGTTTGTAATCCCCTGTTTGGGTTTTAATGTTCTCATGTACAGGAATAGATTCAACAACGGACCATGATAATCCGGCATTTTCTATTTCCTTTTTCCGTTTATTGATTTCTTCTACCGACCATATTTCACCGTTGGGAATATGGTGTAAGGCGCTGACCACTCCCGTGGCACCGGCTTGTTTTATGTCTTGTAAGGAAACAGGGTCATTGGGACCGTACCATCTCCAGGTTTGTTGCATTGTCATTTTTGGATGTTTTTAATTATACGCCACTAAAAGCGCTGAACCCACCATCAATGGGAATAACCACCCCTGTTATGAATTTTGCGGCATCACTACATAAAAAATGAATGGCACCGTTCAGTTCGTCGGCCTCACCAAAACGGTTCATTGGGGTGTTCTTGATAATGGTATGGCCGCGTTCGGTATAAGACCCATCGTCATTGGTCAATAGTTTCCGATTTTGGTTTCCGATAAAAAATCCAGGGGCAATGGCATTCACACGAATCTTACCACCGAATTTGGTGGCCATTTCAACGGCCATCCATCGGGTAAAATTTTCCATGGCCGCCTTGGAGGCCGAATAACCAACTACTCTGGTAATGGCACGTTCAACGGTCATTGATGAATAATTAACAATTGAACCCTCTTTTTGTTTGGCCATGACTTCCCCAAAAACCATGGAGGGTAACACAGTCCCATTTAAATTAAGGTCGGTAACTTTTTGAAAATCGTTTATGTTCAAATCAAAAATGGTTTGGTCTGGCCCTATAGTGGCGCCGGGCATATTGCCACCTGCTGCATTCAAAAGAATATCGATCTTACCGAATCGGGAAAGTATTTCATCCCTGTTTTTTTCCAATGTAGCCTTGTCAAGGACATTGGTGACAAGTCCCATGGCTTCACCACCGTTATTAATAATGGTATTGACTTTGGAGGTTATAATTTTCTCGTCCCTATCCAAAATCACTATTTTAACTCCTGCTTTGGCTAAATTGTCCGCGATACATCCTCCTAGGACACCAGCCCCCCCCGGTTATTACCGCTACTTTATCTTTAATATTGAATTGATCCATGATGGATATAAGTTTTGATTTTTAGGAATTATTAATTTCTATATCCACGAAAATATGATCTGTTCGTTCTAAAGGAATGGATAAACTATCCAAAAGCATGGATAAATTTGTCAATGTTCCTTCGATGAGACTTAAATTATTATTGTTTTTGGGGATGTTAAATTAAAAAATACTCAATAATTTATGATAACCTTTATGAATAATCAATATAGCTATTTAAACAGTCTTTCCATGTTTTTGAATGAAAAATCCATCTTGGTAAGGATCAACTGTTCTAATTTTAACATAACATTAATATCCTAAGGAATAATCACATTTTTTAAACTAAACTAATTTAAAATGGAAAAACTTAAACTATTATTAATTGTCTTGTTCATAGGCATTTCATCAAACGCTTTTGGGCAAACGACACCTGTCTCCGGGGTTGTCACTGATGACCAAGGTATTGCTTTACCCGGGGCCAATGTTATGGAGAAAGGCACCACTAATGGCGTGGTAACCGATTTTGATGGGAATTTCACTATTTCTGTTAAAGATGCCAATGCTACGTTATCGGTATCATATATCGGATTTGAAACCAAGGAAATTAAATTGGATGGTTCGCAGAGCTACTCCGTACAATTAGCTACGGCTTCTACTGGTTTGGATGAAGTTGTGGTTATTGGTTATGGTTCGGTAAAGAAAAGTGATTTGACCGGAGCTGTAACGTCTTTGGATAGTGAGACGTTGACCGATCAGAAAAAAACCGACTTAGGTCAGGCTCTTCAAGGTAGGGTTGCTGGTGTTGACGTTAGAACGCTGAACTCAAAACCAGGTGCCCCACTCTCTATCAAGATTAGGGGAAACACGGTTATTACAGCCAACCAAGGAAATGAAAGGGATGGTGTAAGTGATAATTTGGATGATGACCCATCCAAACCACTTTTTGTAGTAGATGGTATCTTCTTTGATGATATCAGTGTATTGAATCCTGCAGATATTGAACAAATGGATATTTTAAAAGATGCATCGGCAACCGCTATTTATGGATCTAGAGGAGCTAATGGTGTTGTGATCATTACCACAAAGAATGGTGTAGAGGGCAAAACTGTTTTCACTTATGAGGCATCTTTTGGTCTTCGTTCAGCTACTAATATTCCTGATTTATACAATGGTCCGGAATACGTTGAATTTGTAGATGATGTTTTAAGGGCCAGAGCCTGGAGAGGTACTTCTGGATCTGTAGAAGATTACAATAATGTTGTCATTGACCGTTCCACGGAGTTTCAATCATCTAATGAAGAAGCGGATAATGTAGCCAATGGGAGATATACGGATTGGATGGACATGTTTAGAAAAACCGGCGTCCAAACTAGTCATACTGTAGGTATGTCGGGTGGTAGTAATGGCTTGGTTTATAGTGGGTCTATTGGTTACTTGCATGATGAGGGAATCATGGGCATCGAAGAATATGATAGATACAATATAAGTGCATCGATATCCAAGAAGGTTTCGGATCAATTGACGGTTGGAATAAAAACCTATTTGGCATTGTCTGAACGTGAGCAGGGAAGTAGGGAATTGTTCAGGAGTACATTACGTTTGGCTCCTACGGTAAATCCTTATGATACTAACGGGGAACCAATTTTGTTCCCAGACGATCAAGATCCTCGATTTGCGAATCCTGTTTTCGATGCGGAAGGGGCTTGGCGTAATAATAATAGGTCTTTGGATGTAATTGCCAATGTATTCTTAAATTACAAACCTACCGATTGGATTAATTTTAAAACACAATTTTCTCCAAATGTAAGTGCCCAACGTTTAGGCGAGTATCGAGGGTTATTGACAAAATCTTCTCGAAATGACCCTTCTAGAATACGTTCTTATTATAATTCTAGTTTGAATACTTCATATACATGGGATAATATTTTGGATTTCGATTTTAATATCGCCGATGGACATAATCTTAAGACTACTTTGATCAATTCTATTTATTATAGAAACCCGGAAGGTAGTAACATAGAGGTGAGGAATTTTGATACGGATGCCTACCTATTCTTTAATACAGAGGGAGGATCCGACACGCCAAGGGCCTATGGTAGTTATTTTGAAAAGGAAACCTTGGCTTCTTTTGCAGGTCGTTTAAATTATAATATCAAGGATAAATACCTTTTTACCTTTACTGGGAGGTATGATGGTTCGTCAAAATTAGCAGAAGGCAATAAATGGAAATTCTTTCCATCAGCTGCCTTTGCATGGAGGGTCAGTGAGGAACCATTTCTTCAAGAAGTGGATTGGTTAAATAACTTGAAACTACGATTGAGTTACGGGGAATCAGGAAACGACCAAACGGTTGATCCATACAGTTCCTTGGCATTTTTAACACAAAGTAGTTATTTGTTCGGAGATGATTTTCAAATCGGAAAAGTCGTTGAAGGTCTTTCGAATGCGGATTTGACTTGGGAAGTGTCCAAGGAATATAATTTTGGATTGGACTTTGCAATTTTGCAAAACAGGTTGAATTTTGGTATAGAAGTCTATAATAAAAAGACCGAAGGTAGTATTCTAGCTCGACAGTTGTCATATGTAACCGGTTTTGGAGGTGGAGGTACCGTAGGTAACTTTGGTTCTGTAAGAAACAAGGGTGTAGAACTTACCCTAAATACGGTCAACGTGCGTAATGATGATTTTACCTGGCGCACGAACATCAACTTTACGAAGAATGACAATGAAATTCTAGAGTTATACGGTGGTGTAGATCAGATATTGGTAGGGTCCGATGCTCGTTTGAACGGAGTATTGCAAGTTGGAGCCCCTATTGATGCGACTTTCGATTATGTAGTTGATGGAATTTGGCAAATTGATGAGGCAGCCGAAGCGAATTCTTTTGGAGCTATACCTGGTCAATATAAATTTGTTGATCAAAACGGTGACGGGGAAATAAACCTTGAGGATAAAAAGGTCATTGGTTCTCAATCCCCTGATTGGATTGCAGGTATGACCAATACCATCAATTATAAGAATATAGAATTGAATGTACAGGTAAATACAAGACAGGGAGTATTTGGTCATTCAGAATTCCATCAGAATTTTGCAACATTTCAAGGTGATAAGGCTAAATTCAATAGTTTGAACCAGGATTATTGGACACCGAACAACCCAGATGCGGAATATCCTTCACCTGAATATGGTGAAGATAGTGGTAGGCCTTGGTTTTATGAAGATATGTCCTTCGTAAGAATAGGCAATATTGGTCTAGCGTATCAATTTCCACAGGAGCTTTTGGATAAGTTGAAAATGTCTAGTTTGCGATTCTCATTGGATGTTCAAAACCCGTTCACTTTTACTGATTTTGCGGGGCCAGATCCAGAAACTGGTCTTCAGAACTCATACAACATGGGGTATTCAGTTAAAACGGTATTATTTGGCCTAAAGTTATCTTACTAATTTTTTTAAACTACAAAAAGATGAAAATATTTAATAACCTAAAGTATATATTAGGCTTGTTGGCCATTTTGATGCTATCAAATGCCTGTAATGACTATATTGAAGAAGAGATATACTCAGACATTACCAGTGAAAACTTTATCACCCAAGATAATGCGGATCAGTTGGTTGTTGGTTTATACGGTAGTCTTCGAGAAGTTTATCGTGACTATACCTTCGAATTTTTGGGAACCGATATCTTTGCCACTAAAGGTGAAACTTTTTCTTTCAGTGCTACCAACGACTATTTTAACTTAAATTCAGGAATAGGATTATCTGTTTGGTCCAATAATTATAGTGTTATCGCTAAAGCGAATACCGTTATAAACAGATTTGAAAATCAAATCAATTGGAGCGATGCCAATTTAGGTAATAAAGATTACGGAATTGCCCAAGCAAAAGCGTTACGAGCTTTGGGATTTTTTAACCTCGTACAGCAATACGGCGGTGTAGTGTTGGAGTTAGAGGAATCTCAAAGTATACGAACGGATTATGCACGGTCAACCGAGGCGGAAACCTATGCACAGATCATTACTGATTTGGAAGCTGCAATACCCAATTTATTGAGTAACCCAGATACGGGAAGGTTTTCAAAAAGGGCGGCACAACACTTGTTGGCAGAGGTTTATCTAACCAGGGCATATACTTCTTTTGCTGAAACCAATGATTTTGAAACTGCTGCGGCATTGGCAGAGCAGGCTATTGGTAATTATGATATCAGAAGTCAATCTTTTGCTGAGGTTTTCGATTATGACAACCAAGTGAATGATGAGGTTCTATTCGCCATACAATGGGGAAATAGTGGTTTAGCGGCTGACAAGAACAACAATAAGCATTCCCTTTTCATGAACCAGGTATTTAATTATCCTGGGATTAATAGGACCACTAGTCCTTATGGAACAAGTGGTTTTGGAGCCATGCCTACACCATTTTTCTATTCGTTGTTCGCAGATAATGACACTAGGGAAGAAGCTACTATTCATAGAGCCTTATTCGCAGATATAGAAGATACTTATGATGCTGATAATGATGGTCCATTACCAGAAGATGTTATTCAACCTGGGGATACCGTTATATTCTATCCTAAATATGCCCTTGATGCTACAGAATTGGCAGACAAATTGAATCGTTATTATGTTTATCAACCAGATCAGTACTTATTTGGTCTTCCTGATAACATACCTGGTGCTACGTATCAATATAGTGCGAACCAGGAAAGAACCAATTTCCCGATTTTCAAGAAGTTCGATGATCAGGATTTCAATGAAGAAACCGAAGGTGCACGTGACACTTATGTCTTTAGGGTTGCAGGTACCCACCTTTTAGCAGCAGAAGCTTATTTGGGTGCAGGCAATAGTGCATCTGCCTTGTCACATTTGAATATTGTAAGGGAACGGGCTACAGGTGTGGCCAATGAATACACAACGATAACCATTGATGATATTCTGAACGAAAGGGCCTTAGAGCTTGCAGGTGAGGCAAATCGTTGGGCGGTTTTAAAGCGAACAGGCAAATTGGAAGAACGTATTGATCTCTACAATCCACAGGTTATTGACCATGGAGCTTTTGATGCTAGTATACACTTGTTACGACCTATACCTGCAAATGAGTTACAGCTTTCCGATGGTTCATTGGAACAAAATCCAGGGTACTAAATTTTACATTGAATATATAAAAGTTGAGTTGATTAGTTTGAGTTAGTTTTAATACAGGCAGGAAAGTAAACCTGCCTGTATTCTATTACTTTTTTAACTGCTTAAAGCACAGATTCACCATTCAAATCTTAAGACCGTTATGCTAAGACACCTAAATGTTATTGGAGTGGTTTGCTTACTTTTCATGGGTATGATCATTATACTATCCTGCAACGATGATACAACGAATACATCATCCATATACTTAATTTCGGGTAAACATGCAGATGACGTTGAATTATCGACCATTGAAGATTTAAAAAATGATTTAGGCAAGGTTGTGCACGCTGATATACGGGTCGTTTCCGAAGGGGAAACAGTACCTCCCAATGCTTCCGTTTTCATTTTAGGTACGCCAGACTCCAACACATTGATCGGCACAATGGTCAATGTAGGCAAACTGGACCTTACGAAGGATAATCCCGGTCCACGTGGCGGAATCTGGGGTAAGATTGATTTAGAGAATAATGTGCAGGCCATAGTTATTGGGGGATCGGACACACAAGGACTGCAGTATGCCATATACGATTACGCTAAAGAAATTCTAGGTGTGGATGCACTGGAATATTGGACAGGCAAGATGCCACAACCCAAAACTTCACAGGCATTATTCAATTTTGAGCCAAAGATGATAGCTCCTCCACAGATTCCCATTCTAGGGTATTTTGAAAACGATGTTGATGAATTGGCCAATTATCGCGGAAAATTATTGGAGTATGATTGGGAAAGTTATACCGAAATGATCAACTCTTTGGTAAGACTGCGTTATAATGCCATTCAATTGTTCGACATGCTCGGGCGTCCTGAGTTCTTCATACGTCCCGAATACAAAAAATTAAGTCCAGATTATGCAATCAGGGAGACCTATATAGATAGTCTTATAGATTATGCCCAAAGCAAGGGAATGATGGTACAGATCGATGTGAGTATGGGTTATAAAATTAAACCATTAGATCAAAACAAAGCCGATTGTTGGAAAAACCACAAACAGGATTGGATCGATACATGGACCTATTATTTCGAGGAAACACCCTTTAAAAAGGCTGATATTATTTCATTAAGACCAAGAAACCAAGTATGGGATTGGGAATATAAAAGTACATGTGGTGAAGATAAAATTGAGGTCTTCAATGAAGTTTACCAAGTACTTGGCGATTTGATAGATCATTATAATCCAAATGCGAAAAAGGTCATGGTGTGCTATGCCGATGGTATGGAAATGTTCAATCAAAATTTAAATCCACCCAAAGATTGGTTGGTAGCGTGGTCCGATGATGGTTTTTCAGGATTCAAACATCTTCCCAAAAGTACCAAAGGATATGGTTTTGGTACCTATATGCATGCCGGTTTTTGGTTGAACCATACCGTACATGATCCTTACCCCAAGAAAATGGATACCATTATGAAAAATATGGTAAAGAATTATCAGGCCGATAAATATTGCTTGGTGAATGGACAACAGTTTAGACCATTTTTACTCAATATAGAGGCATTTTCGGAAATATCTAAGGACGTAAAGACATTTGATGGTGAACAATTCTATAAAGATTGGACACAACGTTATTTTGCACCAACCGTAGCGGAAGCTGCCGTAAAATCCATGAAAAAGTTACACGAGGCCCAATTAGATCGTGGGGGGTATGTAGAGCATTTATGGGAAATACGGGAAACGGTTTCCTATTTGAGCAATTCCCCCATTCGTAGACCGGGAAAGACTCCTGTACCTTATGATTATACTGCTGTTGAAGAAGATTACGAACATGTTGAAAATCGCCTGAAACTTGCGAAAGAAGCCCTCGAATTGGCTGTTGAAGGAGAAAAATCGGTGCAGAAAGAGGATACTTTTTATTATGATTACATCGTACTACCTATTCACTTATACCACGATCTATTGAATTTTGAGCATACGTTGCATCAAATGGCCCAACTGAAGAAAACCTTTGAGAAAACGAACGATTTTAAAGCTTTGGATAAAGCTTTGGAAACATTGGTATTAGCCAATGATCAACTAGAAACCATTCATAGGCGAAGCTTGGAAGGCGATCGTAACCAAAAATGGAAAAATTGGTATAATCCGGAAATTCGGAGGCCAAACAATGGTTTTCCCTCAAAACTAATGTTGAGCGACATTAAAACAAATTTGGCCCTATTAAAAAAACAGTAAATGAAAAGATTCCATATATTCAATAGCCTGGTCATTCTTACGATTCTAGTTTCTCTAAGTTCGTGTCGACAAAAGGTATCCACTGTTGTAGAAAAAGAGCACCTATCCGATAAAGTATATCCTATTTTGGATACTGAAAATTCCAGGTGGTTCTTTTTTTCCTCCGCAAGTCGTCCTTTTGGGATGGTGAATCTAAGTCCGGATACGGAAATAGATGGGGCATGGGGAAGCGGTTATCGTTATGCTGTTGATACCATTAAAGGTTTTAGCCATATACATGCTTGGCAGGTTTCAGGGTTGTCGGTAATGCCCGTAACCCTTGATAAGTCGAATGAAAATACTATTTTTTCTGATTTTTACTCCAAGTTCAGTCATGAAAAGGAGTCTATATATCCCGGTTATCATTATTTGGAATTGGAACGATATGGGATTATTACGGAATTAACGAGTACCACTCGTGTTGGTTTTCATAAATATTCATTTCCAAAAGAAAAGAAGGCGGGCATTTTGTTCAATTTGAATACGGTTTTAGGTCCTTGTGAGAATATCGAAGGTGTTTTGGAAAAATCAGGGGATAAGGAATTATCAGGTAAGCTTATAGCAGTTGCCACACATCGACGACCAAAGCCATTGACCATATATTTTAAGATTGAATTGAATACCCCAATTGAATCCATTGCCCGTGATCCCGAAACAGGGAATTATCTACTGAAGTTAACACCTACGGAAGATTCGGTATTGATGAAAGCTGGTATATCGTACACTTCAATAGAAAACGCAACCAAGAATATAAGGGAAGAGCTACCGAATTGGGATTTCAACACCGTGGTGGAGGATTCCCGAAATGAATGGGATGGCCTATTAGGTAGAATTAAAGTAAAAGGGGGAACGGATAATGACCAACGAAGGTTTTACACCGACCTTTGGCATGCCTTGCAGGGCAGAAGGATTATCAGTGATGTAAATGGCGCTTATCCTGACAATACGGCCGAGACCTTTCGTGTAGGACAATTACCACTCGATGAAAAGGGCAAACCAAAGTTCAACCACTATAATTCCGATTCATTTTGGGGGGCACAATGGACGATCAATACCCTTTGGGGCTTGGTTTATCCGGAAATAAAGGAAGAGTTTGTGCAATCACTTTTACAATATGGAAAAGATGGGGGATTAATCCCAAGAGGGCCATCAGGGGGTAATTATACCTATGTAATGACCGGTGCATCCAGTACGCCATTTATAGTAAGTGCCATACAACAAGGTATCATTTCCAATAATCTAGAAGAAATTTATCAAGCACTCAAAAAAAACCATATGCCAGGTGGTATCATGGGAAAGGCCGGCTATGAACATAAGACCGATTTGGGTGGTGGTTTAAAATATTATATCAATAAGGGTTATGTGCCCTATCCTATACCCGAAGGTAACTTCGGTAGCCATCAAGATGGTGCCAGTCTTACTATGGAGTATGCCTATCAAGATTGGACGTTGGCTCAATTAGCGAAGAAGTTGGGGCACCAGGATGATTATGATTCTTTTGTAAAAAGATCTAAAAACTATCAAAATGTCTATGATTCATCCAAAGGCTGGATGAGACCCAAGGATGTGGACGGAAAATGGTATGAGGATTTTGATCCATTTCAGGTTGAGCATGGTTTTATTGAATCAAATGGAGCACAATCCACTTGGTTTGTACCACATGATTTAAATGGACTGGCAGCTATTATGGGAGGGAAAGACATGGCCGTTGAAAAATTGAATGAGCAGTTTAAAATCGCGGAAGAATTGAATTTTACGGCAGGAACGTCACATGCTCAGGAAAGTCATCCCGAATATGGTCGGATCCCGATCAATTACGGTAATCAACCTTCGATTCAAACAGCTTTCATTTTTAATGAATTAGGTCGTCCGGATTTAACGCAATATTGGTCAAGGAAAGTAGTAGACAAAGCTTTTTCGGGTTTATCACCATCAACAGGGTATAATGGGGATGAGGACCAAGGATTAATGGGAAGTTTGGCCGTATTGATGAAAATAGGGCTGTTTCAAATGAACGGGGGAACTGAAGTAAATCCTGAATACCAAATTGGAAGTCCCATTTTTGATGAAATCACCATCAAACTGAATCCCAAGTATTATTCAGACAAAAACCTTACTATACAAACGTTGGATAATGCACCAAACAACACCCAGGTCAAGCAAGTGAGGTTTAATGAACAACCTATTGAAAATTATAGAATAAGGCACAGCGAGATTATAAAGGGAGGAACATTGATTTTGGAAATGTCCAGTAGGGCAACGATAAACAAAGATTAAATTATGCAGGTAAAAATTAAATTCACTATTGGTTTATTTTTAGCTGTTTGCCTCACGACGTATGCCCAACTTAAGAACAAACCGGATTTAGAAGAAGACTTTATGGATATGGGCTTTGGTGTATTCGTACATTGGAGTATGGATTCACAATTGGGAAGCGTCATCAGCCATTCTTTGGTTGGAGCCTCGGAAGATTATGTGGACAAATATATGAACGAACTTCCGAAAACATTTTATCCGGATAAATTCGATGCGGATGAATGGGCTCGTTTATTTAAGATCACTGGTGCGGAATACGTTGTTTTTACCACCAAACACCATAATGGGTTTTGTATGTGGGATACAAAGACTACTGATTTTAACATTATGAACACCCCTTACGGTAAGGATATTACTGGGCAACTGTTTAAGGCCTTACGTAAATATGATTTAAAAGTAGGGGTATATTTTTCTCCAGAGGATTTTTCTTTTTTGAACAAGCAAGGAACACTTATTTCCCGTAAACGGGAAAAAAGTCAAATTACCGATAATGCTGAATTATTGGCACATGATAAAGAGCAGGTCAAAGAACTGGTTTCAAATTATGGCCCAATAGATGTACTCTTTTTTGATGCATTTAAAACAGGACCGCTAGTTCAATATGTGCATTCCTTAGATCCCAATATTGTAGTAACAAGGGGGGAAATGAAAACGCCAGAACAAACGATACCGGATGCGCCCATGCCAGGGCCTTGGGAAACCTGTATGACCATGGGTACCCAATGGCAATATAAACCGACCAATGAATCGTATAAGGATGGAGGGGAATTGATTGGGAAATTAATAGAGATTAGGGCTAAGGGGGGTAACTTCCTTATGAATGTAGGGCCTAAGCCCAATGGGGAGATACCGATTGAACAAGAAGAACGTTTACGGGAAATAGCGTTGTGGATGTTTGTAAATGAGGAAGCCATAAAAGGCGTTCGTCCTATGGAAAAAACGATAAAGGATGGTTATGCCTGGTTTACCCAAAAGAAAGATGAAAATGCGGTTTATGTATTTATTACGGGGCAGAAGGATTGGTTTAAAGGAAGACGGCGCAGTTTTTTGCTTAAAAATTTAAAGGCTACCGATTCCACAACCATTTCAGTATTGGGACAGAATGATAAGGTAGTCGAATATTGGCCAGAGAACATTCCAGAATCACGATATATTCAACATGAAGCGTTATTGGAAATATCAGTTTCTAGGGCCCAAAGACTCTACAATGACAAAGTATGGCCAAATCCGATGGTGGTTAAACTAACGAATGTTGCTATTATTGAATAATGCGAATAAACCTAAGTACAAGTAAATGATGATGAGATTTTTATGTGTTTTTGTGATAGGGATATTACCAGTATTGGGACTTTCCCAATCAACTTATTCCTTTAATAATTCTGAACTTCCCATTGAAGAAAGGGTTCAGGATTTAGTGGATCGATTAACCGTTGAAGAAAAAGTATCCCTATTGATATCCACAGCGAAAGCGATTCCTAGATTGGATATCGAAAAGTATTATCACGGAAACGAAGCCCTGCACGGTGTGGTAAAGGGAGGGCGTTTTACGGTATTTCCACAGGCCATAGCGCTTTCAGCTACTTGGAATCCCGATTTGATCTATAAAGTTTCGACCGCCATTTCAGATGAGGCCAGGGCCAAATGGAACTTCTATAACCAAGGTAAGGATCAAAAGAACGTATATAGCGATATGCTTACATTTTGGTCACCAACTATCAACATGGCTCGGGACCCACGTTGGGGACGTACGCCAGAAACCTATGGAGAAGACCCGTATTTAACGAGCCAAATTGGACTTTCATTTGTAAAAGGTCTACAAGGCAATGATGATAAATATCTCAAGGTAGTATCTACACCCAAACATTTTGTAGCGAATAATCAGGAGGAAAATAGATTCGGTTATAATGCCAAAATATCCGAAAGGGCATTACGTGAGTATTATTTCCCGGCCTACAAAACCCTGATTCAAGAAGGTAATGCGCAATCTATAATGAGTGCCTATAACGCCATTAATGGGGTTCCCAGTACGGCGAATAACTGGCTATTGAATACGGTTTTAAGGGATGAATGGGGGTTTAAGGGGTATGTGGTCAGTGATTGTGGGGCTCCTACATATATCGAAAAATCGCATCATTTTGTAACCGATAAGGAGCAGGCTGGTAAAGCAGCTTTAGAAGCAGGATTGGATTTGGAGTGCGGAGATGATATCTATGCAAAACATTTACTGCCTGCATACAAAGCAGGTCTTGTATCAATAGAAAGTATCGATAAGGCAGTTTCCAGGGTTTTAAGGGCACGCTTTAAATTGGGGGTCTTCGATCCCGAAACAAATAATCCCTTTACTAAAATATCGCCGGAGGTAATCGGCTCAAAAGAACATCAGGACCTTGCCTTGGAAACTTCAAGACAGTCCATTGTATTGCTTAAAAATGAACGAAACATCTTGCCGTTGAAAAGCAATGCGATAACGAAATTGGCTGTGGTAGGTTTTAATGCCAATCAGGTGGTGTTTGGCGATTATAGTGGATTACCGGTCATTTCACCCATTTCACCCCTTCAAGGTATAATCGATAAGGTAGGGGATAAGGTCGAGGTAAACTATGTCAAATGGAAAACTGCGGCCCGTAATTTGAATCCCATAGAGGCGGAAAACCTACGAAACGATTTCAATGATGAACCAGGTTTGTTTGCCGAATATTTTGATGATAAATTTTTGGAAGGTACGCCCAAGACCCGTGTGGATAAAGAAGTGAATTTTGACCCCGTAAACCAACCTCCCGATCCCTATACCAGCTACAGGCATAAATCAATTCGTTGGACAGGCCATATAACCCCCAATGCTTCCGGGGCCTATAAAATAGGTGTTAATTCAGACGATGGCATTCGTTTATGGTTGAATAATGAGCTGGTCGTTGATGAATGGCATAATCGGGGTGCTACGACAGATCAAGTGCCTATTTACATGGAAGCCGGTAAAAAATATGCCATAAAATTGGAGTATTTTGACAATGGGGGTGATGCCATTTGCCAATTACTTTGGGAAGTACCCGGAAGTACCGATGATTTGTATAAAGAGGATAGGGAGGCGGCCAAGAACAGCGATTACGTTATAGCCGTTATGGGAATAAACAAAACCATAGAAAAGGAAGGAAAGGATAGAACGTCATTACAACTTCCGGAGGACCAGGTCAACTATTTAAAGGAAATGTATGCCATTAACAAGAATATGATCGTTGTTTTGGTGGCGGGCAGTTCTTTGGCCATCAATTGGATGGATGCGAATATCCCCGCCATTGTAGATGCATGGTATCCTGGAGAAGCCGGTGGTACTGCCATTGCCGATGTTTTGTTCGGGGATTATAATCCTGCAGGAAGATTACCATTTACTTTCTATAAATCTATTACTGATTTACCTCCAATGGATGATTATGAAATTACCAATGGAAGAACCTATATGTACTTTAAGGGCGATGTACTGTATCCCTTTGGGTATGGGTTAAGTTATACGAAATTTGAGTATAGTGGCATGAAAATCGAAAAGGAAAACGATGTTTTGATGCTATCTGCCACAATAAAAAACATTGGGGAATTCGACGGTGACGAAGTGGTACAATTATACTATAAGATCAAGGAATCAACCGTTATACGGCCTTTGAAAAAACTCATAGGTTTTAAAAGGGTATCCTTAACTAAAGGGGAATCGAAAACCATACAGTTCAAGGTATCCAAAAAAGACTTGCGTTTTTGGAATGAACATAACAAGGAATGGACGTTTGAAAAGGGTAAATATACCTTTATGATCGGAGCCTCATCCAAGGATATTAGAATTCAAAAAACTGAAAAATTATAGTCATAAACCAGCACAATGAGAAATAGATATATCTGCTGTATTTGTCTAGTGTTGTTCATTTCTTGTGCTACCAAAGAGTCTGATATTCAATTGAATGAAGTCCAAGTAATAGGAAGTCATAATTCATACAAAATCCCAATTGAACCTCCTCTGTGGGACTATCTCTATGAATTGGATTCCGCCAAGGCCATGTCATTGCAATATGGCCATATCCCCTTGACTGAACAATTGGATCTGGGTTTGCGCAATTTGGAACTGGATGTCTTTTATGACCCAAAAGGTGGACATTTTATAAACCCTAAAGGTTTGGCGATTGAAGAATCAGAGGGACAAGAACCCTTAGCCTTCGATACGGAAAACAAACTGGGGCAACCCGGGTTGAAAATGTTCCATATTCAGGATGTTGACTTTAGGAGTCATTATCTCTTATTTAAAGAGGGATTGGAAGCCATCAAGAATTGGTCCGATGGGCATCCCGATCATACGCCTATATTCATTCTGATGAATACAAAGGATCAAAAGGTAACGGGAACAAGAGACCCTTTGCCCTTTACCGAAGAAGCCCTGAATTCGATTGATGTAACCATTAAATCCGTTTTTGGGGATGATAAATTAATAACTCCTGATGGAGTACGTGGGGATTTCGATACCTTGGAGGAGGCTATATTAAACAAGGGTTGGCCCGATCTTAGTGAGGTTAAGGGTCGTTTTTTGTTTGTTTTGGATGAAAAAGAAGCGAAAATAAACAGGTATTTGAAAGGGCACCCAAGTTTAAAGAACCGCGTGCTTTTTGTAAATAGTAAGGAAGGGAATCCAGAGGCGGCCTTTAGAATCATTAATAACCCTATCAAGGATTTTGACTACATTCAGGAGCTAGTGGCCAAAGGTTATTTGGTGCGTACAAGGGCAGATGCAGCGACCAAGGAAGCACGTTACAATGATTATTCGAAATTCGAAAAAGCCAAGGCCTCAGGTGCCCAGGTTATCTCAACCGATTATTATATCCCATCGCAATTGTTTAAATCGGATTACAAAGTCATTTTTAAGGATGGTACTTATGAAAGAATTAAAACCCAATAATATGTTTTCAAAAATCTTTTCAAAGAAAAGCGCATGGGTACTGGTGCTGTTATGTGTTCAGGTGAATGCTCAAAGTATGATCGATTTCCCTATCGTATCTGGCACCAAACAGACTTCTTTGCATATTGATAAGAATGATGCGGAGGTTGTGCAGATTACTGCACAAATGTTGATTGACGATATTCATAAGGTGACCGATAAGAAGATACGGTTGGGGGGTACATCCAAATTTCGGATTATCGCAGGTACTTTAGGTAAAAGTAAAGCCATTGATAATTTGGTGAAACAAAAGAAAATAGATGTCTCGGCCATAAAAGGGAAATGGGAAACCTATCATATACAGGTTTTGGAAAACCCATCAAAGGATATTGAAAAAGCGCTGGTAATTGTGGGGTCCGATAGAAGGGCCACGGCGTACGGCCTACTTGAAATATCCCGAAAAATAGGGGTTTCCCCATGGGAATGGTGGGCAGATTCAGCCCCGGTCAAGAAAGAAAACGTGGTACTTTCCATAGAAAATAAGACCTATGGGTCCCCCTCGGTGAAGTATAGAGGCCTATTTCTCAATGATGAGGATTGGGGATTACAACGTTGGGCCGCGTTGAACTTTGAGCCGGAAACAGGCGATATTGGCCCAAAGACCTATGCCAAGGTTTTTGAGCTATTGTTGCGATTAAGGGCGAATACGATTTGGCCCGCCATGCACAAATGCACCAAAGCCTTTTATCATTATCCTAAAAATAAGGAAGTTGCCGATGCTTATGCCATAGTTGTTGGTAGTTCACATGCCGAACCCATGTTATGCAATATCAATGCGGAGTGGGATCATGAAAGTATGGGTGAATATCGATATGACACGAATGCGACCTCCATAAAGGACTTATTCCGGAAAAGAGCGAAGGAAACCCAAAACTACGAAGGTATTTATACCGTTGGAATGCGTGGCGAACACGATTCCCCCATGATCGTAGGGGAGGATAATACCGGGGCCCAAGTAGATTTATTGGAACAGGTCATTACCGACCAACGTGAAATTTTGAACCGTTATTCTAAAAAGGGGGTGTCAAAGCCCCAAGCCTTTGTACCCTACAAAGAGGTATTGCATTATTACCAAAGTGGCTTGGAACTGCCCGAGGATATTACCTTGGTTTGGACCGATGACAATTATGGGTATATACGCCAGTTGAGCAATCCCCAAGAGCAAACCCGCTCTGGTGGCGCCGGGGTGTACTACCATACATCGTATTGGGGGAGGCCACACGATTATCTGTGGTTGAACTCCACCAACCCAGTTTTGATGTGGGAAGAGATGTCAAAGGCGTATGGATTCAAATCGAGGGACTTATGGATTTTGAATTGTGGGGATATAAAACCCCATGAATACAATATTGAACTGTTTTTGGATATGGCCTGGAACATGGGAGATTTTGAAAAAAACAATGCTGTGGAAGTGCACCATCAGCAATGGGCCACAAGGGAATTCGGAAAGGAAAACGCCGCTGCCATTACCAAGATCATGAATGATTATTATAAGTTGGCATTTCAACGAAGACCGGAATTTATGGGGTGGAGTCAAGTAGAACCGGTAACGAAAGCCGGTAAAACCGAATTAACCCAATTTCACTATGGCGATGAAGTCATGGGTAGGATTAAGGCTTACGAGGCGTTATTGATTAAAGTAAAGGGCTTACAACCTAGGATTTCAAAAGCACAGCAAGACGCTTTTTATGAATTGGTCTATTATCCTGTGGCCGGAGCTTCCCTCTTAAACCAAAAATGGTTATATGCATATAAAAATCAATTTGTTGCGGACCAAGGAAGTAAGAGCACTTCCTATTTTGCCAACAATTCCAAAGAAGCATTTCAAACAATACAAGTGGAGACCGAGTATTACAACACAAAACTAAAAGGTGGTAAATGGAACCATATCATGACCATGGCGCCTAGACATTTGCCTGTGTTTTCACAACCTTCGGTTTCTGCAGTACCCGAATCCGAAACTGCATCATTGGGATTGGCGTTGGAAAGCTATCAGATGGAGGTCAATAATGAGGTCATTAACAGTTATGCCGATGTACTCCCGGTTTTTAACGCTTATACTAAAAACACATATTATATAGATGTATTTCTTAAGGGAAAGGGTACTATTTCTTGGGAAGCCAAACCCATCGCAGATTGGATACGGATATCAAAAATATCAGGGAAACTCAATGAAGACCACCCCGAAAATCGACTATGGGTTACCATTGATTGGGATCGGGTACCCAAAGGTGAGAACAAAAAAGAAGCTCCATTAGGGCATGACTACCAATTGATTCCGCCGAGTTATAAGGTAAACTCTGCCATTGGTTTTGTAGCCAATGGAGAGAAGACGACAATTGGTGTATCGGTATTCAATCCCAAATTCAAAGCGTTGGAGAATTATAAAGGTTTTGTAGAGGATAAGGGTTTTGTCTCTATGAATGCCGAGAACTTTACTAGAAAGAAAAAAGGAACCGAGGCTGATTGGGAAACCTTTGAAGGTATTGGGTATTCCAATAAAGTTTGTTTAGCCTTACCAAGAACGGCGGCATCCCATAAAAATCTATCCGATATCATAGCCAACAGTCCGTCTTTGGAATATGATTTTTATACCTTTAATTTTGGAGAGGCAAACGTGAATGTGCAAGCAATCCCCACACATGCCTTTTATGGGGGAAGAGGGGTAAGGTGTGCCCTTGCCATTGATGATGCAGAGCCTGTATTGGTCGATTTTCAAACTTTGGGTCGAAGTGATGAGTGGAAACAGAATGTATTGAAGAATGCTTCGGTAAAATCCGCCAAACAAATTATTGACAAAGCCGGAAAACATACCTTGAAAATCTGGATGGTAGATCCAGGGGTGATGCTGGATCAGGTATTGATCGATCTTGGGGGATGGAAAGACTCATATGCATTTCCGCCAGAAACAAAAATGTAGTCAAAGTAGTCTAAGATGAACATATGATTTTACGCAAGGTAATTTTCGTATTTTTTATTATTTCTTTTTTAGGGTGTAAAGAAGAGCAAAAGTCTTCTGTAAAGGAACTGCAGGTCGCCTTTATGTCAGATGTGCATTTGCAGGACATTTATGGGTCATTCAAAGACAATGACTATAAGGGTATGTTAAATCCTAAAACCGGTAAATATACCTTGGCCAGGACTATGCAATCACAATTGCAATCTACCCGATTATTCAATGAAAACTATTTTGCTTTCTTGGCGGCTTTGGATGATGTAGTAAAAAGGGGCGTGAAATTAGTGGTTTTACCGGGTGATTTCAGTGATGATGGTCAAGCTTTCAATATTCGTGGGTTAAGACGTATTTTAAACGAATATTCCCAAAAATATGGTATTCGATTTATTCTTACAACAGGTAATCATGATCCTGTGCGACCTTTTCGTATGGCTGCTGGTAAAACAGATTTTTTAGGTAAAAATGGCCATTCACAAGCTATTTTTAGTGAAAAAGGCATGTTTTTACCCAAGAATGACGATTTACCCGTTATTATAACACAGGATATTGCGAAATTAGGATATGTCGGTATATTGGATGAATTGAAGGATTTCGGTTTTTTCCCAAAACCAAATGACAGGTATTGGGAATCCCCGTTTTCTTCCTACAACTATGTAAACTATGATTTCAAAGAAGCCGAAAAACAAGCGGTATTCGAAAACAGGAAATATAGATCCAACGAAAATGAACCGGAGATACCCGATGCCAGTTATTTGGTAGAACCTATTGATGATGTTTGGTTTTTAGCCATAGATGCCAATGTTTATGTACCTAAGCCAGAAGCGAATACAGGCACGGAAGACCCTAAACTTTTCAGTAGTGCGAGCATTGGGTATAATAATATGCTCTTGCATAAGTCCCATTTGTTGGATTGGATAAAATCGGTCACCACTAGGGCTGAGGAATTAGGAAAAATCTTGATTGTTTTTAGCCATTATCCTATGTTGGATTTTTATGATGGGGCAGGTCCCGATATCGAAGCCTTATTTGGAATAAATAAAATGCAAATGCATAGGATGCCCAATGATGCGGTTTCCCAAATGTTGATAGAAGCAGGGGTAAAAGTACATTTCGGAGGCCATATGCATATGAACGATACAGGAACCCGTCATATGCAATCGGGTAGCATGGTGAACGTGCAAATTCCATCTCTTGCGGCATATATCCCAGGATATAAACTACTAACTGTAGAAGAAAAAGGTGTTTTTGACATTGAGACCATAGTAATCGATTCGGTTCCTGAATTTGATAATTTGTTTTCACTTTATGAAAAAGAGCATGCATATTTAAAAGAAAAAAAGGACAAGGACATTTGGAATGATGAAGTATTGGAAGCCAAGAATTATAAAGAATTCACAACCTGGCATTTAAATGAATTGGTACGTCTTCGATTTTTAAAAGAGGACTGGCCTGAAGATTTGAAATTCTTCCTTATACGATCTTCGGGAGAGGACTTGCTGCGGTTAGCATTTGACCAGGAAGAAGAATATAATGCCTTCTACAAAAGATTGCAGGAAAAAAACACGGAAATTGCACCATTGGATAGCTGGACAGGCTTGCATATGATTCATGATTTCTATAAAATCAGAAATGCCGATGAATTGGCATTTGCTGATATTGACGGTAGAAGGCTTAGAGGGTATAAAATTGTATGTGAACAATTAAAGAAATCTGATTATAGGAACTTACGGCTATGGGCCGATATTTTTATGAAAGTTTGTAATGGGGAACCCTCGGATCATTTTAAGATCTATTTGGAGTCAGGAAATGTAGAATCCATTGTACCATAACATTCGTACCTTGGCCTTTTATAATTGTATCACAGGATAATGTAACCTTTGAACATGATAAGATACGTAGTTTTAGTTTTTGCTCTTATATCGTTCGTCCCTAGTAAAGGGCAGAATATCAAGTTTGAACATTATAATGACAAGGATGGCCTTTCCCATAATTCCGTTAGGCGTATCGTTCAAGATGAAAATGGATTTTTATGGCTAGGTACATTTTCCGGCCTAAATCGTTTTGATGGGTATCAGTTCAAGTCTTTCATGAGTACTTCGGGGGAAGACAATACCATGAACAATGATGATATTACGGTGCTGCTGCACGATGATAAAACAAATAATCTATGGATCGGAACACGAAAGGGTTTAACTCTCCTCGATAGAAAAACCGGATTATTCACTACATACCTGCCTGACCATAACAATCCTTATAGTCTGCCTGACGAGGAAATTCGCTCTATATACGTAGATAAGTTCGGTAGGGTCTGGGTGGGCACAAAGAGTAAAGGGGTTTATATGTTCTTTCCCGAAGAGGAAAGGTTTTCAAAAATAAATATTGAAGGCTTCAATTATATAAAGGAAATAGTTGAGGATAAAAACGGTACTATCTGGGTAGGTAGTTATGATACGGGATCGGTAGCGAGGATAAAACTCAATGACAGGGGGGAAATAGAACATTTAAAACGTTATACCCTTACAATACCTAATTCTGAAAAGATAAATCCGTATTTGAATTTTATATATGAGGATCATAAATCGGACATTTTCGTTGGTACACGGGAAGGACTTTATAAACGGAATAAGAATACCGATAACTTTGAGAACCTCTATATAGACAATGAGGTGGTGAGGAATAAACTTGGGCCATATTTTTTGTCCGTGGCAAGGGCTCCTGATGACAAGTATTGGGTAGGTACTTTGGGGGGGCTTTTGGTTTGTGATTCCTTGGAGGAAATAAAAACGGGAAATTACGAATGGCACTATTCGGTTTTATCGGATGACACCTCTTTGGTAGATAATTTGGTTTCTGCCTTGTACTTTGATGCTTCGGGTGTTTTATGGATCGGCACCGAAGAAGGATTGGATAAGTATGATCCATTTCAAAATCAATTTAAATTAAACAAGGGCATTTCTTCTTTTATCGATAACCAAGCCCCAAGGATAAGGGGTTTTTCAAAGACCTTTGATGATAAGTTAATCGTCGCAACCCGCAATAATGGCCTATTCATTCTTAAAGATAATGATGTAGCCCCACTTTTTAATGACAATAAAGATATTGCCAGTATATTTTCCTATGATGGCAAAACCTTTTATTGCGGTTTGTGGGACGGAAAAGTCTTGGTTTACGATTATGTTAGAAATTCATCTAGAATCGTTGATGTGGGATTTCAAAGCTCCCCGATTTTCGATTTTGAAAATTATAAGGATAATTTTCTGATTATATCTTCTTTTGGTGAAGGTGCAGTTTGTTTGGATATTGAATCGCTTGGGATAATAGGTGACATTGGAAAATTATTACCGGGATATCAAATCAATAAAGTGGTTGCCGATACTAATGGGAATCTATGGTTTGCCACTGAAGGGGGAATTGCAAAATTTGGGGACGATCTAAAATTGAATAAGTTGTTTCAGGCACAGGTAAATTCCGGTTACGGATTGCCCCACAATAATGTCAGTGATATTACGATCGATTTTTCTGGCAATGTGCTGGCTGCAACCCGAATGGGCCTGGCCGAATATGATCCCAATCTTGATGATTTTCGTCCAGTAGAGGAACCAAAGGAGCTAAAAGGCAAGTGGATAACCGAAATGACCTTGGACTCAAATGGCTATCTATGGTTGAATATGAATAATGGTATCGCCAAATATGATGTTCCCAACAAGACGGCACATATTTATCAGGTGAACAGTGGAAATCGATTGGATGTTTTCAGTTCCAGTGGTTTTTATAATTTCGATAGTTCTAAAATTTATTTAGGTGGTAAAAACGGTATCATTCATTTTTCACCATTACAGATAGCTGAAAACAATTGGTCACCTCCTCCCGTAATCACTGAGTTTAAAATTCAGAACAAAGAAATAACGCCTGGATTGCAAATTAACGGACAAGTACCTTTTCAAGAGGAACTTAACTCTGTTAAAAGCGTGGAACTAGATTATGTAAACCGTAATTTTTCAGTTCAGTTTTCATCTCCATCCTTCACGAACCAAAGGTTGAACAAGTATCAATATATGTTGCAAGGTTTTGATGATGATTGGATAGAGACCAATAGTGACTCCAGGACCGTTCAATATACAAACCTATACTCAGGTGATTATGTTTTTAAGATCAGATCCAGTAATAATGATGGTAAATGGAGTACTGTTTCCGAATATAAAATAAGGATACACCCGCCTTTCTGGTTAAGTTATAAAGGAATTTTTATTATCCTCGCACTATTGTCCATGATGATATATTTATTGCGACGACAATTGAAACTGCGCTTAAAATTAAAGCAGGAATTACTTTTAGAAAAGGTAAAAAGAGAGCGAGATGAAAAACTGAATAATGAAAAACTTCGTTTTTTCACCAATATATCGCATGAACTAAGAACTCCTTTAACTCTTATTTTAGGGCCTGTTAAACAATTATTGGAGCAAGAAAGTATTAATTCGTACAGTAAGAGCAGGGTCGATTTGATCCATCAAAATGCGAATAGGCTATTGCGACTGGTGAATCAGATCTTGGATTTTAGAAGGGCGGAAACCGGGGAACTGAAACTAAAAGTTGCTAAAACCGATTTATTGACAACTACCAATGACATTTTCAATTCTTTCCATGAATTGGCACAGTCCAAGAACATCAGTTTTAATTTAAATGTAGAGGATGTACCTCAGGAGTGCCTTATAGACGTTGATAAGTATAGCAAAATATTATACAACCTATTGTCAAATGCCATGAAATTCACCAACGTTGGTGGTAATGTTGATTTGTATTTAGGGGTTTCGGAAGGAGATGATAAGAACTTGATCTTGGAGGTCAGTGATGATGGTATCGGTATTCCGGTTGAGAGCAAGGAGAAAATTTTTTCAAGATTCTATCAAGCCAAAAATAGTAAGGAAAATACAACAGGTACCGGTATCGGATTGTCTTTGGTCAAGGCTTTGGTAGAAATACATAAAGGCACGATCAATGTGGAAAGCAAACCTGATTCAGGAAGTATCTTTACCGTTAAACTTCCGATTTACGATAAGGCTTATACAAAAGAAGAGAAATTCAATCCAATTCCCGTTAAGCAGGTAGAGAATAAAGTTCAGCCCATGAAACCGCTTATCACAGGTTTTAGCCCTTCAGATAGTGTAAAAAAGGTTAAAACCAATACGAATATCAAAGAAAAAATATTGATAATCGATGATAATCCGGAATTAAGGAAATATATCGCAGAGTATTTATCGGACTATTACAAGGTGTACGAGGCTGAAAACGGGAAAGAAGGCTTGGAGCTCTGTAGTAAAGTAAAACCGGTATTGTGTGTCGCGGATGTCATGATGCCCGTTATGGATGGTTTTGAATTTGTTGAAACCTTAAAATCAGATGACAATATAAGTCATATTGCCGTTGTACTTTTAACCGCTTTGGCAGAAAATGAAAATAGGATACGTGGGTATAAGATAGGGGTAGATGGTTATTTGGTAAAACCTTTTGATCCAGCATTGCTCAAAACGCGTATAGATAACGTCATAAAGATCCATTCTGATTTAAAAAGGAAGTTTTCAGGGGATTTGGAGAGTGATGTAATCAGTTTGGCACATTCCGAAATTGATATTGAATTGATTTCCAACATAAAGGATATTGTTGAAAGTAATATCGGAAATCCCGAATTTACATCGAGCATGTTATGCTCGGAACTGGCAATGAGTTCCTCTAAATTATATCGTAAAATAACCCAACTTACCGATATGTCACCCAATGAATTCATTAGGACCATTCGATTAAAAAAATCAGCAATCCTACTTAAAACCAAGAATTACAACGTATCGGAAGTGGCCAATATGGTTGGCTTTAATGATCCATTGTATTTTAGTAGATGTTTTAAAAAACAATTTGGCCACTCCCCAAGCCAATTGATCAAGTAGATGGTTCAATGTGAGAATCAATAAATTTAAAGTTGCGCATCGTAAATTTCGGAAAAAGACGAAGTAAAGCAGTAGGTATGCTTCAATCCTAATTTGTTAAATGGTAGCGCACTGAAGCCTTAAAAATCATTTAATTTTCACAGTACCATTTTTATACAATCCCAATGCTTGGTTTAAGATAGATATAATGGTTTTAATGGGTAAATCGATAGTCGGGTCTACCCTAAGGATTTTCATTCTATTACGGTTTCCTGCTTCTAGTTTAGGATGGGCTAGATGTTTCCCTTCTACCATCAAAATATAAGGTTCATCGGTTTTTTTATCTATCCATAGATAACAGAACATTTTGTTTCTGTAGCAAAAGCACGGCATACCGTATTTAACGGTTTCATGTAAATGCGCATCTTGATCTAGAATGAGTTGGCGTAAAGCAAGAAGACAGCTTTTGTTCGGCTCCTGTTTGTTTAAATAATAACTGTCGATTTCCCGTATCATGTTCAAGACTTATATTACTTCCATGAAATATCGATTTTCCCAGTGGTAGGGTTATTTACCGCTAATCCATTCTTGTTCATTGTTCGTAACGAAATGCTAATAGAATCGAATGGATATCCAAGAACGATCTGCATATCGTTAATTATTGATCTAAAACAAATTTAAGAACACGTGAGGACATTTAAGGTCAGGGGTGTTTTAAATGATTCATTTAGCTGTTCCTGGGTTTGATGGGATATAGTGATCCGAAAAAACTTTAAGAAAAAAATTTATGTATAAAGGGCATACTTCAAATACATTCCTTTCCAATATCGGGCATTGGCCTATAGGCATAATACTGTAAGACTTCCTCTAAAGCCATTTTTAAGGCCTTATTTACAGGTAAGATGATATTTCCCAAGTGAAAATCTATTTGATTCAATTGCATGTAATATTCCGTAAATACGGGTATGCTCAGGTCTTTTGTAATCGCTTCGGCCGTTTTGTGATAATTCTCTTGCTGTCCTTCCTTGATGATCTTACAAGTGGCCAGTCTTAATTTCCCATATTTATCAGTATTGGCAGCGAACCCAAACAACCTACATATCAATCCACGGTATTTATAATTACTGCAACGACCTTGGTCAATAAGGGACAAGGGTTTGTAGATCATACATGTTAAATCGGTTGAATTGTTCAACAAAAGGAGTGTTTCTTCTGCCTCCCCGTTTAAAAATAGATGAAAGGCCCAAGGCAAGAATTCGAGAGGGGAAGCTTCTATATCTGGATGTGTACAACATTTTCCACAACCTGAAACACAGCTGATCCCCGATGTTTGTTGAAACTTGGTGCTTTCTTGCTCCAATTGTAGAAACAGGTTTTCCACTAATTGAACCCTTCGTTCTATCGACATTGTTTTTTACCGAAGGTAGACTTAATAAGCTTGCGTGTAACATTTAATTCTGTAAAAGAAAATAATAATTTAGTAACGCCCATTTAACACCAAGCATTCAGGTAGTCTATTGTGTTGGCTTAACCAGTACTTACATATTTACCACTATCCTGGATATTTAAAATATTATATGCAATACCTGAAACTTATATTAATGAAGTATGGTGTTTCTTAAAATTATTATTCAAGACCAAATTTGTGTAGAGGGTATAAAAAAACGGCTTGTGCGAACACAAACCGTTGATTTTATAGGTGTTGACCTTTGTAGCGAGAGAGGGACTTGAACCCTCGGCCTCCGGGTTATGAATCCGACGCTCTAACCAGCTGAGCTACCTCGCCATTATAAAATTATTCCGACTATTAGTGTTTTAATTTTCCTGGTTGTTTGTTTTGACCTACATCAAAAACCAGAAAGGAATTCAAACCCTGTCGTTCTAAGCGGCTGCAAATATAAAATTAAATTTTTTGTTCTTCAACATTCAAGTTGAAAAAAAATATTCTAACCGTTTTATTTTTTTATCATCCAGTTTTCTATATATTGCCCATACTAAATACCTATTCGAATGAGTGAAAAGACTAAATATGAAATTGAATTCGTAATACAATCATCACCACAATTATTATATCAATATCTTTCTACCCCTTCCGGGCTTTCCGAGTGGTTTGCTGATAATGTGAATTCTCGCGGCGAACTGTTCAAATTTATTTGGGACGGGGCAGAAGAGGAAGCTAAATTATTAAAACGTAAGAGCGATGAGTTCGTGAGATTTGCGTGGGAAGAAAATGAAGACGGGTCCTATTTTGAAATGAAGATCATCGTAGATGAGATCACTAAGGACGTTTCCCTTTTTATTACCGATTTTGCGGAAGAGGATGAAATTGATGAGGCCAAGATGTTATGGCAGAATCAAGTTACCGATCTGAAACAGGTTTTGGGATCTAAATAATGGATTCAACACGGAATTAAGATGTATCTTTGGCCCCGATAAAACTATCAGGGCTTTTTTTATGATCAATTTCAATGGTGAACTATTACAAAAAAACACGCATTTTCTAAATCAGGAAAACCGGGCGTTGCGTTATGGTGATTCTCTATTTGAGAGTATAAGGGTGGTAAACGGGAAGATTTATTTTCTCGAATCGCACTATTTACGTTTAATGTCCTCAATGCGGATTCTAAGAATGGAAATTCCGATGCATTTTACCATGGAATTTCTGGAAGAACAGATCATCGCTACCTTGAAGGGTAATGATCTTGGCCAAAAACCGGCCAGGGCACGCGTAACGGTGTTCAGGAACAACGGTGGTTTATATGCGCCGATATCGAATGATATTTCCTTTATTATCGATGTAAAGGAACTCGAGAATCCATTTTATGGTTTTGAAGACCAACCTTATGAAGTTGATCTTTTCAAGGATTTTTACGTGAATCCCGATATGCTTTCTACCTTAAAGACAAATAATAAGGTGCTTAATGTGGTAGGGAGTATCTATGCCGAAGAAAACGGATTGAACAATTGTCTTTTACTCAATAACCAAAAAAGTGTGGTAGAAGCCCTCAATGGCAATATTTTCCTGGTTAAGGGGAACGAAGTAAAGACACCTCCCTTGTCCGATGGTTGCCTCAAAGGTATCGTGCGTAAAAAGATTATCGGAATACTCGGTAATCTTGATGATTATAATCTGGTTGAAACATCTATTTCCCCATTTGAGCTTCAAAAAGCGGATGAACTTTTCATAACGAATGCCATTGTCGGGATTCAACCCATTACGAAATACAGGAAAAAACAATTTGGCACCAAAGTATCCAAAGACCTATTGGGTAAATTGAACACGGCAGCTAGACTATCTTAGAAATAGGGTAGGGAAGGCAATCCTTAATTTAAACTGGGGTTTTCAGGGGCATTGGACCATATTAGGTAATTACCGCCCAATTCCATCATTTTTTCCTTCCAAAAAGCAATGGAGGATTTTTGTATAATGGCACTTTCATATTCATTGGGGACAACGATCCATGATTTTGAAGTGAGCTCCTCATCCAATTGTAAAGAAGACCATCCTGAATATCCTAAAAAGAAACGAATATCCTCATCGGTAATGACTTCTTCATTGATCAATTGCACCGTAGTCTCAAAATCACCACCCCAATATATCCCGTCAGATATTTCAATGCTATTATCAATTAGGTGCGGAACCTTGTGAATAAAATAAAGATTGTCCTGTTCAACAGGCCCGCCATTGTAGACTTTAAGTGGCACGGAAATCTCCGTTACCAATTCATTTATATGGTATTCCAAAGGTTTGTTCAGAATAAAACCCACAGAACCTTCCTCATTATGTTCTGCCAATAATACCACTGATCTGTTAAAAGAAACATCACCGGTCAGAGAGGGCTCCGCAATAAGTAATTTGCCTTTATTTGGTTTTATACCAATCATATTTCCTTTTCTGGATTCTCTAAAATAAGATAATTCTTATAAACCACAAATAAGTATAAATAAAAAAACCTTGACAAGATGCCAAGGTTTTTAAAATATGGTAGTATAAAATTAGTTTACCGCTTTGCCTAAATCAGCACCTGCTTTAAACTTAACAACATTTTTAGCTGCAATTTTGATAGTTTTTCCAGTTGATGGGTTTCTACCTTCTCTTGCATTTCTTTTAGATACTGACCAAGATCCGAATCCTACTAAAGATACACGGTCACCTTTTTTAAGAGAGCCTTCAACGTTTCCTAAGAAAGATTCCAATGACTTTTTAGCAGCTGCTTTTGTGATGCCAGCGTCAGCGGCCATTGCATCGATTAATTCTGTTTTGTTCATAATTTAATTAAATTAATTGTTTTAAAATAATTTTAAACGTTAAACAAATTTATACGGATTTACCGTGAACGCAAGTAAAATAGGGGGAAATCACCGTTTTTGTTGATAACTATGCTGGTTTGTTGATAAAGTAGGAAGTTTTTGACGTTTCTCGCAGCCCAATGACAACGGGGCTTTACGCCATTGTGGCCGTTTCCATCAATTTTAACCCATTTAGGACATCCCGTGTTTCCATTTTTCGCTTTCCCGGTAATTGAATTTCCAATAGACGTATATAACCTCCCTTTACGGCAACTTTCATTTCGGTCTTTGTGCAAAGAATACGTCCTATTGTATCTTCATGCTTTATTTCTTCCATCGAAGCCTTATAGATTTTAAGGAATATTTCCGTTCCGTCATTGACCATAGTCGTCCAGGCCGCTGGGTACGGACTCAACCCCCTTATGAAATCATAAACCTGTTCAATTGGTAGCTCCCAATTGATTTTACAGGTATCCTTATGTATTTTAGGGGCACTCTTCAGATTTTTATTGAAGTCTTGTGGCGTTCTGGTTATGGTACCTTCTAATATCCCCAAAACAGTTTTATGCACGACTTCAGCACCCAAATGCATTAATTTGTCATGCAATGTTCCTGCTGTATCATCCGCAGCAATATCAATTTTGGCTTGCATGATCATTTCCCCTGTATCTATCTTATCATCTATATAAAAGGTCGTGACACCGGTTTCCGATTCCCCATTTATAATCGCCCAATTTATCGGGGCTGCTCCCCTGTAATTCGGTAAAAGGGATGCATGTAGATTAAAGGTGCCATAAGCAGGCATCTCCCAAACCACTTTCGGTAACATCCTAAAGGCTACAACGATTTGTAAATTGGCCTTTAAGGCAGACAATTCTTTTGTAAAAGATTCATCTTTAAGGTTCGTTGGTTGTAAAATGGTCAACCCTTTTTCCTCGGCATAGGTTTTAACGGCCGATTTATGCATTTTTCGTCCCCTGCCGGCTTGTTTGTCAGGAGCCGTCAGTACACCTACGATATTAAATTCGTTCTGTACCAAGGTATCAAGAATGGTTACGGCAAACTCGGGGGTTCCCATGAAAACTATTCGTAGATCATCTTTCTTCAGTAAGCTCATATTCATTTTTGGTGTTTATTCTAATTTCTTCAGTTTCCAACATGGCTTGTAAGGCCTTGAGTATTATAATTTCATCGAAAGGTAGGTCCTTGATCAATTCCCTCGATGATCTGCTCCCTATTCTTAACGAACGCGTAATTTCCTCCCTTATAAAAGTGGTCAGGTTCTTATCCAGGGCCAATTTAGCCATACATACATCGCATATGCCACATTCGGTTTGCGAATTTTCACCAAAATATCGTAGAAGCTGTTTACTACGACACACTTTCTTATTATTGATATAAGCTAAAATTGCTTCAATGTTCTTCGTCTTAATAAAGTTTAGGGCCTTTACCTTAGGGGCGAATGCGTTTATGGTTATGTCATCTTCCCTCGGGACCAAAAAAGTAATGTCCAGGTCACTGTTCTGCTCAATATAGTCGATAATCTCCGAGTTGTGTAATCTTCTTAGCGTCTCAAGCACCTCATTTTCGGTCACTTCCGCCTTTTTTGCCACCAAATGGGTATTAATTTTGGTATCGAACTCAAAAACACCCCCATATGTTCGTAAAAGGGTCTGTACAATATGCGCCAATTTTCCGTTATGCTCCAGAAAACCAAATAATTGCTCTTTCGTGGTAATAAAGCGCAATGTCGTTTTTTTGGAAAATGATTCTGATAATGCAATGACCGAATTTTGGTCCAGTATCCGAAAGGCATTGTATGTGATTATGGCATTTAGTTTATAAGCTTCGCAAAAGGCATTGAAATTCAATTGATATTTTTCATTATGTCCTTCTCCATACGGAATTTGAAAATAATTATTAAGCTTGTTATAAACCAATTTAAGAAATGTTACATCGGGTAAAACACTTAAAAACTGGTTTTTTACCTGTTCAATATCCAAGGCATTGGTAAGCAGTACGGCCTTTGCCGATTCCCCATTTCTACCGGCCCTACCTGCTTCCTGAAAGTAGTTTTCTATACAATCGGGAATTTGGTAATGTACTACCAATTCCACATCGGGCTTATCTATCCCCATTCCAAAAGCATTAGTGGCCACCATGGTCCTAACTTTGTTCGTTAGCCATAGATCCAAACGTTGTTTTTTGTCCTGCTTGGATAATCCCCCGTGAAAAAAGGAAGCGGAGCACCCGTTCAATTGAAGGTAATTCGCAAGATCTTGTGCGGCCCTACGTGTTCGAACATAAACAATGGCGCTATGTTCAATCGCTGAACATAACTGTTTTAGGCGATGCCTTTTGTCCTGTTCCCAAAGTACGGAAAATCCAATATTTTTACGCGAGAAAGAATCTTTAACGATAAGAGGGTCTACCAATCTCAGGTTTTCGACAATATCGGTAGTAACGGCTTCGGTCGCTGTTGCGGTCAACGCGATTATGGGTACATCGGGAATAAGCTCCCTCAAAGAGGCACATTCAAGATAAGCCGGTCTAAAGTCATGTCCCCATTGCGATATACAGTGGGCCTCATCTATGGCAATAAGGTTAACGTTCATTTGCTGAATACGGTCACGAACCAATTCCTGTTGAAGCCTTTCGGGAGATAGGTACAGGAATTTATAATTCCCGTACAGGCAATTATCGAGCAGGTTGTTCACTTCCTCAAATGAAATGCCCCCCGTTAGCGCAATGGCCTTAACGCCCTTGTTTTTCAATACTTCAACCTGGTTCTGTATCAAGGCGATCAAAGGGGAGATAACAATGCAGATTCCTTCTTTGGCCAATGCGGGAACCTGGAAACAGACAGATTTACCACCACCTGTAGGCAAAAGTGCAAGTACATCGCGATTGTCGATGACGGCATCTATGATTTTTTCCTGGGAACCCCTAAAGGATCCATAACCCCAATAGTGCTCCAAAATGGATTTGGGGTCTTTATGCATTAGATAGAGTTTATTTGATCCAAGATAAACCGGACCCTTTCTTTTACACTTCCTTTTGGAACATGCGTAACATCGTATGAAAAATTACCATAGGACTTGGCCAAACAATCATGTATTTTCAATGATTCCTCAAACGATTCAAATCGTTCATTATCGGTTACATGGATCTCTTTCCAAGGGGGCATTAAAAATATATGGTCATACCTTAACGTGCGGCAAGGTTCAGAGAAATCAGATTCGTAGGTTTGCTCAAAACAATCCATATACGCAAGTACATCCGGGATTCCACGGTCGAAAAAAACGATTTCCCGGGTTGATTTCAATGCGGAATGGTATTGGTTGATACGCGCATTCAGGATATTCAGGTTAAAACTCTTCGGATCAGGGACAGACACAATCGGGTTAGAGACCATCTTCATTTCTTGTCCTTGGGTCTTTTCCTCTAAGGTCATATCCCGGATTACCTCGTGCAAACAATGAAAGCCATCTTTCTCTAGCTGCTCAATGACCGATGTCTTTCCCGTACTGGGGCCTCCAGTAATTACAATTTTCTTCGCCTTCAAATGTTTTGTTTTGGTGCTGTAAAAATACGGATTACGGGAATATTAAAAAATTGTTGTTGAAGCCCTATATTTGCATAAAATTTTGACGATGAACAAAGAGAATCCGGAGGAGTTTTATAGCCGTTTGAAAACCCAATTGGAAGAGAGTACCAAATGGCCCTCTTTATACCTTTATAAATTTATAGTACTTACCGATGCCGATAAGATAAAACAGGTACATGGCATTTTCAATAACATAGGTGCCGTAATCGATTCAAAACAGTCGAAAAATGGCAAATACACCAGCTTGTCCATTCGTGTAAACCTCAAAAATCCCGATGCCGTAATCGCCAAATACAAAGAAGTAGGCGAGATTGAAGGGGTAATATCCTTATAAAATAGCTAATACAGCATAATTTTCTTATTTTGCACTCGTTATAGAAATACTTCCTATACGCTTAAAAAGCATTAAAACTTAAGATTTGAATTTAGTAGAGAACCTAGAATATAATACTGAGCGACCTAAGCTCATTATTCCCGAATACGGTCGTCATTTCCAAAAAATGGTGGATCATGCCATATCGATCGAAGATCGTGAGGAACGAAACAAAGTGGCCCAGGCCATAATCAGTGTCATGGGCAATATACAGCCCCATTTAAGGGATGTACCCGATTTTCAACATAAACTTTGGGATCAATTGTTCATTATGTCCGATTTTAAATTGGATGTTGATTCCCCTTTCCCGATCACTTCCAAAGAAGTTCTACAACAAAGACCGGAACCTCTTGGTTATCCGCAGAACTTCCCGAAATACCGTTTCTACGGAAACAATATAAAACGTATGATCGATGTTGCCGTTGAATGGGACAAAGGTGATATGCGCGACGGACTCGAGTATGCCATCGCCAACCATATGAAAAAATGTTACCTGAATTGGAACAAGGACACGGTAGACGACAAAGTGATTTTTAATCACCTATATGAACTTAGTGATGGTCGAATAGACCTTGCCAAAGATGGGGAGAACCTTACCGATAGTGGTCAATTCCTCAAAAATAGGGTTGCAAAGAACCCTCGAAGTGCCACAGGGAAGAAAAATCAAAGAAGCAATAATCGCGGTAAAAAGCGATACTAATAGTCTTGATCCTAAATGGGAACATTTAAAATTGAAGGTGGCCATCAGTTATCCGGGGAAATTACCCCACAGGGCGCCAAAAATGAAGCATTGCAGATTTTATGTGCCGTGTTGTTAACTGCTGAAAAAGTTACCGTAAACAATATCCCCGACATTGTTGATGTCAACAAACTCATTTCTTTGTTAGAAGATTTGGGTGTAAATATCCAAAAGAAGGGCAAAGGGTCTTATACGTTCCAGGCCAATGACGTAAATCTCGATTACCTACAGTCCGATCAATTTAAGGAAGACGGTAGGGGACTAAGAGGTTCGATCATGCTCGTTGGGCCTTTATTGGCCCGTTTTGGCAAAGGCTATATACCAAAGCCAGGAGGAGATAAAATAGGTAGGAGAAGGTTGGATACCCATTTTGAAGGTTTTATCAGTCTTGGTGCTAAGTTCAGATATAATAAAGAAGAACATTTTTATGGGGTGGAAGCCAAAAGGTTGAAAGGCACCTATATGTTACTCGATGAAGCTTCTGTAACAGGGACCGCGAATATTGTAATGGCGGCCGTACTTGCCGAAGGTGAAACTACCATTTATAATGCGGCCTGTGAACCTTATTTGCAACAACTATGTAAGATGTTGAACCGAATGGGGGCCAAGATCTCAGGAATCGGTTCAAACCTATTGACCATTGAAGGTGTTGATACGTTGGGAGGAACCGAGCATACTATGTTGCCCGATATGATCGAGATCGGAAGTTGGATCGGATTGGCGGCCATGACCAAAAGTGAACTTACCATAAAAAACGTAAGTTGGAAAGATTTGGGATTGATTCCCTCCGTGTTCAGGAAATTAGGGATAACCATTGAAAAACAAGGGGATGATATCCATATTCCTGAGCATAAGGATGGTTATGAAATCCAAAATTTCATTGATGGTTCAATTCTTACGATTGCCGATGCACCTTGGCCCGGACTTACACCCGATTTATTGAGTATAATTTTGGTAATGGCCACCCAAGCAAAAGGGGAGGTCCTGATTCACCAAAAGATGTTCGAAAGCCGCTTGTTCTTTGTGGATAAGTTGATCGATATGGGAGCTAAGATCATTTTATGCGATCCGCATAGAGCCACTGTAATTGGCCATAATTTTAAATCGAAATTAAAGGCCACCACCATGGTATCACCCGATATTAGGGCAGGGGTTTCCCTTTTGATTGCTGCCTTATCGGCTAAAGGAACCTCTACGATCCATAATATTGAACAGATCGATCGCGGTTATGAGGATATCGATACCCGACTACGGGCAATCGGGGCCAAAATCACTAGGGTGTAGTTTTTCGAAAAAGCAGGAGTTTTATATAGGTAATTGAGAAAATAAAATATCAGATTTTAATTCTGATTATGGGTTTTCCTGAACCAACACACCTTGGGTAATCAAATATTGTGCCGTGGCATAGGTGCCCATGATCAACAGGTGGGAGTAGGGGACATCGATTAAAAATTTATTGATATGACGCTTACGCTAGCGGGTTCTCAATGTTTTTTTTAATTAATCTTTTTTTCCTCAAATGGATTGGGCTCGTTTTCTAAATGGTTGATCAGTTTTTCAAAATTATCCATAAATTCGGCTTTATACTTATCTGGTTTTTTTATAGCGTATTTTTCGATTAGTTTTAATGTTTCCTTTTTATAAATATGATAAAGATCTTCTTGGCCTCCCCATTTTAAAATAGCCAGTTTTTTAAAGAAGGAGATAGGAAAACCACCCCCAACCACTATATTTTGTTCGTCTTCCCAAGGTACACCAACATATTGGGCCAAGAATTTTATATCGGTGAGTTTAGGGAATATTTCGGTTTCATAAAATTTCAGGCATTTGTCAAACTCATCGAGAAAGGTCTGCCAGTCTTCATCGGTTTCAATGTTGATGTCGAAACGGTAGTCGATTGGGTAGAATTTGTTGAAACTCATAGAAAATGCATCCCCATAAATTCCTTTTAGTTCGGGGATGACCAAGGGCTCAAACTTTTGTTCCAAAGGTTTAATGATTAAAGAATAACCTCCGGCAAATAGCATTTTTCCATACATATAAACCCTTATGGATGTT
>NZ_WKJH01000018.1:230838-231229 GCF_009674825.1 Maribacter luteus
GTTTTATAAAAATCTCTAAACACAAGACCAAAAACGTTTGTATAATTTTTCTTTAACTCTGGAATTACCAAGGGCTCAAACTTTTGTTCCAAAGGTTTAATGATTAAAGAATAACCTCCGGCAAATAGCATTTTTCCATACATATAAACCCTTATGGATGTTCTGCGGCGTATACTGTTATCTTCCTTGATAAACTGGATAGTATCGCTATTACTAATTTTTTTAATCTCATAATAACTATCATGGAGACTTTGGTTGCGTTCTTTTAATATTTTAAACAGTTCGGTGCGTGTCATATTCAATTACTTTATGATAATGGTTTCTAAATCACCAGCGTCACGCTCGTGCCATATTGCTACGATATATAACAGTAATCATCAATGTTCTATTG
>NZ_WKJH01000002.1 GCF_009674825.1 Maribacter luteus
GAACGGACTATTGTCAATCAACCATTGCTTGTTTTTATTTACAAAGCTATTCTCGTCATTTTGAAGTTGTACTAAATTTTCTTCAAGTGTACAAGCTGAGAATAGCGAAACAGTTGCACAAAATAGCAGTGTTATTTTTAAATTTTTCATACTATTATTTTTTAAACTGGTAGGTCAATTTTAAAGGCATAAATACTTGCCATAAGCGGTTTTTATTATTTAGCTGTACTACGCCATCATTAGTTTTCAAGAAGTTAGACAATGGAATATCGGCCGTTAATCCAACAGAAACCGCAAGTGTATTGGTAATAGCTTTGTTAAGCTCTACACCAATATTACTAGATATATAGCCTTTATTGTACCAAGGGTATTGCTGTGCTTTGTACAAATCATTATCCTTACTACCCAAATAAAAATGGTATTGCATACCTGCCATAAGGTTAATATTTATATTTTCTGAAGACAGTTTATAAACCGCCTGCACAGGCACAGACAAATAATAAACTGGGATAGCGTATTTAACAGTGGTTGTTTCAACAGTTTCTTCTTCGGGCGAATTATAGAAAACGCCTACTTCGTGATACTGTGTGGTTAGCCAATTTACACCCAATCTTACTCCCCAAGTATTGTTAAAAAAATAGGTACCTTCTAGTCCTCCTCGAAATGCAAAAGAAACAGGGATTGTTGTGTTATCATAAACAGCATTATCAATAGCTCCACGAGATAAACCTGGTTGTAGGTTGAGTGCAACCTCTATAGATTGTGCGTGGAGCAAAGTGCTACATGAGAATAAAAGTAGCATGCCCAATGTTTTTATAGTATTCATTTATGTTTTTTTAATATTTTTTTTAGTGATTGTCCTTGTATTTTCTCAGTAATATTAATATGAGAACTAGCCTTGTTTATGATTGACTTTTTAACTTATTTGTATTTTGTTGGATTTCTGTTTTCATCGTCTATTGTATTTATTAAAGATGTAATTACTTTATCTAATTTTAATACAATTTCATTGTCAGTTAGTTTTCCATTTTTATTAATTTTTCCTTTCACTCCTTGAATTAATAATTTCGAATTTTCAGGAAGAATTGTTTCTACTGTTGTTAAAACAAGGTCTAGAGATTCAAATGCCTTTTCTCCAGATGATGCAGCAACAATCATTGCTACAGGTTTACTGGAAAATAGTGTGGTTGAAACATTCCATTCAATTACATTTTTTAGACATCCCGGAAGACTAAAAACATATTCGGGTGTACAAAAAATGATACCCTCTGATTTTTTGATTAGCTCCCTCAATTCAAATACAGAACTTGGAAGCTGTTCTTCTAATTCAGGGTTAAAGTGTGGTAAATCGCTTATTTTATCATAAATACATAATTCGATGTTATCATGATATTTTTCTTTTATAAATTCTAAGATTGATAGACTTGAAGATGTTGACTTTGTACTTCCTGAAATCCCTAAAACTTTTACCTTTTGTTTTTTCATCTTTCTTTTTGTTTAACTAGATACTGGTTAATCAACAATTACACTAAAGTCTTTTCCAATAACGTAAGATGTGCCACCACTACTGCCACTACCTATGCCTGTGTAGCTGTTCCGATAAAAAGAAGTGCCCGATTGTTTTGCTAATTGATAAAGATTAAAAGAAGCGTATTGCCCTTCGTAACCACCATTGCCTTGTGCATCTACCCAGTATCTCCCTGGTATAACCTTAAAGAATTGTTGTAAATAGGCAACGTCTTTCCAATGGAGCTCCCTATTGTTTACAAATACATTTGTATTGCCGTTTGAGGCATTGGCTTTAAGTGTGCCATTAAATGGCATATTAGGCAAGACGAAACCTAATCCCGGACCTCCTTTTAGGCCCCAAGCCCCTGTATATTTATCGTACCAATAACTACCGCTGACCACCTTAATATTGTAATATGACGAAAGTTGATTCAATGTTTTCTGAGGAACCCGAACATCGTTTACATATACGTTATCCTGTACTGGTGAGGTAGCCGACATCAACAACATAAGAAACAGTACTATAGCGAAAAATCCGGTTACAAAAGCCATTACCAAAAAGAATGGGTAATGCTTTCTTTTTTTTCGGGTTCCCGGGCTTTTACAATAATAGGTCAATGTAATCGTATTCATTTGTTTTCGTTTTTATTTGGTGTTATTTTAAAATCAGTTTACTTTGAATCCTTCCCTAAACCAAGTGTTTATGGTAGGCACATCATAATCGGTATTCCAATTGAATTTTGATTGTTTCATTATGGCCATAATAAACCCGTCGATACTTGCCGATCCCCCCACCGAAGTTTGATATACCTCAAGTGTCCTATCTGGGGAATTAAATGCGGGAAGTGTACTGGAAGCACCATCATTGGTAAGATTTTCCCAAGTGGCTAAACTTGCATAAGTTGTACCTATTTGAAACCATTTATCCGTTGTTAAGGGACTATAATAGCTATTCCGTGAAAACGTATAATTGCTTACGTTTGTGGGAAACCCCATTAAAACCGCATTGAAGTTAGAGGCGACAACAGTGTTCTTTTTGAAAAGGATATTGGATTTATCGCTATTGCTATCAATGGACCCTAATAAAGGGAGTCCAGACCTTAGGTTGTATATGGTATTATCCTGAATAGTAACATCCTTAGATACCCCCGAAACACGGATAGCGAAGGTATTGCCGATCTGTGCATCGGGCTGATTCAAGAACAGGTTGTTTGCTACATTACCGGTATCCCAATCATCGATGTCTAGATACCACGCCAAGCCCCTTGTCGTTGGTTTAGATCTTCCTATATTGAGCATGACATTATTCACGATACCAATATCCTTGAAACGGTATGAGGCGATTGGATCATTTCCTCCCATGCTTATCCCTATTTCACCATCGACATACAGATTGTCTTCCAAAGTGATAGCCGAGGCACTTCCTGGTCCGTTATCGGCTGTGAATTTGGTTCCAATGCTTGATCCCCTTGAGAAAACATTCCCCTTGAAAGTGGCATTGTGCAAACTAGTACCATAAAAATTATGATTAAAAAAGGTGGCCTGCCCCCCTGCTTCTGCATTGTTAAAGGGGGGAATGGCCTGTACCAACCAACCATTGTGATCAAAGACATTTCCCTCTATCAGTACCGACTCGCAAAAAGCCATATAAATTCCCTGACTATGGGCATTATCCGAATAGTTATTAGTAATTATATTTCTACGGATGCTAATGTTCTGCGGAGGTTGTTCCCCTTGAACAATATTGTTCTCATAAAAATCAAAAGCGCAATCCTCAATAGTCAAATTATTCCCGGGGTTATCCGCCTTCCTAAAAAAGTAAAAACCCGGACTACCTGAATAAGAAACAAATTCATTTGTTTGCGGATTGCGCGTATGGGCATAAAAAGCTATTCCTGAAACAATGATGTTTTGGAAGCTAAGCACTTGAGGTATGCCCGGGTTTGCTCCGGTTTTAAGCAATGGTCTTTCTTTACTATCACCATAACTGGCTACAACAAAAGGTTCATTGGTCAAGGCTCCCGATTTTATGACCAAACTTTCGTTAAAAACATCCCCTCTTTTCAACAAGACCCAATCGGATGAATTGTCTCTAGCCAAGGCCATAGCCGAGGCAATTGTTTTTTTTGGGGTGACGGGACTTTCACCATCATTTTGATCATCCCCTACCGAGGAGCTAACATAATAGATACGGGTGTCCGAAGCCGGTTCTATAACGGTCCAACCATTTTCAAGACTCCCTGTGGCAAGTCCGCCCTCGGTACAATCATCGATTCCGGTACAACCTAGATCGTTGGACCAATCCACAAGTCCGTCACCGTCATTGTCTATGCCATCATTGCATTCGCATTCGCTATTAATTGAATCTACCTTTGGATCGTTCTTTTTTGGTGCATTGGGGCTATCATCATGTGAACATGACCATGCTAAAATGAACACACCTATCAGAATAGTGATTTTTTGTTTCTTCATAACAGATTGATTTGGGAACAGTTATGATACAAATTTCAAAAAAAAACCGTGGCTGTTTGTACTTACAACCAGCCAATCCTAAAAATGGCTGAAAACTACTAAAACGAAGAAAGCGGATACTAATATTACAGGTTTGCGCCTAAGCCCATCCTTTTTGAATGGCATATCGCACCAATTCCGCACTATTTTTAAGATGCAATTTTGATAATATATTTTGTCGATGCGATTCGATGGTATGTTTACTTAAAAACAGTTTTTCGGCAATCTCTTTGGTAGTGTTCCCTGCTACAATAAGCTGAACGACTTCCTTTTCACGAGGCGATATATTGGAGTTCTGGTTCAGCCCCCTTAAATCATCCAACATTAAGGTAGCCACTTCGGGGGTATAATAACTTCCCTTTTCATGCAACTGGGCAATTGCTTGGATCAGCGTTTCCTTGCCCGTATCTTTTTGTAAGTAACCATCTGCCCCGGCCTTAATTATATTTTTAATGAATTCAGCCGTTTTGTGCATGGTGAGTGCCAACACCTTAATATTAAATCCCCGTTTTTTCAAGGTTCTCAATACCTCAAAACCATCCATATCGGGCATTTCTATATCCAACAAAAGAATATCCGGAAGTCGATCATCCAGAAGTTCCAAAATTTCCTTACCCGTAGAAGCTTCTCCCATGATGTGGATGTCCTTTTCTTCCTTCAACAAGGAAATAAGGCCCTCCCTGAACATCCTGTGGTCGTCGGCAATAAGTAGGTTGATCATTGTTATACCGGTATTTGTATATTAAACGTTGTTCCCCTTCCTTGTGAGGAATCAATATCAAGCGTACCCTTTAACTGTTCTATACGATTCTTGATATTACTGATTCCCATACCTCCATTACTGGCATGATCATAACCCTTACCATCATCTTCCAACATTAAGCTTACATGTTTGGCATACTTGTTCAAATAAATGGTCAGGTTTTTGGCTTGGGCATGTTTCAGTACATTCTGTATCACTTCTTGGGTAATCCTATATAATTGTATTTCTTTGGTAGGATCAATTCTTTGCTCCATATTATGGGCGTATAATTGGGCATTGATGTGATCCTTATCTATTTGGTCCAAGATCGATTGAATACCAGAGACCAATCCGAACTTAATAAGTTCGCTCGGCATTAGGTTATGTGAAATACACCTTACCTTATCACTGGTTTTCGAAACTGTTTCAATGGTTCCCAAAAGGTCCTGTTTGGAAATATTCTCTTTGTCCGAAGCGACTTCCAATTTATTTTTTATCAACGCCAAAGAACCTCCAATACTATCGTGAAGATCTTGGGCAATACGTTTTCTTTCCATGTTCTGTGTTTCTGAAATCGCATCGATCAGCTCATTTTGTCTTTTGTTTTTCGTACGCTGTTTAAACAATAAGAAAACGAGCACTGACATAGCAACGACCCCCATGGCAGTAGCGCCAAGCCATTTCACCTGTTGCCTTTGTTCTTTAATAAGGGTTTCGTTTTTTAATTTTTGCTCTGAAAGGGTCGCTATTTCCTTCTCCTTTTTTTCGGTTTCGTATTTTGCTTCCAACTCGCTTATATTTTTAAGATAGTTTTCATTTGAAATACTATCCTTCCATTTTTCGAAATATGTCCTGTTCTCATATGCAGCTTTATAATTTCCCATTCTAGAATAGGTTTCGGCATAAGCCAAATAAATATGTTTATAAGCATCTTTATAATCAATTTTTTCTGCTCTGGCCTTTGCCGAATCTAACAGGGATATTGCTTTTTTATATTGGTTTGTTTTCGCCTCAAGAACCGCCAAATTATTTAACGTAAGTACAACTCCAATGTCATCTTTTATTTGACTACTGATTTTTTTGGATTCCAATTGACACTTTTTAGCATCTTCATATTTTTCTAAAGATTCATAAAGTATTCCCAGATTCATTAAACCTATAGCTACATGAAATTTTTCACCCATTTCTCGGTGCATTTCTATAGATTTTTTATAGACTTCAAGGGCTTTTTCGGGTTCATTATTAGCTCGATAAACAATACCCAAATTGCCGTAACTATTAGCTATATAATTTTTATAGTTGTTCTTTAAGCTAATCGCTAAAGCTTTGTTATAAAATTCCAAAGCTTTATTTTTTTCGTCCAAGTATCTATATATATTCCCTAAGTTGCTGAGAGAAACTACAGCACGATAACTATTTCCGTTTTTTTCTGATACAGCCAATGCTTTTAAATGTGCTTCAGCTGCTTCATCATGTCGAGATAAACTATGCAGTATCAATCCATAATTGTCCAAGGTTTTTGTTTTTTCTAAATCACTTGCCTTATCTATAAAGTCTAATGCAATTGTTATTACTTCCATGGATTTTTTAGTGTTCCCTCTATCAAACCAATACATGGCTAATAAATTAAGCCCTTGGTGTTCTTTTTTATCTAATTTTAAATATGTACTTAAATCTATACCTTTATGAATATACTCTAAAGAAGAATCCGGCTCATTCCTATATGCCGTACTTAATTGATAGTTAAGGTTTACCCTAGTACTATCTTTCCCTTGTTTTTTCAACAAGTTCTTTAGACTATCGATTTCAGTCCCTTGTGAGCATACGTTACAAATGCTAAAAAGAACAAAAGCAAATAGCATTAATATTTTAAAGAGTTTATTCACCACTATTTTTCCATGAAAATACAAATTGTTTTGAAATTCGATTTTTTATAAGGGTTTCCTAAGCAATGCATATAGAAACTTAGGCTTCAAAAAGTACCAAAGACGGCTGTCCTCCAGGGTAGATCATCACATACCCGCCTTTATCCCATCATAAATGCCGTGAACCCTCTTTTAAGTTTCCAAGGCACCAATAGGCTTTCCTTTGGAACTCGGAAAAAGGAAGTGAATTATTTGTCGTGGGGTTGAACACCGTCTGACAAGGGTTTCACGATAAAGACCTTAACAATATCATAGGTATTGGCCTTCCCAATGTCTCTGCTATCTATTGATGAACTCACTATATTTATCCTTGGAATATTTTCGAGGGGTAATTTCACAAATTCATACGAGAATTCCCATCCATCCATAATGGGCATATTCAAATCCAAGAAAATAACATCGGGTAATTGCTCGCCCTGACGCGAACATGGTTCGGTCAAGGTATAATTCAATTAGGAGAATCGAAGATTCTCTTTCTCATTATGGGGCCGACTGGTTTTGACAGCGAGACCAATGGCAATGTAAGCATGTCGAGCGCTGGGATACAGCTCGTTAATATCATTTTCCACACTTTTAATTGGCAAAAACAACTACGCTCTTGCCGCTTAATCTGAATTATAGTAAGATTAGCCTCGTCCCTACAAAGTAGGGAAGCGAGATGTTCCTGAATAGCCTCTGTCGACGGCGATTCAATCCGGAGCACCATAAATGTCGATATAAGGATGGTATTCGCTTTGGTACCATCACCAAAATCTAAAGAAGCTAAGTATGTATTAGGCTGTTTCCGGTCAGGTACATATCGAAAACCAAATGGAAATTAAACATGTAGAAAGCTTTGTAATTGCAGAACAGAAGCTTTAGGGCGCAACGCAGTTAACCCCTCCGGCTCCACTCCAAAAACCACCTTAGAGTGATTTTTTGCGTTACACCTTCGAGAGTCAAAGGCCAGCGCACCCAAACTTATCTTGGGCTTGACAAGGGGGCTACCCATTCAACTATTCTGAAAAAGATCCTCAAGTAGTGCAAATGATAAGGGTTTCGAAATAAAATCCTTTACGATATCATAGCTTTTGGCTTTTTCTATGTCCCTTTCCGCAATGGAAGAACTTACGATATAAACTACAGGTTTAATGGTGAAAGGTAATTTTATGAATTCATCTAAAAATTCCCACCCGTTCATAATGGGCATATTTAAATCCAAGAAAATCACTTCTGGATAAGGCTCTTCGGATTTGATCATTGATCCAAGATTATCCAAGGCTTCTTGACCGTCTTCGTAAACCACGATATTAGAACAAAAATTACTATTATAATTCAATAATATCTTGGTTCCGTAAACATAAATCGGGTCATCATCGATAATACATACTGTGTCCTTCTTCATTACAATAAAAAAATATTAAAGACACTAATATCTTAACTTTTTGGTCACTTCTGCCATACCATGTTTTTATTCATGATCCTAACTAAAATATCCCAAATAGAAGCTTTGGTCTTTCTCGGGGTAAACAATTTATTTCAAATGTAGTACTTTTCTTATATTTTCAAAATAAATGTAAAATAAAATCACATATTGTATAGCAAACGAATTGTTTACAGTTATTTAAATTTCAACTAATAATAAATAACAAGTGTAATTATTCACTTTTTTATGGTTTGGTATTTGCTAAACTTATAGTTTTCTTTAAATGCTATTATCAGACCCGATCATTTAAATATTGATTAAAAAAAATCTAAAAACTAGGCCTTGAACTTTTTTGTTGTTTGCCTTTTCAAAAACATATTAGTTCATAAAAAACAGAAAACGACATTCGATGACAAATCACACAAAAACAAAATCAATAAGAGATTATTACTATTCTGAAAAAAAAGTTTTCCAAAAAAAGTTCCAAATTTAAATAACACTCAGGTGCTCTTAAACGTTAAAAAAAGTCCAGATATTTAAATGAATGCAGATCTGTAGGTTTAAAATCATTTCTGTGTAACCACCCCAACCTCCCCAAAGGAAGTTCGATAATCTTCACCAGTCACTTTAATGCCCCTTAATTTTATGTACCTACCTCGGGTGGGGCTAAACGGTATTCTTTGTTCTATACGATTATTTACGATATTATCGAACTCTCCCCTCACTACCCTTTTCCATCTTCTATTATCAGGACTCACATAAAACTCATAATTGGTAATAACCCCAAACGGATATCGATCTTGCATGGGCATATAGGTAAAGCCTTTTAAATTATGAGGCTTACCTAAATCTATGATTACTTCCTGTATCGTCGTAACCCCTTTCTCAGTTGCCCAAAAAGTATTCGGGTCATCGTCTATCAATTTCTTGGCCTCTATCATATTGCCCGTGGTTGTGTGCACTATTTCCCACTGGGTCTTTGGTATATCAAAATACTTGCTTGCTATCTCTGTACTAGTCTTTGTTTCCGGGTCATAGGCCATGTATGTCACAGTTTTAGGCTCATTGACCTTGAAAGGTTTTTCGTATTTTAGACTGGAAGTAGTAGGAATGCTTCCGTCCAAGGTATAATAGACCTCTATGCCCGGATCGGGAACTGACATACTCACAAATCCGTCTCGGTTTCGTTCAATAACCGGAACCGTCAATAGTTTCGGCGCTTTGTACAATTCAATATTCGACAAGGCTATCGGACCTTTGGCAGCCATAACCTGAACCTTGATTTTTTCTGCCTTAATCGCTTTAAACCTAAGGATACGTTTATACCCTATGGTGGTCTGCCCATCTATTTCGCGCCATTTACCATCAACTTGCGCCGATATGATAAAATTTTCAATACGTTGCCCTAGAGGTATATATTCTTGCAATAAGATACGATTTACACTAGTAGGCTCATCGAACTCCATTATGAGGGAAGCACTGGTAACCCCATCATTGGTTGCCCAGTATGTTTCGGGATTTGAGTCATTTACATTAGAGGCCATGAAATGGTCATCATTCCCGCGTTCATCCGTAGCTTCCGTCTTTAAGCCTTGAGCCAGATCCTTTTCAAAATCCATATCCAATTGCCGGCGTAGGGCCATTAACCTTTCCACGTCCTTTTCATGTACCAATCCACGTTTATCAACGGGCAAGTTCAATAACAAAGATGAATTTCTTCCAACGGAATGGTAATAAATATCTATCAAATGGGACAAAGTCTTTACCTGATGGTCCTCATCAGGGTGATAATACCAGCCAGGACGAATGGATACATCGGCTTCTGCCGGCAACCAATGGGTACCATCTTCATGCCCTGATCGCAACTCCATATAACGGGGCCAACCGGGATAGATTTCCTTTCTGCGCATAAGGCTCCAGTTGGTCTCATCGGCCCATCCTTCCTCATTGCCTACCCAACGAACATCAGGTCCGGCATCACTGAAAATAACGGCATTCGGCTGCAATTTCCGTACAATGTCAATGGTTTTGCCCCATTCATAATACGTTTTATTGTCTATGGTTCGGGTTTCTTCGGCTCCCCCGTAGTAGCCTGAACCTCCGTTGGCCCCATCGAACCATACCTCGAATATTTCGCCATAATTAGACAACAATTCCCGCAATTGCTCATGAAAATCATCTACATACGATGCTTGACCGTAATCCTTATGGTTCCTATCCCAAGGGGAAAGATACACCCCGAATTTAAGTCCGTATTGCTTACAGGCTTGCGAGAGTTCCTTTACTACATCCCCTTTCCCATTTTTCCAAGGTGAATGCTTTACCGAGTGTTCTGTCGTTTTTGATGGCCAAAGACAAAAACCATCATGATGCTTTGCAGTTAATATTATCCCTTTCATCCCAGCTTCCTTTGCCACTTTCGCCCATTGCCCGGCATCCAACTCAGATGGATTGAATTGTTCAGGCTTCTCACCACCCGTTCCCCATTCCCTATTGGTGAAGGTATTCATGTTAAAATGGATAAAGGCATAGTATTCCAGCTCTTGCCAAGCCAACTGCCGTTCCGAAGGTAGGGGCCCCAAGGGTTTTGGTGACTCAATTTCATCACAGGCTTGCATAGAGACCAAAAGCAATAAAACCAATATCCTAAATTTTACCATACCCATCTTAGTATCAAAATATTAATGACTAATCCACCCTACTTCAAAACAAAAACCATCCTCTATTTCCTAAGTAGAAAGGCCCTACTTGTCTCAATTTAATAAATTAATGTGAACTTTACACTTACAATAGTCCATTATCCTGCGGTCCCTTCCTTATAGCGATATAAAGAAATCCCAAAAAAAGAAGTGTTATCCGTTCATTTAAAAAGTTTCCCATAACTTTAAACTTCCATTCTAACTAGAACCTTATTTGTACACCATAGTAGATATAGAGACCACCGGAAACGGTATCAAAGGAAACAAAATCACGGAAATCTCCATTTTTAAATATGATGGATATGAAATTGTTGATGAATTCACCTCTTTGGTCAATCCTGAGTGTGAAATACCTTATTTCATCACCGGCTTAACGGGTATAGACAATGACATGGTTCGCGCTGCCCCGAAATTGGTCGATATTGCGGACAACATCCTTGAAATAACGAAAGAAACCATTTTTGTGGCCCATAGCGTGGGTTTTGACTACAATGTGATAAAAAATGAATTCAGTTCCCTTGGGCTGGATTTTGTGCGCAAAAAACTATGTACGGTTCGCTTATCCCGAAAATTGATTCCAGGATACAATTCGTATAGCTTGGGCAAACTCTGCTCTGCATTGAATATTCCTTTAACCGATAGGCATAGGGCCCGAGGAGATGCCCATGCCACAACCTTATTATTTCAAAAATTATTACGAACCCAAGGCGCGGAAGATGTTTTCAAAACCTTCTTAAACTCCCGTTCACAGGAAAAGACCTTGCCCCCTGCCTTGCCCAAGCATATTTATGACGAATTGCCCACCACACCGGGTATTTATTATTTTAAAAATGCAAAAGGAAAGATCATTTATGTAGGTAAGGCCATCAACATTAAAAAAAGGGTATTGAGCCATTTCTATGATAAAGCTACCAAAGAAATACAAATGTGTGCCGAAACAGCAGATATTGACCATGAACTTTCGGGAAGCGACCTCGTTGCGCTATTAATGGAATCCGCAGCCATAAAACACCACTATCCCGAATATAATCGCTCCCAAAAAAGAAATGTACAGCGATACGGAATTTTCTCCTATGAAGACCGCAATGGTATTTTTCATTTGGCTTTCAATAAATTAAAACTGGCCCCGAACCCCATTGCTATCTTTTATAATACCACGGATTGCCGATTATATCTGGAAGAAGTCTGTAGGACTTTCTCATTATGCGCAAAATTCTGCCATTTACAAGAAAACGTTGAGAGTTGTTCACATTACCGTATACAACAATGTGAGGGTATATGTCGTGGTAAGGAGAACATTGAAACTTATAACGGTAAAGTGAAACGGGCCATTGGCCAAATGAAGGATAAAAGTCAAAGCTACGTAATTCAGGAAAAAGGAAGAAACTACAATGAAAATGCCTTTGTCATGGTTAAAAACGGCATTTATTCGGGTTACGGTTTCGTTAACAAAGATATTCAGGTCAGTACTTCTGAAGACTTGGAGGCATTTTTAATTCCCCAGAACAATACCTTGGAAACCGAACGCATTGTTCAATCCTATCTCACTAGAAATCCGGGAAAAGCAAAACAACTACTCCCGTCCGATACCGAATGATACTAATCGTTCAATTTGTTGTACATGCGAATAACGAATATGATCCATATCATGAATATGACCGCTACGATAATAGAGTAAATAAGGATGAACTCCATTATTTTCTATATTTTAAGTAGTTCATAAAACCTAAAATCGTAGGTGCCCAGAAGGCAATGAAAATAGCATCCAATTTATCGCCGGTAAGAAAAACCACTTCAGAAACCACGATAATCGAAAGAACTACGAGCAATAGAATACAGTTCATTAGGCCAATGCGTTCAACAAAGTTTTTTATCATGATGGATGAATTATAGTTTTAAATATAAACTATTAAAGCATATAAGTGAACCAAAAACCGTAAAATAAACTTGCAGGATTCATGACACACCTGACGAGGGAAGAGCAGGAATCGAAGATAAACCTAGAATAAAAGAATGGATTAAGGCCTAATTTTTGTCCTTTTTACCGCTGTTCATAAAAATAAGAAGTGTTACGACCAAACCAATCACCACTGCTCCGAAAACACCGATCATTATTATTCCATTGCCCCAATTCACTAATGGTAGTATATATGCCATGTTAGTTTATTTTATATCAAATTTTAGTAAAAATAACTTTCTACAACAATCCAAAATATGATAAAAATCAGCTACTTACAAATTGGGTTTTCCAAGATATAGGGACAACTACCTTTTTTTACTACATGTATCAACACCAAAAATCCCATACAACGGACAAAAGCCGACTAAACTTGTTAGCACAAAGATGGCCGCCAGTGCCAACAAAATATAGGCAAAGGTATCGGTAACCACTTCAAAATATACCAAAAGGCCAGCTATTAAAGCAACTACTACCCTAATTAATTTATCGGTACCTCCCATATTCTTCTTCATAAGAATCAAAATTTAGTTACAGCATAATCGATTATAAATACTACAATTGAAACCAAACAGAAGCATAAAAGACATGCCATCGCAATTCTTATGCCTTTAGGTGCTTTCATTTACAATGTCGTTGGACAAACATAATTGGTTACATTAATACCGGATTCTTTTATCGCCGCAAAGCCCTCTGAGATATCTATGATATTATGAATACCCCTACTTTTTAAGATCGAAGCGGCAATAACCGAACGATAGCCCCCTGCACAATGCACTAAAAATGTTTTGTCTTTGGGGAATTCCGCCAAATGTTGGTTCAAGAAATCCAAAGGTGTATTGTGGGCATCCACGACATGTTCGGACAGGTACTCACTTGCTTTACGCACATCGAATACCGGAATATTACCAGCATTGATATCCTCGCTTACCTCATGTGCGGTTACCGCCGTAATGGTATCGTAATCCTTACCTTCGTTCTTCCAAGCATTGAACCCTCCTTTTAAATAACCCAAGGTACCATCAAAGCCCACTCGTGATAAACGAATCACGGCCTCTTTCTCCTTACCCTCCGGGGCTACCAACAAAATAGGTTGCTTCACATCTGCTATCAATGCCCCAACCCATGGAGCAAAATCACCATTGAGACCTATAAAGATAGAACGGGGAATATGCCCTTTGACAAATTCATCTTGATGCCTTACATCCAAAACCAACGCACCAGTACCATTGGCCGCGATTTCAAATTCATCGGGAGACAAGGCGGTATTTCCTCGCTCAAGAACATCACCGATATCTTCATACCCTTCTTTGTTCATCTTTACGTTCAAAGGGAAATATTTTGGTGGAGGCAATAACCCTTCCGTGACCTCTTCTACAAACTCTTGCTTGGTCATATTTGCCCGTAAGGCATAATTCATCTTTTTCTGGTTGCCTAAAGTATCCACTGTTTCTTTCATCATGTTCTTACCACAGGCCGAACCTGCGCCATGTGCCGGATAAACAGTTACATCATCTGCCAAGGTCATTATTTTAGTACGTAGACTGTCATACAAAAGACCAGCCAAATCCTCTTGGGTCATATCAGCAGCTTTTTGGGCCAAGTCAGGACGACCAACATCCCCCAAAAACAAAGTATCCCCTGAAAATATAGCATGGTCCTTACCCGATGCATCCTTTAGAAGATAGGTGGTACTCTCCATCGTATGCCCAGGGGTATGAAGTACTTTTATTGTAAGGTCCCCTAATTTAAACTCTTGGTTATCCTCAGCAATTATGGCCTCAAATGACGGATTTGCCAATGGACCATAAACGATCGAAGCCCCCGTCTCTTTGGCCAAAGTAACGTGCCCACTTACAAAATCGGCATGAAAATGGGTTTCAAAAATATACTTGATCTTGGCATTATCGTCCTTGGCCCTTTGGATATAAGGCTCAACCTCACGCAACGGGTCAATGATGGCCGCCTCACCATTACTTTCTATATAATAAGCCCCTTGGGCCAAACAACCGGTATAAATCTGTTCTATTTTCATCTTTTTCCTGTCCAAATTTGTTCAAAAATAAGCTTTTATACGTCTATGCATTGTAACAAAGGTTACTATAAAAATCCCCTTTGATGTGCGATTTTTTGGTTTGTTTCCCTTATACTTTCCGGATTATTGAAACATGCCACCGCTTCTTTAGTCCTCACAAAGAGGTAATCCTTACCCAACACCTCTATAATACCACTACTGAAAATAATATCCCTAATAGGACCTATGGCCCCTGCTATATACAATTGGATATCACGATGGTGCAACTCCTCGATTACGGATATGAGCATATTCGCAGCGGTAGAATCAATATAGTTCATAGGCTCTGCATTCAGTATTACCCCTTTCAGCGCCTTTCCTTTTGCATTAACCTCTTGCATTAGTTTTTTCTTGAAATAATTCTTGTTCCCGAAAAACAATTGGGAATCAAAACGTACAATAAGCAGATCGTCCCTTATTTCAATATCCTCACCGAAACGGTTGATGTTCTTGTAATAATCCGAACCACGTACCCTGCCCAAAACGGCAAAGTGCGGTTTTGATATTCGGTACACCATCAACAACAACGAAATAAGAACCCCAATAAGCACACCTTCCTTGATACCCACAAAAAGAGTAATCAAAAAGGTCAGCATCAAAACCACATACTCATCCTTTCTATATTTCAACAAGGTTTTAGGATAACCAAAATCTATTAAACCAAAAACGGACACCATGATTATACTTGCCAAGACCGCATTGGGCAAGTAATAGAAAAGCGGGGTTAAAAACAAAAGGGTCACCACCACCATGATAACACTGAACAAGGCAAAACCATTGGTTTTACCCCCAGCATCCCCACTAATTGCAGAACGGGAAAAACTAGCCGTTACCGGATAAGCCTGAAAGAATGAACCCACAATATTAGAAGCACCTAAGGCAATCAGCTCTTGGTTGGCATCTATACGATCTTCCTTGTTTTTTTCTTCCATGGATTTACCTATGGAAATCGTCTCCAGATAACCGACCAAAGCCAAGGTCAGGGCCATGGGCCATAGCGCCATTCCTTTTTCAAAATCAAAATCGGGCAATTTAAAACTTGGTAATCCTTTGGGAATCTCGCCAACAATTTGCACTCCATACTCTTGAAGATCCATTAAATAAACGGCCAAAACACCCAATACGACCACTATCAAAACGGATGGGATTTTCTTGCTCCACTTTTTCAATACCACAATTACGATAATACCGATAACCCCAATGGCAAAATCATAAGGATTGGTATCACCTACTTTCTGTAGAACATTGTACGTTAGTTCATGCATCTTACTGCTTCGTGCAATATCGACACCTAGCAGATGTTTTAACTGACTAAAGATTATGATACAGGCCGCTCCCGATGTAAAACCGCTTATTACGGGTCTTGATAAAAAATTGACCAAAAAGCCCATTCTCAAAAAGCCCAGCAACAATTGGATCGATCCTACCATAAAGGCCAAAAAAATGGCCATGGCGATATAGTTCTCGACCCCGGTTATGGCCAATGCCCCTAAACCGGCCGCGACCAAAAGGGAATCCATCGCAACGGGACCTATAGCCAGCTGTCGGGAAGTTCCTAAGAACATATAAACCAATAGTGGAAAAACGGATGCATAAAGACCATATACCGGCGGAAGACCGGCAACCATGGCATAGGCCATTCCTTGTGGGATAAGGATTATACCCACAGTGAGTCCGGCTACCAAGTCTTTTATCAAATAACTTTTGTGGTATTCGGGCATCCAATCTACAAAAGGAAAAAACTTTCGCATTGGTCAAATTTAAACAAATCACGCAGTACTAGTGAAAAATTATATCAATAGTATTATATAAATAGTACCAAAACAAAATGACCTTAAAGATCCACTATTCCTAACTCCCAAAAAAGTAGCGCCCCCATGCTTCAAGGCCTATCTAAAACCCCTTCAATTTTTACCGGACCGCCCATAGTGGTTCAAAAAAATCAAACCACCTTTTCAAAGTCGACCAATTTACCGATTTCAAGATCTAAAAGCCTTAATTTCTCCCTACTCTGCTCCAAATCCTCCAAAACCTTATTCCTCGTTTGCATAAAGGCCTCTGTTGACGATTTGAAAATCGACTCATAATAAGTAATACCTTGATTTAGGTTCTTTACGAAAGTAGCAAAATAGTTTTCTTGCTTTTTATTTACTATTTCCTTGACTTCCCCTATCTTATTTTTTAGGTAATCGATATAGATAGAAAGTTCCTTTACGAACATATTGGGACGAACACAATCGGTAATTACATTGGTCCTTCCATAGATATGATCGGTCATTTCCTTTAAACCCATCAATTTGGAGAAATAGGCCATATTAGGTCCCGGACAAACGGAAACCCCTTCGCCTTCTACCCTGGTGTCGATATTATTCACCATTAATGCCGATGTACCCAAACCAACGCAGATACAAGATTTTTCCACGATTTTATCAAACTGTTGTTGGTAATCATCTTTAGGTAAACCCTGTTCATCCAATTGTTTTAATTTCAAGTGCTGATACTGTCTGGAAGCAACACAGATATCCTTTTCTGTAAATTCATGGTTTAAGGACACATATTTTCGTGGACAGGAACTACCCGGCCTACCCTTTGCGATTAAAGCTGCTTTTTCAACATCCTTGGTATTGCCCCTAAGACTGTTGAAAGGCACGCCCAAAGGTGATATATTGCTCAAATAAAGATCGTTTTCCTTAGCGGCCATTAATTTCTCCATGGTGGCATCATCCACGGTTGTGGCCTCCGGTACCAAAAGAAAAGGTGTTCCCCAACCTACGGAATCCAACTCATAGGTATCGATAAGGAATTGATGTTCTTCGGCCGTCCCGACCCCACCCTGGGCCGTAATCTTCAGTGGCAAAGTCGTTTCGGGAACAATGGTATTTTTATTTTGCAAGGCTTGTACCAATACTTCAAAAGTAGATGAGATCAATTCATCCCGTTTTTCTTTGAATTCTTGCAGTACAGGCCCCAGCAAATAACCATCGGTCGCGAAGGCATGCCCTCCGCAATTCAATCCTGACTCTATACGGTATTCTGATACCCAAAGTCCTTTTTTAGCCAAGAATTTCCCCTGGATCATCGCTGAACGAAAATCGCTCACCTTTAAAACGATCTTCTTTTTCAGGAACCCCTCTTTGGTCGGATAAAAATCCTTGAATTTTTCCATATAGCCATATAACCTTGGGCTCATACCTGCTGAAAGAATCACGGAAGAATGAAGGTCACTTTCGGCAAACCCCCTAAGTGCGGCATGGGCATCATTATACTCAGACGGTAATTTCTCACCTTTCGAATAATTGACCTTATCCACTTTCGTCATGATATTCACATCGATACTCCCAAGTGGCAAATGATCTTTCAACCAATTACCTGCATCATGGATATTTATTTTATCCGTAAGGTGCTTCAATTCTTTTTTCAACGAATTACCATCGGGCAACATACCCATATATTTTTTCAATTCGTTACCCTTGTTGATGGTCGTATCTTTTAATTCCTCGAATTTTTTATCTGTTAATGTATTGATGAGATTGAGATAAGATGTAATCCGCTTTGCCCGAAAGTCCTCTATTTTATCCGTTATCTCTTTATAGGGCATCTCATGTAACTCACAGTACATTTTCCTTAACTTTTCAAGAAGGATGTCATCGACCAGGGAAATAACCGAGTCAATACCATATTGAGCGACTTTCAAAGGGGAATCAATCGTGAATCCTATGCCCATAACAGGAATATGGAAAGAATGTGCTTTTTTCATTAGTTAAAATTTTTAATTAATCTGAAAATAAGCGTAATACAAAATCACTGTTTAGACCAAACGTCTCGCTTTCGCATAAAAAAATTAATTATTCGGTTTGGTAAACAAAAAATTAATTTTGTTCATGCTCATTTCATAAACTCATTGATTGTTGGGTTGAACGGGGATCAAAACCCGCATTCGGCATCTTTAAAATTGCCAAAAGGAAACAAACCTAACCGGTGTAAATGACAAATAATATGACATTTGTCATACTACACCATTTGACTCAAGATTTTTTCAAAGCAAACGCTATTTTCAATTCCGGCATATTGCCCGTAGTTGGGAATGATCATGTAGTTATTTCTGGTATATAATTGAATGGCCTCTGGTTGTTTTTTTCCGGTTTCAAGAACGCATTTTCCATAGGACATTTCCGCGGCCCAATTTTCGAGCTCCGCCAATATTTTGGAAGCATACCCTTTTCCCCTGTACCCAGGCAAAGTGTACATTCGTTTAACCTCCATGATTTTGGGTGTCATTTCCTTAATTGCCCCACAACCACAAGGGGTGTCATTTTCATAAAGCACAATAACATACTTAATGGCATCTATGGCATTGAATTGATGGTAAAAGTCATGATCTTCACCATCACGAATGGCCAAATCCGCATCTAGCAATTTCACAAGATGTTTAAAATCCGTATTTCCCGAATTCGTCCTTACCAACCGTATCATATCTATTCGCGAACTTTACCTGTGAACATACTTGCTTTCGAATTAAAGGGATTACCATCAGAGCGCCTCATCAATACGATTTGCCCTGCATGCCAAACCGCATCTTCGATAGGTCCGTTTATCTGATACCAAAAAGGGTATTCGGTTAGGCCTTCTTCTTTTTTATAAACAATATTATGAGCCGCCAAATCCTCAGAAACCCTGAACAAATCACTTGCCATTTTCAGATTTGTTAATGTCATTGATCTTAATTCCTTTATTTGCGGTTTTACCCGTTCAATGGTAAGGTCATTGGGTTCTTTTTTGGCCGAATTCAGGATAATCAACGATAATCCATGAACATGCTCCATGGTCTCGGCAATGCTCCTCCCGTTTTCACTGGGCCTATATTCCAAATTCCCTTCGGTGAGTCCTTCAGTAGCCCAATAATATCTAAACCCCAAACCATCGATCATCCGGGACACGACCGCTCCCGCTGAATAATCTTCAGGTGCTTCGGGAATCGTAGCATATGGCACATCATTCTCCATAGTTTCCTGTGCATTAAGGTTTACAAACACCGTTAAGATAAAAAGTCCTAAATAATTTTTCACGAATCTTGTTTTATTTTTTAGGTTGCAAATTCACCTTGAAGTTACCATTATCCGCATTCAAGTGGAAAAAGCCCTTATGAAGTTCTTTTTGTTCCACGTCATACGGGTAGAAGGTTATGGGTTCTATACAAACCATATTATCAACTTCTGTCCAGAGCATGAAATGACCAAAACCCTCTGTCGAAATCACCAAACTTTGTTCATCGCTCAACAGGATGGATTCACAATTCGGAATCTGCATGGCCCTACTCCCGACCTCGATAATTTCCGGAATACCAATAACCTTCCCATTTGCTTTTATACCCACATTTTCACCAAGCAACTTAAAAGCAGGATGGTAGCCCAACATAAAAGGCATACCTTGCTCCCCTTCAATCGTAAAGGAAATATACAGGCCATCTTTTTTTAGCCGGAAGGACTTTTTAAAGCTAAAATCATAAGGCCAGAACAATTCAGCTGCGGTGGACTTATCCGGATATTTAGAATTCTTAACCTTGGTATTGGCTTTATATTCCTTCACCAATTCCACCGAATCTTCCGTTTTTTCAACAACTATATAATCCAACTCACGAAGCAATCCGTGCTGATCTTGAACCGCATTACCTTTTGGTGTTTCTACAGAAAAACCCGCATCGGCCGTTGGGCCAATGATCGGAAACATTTCGGTATCCGAATTTCGCCAACCCGGACTCCCTTTTTGATGAATGAACTCATAGCCCCCTACATTGTAACTTACCAGTTCGCCAGCATCTATTTTTACTGTTTGTAAATCAAATTTTAAGTTCACCATCCTCTATTCATTAATAAGTCTATAAATAAGTACCGCTGTTCGTTTGGTCAGCGCCTCTATTGTATTCAAATTTACCGTCTCCTCAGGAGTATGCGCCCCAGTACCCATGGTTCCCAAACCATCTAAACAATCTACATAGGCCGCAACGAACGAGGTATCGGCAGCACCACGTTTCCCCGGATCATAGGCAATGACCTCCCCCTGTTTTAAATCCAAACTCACTTGGTTCAATTGCTTTAACAAAGCCTTGTTCCCTTCCGTAGGTCCCATAGCAGGGTAACTATCCTCGAATTTTATCTCAGCCGTTGTATGGGGAAGATTATCGGCCACGATCTCTCGCATTTTTTTTCGGGCATTTTCCTTTTGCTCTTCCGAAATAAATCGCAAGCCTCCTTTTACCACGGCAGTTTGTGCAACTACATTACTTTTTCCGAAGGCATTCCCTTTTCCAGTTTTAACATCATAATCCAAAAACGTACCTCCCAATAAAACACCAGGGTTAAAAGTTAAATATTCTTCACCTCGAACTTCATTATAAAATCGGTTTAGAATCCTCGACATTTCAAATATCGCACCCGCACCGACCTCTTCACTGAAAATACCGGAAGAATGCGAGCGTTTCCCTTTGACCTCAACTTCCCAACCTGATGATCCCCTACGGGCAACGGTTGCATAATTAAAGCCCGTGGAAGTTTCAAAACCCAAAGCTATGTCGCTACGTTTAGCTGCATCTACCAAATCTTTTCTACTTATTTCCAAAGGCTTTCCACTACTCTCTTCGTCACCGGTAAAGGCAACGATAATCTGGGCATCACCCAACAAACCATTTTCCTTTAAGGCGCGTAAAGCATAAAGAATGATAACGTTACCGCCTTTCATGTCGTTTCCGCCCGGCGCATGGGCAATACTGTCATTGACCATCTCAAAGGTCTGGAACGGACTATCTTCTTCAAAGACCGTATCTAAATGCCCGATCAATAATAATTTTTTACCTTTTGTTCCTCTGGTTTCCGCGAATAAATGTCCGGCACGGTTCATTTCCGCAGGCATACCAAACCAAGTTGTTTCAAAATCAATGGCTTCGAAGGCATCATTAAATACTTGCCCCACTTCTTTGACTCCTTCTAAATTCAGTGTCCCACTATTAATGTTCACTGTTTTTTCCAAAAAAGAAATCGCCTCCGAATTGTTCTTTTCGACGGTTTTTATCAATTTCTTTTCTGTCTTGGAAAGCTTTTGAGCCGAAGTTTGAAAACAAAATAATGATATTGAAAGGACTGCAATGAGTAATCTTTTATTCATGGTTTTTGAAATTAAGTGTATCTCTATGATCGGTTTTTCTATTCAAATTTTATGGCCTTGACCGGACTTATCCTTGTAATGATATAAGAGGGTACTAACAGCATCAACAAACATAGGATCAATACGCCCAGGTTAAGGAGTACAACAGTGACTACATCAATATGAACCGGAATATATTCCATATAATACTCTTGAGGATTAGGGAATTTCAGGAATCGGTATTTCCCCTGTAACCATATAAAACCCAACCCTAGGAGATTGCCCCAAAAAAGTCCGATGGCAATTAAATAAGCGGCATTGTAAAGGAATATTTTCCGAATACTCCAGTTTCCCGTTCCCAAAGCTTTTAAAATTCCGATCATCTGGGTCCGTTCCAGGATCAAAACCAAAAGAGCTGTAATCATATTAATACCACCAACGATAATCATGATACCTATGATCAGGGCTATATTAAAATCGAACAACCCGATCCATTCGAAAATCTTATAATATTTATTCGTAATCGTCTGGGTATCTAAATTTGATAAGATCTTACCATAGATTTCCCTGTTTTTCTGTTCCAAATCATCAAAACCATTGAGAAAAACCTCAAAATTACCTACTTGGTTCTCATCCCATTTGTTCATGCGTTGAATATGGCGAATATCAACAAAAACGTACATACCATCGATCTCTTCAAAACCACTATCGTAAATACCAACTACTTTGAACCGCCTTTGGTTCGGTTTCAAAGGATCTTCCTCTTTAGGAAAGAATGCCGAGAAAGAATCCCCGACCTTCAAATGCAACCTATTGGCCATTAATTTGGACAGTAACACCTCAGTATTCAAATCCCCAGAGTAATCTGGCAATACACCATCTACCAAGTATTCTTTGAAAATACCCCAATTAAAATCGGATCCTACCCCTTTGGCTATAAACCCCTCGAAAGTCTCTTCAGTTCTTATTATACCCCCTTTGGTAGCTACCGCTTGAACATGTACAATACCATCGACAATAGTGAAATTAGGATAAAAATCCTGCTCCTTTGAAACGGGTACCAATGAAACATCCGAATTGTTGTTGTCATAATTATATATCTGGATATGACCGTTGAAGGCCGCAACTTTTTCACGAATCTTGTGCTTAAGTCCAACCCCGGTGGCTATAGCGATCAGCATCATAAAAACACTAATGGAAATAGCGGCAATCGCTATTTTTATTATTGGCGCAGATATGCTAATTTTATGCTCCTTACCCCTAATGAGTCGTTTGGCTATAAAATATTCTAAATTCAAATTATGGCATTTTTATCCAGTTTCAAAAATACAGTTTTCTTATGGGTTTTAATTATGTCAGGTTGTGGAAACACCGAAAAACAGCCTAAAAATAGTATTGATGCAAATATTGGGGGCAACCAAGAGGTTAAAATAAAACCCATAGTGGTTGCCGCAAATAGCACTGAAGATTATATTGGTTTATTAAAAAGGAAAAAAGTCGGCGTGGTAGCGAACATCACAAGTGTTATCTTCAAAGAAGATGGACACACACATCTTGTAGATTCCCTCTTGAGCCGTAAGATCGATATTAAAAAGGTATTTGCACCAGAACACGGATTTCGCGGACAGGCAGATGCCGGTGAAAAAGTAAAGGATGGCCTAGACACCAAAACAGGGTTACCCTTGATTTCACTCTATGGAAAAAACCGTAAACCCTCCAAAGAACTTTTACAGGATATAGATATTATCTTATTCGATATACAAGACGTGGGAGTTCGTTTTTATACCTATATCGCCACACTTCAATTGGTAATGGAAGCATGTGCCGAAAATGATATCCCCATTGTGGTTCTAGATCGCCCCAATCCAAACGGACATTATGTAGATGGGCCAACCATGGAAACAGCACATACGGGTTTTTTGGGTATGACCACCATTCCTTTAGTCTATGGTATGACCATAGGGGAATATGCCCAAATGATCAATGAAGAAGGATGGCTTACAGACAAGGTCAAGGCTAACCTAACTGTTATCCCCTTGAAAAATTACTCCCACGATTCGCAATATAGCCTTCCTATTCGGCCTTCCCCCAACCTACCTAACGATACCGCCATTAACCTTTATCCGAGTTTAGGTTTGTTCGAAGGCACCAACATCAATGCCGGTCGGGGTTCCGAATTTCAATTTCAACGATATGGAGCCTCATTCCTGGATAGCACACAATACGATTTCAAATACCGACCAACACCTAACTTCGGCTCAAAAAGCCCTAAGGAAAATGGAAAGATCTGCTATGGAATGGATCTTTCAGAAACTCCTAGAATGAACGAGGTATCAATGAAGTGGATCATCGATGCTTATGAAAACTCAACGGATAAATCCAAATTCTTCATTACGGACGGATTTACAAAACATGCCGGAACTACCAAATTACAGGAACAAATACAAGCCGGACAATCAGAAGCACAAATAAAGGCCTCTTGGCAAGAAGATTTAGAAAAATTCAAGGCTATTAGGAAAAAACATCTCTTATACGAATAAGCCTTTCAAGGATTTATTTTCACCCGACAACTTTTAAAATCCAAGGATACACAAACCATAATTTTAAACAATTATCTAAAATCCCACACGTTATCTTTAATACTAACGTCGTGAAAAAATGCAAGCACTTAATTCCCAAATCAGTAAGCTTATTAAGCTAATGGTTTTCTGTACAGTAACGTTCACTTTGACCAATTGCTCCAATGACGAAAATTTAGAACCGAGCATAGAAGTTCTAAATCCGTTGGAAAATCCAGAAAACGGTCCTGCCGCCGGAAATCCAGATGGAGACTCCCCAATCCCCGCAGAAGCTGGGACTGAAGATGTAACGAATCCCGACTCGATAGTCGGTGATGGCACTCCAGAAAGCTGTACGTGTGATGCTGTTGTTGATGCTGTCGCCAAAGGCGGTAAAATAACTTTTGATTGCGGTCCTGACCCAATCACCATTATTATGGACAAGACCGCCAAGGTATTCAACGATGCCAACAGGGATGTAATTATAGATGGAGGGGGATTAGTAACCTTAAGTGGAAACGGAACTAATCGAATTTTGTACATGAACACCTGCGACCCCGATCAAGTATGGACAACCGATCATTGCCAGGATCAAGACCACCCTAGGCTAACGGTTCAAAATATCACCTTTGCAGATGGCAATTCGATCAATGAAACCGAATATGATGGCGGTGGGGCTATTTGGGTACGAGGGGGAAGGTTCAAAGCCGTAAATTGTCGATTTTTCAATAATGTTTGTGCAAGTACCGGACCGGATGTTGGTGGTGGTGCCATTCGAGTATTTAGCCAGTATAACAATTTACCCGTGTATATCGTAAACAGCACTTTTGGCGGTATGCAAGGTTATGGGAACACAGGCTCCAACGGTGGGGCGTTAAGCAGTATCGGTGTCTCATGGACCATTATCAATAGTTTGCTCTCCTATAATAAAGCTATAGGAAATGGTGGAAATCCGGCCCAATCAGGAACACCGGGAGGTGGTAGTGGTGGCGCCATTTATAATGATGGAAATACCATGACCTTAACCGTTTTAGGATCATTGATAGAACAGAACGAGGTAATTGCATATGGTTCATCCATATTTTTTGTCAGCAACGACCATTCCGGTAATATTAGAATAGACAACTCGGTAATCAGCAACAATATAGGTGGTTCATGGTATCCTGTTTACCCAAGTATTTCCATGCACAGTGATACGCCAATAGAAGTGACGAATTCAACCATTGAATAGATTTAAGCCAACTTTTTCCTCATTTCTTCCACAATATTGAACGCGGCAGGGCAAATGGCAACGTTCTTCATGGTAAGATTACTGATCTGCTGAAATTTTTTGCGATCGGTATGCGGAAACTCCCGACATGCCTTGGGTCGAACATCATATATTGAACAAAGGTTATCCGCTCCCAAAAAAGTACAGGGCACTTCCTGTAGCACATAATCACTGTCCTCATCGACCCGTAAAAATTGGCCAATGAATTTTTTGGGCTTCATTCTAAAAAACTTTGCAATGCGCTCAATATCATTATTGGTAAAAAGAGGTCCTGTGGTCTTACAACAATTGGCACAGTCCAAACAATCAGTTCGCTGAAATTCGGCCTCGTGCAATTCTTGCATCACATAGTCAAGATTCTTTGGTGGTCTCTTCTTTAATTTGGTGAAGAATTTCTTGTTTTCCTTATGCTTTTCAGCAGCTTTCTTAGGAAGTTGCTTTATAACCTCATCCATTCTTCAAAAGACTCATCGAAGTTTCGTACAAATCACGGCTCCATCCCTCGGATACCTTTGAAATTTCGGTCGTTAGCACTTCTTGTTTGCTTATTATCTTTTGACCAACAGCCGAGTTATAAAAAGTATTTAATTCCTCTTTGTGGACCTCGGTCATTTTTGCGCGATCCGTAATCAATAAAACCCCGGCTTCCGATTTGTAAAAAGCTGCCATTTGTTTTATTTCCCCTTGGGTAAAATTAGCTTGGTAAATAGGAACCATTAAGTTCTTTATATCTGCCAATGCCTTCGGCTTATTCTCCTCCAAATAAGACCACCCCTGTTTATTACCTTCACTTTTTGGGTAGCGCCCTTCCATCATGATCATCAATTGGTCATAGGCATATTCATATTGCTGCATACTACCATTGGATTCCAAATAATCCTTTACATCATTTGAGAAATCGGAGTCCTGGGCCATGAAGACCGTAGGGACAAAAAGAAAACAAAAAAATAATATTTTAAATTGCTGCATATTCGGTTTTTTATAACGGACTAAAAGCCCCAATTTTGTTTGCAAATTACGAATTATATGAACACCGATGTTTTCGGCTTGGCTCTAATGGATTATCTCAACGGCAATTACACCGAGGATATCGCTACCTATTCATCTTTGGATGAACAGGATACAATTCCTGTGCCATATCTGTTCAGGACCTATGACCAAATGCCGAAAATTGAACAAAAGGCTCTTGATCTATGTAAAGGTTCTGTTCTGGACATTGGGTGTGGGGCCGGTAGCCATAGTCTTTACCTGCAAGAAAAAGGTATTCAGGTCACGGCTCTTGACCATTCGGCAGGTGCTATTGAATGCTGTGGTTCAAGAGGGGTGAAAAATACCGTTTGCACTTCTGTATTGGAGTATAGGAACCAAAAATACGATACCTTGCTCCTACTTATGAACGGCATTGGCATTGCAGGAAAGTTGGAGTTATTAAAAACCTATTTGGAACATTTTAAATCGCTGATGCTGCCAAATGCACAGATATTGTTGGATTCTTCGGATATCATTTATATGTTTGAGGATGAAGATGAGTCCGATGGGGATTGGAAACCCGAAATAGAAACCTATTACGGGGAAGTGGATTTCACCATGCAGTATAAAGGAGCCACAAGTTCATTATTCCCTTGGTTATACTTGGATTATAACACCTTGAATAATGCGGCCTCAGATGCCAAACTGAAATGTGAACTCATATGTGAGGGTGAGCATTTCGATTATTTGGCCCGTTTAACACATTTATAATACCAATTCAATTCTTAATACGTTATTTTATAAAAACAAGCTATGAAAAATCGACTTTGGGCATTACTGTTTATATTTTTTGGGCTGATAAACAGTTGCTCAAAAGATTCGAACGATTCCGTTGATCAAAATAAAATAGATTATTCGGCCAATTATAAAACTTCTGGCGCTTCTGCCAATGATATCCTATCGAATAATACATTCGACAAGCTTAAAATAGAAATCGCATATGTAACCGGTTATAAACCCACAACAAATGCGATGACGGATTTTATTGCATTCCTTAAAAAATATTCCTTCAAAGAGGATATTGAATTGATATATACCGAACTGGATTCCCCAAACGAAGAAAAGTTGACGTTAGAAGAAATTGATGATCTGGAAAAAGAAAATAGAACTATCTACAATGATGGAAGCACCCTTGGCATTTATATATATTTTACCGATGCCCCTTCAGAAGATGATATAGAGGACGAAGACCTGGTTACTTTAGGTGCGGTATATTGGAATACCTCTATGGTCATTTATGAAGAAACCATCAGAACCTTGGCCAACAAAAGCTTTGCCGTTGATATCGACGATGTAGAAACTGCAACCTTAAACCACGAGTTCGGCCATTTGATGGGTCTTGTCAATATAGGCTCCACACCCGTAAACGACCATGAAGGGACTACGACAGATGATGACGGTAATGAAATTGGGGACAACCATTGTACCGAAGAAGGATGCCTTATGCGTGCTGAATTGCAATTTGGCACCAGTATGGGGAAATTTTTACAGAATAGGGCCGCCAAAGGTCTTGTTTCCATTCCCGAACTAGGCGATGAATGCGTTTTAGACCTGCAGGCCAATGGTGGTAGATAAATTTAACAGTACCACTTACCGGTGCTTACTTTTCACTGCTTACTGACTACTGACTCCGGTCTACGGAATATTCAGATACTTGTGCGTTTGTAAGGACACCTTCCATTTCGGGTTTTTCATAACAAAATCAACGATCATGGGCATCACTTTATCACGTACGCTCCATTCAGGTTGCAAGTACAGAATACAATCCTTATTCACCTTCGCCGCCTGCTCCTCTGCAAAAATAAAATCGTGCTTATTGTAAACGATCACCTTTAATTCATGTGCCTTATCATAGATTACACCTGTCGGTAATTTGTTTTTTTTCGGGGAAAGACAGATCCAATCCCATTCACCACTAAGCGGGTAGGCTCCGGAAGTCTCAATATGGGTCTGTACATTTTTCGCCTTCAATGCCTTGGTCAAAGGCCCCATATCCCATGTCAAAGGTTCACCTCCCGTTACGACAATCGTATCGGAATACGTCACCGCTTTTTCCACAATACTTTCAATAGCTGTTGGAGGATGTGTCTCGGCATTCCAACTTTCTTTCACATCACACCAATGACAGCCCACATCACAACCACCTACACGAATAAAATAAGCAGCGGTCCCTTTATGGAAACCTTCACCTTGAATGGTATAAAATTCCTCCATTAACGGAAGCATCAATCCCTTGTTTACCAATTCTAAAACATCATCTTTAATCATTTGGCAAAGATAGTACTTACCAATCGTTTTATTGTTGCCTAAAAATGCCCTATTTTTATCGAAAATTAGACCTTATGAGTACCAAAGACGAATTCTTTGCGCATATCGAAAAAGGATATGCCACAAAAGGAGATTCAATTACCATGGGAGCGGCGATGCTTAATGGTGAAGCCGTTACAAATGCCTTGGTTAAAATACCCCTAAAAACCTTGAACCGCCATGGTTTGATCGCAGGGGCAACAGGAACGGGAAAAACCAAAACGCTCCAGGTACTCGCCGAGAATTTATCGGATAAGGGAATTCCTGTTTTGCTGATGGATCTAAAAGGTGACCTTAGCGGACTCGCCCAGCCGAGCCCCGGACACCCAAAAATAGATGAACGGCATGCTAAAATCGGCATCCCTTTTGAAGCCAATAGTTTTCCTGTGGAAATACTTTCACTTTCAGAACAGGACGGTGTAAAATTACGTGCCACGGTTTCTGAATTCGGCCCTACACTCCTTTCCAGGATTTTGGATTTGACCGAAACCCAAGAAGGTATCGTTGCCGTGGTATTCAAATACTGCGATGACAACAAATTACCGCTACTGGATTTAAAGGATTTCAAAAAAGTACTTCAATACGCTACAGGAACGGGCAAAAAAGAATTCACCAAGGATTATGGTCGAATTTCAACAAGTTCTACAGGTACTATTTTACGTAAAATCATAGAATTGGAACAACAAGGTGCCGACCTGTTCTTTGGTGAAAAATCCTTCGAAGTAGATGATTTGACCCGAATCGATGAAAATGGCAGGGGATATATTAATATTCTACGTTTGACCGATATACAAGATCGCCCCAAATTGTTCTCTACATTCATGCTGAGCCTTTTGGCCGAGATATACGCAACCTTTCCTGAGCAGGGAGATAGTGATAGACCAGAACTTATCCTCTTCATAGATGAGGCACATTTGATTTTCAAGGAAGCTTCAAAAGCTTTACTAGATCAGATTGAAAGTATCGTAAAATTGATTCGTTCTAAAGGTATCGGCCTCTATTTCGTTACCCAAAACCCTACCGATGTACCGAATGAGGTACTTGCACAGTTGGGACTAAAAGTTCAGCACGCTTTACGTGCCTTTACCGCGAGGGACCGAAAGGCGATTAAATTAACAGCGGAAAACTATCCTATATCCGAATTCTATGACACAAAAGAGGTCTTGACTTCACTAGGAATCGGGGAGGCGCTGATATCGGCCTTGGATGAAAAAGGACGACCGACCCCATTGGCAGCCACGTTATTGCGCGCACCAATGAGCCGTATGGATGTTCTAACGGAAAAGGAATTGAACGCTGTCATCAAAAGTTCCGGTTTAGTACCTAAATACAATGAAGAAATCGATAGGGAAAGTGCCTACGAAATCTTGAATGAAAAAATAGAAAAAGCCGAGAAAGAGGCCGAAAAAGAAAAAGAAAAGCCAACAAGCAGAAGAACTACAACACGAAGGAGTACGAGGCAGAATCCCGTTATCAAAGTCTTGACCAGTGCCACGTTTATTCGTGGCGTATTAGGAGTGTTAAAAAAGGTAATGCGTTAATAGAAATGAAAAAGATAACTTTAGTTATGGGCATCTGTATCCTTGCGGTAATGGTACAATGCCAAAAAGAAAAGGATACGAGTTTCCTTATCACCAACAATAGTGTGGGTAAACTTGAAAAGATAAGTTTGGTTCGGGATCTGGACCTGATTTTCTATCAAGATTCCATCGTAAAGGACACCATGAAACTGGCTTCAGGACTAGGAGCAAGAAGTATAAAAGTATATGAAAAGGGAGGCAATCATTTATTGACCCTGACCCCTAGTTTAGATAGCATACCCAAAATACAGAATGTAAGGGTAAACGACCCCCGATTTGAAACCGAGAAAGGCATAGGCCTGAACAGCACCTTCAAGGATATCAAAGAAAAATATACGATTCAAAAAATCGTTACCTCAATAAACAACATCATCATTTTCGTAAAGGATAGTGATGTTTATTTTACCATAGACAAAAGCCAATTGCCCGAGAGCCTTAGATATGTTTCCAGCCCAAATATCGAAGCCGTTCAAGTTCCGGACAATGCAAAAATCAAATATTTGATGATCGCATGGGAATAGGCTACTGACCTAACCTATCCGTAACAAATGCCCACAATTCCTTACTGTTTAACATATGAGCAAAATCCTTAATAAGTACATCCCCATATTTTATGGTGCTTATTTTAATCTTTGGTCCCACATTGCAAAAAAAAAGGCAGCCGAAAAAGCCTTTATGCTATTCTGTACCCCTAGAAAAGGGAAGGTTCTCGATCTGCAACGGGAATTTTTGGATGAAGCCAAAAGCAATAGGATCAAAACAAACGGCCTTGAACTGCAGACCTATCAATGGAAAGGAAATAAAGAGACCGTACTTTTAATCCACGGATGGGAAAGCAATGTCTTTCGCTGGAGAAACCTTATTTCGTATTTAAAGAAAGAAGACTATAACATCATCGCATTTGACGCTCCCGCCCAAGGATATTCAACAGGCAAAATATTGAACGTTCCTTTGTATACGGAATGTACCCAAGCCATAATCGACCAATATAAGCCAAAATATGTCATAGGTCATTCTATGGGTGGCATGACCACTTTATATCATGAGGAAAAATACCCGAATAGGATTACGGAAAAGCTCATTACTATTGGTGCCCCTTCCGATCTCGAAGATATCATGAACCATTATCAAAGACTATTGCGTTTCAATGATAAGGTACTTGAAGGGTTAAATGAATACCTTAATGAAATTTACGGATTTGGGATCAAAGATTTTTCAACCTCGAAATTCAAAGGTCATTTACCTAAAAAAGGTCTGGTGATCCATGATAAGGAAGACCCGATAGCACCTTTCATCGCTTCGGAGAAGGTCCACGCCCAATGGGAGAACAGTTATTTATATGTTACCAAAGGCCTAGGACATTCCATGCATCAGGATAATGTGAACCTAAAGATCATTGACTTTTTAAATACCTAGGAAATCGGTATTTTTAAGGGGAATAATCCAGAATCATTTAAAGCGTTTAGACCAAAAACCTCTTTCCATGCAAAATATAGCTCCTTTCCATATTGCCATTCCTGTCCATAATTTAGATGAATGCCGCATCTTCTACAGGGAAGTCTTAAATTGTGAAGAAGGTCGTAGCAGCGACCACTGGGTAGATTTCAACCTATTCGGGCACCAATTGGTCATTCATTACAAACCTAAATCCGAAGAAGCACTGCACACCAATGCCGTAGATGGGAAAAATGTTCCCGTACCCCATTATGGTGTGGTTTTACCGTGGGAGGTTTTCAAAAGCTTTGCCGAGGAACTGAAAACTAAAGGAGTGGATTTTATCATTGAACCCTACATACGGTTTGAGGGGCTTGTAGGTGAACAAGCAACTATGTTCTTCTTAGATCCTGCCGGAAATGCACTGGAATTCAAGGCATTCAAGGATATATCGCAGTTGTTCGCGAAGTAACGCAATTGATGGGTTCTGCACAACTGTATGTAGGTTGCGGTAGAATTGCCGATACCTATTACTCCTTTTTATTCTTAAATTTTTCCCGAAAATAAACGAACACCCCATATAAAAGTCCAAAAACGACGCCTTCCAAGATTTCCCTGATGATGACAGGTTGTGTATATTCCTTTTCCAATATCAAGGAAATTACCACGTACAGCACAATCGCCGCAGCTACTTGTATAAATAATCTTTTCTTGTTCATTCTATACTCTAATATTGATGGAAGGCTTGGGAAACAAATCGTAATACCTCAGGCAAGGATTGCCGCCAATACGTCCAACTATGGCCTCCTTCACGAACCCTATATTCATGGGGAACCTCTTTCTTTCGCATAGCGATATGAACCAAACTATTCCCTTCATATAAAAAATCATCGTCTCCACAATCAATGTACCACCGAACGGACTTCAAATCTTCAACCGAAACACTATCCATTAAATTCAATGCGTTATGCCTTCTAAAATATGCTACAACGTCCTCCTCGGAATGTTCCCCTTCAATAACAGGATATCTAGCTTTTTGTTCTTCCAAGGTCAAAGGACCAACATATGCACTTAACGGACAAGCAGAGGAAAACAATTCGGGATGGTGCATGGCGTACATGAAAGAACCTCCCCCTCCCATTGATAGTCCGGCTATGGCTCGAAACCTTTTTTCACCTTTTATACGATATTCCTGTTCAACATAGGGTAATAATTCCTCAAAAAAGAAATCCTCATATCGCCAATCGTCACCTTGATTAAAATACCCTCTTTTACCCGTATTCGCATCAGGCATTACAATAACCATGGGAGTGGCGGAACCATCCTTTATGGCGTTATCCGCAATTCTCAAAATCTCACCGAATTGCACCCAACCTGTTTGGTCATCCCCCGCACCATGCAATAAATATAACACGGGATAACTTCGTTCAGAAGTCTCATAGTCCGGCGGAAGATAAACCGAATACTTACGCTCGCTTTTCAGGATTTTACTTTTCACGGTCAGATTATCGAAAACCTTACCGTTTTGGGCATTAGCCACAACCATACCCCCTAAGAAAAGACAAAATACCAGCTGAATTCTTTTAATACCAAACATGATTATCACCATTAAAAATATGAACTTACAAGGTAATGAAATATGGCCAGATTCTTTACCGGAATCATAATCTTCAGGACATAAAAATCAATTTATAAAACCATATAGGCCCTGCCCAGGCCCCACCCTATTTCGTAGAAATCAGGGAATGGGATTCCAGACAAAATACAAACCCAAAACCCTCTAAATATGTTCAAATTCTATTTATACCTCCAACTGCCCAAATCGGCCCCTTTTGGAGCACTTTCGGCAATGCGTTTCATGATTTTCGGTACGTACATGCTATTATAGTGCATACGACTAATGGCATTGGGTTGTTCTGGATCACCATTCCAACAATGCTCCGCCTTATCACCGTAGGTCACTTCTCCCCCATAATAGGGTTCCGTGGTACTTTCTAAAAAGTCTTCCATAAGATATACCGCATTGTTCAGGTAATAATTATCCATATCCCCACAATAAATATGGATCTTTCCTTTTAGTTGATTACCTAATTTATCCCAATCCCGTTCCAGAATATGTCGTAGATCGTAATTCTCTTTCCAATATTCAGCAACCTTATGATCTATATCCCCAGACATTTTATCCCATATACGAACAGGATATCCGTTTTCCCCTTGAGGTGAATAGGTAGCTTCCCAAATATCCCATTGTTGTCCCGATCTGGATTTATCGCCCAATACCAGCTCCAGATGATTTCCTTGGCGAAGCGTCGATTGGATTTGCCCTAGATAATTACGATGGGATGGCACTTCCAATTTTTTATGCTCACTGTCATAATAGTATGCATTATCATCTTCATAGATATTGGTAAGGCAATACGCCCTAAAATCAATCGGGTCGGGACAAGCTGCAAAACAACCATTATATTCTTCAGGATATTTCACCTGCACGGCCAAGGCTTCCCAGCCTCCTGTTGAACCTCCGTATAAAAATCGGGACCAACCTTCCCCCATACCACGGAACTGTTTTTCGATCTCAGGAATCAATTCATAAGTGATGGCATCGCCATAAGGACCTTGACTGGCCGAATTCACGGCATAGGAATCATCGTAATAAGGAGTAGGATGTTGTATTTCAACAATCAAAAAACGAGGAAAGTCAGGTTCGTTCCAGCGTTTAAAAAAATCGTAGGACTCCTGTGCCTGAACTATATTGTACCCTTCCATATCAAAACGTTCGGAATATTCAGGTTTCATATTCGGATCAGGTGGCGTGGTACTAAAACCTCCAAAATCGGAGGGGAAATGACCATGGAAGACCATTAGAGGATATTTGGCTTCAGGATGTTCATCAAAACCTTTAGGCAATAATATGTGGGCACCCAAATAGACATCCCTTCCCCAGAATTCGGACAATTTCTCCGATTTAACTTTTATATGCTTTATCCATTCGGTGTCAGCAGGTTCTTCAATAGGTGGAATAACCTCATCCATGACCACATTAACATCCTTGATACCCTCTTCTGTTACCGTGACCTTAAAAGGTTTACTATACAAATTGCCGGGTGACTTGTTCCATTGTTGTCCTTCACCATTATCCATCGGTAATTTAACCGTATGCCCGGTTGACAGATTAAAGGTCTCATACACATGGAGCAAGGCCTGTACATAATACTCCCCCGGAGGCACTTCCCCTAAACTTGGATAAGGATACCCAAAAACGCTATCGTCAAAAACCATGTTCTCCCCTGCCGCCATGCCATCAACATTGATTCCGAAAATCAATTGGGTATTGAGTCCGTCATTGATCTGAAACCGGGGTTCTTTTTCATTGTTATTGGAAAGCATAAGCAATAAACGCCCATCCAGTTCTTGGTTGTTAACGGTTTCGGTAAAGTATACTGTAATTTGGTTCCTGTTCTTATTATTTGGATTTGATTGGCATGCGATTAAACTAATAAGAACAAGAAAGGATAAAGGAAAGAGGTTTTTCATAGGGCTGGTTGATTTTTACCAAAAAGGTACTCATTTACAGCCAACCAATCAAACCCTCAACATATGACCTAGATGCTTTCTAATTTATAGACAGGAATAACATGGTCGATTACGACCGTGATAAAGTAAATGAGCTTAAGCCGGCACAATACCCATTTTGTATAAAATATTGATTACATAAAAAAACCCCAATCGTCATAATTGGGGTTTTGATCTTAATTTTTCGGAATGGATATTACCAGATTTTTACCCTTTCTTCAGGAGCCAAATATAAAGAATCGCCTTCTTTGACATTAAAGGTCGTGTAAAATTCAGGAATGTTCCTGACCACGCCATTTACCCGAAAGTCTGCTGGGGAATGGGGATCGGTATTTATCTGAACCCGTAGTGATTCATCCCTTGCTTTGTTCCTCCAGGATTGGGCATACCCGATAAAAACGCGTTGATCTCCCGAAAAACCATCGATAATGGGAGACTCCTTATCCCCCAACGACATTTTATAGGCTTTTAAAGCAATACTCAATCCGCCGAGATCCCCAATGTTCTCACCAAGGGTAAACTCACCGTTAATATACAGATCAGGTAAAACTTCAAAACCATTATATTGTTCGACCAATGCCGAAGTTCGCTTTTTAAACTCCTCTTTATCTGCTTCGCTCCACCAGTTACGCATGGCCCCATCCCCATCGAAAGTACTTCCCATATCATCAAAACCGTGACCGATCTCATGGCCAATAACGGCTCCAATAGAACCATAGTTAACCGCATCTTCAGCATTCAAATCAAAGAACGGAGGTTGCAAAATAGCCGCCGGAAAAACAATCTCGTTCATGGTCGGATTGTAGTAGGCATTTACGGTCTGTGGGGTCATTCCCCATTCGGTCTTATCAATGGGCTGGCCCAATTTGGCCAATTCCCTATCATATTCCATAAGTGAGGACCTTCTCAAATTACCGTAAAGATCATCTGCCTTTATTTCCAAATCGTAGGCCTTCCATGTATCAGGATATCCGATTTTCGGGGTAAACTTACTTAATTTATCCAAGGCCTCTTTTTTGGTGTCTTCACTCATCCAATCCAAATCCTTGATGCTTACCTCATACGCCTTTAATAGATTATCGACCAAGGTTTCCATTCGTTCCTTTGCTTCGGGCGGAAAATGTCTTTTTACATAAACCTTACCCACAACCTCACCTAATGTTCCATTTACGGTTGAGACACCTCTACGCCATAAAGGTCTTTGTTCTTTTGTCCCTCTAAGTTCTTTACTGAAAAATTCCCAGTTTTGATTATCCAAAGCTTCAGTTAATCGCATAGAATTAGCATCCAAAACACTCCATTTTAAATACGTTTTCCAAGTGTTCAAATCTGTTGATGTGATAATGCCATCAAGCGCCTTCGTATAATCCAACATAAGGACTCCCAATTTGTCTTGCTTGTCTAAACCGGCCTCGCTTAAAAAACCCTTCCAATTGAATTTGGGCATAATGTTAGACAAGGTATCCACTGGAAACATGTTATACAGCGCAACCAAATCACGGGTTTTTTCCTTTTCCATGTGTTTGGATGCAATTTCAGTTTCCAAATCCATCACTTTTTTTGCCGCAGTCGCCCCATTAGGTAAATTGGCCAATTCGAACATCTTTTCAATGTGTGCTATATATTTGGAACGTAATTCCTTTGACCTTTCATCACCCTTTAGATAATACTCACGATCTGGCAACCCCAATCCAGCTTGCCAAGTGTACACCGTGTAAATGGTAGGATCCTTGAAATCCTGATAAATAAAAATCCCCAAAGGAACATTTATCCCCACCTTGTTGGCGTAGGCAAAATAGGTGGCCAAGTCATCATAATCCTTAATCGCATCTATTATGGCAAAATCTTCCATAAGCGGTGAAATCCCTAGTTCATTGCGCTTTTCAATATTCATGAAAGACTTATATAAATCGCCTACTTTTTGCTCATCGGAACCCTCATCGAAATCTCCGGAGGCCGATTCTTCAATTATCTTCTTTACATTATCCTCAGATTCTTCATGTACAATGTAACCAACACCATACGAGGACTTATCGGCCGGTATTTCGGTGTTTTTCACCCAGGTACCATTCACGTAGGCCGTGAAATTATCCCCTGGATTAACCAAGGTGTCCATATATTGTGTTAGAATTCCGGAAGTAACCGCTTTTTCAGGTTGTTCATCCTTGACCTCATTTTTACAGGAAACTCCAGTAAAAACGATTGCCAAAAATGTAGCTTTAAAGACAATTGAATTTTTCATTTATTGTTTTTTGAGTTAGATATGAAGTATGACGGTTCTTTTGGCATTTCGTTACAAAACCATCTTATAAATATACCCAAAACTGCAATAAAAGTTTTTCTACCTTCTACTTCTATGTCTTTCGCGGGCCAATAAGGTGTTTTTCATCAACATGGCAATGGTCATGGGACCAACCCCGCCGGGTACCGGTGTTATATAAGATGCCTTTTTACTCACATGCTCAAAATCGACATCCCCTGTAATGTAATACCCTTTTTCTTTGGTATCATCAGGAACACGGGTTATACCCACATCGATGATGACCACATCGTCTTTCACCATTTCGGCCTTTAGGAATTTGGGTACGCCCAAGGCGGAGATAATAATATCGGCCTGTGAAGTAATCTGGGTGATATTTTTGGTTCTACTATGGGTGAGGGTTACCGTGGAGTTCCCCGGAAATCCCTTACGGCCCATTAGAATACTCATCGGGCGCCCAACAATATGGCTTCTACCAATAACCACGGTATGTTTACCTTGGGTCTCTACCCCATAACGTTCGAGCAATTCCAAAATACCGAATGGCGTTGCCGGAATAAAGGTGCTCATATCCAATGCCATTTTACCAAAGTTGGTAGGATGGAAACCATCTACATCCTTATCTGGATCAATGGCCATGATTACCTTTTGGGTATCTATTTGGTCAGGTAATGGTAATTGTACGATAAAACCATCGATATCGGTATTCTCATTCAACTCCTTTATCTTTTTCAACAATTCGATCTCAGAAGTAGTACTTGGCATTTGCACCAAGGTAGATTCAAAGCCGACCCGCTTGCACGAACGCACTTTACTACCGACATAAGTAAGGCTAGCCCCATCATTACCCACGATGATAGCTGCCAAATGAGGAACTTTCTCTCCCTTTTCCTTCATTTTGACGACCTCGGCCGCAATTTCATCCTTTATTTGATTTGAAATTTTCTTTCCGTCTAGAATTTCCATTGGTTCTATTTAGTTGGTTTTAAAATCAGGGACGCATTCCTTTCATGCCACCCATCATCTGCATCATTTTTTTACCGCCACCGCCTTGCATCATCTTCATCATTTTGCTCATTTGGTCAAATTGCTTTAATAGTTGGTTTACCTCTTGAATGGTTCTACCACTACCCTTGGCTATTCTCTTTTTTCTACTGGCGTTTAATTTTGATGGTGTAGAACGCTCATCCGGTGTCATCGAATGAATAATCGCTTCGATATGTTTAAAGGCGTCATCATCGATATCCAATCCCTTCAATGCTTTTCCTGCTCCGGGAATCATACCCATAAGATCTTTGATGTTACCCATTTTCTTGATCTGTTGGATCTGGTTAAGGAAGTCATCAAAACCGAACTTGTTCTTGGCGATTTTCTTTTGGATCTTTCGGGCCTCTTCCTCATCAAACTGTTCCTGGGCCCTTTCAACCAATGAAATCACGTCACCCATTCCCAAAATTCGATCGGCCATTCGCGAAGGATGGAAAACATCGATGGCTTCCATCTTCTCCCCGGTACCGATGAACTTAATAGGTTTATCTACCACGGATTTAATAGATATGGCCGCACCACCACGGGTATCACCATCCAATTTGGTAAGAATCACCCCATCAAAATTAAGGACATCATTAAAGGCCTTTGCGGTATTTACGGCATCCTGACCGGTCATTGAATCTACAACGAACAAGGTTTCCTGTGGTTGTATGGCATCACGGATATTCGATATCTCGGTCATCATCTTCTCATCTACGGCCAAACGACCGGCGGTATCGATGATAACCACATTATGGCCATTTGCCTTGGCATGGGCAACACCGGCTTTAGCTATAGCTACCGGGTCATTGTTTTCCCTGTCGGAATATACCTCAACACCGATTTGGTCACCAACCACATGCAACTGGTCAATTGCCGCAGGACGATAAACATCACAGGCTACCAATAAAGGTTTCTTTGTTTTCTTCGTTTTGAGATAATTCGCCAATTTGCCAGAGAAAGTGGTTTTACCCGAACCTTGTAGCCCCGACATTAAGATAATCGATGGTGTACCCGAAAGATTAATCCCTTCGGTTTCTCCACCCATGAGCTGTGTAAGCTCATCCTTAACGATCTTGACCATTAACTGGCCCGGTTGCAAGGTGGTCAATACATCTTGCCCCAAGGCTTTCTCTTTTACCCGATTGGTAAATTCCTTGGCTATCTTAAAGTTGACATCCGCATCCAACAAAGCCCGACGGACTTCCTTGGTCGTTTCTGCAACATTGATTTCTGTAATCTGCCCATGTCCCTTAAGAACGTGCAGGGCCTTATCTAACTTTTCGCTTAAATTGTCGAACATATGCTTTCCTTATTAGCGGAGGATTGCAAAGTAAAGAAATATAGCGCCCCTAGGCAAGGGAGTGTTAATAACAATGGTCGATTGTTCAGTATTTAATTAATCGCTGATTACTTGACCCATTGATTATTAAAGACAAAAAAAGCACCCATTTAAAATGGATGCTTTCAAAAACTGTGGGGCAAAAATAAGATCGATCTATTTTACAGTTCAAAGAATCAGATTAAATATTCACTTCATAGCAATCTGTTCATCTGATTTTAAAATCTGAACATTGTTCGCATTCCAAACTACAAAAGAAACCCCGATGCAATGTACATCGGGGAGTTCCAAATTTATTTCTTTTCGAAAACAAGACGGTCGTAACCATCATACTCATTCTCATGTTTAAGTTCTAAACGGTTTTCGGTGACCTCGACCACAAGGTAATCATTACCTAATGGATAGAAGTTACTATCCGATCCGAAACGAATGATCATTTCCAACTTACCATCACTGTTTCGATACACAAACCAATTACCTACACTGATCGCGATTGCATCTTGATCAAGTACGGAAATAGTACCATCAACATTGAATTCATAGGTAAAAACGCCATAGGCTTCGGTCAAAGGATCTTCATTTTGGGAAAACAAAGCCAGCTCCCATTGCGAATCATTGAAGAGTCCCCTGATCCAAGTTACATCATTATCGTTCTCATCGTTGTCACAGTTTCTTTCAAGAACCAATTCATAATCAGTCTCAGGAATTTCAAACTTCAACCTTTCGTTAGCTAAAGAAGACAATGGCCACTCGAAATCTACTCCCGGCTCATCCCCCATGGTAATGGCCATAACCAACCTACCTTGTTCATTGGTGGTAACATCCCATGTTCCTTCGGATATCGTATTGTCATTACTAAGTGTTACAACTCCTTCTGCCTCGAAGTTGAATTCGAAACCTAACAACCTTTTTACTTCTTGATCGTCATTGAAAACACGTTTAATTATCCAACTACATTCTTTTAAGGCTCCCCTCAAGGTATCGGGATCATCATTAATAACGTCGCAGCCACTTTTCAGGATTATCCTATCCCCATCACTTACATGTAGCTTAACCACTCCTTCTCCTTGATCATATAAGAACCATTCCAAATTAAAATCGACCAACGTCTCAAACTCCAATTTAAGAAGTAATCCGAATTCAGTTTCCCTAGTACTCCATGCACCTGTCATGTTATTTCCTTCCCAGTCTTTGACCGTTACCGAACCATCTTCATCAAAATTCATGACATAGTCTATGTATTGCTCGGTTTGCGATTGATCGTTCCTTTTCACCTCTTTGACCAATAAAGGACATTCTATCAAATAATCCTCTAAGCCCTCTTGGGTAAAATCATCATCGTTATAATCGTTGTCGTCGTCTTCATCGCAAAGATCTCTTGCATTTTCAATGGCGATGGCCAACTCTGCATTCGAATTCACAATGATTTCACTTTCGTCATAAAGCTTTAAGGTCACGGGGAAATCCATACTGACCAGATCATTCTCGCCCAAGCCGGCAAAGAACCGTCTAAGTTGTTTATCACTCTCTACAGAAACATTACCCGTGGTTTCATTGTTAAGGTTGAAAGTATAGATCGTAATCGGATAAACGAAGTCGATACATTCAATATCATCATCCTCACCTTCTTCTTTACATTCTTGGGCCATTTCCCTTAAATCATCGATTCCATCAATTGTGATTTCGGTATAATCAGCCAGTGTAATGGTAATTGGAAATATAATATCGAGAATATCCTCATCATCTTCCAATGAATCAAAGACCTCTTCGATAGCACCAAGATCTTCTATGCCATTAATGGTCAACTCAACCCCATTGACTTTTACCGTATACGGAAAATTGATATTGAAACAACTTGCCTCATCCACGATATTATCAAAAGACCCATCATTGGAGCAGGTATCCTCTATTAGTTTGGCCGTTGATGAACTTGCTGCAATCGCTTCCGTTTCAACACCTTCTTCCGGTAACGGTTCAAATTCTTCTTGACATGAAGTTAAACTCAACGCCATTACCAGTAGGCCTGTGTAAAATGCGTAACTAAAAAACTTTTTCATAACGATTTGGTATTTTGTTTGTACCCTCTTGAAACAACCCACTTAAAAAAAACCCTACCCTCTGTTTCATTTTTTTCAAATATCTTTGATACAAAACCAATGTTTTGAACAACGACACTAAGGACAACGTATGTAATGAAGAGGTATACAGCGAACTCTTCAAGGCCAATTCAAAAACGGTTTTCAATTACATATATTATAAATATGGGAATGAAGAAAAGGCTTATGATGCTGTACAAGAAGCTTTTGCGAGACTTTGGGAAAATTGCGGCAAAGTTGCCCCTGCCAAAGCAAAGGCCTATGTATACACTATAGCCAACAACCTTTATCTTAACGTGTTAAAGGCCGAGAAAGTTCGTTTAAAATATGCCGACCGGGTCAAAACCACCGACCATGAGACTCCGGAATATGTAATGGAAGAAGGAGAGTTCAATAAAAAGTTGGATAATGCATTGAACGGTCTGCCGGAAAATCAGCGTATAACTTTTCTACTCAATAGGATCGACGGCAAAAAATACGCGGAAATCGCGGAAATGGAAGGAGTAAGTGTTAAAGCTATAGAAAAACGAATGCACTTGGCCTTAAAGTCCTTGAGAGATAAGATTGAAGGCATATAGGTAAGAATGAATTATCGATTATACGGTATAAGGTAGGGTTTTTACAACCATGATTGTTATAACATAGTAAAGGAAGAAATAATGCAAGAGAATTACTTGGCAAAATGGCTCAACAACGAACTCACTGAAGAGGAGCTCGCAGCATTCAAAAAATCTGACGAGTATGCTTCCTATGAGCAAATCGTAGGGGCTTCAAACTCTCTGAAAGCACCTGAATTTGATATTGATAATGCCTTGGAGGCCGTAAAGAACCGAAGAACACTCAACGAACCGAAAGTAATCGGATTAAAACCTTTTAGAAGATTCTTGAAGGTTGCGGCCGCTGTGGCCGTTATCATGATCGGATCTTATTTTTACTTGAATACATTGGATGAAAATTTCACCACCCAATATGCACAAAGCAAAGAAGTACTTCTTCCAGATTCCTCAAAAATAATAATGAATGCTGATTCGGAACTATCTTTCAGTTCTAGAAAGTGGGATAAAAAAAGAAATGTATCCTTAAATGGGGAGGCTTTCTTTAAAGTGGCTAAAGGCAAACGTTTTACTGTATCTACAGAGCAAGGAACGGTGGCCGTTCTGGGCACACAGTTCAATGTTGAGAATCGCGATGGATTCTTCGAAGTTACTTGTTTCGAAGGCTTGGTGAGTGTCACCTATAAAGGCAAGGAAACCAAATTGCCCGCAGGAACATCTTTCATGGTCATTGATGGCAATATCGTTAACGCAGAAAAACCAAATAGCCCAATGCCTTCATGGGTGAATAAGGAAAGTAGTTTCAAAAGCATACCCCTTAAATATGTTTTGGATGAATTTCAAAGACAACATAATGTAATGGTAGAAACCCAAAATATAGACTTGGATAAAGTTTTTACCGGCACTTTTAGCAACACAGATACAGATTTGGCGTTACAAAGTATTAGCGTACCTTCTCACCTTAAGTTTAAATTAGAAGGAAATAAAGTGTTGTTCTATGCCGAAAGTGCACCATAAACCACTTTTAACCATTATAATATGCTTACTGCCGTTTTTTTTCTTCCAAAAGATAATGGCACAGGAAAACAATGGCGTTCCTTTAAGTCTTTCAACTGTCCTCTATGATATCGAAAACAAATATGATATTAAATTCTCCTATGTAGATGAAGATGTAAAAAACATATACATCCCACCGATTTCATCGATGGAACTGCAAGACGTACTGGACCATATTCAAAACCACACCCAATTAAAAATAAAGCGACTGAATGAGCGCTATTACACCATCTCCAAAAGTAAGACCATTGATGTTTGCGCCCAGGTATTGGACAATTACAAAGAAAATACGGTAACCGGTTCCTCTGTAGAGGTTTTAGGAAGCGACATTGCATTGATTACTGACAATCAAGGCCAATTTCATTTAAAAGACATTCCAAGGAATTCCATAATACAGATAAAACATATAGGCTTTAAACCCCTGTTCATAGCTGCCGAAGAACTGATGAGCCATAATCCATGCAAAACATTGCTGTTAGACTTGAATTATGAACAATTGAATGAAGTCATTGTTTATCAATTTTTGACCACGGGGCTTAGCAAAGAAATGGATGCCAGTATTCAAATGACCACAAAGGATTTTGGTATCCTACCCGGATTGATAGAGCCTGATGTCTTACAAACCATACAAGCATTACCAGGTATTGAAAGCATAGACGAAACCGTATCGAACATTAATATACGCGGAGGAACCAATGACCAAAACCTAATTCTCTGGGACGGGATTAAAATGTACCAGTCCGGCCATTTTTTTGGACTCATTTCCGCTTTTAACCCATACCTCACCGACAAAGTGACTTTAATTAAAAATGGTACCAGTGCCCAATACGGAGGTGGCGTAAGTGGCGTCCTTGATATTGAGTCAAAAAATGAGATTACCGGTGATTTTTATGGAGGTGCAGGTTTCAATCTTATCAATGGTGATGTTTACGGAGAAATTCCCATAGCGGACAATGCCGCTTTTCAATTTTCGGCCCGCCGCTCATTGACCGATTTTTTCGACACCCCCACCTACAAACAATTTTTTGACAGGGCATTCCAGGACAGTCAGATCATAGGTAACACAGGACAGACTGAAGAAATAAAAAGAACGGAGGATTTCTACTTCTATGATTTTACGGGAAAATTTCTTTTCGATATAAATCCAGCGCATAAAATTAGGGTCAGTTTTATAAACATTCACAATAAGCTGGATTATTCAGAACAAGACCTCAGCGCCCCAAGCGAAACACAAAGTAGATTAAACCAAACCAATATTTCTTTCGGAGGGAGTTTGGAAAGCGAATGGAATACTGTTTTCTCCAGTAAAATAAACACTTATTACACTAGGTATAATTTAGACTCTGAACATACTACCGTAAATTCACCCCAATTGTTATCGCAAGAAAATGAAGTCATAGAAACAGGATTAAAGGCCAATACCTTTTATAAATTAAGCGAATCGTTGAATTGGCTGAATGGATATGAGTTTACAGAAACCGGGATTTTGAATTTTTCCGATGTAACACAACCGCCATACAGCAACAAAATAAAAGGGGTAATGAGGACACATGTCCTTTTTTCTGAAATGGAATACACATCTCCCAATACCAAGCTCTATGCCCGTGGGGGAATGCGCCTTAATTATAACGAAAACCTCAATACTTTCAGTGAATTACGGCTAGAACCAAGACTCAATGTCAATTATGAATTCGCAAACCATCTAAAAATCGAATTACAAGGTGAATACAAAAACCAAACCACCCATCAGGTAGTTGATCTTGAGCAAAATTTTCTAGGCATAGAGAAACGCCGTTGGTATATTGCAGATCCGGATAACCCTTTGATACCATTACCCATAACCAAAAGTAAACAAGGTTCCATAGGTCTCAATTACGACCATCATAGTCTTTATGTAGGTCTTGAAGGTTTTTATAAAGATGTTAAGGGTATAAGCGCAAGAACCCAAGGTTTTCAAAGTGAAGGGGAATTCAATGAGGAAATAGGCGGCTATACGGTAAAGGGACTTGAATTTTTGATCAATAAAAAAACAAAAAATTATAGTGCATGGTTAAGTTACGGCTACAATGTGAACGATTACCGATTCAATGATATCGATCCCAGAAAGTTTCCGAATAACTTAGACATTAGACACACCATCACCTTTGCCGGGAATTACACCTATAATCAATTTAAATTTGGTGTAGGACTTAATTATAGAACAGGAAAACCATACACAAGACCTGATGCAGAAAACCCAGTGGACAACAATTTTTTCCCAAGTAGAATAGCCTTTGAAAAACCCAACAGTAGTAGATTGCCCGAATATCTTCGTGCAGATGCCTCCGCCATTTACAACTTTAATCTAACACCAAGAATCAAGGCCACCACCGGTATCTCGGTTTTGAATTTCATAAACAGAAAGAATATTTTGAATCGGTATTATCAAATTAATGAAAATGATGAGATAGAAACCGTAGAAAGCATATCTCTTGGCCTAACCCCCAATGTGAGCTTCAGGGTTGCCTTTTAAAACCATTAAAATTCAGGCATTCTATAAAAACCAAAATTAAGCATCCGTTTAATGATTCGATATAACTTAGGAAACTGATTCTCGAATACCTCGGGCGTTTCCACGAAATTCTCTACGGCCACCGCAAAAAATTCATGCACATTGGTTTTACCATAAGCCCTAAAATATCCCGATTCCTCCATCTTTCGGTTGAATTCAGGATTTTTGAACAACCACTTTATTTTTTTCAATCCCAAAAGGAAAACATAAGATCGCGTATAAAATTTATTGGCAACATTAAAGCTGATAGCATGGGCAAATTCATGTACGGCCAAATTGCGATTATCGTTCGGAATCCGAAACCCTTCCAATAAATGATCTGCCGAAAAAACAATGGTCTTCAAACCCGGATTATACTCTCCGTAATGGTCCTTTTTGGTAATTCGGGAATAATACTGAGTAGGATAAACAATGACCCTTTTGATTGATAATATAAGAAAATCTGCCATTCCCAAGGTAAGCATAGCAGCCGTTGCACTTAACAATAAGGTTATCTTTTCCCTTTCCTCTACATCTTCATGAAAATCAATCTTTTTACGCTTTCTAAATCGTACTACCCTCTTTTTGAACTTTTCTTTTTTAGATATGGAAAGTTGATTGAAAAAAGGTAATTGTGAAGCGATCAAACGTTCTTCTTTTTCCGTCAACGGAGGAATCCTTTTGAATGGATTCAAAAAAAATAGGTCCAATGTATAAAAAACGATGTACAGAAAGTAGCCGAACGGCAAGGCCAAGAAAAGTAACGGTACAATATCTTCCGCCGAAATCAGTACATTTATGCCCCCTACCATTTACATACGTTCAGGAACCTGTATCCCCAAAAGTAAAAATGCGGATTGAATTACCTCTCCCACCTTTTTGGACAATTGTACACGAAGTATTTTTCTTTGAACGTCAGATTCACCCAATATGGAAACCTGTTGGTAGAATGAATTGAATTCCTTCACCAGATCATAAGTGTAATTGGCAATCAATGCCGGACTATAATTTTCAGCCGCCAATTGAATAACCTCTGGAAACAATTGAATTTGTTTTAATAGCTCCTTTTCCTTTAAATGCAATTCCATCGAAGAATCAACCGTGGTTGTCCAAACATCCTGGATTTCATTGGCCTTTCGTAAGATTGATTGTATTCGCGCATAGGTATATTGGATAAACGGACCTGTATTTCCTTGAAAATCTACCGATTCTTCGGGATCGAACAAAATACGTTTTTTGGGATCCACCTTTAAGATGTAATATTTTAAGGCACCCAAACCGATCATTTTGTACAACTCCTGTTTTTCAGTTTCGGAATAGTCTTCCAACTTACCTAATTCCTCGGATATGGTTGCGGCTGTCTGGGACATATCATCCATAAGATCATCGGCATCTACTACTGTACCTTCCCTACTTTTCATTTTCCCACTAGGCAAATCGACCATTCCGTAACTTAAATGGTGTAATCTTTCTGCCCATGCAAATCCTAATTTTTTCAGGATCAAGAACAATACCTTAAAATGATAATCCTGTTCATTCCCCACTGTATAGACCATTCCGGTAATATCAGGGTAATCTTTTACACGTTGTATCGCAGTACCTATATCTTGGGTCATATACACTGCGGTCCCATCTGAGCGCAGAACAATTTTTTCATCGAGACCTTCATCGGTAAGATCGATCCAAACACTGCCATCCTCTTTTTTATAAAACACCCCTTTTTCCAATCCTTCAGCAACAACATCCTTCCCTAGAAGGTAGGTGTCACTTTCAAAATACAATTGATCAAAGTCGACCCCAAGGTTTTTATAGGTTTCATCAAAACCTTTGTAGACCCAGCCGTTCATACGTTTCCATAGATCAACGACCTCATCGTCACCAGCTTCCCATTTACGCAACATTTTTTGGGCTTCTATCAAAATGGGGGCTTCTTTCTCCGCAATTTCCTTATCGGTACCATTTGCAACCATTTCGGCAATCTCTTCTTTATAAGCCTTATCGAATGCCACATAATAATTACCGACCAACTTATCGCCCTTTAATCCGGAACTTTCAGGTGTTTCCCCATTACCGAAGCGTTGCCAGGCCAACATACTTTTACAAATATGTATACCACGATCGTTAATGATCTGTGTCTTGTACACTTTTCTACCCGATGCCTTTAAAATCTCGGCGACGGAATATCCCAATAAATTATTACGAATATGACCCAAATGCAACGGCTTGTTGGTGTTGGGAGAGGAGTATTCGACCATTACCGCCTCATTACCGGTTTCCTGAGTATATCCAAAATCACCTTTATCCTTTATCTTATTGAAAAAACCAAGATAATAAGTGTCACTAATTACAATATTCAAAAATCCCTTGACAACATTAAAGCCCGATACTTCCTCAACGTTATTTTGAAGAAACTCCCCAACCTGCTTACCGATCAGTTCCGGATTACCCTTAACGAAACGGAGCATCGGAAATACCACAACAGTGACATCACCTTCAAAATCTTTGCGGGTTGGTTGAAACTCAACAGTCGGCAATTCTACATTAAAAATTGAGTTAATCGCTTCTTTGACCTTGTCTGACAGGACTTCTTGAATGTTCATTTAACTATGTATTATGAGCTGCAAAACTAAACATTTTTTAAGGTTTAATAATGCAGCGATTCCCTAAATCGTTACTAATTGGTTAACTTTAGTACTGCTAATGAAAAAGAAACACTATGCTACTTAATGTTTCCTACAATCGTATTGATATTACCGAAAAGATAGATAGGGAAGTTGGAAAACCGTTTACCCTTAAGGAACGTTGGGCCATGGGCGGTATAGGGTCTCCAAAATTGTTCATTACCGAGACCAGTCTCGAAATCAGGAATTTGTTGATTCTCGACAACAATTTAGATTGTTGTAACATCGAATTGCGCCCAAAGGGAATTATAGTAGGGTTCCGTTCCTTATTGGAATCCTATGCATTGGTTATCCCTTTTTATAAATTAAGCATTTACAAGGGTAATTTGGCTGTATATTCAATTTACCGGGACCATCACTATATTAAAGTACGATCCGACACCAAAGCGATCCAAAAGTTCTTTAAGAAAATATTGGATTACAGAACCGACAACAAACCCACTTCAATCGAGGACTTATGAAAATATTGCTCACAGGTGCCAATGGCTATATTGGAATGCGATTATTACCAAACCTACTTGAGTTAGGACACGAGGTCATCTGTGCGGTCAGGGACAAAAATCGTTTTTCAATTGATGAACAGACCAAAGGGCGGGTTCAGATTATCGAATTGGATTTCTTAAAAGAATTTTCTGCCGGAAGTATTCCAAAGAACATTGATATTGCCTACTACCTTATACATTCCATGAGTTCCTCTACATCCGACTTTGATGAAAAAGAGGCCCAATCGGCCATTGCATTTAATAGATATATGGCCGAAACCAATGTAAAACAGGTGGTTTATTTGAGCGGAATAGTAAATGATGAAAAACTATCGAAACATTTGAGTTCACGAAAAAACGTCGAGGAAATCCTGTACCAAGGAGATTTTAACTTAACCGTTTTACGAGCCGGTATCATTGTTGGCTCAGGAAGTTCCTCTTTTGAGATCATTCGTGACCTCTGCGAAAAATTACCATTTATGATCACCCCAAAATGGGTGTTGACCAAAACCCAGCCTATTGCCATTAGGGATGTAATCAGATTTTTAACGGGGGTAATCGGCAATGAAAAAACCTATAATGACTCTTTTGATATTGGAGGGCCCGATGTACTGACCTATAAAGAGATGCTGCATCAATACGCCAAATCACGGGGATTTAAGAATTGGATCGTAACCGTACCGATCATGACCCCCAAGTTATCTTCCTATTGGCTATATTTCGTTACTTCAACATCTTATAAATTAGCTGTTAATCTTGTTGATAGTATGAAGATGGAAGTCGTAGCAAAGGACCACAGGTTACAAGATATTCTGGGAATCGAAACCCATAGTTACAAGGAAGCCATTGCAATGGCCTTTAAAAAAATAGAACAGAACCTTGTTGTTAGTAGTTGGAAGGATAGTATGGTCAGTGGTCGTTTTGATAGGAATCTGGAAAAATACATACAGGTTCCAAAATTCGGTGTTCTAAAAGACGTACAGAAACGAAAAGTCATTAACGAACAGGCCGTATTGGATAACATCTGGAAAATAGGTGGTGATAATGGATGGTACTACGGCAATTGGCTCTGGAAAATCAGAGGGTTCCTAGATAAGGTGAATGGTGGTGTTGGACTTAGAAGGGGACGAACCCACCCCGACAAGATCTTCCCTGGCGACGCTTTGGATTTCTGGAGGGTCCTCCTTGCCGATAAAGAAGCCAAAAGACTTTTGCTTTTTGCCGAAATGAAACTACCGGGAGAGGCATGGCTCGAATTTAGAATAGACGAAAACAATATACTGCACCAAACCGCTACGTTCAGACCTCGAGGATTGAAAGGCCGACTATACTGGTACAGCATTGTTCCCTTTCATTATTTTATCTTTGGCGGAATGATTAGAAATATAACCAAAACAGAATAATAATATCATGTACCCAAAAAACTTATAATCAGGATACTATAACCTTAAATTTCAAACTCCTATCAAATACCTTAGGCTTTTGGCAAGAACACCTCCGCCATCATACACCTTGCACTACCACCTCCACAGGTTTCGATGGTATCCAACGGACTATGGATGATTTCGCAACGCTTTTCTATTTGTGCTAATTGACCTGAATCAAGACTGTTGTATGCCGCAGAACTCATCACCAAAAAACGTTTATCATCGCTACCAAGGACTTCTAACATATTACCAGCGAATTGATGCATTTGAGCTTCGGATATCCTAATAAGCTCTTTGCCATCCTTTTTCAAATGCTCGATGACATTTTTACGCTCTTTCTTATCATCGATGGAATCTAAACAGATTATGGCAAAATCTTCGCCCAAAGCCATCATCACATTGGTATGGTAAATCGGTAGTCGCTGACCTTCAACGGTTTGATTAGCCGTAAATATTACAGGAAAACAGTCAAAATCCTCACAAAATTCAATGATCAATTCCTCATGTGCCCTATCGGATAGGGCACAATACACCTTTTGGTTCACCCTATCCATTAAGATACTACCGGTACCCTCCAAAAAAACGTCTTGTTCTTCTGCAGAAGTATAATCCACTATATCTTTTATTTTGAATCCATTTTCCTCAAGAACATCCAAAATATCTTCCCTACGTTCATTTCGCCTGTTCTCCGCGAACATGGGATATATAACAACATTGCCGCTTTCGTGAAAAGATATCCAGTTATTCGGAAAAATAGAATCCGGAGTATCATATTCATTAGTATCATCTATAACTATGACATGTACCCCTTTGCCCCTCAATGTATTTACGAAAGTATCGAATTCATCCTGGGCATTTTTATTTATGGTCTGATTTTTCAACTCCATTTCCTCCATGAAATAATTATTCACGGCCGTTTGCTCGTTCATCCTGAAATTGATCGGGCGAATCATCAATATGGTATTGGTAATCTGTTTCATTTCAAATGGAATTTGGGCAAAAATAGCTTTTTGCTAGGCTATTGACTATTTAAAAACACAAAAATGAGCTAGTATGTTAAGAATACAACTATTCACGTATCAAAGGCATGGTACTACATCGAAGTAATCCCCCTTGCTTTGAGATTTCAGCATACGGTATTTCCTCGACCGTAAACCCTTGTTCTCTTAACCAGATGTTCAATCGTGTGAAGTTTTTTTCAGAAACGACAACATCGGGCGCAATTGAAAATACATTACAGCACATTTGATACATTTCATCTGCATTGATTTCAAAAATGTTTTCCTTTCCAAAATAAGCCACCAACCATTCGTACTCTTCCTTAACCAAAAATCCGTTCTTGTGAATGATTGCTTTATTTTTCCCAACGGGTTGAAAGCAACAATCCAAGTGCAGTGCATTTTCCCTTGGATTCGTGATCGACTTTCTCAACTCAAAAGATTTGACCTTCTTATTCGGAAACATCTTCCTTACATATTCCACACCTTCCTTGTTTGTACGTGCAGTTATATAATCAGGATAATCACTTCCGGTATAAGTTCCGATAAAGATATAATCGTTCCAAGGCATTACATCGCCCCCTTCTATATGGACTTCTTGTGGTGGATAGAGTATTTTTTTCTCATCGATCTTATCGATTACATGTTTAATGGCTTCAAATTCTTCTTCGCGATCCGGAAGAATATTGGCCTTTACCAAGGTATCATCAATAACAAAAGCTATATCACGGGAAAAAATCTGGTTACAATCCTCAAGTACTTTCGGGCGTAATACTTTGACTCCATATTTTTTAAACACTTCCGCAAATGCTTGCATTTCCCTAACCATATCCTTTTCTAACGGATATGTTCCTGCCATAATATGTTCTAAGGATTTTGGATCATATGCTTCTTCCGGTAATGGCACAGGCCCACACTTTTTAGCGGTACCTAACACAACGACCTTCAACTTTGAGGTTTCATTATTTACATGTAAATCTAGCATCATCAAATTTTGGCCAAATATAGCCATTCGGTTTCTTTGCCCATAAAAAAACACCCTATTCTAATTAAGAAAAGGGTGCTTATATTTGTACTAAGTAGATACCTACCTCTCTTCCAATGGTTTAAAAGGCCTGTAGGTTTCTCCAATATAAACTTGTCTTGGTCTACCGATAGGTTCATGATTCAATCTCATTTCCCTCCACTGTGCAATCCATCCTGGAAGTCGACCCATGGCGAACATAACGGTGAACATTTCCCTTGGAATACCCAAGGCCCTATATATGATTCCTGAGTAGAAATCAACATTAGGATATAAATTACGCTCAACAAAATAAGGGTCTTCCAAAGCTACTTTCTCCAATCTCTTGGCAATATCCAAAATAGGATCCACGATACCTAAATCTTCAAGGACCTCATCGGCCGCCTTTTTTATTATTCTTGCCCTTGGGTCAAAATTCTTATAAACACGGTGACCAAAGCCCATTAACCTAAACTCATCGTTTTTATCCTTTGCCTTAGCCATATATTTATGGGTATCGCCACCATCTTTCTGTATACCCTCTAACATTTCTATCACAGCTTGGTTCGCACCTCCGTGCAATGGTCCCCAAAGGGCAGAAATACCGGCAGACAACGAAACGAACAATCCTGCATGGGAAGAACCGGTGATTCTAACCGCAGAAGTTGAACAATTCTGCTCATGATCCGCATGAAGAATCAACAATTTATCTAGGGCATCGATTATTATTTTGTTGCACTTATATTCTTTACTCGGCTTTTTGAACATCATTTTATGAAGATTTTCAACATAGCCCAAATTGTCATCGCCATAGTCAAGCGGCAAGCCTTTCTTTTTACGCATGGTCCATGCGACCAAAACAGGGAACTTACCTAAAATCTTAACAATGGAATGGTACATATCCTTCTCTGATGAGATGTTCACCGATGTAGGATTAAAAGCGATCAAAGCACTTGTCAAGGATGACAAAACCCCCATTGGATGCGCCGATTTTGGAAAACCATCCAAAATCTTTTTCATTTCCTCATCTACTTGGGATTCGGCTTTTATATCCTCGTGAAAAGTATTTAATTGTTCTTTGTTCGGTAATTCACCAAATATCAACAAATAGGCAACCTCAAGAAAATCGGCCTTTTCTGCCAATTCTTCAATCGCGTACCCCCTGTATCTAAGCATTCCTTTTTCACCATCCAAAAAAGTTATTGCACTCTCACAAGAACCTGTATTCTTAAATCCTGGATCGATGGTTATCATCCCTGTGGACGACCTTAATGATTTGATATCGATGGCCAATTCGTTCTCAGAATCTTTAATAACTGGAAATTCATATCTCTTACCATCGTATTCAAGAATTGCTTTGTCTGACATTTTTATATTTTAATGAATTTAATTAAGCGGTAAATTTAAACAAAACGCTTCATTTTAACAATTCCGCAATTGTTAATAATCTACTTAAGGATTACTATTGGGTTTTTAAGTAAAAATGTATCAAAAATGGACTAAGAACCACATAAATATAACGACTTATAATAGGCATCGACCGACTTTTTCCAGGTGAACCTCATTTTTTTGGCGTCATTTTGAATTTTTTTCCATAGCGCTTTATCATTGTTGTAAATATCCAATATCAAATCGAAAGAAGCTACCATATTCCTGATTTTTTCATCATAGGTGTTTCCATCGAAACTAAACCCTGTCTTCATATGTTCCACGGTATCCTTCAATCCACCTGTATGATGTACCAAACAAGGATGCCCATTCCTCATGGCCAGCATTTGGCTTATTCCACAAGGCTCGAACAAACTAGGCATAAAATATAGGTCAGATTCCATATAAATAGAATCAATCACATCCTCCGATTGTCCATTAATGAAAATCAAGTTCTCGTATTCATAACTGATAGATCGCAGTAATTCCTCATATTCCGGAGCCCCTGTACCCAAAATCATAAGAATACCATTTTGCTCTTCCAACTTTTTCAGTATTTCGAAAAGAGCTTCAGGAGATCGTTTAAAGAAATAAAATTTCTGCTCAGTTAACCTCGCGACACTTGAGACGATAAAACTGGGTGGTTTGCTTAAGAACTTAACCACTTTCTCGCCAGTATGGGCCAAAAAATCGGCTTTATACTTCTTTGACTCTTCTTGCAACCATTGAAAAATGGCCTTTATTATATTTTTGTAAATCTGATTTTCTTTTGCTACCCGGATATTGGAATAATTACTTCCATTTAGAATACCGAACAACCTACCTTCATTATCCGCCTTTTGCAAATCCAATTCAAGACCTTCACCTCCTATAAATTCGGGTGGAGCACTTGGCAACAACACATCTTCTTTGTAAGACGGTGAAACGGTATGCACGGCATCTGCAAAACGAATGCCCACTGCCATAAGATTAATACAATCCTGATACCTATAATCCTTTAATTGTTCAGTATCATAATCAATATCGCGAAACCAATTTCGTAACGATGCATAATTATTCTCAAAAGGGCGAATTCCTTGTATGGCCAAATTATGTATACTATATACAAATCTGATTTTCTTTAGATCGGTATATGCAGGATGGAATGTCTTAAGGAATAAAACCAGACTTGAGTGCCAATCGTGCATATGTACGATATCCAAATCACCAAATGCCCCTTGTTTTATTGCCTCGGCAACTGCCGTACAGAAAATTACATATTTTACAAAATCAGAATAAAAAGGCTCTACAGGATTATTATGATAGATCTGGGCAATATCCCCAGCCTCTATTTCGGGGTGATGAATTACATAATGGGTAATATTCGGATATTCTTTCTTGGGAACAACCTCATATAACTCTGCTATATAGATCGTACCCCTCAACTCAAAATGAAGATTGGTTTTGAAGGTACCACCTTTATGCAGCCTGCTATACGCTGGCACAACAACATGTGCCTTATCTCCCCTTTCTGAAATTTGTCTAGGTACATCACGAACAACATCGCCCATACCACCAGCCTTACACTTATATAGCCCATCGTTTTCCGCGGCTACAAAAAGAAAATTAGTCATGCAATAGAGAAATCATTAATTAGTAGTCAATATTCTATTAAGTTAGGTAAACTTACGCATAAGGCCAAAAAAAAAGCCTTTCATTCGAAAGGCTTTTTTGAATCTTTTCAGATTACTGATTTACTTTAAAAGCTTTCTCTTGCGGAAAATAGGCCGTAGTCCCTAATTCTTCCTCAATACGAAGCAATTGGTTGTATTTTGCCATCCTATCTGAACGGGAAGCAGAACCGGTTTTAATTTGACCGGTATTCAATGCTACTGCCAAATCAGCAATGGTATTGTCTTCTGTTTCACCTGAACGGTGAGACATTACAGAAGTGTAACCAGCATCTTTAGCCATGTTCACTGCAGCAATGGTCTCAGTTAAAGAACCGATTTGGTTTACTTTGATCAAGATAGAGTTAGCAATACCATTCTCAATACCTTTTGACAAACGTTCTACGTTAGTTACATAAAGGTCGTCACCAACCAATTGCACTTTATCGCCGATCATATCTGTCAATACTTTCCAACCGTCCCAGTCGTTTTCATCCATACCGTCCTCGATTGAAATAATTGGATACTTTTCACAAAGTTCAGCCAAATATTTAGCCTGCTCTTCCGAAGTACGAACAGCACCTTTATCACCTTCGAATTTTGTATAATCGTATTTACCGTTTTCGTAGAATTCGGCAGAAGCACAGTCCAATGCTATCTTAACATCACTACCAAATTTATATCCGGCATTTTCAACAGCTTTACCGATAGTTTCAATAGCATCCTCAGTACCATCCAAAGTAGGTGCAAAACCACCTTCATCACCAACAGCAGTACTTAGGTTTCTATCATGCAATACTTTTTTCAGATTGTGGAATATTTCAGTACCCATTTGCATGGCATGTGAAAAAGTCTTTGCCTTCACAGGCATGATCATAAATTCCTGGAAAGCGATCGGGGCATCTGAATGCGACCCACCGTTAATGATGTTCATCATAGGAACCGGAAGGGTATTGGCACTGACACCACCTACATATCTATATAAGGAAATTCCCAATTCATTGGCAGCAGCTTTAGCAGCAGCCAAGGAAACTCCCAAAATTGCATTAGCACCAAGTTTTGATTTGTTTGGCGTACCATCCAAATCTATCATGGTTTGATCTATAAGGTTCTGCTCAAAAACGGACATTCCCAAGATTTCCTCTGCGATTACCGTATTTACATTTTCAACAGCTTTGCTGACTCCTTTACCCATAAAAGCACTACCACCATCGCGAAGTTCAACCGCCTCATGCTCTCCTGTAGAAGCTCCGGAAGGAACCGCTGCACGACCCATAACACCATTTTCTGTAATTACATCAACTTCTACTGTTGGATTGCCCCGAGAATCTAATATCTGTCTTGCGTGGACACTAAGAATAATACTCATATTAATTTGTTTTTAGTATTGATTTTTGAAAGCACAAAGATACAAAACAACGAGGTTTTAGGGTGTCTTTATAGCCTATATTTACATGAAAATAACAATACTTTAAACTTCTGTTTTTTCTATAGTTGAATTCTGGATCAATTCAATGAATTGATCGAACAGATATTCCGCATCATGCGGCCCTGGACTTGCTTCAGGATGATATTGCACAGAAAAAACATCTTTATTTTTCATGCGCAAACCGGCTACCGTATGATCATTGAGATGTACATGGGTAATTTCCAGTTCCGGATGGTTTTCGGTCTCTTCCCGATCAATGGCGAAACCATGATTCTGGCTTGTAATTTCCCCTTTCCCGTTTAACAGGTTCATCACCGGATGGTTTATTCCTCGATGCCCATTGTGCATTTTATAGGTAGAAACCCCATTGGCCAACGCAATTACCTGGTGCCCTAAACATATACCAAAAAGTGGCATATTACTTTCTATGATATCCTTAGCCGTTTTGATGGCACTTTTTAATGGCTCTGGATCCCCAGGACCATTTGAGATAAAATAACCGTCAGGGTTCCACTCGCTCATTTCCTTAAAACTTGTGTCGTACGGAAATACTTTAATATAACAGTCCCTCTTTGCTAGGTTTCGAAGAATATTCTTTTTAATACCTATGTCCAAGGCAGAAACTTTGTAAGTTGCATTTTCATCACCAACAAAGTAAGCTTCTTTGGTCGAAACCTTTGAAGCAAGTTCCAAGCCTTTCATACTAGGCATTTCCAGAAGCACTTCCTTAAGTCTTTCTACTTGATCAACTTCTGTTGATATTACCGCGTTCATAGCACCATTATCACGGATGTAACTCACCAAAGCCCTAGTATCTACATCAGAAATGGCAAGGGTATTGTTGTTTTCCAAAAATTGCAATAGCCCCATATCCGCGTCTGGACGGGAATAATCATAGCTGAAATTTTTACAGATCAATCCGGCGATCTTTACCGAATCAGATTCAACCTCTTCGGCATTAGTACCATAATTACCGATATGGGCATTGGTAGTTACCATAAGTTGTCCAAAGTAGGATGGATCGGTAAAAATCTCTTGATACCCGGTCATTCCGGTGTTAAAACATACTTCGCCGAAGGATGTCCCTTCTTTTCCACCAACGGATTTTCCATGAAAGATAGTTCCATCAGCCAATAACAACAATGCTCTTTTCTTGGTTTGATACTTCATACTATTATCTCGATAATTTAATTTCACAAATAAACATAAAAAAAGGATAAACTGTAAAGTTTATCCTTTTGTAAATATTATTAGTTAATAACATTCTATTCTTCTGAATCGTCAGATTTGTTATCAGCAACAGGAACCGGCGGCACTTCAGCCTTGGTACCTCCACCTCTTCTACTTCTTCTTGTAGTTTTCTTCTTAGGCTTATCCGCATTGTAAATTTCATTGAAATCCACCAATTCGATCATTGCCATATCAGCGTTATCACCTAAACGATTTCCTAATTTGATGATCCTAGTATAACCACCTGGTCTATCACCAACTTTTTCAGATACTTCACTGAACAATTCAGCAACGGCCAATTTGTTTCTTAAGTATTTAAAAACGATACGTCTATTATGTGTGCCCTTATCTGCAGTTTGGTTGTTTTCAGCTTTTGATTTGGTAATCAAAGGCTCAACGAACTGTTTTAAAGCCTTAGCTTTGGCTACAGTAGTATTAATTCTCTTATGCTCGATCAAGGAACAGGCCATATTAGCCAACATCGCTTTTCTATGCGCTGCCTTTCTTCCTAAATGATTAACTTTCTTTCCGTGTCTCATTACTTCTTTTTTATCATCTTGCTACCAAATCCCGACAATCAACATCAAGAGAGCAAAATATGATTATTTAATCTTTGTCTAATTTATATTTTGATAGATCCATACCGAAGCTAAGACCCTTATTGATAACCAACTCCTCTAATTCAGTCAAGGATTTCTTTCCGAAATTCCTGAACTTCATCAAATCGTTTTTATTGAAGGAAACTAAATCACCCAAAGTATCGACTTCCGCCGCTTTTAAACAATTCAAGGCACGGACTGAAAGATCCATATCCACTAGTTTGGTTTTCAACAACTGACGCATATGTAAGGATTCCTCATCATAAGTTTCAGTTTGGGCAATTTCATCAGCCTCTAATGTAATACGCTCATCTGAGAATAACATGAAATGATGAATCAAAACCTTAGCACCTTCAGTCAATGCATCTTTTGGGTGGATCGAACCATCGGTAACGATTTCAAAAACCAATTTCTCATAATCGGTTTTTTGTTCTACCCTAAAGTTCTCAATACTGTATTTTACATTTTTTATTGGTGTAAAAATCGAATCAACAGCAATAGTCCCTAAAGCGGCATTTGATTTTTTATTTTCCTCTGCAGGAACATATCCCCTTCCTTTATCAATAACTATTTCCATATTGATAGCGACTTTGGAATCCATGTTACAGATAACCAAATCAGGGTTAAGAACTTGATAACCGGATATGAATTTTTGAAAATCACCTGCGGTCATTTGATCTTTACCACTTACGGATATAGAAACCACCTCTGCTTCAGAATCCTCGATCTGTTTTTTGAAACGAACTTGCTTTAAGTTCAGGATAATCTCGGTAACATCTTCTACAACACCAGGTATAACCGAGAACTCATGTTCAACTTTGTCAATTCTAACCGAAGTAATCGCGTGGCCTTCCAAAGATGAAAGCAATACTCTTCTTAATGCATTCCCAATGGTTAATCCGTAGCCAGGTTCCAATGGTCGAAATTCAAATTTCCCTTCGAAATCTGAAGAATCGATCATTATTACTTTATCGGGTTTCTGAAAATTAAATAATGCCATAATTGGATCAGTGTTGTTTTATTTTGAGTATAACTCGACTATTAATTGTTCCTTGATATTCTCAGGAATCTGAATTCTTTCCGGAATCGAAACAAAAGTTCCTTCTTTCTTTTCAGAATTCCAGGTAATCCATTCATACACATGATTGCTCGCTGCCAAAGAATCTTGGATAGTTTGCAAAGACTTTGATTTTTCCCTTACACCAACAACATCACCTGCCTTTAAAGAATAAGAAGGTATATCTACCAACTCACCGTTAACAGTAATATGCCTATGTGAAACCAATTGCCTTGCTCCTCTTCTAGAAGTGGATATACCCATTCTGTAAACAACATTGTCAAGTCTAGATTCGCATAATTGCAAAAGAACCTCACCCGTTACTCCTTTACTTCTATTCGCACTGGAGAACAAATTTCTAAATTGACGTTCTAAAATACCATAGGTATATTTTGCTTTTTGTTTCTCCATCAACTGAACTGCGTATTCAGATTTTTTTCCTCTACGCCTATTTTGTCCGTGTTGTCCTGGAGGATAATTTTTCTTTTCAAAAGACTTGTCGTCTCCAAAAATCGCTTCACCGAATTTACGGGCGATTTTACTTTTTGGTCCTGTGTATCTTGCCATCTTCTTTAAATTTGGAAATGTGATTATGAATTAAGGCTTTATCCTTCGATAATCGTAACTACACTTCCTATGAATTACTTTTTATTAAACTCTTCTTCTTTTTGGTGGTCTACAGCCATTGTGTGGCATTGGGGTAACATCGATGATTTCAGTAACCTCGATACCAGCATTATGAATAGAACGAATTGCAGATTCCCTACCATTACCTGGTCCCTTAACATATACCTTTACTTTTCTAAGACCTGCTTCATGGGCTACCTTCGCACAATCCTCCGCAGCAACCTGTGCAGCATAAGGAGTGTTCTTTTTAGACCCTCTAAAACCTTGTTTACCGGCTGATGACCAAGAAATAACATCTCCCTTTTTATTGGTCAATGAAATAATGATATTATTGAAAGATGCCGTAACGTGAGCTTCCCCGACCGCATCAACTATAACCTTACGTTTCTTAGCCGCTTTTGCATTTGACTTTGCCATAATCTGCTACTTATTATTTAGTTGCCTTTTTCTTGTTGGCGACTGTTTTTCTTTTTCCTTTACGGGTTCTAGAGTTGTTTTTGGTCCTTTGCCCTCTCAATGGCAGACCAGCTCTATGGCGAATACCCCTATAACAACCAATATCCATTAATCGCTTAATGTTCAATTGGGTCTCTGATCGCAATTCACCTTCTATGGTAAATAAGGCTACCGCCTCACGAATACGACCGATTTCATCATCATTCCAGTCAGACACTTTAGTATCTTCACTAACTTGTGCCTTTTCTAAAATCTCTTTAGCTCTACTTTTTCCAATACCAAAAATATAGGTAAGGGCTATAACCCCTCTTTTCTGTTTTGGTATATCTATACCTGCAATTCTTGCCATAATTATCCTTGTCTTTGTTTAAATCTAGGATTCTTTTTGTTGATTACGTACAACCTGCCTTTCCTGCGTACTATTTTGCAATCGGCACTTCTTTTTTTTACTGAAGCTCTAACTTTCATCTTACTTTCTTAATATCTATATGTAATTCTCGCTTTGGTAAGGTCATATGGACTCATTTCCAATTTAACCTTGTCACCGGGAAGCAATTTTATATAATGCATTCTCATTTTTCCTGAAATATGTGCTGTGACCACATGGCCATTTTCCAATTCCACTCGAAACATTGCATTGGAAAGGGCCTCTATAATAGACCCATCTTGTTCTATTGCTGCTTGTTTAGCCATAACTTATGCTACTTTCCTGTTTTTACCGGATTTCATAAGACCATCATAATGCCTATTCAATAAATACGCATTAACCTGTTGCACGGTATCAATGGCCACACCTACCATAATCAATAACGAAGTTCCACCATAAAACATGGCCCAACCGGATTGAACATCCATAAGCTTAACCACTATGGCAGGTAATACCGCCAAAAGTGCCAAGAATACAGATCCAGGTAAAGTGATCAATGACATGATCTTATCTAAAAAATCACCAGTTTCTTTTCCTGGCCTAATTCCGGGAATAAATCCTCCGCTCCTTTTTAGGTCATCGGCCATTTTATTCGTAGGAACAGTAATAGCCGTATAGAAGTAGGTGAAAATTATAATCAATAGTGCAAATAAAATGTTGTAAGCCAAACCGAATATATCCTGAAACTGAACTTCCATCCATTGCCCAACAGCAGTATCATTAAACGTTCTACCTAACAAACCTGGTGCGAACATGATTGCTTGAGCAAAGATTATAGGCATTACACCCGATGCATTCAACTTTAAAGGAATATATTGCCGAGACCCCATAATGTTCTTTTCATACCCTCCAGACGCTGTTCTTCTTGCATATTGCACAGGTATCTGCCTTGTGGCCATGACCAATAATATACTGGCCAAAATCACCAAGAACCAAAGAATAACCTCAATTAAGATGAACATCAAACCTCCATTATTGTTGGCCGTTCTAGAAATAAACTCCTGAACGAAAGATTGTGGTAATCTAGCTATAATACCAACCATGATCAATAAGGAAATACCATTACCAATACCTTTATCGGTAATTTTTTCACCCAACCACATGGCAAACACACATCCCGTTACCAATATAATTACAGAAGGAACTATAAAATCCAATCCTTTTCCAAGAACGAAAGCACTATCAGGAACACCCAATGCACCAAGGCTATACAAATAAGCAGGTGCTTGTACTATACAGATACCTATGGTCAACCATCTTGTAATCTGATTGATGGTTTTTCTACCACTCTCACCCTCTTTTTGCAATTTCTGCAAATACGGTATAGCGATACCCATCAGTTGCACCACAATTGAAGCCGAGATATATGGCATGATACCCAATGCAAAAACGGAAGCATTGGCAAAAGCCCCTCCTGTAAATGCGTTTAGAATACCTAATATACCACTGTCCGTACTTGAACTCAATTCTGCCAATTGCGCGGTATCAATACCTGGAAGAACTATTTGACAACCAAAGCGGTATACCAAAAGAAGACCTAAGGTGATCATTATTCGATTCCTTAGCTCTTCAATCTTCCAAATATTGGATAGTGTCTCGAAAAATTTCTTCATAGTAGTGTATTATCTGCTTATAAATTTATTGCTTCTCCGCCAGCTGCTTCAATAGCTGCTTTTGCAGTAGCTGTAAATTTATGTACTGATATTTTCAAAGAAGCCTTTAACTCTCCTCCTCCTAAAATCTTTACCAAATCGTTTTTCCTTACCAAACCGTTCTCTACAAGGTTATCAAAAGTAACTTCATCCTTGATGACCTTGTTGTCTACCAATTCCTGTAGTTTATCAAGATTGATCCCTTTATATTCTTTTCTGTTGATGTTGGTAAACCCGAACTTAGGAACACGTCTTTGCAAAGGCATTTGACCACCTTCAAAACCCATTTTCTTAGAATAACCGGACCTGGACTTGGCACCTTTGTGACCTCTGGTTGCAGTTCCTCCTTTACCGGAACCTTGACCTCTTCCTACCCTTTTGCCATCTCTATTGACAGCACCTTCAGCTGGTGTTAAATTACTTAAATTCATTACACAGGTATGTATATTAAGCTTCCTCTGTGGAAACTAAGTGTTTAACTTTATCTATCATGCCAAGTATATTTGGCGTGGCATCATGTTCTACAATCTGGCCAATCTTATGTAGTCCCAAAGCTTCCAAAGTCCTTTTTTGGTTCTGAGGACGCTTTATACTACTCTTTAACTGTTTTACTTTAATCTTTGCCATTTTCTTTTTAGTATTTGGTATCTAGATCTTTGGTCATAATGACCCAATTAAAAACCTTATGGTTTCAACTATTTACCTATTACCCGAATTTATCCTTTAAATACTTTTTCCAATGATACCCCTCTTTGTTTGGCTACCGTACTGGCTCCCCTTAATTGTAAAAGAGCATCGAAAGTAGCTTTAACTACGTTGTGTGGATTGGAAGAACCTTGGGACTTAGATAACACATCATGTACACCAACTGCCTCCAATACCGCTCTTACGGCACCACCTGCAATTACTCCTGTACCATGGGATGCAGGCTGAATATAAACTCTTGCCCCACCAAATTTCCCTTTTTGCTCATGGGGAAGTGTATGTTTATCCAAAGGAATTCTTATAAGGTTCTTTTTAGCGTCCTCGATAGCTTTGGCAATAGCCGTGGCAACCTCTTTGGATTTACCCAAACCATGACCAACCACGCCGGCTTCATCACCTACCACTACGATAGCAGAAAAGCCGAATGCCCTACCACCTTTGGTTACTTTGGTTACCCTTTGTACACCAACCAACCTATCTTTTAGCTCTAAACCTCCTGGCTTAACAGTTTCTACGTTTTTGTATTTCTGGTACATACTATTTATTAAAATTTTAGTCCTGCTTCCCTTGCTCCGTCAGCGAGTGATTTAACCCTACCGTGATATAGATTGCCACCTCTATCGAAAGCAACTTTATCTATTCCGGCGTTTACACATTTTTCAGCAATTGTCTTACCGACCAATTTGGCTATTTCAGATTTGCTACCTTTAGCAGATGCCAAATCCTTATCTCTAGATGAAGCAGCACATAAAGTAGTTCCTTTATTATCATCGATTACTTGGACGTAGATACCCGTATTACTTCTAAATACAGCTAATCTCGGCCTTTCAGCGGTTCCGAAAGAGACCTTTCTGATTCTCCTTCTAATTCTAAATTTTCTCTGAGTCTTTGATAATCCCATGACACTAATTATTAAGCTGATTTACCTGCTTTTCTTCTTAATAGTTCACCTACGAACTTGATTCCTTTACCTTTGTAAGGTTCTGGTTTACGGAAAGAACGAATCTTGGCCGCTACCTGCCCTACCAACTGTTTGTCAAAAGAGGTAAGTTTTATGATCGGGTTCTTCCCTTTTTCAGAAGTAGTCTCAATTTTAACTTCAGGAGCAATATCCATAACGATATTATGTGAAAAACCTAAAGCTAAATCTAACTTTTGTCCTTGATGGCTTGCTCTATAACCAACCCCTACCAATTCCAATTCTTTGGTCCAACCTTTAGAAACACCTTCTACCATGTTCAAAACAAGCGATCTATAAAGACCATGCTTAGCTTTATGCTCTTTTGAATCAGATGGTCTTGTAACCCAAGCTTGTCCGTCTTCAATCTTTATAGCAACACCAGAAAAATCTTGGGTCAATTCACCCAACTTACCTTTTACAGTAACAACATTCTCTTTAACATCTATAGTTACTCCTTCTGGAATTGCTATCGGATTATTACCTATTCTTGACATTTTTTTTACTCTTTATATAGTATTAATACACATAGCATAAAACCTCGCCACCTACGTTCTCTTTCTTGGCCTGCTTACTGGTCATTACTCCATGAGAAGTTGAAACAATCGCAATTCCCAAACCATTAAGTACCCTTGGCATATCGCTGGAATTCGCATATTTACGCAAACCTGGCTTACTGATGCGCTGTATTCTTTTAATCACAGGTTCTTTAGTGGCCTTGTCATATTTCAAAGCTATTTTAATAGAACCCTGTACTTGATCTTCTTCAAATTTATAACTCAAGATATATCCTTGATCGAACAATATCTTAGTTATCTCTTTCTTAACGTTAGAAGCAGGAATCTCAACCACTCTATGGCCTGCCGAACTGGCATTTCTTACTCGTGTTAAATAATCTGCTATAGTATCTGTTACCATTTTTATATTATTCGGTGACGGTTTTTAGCATTATTGCTAAACCTGAAACCAGTTTATTAATTTCTTATTACCAGCTGGCCTTTTTAACTCCGGGTATAAGACCTTGATTGGCCATTTCCCTGAAAGTTACCCTTGAAATACCAAATGTCCGCATATACCCTTTAGGTCTTCCGGTCAGTTTACAACGATTGTGCATACGAACAGGAGAAGCGTTTTTTGGCAATTTTTGAAGTGCTTCATAGTCACCAGCTTCTTTCAAAGCTTTACGCTTTTCAGCGTATTTAGCAACTGTTCTCGCCCTTTTTCTTTCACGGGCCTTCATTGATTCTTTAGCCATACTAATTCTTTTTAAAAGGTAATCCTAATTCTGTTAATAATGATTTTGCTTCTTTGTCGGTTGGCGCAGAAGTGACAAAGGTAATATCCATACCATTTATCCTGTTGATCTTGTCAATATTTATTTCCGGGAAGATAATTTGTTCGGTAACTCCCAAACTATAATTTCCACGACCGTCAAAACCCGTTGCACGTATTCCTTGAAAATCCCTTACCCTTGGCAAAGCCGAGGTAACCAATCGATCTAAGAATTCATACATCTTCTCACCACGTAAGGTTACTTTAGCCCCAATAGGCATTCCTTTTCGTAATTTAAATGCAGCTACATCCTTCTTAGACATCGTGGAGACCGCTTTCTGACCGGTAATCATAGTCAATTCATCAACAGCGTGATCAATCAACTTTTTATCGGCCACGGCAGCACCTACACCTCTACTTACCACGATTTTCTCTAATTTAGGCACTTGCATTACATTTTTGTAACCAAATTCCTCTTTAAGCGCATCTACGATACGCTCACTATACTCTTTTTTTAATCTTGCAACGTAAGCCATAACTAAATTACTTCATTGGATTTTTTAGAAAACCTAACCTTCTTACCATCGCGAACTTCCAATCCTACCCTAGTAGTATCGTTCGATTTTGAATCGATCAACGATAGATTGGAAATATGGATAGGAGCTTCCTTCTTCACAATACCACCTTGAGGGTTGTTCGCACTTGGCTTCTCATGCTTGGAAACCATGTTGGCACCTTCAACGATAGCCTTATTTTTTTCGATAAACACCTTAGTAACTTTACCTTCGGTACCTTTATGGTCTCCGGCAATGATCCTTACGGTATCTCCTGTTCTTATCTTTAACTTTTTCATCGTAGTCTTAAATATTAAAGTACCTCTGGGGCCAATGATACAATTTTCATGAATTGCTTATCACGCAATTCCCTTGCAACAGGTCCAAATACACGTGTACCCCTCATTTCACCGGTTGGGTTCAATAATACGCAAGCATTGTCATCAAAACGAATATATGAACCATCCGGTCTTCTAACTTCTTTTTTCGTTCTTACCACAACCGCGGTAGAAACTGCCCCTTTTTTGATACCACCATTCGGCGTAGCCTCTTTAACGGCAACAACGATCTTGTCACCAATTGAAGCATATCTTCTTTTTGTACCACCCAGAACTCTAATGGTCAAAACCTCTTTTGCTCCAGTATTGTCTGCTACCTTTAGTCTTGATTCTTGCTGTAACATATTATTTAGCTCTTTCTAGGATTTCTACTAACCTCCAACATTTGGTCTTACTCATGGGACGGGTCTCCATAATCTTTACGGTATCACCAATATTGCAATCGTTTTTCTCGTCGTGGGCAACATATTTCTTTGTTTTCAACACGAACTTACCGTACATAGGGTGCTTAACTCTTTTTACTTCGGACACAACAATGGATTTTTCCATTTTGTCACTAGTAACAACCCCTACTCTCTCTTTTCTTAAGTTTCTTTTTTCCATAAAGCAGAACCAATTATTGGTTTTCCCTTTTAGTTAATTCAGTAGCTAATTTTGCAACCGTTCTTCTTACTTTCCTGATCTGAAGTGGATTCTCCAAAGGAGTTACAAAATGTGCCATTTTTAAATCGGCATGCTGCTTCTTATACTCAGCTAGCTTCTCCGTAAGTTCTTCGACCGATAATTTTTGTACTTCTAAATTTTTCATGATTCCTTACGATTAATTCTGATCCGTATAATCCCTTGCAACAACAAATTTCGTTTTTACAGGTAATTTCTGAGCCGCTAAACGCAAGGCTTCCTTCGCAATTTCTTGGCTTACTCCACCAACTTCGAACATAACCCTTCCTGGCTTAACCACAGCTACGAAATATTCAGGAGCACCTTTACCTTTACCCATACGTACTTCCAAGGGCTTCTTGGTAATAGGCTTATCTGGGAATATCTTTATCCACAATTGACCTTCCCTTTTCATATACCTTGTTGCAGCGATACGCGCAGCTTCGATTTGACGGGAAGTCAAAAACGATGAATCCAAGGATTTAATGCCAAACATACCATTCGAAAGCTGATGACCCCTTCCGGAGTTACCCTTCATCCGGCCTTTCTGCATTTTACGAAACTTGGTTCTTTTCGGTTGTAACATTTCTTTAGTTCTTTAAAAAATTACTTTCTACGACGTTGCTTTCTTTGACCGTCCTGTTTTCCACCTTTTCCACTTTGGCCTTTTTGCATTCCGACCAACGGGGAAAGTTCCCTCTTACCATAAACCTCACCTTTCATGATCCAAACTTTGATACCTAATCTTCCATAGGTAGTATGGGCTTCATGTAAAGCATAATCTATATCTGCTCTAAAAGTGGATAATGGAATACGACCATCTTTATAAGACTCAGACCTTGCCATTTCAGCACCGTTCAAACGTCCTGAAATCTGCACTTTAATTCCTTCAGCATTCATTCTCATAGCTGCAGCAATCGACATTTTAATAGCCCTTCTGAATGAAATTCTACTCTCGATCTGCCTTGCAATACTTGCAGCAACCAAATTCGCATCCACTTCAGGTCTTTTGATCTCGTAGATATTGATCTGAACCTCTTTATTGGTTATCTTCTTTAATTCCTCTTTAAGTTTATCAACTTCCTGACCACCTTTCCCGATAATGATACCAGGCCTAGCAGTGGTAACCGTAATAGTAATCAACTTTAAGGTTCTTTCAATTATTACCCTAGACACACTTGCCTTTGAAAGACGTGCATGTATGTACTTACGTATTTTGTCGTCTTCAGCCAGCTTATCACCATAATCATTTCCACCGTACCAGTTAGATTCCCATCCTCTGATAATTCCAAGACGATTTCCTATTGGATTTGTTTTCTGTCCCATTCTAGCTTGCTGTATTATTATTAGACCCCAAAACCAATGTCACATGGTTTGAACGTTTTCTTATTCTATGCGCTCTACCTTGTGGGGCTGGTCGCAATCTTTTCAACATAGTACCACTATCGACCCTTACTTCTTTGACGATAAGGTCAGCATCTTCCAAACTAGCATCCTCATTCTTAGCTTGCCAGTTAGCCAAAGCCGATAAAAGCAATTTCTCTAATTTTCGAGAAGCTTCCTTTGAGTTGAATTTCAAGATAGCCAATGCCTTCTCTACTTCAACCCCTCTAATTAAATCAGCTACCAATCTCATCTTTCTAGGTGATGTAGGACAGTTGTTCAATTTGGCGAAAGCCATTTGTTTTTTTTCAGCCTTGATTCTTTCGGCCATTTGTCTTTTTCGAACTCCCATAGCTTACTTTTTACCTTTATTCTTTGCCCCTGCATGACCCCTAAAAGATCTTGTCGGAGAAAATTCGCCTAATTTGTGACCTACCATGTTTTCAGTAACATATACTGGAACAAATTGTCTACCGTTATGTACTGCTATTGTCAACCCTACGAAATCCGGTGTAATCATTGAAGCCCTAGACCAAGTCTTGATAACGCTTTTCTTACCCGAGGATACACTTTGTTGGATTTTATTTTCCAAACTATAATGAACGTAAGGTCCTTTTTTTAATGAACGTGCCATTTCTTTTTCTTTTTATTTCTTTCTACGTTCTAATATATATCTATTCGTACTCTTAGTCTTAGAACGAGTCCTAAAGCCTTTAGCAGGAATTCCGTTTTTAGATCGTGGGTGACCTCCTGAAGCCCTACCTTCACCACCACCCATTGGGTGATCAACAGGGTTCATAGCTACCGGCCTTGTTCTTGGCCTTCTACCCAACCATCTACTTCTACCAGCTTTTCCAGACACCAATAACTGATGATCGGAATTCGAGATAGCACCTATAGTCGCCATACACTCGGACAAAATCAACCTTGTTTCCCCAGATGGCATTTTAACGGTAACAAATTTACCCTCCTTAGCCATTAACTGAGCAAAAGTACCAGCACTTCTGGCCATTACAGCCCCTTGCCCTGGACGCAACTCTATACAAGAGATAATAGTACCTAAAGGAATATTCTTTAACGGCAATGCGTTTCCGATTTCCGGAGCCACATTATCACCGGAAGATACAGTTTGACCAACTTGCAAACCATTTTGGGCAATAACATATCGTTTCTCCCCATCCGTATATTCCAACAAAGCTAAAAATGCCGTTCTGTTTGGATCATATTGAATTGATTTCACAGTAGAAGCAACATCCTGCTTATCCCTTTTGAAATCAACAACTCGATACCTTCTTTTATGACCCCCACCTCTATGGCGCATGGTCATTTTTCCTTGACTGTTTCTACCTCCGGACTTTTTTAACGGAGCGAGTAAGCTCTTCTCCGGCTTATCAGTAGTAATGGAGTCAAATCCATTTACTACTCTAAAACGCTGTCCTGGAGTGATTGGTTTTAATTTTCTAACTGACATTTTTTGTCTTTATAGATTACTGTAAAAATCAATTATATCACCTTCTACAACATCAACAATCGCTTTCTTAACTGCGTTTGTCTTTCCATGCTGAATTCCGGTCTTAGTATATCTCGTCTTTCTGGTAGGACCATAATTCATGGTTCTTACCTTTTTGACAGAGACACCATAAGTTGCTTCAACAGCATCTTTGATTTGAATTTTGTTCGCCTTAGGATCCACAACGAAACCATAACGATTATGCAACTCGCTATCCGCAGTCATTTTTTCCGTTATAATTGGCTTTATCAACACACTCATGGCTTCCTATTTATTTAAGTTCGTTTCAATTCCTTCCAAAGAACCTTCCAACAATACGATATTATTTGCATTCAATATTTTGTAAGTACTTAATTCTGTGTTAGTTACAACTTCAGAGCGCTCCAAATTACGCGAAGACAAATATACACCATTATTTGAATCACCCAACACAATTAAAGATTTTTTGTTTTCCAAGCCTAAAGACTTTAAAATTTGCACAAAATCCTTTGTTTTCGGGGTATCAAAATCAAAATCCTCAACAACCATTACAGAATTCTCTTTTGTCTTAAGACTCAAAGCGGATTTCCTGGCCAAACGTTTTAAATTTTTATTCAATTTTTGAGTATAATCCTTAGGTCTTGGGCCAAATATACGACCACCACCTCTGAATATGGGAGATTTGATACTACCGGCCCTAGCGGTACCAGTACCTTTTTGTTTTTTAATCTTCCTTGTACTACCGGCAATCTCACCACGTTCTTTAGCCTTGTGGGTACCTTGTCTTTGATGCGCCAAATACTGCTTAACATCAAGGTAAATTGCGTGATTGTTCGGTTCTATGGCGAAAACAGTATCGGAAAGGTCTACCTTTCTACCTGTTTCTTTTCCTTTAATATCTAAAACTGCTACTTTCATTACTGCCACCTTTTAATGGTTACATAAGCATTCTTATGACCAGGAACACAACCTTTAACTACTAAAAGATTTTTCTCTGGAACTACTTTTAAAACTTTCAGGTTCTGAACTGTCACTTTTTCACCACCCATTCTACCGGCCATTTTCATACCCTTGAATACTCTTGCAGGATAAGAAGCGGCACCGATGGAACCAGGAGCCCTTAGTCTGTTATGTTGACCGTGCGTAGCCTGTCCAACACCTCCAAAACCGTGTCTTTTAACAACACCTTGAAAACCTTTTCCTTTTGATGTTCCTATAACATCAACAAATTCACCTTCTACAAACACATCAACACCTACGGTGTCCCCTAGTTTGTATTCACCTTCAAAACCTTGGAATTCAGCGACTTTTTTCTTGGGAGAAGTACCTGCTTTCTTAAAATGGCCCAGTTCGGCCTTGATTGCACGTTTTTCTGCCTTGTCATCGAAACCAAGCTGAAGGGCATTATACCCGTCGACCTCTTCGGTTCTGACTTGGGTAATTACGCATGGCCCTGCTTCAATGACAGTACAAGGAATATTCTTCCCGTTCTCGTCGAAGATGCTGGTCATACCTACTTTTTTACCTATTAACCCAGACATATTATTACTATTTATTAATTACTATTAATTCTTTTCAAAAAAACAGGGCCAAAAATAATTCAGCCCTGAATTTATCTTTGATTCCGTTTTTCCCTCGCACGCAGCTTGGGACATGTTACCCTGAACTTCATTCAGAGTCCGTTTTGCAAATTTTAAGTCTTGAAACTAACAATTTACCTGAAATGTTTGCCCAACACCCTTCCTCTTAAAAAAAAGAGGAATCTGTAATCCTTATACCTTGATCTCAACTTCAACACCACTAGGAAGCTCTAACTTCATTAAGGCATCGATAGTTTTGGATGAAGAACTATAAATATCCAACAAACGCTTATAAGAGCTTAGTTGGAATTGTTCCCTTGACTTTTTGTTCACGTGTGGCGAACGCAACACGGTAAAAATCTTTTTATGTGTTGGCAAAGGTATTGGCCCTGTAACAACAGCACCCGTAGTCTTTACCGTTTTAACGATTTTTTCTGCAGACTTATCTACTAGATTATGATCGTATGACTTTAGTTTTATTCTGATTTTTTGACTCATCTTCTTAAAATTAAGCGGTTACGCCTTTAGCTGCTTTAATTACTTCATCTGCAATATTAGAGGGTGTTTCCGCATAGTGCGAGAACTCCATAGTAGATGTTGCTCTACCGGATGAAAGTGTTCTCAAAGAAGTAACATAACCGAACATCTCTGAAAGAGGCACAGTACCCTTTACAACTTTAGAACCGGCCCTATCACTCATATCTGAAATAGTACCCCTTCTTCGGTTTAAATCCCCAACGATATCACCCATGTTTTCTTCAGGAGTCAATACCTCAAGCTTCATAATAGGCTCCATGATTACGGCACCAGCAGCTTTACCTGCCGCTTTATAACCCATTTTTGCAGCCAACTCAAAAGACAATGCATCCGAATCCACTGGGTGGAAAGAACCGTCTTTAAGCACAACCTTCATGGTATCCATTTCATACCCTGCAAGAGGGCCATTTTTCATTGCCGCGATAAAACCTTTCTCTACGGACGGTATAAATTCTTTTGGAATACGACCACCTTTGATTTCATCAACAAACTGAAGACCATCTCCTTCGAAATCCTCATCAGCAGGTCCCATTTCAAATACAATATCACCGAATTTACCTCTACCACCGGATTGCTTTTTATAAGTTTCCCTATGTGATGCAGTCTTGGTAAGTGCTTCTTTATATTCTACCTGAGGTTCACCTTGATTTACCTCTACTTTGAATTCACGTCTTAAACGATCAACGATAATATCTAAATGAAGCTCTCCCATTCCGGATATAATTGTTTGACCTGAAGATTCGTCGGTCTTTACTTGGAAAGTTGGATCCTCTTCAGCCAATTTAGCCAAAGCCATACCCAATTTATCAACATCAACCTTCGTCTTAGGCTCAACAGCTATACCAATTACAGGATCAGGAAAATCCATACTTTCAAGTACGATAGGATGTTTTTCAGCCGACATGGTATCCCCGGTTTTAATATCTTTAAAACCTACAGCCGCACCTATATCCCCTGCTTCGATATAATCGATCGCATTTTGTTTATTGGAATGCATTTGGTAAATACGAGAAATTCGTTCTTTTTTACCAGACCTATTGTTCAAAATATACGAACCAGCATCCAATCTACCAGAATAAGTTCTAAAGAATGCCAACCTACCCACAAAAGGATCGGTCGCAATTTTGAACGCCAAAGCAGCAAATGGCTCCTTTACATCTGGCTTACGGGTTTCTGGCTTCTCCGTTTCGGGATTAATACCAACGATATCATCCTTATCCAAAGGAGAAGGCAAATACCTACAAACGGCATCCAATAAAAACTGAACCCCTTTATTTTTAAATGAAGAACCGCAAATCATAGGAATAATTGCCCTATCCATAACGGCAGCCCTTAATGCAGCATGCACTTCATCTTCAGTAATGGAATCTTCATCCTCGAAGAATTTTTCCATTAAGTTTTCATCATACTCAGCTACGGCTTCAATCAAGGCAGCACGGTATTCATGTACCTCTTCCTTCATCTCCTCTGGAATATCCACAACATCAAAGGTAGAACCAAAATTCTCATCGTGCCAAACTATGGCCCTATTTTTGGCCAAATCAACGATACCCCTAAAATCAGCTTCTTCACCAATAGGCAAAACAATAGGCACAGCATTGGAACCTAACATTTCTTTAACCTGCTTGCTAACCATTAAAAAGTTAGACCCTTGACGGTCCATCTTATTAACGAAACCAATCCTTGGAACCTTATAGTTGTCAGCCAACCTCCAGTTCGTCTCTGACTGAGGCTCAACACCATCAACAGCACTGAACAAGAAGACCAACCCATCAAGAACACGCAACGAACGATTCACCTCCACAGTAAAATCAACGTGTCCCGGAGTATCAATAATATTAAAATGATAAGGTTTTGTCTCATCAGTAACCTTACCATTCTTCATTGGGAAGTTCCATTCACATGTTGTCGCAGCAGAAGTTATGGTAATACCACGTTCCTGTTCCTGCTCCATCCAATCCATAGTGGCAGCACCATCGTGCACCTCTCCTATCTTATGACTAACCCCCGTATAAAACAAAATACGTTCGGTAGTCGTAGTTTTTCCAGCATCAATATGCGCTGCAATACCTATATTCCTTGTATATTTTAAATCTCTTGCCATTTCTGATTAAAATCTAAAGTGAGAGAATGCTTTGTTTGCTTCGGCCATCTTGTGCGTATCAACCCTTTTCTTAACAGCAGCGCCTTCTTCTTTTGAAGCCGCCAAAATCTCAGCAGCCAATTTTTGGGCCATACCTTTCTCATTACGCTTACGCGCAAAACTGATAAGCCACTTCATTGCTGTGGAAATTTTCCTGTCCGGTCTGATTTGCATAGGAATCTGGAAGGTAGCCCCACCAACTCTCCTACTTCTTACCTCTACATGAGGCATAACATTGGAAAGCGCGTCTTTCCACAACTCCAATGCCGTTTTCTCCTCATCCGTATTTTTAGATTCTACAATATCTATCGCATCATAAAATACACTGAATGCCACTGACTTCTTACCGTCCCACATCATCATATTGACGAAACGAGTCACCAATTGATCGTTAAACCTAGGATCTGGTAATATCGGTCTTTTCTTTGCCTGTCTTTTTCTCATTACTGTCTTTTAAAAAAGTTTAGATTACTTCTTAGGTCTTTTTGCCCCATACTTAGACCTACGCTGGGTTCTTCCAGCAACACCAGCAGTATCCAAGGCACCTCGGACAATATGATATCTAACACCTGGCAAATCTTTTACTCTTCCGCCTCTTACCAATACTATCGAGTGCTCTTGCAAGTTGTGTCCTTCACCTGGAATGTAAGCGTTCACTTCCTTTCCATTGGTCAACCTTACCCTTGCAACTTTACGCATTGCAGAGTTTGGCTTCTTGGGAGTAGTTGTATATACCCTAGTACATACACCTCTCCTTTGAGGACACGAATCCAAAGCAGCCGATTTACTCTTCTTGGTAATCGAGGCCCTTCCTTTTCGTACTAATTGTGAAATTGTTGGCATACTATATATAATGTATAAATATTTTACCCTTCGTTTAAGGGCTGGCAAATGTAGTAATATTTCATTATAATTCAAATACATATGGATTAATTTTGAAGTTTTTTTTGACCACGTTCTTCAATTGGCCTTGGCCCGTTTTCAGAACAACCTTGCCTTCCTTACTATTAACGCAAAATCACACGCTACATTAAATGCATATTTTATTGCACTTTAGCGTACTTTTTGTTGTGTTTTTCAATGTTTTTTATCATTTCATCAGTTTGTTTGGAATATTTTGAACTATCTCTATTTTATAACAATAATCATTGTATTAGTTGTATTATTTACAAGAAACCCAAAATATCATTTAAATAAACTTGCGTTATTAACTTTATATTAAGATTTTAGCCGCCAACTAATTCAAATATCATAAAAATGAAAACAAATTTAAGTGGAATCTTAACGCTGCTATTAGCGTTTGTAATGAACATTTCGTTCGCGCAGGAGAAAATGATTTCCGGTACGATTACAGACCAAGATGGTCTGCCGTTGCCAGGGGTCAATATTGTTGTACTTGGTACCACAACTGGAACACAGTCTGATTTTGACGGACTATATTCTATCAGTGCAGCAGAAGGACAAACGCTTCTCTTTACTTATGTAGGTCAGAAAGACATAAGAAAAGTAATCGGTTCGGGCAATTCACTAAACATTCAAATGGAAGATGATGCACAAGCACTGGACGAGGTTATAGTTGTAGCTTATGGTACACAAAAAAGAGAATCTATTACAGGTTCAGTTAGCGTCATCAAATCAGATCAAATTGAAAATGCTACATTCTCTAACCCCGTTAAAAGTTTAGAAGGTTTAGTATCAGGACTAAGAGTTATTCAAGCAAATGGACAACCAGGATCAGACCCATTGATTAGAATTAGAGGTTTTGGATCCATTAATGCTGATAGCTCTCCTCTTATTGTACTTGATGGGGTTCCGTATTCTGGAAGCCTAAGTAGTATAAATCCGCAAGACATTGAATCTACAACGGTTTTAAAAGATGCATCTTCGACATCATTATACGGTAATAAAGCATCCAATGGTGTTTTATTAATTACTACAAAAAGCGGTAAAAAGAATAGAAAACCAAAAATCAGTATAGATACTAGATATGGTTTGACCCAAAGGGCTACTAAAGAATATAACATTACCGAAACACCTCAAGAGTTTTATGAAGCATATCACAGTGTATTAACCAACTCGGAGTTTTATAGTCAAAATGTAGCAGGCACCCCAATAACTATAGAACAAGCAAGACAATTTGCTTCAGATAATTTAATTGATAGATTAGGTTATAATTTATATGATGTTGCTGATAATGTTTTAATTGACCCCACAACTGGTAAACTCAACTCTTCTGCTAATTTATTGGTTGATGATAAATGGGAGGATGCGTTATTTAGAAACAATGCTTCTTTTAGCTCTACCAATTTGAATATATCCGGAGGATCAGAAAATATTGACTATTATTTCTCTTTGGGAACTGAAGAAAATAACGGCTACACCGTAAGAAGCAATTTTAAAAGACACACCGCTAGATTAAAAGTAAACGCAACTAATATAGCTGATATTTTCACTTTAACAGGTGACGTTGCTTATGCAAAATCCAAAAGTCAAGCTGTACCAAGTACTGTTGATGCAGCAGGTGTACCAACTACAAACTTTGCAAATGCATTTTTCTGGAATAGAAGAATTGCACCAATTTATCCTGTTTATCAATATGATGAAAACTGGAATCACATATTAAACCCAAATAACCCTAATGGTTATGCTTATGATTTTGGTCAGCCACAAATCTTTGCTGACGGCACAACTAGAGGCCCAAGAAACTATGCTCCAGGAGAGCACCCTCTTGCTGTAATTGAAAACTCAATAGACACAAACGATAGAGATAACTTTAATGCAGCCTTAAGAGCTCAAGTAGACTTACCTTTCGGTTTTAAATTTCAATATGTAATGAACTACTTAACCGAAGTTGATAAAGGTATAGATTTCACCAAACCAGGAGCAGGGGCTTTTGCAGCTGCCAATAATGGTTTATTAACAAATAACAGAGATGATTTTTCTGCTTTTACCAATCAGCAATTATTGACTTGGAACAAAGAATTTGGAGCACATAGTTTTGATGTGCTTTTGGGCCATGAAACTTACGAAGAAAAATTCACTACACTTTCACTATCTAAAAGAAATATAATTGGAGACTTTAGTCCTGTTTTAGATAACACGTCCGTATATGCTTCAGCCAGCAACTACAATACAAATTACATTACTGAAGGTTACTTCTCAAGATTTATTTATGGTTTAGATAATACTTACTACGTAAACCTAACAGCAAGACATGATGCCTCATCAGTTTTCCATCCAGATGCACGTTGGGGTACATTTTGGTCTGCTGGCGCTTCTTGGATGATTAGCAATGAGGATTTCTTAAGTGATTCTTCAACTATCAATTATGCTAAATTAGCCTTAAACTACGGGACAACTGGAAACGATAGAATATTTTACGAAGGTACCGCTACAAGAAACTTGGTTGCCTATGAAAATCAATATGCAATTGATGAAAACAATGGACAGCTTACCCAAACTCTTTATAGCCTAGGAAGTAAAGACATTACTTGGGAAAAAGCAGGGAGTCTTGACATTGCCTATGAAATGAGTTTATTCAATAGCCTCAATTTATCATTAGGATACTATAGAAAAAAATCAGAAGACTTATTATTCAACAACCCATTACAATTATCTACAGGACAGGCTTCTAGACCAGAAAACTTTGGCTCTATGGTCAATAGCGGTTTTGAAGCTGAGGTTGCATGGAACGCTGTTAAAAAAGAAAAATTCAATGTTTCTTTCAATGCTAACGTTTCTACACTTAAAAATGAAATCACTGAATTACCAAGGGATTCTATCCAATCTGGCAACTTCCGTAGAGTGGTAGGAAAAAGTATTTACGATTATTTCATGGTACAATCGGCTGGTGTAAACCCAGATAATGGTAACGCTCAGTATTACACTACTGACGAGACTACCAATGAAAGAATAATAACTGAAGATTATGCAGATGCCGCAAGCAATGGAAGAGCATTTTTAGATAAAACCGCTATACCGGACATTACAGGTGGTTTTGGCGCTAACATAGCATTAGGCAACTTTTCCCTTGGATTACAATTTGCTTACCAAATAGGCGGATACGGTATAGACAATGAGTATTATAGCTTGTTAGGTGCTACACAAAACGTAACAAACTTTGCCGACTATAACAAAACCTGGACCGTGGACAACCCAACCGCTAGCTTACCAAGAGTTGACCCACTAAGTCCTGATCAATATAGATTATCCGACATGTGGCTTGTAGATCTTAGTTACTTAAGTTTGAATAACATAAACTTGGGTTATACACTTCAAACAGAAGCCCTAAAAAAATATCACATAGAGAATATAAGACTATATGGAACAATCAACAACGCATTTTTGTTATACAGAGATAGACAAGGTTATGACCCACGTCTTAACTCAGTAGGATCTTCTTCGGCTGAGTATGGAGCCAACAGAACTATTGCTTTTGGTGTCAACATAAATCTTAATTAAAAAAAATGAAAAAGATGAAAAAAAATAAACTTACAAAAATGAATTTTAGCAAATACTTTGCTCTCTTCATCACCATAACACTTTTTATTTCGTGTGCAGATTTTGATAGAGATTTTGAAGAGGAAAGATACTACACTTCCTCACATGCTGAAGAAAACAACGCCGCTGGTGGTACCGTTGGTTTGCAAGCACTTGACGGCGCAATATTATCGTACCTAAGAGATGGAGAAAGTTCAACTGATGAATTTGGAATTAAAGCCGTTGACTTAGGAATGGATTTAAGGAGTAATGATATGGACATGAGTACAAACACCTGGTTTGGTGCTTATAATAATTATGATAATATTATTCTCACTTCTAACGACAATGAATTCATCTGGGAGTTCTTCTACAAGGTAATAAACAATGCTAACGGTATTATTAATACAATTCCGGAAGATTCCCCTGAAGAAACTTTAATTTTCAAATATAAATCGCATGCCTATAGGGCAATAGCATATTTCTACCTATTAAGAATTTACCAACACACAAGAGCAGATGATTCTACAGAAGCTATTCCTATTGATTTTGGTGATTTTGTTGGCCAGCCTAAATCTACTGTAGGCGAAGTAAAGCAACTTATTTTAGAAGATTTATCTCTAGCCTATAACGGCTTAGAAAACCACGCAAGAGCATCAAAACAAGAAGTTGACGCTAGTGTAGTTGCTGCCTATCTAGCACGTTATTATTTAACATATGAAAACTGGACTGAAGCAGAAAAATATGCAGATATAGCAATGTCTGTAGGCAGTATAGAAAGTGATGTAATGCACGGTTTTGACGAACTTTCATTATCTGAAGTCATCTGGGGTGCCGAAGTTACGGAAGCAACAAGTGAAGTATACGCATCTTTCTTTTCTCACACAAGTCAAATAAACGATGGGTATAGTGGTTGGAATCACTTTAAAACCGTCAACTCTAACCTTTATAACATGATACCGGATACTGATGTTAGAAAAGGATGGTTTGCAGACCAAGAGTATGACCCTGGTGTAATTATAGTACCAGGTACTTGGGGGCACTATAACATAACCCCAAAGTATACTAGCTTAAAATTTATTGCAGAACCAGGTCCTGGAGTTTTTATTGGTGATTATATTTATTTAAGAAATACAGAATTTTACCTAACTAAAGCAGAAGCCTTAGCGAGACAAAATAAAGATACCGATGCTCAGCAAGTTCTTTTTGACCTAAATTCTGTAAGAGATGAAAACTATACGTTATCCACTAAAACAGGTCAAGATTTAATTGATGAAATTTTAATGTATAGACGTATTGAATTATGGGGAGATGGCGTAGCTTCTTTTGATATGGCAAGATTGGGTACTGGACTGAACAGGCAAGATGGCAGGGAAAACCTAGTAATGCCCGGGGCAGATTTAGTTATTCCCGCTTTAGATGCAAAAATGATATACCAAATACCTATTGCAGAGGTTGATGCTGAAAACTAATCTATTTTAATTTTTTAATTAAAGAGGTCATCCATTAACATCTTGGACGACCTCTTTTTTTTATGACTTTTTGGTTTTATAATGATATGATTAAAATTTAATAGCTAACCTATAAGTTTTCAATCACCCTCATCACAAACCCATAGATATTATTTAATTGGCCAAAAGACTTTTACCAGCCAGAACTCGAGCGGCACGCTCAAAGAATTCCACCCTATCCCCAAACCAGTCCAAATTACTTCAATCAAATCCAAACTAGATTCATTTTTCAAAGATTCATATACTTCCGAAAATATCCTTAACCACGCACTACATTTAATGTAAAACTCAAACCCATTCACTTCACTTTATTTCGTACTTCACAATATTTTTTATCATTTCATCAGTTTGGTTGAATTTTTTTGAACTATCCTTATTTTATAACAATTCGAACTATATTAGTTGCATTATTTACAACGAAACCTAAAATATTATTAAAATAAACTTGCATTATTAACTTTATATTAAGATTTTAGCCACCAACTAATTCAAATATTATAAAAATGAAAACAAATTTAAGTGGAATCTTAACGCTACTCTTGGCGTTTGTTGTGCACATTTCGTTTGCACAGGAAAAAACGATTTCCGGTACGATTACAGACCAAGATGGTCTGCCGCTTCCGGGGGTCAATGTTGTTGTACTTGGCACAACAACAGGAACACAGTCCGATTTTGATGGACTTTATTCTATCAATGCGTCAGAAGGACAAACACTTCTATTTACTTATGTAGGTCAAAAAGACGTTAGAAAAGTAATTGATGCCAGTAATACCATAAATGTTCAAATGGAAGATGATGCACAAGCCCTTGAAGAAGTTGTGGTAACTGCACAAGGTCTTCAAAGAGAAGAGCGTTCATTGGGTTATTCCGTTAGTAAAGTTGATGGTGAAGATATAGAACAAAATGCACAACCTGATTTAGGCCGTATACTTTCCGGTAAAGCGGCTGGGGTGAACATTACTGCTACTAACGGTGTTTCGGGATCTGGAACCAACATAATTATTCGTGGCTACACCTCTATTAGCGGAAGTAACCAACCTCTTTTTGTTGTTGACGGAGTTCCTTTTGACGGTGGCACCAACAGTCAGACGAACTTTTTAGACGGAGCAACAGAATCCAGTCGATTTTTAGATTTGGACCCTAACTCCATAGAAAATGTTAACGTTCTTAAGGGATTGAGTGCAACTGTTTTATATGGTGAAGCAGGTCGAAACGGTGTAATCTTAATTACAACTAAAGGTGGATCATCAAAACAAGCTAATAAAAAGTTTGAAGTGAGTGTTACCCAATCGACTTTTTTCAGTTCCGCAGTACTTCCAGACTACCAAGATAATTATGGCGGGGGATTCCATCAGGACTACGGATTCTTTTTCAGTAACTGGGGACCAGGATTTGATGCAGATTTAAGGGAAAACCCAAATTTCAGGGGTATAGACACTGATGGCACAACCTTAGTTAATGGCCCCTTACTTGGAATAGCCGATCAGACACTTGTTGCCGGTTTTGAAGAACTTGCTCAAGAACCATATCGCTACCAACCCTATGACAGTGTTGACGAATTCTTTAGAACAGGAACGACAACAACAACCTCTATTGGGGTAAGCGGCAGTTCAGAAAACACATCATATAACCTGAACTACACCCATATGGAAGATAACGGAATTACACCAGGAAACAAGTTGATTAGAAACAACTTTGGAATTGGCGGAAGTGCCCAGCTTTCAAATAAATTTAAATTCCAAAGCACCTTGAACTATGCCTTAACCGGTTACAAATCACCACCAGTAGCCCCTAGTTTTGGATCTGGAACAGGTTTCGACGGAGCATCTGCCTTTGGTGACTTAATGTACACCCCGAGAAGTGTTAATCTATTTGGGCTACCATATCAGGCAGCTGATGGAAGAAGTATCTATTACCGTTCAGGAAATGACATTCAAAACCCAAGATGGACAGTTGAAAACGCTAAAACAGAGCAAGAAGTCAAAAGGGTGTTCGGTAGTATGAGTGCCATATATCAACTCAATGACTGGCTAACAGCAACCTATAGATTAGGTCTAGACACCTATACAGAGACAAACTCTTATGGTCAGAACCGTGGAGGTGTAGATGGCGAAATAACAGGGATCTTCAGAACCTCAGATGTCAATAACACTATTTGGGACCATACTATTTTGTTAACCGCAAATAAGGATTTGAATGAAAAGTTTAACCTAGGCCTTAACCTAGGAGCAACATCCAGACGTGAATTATTCAATAGAGAAGGAGTTGAAAGCACCCAACAGTTGGCTTTCGGAGTTTTAGAGCATTACAACTTTGTGAACCATACAACCGTGAACAGTTTCTCCAATAGCAATATTGGATTCCAAAGTGAAAGAAACACGTTGGGGATTTATGGTGAGGCAGTATTGGGGTATCAAGACTTCCTATACCTTAATGTTGCAGCACGTAATGATTGGACCTCTACTTTAGAAACTGACAATTTTTCTTTATTCTATCCAGGAGCAAGCCTTTCATTTGTACCGACATCTGCCTTTGACGGATTAACTTCTGACAAAGGGCTCAACTACCTTAAATTACGTTTAGGATTCGGTTCATCCGCAGGTTTCCCTCCAGCATACAGTACTCGTAACACCTTAGATTTGACCTCTAGAGCTTTTAATCTGGGTGAGGCCGGGGTTATCTCTGGAAATTCCGTTTCTGGACGTTTAGGAAATCCAAACTTAAAGCCTGAAAAAGTTGAAGAATTTGAATTAGGTGTTGACTCTCGATTATTCAACAGAATGAACCTTAACGTGAGTGTTTTCAAAAAAACTACAACAGATTTAATCACGGACCAAGGTTTGGATGATGCCACCGGATTTAATGTAACAAGAATAAATGCAGGTGAATTAGAAGTTAAAGGACTTGAAGTGGATTATGACATAGACTTGGTAAAATCCTTCGACAATGGCTTTAGTTGGAACGTTGGCGGTAACTTCTATGCCGATGAATCAACAGTAACAAAATTACCTGATGGTGTTGACCAAATATTGCTTACCAACGCAGTTATTGGCTATGCAGCAAATTATGCTGTAGAAGGCAGACCATATGGCACCTTTTTAGGAAGTACAGTACAACGTAATGACAATGGTGATCGGGTTGTTGGAAATGACGGAGTTTACCTAACTGATGAAACTTTGGTAGAAATAGGTGACCCAAATCCAGATTGGACCACCTCCCTAAACAGTACCTTCAAGTATAAAGGATGGTCTCTTATGATGGACTGGCAGTACCGACACGGTGGAGATATTTTCTCGACCTCAGTTGGGGCATTGACAGGACGTGGTGTAGTAGATCTTGACAACCCTCTTGATCGCGAGGCATTGTACGTGCTTCCAGGAGTAAAGTCAGATGGCTCCGTAAATGATATTCAAATTACAGCCACTAACATGGGCTTTGATGTCTATGGTATTTCCGCGGCAAATGAATTTTGGGTTTTTGACGGCTCTACAATTCGATTAAACGAAGTATCTATCGGTTATAGTTTACCCTCTAGATTTTTAGATAAAACTCCTTTTGGAAGCATCACTTTTACCGCATCTGGTTTTAACATGTGGTATAAAGCGGTTAACTTCCCCGATAATATAAACTTCGACACCAACCAACTGAGTACAGGTGTTGGTAACGGATTGGGGATAGACTTCATCACAGGTCCTAGCTTAAAAAGATATGGGTTTAGTGTCAAAGTCACGTTCTAATAAAATAAAAAAAAATAAAGATGAAAATAACATTTAAATTTATACAAACGTATTTCAAAAAGACCGCGGTCTTATTTGGAGCTCTAATTGCCTTCAGTGGATGTGAGTCCACCCAATTGGAAATACTGAATGACCCTAATGCTCTAACTCCTGAACAAGCAGATATCGATCTTTTCCTAAATAATATTCAGTTAGGAACAGTATATTTCTTCGAATCTGACAATACTGACAATTTCAATGGAGTAAGTGAAATGGGAGCAAAAGTAAGCCGATTGCTTGCTATGACCGCGGGAAATCAATATGTAAACGCCTATGTCCCTGAAAGTATGAACGAAGTTTGGGAAGATGCATATTCAGATGTACTAATCGACGTTCACACAATGATTCCGCTAGCTGAAGAACAAGAGTTATGGACCCATATTGCCTATGCACAGATACTAGAAGCTTATGTAACTATGACCCTAGTTGATTTCTTTGGAGACGTACCATACTTTACAGCTTTACAAGGTGCTGAAAATTTGAACCCTGCCGTAGATTCAGGTGCAGAAATTTACGCAGCGGTAGAAGAATTGCTTAATACAGCTATTGTTAATCTAAACAAAACGGAATTAGCAAGCCCCGCCAATGATATATTTTATGACGGTGATGAATCCAAATGGATAAAATTGGCCAATACATTGAAATTAAAATTATATATTCAGACTAGACTTGTTGATAGTAGCGTTTCAAGTAAAATCAATGCACTTATTGCTGAGGGTAATTTAATTGAAAGCTCTGAGGATGATTTCTTTTTTCAATATTCCTCTGTTGATGCCAATCCTGATAGCCGCCACCCTATATTTACCGATAATTTTGATGCTGGCAAAACAGATTACCAAAGTAATTGGTTTATGAATTTCTTATACTTAGATAAATCTGTTCCGGATCCACGAATTAGATATTATTTCTATCGTCAAGAACTTGATTTTTCAGAAGCAGACAATCAAACCAAGGAATGCGTAAATGAATCAGCTCCTTCCCATTTTGACACATCTGATGTCTTTTGCACCGTTGCAGATGGATATTGGGGACGTGATCACGGAGATGATGATGGTATCCCACCTGATGATGCTTTTGTTACCTTACATGGAGTATACCCTGTAGGAGGGCCCTTTGACGATAACTCTGGAGATCCCGCATTGAATAGGACTTTTGGTCTTCAAGGAGCCGGTATATCCCCTATCATGATGTCTTCCTATGTAGACTTTATGTTAGCAGAATCCGCACTTACTTTAGGAACCACAGGTGATGCAAGGGTTTATTTGGAAACCGGTATTCGTGAGTCAATCGACAAAGTGATGAATTTTGGAGAAAGCCTAGCATCTGCTTCCCCTATATTCATGCCTACACAGGATAACATTGATACTTTTGTAGACGAAGTATTGGCTGAATTTGATGGTGCTGACAATGAAGGCAAACTAGAAGTGATTGTTGAGCAATATTTCACAGCACTCTTTGGGAATGGCGTAGAAGCTTATAACACTTATAGAAGAACAGGATTTCCTGATATGCAACCGACCGTTTTACCAAATCCTGGTATTTTCATGAGGACTTTCCCATATCCTGCAAATTTGGTTGACCAAAATTCAAGTGTAAGCCAAAAACCAATCTCTGTTCAAGTATTTTGGGACAATAACCCTGGTGATTTTATTGACTAATTCATATCATTAAACAAAAACATTATGAAAAAAATATTTTTTATATTAACAGTAATTTGCTCAGGGGCATTACTCTTTACCTCTTGTGAGGACAAGGACAAGGATCCATGGGTTATTCATGAGGATAGTGCCAACGATGGTATTTTCCTTACCGTTGCCAAAGAAACCATTGTAATAGACTTTACAGATCCAGCTTCTGCATTTTCTTTTACAGTTAATTCACCATCTAATAATGTAGCGAGCTATGATTTAGAGGTAACGAGAACCTCTGGAGGTGTTGTTTCGGATACGGTTTTGCTTTCGTCAGCTAGTTCATTTCCAGCAGAATTCAACATACTTTCATCTGATCTTGCCACCGCTTTTGGACTAAGTTCAAGTGATTTGGTTGCCGGAGATAGATTCGACTTTATCGGAACTGCAATCGGAACTAATGGACAAGTAGCCGCTTTTGAAAACCTAAATGGCGATGCATCTGGTCCAGGCCAATTTAACGCTTTTTCATTTAACACCTATTTGTCGTGTCCGTTTAATCAGGCAGATGCAATCGGGACTTATTCAACCACAGTAGATGAATTTGGACTCGCAGTGGATACCTTTGAAGTTACAGCAGGACCAGATGCCAATTCAGTAATCATCAGTGATTTAATTGAACCCGGTTTTTCGATGATCATGGAAGTTAATCCTAACACTGGAATTGGAAGTATCAGTAGAACTCCAATGGCCGCCAGTTATTATGGTTATTCTGGAGGTAATATAAATACCACGGGCACACCAAGCTTCTTTTTCTCCTGCTCAGGAACTATAGCTGCTGTATTACAGTATACCGTTGACCTAGGAAGCTTTGGTTCTTATGGCTTTGAGGCTCAAAAACAATAAATTTCAGGTATTTTAAAATATTTGATCTTTAAACTCAAAACCACCTATCGAAAACTCGAATAGGTGGTTTTTTTATACCAGAACATTATTTCTCATCAAGGATGATTACCTTTATTACAAGAACTTAACGTTTATATGGTGAATTATTCAACAGATTTTCAAATATTTATAATATCCAAAATAAAGAATATTACTTTTTTCACACTTACCAGTATATTTCTATCTGCCTCTTCATGTGCCAAAGAAGAGCAAACGACAATACCTAAAGAAACAATCGAGGAGCCTATCATAGAATTACCTTCTCTACCTAGTGTTAGCCAACCAATTTACGAAGGCCCCACAGGTAATGTATGGGTTTACAAAAACAATAAAATTGATAACGGTTACGTACTTGTAAATGACGCGAGTGACAATAGGGTTTATCTAATGACCAAAGAAGCTAAGGTTGTTTACGAATGGAATCTTCCCGCCGGAATCGGAAATGACGCAGAACTAATGGATGATGGACGTCTTTTAGTCTCACTAAACGCCGAGAATGTTTTTTATGATATAGGAGGGTATGCTGGTCGAATTCAATTAATAAACCCTGACAGATCTGTTGCTTGGGATTATCTATATTCTTCTCAGGAAAGTATTTCTCACCATGATGTTGAAATGTTACCCGATGGCAATATACTTTTTCTAGCATGGCAAAAAAAAACCAAACAAGAGGCTTTACTAGCTGGTTATGACGGCAGCCCAGATAATGAAATACTTTTACCGGAAAGCATTATTGAGATTAATCCGGAAACCGACCAAATTGAATGGGAATGGCATGCCTGGGACCATCTTATTCAAGATATTGATTCAACAAAAAGCAACTATGGGTCAATATCAGACAATCCACAGAAAATAGACATAAATTATTACGATGATGAAAGAGGAGACCTAATGCATGCAAATGGCTTAGATTACGACCCTAACAGGGACCTGATTTTTCTTAGCGTGAACTTTTATAGTGAAGTTTGGGTATTAGACCATAGTACGACTAAGACAGAGGCCGCGTTAGAAACCGGTGGAAACTACAATAAAGGTGGCTCCCTAATTTATCGCTTTGGCAACCCAACTGCCTATAAAAATAACAAAGGAAATCGATTGTTTTTCAATAATCATTTTCCAAATATTCTGAAAAACAATGAAATTGGAGCAGGAAATATACTGATTTACATGAATGGGAATGATGGTTCCGAGCAATCAAGAATATACGAACTAGATATGCCTGACGAATTTACCTTAAAACCAGACACAAATAACGAACCCTCAATACTGTGGGAGTTTACAGATTCAGAACTATACTCACCTCTCGTAAGCGGCGCAGTAAGATTACCTAATGGAAATACTCTCATCACAGAAGGAAGATATGGTTATTGGGAAGTAACCAACGAAGGGGAAGTAGTTTGGAAGTTCGAAGGAAATAAACTGTTCTGGAGAGGATACACATACCCCATAGACCACCCTGGAGTCAAATTACTAAATCTAATAAACCTATCAGACTAAACTAACCAGTTAGAAACCTTGTCTAATCAAAAAAAGACACTTTTTTATACCCATTTTAAGTCAAGGTATTTATATAATAAAAAAGAGTTAACAAATCGCTTTCTTTTTTTAAATCAATTTTATTCTTACGCATAAAGGATTTGATTCTATTTTTATAATCTTTGCCAAATAATGAAACAAATTTATTTTTATTATGCACTACTTTGTAAAGTTTTCCTGAATCTTCCTTCATAAAATAATAATCAATTTTATCAATAAATTTAGGTGATATGGCCGCAGTTAATGATGTAGGCGCCGATTTTCCTTTTTTAAACAATTTAACCCTTTTAACAAAAAGAAAATACTTCCCACTACTAACCAAAGTAGTAAAATATCCCCTCTTAAGATTTCCATCTGCATCTTTATATTCCAGAAACTTTAATTTTTTGCTATCAATAATACAATACAAGTCCGGATCTTTTAACAAGGCACCGAACTCCTCTTCTTCTAATTGTGTTTTCTTAATTTGTATTTCTTCAGAATATGCATTGTAGCGTAAATATGATTCACCCATATAATCATTCTTGAAATAGACCGAACCTTTGATAAAGTTTTCATCAAAAAATGGAGAACCCTCTATATCATTATTAAGGTCCAACAATCCGGTATTCCTCTTATTCTTGTCTTCTAAAGTCCTATAAAGGCTTTCCAATCCTCGGTTAAAACCCTGTTGTTTAGCAACTGCTTGTGAACCACCTCCTCCATTTGGCTGCGCGAAAATGCTAAAATTGATTACATACATCCATAGAACCAAAACAATGGACAGCAAGTATTTTTTATACATATTTTATAATAATTAAAAGTGAATTTTAAAAATAGGATAAAATATCCAGAGTTATGTTAAAATACAATCCAGATCATGAAATTTTCCGATTAATAAATTAAATTGATAATAGATAAACCATAAAGCTGATACAAGCTCACTATTTTGATCCCAAGCCATCAATGAACGATGTACTAAATCCACAAAAGATTATTATCTCAATAAATAAGATAATTAAATTATAGTATACACTTTTTGAACATTACCCATATTTGTATATGATGATTAAAATCATCCTTACACCCTAACTACAAACTTACCGATAAGATTTTTTTGTTTAACTAAATTCTGGAATAACCTTGTTCTTCTTTGAAGATTTAACATCAAAAAAAATTGATAGACACACAAGTAATCTCTATTAAACAAAAATTGAAATAATTAACAAGTCCCTTGTATTACTTTTTCCAAATGCTATAACCAATACATCAGCCATTATTCACTTACAACAAAAACCAACCAATTTAAACATGATGCCCAATTCAAAATTGTAATCAAAAGAAAATTTTTAAGCAACGATTTACAAAAACAAAAACCCCAACTACCTATTAAATAATTTCTCCAAAAAAGGCCATTTAAATTTCAACGGAAGATCATCTATAACTTGGATCAAATCAATGTTAAGCAGGAACAAAATACCAAGAACATAATTTACAAATCACCCGAACGAACACCCGACATTTCTGTATATTTTCATTATTAATGGAATATGATCATACATAACAACCCGATTCATACTTATTATTTTTTTTTGTTTAATTTTTGTGTTAATTTATTGTTTTATAATTATTTTATAAATTATTATATTCTCAACTATAATGCCTTGTTAATCAATTATTTATGTATATTCATAACATATAGCGTATTTTTTTATAGTTTTTTCATTCAAATTGATATTTTTTAATTATTTCGCATTCTTAAACACTTTAAACTAATAATGCTATAATTATCATAACAATTACTTAATGTTTAACTAACATTTATAGGAATATTAACGTTGATTTGTGAATTTTGCCTTTGCTAAATCAAATAATTATAGAGAAATGAAAACAAATTTAAGTGGAATCTTCACGCTATTATTGGCGTTAGTTGTGCACATTTCGTTTGCACAAGAAAAAACGATTTCCGGTAATGTTACAGACCAAGACGGCCTACCTTTACCTGGAGTCAACATTTTAGTTAAAAGTACCACACATGGTACGCAAACCGACTTTGATGGTAATTACGTCATTAAGGCCAACGTAGGACAAACATTGGTTTTCTCATACATTGGCTATAAGGACCAAAACCAAACTGTCGGTAGCGCAAACACAATTAGTGTTCAAATGCAAGAAGATGCCCAAGCTTTAGATGAAGTCGTAGTTACGGCTTTAGGTATTTCAAGAGAGAAAAAATCACTCGGATATGCCACTCAAGAATTGGACAATTCAGAAGTTCAGTCTTCTTCTGATGCAAACTTCATCAACAACCTTTCCGGTAAGGTTTCCGGATTGAGTATTAGGAAAAGTAACAACATGGGAGGATCTTCGAATATTATCATTCGAGGTTCAACTTCATTAACAGGTAGCAACCAAGCTCTATTTGTAGTTGATGGGGTACCTATTTCCAACGAGAACACTAACACATCCGATCAAAGGACCGGTGCAGGTGGATATGATTTTGGTAATGCTGCTGCAGACATCAACCCTTCAGATATTGAATCGGTCACAGTTCTTAAAGGTGCTGCCGCAACTGCACTTTACGGTTCAAGAGCAAGTACAGGGGCCATTGTCATTACTACAAAAAAAGGCAAAAGAGGTGACAAGATAGGTGTATCAATCAATTCTTCCATAACAATTGGTAAATACGACAAATCAACTTTCGCTGAATATCAAAAAGAATACGGCCAGGGTTATTATGGTAATTATTTTACCAAATACCTGGGTCGTGAAAACAACTTCCGTCAAGTTGATGTTGATGGTGACGGCATATCTGACGACACAACCTACACAGGGCATGATGCCAGTATAGGTGAAGTATTCAATGGTCAACAAATTTACCAATGGGATGCCTATTACCCTCAATTAAGTACTTACCAAACTTTATCCGAGTATAAATATGCAGACCATGACCCTTCTTATTTTTTCCAAAATTCCGCTACGTATGAAAACAACATTGCGGTGTCCGGTGGTGGTGAAGGATACAGCTTCAGAGGAGGCTTCGGAAATTTACAACAAGAAGGCATATTACCCAATAGTTTAATCAGAAGGAACTCTATGTTCTTGAATTCGGATTTCGATTTATCAGACAAGTTAAAAGCTTCCTTTAGGGGTAACTTCATTAAAACAGATGGTACTGGTCGTTATGGTACAGGTTATAATGACAATAACCTCATGGGTAACTTTAGACAATGGTGGGCTACCAACGTAGATTTAAAAGATCTTAAAAATGCCTATTTCTCAACTGGTGATAATATCACCTGGAACCTTAATGGTTATGATGCAGTTACTGGCGAAATGGATTTAACTCCCGCTTATTGGGATAACCCATATTGGACAAGATATGAGAATGCCTCCAAAGACACAAGAAATCGATTCATTGGAAGTGGTGCATTAAGTTACGATGCTTATGATTGGCTAAACCTAACCGCTAGAGCTTCTGTAGACACCTATGCTTCAATCCAAGAAGAATTCGTCGCCGTAGGCAGTCATGACATACCTGCATACGAAAGATTTAACTACAATTTTTCTGAATTCAACTACGATTTCCTAGCAACAGCTAATAAGCATTTAGGAGATAATTTTAATATAACAGGATTATTGGGTGCCAACTACAGACAGACTAAAATCAATAGCATAAGGGCAATAACAAATGGTGGGCTCGTAATCCCTAATGTCTATGCCCTATCAAATTCTGTGAACCTAATCGAATCTCCTGACGAAACGCAAACCACTGAAAAAGTCTATGGGATTTTCGCGAATGCCTCGTTAGGTTATAAAGACATGTTATATTTAGATGTTAGCGCAAGGAACGATGTATCTTCAACTTTACCTGATGGGGACAATTCATATTTCTACCCTTCTGTATCAACTAGTTTTTTATTCTCTAAATTAGTTGACAAAGATTGGATGAGCCTCGGAAAATTACGTTTAAACTATGCAGAAGTAGGGTCCAGCGCACCAACATTAAGCCTTCAAAATGTATATATCGCAGAAGCTCCGTTTAACTCTTCTTCTTTATTCAGAAACCCTACCACTTATAACAATGCAGATTTAAAACCAGAAAGGACGCGCTCTTACGAAGCAGGTTTAGAAATGCGATTTTTACAGAATAGGGTTGGTTTTGACTTTTCTTACTATAACACGGAAAGTGACGACTTAATCGTACCTGTTTCCATTTCTACTGCCTCTGGTGGTTATTATAAATATTTCAACACCGGTAAAATCACCAACGAAGGTTTTGAAATCTCAGCTAATCTAGTTCCTATTCAAACCGAGAATTTTAAATGGGATATGATCTTGAACTGGTCAACAAATGATAATACCGTAAACAGTTTATTTGAGGACAACTCCAACTTGGTTATTGCAAGTCTTCAGGGAGGTGTATCCATTAATGCGACAGTAGGGCAACCATACGGTACTATAAGAGGTTCTGCTTACGACAGGGACGAAGATGGTAACAAATTAATCGATACGGAAACTGGAGGATACCAACTCGTGGATAATCAAGTTATCGGTGATGCCAATGCCGATTGGATGGGAGGAATCACCAACCAATTTACCTACAAGAACGTTTCTTTTTCTTTCTTAATCGACATAAAACAAGGTGGAGACGTATTTTCATTAGATCAATGGTATGGTCAAGGATCGGGATTATACCCTAATACCGCAGGTTTGAATGACCTTGGAAACCCACAAAGAGCTTCATTGGAAAATGGAGGAGGGGTTATTTTACCAGGTGTTAAACCTGATGGAACCGCAAATGACATTAGATTGGATACCGGTGACGGTGCAACTAGTTTTATTTATGGCTATTACCAAGGTTACTTCCCTAACGAGGAGTATGTTTACGATGCCTCCTATGTTAAATTAAGAGAAGCGACACTAACCTATAAATTCCCTGAAAAGTTATTTAAAAAACTTGATGTATCATGTAGTCTTATTGGTCGTAATTTATGGATTATCCATAAAAACCTACCTATGGCCGATCCAGAAGACGCTTTAAGCTCAGGAAATGTACAAGCATATCAATCCGGAGCATATCCTTCGGTTAAGGAATATGGTTTCAATCTAAAAATTGATTTTTAAAAAAAATAACATGAAAAAAATATTTATCTTATTAATGATTTTTACAGGAGCATTTTCCTGTACAGATGATATTACCGATGTGAATGTCGACCAAAAAAACCCTGCTGAGGTGCCTGGTGAGTACACCTTTACCTATGGCACAAAAGAGTTGTTCGATCAAATGGTAAACACCAATACGAACCTAAATCCATTTAGGCTTCTTTCGCAGCAATGGACAGAAGTACAGTATACGCAAGAAGCCAACTATCAATTCAGTGATAGGGATGTTATGGGAAACCATTGGAACCGTCTTTACGCCAGGGCCTTAGGAAATTTAAACTCTTCGATTTTAACCCTCGAAGAAGAAGGTGTACAAGCAGGTGATCAAGATGAAGCCGCAAGACAAAATCAAATTGCTATGGCCATGACCTTAAAAGTATATTCCTATCAAGTCTTAGTTGACACTTTTGGCAATATACCTTTCTCTGAAGCTTTGGATTCAGAAAATGTCACACCTATTTATGACGATGCCGCTACTATTTATTCGAGTTTGCTTTCTCAAATAGATGAAGCCTTAGGAAAATTTGATTCTGCAAACGGTATTTATGGAGGGGACCTTATTTATAGTGGTGATATCGCCAAATGGATTAAATTCGCCAATAGCCTTAAACTTAGAATGGCGATTAGGCTAGCGGATGTGGACCCTGCAATATCCAAATCCATGGCCGAAGCAGCCATAACCGATGGAGTAATGACCTCTAATGATGACAACGCCACCATTACGTATGAATCTGCTTCACCAAACACCAATCCATTATGGGAAGACTTGGTTGAAAGTGGACGTGATGATTACGCACCAGCAAACACCATTGTTGATATTATGAATGATTTAGATGATCCGCGTAGAACCGTATATTTCACTGATTTAGATGGAGAATACGTTGGTGGCGAGTATGGATTGGTTTTAGATTATGGAACTGTCTCCCATATAGGTACGCTATTCTTAGACCCAGAACTTCCAGGAGTAATCATGGATTATAGCGAGGTAGAGTTCCTTTTGGCCGAAGCAGCAGCTAGAGGCTACTCAACCTCTTCTGATGCTACTGTTCATTACGAAAATGCAATTAGGGCCTCTTTTGATTTCTGGGACCTTTCCGATGAGGCCGATGCATATCTCTTAAATGGAGATGTAGCATATGATGCCGCCAACTGGAAAGAATCTATTGGCACTCAAAAATATTTGGCACTTTACAATAGAGGTTTCGAAGCTTGGTCTTCATGGAGAGCTTTGGATTATCCAGTATTGAATCAAGCTGCCGGAACACCATTACCCGTACCAGTAAGATTGGTATATCCTTTAGACGAACCACTAGTTAACGGTGAAAATTATGACCAAGCAAGTTCAGCTATTGGAGGTAATGAATACGACACCAAATTATTCTGGGACATAAACTAACATTCTTCCCTATTAATATTAAACAAAACCACCTCAATCGAGGTGGTTTTTTTATTTACCTTTGCCACATGCAAAAACCCACTCAAATTTACGGCATTAGGGCCATCATCGAAGCGATCAATGCAGGTGAGGCCATTGATAAGATCTTTATACAAAAAGGGCTTAAAGGTGATTTATCAAAAGAATTGGAAGGCCTAATCCGTAAGAACGGGATAAATGCATCGTACGTTCCACCAGAGAAGCTATATAAACTCACCAAGAACAACCACCAAGGGGTTATCGCGAATATTTCACCGATTACCTTTTACGAGCTTGAAACCCTTGTCGAAAAGGTAATAGAAAACAAAGAGGCCCCTTTGTTCCTGTTGCTCGACCAACTTTCCGATGTGCGAAATTTCGGGGCCATTATCAGAACGGCTGAATGTACAGGTGTTGATGGCATAATCATCCAAAAGAAAGGTGCGGCACCCGTAACCGCGGACACCATCAAAACTTCTGCCGGTGCTGCCTTTAAAGTGCCTATTGCGAAAGTGGACCATATTAAAGACGCGGTCTATTACCTCCAAGCTTCCGGAATATCAGTTACGGTAGCAACAGAAAAAACCAATGACACCATATATGATGTTTCCTTTAAGAAACCTTCTGCCATTGTTATGGGATCTGAAGATAAAGGTGTTTCACCTTCAGTCATTAAAGCGGCGGATCATACAGCAAAACTACCGTTATTGGGTGAGATAGAATCTTTGAACGTTTCGGTCGCATGTGGAGTTTTTCTTTACGAGGTTGTTCGCCAAAGAATGGATTGATCAATCCTTTGCCGCATTCCCTCCATCTTTCGTCTTGTAGTGATAGGTTATCCGAACGGGTTCATCTTCTTGATGGATTTCTTCCGGTTTTCTTTCAATAAAATTACCGTCTTCATCAAAATGCCTTAAGAATTCGTCGGCATCCTCATTATAATCTTCATGTTCCCAATCGAACTTTTTGGATGATGGGGTATTCGCTTTTACGAAAAAGGCAAGTAGAAGTCCAGCTAGAAAACCTCCCAAATGTCCTTCCCAGGAAATACCATCCTTGATGGGAAAAACATACCAAAGAAGGCTTCCGTAAATAAAAACCACTACCAATGACAATGCAACCAACCGATAATATTTTGAAAAAATACCCTTGAAAAATATAAAACTGGCCAATACATAGATAATTCCACTTACCCCAATATGGTAAGAAGGCCTTCCTACAGCCCAAGTAAACAGCCCGGAGAACAACAAGCCATATACCAATACTTTTATGGCGATATCTTTGTAAAAATAAAACAGGGAGGCGGTTAATATGGCCAATGGTATGGTGTTGTTATACAAATGTTCAACAGAACCATGGATAAACGGGCTGAATAAAACCCCTCTCAATCCTTTCAATGATCTGGGGTATACCCCAAAATGGTTAAAATTGGTATGCAACTGCAGCTCCAACCAAAAAACGGCCCATATCAATATTACCCCTATCAAAGGGGCAACCACTACCGAATTGGTGAACTTAAAATAGTTGTTTTCAGACATTATCCTAAAATAATTCTATTATAAACAAAAAACCTACCGTAATCGATAAACATGATAAATTGTCATTTATTCCCTATTGTCACCTTCAATTGTTTACAATACTATATGGTAAGAAACGGATCAATCGTAACTTTGTTTTAAATTTACCCCATGAATGAACCATTGGCAGAAAGGGTACGCCCTAAAACCTTAGATGAGTATATTAGTCAAAACCATTTGGTTGGGGAGCAGGGTTCATTGACCCATCAGATAAAAAAAGGGATTATTCCGTCGTTGATTCTTTGGGGACCACCAGGAACAGGAAAGACCACACTGGCCAATATCATAGCCCAAGAGAGCAAAAGACCCTTTTATACCCTTAGTGCCATAAACAGCGGGGTAAAGGATATTCGTGAAGTCATTGACAAGGCCAAACAAAGTGGTGGACTCTTTACTTCTAAAAACCCCATTTTATTTATTGATGAAATACATAGGTTCAGTAAATCGCAGCAAGATTCCTTATTAGGCGCTGTTGAAAAAGGATGGGTGACTTTGATCGGGGCCACTACCGAAAATCCCAGCTTTGAAGTAATTCCGGCTTTATTGTCACGTTGCCAAGTCTATGTCTTGAATGCCTTTGGCAAAGAAGATCTTGAAGCGCTTCTATCAAGGGCCATGCAGCAGGATGCTGTATTAAAATCAAAAAAAATAATACTTCAAGAAACAGAGGCTTTACTACGTTTATCGGGTGGTGATGGGCGTAAACTATTGAACATCTTTGAATTGGTCGTAAATTCGGAACAATCCGACAGTATTACAATCACGAACGAGTTGGTTTTGGGCAAAGTACAAAGCAACACCGTTCTTTATGACAAAACCGGGGAACAGCATTATGACATTATCTCGGCCTTTATCAAATCGATACGCGGTAGTGACCCCAATGGTGCGGTATATTGGTTGGCACGAATGATCGAAGGCGGGGAAGACCTAAAGTTCATAGCCCGTAGAATGTTGATTTCCGCATCGGAGGATATAGGATTGGCAAACCCTACGGCATTGGTCATTGCCAACAATACTTTTCAGGCGGTTACGACAATCGGCTATCCGGAAGCTCGGATTATCTTAAGCCAATGTGCCATTTATCTTGCCACTTCGGCAAAAAGCAATGCCAGCTATATGGCTATCAATACGGCTCAACAGACCGTTAAACAGACAGGCAATCTATCGGTTCCGCTTGCCTTACGTAATGCCCCGACAAAATTAATGAAAGATTTAGGGTATGGCAAAGACTACAAATATGCCCATGAATATGAAAACAATTTCGTGGATGAGGAGTTTTTACCAGAAGAACTAACCGGAACCAGTTTCTACAAACCCGGTAAAAACCCACGTGAAAACGCCATCGATGAGTTTTTGAAAAAACGATGGAAAGGCAAATATGACCTTTAGAATTTTATATTCAATTCCTCAGTTGTCATCTTACCGTTTGTATTATACTCCAAATACCATTTACCATCTTTTTTGAACACCATACCATTGGCCCCATTTTCATTGGCAACTGAAAAAACATCGGGCATGGAAGTCCGATATATTTTTAAACGTATTTTAGGGGTGCTATCTACAAGCTGATAACCGTTTTCTATTTCCTGAGCGTAAAGTATACCGGAATAATCTTCCTTTTCAGCCATAACCACCGATTCAACAGGCTCTGATTTTTTAATAGTCGACGTTACAGGCTCCTTGCTTTTGTACGATTGATTTTCGGGGGTGGCAACCTGCTGAACAACCGTAACATTCGGCTTGTTCTTCGGCACAACCGGTTTATCCCCTACCTCAGCAGGAACAACCATTGCGGAAACCATCTCCGTTCCCGACGGGGAATACTTATAATTAGAGTCTTTAATAGTTGAAAAAGCTTCTGTCAATGCTTCCCTATAGGAACTCTCATATTGTTTCTCCTTGCTAGTTCCCATAATGGTCGTAAGCACCTCTTTCGAAGCACAGTCTTTCAAAGTAATCGATGTTTTTGTGGTGAACATCGAGGACTCATCATTTATAAAAACCTGCAATCCCAAACAGCGATTACGCTCCAGATCAGGAGGCATGGCATCATCATAAACAGCATCGAAGCCATTCTGGGTGAAGAGATACTTAACCAAGGTACTGGTTTTATATTGGTTCTCCTTTTTAAAAGCATCGAACTTTTTGGGTACGATGACATATTTATAGGCGTTTAAATTTTCTTGGGAATACCCATAGGATATACCAAAAACAACAAGCAATACGATAAGTTTTTTCATGAAATCCGTTCTATCATTTCTTACCCCAAGATATGATATTTAATCCGAATTGAAAAGATGTATAATTACTATCTGCTATATTACTATAAGCGAGTAAATTATCTGCCATTAGATAGAAATTAACAGGACCAGCTTGGATGCTTGCCCCTAGCCCAACATTGGTAAATGTGAATTTATCGGCGGTATAAGTCGCTTTTATGGTCATAAAGTTGCCGAATCTTCTTTGATAAAAAGCTGTAATCGCACTTTGGGGACCCCTTGGCCTATTGATCATATAAAGCTGACCTCCGATGCTATTCCTGTATTTGATAATGTTACGACTTTTACCACCTGTTCGGTAATCACAATCGCATGATGCGGCCCCTTGCATGGGTTCCCCAAAATTATACCTAATGGAGCCATATAGTTTTGTTGGCCTAAAAGTAACATAAGAGCTATACTCTTTTTCAAAAGGAATGAATTCCTCTACATCATCTACTAAATTTTGCCAAAAATCCTGATTTGGATCAACCAGGGCATCGGGCAATATGATCTCCATACCTTCAATAGTCGCCTCACCTTGCAAAGTAAAATTCTCAACATCATTGGCATGGTATATAAATCCAAGATCCAACAAACTACCGGTAACGACCGTTTGGGCATTTAAATAATAGGTAAAACCCAAATCGACACCTAAGCCGAGATTACCCCCGAACAAACCTCTTTCTATAATCGTTGCGGCAACATTGTCATCATCCAATGCATGGTCGATGGCATTTACCCCAGATGTACGTAATTCCATATCGGCATTCAAAGTACTGGCATAAATATTGTTTTCACCTTCGGTGGTTACAAAATACCCATCATTATGTACTGAGTTGAAATCAAAAATACTGGAATATAATTTCCCCCTAGCCCCAAGGATCAAATCCTTGCTCATCTGTTTATTGACACCAAAATGAAATACATTGAGCATTTCACCCCTTGTTTTCAAATGACTCAGATCAAAACGTTCATTAAGTCGGTCCGCGTTACCGTCATAACCTAAAATGGCATAATCACGAAACCAATACCCTATGGCATCCCCTTCATTATATAACCCGAAAGAATAAAATACACTGGGGTCTTTACCGCGAAACCCGCCACTGAATATTTCCAATTGATAGGTACCGCTCAACTCATCCCGAACGGACATACCGTAAATGGCCCGGTCACGAACCTTATCATTGATATCGAGTCCATCATCGGCAAAAATATCATTGACAGAAATTCCACTGGATCCAGCTTGAAAAGAAATACCGGATAAGGCCGGGATACCTGCATACCAAGAAAAATCGGTTTCCATTCCGGGATTGATCATCAAAGCCTGGGGAACCTCGTTAAAATCATATAACAACTGTTTGTTTTGGGCATGCATACTTATACCGGCCAAAAACAGGGTTATGACTAAAAATCTCTTTATTATCATCCTTTAATGCGAACAGTGAATTTACCGCTACTCTTTAAGGTTACCATGGGATCGTCTTGCGAAGAAGTGCTTACATTATCCCCATTATTGGTAGCGGTCACAGAAATACTCGAAGTATTTCGGATTATATTTAAGCTACGGCCAGAAGGGCCATAGGCTATTTCCCTTTGTAAAACAGCCGTGGGCTCAGGACCTAAAACAAACTGCTCGGTGTCCAAGACCGTACCTGCTTCATCTAAAAATTCTATTTCTATTTCCAAAGGTTTGCTGGTAGTGTTCTCAACATAATACGTTAGAACACCTTCCAATACCCTATCTGCGAAAATATCCTCGCTGAAAGCATCGAAATTAAAATCTTGTGAATACGAATAACCTGAAGGCAGAAGATTTATCGCACTTTCCGGAACCTCTAAATAAAGCACACTGGCCTCATAGGTCGGGGTTACACTAAGATCATCATATTGATTGAAATCTTGTTCCTCAACACAGGAAAAAAGTAGCATTGCAGCAAGAACAACATATAAATACCTACCTGACTTTTTCATTGTTCATAACCTTTTATCGACAAAAAGCATATAATGTTATACTATGTATAACTCTACAAATAACTTTTTATTTCACCCAAATCATGAATCATTTGACAAATTTCGTGGTCTGGCTCGTTATGTGCGTTAAAGTGTAAGGTTTGGAGCCCTACCGCCTTGGCCCCAAGGATATCGGCCTCTAAACTATCACCGATCATCACGGCCTTTTCTGAGGTGGTTTTTGCCTTTTCCAATGCCAGTTCAAAAATCAATGGATTCGGTTTTTTAACTCCGGCCATTTCCGAGTTCACTACCTGATCGAAAAAATCACGGATATGGGCGTTCTTCAGCTTCCTTTCCTGTACTTCATGAAACCCGTTCGTAATAATATGCAATTTGTATTTTGGCTTCAAATACTCGAGCACCTCGATCGCATTGGGAAAAAGATGGTTGAAAGTCGAGAGGTTTTCTATATAATCTATTGCCAGTTGATCGATCGTATCATCTGACACCCCATATTTCAATTTATCGAATACTTTTTTCAATCGTTGGTATCGCAATTCTGATTTGGTGACTTTTTCATCCCTATAGAGTTTCCAATAAGCAAGGTTTATGGGGATATATATCTCAAGAAAGTCATTAAGGTCAACATCGACCTGATTGGCTTTCAAGATTCGCTCAAAAGTAAGTGCCGAATTCTTTTCAAAGTCCCACAGGGTATGATCCAAGTCAAAAAAAACATCTGAAACCTTTTCGTTATACATGGTAGTTCTTTATTATTTCCTCATAGGTTTCTTTCCAATCTATATGGTGTTCATCACCTAAAATCTCGTTAGAAAATACCGTAATCAATGCTCCATTTACTTTTTTCACTTCTTGGTACAATGCCTTTACCTTCTCTAAAATACTATGTAAAGACGCTTCATCCTGAAGGGCGTAATCCTGAAATGCAAAAGAATGTACCCTAATAGGCTGTTGTAATTCCATATTGATATCATACAGATAAAAAGGAAATGAAGTACCGGCCCTAAAGCCTATTTCATGGGTATATCCCATGGTAAAATCGTCAGTGAACTCAGCATCGACCAAATTTCTATAGGTCTGTGGCACATCTACCCTATTATATCGCATCCTCACATAATCAACCTGCCTATTGATTACGTTCGAAAGGTCCTTTTTCTCTTTCCTCAATAATTCAACATCATTGAACGAACTATAGCTTGCAGCCAACGAAACCTTACAATAATCGGCTATTGATTTTATCAAAAAGCGAAAATTGTTATTATTGGGGGAAACGTTCTTGTCATAGGTGGAATATGAAGCGAACTGAAAAAAGAACTTACAGTTAAGATCGTATTCCTTTCTTTTTTGAATAAGGAAATCAAAATTATCATAAGGATCTTTCTTAGGATTGAACCAGACCACGACCCTTTCATATAAACGTTTTAGCCTAAAATTGGCCAAATCGAGTAAAAAACCTGCAAGACTGCGGGTAAATCCACGGTGCGCATAGCAATGGGAAGTGGTAACATCGATGATCGAAGTGTATTTATAGGTTGGTTTTTTGACTTCCATATCAGGAAAACGCTCGAGTAACCTATCCAATAATTTATTCGCCCAAATATCTACAACAGGAAGGGTAAGGAAATTATTTTGGTACGCTAAACTATCCTTTGGGGAAAACCTACCATGCATATCCTTTACATGGGGCAAGTACTCCTCATACCTTGACAGCAAATAGAAACTGGCAGAAAATATGTCGAAAGGCAGGGCACTGTTCTCACCCGTAGAAAAAAAACAGGGAACACCTTCCCAATCGGAAACATTGATTTGGATATCATTGATACCTTGTTCAAAAAGAAGATCGTTGCTCCTCACAAAGAACTCGTTTTGCAAAGGTTGTTTGGTATAGGTGATCTTAGCCCCTGAATGCTTGATAAAGTCTTCGACCTTTGTGGTATAGGATACCTTTATCCCAAGTATCCTGGTAAATACCTGGCGCATAACGTAACTAAACCGTGGTGTAATTTTATGCGTATAGATCAGTAACATTTATGTCCTAAGTATTTATAAAATAGATTGATCGGCAAAACTAAAGTAATCCTTTTGGGTAATGATCAAATGGTCCAATATTTTTATATCCAAGGCCAAGGCGGCATTCTTAAGTTTTTGTGTCAATTGTTTATCGGCATTACTCGGTTTTAACCCCCCAGATGGGTGGTTATGTGCCAAAATAAGTCCGACAGCCCCTAACTCCAATGCCTGTTTCATGACCAAGCGAACATCTACCAATGTTCCCGTAATACCCCCTTTGCTCAATTGTGCCATGTGAATTACTTTATTGGAATTGTTCAGGTACACGATCCAAAATTCCTCATGGGGCAATTCGCCCAAATGGGGTTGTAAAAGTTCAAAAGCATCCTTACTACTGGATATTTTTGTGATTTTCTGGGCATCTTCCCCTCTTCGTCTTCGGCCTATTTCCAAAGCGGCGGCAATGGTAACGGCTTTAGCTTCCCCAATTCCCTTGAATTGCATCAACTGTTTAATGGAGAGTTTCCCCAATTCATTAAGGTTATTGTTCACAGAAGCCAATATTCGTTTTGAAAGCTCAACTGCACTTTCATCCCTACTACCCGACCCGATCAAAATAGCGATCAGTTCAGCATCGGATAAAACGGATTTACCCTTTTGAACCAATTTTTCCCTTGGCTTATCATCATCTGACCAGTGCTTTATGGAAAAGGAAGTTGGCTTGTCTTGCATTTGTTAAAGATAGTCAACAAATAATTTCGATACGAAAATACCTGTAAAAAGATATTTAATGACCTTGAACCAATGCTTTTACCGATGAGAGATCCAGCCCACCATAATTACCCGAACTCATCAATAATAAAACGGAATTATCATAATCCTGACCAAACACGAAATCTTTAAAGGCCTCGGATTCGGTGAAGATTTTTAAATCATCCCGATCAAAAGCTTCTGAAATTTGTTCCGGAGTAACTTCTTTCAGTTTTTTGATCTTTACCGATTCCGGTAAAAAGAAAACAACCGCTTCATCGGCAGCATCCAACGCTCCTTTATATTCCTTTAGAAAACCGGCATTGAAGCTACTATAGGTATGCAGTTCCAGACAAGCGATTACCTTTCTATCCGGATACTGCTCCTTTACCGCATTGGTAGTGGCCATCACCTTACTAGGTGAGTGTGCAAAATCCTTATACACAACCGCTGTATTTGATTCGGCAATTTTTTCCAAACGTTTAGATGCCCCTGAAAACGTACCGATGGCCTCATAAAAATCATCCTCATCGACCCCCATGTTCTGACAGATCCACTTAGCACCGGCCAAATTACTCAGGTTATGCTTCCCGAATACCTCTATAGGCATAGGACCTTCCGGTGTTTCAAGCAGTGTTTGCCCATCTTCTACGGAATACTCCGGAGTACGGTAAGGTAACTTTCTGATTGTATTTTCTGAGGCTTCGACTACCTTTTTCACTTCAGGATCCTCCTCATTATATGTAACACTTCCTCCCTTAACGATACTATCAACGAAAATCTGAAATTGTTCCACGTAGTTCTCAAAAGTAGGAAACACGTTAATATGGTCCCAAGCAATACCACTCAACAAAACGATATTAGGTTTGTAAAGATGGAATTTAGGCCTTCTGTCTATTGGTGAGGAAAGGTACTCATCCCCTTCCAAAACAATGAAATCGTTCTCCTCGGTCAAATGTACCATACGGTCAAACCCATCCAATTGGGCACCGACCATATAATCGACTTCGATACCATGATAATTCAATACATGTAAGATCATCGAGGTAATGGTCGTCTTCCCATGACTGCCCCCAATGACCACACGGGTTTTGTTCTTTGATTGCTCATATAGGAATTCAGGATAGGAATAAATGGTAACACCTAATTCCTGTGCCTTTAATAACTCAGGGTTATCCGGTTTGGCATGCATCCCAAGAATAACGGCATCCAATCCCGTATGTATTTTATCAGGAAACCAACCAAACTCCTTCGGGAGTAGATTTTTTTCGGCCAACCTGGTTTTTGAAGGTTCAAAAATGATATCATCACTTCCTGAAATGATATATCCTTTATGGTGAAGCGCTAAGGCAAGATTGTGCATGGCACTACCTCCTATGGCGATAAAATGTATTTGCATGAAAATCTAATTATGAGGCAAAGATAGGCATTGCCGTCCCGAAAAAAAACCTCAAAACCTACTCCTGTACATCTATTCAAATTACCCCCAAAACCGACCTTTTTTCGATGAAATACACAAATTTTAAAAAATCTAGCTACTGTTTTTGTAAGATTCACCCTTCATATGCATTCGTTTACAACATTTATTAGACCACACTTAATCACCGATATACATTTGTTCTTGGGTAAAATCCATTTTACCATTAACAACATAGAATGACCAATTTAAATTTTATGAGGACCATATTGCAATTAGCTTTCGTGCTTTGCATATTGCTCTTCTCAACAAAAACCATGGCACAATGCGCAGGTACCGACAACACGGTGACCATATGCACAAAAGATGCCGATGAGACCAACAAAACATTTGACCTTTTTACCCAATTAGGAGGTAGTCCCACTACCGGAGGCACATGGTCTACGAACGATCCCGCTAATTTTTATGCGTTAGACCGAAACACCGGTATCCTAAATCTTTGGGATGTTAAAAATTCTGGCCAACATGAGTTCACTTATACGAATGATTGTAGTGGAAGCGTGGAATCCGCAACCATTACGATCAATTTGGGCGGATACCCCGGGGAAGACAATATCGATGGTTCAGCAGATGCATGTGGTGACGACCCCAGAGTAAATCTACACGGTTATATTGGTGATGAAACAGAAGGTAAATTCCAAGATTTCAATGGTACGTGGGATGCCGTGACACCAGAAGCGGCCCCTTATTTATCACTCAACTTTTTCGATGCGGCATCGGCTGGTCCTGGTATATACGAATTTACGCATACCGTACCCGCTGTTGGTCCTTGTCCTAGCCGTCAGGCACGATTAATTTTAGAAGTACAAAGACCTGCCAATTCAGGTATCGGTTCAAATCTAACGGTCTGTACAACAGATGACCTATCAGGTTATACGGATTTTAATTTAAATGGCCTGCTTGAAGACGAAGATATAAACGGGACTTGGTCCGAAGGACCAAATACGGATCAATTATCCGACCTTACCGACCAAAATATAGACATACAAGCGATTAGGGATCGCCATACTTATGGCACTTTCACTTTCACTTACACCGTTTACCCTTCACATGCGGTATGCGACATTCATAGAACCCAAGTAGAAATAACGATACTGCCTACATTGATCGCAACAATGAACGCATCCAATTTCTGTTCGGGCGACACTAAATATCGAATAGATATCACCGATTATGACGATACCTTGATCGGCAATGGCACCTATTCCGTCACTTACGGATTAAGTTCCGCAAGTGGAACAAATTCGGAAACCACTGCCTTGATACTGAACAATGACAAAACCGGCTCATTTCAAATTGATGCCATTCTTGTACAGACGAACGAGACCACTACCCTTTCCATTATATCTTTAGGAGAGGATGTTTGTCCGGACATTCAGGTATCGCCCATACAGTTCATTGAAACGGACCCCATGGTAGATGTAACCGATGCTTGTGAAGCAAATTCCGTTTCAGTTATCTTGAGCGATATCTTTGACCCGTCATACAATTTGGCCAATGGCACCTATGATGTCAATTATACGATAACCGCACCAAGTGGCACTGAAACCGTGCACCAAGCGAATGCCATCGCTTTTAGTTCTGGTCGTGCGAACTTCACCGTTCCTGCTACCCAAATTCTGGAAACTGGGGAACACACTTTTAATTTTGAGGTGGAAAACGGTTTTCCATTGGATTGTGAAATAACCGATTCGGCAATGATCACGGCCATACCCGAAGCAATTGATTTGAATCTTCTGGTCGATAATTCTTGCAATGCTACCAGTATAGATGTAATGGTCAGTGCCCCTACTCTGGATGACGGTGCATATGAAGTGACCTACGAAGTAATCTCCCAAGAGACAAATACCGTACTTATTAATAACTCGATAAATTTTAATGGTGGTACCGCGGACTATGAAATTGATGTTACCACCCTTGAACAGGGCAATTATACGGTAACCGTAAAGAGCACGCAGAACGATACCACTCCATGTAGAACGGAATTTGATTTTGAGATAAGTGAAAAATTTGCCGTTGAAGGTGTGCCGGCCTTACCTGAAGCCGAAGCTGTACAAACATTTTGTTTGGCCGAATATTCACCAGGATTACCAACCCTACAGGATATCATAGTAAGCGCCAATGGTGAAATGTTATTTTATGACACTGCTACCGATATGGATATTCTTCCGTTGGATACCGAACTTGTCGATGGTGAAGATTATTTTATATCGAACATAGACCCGAACAACAACTGTGAAGGTTCTGACAGAATTCAAGTTACCGTTAACCTTTCTGACCCGGAATCGCCCACCTTACTGGTTGGAAACCCTACTTTTTGTGGTTCTGAAAATCCGACAGTGACCGATTTGATTACCAGCGTATCCAGCAGCGGGGAAATTGTATGGTACGAATCCGCCAACGGCGGAACAGCACTGAGCAATGACACCGCCCTTACCAATGGAAAAAGTTACTATGCCGCAACAGAAATTAACGGGCTTTGCCAAAGTTCGGAGAGAATAGAGATCATACCCACTGTATATGAACTTGAAGCGGCCACTTTGGAATTTTCCACATTGCCGCTTTGCGGATTGGACGATCCTACGATTACAGATTTACGTGAAGCCGAGAGCGATTCTTCTTATACCGTGCTTTGGTATAATACACCCGAAAATGGCACTCCTTTGGACGATAGCACTTTATTGACTACAGGTACTACGTATTATGCGGAAAGCTACAATCCGGATACGGGTTGTATGAACCCTGAACGAATGGCCATTACCATTGACCTTACGAACTGTGAACCCGAGGATTACGGTTTTTTCATCCCTGACGGATTTTCACCAAACGGAGATGGCCGCAATGATACTTTTTTCGTACCAAACATCGAAGTCATCTTTCCCGAATTCACCTTGGAAATACTAAACCGCTATGGCACATCCTTGTTCAAAGGAGATAGGAACAAACCCGCTTGGAACGGGAAAAACGGAAACAACACCGCCCCGAACGGCGTGTATTTCTACATTATTGACTATAACAAAGAAGGTCACACCCCAGTTCAGGGCAGATTGTACCTCAACCGCTAAACCATGAAAAAAATACACCATTATTTTATTTTCCTGATATTAGTGTGTGCCATGGGCTATGGGCAACAAGACCCTCAATACACACAGTACATGTACAACATGAGCGTTGTAAACCCAGCCTATACCACCAATGAAGTGGGTATGCTCAATTTAGGTGCACTATACCGATCACAATGGAAAAATGCCGTGGGCAGTCCCAAAACACTTACATTTTTCGCACATGCCCCTATGAACGATAAAATTGAAATGGGCCTTTCTTTCATTACTGACGATATCGGTGATGGTGCCCTAAAGGAAAACAACATCTATGCTGATTTTGCTTATATATTGAAATTGGATGAAAAAAGTAATCTCTCATTGGGCCTTAAAGGTGGTATTACCACTTTTGAGACCAATTTCAACGGTTTTATGCTTCCTGAATTTCAGGATGACCCCGCTTTCAATGAAAACATGAACAGCACTTTCCCGAATATTGGTATCGGTGCTTTTTACCATCGTGAGCATTTTTATGCAGGAATCTCCGCCCCCAACCTGCTAACCACAAAACATCTAGAGAACAAAAACGGCATTAATCGTATTGGTTCAGAGAACATCCATGTTTTTATGACCTCTGGTTATGTTTATGAATTGAATACGGACGTGAAAATAAAAACTTCGGTACTCGCTAAAATGGTACAAGGTTCTCCATTGACTTTCGATGTTTCACTCAACGCTCTTTTCTTGGACCGTTTTGAAGGCGGATTATCCTATCGTTTGGAAGATTCGGTAAGTGCCATGTTCAATATTGCGGCCACACCGGGATTACGAATAGGCTATGCTTATGATTACACACTATCGAACCTGAGTACGTACAGTTCCGGTTCCCACGAAATATTTGTTCTTTTTAACCTCGATTTACTTGGCCTAGGCAAAGGATACGACAAATCACCAAGATTCTACTAAACATGAAAAAAACACTCTTCATATTGTTTATTCTGGGTCTTACGGTGCAAACCTATGGCCAACAAGAACTTAAACGGGCAAACACTTATTTTGAACGCGCTTATTATAGCGATGCCATTCCACTTTATGAGCAATTGCTCCCGAGAAACAAAAGCTCAAAACTCATAAAAAACCTGGCGGATTGTTATTACCATACGTTCAACATGAAGGCAGCGGCCCGATGGTACGGCTATCTAACTTCCAATTATGGTGAGAGTATTGATGAAAGCTATTATTTTAAACTGAACCAATCCCTCAAGGCAATAGGTGAATACGAAAAAGCAAACAATACGCTCATCGATTTTTATACGGTAAAAGGTAAGCCTGACAAGGTTCTTACTTCGCAGGAAGACTTCAACTATATTGAAAACGTACGTGCCATCGGGGAACGATTCAACATAGAAAATCTCAACATAAATACGTCTACATCGGAATTCGGTGCGGCACGCATAGATGCCAACTTGGTGTATAGTGCATCCCGAAAACACGCAATAGGTCTACCGAAATTATATCGCTGGAACAACGAAAAATACCTTGATATTTACAGTCATCCCATAGACAAACTAACCATGGGGGATAGTCTTAGCGTTTCATTGAGCAGTACCATCAATTCAAAATTGCACGAGGGTACCTATGCGATTACCAAAGACCGTAAAACAATCTATTTTACCAGAAACAGCAAGCAAAAAACCGAGGACGATAAGATAAGCAACCTTAAGATCTATCGTGCGGAATTTATTGAGGGGGCTTGGAAAAATGTTACCCCTTTACCTTTTAACGGTGATGATTTCTCCACGGAACACCCTGCTTTGAGTCCTGACGGAACAAAACTCTATTTCGCATCGGATCGTAAAGGAGGTTTCGGGTCTTTTGATCTTTATGTCGTAAGTATTCAAAAGGATGGTTTCTTCGGAACCCCGCAAAATCTAGGTAAGAAAATCAATACCGATAAAAAAGAGCAATTCCCATTTATTGATGAAAACGGCAATCTATATTTTGCCTCTAACGGCCACCCAGGTTTTGGATTGTTGGATGTTTTCTTATCTAAATCCAAAAATGGAAACTTTAAGAAACCCGATAACCTAGGATTACCGGTGAATAGCGGTTATGATGATTTTTCATTGTCACTGGATCCTAATTCGAATACCGGATATTTCTCATCTAATCGCCCCGGTGGAAAAGGTAGTGATGACATTTATTCCTTCTCGGAAACCAAACCGCTCATCATCGAAGATTGCAAACAGTTCATTGCCGGAATCATTACCGACAAAACAACAAAAATTCCATTAGCCAATGCAACCATAGAACTTAAGGATGCTGATGGAAATCTAATTGAAAAGATAACTACCACTACTAATGCTTCTTTCAAATTCGAAGTATCGTGTACCTCTGAATATCAATTAAAAGCTTTTAAGGAAGGTTATGAAGACAATTCAAAGACTATTATCACCGATACCGAAAGGGATGCGACAAAAGACGGCTCATTAGCGCTCTATTCCATTCAAAAACGGGAAGCCCAAAAAGAGGCGGCGGAAAAAGAGGCATTGACAGAGAAAAAAAGACTGGAAGAACAAGAGAAAGTCGCCGAATTGGCACGCCTTCAAAAAGAGAAAGAAAATACCATTAAACAAAAGGCCGAACAAGCACAAAAGGAGCGTGAGCGCCTCAAAAAGATTGATGCCATAATTGCCAAAGAAGATGCCATTGTTAAGGATAAAGAACGGATTGTCATCAAAACAGAAGAAATCCATTTCGATTATAGCCTTTGGTATTTACGGCGCGAATCGCGGGAGCGATTGGCGAAAGTCATTACCATAATGAAACAAAACCCTGGCATGGTCATAGAAATAGGCACACATACCGATATTCGAGGCAATGCGGAATACAATCGTGATCTTTCGCAGAAACGGGCCGACTCTGCCAAGGAATTCATGGTCAAAAACGGAATTGCGAAAGAACGTGTCATCGCAAAAGGATATGGGGAATCACAACCTATCGTAAAATGTGAAACCGAGGAAAGCTGTTCTGAAGAAGATCATGAATGGAACAGAAGGTGTGAACTCATAGTGGTCAAATGGGAATAACGCATCCCAATTGCCGAGTCCTGGAATAAAACAATAAGATAACATTCACCCCGGATTTTGCCCCAAGTCATATATGGCTTGGGGCTTTTTTATTTCTTTCGGTATTCTTTATATCTTCGTTAGTGAATAAATACAAATAAACCTCACAGAAAATTGTCTAGACTAAGAATTGGATTTAGAAGCGTTTTTAAGAAAAAATATGAAATTGAACTGTTTGACTTTCTACTTGAGAATACAGATGAATTCAACATACCATTTACTGGTCTTGATTTATGGAATAGTAAAAAATCGGATATAAAAGTTCTTCAAGTTGAAAAACGAATTGAGTATTTTCATTTTATGTACATTCCGATTTTTCCAATTGGAAAGATATGGACATTAAGAAAAAAGGACGGAAAACTATATGATATCAACTCTGTTAAATACAAAATAGAAAGTAGAATTAAAAAAACCAATTACCCAATTTATACTTTTTCCTTTCCAATTTTAATCTTTCTTTCGATTTCCACCTATTTATTAATTACCTATGGTAAATTCTATTACAGAGATTATAAAAGCAAAAAATCCAAACAAGAAAAAATATTAGTTCTTAAGGAAAAATTGAATAAATTGAATCCTCCTTTTTATCTTATTATCAACCAGAACAAAAGTCCTTCAAAGTCCTTTAGACGAGTTGACTCAATAGTAGATGAAGTGTACTATTTAAGTAAATTACCAAAAAAATTAGACACATTTACGACTAGTACATTAGACAATGTTTTCTATAGTACGTTTGCTCAAAATAAATTAGTTCGGTCAAAAATATCAAAGAACAATTTAGATACATTAATATCAAATATAAATGAATTTAGAGCTAAACGGTTGGTAAATATCTTGACAAAAGATGAACTAGAAGCACCAAAACTTGAAATTGATTTCCATATTCACGGACTTAGCATCATCAATAATGGAAAACCTATAACCTTCGAAGGCTATATTGAAAATAATAATTTAAACAACCAATGGGTATTTCCTAAAGACAGTCTTTTACTAACCGGAAAAAGAATAGACGCTAGTTATATCGCTAAAAAAAATGGAGATACTTCTAATTTAACACTATTATTTACTGACAGCCAGAAATCATATAAATATCAAGTAATAGGCACATATATTAATTCACAAGGAACTATTGCATTTATTGACAAATCAATTAAAAAATTGAATTAACTGTTTACAGCAATACGTAAACTTAATGAAGACTCTAGCGCAAAATCGAAAGGCAAGTGAATATGAATTAATCTACTAATACTTTTAGATTTAGCCTTTAAAGTAGAAAAGAAAAATCAATATGAACCTATCCAATATCCCTTCCAAAGAAATAATGCCCGGTTACCATGGTAAATTGGTGCACTCCGAAAACATGTCCATCGCCTTTTGGGAAGTGGAAAAAGATGCGGAAGTACCCGAGCATTCCCATATGAACGAACAGATCATGCATGTTATCGAGGGTACCTTTGAATTTACTTTAGATGGAGTTACCGATGTGTATATTCCAGGAGATTTGGTAATCATTGCCCCGAATGTACCCCATAGCGGCAAGGCATTGACACCTTGTAAACTAATGGATGTTTTTAGCCCCACACGAGAAGAATATAAAATTTGAAAATTAACTTATGAATAGATTTTTATTTTCCTTATTTTCTTTCTGTTTATTATTGTCCTGTAAACAAGAAATTTCTAAAACAATAAACTATCCTAAGATAGATAACAGTAGAACAGATGTTGAAGAATTCGGTATCAAATATAATAACGACTACTCCAATTTAGAAGACATCAAAAAAGAGGTTAACCAAAATTGGTTCCTGAAACAAGACAGTCTTACGGCCGATTATTATAAATCTGTGGATAGAGAGAGCGCCTTCAATTATTTTAGCGATCTATATGTAGGGGATGATTACAATCGTTACTGGTACGAAGCATACAAAGAGCATAATTTTTATTGGTTGGACAACGATAGCACACAGGTGCTATTTAAAAGTGATTCTTCAGGTAAGGGTGAAATACCGGTTTTTTCCACCTCAATGGACAATACCGTCCATTTTTATTCCCCCCACCCCGACGGTTCAAAATTCATACTTTTCATCAGTGATGAAAAGGGGGATTTTTTAAAGGTGATCTCCACCGAAAGCGGCGATACATTATTCCAAACGGACAAGGACATGAACATGCAGCAGGCCTCTTGGGCCGTATGGGCCTCGACGGACCATATCGTATATACCGGATGGCCGCACACTGAAGATACACGGAATTCCTATATAGCCATGGCCGATATCCGTACCGGGGCCATAAAGGTCATATTCGACGGGGGTCAGGTCAAAGATTATGATCCCGAGGATTTTTTACGCCCGGACATATCCGTCGGATCGAACAAACTACAGGCGTTCGTCATTACCGCAAGCGAACATTTTACGGGATATAGCGCGGATATTTCCAATATAGAATCGGATTATACCTGGGAATATATATATGGCCAAAAAGACAGCATATTATATTGGCCAAAACAAAGGGGTGACAATATGTATTTCCTTAGATATAAGGGAGGAAAAAAAACATTGGTGAGATCAACATTGGAATCAATGGGCGACCCCACCAAGGACGTGGTTCTATTCAAACCGGAAAAAGAAGAGATGACCATTACCGATTATGCGGTTTCCGAAAAAAATGTTTATGCCATTACTTCGAAAAACGGGTCGGATGAGACTTTATATTATGTAGATAACCAAGGGAAATCTGAAATAATAGAACTGGATTACCCTATTTCCGATATTCAATTTTACCATACATCCACCACGTCAAATGAAATAACAATAATTAAGAACGATTGGAAATACGACCTTTCCTTTTTAAGTATCAACGATTCATTGGAGATAAAGCCCCTTGATAACCTAACCAGGCAAACCCCTGAATCCTTTAACGATATCATTACGGAGATCATAGAGGTAGAATCCCATGACGGTACTATGGTCCCGATGACCATAGTCAGAAACAGGGGGAAAAAACAGGACAGCAAAGGTAAGGGGGTCGTTTATGCCTATGGGGCTTATGGTTTCTCAGTGGAACCTTTTTACGAAATGCCCCTTTTGGATTTCGTTTCCAAGGGAAACGTTTTCGCTGTTGCCCATGTAAGGGGCGGGGCGGAAAAAGGACTGAAATGGTATAAAGACGGAATCAAGGAAAAAAAATCCAATTCTTGGAAGGATCTCTTGTGGTGCTCCCAATATTTAAAGGACCAAGGTTATGTCGACAAAGACAGATTGGGGGTGTGGTGTTCCAGTGCCGGGGGCATTACCGCGGGAATGGCAGTTAACGAAAACCCTGATATGTTCAAGGCCTTTGTCGGGGCAGTTCCCACTTTAAACCCCTTGAGATTGGCGTATCAAAAAAACTATGATGCCAGTGACCACGATTATGATTTCGGTGACATGAAAACCATTGAGGGATTCAAATCACTCATGGCGCTTGACCCTGTAATTAATTTTAAAAAGAACACAGTTTACCCAAGTACGTTGATGATGTCAGGAGCATTGGACGAACAAATTCCTCTGTACGATACGGCCAAGTATATTGCATTGTTGCAGAATTACTACCCCGATCCAAAACGTACCTATCTCTTGGATGTTTACGAGGACGAAGGGCACTATATTCCACTAGAAACTTTTTCGGCAATGCTCTTTTTCAACAATGAATTATAAATTTTAAATATCCAATACTCCTGCAGTAGAGCTTTTAAAAATATTCAATCTAACTTATACTTATATTCAATAAATTAATTGCTTATATGAACATTTCACTAATAGGTAAAAACGCATTGGTCGGCGGCAGTAGCCGAGGAATAGGAAAGGCCATTGCAGAACAATTGGCCAATAGCGGTGCCCGTGTAACACTAATGGCAAGGACCGAGGAAAAATTGAAGGATATCATTGCTTCATTGCCCACCCATAACGGCCAACACCATGATTATCTAGTGGTAGACTTCAATGATCTTGAAGCATATAAAACCACTATTACACGTTATTTTCAAAACAATACCATTGATATTTTGGTCAATAATACACAAGGACCCAAAGCCGGTGGGGCAATGGACGTGCATATAGATGATTACCAAACAGCGTTCGACCTGCTTTTCAAAAGTGTCGTTTTTACAACGGAATTGGCCTTGGAGCATATGATCAAGAACCGATGGGGCCGTATCATCAATGTAGCTTCGGTTTCGGTTAAGGAACCCCTAAGTTATTTGGCCCTATCAAATTCCATTAGGGCGGCATTGGTTACATGGGCCAAAACCTTGGCTTCGGATGTAGGCCCATATCAAATTACCGTGAACAGCGTTCTTACGGGTTATTTTGATACCGAACGCATAGCCCAATTAAACGCTAAAAAAGCGGAACAGCTAGGTATTCCCGAGAATGAAGTCCTTGCTGAAATGGAAGCCAGAGTACCGGTCAGGAGAATCGGGGACCCAAAGGAATATGGATTCCTTGCCACCTTCTTAGCTTCAGATCAAGCCGCATATATAACAGGTACCCAAATCCCGATTGATGGGGGACTATTGAAAAGTCTATAGACATTGGCCAAACTATGGTAGGTGATTCCTATTCCCTAACGTAATAGTATCATTCCCTCATTTATCATTTTGATTGGCATTGATTTTGCTCAGTTTTGTTCTGTAATTTTATACTTATGAAAAATCTCATTGTAGTATTAACGGTAATCTTGTTTTCACAAATGACGCACTCCCAAAAAAATAATGAATCGTACGATGTGTTATGGGGGGATGTTGCCCAATTCGAAAAGGAAGATTTAACCAAATCTGCCTTGGAAGTCGTACGGAAAATATCGAAAAAGGCGAAAAAAGAAAACAATTCCGGTCAAATCATAAAGTCACTCTTATATACCTCCAAATACGCACTTACACTCGAGGAAGATGCCCAATTGACAATTATCAATGATTTCAAACAGGAAATATCGAAGGCGGAATCCCCCACCAAAAATGTTTTGGAAAGCTATTTGGCCAATCTATATTGGCAATATTTTCAACAAAACAGGTATCAATTTTACAATAGGACCAAGACTGAAACCAAAATAGATTCGGTGGATTATAGAACGTGGGATGTTACGACTCTTTTTCAAGAGATAAAACATCACTTCGGTAATTCCCTGACTAATCCCAAGGCCTTACAAGAGATTGGAGTCGAAAGTTTTAAAGAGATCATAAACGACCAAAAAGGTTCGGAAACCTATCGCCCTACACTATTTGATATTCTGGCCCATACGGCGTTGGAATTTTATAAGACACAAGAAACGAACATCACCCGACCTGCGTACAAATTTGAAATCAGTGATCCTTCCCTTTTATGTGAGGCCCATGAATTTATAAAAGTAAAGGTAAACACAGAGGACAAAACCTCCCTACAGGCAAAAGCGCTTGAAGTATACCAGAAATTAATTGGTTTTCACCTCAGCAATAACAATCTAATGGCAATGGTCGATGTAGATATTGAACGCCTTAAATATGTACATCAAAATGCGATTTTCCCAGATAAAGAATTACACTATCTGGAAGTTTTACAGAATTCTTCCTCCGGAATCGCCAACGTTAAGGTTGCAAATCTTTACCAATATGAAGTCGCTTATTTGTACCAACAATGGGGAAGAACGTACCAAGCCAAAACCAACAATGAACATCAATGGAAATTGAAAGAGGCCGTTGCCATATGCGATGACATCATAAAGGAATCCCCAAAAGGCAAAGCAGCCGATAAAGCCAAGGACCTTAAGTCCAACATTCTTGAAACCAACCTACAACTAACGGCGGAACGTTTTATCCCCATTAACCGACCAGCCCGGATATTGGTCAATTACAAAAACATTAAAGGGTTAAAACTTTCTGCCTATACGATTACCGGCTCAGATCTGGAAAAACTGAATTCATTGTACCCAGAACCCAAGAAACTTGACTTCATCAAAAAATTGAAATTGGTGAAATCATGGGATACTGATTTAAAAAACGAGGGCGATTATCAAAACCATAGTACTGAGGTTCTTATCCCTGAGCTGAACAACGGCATTTACGTTGTCCTGGCAACACCAAAAGATGAAAGTACTTCATTTGCCTATTCCGATATTCAGGTTACCGATTTGGCCTTGGTCGAGACCCGCTCCACATCCGAACATCGTTTTCAAGTTATCGACAGGAACAATGGCCAACCCAAAAAACAGGTAAAAGTAAAGTTTTCTTATCGAGAAAATTACGACGGAAAAACCTTGACAAAATCCTTCGTCACCGATGATCAGGGCCAAGTGAAAATTGCGTTACCCAATAAACAATGGACCCGCATTCATACCACGATAACCTCAGGGGATGATACAGCGTATTTTGGGGAGTATTTTATCAATCAAAAAAGAAATACAAGCAACAAGTCGAATATAAATTACAATGCCTTTTTATTTACCGATAGAAGCATCTATAGACCGGGGCAACCCTTATTTTATAAGGCTATTGCCATTTCCGGACAAAATGGTGAATCCAAAATACAACCGAATACAACAATAACGGTTGCATTGCGTGACGCCAATTACCAAGAGATAAGCTTACAAGAATCAACGACCAATGAATTTGGTTCATTTACGGGGGAATTCATCCTACCCAATAACGGACTCACTGGTAATTATTCTCTGCAAGTACGTTCAAAGGCCATTAATATAAATGGAGCTGTGAATTTCTCTGTGGAAGAGTACAAACGCCCAAAATTCGAAACGTCTTTTAACCCAATAACCACATCGGTAAAAGTCAATGATAGCGTAGTGGTTTCAGGGAAGGCCATGGCCTATGCCGGAAGCGCTATAACCGACGCCAAAGTAACCTATAGGGTAAAACGTATCGTGAATTTCCCGAGATGGTATTATTGGTTCCGACCTTATTTCAATAGCTCTCCCCAAGAAATAACCCATGGAGAAACGACTACTGATGCTTCCGGGAACTATGAAGTTAAATTTATGGCCATTCCCGACAAATCGGCCGATAGGGAAAGTATGCCCGTTTTCAATTATGAAATAAGCGCAGACGTTACCGATATTAACGGGGAAACACATAGTGCTACGACCACTGTCCGCGTAGGGTACCATACGTTAACCGCTAACATCGTGGTTGGCGAAACCATGGATAAGGATAAAAAAGACCATACAATTACCGTATACACCCATAACCTTAACGGTCAATCCGTACCTGCAAAGGGGACCCTGAAAATATACAAGCTAAAATCCCCTGCCCACGTATTGCGAAATAGGCCTTGGGAAGCCCCGGATTATGCCGGTTTCACCGAAGAGGAATTTAGAAGGCTTTATCCGCATGATGCTTATACAAACGAAAATGACCAGACCCAATGGAAAAACGGGCAATTGGTAATGGGAAAATCTTTCGATACAGGTTCTTCCAATGAAATAAACCTTGGCAGCATTAAAAAATGGATTTCGGGGAAATACCGAATAACCCTTGAAACCAAGGATAAATTTGGACAAACGGTAAAAGACCTTACCCATACGACCCTTTTCAGTGAAAAGGACAAAACACTGGCAGACCATCAACTTTTCAGGATCAATACCAATAAGGATCAATACGTAATCGGGGAAACAGCTACCATAACGCTATCATCAAGTGCGGAAAATTTGGCGGTAACATTGGCAATAGAGAAAGACCGAAAGATTATCGACACCCGAATAATTCGCCTCAACAACAATTCAAAAACCATTAAAATCCCAGTTGAGCATGGCGATTTAGGCGGATTTTCAATTAACTATGGTTTTTCAGCCTACAACTCCTTTATTTCGAACACCCTGCCCATTACGGTTCCTTATCCCAAAACCGATTTGGAAATAGAAACCTTGACCTTTAGGAACAAGATAAAACCAGGAACCGATGAAACATGGAGTTTTAAAATAAAAGGACCCGAAGGAGAAAAGGTATCTGCCGAAGTTCTGGCCAGTATGTACGATGCCTCTTTGGATACTTTTAGAAGCCACTACTGGAGTTTTTATCCCATACATAAGCCCTACTATTATTCTAACTATAACAGTAATGCATACCAAAGTTTTGGGAATGCCTCATTTTTGGTCCACAACGACCAATCCCATGAAAATTGGTATACCCCCCAACACTATGACTCCTTTAATTGGTTTGGTCTGCATTTTGGGTATAACTATGGTATGTACCTTCGAAAAAAGGTTATGAGAAGTGCCGCTCCCATGATGGCAATGGACATGGCCGAAGGGGAAGCTTTGAATGAGGAAATTGTGGCTGAATCCGATCTAGCCGGTTATGCTGCAGGTATTGAAGAAATAAACGCACCTGAAGCAAAAAGCAAGGAAAAAGAAAAGGAAGATGTCCAAGTACGAACAAACCTGCAGGAAACGGCATTTTTCTTTCCCCAATTGCAAACCGACGAGGAGGGCAATGTATCATTCAGCTTTACCACACCCGAAGCTTTGACCCAATGGAAATTACAACTCTTGGCCCATACCAAGTCCTTACAAAGTGCGATGAGCACCTTGAAGACCGTTACTCAAAAGGAATTAATGGTTACACCCAATGTGCCCCGTTTTCTTCGTGAAGGGGACAAGATTACCATAAGTACCAAAATCGCCAATCTTACTGAGAGCAAATTGGAGGGACAGGCATTTATAGAACTGATCGATGCCATTTCCGGAAAAGAAATTTCTACAGAACTTTTACTTTCCGACTCAAAAACAGGAACAAAACAGGTTTCTTTTTCGGTGGATTCACTGGGGAACACCCAAGTTTCTTGGCAGCTTAAGATTCCTGCAGACCTGCAGGCCCTACAATTTAAAATCATTGCAAAAGCCGGTGATTTCAGTGATGGAGAACAAAATATGCTCCCGGTTTTGACCAACCGTATGCTCGTAACCGAAACCTTACCCATGTGGGTTCGAAGCAACCAAACCAAGACTTTTACTTTGGATAAATTGAAAGACAATACCTCAACTACGCTCAAAAACCATAAACTTACCTTAGAAATAACCTCTAACCCTGCATGGTATGCCGTTCAGGCACTCCCCTACCTTATGGAGTACCCTTATGATTGCAACGAACAGGTTTTTTCAAGATATTACGCGAACTCATTGGCCAGTCATATCGCAAATAGTTCACCACGTATTCGTGAGGTTTTTGACCAATGGGCCAATTCAGATGCGTTATTGGGTAATTTGGAAAAGAACCAAGAATTGAAGGCACTCTTGATTCAGGAAACTCCCTGGCTACGGGATGCCCAATCGGAAACCGAACAGAAAAAACGCATTGCCCTATTGTTCAATATGAACAAGATGAAAGAAGAACAAGCCAATGCCTTGAACAAACTCCGACAAAACCAAATGTCCAATGGGGCATGGGCATGGTTTAAAGGTGGAAGGGAAAACCGTTTTATAACACAACATATCATTACAGGTCTTGGTCATTTAAAAAGGCTTTCGGTAGTAACCAATGAAGACAAAAAGCAGCACGAAATGGTTATTAAGGCCGTTCGCTATTTAGATAATGAGTTCCTTGAGGAATATGAACAAATGAAAAAATATGCGACCGATATCAATGATGATCACTTGAGCTATACACAATTGCATTATCTGTACATGCGAAGTTTCTTCGATGATATCAAAACCTCCAAAAAGGTTGCGAATATCATGGAATATTACAATGGTCAGGCCAAAAAGTATTGGACCAAAAGAAGTCTATATGCCAAAGGGATATTGGCTTTGGTGTTACACAGGAACAATGAACGATCAACTGCTGCCAAAATTCTACGTTCCCTGAAGGAAAACAGTATAAATTCAGAGGAAATGGGTATGTACTGGAAAGAAAATACTGGATCTTGGTATTGGCACCAAGCCCCAATTGAGACCCAGGCATTACTGATTGAAGCATTTTCGGAAATCGAAAATGACATTACCACCATCGACAATCTTAAAATATGGTTATTGAAGAACAAACAGACCAATCAATGGAAAACCACCAAAGCAACGACCGATGCAGTTTACTCCCTATTACTCCAAGGTAGTGATTGGCTCCCGGTCACAGATGCCGTGGATGTTTTGGTCGGTGGTAAAAAAATAGAACCTTCAAAAATGGAAAATGTACGTGTTGAAGCCGGTACAGGTTATTACAAAACATCCTGGGCCAACAATGAAATCACCTCAGATTTAGGAAGCGTACAACTTACCAAAAAAGGGAAGGGTATTGCTTGGGGCGCACTTTACTGGCAGTATTTTGAGGACTTGGATAAAATAACATCGGCCAAAACCCCTTTACAACTAAAAAAGAAATTGTTTTTAAGGAACCATACCGATACCGGTGAGGAAATTTCAGAAATAACCCCTAAAACAGCTTTAAAGGTAGGGGATCTTGTACGGGTACGTATAGAGCTGCGCTCTGACCGGAATATGGAATTCGTTCATATGAAAGATATGCGAGCAGCCGGTCTGGAACCTACAAATGTACTTTCCCGATATAAATGGCAAGATGGACTCGGCTATTATGAAAGCACGAAAGATGCAAGTACCAATTTCTTTTTCGACTATTTACCAAAAGGTGTTTATGTATTCGAATATGATCTTAGGGTGAACAATGCCGGTAACTTCAGTAATGGGATTACGACCATCCAAAGCATGTATGCCCCTGAGTTCAGTAGCCATTCGGAAGGGATTCGTATTGAGGTGGACAATTAGCTATTGGCTGCTAGCTATTGGCTGTTGGCCATTAGCTTTTGGGTAATGGTTTTTGGCAGTGAACCGTTTAAAAAAATTTATAAACAGAACTTGAATTTGGACCTATAAACTCATTCGATCTTTGAAAAGATAAGATTGCCTTCGTGATACTTCCACTTCTTCACCGTTATGCATGGTCAATTTTAATTTACCGTTGAACCAAGGCACCAATTCTTGGATAAAATTGGTATTTATAATCTGCTGGCGATTTGCTCTAAAGAAGTGTTTTTCGGGAAGTTTTCCCTCTATTTGATTTAAAGATTTGTACAACATGGGCCTTTGATCTTGAAAGAATACACGGGTGTAATTACCCACAATTTCCAAATGGGAAATATCGCCGATTTTTATCAACCAACACTTTTCTCCATCCTTTATGAATATCTGACTACTTCCCGTCAATCGCTCTTCGTTAACCACCGTCTCGCTATTCGATGCTTCTAATTTAACCTTCACTTTATCAATGGCCAATTCAAAACGCTTTTCATTGATAGGTTTCAAAAGGTAATCGAGTGCATTATATTCAAAAGATTTTATCGCATACTCGTCATAAGCCGTAGTAAATACCGTAATAGGCACTTCATCAAGCATTTCCAAGAGTTCAAAACCATCTTTTTCGGGCATATTAATATCCAATAACAAAAGGTCGGGTTTTACTTCCTCGATTAATTCTACACCATCATCAACGTTCTCAGCTTCACCGACCATATCAATTTCCGGATGGTTTTTTATAAGTTCTTTTAATTCATTACGTGCTAATCTTGAATCTTCAACGATTACGGTTTTTATGCGTTTCATGACAATGGAATTTTTATGTTGGCTACGACCTCACCTTCAACCTCCTCTAAGGAAAAAGAAGCTTTATGACCATGTAAAAGGCGAAGGCGCTGTTTAATATTTTTAAGTCCTAATTGGGTGGAATCTTGAGCAATTCTCAATTTGCCCGTATTGGCTACGTTTATAAAAAGATCCTGGCCCTCTTTCTTTATCTTTAATGATATTGTACCACCTCCTTTTAAATTTGCGATACCATGTTTAGCGGCATTTTCTACCAACAACTGCACAATCATTGGTGGTATCAGCAGATTACGTGTGTCCGGATCTATATCCTCAACATACTGTAATCGATCCTCCATCTGTATTTTCGAAAGGGCAATATAGTTTTCCACCATTTCCAACTCTTCGTTCAAGGGTATGGCGTCTATCGTATTCTTTTCCTGTGCAAATTCCAACATCTCTGAAAGCTTACCGATCACATCCCTTGATCTCTCAACATCTTCCAACATTAAACCCCTGATATTATTCAGGCTATTGAACATGAAATGGGGGTTTACCTGTCCTTTTAAAGTATTTAGTTGGGCTTCTCGCAGTGTAGCGTTCAATTCTAAATTTCGTAGATTATTCTTATTCGCCTCTAAAACGAATTTTACGACAAAGTAAATCATGGTCCATCCGAAAATAGTAACCATAATATCGAAAATATTATAAAAGAACCCTGTATTTTCAGCAATCCATTCTAACTCTGATTCGGTCCTTGTCCAATATAAATCATAAATTTCAGTCGATATCGAGTCCAATGTATAGAATAACAAACTACAGCCGAGAAAGGCAATCAATAAACGGATGATACTTTTACGACCAAAAACTTCCGTATCTATATTATGCTTTAAGTAGACACGATAAATAGAGGTAACAACGACCCCTATTATTCCGCCAACAATCAAACTGTATACTTTAAGGGTCGTACTGAATTCAGAAATAATCAAAACAAAACTACTAACGGCATACCAACCTACAAACTGTAAGGACCAAAACAAAATCTCTTTTTTCGAATTATCCGTTATCATACAACTGTAGTTATTTCATTTTGAATTATTGAAGGAATCATCATTGCCCATACATGCCGCCCATTGCGCAAGCCATTTTTCAAAAGTGCATTATGGCCATACAACAACCATAATCGTTGTTCAATACTTTTCCGAATTAAATTACCTTCTTTTTCAGATATATTTTGATTTCCCCCCTCAACTTCAAAAAAAAGCATTCCGTTTTCCAAGGTAATATGCATTTCACTTGGTTTATCCCCCAACCATAGTTCTTTGCTGCATAACTCCACAAAGTTCAACAATAGCATTGGTGGTATCCCCAGATGAAGTATAGATTCATCCTTGTTGGGGTCAACAAATAAATTAAAGGGTTTATCCAGATTAGTCAAATCGATAAAAATCCGAACCATCTCAAGTTCCTCATTCAATTCTACTGTATCGACAGTATTTTTAGTTAAGGAATAACGGAGCAGTTCCGATAATTCGGTAAGCATTAGTCTAGATTTCTTTACATCGACCAACATCAACTCTTTGATACAATTTAATGTGCGGGCCATAAATTTGGCATTAACATGCCCTTTTAAGGTGTTTAATTGTGCTTTTTTCACCTCTTCCCTAAGTTTTAACCTATGTATTCTAGCGTTATTGTAATTCACAAAAGTTTTGATTCCAAAATACAAGACGGTCCAACCCAATAATATTATAAAGGGTATAACAAAGAAAATAGCCTTTGCGAATTCATTGGGTTTTTCCTTACTTATCGCTTTTGGTACCTCAAAAGCGGTAAGCAAATAACCGGAGAGCGCGGCAAAACCCATAAACAAACCGGTATAAATTAAACTAGATAGAAGCACCAGCCCGATTGTAATAAAGACCTTTTTTAAATCAAAAGACCCAAACCCGATCCATTTTCTAAGAAACCAACGATGTAATGAGGTTGCTAAAAGCCCAGATAAAAACACGGTAAGAACCATAAACAATTTATCCAATGGGTGGTCATGATTATCCCCTTGGGATAAAACAATCAGCCCTATAAGCCCCCAAGCGAAAAACTGTATGACCCAAAATATATGTTTGACAAAAAATCTTACCATTGTTCTTCCATAATCTTGTTTTCTGTTTGAACTTAAACCGTTATGATTCTTTTTCGTGTTAAAGCATAATAAATAACATAGCCCCAACCCAATAAACCATGGACAAGCACCCATTTAAATGGATTTTTTTTCTCCAAAGAAGCAATTAGGGCAAAGATAGTACCAAAAAACAGTCCGCTTTTAATATAGAACACAAGTAGCATCCCAATAGAGTATCCTAAATAATAACCCCATTTATATGCAGGACCCAAAGCTGTATTATCCCCGACTTCTTCTAAAAAACCTAGATGGGCAACAGAACCAATGATAAGAATCAATACCATTATTCCGATAATCCCCAATAGAGCCAAACCAAAATTTCGGTAGTTGCGTAAATCTTTTTCTTTTTGTGAAGTACTCATTGCTGTTGATTCTATTCTATTGAATAATCCGTTTCCAAATATAACCGATTACATATCGCTGATAACCTATAACGCTATAATTTATTTGGGGCCAATATGGCAATTGTAGCCCTTTAGTAATTCGGGGTTTCTTGATCGATTCCTTGTCGTACAAGACCATCTGTTTTCAGTTTTCCCTTTTCATAATAAAACATAATGCCCCCAATCATTACCAATTGTGCCATTACACAAAAAACAGAGCCTTCAAACCCAAATGCACCACCATTAAGGGGACTGTTCTCAACGATTTCAAAATTTACCATTGAATAGAAATCCTGTCCGCTTACATTGAATCCGAAAAGGGACTGAAATAAATTCCAACTTAAATGAAGTGCAATGGGAAACCATAGATTACGTGTATGTATATACGAAAGCCCCAAAAGGATACCCGCCAAGAAAAGATTCACCAAACTTAACCAATCAACATTGGGGTTGATCGCATGCATCAATGAAAATATAACCGAGGAAATAAACAGGGCAATGTACTTATTGAACGAAACCATTAAATTCTTCAATATATATCCCCTCACCAGCACCTCTTCAGTTATTGATACCAATAAAAAAACAACAACCGAAAGTATAATGTTCTTGACATCAAAATCCAAGTTCAAAAAACGAATCTGACCCAGTGATAAAAAAAGAGCATAAGCGGATCCCATCACCAATAGGCCAAGACCTAACCCTATCAAAAATTCCTGTAAACGGTTGGTCGTCTGAAACCCCAAATCAACAAACTTTTCCTTGTCCCAAATTCTTGTAAAAAACCAAATTATCAGAAGCGTTCCCAATAATCCGAAAAATGACACCACAGCTTGTTGTCCGGTAGACTTCGCTAATTCCAGGTTATTCAAATCAACTCCTGAAACCCAGTAACCGATCAATTGAAAAATCGTTACTACTACCAAATAGGGTATTATCAGGGCCAATACCCGCACCCAACCGATATAACTATATTCTTTATTCTCCATTTTTTGATTTATTTTAACCTAAGTAAAGTCCGTTCGTTTTTTCACGAGCCTTAATATGTTGTTTCGCCCTTATCTTCCAATTACCCAAGAATCAAAAGCACTACCCATTCTATTATAAATTTTGCCAAAGTTACCATTTGGTTTATTTTAAAGTGTTGTTTTGTCCGTTTCTTGTTCTTATGAAGTAGAACACATAAAGCCATCCTAAAACGGCATGTAGAATAACCCAACGAATTGATTTGTTTCTTTCCCATGAAGCCAACATCGCAATGACACTACCTATTCCGATTCCGTTATTGAAAGTTATTTTCCCCGTTAAAATCCCTATCATTTTCCCTAACTCATAGCCAGTTGCGTATGGTGTTCCGTCTCCATGCAAATATGCAACAAAGGTCATGGCTGCAAAAACGACTAAAAAAAGAATGAGAAGCGTAGCAAGGATATTCTCGGTGGTAGTCCTATGTTTTTCTTGGTTTTTTACTGAATTTGTCATGATAAAAGTTTAATGGTTAGTGTTTAATCAGTTACTATTTTCAAATGTACTTTACAATGAAAGGGTTTGGAATAATATTATGGGCAGCGGCAAAATTCCTATGGTAAACGGCATAGGTATTTAAGACTTTCATTGCTTAAAACAGACCTATGATCCCGTCCATCACTTTGGTCAATCCCATTCCAAAGCCTATTCCGACAACTACGGCTAGTAGTATACTCACGACAAATTTAAACCCTAACTTTACTTTTTCAGATTTAGTTATCATGTTATCAAATTTAACTGGATCACCATTTTTATAGACTGAAATGGAAATCAAACTAAAATTATCAAAGCTTATAGATGGTCTTAATCGATATTGATCTTCACCGATCTTGAAGCAATGGTCCTTTCCGAACCATGAAAATCCTTCTGATACTTTCTTGCCATTTACTATTACCGACTCTATTCCCAAAATCGAGTTAGAAAAAACGACATTTTGTTCGCCTATTTTATATTCTGCATATTTCATAATGGTTGTTTTAAAATTTGATAACTGGTTATTCAAGATTTAATGGGTGAAAAGGAGCCTGTAAAAGACTCCCATATTCTAAAGGAATGGTTTTGATTAAAGCGAATCTAAAAATGCCACTGCTTCAGTTGCGTTGGAAAGTTCGGCATACTGAATAGCCTTAAGGCCCATTTTTGATTTTACATTGAAGTCTGCACCATTGGCAACCAATAATTGTAACATTTCAACATTATTATATCGTGCAGCGTACATTATTGGGGTCATACCCATGGTTTTACTCTTGGCCTCAACGTTAGAACCAAGTTCCAAGAATTTTTCAACGGTCTTATAATCGTTCTGGACCACAGCAATGCTTATTGGCGCAACATTTTTAGTGGTCATATTGAATGACCGTATAGAATTGTCTGTTGGTTTGTTGTTTGCACTTACTGTGTTGATCATTACACTAAAAAGGATTCCGAATGCGATTACTGATTTTCTCATACTAATAAATTTAAATTTGTTATTGATTTATTATTAATTTCTGAGGTAAAAGTATATCGCAAACCAAAGAACTGAAACGAGTTTATGACCAGCGGTAAATTTTACAGCCCAAATGGTCACCCCTTTTTTTAAGTCTATGGCGAACGGTAAAAATCAGTATTTGAATGGTTGGGAAGTATTCAGTTAACAGTTGTCGATGAACTGTTGGCTTTTGGCTTTTGGCTTTTGGCTTTTGGTAAGGAACAATAAAAAGTATTGTGTTTGGAAAAATACAAGGAATAACTTAAAGGGAATATTGATTATTTGGTCTTAGGCGGATATTTAGACAACACCCGATCTACTATTTCCACAAGTTTGTCCTCGCGTTCTGTTGGGGAAAGGTTCTCATTGAAACTACTGACACTTATTGCCTGCCAAAACAGTTCTCCTTTTTGGCTATCTACAAAATCGAAAATGATTTCACGTTGCACTTTCGAAGATGTAATGGGAATTCCTACAGAAAGTCCACCACCAACATTTCTACCACCACCTCCTACGCCGAGCCCAACAGAGTTTCCATTGGCCGCTTGGTACATTTTACTTTGAATGTTGATTAAAAAATCGGGCTCTTCGGAAAGAAGTAACCCTTTATTCCGCATGGCAGCATCGAGCACCTTTATCAATCGTTTCTCTTCCAAATCGCCCAAACCGGTCTTCATATCATCATAATAGTTGTAGGTCGCATAATTGGTGAAATCGGTTTCATTTTGATAATCGGTTTGCACACGAACCGCCTGACAAGAAGTAAACAAGAGGGCCAATAATAGGTAGTGTAAGATTTTCATCGCCTATGCTTTTCCTAAAAGTAAAGAAAAATTAAGCTTTTTGTCCCTAACCGATGAAATTTTCGATTAACTGTTGAGCATCTTCCAAAGCCTATCCTTTAGCTCTTGAATCCCAAATTGGGATACTGAAGAAATGAACATATAGGGGATATCCTTGAAATCCTTATCGAGCTCAATCCTCATTTCATCCATCAACTCCGCATCGAGCATATCACTTTTTGAGATAGCGACCAATCTTTCCTTATCCAAAAGTTCGGGATTGTATCTGCGAAGCTCATCCAACAGAATTTCATATTCCTTACTAATATCATTACTATCTGCCGGTATCAAGAACAACAGCATTGCATTTCGTTCTATATGCCTTAGAAAATAATGACCTAGACCTTTGCCCTCGGCTGCCCCTTCGATAATTCCAGGAATATCGGCCATGACAAAGCTTTGGAAATCGCGATGCTGAACTATACCCAAGTTCGGTTTTAAGGTCGTAAACTCATAATTCGCTATTTTGGGCTTAGCGGATGTTATGGCCGCCAAAAGAGTAGATTTTCCGGCATTGGGAAAACCGACCAAACCAACATCGGCCAAAACTTTCAATTCCAGGATAATATCGACCTCTTGGCCTTTTACCCCAGATTGGGCATAACGCGGTGTTTGGTTCGTAGAGGTTTTAAAATGCCAATTACCTCGACCACCCATACCACCTTCTACCAGTATTCTTTCCTCTCCTTCTTCCGTAATCTCGAATAGGATCTCATTGGTTTCGCTATTTCTGAACACGGTCCCCAAAGGAACTTCCATATACACATCCTCACCATCGGCTCCGGAACTCCTATTCTTACTTCCGTGCCCACCATGACCTGCCTTAAAATGACGCTGGAACTTAAAGCCCACCAAGGTCCATAAGTTCTTATTGCCACGAACGATCACATGTCCGCCACGACCTCCATCACCTCCATCAGGGCCTCCTTTAGTGATATATTTTTCCCGATGCAAATGCACAGAACCCTTACCTCCATTCCCAGAGCTGGCATGGATCTTTACGTAATCAACAAAATTGCCTTCGGTCATTTTTAATTATAATTTGTCTTTATTGTAACATGTATTGAAGATATTCTTACATGTCAAAACATACAGTTCCCATAACTTGAAAAGTTCCTTATCCTTAAAAATGGAAACTTTCAAAGGTTTACTATAATTCTTCTATCACCTTGCCCAAGCGACGGGTAATATCCTCTATAGCCCCGATACCGTTTACACTATGATATTTACCTTGCTTTTCATAAAACGCCTGTAAAGGAGCTGTTTTTTGATTGTATTCCTCGAATCGATTCCTTATTTTGGATTCGTCCTGATCATCGGTTCTACCACTTACCTTACCACGTTCCAATAAACGTTGAATCAAAATTTCATCGTCCGCATCGAGTGCAAGAGTGGCATCGATTTTCATATCCTTACTCTCTAAAAACTCGTCCAATGCCTGGGCCTGGGCCACAGTGCGTGGAAAACCATCAAAGATAAACCCGCTTGCATCCGAATGTTTTTCAACTTCGTCTTGCAACATTTTAATGGTTACCTCATCAGGAACCAAATCGCCTTTGTCCATATATGACTTGGCCAAAGTTCCCAACTCCGTACTATTTTTGATGTTATAACGAAAAACATCCCCAGTTGAGATATGTTTTAAATTGTATTGCTCTTTTAGAAATTCGGCTTGGGTACCTTTTCCTGCCCCGGGCTTGCCGAATAGCACTAGATTGATCATATGTTTTTGTTTTAATTGGTAAACTTCTCTTAGGTTTCGACCCAACTCATCATAATCCAGGCCATATCCCACTATGAATTTATCAGGGATGTCTATACCCACATAATCAATCGCATATTCCCCATTATATACTTCAGACTTGTAAAACAAGCTTGCAATCTTGTATTCCTTTACATTGGTCTTGTTGAAAAGGTGTACCAATTCTTTCAGCGTACGGCCAGAATCTATAATATCTTCCAATATTATCACACTCTTACCCTCTAAATTATCAGGTACGTCCAACAAAGTTTCTACGATTCCCGTCGAGGTCAAGCCTTGATAAGAACTTAATTTTATGAAAGACACCTCGCAGTTGTACTTATACTCCTTCAAGAAATCGGCCACGAACATAAACGACCCATTTAGGACACCTACAAAAACAGGGATTTCATCCTTATAATCATCAGCAACTTTTTGGGCGATAGATTTTACGGCCTCAAGAATCTGCTCCTCACTTAGAAAGGGTTTAAAATATTTATCGTGTAGTTTTATCAATGGTCTGGTTTTTTATAAGACGGCAAAGATACCATTTTGATTTCTCTTTTTGAATGACAACCCTTGAGTTTTAAGAATTCGATGTATTTTTGTTACAGTTTTCCGTCTAAACATAAACCCAAAGACACGATACAACACATGGATTATTTTTCTTCTGACTTTAAATTGGGAATTTTAGGTGGTGGACAATTGGGCAAAATGATGCTCTACGAAACCCGTAAATTCGACATCCATACCAAAGTGATGGATGCTTCCAAAGACGCTCCTTCCAGATTGGCCTGTAATGAGTTTGTCATCGGCGACCTCCTCGATTTCGAAGCGGTTTATGACTTTGGCAAAAAGGTAGATGTACTTACCATTGAAATCGAAAATGTGAATATTGCCGCCCTTGAGAAATTGGAACACGAAGGGATAAAAGTATACCCACCCACAAAAGCACTTAAAATAATACAGAACAAGGCCAAACAAAAGTTGTTCTATATCGATAATGATATACCTACCGCACCTTTCTCCCGTTTCGCATATGCCAGTGAGATGAAAGACAGTGTGGAACATGAAAGCCTGGAATTCCCTTTTGTTTGGAAAAGTGCCCAATTCGGCTATGACGGCCAAGGGGTAAAGATCATACGAAATATGGAGGATCTGGAAGGGTTGCCTCCGGGGGAATGCATAACCGAGGAAATGATTCCGTTCAAAAACGAACTTGCGGTCATCGTAGCCCGTAACGTAAAAGGGGATGTTATTACATATCCTGTTGTTGAGATGGAGTTTCACCCGGAAGCCAACCAGGTGGAGTATGTCATATGCCCTGCCCGTATTGATGGGAAAGTGGCCGAAAAAGCCCGTGAAATCGCCTTGAAAGTATCACACAAAATACAGCATGTAGGACTTTTGGCCGTTGAAATGTTCCAGACCAAAGAGGATGAAATCTTGGTCAATGAAGTGGCTCCAAGGCCCCACAATAGTGGACACTATAGTATAGAAGCCAGTTACACCAACCAATTTGAGCAGCATATTCGCAGTATTTTGGACCTACCATTGGGCAATACGGATAGTAAGGTTGCAGGAATCATGGTGAACTTGGTCGGTGCCGAAGGACATACAGGTGATGTTGTATACCAAAATATTGAAGAAATATTAAAGCTGGATGGTGTTACACCACATATTTATGGTAAAAGACAAACAAGGCCATTTAGAAAAATGGGACACGTTACCATTGTAAACGAAGACCTTAAGGAAGCCCGAAAAATTGCCCAACAAGTAAAAGAAACGATTAAAGTAATAGCGCGAAATGCGCATTGAACAAATACCAAAGCCTAATTAACTAACGTAACCTGGTTTTAAAATTTGAATATTATGAGCAAAGTAGCCATAGTTATGGGAAGCACTAGCGACCTACCGGTAATGCAAGATGCCATTGACATCCTAAAGGGTTTTGATATCGAAATCGAAGTTGATATCGTTTCGGCCCACCGTACGCCTGAAAAATTATTCGACTTTAGTAAAAACGCACATAAAAACGGAATTTCGGTTATTATAGCTGGAGCTGGAGGTGCGGCCCACCTTCCCGGTATGGTCGCCTCAATGTCCCCATTACCGGTTATCGGGGTTCCTGTAAAAAGCAGCAATTCGATAGATGGATGGGATTCCGTACTTTCCATTCTTCAAATGCCCGGTGGCGTACCTGTAGCCACGGTAGCCCTGAACGGAGCAAAAAATGCGGGGATCCTTGCGGCACAGATTATCGGTAGTTCCGATAAATGCGTTCTCGACAAAATAATCCTTTACAAAGAAGGCTTAAAACAAAAGGTGATCGATGGTGCGGAAAAAGTAAAGGAGATTAAATAAAGAAAATACCTCAACACATTAATTTTTATGAGCAACCCACTTCTTCAATCTTTCGATACAGCACCTTTTTCAAAAATAAAAAACGAACATTTTAAGCCTGCCTTTTTGCAAGCTATCGAAGATGCACGTACTGAAATAGATGCAATAACCAAAAACACCGATGCCCCAACCTTTGAAAACACCATTGAGGCCTTGGAATTTTCAGGTCAGCAATTGGATAGGGTTTCCAGTGTTTTCTTCAACCTGAATTCGGCCGAGACCAATGAGGAAATCCAGAAAATCGCACAGGAGGTTTCTCCTTTGCTTTCTGAATTCAGTAATGACATAACGCTGAACGAAGCTCTTTTCAAGAGAATCAAAGCCATTTATGAACAAAAAAACGAGCTTGATCTTAACATTGAGCAAGACACACTACTCGACAAGAAATACAAAAGTTTTAGCCGAAATGGCGCCAATTTACCGGATGATAAAAAGAAACGGCTCCGAGAGATAGATACCGAACTTTCCAAACTTAAATTAAAATTCGGGGAAAACGTTTTGGCCGAGACCAATGCATACGAATTGCATATTACCAACGAGAAAGACCTGGACGGTATGCCCGAGGGGGAAAAAGAGGCTGCGGCCCAAATGGCCAAAGCTAAAGATAAGGAGGGCTGGCTGGTAACCTTAGATTACCCCAGTTACATTCCATTCATGAAATATGCAAAAAACAGGGAGTTACGTAAAAAGCTATCCCTGGCTTTTGGCAGTAAAGGTTTTCACGGCAATGCATACGATAATCAGGAAAACGTACTTAAAATCGCCAATCTTCGACATGAACGGGCCATTCTGTTAGGTTACCCATCCCATGCACATTTTGTATTGGAAGAACGCATGGCAGAAACCCCGGAAAAAGTATATGAATTCTTGAACGAGCTTTTGATCAAGGCCAAACCCGCTGCCGAAAGGGAATTCAACCAACTGGAAGAATTCGCAAAAGAATTAGACGGTATAGACCATTTACAAAAATGGGACGGTTCTTATTATGCAGAGAAGTTAAAACAGAAACTTTTTGATTTGGATGACGAAAAGTTGAAACCCTATTTTAAGCTGGAAAACGTAATTGCCGGGGTCTTTAAAGTTGCAGAGAAATTGTTCGGACTAAAGTTTACCGAGGTCTATGATATCGACACCTACCATGAAGAGGTGAAAACGTTCTGCATAACCGACGAAAAAGGAAACTTTATCTCGTTGTTCTATGCCGATTTTCACCCGAGACCTGGAAAACGTGGCGGAGCTTGGATGACATCCTTTAAGCCCCAATATGTAAAAGACGGCGAAAATGTTCGTCCACATATCTCCAATGTTTGTAATTTCACCCGTTCCACCCCTAGCAAACCTTCTTTACTGACCTTCAATGAAGTCACCACATTATTCCATGAATTTGGGCATGGCCTTCATGGTATGCTGGCCAACACCACCTACCCTAGCCTATCGGGCACTTCGGTGTATTGGGATTTTGTAGAATTGCCCAGTCAGGTAATGGAGAATTGGTGTTATGAAAAAGAAGCATTGGAACTTTTCGCCAAGCATTACGAAACCGGGGAAACCATTCCTATGGAACTGATTACCAAAATAAAGGAATCGGCCACCTTTCATGAAGGCATGACCACCTTACGCCAATTGAGTTTTGGATTATTGGATATGTCCTGGCACGGTGCCGACCCTTCGAACATCAAAGATGTAAAGAGCCATGAAACTGAAGCCTTCAAAGGAACACAATTATATCCCGACACTCCAGAGACCTGTATGAGTACAGCGTTTTCCCATATTTTCCAGGGAGGCTATTCCTCGGGCTACTATAGCTACAAATGGGCAGAAGTATTGGATGCGGATGCATTTGCTTATTTTAAGGAGAAAGGAATATTCAATAAAGAGATTGCGACCAAATTCAAAGAGAACGTTCTTTCAAAAGGAGGTACGGAAAAACCTATGGTCTTGTACAAACGTTTCAGGGGTGCGGAACCTAAGGTTGAGGCCCTATTGGAAAGAGCAGGGTTATTGTAATTAAATACCTGATTTTGTTATTTTTTTTTAAAGGGAAAAACACACTAAAAACAGTCCATAGTAATGAAAGCCATTAATATGAAAATATTCATATTAATGGCTTTCTTCAATTTTCAAATTGTCCTGAAATAACTATTTCCGTGCATTTTCATAGGCCATATAACCTCCCTTTAGATTATAAACCTCGCTATATCCCAATGAATCCAAGTATTTAGCGGCACTGGCACTTCGCCTACCACTGCGGCAATAGAGGTAAATCGTTTTGTCCTTATCTATTTTTTCAAAGCCACTCACAAAACTTTCATCCATCCAATCGATATTCACTGCATTATCCAAATGCCCATCAATATACTCCTTAGGCGTTCTTACATCTACCAATAAAATGGTATCCAATTCCGTCCGGGTAACTTCCGTTATGTTTTTTTCCTTGATCTGTGAACAACCCAAACCCACAAACAACACCATACCCATCAAAATAACTAATCTCATATAATATGCTCTTTTTTTCAAAAATAGGTATAATCATTAAATTTAATTTATTTTTGATGTCAGCAACAAATTCATGGCAGAACATCAATTACATCCTGAAACCTGGGTCGACAAATATGCAGACTATCTTTTTAATTATGCGGTGGGCAGGATCAGTGATGCCGAAGTCGCAAAAGATCTTGTACAGGAAACCTTCTTCGCAGGACTAAAATCCGCAGCAAATTATAAAGGCACGGCAGCCGAACGCACATGGCTTATCGCCATTTTGAAAAGAAAGGTAATTGATTATTACCGTAAGATAAATTCCAATAAAGGCAAGGCCGAAGTACGTATGGGCTATAGCAGCCAAATGGATGCCGATGGCGATTGGCTTGAAGAACAGGTTGCCGACCCTTTGAGCATACTTGAAAACGACGATATAGAAAATGAAGAATTAGGCCTTGCGATTCAAGAATGCATCTCCAAACTTCCACAAAAACAATCCTTGGTATTTTCAATGAAAACAATTCAAGGAATGGACACCGAGGATATTTGTAAAGAACTAGGAATAAACCCGTCTAATCTCTGGGTAATGATCCACAGGGCCAGAACGGCCTTAATGGATTGCCTGAACAAAAATTGGTTTTAATTATGACGTGTGAAGAAGCAGCTATTATCTGCAATAAAGAACAATACAAGGAGGCGACTTTTACCGAAAAGTTCAAATTGATCGTACACCTTTTTTTCTGTAAAACCTGCTCCAAATTCTCTAAAAAAAACTCCGAACTCACATCACTTTGTAAAAAGGCACACTTGCACGCATTACCTGAAAAAGACAAGGTTAAAATGAAAAAAGAAATTGAGGGAAAAATCTAAAGGAGGTAAACCAGGATCCAAATAAATCCGCACCAAATAAGAGGAACGGCCTCTACCCAAAAGGAGGAAAAATATTTGGATTGATTACGTTTGGTCACGAACATCAATCCACCTAAGACCAGAAAAAGAACACCTTTCGCGATCAATTCAATTTCCGTTATCACATCCTTAAAATAGGTAAGACCAAAAAACACAACCACCAAAAAAGCGCCGAATACCTTAGTACGTGTTACACCCATGCGTTGGGGGATAGTCCTTAATTCCGGTTGATCATAAGCCAAATCCCTAATCTCAAAGGGAATCAACAACACCAATACCAGTAATATTCGCTGTACCACTTCTACCCAAACATCCCAACCCAAAACCATTTTAATTTCAACCAAGGGCAAAACAACGGTAATTCCGGACCACACCAAGGCCACAATAAAAATCTTAAGCCCACCAAGACTCCTCAAGTTCCTAGCCCTAGGCAAAACCGGCAAGGCATATAAACCTGTGAAAATGGCCAAAATAAATAGTATCAGCCATGTATCGGCACTTAAAAACCAACCGTGATAACATGCCATAATGAAGCAAATAAAACTAAAAAACTGAATGTTCTTATGGTATCTATTACCCACCAAAATATACTTTTTGGCCTCTATACCATATTTAATGAAATTATAATTGATGATCGTTCCAAAAAAGACAAAATAAAAAAGGTGGGATTCCAATTGAACTTCAAAAAGAAATGAGGTAGCCATACACAAGGAAACGACGGCAAAAGCCACATGTATACTAGCATCTAAATAAAAATTGAACAATCGCCCCATGTAGTTCATCGAGTAAATTTAACCAAACTGTTTATAACAGCTCTATATCGTTAAAAACTTTAGTCCAATACATACGTGCACGACTTAATTAAAACAGATTAAATCCCTAATTTTGCGCATCAAAAATTCGCAGATATGAGAACCGATTTGTTTGCTTTACGCCACATTGGAATCAACGAAGGAGACCTTGGGCAAATGCTCGAGACCGTAAGGGCTGAAAGTCTGGACCAAGTCATTGCCGAAACCATTCCTTCGGACATACGATTGGCACAACCGCTCCCTTTATCCGAGGCGATGAGTGAACACGATTTTCTTTCGCACATCAAGGCATTATCCTCCAAAAACAAACTTTTTAAGTCATACATAGGTTTAGGGTATCACGAATCGATTGTTCCCTCGGTCATTCAAAGGAACATTTTAGAGAATCCAGGTTGGTATACGGCCTATACCCCATACCAAGCCGAAATCGCACAAGGCCGTTTGGAGGCTCTCCTGAATTTTCAAACGGTAATAGCCGATCTTACCGGAATGGAACTTGCCAATGCTTCGTTATTGGATGAAAGTACGGCCGCAGCAGAAGCCATGTCCATGCTGTTCGATGTCCGCTCCCGCCCCCAAAAGAAAGATGGGGTCATTAAATTCTTTGTGTCTGAGGAAGTTTTACCACAAACCTTATCCTTATTACAAACACGATCTACCCCTCTCGGCATAGAATTGGTTATTGGCGATCACGAAGAATTTGAGTTCGGGACTGACTTTTTTGGGGCATTGCTACAATATCCCGGCAAGTACGGAAAGGTTTATGATTACGCCTCGTTCGTTGAAAAAGCCAAAGAAAGGGAAATAAAAGTCGCTGTTGCTGCCGATATTTTAAGTTTGGTATTACTTACACCTCCCGGAGAATTCGGTGCGGATGTTGTTGTAGGCACCACCCAGCGTTTTGGAATTCCGTTAGGATACGGAGGGCCACACGCCGCTTTTTTCGCAACCAAGGAAACATACAAAAGAAATATACCGGGCAGGATCATTGGAATAACAAAAGATGCCGATGGGCAACCTGCCTTACGAATGGCATTACAGACCCGGGAACAACATATAAAACGGGATAAGGCAACTTCCAATATCTGTACCGCACAAGTGCTTTTAGCCGTGATGGCCGGAATGTATGCGGTTTATCATGGCCCAAAAGGATTACAATATATTGCCGAGCAAGTACACAGTAAAGCTAAAAAGCTGAATCAGGAACTTGCCCAGCAAGGATTTGAACAGGTGAACGAGACTTTTTTCGACACCCTGAAAATCAACGTTTCGGATACGGCTTCACTTAAAGCCATTGCAGAAAGCAAAGGCATTAATTTTAATTACATAGATAAGCAAACAGTATCCATTTCCATAAATGAAGCAACCGACGACAAGGACATAGAATCAATTCTTTCTTGTTTTTCCGAATTGAACCTTCCGAACCAAGGAAATTCATCAATAGAAGTTTCAGGTGAGATCATTCCTGCCCTGTTAATGCGAAAATCCCCATTTCTTGAAAATGAGGTTTTCAATACCTATCATTCGGAAACCGAATTAATGCGTTACATCAAAAAACTGGAACGTAAGGATCTTTCGTTGAACCACTCCATGATTTCATTAGGGTCATGTACCATGAAATTGAACGCCGCCAGTGAGATGCTACCACTGAGTTGGGCCGAATGGGGCAATATTCACCCATTCGTACCTATTGAACAAGCAGAAGGGTACCAAGAAGTTCTTCGAGAACTGGAGAAAGACCTGACTACCATTACTGGCTTCGCCGGCACTTCATTACAACCAAATTCCGGGGCACAAGGCGAATACGCAGGACTAATGCTCATTAGGGCTTACCACAAATCACGAAAAGAAGAACATCGAAACATTTGTATAATCCCGGCTTCGGCCCACGGAACCAATCCTGCCTCTGCAGTGATGGCCGGTATGAAGGTTGTCGTTACCAAAACCGATGATAAAGGCAATATCGATATTGTTGATTTGGAAGAGAAAGCAAAACTACATTCCGAAAACCTTGCCGCGTTAATGGTTACATATCCTTCAACACACGGCGTATTTGAATCCTCTATAAAATATATTACCAAAATCATACACGAGCATGGTGGCCAAGTGTATATGGATGGTGCCAACATGAACGCCCAAGTGGGACTCACCAATCCGGCCACTATCGGCGCCGATGTTTGCCATTTGAACCTGCATAAAACGTTTGCCATTCCACATGGTGGCGGCGGTCCGGGTGTAGGACCCATTTGCGTTGCCGAACAGTTAAAACCGTTCCTTCCCGGCAATCCTCTGGTAAAAACAGGAGGAAGTAATGCCATAACCGCTATTTCGGGAGCTCCTTGGGGCAGTTCACTTGTATGCCTTATCTCTTATGCATATATTAAAATGTTAGGGGAAAAAGGATTGACGAACAGCACCAAAATAGCCATACTGAACGCCAATTATATAAAAGAACGCTTAAGCGGAAAGTATGAAGTACTCTATACCGGCGAAAATGGACGCGCAGCACACGAGATGATCATCGATTGCCGACCGTTTAAACAAAATGGCATCGAAGTAACCGACATAGCCAAGCGTCTTATGGACTATGGATTTCATGCCCCTACGGTTTCTTTCCCTGTTGCCGGAACGATAATGATCGAACCCACAGAAAGTGAAAGCAAGGCCGAATTAGACCGTTTTTGTGATGCTTTGATCGCCATTCGGAATGAGATCGAATCAGCTGCGGACAATCCCCAAAACAACCCCTTGAAAAACGCCCCGCATACCATGTCGATGCTAACGAGTGATGATTGGGAGTTTCCGTATAGCAGACAAGAAGCGGCTTTTCCTTTGCCCTATGTATCCGACAATAAGTTTTGGCCAACGGTAAGGAGGGTCGATGATGCCTATGGAGATCGTAATCTTATTTGCAGTTGCACACCCATTGAAGCCTATATTGAATCTGAATAAAATTATAAACCCCCGTAAACAAGTGCCTTTTTGTTAATCTTTAATACATTTGTTTACTAATTTATTTATATCAAATAATCTTGAACATCGTATTGTTACCCCGTTTTAAATCCCACGAAATTTAGGGATTGGGTAATTTGCGTAAAATTTTATCAATAATGAGCATAGCGATTACCGGAACAGGGTCCTTTAGACCTTCCATCATCATTGAAAACTCAAATTTCGAAAAAAATACATTCTTGAATACTGACGGTTCGATCATCGAAGGGCCGAATGAAGTCATCATAGAAAAATTCAAATCAATTACTGGCATCGAACAAAGACGCTACGCAAAAAATGAGCTGAACACTTCTGACCTTGGACACTTGGCAGCAGCGAAAGCTATTGAAAATGCTGGGATTGACAAAGAAACATTGGATTATATCATATTCGCCCATAATTTCGGTGATGTTTCACCTGGCAAAATACAAGGTGACACCCTCCCTAGCCTTGCGACCCGCGTAAAACATAAATTGGACATCAAAAACCCTAAATGCATAGCTTATGACATGCTTTTCGGTTGCCCTGGTTGGATCGAAGGCGTTATACAGGCCAACGCTTTCATAAAAGCGGGAATGGCAAAAAGATGTTTGGTCATAGGCGCCGATACCCTATCAAGGGTCGTAGATGAATATGACCGTGACACCATGCTATACTCTGACGGTGCGGGTGCGGCAATCATAGAGGAAACTGAGGGTAAGGGACAATTTCTTAACCATGAAACCGCAACTTATGCCAACGACGAAGCCTTTTATTTGTTCTTCGGTGAATCATATAACAAGGATATTAAGGAAGATAGACGTTACATTAAAATGTATGGTCGAAAAATCTATGAGTTCGCCATTTCCCATGTGCCACAGGCCATGAAAGAATGCTTGGATAAAACAGGAAGGGATATTTCGGAAGTCAAAAAAATATTCATTCACCAGGCCAATGAAAAAATGGACGAGGCCATTGTAAAACGGTTCTATAGACAATATAAACTTAAACCCCCTACAGGTATTATGCCTATGACCATTGGTAGATTGGGAAACAGTTCCGTTGCCACGATACCCACCCTTTACGATAAAGTAAGAAAAGGGAACATAGAAGGCCATAGCATAGAAAAAGGTGATGTGGTCCTATTTGCCAGCGTAGGTGCCGGTATGAACATCAATGCCATGGTATACGAAGTATAAATAGTTCAAAAACGGCTTAAATAAAGAATTGCAGAGGTATTTGGTTATGCCTCTGCATATTTTTTTAACTTCGTACCAACAATACATTGCACAACCTAATTTTGGTTATTTCAACTTACTGTCCATTTTAGATGTACGAAAAAACTTTTCCCAATAAACGATTCGAAAAAACCCTTTCTTTCCTAGAAAGACATATCACTACCCAAGAAACGATTTTGGATTTAGGGGTCGAAAATCCTTTTTCAAAAATCATGAAAGAGCATGGATATACGGTCAGTAACACCAAAGGAGAGGATTTAGACTTGAACTTCGACACCATATCCAACAGCAATACCGATGTTGTCACGGCCTTTGAGATCTTTGAACACCTTATCGCCCCTTTCAATGTGCTACGAGAAATAAAGGCGAACAAACTCGTTGCAAGTATTCCGTTACGCTTGTGGTTTTCACCTGCCTATCAAAGCAAGACCGACCCTTGGGACAGACACTATCACGAATTTGAGGATTGGCAATTTGACTGGCTATTGGAAAAGGCCGGATGGAAAATAATGGACAGGGATAAATGGACGAACCCCGTTAAAAAAATCGGTTTTAGACCCCTCTTACGAAGCTTTACCCCAAGATATTATATCATTTATGCCGAAAGGATAAGATAGGCAAAGTAAAAAACACTGACTTGAAGTACTACATTGTTATACCCGCGCATAATGAAGAGGCTTTTTTAGAAAAAACCTTAAGCTCATTATCCGAACAGACCCTTCTTCCCAAAAAAGTAATCATTGTCAATGATAATTCTACCGACAATACCGAAGCTATAATCGATACCTACTGCGAGGGATACGGTTTTTATCAAAAATTGAACACAAGCTCCTCTAAGGAACACCTTCCCGGAAGTAAGGTCATCAATGCTTTCAGAAAAGGGTTGGCGCTTTTGGATGACGATTATGACTTTATCGTAAAACTCGATGCCGACTTAATCCTTCCCAAAAATTATTTTGAATCCATTGCCTCGGTTTTCAACGAAAACAAAAATATCGGTTTGGCCGGTGGGTTCGTTTACGAGCTCGATTCGAACAACGAATGGGTACTGAACCACCCCATGAACAAAAAACACGTCAGAGGGGCATTTAAAGCCTATACAAAGACATGTTTCAAAAGTATCGGCGGACTCAAAAACGCAATGGGTTGGGATACCGTTGATGAATTATTGACCCAATACCATGGTTTTGAAATAGCTACCTTGGATGAATTGAAAGTAAAGCATCTTCGCCCAACAGGAAAAGCCTACAATGCCAAAGCGAAACTCATGCAAGGTGAAGCCATGTACGCGATGGATTATGGATTTTGGCTAACTTTAATAGCTTCTTTCAAAATGGCGTTGAAACAGAAAAACCTGAAAACCCTTTATCATAATATGAAGGGCTATTTTAAGGCGAAGAAGACGCAGCATCAAAAAATGGTATCACCGGAAGAAGGAAAATTCATCCGTAGTTTAAGATGGAAGGGGATCCGGAAAAAGATTATCGGGTAAACAAAAAAACCACCCTAACGTTATCGTCAGGATGGCTTTTCAAAATTTTAAGTTCTATTCCTAGAAGCCTAATTCCTTTTTAACTTCAGGAAGAAGGTCTTTTCCTTTAGCGACTATCAATCCACCACCGGCTTGGGCATCGATCACATAATCGAACCCTTGGGCCGCAGCTACTTTTTCAATAGCGGCTTTGGCTTTTTCAGAGATTGGGGCGAACAATTCGGCTTGCTTTTTCTGAAGCTCCTGTTGGGCATTCTGTTGTGCCTCACCAATGTTCTTTTCGAACACCTGTAACTCCTGGGCCCTTTTTTGGTTTTCCTCCTCGGATTTAGAGGCTGACTCATTGGAATACTGGGTATATTTATTCTTCAACTCGGTCATTGAACTTTCTATATCGGCCCTGTAGGTTTCCTGTAGTTTCTTTAATTCGGCCTCAGCGGATTTCATCTCGGGCATTTGCGATAAAAGCTGGGTTACGTCTATATGTGCCACTTTACTTTGAGCTTGAACAAAACTTGTCGCTGCTACGAACAAAACCAAGGCAACTACTATTTTCTTTACTTCTTTCATGATTTCTAATTAAAATATTTGAGTGTTAATTTAAGTTAATGATTCTTACTATTTATTTGGTCTCTTCCGTCTCTTCTTGATCGGATTCCTTATTTCTCTCCTCTTCTTTCGCTTTCTTCTTGGCCTCTCTCTCTTCCAAGAGTTTCTTTCTACGTTCGTCGTAAGCCTTTTTACGTTCCTCCCTTATCTTTAATTGTTCGGCCCTTTTCTCCTCTGCTGTCTTTGCTCGAGCTTCCTCGGCTTGTTTGGCCAATTCTATCCGCTCTTTAAGAGCATCGCTCATTTCCTCTTCCGCTGGGGCATCGTCCCCTTCAAAATCAGACAAACGATTTTTGGTGTCCGATTTTTTAGGTTTACTTATTTTTCTTGTCCTTGCTATACCCCGCAACACCAAATCACTGATGTCGTGTCTTTTTTCGGAATACAACATTACAACATCCGCAGATTTATCAAAAATAAAATCATACTTTTTATTGGCCCCTATTTTCTGTACTTCATTAAAGACCTGATCCTGTATGGGCTGGATCAATCTCCTTTTCTGTAACACAAGGTCTCCCTGAGGGCCAAAACGATCCTGCTGATACTCGATCATTTCTTTTTCAAGTATGAGTATTTCTTCCTCTCGCTCTTCGATCAATTCATTGGTCAAAAGCACCTTTTCGGCCATCAAATCCTTTTTCATTTGCTCAACGACACTTTGCTTTTGCTCTATCTCTACCTTCCACTTTTCAACCTTATTTTCCAATTGATCCGTGGCCTCGCGATATTCCTCGACATTCTCCAAGATGTATTCCATGTCTACATAGGCTATCCTAACTCCACGTTGGGCGAAAGTCTGGTATGCTGAAAGCACTATGGCGACTAGTAAAAGAACTTTTGTTTTTGGTTTCATTTTTGATTCCGTTTTAATACATAGAAAATATCGTGCCAAAAATACTAAAACTTTTAAAATGAATAGTTTAGACTATGCCACGATTCTTAAATTAAAACTGTTGACCGATAATGAAGTGTGTTTGCCATCCACTGGGCCCTGTAGAACTGGATTGATAATCTTCATCGAAACCATACCCAAAGTCTATTCCCAATAATCCGAATGCCGGCATAAAAATCCTAAGCCCCACTCCGGCCGACCGTTTTATTTCAAACGGATTAAAGTCCTGAAAATTGTTGAAACCATTACCACCTTCTAAAAATGCCAATCCATAGATAGAGGCCGAAGGTTTTAAAGTAAGTGGATATCTTAGCTCCATAGAGAACTTATTATACAATAAAGCCCCATCAGACGAACCCGTATCAGGATTCAAAGGTGTCAATGCTTGGTTATCATAACCTCTCAATTGAACCACATCCCTACCATCCAAGGTAAAGTTACCCATACCATCTCCACCTACATAGAAACGCTCAAAAGGCACATCGCCCACTGCACTGTTGTAGCTGCCCAAGAAACCTAATTCAGCATTGGTCCTAAGTACCAGATCACCAACAAGGGTAGTATACCAATCCCCTTTGAATTTTACTTTATAATATTCCAACCATCTGAAACGTTCTTGGTCAACTTCTTCCAGACGATCCGACTCTTCCGTAGTAAGACCTTCTGAATATCTTTTATCGGTCAGCTCTTCACTCTCGTCTTTTAATTCCCTGAAATCCTTACTACTGAATAAGGAATAAGGAGGTGTGAACTTCCCGGTTATCTCAAAATTGGAACCTCCTCTCGGAAAGATCCTGCCACCTGCAGTGGCATTTCTGGAAATTCCCAAAGTATATGAAAAAGCATTGGAACTACCGTTACCGAAGTTGAACAACCCCAAGTTATAATCGTTGAATTCATAACGTTGATATCCCAAAGAATGCGAAATTACGAAGAAATCATCGGGCCATTGCACCTTTTTGGCCAATCCGGCAGAGACTCCCGTAATCGAGAAGCCCCGATCTTTATCAACTTCTATGGATCCAGAACTGGAATAACTTGAACTGAACTGTTTCGTCTGGGACAATGACAAATTGAAACGAACCGGTTTTTTACCTCCCAACCAAGGCTCGGAAAAATTCAAACTATATACACGATACGTTCTACTTGCCTGCAAACGCACGGCAAAACTCTGGCCATCACCCATGGGTACCGGCTTATATGCCTCCCCATTGAAAATATTACGCAAAGAAAAATTACTGAACGAAAGTCCCAAAGTACCGATGAAACCACCGCCACCATAACCTCCTTGTAGTTCTATCTGGCTAGATCCCGATTCAACAAGACCATAATCCAAATCCACGGTACCTTCATTAGGTTTAGGATTTATAATATCCGGTTTGATCTGCTCGGCATCGAAGAAACCAAGTTGCCCCAACTCACGAATACTCCTTATAATATCGGACTTGTTATATTTTTGACCTGGACGCGTTCTAAGCTCCCTGAAGATAACATGGTCATTGGTTTTATCATTACCGTTTATGGTAACGTGATCCAAGAAGGTTTCCTTACCTTCTACTATCCTAATTTCAAAATTAATGGTATCATTCTCCGCTGAAACCTCTACTGGATTGATACTTGAAAAAAGATACCCATTGTTTTGGTACAGACTGGTAACATCATTGGCATCAGGCTTGGTATCATCAGCGATACGTTCCCTTAAAAGTACACCATTATATGTAGAACCTTTTTTGATACCCAAAACCCTGCTTAACATCTGATCGGTATAAACACTATTACCAACGAAGTCGATATCCCCGAAATAGTACTTATTACCTTCCTCAACCTTGATTTTTATATTGATGTTGTTCTCATCAACGTTTTCTACGGTATCGGAAAGGATACGGGCATCCCTATAACCGTTTTCGGCATATTTATCTACAAGCAATGTTAAATCGGTCTCATAATCGTCTTTTATGAATTTCGATTTTTTCCAAAAACGACCCAGTTTCTTTTTCTTGGTATTTTTCAAGGCCTTGCGCAATTTTTTGGCAGGGATTTTATCATTGCCCTCAAAAATGATATCCTTTACTTTTACCTTATCCCCTTTATCAACATTGACGACCATGCTACGTGCATTGGTAGCCGAAGTATCTACCGCGGTTATAATATTGACCTTAGCATTCAAATACCCCTTCTTCTTGAATTGATTTTGAATATAATTCTTACTATTGGCAATAAGACTTTCGGTAATCTTCTTTCCTTTCTTAAGATCGGTATCCTTTAAGATCTCATCGACCTTTCTTTCTTTCACACCGTTCATTTTCACCTTTGACAAAGTAGGACGCTCAATGATATTAAGTTCAAGGAAAACATTGTCCCCTTGCACATCGGTCACATAAAAATCGATATCGGTAAAAAGTTCCAACCCCCATAGTTTGTTGATAATAGCACTGATCTGCTCCCCTGGAAGCGTAATGGGTTGACCTACCCGTAAACCGGTATAAGTCTTGACCGTCTGTTCATTATAACTTTGGAGTCCGGTAACCTCCAGACCTCCCAAAATATATTTTTTACCATCTTCGTAAGAAACATCTTGCGCCGAGGTAATTGTTACGATAAAAAGTAATAAGAAAGTAATTAATGGTTCAAGGGACATGAACCTTTTCATATCGCTAGTTGAGTTGTTCGCTAGTTTTTCCAAATCTTCGTTCTCTGTTCTGGTAGTCAATAATAGCTTCGATTAAATGTTGCTCTTTAAAATCGGGCCAATAGACATCAATGAAATATAATTCTGCATATGCAATTTGCCATAATAAAAAATTGCTTATCCGGTGTTCTCCACTGGTTCGGATTAGCAAGTCCACGTCAGGTAAATTGTGCGTGTAAAGATGGTTATTAATAATGGTTTCGTCAATATTTTCAGGAGAAATTATATTATTTTTAACTTTGACAGCAATCTGTTTAACAGCGTTCAACATTTCGTCCCGAGCCCCATAACTTAGTGCCAAGGTCAGGGTCATACCTGTATTTTCCTTGGTTTTTTCCATTACCTCCAAAAGTTCTTCGTAGGCATTTTTGGGCAATGCCTTAATATCCCCTATGGTATTGAAACGCACGTTGTTTTTATTAAAAGTCTTAAGCTCCTTTTTAAGGGAAGAAACCAAAAGCCTCATCAAGGTATCAATTTCGTATTTAGGTCGATTCCAATTTTCGGTTGAAAAGGTATAAAGGGTAAGATAATCGATCCCGAACTTAACACAACTTTCGACGGTTCTCCTGACTGTAGTAACGCCATTCTCATGACCAAAAACCCTAAGCCGGCCTTTTTCTTTGGCCCAACGACCATTACCATCCATTATAATAGCTATATGCCTAGGTTTTTTCCGATCGTCGATTTCTTCGATTGTATTCATGTCAGTTTTACTCAAAACAATCGGAACATGGCTTTCTACCAAAGGTATATGTTAAGGTTACCCCGGAAAAAACGTACCAATCGTCACTAAAAATATTACCAAAATCAACATCCAATTGTTGATTCACATTCGACTTTTCAGGGTTATTGGCATCCAGGTTATCCGTAAAGGTATATCTGGCCCCTACTTCTGCCCCAATAACCAAGAACTGATTCAACCTCATTTTAAGACCTACGATCATAGGAATGGCCAAAGAGCCATCTTTTTGATCAAGGCTCAATTGCTGACCTGCATCTATGTAATCATAGTCATACCTGAAATAGGTGAATCCCGTATACAGGTATGGCGTAAATGCCGGCCCTAACTTGTGAAGGTTGTACTCCACAAAATTGAACTCCAAACCTGCCGAAGCCTCAAAAATGGAATTGTTTACCACATAACCCCTCTGCTGCCTATCGGTCAGGTTCGACTTTGAATCATCGGCCGTAAATTTACCATAAATTAAACTAGCACGCCAAGCATATCGCCTACTTTTATTCCATTTGAACAAACCACCCACGGCTATGTCGGAAGGTGAAATGAAGTTGGTCCTACCCACATCACCAATATTATTGGCCCCACCGAGAAAAGCCCCAATTTCATAAGTCTGTGCACTCAGCGAAGCACCAAGTAAAAAAAGAATCGAAAAAAAATAATTCTTCATAAATTCTACAACGTTTGCAAATTAACCTTCAATTATGGATATATACCTTTTAATTAATACATCCATGTTCTCACATGATAAACAACATTTGAGGACAAATATTGTTTTCAAGGCCCTAATTGCGCTTATCCTCCCCCCACAATAATTTATTACGAAGTGTTTTCAAAAAACTCTCGGAAGTATATTCTATCATGTTTATGGTGAAGTCCGACTTTCTTATTTCTATATCAGTTCCATTGGCCACTGTTGCGATTCGAGAATCCAAAGAAACCAGATGCTGATCTTCCCTACCGGAAACCTTCAAACGAATCACGGTGTCATCTGAAATCACCAAAGGTCTGGCATTTAAATTGTGCGGTGCTATTGGTGTCAATACCAAAGATTTTGCCGTAGGAACGATTACCGGACCGCCACAACTCAGTGAATAGCCCGTAGAACCAGTGGGAGTGGAAACAATTAAACCATCTGCCCAGTATGATGTTAAATACTCCCCATTGAGATGGGTTTCTATCGTTATCATGGAGGTGGTATCCTTTCTACTTACGGCAATCTCGTTCAAAGCAAAGTTAAGATCACCGATTTCATCATATTGCACCCCTTCATTGACTTCGATCAAACTTCTTTCAACAATCGAATATTCCCCTTGCAAAAATGCTTGTACCACTTTGCGCACATCTTCCTTTTTGAATGTGGAAAGAAATCCCAGCCTTCCCGTATTCACACCTACTATAGGTATTCCTAAATCACGCACAAAGGTTGTTGCCCTAAGAATGGTACCATCGCCACCAAAACTGACGAACATGTCAAAAGAACTGTCCAACCCTGCGGTTTCAGAAAAAACCCCGTAGGCTTCCACATTCAATCTTTTGGACAAATGATGTTTAAATTGCTTTTCAATGACCACTGTTGCCGATTGCTTCTTGAGCTCATCCAAAAGTTCTTCTACATATTCCAGGGCATTGTCCTGGTACACCTGTCCGTATATGGCAACTTTCATGTATTTTCGTTTAATGGATTTTCAATAGCCAATACTACTAATGAGAAAAACGAAATCCATCTTACCTGATATATTCTTTTCATTAAACCCTCATGGATTAGCGATTTCACAAACAACCAAATTAACAGATTGTCTTTTACACATTCAAATACTTATTCAAATAGTCCGACCTTTGCTTCAGATCATCTATAAACTGATCATCTACATTCCCGAACAACACACTATAATTATAACGCCTGAACGTCTGTAGAACCTCGTTCATTGATTCACCGCTTATCTTAATCGTAATCTGAACCTCTTCATTGTTCATTTCGGATATAAAACCACCTATGAACTTACTATTGTTACTTTCAACGATCTGCACGATCTCACTAAAGGAATAATCTTTCAGTTCTTTACTTACGACCAATATACCGCCCGGTTCTGTAAAAAATGGCATTTCAATGAATACACTTACAATATCCGTAATATCATAGTACCCTAGGATCTCATCTTCGGCACCCAAGACAGGAACCAAATTAGCCTCATTTCGGGCAAAGGTCTCTAGCACATCGAACCAACTGGTATCCTTTCGAACAAAAAACGACTCCAGGCTGTATTTGAAATCCTCAATTTTACGGCCCACATCAAAACTTTCCAAATCATTTTCATTGAACACCCCTATAAACCTTTTCTCATGCACAATGGCAACATGGGAATAGGTGTTTTCAACAAAGAACTGGACCAAACCCTCTAAAGGTTCATCGACCTCAAAAACAGGTATTGATGTTATAATGTGTGTTTGAATCTGCATAGCTTTAAATAAAACGCAAAATACTAATTAAATATATCAAAAGGCATGCCTATTTTGTATTTTTGCCTTTTAACATATGTTATATTTTCCCATGACGAAGCTTAGTGTAAATATCAACAAAATAGCCACCTTGAGAAATTCCAGGGGAGGCAATGTACCCGATGTACTAAAAGTCGCCAAGGATATTGAATCTTTTGGTGCCCAAGGAATAACCATACACCCTAGACCTGACGAAAGACACATTCGTTATCAGGATGCACGGGATTTAAAAAGTGTGGTCACGACTGAGTTCAATATTGAAGGTAACCCGATACAAAAATTCATTGATCTTGTTCTAGAGGTACAACCAACACAAGTAACTTTGGTACCCGACTCCATTGACGCCATTACCTCCAATGCAGGATGGGATACCATTACCCACAAAACTTTTTTAAAGGAGGTGATCGCGACCTTTAAACAAAACGGGATACGAACATCGATTTTTGTTGATGCCGACATCAAAATGGTAGAAGGGGCCGCGGAAACAGGAACAGACCGCATTGAACTTTACACGGAAAGCTACGCGGAAGCTTTTTCCAAAGGGCAAACAAATGGCATTTTACCGTTTATCAAGGCTGCAGAGGCGGCCACCAAATCGGATTTGGGTATAAATGCCGGCCATGACCTGAGTTTAGAGAACATAAAACATTTTAAAGAAAACATACCAAATTTGTTGGAAGTATCCATAGGGCATGCATTGATCTGCGAATCGCTCTACCTAGGATTGGAAAATGTTGTGAACATGTATTTGAACAAACTACGATGAATCCGATATTACATTCCAATATTTTAGGAACAGGGCAACCCCTTTTGATCCTGCATGGTTTTTTGGGAATGTCGGATAACTGGAAAACCCTTGGCTCCCAATACGCTAAAGAGGGACTTCAAGTTCATTTGATAGACCAGCGTAACCATGGCAGAAGCTTCCATTCAGAAGAATTCAACTATGACATTCTTGCCGAAGACCTAAAAACCTATATCGAAGCCCACGATTTGGAGGATGTCATTATATTAGGACATTCCATGGGAGGAAAGACAGCGATGCAGTTTGCAATTAGCTACCCGAATTTACTCAGTAAATTGATAGTGGCCGATATCGCCCCAAAATATTACCCCCCTCACCACCAGTTCATCATCGACGGGCTGAACCAATTGGATTTCGATCAGATAAAATCAAGGGGACAGGCCGATTCAGAATTGAGCAAATACATACCAGAAATAGGCATACGCCAATTTTTACTTAAAAATCTTTATTGGATCGAGAAAGGAAAACTCGCATTTCGGTTCAACCTGAAGGTTTTAAGCAATAAAATGGAGGAAATTGGCGAAAATCTTAGTGCCACAGACCAAAATACAGGCCCTACCCTCTTTTTGCGCGGAGAAAAATCAGAGTATATAAGCCCTTCGGACAACGAGGTTATCCTAAGGCATTTTCCTAACGCCAGAATTGGGACCATCGACAAAGCAGGACACTGGTTACATGCAGAAAATCCCGTTCAGTTTTTCAATAAAACGATTGACTTCATAAAATCATAATAAATACCATCTTTTATTATGCGTGCATAATTTTTTTACTCCATTTATTGCGAATGTGATAATTTTAATTAAATTTGGATTTATCCAGTTTAACTAATTAACTCAAACAACGCAATGAAAAAGTTCCTTTCAACACTGGCGATCTGTGCCTTATTATTTGTCTCCTGTAGTGATGATGACCCTACAGTAGAGACCACGCCAACAGATAGCACCCCCATAACTTACACCAGTGGTTCTGCCGATTTTTCAAATTATGTTGCCGTTGGTAATTCACTTACTGCCGGCTATTCCGATGCCGCACTTTTTGTAGACGGTCAAACCAACTCCCTTCCTGCCATGTTAGCATCGAATTTTGCTTTGGTAGGTGGTGGCGATTTCAACATTCCATTCATGTCAGACAACCTTGGTGGCGCCTCTTTGGGTGGTGCACCGATTTTAGGAAACAGATTGGTATTATCCTTTGCTTCAGGCTCACCGACCCCTACACCTGTAGAAGGTTCAGGTTCAACGGAAATAACGAATACACTTTCAGGAACCTTTAACAACATGGGGGTTCCCGGGGCGAAAAGCTATCATTTAGGCGCTCCTGGTTATGGTAATGTCGCCGGGGTGGCCGATGGGTTGGCCAATCCGTATTTTGCAAGATTCGCATCAAGCGCCACCGCCACGGTAATCGGTGACGCCGTTGCACAAAACCCTACGTTCTTTTCCCTATGGATAGGAAACAATGACATATTAAGTTACGCTACGGGCGGTGGCGTGGGCGTTGACCAAAAAGATAATTTAGATCCATCTACTTACGGAAGCTCAGATATAACCGACCCTAACGTTTTCGCGAGTGTCTATGACGGACTTTTACAGGCATTAACAGCAAATGGTGCTGACGGGGTGGTTGCTAACATTCCGGATATTACCACCATACCTTATTTCACAACAGTTCCACACAACCCTTTAGACCCTACGAATCCTGATTTTGGACCACAAATTCCTACGCTAAACGCAACCTTCGCACAATTGAACGGGGTATTTGAATATTTAGGTGTTCCCGAGAGGGCAATCGAATTCTCAACGACAAGCGCTAGCTCACTAGTTATAAAAGATGATTCCTTAATGGATCTATCTGCCCAAATAACACAGGTTTTGGTCGGTGGTGGCCTTGACGCCGGTACTGCCGGAATATACGGTTACCTTTATGGGCAAGCGCGTATGGCCAATGAAGATGATCTTATCGTGTTCCCTAGCCAAGCGGTTATCGCTCAATTGAACGAGGAAGCCTTTGCCACGCTACAAAATTTAGGCTTACCAGCTGCCAATGCAGGACAGTTGGCCGTTAACGGAATCACGTATCCTTTAGAAGACAAATGGGTACTTACCCCAGCAGAGCAAGAGCCCGTAGCTACCGCACATGCAGCTTATAACCAAACCATCGAAAACCTGGCCAACCAATATGACCTCGCCTTTGTTGATGTTGCATCCTTTTTAACTACCGTTGCAAATGAAGGAATCCAATTACCGGACGGTAGTACATTAACCGCTACCTATGCAACAGGGGGTGGATTCTCCCTTGATGGTGTACACCCGTCACCAAGAGGCTATTCCCTATTGGCACTTCTATTCATAGATGCGATCAACACAAAGTACGGTTCCGATTTACCCGGCGTAAATCCTTTGGATTATAAAGGACTTTATATTAATTAATAGAAAATATTTTTTTACTTTTAAAGGTATCGGGAAACCCCGATACCTTTTTCAATTTATAAACATTTCATCTATGAAACTTATCTTACGTATTCTTCTTAGTGCCTTGGCAGTGGTCGTACTCTCCAAAATATTGCCAGGTGTCGGGGTAGACAACTACACAACTGCCATCATCGTTGCCATAGTCCTGAGTTTATTGAACTTTATCGTTAAACCGATTCTAGTGATATTGACCCTTCCCGTGACCATCCTGACCTTAGGACTTTTCTTATTGATCATCAATGCGATCATTATATTATTGGCTGATAATCTGATTACCGGGTTTTCCGTGGACAGTATTTGGTGGGCCCTTTTATTCAGCCTTCTACTTTCTTTTTTACAATCGATACTATTTTCATTATTGAAAGAAGACTGAATAAAACCATTTATAGTTTGGAATACAGCAACTTAAAAACTTGCTCGGGTATACAAAATGTACTACTTTTGCATGCCATTTAAATAAAATGGACTGAAATGCAAGGAAGGCCTCTCGTTATTCAATATATGGGAGAACATGAAAAAATAACCCCTTTCTTCCGGTTTGCCCAAGCGAACATGAAGAAGGATGTATGCAAAATTAAGATACGCAAATGAACATCACGAAAGAGCAAATTGACGATTTAAACGCAGTTGTAAAAGTTGCCATTACCAAGGAAGACTATCAAGACAAGGTAGAAAGCATCCTTAATGATTATAGAAAACAGGCGAACATCCCTGGTTTCAGAAAAGGCCATGTTCCTATGGGCATGATCAAAAAACAATATGGCAAAGCGGTTTTGGTCGATGAGGTCAACAAACTTCTTCAAGACAACCTCAACAAATACCTTACCGAGGAAAAATTGGACGTATTGGGAAATCCACTACCTAAACAACAGGATAATTTTGATTGGGACAATGACCAATTGGATTTTGAATTTGAATTAGGCCTTGCCCCATCTTTCGAAGTTCCCTTGAAGACCAAAAAAGCCTTGACGCAATATAAAATCGTCGCTGACGATAAAATGATCAACGAACAAGTTGAGCGTATTCAAAAACAATACGGTAAATTGGTGAGCCAAAACGAAATAGCCAAGGACTACGAGGTAATCGGCACATTTAAGAACGAAGAAGAGGAAATCGAAAACAAGACCACTTTAGAGTTGGACAAGGTCAAAAGCAAAACAGCTTTGAAAGCCTTGATCGGTAAAAAAATAGGTGATGAGGTCGTTCTTGCCACTAAAGGACTTTTCAAGGAAGATTACCTACTTTCAAGCGTTTTGGGTGTTTCCCAGGAAAAAGCAAAAGACTTGGATATTGAAGTAGCTTTCACCATTGAGGAAATCAATGAAAGGGAAGCTGCCGCACTTGACCAAGAATTATTTGACAAACTTTTCGGTAAGGACGCCATTAAATCGGAAGAAGAACTGAAAGCCCGTATCAAGGAAGATTCCGAAAAACAGTTTGAACAACAGTCCGACCAAAAATTATTGAATGATGTTACCGAATATTTCATCGAGAACATAAAATTCGACCTTCCATCTGAATTCTTGACCAAGTGGATCAAAACAACAGGGGAGCAACCGCTTTCCGATGACCAAGCAAGTGAGGAATATGAGAAATCAGAAAAAGGATTGCGCTACCAATTGATCGAAGGGAAAATCATTAAGGACAACGATATCCAAATCCAATTTGACGAACTTAAGGAGTTCGCCAAAGGATTCATAAAAACGCAAATGGCACAATTTGGCCAATTGGACCCTCAAGAAGAGGAATTGGATAATATAGCCGCCCGGGTTTTGGGTAACCAAGACGAGGTCAAAAGACTTTCTGAACAATTGATGAGCCAAAAATTGCTTACCCTTTATAAGGAAAAAGTAAATTTAAAGACTAAAGAAGTTACTTACGAAAACTTTGTTAAAGAAGTTTACGGATAATATTTGGGCCAAAAAGCAAATTCCTTTGCTTTAAATGTCTCATTAAAATAAGTATCTTTACGGTGCCGAAGCGTTGTTTTCGGCACCTTTTTTATCTAAAATATTGAAGAAGAACCACATGGATTACGGAAAAGAGTTCAAAAATTACGCGATAAACCATCAGGGAATCAGTAGCATGTATTATGATAAGATCATGAGCAGCATGTACCCTATGAACATGACCCCAAACATTATTGAGGAAAGGCAATTGAACGCCATTGCCATGGACGTGTTCTCAAGATTGATGATGGATAGGATAATTTTCCTAGGAACGGGCATCAACGACCAAGTTGCGAACATCGTACAGGCCCAATTGTTGTTTTTGGAAAGTGCAGATGCCTCCAAAGACATTCAGATATATATTAACTCCCCTGGAGGAAGTGTTTATGCCGGTTTAGGCATCTACGACACCATGCAATTCATTAAACCCGATGTAGCTACGATCTGCACAGGAATGGCCGCTTCGATGGGCGCGGTTTTATTATGCGCCGGCGAAAAGGGAAAACGTAGTGGCCTTACCCACTCACGTGTTATGATCCACCAACCTATGGGCGGTGCACAAGGACAGGCAAGTGATATCGAAATAACTGCAAGGGAAATCCTTAAATTAAAGGATGAACTTTATGAGATTATCTCGAAGCATTCCGGTCAAACTTTGGAAAAAGTACAAGAAGATAGTGACAGGGATTACTGGATGAAAGCAGAAGAGGCCATGAAATATGGCATGATCGATGAGATCCTAGTAAGGGACAAGGAGTAATACCGACAAATTCAACAAATATCACCTCTGTTCCATAGGTGATAAACCAAAATCAAAATTCTATCGTTATTTTAGATAGAAAACTTATACTATGGCTAAAGAAAATTTAGAATGTTCTTTTTGTGGAAGGAAAAAACCGGAGACCAATCTTTTGATCGCCGGTCTGGATGCACATATATGTGATCGCTGTATCGAACAAGCCCACGGCATTGTTGCCGAGGAGTCAAATCAAGCCAAAAACAATGACCTATCTTCAGAATTGGTATTGAAAAAACCAATGGAGATCAAGAATTTTTTGGATACTTTCATCATAGGGCAAGAACAGACTAAGAAAGTAATGTCGGTTGCTGTGTACAACCACTACAAAAGATTACTACAGCCTAGTAGCAAAGAAGACGATATTGAGATACAAAAGAGTAACATTATCATGGTGGGCCAAACCGGTACAGGAAAGACCCTTATGGCAAAAACCATTGCAAAAATGCTCAATGTACCTTTGGCCATTGTCGATGCTACCGTACTTACCGAGGCAGGTTATGTAGGTGAGGACGTGGAAAGCATCTTAACCCGTTTATTACAGGCCGCAGATTATAATCTTGAGAAAGCTGAACGTGGAATCGTATTTATCGATGAAATAGATAAAATCGCCAGAAAGAGCGATAATCCATCTATAACCAGGGATGTTTCCGGCGAAGGTGTGCAACAAGGCCTTCTTAAATTATTGGAAGGAACAGTTGTGAATGTGCCACCTAAAGGAGGTAGAAAGCACCCAGACCAAAAGTTCATCGAGGTAAACACCGAAAATATACTTTTCATTGCAGGTGGTGCCTTTGACGGGATAGAAAGGGCGATAACCAAACGTTTGAACATGCAAGCAGTAGGCTATAGTGCCTCCAAAGCCGATGAGCACATAGATGAGGACAATATTCTTCAATATATTATTCCAAAGGATTTAAAAGAGTTTGGACTTATTCCCGAGATCATAGGAAGATTACCGGTATTGACTTTTATGAACCCATTAGATGAAAAAGCATTGCGGGCCATATTAACTGAGCCTAAAAATGCAATCATAAAGCAATATGAGAAGTTATTTGCCATGGATGACATCACATTCACAATAACCGATCAAGCTTTGGATTACATCGTTAAAAAAGCAGTTGAATATAAATTGGGTGCCAGGGGACTTCGTTCTTTATGTGAAGCGATCTTTACAGATGCCATGTTCGAAATGCCCAGCAACGGGGAAACCGAATTCAAGGTTTCCAAACCTTATGCCGAAAATAAATTATCCTATGAGACCATTAAGAAACTAAAAGCGGTTTCTTAATACGGGTTACATTTACTTTTGGTTTACTTTCGATTTTGTGGGTTACCAGTGACAAAAGGTCTTTCGACACCTTCTTTATGACAGCATCATTGACATAAAGCCTATGACCATAACTTTCGATGATTTCTTCCTTTATGCCGTGCATTTCGGAAAACCAATCATTTGTAGGTAATTCCGCATCTAAATCGCCGAACAACAACCTTGTAGGTATTTTCGGGGCATTATTGAACTGATGTATCCCTTTAGGGGATATGGCATATAACGATTTCATCGGCAAACCTTTTAAACCAGCCTTCCACGCTATGGTCGCGCCGATACCAAAGGCCAAATAATGGCAAGGCTCCTTTTGCAATTTTACCAATTCCCCAACTGCAGTATCAATACCACCCTTAAAAAAAGCAGTATGTATCGTCTCTTCGGAATCTGTATCCAAATCCAATTTCGCCAAACGTTGACTATCTAAATAGGTAAGGTTAAAGTACTGCTGAAGGTAAACTAAATAAGAGTTGGCCCATATGCCCTTTTTAGCACCCCATGTATCCGATATTACAACAAGTCGTTCTGCCATGATGTTGATTAAAGGTTAGTAGAATTACTAATTTCAACCCTTAATTCCGAAAACCAACATTTATTTGTTTATCTGAAGTAATTCCTCGATATAGTCCCTTTTGTTCGACAATCTTGGTATCTTATGTTGCCCGCCCAACTTGTTTTTTGATTTAAGCCAATCATAGAACAGATTTTCCCTAGCTGCATGCACTTTAGGCATTTTCAAGGTAATGTTATTGTACCTTTTCGCTTCGTAATCAGAATTGAGGGATTTCAGTGCATTGTCCAAAACCTCGGTAAAATAATTAAGGTCATCAGGTGCTTTCCTGAATTCAATTATCCATTCATGGGCTCCTTTTTCCTTACCGACCATAAAAATCGGCGCTACCGTATAATCCTTGATCTCAGCCCCCGTTTTGGCACAGATTTGCTTAAGGGCTTCTTCGGCATTCTCAATGATCAATTCTTCCCCAAATACATTGATAAAATGCTTGGTTCTTCCGGTAATACGAATTCTATACGGACTAGTAGAAGTGAAACGAACCGTATCCCCTATCTTATATCGCCATAAGCCGGAATTGGTGGTAATGATAATCGCATAATTCGTATTCACTTTCACCTCCCAAAGTGGAATGGCCTTTTGTTCATTCGTTTTATAGGTATCCATCGGAATGAATTCATAAAAAATACCATAATCGAGCATCAATAAAAGGTCATCCGCATTATTTCTGTCCTGAATAGCGAAAAACCCTTCTGAAGCATTATAGATTTCGTAATACTTAAAACTTTTACGTGGCAATAAATTCTGGTATTGTTCTTTATAAGGAACAAAACTTACGCCACCATGGAAATAAACCTCTAGATTTTCCCAAACTTGGAATAAATTATCTTTCCCTGATTCTTGAAGTACATTGTTTAACAGCACCAACATCCAAGAGGGTACACCGGCCAAACTGGTAACATTCTCTTGGGTACTTTCATGAATGATCGCCTTGAGTTTACTCTCCCATTCACTCATGAGCGACACCTTGTTACTCGGTGTACTGCTGAACTCTGCCCAAAGCGGCATATTATCGATCAAGATAGCAGATAGATCCCCAAAGAAAGAATCGTTATCCTTATAAAGCTCCTTACTGCCGCCCAAACGAAGACTCTTACCTGTGAACAACTGGGAATTCTCATTATTGTTCAAATACAGGCACAAAAGATCCTTGCCCGATTTATAATGACAGTCTTCCAACGCCTCGGAACTTACCGGGATAAATTTACTTTTGGCATTTGTGGTACCACTACTTTTGGCAAACCATTTGATAGAGGTTGGCCAAAAAACATTTTGTTCCCCCTTTCTTGTTCGCTCTATCATTGGCTCTAACTCCTCATAAGAAATGATAGGCACACGTTCCCGAAAGCTTTGATAGTTTGTAATGGACTCAAAATCATAGGTTCTACCTATTTCCGTATCCTCGGCAATTTCGAGCAATTGATGTAACACCTCTTCCTGCACTTCGGCCGGATACTTCAAAAAAAGTTCTATCTGGTGATAGCGTTTCTTTAGCAACCAGCTTGCTATGGAATTAAATAAAGGTATGGGCATTTTTGGGTATCTTTAACAAGTTAAAAATAACCTATATAGTTATCATTTTCAAATAGAATACCGAATAAGAATCACGAATATGCAATACGAGGGAGTACTACGAAAAATGCAGACCGAAATGGGTAGCCCCATTCAATATTATATGCTTTTTGAAGACGATTTTTTAAATGTGAACCAACTTCTGAACAAAGAAGTTCAAATAGAATTCATAAAATACCAATGTCTAAATTGTGGAAAGGACTTGCCCATTTTTAGACAAGGTTTTTGTAAATCTTGCTTTTTTGAAACTCCCTCGGCCGGCGATTGGATCATGAGGCCCGAATTGAGTACGGCCCATCTCGGCAAGGAGGATCGCGACCTTGAATACGAGAAAAAAGTCCAACTGCAGCCACATATTGTTTATTTGGCCAATTCTAGCAACATAAAGGTCGGGGTAACGAGAAAATCACAAGTACCCACAAGATGGATTGACCAAGGTGCCCATGAGGCCATTGAAATCGTTGAAGTACCCAACCGATATTTGGCCGGCATTACCGAAGTTGCCCTTAAAGACCATATTGGTGATAAGACCAATTGGCGCAAGATGCTTACGAATAATGTCGACGATGAAGATCTGGTCACATGGCGTAATAAACTTAAGGAATACATTCCTGAAGAAGCAGTAGATTATTTTATCGATAATAACCAAGAAACCCACATGGAGTTTCCCGTGCTACAATATCCTGAAAAGGTAAAAAGCCTAAACCTTACCAAGACCCCTATCTATAAAGGGATATTAAAGGGCATAAAAGGGCAATACCTTATTTTCGAGGACAATACCGTTTTCAATGTACGTGGCAGTGAGGGGTATTATGTGGGGATAGGCATTATTTGAGTTTATTTATAAAAGATTTTTTTAACCGAGGTTTTAAATCTTCTAGAGAATATTCGATATATCCATTGGGTATTACAGATTTGTAATTGCCCCCTAAGCCGTTATAATGAAAATGGATTGCCGTAAAATTTTCATCCTTCAAAATGAGTTCGAAATTATTTAAATCGGATAATTGAAAAGGGTCTTTGGTCTCCATATATTCGGCGATGATGTCATATTCGTAGTCTTCTTCTTCGTAGTTACTTAACTCATTGGAGAGTTGATCGGTATACTTTTCATTAATTTCATTTAAAACCAGAAGAGGTTCCTCAAATAAATCTGTAAAAATCAAACGTTTTTCAGAATTTATATCATAACATCCGTATTTAAAAAAACTATCGGCACTACCTAATTGATTATACGAATATGCAATATTTAACAACTCGTTTTTACCTCCGCGAATTTCGTACCCTTCGGCAATGTAGTCGCAGTCCTGAAGATTTTCTTCTAGGCATTCTTTCAACATCGTTTTTTTATGGGATAATCGTTGCTCAGGAAGTTTAGAACGCAAAAACTTGTTTTCTGAAAGCTCCTGAATAACACTTAATAATCCACTTGGAGATTTGTCCGAAGTTTTAGATGAAAGCTCATTTACATAAACAAAACCGTTATTGTGCGCTATTGAGTCTTTTTGAACTAACAACACCTCTTCCGACATTTTTGACGGATTTTGAGCATTACAAGAGAACAGCAAAAAGCTTAGTGTTATTAAAATGAGTTTCTTCATAATGTAAACAAATATATAATCTATTCGTTATCGGGCTCTGCCTCAGCATTTATTTCATTAACGATTTTTTTTGCTTCTTCATCATCATCCTTCCATTTCTCAAAATAAGCCTTTGCTTCCTCTTTCTGAGATTCTGTACCATTATCATAAATGTCTTTATAGTGCCTTACAATGTTGAAAGCATCTTTCTTTCTTGCATTTTTGTAATATTTCTTTCGAAAAGGAAGGCCGCCAGTATCATTGATAGCATTAACATCTTCCTGCTGCATGCGAAAATTCCATTTTCAACTTGTGATGTTACCCATAAAACTTATATCCATAGCATGCTCAATAGCATGGTTACTGTTAAAAAAATCACCTACAGTTTTCATTTATTTTTGTAAGTATCCCTCCATCATGAATTTTATAAGATAACGCTTTGAAGTGTTTTTCAAAACCAATAAGTTCTGCAATTCCTATCATTTTCAAAAAAACAGGTAAATCCTCACTTTGTCCTATATTGCATTTTGGAGAAACAGAATGATAGGATTGAGGTTGATTAAACATTAAAACAATTCAAATCTCACCCATCATCATCAACTTCTCTGAAAACAAAAGCATCATTAAAAAGATGCTTTAGTAATCATATTTTCTAAAATTATAGGGTTCCACAACGACTACCGGTCTTCTAAACAGCTTTTTTTTCTTTAAACGGTTTTTTTATGAGCCTTCCTCGAACTCATTTTTCGCATCTTGAATTATTTTACCTGTTTTTCCATCAATGATAATATCATAAATGTAAATTCCTTCTATGTATGAAAAACGCCAATTACCATTCTCATTTCGTATTGTGGTATTGTCTGTGTCTTTTATATCTACTTTGCGTTTTTGCAAATATTCTAATAAATCTTCCCAAGTATATTCAAAGCCCTTGTCGTAATCTGTTTCTTCTAATAACTCTCCTTTTTTGTTGTATTCTTTCCATATGCCTTTTTGAAAATCATTATTTAAGTATTCTCCTTCCAATTGTAAATTCCCATTTTTATAATATCTTCTATATTTTTCAAAATAAGAGTCTTTCAATTTTACAATTTCTTCATAAAAATTAGCAGATTCTCTTTGTTCAATGATAGTTCCATTGTCGAGTGTGTCGATATACCTATTTAAATGGTTTTTATTTTTATTAAATGCTGCTATATCAAATTTTCCCATTGTCCTAATTTTTTGTGCATTACAGCTACTAAATAGTATTGTTAACGCTATAACTGTAATTTTTTTCATTTTATTCTAGTTTAATAAGTGGGTTATTCCACAATTTCTTCCATTGCCATAACCATGTTAAAATACGCTTTTTACTACCGTATTTTGACTGATGTGAATAATCCATAATGTTATACGTTTCTCCTTTTTTATAACTATAAGGATGACTTTTGCTTGGTGAAAAAGTATGATATAAACCTAAGGCGTGTAATGCTTCATGTGCTGTGGTTGAAGTATTATGACCTTGGAATAAGACAACGGCATCCGAATTGATATCTTTTGCCTGGCCATTTATTCTACCATCTTCGGTTCCTGCTTTATTAAAAGTTGGACACTTATCACCGATAAAATAAACTTTTAAGAAGTCTTTGTATTTTTTGTCCATTTTTTTATTTAAATAATCATGTAACCCTGTTCTTTCATCAATATATCCTTTTCCCTTTCCTGCAAATTTTTTATTAAAGTTTTTGTCGGTTGTTAAATCTAAAGGAGTGACAACAATAGTAGGTTTTATTAAAGCTTGTTTTAGGTACTTCTTTAAAAATGGTTTTTTTCCAGTGGACTTACCTTCTTTTGTACTTTTTTTAATATTTAAGTGAGTTTTAACTTCTACAAACACGACTTCCACTTTTTTACGGCTCGCTTTATCATTTTTAAGGATATTGAGCTGCCCAAGTTGTTCCTTTTTGTACATTACCTTAATGGTTTGGTCTGTACTAAACTCCTTAAGGCATTCAATAATTAAATGGTCATCTAAATGTTTTTTGCCTTTGCTTTGAGCAGGCACTTTATCAGTATTCAGCTTAAAAAATGATTTGTCATAATCTAAAGTTAAGTCTAATTTTTTTGGATTTTCTACAGTTTCTATTTGCAAACTTAATTTTTGAGAATCATTTGGGTAAATGGTTAGCCAACTTTGAATATATTCTATTTCCTTTCCATTACCGTCTTTATACCACGGAAAGGTTACCGTTTTGTACTGGTCATCTTTTAGGCTGTCGTATTTTTTATCATCTGGATATTTTTTAAATTTTTCTACCCATTTCTTTTTTGTTTTATCATATTCATAATTTGTTCCTAAAATATCTTTGTAAGTAAGCTTATCGTTTTTAACTTTTTTATCTCGTATAAAGTCAAAACCATATTCGCCATCATAACCCTTATTTGGCCTAAAATCCACTATAACTTTTGGTGGTGGAACAAGCTGTAAGGCACTACTGGTTTTACCAGTACCTTTATGGCTGACCTTGGCCACTAGTCCGTCGACATCGGCAACTCTAAATTCTTCCCATTCGTTTTTAATTTTAAGGGTATTGAGTTGTGCTGTCCCCTCTTCGGTAAGGTATTCGGTAAAAGAAAGTGTTTTCTGTCCTTTCTCGAATTCCGTTCCATCCTCCTTTTCAATGGTGATTTCCACGCTGCCGCCGTCAGGATTGGCAACGGCGATCTCCAAGGCCACTTTTTGACCATAAGTGGTCTCATCGATTGTTTCCCCATCGTTGTTTTTCCATTTTATCGAAGACAATTTTGGCCTTAGCACTAAGGGTACGGGTGTAGCCTCGACTTTTTCCCTGTCCAAATCAGTCATCTTCCACCATTTTTCAAAGACCATATCTCCAATACGAAGGATTCCTGGGGATAAAACAAAACTATCTATGGCAGGCTCACCGTTAAAGGCCGTGAATTCCCGCTGATAGTTAACGATATAGGTGTCAAAAAACTCATAATCCACCAGTTTTGACATACCATCCCGTCTGTAAAACCGTATATACCCCTCACACATGGTATCGGGTGAAAGGGCAAGTCCCAAAAGATCCGTGGTTCCATCTGCCTCTATAGTAAGACTGAAAACCCCGCCCCTTGGTAAGGTCGCTGGTTTAAAACTATCGGGGTCGATCTGTTGGTAAAATTGTATGTTCGTATCCAATACGTTGATCGCCCGACCGTTGATAAATAGTTTAGCAAGAAAACTCATCACTCTTATTCCTTATTTTCTGGATATAAAGTACAATTTTCCTACTTAATCTATGATAATATTAAGCCGTATTCGTTAAAATGCAAAATTAGAAACCTCTTGCTCCCAGAAAACTTACTACCAATAATCAGTTAACCGAATCCTTTTCCGCTTCAGTTTCCTTTTTCTTTTTACCACTCAATAGGCCGCCCAAGATATTCTTGGTTGCCTCCTTTACGGTAGTTTTGGCCGGAGTAGTTGTTGTAGTATCACTCTCTTGCACAACGGAATCCTGTTGGGATGTTTTACTGCCTCCCAAAATATTACCCAAAACCCCTTTAACAGCCTCTTTGGTGTTGTCTTGGGAAGTGGAGGTAGAATCTGTTTCCTTGGTGTTTCCTCCCAATATATTGCCGATAAGCTCATTGGCTTTATCCTTTCCTTGGTTGAGCAGTTTCTGTTTTTGTATATCGATCAATTTCGTCTTTAAACTTTTAACCCCAGAGGTTAAATCCGTATTGACCTCCGGACTAGTATAATTTCCCCCAATGGAAGCCGTAACCGGGATTGTAAGATTATCCAATTCCTTATCATCGATTTTGGCGATGAGTGAATTCACCTCATTACCCAAATATTTTGCAGGAACATCCAAAGTAGCGGTATAGTTCAACTTTTTATCAAACGTATGGCTACCATCGATATTAATGGCGATATCTTGATAAGCAATAGTGAACGGTTTAACTTTTACGATTCCGTTCTCAAAAGAAAGCGCGGTTTTCAAACCCTTAAGGTCCAGCTTATCCATATCAATGAAATTAAACTTACTGTCCAAGGCCGAAAGTACTTTGGCCTGACTTGTATTGACCTCTGGAGATAGCAATTCCGCCAACATATTACCCGTAATCGTCGTTAAATCCGGTGTAAAATCACTGTTCAAATTACCTGACAACGAAATATCTGAATTCAATTTACCTTGAATGGCGCTTGCAATCGGCGCCAGCACCTTGAACAATTCCATAGATTTGAAACTTTCACCGATTCCCAATTGATCCATTCCCAATTTCATGGCAAAAGTGGGTGCTTCGTTCTTTGTGGAAACCTCCCCGTCAAAAGACACTTTCCCATTAAAAAGGGAAGAAGTCATATTACTAAGCACCGCTTTTTCATCAACGATCCTTAAATTACCCTTCACATCTTTTAAAGTCAGGTTATCATAAAGCACTGTTGCTGCCGATGCATTTATGGTACAATCCAAAAAAGATGGAATTTTCAACTGCTCTTCGGGATTCGGATTTTCATCCGTCGCCACCACATCTTCACTACTCATGAAATCGTTGACCGCAAAAGTATTGGATGACAGATCGAATTTACCTTCTACTTTTTCATCATTGAACATAAAGCCCAAAAGGTTGTCTATGGTCCCTTTTGCCTTGAAGTCTGTCTGCCCCGTAGTCCCGTCTAACTCATTCAACGTTACGGTGGACGGATTAAAGGTCATGGACGTGGTCTTTAGCCTAACCGGGTTTTTAAGTTCCGGGGAACTATATTCAAAACCTGTAAGCTGCATTTTCCCAGAGGTCTTTGTGTTCTCATATTGTTCATTCTCAATAGAGGCCATGTCAAAGGCCGTAGTTACATCCGCATTTAATTTACCTGATAGGTCCATGCCATCAGGTAGCGGATAAGCTTGGGAAATATTTGCAAGATCCATAATACCATCTAAATGGGCATTAACTTTGGTATTCCCCAAAAGATCGGTGATTTTCGAAGAAAGATTGAACTTATCCCCATCAATCGTAAATGAGGCTTTTTTAATATCCACATAGGTATCCTTAGTTAAACCGGTAGCATTGTTCAAAGCTATGTTCAATTGAATATTCTTCACTGTTTTGGGTAAATCCGGGTATTTGAAGGATGCATTATCCGAGGCAATGGCAATTTTAAAAGTAGGAATATGGTCATTATCAACAATTCCTTTAAACTCCCCCGAAACGGAACACTCTCCTGTAGTGGTCACATTCTCGATATCTTTTGAATAGGCCTCAGGAATAAGGGCAAGGAAATTTTTAAAATCTGAAGAAGGCGCATTGAAATTGATATCGACCTCCTGATTATCTTCGTTTATCTTTACAAAACCGTCAAATACCAAAGGTAATTGATTTACCACCGCCTCATTTTTCAAGAAGCTATATTTGTTTTCTTCAAGATCTACCCCAATCAAGGCGTCTAGCTTTATTGTGTTGTCATTGAGGTATTTTGTACTATCCATAGAGAACGAAACCAATGCTTCCGTGGTTGTATCAAATTCAGATTTCGCCAATGACAAATCCCCAGAACCTTTGTGCTGCAGATTACTTAAAACCAAGGTCATCCCTGCTGCCAAATCATCATAAACTATTCTCGTATCGGTAATTTCATAAGATTGTAAGTCTAACGTAAACCCATCGGTTGCAGAGCCCTCAGAAGCATCACCTTCTTCCGATTTACCTACGTCATAGGAGGCTTCACCCGCTTCATTGACCTTTATATTCAAAAACGCACCATCAACCGTTAAGGATTTAATGGCAATCGCTTCCCCTTGGTTTTTGAAAAGTTGGCCAATTCCCATTTTTAAACCAACCTCTTTGGCAGCGAAAAGGGTATCACCCTCAAACGGGGCTTTATTCATAAAGGAAACCCCTTTTAACGACACCTCGGCACTGGGAAAACTCTTGATCAGACTTAATTTGGCCTCAGAAAAATCCAGTGTGGCATTGACATTATTATTGACATTGTTCTTTAGTATGTCACCAATTTTTGCTTCTAGAATAATGGGAGCCGCAATAAGTACGCCCACAAATAGAAACACAACAACTCCTACTATTTTCAGGATTATCTTTTTCATATTACAATAGCTTTTCGTTTAGGAATATAACTCAAGGGTACTGGGATTATTTTATGCTTCTAAATTAATTTCCTCCCCAATTTTCAACCCAAAGCGTTTTCGTAAGAGATATACGAAAAAATACAGAAAAGGGGTGTCGAGAAATGCAATTAACACTTTGAACAGAAAACCGCTGATCACCAACCCATAGAACATGTCCCATGGCAAAACTTTAAACAGGCATAAAAGACCAACCACCGTAAACGTATCAATGAACTGCGACAAAAAGGTCGAGAAATTATTACGCAGCCACAAATGTTTACCCTTGGTCAACCTTTTCCAAAAATGGTATATGGCGATATCAACATATTGGGCAAACAGATAGGCCAGCATAGATGCTAAAACAGCAATGGGCGAAAGCGCAAACACCCTGCTGAAAACCTCATTGTTTACAGGAGAATATGTTACGGCTGGCACATAGTTGGCCAAAAGAATGATTCCCATTGAAAAAAAAGAAGCGAAAATACCAGCTGTTACAATCTGATTCGCCTTTTTCTTCCCATAAACCTCTGAAATAAGATCGGTAATCAGAAAAGTTATGGGATAGGGCAAGATACCGACTGAAATCTCAAAAAGGTTGGCGCCAAAAACACTGACATCCCCAAACGGTTTCCAATAAAAAAACTTTTGGAAAATCAAATTGGAAACAACCAAAGAGGTGATGAACATGGCGCCCAAATAGAGATAAACGGTAAAAGCAAGTTTCTTATCCTTTGGGACCATATATTATTTTATATCCAGAACAAAGGGCATTCTCGTCTGTATTCCCTTTTGCTCCATAGCAGATTTCATTTGTTTAAGGATACCATAAGTTTCTTCCCCGATTTCCTCTTTTATTATACTTTCTCCTATTTTGGATTTGGCCGAACCCATATCTTCCATGAACCGTTCAAAACCGGATTTATATTTTGGGAATTTCTTAATTCCGTACGTCTTGACCTCAGCAAGTTCCGCTGCAGCTGCAATGGCATCATCCAAATTCCCCAATTCATCTACCAATCCCAATCTCTTGGCATCTGTCCCGCTCCATACACGCCCTTGTGCCAAACTATCGGCTTGGGCAACGGTTATATTACGACCTTTTGCCACACGATCCAAGAAGGTTTCATAAATCTCTTCGATACCATGTTGTACCACATTCCTAAAGTTATCGGTCATAGGTTCAAAAACGGAGTAATCGACCGAATTTTTGTTCGTTCCCACTTGTTCCGCATTGATTCCTATATCAGCAGCCAATTCGTTGATATTCGGAATGGTTCCGAAAACCCCGATAGAACCTGTTATTGTTGTTGGTTCGGCAAATATCTTATTGGCTCCGGCTGCAATGTAATATCCGCCAGAAGCGGCAACATTACCCATTGATACCACTACGGGCTTACTTTCTTTGGCCAACTCGATTTCGCGCCAGATAATATCCGATGTCAAAGCACTCCCACCGGGCGAATCAACACGCAACACTATAGCCTTCACCTTATCGTCATCAACCGCTTTTTTCAACGCTTCGGTAATAATTCCCTGTCCAATCACATCCGGGCCTCCTTCACCATATAAGATATCCCCTTGGGCAAAAATCACGGCAACCTTATCATCCCCCTTATATATTGATTTTTTGTTGGCACGTTTGGCATAGTCGACTACCGAGACCATATTCACCTCATCATCCTTACTTAGGGATAATGCGGATTGAAGTTTTGCCACGTACTGATCATAGAAAAGCACATCATCTATCAATCCGGAAGCTTTTGCATATTTCGGTGATCTTCCCCCTAAGGTGTCGGCAATGACGTTCACATCGGCTTCACTAATATTCCTTCCTTCCGAAATATCGGCGACCATGGTATTCCATAAAGAACTCAGTAGCTCCTTGATCTGGGTCCTATTGGCATCACTCATTTCATTTGCCAAAAACGGTTCTACGGCACTTTTATATTTACCGTGACGAATCACCTCCATCTTAACCCCTGTTTTTTCTTGAAGATCTTTGTAAAAAAGTACTTCGGAAGAAAGTCCTTTAAAATCCATCCCTCCAACCGGATTTAAAAACACGGAATCGGCCACAGTAGCCAAATAGTAATCCTTCTGCAAATAATAATCCGCAAAACTGTAAATGAACTTTCCACTTTCCTTAAAATCTTTCAAGGCTTTGCGCAATTCCTGTGTCTGAGCCAGGCCGGTCATCAGAAAATTATTATTGATACTTATTCCTTTAATATCATTATCTGTCTTGGCAACTTCAATTGCATGCAGAACCTCGTCCAAGCCCTGTGCTTGCCCAAAAAAGCTAGCGAACGGATCCGCCTCATTTTCCCCCACATAGTCATTTACCGGTTGTTGCAATTGCAACTCCAAAATAGAGTTCGATTTGACCACAACACCTTCATCCGCACTACCAATAAGACTCACGAACATGATAAACATGACGAACATAATCCCGAAAGCGATCAGACACCCGAGAATGGCCGCTAAAAGATTTCTCAAAAAATTCATTTCAAACATATTATTATTAGGAGCCAAAGATAACCAAAGTGAAATTGTTTTGTTTACTTTGCCCTAATATTATGAACGAACGTAAAAAGGCCTACATTTCTATTGGCAGTAACCTTGGCAACCGCCTTCAAAACCTGCAAAACGCCATATTTCAGATACATAACGAAATTGGCCCTGTACCTGCTATTTCCAAAGTCTTCGAAAGTGAATCATGGGGATTCGATGCAGATGATTTCCTAAATGCATGTATCACCGTTGAGACCCATTTACCCCCTGAAGAACTGCTGGAAAAAATACTTTCCATTGAAAAAAAATTAGGCAGAAAGCGTAATTCTGTAAAAGGATATGCATCCAGGACCATCGATATCGACATTATATACTATGGAAATGAAAGGGTAAGGACCGATACTTTGACCATTCCCCACCCCAAGCTGCAAGAGCGAAAGTTCGTTCTTTTGCCCCTTGCCGATATCGCCCCCCAATTTTACCATCCGATCCTTGGGAAGGACACACGGAACCTGATACAGGAATGCAAAGACAAAGGTCGTGTTCACAAAACAACACAAAGGCTTTATAAAACCAGAGAGGAGTTATTCTCGAACCTCAGTTTTATGGCCATCGAAGGTAATATAGGTGCAGGTAAAACCACACTGTCCCATAAGATCGCGGAAGACTTCAATGGCAAGTTGGTTTTGGAACGCTTCGCGGACAACCCTTTTTTACCTAAATTCTATGAAGACCAAGGGCGTTATGCCTTTCCGTTGGAAATGTCATTTTTGGCGGATCGCTATCAGCAATTTACCGATGATACCTCGCAGTTCGACCTATTCAAAAGTTTTATGGTCAGCGATTATGATATTTATAAATCGCTGATTTTCGCACAGGTCACTTTACAGAATGATGAGTTTGAACTTTACCGAAAACTCTTCAACCTTATGTACAAAGAAGTACAAAAACCGAAAATCTACGTTTACTTATACCAATCTACCGAAAGGCTCCTCGAAAACATCAAGAAGCGCGGAAGAGCCTATGAACAAAGCATTGAAGCTACTTATCTAAATAAGATAAACAAAGGTTATTTTGATTTTTTCAAAAGCTACCCGGAACAGAACACCCTTATTATAGATGTTGGGGATTTGGATTTCGTGGCCCGTTCGGAGGATTATGAAACCATAATCAGCAAGATTCAAGATTTTGCCTTGGACCTAAAATTTTAAGAAATATTTCACATATTACTTGTGTAAAACCATAGGTTTTCATTAATTAGCATCTGCTTAACGAGCAGCTGACTAACTCAAACTATATATCCGAAAAACCCTGATGTAACCATCAGGGTTTTTTATTTATTGATTTTTGACCAAAAATCCCAAATTACGATTCCCGCACTGACCGATATATTCAAGGAATGCTTGGTGCCATATTGCGGAATCTCCAGAACGTCATCACTCATATCAACCACTTCCTGATCAACCCCCTTTACCTCATTTCCAAAGACAAGTGCATATTTGGCCTTTTCATCCACAGAAAATCCATTCAGTAGTTTGGCATTTTCAGCTTGTTCAACCGAAAGCACCTGATATCCCCCATCCTTTAATCGGGATACTAATTCCAAAGTGCTTTCACAGTACTCCCAAGAAACACTTTCGGTGGCACCCAAGGCGGTTTTACGAATATCTTTATGGGGAGGGGTAGCGGTGATGCCACAGAGGTAAATTTTCTCGACCAAAAAGGCATCTGCGGTCCTGAACACCGAGCCGATATTGTTCAAACTGCGTATATTATCCAATATGATAACCAGAGGGGTTTTCTTCGCTTCCTTAAAAGCCTCAACATCCAATCGGTTCAATTCCTCATTCCTTAACTTGCGCATAGTTCTTTGATCTTATTCATTACAAACGCAAAAGGCCTGTAAACTTTTCCGAAAATATCAACAATCATTTTTAAACCCTATCAAAAACCGTACATTTCGCTTTTGATAGTTCGGGTACAAAAATAACTAATAAATCCACTTTTGGCAGACAAGAAGAAAACAAAGAAGGTCACCCCTTTAATGCAGCAGTACAACACCATCAAGACCAAATATCCTGATGCTTTACTTCTCTTTCGCGTGGGTGACTTTTATGAAACCTTTGGTGAAGATGCCGTAAAGGCCTCAAAGATTTTGGGAATTATCCTCACCCATCGTAATAATGGAGGGGACCGCACCGAACTTGCCGGTTTTCCGCACCATTCTTTGAACACCTACCTTCCAAAATTGGTAAAGGCCGGTCAACGGGTGGCCATATGCGACCAACTGGAAGACCCTAAACTTACCAAGAGCATTGTAAAACGTGGGGTTACCGAATTGGTCACACCTGGCGTGGCCCTTAACGATGACATTTTAAATGCCAAAACCAACAATTTCCTTTGCGCCGTACATTTCGGGAGAAAATTATTAGGGGTTTCCTTTTTGGATATCTCTACCGGCGAATTTTTGGTCGCCGAAGGCAATGAGGAACAAATAGATAAATTACTCCAAAACCTGGAGCCCAATGAAATTTTGGTATCCAAGGCCCATAAAACCGAATTCCAATCCATATTCGGCAAGCAGTTCCATACGTTTTTTACTGAAGATTGGTTGTTTCAGGAAGATTATGCCTTGGAAACCCTCACCAATCATTTTAAGACCAATTCCTTAAAAGGTTTCGGCGTGGACCAATTGAGCAATGGCATCATTGCTTCGGGCGTGGTACTCCATTATCTGTCGGAAACACAACATAGACAGTTACAACATATCAATACCATAAAACGTATTGCCGAGGAAGAATACATATGGATGGACCGTTTTACCATCAAAAACCTTGAGCTATACCATTCTACCAATACCAATGCGGTAACCCTATTGGAAGTTATAGACCATACGATTTCCCCGATGGGAGGTAGAATGTTGAAACGTTGGTTGGCCCTACCCTTAAAGAATATTGCAAAAATAAGAAGGCGCCATCAGGTCATTTCTTATCTGACCAAGGATGAATCCGGATTTCAGAAACTGCAGCACCACCTGAAACAAATGGGTGATCTGGAGCGTTTGATATCCAAAGTGGCAACGGGAAAAATAAACCCGAAGGAGGTCATCCAACTTAAAAATTCCTTGGAAGCCATCCTACCCATAAAACAACTTACGGCCAATTGCGACAATGAGGCGTTAAAGCTCATTGGGGACCAATTGCATTCCTGTGATATGCTCCGCAATAAAATCAAGGAAATGGTCAATGAGGAAGCCCCGGTCAACGTACTAAAGGGCAATGCCATTGCACAAGGGTATTCCGAAGAACTCGATGAACTTCGTGGCTTGGCCTTTTCCGGCAAGGAATATTTGGACAAAATGCTCGAAAGGGAGACCGAGAGAACCAGTATAACCTCATTGAAAATAGCATCGAACAATGTTTTCGGTTACTATATCGAGGTCAGGAACACCCATAAAGACAAAGTACCGGAAGAGTGGATCCGCAAACAGACCTTGGTCAATGCCGAGCGTTATATAACCGAAGAACTTAAAGAATACGAAGCCAAAATCCTTGGGGCCGAAGAACGCATCTTGCAATTGGAACAGCAATTGTTCTCCCAACTGGTCGTTTGGATGCAGGAATATATCGTACCCGTGCAGAACAATGCCTATCAAATAGCAACTTTGGACTGCCTCTGCGGTTTTACCCAACTGGCCAAAAGCAATAACTATAACGAGCCTCAACTCAATGATTCCACCGAATTGGAAATCATAGGGGGTCGCCACCCAGTTATTGAAAAACAATTACCCCTCGGGGAAGCATATATCACCAATGATGTGGTGCTCAATAGGGACAACCAACAGATCATTATGATCACAGGACCCAATATGAGTGGTAAATCGGCCATTTTGAGGCAAACGGCCTTAATCGTGTTGTTGGCCCAAATGGGTAGTTTCGTACCGGCGGAAAGTGCGAAAATCGGTTATGTGGACAAGATATTCACCCGGGTGGGCGCCAGTGACAATATTTCCATGGGCGAATCAACTTTTATGGTCGAAATGAACGAAACCGCTTCTATCTTAAACAACCTATCCGAGAGAAGCCTTATCCTTTTAGACGAAATTGGCCGTGGTACGAGCACTTACGACGGCATATCGATTGCTTGGGCCATATCGGAATATTTACATGAGCATCCTGCCCGTGCAAAAACACTTTTCGCCACACACTATCACGAACTGAATGAAATGGCCTCTACATTCGATCGCATAAAGAATTTCAACGTATCGGTCAAGGAAATGAAAGACAAGGTCCTTTTCTTACGCAAACTTACCCCGGGAGGAAGTGAACATAGTTTTGGGATCCATGTGGCAAAAATGGCCGGCATGCCCCAACAAGTGATCCTCAAAGCGAACAAACTCCTTAAAAAACTGGAAAAATCACATTCCAGTGAGGAGCTGACCGATAAGCTGCATGCCGTACAAGATGAGATGCAATTGAGTTTCTTTAATTTGGACGACCCCCTACTGGAACAGATAAAAGAGGAAATAATCCATTTGGACATCAACACCCTTACTCCGGTCGAGGCTTTGATGAAACTGAATGAAATTAAACGATTGCTCACCAAAAACAAAAAAGCTACTTCCTAAATAATTTGGATAATAGAAACAAACCTACATAACTTTTAAAATCGAGCAGTTTTGGTATTTTAAGAGTGATAACCCCACCTGTTTCTAGGATTTAACAAGTTTGAACATTTTAAAAAGAATTTTCTTTGCGTTTTATAGAATTGTATTAAATTTGCATCCGCATCACAAACGATGTGACGTTCTTTAAAATGCGAAAATAGCTCAGTTGGTAGAGCATCACCTTGCCAAGGTGGAGGTCGCGGGTTCGAATCCCGTTTTTCGCTCAAAACGCTGCTTGTCAGCGTTTTTTTATTTAAGTTCGCCTTAAGTATTGGCCCCGAAGGCTTTCGGGAATCAACCAAAACTTAAAAAGGCCGACCTAAAGGCTCGAGTGGTGGAATTGGTAGACACGTTGGACTTAAAATCCAATGGACATTAGTCCGTATGGGTTCAAGTCCCATCTCGAGTACAGATAGTTGAAAAAGTCCTGACAATAGTCGGGACTTTTTTGTTTCCGGTAACCGAGCCAAGCTAGCTTGGGCGAAGGTGGACGAAACAAAAAAGCCTCATGAAATGAGGACTTTTTCAACTTCAACATGTTCGTAAGGGACTCACCGACGAAGGAGGTAATTCCCATCTACTAAAATTCCCATGAATCTTTCCCTCTTTTTTGGGGTCAGAAAACAAAAAAGCCTCATGGAATGAGGACTTTTTCAACTTCAACATGTTCGTAAGGGACTCACCGATCGTAGTGAGGTAATTCCCATCCTTGGGGTATTTCTTTCCTTTACTATATCTTAAACCAAAATCTAATGAATCTATCTTTAAGTTATATCGATTGTCTAATCAAAAAATAGAATATTCTTTTTCATGTTTTCTGTTCTTTTTTGCATCGCCCAAATGCAAAGCATTCATGAATACTTTTAAAAAACAATGGATAAGCCGATGAATAAAAAAGAACCAGGGCCGAATAAGCAAGGTACGGTGTACCTTACTTAAGAGGAGCCAGCCGTAGCCTTGGCCAGTCGATTAACATTAAAGTTTCAAAGTATCCTAACTTTCCACAGCCGCAGCGCCCAGACCGCTTTCACTTGGGTGAAATGCTCTTTGGGCGCCTACCTTTGCCCTATTTGAAAACTCCTTGATTTACTACGAAAATAAAAATAGGCCGTTTCACATCTATTTATGGCTACGACATTATATAGAAAGGACCGACCTTTTCTTCCTAACATGTTCGTACGGGACTCACCGACGAAGAAGGTAATTCCCATACTTGGGGTATTTCTTTCCCTTACTAGATCTTAAACCAAAATCTAAAGAACCATCTTTTAGGTGCATTGATTATATAATCATGGAATATTCTTTTTTATGTCTTCTGTTCTTTTTTGCATCGCCCCAAAAAGAACGAAAAAACGCTAGGCTGATTTTGAATTTCTTGAAATCTACATTCTTTCCACGGCCGCACCATCCAGGCCGCTTTCACTACCGTGAAATGCTCTTTGGATGGATTCCAAAAGCCCTAGTGGAAAACCCTTGATTTCGTACGAAATTTAAAATAGGCCGTTCCCCCTCAATGTATAGCTGCCAAAGTATATAAAACTGTAGTCCCGAAAGGACCGGTCTTTTCTTTCCAATAGGTTCGGATGGGACGCACCTAAAAACTTTAAGAAAACCCCATTCTATTGCATGATTTAGCCCCTAAATCATTGAAACCGTGAATATATTTAAACGAGAGCAAATTTTTCTATATTATCCGCACCAAAAGGCTTGAAAATAAACATTTATGGTAAAAGTGAATTCAAAAAAACCGTTTATAAAACTAGGTCGTATATATTTACGTTACTATCATAAATAATTGTTCCCCAAGCGTTACGTAATACAAGTAAATCGAATTCTGGGCCAAACGTTTTTATAAACCTAAAAACACGGTCAGGAAGTAATAAATTAAATGGGCACTACAACTTTTTATATGATATGAGAGATTATTTACTCCTTTCCAATCTACTGGAATTCTGGCTCCCCACTAAAATTTTATCGGTAAACAACACTTTTTTTTGGTTTTATCAATGTAGTTCATCGAATAAACACATCTTTTCATCGACAATGTGTATTTTTTAAATAGTTTTATGTTCCCAAATAAACTTAATACGTTATTTAAATTACCTACATTATTATGACCTACCGCCCCACCCCACTAATTTATCGTATGATACTCCTATATATTGTTTTATTTCACTTTTCTTGTTCTAAGGACACCGACCTCCTTACAGATTATGTCCTTTCAGAAACCCAAGATACCATAGACATTTCGAACGTGGCCGTAGATGACTCTTTTCAGGTATTCTCCAATACCGCTATGGTCCTCGATGTTTTGTCGAATGACACTTTTGAAAACCCAGAAGAGGTTAGCATAACCGAAACTTCCACCCCCATTAACGGCACGGTGGTCATAAACGACGACAACACGTTAACTTACACCCCTAACGCCGAAGTTACTGAGCAAGTAGCGGAAGGTGAAGTGGTAGATACGTTTACGTACAACACCGAAGCTCCTGATACCAACGGATCAACACTTCCAGATACGGGGAGTGTTATCATCAAAGCCGGAGTGGATGGAAATCACCTATTTTCGGCACAAGCTAAAAAAACCCTTAAAGCGAGATTTGAAAATGGGTACGTCACGGGCCCAGGATTTGCCGACGAAATTACGAGAGCCATTAATGACTCAGAAATTTTCTTAGCCAACCCAAGTGAGTTTAGGCCGCAATTTAGCAATGTTAACACCATAGCTTTTGAAGGTCAAAATCTTCATACTACGGCATTATATGCTTATGCGATAGATAATATTGAAATGGCAAATACCGTAATCACAGAAATTTTAGGCATTGTATCTTCAAATGACTTGAACACTTCTTTTTGGAACAACTCTTCCTCAATAAGATGGGATTCGGATTTTGGCGGGTGGATTTTATGCGGAAAGGCCAAAAAAATGCTTGACTCCTATGAATTATTGGAAAATTTACAAACCGTATTAACTGAAAGTGAAAAAGAAGAAATAGAAATCTGGTTTTCAAAATTTGCAGAACTAGCTTATACCGCCGTAAGAATGAGATTAGAAGGCTACCTAGGGGCTAATTGGGAAACGAATGGCATTCGCTCTTTTAAACCTGAAGGCCTATACCCAGCAGAACATGGAAAACCTAATCCAATACAAGATAAATTGGGTAATGATCTTACTGAGTTTACCATGTCTTGGGCACAGGATAGTTTTAACAATAGGAACTTCGATATAGTCCAATATATCCACTCCTATGCCATTAGCACAAGTAATGAAGCAATGGAAATTTGGGCAAGGGAATTTGTTAAAAACTGGCTAAAGTTTGCCACCTTTCCAGATGGTACTATGGCTGAAATGTGGAGAAACACGGATGATGCACCAGCTAAAGGAGTGTGGTATGGGTGGATAAGCACAGGTGCTGTTATAGAAATGGCTCATGTAGATGCAATGGCAAATCATTTTCCAAATGATAAGTTATATGACTACAAAACTAAAGAAGGCATATTGAAAGGCTCGACCAACCTGACCAGTTCAGGATATGCCGGTAGTTCCACTACCGATGGAGTTTCAGATAAAAGTATACTCGGAGTAATTAAAGCGTTATCCAAATATTACCGAAGTTCGGACAATGGCGGATGGAACGACATAAGGTTTTATAAAAGTGAAAATGGTTTGACATTAACGACATTAGATGCTACTGGATATACTCAACCAAGTTCAATAACAGCAATAGCTAACTTATATTTTAAAGACAATGAACTCAAGGATTTTTATTTATATAATATAAATGAAGGTTACCCTGCAAAGGCATCTATTTCTGCCGGTGCTTTAGCAATTGCACAATATAATGAAGACTATGGGCCATGGGGCAATCTTATTATGGGTGCTGCGTGGTTAGAACAAGAAGATAATTTCTTTGATTAAAACCTAGATTCTTTTTAAGAGAGAGAAAAGAAAACCCATACAAGAAATCATTACGATTAGCATAGAGGGCCGATTTACAGAAATTACCACAGCGTATTTCGTAAACTGAGACACCGGGAGCTAAGATCAACTAAATCAATGGAAAAAGGCAAATCGGCATGCCCATCATTTCCTTTACTAGGTTACTTTTATTACCACAAATGTTTTCGATTAACTTGGAACCTTTTAAATATACCAAAAGTACATAACAGTAACAATCCGTTAAACCCAAAAACAACCCTCACTATAAATGTGATCATCCCGCGACAAGAACTGACAACCAAACACACAACAATATAAATTACCACAAAAAAAGGGTCTAGCCGGTACAATAATACCTATCCAAACCCTTAACCGTTAAAAAGTGAGTTTATAACAAACCCAATTAGTCCTTTTTAAAAACTATGTTTTAACCTTTGCCAGAACCCGGGCTGATCTTCCCCATATACATAACCGTATTTACTGCCGTAGCCTAAATTCGCCAAGCCTACGTCATTAAGTACAAAGTTCATGTTCTTTAATTTTCCTTCCTTACTGGCATCCATGGCAAAATTCAAAACGTTCTTTTTGGTAAAACCGGTACGCACCACATATAGGGTTACATCGGCGTATTTACTGATCAAAAAGGTATCGGCCAATAACATGGAGGGGGCGGTATCTACGAAAACATAATCGTAGGCCTCTTCCAATTCCTTCAACATGGCTCCCATTTTATCCAACTGCAACAACTCGGCAGGGTTCGGGGGAATGCTCCCTGAGGGTAAAAACTTCAGGTTGGGATGTTGTTCGGAATCTTGTATCAAATGTTTTAACTCTTGGGTTCTGCTCACCAAATAATCACTGACCCCCAACACCTTGTTCAACCCTTCTTTATACCGTTGCAATTGTGGGTTTCGTAAATCGGCCCCCACAACGATCACTTTCTTACCGGTCGTTGCCAAGGTATGGGCCAAGTTCATGGTTGTAAAGGTCTTGCCTTCCCCTTTTACGGTGGACGTAACAAAAACACAGACGCCCCCTTTTTTGGGATCGTGCTTTACCATGGTATATTGCAAATTGGCCAAAACGATCCTACACGATTCGGACAATAACGATCGATTGCTGTTCGCATTGAATTCTTTATCTTTTTTGGTCAATTTAGGCAATTCGCCCAACACCGGTATGCCTTTCACTTTTTTCTCCAAATCGCTACGATTCCGTATTTTATTGTTCAAGAGTTCCTTGCCCTCTATGACCAAGACCGGTAGCATGAGTCCCAAAAACATGGCGATGGCCAATGCTTTTTTTGGATTGGGTGAAATAGGGGACCAATTGCTATAGGCCTGATCCACCAGTTTGGCCTTGGGGGCCCTTACCGTTAATTTTAGGGTATTCTCTTCCCGTTTTTGTAATAGATATAGGTAAAGGGACTCCTTTATACTTTGCTGGCGCTCTATGCCCCTGAACTTACGTTCCTGTCCAGGAACGGCCGATATCTGGGAGCCCAACCTGCCGGATTGCCTGCGTAGGTTGCCACTCGAAATCAGCAAATTGTCTCGCCTACCCTGCAAACTGCTTCGTACACTGTTCTTCATTTGAGCTATCTGGGCATCCAAACGAACGATGATCGGGTTTTTTTCTGTTGATCCGGCCATAAGCCGGTTCCTTTGCACCACCATACTATTGTATTCCGCAATTAACTGGTTGACACTGGTTTCCTCTATACCCAGATTGGAAGGGAACAGCACCAATTTATCGGAATTCATATAATTCAACATCGAATTAGTTAGTTCCAATTGGGTCTGTACCTCTTGTTGCCTCTTATTGTATTCGCTTACGTTCTGGATGATCATATTGGATTCCGCCCCGATATCGGTAAGGCTATTGGCCGCTTTAAACTCCTCTTTACCGGTTTCAACCGAATCCAGCTCCTGATTGATGATGGCCAAACGTTCATCTATAAAATCGGCCGTATTCTTGGCGATCAGGTTTTTCTCGTCAATGGCATCCCTGTTATATTCAAAAACCACTTGGTTTAATATATCCTGTGCCTTCTTCGGTACGGGATCTTCCAAACTCAATTGGATCAGGGTGGATTGTTCCTCTATAATCTCGACAACCATTTTACCCCTGTATTTGTCGACCACACTTCCCAAGGATACGAATTTGATACGTATGGATGTCCAAGCCTCTTCAGGTGGTACAGCTTCTTGTCCTTCCTTTTCCTGAACATTGAAATCGACAAAATCCAGTTCCACCATTTGTCCCAGGTCGGTCTGCACCTCCTCTTCCGTGGTTTCGTTGACCACGCTCAATTTGCCCCCGCCCAGGTTATGTACCTTATACACATTGCTTTCGCTTAGAATGGCTTTCTCCAGTCCCCGATCGTCCAATCGAAAAATCTCTACCTTCACCGGGCTAAAGTCATAGAGTTCCTTGGAAAGTAACTCCTCATCACTCCAATACTGTACATTCAAATCCAATGCCTTAACGGTATTGTACATAATCCTTTTGGAGGTCAATAACCCCAACTCGTTACTGATACTGTTGGTGGCCATACCGCCCATCATTCCCAAATCAACAAGGGCTGAAGGGTCCGAACCCGTACCCTTATCCTCGTCCTTGATAATGATGGTCGAAACTGTCTTATACATCGGTTCGGTATATTTGAGATAGAGCATTGCCAACCCCAAGGCCAAACCACCCACGATGATGAACCAGGGCCAATACCGTAAATACCGATCCAATAACTCCCGTACATTGAATTCGGATTCTTCTGCCTCTATGGGCAAGTATTTGTACTTCTCTTTTGCCATATATAGTGTTGTTTATTTTTATCTTACGTTATTTAGTCCGCCTATTTAAATTGCCCTTTGGTATTCATATATACTCAAAGCCTGTTTTTTTTTACCTAGTGTACTTATCTGTATCAATAGGCCCTTTCCTCCCCCTTGACCGCATTGGTGATGGTATTGAATATGATTCGCAAATCTAACCACAACGACCATTTTTCCAAATAAAAAATGTCATAACGCACACGATTCACGATATCCGACCGTTCCACGATTTCCCCTCGATACCCTTTTACTTGTGCCAATCCCGTGATACCTGGCTTTAGGAAATGACGTACCAAATACTTATCAACGGAAGTTTCATATTGCTGGGTATGCACCTCCATATGCGGGCGGGGGCCTACCACACTCATATCCCCGATAAGTACATTGAAAAACTGGGGCAGTTCATCAATACTTGTTTTCCGCAATATCCTGCCCAAACGGGTAATACGCATATCGTTCTTGGTCGCCATCAAGGTATCGCTATCGTCGCTTTGGGTCATAGACCTGAACTTATAGCACCAAAAGGTCTTACGGTTTACCCCATGCCGTTTTTGTCTAAAGAACAAAGGTCCTTTCGAATCGATCTTCAATAAGATAAACACCAAAGGAGTAAGCCAAGACAATACACATATGATGGCCAAACTAGAGAATACGATATCGAAAATACGCTTTACCCGTTCCGAATATTGTAGTTCTAAGGGGGAGGCCCGTAGATCCAGTACGGGAACCGTATCATAAAGTTCAATGGACATGGCCCTGGAAATCAACTCCTTGTTATCGGGAATGATCTTAATCCGTTTTAAACTATTGTCCGCAATGGACATCAATTGCTTTACCTCCTCTTTGGAAAGGCGAGATGCCATACAATAGACCTCATCAATGTTATTTTCGAAAATATAGGCAAATGAGCTTTGGATATCCCCGAGGTAGGTAGGGCTTTTGGACTTATAATTATCAAAATACCCCAAATAGCGATACCCAAAATTCGAGTTATCGAATACGTGCCTTATTTTCTTCAGGTTTTTGTCACGACCAATGACCACTACGTTCACATTATTGCCCCCATGGGTACGGTATTTATCCCTTGCCCAAAAGAAGAGGGACCTATATAGGGTCAACAACACGCAGATCAACACATAGACCCCCAATAAATAATCGATGGAATACGGATTATAGCCCAAGAAGGCGAACAAGGCAAAATAGGCCAAGGCATAAAAGAAAAAGAGCCGAAAGAAATTGTTCAGATAGGTCATAAACCCTTCCCTCCTTGCCGTAGGATAAAAATCCAACGTATGTGTGATCACCAACCAGGTCACGTTCAAGTATACCACGCTAAAGGCATTTAGGTAGGTCTGTGGCGTAAAGATATAGAACGTTAGGTTCAACGTTACTATATGAACCAATAAGGAAATCGGAATAATGAAATACGAATTCTTCATATATTAAACGTGTTTATCATGTTGAGGCGAAGCATCTTTTTCAATCATATGCACATAAAAACCAGGTATACCGCACCTAATCTGTTTCTGCCTTTTTTATTATTTCTTTGTATTCCTAACCCTGTTCGGGTGCGCTTTTGCTTAAAAATTTCTCCTTTAGTAGATACCCTCCAAAAACCGCACCATTATAGATATATCTTTTCCACATGCGTTTGGGTTCTTTCAGTAAACGACCCAACCATTCGAGCCCTAAATCCCTCCAGACCTTACCGGGCCGTTTTACGGTACCCGCATAAAAATCAAAAACGGCACCGATCGCACAAATAGGGCCCTTTACGTTTAAGGAATCTTTATGTTCCAAACTCCATTTTTCCTGTTTTGGGGCGGTCATTCCTATGAACAATACATCGGGAGCAAAGGTATTTACTTCCCTTATCATACGTTCGTTGTCTTCCGCTGTGAATTTCGCCTTAAATGGGGGGGAAAATGACCCCACACGGATGTTCGGATATTCGGTAGCCAAACGTTGCCCGATTTTTTCCAAGGTGGTTTGGGAAGCCCCTAGATAAAAACAAGAACCATTCTTTTCATTCATTTGTTCCAATAGATGGGCATGAAGGTCGGCCCCTGCAATTTTTTTCACCTTTTCACCAAGCAATATTTTCGCTGCAATGGTTATACCCACCCCATCGGGTAAGAGGATATCCGAAGCCTTTAAAGCAGCTTTAAAGGCCGGGTCCTTCTCGGCCACACAATACGAATATTGGTTGATCGTATTCACAACGCTCTTTTTATTAAGATCCATTACCTTTAAATCATCCGCGAAAACAGGATATCCCATACACGCTATTGTTTTGGCTTCTTTCATAAATTGAAACGAATTTTTAATGAATTTGATATTATTTCTTATTCCCTCAACATCTTACTTCTTAGGAATACCGGATACCCCCTTATAATTTTTATGCTTTTGGAGAAAGGCCTTTTCCAACGAAAGGTGTTCCTCCAAATCGGCCTTCGAATCAAATCGGTCCCTTAATCGCTTTGCTGGATTTCCACCATATATGCCATAAGGTTCCGTATTTTTGGTAACGACCGACCCTGCAGCAATTATCGATCCTTTTTTAATGTGTACCCCTCCCATAATAACACTCCCATAACCGATCCAAACATCATCTTCAATGACCGTTAAACAATCTAACCCTTTCCAATCATAATGATAGTCCCTAATTCTTGAAGCCATGCGTATCGGGGTTCCAAGCTGCTGAAAATGATGGTCATATTTCCCAACGACGGCAACTTGGTTCGCGAAAATCACATTATCACCAATAACACAATCCGTTTCTATTTGGGAATCCCTGCCGATATAAAAATTCTTGCCGATCCGCAAGGTATTCTTCGCCCATAATTTCACCCGCATACCGGTATAAAAATTGGAACCGATTTGGTACTGCTTCCATTTTACATTTTTCAGGTAATAAAACCTAAGGTTTCTAATGACCCCTTTTATCATATCCCTAATTTTTTAAGGATAGTCCCGATTTTAGAACGCACCCGTGAGATTATCCCCATTTTTTTATTGAACATCCTTTGGTATTCTGGATGTATTTCAGCGGCTTCCGGGAAAATAAAATCCATTTTATGGGTAGTGTCCAAATATGGTACATATCGTTTATCGGACCCACTGGTATGGGTAGCGAATTCATCAAAACCATTATTGTATACCTTGGATCCCAAAGGGTAGAGAGTTACCCCACCTACTTTGAATTGATGATAGAACCATCGTATGGCCCACGAATCCAACTGCCCGGTCATTTGCTCTCTCAGCATTTTATTCAGGTCCGACCCACCTTCGGCAAACTTCTTTTGAAGTTTTTTATCCCTCGCAAATGAACTATAATCCGACACTTCCCAATCTACCTTTTCCCATCTATCCCTCCAAGTTGCCCATCCCCAGGACCATCCCCTATTCAAAAAATACGTACTATGTTGGGGGTCTTCGCTACACCTAAGATCAAATGAATATCCGGATATCGAAAATGCCTTTCCCACTGTTTTATAATAGGCCAGTGCATCATTCATATACTTTAAAAAATTGGGGGTGGTCAACAGGTCATCTTCCAATACGATTACCGTTTCAGAAGTCTTCAATATTTGGGAAACCCCATCAATGATGGAATTCGCCAACCCTTTGTTAACCATGGATTCACTAATATGTACTGCTTTAAACCCTCTGATCGTTTTTAGAAAAGCCCTTACCTCCCCAATTCGTTCCGCATCTTTCTCCGATTTAGGCCCGTCTGAAAAAATATACAACTCCGATGATTCCGCCAAGTTGTTCTTCTGTAACGCCCCAATGGTATTTTTTAAGGCTTCGAGCCTTTTATAAGTAAATAGTAATATAGGTGATTTTTCCATGATTGATCGTATTTGCCGGTTTTCGAAAATTACCTTTATAAAAACTTTATCCTTTTATTATCCTATGGGAACTATGATCTTCCAATCCACTATTCTTTATACCTCCACGGCTTCGTAATCTGATGGCCAAAAATTCATTCATGACCATGACCTAAATCCGTTTTAACAACCTAAGTTTAGAAGATTTTATTGTTATAAATTGAGTAAAATCCAAAACATTATTATGTTCCTAACGAACACAAATTTTTATATTGTCCCATGGTGAATCTTTACAATTTACCACACCTTTTAATCCAAAATTGTAAAGGATCTAAAACAACAATAATTCTATCACAACTATGAATGCTTTGGTTTTACCCAATAACTCGTTAATCGTTTTAAGGTACCGATAGTGGCGCTTATCGGCAATAAATATAGAGGGCAATGCCGAAATACATAGGTATAGTAGTATTTGAGGTTTGCCGCCCCTTTCATACCGAACAAATGCTCTTTATAGTTCTTTAAACTCTTTTGGGCCATCAATTGGTTGGCCCCACTGGCCTCGGGATAGGTTCCCAACCGCGCTTCTAGACAGCAGTAGATAGCAAAACCGGCCTTACGGGCCCTAAAGGTAAAATCATAATCGGCCATATAATGGGGAAAATGTTCTTTGTCGAAAAGACCTATGGCCTCAAAAACGGCAATAGGAATCAATAGCCCCCGCCCGGGAAAATGGGTCACTTCGAGCAAACCCTTTTCATCTTTTTCATCCAAACTATCCTTTAAAACCAACATACTATCCGTAAGCCATTGTATACGTTCCCCACAAAAATTAATTTCTTTTGTTTCAGCGTCGATACCTGTTGACCCGATCAAAGCGTTAGGTTTCTTTTTAGATGCCAATACCAACTGTTCTAAATAATCAGCTGTCGGCAAGGTATCATTGTTCAAAGAGAGCACATGGGTGGCCCCATTTTCTAAAGCATAGGATATTCCTTTATTAATACCACCTGTCCACCATAGGGAGCCATCCCCTTGAAGCACCTTTACCTCTGGGAACTCCACGGTCAATTTTTCCGAAGTTCCGTCAGTAGAACCATCGTCAACGATGACGATCTTAAAATCCTTATAGGACTGCCCCAACAAATTCTGCACACAGGCTTTTGTAAACTGCCAACGGTTAAAAACGGGAATTACGATATAAATCATATGATGTTTTAGAACTTAAATTATTTTATTGTTTTACGAAGCTGATTTTACCCATTGTTTTTTCAGTATGGCCGCACGATAGCGTTTATCAAAAATGCCGCGCACCCAATTTTTGAATTCCCGATCGTTCATGGCCCTAAAATCATTGGATAGACACATGGCGATCATTACCCATAAGAAGAAATAGTTGAGATTGAACATACTAAAATCCTCTACCCAGGCATAGGTCCACCGAAAAGCTACATAGACCCCTACGATTTTCATGATCCGGCTCTTGGATTTATACAAAGCCAAATAGGAGGCTTTAAAGAACACCAAAAAGTAGAGGACGACTCCTACGACACCTGTCCAAGTGAATACATTCAAGATAGACACCTCATTACTTGGGCGTTCCATTTTATTGGTCCCCAGATCACGATCGATTCCAGGACCAAACCATTGAGATTCATTCCCCCTGGCCGGGGTTCGCCCCAACCACATATAGTCATATTTTAAGGCGGAGGTAATCACCTCCACATACAAAAAGGTTCGAGTATCTGCCGTTAAATCTGCAGGGCCGCCGATATCCTGTTCCTGCTCCGCTTCATAGTCCCCCTCGATATACTCGTTCATTTTAAAGATATTAAAGGTATTCGTTACCCCTAAATACAATAACACAAAGGGCAAAACCATAAAAAGAAATCGTGTTACTTTCAACACTTTGGTATTGGCCAATACCTTAAAATAGTACACCAAGGAAAGCAACATGGGGATTACAAATTTGATTACATTACTACGGGCCCCTAAATTTGCCGCAAAAACCACCACTGCGCATACCACCGTTATTATTTTCCATTTTTTAGTCAAAAAAGGAAAAAAGAGCAATATAATACTTACCGGCACCAAATAATGCCCAACCGCCTCATTCATCAAAACGAAGTAAATACCCAAAAAAGCCGGGAGAATATATTGAAACCATTGTTGTAACACCCGTTGTACCCAATAGGTGTTGGTTGCGATATAAATACAAAGGGGAAGCAATAAGACCATACCGAACTGTATCAAAAATTTCCATTCCCAATAGTCAGCGGCCACAAAAAACCCACGTACAATACAGATGATATTCCAATACAGGTAGAGTTTTACAAAGTGTATGTTCCTATCATTATCAGAATTATAATATTGTTTCTTTTCTTTTACAAAAAAAACCAACACCCCTCCCAATAGGGCCCACCAGACCACGGTGCTATTAATAGGCATTGTTGAAAAAGCATTTACCGAATACAGGGTGATGACCACCATCATCGATAGTAGGATATGTTTGGTCGATTTTGACAATTCCTCTTTAATTAAATTATTGATTTGATTTTTTTTGCCGGATTACCCCCCCAAATTTCATTTGCGGGAATGTCTTTGGTCACTACGGCAGAAGCACCGATAATCGAATTTTCCCCAATGGTAACCCCTTTAAGTATTTTAGAATGAGCCCCGATAAAAACGTTATCATGAATAACGACCGGTAACTTTTTTTTATTCGCCATATCGGCCATGGAATCCCTCCTTATTTTCGCATCCAATGAATGAAAATCAGTATCATAAATGCAAACCCCCCCACCTATCTTAACATAATCACCGATAGTAATCCCTACATGGCAGACCAATGCTGATTGACTCATACTAACATGATCCCCAATAATTAATTTAGCATTACGATCAACAAAAAACATACATGGTTGGGCACAACCAATTGGATTTGAGGCAATCGTATTGTTCATTCTAAAGTTCTCCCCGATAAGAAACTCGCCCCCTCTTGCTACCATTAAATAAGGAAGTCCTTTTGTTTTATAATCCCTATGGTTTACCCTATTGCCATAGAAAAGCAATTGACATCTCAATTTATCCAACAATGAAAGGATGATATAATACACCTTTCGTAACCCTTTAAAAAATAAGCTATAAGCCTTTTTAATCATTTTTTGATGTTTTCAAATCCTTCTTAGATGAGTATGGCAACAGTATATCTTTTTTCTGGACTACCACCTCTGGGGGGCTTTGCCACCATTTGGAAGATTCCAACTTGTTTCGCAATTCATCATCAAACCTATATTTGATCAATTTGGCCGGCACCCCCCCTACAACGGCATAAGCAGGAACATCCTTAGAAACAACCGCCCCAGCCGCCACTACGGCCCCATTACCAATTTTTACACCATCCATGATGATGGCGTTTGCCCCAATCCATACATCATTCCCAATGGTTATAGGCGCATATTCTTGAAATTCAACATCTTCATTTAGAACCTGTACCCCTAAAGCATTTTGCTTTTTATAAAATATAGGGGAAGTTGAAAATAAATGTAAAGGATGACTTCCTAAACCCATTTTTACACCATGGGCTATGGAACAGTAGTTGCCAATCGTGGTGTTTTGAATCAACGTTCCAAAATTAATATACGAATACGAACCTATATGACTATGGTTTATGGTACAATCCCCACAAATATGTGCATTTTGTCCTATGGTAACATCTTCGGTAAAACTAGACCCCTTATCAATGATGGCATGGGGAAATCGTCGTTTATTTTGAATATCCCTTGCCTTATCATTGGCTACCTCCAATACACCTTTTACCAACCCCAGTGGCAACCAAAATACTCTTGCTATTCTTTGTTTGAACTTCATATTGCAGCAATATTACCAATAGCAGGCCCCTTCTACCACATTCGCGTTTTTAGGCTTTTCATTGTCTCCGGGGCGCACCCAATGCTCATTGAATAAATTCATATAAGGCCAAACGATATAATTTTCCCATCGTTTCCCTTTGATCCCGAACAGCAACTGGGTGGCCCCGGCCATATGTATGGCTTTTTTCCCACTGCGTTTTACATGGGCCGCCAGGGGAAAACCATAGGCACCACAACCAATGATACAAACATCATAATCCGCCGCATCTATCTGTTGCTTCATATGCTCCAAAGCCTCGAACCAATCATTAAACGCCGTTTCGGATCCCGCCACACTTTGTACGGCTTTTATGGTTTTTAACTCAAAGGCAGGCAATAAATTGTTCTCGAACAATAACTCCCGTTTTTGGTATTGTTTTTCTATGGTCTCCGCAAAGGGGTGTACCACCAATACCTTTTTCCCTTTCAGGGCCCTTGTCCAAGGATTGCTACAGAAAAAAGGTTCCAGATCTTCCAACATTACCCTTTTGGCCTTGATCAATCCTTGTGCCAGGTATTGTTCGTCCAACAGCCATGAGCCTAGGATATCAACTTCTTGGGTATCGTTCAACATTAGATCACAAAATGCTTCAATGTTCTTTTGCGTAGCCGGGAAAAAACCACTCCATACTTGTAATTGTTTCATGATCGAGGGCTCCCACCACCATTTAAGGCTTTTGCCGGTGATAAAATCCTTTTTACTCCGGTTGTTTTTTTTCACCCCGATATAATTAATCAAATTTCCCATTTCAGTAGAACCGTAACGGGCGATCATACAGGGGCCATCCGCCATCAAGGTTTTATACATGAGTTCATTGGCATACTCCTTATTGGAAAACAACTTCCAGTTACGTCCTTCTTCCGCTGGCTTGCCGGTGATAATCGTATATAAATGCTTTAAACCTTTTAATATCTTTTTCATGAATGATTGAATTAAAATGAGAAAAAGTAAGATACTATTTCCCTTGGAACGTTACTTGACCCATTCTTAATGCCCTTACATTTGCATTAGAACAAAATTTTCCGATTTTCCGATGACCGTCCATTTACACCATTTTTAACAGCGAACAGTAGGGATAGCAACACTTTGGTAATTTTCGTTAACCATATATTCGACAAACAATACACATAGATATTCTTTTTAACCACCTTATTTTTCAATGGTTTGACCTTAGTGTAATACACTTTGTCAAATTCGATAAAAGGGGAAAAAAAGGAATTGATAATCTCATTATTGTCCTTTTTTTCCTGCTGTTCTTTGGTAGTTGTATAGTACACGGGATCCAACGCCTTAATTAGCGAATCCCGGATTTTATTGAACCGGATGTAATACGACGGATGTCTAACGATGACACTCGTTACCGAACCTGCCGTATCTTCGGTATATTGATATACAATGTCTTTTACATTCTTGACTTTATCTACCCTTTTACAAAGCTCCAGGTTCATTAACACATCCTCTCCCACTTTAATGGTTTTATCGAAGGCAAAGGAGGATTCCTGGAATAGGGCCTTCTTATAAACGGAAGCATACATGACCCCAAAATTTTTGCCGGTCATTAAGGCGTCCAGATATTCGGTTTTACCCAATTCCTCAACCGTATGAATCTGCCAGACCCTTTTATTGGGCACACTAATGAACGATCCATTGACTATATCATAATCCCCATTCCCACATTCCTGCATTAGGGCCAAGAGTCCACCTTCCAGGAACACATCGTCCGCATCGAGGAAGGTGATATACTCCGCAGAGGCACGTAACCACCCCATTTTTCTCGCGGCCGTAGCCCCCTTGTTTTCTTGGTCAAACACCATTACCCGGGAATCCTGTTGGGCCAATTCATTTAAAATTGATAAAGAGTTGTCGGTACTCCCATCGTTTACAAATATCAGTTCATAGTCGGTAAACGATTGATCAAAAACACTCTGGGCCACTTTCTGTAAATAAGGCCCTGCATTGAATACCGGTACTATGATACTTACTTTTATCTTATCCATCATATTATAAAAAAATGCCTCCTAGAGAAAGTCCAGGTTTTCCATATTCATTTTTTACATTCCATTTCTTATAATATAGTTGTTCTCTAGTTTCTATAATCCATTTAGGATATGCCCATTACTCCCGTTTTCCTAGTTTTAACCGAAAAAACGTAAGGTATAAGGGTTGAGCCATGCTTAGTGTTCAAAGTGTTCCATCGTAAATACCCAATCACAATTTTGCAGGTATTCTTCCGTTTTTCGGGGATTTTCTGAAGTAAAACGCTAAAGTCTTTTAAATGTTGCACTTAAAACTTAGGCCCTTTAAGCCTTTAAAATATCGGCATTGAAATCCCCAGCTTCCGTTGCCAATATCCAACGATCACTTTTGGGGTAGCCGTGCCAGAAATTTTCGGGACTAATCACCATGCCCCTACTTAACAATGCAGCCTTATAGGAAAAGGAGCTTTTACTGGTTATCAACATGTCGGCATAGACCATATGCAAAAAGGAATCCCGCGCTCCCATATCCAAGCAATATTCCAGATTTTCAAATTGTTCAAATTCAGAAAAATCAGCCCGTTTCCCTTGTGAGTACAAATAAATCTTAATTGGTTTATCTGTCTTTACATTCGCTACGACCTTAGATAAGGTATTTATAAAATAATCATTGTCTTGCCACCGCATCAATAAATTGGGGTTCTTGTTCAACTGCCCTATAGTGATATCCCCCCGCCGTACATGAATGGCTATATTATAATAGTGAGGATCAAAGACCAACGCATCCGTCTTTCTCGACAAAGCATTATAAAACTTCTGCTGCAACGCTTCCCTTACCTCGAATTGCTTATAATAAAACTGGTCCTGTTCAGCCACAAAAACCACTTTTTGTGCCCTATAGGCTTCAAATATTTTTTTTATTTGAACTATTTCAGCTTCCTTATTTTCATCAAATAAGGGAATCCTCACCTTTTTATAGCCATGTTCGTTTACCAAGGTAGCTACGGGGACCTCATCTTGACCAAGGCCCAAAAAGGCATCCCATTGGCCCATGGGAAATGGGGTATGTGCAAATCGTAATCCAAATTTTTGGGCAAACCAATACCCTGCGATCCAATTGGCCATTTGATGGCCGATACCGGCTCCTGGGTTAGGGATGGCCGTGAAGTATTGCACTACACCGTTATGTTTTGGCTTATGCTTTAACTTAGTAAACCAATAGGCCTTATAGATCGATGGGTACCAATTACATTTTTTGGTTTTTTTTATTACTATATTCCATAGCTTTCGCTTTATCTTTTTAAGTAAATCAGTAATCATATAAAAATGACTTAGTATTGATATCTTTAACCCGAATAAGGAACAATGTTAGTTTATACTTTTAGATTCACATAAATTATTCCACGTTCAGTTTATAAAACCGTTTATCCGTTAGTCTCGATATCATCAACATTCGATCCACAATAGAATTTGACCTCGAAGAATTAATTTGAAAATATGGTGATAACCGTTATTTTGTAAGATAAAAATTTCTTCAAAGCTTCAACGTACTTTTTTAACCATACTCTCCTTTTATCAATATTATGATATAAAATAATAAGCTGCAATAGCTAAAACAACCATTTATTTTTTTCGGGATATTCTCTCCAAAAAGTGTTTAAATTGAATTGGGATTTTCTTAATCCTATTGTCTATTTTCTCTTTAATCGTAGTAGGCCTCCTAGACTCATGAAACCCTCTATTGGAAAAATCAACCTTGATATCGAAACTTTCAAATAAAGGAACGACTTCCTCTTTCCACTTGCCACCAATAATCCCTGTAAAAACATAAGGGATAATTTCATTTACTCCGATTTTAATCCAGTTAGGATCAACCACATAAAACTTATGCGATTCCCAGGCCGCCCTTTTAGACCCAAATTCTTCAAATTCCCAGGCACTTTCATGACTCCTCAAGTAATAATCCAAAACTTCCTTTTTCCAAATGGCAGCCTGACAGCACAACCTATAACGTTGCTTTATTTTTACATTATATAAATTTTTAAATTCCGATGGCCCAGTGTTTTCGACCGCCTGATCCGTTAAATGGATACAATCTATTGTGGAATTTCCCTTCATTAATTCGACATAATTTTTCACCCATTCATTTTGAACCCGTCCTTTAAGAAAATAATCTTCTTGCATATAAAGCACAAGATCCTCTTCAATATATGCCAAGGCCCATTTTAAGCATTGGCTCCAAGTGGCGCGTTCAGTTTTGGGAAATTCATTTCTTAAACACCCTTGAACCGCTTTGATATGCAAACCTGGATAGCTAAAATCTTTATATTCCGTGTTTAAGTATATTGTTCCAGCAAAGTCTGGCCAAAATTCTTTAAAAAGTTTAAAAAAAGGATTCCAACACTCCTCAAACTTATCACAGGTATTAATTAAAATAGCGTAATTACTCATTTAATTTGTTTTTTATTTTCACTAAATAGGTCCGTTTTTACTTTGGCGTCCCAAGCACAAAATCAAACATGTTTTCAAAAGGAGATTATGATGAAGTACGTTGCTGCTACCTAAACAACACCTACGGTTCGCACAATCTGTATTAATGGCATATATATGTTTATGGTATTTTATAAGTAAACGGCCAACAGTATGATAAAATAACATTGTGCGACCAAAATCGATATACCGTTTTTATTTATGTAATTCAGAAAAGCAAACAGACTATCTATTATGCTTAATTGAGTTTTAATTTGAATAACAAAAATAGGTATATAATCAAATACTCATCGCTTAAAAAGTGCCTAGATAAGAATATCCAAGGTTGTTTGGTGCGTTCTTTACTAAAGTATTGTATTATTCATTTCACCAATCATTTTGAAGGCTTGCAATTGGAAATCTATCGTTATTTCACAAAATCTATTTCCCTTATTACTTTGCACGGATTCCCTGCAGCAAAAACACCACTGGGTATATCTTTGGTAACAACGCTTCCAGCTCCAATAATAGTGTTGTCACCGATCGTAACACCTCCTAAAATTGTAATATTAGAAGTTACCCAAACATTATTACCTATTGTCACTGGTTTTAAGGTTATTTTATCAAAATCATCAATATTATGCACACTTGATACTATCATATTACGATGAGAAAAAGAACAGTTGGCTCCTATTCTAATTAAACCACAACCCGTGATGAGCGTATCATTCAATCCTGTATTTTCACCAACCCTCAGGATTGGTCGTAATAATGAAAATTCATTACTGAAATGAGATGAAAGTGGGATACCATAAATCTTACAGAGAATTTTCTTAACAACCCTTAAGTTTCTAACAATCGGCACCTTATTCAATTTTAGAATTTTACTTTCAATGGTACCAAAACGAGGGCGTTCAGAAACGTGCAAAATCACTTTTTCCCCTTTCTCTACTTCTTTAACACTTATTCGATTACCCATGATTCGCCTTTGTTTTTTTAATAAAACTTACAATTATATTCTTGAACATAGTTCTTTCATTGCTTTCAAGACCAACAAGGCCAACTGTTAATACAAAAAATACAAAACTCAGAACAACAACGGAAATAAAACGGGTAAATCCTTGTTCCAAAAAATAAAGAGGAATCGCACTAAAAACAAAGGCCATTCCGAAAGACAACACACATCTTAAGAAAACATTTTTCATAAAATAAGATATAGACAACCCACAATCCCTTTTTGCATAGAACAATGTAATTAAAGCAAGCAGTATTGAATACCCTATAAATATTATATAAATAGTTTGAGGAGGATAACCGGCATTATAGAAGAAATAAGTGACAATAAGGGGAAAAACGTTAAGAATAGAGCGATACATTTGAAATTGTTTTATATTGCCTACTGCCGCAATAGACGATTCCAATGTGAAAAAAAGTTGTTCTACCAATTTTCGTATTAACAATAAAGTACAAAATACAATGGTATACTCGGGTACTACTTTTAACCAAAAATCAAAAATATACGGCATTTCAATCAATACTGGAACAAAAAACAACATTAACAAAAAAAAAGAAATCTTGCTTCCCAACATGGAAGCCTTCAACATTAAACCCCTATTTCCAGCCCCCTCACTTTTTGCCAATACTGGGTTCAAAGCTTTGAGCATCACCGTAGCAAAAGCAGACAATTGGCCACTTACTTGAACAGCAACTCCCTGAGCTGCGTTGACTTTTGTCCCAAAAAATGAGTTAATTATAATAGTTTGTCCATAATTGGCAATCATACTAGTAGACGTCCCCAAAAACGACCAACCTGCAAAACCAGTCATTTGCCTGAAAAGCTTTTTGTCTGAATATTTACTAAAATTAATCGCTACCTCTTCATATTTCTTATGACAGTAAACTTGCCTGAAAACTAACAAAGTTATTGAAAGAGCAGCCATAAGCATACCATAAACAAACAACTTATCTCCTGTAGCATAAGTAATATAAACTGCTATTACCAATTTTAACATCGTTTCCGCAATACGTAAGACTGCAACCAAAAACATATTTTCATGGGCATTGATTACCGCATCATAAGGTACTGACACAACCGTAAAAAATGTACTTACGATTAAAAATTGATAAATAAGTTTAGCGACATCTATACGATTGGTTTCAATTTCCAAAATACCATGAAATAAAAAATACCCAACGATTTCCAGTACGATTACTAATATAAAAGCTATAACCACATGCAGCTTAAAACTGATATTAAAAATCTTTTTCAATTTGTCAAGGTTACCCTCTCCTGTGGCATATGACATAAATCGTTGGGAGGCCGAAGCCATGGCCGAATTTAGAAAAGTCAACATAGCAATGGCGCCACCCACAACATTGAAAATGCCAAAATCCTCCGCTCCCAAAGCTGCCAATACCAAACGGGTCGTGTACAAGGACAAAACCACTGTTATGGCCATCTGTACATACAATATACCCGTATTCTTTGCTACTCTTTTTGCGTGCTGCATATATTATAAAAGCCCGGGACTTTTTTATCTATTTTAAATGCCAAATGCTATATGGCGGATTAATATATTAATGTGAAAAAGTTATCTTGACCATTAAAACCGGTCTAAAACAAACCATTTCCTTAAAACAATAGGGTCATTATGACCTTCTTGGTTTATACTTATAAAACAAAAGAGTTCTTCCCCTGATCAGCAGCAGTTCCCCTATTACCTAAAATGCCTTTTATTTTTAAAAACATAAGGGTACAGGAAGGGGCCCTTTTGGTCCTTCTTAAGCACCAAAAAATAAAAATACCAAACCAAAAGGCTCAGGGTAAGCATTTCCCCTCCTTCCTCAATCAGTGTCAAAAGGGGTGAAAGTAAACGAATCCCATCCAATTGGCTGTGTACTATATCCACACCTATCCCGAAAAACAGGAATAATGCTACCCCTAAAAAGATATCGATAAACGTACGTTTTATATTCGAGGGGGCCCTTAAGAAAAAATAAGAGAAAAAGGCAGCTACAACACTACCAAAGACCACCACGAACATTAATTGCCCAATAACGTAAGGCCTAAGCCCCAAAATACCCGAAAAGTTCAATCCTTGAGCAAAAAAAGCACTTACCCTATTATGTATTTGAAAGGCATCGTCGGCGAAAAGGAACAAAAACAAAACTACAAAAGGTACATATGCAAATTCTCTTTTCTGCCTAACAAGACGTATGGCAAAATAAATGAGCAAAGCATACTTCACATACTGAAAAAGTTCGGGAAAACCCAGCCACTTTGCATCGAGTAAAATCCTATCCGGTTTATATCCCAAATACAAGGGTATACAGACATGACCAGCTATGAACAACAAGTCTACCAGTAACAAAACCTTTAAAAATAATGTCGACCTTTTCCGGTCAAAATCTTTTCGCAATAAAACCAAAGTATCGGGCTTATGTGAAAGTTTCAAAATAGAGTAAACAGGGCGCATATGAAAAAAACTCTTTTCTGATTTTACTTAGTATACCAGGCATACACCTTTTGAACACCCTCTTGAAGGCCTATGGTATGTTTCCATCCCAAACCATGTAATTTAGAGGGATCGGTGAGTTTTTTCATGGTGCCGTCCGGTTTATCGGTATTAAAGAAGAGGGTTCCCTTAAAACCTATGCTTTCCTTAATGAGCTGGGCGAGATCTTTTATAGCGATATCTTCCCCTGTACCTATATTGATATGGGTATTCCTGATTTCCTTGGTGTCATTGGCATAACAATCGGCAAAGTCCCTGTTCTCCATCAGGAATACACAGGCATCCGCCATATCCTCGCTCCATAAAAACTCCCGCATTGGGTTACCTGTACCCCAGATTTCCAGATGCACTTTATCTTCTTTCTGTTGTATTCCGTACTTATCCAGGACACTGTAGATAACGTCTTTGTCGGCAGAACCATCAACACCTTCAATCGGCAATTGATCCAGATCTTTACGAATGGCGTCCCAATCGTTATTTTCCAAAGCCTTCCCTAAATGCATCTTACGGATCAATGCAGGTAACACATGGGATTTTTCCAAATCAAAATTATCATTGGGGCCGTACAAATTCGTGGGCATTACCGAAATAAAATTGGTCCCATACTGTAAATTATAACTCTCGCACATTTTTATCCCTGCAATCTTGGCAATGGCATAAGGCTCATTGGTGTACTCCAAAACATCGGTTAACAGATAATCCTCTTTCATGGGCTGTGGACAATTTTTAGGATAAATACAGGTACTTCCCAAAAACATCATTTTCTTTACCCCATGTACATAGGCCTGATGGATCACATTGTTCTGTATCATCAGGTTCGCATAGATAAAATCGCCCCTATAGGTATTATTGGCCACGATACCCCCCACCTTCGCCGCTGCCAAAAACACGTACTCCGGTTTTTCCGAAGTAAAGAAATGTGCCACAGCTGTACTATCGGTCAAATCCAATTCTTTATGGGTACGTGTCACAAAATTCGAATAGCCCTTGGCTTTAAGGTTTTTTAATATGGCACTACCTACCAAACCCCTATGACCCGCAATGTAAATTTTAGCGTCTTTTTTCATTTTTAACTTTTAGACCTTTTAAAGATCATGTAATGCCTATGGCAACAACCATAGGCATATACATGACTTGATTAATTTTATCAGGAGGCCATTATTCATAATAGTTAAAGGTGTTATACCCCCCTTGTTTCAAATGCTGGTCTTTTTGCATTAATTTGACATCGCTCTGCATCATATCCTTTACAAGTGCCTGAAGATCGTATTCAGGAATCCAACCTAGTTTGGTGTTCGCCTTGGTGGCATCCCCGATCAATAAATCTACCTCTGTAGGCCTAAAGTATTTAGGATCCACGGCCAAGACCTCTTTTCCTATTTCCAATTGGAATTCAGGATTGGAGCACGCTTTTACATACCCTTTCTCATTTACGCCCTCACCCTTAAATTCCAAGTCAATACCTACTTCGGCAAAGGCCATTCTAACAAAATCCCTAACAGGGGTGGTCTCACCCGTTGCAATTACCCAATCTTCGGCTTCCTCGGCCTGAAGGATCATCCACATCATTCGAACATAATCCTTGGCATGGCCCCAATCCCTTTTGGCATCAAGATTACCGAGATACAACTTATCCTGAAGTCCCAAAGCTATTCGAGATGCTGCCCGTGTAATCTTACGGGTTACGAAAGTTTCCCCACGAATGGGCGATTCATGGTTGAACAAAATTCCGTTACAGGCATACATTCCATAAGCCTCCCTATAATTGACGGTAATCCAATAGGCATACATCTTGGCCACAGCGTAAGGACTACGAGGGTAAAAAGGTGTGGTTTCCGATTGTGGTACTTCCTGTACCTTACCATATAATTCCGATGTGGATGCTTGATAAATACGTGTTTTCTTTTCCAAGCCCAATAAACGAACGGCATCCAAAATACGAAGCGTACCCAAACCATCGGCATTACCGGTATACTCAGGAACCTCGAACGATACTTGAACATGGCTCATTGCGGCCAAGTTATAGATTTCATCGGGTTGGATTTCTTGAATCAACCGTATAAGGTTGGTACTATCCGTCATATCACCATAGTGCAATATAAAATTACGGTGTTCTACATGGGGGTCTTGGTATAAATGATCTACACGATCCGTATTGAACAAGGAGGCCCTTCTTTTGAGACCATGGACCTCATATCCTTTTTTCAATAAGAACTCACTCAAATAAGCTCCATCCTGTCCCGTCACTCCGGTGATAAATGCTACTTTCATACTAATTGTTGAATTATGTTAAAGGTTATTTTTTTATTTGTTTGAGACCCACAACACATTATGGGTTTACTAGGAATTTTAAATGATATAAATGATAAAACCAATGAGGGGGAACATCGACTTTTTTTACTTTGTAACTTGAGTAGCAAGAAGCGCTACGCATTGTCAGCCACATAACCCTGGCGACAATTACCCTCTAAACTGTTAATAATGGGACACTTACAATAATCCCGAAAATTCCCGTACCATAAAAGTACAAGCGATTTTCAAACGCCGAAAATAATGGGCTTATTGCATCAACACAATTATTTGCCCTAAAATCTTTTCGATTTACGAAGTATCTAATTTTTGAAACGCCATATTGCATATAATCCATTGGCAATCTATAAACTTTATGATAAAACCAATGGATAAAAACCGGAAAAAAAAGCACCGTAGTCGTAATGCAACTTTTTATCGATATAATACATTAGGAAAATGAAAAAAAGAATGATTATCATCTATTGGGCAATGACCAACTATGAATTCAGCCGAATAAAATCGGTCCTAACTATTTAATAAACAACATAATTACCATTACAAAGGTGTGGGCATCCCGAATGGCTAAACCAACTTATATCGGTTCTATATATTTAGACAAGATCTTTTATCCTCGCATTGAGCACAACCCCCAAACCAGGAATTACCAAACGCACACGTTTTTTACCTACCTCTTGAACGATTCCCTTGTGATCTTTTAAAATTCCATTCTTCACGAACAATTCATCACCGGGATTCAAATTTGAAAGTGTTATATCCTCAATATCCTCATCTTTCAACCATTTTTCTATGACCAGTATTTCCTCATCACGAACAACGGCCGGTTTTCCCAACCAAAACAAATAACGTACAACCCCAGGCACATCAAATACGATATGGCGGTGCTTTTCCTTAATATGAACAAATACATAAGATTTGAACAAGGGGTTCTCAATGGTTTTCTTTCGATCACTCCATTGGCGAATTTCCTTAATCAGGGGACAATACACCTCCACCCCGATTTTCCGGAGCCTTTCGGCCACTTTCTTTTCAGATTTCGGTTTTACATATAAAACATACCATTTCATAGGCGTTGCTCAAATTTTTTCATGTACAAGAATAACGTATTAATTTCATAATTATTCCTATAAAAATACTATTCTAACGGCCAACCCTGCACGAAAACAGCAATAGAAGTGTTTTCTTTTCCCTATTTTCAACAGGAACACATGTAACGACCCATACCGTTCATTTACAAAAAAAATAAAAAGTTCAGAAAGACGGGCTTCTTTGCAAAAAAAATCCGAAGGCCTTTAAAATTTCTGACACTGTATTTGCTGTATTTCATCTATTTGTAAGTATTTTCTGTGCATTTCATCGGATTATTATACGTATTGCCGATATTTTACGTTATTGATGAACAATCCCAAATTGAACGCCTATGCTTATTACACTAAATTCCAGAAAGAAAAAAAACCCATTAAGTAAATGGTCAGAACTTGGCCATCGTTCTTATGCTTACCATATAGAACGATCTTTGGTTGAATTAGCGATTAAATTATTTGAAAGGACAGATATTGACCAACCAAGGCAAAAAGCCATTACGAAGAGAAAAAGCGAGACCTACCCTTCACCCTCTCCTAGGGACCTTGAAAAAATAGCACAGAACCAACTGGCCTATTCCAAATTGCTGTCTGAAAGAATGAACGCGGCACACCGGACGAAAAAGAAAGATAAAATCGTTTTACTTCATCGATAAAACCTATCGACGATACTATAAACAAAAAAGTCCTGACAAAAGTCGGGACTTTTTTGTTTCATTTACTCCCCTTACTTTTCCTAATTAGCTACCTTTATACCACACTATGCGAAAAATATTCACAAAGGGATTGGCAAAGAAAATAGGCGGACTCTTCGCTATTGGTTTCTTACTTATCCTTACCTGTAATGCTGTAATTGAATCTGGGGCAAAGGGCAAAACCTATTCCGATCTGACCGCTATTCCCAAAAACAAGGTAGGTCTGGTTCTTGGTACCGCAAAAAAACTTGTTGGGGGCCAACCCAACCCTTATTATTCAAATCGCATACATGCTACCGTTGAACTTTATAAGGCCAATAAAATCGAATTCGTATTGGTGAGCGGAGACAATGGAACGATTTACTACAACGAACCTTCAACCATAAAAAAAGACCTTGTCGCCGAAGGGATTCCTTCCGAACGTATCTTTTTGGATTATGCAGGGTTTAGAACCCTCGATTCCATGGTACGGGCCAATGTGGTCTTTGGTTTGGACAATGTAACTGTAATCTCCCAGAAATTCCATAACGAACGCGCTATTTACATCGCCAACCAAAAGGGACTGAACGCCATAGGATACAACGCAGAGGATATTTCAAGAAAGCAAGGGTTAAAGGTTCAACTAAGGGAATACCTGGCCAGGGTAAAGGTCTTTATTGACCTACTTATGAAAACGGAACCTAAATTCTATGGAAATCCGATTGAAATAAAATAACACTTTAGAACAACTGGCGCAAAAAATGTATTTTGGTGTACTTTTCCTAGCATTATGACCCAATTAAAACTACTTATCAAAAACCTTGGTCCCGGGCTTTTGTTCGCCGGAATGGCCATTGGAACTTCCCATTTGGTGTTATCTACCAAAGCGGGTGCCCAATATGGTTGGATTATGGTCATACCCATTATTCTAGCCAATATTTTTAAATATCCTTTTTTTGAATTCGGGGTACGCTATACCAATATCACCAATACATCCTTGATTGAAGGGTATCTAAAGCGAGGCAAGGTCTTCCTGTGGTTTTACGCCTTGATCACTTTCGTTTCCACGTTTACCATTCTCGCTGCTTTATACACAGTTACCGCCGGACTTTTCATCAATCTATTTAAAATAACCGATATCCCCATTAGTATGGTGGCATTGGTATTGTTTTTATTCATTTCGGGATTATTGATCATCGGCAGGTATCGTTTCTTGGAAATCTCACTTAAACTTGTAGTTTCCCTATTATTCATCGCCTTAATGGTCACGACCGTCCTAGTGATGTTAAATGGCAGGGTTACCCCGGTTGCGGGATTTGAACCTATCCCGATTTTCAATGAAGTAGGTATTTTATTTTTAATCGGTTTAATGGGATGGATGCCTACTACGGTTGAAGCTTCCAGTTGGGTGAGCTTATGGAGTATTGAAAAATGGAAAAACGGCAAATTGAAACCTTCCTTAAAAGATTCCCTTTTAGAATTCAACATCGGTTATATCCTTACCGGGACATTGGCCATTTTCTTTATGATCATAGGTTGGTTTACCCTTTATGGTACCAATACGATATTAAGTGGTAATGCCGTGAGTTTTGCGGATCAAGTAGTTCAATTGTTCACCACCCATATAGGTGCCTGGGCCTATATCTTCATAGCAACGGCAGCTTTTGCGACCATGTTCAGTACTTGCATGAGCGCCCATGATGCCATAGCCCGGGTTAGTGTTGATATCATAGATCTCCTGGCACCGAAAGTGAAGTTAAAGAACAAAAAATGGCCTTTTGCCCTACTTGTCATTCTCTTATCACTAATCAATTTGACCGTGGTATTGGGTTTTAGTTCCAATATGGGGAAGTTGGTTGCCTTAGCGACTTTTGTATCTTTCGTGGTAGCTCCCATCATCGGCTACATGAACCTTAAAAACGTAATGAGCGCTGAAATTCCGAAACAACTAAGACCTACAAAAGGATTACAGGTATTGACTTACGCTGGCATTCTCTTCCTTGCCCTTTTTTCGGTTTACTATTTTTGGATGGTCATTTTCCAGGTTTAAACACAAACCACTTTAAGCCTCTGTTTAAAGTTCACTGGCATTGGTGACTATGATAAGTGACCTATCATTCTGTTTGTGCAGAAAATCCAAGCAATACACTCCATCACTACATTTGTTGACCAATTTCTCCTCCCCATAACCCACACTCGATACGATATTGGAGTTATCAACACCCTTACCGATAAGATATGCATATATGGCGTCTGCCCTCTTTTGCGAAAGTTTTAAATTGGTGGTTTTAGCCCCTTTACTGTTCGTATAGGTTTCAATGGCCAATTTCATTTGAGGGAAACGTTGTACGGCCGCTACTACCTTATCAAGTTCGGCAGCTATCTCCATGGTAATATCCGCCTTGTTCCTTGCAAAATAGAACTTCTGTAATCTTAGGACTTCCTTACCTTCTGTCTCGGTCAAAAGATCATCGATCAACGAAAGTGCTATGTTTATATTTTTTCCTTCCATTTCAGAATAATGGCTTTCTGTGTATGTAGTCGAAAATATGGAATACCGCTCTTTTGTGGCTTTTATGGTAACTTGATCTTCCCATGGAATTTCAATCCTAAACACACCTTTTTCATTAGTATACACCTCTTTCAACACCTCACCGGCCTTATTCAACATCTGTACCTGCGCCTTGTTTATTCCTTGATCGTATCTTAAATCAGCGACCACACCCTTCAAGGAAAGGGTCTTCATACCCAATTCTTCCGCAATCTTGAACCCATAAATATCATCATTGCCTTTCCCTCCTGGCCTATTGGAAGAAAAGTACCCCATTAGACCGCCAGAGCTATCTTCTTTGATAATAAGTCCAAAATCATCAGCTGGGGTATTGATACCTTTACCCAAATTAATGGGAATACCATATGTGCCATCTGCATACATATTGGCCTTATACATGTCCATCCCCCCCAATCCGTAGAAAACATCGGATGAAAAATATAAGCTATTATTAAAAATATAAGGTGCGATCTCGTTTCCGGGGGTATTGATGCTAGGGCCTAAATTGCGAGGTGCACTCACTATCTGCCCATTGTTCGTAAGCACATAATAAATATCGGTTCCCCCATACCCATCTTCAAAATTCGCGGCAAAATACAACCTTGTTGTTTTGGAATCATAAAATGGATAATAGAATGATATACTGAAATCCATCAACAAATAACGCACATCCCCCTCAGTATCGGCCATGGCAATAGCCAAAGCATTTTTTCCCTTATCATCAAAACGAAGTTCTCCTTCATATGTATTCGAAGTAACGAAAAAGAGCTTATCCAATTCCTCCGAATAATAAGGAGTGGCCTCATGGAATTCGCTATTGGGTATACCGACAAAAGGATTTGCATTCAGAACATTGCCATCGGCACGCAACCTGCTGATATAAATATCCAAATAGGCCTCACCAGTAGGTTTATACACTTCTTTTGACTTTTTTCCCCTAGAGCTGCTGAACAACAACCTGTCTTTATAAAAACTAGGGGCGAAATCAGCTTGCGGACTATTGGCATTTATGTTGATGGCCTGAAACCCATCATTGTCACTCTCGCCGGAAGCCAATAAACTATAATTAAATTCGGCATTTTCTAGCAATTCATTTGCAAATACATCGCGTTTTGTGCTCAAAAAAGATTTAACCCTTTCCACATCGGAGGTCTTTGCCAAACTCTGTAGCATCATATTAAAACGAAGGGTAGATGCAATGGTATCTTTTTTGTTCACATCCAAATATATCCTGGACGCTTCTTTATAATTACCCACCTTATAATAGGAATCCGCAAGATTCAACAATTGATCGTTCTTCAAGGGTGCTTTTGACATTTCCCGTTGATACTCCGCAATTGCATTTTTATAGTCATAGCCATAAAACAATATATCTGCCTTCGACTTTTCTTCTTGGGCCATTAAATTGGCCAAGATCATAAAACTGAATACTAGTAAAGCCTTTGTTTTCATGTATTTCTTTTCAATATTTTTTCCCATCACAAACAACCATTGATGATTTCTTTTACAACCTTTGGCTATTAGGGTTTACCTCGAAACCAGTTAAAAGAATCGTGGACTGTCTATTTGTTTTGGTTGGCCCTTGGCTTTGTTGATCTTGGGTTGCCTGCTACGTGCCGCTCCTCCTCCAAGATAAAATTTAAGTATAACCTCATGCGAACCATTGTTATAATCTCCCCAGCCATTGGTACTGTAATCATATGAATAGCCTACGAACATGCTTTCAGAGACCTGAAAACCTGCCAAACCACTTACCGCATTATCTACCCTATAAGATGCGCCCAATGTCAACACATCATTGATCAAGAAGTTAGATGACACATTCACATTAACCGGTGCCCCTTGAAGGTAATTGACCATAAAGGCGGGTTTAAATTTCAATTTTTTCGACAGATCGAAAACATAACCCCCAATAAAATTGAATTGTACTTTATCCTCGACCAAAACGGCAACCTCATCACCATAAATACCATTGGTCAGGAAATTTGGAATGGAAATACCGGTATACCAATTGTCTGCATACAGAAATGCCCCTGCCCCAATGGTAGGGTAAAATTTATTTACGGTCTGTTCATTAACCAAGGGTTCATTTTCGATTTCGAAATCCCCTTTACTATAGTCCACATTCAAGAAAGAACCCCCTACATCCAATCCAAAGGAAAGTTTGGTTTCGTCGGATACACTTACTTGATACGAATAGGCAACATCTACGTATGTTTGGGTAGACGGACCTAATTGATCACTGACCACGTTAAAGCCCAGACCCGTCTTATCGTTAGAGAAAGGAACATTGACCCCGAAACGCAATGTCCTGGGTGCCCCATCAACATCCAGCCATTGTGCACGGTACATTCCCATGATTTCCGGCTTCTCTACCGTACCCACATAGGCCGGGTTAAAACTGCCGATATTGTACATATACTGGGTATATTGGGGCTCTTTTTGCCCATGTACGGTAAAGGATACGGTTAATGCCAATATAAAGACTAAACAGACTGTTTTAAAAGAAGAAATATGTGTTCTGTAGTTCATCATTGTATTATCTTATGATTTGGATCCATCCTTTTTTAACCTCGGACCCATCACCTAAATCCAAAACATAGAAGTAAGTGCCCTTTGGTAATTGTTCGTTCTTGCGTGTACCGTCCCATGTATTATCATAGCCTTTGGTGGCGAACACCTGATTGCCGTAGCGATCATAGATTTCCAACGTATTATCGGCATATTCAGGATCGGTAATACAATTTATATACAGAAAATCATTGGTACCATCGCCATTGGGTGAAAACTGGTTGAACAAGAAACCACATTCATTATTACTACGTTCCCCTATTTCGACGGTTACGGTTGCCTCATTATTACCAGTCTCAATATCAAATGGGGAAACCGCTGTAATCGTTACCGTGTTTTCAAAAGTACCTGCCGTAATGGCGTTGACCAAAATAACAAGGCTTACACTTTCACGAGCACCCAATTCTGGAATATCCCAAATTCCCGTAACCTCATCATACACCCCACCACCACTTGCGATAAAATGGGAAACATATTCAAAACCAGTCGCATCTAGCATCTCACTTACCTGAATATCACTCGCAATTTCGTCGGAAACATTGTTTAGTGTGACGGTAAAAGTCAATTGCTCATTAATCCTTAAGTATTCTAAATTTGTTGTTTTTAGGATTTCCAAGTCTACGGTAGCCTCACAGAATTCACTATCAGGGTTCGGTAAGCACGGGTTTGTATTTGCCGGATCCAATTGATCAACGACCCCATCCATATCGGTATCCAGAATATTGGAATCCAAGGCATCGATAATACCATCTTCATCCCCGTCTAAGGGATCCCCGGAATCATCACCTACTTCGGTGGCATCGTCAATTCCATCACCATCGGTATCCACTAGATTCGGGTCGGTACCCAAAACTGACTCTACACCATCAAAAAGTCCGTCACCATCCGTATCCACATCACAATCATTTACCGTAATGGTCACTTCCGAACTTACATTTTCACAAAATGGCGGGGTTGCATCATCGGTGGTATACGTAAACACATAACTCCCTTCGGTCAAACCTTCAAAATCAATAATATTATCACTACCCAAGACTATGGAGTTGGAAGGGTCTGTGGTCACACTCCACGAACCACTACTTTGCCCCGTTATCAAATCATCCAAATCCCTAATTGACGTGCCATTGGCCGCTATGCTACATGCTGAGGAATTCGTAACCGTACCTGCCGAGGGCGTAGGGTAAATCGTTGCTATAACTTCCTCTCGTTCAGACACACAACCATTGGCCTCTGCTTCTACAAAATAAGAAGTGGTACTAGATATATTTCTGGTTATACTTGGCCCTGTAGCAATAGGAGTTGTACCGGTTGCACTATCATACCAAGTAAATGTCGGTGGCTGATCCGCATCCGGTGCCCCACTGGCCGAAAGGGTCACTTCCCCTGCTCCGCAACGTTCATCACCCAAAGTCTCGGCGATTACAGGAATAGGGTTCAAGGTCAATTCGACCTCTATGGTACCACTGGCGCAATCATTAGCGGCATCATAAAAGAAACCGAAATATGAACCATCGTTCGTTGGGTTATTTACCTCTGCAGGAGTTAAATGTGCGTTTTCGTTCAAAGGATCGGAAAGTAAACTCCATGTCAATACGGTACCTGCCGGAGCAGTAGAATCGGTATAATCATTCAGACTCATTAAAGAACCGTCATCATATGTTAACGTGCCACAAAATATGGTTTGCACATCGGTATTTAAAATGGGTGCCGCAACGCAGTTATCGTCATCGTTTATTGTTCCCGTAGCAGAACCTCCACCTGTAAGTATAACTCCATTGGATGGCGTTCCCAATTGTACCGTAAAGGTTTCCGAATCTTCCAAGATGGAATCATCGACTATCGAAACCGTGATTTGCTCTACCTCACCAGTATCACCATCAAAATTAATCGACCCTCCAGTGCTGTCAAAATCGGCTCCAGCAGTGGCCGTAACACCAGAAAGGGTATACGCAACGGTAGTACCACCAACAATGGCATTACTTAAGGTTACGTCAAAAACTATAGTACCACTTACTGCATTCTCATTATTGGCCGCATTCGCGATGGACAATGAAGCAACATCATCATCGGCATTGGTCACCGCTATAGTTTGGTTCGCAAGACCATCAAAGTTATCATCACTATCGTTATCGGATACACTAACCGTAATATTATAATTTTCATCACCATCAACTTCGTCATCATCGACGGGGTTCACCGTTACCGTTTGGGGCGTACTATAATTCACAGGTGTAAAGGTCAACGTTGCCTGACCTGTTGGAATAGTACCTTCACCTGTATCTCCGGAGGCGACCAACAATACCACATTGCTTTGGGGTTGGGCATCCAATACCGCCGTAAAGGTTTCACTACTTCCGTTTTCCGTTGTGGAAAGCGTTGTTGTAGATAACGTAAAGCCTGCGGTGTCATTATCATTGATGTTTACTGTAGCTGTCCTATCAGACACCGGCCCCAAATCATATCCCGCTCCTGCAACTAAGGTTAAAATAATCGATTCCTGACCTTCAACAATCACATCATCTACAGGATCAATGGTTACCGTAGCCGTTTGATCCCCATTCGCTATGGACACCGACCCACTTAAATTTGCATAATCATCAGTATTTGTAGCCGTACCACCAATGGTATAGTTCACCGTTACTGGGCTTCCGGTAGCATTCTCTAGTCCTAAATCAATCTCGAAAACACCGTTGTTATCCCCGGCTTCGGTACCAGTAGCATCAGTGGCAGAAATTGTGGCAGTAAAAGTATCATTATCAGTTATGTTGACCGTGGCGGTTCTATTGGCAACTGGTCCTAGATTATACCCCGCATCTGCAAGCAAGGAAAGAACAACGGTCTCTGTACCCTCAACCAAAGTATCATTCTCCGGATCAATGGTTACCGTAGCTGTTTGATCACCATCTGCAATGTCAACCGACCCATTTAAAGTGTCATAATCATCGGTATTCGTAGCTGTACCACCAATGGAATAGTTAACCGTCACTGGGCTTCCGGTAGCATTAACTGCTCCTAAATCTATCTCAAAAACACCATTGTTGTTTCCCCCTTCCGCTCCAGTATCATCTGTTGTCGATATTGTAGCTGTAAAGGAATCGTTATCTGTATTCGTTAATGCTAATTGACTAACATCAGCCCCCGTTAAAACATCATAATTTGGATCCAGTGAAGTTACATTACCTGTATTTAAATTGTATGTAATATCACCATCAACAACTGTATCATCAAGACCGGTAATTTCCAATTCCACACCCGTATCCCAATTTGAAGCATCTAATGAAATATCAGAAGGACCACTATGTTCCGTTAAATCATAATTATTTATTAGGATAACTACATCATCTGTGGGTTCGCTTGTCAATGTAAAAGTAAATGTAGTGGTACCACCTGCTTCTGTAGTCGTACCTATAACCGGTGTAACATTTACACCCGCAACATCATCATCAGTATTAGTAACGACTAATTGATCCACATCGGCATTCACCAAAGCATCAAAATTTGAATCTGAAGATGTAATATTACCCGTATTTAAAGTGTAGGTTATATCTCCATCAACAACATCATCATCAACTCCGCTTATCTCCAATTCCACGCCTGTATCCCAATTTGCAGCGTTCAAAACAACACTATTGGGACCAGATGTCTCCGTTGCATCATATTGATTTATGGGAATCGTAACATCGGCCGTGGGCTCACTCGTCAAGGTAAATGTAAACGTTGCAGTTCCTCCTGCTTCGGTTGTTGTTCCTGTGGTAGTATCCACATTCACCCCTGCAAAATCATTATCCAAAATAGTAACTTCAGCAGAAGAATTAGCTGGATCAATAGTATAATTGATATTAGAATCTATCTCCCAAATTACATTTTCATCGTTCTCAATGAAGTTGTCATCGTTTACATCGAGAGATACTAGTATTGAACCACTACCTAAAAACAAAGGTACTGTAACAGAAGCTGGAAGAGCAGCATAATCATCAATAGCTGTTGCTGTGCTTGCTGGGTCAACAGATAAAAAAACCTCTATTGACCCAGTAATACCACCAGCTCCAGTTACCCTTACTGTATACTCACCTGACACAGGCCCATCTTCCTCTGCAGTTGCTTGAGAAGCTGAAATAGAGACCGTCTGCCCATACCCACTCAAAGACACGAAGAGAAAGGTTACCAATAGCAGTAACCTATTAAAAATCCTTGATGTAATTGAAGATGACGGGGTAACCATTGTACGCTTTATTTTCTTTTTCATAGACTGTTTTTTGCACATACTATGCCAAAATCATCGACACTTGCGTATGTTAAAACCAAAAAATAGGGAGTCAATATTACTAAAAAAAACAGCTAACCCCTTACTTACTCAGATTAAAACTGGCTTTTTTGGCTAAAATGCAATGTATTGAACCTATGCCCCTTAAGATACTTCTGCTGAAACAGCCTCTGCCGTTGGCTCTATTTTCTTGACCAAACCTTGTAAAACCTTACCTGGACCCACTTCGGTGAACAAAGTTGCCCCATCTTTTACCATATTACGAACACTCTGTGTCCATTTTACAGGGGATGTCAATTGGGAAATCAAATTCTTTTTGATCTCATCCGCATTGCTAACCGCAATCGTGGTCACATTTTGGTAAATTGGGCAATTCGGTGTGGAAAATTTCGTAGCTTCGATAGCTGCGGCCAACTCCTCCTCTGCAGGTTTCATCAATGGGGAATGGAACGCCCCGCCCACAGGCAATACCATGGCCCTACGGGCACCGGCAGCCTTTAAACTTTCACAGGCAGCGTTAATGGCATCTACCTCTCCCGAGATTACCAATTGCCCAGGGCAATTATAATTTGCCGCTACGACAATACCTTGAGTTTCCCCACAGATTCTTTCAACGACCTCATCATCCAAACGCAATACGGCCGCCATGGTACCGGGTTGCAACTCACATGCCTTTTGCATGGCCAATGCCCTTTGTGACACCAATTTCAATCCGTCTTCAAAATTCAATGCGCCATTGGCCACCAAGGCAGAAAATTCCCCTAAGGAATGGCCAGCGACCATTTCGGGCTTAAAAGCATCGCCCATGACCTTACTTAAAATTACCGAGTGAAGAAAAATAGCTGGCTGGGTCACTTTGGTCTCCTTTAAATCATCGGCCGCCCCTTCGAACATGATATCGGTAATGGGAAAACCTAAAATCTCATTGGCATTTTCGAACAACTCTTGCGCCAATGGGTATTTTTCATAAAGATCCAAACCCATACCTACGAATTGGGCTCCTTGACCGGGAAATATATATGCTTTCATTTTTTTATTTTTTAGTATGGATTACGTATGACCACCTATGTGGCCCAAACCCAATCCTTTAGATTAATTTCTTATTGACAAAAATAAGGAATAATAGCTCATAGCCCTAAGTAGGCATTAAAAATACCTACCCTGGCCGGCAATACGCAAACAGTATTTGCCTTGATCGTTCCCTTTTATGGTTGTACCATGAATGGTTCACGTACAGGCGAAACCATATAACAGGTTCCGTATTGAATTCAAGAAGGACTATTCTTCTTTGAACCAGCCTGAGTATTTTACGTACGCATTGGCAATCCTATCCACTTCCCCTGAACTCAACTCCGGACTAATATCCTTGATTTTTTTAGCAGGCATACCTGCAAAAATAGTACCCTCTGGCACGTGGGTACCTTTGGTCAAAACCGCACCGGCGGCAATGATACTATTACTCTCTACCACGCAATCATCCATGATGATGCTACCCATACCTACCAGAACGTTATCTTTTATGGTGCAACCATGCACCAGGGCATTGTGGCCTATAGATACGTTGTTCCCGATGGTCGTAGGCGATTTCTCGTACGTACAATGCACCACGGCACCATCTTGAACGTTGACTTTGTTTCCCATTTTGATAAAATGCACGTCTCCTCTTAAAACCGCATTGAACCAAACACTACATTGATCGCCCATGGTCACTTCGCCCACTATGGTCGCATTTTCCGCAATAAAGCAATCTTCTCCTATAACCGGGGTCTTGCCCCTAACCGATTTAATTAACATTGGTTGTATCGTATTTTTATTTTACAGTTCAAAAATACGCCAATAATTCCTTCTTTTTAGATGCTGAAACCAAAAGTTCCTTCCCATTTGAGACCACCACACTGCCCCCTTTTCCCTTCCGGTATTTAACGACCTCGTTTACATTCACCAAATAAGATTTATGGATTCTCGCAAAAGGATACTGCGAAAGTGCTTCCTCAAAATATTTTAAGGTCTTGCTCACCAGGATCTTCTTTTTTTCAAGATGGATTTCGGTATAGTTGTCATCGGCCTTACAATACAGGATATCGTTTACGTTCAAAACCTGGAAACCATCTTGCTGAGGCAAGGTTATCTTACCCTCAACACTTGGCAATTGGGCATTCAATACTTGGTCTTCCAACGCGGTTTCTTTTGTTTTAATGTCGGAAACGTAGGCTACCGCCTTAATCAATTCATCAATATTGATGGGTTTCATTAAATAATAGGCCGCATGATTATTCAACGCTTCCATGGCATATTGGTTGTAGGCCGTAACGAATACGGTTTCAAAATCCCGATCGGGTAATTGATCCAAAAGGTCAAAAGCATTGCCATAGGGCATCTCTACATCAAGAAAAACCAGATCCAACTCATTCTGTTGAATAAAAGCCAGCGCCTCTTTTATTGATGCGGCTTCTCCCAAAACCGTTACATTTTCACAATATTTAGACAAATAGTTCTGAAGAATCTCCCTACTATTGGCCTCATCTTCGACAATAAGTGCTTTTAAATTCATGTATCTTTCTTTAAAGTGAAGAGAACCCTGGTCCCTTGCCCGTCGCTATTGACATCGGTAATATGTACATCTACTTTGTCTTTGTACATCTCATTGAGAATGGCGATTCTTTTTCTGATATTACCCATTCCCTTCGATTTTTGTTTTTTCTGGTTTTGGGTCTTTAATTCCGCTGATTTTTTCCTGCCGATCCCATCATCCTCAATACTGATCTGAATAGTATCTTTCCCTTGATGTTGTATTTGAATGTTCAAATGGCCTTTATCCTCTTTATAGCGCAATCCGTGCCAAATCGCATTTTCGATATAAGGTTGTAGGAGCATGGGCGGAATCCAGTAACTATCTATATCTATGGACTTGTCTACATCTATCTTATAATCGAACTTATCCGGAAAACGGGAATGTTCCAATTTCACATAAAGTCGAAGTAGTTCCAACTCTTTGGACAATGGGATGAAATCCTCTTCGGAATTATCCAAAACGGCCCGCATCAAGGTTGAAAACTCACTCAAGAACCTATTGGCACTTCGCTCATCACTTTTTGCGATATAACTGTTTACCGAGTTCAAGGCATTGAAAATAAAATGCGGGTTCATTTGTGACCGCAAGGATTTAAGGGCCAAAAGGTTATTGGCCAATTTTTGTTGCTGGTTGCTCCTATAAAAAAAGAAGGCTGCCAAACCCATCAACAACAAACCGAAAAGTAGGGAATAGATGACCCAATTCTTTCTTTTGTTGCTCTCCTCTTGCAATTGCTGTCCGGTTACCGCCAAATCGTATTTACTTTGGGACAACTGCCGCTCTTGCTCCAGGCCGTCAATACGGCTTTGCTTTGACGCGATTTCACGATTCAGCCTCGCTGCCCGCGAAATTTCCTGCTCTTTACGTATATACAAGGTATCCACGACGGCCACATAGTCCTGATACGTCGCCAGGGCCTTGTTGAATTCCCCTTTGTACTCATACACCTCCGATAACTTTCGGGTGGCATCTTTTTGAATGACCAAGTCATCGTCAATATCTGCCTCAACGATACTTTTCTGAAGATAGGGAATGGCCTCGTCATAATCATCCTTTGCAATATAGGCATTGGCGATCTTATAATTAATCCGCTGGGAGGTGATGGAATCCAAAGATTCCGGTTTGTCTACAGCGACCTTTGATTCTACCGACAATTCCCCAAGCTCGTTCAAACTTTGTTTCCGCAATTGAATTTCCTCATCGTACCTATTCTTTTTATTATAGAAATCGGCCACTTTTTCCTTTTCCTGGATGGATCGCTGTGGAGCTTGTTGTTTAGCCAATTTCAACGAATTGGAGTAATACCCTTCCGCCTCTACATTCCTATTGTCCTTGACAAAGGCATCGGCAATCTTGGAATTCAGGTCGGTCACCTTTGGTGTAATTTGGTTTTTTTCGGCAATTGTCAACCCTTCCCTATAAAAAGCCACGGCCTTGTCATTATTTCCCATTCCCAAATAAGCATCTCCCAAATATTCATAAAGCCGCACTTTCTGATAGGGCACTATTTTCCTCTCTTTTAAAAGCGGGGTCAACGTTTTTTCGGCATTTTCAAAATCCTTGTTCGCGACATAGGCCCTACCCAACAAAAAGGAAGTCCGGTCGCTTTCTTGGGCCTCCAAGGCATCTAAATAACTGGAAATGGCCAAATCGTACTGTTTATGAAAATAATAGACCTCGCCCAAAGTGGTCAAGGATTGTGAGAGTTCTGCCTTATCTCCCCTTTGATTCAATTGTGCCAGGGATTTAGTGATAAAATCTATACTCTTTTCTATATCGGTCTTTTTATAGTAATTGGCCGAATCTAAAAAGACGGCGTGCAACGACACCTCACTTTTGGTACTTTTACGACTGCTGTAGCTGTTTTCCCTTTTCCCGGAATATCCTTTGACCTTCACATCTACATCCTCACTACTGCGAACACGATACCTTACCGTTTCGAAATGGGGGCTCTGAAAAACCAGTTCTTCACCTATGGTCACCTCTATTTTAAACTCCCCAAAGGCATTCGTCAACGTATAGGCCCCTGAATTCGTTGACACCTCTACACCAGTTATCGGGGAACCGTCCTCGAATCCCTTAACAGTTCCCTTTACCCCAATCTTGTTTTGGGCAGATCCTATTTGGGGAATACATGTAAAGATCCCGAAAAGGAGTATCGCAAGTATGTGGTTTATTCTATTCATCTATTATGAAATACAACGTAAACTTAGCTGATTTATGCGGCAATAAAAAATGCCCAAACAGCCAAAATAAGCAATATGAAGGCTAAAATACAGCCTTTACAAAACCAAAGGGACGCTTTACTCATTGAAATGGCGATTTAACTCATTCCCCATTTTTTTTCAAAACATCAGGAAATACTTTTATCCCATAAAATGACACAATCAGACATGAAAACAACCTTGAAAAATAAAATCGGAAAACTATCATTGGGACTTAGCATAGGGTTTATCATCCTGTTCATATTTCGTCTTACTACGGAAAAGGAAGAAACCGTTGTTGCAACACCCATCTTCCAACAAACCGAATCTTTAGAGTCAAACCTTGAAATACGTAAAAACTACGCCACCAAAAGACATAGTGTAGCACTGGGACAAGCCCCTATGCTAGTAGACCAGAAATACGAAAAAATCGCAGATATACAATCAATATCAACTGTCTTTGACCGTGATGAAGACCAGTTACGTAAATATGTAGCCGATTATAATGGACTTATACAGTTCGAAAATAAAAATGGAAATTCCGGTTATCGCAGTTTAAACCTCACCATTGGCGTACCTCCAGAGCATTTCGATGCCATTTACCAACAACTAATCCAGATAGGCACCATACAAGCCAAGCAAATTACCAAGAAGGACAAAACCAATGAGTACAAGGAGCTACGCGCCAAAAAACTGTCGCTCGAAAAGATAAGGACCTCCTTGATCAACCTTAAGGCAGAAGGAGGACGAATCGAGGAATACATTCAATTAGAGAACAGGATACTCGAAATAGAACAACAACTACAGGCCTTGGGTGTGAGTTTGGGGAATTTTGATGAGGAAAATGAATTCTGTACCGTAAAATTCTCACTAACCGAAAGAAAGGTTACCCATACCGATTTATCACAAAGGATAATCTCGGCCTTTTTATGGACACTGTCCACCTACCTACAACTAATGACCGTCTTACTATTAATAGCAGGTTTCTCCTATTTAATTGTTTCAACCATAGAGAAACTCAGAAAAAAATAATTGAAACATAACCGATTTCCACTTCGTGGGAAATAAAACAAAAAAGAATATCATGAAAAAAGTACATCGCATTTTAGGAATTTGCCTTTTGGCAGCAACGGTCAACACGGCGTATGCCTGTGAATTGACCCCGAAAAAAAGTAAAATCGAACCCATCATCGCCCAAGCGACCATTACCCATAAAAAGGAAAAAGCGGACAACAATACCGTTAAGATCGCCCTGTTATTAGACACTAGTAACAGTATGGACGGATTGATAAATCAGGCCAAATCACAACTCTGGGATATCGTAAACAAGTTTACACATGCCAAATGCGGCAATGATTCGCGTCCGCAACTGCAAATAGCACTCTACCAATACGGCAATGATAACCTTTCTTCAAAAGAAGGGTATATTCAACAAGTGTTGGATTTCAGCAATGACCTGGATGAAATCTCGGAAAAACTATTTTCCTTGACCACTAATGGAGGTGAGGAATATTGCGGCCAGGTGATACAAACTTCTTTAAAACAATTGGACTGGGGCAAAAACCCCGACAATTTAAAGATGATCTTCATTGCCGGAAACGAACCCTTTACACAAGGAAAATTAAACTATAAGGATGCCGTGACCAATGCCACTGAAAAAGATGTGGTGGTCAATACCATTTTCTGCGGTAATTATGAACAAGGCATAAATGGCGATTGGAAAAAAGGAGCCACCTTGACCGGAGGGGAATACATGGCCATTGACCATAACAAGCGTATAGTGCATATAGACACACCTTATGATGACATCATAATTAAATTGAACGGTAAATTGAACAAAACCTATATATCCTATGGTAGTCTCGGCGCCTCTAAAATGGCCATGCAAGCCGAACAGGACGCTAATGCCGAAGCATTGGAAGAAACGGTCATCGTTAAAAGAGCGGTGAGTAAAAGCTCTAGAATGTACAAGAATTCATCGTGGGACTTGGTCGATGCTATGGATGACAAGGATTTTGATGTTTCAGAAATCAAAAAAGAACAATTACCCGCAGAACTACAAGGGAAATCAACATCTGAAATAGAGCGTTATATCGAAACAAAAAAGAGAGAACGTGCCGATATCCAAAAAGAGATACAGGAACTCAATTCGAAACGCGAGGTTTATATTGCCGAAAACCAAAAAGAGAATGCTAAAGGCGAATTGGAAAACGCCATGCTGGAAGCCATTAAAAAACAAGCAGAAAAGAAAAACTATAAGTGGGATTAATCACCTGTGGTCAATTCTTGAACTTATTTAGTTGGTGTTTGGTAAAGGGTCTATCCTCTAAAAAGGATAGGCCTTTTTTTATTGTGCTGCAGGACAATAACAATCGTATCGACGCTCAGATTGCCCAAAATCGTACCCTAAGGTAATTTGATGGAACCCTCCATTATCAAAACGCACATCGCCCATTTGATAGGAATAGTTATACGAAATCATGAAGTTTTTGATGTTCGCGCCTATGATCGGTGTAATCAATTGCAAACGTTGTTCGCCAAAAGACCCATCGACCAAGAACTGTGCCCCGTCGAAGCTTCTTCGATATGACAAGCCTCCCCAGATTCTTCCAAAATCTACATCTTTGTACACCTTCGCATTGATATCCATGGTTTTTTCCTCGGTGAACTCGGTCAATTGAAAAAGGACCGATGGTTCGTATTGCCATTCGTTCTTACCAAAAACATATCCCGCAGAAATCAAGTACCTCCTCAGATTATCAAACTCAATGGCCGTATATAGATCCCTACCACTACCCAAGGCATTCAATACAGAAAAATGGGCATAAAATTCCATAAGGCTATAAGACATGCCCAAGTCCACATTAAAATAACTGACACTGTTCTTACCTCCCGTTATAATGGGATCGGGAATAACCGAACGGAATTCGGTTTCATCCAAACTACTTTGCAATAATCCCCCACTGATCCCAAAAGACAATTGGTTCAAATAGCGGACATCGCCCCCTAATTTCAAGTGATGGGCATACGTCAACTTAAGTCCCGTTTGGGAATGGTAGCCATTGGCATCATTAAAGAATATGGCACCAACACCACTAGGGCTGTCCCCTAATCTAAAATTAGCGCTTAATGTCTGAAGGCTTGGAGCTTCATCAACCGAAAACCATTGTTTTCTAATGGTACCCCTAATTTTCCCACCTTCACCGATACCAGCCATTGAAGGGTAAACGAGATAGTAATTGTCCGACAAATAATCAAAATATACGGGAATACCCTCTTGTGCCATTGATTTAAGGCCAAAAGTTAAGATGATAAACATTAAAACCAAACGAAGTTTCATATAGATAATGGGAATTGCTAATGTAAAATCGACCAAACATTACATATAACGGTTGAATCGCAACATTATTATAATATACCAAAGTACTAATAAGTTCGTACTTTTGCGGAAAACAAATTCTATGAAAGCGTACTCAATAACTATTAAACAAACCAATAACCCTGCGGTTATAAAATTTGAGACCAACCATTTCATCACAAAAAACAATAACTACGAATTTAAAAATATAGATGAGGCCAAAAATTCCCCTTTGGCCCAGCAGCTGTTCCATCTCCCATTTATAAAAACCGTTTATATTTCGGGAAACTTTATTGGGCTAGAGCGCTACAATATTATCGAATGGACCGATGTAGAGGAGGAGGTCGCCCAGCAATTGACCGATTATTTGAATTCCGGTGAGCCTGTGGTCATCGAAGAGGAAAAAAGTAAAAAAGTCCCGATTACTGTATATGCCGAAGTAACACCGAACCCTTCGGTAATGAAGTTCGTATGCAACAAGCGTATAGTACCCGCTACTTTCGAGTTCAAGAACATAGATGAGGCCAAAGACTCTAAATTGGCAAAACAGTTGTTCCAATTTCCTTTTGTAAAGGAAGTCTTCTTGGATGAAAATTATGTATCGGTCAGCAAATACGATGTGGCCGAATGGGAAGACATTACCATGGAGTTACGTGAAATGATACGTGAATTCTTAGCGGACGGAAATGAGGTAGTCTCTGAGCATAGTGTTTCGAATGCAAATTCCCTGACCGAAAAAACGTATTCCGCCGAAGATTTCATGGATGACACATCCAAACAGATCATAGATATACTGGAAGAATATGTAAAACCGGCCGTGGCCAGTGATGGAGGCAATATTCTTTTCCAATCCTATGAATCGGAAAGCAAAACGGTAAACGTAATCCTACAAGGAGCCTGCAGCGGTTGCCCTTCTTCTACCTATACCTTGAAAAATGGCATTGAAACCATGCTTAAGAACATGTTGGGAGATAAGGTGAATGAAGTCGTGGCCCTAAACGGTTGATTTTCCACAACTTGATTAGTCATTCTTCTTTTTATTCGTTAACTTTAAGAGAACAATTTAAAAACACTAATTATGTCAGTTTTAAAAGTTATCGAAGTATTGGCCAATTCAGAAAAGAGTTGGGAAGATGCCACTAAAAAAGCGGTTGCAGAAGCATCCAAAAGTGTAAAAAACATACGTTCTGTCTATGTTCAGGACCAAAGTGCCAGTGTCAAGGATGGTGAAATATCCGATTTCCGGGTCAATGTGAAAATCACTTTCGAAGTCAAATAACCTTCGGCTTAAACGAATAATGGAAAGCGTCCTATTGGGACGCTTTTTTTATGGAATACAATATCTGCCCCCTGCTAAGACAGTTAGCGCAACCACGCTACAAGATTAACAATTGTTTAGTTCTTATAAATTGCCAAGGGATTGGAATTTTATTTTTTTTGCATGAAAATTAAGATACATGAAAATGATCAATGGTTACGAAGAAAGTATTACCAAAGCCCAAGAATGGTTATGGGAAGTTTTACCAGGGTTTGCCACCTCTATCATTACCGCCATATTGATTTTAATATTAGGATTATGGCTCATCAAATTCATCAACAGGATGGTCAGGAAATTCTTCAGTAGGGCGGATTACGACCCGTCTTTGGAGTCTTTCCTTCAGAGTTTTATCAATATTGGCCTTAAAATAGTGCTCTTTGTATTGGTCATTACCGAACTGGGCGTACAATCCTCTTCGTTGGTAGCCATGCTTGGTGCGGCAGGTCTGGCCATTGGTTTGGCCCTACAAGGTTCCTTGGCCAATTTTGCGGGCGGGGTACTTATTCTCGTATTTAAACCCTTTAAGTTGGGTGATTTCATCTCGGCCCAAGGTGTTGATGGCACGGTAAAGGAAATAACCATTTTCACGACTAAACTAAGCACTTTTGGAAACCAAATCGCCATAATACCCAACGGACAACTGTCTAACAACAACATCATTAACTATAACGCACAAAGTACCCGAAGGGACAAGATTACGGTAGGTATTGGGTATAGCTCCAATATAAAGCAAGCAAAAGATATCTTACTCCAAATCTGTGCTGAAAACGAGGACATCCTTAAAGATCCGGCACCTGAAGTTTATGTTGGGGAATTGGCGGACAGCTCTGTTAACCTCTCATTGCGCTTTTGGGCAGAAAACGAAGTATTCTGGGCAGCGCATTTCAACGTTCTGGAAGAATTAAAAAACAGATTTGATGAAGCTGGAATAGAAATTCCTTTTCCACAAAGGGTCTTACACCAAGAGAAAGCTTAGGACTTTTTACGTTGCAACACAAAATCCTTCAGATAATACGGTTCAAAATAAGCTACATCCTCAAAGTCGTTATCTTTATATTTATTGAAGGACAAGCTTCCCATTTCCCTGGAAGAAGGTACCGTGGTCGTATTGAACATGACATTTTCATGATCAATTATCCCCATACATTTTTCAGCGCCACTACCCATTAGGAGCACCTTGCCTTTACTTAGATATTCTTGAAAGGAAGTTGCTTCTATAATCTCCGCTTTGGTGGGTCTTATTTCCGAGAATGAGTTATCGAATACAGTGGAATACACTTCCATTCTTCGGGCATCCAACAAAGGGATTATATATTCCACGTCTGTTTTGGTTGCTTGTTCGGCCATACTCCGCAAAGTAGGGACTGAAATCAAAGGAATATCCAAAGCATAACACAGACCTTTTGCCGCCGAAACCCCAATACGCAGACCTGTATAAGACCCAGGTCCTTTGCTAATGGCTATGGCATCGAGGTCTTTCTTTTTTATTGCTGCCGCTTTCAAAACATCTTGTATAAAGACATGCAGTTGTTCAGAATGTGAATAGTTAGGGGTATTATGCTCTTTTATCGCTATTATCTTTCCATCTTTAGCAATGGAAACAGAGCAATTTGTCGTAGCGGTCTCTAAATTCAGAATCAAAGCCATAGCTTGCAAAGATATACCTAAAGCCTTAAAAATAAAAAGGCCCATTACTTATAATCGTAATGGGCCTTATTTATCCTTTTAACGATCCTAATTCAAAGTAATAGGAATACCAAAGTAAAATTCAAGGATCTTCAATCTAAAGATATACGCATACTTGGTTCGAACCACATCGGCCTCTGCATTATCCACTCGGGATTGCGCCTGGCTATATTCAAATGAATTCATCAACCCAACATCAAAACGTTCCTTGGAATATTCAAAGGCCAATCTTCTAGCCTCTAAGGTTTTTTCCGCAGCCACGTACGACTTATAAAAGGTTGTCACATCTACATAAGCCTGGTTTATGGTCGTTTCCAAATCCAATTTATCCTGCTCAAACTGCAATCGTGATTTTTCCAAAGTGATTTTTGACCGGGTTACGTTATTGCGCGTACCCCAACCATTAAAAATAGGAACGCTTAATTGCACCCCGTAGGAAATACCATCGAAAACCCATAGTTGGTCTTTAAAACTTGGGGTATAATAAACCCCGTTTGAATCAGGAATTTCGGTAACATCCGAATATCTAGATCCGTATTGAAAAAAACCTGATAATGTAGGGGCATAAGCCCCTTTGGCAATCTGTAAGTCTTTTTCCGCAAGCTCTACATTGGATTTGGAGAATTTAATATCATTTCTAAACTCCAATGCTTTTGCGAATATACTTTTTGGAGAATTATTCAAAACATCGGAAAGTGGTATTTCAAAGGCCCCATCGGTTACATCAAAATTCTCATAATCGGTAATCTGTAATAGCTGGGCAAGGTTGATCCTAGAAATCAATACCAAACTCTCATTATTTACGATTTGTTGCTCTTGATTGGCTGCAGTAGCCTCGATCTCCAATAAATCGCCTTTGGGAACAACTCCGGACTCAACCAACTCCTTGGTTCGTTTCAAATCTTGTTCGGTAACGGCATATTGCGCTTTTGACACTTTTAAAGCCTCCTTGTTGGATAATATTTGAAGATAGGCATCGGCTACGTTCAACCGAATATCGTCCTTTAGATTGTCCAATCTATATTGGCTCGAAATAGCAGCCATTTTCGCCCTGTTCACAGCCCTAATATTCTGCAACCCGTTGTACAAAGTAATTCCGGCAGTTATACTACCATTAAAATTAAAAGCCGTGCTGTTGGTAGGTAGGTTGTTCGTCGGATTAATCGAGAAACCCGTATTACTTGAAGCCGATGCAGAAGCATTTAGACTCGGCAATAAATCTCCCAAAGCGTCTTTCTTATCAATCTTTACATTTTCCAGATCCAACTCAAATTGCTCTACACTCAAATTATTCTCAACGGCATAGGCAACACATTCTTCCAATGTCCATTTTTTTTGTTGGGCCGTTGCCCATCCTATGGTCAATACCAGGAGTATTGCGGTTAGTTTAAATTTCATTTCTTGATTTTTTGATTATTGATTGATGATTTACTCTTCACTTTCCTCGGAACCTTCTTCTTCCTCTCCTTTTTTAATCGGCTCGGTTTTGTTCCACTGTTTTACCTGATCTTCTTCCGAAATTCCGGATACGATTTCAACATTCACTCCGTCAGAAATTCCGATTTCAATATCCTTACGTTCAAATTTCTGATCATCAACGTTACCAACTGCAACCTCGACATAAGGCTTGTCGGTTTCCTTATCAAATTGTAGTAAGGCCTCGGGTATGACCATTACACTGTCCTTTTTCTCCAAGATCATCGAAGCATTGGCACTATAACCTGCACGAATGAAAACATCGTCATTAATCTCAACATCCCCCTCGATCTTAAACTGTACGGCCCCCGTTTCTTCAATACCCTTTGGTGCGATAAAACGTAATTTTGCATCCAATTCGGTCCCTTCCACAGCACCAAGACTTATTTTCAAAGGTGTTCCTATTTGCAGTTTGCCTACTTCCCCTTCATCGACCTTACCTTCAAAAATCATTTTGGTAAGATCGGCAATGGTCGCAATGGTAGTACCATCGTTGAAATTATTACTTTGTATGACCTGATCACCTTCCTCAACAGGGATTTCAAGAATAGTACCGTCAACAGTAGCCCTAATATTGGTGTTTGCCGTGGCAGATCCTCCAGCAGACCCTCTACGTATAATTTGATAATCTGATTGTGCATTACTCAATTCTTGCTTGGCTTGATCAAATTGCAATTGAAGGTTATTGAAATCCTGACTGGATATGACCCCTTTATCGAACAATGCCTTATTTCTATTATATTCAATAGTCGTATTGCTCAAGGCCAACTCCGCATTCCTGACCCTACCGCGAGCTTGGTTCAAGGATTGCTCATTGGGTACAACTTTGATCCTGGCAATCAAATCGCCCGATTTAACCTTGGCACCTTCTTCCATATAGATTTTCTCTATGATACCGGAAATCTGTGGTTTGATCTCTATCTCATCCTCGGGAACAACTTTACCAGTGGCCACGGTTTTCTTTTCTATATTGGCAATGAACGGTTTCATGGTTTCATAAGTCACGGCCGACTTACTATTGGATTTTATGAAAAATGCCGTAGCCCAAAGTGCCCCGAGCACTAAAAGTCCAATCAACGAATATTTTAAAATTTTGTTCATTTTATTAGGTGTTTATTTATATACTGGTTTATTGTTTATTCTACTATTATTCTTCGCGCAAGGCATCTATAGGTTTTATACTTACTGCCCGTTGGGCGGGTATTAGTCCGATCAAGGTCCCTAAAACGACCATGATCACCAAAGCGCCCAAAACATAGGGTATAGGAACTGTAGGGTTCGCATAGGGAAAGTCCCCTCCTTCTGTTATACTATTGATCAAACTAAGGGTCGCCGCCCCTAGGATTATACCCATAATCCCTGCAATCACGGTCAAAAACACCGATTCGAGAATAATCTGTGATTTTACTTCATTAGGCGTTGCTCCCAATGCCCGTCTTACGCCCAATTCCTTGGTGCGTTCCTTTACAGATATCAATAAAATGTTACCAATACCAATGACCCCGGCCAAAATAGTGGCGATACCTACTACAAGGGATAAGAAAGTCATTCCTTTTGCAAATCCCATGATTCGGTTAAAAACCTCTCCCAGGTTAAAAGAACCAAATGCCCTTTCATCCTCTGGATCCACCCTATGTATACTTTTTAAAACGGACTTTACATCGGTCTCTGCCTGTACCACATCAGCATCATCGTAAGCGGCAATGGTTAACCAACCTACATTATCACCTGTATTATACAGTTTCCTAAAAGTGGTAAACGGAATGAATATGTCGCTATCGGTTTCAAACCCTCCCCCAGGAGTGAATTTATGAACACCTACTATTTGAAAATAAATATCGTCTACCCTGATATATGCCCCTATGGGGTCTTCATCTTTATCGAACAATTCGCTTTGGGTTCGCTCACCGATAACACATACCTTCCTTGACTGTTCTATATCATCATCATTAATGAACCTACCGCCATCATAGATTTTCTTTGTAGCGATTTTCGTAAATACCGGATAATCACCATAAATGGCATAATTCCCGGATTTTTGACCATTGACGACCAGTGCCGGTTCATCCCCAAATACCCCTTTTGCATTTCTGGGAGCAATATTCTGAATGGCAGGCACCCTATTTTCCAAAACGGACACATCACCCATTTTCAATTGGAGCTGCCTACCGGTCTTGAACCCTTCATAAGGCATACTTGTACTTTGGGCCCAAACGAACATACTGTTCATTGCCACGGTCTCAAAAGCCTTTTCAAAACCATTGTCCAGACCTTTAGCCGATCCGGAAAGTGCTATATAGATAAAGATTCCCCATAGCACCCCGATTATGGTGATGACGGTTCTGGTCTTATTCTTTCCGATAGAACCAAAAATCTCTTGCCAAGTATTTTTATCAAATATGAAATTCATCTTATTCGTCCCTTAATGCTACAATCGGTTTAATACGCGCTGCCCGTCGTGCTGGAATATAACCCGCCAACGCTCCAAAAATTATCAATATCACGGTTGCAAAAATTGCCGTACCCAAGTTTATGTTAGGGTTAGTAATGAAAAAATCTTTTAATTTTTCACCCAGTGAACTCAGGATACCGATACCGATCATCATACCTATGAACCCTGATATGGTGGTAATGAAAATAGATTCCAAAAGTATTGTCCCGATTACCGATTTTGGTGTTGCCCCCAAAGCCTTGCGAATACCCAATTCCTTGGTTCGCTCTTTAACCACGAAGACCATTATATTACTGATTCCGATAATGCCAGCTATTATGGTCCCAAAGGCTACGAAAGCAACAATCAATTGCAACACCCTTGCGAACTGTTGGTTTTGTTTTAATTGGTCAGCTACATTCCGTATAAACAATCCGTTCCGATCCTTTGGGTTTATGTATTTTTTTTCCCTTAAAAACTTATTCAAGCTCGTTTCAAAGGCCATAGCCCCCGCATAGCCCAATTCGGGCTTAAAGGCCAATACGATCTGATCTATTTTATCGGTATTCTTTTCGATCAATTGCCGCGTGGTATACGGGATATAGATATTCCGTTCTTCGTTATCCCCACCATCATCCTGGAAAACGCCGATTACTTTAAATGCACTACCGGAAATATCAATGTACTCCCCTATGGACTTATGGGCACCGAATAGGTCTTTTTCGACCAACCTACCTATTACGGCGTACTTGGTTTTATTTTTGATATCCTCTTTATTAAGGTACCGCCCTTTCATCATAATGGTTTTTTCGGCATATTGATGCGCAGGACCTACCCCCCTTGTAGAGTAATTATTCGACTCCTCTTTGTATTTTACCAGTCCACTCCTAAAAATCCTAGGTGTTGAATATTCCAAAAAAGGCGCGAAATTTTTATTGATCTCGGCCAAGTCGTCATTATCGAACTCTATCTGCCTATTGGATTTATACCCCTTGTAAGGCATTGAGGTCCTACCTGGAAAAACATAGAACACATTGGTTGCATCGTCCCCGAAAAACTCATCAAAAGTATTGATCAACCCATTTCCGAAGCCAAACAAAACCACAAAGATGAGAATACCCAAGGCTACGGTAAATCCCGACAAGAACGTACGTAATTTGTTCTTTTGTATCGTTTCGAATATTTCTTTCCAGTTGTCTCTACTAAACATATTGCGAAGCTCTTACCTGGGTAACTTTTTCATCTTTTTCGATTACGCCATCTTTCAAATGGATGATTCGCTTGCACATATGGGCAATGTCATCTTCGTGGGTTACCACCAAAATCGTATTGCCTTCATCGTTGATTTTTTGAATCAAATCCATTACCTCATATGAAGTGGTACTGTCCAATGCCCCAGTAGGTTCATCAGCCAACAAAACCTTAGGTTCGGCAGCCATGGCCCGTGCGATCGCAACACGTTGTTTTTGCCCACCTGACAGTTCACTGGGTAAGTGATGAGCCCATTCTTTCAAACCTACCTGTTCCAAGTATTTCATAGCCCGTTCTTGGCGCTCCTTACGAGGTATTTTTTGATAATACAACGGAAGTGCGACATTCTCCATGGCGCTTTTATAGTTTATAAGATTAAAAGACTGAAAAATGAATCCTAAAAATTTATTGCGATACTTGGCCGCTTTGGTCTCATTTAAATTCTTAATGGGAACACCATCCAAGGTATAATCACCAGAATCGGCCTCATCCAACATTCCCAGGATATTCAACAATGTAGATTTTCCGGAGCCCGAAGACCCCATAATCGCTACCAATTCCCCTGATTCTGCCGTAAAATTTATCCCTTTGAGTACGTGAAGCGAATTGCTCCCCATTTTATAGGATTTGTGAAGATCTTTTATTTCAATCATGTTGGTTTTGTTTGTTGTTTGGAATCGTCCCTATGCAAATACCCCCATAAGACACCTAAGTTGTTAAAATGTTACAACAATAACTCCAAATATTATGTTAAAAACTTAATCGACCACCTCGATATACGGTAATATATTTTAAATCTTAATAGTGTATAAAGTGGCTAGGCTTAATTGCTAAATTCATCGGGTTTCACTTCATTCCAGACCTTGATTTTATCGCCATCCGACACACCTGATTTCACCTCTACGAAAATACCATCGCTAATACCCAATTGAATATCCCGACGCTCAAAGTCCTGCTCCCCTGTCTCTATTTCGACAAATGGTTTTTTAGTATCCGGATCAAATTGCACCAAGGCTTCCTTCAAGGCTAAAACACTATCGGCACGCCCTAGAATAATAGATGCATTGGCACTAAGCCCCGCCCTAATGAACACGGAATCTTGCTTTTTCAACGTTCCTTTGATCTCAAACTGAATAGCTCCGTTTTCCTCTTCACCTTTTGGTGCGATATAATCCAGCACGGCATCGAACACCTTATTTTCAATAGCCCCCACTGTGATTTCCAAAGGAAGGTCCTCCGATATTTTACCCACTTCGGATTCATCTACCTTGCCTTCGAATATCATTTTTTCAACATCCGCAATTGCAGCAATAGTCGTACCTTCATTGAAATTGTTGCTTTCAATCACCTGATTGCCCACCTCAACGGGTACGTCCAAAACCATTCCACTGACCGTTGCCCTTATCATTGTATTGGCCGAATTGCCAAATCCGCTCGTAGTTCCGGTCTTTACAATATCATAACGTTTATTGGCCGCACCGTATGCCTGTTGCGCCTGATCGAAACTCACTTGTGCCCTTTCCAAGTCCACTTTAGAAATCACTCCTTTATCAAAAAGGCTTTTTTGGCGATCAAGGTTCCGTTTCTGGTCCTGTAGATCAATCCGCGCTTCATCAATGCTATTTCTAGCATCGTTCAAGGCAGTAAGATTGGGCACTACTTTAATACGGGCCAATAAATCCCCCGATTTTACATAATCACCACCTTCAACATAAACCTCTTCTATAACACCTGAAATATTAGGTTTTATAAGTACTTCCTCCAAAGGAAGAATGCTGCCCGTTGCGACCGTTTTCTTGATTATATCCTTCTTACTAGGCGCTTCGGTTTCGTAAACCACCGGATCCTCGGCGTTTTTTTGATATAGATAGTACATAGCCCCACCAAAGGTTACTACGAGTACCAATAAAATAATTAAGGTTACTGACTTTTTCATTCTAAATTCTATTTTATGATTGATTGATTGAATTTATTATTCTGTTCTTAAAGCATCTATGGGTCTGACCTTTATAGCGCTTTGTGCGGGAATGAACCCTGCCAAAAGTCCCGAAATGACCAAAATGGCCAATGCCGCCGCAACGACCCCAACGCTTACACTTGGACTGAGAAACATATCTACCGGTCCGCTGGAATCTAACAAAGCATTAATGCCATAAATAAAAAATGCCCCAAAAGAAATACCTGCCATACCTGAAATTATCGTGAGGAAAAGTGATTCCATTACAATCTGTAGTTTAATGGATTTTGGATCCTCTCCCAAAGCACGGCGAATACCAATTTCCTTAGTACGCTCCTTTACCACGATCAACATAATGTTACTAACTCCGATAACACCGGATATCAACACCAATATCCCCACGAAATAGGCAATGAACTTCAAAGCAGCAAAAAGACTTTCTACCCTATTGAACTGTTCATAAAGATCAAAGTACCCTACGGCCCTTTTATCATCGGGGTGTATTTTTCGATTTTGCTTTACGATAGATACAATTCTTTCCTTTAATGAGGTTATGGAATGTCCATCTTGGGCGGTAATCGCCATCCAACCTACATTATCGGCCCGATTGAATGCCTGTGAAAAAGTGGTAAAAGGCACGAAAATCTCATTTTGGGATTCTTCACCATCGCCATCATTACTCTTCTTTTTGTACGTTCCGATGACCATGAAATTTACCCCTTGGATCTTGATATACGTCCCGATTGCTTCTTCCCCCTTGTCATACAGACTGCTTTTGACACCGATACCGATAACCGCTACTTTTCTCTTTTCATTAATATCGGAATGATTTATAAAACGGCCCGAAGTTATGGTCATAGGATCTTGGTTTATAATCTCCGGGTAATCACCATAAACATTGAATGCCCCTGTATTGATACCCCTGGTCACATTGTTCGCCCCTTGAAAACCTCCCAATTGGTTTCTTGGCGAAACAAATCGTAGGTTCGGCACATTATCGCGAATCGCCTGAACATCCTCTAACTTAAAATTATAACGTCTTCCCTTGGGCAACCCCATATATTCCTTGGTCGTATTCCTTGACCACATGAACATGGTATTTGTGGCAATATCACCAAAATCGGCCATGACCCCATTTTGGAATCCTTTTCCGGCAGCCAAAAGAATGATAAGTATCAAAATACCCCAAAACACACCGAATGCGGTAAGGAGTGTCCTGAACCAATTACTGGTCAACACTTCTAATATCTCTTTCCAACGATCTTTATTGAACATCTTATCCTAGTTTTAACTATTCATCCCTAAGGGCATCGATTACATGTATATTGGCCGCTCGCCACGCTGGGAAAAAACCAGCCACTGCACCTGCGAATATCAAGACAAACACCGTGGATAAGGCCACGTTGAAATTCACTGAGGGATTCAATATATAATCAACCTCAATATAGGGCCCGAAAACCTCCAATAACCCCATACTGAAAATAAGTCCGGCAAAACCCGAAATTGCAGTTACGAAAATAGCCTCATGCAAAATCATTCCGACAATGGACCAAGGTTTTGCGCCCAAGGCCTTTCTTACCCCTATTTCCCTAGTACGCTCCTTAACCACGATCAACATGATATTGCTTACACCGACCACCCCGGCGATGATCGTACATATACCCACGAACCAAAAGAACATTTTGATACCGCTTATCAGATTAAAGAAACGTTTCACTTCTTCCAAAGTATTGAATACGTTAATGGCACTGTCATCATCAGGGGCAACAGTATGTACTTCCTGTAAATACCGTTTCATATCATTGGAAAATTTCATGGATTCGGCCACAGCCTGGTCTAGATTTTCAACAGGCTTAAGTGTATAGTACAGATTGTTTACCCTATCCGAACCGTTAAAGACCCTTTGTGCCGTAGACATTGGGATAAAAATGCGTTCCTCTTCGCGTTCTCCACCCCTATCACCATAAACTCCTACGATCTTGAATTTTATTCCGGATATATCTAGATATTCGTTCAAGGGATCGTCACCGTTTTTAAAAATTTCCCTTTTAATGGTATTGCTTATTACGGCTACCTTAGAAACATTACGATGATCTTCATAATTGATATACCGCCCTTGCGACATGTATTGGTTTTCTATCTGCTGATACCCGCTATGAATTCCTTGAACACTGTACCCGACCGATTCTTTTTTATAATTGACCATGGCATTGGGCACCCTGAACCTAGCGGATCGCCCCTCTAATTGATCGGCGAACCTCGTTTCAATATGATCATAATCCCCATTTCGCATTTGTATTGACCGGCCAGGATTGAGCCCTTTGAACTCTTTAGTGGTAACTTGGGTCCAAACGACAATACGATTCGAGGCGTCATCTTCAAATTCTTGGGCAATACCATTTTGCATGCCTTGACCAAAACCCAATAAAATTACTAGAATGAAAATACCGGAGGCGACGGAGAGGCCCGTTAAGAACGTTCGCAATTTATTCTTACGAATCGTTTCGAAAATCTCTTGCCATCTTTCGATGTCGAACATATGATTGATTTTGATTGATGAATACAATACCGGAGTACCGTACTATCATAAGACTACAAAACCAAATAATTGTTACACAAGGTGGTGTATTTTTTTATACCCAATTAATGATCAGGCTTTCATTTTCTTATAAACAAAATAGAAGACACCAGCCACCAATAGATAAGGAATGGCCATTAAATAGACAATGCCATTATTTATCCCTTCTGCTGAGGATGTATTGCCTTCGCTTTCCAAAACAGCCCTACACATTGCACATTGTGCCTCAATACCTTGTGGCAACAATAAAAAAGCAAGTACTATGATAAATATGAATTTAGTTTTCATCAATGAACATAATAAGGTGAGATCATTAAATAAACCACTACCCCGGTAATGGCGACATACAACCAAATAGGGAATGTTATTTTGGCCAATTTCCTATGTGCATCAAACTTCTTTAAATATGCCCTTGCATAAGTTCGTAATACCAAAGGAATAATAGCAATAGATAGAACTATATGGGTAATCAATATAAAATAATAGACATATTTAATCGCTCCCTCGCCACCAAAAGGTGTGGAATCCGATGTCATATGATAAGCCACATACATAACCAAGAACAGAAGGGAGAGCACAATACAAAAGGTCATTAACTTTTGATGCAATTCCCTTTTCCCATTTTTGATCGCCCAAACAGCGACAATCAGGATAAGGGCCGTGAGCCCATTTATAGAGGCATAGATAGGAGGCAAAAAAGACAAGGGCTCCACATTGGGAATCTTAACCCCGAACAACAAGGCAACGACCAATGGAATAACAATGGAAACCACCGTGATTAATTTATTGAATTTTTTCTCTCGAATATCGACCGTTTCCATCTTAGTTTATTCTTTTAAAAGTTTTTTTATATCTTCTTTCAATATGGAAATCTGTTCCTTTTCCCCTTCCCCATTTTCTCCTTGGTCCTCAGTAATGGTTCCGCGATAATAGATAATCGGATTTCCGAATTCATCGACCCTGGAGCGCAAATAGCCTTTTTTATCAATAAGGGCAAAAAGTCCGGCATGCTCAAAACCACCTGGGGCGTCGGGCATTTCTGAAACAAAAATATTAAATCCTTTATTGGCCAAGTCATAAATGGCTTCTTGCTTACCGGTCAAAAAATGCCAATCCAAATTGGTTACCCCGTGTTTCTCGGCATATTCCTTAAGTACCATCGGAGTATCGTATTCCGGTGTAATCGTAAAAGAAGCCACTCCAAAATTGGTCGCTGTTTTAAACTCGTTCTGAACATCTACAAGGTTCTTGGTCATTATAGGGCAAATAGAAGGACAAGATGTAAAGAAAAACTCCACAACATATACCTTACCTAAATAATCCTTATCGGTAATTACCAAGCTATCCTGATCTATAAATTCGAACGAAGGGACCCTTCGTTTTTTCCCATTCAAAAAAATATATGCCAGTTCCGCATTATTATCCTTTAAATTAATTCGGTCATTTTCCACAACCGTACCAGAACCCACGCGATCAACGATTCTAGGAATAAATATTATCCCAAAGACCAAGATTATAAACGATATCCAAACATAGGTGTATTTGTTTTTCATGAGTTTTAACTTTTATGATCCTTTATACCAATAACAAAGACAATTCTCTATTAAACGGTTGAAACACGACCATATTCAATTGCCCTGATACAGTAATGCGAATCATTGGTTTTTACGCTCCGCATTGTTCTTTTTCAGTGCCAACCGATATTCTGCCAAAATGATCTTTACGTCATCCTCCATTTTATTGTTCAAATCCGCTACAGAAGTTGCCTTAAATCCATATTTGGTGCCTTCATCAATATCATTGGTTCTTCCCCGAAGGTTCTTATCCTTATCGATTATAAAGACATAGGGTGTGGCTAGATTATCATCCAAGGTTAAATCGGTCTTTAATCCTTCGAAAAAACGTTGTATCTGTTCTTTTTCACCATAGGCAAAGTTCCATTTTACAACATCGGCCAAATTTCCCAGTTCTGACTTAAGTTCTTCCACTTTACTTTCACTTCCATTGGGAACTACCATTACGAACTGAAAATCATTGAATTCATAAAACCTTTTGTAGATTTTCTGGTTTAAATTAAAAGCGATACCCTTTTTATTTTCCAAATCGCTCCCAAGGAATCCCAAGATGGTTATTTTATCTTGAAGTGTGTACGTATCATCAACTTCGGTTATATCCGATATGTTTTCCGTAAGAACAGGAAGTTTTCCAAAATTATTGATACCAGAGGCAAAGAAGAGATAAGCTACAATAGGCAGTATGAACAGTACTACTAGAACAACGGTTTTTTTCATTTGGGATGTGATGCCAATTACCGGCAAACTTTTATATACTACCGAATTCATTTCGGTTCATACAAAAATAAAAAAGACGGTCTTTAAACCGTCTTTTAATTTGTTAATAATATCTTATTAGAAGTTCCAAGTTACGAAACCGTCCTTGAAGACATTGTAGATATAGTTTCCTTCAACCAAAAGAATAAAGCTTAAATAAGCAACAAGGAACAGGAATGTCCAAACAACAGCTCTACGTAGCGAACTTTTTTCATCCCTTAGGTGCATAAAGTCCCACGCTATATAATATGCCTTTACCAATGTCAAAATAATAAAAATCCAATTCAGTGCTTTCATCCCTAAAACGTGGCTAGTAGTAAGTGCATGGGGCTTAATAATACCCAAAGCCACTTCAACAGCCGTTACTAAGGTTAAGAAGACAAGTACCCCCCAAATCTTTTGGGTATTCGACTTGAATTTCCAAAGTCCCCTGAAAATTTCCAACTTGTGTGCGTGTGCCATGTTAAACTAAATATTAATTTTTTATACTATGCTGTGTAAAACCTAAAAACGGGATATGGTTACACCAAATAAAAGAATGTAAATACAAATACCCAGACCAAATCTACAAAGTGCCAATAAAGACCCACTTTTTCGACCATTTCATAATGACCTCTTTTTTCGTAGGTACCCAAGGCCACATTGAAAAATATGATCAGGTTGAACACTACCCCTGAAAAAACGTGGAAACCGTGAAAGCCCGTGATAAAGAAAAAGAAATCGGCAAACAGCCTACTACCATATTCATTATGAATTAGATTAGCCCCTTCTACTACTTGGGTTGCATTTTTAAGTTTTGCCAAAGATTCTTGCCTTGACAATACGACTTTCTCACCTTCTTCATTAATGGTTTCAGTACGTACTACGATATTCGAATGGGCTTTAAAACCCTCTAACACTTCGTTAACGGAATAAGTGGGTAAGGACCCCTCACTATAAAACCAAATTCCGTTTTTATTTTCATGGATCGTCCTTTCTTCTGGAAGTGTCGCCGCGAAATCAGCCAACGCTGCCCTTTCACCGGTATCCGCATTTACGAATTGCAGGATTCGACCACCTTTGGTCTCTACCGCTCCATAATCACCTTGAATGAAAGTTGCCCATTCCCAAGCTTGGGAGCCAACGAATATTGCCCCTCCTATTATGGTCAGGAACATATACCAGATAACACTGTTCTTTTTCATTCTATGCCCTGCATCAACGGCCAAAACCATAGTTACGGAAGACATAATCAACACAAAGGTCATAAATGCCACATAGTACATGGGATAGTTACCATGAAAGAAAGGCACGTGTGTAAAAACCTCATCTGCGATGGGCCAAGTTTCAATAAACTTGAATCGTGAAAAACCGTATGCGGCCAAGAACCCGGAAAATGTCAAAGCATCTGATAGTATAAAGAACCACATCATCATTTTGCCGTAGCTCGCACCTAAAGGACGGTTGTCACCACCACCCCAAACACTTTCTTCCACTCCAGTTGTTACCGTAGAATCCATAAATTAGTCAGTTATCGTATGATTAGAATTTTCACAAAAATACATTTTTTCCCAACATACAAAAGTCTAACGCCAAGAAATCAAAAAAAAATGGTTTTTAATCGACCAAAACCATAAAAACAAGAAGATACACCCACAATAGGTCTAAAAAGTGCCAAAAAGTGGCTCCTAAGGACAATCCCAAATACTCTTTTGAAGAATATTTTCCCTTATACTGGTTGTATAGAACAACCAATAAAGAAATAATACCGGCCACTACATGGATCACATGTACCGCAGCGATGAGGAATATATAGGACATTTTTATACTACTGGTAGGACCTGTAAAATAATACCCTTGCGCTATCATTTGCGAAAAACCATTAAACTGAAGAACTATAAAAAGCACGCCCAACCCCAGGGTCAAGACCAACCAAGACGTACAGGCCTTAATAGCATCTTTGGTAATAGCCTTTTTGGCCAACATATAGGTTACACTGCTAATAATAATCACCAAGGTACTGATATAGAAAGAAGACGGCATCTCAATATTATCCAACCAATCTTCCCTTTTACTACTAACTATATAAGCGCTTGTCCACCCAGCAAAGGCCATAAGTAAGCTAACGATGCCAAACCAAAGCATCATTTTTTTAGACCTATCGTTCTTTTCTTTCTGGGTCCCTTGAGTTAAATCCATAAAAACCTATTCATATAATTAAAACTACTTAAACACTTCTTTCTAAAAAACACTGGAATTCAATTCCTTGTAAAGATTAAATAAGCATACCGATATATTTATCGGACACATAAACCAATTGAATAAAAGTGATATACGTTACACTGGCCAACATTAATTTACGGGCAGAAACATTATCCCTTTTATCATATAGTCTAAAAGCAAAGAACAACATTACAGCACCCATAAGAAAAACAATGACAGCAGCTATGATGGACAAATGCAAGCGACCGGTAATACCGAAAGCAGGAATAACGGAAATGACCATCATCCAAATGGTATACATGATTATCTGGACCGCGGTACCTTTATCTTTCTTTCCTGTTGGCAACAATTTAAACCCACCCTTTCTGTAATCGTCATCCAACATCCAAGCTAGAGCCCAAAAATGCGGAAATTGCCAAAAGAACTGTATCATGAACAAGGTACCCGGCTCAATCCCAAATTCATTGGTTGCGGCAACCCACCCCAACATAAAGGGTATAGCCCCTGGCAATGCCCCTACAAAAACAGAAAGTGGCGTAATTGTCTTTAAAGGCGTATAAACACTGGTGTATAAAAAAATTGATATAGCCCCGAACATGGCAGTTTTAGGGTTCACAAAATATAGTGAAACTACACCAAAAACGGTTAATAGAACCGCGATGATCAACCCTTGGTGTACAGACACCCTTCCTGATGGAATAGGCCTGTTTCTTGTTCTTTTCATCAAGGCGTCAAGATCCCTTTCGATGATTTGGTTGTACGCATTCGAAGCTCCCACCATACAATACCCTCCAAAAGCCAATAACAACAAGGTAACGACACTTATTTCATAGGCACCCAACAAATAACCGGCAATGGAGGAAAAAACAACACTGACTGCGAGTCTCACCTTGGTAATTTCCTTAAAATCAGCAAACATCGTAGACCAAGAGATATGTTTCGCTGGCTTAATCGCAGTTTTCATTATCATTTTTTATCAAACGCAAATATAATTGGTGTAAGCAAGGTGTGCAACGAAATACCAAGGTTTATGATTCCCTATTGGAAACACCCCTTCTAGCATATTTCACCTTATTATATATAAAACTAATTTATTGCTTGGATGGGCAGCATTCCCCAATCATACATTTGTCTTGGAAACACCGACAGTATGGTTAAAAAAAATCCTGGGCTTAAGCCCAGGATTTTAATACATTAAATATGTTTTGTTTTCCTTATGCACCTTTAAAAAGTACATTCGAGGAAATTATCTATTGCAACCTAAAGGTAATTGGAATACTGAAAGGAACCCTTACCGCTCTACCCCTTTGTTTACCTGGGGTCATCTTAGGAAGTTTACCGATAATCCTAGCGGCTTCTTTCTCAAGGTTTTTATCCGGTCCACGCATTCTAACCCCACCGATACTACCGTCTTTTTGGATAACGAACATTACGTTAACCCTACCTTGAACACCCATTTCTTGGGCAATTTCAGGATAACGGAAGTTTTTGGCTATATGCTTTTGCATTTTTGATTGGAAACAATCACGCATTGCTTTTGCTCCTTTTCCCTTTTCACCTTCACAACCCGGAAAAATCGGAACATCTTCAATTACAGCAAAAGGCACATCAATATCTTCTTCTATTTCTTCGACTTCTACATCCTCTACTTCTATCACCTCTTCTTCCTGGCTGGTTTCAGTAGATTCAATTACCGTTTCCTCAACTTCTACCTCATCTTCAACGATTTCGATGATTTCAGGAGCTGCTGGTGGTGGTGGAGGTGGTGGTGTCTTAATCTGCTCGGTCATTGGAACTTCCTCGTCCAACATATCCTCAACATTCATGGAGACATCATAGTCGTTCGTCTTTTCATAGGTCTTCCATTCCAAACCTCTCCATACCAAAAACATTACAACAGCAAGCCCTATGACGAAGTAGGTACCGCTATTCTTTCTTAAATCTGCTTTTGGGTTCTTTTTTAATTCCATATTTAATTTTTTTAATGTTCGCTAATTTAACTAAATAATTGACAAAAAAACAAGTAATACTTTATTTTAACCCTCTTTGCCTATAAAATATAGACAAAATGGCTATAAATCCTAGGGCAACACCCGTGCTATTTGCCACAGCATCAAGAACATCCCCTGATCTGGCAACTGTCAACGTTCCTTGAATAACCTCAATAATTATACCAAACAAAATAAGTAGAATTGCCAAAAATTTAATTTTTTTCAAGATATCCTTTCTATCGGATTTCAATTCCAGAAGAAATAACGAACCCAATATCATGGCTACGAAATAGAAAGTGAAATGCACGATTTTATCAGCATGTGGAATATTCATTGACGGTAGATCATCCCCCTCAAAAGAATATAAGCTGGAAAAAGTGACAAACACCATCCAGCTTACAAACAAAACCGCTAATACGTGCTTTTTACGCACCAATCAATGCTTTATAATCCTCATTGCTAAGAAGCTCTTCGATTTCGGCACTATCACTTATTTTGACTTTGATCATCCAACCCTCGCCATAAGGATCGGTATTTACTTTCTCTGGCTCATCTTCCAAACCTTCATTGAACTCTATGATCTCCCCACCTAATGGCAAGAAAAGGTCAGAAACCGTTTTTACCGCCTCTACCGAACCGAATACCCCATCTTTTTCCATGGTTTCATCCAAGGTCTCAACCTCAACATAGACGATATCCCCTAATTCACCTTGGGCGAAGTCCGTAATCCCTACTGTGGCTATATCGCCATCAATCCTTACCCATTCGTGGTCCTTGGTGTATTTTAAATCTGAAGGTATGTTCATTTTGATCATTTTATTTTACAAAACAAATGTAAATGATTTGACCCCGATATTCAAAAAAAAAGCAGATTGTTCGCCTTATAAAATGGCAATAACCGAAAATGAAGTTTTACTTTACAAACCAAAAGAATCCTAATATTATAAAATATTAATTCCCGAAGTTATATTTTATCGTGAACCCTGAACTAATGGTGGTCTGCGGGTAAGCGGTCGAAACCGCGAATTTTGAGAACGAATGATCGTAATAGAATAGTGCATTCAGGCTTTTACTCAAAGCATAATCGGCCGTAAACTTCAAGGAGAACAAATCTTGACCAGATGTTATCTGATTGTTGTCGATATCCAAATTTCGAATGATCGTTATATTATTCCTCAACGTAACATCGGTCTTCAAGTTCAAATCCCCTTTTAAACGGGTCTTATTACCCCCAATATTGGTAACGAACTTAACGTCTTTAAACCTATAACCCAAGCCAAAGGTATATTCTTTGCCATTTATCTCGGTCATTAGATCATTATCGAAACTCAAGGACAATGCCCTATCACTTCTAACCTCAGCCAATAAGCTGAATGAATTTTTCATCTCAAAATCGACCCGTATCAGTGGATTGAATTGATCGGTAAGAACCAAATTATTCAAGATAAGGTCGGGCAACCTATCCCCTGTTTCACTATCGAACTCATAATTTTCCTTTTCTAAATTAGTCTGAAAGGAATTGATACTGTAAGAAGCCCTATAACCATGACTCAAGGAAAAACGTTTGAATTTCTTTTTAAACCATTTATTGCGCATCAACCCTGTATACTTGATGTTCCAATTAGGAATTGGCACCTGCCTAAAAGCATCAAGATTAACCCGATTAACATCTTGGCCGGTATAAGCGGCAATGAAAGCCGGAAGCAATACGTCTTGCTGCGTTTTTCCATATTGTTCGGGAAAACCATCTTCGTCCAGGTCTCCAGGTAGCTCCCCACGATCAGAGACCAATCTATTGGCAATCGTAATCCTATTTTGTTTAAACGTTTCAAAGAGCTTGGAACTATTTTCATCGCTTTTACTGAAGGCGGTACCGATCATCATGGTCGAAATACTGAAATTACCGTATTCATTACCCAATTGATCAATATATTGGTATTGCCCGTTACCCAAATCACTTACTTCGAAATTCTCTTGATAACTACTGGTATATTGCCTATCCGCCGTTAAATCTATGGTCAAGTCCTTCATGGGTTGGGCCGTTGCGGAAATATTCAATTGTTTGTTGGTCCTTTTAATGAATTGGTCATTAAAATCAGCATAATTCGTCAACCAACCGTTACGGGCAGCTTCGTACCGCACATCGGCCTGACTTCCGAAAACAAAACCGATTGTAGGGCGGGCAGAACCAATGAAGCCAACCGATTGGGTGTAACCAGGAAGCACGGTACCATTATTTTCATTATAATTAACATTCAATCTCTTGACCATCGTCAAAACATCGATTGCGGTATTTAGTAACGGACCTGTTTTTTTCTCGGGCTTTTCTTCAGTCCCTTTTGTATTCCCGGCCTTATCCCTTCTTGAAGGCCTAGCTGTTGAACCTTTACCATCTTTCTTTTTCAACCCTATAAGATCATAAAACTTCTGCATGGAAAGTGATGCGGTAATATTATGCGTACTGGCATTCTGAACCGTATTGATGGATGTCTGATAACCAAGCGCCTCACTTGCAACCTCGGCCAAGGCATCACCCCCACGTTGCCAATCAAAATTACTGGTGTAGGAATATTGGGCATTGATAAAATCCAACGCGGGAATCTTATTAAAAGGCAGCTGATAATTCAGTTGCATTTGTTGGGAATGCCTATTGGGCTCACCCAAATCCCAGAACCCGTCCCATAGGCCAAGGGCTTCGTTTATATCCGAGTCTGAATTGCCATCCTCGGAATAATAATTACGAACGATATTATTATTACTTGCCGTTAAACTAAGACTCAATGATTTCGTAAGGCTATAATTGATGGCATATTGCCAATTGAAAATGTAATTTCGTTGTTGAAGGAAGGGCAAATCCAAAGATTCAACACCTTCTTCGAATACATTACGGAATTTTTGTTCTGTAAACTGGCGGTTAATGTTCGAATTGACCGAAACACTGGCCGGTAACAGATTCAAGTTCAGATCCTTCAACCATTGCCAATATGCACCAGTTAACATAGAATCTTTTTTCGCAAAAGGCGCTACCTCGAGTGGTTTAAAACTATGGTTATATACAAATCCCGTAACCACACTCTGATCGCGCATAGTGGCTACCTCATAATCCCTATGTTCCGTTTCGTTATATGAATAATTGAACGTAAAATTCTCAATATCGTAAAAATTGGCATCGGCCTCTTCCCCTCTATCTTTTCGTACACCGATCAAATTAATACTTGTTCGTTTGGTGTAATCCTCGGCCTGTTCCAATATGGCATCAGCAGCTTCCTGTGTTCCGGCAGCAGCAATACGATCTTCCAATTTCAAATCATCATAAACAGGATCATACTCAGGAGTAATCAGCTCTTCGGACACCCCATAATTGAAGGGTATCTGCACGCCCCATTTACTGGGCAACAACTGTCCGACGTTCACATTGGTGACCAAATCATAGGATACGGCATCCTCAAGGGATCTTTCAGTCGGCGTCTGATCTATAGACCCAAAGCCCGAGGTACTTTTACTCCCTGTTGCGGACACATTGGCGAAATCCGCAATGTTTGCGTCTACTGAAGCTATCGCCGCCCATCCGCCATCATTGTTCAACCCGGCCAACCGAAGTTCATTGAACCAAACCTCACCTTGGGCAGGAAGGTCGTCTATATTCTTTACACCCACCATCATGTTCCTGATACTTCCCAATGACGGATTCCCAACTATCCCTATCCTTAGTTTACCTGGAGTCCTTTCAGCAAATTCATCGACCGCTACCGCTTCACCGTCCTCTATTTCGAAAAACTGGATTTCAGTAAGAGAAACATCGGTCATATTGGCGATCCTCAAGGATTTTACCGTACTCAAATCGCTTAATAGAACTTCCATTTGATTATCTTCTGGCCAAATATCATCTTCTGAAGAAGCTCCAAAAGAAGTGAACTGTAAAGGCAATTCAAATTGATAATAATTCTCGGATAGATCGGTTCCTATCCTCAAGAAACCAACTAATGGTGTTTCATCATCTGAATAATCCCCATCATTGATCTTTTCGGCATGCATGAACATCTTTAATTTTTGATATTGGCGAATATCGATGTTCACACTTTTGAAAACCCCCCTTGAATCCTGAGATTCCAAATTATCAATATTAAATGAAAGGGACTGTTCGTTTTGGTTTATAATCGTGTTGTTATTGTTCAATTGCTCACGAACCACACCCGGAGGTAAAACATAGGGAATAGGTGTTCTAGTGCTATTTTCCTCAATATTCACCGTATTCACGTCAAGAACGGTGCCGTCATCGGTAGGATCACTATCGACCAACTCATCTTGAAGGGTTTTCGTATAGGTTCTCCAATCCCCGCGAACAAGATCCAAGGTTGCAAATCGCAGGACTACATCACTATTGAACCCAGTAAGGTACATCCTCATAAAACTGATAGACCTAAAATCCGTGATACCCCCTATAGCATCCGTAAAATCACTTAAGGGTATCTTATATTGGATCCACCTACGATTCAATTGACTACCGTTAGGCAAATCAGGAGTAAGCCCCTCATTGATATCGGTTACATATTCATCATCTATCGTAGTATTGGGTTTAATGGCAATCCTGTATTCGTAATAACTATTGACCGTGTTCATGGTCAAATCGCGATCAATATCCTCAACATCGGGTAAGGTGGTAGACCCCCGGTCGGTATCAGTAACGGTTACGGGCGAGTTACCATCTGGGTTGTTATAATTTAAATACCTTTCTAATACGCTTCCCTCTCGGCTCAGGTAATATTCATAATTATCCAATGCAGGATCTTCCCCTGGACCATAGATTGCGGCTTCAGCCACATCATCCAAACCATCAAAACCTACATCTTGCAAAACCCTATTACTTTCTTCGGCATCAAAGGCGTACACCAATGCTTGGGTAGCTGGGACAATACCCCAAGAAGGTTCGTATATTAAATCATCATCTTCAATGGGTAATCCGTTTTCGTATTGTTTTCTACCATCCTTCAAAATATCCTCCGAGATATTTCCCAAATTTATCACTAATTCCCCCGGATCGGTAGCGATACCGTCTACATATGGATCCAATACCCAAAATTGAACGAACTCCACGTTGGACTGTTCAAAATCGGTACTACTCAAGGACCGCATAATACCTCCCCACTTATCATCAGCAGGCTCAGTATCAAAACCGTCGTTTGTATTGTATGGCCCTTTTATATCGGGATAATAAGCCAAGTCCAAGGTACTTTGAACGGTAGTCTGGCCTTGGGCAATATCAGTTTCAGGAAAGACCTCATCAACGAAAACCCTACGGGTGGCATTGGTAGAAACATCATTATCACTGATACTTGACGGCCTTTGATTCGTATAAAAAACAGGATCTATGGTATACCAAGCGATTTTAGCACGACCGTAGCCATTTTCCAAATTGGCGGGATCTTCGGGTGAACTCCCGGATAGAACACCCCCCGGAGCAAACTCCAAAGGCGTACTGGCCAGTGACCATCCAAGGGATGAACGAATATCGATTAAGGCCTGGGCCCCTTCGAAATCGTCTATATAAGTTGTTGTCTCCCCATCGAAATCGGCACTTTCGGGCGAGTTGGGCTTTAGCCAAGCCACTTCTCCCCTTACAGACAAATTAGAAGGTACATCGGTATCTATATTAGGGAGTTTGTTTACCAAACGCGTTAAAAAAGGTACTTCGGTCGAGAAGTTACCGTTTAAACCAAAAATCGTGTTATTTACTGATTCCGTTCCATAATTGGACTTTTGCGTAAGAGGTCTTTCGTTCAAATTCAACATGGTAGCCCCCAGGACAAAATTCTCATTGACCTGATGCTCCACATTCACCCCGGCGAACCTTCGCGTTTGCTGTCCGAATACCGCATTGTTTTCTACCGAAATATTAATAGGTGTATCAGACGCTTCCAGACTGGGATCTATAATCTGCACTGTCCCTGATTGATAGTTCACCGTGTAATCGACCCCCTCTTGTAAAGTTCTACCGCCAGCCGTAACCGTTACAGAACCTTGGGGTACATTAAACGCACCAATGGATATACCACTGCTACTTTCAGATTTATAGGTACCTTTTAACAAGAATTTATTCTTAACCGGATCTTGTAAGGCTGCGGCCTGTGTCAACTCATACATATCCCTAAAAACATACTTTGCCTGATTTTCATTATAGAGGGTCTCCGTTTCATAGTTTCCCCCACCACCAAGTTCGTTGTACAAAAACTCCCCAAATGGCTCTACTTTGGTAAAAATGATCCTTCCGTTTTGGGTGTCAACCGTTAGTCCGGAAACAAAATCAAAGAAACCATCTCCCCCAGCCTGAACATCATCATAGGTATTCAACCTATCAAAATTGAAAACCTCCAACAAAACCCTTTCTTCCAATGGGCCGTCTGGGCTCGTTTCATCTGGCCATCCCGAACCAGGACCTTCAGCCACCGGAGTTATATAATTTCTCGGTGTAGGGTCTGAATAAAGTATATTCATTTTAAAATCATCCTCACTAAGACTATAGGCTCCCGTAGCATAAATATTCTTCATCATCAAATCCCAAATGGGATCTGAAATATTGGTGATATTACTTTTGAGCAACTTTAATATAAGGGCATTTGTTTCTACCACAAGATCAACATCACCTGAAACGGATGTAGCATCCAAACTACTATTGGCAAATTCACCCACTTGGTAAACCTGACCGTTATAGGTGTACTGGAAGGCTACTGCCAATACCTCATCATTACTCAATTTTTGATTTAAGGAAATATACCCTAATTGGGAATGAAATTGGTAATCCCTGGTGACTTCCAACTTTCTTGCATTTTCAAGAATCGTATAATCATAACCCTGATTTATCTGATATCCCGGAACATTGAATCCTGCCTCTACCGTGGCAACATCCCTAATGCTCGAGGTCAACACCCCACCAGCATCTATAAGTGTAGGATCAAAATCGTTTGCATTGTTTCTTGGCAAAGCGTTACTTGGATTATTGAAGAAACCTGAAGGATCCCCATTGTTCAAAGCTATTCTGGTATTATCCTCCTGGGCTTCCCCTAAATCCTGAAGGGCTACGACATTCCTCACATTCAAGGTTTGTTGGCTCGTATTGGTAACCCAAACCTCTAAACGGGTTATTTGTACCTGACTTTGTATATATGGATAATTAGTCAGTGCCTCATCATAATGGTCCCTGAAATAATGGGAAAGGAAAAAGTGCCTATCCTCATCATAATCCAAAGCTGTAATAGAAAAATCATTGATAGTGCCTCCACCCTGGGCAACAACCGTATTGTTTTGGGAGTTTTGCTCAGAGAACACCGCTGTAACCTTCGTTTTTCCAAATTGCAGTTGGGCCTTAACACCGAATAAACTCTGGGCCCCTGTAATCAAAGAACTGTTAAGTGGCATACTCACGTTACCGACCTCTATCTTCTGGAGAATATCATCTTCAGTAGGCGTATAATCGAGTTTTACAATGTTCTGAAAATCAAAAGTCGCCTCTGTATCATAATTGGCAGTCACTTGAAGACGCTCACCGATTTTTCCTAACATACTTAAACTGATACGCTGATCAAAATCGAAAGACAGATTGGTACGGTTTCTTGGTGAGAGAGATGGATTATCATTCTTCTGCCAGATGACCCCCAGGTCCATGGCGACCGAACCTTGTGGAATCACCTCAATCGTATTACCCCCGAAAATAGATTCAAAAAAGTTGTTATTTACATAGAAATTGGGAAGAAGGTTTTTACGAGCATCCTCACTACCTTCCTTTTTACCGGAGTACGCATCGCTTTTCTCCTTGAAATATTCTTTTATCCCTTCCTTACGCACCAATTCCAAATACTGTTCCGGAGTGAGTATAATGGGATAGCCGATATTAAAATCCCCCACCTTTTCAGAATAAATATACCTGTCAAGATTTGGGTCGTAAATATATTTGGAACTGATACTCTCCGGGTTATCCAATTTTAACCTACCTAAAGAGAAACCCGTTTTTACAGAATCCTGCACCTGCCCCTCGACATCCTCGCCTTCCGTATCTTGTGCGTAGGAGTTTTCTACTGCCCCAAGCAAAAACGAGAATAGGATTATAAGCTTAAATGAATATTTAAGAATTTTTTTTGCCCCTTTTTTCAAACTTATTACAAATTTTTAAGCGCGTGTTTTATAATGTTCTCTACGCTTAGTGAAGGGTCTTGGCTTACTACTTTATCCACAACCTTTTCAGCCTGTCTACGGACAAATCCAAGAACCTCTAAAGCAGATAACGCTTCTTCTTTATTTGTATTGTTTGAATTGATGGAAACTTCGTCAATATCGTACACCTTTAAAACCTTGTCCCTAAGGTCTAAAATAACCCTTTGGGCCGTTTTAGCACCTATCCCCTTGATACCCTGAATAGTGGCGACATCACCATTGGCAATCGCATCCCTTGTTTGCACGGGCGACAAAGAAGAAAGCATGGTCCTTGCCGTACTCGCCCCTATACCCGAAACCGACAATAATAACCTAAAAATCTCCCTCTCTGACCTCTCGGCAAAACCGAAAAGGGTATGGGAATCTTCCTTGACTTGTAAATGGGTATATAGATTAATGTTCTCCTGATCCTTGATATTCGAAAATGTATGTAAAGAAATGTTCACGAAATATCCGACACCGGCACACTCTATTATTACATGGGTCGGGTTTTTCTCAACTAATTTTCCATTAAGATGATGTATCATGGGAATAAGGTTTGGGGAACGGGTTATATTTTCTTTCGTTTTCTCTTTTCTCTTTCTTGGGCGTCTATTACGGCAACAGAGGCCATATTCACCATTTCGTCAACATCTGCCCCCAATTGCAACACATGTACCGGCTTTTTTAGGCCCAACATAATTGGACCGATAGAATCGGCTCCATTGAGTTCTTTCAATAGTTTATAGGTGATATTCGCAGATTCCAAATTTGGAAATACAAAACCATTGACCTTTTTACCCGCCAATTTCGAGAATGGGAATTGGCTTTGGTGCAGCTCCATATTCAAGGCAAAATCGGTTTGTATCTCTCCATCAATAACCAAATCTGGGTGATTCGTATGTAAAATCTCTACCGCTTTAGCCACTTTTTTCGCATTCGGATGCGATGAGGACCCAAAATTCGCATAAGACAACATAGCGATAACCGGATCGAAACCAAAAGCTTTGGCAAGGTTCGAGGTCATTAAGGCTATTTCTGCAAGTACCTCAGCTGTAGGATCGATGTTAATGGACGTATCTGCCAAAAATAATGGACCTTTTTCGGTATTCATGATATTCACCGTTGCGGCACGTTTAACTCCTTTCGCCCTACCGATTACCTCAAAAATGGGTTTGATTACCGTTGGATATGCCCTGGAATAACCCGAGATCATTCCGTCCGCATCTTTCTCATTCACCATCATGGCCCCATAGTAATTGCGTTCCCTTAAATTGGTCTTGGCCCCATATAAGGTTACACCGTCCCTTTTTGTCGCTTCCCAATATTTTTTAGCATATCGGTCTCTAGTTTCCAAGGATTCGTCTGACTTGGGATCAATAATGACTACATCACCTTTGAACCCAATTTCTTTCATGAGTTCTTCAATAATCTCTACATTTCCTAATAATATTGGAATCGCTATCCCTTCTTCATGAACGATCTGGGCAGCTTTTAAAACATCTAAATGATCCGCCTCGGCAAAAACTATCTTTTTAGGGTTTCTTTTGGCCCTTTCATGAACCAAGCGAACCAATTTATTATCCGAACCTGATCGACGCAATAATTTTTCCCTGTATTTTGCCCAATCCTTGATGGGTTCTTTAGCTACCCCACTCTCCATCGCCGCTTTTGCTATCGCCGGAGGAATCTCGGATATCAACCTGGGATCAAAAGGCTTGGGAATAATATAATCTTTACCAAAAGTGAGCCTTGTTTCAGAATAAGCGATGTTCACTTGTTCTGGAACTGTTTGCTTGGTCAATTCTGCCAAGGCAACTACAGCGGCCATCTTCATTTCCTCATTTATCTTCGTAGCCCTAACATCAAGAGCCCCTCTGAATATAAAAGGAAAACCCAATACATTGTTAACTTGGTTAGGATGATCCGATCTACCGGTTGCCATAATAATGTCCTTTCTGGTTTTTATGGCCAATTCATAGGAAATCTCTGGATCGGGATTGGCCAAAGCAAAAACGATAGGGTCCTTGGCCATGCTCTTCAACATTTTCGGAGATACTATATCGGCAATTGAAAGTCCTATGAAAACATCGGCATCTTTCATGGCCTCCGCTAACGTTTCAATGTTTCTTTCTGTGGCGAACTCTAATTTTTCCGGGCTTAAATTTTCCCTACTTTTATGAATAACCCCTTTACTATCACACATTACTATATTTTCGGCTTTAGCCCCAAAGGCCTTGTAAAGCCTTGTACATGAGACGGCAGCAGCACCCGCTCCACTAATGACAATACGAGCATCCTCAATCTTTTTATTCGTAACGACCAAGGCATTCAATAAAGCTGCTGAGGATATGATGGCCGTACCATGCTGATCATCATGCATCACCGGGATATCCAGTTCTTCTTTAAGCCTTCTTTCTATTTCAAAAGCCTCAGGGGCTTTAATGTCTTCTAAATTTATTCCTCCAAAAGTTGGTGCAATAATCTTTACGGTCTCAACGAACTTATCAACATCGGTAGTATCCAACTCTATATCAATTCCATCTATATCCGCAAAAATCTTAAATAACAGACTTTTACCTTCCATTACCGGTTTAGAAGCCTCAGGACCTATATCACCCAACCCCAAAACCGCGGTGCCGTTGGAAATAATAGCAACCAAATTCCCCTTTGAAGTGTATTTGTAAACGTCATCGATATTTTTAGCTATCTCAAGACAAGGCTCTGCAACACCTGGTGAATACGCCAAGGCAAGATCGCGTTGGGTAGAATAACTTTTTGAGGGTATAATCTTAATTTTTCCCGGTTCGGGTTTGGCATGATAGATCAATGCCTCACTCCTTAACTTCTTTTCGCTCATGATAAATTATTGTACGTCAAATTTAAAGGTAATATGTCGAAAAAAATAAGTTCTAGTCGCAAATATTACCTAAACAACCACATAGTACTCGCTAAAAGTTGTGGGATAAACAATTAAGGATTAATAGATCCAAAGAAACGAATTTATCAAAAATTTGAAACCTTGTTTTCTTCTTTGGAAACATTCAAACGCAGAGCCAATATCGCAGAAATTATAAAGAATACACCGGCAAATAACATGGCATTTATTGAATTGCCACCCAAGAGGTTTTTAAAGATCGGCCCAAAGGTCAATGTTTCTATTCCCATTGGTATTACGATCATCATATTCAATATACCCATGTACACCCCCCTTCTTTCCTGAGGTACTATTTTGGACACCATGGTATAAGGTATACCCATCATGGCCGCCCATCCTATACCAAACAGGATCATAGGTATCAAGACATAAATAGGATCGGTAATGTAAGGAATCGACAATAAGGCAAGACCTGTACCCAATAAACTGGCGGCATATATTTTTTTACCTCCATATTTCAAGGTCAAAGGGACCAACATTAAGGCCACAACAATAGTTGCGATATTATAGGTCGTGCTCATTTTAGCGGCCTGCGCGGCAGCTTCTGAAAGATCATAACCCATTGTTGTCCTGAACAAAGGGGTTATGAATTGCCAATAAACAAAAAGCGCATACCATTGAAAAAGATAAACGACAGAGAGTTTCCACATAAAAGACGGCATTTCTTTTACCGCCTTGGAGATTTCGATAAAAGGCATTTTGAAACGCTCGAGAAAAGGTAAAGCCTTATGCATATTTATTTCGGACAGCTCCTTGTCCGAAGGGGGGATCTCAGGAGTTTTCAGTACCGACCAGAGAATAGTTGCCACAGACAATAAGGACCCAATAAAAAACGAATAGTACAACCATTTTGGTATGGTACCCACAACGTCGGTTACAGAATCACCACCGAACCAATCTTGAAACAAAAAAATGGAAGCATTGGCCAAAACAATACCTGCACCTACAAATAAACTCTGCATCTGGTACCCCAAACTCAATTGCTTTTCGGGTAATTTATCCCCAACAAAAGCCCTATACGGCTCCATGGCCATATTATTACCAACATCCAATATCCAAAGTAAACCGACAGCGAACCATAAGGCCGGGCTCAAAGGAAAAGCGAAAAGACACAAACTACCGATTATCGCCCCAATCAAGAAAAAAGGCTTTCTTCTTCCCCAACGAGGAGACCATGTTTTATCCGAAATAGCCCCGATTATGGGTTGAACCACCAAACCTGTTACCGGACCGGCAATATTCAAAATTGGCAACATATCTTCAGGAGCCCCTAAAAAAAGAAAAACCGGGTTTATTGCTGTTTGTTGTAGACCAAAACTAAATTGAATACCTAAAAATCCGACATTCATATTGAAAATTTGCCAAAAGCTCAGATTGGGTTTTTTAAGCATGTTCATTTATTTCACGGTTTAATTACGAAATGACTGAAAAGATACCACAATAAACCATGAAATCGTAAAAATACAAACCAAACTACCTGAGTTGTCGAAACTCTATCGATTGCGGGGCGGAATTATTTTTTCAAAAATGCGATATTTCGTTGCAATCCAGAAAATTTAGTTCGCTTTACTGCAGACTTTTTAAATACTTTTCTAAAAACATCTTCTGTTATTTCTTCCCAATCCTTTTTGGTCATTTCCAAAATATCAGGGTGTGGATCAAAAAGAGGTTCCTTATGTGGTTTTGAAAAACGGTTCCACGGACAAACATCTTGACACACATCACAACCGAACATCCAATCATCAAATTTACCTTTATAAGATAAGGGTATCTCATCTTTCAGTTCAATTGTAAAATATGAAATACACTTACTACCATCAACCTCCTTTGGGCCAACTATGGCCTGTGTGGGGCATGCATCTATACATGCGGTGCAAGAACCGCAATGATCGGTGACCGGATGATCATAATCCAACTCAAGGTCAACAATCAGTTCGGCAATAAAATAAAACGACCCTATTTTTTGGGTCAATAGGTTGCTATGTTTACCGATCCACCCCAACCCACTTTTTGCTGCCCAGGCCTTATCCAATACCGGGGCGGAATCTACAAAGGCCCGACCATTGACCTCCCCGATATTTTCTGTTATAAATTCTTGGAGTAACTTTAATTTGGATTTAATTATATGATGATAATCCTGACCATAGGCGTATTTCGATACTTTATAGGTTCCTTCTCTTTGTTTATCTTCAGGATAATAATTCAATAACATGGAAATAACCGATTTAGAACCCTCGACCAATTTGGTAGGATCTAACCGCTTGTCAAAATGATTCGCCATATACTGCATTTCGCCATGCATATTTTCTTTCAACCATTTTTCCAACCTAGGAGCTTCCTCCTCTAAAAATTCGGCCTTGGAGATACCACAAGACAAAAAACCGAGGCGTTTGGCTTCGGATTTTATCAATTGGGTATATTTAGATTTATGGCTCAAAAGAGTCCGGGTTGAGTACCTCCCTTAACTCGGCCCAAATGTTTATAGGCCAATTCGGTCACCTCTCTTCCTCTTGGGGTCCGCATTATGAATCCCTGCTGAATCAAAAAAGGTTCATAAACCTCTTCAATGGTTTCCGCACTTTCAGAAACTGCGGTGGCCAAAGTGGTAATACCCACAGGCCCCCCTTTGAATTTATCGATTATGGTCGTTAGGATCTTATTATCCATTTCATCAAGACCATGGGCATCTACATTCAACGCTTTTAGGCTGTATCTAGATATTTCCATATCAATACTACCATTACCTTTAATTTGCGCAAAATCGCGAACCCTTCGTAATAGGGCATTACAAATTCTTGGTGTGCCCCTACTACGCCCGGCTATTTCAATGGCAGCATCTTGGGAAATGGGCACTTTTAGGATTTCGGCACTACGTTCCACTATAGTAGACAACAATTCAGTAGAATAGTATTGCAACCTACTTTGGATACCGAACCTAGCCCTCATTGGCGAGGTAAGTAGGCCTGAACGGGTCGTGGCCCCTATCAACGTAAACGGATTCAAATTAATCTGTACAGATCGGGCATTTGGCCCGGTTTCTATCATGATATCGATTTTATAGTCCTCCATCGCGGAATACAGATATTCCTCCACTATGGGACTCAATCTATGAATCTCATCAATAAACAGGACATCCCGCTCCTGTAGGTTCGTTAAAAGACCGGCCAAATCCCCAGGTTTATCAAGAACCGGCCCTGAGGTAATTTTTATACCTACTCCGAGTTCATTGGCGAGAATATGGGCCAAGGTCGTTTTTCCCAATCCGGGAGGACCATGAAACAAGGTATGGTCCAATGCTTCATCCCTTTGATTGGCCGCTTCAACAAAAACCTTAAGATTTTCGAGCACTTGTTCCTGCCCGGTAAAGTCATCAAATGTTACCGGTCTCAGCGCCCTTTCTATATCAATCTCCTCAGGTGAAAAGTTACCTGTAGTCGGATCCAAATACTCATTCATATAAAAACAAAGATAGTGAAAATCATATGTTAAAAATCACTTCAAATTGACCATATATATCGTTATAGTTGATTAACTTGTAACAATCATGACAATTGTCATCTTTTTTACGGCGAAAATTGTCAAAATTTGCATAGAAATTAAAAACGAGAATTATTTAACAACCATTTTAAAGCAGAAAACAATGTCAACAGCATTTAGTCTTAAAAAGTACGGTATCGATACCGAGAAAATTTACAGGAACAGCAGCGTTCCCGTGTTATATGAACTTGGCCTTCGTTTGGAAAAAGGAACTGCTATTTCCGATGTAGGTGCATTAATGACCTACTCCGGTGAAAAAACAGGACGTAGTCCAAAAGATAAAAGAATAGTACGTCATCCTGATTCTGAAAAGAACATTGATTGGGGTAGTATAAATATGGGATTGGATGAGCACACTTTCATGGTAAACCACGAAAGAGCTCTTGATTATTTAAACACACGTGACCACCTTTTCGTTGTTGATGCTTTCGCTGGATGGGATCCAAACTATAGAATCAAAACAAGAATCGTTTGTACAAGGGCATACCACGCATTGTTCATGCAGAACATGTTGATCATGCCTACAAAAGAAGAATTGGCCAATTTCGGTGAGCCTGATTACGTTATTTTCAACGCAGGACAATTCCCAGCAAACCGTTACACTTCTGAAATGACCTCTAAGACCAGTGTCGATTTGAACCTTGAACGTAAGGAAATCGTCATCCTTGGTTCTGAATATGCAGGTGAAATGAAAAAAGGAATCTTCTCTGTAATGAACTACTTAATGCCATTACAAGGAGTATTACCAATGCACTGTTCTGCCAACGTTGGTGAAAAAGATGATGTAACCATCCTTTTCGGTCTTTCCGGAACAGGAAAAACAACTTTAAGTGCTGATCCAAAACGTAGATTGATCGGTGATGATGAGCATTGCTGGACTGAACAAGGAACTTTCAACATTGAAGGTGGATGTTATGCCAAAGCCATTGACTTAACCCCTGAAAATGAGCCAGATATTTTCAATGCCATTCGTTTTGGAACCGTTTTGGAAAATGTGGTTTATGACAAGGATTCAAGAAAAGTTGATTACACGGATACTTCAATAACCGAAAACACAAGAGCCTCTTACCCTATCAATTTCATTGATAACGTACAGATTCCTTGTGTTGCCGGACACCCTGAAAATGTAATATTCCTAACTTGTGATGCCTTTGGTGTATTACCTCCAGTAAGTAAACTTACTCCAGAACAGGCTAGTTACCACTTTATCTCCGGTTATACCGCTAAGATGGCAGGTACTGAGATGGGTATTACAGAACCAACCCCTAACTTCAGTGCTTGTTTCGGAGCTGCCTTTATGATGTGGCACCCTAACAAATATGCTGAATTGTTAGCTGAGAAAATCAAGACCCACAAGGCTAATGCTTGGTTGATCAACACTGGTTGGACAGGTAGTGGTTCTAGGATGAAATTGAAATACACAAGGGCTATGGTTGATGCTATCCACAATCACTCTTTCGACAATGTTGAATTTGTGACAGATGAAGCATTCGGATTCCAAATCCCAACAAGTTGCCCTAACGTACCTTCTGAGGTATTGATTCCAAGAAACACTTGGGAAGACAAAGAGAAGTATGAAGCTACTAAATTGAAACTTATCAAGTTATTCAATGAAAACTTCAAAAAATTCGAAGCAAACACAAACCCTGAGATTATAGCAGCTGGCCCAAAAGAGGGTGTTGCACTATAATCCCAACCAATACTCTTTTTTAAACCAAAATCCCCATTGCCAAGGCAATGGGGATTTTCTTTTTCCACAAATACCGGGGCCAATCCTTTTTAATTTTCCTTATGCAATTGTGATGTATCCAAAAAATCCTTTATGACTATTTTAGGGTTACCATATAATTGCGTCTTTGCCGAACCTTTTGAAGACAGATCAAATTCTTCGATTGCCTTAAGTTTTGTATTGGGTGAACCTTCTAAGTAGGCCACTACCTTTGTCGCTTCCACTTTTTCAGCTTTTAAGTTAGAATTATCATATAATTCAACCGCAAGCATATCAGTATTTCCTTCAACCTTGGCACTGGCATTATCATACATATGAATGGTATTCGATGTACCTACGGTATATATGCGGGCATCGACCCTATCCTTTAGGGAAATTTTCAATGAATCACTGGCCAAATTAAAATCCCCCGAGCTCATACCTTCCATATTTACATCCATTATCGGGGCAGTGGCATTCAATTCCAACCTGGAAGGCCCATAAGTATTCACTACAAACCTGTCCGAAGAAATAACATCCTTCATATTAATCTTTCCATCTAGCATGGTAATCGCCTCTAATTCGGTATAATTAACAACGATTTCCAGCTTCTTTTTTGAGGTTATCTTGTAAAAAGCACTAATGACCAGAGTACTATCGACTACCTTAAACTTAAGCACATCGACCAAATTATCATCAGCATTAATGACATAAGCGTTATCAGAGCCTCTCTGAAGCACTATTTCTAAGTCATCTATCAGTTTAACGCCATTAAAGTAAGGAAGTTCCTCACGAACTTCTATTACGTTCTTACTGCCTTTAATTTTGGGTTTTCTTTGTGCGAAAGTCTGATAACAGACCAAAAGCACGATCAGTGTGATAATTTTTTTCATTTCAATGGTGTGTGTTTTTATGATTAAAAGCGCCATGTTCATTACCTAACGCCATTTAATTTGACTAAATATATCATAAAAAAGCCAAATCAACTTCTTGGGTAATATCAAAAAAAATGCCCAACTCAGTGAATTGGGCATTTTATATATGGTTAATTTAGATATTTAATGGTTTTCCTCTTCTTCATTATCCCCCAAGGGTACATTCTGAGGAATAAAATCTTGCCCTGGAATTACATATTCACCATCTTCACCGGTTTTGCTATAATCATATGCCCATCGATAAACATGGGGAATAGCCCCTGGCCAGTTACCGTGTACATGTTCTTGAGGTGTTGTCCACTCCAAAGTGTTGGACTTCCATGGGTTCTTAGGACCTATTTTACCATAGAACATACTATAGATGAAATTCCCTAAGAAAACCAACTGTGCAAGTCCGGCTATTAAAGCAAAAACTGTCATCAGCACCTGAACATCGGTCAATTCATCGAACATTGGAAAAGCCGTATTCTCATAATATCTTCGTGGCACCCCGGCCATTCCGACAAAATGCATGGGGAAGAACACCCCATAGGCACATATAGCGGTTATCCAAAAATGTACATACCCTAAGTTCTTGTTCATCATTTTGCCCTCGAACATCTTTGGGAACCAATGGTAGATACCTGCGAATACCCCGTAAAGGGCAGAAATACCCATTACCAAGTGAAAGTGGGCAACAACAAAATAAGTATCGTGCACATTAATATCCAAAGTACTATCCCCTAGGATAATACCTGTAAGCCCCCCAGTTATAAAGGTAGAAACCAAGCCAATAGAGAATAACATAGCCGGATTCAATTGCAAGTTACCTTTCCATAGGGTTGTTATATAGTTAAAGGCCTTAACCGCAGAAGGTATGGCAATCAACAAAGTCGTGAATGTAAATACAGAACCCAAGAACGGATTCATCCCAGAAATGAACATATGGTGCCCCCATACAATGGTAGACAAGAAAGCTATTGCAATAATAGAAGCGATCATGGCCCTATAACCAAAGATAGGTTTACGCGCATTGGTCGACATAACCTCAGAGGTAATTCCCAATGCGGGCAACAATACGATGTAAACTTCAGGGTGACCCAAGAACCAAAAAAGATGCTCGTACAAAACAGGTGATCCACCTTGATAATGCAACACCTCCCCTTGGATAAATATATCGGATAGGAAGAACGAAGTACCGAAACTTCTATCCATAATCAACAAAAGCGCTGCTGACAATAATACCGGAAACGATACTACACCTATAATTGCCGTAACAAAGAATGCCCAGATCGTCAATGGCAATCTGGTCATTGACATACCCTTTGTTCTTAGGTTAATTACGGTTACAATATAATTCAAAGAACCTAAAAGGGATGACGCAATGAATATGGCCATGGCCACCAACCAAAGGGTCATACCCAACCCTGAACCTGGCTGTGCCATTGGAAGGGCACTTAAAGGTGGATAAATCGTCCAACCAGCAGCCGCAGGTCCCGCCTCTATGAACAAAGAAGAGAGCATAACCACACAAGATATAAAGAACAACCAATAGGAAACCATGTTTAAAAAACCTGATGCCATATCACGTGCCCCGATCTGTAAAGGAATAAGCAGGTTACTGAACGTACCGCTTAATCCGGCCGTAAGTACGAAAAACACCATAATGGTACCATGAATCGTTACCAAGGCTAAATATATATCAGCATCCATGACACCTCCCGGTGCCCATTTACCTAACAATGCCTCGAAAACCGAAAATGATTCCCCTGGCCATGCCAGTTGCATCCTAAATAATAATGACATTGCAATACCGATAAAGCCCATAAACAAAACCCCAGTAATCAAATACTGTTTTGCTATCATTTTATGGTCTTGACTAAAAATGTATTTGGTCACAAAAGTCTCCTTGTGATGATGCCCGTGATCATCTGCGTGGTCTTCTATATGTGCATGTGCTGTGGCCGACATAAATATTTCTTTTTTTTATTTTTTAGTAATTCTATTGAACTGATGCCATTGATTGGGAAAAGGTTTGCTGTTCAGCAAGCCATTTGTTGTAATCCTCTTCCTCTTCTACGATTATCTTCATTTGCATGTTATAATGGGATTTCCCGCAGATCTTATTGCAAAGTAAAATATAATCGAACTCCCAAGGGTCTGAATTTTCAACACCTGCAGCGGCTTTTTCGGCCCTAATGGTATTGGTTCTTTTTACCTTGTCTATTATTTCGGGCTTATTCCTCATATCCGCAGTCGTAATTGACGGCGTAAAAGAGAATTGTGTGATCATACCGGGCACACAGTTCATTTGGGCTCTAAAATGTGGCATATAGGCCGAATGAAGAACGTCTTGTGACCGCATTTTGAAATTTACCTTTCTACCAACGGGCAAATGCAATTCCTTAACGATAATATCATCCTTCGCATAGTCGTCCGATTCATCGACACCTAGGATATTGGCCCTATCAATATCTATCATTCGAACATTCGCATCCCCCAAAACGTTATCAGCACCGGCATATCTTGCCGTCCAATTAAATTGTTGCGCATACAACTCAACAACGATGGGATCATCCTCATCATTGATATCCATTATGCTGGTCCATGTATATAAACCCCACAAGATCAAACCTGCCAAGACAATGACCGGTATGATGGTCCATATGAACTCGAGCTTATCATTATCCGCATAGAAAAGGGCTTTCTTACCTTGCTCTCCCCTATACTTATACCCAAAGTAGTGTAATAATGCCTGAGTAATGGTCTGAACGAAAAATATTATCGCCATGGACACGAGCATTAAATTATCATATTCAGCGCCATGTGCGGATGCCGCTTCGGGTAAAAGCATTTTTCCGTATTTCCAAAAACTAAAAATGGTTATCCCATAAATGAAAATCAAAAACAAGAATAACAAATAACCATTGTATTTATTATCCGTGTCATTCGCAATTTGGGAATTCACAGCTTTAATTTGTGACAATTCAAAAATCTTGGTCATTTGCCATATTGCAATTGCCACTAGAACCAAAACAGCTAAAATCAAAAATGTAGTCATTGTATAATTTAAAATTTCGCTAAACTTAATAAAAAAAACTTAAACCCACCATCATTGAAAAGAAACCTATCCAATGCAGTGTTAAAACAATAATCCCGTACGACCCAGTTTATACTGGGAAGTACGGGATCTATACTGTAAAAATTAATAGTGAAAATGTCTACTCTCTTCGATAAACGGATTACGTTTAGGCTGAAGAGGTGCCTTGGTCAATGCCCTAAAGACCCAGAAAATGAACAATCCGGCGAAGAACAATACAGACCCTATCTCAGGAATACCTATTGACCATTGGTCCCCTACCGTTGAAGGCATGATCATGTTAAAGATGTCCATATAATGACCCACTAATATGATAATACCCGTTAGGATTACGAACCAATTGATTCTTTTATAATCACTGTTCATCAACAACAACAATGGTAAAACGAAATTCATAACGACCATTCCGAAGAAAGGAAGCTTAAAATCCTGGATACGCGTTACGTAATAGGTTACCTCTTCCGGTATATTGGAATACCAGATAAGCATAAATTGCGAGAACCAAAGATAGGTCCAGAAGACACTTATACCGAACATGAATTTAGCTAAATCATGAATATGGCTATCATTTACTTCCGGTAAATAATCCTTTGACTTCAAATAAATGGTTACCATGGCTATAACAGTTATACCCGACACGAACATACTTGCAAACACATACCAACCGAATAGTGTACTGAACCAATGTGGGTCAACACTCATAATCCAATCCCAAGACATCATGGATTCGGAAATTAAATAGAATACCAAAAATGCAGCTGAAATCCTGAAATTCAATTTAAAGTTCGAGTTATCATCAGATTCATCTTGCTTTAATGATAATTTTCTTGAGTACTCCCTGTACAATATCCACCCCCCTAAGAAAACGGCGGCACGAATTAGGAAAAATGTTGGGTTTAAATAACCTGCTTTACCTTGTAGAAGGTGATCATGCGCCACGACATCAGCATCCATCCAAACAAATAAATGGTTCATATGCAATACGGACAACACCAAAATAACGAACACGATTATACCTCCGGGCACCAAATATGATGTAATACCTTCCATTACCCTAAATAAGAGTGGGGACCAACCTGCCTGTGCAGCCCTTTGAATTGCATAAAAAGCCAAAACGCCCAATGCAATCATAAAGAAGAAAAATGCAGCAACATACAATGCCGACCATGGTTTATTCTGCAGTTGGTGCAAAACATGTTCGTCGTGTGCGGCATCATGACTTTCAGCATGATGTTCTTCTGTTGCCACTGCATGTGCAGCCTCTTCGGCATGCGCATCACCATGACTGGCCACTAAAGCTTTAGCTTCTTCAACCGTGCTTGGGGCCGACATAAACCCTATTCCGATACCTAATACCCCTACGATCATCATGATGAAGGAAGCCATTCTAAGTCTGCTTGAAAACGTGTACATATCTTAATCTATGTATTATTTTATAAATCTTGTTTCAATTTCATAACGTATTCGGCTACTTGCCAACGTTCTTCATGGTTCAATTGCACGGCATACGACCCCATGGAGTTCAAACCATAATATATTACGTGATACGTACTACCAACCGTAATATCCCGGGCTGCATCCGCATAAGTTGGGACACCCAAAATCTTCTCTCTTTTGACCAATGTGCCTTGACCATCCCCTTTTGTCCCATGACAAATTGCACAATAAATATCAAAAAGCTCTTTACCTTTGGCCATATTGGCTTCTGACTGTAATGAATCCAAAGGACTAGGATTCACCCTTGAAAGTTCTTTTCCTTCCATCGTATTCTCTATACCATAAGGCATCCAACCTCTTGGAATAGTATTATCAGGTGGCAACATAGCTTCAGAAACCCCTTTGAACAAAGCAATCCTAGTGGCATCCTCTTCATTGAACCCTTGGTAGGTCTCATAGCCCACTGGCTCGTACATGTTGGGCATGTACTGATAGTTAGGTCTACTATCATCGGCACATGAGGCCAATAATAGTACCATTACAAATGTTATTCCTACTTTAATAAAACTGTTCATCATCTTAGGACTACTTTTCTGATACATTGATTTCTACCGCACCGGTACCCATCAATAAATTCTTTAATTCTTTTTCGTTATCGTGAATGGCCAACTCCATTACAAAATGGTCATCAGTTGTTCTTACGTCTGGATTCTCAGCCTTTTTAAATGGCCACAATCTACTTCTAAGATAAAAAGTGATAACCATTAAATGCGCTGCAAAGAAAACCGTTAGCTCGAACATAATAGGTACGAAAGCAGGCATGTTCTCTAAATAACTAAAACTTGGCTTACCACCAATATCCTGAGGCCAATCCTGGATCATGATAAAGTTCATCATCAAGATTGCCACAGTAAGACCCACACAACCATAAAGAAACGATGTTATGGCTATTCTAGTAGGAGCAAGCCCCATGGCCTTATCCAAACCATGAACAGGGAAAGGACAGTACACTTCCTCTATATGATGCTTGGCGTCCTTCACCTTTTTGACAGCATGCATCAGCACGTCGTCATCATTGTAGTATGCATGTATAACTTTAGATGCCATATCTTCTTAGTTGTTATTTAATTTTTTTGCTTGACCGGCCCAATCATCACGTTGCGCCCTACCCGGGAACGAACCTGTTATTGAATCCAATAAATTATATTCCTTCTCTGTCATTCGACTTACTTGGGCGAATGTGAAAATTCCGATTTGATTCAATGTCTTTTCCATTTGGGGTCCAATACCTTTTACTTTCTTAAGGTCATCGGCCTTATCTTTAGACGCATCGAAGGTCCCAATAGAATCCAACAAACTTGAAACGTTTTTTTCAGCATCTTTTGGAGCTTCTTCTATCACTTCGGACACTTCTTCTTTAACAATAGTATTCGCACTGATTTGGTATAACGGTTTACCAGCGTCCCTTAATTTTTTGTACTTCTCTCCAGAAGATTTCAAAATGGTTTTCACCTCTGCCTGTGCAATTACCGGGAATGTCCTTGAATATAAAAGGAAAAGAACAAAGAAGAATCCAATAGTCCCAATAAAAGTGCCTATATCTACAAACGTAGGGGAGAACATACTCCATGAAGAAGGTAAATAATCCCTATGTAATGATGTTACGATGATAACAAAACGCTCGAACCACATACCTATATTTACGATTATGGAAATAAAGAAAGAGAACATAATACTGGTTCTCAGTTTTTTGAACCACATAAATTGTGGAGAGAACACATTACAACTCATCATAGCCCAATAAGCCCAAGCATATGGCCCTGTAGCCCTATTCAAGAAAGCATATTGTTCATATTCAACACCTGAATACCAAGCCATGAACAATTCAGTGATATATGCACAACCTACAATTGAACCAGTGATCATGATAACGATGTTCATCAACTCAATATGTTGTACGGTAATGTAAGCTTCCAATCCGGAAACCTTTCTCATGATAATCAATAAGGTGTTTACCATTGCGAATCCTGAGAATACCGCCCCAGCAACAAAATATGGCGGGAATATCGTGGTATGCCATCCAGGAATAACCGATGTGGCAAAGTCAAAGGATACAATGGTATGCACTGAAAGCACCAATGGTGTAGCCAAACCAGCCAAGACCAAGGAAACTTCTTCAAATCGTTGCCAATCTTTGGCACGGCCTGTCCATCCAAAACTTAACAAGCCATATATTTTCTTTTGGAAAGGAAGTACCGCTCTATCCCTGATCATGGCAAAATCAGGTAATAAACCTGTCCACCAGAACACTAAAGAAACAGAAAGGTATGTTGAAATCGCAAATACATCCCAAAGCAATGGGGAGTTAAAATTTACCCATAATGACCCAAATTGGTTTGGTATTGGCAACACCCAATATGCCAACCATGGTCGACCCATATGGATAATTGGAAAAAGACCGGCCTGTACAACCGAAAAAATAGTCATCGCCTCAGCAGAACGGTTAATGGCCATTCTCCATTTTTGCCTGAACAATAATAGAACGGCAGAAATCAAGGTTCCTGCGTGACCTATCCCTACCCACCAAACAAAGTTTGTAATATCCCAAGCCCAGTTTACGGTTTTATTCAAACCCCAGGTTCCGATACCAGTGGAAACAGTATAAATAATACAGCCGATTCCCCAAAGGAATGCTGCCAACGCAATGGAAAATACTATCCACCAATGCTTATTGGCCCTTCCCTCAACAGGAGCGGCTATATCAACTGTTACATCATGATAGCCTTTGTCTCCAAGAACTAAGGGTTTTCGTATAGGTGCTTCGTAATGCGACGCCATAATCTTTTATAGTTACTTTGCTAAATAATATTTTTACGCTTCGTTGTTATTTCTCACTTTAACGTGATAGAATACATTAGGTTTTGTTCCCACATGCTCCAAAAGGTGGTACATACGATCACTTTCTTTCAATTCCGCGACCTTACTTTCCTTATCATTGACATCCCCGAACACAATCGCTCCATTACTACAAGCCATAGAACAAGCTGTTTGGAACTCACCATCTTTGATTACCCTACCATCACGTTTGGCATCAAGAATGGTCTTTTGTGTTTTCTGTATACACATAGAGCATTTTTCAATAACCCCCCTAGACCTAACGGTAACATCAGGGTTGATGACCATTTTACCTAAGTCATTGTTCATATGGAAATCGAACTCGTCATTATTATTGTATAAGAACCAGTTGAACCTACGAACCTTATATGGACAGTTGTTAGCACAATATCTTGTACCTACACACCTATTGTATGCCATTTGATTTTGCCCTTGTCGACCATGGGATGTCGCCGCAACAGGACAAACGGTTTCACAAGGAGCATGGTTGCAATGCTGACACATTACAGGCTGAAAAGCTACTTGCGGATTTGTAGCCGGATCTTCCAACTCACCAAAACCACCTAAAGAACCTTTATCTCCGGACAAGCCATCGAACTCTTCCTTTTTGGTATTATCAGCTTCAAAGGTATCTTCAGAAGAATAATACCTGTCTATACGCAACCAGTGCATATCCCTAGAACGCCTTACCTCTTCCTTACCGACAACAGGCACATTGTTCTCTGCACTACAGGCAACAACACAAGCCCCACAACCGGTACAAGCATTTAGATCTATGGACATATTAAAGTGGTGACCGATAGATCGATCAAAGCTATCCCATAAATCAACAGATGTAGCTTCTACCTCTTGATGGTCCAACGAGACCATCGGAACTTTATTCCACTCTGCATGATCTTTTGTGTTAAAGATCTCTAATGTGGTTTCTTTAATAATATCACCTCTACCCATTAAGGTATTATGCAATTGTATACATGCAAATTCATGCATACCAGCAGTCTTTTCAATGGTTACGGATTGCACATTGTTAAACCCTTGATATAAAGGATAGGCATTAACACCTGTTTTCATTTCTTCCTTCATACCTACCGAACGACCATAACCTAAAGCAAGACCTATAGATCCAGGTGCTTGACCGGGTTGGATCAAAACAGGAACATTATCCACGGTAACACCATTCACGGTCAATTTCGCATAACTACCATCCAAACCTCCGTTTGCAGCATGTTCATTGACCAATTCCAATGTAATAGCATCAGCTTTGGATACCGTTACATAGTTATCCCATGATACCCTCGATATTGGATCCGGAAATTCTTGCAACCATGGGTTACCGGCTTGTTGACCATCTCCCATACCTACCTTAGAATACAAAGTAAGCTCCATGCCTCCACCACTAACGGCTTTGGATAAGTTCCTTACTGCCGATGAAACATCGACCCCGGAAGTATCAACTTCATCCAGGCCTACCGTACTCGCAACGGTTTCAACAAATTGATCTATTGAATTTGACCCTGAAACATATACACCATCATGCAGGGCCTGATTCCAATCAGCACCTCCCAATACATCGGCATCCCATGTTTCTTTTATATAATCGTAATAACTCTTATCACTATCCATCCAAGCCAACAAGGCCGTTTGGAATTGTCGTGTATCGAAAAGCTCTTTTATCGTTGGCTGTATAAGACTATAATGGCCTTTTTTAATTTCGGTATCCCCCCAAGACTCCAAGTAATGGTTTGCTGCAGCAGCATATTGGGTAACCTCCGTAGTCTCATTCCAACTTGTTGAAAAACTTACAGACAAATCCACCTTTCCAAGTGCTTCTTCAAACTCAGAAGCATTTGGCAAAGTATACATTGGATTAACACCATCCATAATCAATGCACCAACATGACCTGACTTCATGTCCGCTACCAATGCATTTAAACCCTTAACACTTCCTTGACGGATATATTTGGGCGCTTTTGCATCATACGACTTACTACCCAAACTTTCATTGATTGCCAGAACAACCGCCTGGGCATTCACATCTTGCAAACCGGTAACGACAACCGCCGCACCTTTGTTCTTATCTATTTCAGCAACAACAGCATCAATGGCCTGTTGGGCATATTCAGGAATTTCACCCCCTATAGAAGTACCGTTCAATTTGGCATACAACTTGGCAAGAGCAATTTTTTGCTGCATAGGTGTTAAGGCAACACGCTTATCCGCATTGGCCCCGGTCAAAGACATATTGGCTTCAAACTGAACATGCTTGGACATTTTGCCATTCTTCGGCACACGCCCTTTGGAATATCCACTATCATACCCCCCACCTTGCCAGTCAGCTAGGAAATCAGCTCCGAAAGAAACGATAACCTCGGCTTTTTCAAAATCATAGTCCGCTAAAGCCCTTTCACCATATCTAGCCTCAAAAGCAGTTAACGCGGCATCTTCGGAAATTGCATCATATACAACATGATTCACTGAACCGTACATTTCCTTGAACTCCGCAATCAATTTTGAAGTCGATGGACTAGCATAGGTCTGGGTCAACAAAGCTATTTGTTTACCAGAACCTTTCAAGGCGTTTAATTTCGCCTTGACATCAGCATCCAATGCACTCCACTCAATTGCCTCACCCCCTTTTACAGGTCCTTGCAACCTTGTACTGTCATATAAGGACAATACCGAGCCTTGAACACGAGCGTTTGCACCACCATTAACCTTGGCATCTGTATTATTCTCGATTTTTATCGGCCTACCTTCACGGGTCTTAACCAATACACTAGCGAAATCAAAACCATTGGCAATTGTAGTTGCATAATAGTTCGCTACTCCGGGAATAATCCTTTCAGGCTGAACAACATAAGGAATCGATTTTTTAACCGGCCCTTCACAGGCTGCCAAAGATGCAGCCGCAGTACTAAAACCTACGTATTTTAAAAAATCCCTTCTATTTGTATTGGTCGAGGACAGTTTCTCTTTGTCCCCCAAAAATTCATCAACAGGAATTTCCTCAACAAATTCATTCTGTCTTAGCGCCTCAACAATGGAATCGTTTGGATTTAACTCCGCTTCGCTTTTCCAATATTTTTTGTTTGATGCCATACTATATCTGTAATTAGCTACTTAATTTTATTAATAATGACATTTTCCACATTCCAAACCACCCATTTGGGCAGCAGTAAGCTCTTCGACCCCATATTTCTTGGAAAGCTCTTCATGTATTTTTGCATAATACTCATTGTCCTCAACCTTGACATTGGTTTCCCTATGACAGTTGATACACCACCCCATGGTCAACGGAGCATACTGGTACATGATTTCCATTTCCTCTACAGGACCATGACAAGTCTGGCATTCAATACCAGCAACGGAAACGTGTTGTGAATGGTTAAAGTAAACCAAATCGGGAAGGTTATGGATTCTCACCCACTCTACGGGTTTGCTTTCACCGGTATAACTTTGATTGTCCTCATCCCAACCAACGGCCTTATACAATTTCTTTATCTCCCCTGTATAGAATTCATTGGTATAACCATTGGCCAAATCTTCTTTTGAAGGACCTTCGGCATTTCCTTTGTACTCATAAATAGATTTATGGCAATTCATACAAACATTTAAGGAAGGAATTCCTGAATGCTTGGAAACACGGGCAGATGAATGACAATACTTACAATCGATCTTATTATCACCCGCATGGATCTTATGTGAATAATGAATTTCTTGGATTGGCATATACCCTTGATCAACACCAACTTGCATTAACCAACCATATGCAAAATAAGCACCGGACAACAACAATAAAACCACAGTTACCAAAACCAAGAACTGATTTTGTGCGAATGCCTTCCACAACGGCAAACCGCGTTCCGCCTTTTCTTTTTCCAAATCAAGACCATTGGCAACCGCAATACGCCTTAGGGTTCTTTGAACCAATACCAACATCATGACCAAAAGCCCGAATATTATCACTAAAGCCCCTAATATCAACTCATTGGAAATTCCAGAAGAATCCCCAGACCCTTCTTCCGCTACTGCGGCCTCAGCAACAACGGGCTCCGGAGGAGGTGCGGCGGTATACGCCAAAATATTATCTATATCACCGTTCGACAATGTCGGGAAAGCAGTCATAGGCGCCTGATTATACTCATTGAACACCTTGTTCGCATAGTCATCACCGGACTTTATAACACCTGGGCTATTCTTAACCCATGCATAGATCCATTCACGATCTAAACCTTCATCCTCACTTAGACGGGATTCAACATTTGCCAAAGCCGGGCCGGTCATTTTCCTATTCAATGCATGACATGCGGCACAATTTTGATTAAAAAGAGCCTTACCCTTTGCTGGATCACCAGCAGCCGCAGCTTCATCCTGCCCAAAAATAGCACCGGAAAAAAGTAGAAAAACTACTAGACTAACACCTAAAACTCTAGAAATTTGATTGCGGTATGTTACCTTTTTCATATATAGAATATTTCAATCGAAATTTTGGCACGGTTATTACTATATTAAAGGATAAACACATTCAAAGAAACCGTACCTGCATTGAGGGCAAAAATAAGGATTAGACTTTATTTGCAAAATGTTAAGGTATTGATAATCTCAATTTATAATTATTCTAAATAAGAAAGAAAAGTTTACCTTATTCATTTAAAATTTACTTTTGCAAAAACGCAATCCATATTATAACTACATAATAATGAAGCAACTGTTAATTACTGGTCTTATCGCTTTGTCGACCACCGTTGGTGTCGCCCAGAACGGACACGTCAACATACAAGAAGACAATCGGATCAAAGACTTATTAAGCATTTACAAATCATCGAATGAAAGTCATGATTATTATAAAATACAGGTTGGCTTCGGTTCATATGCCAAAGCCCAACGTATAAAGGAAAATGTGGAGATTGATTTCCCCGACCTATTTTCAAAAATAGATTTTGACTCACCCACCTACCGTGTTCGGGTCGGGCGGTTCAAAACAAAACTCGAGGCCGAAAGAAAATTTATCGAAGTTCGCGCCAAATATCCTGATGCGATGCTTTTAAAACCAAAAAAATCGACTTGATCAAGTCGATTTTTTTTTGCCTAATATTTATTGTTTATTTTATTTTGATTTCAATTTCTTCTTAACAGCTACCTCCTGGAATGCCTCTACAATATCCAATTCCCTGATATCATTATAGTTATTTATCTGCAAACCACAATCATATCCCTTCGCGACTTCTTTGACATCATCTTTAAATCGTTTCAACGAAGCCAAGGTTCCTGTGTATATCACCACACCATCACGTATTAAGCGGATATTGGAGTTACGGAATATTTTTCCATTGGTCACCATACATCCTGCAATGGTACCGACCTTAGAAATCTTGAATGTTTCCCTAATTTCCGCAGTACCGGTAATCTCTTCCTTCATTACTGGCGAAAGCATACCTTCCATTGCATCCTTAAGATCATTGATAGCATCATAGATAATCGAGTACATACGAATATCTATCTCTTCTTTTTCAGCGACCATTCTTGCGTTGCCCATTGGCCTCACATTAAACCCGATAATCACCGCATCGGAAGCCGAAGCCAAAAGCACATCGGATTCGGTTATTGGTCCTACCCCTTTATGGATAATATTGACCTGAATTTCTTCGGTTGATAATTTCTGGAAAGAATCAGTCAACGCCTCAACGGAACCATCCACATCACCTTTAAGGATAATATTCAATTCTTTGAAATCACCTAAGGCAATACGTCTTCCGATTTCATCCAATGTGATGTGTCTTTGCGTACGCACCGACTGTTCCCTTTGTAATTGAGACCTCCTCGTTGCAATTTGTTTTGCCTCACGCTCATCTTCCAATACATTGAATTTGTCACCCGCCTGTGGGGCACCGTCCAATCCAAGGATTGAAATTGGGGACGAAGGTCCGACTTCACTTACCTCTTTACCCCTTTCATCTTGCATGGCCTTGACCTTACCACTACAGGTACCGGCCAAAACATAATCCCCGATTTTCAGGGTACCTGCTTGTACCAGAATTGTCGACACGTAACCTTTTCCTTTATCCAAAAAGGCCTCAACGACCGTACCGGATGCTAACTTATCAGGATTGGCCTTCAATTCTAACAACTCGGCCTCAAGAAGTACTTTTTCCAATAGTTCCTTAACACCTTCACCTGTTTTGGCCGAGATATCATGGGATTGGATCTTACCTCCCCAATCTTCGACCAACAAATTCATTTGTGCCAGACCTTCTTTAATCTTATCAGGATTGGCCGTAGGCCTATCTATTTTGTTTATTGCGAAAACAATCGGCACACCAGCTGCTTGGGCATGGCTAATGGCCTCCTTGGTCTGTGGCATAATGTCATCATCAGCAGCCACAACGATAATCGCTATATCAGTAACTTGGGCCCCTCGCGCACGCATTGCCGTAAAGGCCTCGTGACCTGGGGTATCCAAGAATGAGATTTTTTGTCCACCGGGAAGTGTCACCGCATAAGCACCAATGTGCTGTGTAATGCCCCCGCTTTCACCTGCTATAACGTTCTCCTCACGAATATAATCCAGCAAAGAAGTCTTACCATGGTCAACGTGTCCCATTACGGTCACTATCGGCGCCCTTGGTTTTAAGTCTTCCGGTGCGTCCTCTTCTTCTATGATACTTTCTTCAATATCAGCTGTAACGAACTCTACCTCATAACCAAATTCATCCGCAACGATGGACAAGGTTTCAGCATCCAATCTTTGGTTCATGGTTACCATGATACCAAGCGACATACAGGCAGAGATAATTTCCGTTGTACTAACGTTCATCATGGTCGCAACCTCACTTGCGGTAACAAACTCGGTAACTTTAAGTATTTTACTTTCAAGTTCTTGTTGCTCCAGATCTTTTTCGGTTTGCTGACGGTGTTGGTCCCTTTTATCCCTTCTATATTTTGCGCCTTTTCCTTTCTTGGATTTCCCTTGCAATTTCTCCAAGGTTTCCCGTACTTGTTTTTGAACATCTTCTTCAGAAGGTTCAACTTTATTAACCGTCGCAAAACGTTTACCTCCTTTTCTGTTTCCAGGACCACCTGTTCTAGGGGTGGTATTACGGCCAGGACCACTACCAGGACTACTGACAATCCTTTTTCTTCTTTTTTTCCTATCCGTATTGTCCTTCGAGGCCTTTGGGTCCTCTTTTTTCTTCTTAGGCCTATTAAATTGACTAAGGTCGATTTTGTCCCCCATTATCTTAGGACCACTAAGTTTTTGATATTGGGTTTTTATCTTCTCTTCTTTCTTTGGCTCTTCCTCTGCTGCAGGAGCAACATCCTCGGCTTTCTCTTCCTTAGCTATTGGAGTTTTTGGTTTTTCCTCTTTCCCAACAATGGGCTGGGCAACAACTTCTTTAACCTCTTCCTTCCTAACCTCTTCCTTCTTAACCTCCTCCTTCTTAACTTCTTCTTTTTTAACCTCTACTTTCTTAGGCTCCTCTTTTTTGACAACCTCAACTTTCTTAGGTTCTACCTTGGCTGAATCTTCCTCTTTCTTAACTTCTTCAATTTTCTTCTCTACAACCGGATCTGCCTTTTTCTTAGGATTAAGATCGATCTTACCTACAGTTTTAGGTCCGGCAAGCTCAACTTTGGCCTTGATGATGCGTTCAGAGGCCTCCGCCCTTTTTTCACGTGCCAACCTCCGCTCTTCTTGCTCTTGCTCTACCTGCAATCTTATGGCTTCCTTCTCCTTTCTTTTCTCCTCCCCTACTTCCTTAGAAGCAACTTTCTTGCTCATATCGGTTTGGAACTCATCCAATAGCACTTGGTGTACCTTCTCAGATATCTTTGTAGTGGGCCTCGCCTCAACCTCATGCCCTTTCGACTTTAGGAAATCCACTGCCCTGTCCAAAGAGATATTGAGCTCCCTTAGTACCTTATTAAGTCTAATTGTTGCATTGTCTGCCATAAATATTACTTCCTTATTCTAAAACTGCCGCTAATATATAGCTAATCTTCTAATTCTTCTTTAAGTATACGAACAACTTCGGAAATCGTTTCCTCTTCCAAGTCCGTTCTTTTCACTAGATCGTCCACATCTTGCTCCAACACACTTCTTGCAGTATCCATTCCGATTTTCTTGAACTCTTCGATGATCCAAGCATCGATTTCATCTGAAAATTCGGTCAACTCCACATCTTCCTCTACCCCTTCACGGAACACATCTATCTCATAACCCGTAAGTTTTCCTGCCAAACGGATATTATGACCTCCCCTACCAATGGCCTTGGAAACCTCTTCAGGCCTTAAATAAACCTGGGCGGTCATTTTTTCGTCATTTAGTTTCACCGAAGAAACCCTTGCAGGGCTCAATGCCCTGGTTACCAACAACTGAGGGTTACTCGTCCAGTTGATAACATCAATATTTTCATTTCCCAACTCCCTAACGATACCATGTATCCTGGAACCTTTCATCCCCACACAGGCACCGACCGGATCAATACGATCATCATAGGAATCAACAGCCACTTTGGCCTTTTCCCCTGGAATACGAACTGCTTTTTTGATAGTGATCAAACCATCGAAAACCTCTGGTATCTCCTGAAAGAAAAGCTGCTCCAAAAAGCGAGGGGAACTCCTTGACATGATAATAGTAGGTTTATTTCCCTTAAGCTCCACACTTTCGATAACCCCTCTGACATTATCCCCTTTTCTAAAGAAGTCAGATGGAATTTGTCTGTCTTTAGGCAAAATAATCTCATTACCCTCATCATCCAACAAAATTACAGCCTTATGTCTTATGTGATGTACTTCAGCGGTATAAATTTCACCCTCCAAGTCTTTAAATTGCTTATATATGGTGGTATTATCGTGTTCATGGATCTTTGAAATCAGATTTTGACGTAATGCCAAAATCGCCCTACGACCCAAATCGATCAATTTCACCTCTTCAGAAACATCTTCTCCAACTTCAAAATCGGGCTCGATTTTCCTTGCCTCGGACAATGAAATCTCTTCATTTGGCTCTTCGACTTCCCCATCTTCAACTACGATACGGTTTCTCCATATCTCCAAATCCCCTTTATCAGGGTTTATAATTATATCGAAGTTATCATCGGAACCGAATTTCTTTTTAAGCGCGTTTCTAAAAACATCTTCCAAGATTGCCATTAATGTTACCCTGTCAATGAATTTGTCATCCTTAAATTCCGAAAAAGACTCAATCAGCGCAATATTTTCCATTTATATACTACAATTAATATTTTAAAATAACTTTTGCTTCCTTAATATCAGAAAATAAGATCTCCTTTTTTTTCTGAACCGTTGTTTTCCCTTTTCCTATGGGTTTGGGTTCCCTTGCTTTCCATTCCAGCACAATACCCTGGTTATCGGCTCCGGTAAGATTACCTTCATACGATTCCTCGATGGTCTGCACCTTTATTTTTCTACCAATATTCTTCTTGTATTGCCGTGGGTCAACCATCGGGGACGCAGCTCCCGAAGAAGTAACGGTCAAGGAAAAATCTTCCTCGTCCCTATCCAGGTTATGTTCTATTGCCCTACTCACTTTTATACAATCTTGAACGCTTACACCCTTATCCCCATCCAATACCACATGTATGCTATTGTCCGCACCCATGGTAAAATCGATTAAAAAGAGTGATTCGTCCTGGGCCAGGGCTTCGTTCAAAAGGGCCTTTACTTTATCCTTCAACATAATTTTCAGTAACAAAAGAGGGGACAAATTGTCCCCTCATGAATACCTTAATATCCTTTCAGTGGCACAAATATACAACATTTTTAGTATCCGCAACAAGCTTATTTTCAAGATATCCCCTATTAATAATCCTTCTTATTTAAAGTTATAATTAAATATTACTTTTAGCCTTTGGACCAAAGCCCTTTTTTATGGAAATTTTCTCTTCTTACAACATTATCATTGAAGCTTCTATCATTATAATTTTATCATTTTGGTTTAACGGCCTATCCAAAAAAACCAATATTCCGTCGGTATTAATGTTGATCGCCCTAGGTATTATCCTTCAATATGCATTAGGCTATTTTATGCCCGATAAACCCGAATTCGATGGGGCCTTGGAAATATTGGGCATTGTTGGTCTAATTATGATCGTTCTTGAAGCTGCCCTAGAACTTGAACTAAAAAAAGAAAAAATAATCCCCATTCTTAAAGCTATGGGTATTGCCTTACTGGGATTATTGGGTTCAGCTTGGGCCGCAGCCCTCATTATGCATCAGTTCATACCTGAAATGACCATGCAATCGGCATGGCTGTACGCCACTCCTTTATCCATATTGTCCAGTGCGATCATCATTCCAAGTGTAAGTGGACTTTCAGAATCGAAAAAAGAGTTTCATATCTACGAAAGTACATTTTCGGATATCATGGGCATTATGATGTTCTATTTTCTTATCGGAGGATTGAACCCCGCAGAGGACACAGGTTTTGCAGGGTTTTCAATAAACCTTTTAATAACAGTTGTTATAGCACTTATCGCGAGCTATGCCATCATCCTTATATTTCAACGTATAAAAAGTCAGGCAAAATTATTTTTATTGATTGCCATACTCTTGTTATTATATGCCATCGGAAAGAAATTCCACCTTTCCTCACTTATCATCATATTGATCTTCGGTTTGGTCATCGCCAATGTGAAACTGTTCTTTCCCGGCAGGTTATCCCGTATTCTGAAAAATGACAAAGTAGGCCAAATGTACCATGAACTTCACATCATCACACTGGAAACCGCCTTTGTGGTACGCACGTTTTTCTTTGTGATATTCGGTCTTACCATAGCCATCTCTTCACTTTTTAGCCTAAGTGTAGCTATGATAAGCATCTTGATCATCATCTCTATTTACCTTATACGATTTGTTATACTCCGTACTTTTTTTGGCAGCGATATAATGCCCCAACTGTTTATAGCCCCACGGGGACTTATAACCGTTCTTTTATTTTATGCCATTCCAAAAGAGGCGGAAGTGGCAAATTTCGAATCTGGTATTTTACTTTTCGTTATCATAGCCACTAGTCTGATCATGACTTGGGCCTTGATCAAAGAAGGAAAAAAACCAAGTATTCTAACTGATAACGAAATCCCACATGATCCATTAGAGGAAAATGAATTACCGAAATCGGAAACACCCAATACCCAAAACAATATTGATTTAGACCTGAAAGATGAGGACAACCAAGGCAGTATTCCCAAGGAATAAAGCCATTTCCTCATTTATTTAAGATATAAGGACCCCACGAACCCAGCATAACTTCAGCTTTGAAGTAAAGAAAATTTACCAAAAACGAAAAAATCCTGATATTTTTCAATATCAGGATTCTTTTTAAATCTGTTGGCCTACTAGGACTCGAACCTAGAACGACTGGACCAAAACCAGCTGTGTTGCCAATTACACCATAGGCCAATACCTCATCTAAAGCCCAACTCCGAAAAAAATTTAGAAATTGTTTCAGCTTTAGAGCGTGCAAATTTAAAACAAAGTTTGGTTTGAGCAAACATTTTTAAAAACATTCATCGAAAAAACACCAACTTGCGTTGTTAAAGGTTTATCAAAAATGTGTGAGCATATATATTTTAATTACTAAATTCGCCCTCAAGGTAAAACCAAATATTGCATGTTTTCTAAGAACTTCGAAAAATGGGACACCATACTCGGATGGGTAGTCTTCTTTATAGCACTTATAACCTATAGTATTACCGTAGAACCCACAAGTAGTTTTTGGGATGCCGGGGAATATATCGCAACTTCCGCAAAATTACAGGTTGGCCATCCCCCAGGAGCACCATTATTACAAATGATCGGGGCGTTTTTCGCTATGTTCGCCCTTGAACCCGATCAAGTTGCCCGAATGGTCAATTATGTTTCCGGTGTAAGTAGCGCGTTTACCATTCTTTTTATGTTTTGGACAATTACCAATCTTACCAGAAAATTGATCGGTGAAAAAGAAATACTCTCCGATAGCAAATCGGTAGCGGTCCTTGGTAGCGGTTTGGTTGGTGCTTTAGCGTTCACATTTTCCGATAGTTTTTGGTTCAATGCCGTTGAAACCGAAGTTTATGCAAGTGCAAGTTTGATCATGTCATTGCTCCTTTGGCTTGGACTCAAATGGACGGATAACCTGGACACACCACGTGGCAACCGTTGGCTGGTACTTATTTCCTTTGTTGTCGGCCTAACCTTCGGGGTTCAGTTCATGGGCTTTTTAGCCATCCCCTCCGTAGGTTTACTCTATTATTTCAAAAAATACAAAACCACCACTGTAAAAAATTTCCTTTTGGCCAATATCATGGTCATCGCGGTCCTAATGCTGGTTTATAAGTTTTCGCTGACCTACGTCCTGAAGTTATTCGGATGGGCAGAGGTCTTCTTTGTAAACAACATTGGATTACCCTTTAATTCCGGATCCTTGATCATGGGACTTATTTTCATCATCACTTTTTATGTTGGATTACGATATACACGCAAAAACGATTTTCGCAATGCGAATACCATCGTCCTTTGCATCATGTTCCTGTTCTTCGGTTTCTCTACATGGTTAATGCTCCCCATCAGGGCCAATGCCAATGTGGTGATCAATGAGAACAATCCCTCAGATGCAAGATCCTTATTGGCCTATTACAACAGGGAACAATACCCTGGTGTTGACAGTCCTGTTTACGGCGCGTATTATTCCGATATTTTCGCTCCTGCAGGTGAGGAAAAAGATGATAAGCCCAAGTACGAAAAAGATTATGAAAAAGGGAAATACGTAATCGTAAACTACTATAAAAATGCACTGCAAGACTCCAACGAAAAGCATAAAGGTATTTTACCCCGAATGTGGAGCGGACAGCATGCCGAAAATTATATGAAGTATTTTGGGCCGTTGGATTTTAAGATGAAACAATCCAACGATGAACTTAGACAAGCAGTAGCCCAAGTAAAGACCGGATATGCCAACGGGGATATAGATGCTGAACAATACATAAGCTTCCTAAAACGGTTCGATGACTATCTTGAAGTACAACCCCCGACCATTTGGGACAATGTAAAATACATGTTCGAGTTTCAATTCGGTTACATGTACTGGCGTTATTTCATGTGGAATTTCGTTGGCAAGAACAATGATATACAGGGTCGTTACGACGAAAACGGCAAGTGGTTATCGGGCATACCGATTATCGACAGCGCTTTTCATGGCAGTCAAGACAACCTACCAAGTGACATCAAGGACAATAAAGCACGTAACACCTATTTCTTTTTACCGCTTATTCTAGGAATCATCGGAATATTGTTCCAAGTCTCGAAAAACCCGAAACAGTTTTGGGTCTTGCTGGTTTTCTTTTTGTTCACGGGAATCGCCATACAGTTTTACACGAACCCGTATATATTCCAACCCCGGGAAAGGGATTATTCCTTAGTTGGCTCATTCTATGTTTTCGCCCTTTGGATAGGGCTTGGAGTATATGGCCTGTTCGATGAATTCAAGAAATGGGTGAACCCAACGGTTTTGGCACCTGTAATTACCGTACTATGCCTGTTGGCCGTACCTACGGTAATGGCCGTTCAAAATTGGGACGACCACGACCGATCTAACCGTTATACCGCCGAATCCTCTGCAAAAGCCTACCTCGACTCTTGTCAAAAAGATGCTGGGGCCTTGTTGTTCACTATCGGGGACAACGATACTTTCCCTCTCTGGTACGCACAGGAAATTGAAAATTACAGGACCGATGTGCGTATTGTTTGTACAAGTCTTTTTGAAACGGACTGGTATGTGGATCAAATGAAGCGTAAAGCATATACGAGCGACCCAATACCTTCCCAAATCACCCACGACAAATACCGATGGGGATCTAGGGACGTTCTTTACTTCCAAAATGTTGACCCATTGTTCAACAGGGAAGTTTCAAAGAGTCGCTGGAACATTAAAGATTTTATTGATTGGATAGATAGCGACAAACCCCAGACCAAGTTCAAGTTTTTCTTGGAACAACAAGATGTTGATGTAGATGAATATCCCGAGAATACGCAAAATCTGGTATACTATCCTACCCAAAAAATACGCATCCCAGTTAATAAAACGAATGTTTTGGAGAGCGGATTGGTAAAAGTGAAGGATTCTGCGCAAATCGTGGATTACATAGACATTGACCTTCCAAGTGCCATTACCAAGAAAAGTATGATGATGCTCGATATTGTGGCCAACAACGATTGGAAACGGCCTTTGTACTTCTCAGGAGGAAGCTTTGATGATGCCGAATTCATCTGGATGAAAGATTATCTTCAATTAGACGGAATGGCCTATAAATTGGTCCCTATAAAAACAGAACGAAGTAATTCCTTTGATATGGGCCGGATAGATTCCGAACTCATGTACAACATCGTTACCAACTGGGAATGGGGCAACTCGGGCAGCCCGGATATCTATCACGATCCACAGACAAGGGTCCAAGGCATTTCTTACCGAAGTAACCTTGCCCGATTAATGGAGAAATTGATTCAAGAAAACAAGGTTGACAAGGCCAAGGAAATCATTGACCTCGCCATGGAGAAGATGCCCGTTGCATACTTCAGTTACTACCATTTTGTACTTCCTTTCATAGATGGCTATTACAAGGTGGGCGAAACCAACAAGGCCCACGAAATTTATGAAACCCTGAAAAACATATACCAAGAGCGCTTGGAGTATTATGAAGGAATACCTTTAGACCAGCAATACAAAAAAATCGATGACATTATATCCGATATGGAATCGTATCGTAGGTTGATAGATGTACTTATTGAGAACAATGACAGGCAGATGGCAGAAAAGGAAACCATCATTTTCAATGAATATATTGACAAGTTCAGTCATTTTTATCAAGATGAGATGCTGGAAGAGGATGAACCCCTCATGCAGGATAATCCGGACTTTAAGGATACCGTAGCTTTGGACACCGTTAAAACCAGCGAATAAAAGCAGGTCAAAATTGGTTTAACATCCTGTGTTTAGACCATAACCAATAAAAAAAACACCTATCTACAAAATATAGATAGGTGTTTTTATTTTAAATAAGTTATTCAAAAGGGCCGTATTACCCAAATAACAAAGTATTAAACGTATTCATTTAGGATACCGATAAGTGTATTGGCATCTTGCTCCCCACTTTGGCGCCAAACCATCTCCCCTTTTTTGTATATAATTAGGGTCGGCAATCCTTTTACACGTAATGCCTGGGACAATTCCTTGTTCTTATCCACATCTATCTTAATGACCTTACCTTTATCCCCCAGAGCGGCCGCAACATCCCTAAGTACGGCATGCATTGCAGTTGATTGCTCGTTCCATTCGGCATAAAAATCCAATAAAACTGGAACAGGTAAATCTATGAGTTCACCAAACTTCGACATATATAGTTGTTTCGGTTACAAATCAAATGTAAGAAAAAATGTTAAAACACCAGTTTCTGCCACCTAATTGTAGTCAAAGTTTGCCGTTAAAATCATGTTAACGACTTTTTCTTTAGGGTAATAACCGATATTTCTGGCCAAATACCCACCCTGCCAGGGTAACCTAAAAAGCCGAATCCACGGTTCACGTTTATGAACTGACCCATTTCCTCATAAATACCGGCCCAATATTTATAGCGCCATTTTATTGGGCTCCATTTTACCCATCCCGGTATTTCTATCCCGAACTGCATACCATGGGTATGACCACTTAAGGTAAGATGATAGTGGTAATCATCGCTAATCACGACATCTTCCCAATGGGATGGATCATGACTCATCAATATCTTAAAGTCATCCTTGGCTATCGCTTCGGCCGCTTTGGACAAGTCCCCGGCTTTCTTGAATCCTCCACGACCCCAATTCTCAACACCGACCAATGCGATCTTATCATCCCCTTTACTCAAATACCTGCTTTCGTTCAATAAAAGATCAAAACCGATCTCGCGCTGTAGTACTTTAAGGTCCTCTAGGTTCTTACTTTTCAATTCCGGTGTTTCCCAATCTACATAATCACCGTAATCATGATTGCCCAAGATGGAAAACTTCCCATCCTTTGCTTCCAACCGCGCAAAGGTCTCTTTCCAAGGCTCCATCTCTTCGGCCTTGTTGTTCACCATATCCCCCGTAAACAAAATAACATTACTTTGCTGCTTATTTATAAGATCAATTGCGTATTCTATTTTTTTTCGATTATCAAAACTACCGCTATGCACATCGGAAATCTGTGTTATCTGAAAACCATCGAAGGCATCGGGAAGATCATCAAACTCCATCTTATATTTCAAAACCTGGAAATTATATTTCCCCCTGTACATACCATAAAGCAATGCCCCAAAAGGAATAGCGGCGATCCCCATTGCGATCATACTCAAAAACCTTCTTCGCTCGGGAAAAGTCAGTTCTTTATTCCCACCGAACAGTTTATGATACACACTTGTTAAAAAACGGAACAAATCTTCAGAGAAAAGAAAAATGACCGTAATAAGATTAAAAACGATAATGGTAAGTAAAAATCCAAACGCATAACTCTTGGGTCTGCTCAAGACCCTTCCGGCATCTTCACCCCAAGTAAAATGATATATAAAATTCAAAAGCACGATCAGCGAAATACCCATATAGGTAAAGTAGACCCACGGGAACCGTGTTACCGTCCTAAGTGCCTGCAAAGCATAGAAACCAAGTGCGGTGTAAAGTGCCACAAAAATTATCCAACGTAACATAATCCTATTTTTTACAAAGTTATTTCTAATGTGAACGCTATTCGCATCCTTTACAGTTTATTTAACTTCTTTTATTACTTTTTGAACAACCTCGACATTGGAAACAAAAACACCCTTGTCCTTTAAAAAAGAAGGCGAATTCATAGATACCTTTGGGGCATTCAACAATCGGGTTTCAAACAATGACCCTGACAAATGAACCACTTTAAAGCCATTTTTCTTGAATTCCCGCACATTACCGGCATTCACCCCACTACCGGGCATTATTAAACATGTAGAAGCTTCATGCTGAAGCCGAGTCAATAAATTGATCCCTTCCAAAGCCGACTTTTCTTGCCCTGAAGACAGAATATAATCAACCCCTAAACCCTCCAACTGCTTCATGGTGCCCATTGGATCAACGACCCAATCAAATGCCCGGTGAAAAGTAAATTTCAAATCCCCGGACAAGTCGACCAACATCTTGGTCTTTTCCAAATCCAAAGTGAAATTCGTTTGCAGAACCCCTGAAACGATTCCGTCGAAACCCATATCAGCACACAGTTCAATATTCCGTTTCATGATTTTAAACTCATCTTCGGTAAATGAAAAATCACCACTTCGTGGCCTAATTAGCACATGAACGGGAATGTCCACATTTTCTTTTACAGCTTTTAACAATCCATAAGAAGGGGTAATTCCCCCAACGGCCAACTCTGAACAGAGTTCAATCCTATCGGCTCCGGCCTTTTGTGCATTCATTGCAGATTCCAAGGAATTGGCACAGACTTCTACTAACATATTGTTATATTTAACTCCCTAAAATTAAGTAACGCATACAGATGAAACGAAGAAAATTCCTTAAAAATTCAACTAAGATCACCGCCGGATTGGTTTCGGCCCCTTTATTGGCCTCATACCCAGACACCAGAAAAATTGAAACAAAGATCAATGACCACACCGTAGAAACCAAACCCATTGCCATTTGCACATGGAATTTTCAAAACGCCACAGCCAAAGCCTGGGAAGTCTTGAAAAATGGAGGAAGTGCTTTGGATGCCGTTGAGCAAGGTGTTATGGTTGAGGAAGCCAACGAAAACAACCAAACGGTAGGTAAAGGAGGTCGTCCGGACAGAAATGGAAATGTAACCTTGGATGCATGCATCATGGACAAAGATGGACATTGTGGGGCCGTATTGGCCATGCAGAACATAGCCCACCCAGTTTCCGTGGCGCGCAAGGTAATGGAAGATACGCCCCATGTTATGCTTGCCGGTAAAGGAGCCGAACAATTCGCTTATGAAAAAGGGTTCGAGAAAGTGAACCTACTTACCGAAAAATCAAAACAAGAATGGCTCGAATGGAAAAAAACATCAAAGTACAAGCCTATCATCAATATTGAAAACCACGATACCATTGGCATGTTGGCCATTGATAAAAACGGTGATATTTCCGGAGCCTGTACCACAAGCGGTATGGCCTATAAATATGCCGGTCGTGTTGGGGATTCACCCATTATAGGTGCCGGACTTTTCGTTGATAACGAAGTCGGTGGGGCCACTGCAACCGGTGTTGGTGAAGAGGTTGTACGTACCGTGGGCAGCTTTTTGATCGTAGAATTAATGCGCCAAGGAAAATCGCCCCAAGAAGCCTGTGAGGAAGGTGTAAAACGTATCATGGCCAAAAACAAGGACAATACAGATTTTCAAATAGGTTTTATCGCTATGAACAAAAAAGGGGATACCGGTAGTTTTTGCATACATCCAGGGTTTACCTATCGTCAATATTCCAATGAAGGACATGTAAACAACCCTTCAGATTCTTTTATAAAACGATAATGGTATAAGTCTATGCATTTAGCACAAGTAAATATCGCGAAAATGAAACCCCCGATCGATAGTCCGATCATGGCCGACTTTGTAAATAATCTTGACAGCATCAATGCCATTGCGGATAAAAGCAAAGGTTTTGTTTGGAGGCTTAAGGATGAAGAGGACAATGCAACGGCCATTAAGATTTTCGATAATGACTATCTTATCATCAATATGTCCGTTTGGGAAAATGCCACATCACTCAAAGAATATGTATACAATTCCATGCATGTAGAAGTGTTGAAACGCAAAAAGGAGTGGTTCGATAAAATGGAAGATATGCATATGGCGCTTTGGTATGTGAAAGAAGGTATTTTCCCTACTCCATCGGAAGCAAAGGAAAGATTGGAATATCTGCAGACCAATGGAGAGACCCCATATGCCTTCTCATTTAAGAGCAAGTTCAAACCAGAGGATTTATAGAATCAATAACCCCAGTAACAACATTACTGAAAATTATAATCTTCGTAGATTTACGAAAATTAAAAAACCTAAAATGGCCGAGCAAAAACGACTTTTTTTATTAGATGCCTTCGCTTTGATTTTCCGTGGGTATTATGCACTTATAAAAAACCCAAGAATAAATTCCAAAGGCATGGACACTTCTGCCATTATGGGGTTCACCAATTCCCTATTCGATGTCATCAGACGTGAAAAACCAGACCATATAGCCGTATGTTTTGATAAAGGAGGCAGCGTGGAACGTACTGAAATGTTCCCTGACTATAAAGCCAACCGTCTCGAAACCCCAGATGCGATAAAAATAGCTGTCCCTTACATTCAACAAATCCTGGAGGCCATGCATATCCCGGTAGTGGTTCAAGAAGGATGGGAAGCCGATGATATCATCGGCACTTTGGCCAAGCAAGCAGAAAAAGAAGAGTACAAAGTATATATGGTAACGCCGGACAAGGATTTTGGACAATTGGTTTCCGAGAATATTTTCATGTACCGCCCCGCCCGTATGGGTAACGGCATCGAGATTTGGGGAATACCAGAAATACAAAAGCGCTTTGGGGTAGAACACCCTGAACAAGTGATCGATTATTTGGGCATGATGGGCGATGCCAGTGATAATATTCCAGGTCTTCCGGGTGTAGGTGATAAAACGGCAAAAAAATTCATCAATGAATTTGGTTCGTTGGAAGGGCTCCTTGCCAACACAGACAAGCTTAAAGGCAAAATGAAAGAGAAGGTCATTGAGAATGCGGAACTCGGATTACTCTCAAAAAAATTGGCAACGATCTGTACTACCGTAGATGTAAAATTCGATGCAAAGGACTATGAAATGTCCGAGCCTAATAATGAAAAAGTACAGGAAATCTTTGATGAGCTCGAATTTAGACGACTCAAAGACCAATTTGCCAAAATATTCAACACAAATACTGCCGATACAAATTCGGAGGACTCTCCAACTCCTAAAAAAACAGCAACAAGTGCGGGTGAGGGTCAGTTTTCCTTATTCGGAAACGATGGTGACTCACCAGCGACTATTACAGAAAGTTCGGGCAGAAAAACGATAAAGGATGTTGCGCATGTTTACCAGAGCATCAACAGCCCTATGGCCATGAAACTCTTCATGCAAAACCTAATGAAACAGCCTTCCGTCTGCTTTGACACGGAAACGACCGGACTTAATCCGTTGACAGCTGAATTGGTGGGAATCGCATTTTCATGGGAAGCCGGAAAAGGGTTTTACGTACCGTTTGCCGAAAATAAAGACGAAGCTCAAGAGGTTATCGAAACCTTGCGGCCGTTTTTTGCATCAGAGGAAATAGAGAAAATTGGACAGAACCTGAAATACGACATCAAAGTATTACATAAGTACAATGTTCAAGTCAAAGGCAAATGTTTTGACACCATGTTGGCCCATTACCTTATAAATCCCGATATGCGCCATAATATGGATGTTTTATCGGAAACCTATTTAAATTATACCCCCGTTTCCATAACCGAACTCATTGGCAAAAAAGGAAAGAACCAATTGAGTATGCGAGACGTGCCTTTGGAACAACAGACCGAATATGCCGTTGAGGATGCCGATATTACGTTCCAGTTGGCGCAACATTTTAGACCTGAATTGGCCGAAGCCAAAACCGAAGAACTTTTTAACACCATCGAAATCCCTTTATTGCATGTGCTCGCCGACATGGAATTGGAAGGCATTAATCTGGATAAGGAATTTTTACACTCACTTTCCAAAGACCTTGACAAGGACATCTTGGACCTTCAAGAAAAAATCTATAAAGAAGCCGATCAGGAATTCAACATTGCATCCCCAAAACAATTGGGTGAAATCCTTTTTGACAAATTGAAGCTGGTGGACAAACCCAAAAAGACCAAAACCGGACAATATTCCACCGCAGAGGATGTACTTTCTTATTTGGCCAAAGACCATGAGATCGTGCAATGCGTATTGGACTATCGCGGACTTTCAAAATTAAAGAGTACGTATATCGATGCCTTGCCAGAACAGATTGAACCTTCAACCGGAAGGGTACACACCGATTACATGCAAACGGTCGCTGCCACAGGTCGTTTGAGCAGTAACAATCCGAACCTGCAGAACATTCCTATACGAACGGAGCGCGGGCGTCAAGTACGTAAAGCTTTTGTACCAAGGGATGAAAATTACATCTTGTTGGCAGCGGATTATTCACAGATAGAATTACGCATAATCGCGGCTTTAAGCAACGAGACCACCATGATCGAGGCATTTAAGAACGGTGAGGACATACACGCCTCCACAGCTTCGAAAGTCTTCAATGTTCCCTTGGCCGAGGTAACCCGAGAACAACGTAGTAATGCCAAAACCGTGAATTTCGGGATTATCTATGGAGTATCGGCATTTGGACTAAGCAATCAAACCGATCTTTCACGCTCTGAAGCCAAGGAATTGATAGAAACTTATTACAAGACCTATCCTAAATTACGAAGTTATATTAGTGAGCAAGTAGATTTTGCCCGCGATAATGGTTATGTACAGACCGTTTTGGGCAGACGCAGGTATTTAAAAGACATCAATGGCAGTAATGCCATAGTTAGAGGAGCCGCAGAACGGAATGCCGTAAACGCCCCCATTCAAGGGAGTGCCGCGGACATCATCAAAATCGCGATGATCAACATCCACAAAAAACTTGGGGAAGGCAATTACAAATCCAAAATGCTTTTACAAGTACATGATGAATTGGTTTTTGATGTATACAAACCCGAATTGGAAGCGTTACAGGCCATGATCAAATCGGAAATGGAAAATGCTTATGAACTTGCCGTTCCCTTGGATGTAGACTTGGGCATTGGCCAAAATTGGCTCGAGGCACATTAATAAACTGAAAAAACAAAAACACCCCTAAACCCAACACTTTCATTTTTAACCTTTTATTAGGAGTACAGCAACACTAAAGAATCCATTTTTTACGTTATTGACAAAGAGGTAATTCTAAATACCGAATGACGATGAGAAGGGCGTTTTATATTTTCATGCTAATTCTTTTATGTTCCTTTGCCGGACAAGCACAGGATATTTCCCAAAATGGGAACCAAGTATCCCAAAATAGCGTTGCCCAAAAAGTAAAGGTGTTCCCTAATCCTGCCACGAATGTGGTCAATATTCTTGGGCTCAAAAACAGTAATAGGGCCGATATCGTTATTTCGGATGTATACGGGAACTCACTTTTGCGATATCAATGGCAAATAAAGACCAATGCACTGAACATTCCGATTGCATCTTTGAGTGCGGGCATTTATATGGTCACCATTATTTCCCAAGAACAGAAAGTACAGACCAAGTTCTATAAAAAATAAAAAGACTACCTAAAAATTAGGTAGTCTTTAAATCATATTGAATATATCTTAAAGTTTATTCCCTTATAAAAATTGCTTCCGCCCCATCCAGATTATCTTCATCTACAATTTCGGCTGGTATTGTCAGGGTATCACCATCTAATTTAATGGTAATTGTTTCCTCTAAACCGTTTTCATCAACAAAAGTCAATTGATCACCGTCTAGCTCCCAAACAGAAGAACTGGTCTCAACATCTGAAGGACATTCTATCAATAGACCGGTACCTTCGGCATTTATATCCCTTCCCGTTTCGGTAAAATCCTTTGCCGAAGCAGTTACCGTATTATCTGATTTAAAATCAAAAACAAGTATTTCACAACCGGAAGCAACCAAAACCTCAATAACATCATTTGCCAATCTTATTTCGTCTGGTGAATCGGCATTGTCTATATTCAACTCTTGAAACTTCCAAGTCCCTACAATCGAATCCTCAGAAATCGCTTCATCTTCCTTATCCGTAGAACATGAAAACACCATGAATGCCGCTATGGCACATAAAAACAAATATCGTTTCATCTATTAGTTTAGTTTTATTAATATGAAAACAAAACGTAAAAATAGATGATCTATTATGTTCGCAGATATTGACGCCTATAGAATAAACCGATATGTAGCCTTGATCAGAAAGATATTCTGAGGCTTTTCATTGTTGAAAATATTGTCTTGTAGATCCTGAAAAAGCATCTCTCTAGGATTTCCCGATTGTGATAAATCCTGCGACCATACCAGAAAAATCTCCGAGCCCGGAATGTATTCCCATCTCACGACCAAATTTGACCTAAATTGTACAAATGAAAAATCCGGATTATCAAAACTGAAGTCCGTTGTACCATCCAAATCATCATCCACAGCATATACATCTTCAGAAAGTGAAAGCTGATTTTCTAAAAATGGTGATATCCTATCATCAAAGTTTTTGGCCAGAGGATCTACCACTTCCTTGAAATTATTATATCTACCCCGGGAAATAAAAGGTTGCCCCCAATACTGAATGGTAAGATTTGGATTTATGGTATAATTTAGACGGAATGACATACTCAAGGTTCGCTGTTCCACCGTACCGTTCAAATACCTCGTTTCGCCATTTACGTCCAAGTTATCTATATATTGTAATTTGTTTCTATTGGTTCCATACTCGGGAGAGGCGGAAATTCGCAAAGAGTTAAAAGGTTGATAAACTGCTCCAAATTCAACATAATAAGAACTGAATGAATTGTCAGATGCCTTGTTCCCGTTATGGAAAAATTCAAATCTCAGTTTTTTACGCTCGTCCATGCTAATGCCGTTCCAAAAAGACATCTGTGGAGACTCCCTTAATCTTGGCCCGCCACGTAACGCAAAATTAGAATAGGAAACAGGTTCTATATTAAAACCGAAATTACTGAACCAATTGTTTTTCCAGTTTTGCCAAGAATTGGTATTGAACATTAGGCTATTGAAATTACCCCCAAAATCCCAAACACTCCAATGATTGTAATTAATCCCAACCTTTCTAAAAGTTTTATCAGACTTTAAGGTTTGATACCCAATCCATGTATAATGGCGAATATCATCCGCCCTTCTTTGAAACCCGATATCGTTCAGCTCAAGTTCCGGAGAACGCCATGTTGCACCGGTTTCGAACTTCCAATGCCCATTACCTATTTTCCCAAGTTGCAAATTACCTCCCGTACCGGTCAATGAAGTTCTTCCCGGGTCCAATTCTACATGGTCTGCCCCCACCCTTTGAAATAAATGCGCAATGGACTCTTGGGTGTTTCGGATAGCCTCCTCACTACCCATTACATGGCTCCATATCACATTTCCCCCTACATACCAATCCCGATCATTCCATTGATGTTTAAAATCCAACCCTCCGGAATAGGCAGACTTATGTAAAAAATCGAGCTCCGGTGTCAATTGATTCCTATTTGTTGCCGTTAAAATGCCCCCCACAAAAGTATTGCGGTCATTGAAGTCTTTCTGTAAACGCCCCACAAAGTAGTTGGTCAGGGGTTCCACAACCTCTTTTCTACGTTCCCCATTATTTACAATAGTAGCTTGTTTTCTTGCCGTAACACTCTCTAACACACCAATAGACCATCCATTTTTGGTCTTACCGCTAAATTTGGCCGCCCCCAAAATATTGGCATTCTCAGGTTGATCAATAAATTCATTATCTAACAGATCAGGATACCCTTGCGGACTGCGGCCTATCCGCCTCGAATAAAACAGGTTATCCGAACCAAAAGTATTACCTGCTTCCGAAGACGAAACCGTGTAATCAAAAATATTCTTATTCTCCACAAAGAACGGGCGTTGTTCCTCAAAAAAAATCTGAAAACCGTCCAAGGCAATGGCAGATGGATCTGCTTCTACCTGCCCAAAATCTGGATTAATGGTTACATCCATTGTCAAATCATTCGTTATTCCGATTTTAGCATCCAAACCTACCGTCAATTTCCCATCGCTCCCATCACGGAACGGATTACCTTCTTCCGCCTCATATGTTTTTACGCTGCCGACTGTATATGGTTGTATCTCCAATTGATTCTGTGGCTCCAGATCCATTAACCCATGCAATTCCCCGAATTCGCTAACAAATCCACCGGTATCAGGTGGTAACCTTTGCCAAACCGAACGTTCCTCCTCCCTAAAATGCCTTCGCATTACTTCAAAGCCCCATACTTGTTCCTTGGATTTCCCGAATTTCAACTGGCTTAGGGGTATTTTCATTTCCGCCGTCCAACCTTCAGCATCTATATTGGTTTTGGTATACCAAATAGGGTTCCAACTATCGTCCTCATTTCCACCGTTATTGGACTCGAACACATCTCCCTTAACACCGGCAGCCGAAACTATAAACCCAAAGGCCGTGCGTTTGTCATAATAACTGTCGATGAATATTCCCACCCAATCCCCATCAAAACCATCACGACGGGACAATCGCTTTACGATTTTATCCGGTTCATTGTCCAGACATTGTATTCCCACATAAATATACTTCCGATCATAGATAACCTTAAATCGGGTCTGGTTACTTGGTGGTGTATTCTCATCAGGCCTGGACTCAGTAAACCCATCTTCCCAAGAAACAATGTCCCAAGAAATATCATTAAGTTTCCCATCTACAACGGGAGGTTCAACACTTTTTAAAGGTTTTGTCGTATAAACTCTTTTTGGAACAATAATAGTAGAGTCCTGTGCAATTGAAATAAATGGCACAATAAAGACCATACAGATTAAAAGAAGGCTCGTTCTCATCTGAAATTCGTTTTTGATTGATTGATGTACCCTAAAGACAAGAGGAATTGAAAAACGTTACAGTACCGTCACTTTTTTTCTAGTATCAATAGGAATTTGTTTCCTTTTTTTGAAATTAAAACCAAGCTTCTGTACTTGCCTTTTTTTATTCGAAAAAATATTACGATTTTTGCATTTGTATTTTTATATAATAATTGTACATTTGCACCCCGTTTGTCGGGATTGGAGTATTTAATCAATAAAATTATTAGTGTGGACACATTAAGCTACAAGACTATATCAGCCAACAAGGCTACTGTAAACAAGCAGTGGTTATTGGTTGATGCTGAAGGAGAGACATTAGGACGTCTAGCTTCTAAAGTTGCCAAATTACTTAGAGGCAAACACAAACCTAATTTCACTCCCCATGTTGATTGTGGAGATAACATTGTTATCATCAATGCTGAAAAAATCACCCTTTCGGGGAACAAGTGGGATAGCAAAACATACAGTCGTTATACAGGCTACCCAGGTGGTCAACGAACAACAAGTGTAAAACAGTTGTTGGACAAGAATCCTGGAAGAATCGTTGAAAAAGCCATTAAAGGTATGCTTCCTAAAAATAGGTTAGGTGCCGACCTTTTCAGAAACCTTAAGGTTTATGTTGGCCCAAATCACGAACAAGAAGCCCAAAAACCAACTGCAATAAATTTAAACGACCTTAAATAATGGAAGTAATTCACAAAATAGGTAGAAGAAAAACGGCCGTAGCGCGAGTTTATCTTTCAGAAGGTAAAGGAGACATTACTGTAAACAACAGGGAATTGGCCAATTACTTTCCTACAGCAACACTTCAATACAAAGTGAAACAAGCTTTTGCATTGACCAACACCGAAGATAACTACGATGTTAAGGTTAATGTTTATGGCGGTGGTATAACCGGACAGGCGGAAGCCATTCGTTTGGCACTTTCAAGAGCATTGTGTGAAATCGACGAAGAAAACAGGGGCGCCCTTAAACCAGAAGGTTTATTGACAAGGGACCCAAGAATGGTGGAACGTAAGAAATTCGGACAGAAGAAAGCCCGTAAGAAGTTCCAGTTCTCAAAACGTTAATATCAGGATTACCAGGTGCTCTTTTCGAAGAGCACCTTTATTATATTTTTTAACTTGTTCATTGAAAGCCTCTTACTGGGGCAATTAAAAAATCCCGATTTTCATTTCCTATGAAAATTAACGGTATAAAAACATATCGTAATAGGGTAAATTAGTTTAGCATCTAAATGGTGAAGGCTTTGCGCTATAACGCAATACCACTTCAACATTGCTAATTCAAAAGAACGTAAACTAAATTTAAAATGGCGAAAGTCGAAGTAAAAGAATTATTGGAAGCTGGTGTGCATTTTGGACACCTTACAAGAAAGTGGAATCCTAACATGGCGCCCTACATCTACATGGAGCGTAACGGAATTCACGTCATCAACCTTTACAAAACAGTTGCAAAATTAGATGAGGCCAATGAGGCTCTTAAGAAAATTGCTGCTTCAGGCCGAAAAATACTTTTCGTTGCCACAAAAAAACAAGCCAAGGACATCGTTGCAGATAAAGTAGCAAAGGTAAACATGCCTTATATTACAGAAAGATGGCCTGGTGGAATGTTGACCAACTTCGTTACCATTCGTAAAGCTGTTAAGAAAATGGCTTCTATCGACAGAATGAAGAAAGACGGTACATTCAACACACTTTCTAAAAAAGAACGTTTACAAGTTGATCGTTTAAGGGCAAAATTAGAAAAGAACTTAGGTTCTATCTCTGAAATGACACGTCTACCCGGCGCTCTTTTCATTGTAGACACCATGAGAGAACACATCGCTGTTAAGGAGGCCCTTAAATTGAATATTCCGATTTTCGCAATGGTAGACACCAACTGTGACCCTAGGGATATTGATTACGTTATCCCTTCAAATGACGATGCATCAAAATCCATCGATATCATCATGGGTCAAGTTACAGATGCCGTTGCAGAAGGTTTATCCGAGCGTAAAGCCGAGAAACAAAGCGAAGCCCCAAAAGCCAAGAAAGAAGAAAAAGCAGCTCCAGCACCAGCACCTACCCCAGCTCCTGAAGTAGTTGAGGAAAAAGCAGTTGAAGCTCCTAAGGTAGAGGCAGAGGAACCAGCAACAACCGAAGCTGACGACCTTACCAAGGTAGAAGGCATAGGCCCTAAAGCTGCCGAGGCTATCGTTAAAGCAGGAATCAAGACTTACGCACAATTAGCTGAGGCGAACGCTGACAACATTAAGGAAATCCTTACTGAAGCTAGCTCAAGAATGGCACATTTAGACCCAACCTCATGGCCTAAACAAGCTAAAATGGCCGCTGAAGGTAAATGGGACGAGCTTAAAGAATGGCAAGACAACACCAAAGGTGGAGTTGAATAGTCTTTCGTCATAAACGACATTTCAATAAATAATAACATTGTCATAGACCATGACAATATTAAAAAGTAAATAAAATGGCTAAAATTACCGCCGCAGAAGTAAATAATTTAAGAAAGACCACTGGAGCAGGAATGATGGACTGCAAGAATGCATTGGTCGAAGCAGAAGGCGATTTCGAAAAAGCAATTGAGATCCTTCGTAAAAAAGGTCAGAAAGTTGCTGCTAAAAGAGCAGATAGAGAGTCTTCTGAAGGAGCCGCTATAGCTAAAGTCAATGCTGACAACACTACAGGGGTCATTATCTCTTTGAACTGTGAAACCGATTTCGTTGCCAAAAATGACAGTTTCGTTAGTTTGGCCAATGACTTGGCTGAATTGGCCTTGGGTTGCGACAGTAAAGAAGATTTTCTTGCTGCTGACTTCAACGGGTTAAGTGTACAAGACAAACTAACTGAGCAAACAGGTGTTATCGGTGAGAAAATCGAAATAGGAGGTTTTGCTAAATTAAATGCTCCTTTCGTTGGTTCATATATTCATGCAGGTAACAAAATAGCTACTTTGTCGGGCCTTTCAGCTGCTGTTGATGGTGCTGATGTTGTTGCCAAAGATGTTGCCATGCAAGCTGCCGCGATGAATCCGGTTGCTTTGAACGAAGATGGTGTTGACCAATCGGTTATCGATAAAGAAATCGAGATTGCGAAAGATCAATTACGTCAAGAAGGAAAACCTGAAGCAATGTTAGACAATATTGCCAAAGGTAAACTTAAAAGATTCTTCAAAGACAACACCTTGGTAAACCAAGATTTTATCAAAGATAGCAAGCAAAGTGTTGCCCAATACGTAAAATCGGTAAATGCCGATTTAACCGTAACTGGTTTCAAAAGGGTTGCTTTAGGTTAATTAAAGTTTCTTTATAAATATTAAAACCACCATACTTTCGTATGGTGGTTTTTTATTACTATTTATTTTGTGGCAACCTCTATGATTTAATCCCTATAAAGTGAATCGTAGCATAATTTTTTTTGCCTATTTTTGTGTCAAACAATCACAAAGCATGCAATACAAAAGAATACTTTTAAAACTAAGTGGCGAAGCCTTGATGGGCGAGAAACAATATGGTATCGACCCCAAAAGACTTGCGGAATATGCCCAGGAAATAAAAGAAGTCGTAGAAAAAGGCATGCAGGTTGCCATAGTCATTGGCGGCGGAAATATATTTAGAGGTTTAGCGGGTGCAAGTAATGGTATGGACCGTGTTCAAGGCGATCATATGGGAATGCTGGCAACGGTAATCAATGGTCTTGCGCTTCAAAGTGCCTTAGAGATAGAAGGCGTTGAAACACGATTACAGTCAGCCATTAAAATCAATGAGGTGGCAGAACCCTTTATTCGCAGGCGGGCCATGAGACATTTAGAAAAAGGTAGGGTAGTGATTTTTGGTGGTGGAACCGGGAATCCGTATTTTACAACCGATTCAGCAGCTGTTTTGCGAGCAATCGAAATTGAAGCCGATGTTATCTTAAAAGGAACCCGGGTTGATGGTATTTATACTTCCGACCCAGAGAAAAATAAAGATGCCACTAAGTTCGACAATATATCATTCAACGAAGTGTTAAGCAAAGGCTTAAAGGTCATGGACACAACAGCATTTACCTTGAGTCAAGAGAACGAACTTCCCATCATCGTTTTCGATATGAACAAAAAAGGAAACCTACTCCGAGTACTTGATGGGGAAAATGTAGGTACAAAAGTAAATCTATAGTTTGGTACACTTTGTGCTAGTTTTATTTTTAAAGATTAAAATATGAACGAAGAAATTACATTCATTTTAGATGCAGCTAAAGAAAGTATGGATGCAGCTATTGTCCATCTTCAAAAAGAATTTATAAAGATTCGTGCCGGTAAGGCAAACCCTTCCATGTTATCATCCGTAAAGGTTGATTATTACGGATCACAAACCCCATTGTCACAGGTGGCCAACATCAATACTCCCGATGGCCGTACGTTATCGGTACAGCCATGGGAAAAGAACATGTTACAAGAAATAGAAAAGGCAATCATGAACGCCAATCTTGGATTCAATCCAATGAACAATGGTGACATGATCATCATCAATGTACCACCATTGACTGAAGAACGAAGGATTCAATTGGCCAAACAAGCGAAGGCAGAAGCAGAACATGCTAAAGTCGGGGTGCGAAATGCCAGACAAGAAGCCAACAAAGAAATTCGTGATTCTGAAGATGCCTCTGAAGATCTTCAGAAAAATGCAGAAGTTGATGTACAGAATTTAACTGACAAATACATAAAAAAAATAGATGATTTCTTATCTGCCAAAGAAGAAGAGATCATGAAGGTTTAAGCAAACCGCAAACGATAGAAACAATAATAGAAAAAGCGCCCCAAAAGGGCGCTTTTTCCATCTCAATGGATTATGTTTTATTTAAGGCACGCAATTTAGGAAGACAGCCAAGCATTCTTTACCTTTGCGCTCGTAAAAATTCCTGATGGTTGCTAAACTCACACAAGGCTTTTGGGCTAAGGTTGCCCGAATAATTTTAAGGAATAGGATATTAATCCTTTTTTTGGTCGCTGCGGTAACCTTCTTTTTGGCCATGCAGTGGGACAATATGCGCTTCAGCAATTCCCAAGCCAACCTATTGCCGGATGACCATCCGGTAAATCTGGAATATCAAAAATTCTTGCATCAATTTGGAGAGGAAGGCAATGCGGTAGTATTCGCGGTAAAAGACAGTGCCCTATACTCTCCTACTAATTTCAATAGATGGAATAAGCTCAGTAAACAACTCGGTGCTTTTCCTGAAGTGGATTTTGTAATCTCCACCGATAATCTTCAGGAACTGGTAAAAGACAAAGAGAATAAAAATTTCATCTTTGAGCCCTTGATCAAAGGCGCAATCAATACCCAAAAAGATGTTGACACGGTCATTAACCACCTGTTCAATGACCTACCTTTCTATGAAAACCTTTTATTCAATAAGGAAAGCAGAACTATTAGAACGGTAATGTATCTGGATAAGGATATTGTGAACACATCTGTACGGAAAGACTTTATCCTTGAAGACCTTACACATTTAATCGATAGTTTCGAAGAGGAAACCGGACTTGACGTTAGAATATCTGGAATGCCCTACATACGAACTCTGAATTCCCAGAATATTATTGATGAGATCGGTAAATTCATCTTAGCTGCACTTGGTGTAACCTCTTTGATATTCTTTTTCTTTTTCAGAAGTTTCCGGGCGACCCTTATTTCCATGTTCGTTGTAATCATAGGTGTAATGTGGGCTTTTGGGATTTTAGGTTTACTACAGTACGAAATAACGGTACTTACCGCCTTGATCCCCCCTTTGATCATTGTAATCGGGATCCCCAACTGTATATTCCTTATAAACAAATACCAACAAGAAGTAAAAAAGCACGGGAACCAAGCCCTGTCTTTACAACGGGTCATATCAAAAGTCGGGAATGCCACTTTAATGACCAATATTACGACAGCATCCGGTTTTGCTACCTTTATCATAACCGATAGTAAATTGCTTAAGGAATTCGGTATTGTAGCCTCAATAAACATTTTAGGCATTTTTGTACTATCCTTGTTGATCATACCGATCATTTACAGTTTCATGTCCTTACCCAAAACAAAACATCTGAAACATTTAAACAAAAAATGGATCGATGCATTTGTAAATTGGATGGAACATATTGTTCGGAACAAGCGAATTACCGTTTATGTAACTTCCATAGTATTGTTGGTAGTAAGCATTATCGGTATTTATCAGATAGAAATATCGGGAAGCCCAATTGAAGACATGCCAAAAAAAGCCGGATTCTTTAAGGATATCCGTTTTTTTGAACAGGAATTCGATGGCATTATGCCAGTGGAAATCGTAGTTGACACCAAAAGACCAAAAGGAGTCTTAAAACCCGCTACCCTTAAACGAATGGATCGCTTGAGTACGGAAATCGATGATATTCCCGAATTATCAAAACCGGTATCCGTTGTTAATTTAGTAAAATACTCAAAACAGGCATTTTACAACGGTATTCCCAAATACTATCAACTACCTACTACACAAGAGAATAGTTTCATCATGGATATGGCCCGTAAATCATCCACTGATGGAAATCTTTTAAAGAGCTTTGTAGATAGTACAGGGCAAACAGCACGCATCACCACCTTCATGAAAGACGTTAAGACCGAGCGCATGGAAGGTATTGAAGCCCACTTATTAGAGGATATCGCGAAAATATTCCCCTCTGAAAGATATAATGTGTATATGACAGGTAGTGCACTTTTATTCCTAAAAGGCACAAAATACTTGGTAAAGAACCTTGTAATTTCCCTAGCATTTGCCATTTTCCTTATCGCATTGTTCATGGCCTTCCTTTTCCGGTCCTTCAAAATGATCATTATCTCCTTGATTCCGAACTTACTACCACTGGTTATAACAGCAGGTGTTATGGGGTTCGTTGGCGTACCTATAAAACCTTCCACTATTTTGGTATTCAGTATCGCTTTTGGGATTTCGGTCGATGACACGATTCACTTTCTGGCCAAATACCGGCAAGAACTTGCAACACATCGTTGGCAGATAAAAAAATCGGTTTACGCGGCATTAAGGGAAACCGGAGTTAGCATGTTCTATACCTCCATAGTTCTCTTTTTCGGATTTTCAGTTTTTGTCATATCCAATTTCGGAGGCACCGTTGCATTAGGTTCATTGGTTTCCGCAACATTATTATTCGCCATGCTTGCCAATTTAATACTATTACCTTCTTTATTATTATCATTAGAACGCAGTATTGCGAACAAAGAGGTGCTTAAAAAACCACAGATAGACATTCTCCCCATAGAAGAGGACAACATAAAGGATTTGGACTGAAACGTCTTTATGATCTTTCCGAATCAAGTGCAATAAAAATTATTTGACTTTAGGTATAATTGCCTAAAACAAGCTTAAATGCATGCTGATTTCAGCAAAAAACCTTAATATTTTTTTAAATATTATAGAACTCGCTTCTTTTTGTCCAAAAGTCTATCTTTGCCCTTTTAATTTTTATTTGATTTAAAATGAAATCTTCAAGTGTAAAAGAACTACTTTCAATGGCTCCCAAGCTCCAGGAAGTAACCGTAAACGGATGGGTCAGAACTTTTAGAAGCAACAGGTTTATCGCCTTAAATGATGGATCTACGATAAATAACATACAGTGTGTTGTTGACTTTGAAAATTTCAGTGAAGACGTTTTAAAGCAAATCAATACCGGATCGGCCTTAAAAATTACCGGAACTTTGGTAGAAAGTCAAGGCAAGGGCCAGAATGTTGAAATTCAGGTGACCGACATCTTCGTACACGGAAATGCAGATCCAGAACTATATCCGATCCAACCCAAAAAGCACTCATTGGAGTTTCTTCGGGAAAAAGCCCATTTACGTATAAGGACCAATACATTTTCGGCCGTTATGCGTGTACGTTCGGCATTGGCATTTGCCATACATCAGTATTTTAGACAGAATGATTTCCATTATTTTCATGCCCCGATAATTACAGGGTCAGATGCAGAAGGGGCAGGCGAAATGTTTAAAGTATCTACCTTGGACAGCAAAAATCCGCCTTTAACTGATGACGGAGAGGTAAACTATAAAGAGGATTTCTTCGGTAAAGAGACCAATCTTACCGTTTCGGGACAATTGGAAGCCGAAACCTATGCCATGGCATTGGGCAAAGTATATACGTTTGGACCAACATTCAGGGCCGAAAACTCGAACACCTCTAGACACCTAGCGGAGTTTTGGATGATCGAACCGGAAATGGCCTTTTATGACCTTGACGCAAACATGGATTTGGCCGAGGATTTCATCAAAAATGTAATCAATTACGTTCTAGAACATTGTCAGGACGATTTACAGTTTTTGGAAAAAAGACTCCTTGATGAAGAAAAGTCAAAACCACAAGCCGAGCGCAGCGATATGGCATTGATAGAAAAATTGAAATTCATTTGTGAGAATAATTTCAGAAGGGTCTCTTATACAGAAGCCATAGAAATCTTGAGAAACAGCAAACCGAATAAAAAGAAAAAATTCCAATTCACCATAGATGAATGGGGTGCCGACCTTCAAAGTGAACACGAACGCTACCTTGTTGAAAAGCATTTTAAATGCCCTGTTATACTATTCGATTACCCGGCCAACATCAAAGCATTTTATATGCGATTGAACGAAGATGGCAAAACCGTAAGGGCAATGGACATCCTTTTCCCAGGTATAGGTGAAATAGTCGGAGGTTCTCAAAGGGAAGAACGCCTAGATGTATTACTTGATAAAATCAAAGCCTTAGGCATTGACGAAAAAGAGCTCTGGTGGTATCTTGATCTACGGAAATTTGGTTCTGCCGTACATAGCGGTTTTGGACTAGGCTTTGAACGGCTGGTGTTGTTCGCTACGGGTATGGGCAATATTCGAGATGTAATACCTTTTCCAAGAACACCGCAGAATGCGGAATTCTAAATTGAAATCGTTAACTTTATAAGGCATACAAACAATATTTATGCTCAAACAACACTTACAGTTCAAATTATCACAAAAACTTTCACCCCAACAAATTCAGTTGATGAAGTTGATTCAATTGCCTACGCAGGCCTTTGAACAACGTTTGAAACAAGAATTGGAAGAGAACCCTGCATTGGAGGGCGGTAAAGAAGAAAGTGATACCATCGAGGACGAATTCGACGACCTCTATGAAAATGAATTGGATAGTGAGAATATAAGTACAGAGGATATCAATATAGACGAATACCTGAGTGATGACGAGATTCCCGATTATCGAACCAAGGCCAACAACTATAGCGCCGATGACGATGAAAAGAGCGTCCCTTATGCAGCAGGTACTTCATTCAATCAATATTTATTGAACCAGCTGAACACCGTTTACCTGAGTGATGAAGAATGGGCCATTGCCGAATTCTTGGTAGGGAGTGTAGATGAAAGTGGTTATATAAGAAGGCCTTTGACCGACATTATGGACGATTTGGCTTTTACCCAAAATATTTACACCGATGAAAAGACCATAGAATCGGTTTTGAAGGTTGTACAGTCATTGGATCCTCCAGGAGTTGCAGCCAGGTCATTGGAAGAGTGTCTAATAATTCAATTGAAACGAAAGGAAATAAATGCCAATATTGAAATGGCCATTACCATATTGGAAAAATCCTTTGAGCAATTCACAAAAAAGCATTACAAAAAACTACTTCAAAAACATAATATTACCGAAGAAGAGCTTAAGGATGCCATCTCCGAAATTGAAAAATTAAACCCCAAACCAGGCGGGTCATATGCAGGTAACAACCGTATCGTAGAACATGTTGTTCCCGATTTTTCCATCAGGATCGTAGATGGTGAGTTGGAATTGACACTGAACGGCAGGAACGCTCCCGAATTGCATGTCTCCAAAGAATACAATAATATGCTCAAGGGATTCAAGGACTCTAAAGAAAAGTCAAAATCCCAAAAGGATACGGTCATGTTCATCAAACAGAAGTTAGATGCCGCGAAATGGTTTATTGATGCCATAAAACAAAGGCAACAGACTTTGTTCATAACCATGAGCGCCATAATGGAATACCAGAAAGAATACTTCCTGACCGGTGATGAACGAAATCTGAGACCTATGATCCTTAAAGATATCGCCGATGAAATTCATATGGACGTATCTACGGTTTCAAGGGTTGCCAACAGTAAATATGTTGACACTCCCTACGGCACCAAGTTAATCAAGGATTACTTTTCCGAATCCATGAAAAACGAGCAAGGCGAAGACGTATCTACCAAGGAAATTAAAAAAATCCTGGAAACCGTTATAGCGGATGAGGTAAAGAAAAAGCCTCTGACCGATGATAAATTAGCGGCGATATTAAAAGAAAAAGGCTATCCCATAGCTCGTAGAACGGTAGCCAAATACAGGGAACAACTAGGTATACCTGTAGCAAGGTTGCGTAAACAGATTTAATGAGACTTTTTCAAAAGGCGATAACCAATATCTTTCACCCACTTTTTGTTCCAATTGCCGGGACCTTTGCCTATTTCATAATAACACCCAAATACAGTCCTTTAGAACTGCAAAGTGGCAATATATTGCCCATTTTCATCCTTACGGTAATAATACCCATCATTACATTTCTTATTTTAAAGAATATCGGCTATGTACATTCGGTACAGTTACCTACTTTAAAGGAACGCAAGTACCCATTGATCATTAATCTTGTTCTCTTGTCAATGATCGTTTTTAAGGTAATTCCAAATAACTACGTCATTGAACTTTATTTCTATTTCGTTGGTCTCATCGGCGCAACCGTCGCTACGACCCTACTTTTATTTTTAAAGATAAAAAGCAGCATGCACCTTATGGGAATGGGCAGTTTGTTGATGTTCTTAATTAATCTCAGTATTCATTTTGAGATCAATATAACCATTGCCCTGAGTATATTCATACTCATTATCGGTCTCGTAGCCACATCAAGGCTATACTTTCACGCCCACAGCAAATTAGAATTACTAATAGGCCTTACTATTGGTATCATTTCGCAACTATTGACCGTAAAATACTGGTTGTAAACAAACTATATTTTTTTAACCAATAACCGTCTTCTTGTACATTGGTTTTACAAAAAAGAAAATACAGTAAGTTCAGCTTTCAATAATGGAAATCGCTAAAGGAATTTTCTAAACGAACCCTAAACCAAAGCCGTTAACACATTATTTATTTGGTTTCGATTTCCGATAGCTTAAGGGGATATAAAGCCCGTATAGACTCTATTTTGGCTTTAATGAGTATTTTGGAGTCATCGGAAGTACCTGGTTGAACAAATTTTGTTTCTAAAACCGTATAATCTTCCCCATACAGACGCTGCGCCTCCCGATTTCTTAATTCATTATAAGCCGCCATTAGTTTATCCTGTACCGCAATATAACTACTGTAATAGGCCTTTCTATCATAGGATAGTACAACAATGGCCCTAGAAGGATTATCTGATGATATTATACTTCTATCACCCAAACAATAACCACAATATTCCGGATCATGCTTCGTCAATCCACCATTGTCCAAAAACCCTTTTACGGTTTCCTTTAATTCGTCTAGCGCTGTTATCTGGCCATCAACCAACAAATCACCCTCTTCATTGATTATTACCCTTAAAATATTCTTTTCTTGCACGAGACCTATTTCAGATTCATCCTGGAGCTTAGGTAGCAATCTATCTATACCAGAATCTGAATGAATTGTCGTTGTTACCAAGAAAAAAATCAAAATCAAAAAGGCGATATCCGCCATTGATCCGGCATTAACTTTTGAAAAATTGGTCTTCTTTCCCATAATACTTTGTGTTGGTTTCGTCATAAAACCATAGTAAAGTATAATTTGTATAGTAAGAAACCCTTGGGAAGGTAACTAAGTCAAGTGAAATCAACCATCCTTGACCGTAATTACTTTAAAAGAATCAAAATGCATGCCAATTATAAAATGTAAAAAATCAACCCTATGCGCAGGGGTTGTAGATCAAGACTTTCCGAATCAACGAAAGCACCGTCCTCTAGAAGATTACTTAACGCATAATAAACATGTATATTGAAGGTATTATAACCGACATTTAGCATAAGGCCATACTGGAACTTCCTTATATCCGGATTTTCAAAAGATGATTTATCAGATGAAGTGACCAGTTTAGATCTTCCTCCAAAAATATATCCGAATTTCATACCCGCATAGATCCTTGTAAATTTATAAACATTGGGGGAGGAATTTCTCCATCTAAATTCCAAGGGAACCTCAAGTAGATGTGTTTCGAATTTATTCCTTTTTACGGTAACCTCGTTCCCATCTAGGGTAATGACATCCTCATCTATGATACTATATTCAACACCTTCAGATGTCTCCGATGCCCATAAGTTGGAATAGTAAGAATTTATCGCATAACCTAGACCTAGACCTATTGCGAAAGTCCGATTGGAATTTACGGGTATATCTTTGATAAAACCACCTTGTAAACCGTATGATAAATTTCGCTGTGTAAAATCGGTAGGTTTATTCAAAAGCGAATTATAGGTGATTCCTAAATAGAACTGATCTTCAAGATATTTTAAATCCATATGATCAGATTGCCTGTCGTTCTGAGCAAGGATACTCAAATTAGTCAAAAGAATGAAGCCAAAAAGCAACTGTTTCATATATCTAAGTACTATATCTTTATTCAGGAACTAATGTTAGTGATATATAAGAAGGAGGTTAAACAATAAATTGTTGCATATTCACAGATACAATAGAATAACCGTACAAACCCTCAAATGAAAACTAAAAATAATGAAATAAAAAACGCCCTGATAATTTTATCAGGGCGTTTTTTAAGTTTGAAATGATATTGTTTACTGTAAATTTCTAAATGCATCACCTTCATAAGTGGTGTAGTTCACCTTAAGTGCATTCACTTTACGTAACTCCTGCTTAATGTCGGATATTAATCCCATATTGGCATTTTTATCAACTTTTAAAGCAGTTGTCAAAACATTTTGTAATTCCTGTGACTTTTTAGCTCTCTCTGACAAGATGTAATCACCCACCTCAGAAGGACTAGCGAATTTATCATTCAATTGAATCTTTGGCTCAGAACCAAAAACCTTTTGAAATTCCTGTGTTGGTTTACCAACATAGATATAAATAACACGATCTTTCTTTTCTAGCTTTTTAACTTCACTAGCGTTTGGGAGTACATTCTCAACTTTAAGCGAACTATCTTTCATTACGGTAACCGTCATGAAGAAGAATAACAACATAAACACGATATCCGGTAAAGATGCCGTAGATACTGGTGGCAGTTCGCCACTTTTTTTCTTACTAAATTTAGACATAGCTTCTCTTTAGATATTATTAATTCGCGGTAGAGGTTTCAGCTTCAGACAATTTCTGTGGAAACAGATCTTGTATTTTCTTCACTTTCTCCTTAAGTTCGTCCTTAACGCTTTGAGCTGTTTCAGGATTTAGATACTCAGCTTCCATATCGGTAAATTTTCTACCGTACAAGCGCTGCGCTTCCCTATTCCTCAAATCATTGTAGGCACCGACCAATTCATTTTGAACAGTGATATAGGTACCATATTTAGTCTCCCTATCATTCTTCAATGATATAATCGCCTTAGTTGGATTATCCGATGACTCAGTGTTCTTTTTCCCTTTGCAATAACTACAGGTACCATCCCCACCATTATCCAAAAAAGCCATAGCCTTAGCCCTTAGGTTTTTTAGATCTGTCAATTCCTCATCGGCCAACAATTGACCATTCTTGTTAATATTGACCTGAAATATATTCTTCTGTTTAATAATAACATCGGAATCAGGCGGCTCAATCGGTGGTAACATACGATCCAAACCTGCATCTGTCTCAATGGTTGTAGTAACCAAGAAAAAGATCAATAGTAAGAAAGCTATGTCGGCCATAGATCCAGCATTCACCTCAGGTGCTCCTCCTCGTCTAGCCATAGTTTATAATATTTTATTTACTGAACATTCTTTTTATCCCTGGCAATACAATTGCCACAACAGCTACTACGGTAAGGATAAAGAAGACATTAAGTCCCATTCCTATTTTCTTCACTGTACTTTCATCTGACATTGCCATATAATCATCAGCTACGTCTGTTCCGCTAGCCAACACATAGGATATAACAACAACCAAAAGAAAACCACCAATCACGAACAAGGTCTTTTTAAGGCCTGCAGGATTAGCAAAAAGGTTTTTCAATGTGAACACCAAACTAGCGACTACAGCAATACCCAATAGAAGGTAAGTAATCATGAACATGGCGTTCATCGCCCCACTTTGGGCTGCTTCTGCAACTGGCATATCCTTCTCTGGCAACAAATACCAGAGTATAGCGGAAATAACGCCAATTATCAACAAAAATAATTTTAAAAATTTATGCATGATACTATTTGTATTAAGTCCTACTTATTTCTTGTGGTCTACCAACATATCAATCAAAGAGATTGATGAATCTTCCATATCATTTACAATACTATCGATTTTTGCAATGATGTAGTTATAGAAGATTTGAAGTATGATAGCCGTAATAAGACCGAATACCGTTGTTAATAACGCAACCTGAATATCACCTGCAATCAAAGAGGCACTTAAGTTACCAACTGCACTAATTTTCTGAAAGGCCTGAATCATACCGATTACCGTACCCATGAAACCAAGCATTGGTGCAATTGCGATAAATAAAGACAACCAAGAAACGTTTTTCTCTAATTGACCCATTTGAACGCCACCGTAAGCAACAACTGATTTTTCAGCAGAATCTATACTTTCATCAGCCCTGTCCAAACCTTGGTAATAGATAGAAGCAACAGGTCCTTTTGTATTTCTACAAACTTCCTTGGCAGCTTCAACACCACCTGATGCCAAAGCATCTTCTACTTGTTGTTTTAATTTTGTCGTGTTGGTTGTAGCCATGTTCAAGTAAATAATCCTTTCAATAGCTACCGCCAATCCAAGAATCAAACATAAAAGTACGATACCCATGAAACCGGCACCACCTGTTATGAACATTTCCTTTAAAACTTGGGTAAAACCTTTAGATGCTTCCGGAGCTGCATCCTGAACAGCAACCATCGCTGAAGCAACGTTTGCACTTACTGTATTTGTACCTGCTACAAATAACCCAGCAACAGCTAGGGTAGAGAATAATCTTTTCATTTCTTTCAAACTTAAATTTAGTTAGTTAATAGGGTTAAAGATAAATAAAAAACATGACAAAAATACTAAAAATTTTTGCATTGAGGAAGGGAAAAACCACGTTGTTTCCAATACCTCCGATTAAAAAATAACAAGCATTCCCTTTAGTCGTATTAGGACCTAGTTGTACCCTTTAAAAAATGCTGAAGTTATCTTCCCCATTTGTTTTTTAAGTACAAATGCTTTTGCAGAGAGGAAGGGATTCGAACCCTCGATACACTTTTGGTGTATACACACTTTCCAGGCGTGCGCCTTCGACCACTCGGCCACCTCTCTAGTTTAGCCTAAAGGTTGGCCAATTAACAAAAAAATACTCAAGTAATAAAATTTAAAACGTTATTTTTATTGCATTTCTCCACGCAACGAAGTTTCGAAAATCGTTTTGAACAATTTTGGGGAAACTTTATCCCCCAATAAGTACATCAACTTCGTTATAGCGGCCTCTGTCGTAATATCCTTACCATTAATGACTTGCATTTGCATCAATGCCCTGCTCGTTTCATATTGCCCCATTATAACACTACCACCGGGGCATTGGGTAACGTTGATTACATGAATATTTTGGGCAATGGCTTTTTTTAAAATATTTAACAACCATTCGTCAGTCGGGGCGTTTCCGGCGCCATATGTCTCCAAAATCAGAGCTTTCAGATTTGGTGTTCCCAACACACTTTTCACTACGGATTCATTTAATCCCGGGAACATTTTCAAAATCGCAACATCAGTATTCAAATTCTTATGCACTTTCAGTTTTTTTGACGGCTTTGCTTTTAACAAATACTCCTTATAAACCTTTAAATGCACCCCTGATTCTGCCAATGGAGGATAATTAGGGGAATTAAAGGCCTGAAAATGCTCTGCATTTATTTTTGTGGTCCTATTGGCCCTATAGAGCTTATACTCAAAATAAAGTCCCACTTCCTGTATTACCGGTTTCCCTCCCTCTTGTAACGCCGCTATTTGTATTGATGTAATAAGGTTCTCCTTTGCATCTGTGCGCAAATCCCCTATGGGCAACTGGGAACCTGTAAATATCACAGGTTTGGACAAATTCTCTAACATAAACCCTAGTGCCGATGCTGTATAACTCATCGTATCACTGCCGTGCAATACAACAAACCCATCATAAACAGAATAATTATCCTCGATCAATTCAGCAATCTTCACCCAATACTGCGGGTTCATATTGGAAGAATCCAGCGGAATATCGAATGAAACACTCTCTATTTTACAATCTAACTGGTTCAACTCGGGAATATTACTGGTTAAGCCCTTAAAATCAAAAGCCTTAAGCGAACCGGTAGCATAATCCTTGATCATACCAATGGTACCTCCTGTATAAATAAGCAATATATGTGGTCTTGGATCCATGGTGTTATATTCCGAATATTTCTTTTGAATTTTGAGTGGTAATCCTAGCAAGGTCTTCAATATCCATATTATGGATATCTGCCAATTTATTGGCAACATTCACTAAATAACCACTTTCATTTCGTTTTCCCCTATATGGTACGGGTGCCAAATAAGGCGAATCGGTTTCCAGAACGATATGTTCTATAGGAACCTGCTGTAAAAACGTATCTATTTTTCCATTTTTAAAGGTCACTACACCACCTATCCCTAATTTAAGATTGTATGAAATAGCTTTTTCAGCTTGTTCCAAAGTTCCTGTGAAGCAATGGAAAATACCAAACAGTCCTTCACCTTTTTCACGTTCAAGCACGTCAAAAACTTCATCAAAAGCCTCCCTACAATGAATAACAATAGGCAAACCATGCTTTTTGGCCAATTGAATCTGATATTGAAATGCCTCTTGCTGTTCCTTTAGAAAGGTCCTGTCCCAATACAAATCGATTCCGATTTCGCCAATGGCATAAAACTTCCTCTGTGACAATAGCTTTTCAACATGATTCAACTCTTCCCGAAAATCCTCTTTCACATGAGTTGGATGAAGCCCCGTCATTAAAAACATATGCTCTGGATAAGCTGCCTGCAAGGCAAACATAGACTCGGTGTAGGTCGAATCTATTGCGGGAATAAAAAAACGTTCTACCCCATTCTTTATGGCATTCCGTATTACCTCATCCCTATCTTCGTCGAAAGCCTCACTATATAAATGTGTATGCGTATCGGTTAATATCATTTGTGTTCGACTCTTTAAATTTAAGACTTACCATCATTAAAACAGGCGCACATAGAATGTCATGATTGACTGACGGTCCCATTTCAAGGAGCAAAAATAGCCTTATCTTTATCAAAAAAATAGATGTTGAGCCTCAAAAAGTTTTTAAAGAAGAAAAACTACATTCAAATTCCCTTGGTTTATACCGCCACCAATCATTTTGAAGTGGTTGCAAAAATCAATGGGATCCTAGGGTGTTTTATTTTGGATACCGGGGCTTCGAACACCTGTATTGGACTGGATAAAACCGAACTTTTCAATTTAAATTCAAAAGAGTCCAAAATTAAGGCTGCCGGGGCCGGGGCCACCAATATGGAAACCATGATATCGACAAAAAACTCGATAAAAATCGGAAAATGGAGCAAAAAGAAACTCAAGATAGTATTGTTCGACCTTACCCATGTAAATGAAGCCCTCACCACCCACAAAGCACTTCCCGTAGATGGGATAATTGGTGCCGATGTACTCAAAAAAGGTAAAGCGATAATCGACTACGAAAAATCCTGTGTATATCTAAAACAAAAAGGCTCGAAATAAATCGAGCCCTTTTCATCTTATTACATACCCTGGAATTACATTTCCAAAGCCTTCTTTACATTATTGTCCATTAAAAGTTCTTCCGGACTTTCCAATGCTTCTTTAACAGCAACCAAAAAACCTACGGATTCCTTTCCGTCTATAATCCTATGATCATAGGATAGGGCTACATACATAATAGGTGCAACCACTATCTCACCATTTCTTACGATAGGTCTTTCCACGATATTGTGCATTCCTAAAATAGCGCTTTGAGGAGGATTGATAATCGGTGTAGACAACATAGATCCGAATACACCGCCATTGGTAATGGTGAACGTGCCACCTGTCATTTCATCAACCGTAATCTCACCTTCACGTGCTCGAATAGCCAATCGTTTTACCTCTGCCTCAACCCCTCTAAAGGTAAGTTTCTCCGCATTACGGATAACAGGGACCATTAATCCTTTGGGACCAGATACCGCTATACTGATATCGGCAAAATCATAAGATATCATCTCTTTCCCATCGATCATCGAATTTACAGCCGGATACATTTCCAATGCCCTAACAACGGCTTTAGTAAAGAATGACATAAACCCAAGGCTAACCCCATGTTTGGTTTTGAAATCCTCCTTATGTTTTTTTCGAAGTTCAAAAATAGGAGACATGTCCACTTCATTGAATGTGGTCAACATTGCCGTTTCGTTCTTAGCTGCCACCAATCGCTCGGCAACCTTTCTTCTTAGCATTGAAAGTTTTGAACGGGTCTCACCTCGGTTACCCCAATTGGGTGTTGTCCCCATAGACGGCACGGCCTTTACGGCATCCTCTTTGGTAATTCGACCATCCTTTCCCGTCCCCTTTATATTGGCTGCGTCAAGATTCTTTTCTGCCAATATCTTTTTGGCAGCCGGTGAAGCAGTACCTGTTGCGTAGGTTGCCTCTTTTTTCTCTTCGACTTTTGGAGCCGGAGCTTCAGTTTTAGTCGCTTCGGGCTCTACACTTTTAGACGCAGCCCCTTCCGGCTTAGCAGCTGAAGTATCGATCAAACAAACAATGGCACCTACCGCTACGGCATCACCTACTTCTGCCTTTAATGTAATAACACCACTAGCTTCGGCAGGAAGCTCCAATGTTGCCTTGTCTGAATCAACTTCGGCAATAGCTTGATCCTTTTCAACATAATCGCCATCCTCGACCAACCATTCCGCAATCTCAACCTCGGTAATAGATTCTCCCGGTGAGGGGACTTTCATTTCTAAAATCATTCTTTAAAAAATTAGATGTTTAATTTCTTTATTTTGGTCTTGTCATATTATCCTTGCTCTTGTCAAAAACAAAATCCAACACTTGTTGGTGTCTGTTTTTAGAACGCACTGCACTTCCTGCAGCTGGTGAAGCATAAAACCTTCTCGATGCCACCCTGAAACCATTCGATTTTTCATAATGCATCATCAGGTGGCTCCATGCACCCATATTCCGTGGTTCTTCCTGTGCCCAAACCACATCATCGGCACCGCTATATTTTTCCAAGATAGCATCTATTTGATCAATTGGCAATGGAAATAACTGTTCAATCCTTACCAAAGCTACATCATTCCTTTTCAACCTATTCCTTTCAGCCAAGAGATCATAATAGAACTTACCAGTACAGAGTACCAAGGACTTCACCTTTTGTACCTCAGCAGTTGCATCATCAAGAACTTCCTTGAACCGTCCGGAAACAAAATCCTCTACCGACGATACGGCTTCAGGGTGCCTCAACAAACTCTTTGGTGTAAAGATGATCAACGGCTTTCTAAAGTTCGCCTTAATTTGACGTCTTAAGATATGGAACATTTGTGCCGGTGTGGTAACATCGGCAATATACATATTATCACGTGCGCACAATTGTAGATATCTCTCCATTCGTGCCGATGAATGCTCGGCCCCTTGACCTTCATAACCGTGTGGCAATAACATAACCAAACCATTCTGAAGTTTCCACTTATCCTCAGCTGCAGAAATATATTGATCGATCATTATCTGGGCCCCATTACTGAAATCCCCGAACTGTGCTTCCCAAATGGTCAATGTATTTGGACTGGCCATTGCATAACCATAATCAAAACCAACGACCGCATATTCAGAAAGTAAGGAGTTATATATATGAAAATTCCCTTGCTTTTCAGAAACATTGTTCAACAGCATGATCTCTTCCTCGCTATCTTCAACTTTCATTACGGCATGTCTATGTGAAAAGGTACCCCTTTCAACATCCTGACCTGACATACGAACATCAAAACCTTCTTCCAATAGGGAACCGTAGGCCAATAATTCCCCCATAGCCCAATCCAATTTGTCGGTTTCAAAGAACATTTTCTTTCGATCACCTACCAATTTGACCATTTTTCTCAAGAACTTCTTATCCTCAGGAAGCTTGGTAAGAACTTCCGCTATATGGGACAATTTACTTTTATCGTAGGTAGTATCAATATAATCGAGCATTTCCCATTCACGAACTGCCGTAAAATCTTTCCATTCATCGGCCATGAAGGGAGTGATAATGGTTTTATCCTCTTTTCTTGAATCCTCAAGTTCTTCTTCCAAAGATGCCTTGTACTCTTCCTCCAATTGCCTAACATACCCTTCTTCAATGATTCCTTCGGCAATTAATTTTTCAGCATAAATATCCCTTGGATTTTTATGTTTGGCTATTGCTTTATATAATTTAGGCTGTGTGAACCTTGGTTCGTCCCCTTCATTATGACCATATTTTCTATAACCCAATAGGTCAATGAAAACATCGGTATTAAAACGCATTCGGTACTCCAAAGCAAATAATGCCGCATGGCAAACCGCTTCTACATCATCTGCATTAACATGTAGGACCGGACTTAAAGTAACCTTACCAACGTCTGTACAATAGGTAGATGATCGTGCATCCAGATAGTTAGTGGTGAATCCGATTTGGTTGTTCACTACTATATGTATGGTACCATTGGTCTTATAACCATCTAGTTTCGCCATTTGTACCACTTCATAAACCACACCTTGACCAGCAATGGCCGCATCCCCATGTACGACAATCGGCAATACTTTGGAAAAATTATCCTTATAATGGGCATCTTGCTTGGCCCTTACGATACCTTCGACCACAGGGCCGACCGTCTCTAAATGCGACGGATTGGGGGCAATGTTCATTTTTATCTTATTACCATTATCAGATTTTCTGTCTGAGGTCCATCCTAAATGGTATTTAACATCACCGTCAAAAATCTCCTGTTCGTAATCCTTTCCATCAAATTCACTGAATATGGCCTTAGCGGATTTTCCGAAAATATTCGTAAGAACATTGAGTCTTCCCCTGTGCGCCATACCCATAACAAACTGCTCAACTCCCATTTCCGCCGCCCTTTCAACAATGGCGTCCAAAGCAGGGATCAACGATTCGTTTCCTTCTAAGGAAAAACGTTTCTGGCCCACATATTTTGTATGAAGAAAGCTTTCAAATGAAACAGCTTGGTTCAATTTTTTAAGAATATGTTTTTTTTGGTCGCTATTGAAATCTGGATGGTTATCGTTCACGTTTATCCAATCCTGAATCCAATTCACGAATTCGGGCTTGCGAATATAAATGTACTCTACACCAATAGCATCACAATAAATACGCTGTAAATGCCCTACTATTTCACGAAGTGTGTTAGGACCAAGACCTATTACCTCACCGGCAGTGAATACCGTATCCAAATCACCATCACTTAGACCAAAATTCTCAAGATCCAATGTTGGAACATAAGTTCTACGTTTACGTACCGGATTGGTCTTTGTAAAAAGATGGCCCCTTGTTCGGTAGCCATTGATCAAACGAACCACTTTAAACTCTTTCTGCATATGCTCTGGCACTTGGCCATCCGCAACCAAAGTAGATGACACTGCTTCTTGTTCCGAAGAAACATATGGCCCGTCCGTTGAACTTTCTACCCCAAAATCAAAACCTTGAAAAAATGCCCTCCAACTTGGCTCAACACTATCGGGATCTGTTAAATATTTGTCGTATACCTCAGCAAAATATGAAGTATGCGCCGCATTTAAAAAGGAATATTTATCCATGAATATGCTCTATCTTATTATAAGAAACAAATCCCGTCATAGGACGAGATCAATTCTATTTTATTTTGTTTGAAAAAAATAATCAGTAATTTTCAAATAAAGTTTCAATAACAAAAACTGGTCAAAAATACAATATTTCACATATCTAGGCGTATCTTCATTAGTAATATTGACCAAAAATCAAGATCTGTTTATATAAAACACAAAATCTACACAAAATGAAACATTACATATTTACACTTCTATTACTTATTGGCATTTCTTGTTTTGGCCAAGGTTCTTCCAATAATTTTTGGGGCAATGTACGTTTTGGAGGTGGTATCGGAATCGGGTTCACCAACGGTAGTTTTAACGGGTCTATTTCACCTAGTGCAATTTATCAGGTAAATGAGCAGTTCGCGACAGGGACCAGCTTAAACTTCAATTATGCCAAATTCAACGACGACAAACTTTTCGCTTATGGCGGAAGCATATTAACTTTATACAATCCTATCCCCAATATTCAATTATCCGCAGAATTGGAGCAATTGAGAATAAACAGGACATACGCCCTTGATGGGGGAAACAGGGAAGACAATTATTGGTCCCCTGCCCTTTTCCTTGGCTTGGGATATAGTAACCAAAACGTTACGTTCGGACTTCGGTACGATGTGCTCTACGACGACGACAAAAGTATATATGCCAATGCTTTAATGCCTTTTGTAAGAGTGTACTTTTAAGAGGAATATTTTTTTTTCAACCATACCTTTTGAAACTCCCTCTTCAAGACCAAAAAAGAAACTTGCTCGGCAACCTCAACAGCATCTGTCACTTGAATCTCTCTAAATGCCTTTTCAGGTACATCTATTACATATAGTAAGTTTAAATACTCAACGAATTTTTCCATGATCAAATAATATATCTTCTCATGAAGAAATATCCTCAAGTCTTCTGAGGAAACAGAATCGGCAAGATCTATTGGTATGTTGGCAAGCCCGAAATCTTTCTTGATCTGTTGCACCAGTTTACCATAAAGGTTTTCGGTTTTGACATTTGCTAAAAGCTCATTGCTATTGGGGAAGTCAAGTCTCATAAATTACATACGTAGGTTGATGGGTTTTTGGTTTACAACGCTATCTATGCCATGTACTGGAGCGATCTTGATTCTTCCGTTTAAAAAAATGCCTGCCAATTATCCAGTTGTCAATACAAAGATAAAATCAGCTTCTTATTTTTTGCTCCCAATCCCATGCCGATTTCATGGCCTGATCCAAAGTATATTGCGCTTTCCAACCAAGTTCCTTATTTGCAATGGTCGTATCGGCATAGGCCGAAGTAATATCCCCAGGTCTCCGATCTACAATTTTGTAGTTGAGTTTTCTGCCGGATACCTTTTCAAAACTCTTGATAACTTCAAGAACCGTACTACCTTTACCGGTACCTACGTTGAACACCTCATAGTTATCCTTGTTCTTACCGCCCAATAAGCGTTGAAGGGCTACAACATGGGCCTTTGCCAAATCTACCACATAGATGTAATCCCGAACACAAGTACCATCAGATGTTGGATAATCATCCCCGAACACTGATAGTTGCTCCCGTAGACCCACACCTGTTTGGGTAATAAAAGGAACCAGATTTTGTGGCACACCAATAGGCAACTCCCCTATCTCGCTACTTGGATGGGCTCCCATTGGATTAAAGTAACGCAGGGCAATCGCATTTAAACCCGGGGTTACCTTGCATGTATCGCGAATAATCTCTTCCCCTATCTGTTTGGTATTGCCATAAGGGGATTCCGCCGGCTTTACCGGGGCATTTTCGGTTATTGGCATGGTATCGGCCTGACCGTAAACCGTGCAACTAGAACTGAATATGAAACTGGCCGAATTCTTCTTGGACAATTCCTTCAACATATAAACGAGTGTTCCAATATTGTTCTCATAATACAATAATGGTTTTTCTACACTCTCTCCCACCGCTTTGGATGCCGCGAAGTGTATAACCCCTTCGATATCTTGATGTCTTTTAAAGAACTCTTCAACTTTGGATCTTTCCTTTAAATCGATTTTTTCGAATACAGGCTTTTTACCCGTGATGGCCGTAATCCCATCAAGCACCTTTTCATCAGCATTTGAACAATCATCTATAATAACGACCTCATAGCCTTCATTCTGAAGTTCAACCACGGTATGTGAACCTATAAATCCCAATCCGCCAGTAACCAATATTTTCATCTAAACCTTAATTTAATTCAAATTATAATAAATGATCATTAGCCATTAACAAAACCAATAACCGTTTCGGTTATAAAATCTATCTGCTCCGCATCCAACTCCGTATGCATGGGTAATGAGACAACCTCTTTCACCAGTTGATTGGTTACAGGAAAATCGGACTCCCGGTACCTCTCATCCGCATACGCTTTTTGGCTATGCAAAGGAATGGGATAATAAACCCCACAAGGAATTTGCTTCTCGGCCAAATGTGCTACCAAGGCATCCCTTTTCCCATTGGTTATCCTTAAAGTGTACTGATGAAAAACATGACTATCACAAGTATCGCAAATCTCCCCGCAATTATTTACAGTTACGGGAACAATAATGTTTTCTTGACCTTCAAAGGCTTTTGTATAGGCCCGTGCCGCTTTTCTACGCGCATCACAATAACTATCCAACAAAGGAAGTTTTGCCCTAAGAACCGCAGCCTGAATGGAATCTAATCGAGAATTGACACCAACCACATCGTGATGGTACCTTTCGTACATACCATGGTTCACCATACCCCTTATAGTATGTGCCAAATCATCGTCATTGGTGAAAATCGCACCTCCATCACCATAACATCCCAAGTTTTTGGAAGGAAAGAATGAGGTGGCACCTACATCGCCTATAGTACCGGCTTTTTGTTTAGAACCATCGGACCACTTGTAGTTGGCACCAATAGCCTGTGCATTATCTTCTATAACGAACAAATCGTGTTTTTTGGCCAATGCCATTATAGCATCCATATTGGCACATTGCCCAAAAAGATGAACTGGGACAATAGCCCTAGTCTTTGGGGTAATGGCTCGCTCAAGGGCCGCAATATCGATATTGAAGGTTTCAACATCAACATCGACCAAAACAGGTGTCAATTGAAGAAGGGCTATAACTTCTACGGTAGCCGCAAAAGTAAAATCAACGGTGATTACTTCGTCACCAGGTTGCAATCCTAAACCCATCATGGCAATCTGCAATGCATCCGTACCATTGGCACAGGGAATCACATGTTTCACCCCTAAATATTCTTCCAATTCCTTTTGAAAGGCATGTACCTCCGGACCATTGATATAGGCCGAAGTATCTAGAATATTCGCAATAGATGAGTTTATCTGCTCTTTGATGGATTGGTATTGACCGTTAAGGTCTACCATTTGTATTTTTCGCATCTGCAAGTTTTAGCATAGTATCGGTGCAAAAATAAGGAACAATTCTGGAAAGAACCGTATTTTAGCGACAAACCATAACCTAGTGATCTACATCTACAATACCATTGCATATTTTTCATGGTTTCTGTTAAAATCAGTGGCTTTTTTTCAGCCAAAAATCAAGCTTTTCGTCAAAGGAAGAAAAGAAACTTTTTCCATTTTAAGGAAATCCATTCAAAAAGATGATCCCGTTATTTGGGTACACGTTGCTTCATTAGGGGAATTTGAGCAAGGACTGCCCGTGATAGAGAAGCTCAAGGCCCAATATCCTTTATACAAAATAGTAATAAGCTTTTTCTCCCCTTCGGGCTATGAGGTAAAAAAGAACTCGGCCGTAGCCGATGCCATTGTTTATCTACCGATCGACACAATCGGGAACGCCAAACGTTTTATAAATACCATAAATCCCAAAGTAGCGATATTCGTGAAATATGAGATTTGGCCCAATTACCTAAAAGTACTGGCAGAGAATAATATACCGACTATTTTAATCTCGGCCATTTTCAGAAAAGACCAAGTATTCTTTAAATGGTACGGTGGTCTTATGCGCAAGGCTTTGCAAACCTTCACCCATTTCTTTGTTCAAGATGAAAAATCGATAGAATTATTGAAAGGTATTGATTTGAAAAATTCAACCTTAAGCGGTGACACACGTTTTGACAGGGTTTCCGAAATTCTACAACAGGATAATCAGCTTTCGTTTATGGACCATTTCAAGGAAGGTTCCTTATGTTTCGTTGCAGGAAGCACTTGGCCAGATGATGAAGCCATTATGCTACCATTCATCAATGAAACCGAAAAAAACCTAAAGTTCGTTCTTGCCCCGCACAATATTAAACCGGAACACATTGTTTCCCTAAAAAAATCAATCTCAAAAACTACTCTATTATACTCCGAATTAGAGCAACATGACCCCTCTAATTTTGATGTATTGATCATTGACACCATTGGCCTACTTACAAAAATTTACAGTTATGCGAACATCGGCTATGTGGGAGGGGCTTTCGGCACTGGCCTTCACAACACCCTTGAACCCGCCGTTCATGGCATCCCCGTAATAATAGGCCCTGATTATTCTGGTTTTAAAGAAGCTGAAACCCTGGTTAGGAAAGAAGGCATTATAGTCGTTCAAAACAGTCTACAATTCAACGATACAATGACCCGATTACTGGAAAATCCAGAATTCGCCGCCAAAACCGGTAAGGTGAACTCCGACTATGTCACAGCGAATAAAGGTGCAAGCGTCCAAATCATATCATACCTACGTACATTACTATGATACGATTAGAGAACCAATATGAGAATTCCCCAAATTTTTATACTTATGGTATTGTTCAGCGTACTTCTTACTTCATGTAAAGAAATACACACCAAATACGATGATACCGAAAATCAGGAGAAAAGAACTCCGTCTATAGAAGAACACCAAAATTCAAGATCAACCCCTAAGGAGGATTATCAAGTTCCTAACAAAAGTTCCCGCGACAGCATTTCCAAAAAACGTAAAAAATCAAAAGATCTGGATACGTTGAAACCCAAGATGGCCCTGCTTAATAACTAAGCACTTTATAGTTGGGGATAAAACTCATTGGAAGCGCTTAACGGTAAACTCAAAGGAAATAAAAAAGGCTCTCTTTTCATCTTATGCCACTCATCGAATTTTTGGGTAATACATCCGATAAACATACTAAGCGACAGACACTTAGTCGAAATAACTTAGAAATTCGGGCAAATTCAGGTGACAAATGCTTATATTGTAGTAAATAATAAAAATCATGGAGCACGAAATTACATTTGGCAATAAAATACTCAACGTTTTTCTGGGTATTATGATTGTGGTTTTGATTGCGATTTTGCTTTCCGTAGTCGGCGGACTTTTATTAGCTGCCGTTGGGATACTTTAAATGCGATTGAATTTAGATTTCCTCAAATATTACCTCCTATTTTTCAAGAAATAACAAGTCCATTTTTATGAAATGGACTTTTTTGATTCACACACCATCACTTCTTCTTTAAAGCCATTACTTAACCAATTAATGAACCCAACCAATCAATCCCATAATTTTTAACCATTGATTCATAGGTTACCGTATTCTTATCCTATACATTGAATGACCTATTTTACATGAAACACAGATTCCAATCTAATATCATCTGATGCCGCCCCTACCTTTACTTTAAATTCGCCCGGCTCAACCATTTCTCTATTACATACCAATTCCCGACCAAAAACACAGCGTATAAAAAAAGCCGACTCCTAAAAGTCGGCTTTTCTCTTGTTGTACGGGCGGAGAGACTCGAACTCTCACACCTCGCGGCACTAGATCCTAAGTTTGGCTTTTTAACCATTTTAATACATATAATTGATTTTGTGCGTCTTGTAGTTTAACTTAAGCTCATTTAAATCGATTTGAAACCATAAAATGTGTTACCAACATTTGCCAGGTTGTTTATCATTATAAAAACTAGATCAAATAACACTACCTTAAAAATAGTTTTTCCCACCAAAACCAACATAAAGGGAAACAAGGATAACAGATTAGCTATGCGGCTCCCTGAAATCGAAAACGAAATTATTGCTATATAGGTATAATACAGACCCTAAATCCCCCAGGATGAGCAAGCAGAAAAAGTAAAATCTTCCCATTCAAGACATAAACAACCGAATGGGTCGATTAGAAAGAAATATGACGAGAGGAAAAGCATTAACAGACTGAAATCGAAATAGCTTTATTCTTCTTATGCAATTTTTAAATATGAAAAGTCCTTTCTAGATAATTCAATAGGCACTTAAGGATTCATGAATTTTGATTTTTGTTAATTTCGTTGACTTCACTTCCCCACCAATCGTCATTGGGCTGCCAATCAGGACTCAACATTTCCCTTCTTTGCTTTTCCAAGCGTGGCATGAGTTTCGTTTTATGGCTTTCCAGTCTTTTAATACGGGCAGCTTCATCCCATTCGGGGTCTTCCTTTGCATATTGGGTATTCATGGATTCCAACCAATCCATTAATTGTGTGTATAAGGTTTCCGCTATCGCTTTGTTTTTCCCAGACAAATCGTTACCCTCCTTTAGGTCTGTATTTAAATCATACAATTCATTGTGACCGTCTTCCCAGTAATGAATCAGTTTCCAATTGTCCTTTCTAATAATGGAAACCGGCTCCCCCCCTTGATTTCCGTAATGCGGATAATGCCAAAAAAGTGGTCTATCATCAATTTCTTCCCCGTTTAAAAGTGGCTTTAAACTAATACCATCGGCATGTGCTTCGGGTTTTAAAGGGATATTCGCCAAGTCTAACAATGTCGGGTACAGATCTGCGCCGGAAACCGGGGTTTCTATCATACCTCCATTTTGCTTTAACCATGGTACATAAATAAAATAAGGCACCCGTAAACCGCCTTCCCATTGGTACCCTTTTCCTCCCCTTAACATCAATTGATCGGTCGAGAAGTTGTCTCCGGAAGTAACCCCCCCATTATCCGAAGTGAACACGACGATGGTATTTTTATCCAAACCATTATCTTTCAAAGTCTTAAGGACACTTCCGACAGCCTCATCCACTTGTTCGATCAAACCGGCATACACTGGGTTATCTTGGTATTTTCGGGCAGGTAAAATACGTTCCATTTCAAAGCCGTTTTCTGCAATGCCCATTTGTTCGGCTTTGTCCCTATACCTTTTCCATTTGTCTTTGGTGGTCTGTATAGGGGCATGTACCGCATAAAAAGAGAGGTATGCCAAAAATGTGGTGTCTTTGTTTTTCTCAATGAATCCTGAAGTTTCTTTGGCCAATTTCATGGAAAGCGACATTCCTTTTTCTTCCTCCTGGTCTTCCATTTGCGGATTGTTGAAGGGAGAGAAATAACCTCCGCTGTAGGGGCCACCTTTTTCATACCCCCCTTGATTGATATCGAATCCATGATCGGTCGGTAAGGAGTGATCCGCTGCGCCTCCTAAATGCCATTTTCCCGCAAAAAAGGTTCGGTATCCGTTCTCTTTCAATACTTCAGGCAAAGTCACATCATCATGATCCAAATGATGCTTATACTCGGGCGGTAAAAGCTTTGTGTATCGGTTCTTTTTTTTCCACTCCGATCCCGATGGCGCACCAACAAACTGTGTAATCCCATGCCTTGCGGTAAACTGTCCGTTCAACAAACTTGCTCGCGAAGGGCTACAAACGGAACACGTTGCATAGCCATTGGTGAAAACATTCCCCGATTTTGCCACGGCATCGATATTCGGGGTTTCATAATATTCGCTGCCCATAACACTTAAATCGGCATACCCCAAATCGTCTACCACGATAAAAAGGATGTTAGGTTTATTGGAATCAGAAAGATGATCTTCATTTTTGCATGATGCCGATAAAAGGGTCATCAGCGCCAGGAAATATATTGGTCTTTTCATGGGCGATCTTATTTCTTCGATTCAGGCCTTATCCACATGCAATGGCCACCACCGGAAACCATCTTGGCCTGTACAACAGCGTCCTTCATTACGGTTGCGGTTCGTACTTGATAAGCTTCCGGATTCGTAGTGCTGTCGGTTTCTTCGGTATCTTCATAAAAGGTAATGGTATATTCTTGGTCATCATTCAAAAAGTCCAATGTTATATCAAGCGTACCGCCTTCGTTGTGCACCGAACCGATAAACCACTCCTCTCCATGCCGTCTTGCCGTGGAAATATACCCATCCATTTTGGCGTGCAATATTTTTGTTTCATCCCATTTTCCTACGGGCATTTCTTTAATGAATTCAAACAAATCCTGTTTTTCGGCATAAGCCTCGGGTGCATCAGGGATACACACCAATCCGCTGAATACGATAAGGGTTCTGGCGGCTTCCGCAGTGACCGTTGTACGTAATGAATTCAGTTTTTTAGGTCCTTTTTCCCTTTCGCCTGCATTAACACTTGTAATATCGAAAACACCATTGTTCATATCCAAGGGGCCTTGTATCGCGTTGATCAATGCCATCCTAATAAAGGCTTTAGGCGTGAAAGCCCGTCTGGAATCTTGTTGTGCATGACAAAATTCCCTAGTAATGGCATTGGGGTAGGTTCTCGTTACCCCAGTGAACGGCACGGGTCCATCGTGAAAATCAATCAATAAATTACTTTCGGCACTCATACGAATGGCGTCTCTGGTAAAGGGCACGTTTGCCCCCATAAAACCGTATTTGATACCTTTGACCCCAAGGGATTTGTAATACGGGAACAAGGCATCATCACCATAATTCCCTTGTCGCCTGTCATAGTACAGAATTAGGGACACCCCTTTTTCTTTGGCATACGCCGCTACTTTATCCAAATCCAATTTATCGGACATTGTTATTTCCCCTGGTTCCACATGGGTGTACCAGGCATCGTCAATAAGGAAATATTCAATCCCATTTTTTGATGCAAAATCGATAAATCGGAAATAACTTTCGTTATCGATCCCATACGTAAATCCGTCCTTGGCTTGCAAACCATGAACCCTCCAATCCCAAAGGGTTTTTCCTGGTTTAATCCATGATGTGTTTTCAATTTGATTAGGGGCCGCCACATTCAGTGGCACCGTATTGGTAAGTAAATCACCCATTCGGTCTTCCAAAAGAATTACCCGCCAAGGTGTTGTTAAGCTCCTCTCATCGGACTCAAATCCGTTTTTTGAAACCAATTTGTTTCTTTGGTCATCATAATTGAAGTTTATGAGATCAAAACCCGGCGCACTGATCAAATCCGATTCCAAAAGCGATAAAAATTTACTTTCTTGATGCGCTACGACCAAGGGCATTTTTATTTTTTGTTTTTTGCCATTGGGCTGGGTTTTCCCCAAGTCGGCCAAAGCCACAGGTCCAAAGGGCTGCCCTTCTCCCGCCGGTGAATATAGGTTACTTGTATCGGGCAAACCGTATTCGATAAAAAAAGAAGGCTTGGCCCCTGCTGGAATTTCATCGGCCTTAAAACGAAAAGCAACACCATCATTGTAGGTTCTTACCAAAAGTGTAACAGGGACACCTTCGTAATTCAGCGATACTTCCAACTCTTTGTAATGGTCTTCAATTTCACTGAACTGCCCCCAAACGGGATTCCATGTTTTACGTACTTCATTGATTTCAGTATCCAAAACTTCAACTTGCAAGTCGGGTAAAATGGAGATTCCTGAATTTAAAATGATGTCTTTGCCACCATCATAAAGGTTGTAGCCCAAACCCTTATCCGTTTGATCCAATACAACTTCAATTAGGCCATCGGGGGATGTAATCGATAACTGTTTGGGTTTTTTACAATTAAAGAAAATGAGTGCAAGACCCATTGTAACCTTTACTATTCCTTTCATCTTTTCTATTTTAAAACGTTTCCTTTATTTAGGCTACCTTACAGCTTCCTTGAACATTGGTTTTTTGGCCTAGGAAGCCCTCTTACCATCTGCCCCACTACCTTGTACCATTCCATCATGACCTGTTTCCTTTCCGTTTGGCACGCATTGACAGAACGAACCATAAACCACGCGCTACCGAAAAATCATTGGACAGCCTTGGCAATTCGGGGTATAACCATGGTCATGTTTCGCATGGCCTTTGATTGTTTTTTCAGCAATCCCTTATCGTCTTTACCGGAACAAACAATATAAAACAGCAATAACAACACAAAGAACAAAAGACCCGATATTGAACAAAGGGGATGTTTCGAATAGTTTTTTAGACAAGATTATTCCTTTAGCGTCATCTTTCCCTTTGGTCTCAAGATGGCTTACCCCCATAATGATCATTATGGTTAAAATGCCGTCAATCCCATTTGGTGCATCCAAGGTTCCAAAGCCGAAATGGGAATATATTTCAACAACAAAGCAATCGGTATTGATAAAAAAGCACCCCAAATCGCCCCGTTATTGGTGGTTTTTTTCCAAAAAAAACCTAATACAAACACCGCTGAAATACCCGGACTTACTACCCCTGAGTCGTCCTAAAATAGGTTGACAGTTTTTAAATTATTAATATTAAACCAGAGAAGCTAGCTTCTCTGGTTTAATATTATGTATAAAGTTAGGTGTTTTATATTTTAAACTCAAGTGCGGTCTTTTGTTATTATACGTTGTTATTGATTCTGCTATAAGCTTTTTCAACTCTTTGCCACTGTTCCATTTATATATCAAGAATTTTCCTTTCAATATACCGTTCATTCGTTCTGCCATTGCACTTTGGTAGCAATCATACCCATCTGTCATTGATGGGGTTATATTGCATTGCTGTAGTTCTTTTTGATATATGGCCGAGCAATACTGCAATCCCCTATCGGAATGATGAATTAGATGTTTGCTCGTTAATCTATTGTTGTTCACCATTTTTACAGCCTTTACCACATTCTCTGCACTCATATCATCACTAAGATGGTACCCCATTATTTTTCTACTATAGGCATCGGTTACCAAGGATAGGTAATGTGTCCGCTCCCTACTTTTAATGTATGTAATGTCACTGACGAAGAACTCCTCCGGTCTGCAAACTTTGATTTCTTTCATCAGATTAGGATGTTTTCTAAGCCAAACCAAAACGGTACTTCTACCTTGAAAACCATAAGCCTTTTGCGCCTGCTTATATGTCATCTCGCCTTTTTCGACCTGATGGACAATACTTAATTTAAAGCCCAGATCTTAATCGCGTTGGGTTCGCTTGTTCACCGTAATAATTGAATGTTTCATAAATAAGTCGATTTTATGTCAACTTATTTCAGGACGAGACACTAAAAATAAAAAAAGCCCTTCATTTCTGAAGGGCTTATCGAAGTACGGGCGGAGAAACTTGAACTCTCACACCTCACGGCACTAGATCCTATGTCTAACGTGTCTACCAATTCCACAACGCCCACATTCTTGATCCAAAAAACTATTTGATTATTGGGACTTATTATTATATATATAACGTTATCTCAAAAATCAACTTTGAGGGAACATTAAGAAGTCAAACCAATTTTCTAAGAGGTCTTTATTAATTATTATCCTGCTGATTTTTCATATAATTACCCCTTATAAGGATATAAATTTTTAAGTACTGGTTTTATTATAACATAGCCTATTGTAAAATCTTGTCAACACAAAAACCAATAACTTTTTTTTAGCAAGGATTTAAACTAAACAACCCGATAGGTCAAGGATTCATAAACTTTGCGATTTCCTGCATGCTCAATTTGGGATTAGCGCCATCGCTTTTAGCAACCAAGGCTCCTACAGCACAACCAAAATCGATAGCCTCTTGTGGCCCTTCCCCATTTAGCAATTTGTAGATTACTGAAGCCAAAAATGAATCACCGGAGCCTACGGTATCCAAAACCTTAATTCTATATCCACTATTATAATAAAATACATTCTGGTGATACAATACAGCACCATACGCCCCTTTAGTTACACAAATGGTTTCAATCTGAATCTGTTCGGCCAAAAACACAATCGTCTGCTCCATGGAGTTATATTTGGAACCAAGGTATTCAGCCACTTCATACAATTCGTCATCATTGAATTTGACAAAATCGGCTTGCTGTATCAATTCCAAAAGCAGCTCCTTCGAATAATATGGTGCTCTTAAATTTACATCGAAAACCTTGTAAGGTGCTATTTGCAATAAGCCTATCAAGGTAGTCCTTGATGTGCTATCCCTGCAGACAAGACTGCCATAAATAAAAACATCACTTTCTTTCAATTGTTTTTCATAACTACTTCTTGATGTTATTTTATCCCAAGCAACGGGATAGGAGATATCATAGGTTGCCACCCCACTACTATTTAAATTAACTTTCACTTGACCTGTACGATAAAGTGGACTAATCTGAATCCCATCGGTATTGACCCCACGATTATTCAGAAAGTCAAGTATCCTATTTCCATATTTACCATCGCCTACACTACTTATCATACTTACGTCTACATCAAATGACCTTAGTCGTAAAGAAACATTCAAGGGAGCTCCGCCGATCTTTGAGTGTGTTGGGAAATTATCGAATAAAACCTCACCAAAACAAATCACATTTAATTTTTTCATAAACCAAACTTTAAATAAAAGGCACGAAGAAACCACTCTCCGTGCCTAATAAACTAACTCAAACAATTTCGTCTTATATTAATATCCCGGGTTTTGCTTATAAAGACCTCCTGTAAAGTCTATTTCCCTTTGTGGAATTGGATAGTACTCATCCCTTCCGGCAGTAAATTCTGCATTTGACAAGAAATCCCTTTTGGTTTTTTCCTCGGTTAGATAAGCATTCAATACTTCTGCAGCCTCTCCCCATCTTACCAAATCAAAGAAACGAGGTCCTTCCATCCCAAATTCCAACCTTCTTTCAAATTTTAATGCTTTCCAAGCATATTCCTTATTTGGAAAAGAAAGATATTCCTGTACATTATAAATATCCGTAGCACCGGCATCGATTTGACGTTGGGTACTTGCAGCTGCACGTGCCCTAACCTGATTGACCAAGGGCAAAGCCTCATCCCAACGATCCAATTGTATCAAGGCCTCTGCCTTAAAAAGTAAGATATCGGCATATCGAATAAAATCAACATTCTTTGAAGTACCCACAAACGGCCCTTCCTTCACGTAACAGGAGCAATCCGGTGCTTGTTGTTCCTTCATATTCCCAAAATAACCATAAACCCCTGGATCCCTGGCCCAAGTAAAGTTATAAACCATATCACCTGTAGTATTCACTGTATTCCTATATTTAAAAGGCCTTCCCGGGACTCCTACCGTATGATCCAACCTAGGGTCAACCGTTAATCCTGTAGCTGGCGTTACGATTCCATCCTCATTAACAGCAGTGAGTATATCCGTATCGTTAAAACTATCCAATAAAGGTAGTCCAGCTTCATCGGTTCTAAACGCGTTTACCATGTTCTGACTAGCCAAATGAAACCCACAACAACCATATAACGCAGATCCATGTGGGGAATTAAGTCCTGTAACAAAACTCACCCTACTAACCTTGGTACCATCATTTATAGAAAATTGGGCGGCCCAAATAGATTCAGGACCATTATCAAAACCATCTAAAAAGTTGTTGCCATAATCTGCCTCAAGACCTGCCACAACCTCATCAGCATAAACAATTACCTCTTGAAGTCGCTCAGGGTTGATCGCAGTGACCTGATGTTGCTCGTTTTGCTCATAAGCTTGGTAAAGCCTAAGTTTGGCCATATATGCCGCGGCTGCATTTTTATCTGCCCTACCAACCTCATCTTGTGATAAGGGAAGATTGTTATAGGCAAAAATGAAATCTTCCGCTATGGTATTCCACAACTCATCGTTCGGCACATCATTGGAAACCGCCGCTATTTCTTCTTGGGTCAGACCTTCCTTGATATAGGGTATTTTCTTGAACAACAGCTTCAACATAAAATGGGAATGTGCTCTCAAAAATCTAAGTTCAGCTTGTCTCAAGGTCTTGTTTTCATATTCTGCATCGGGAATATCGTTAATTACGGTCAAAGCAAAATTAGCCCTTGAAATGGCCTTGTAGTAATTGGTCCATGTTCTTGGTGTCATCCAGTCGCCATAATCAGGAATCGTTAAATTATATTGCTCATAGCGATCTACCACATCAACATCACCACGGCCTCCACCTCCTTTATATGCATCATCGGAACGCACACTTCCATACACCCATTGATGGGTCAAAGGCCCTATCATCTCATCATTGGCAATCCCTGCATAAGCTGCTACCACCAATGCTTCCGCATTTTCCGCAGTTGCTACGTTCTCATTTGATAGCACGCCCTCTGGTTCATATTCTAAAAAATCCTTGTCACAAGAAACCAGAAATAATGTAACCAGCATTCCTAATATTAAAAATTTATTTTTTTTCATGATTTTCTTTTATTAAAAATTCACATTAAGTCCTAAAGAAAGTACTGTGGGAACCGGAATATTATCTACCGTGGTACGTTCTGGATCAGAGCCTATATAATCTTTCGGAGTAAACCAGAATAGGTTTTCCCCTTGAAAATAAATGCGTAAACCGGTCATTCCCCCTAATTTTCCAATTAAATCCTCGGGCAAGGAGTACCCCAATTGTAAATTCCTTATTTTGAAATACGAATTCTTCCTATATAAATAATCAGAAGTTCTAAGATCATTAAAGGCTAGTGAGAGTGATGGAATATCAGAATCGGTATTAGTTGGGGTCCATGCATCAAGAACACCAAGCCCGGCATTCTCCCGACCCTGTGTGAAATTGTTCCATAAGATATATGGATCCTGTCCTATTCTACCCGCAACACCTGATCCAAAAACAGAGAAATCAAAATTACGGTATGCCAAATCTACACGAATACCATATTCCAGATCTGGCAATGTATTTCCTATAAAATCACGATCATCGGAATCAATAACGTTATCTCCGTTAAGGTCTTGGAATTTTAAGCCTCCAGGTCGCGCACCTACTTGTGCCGGACTACTATCTATATCATCTTGACTTTGGAAAAGACCATCTGTTTTATATCCAAAGATCGAAAACTGGGAATGACCTAATATTGAATTTTCCGCGGTACCTGGAAAACCAGCCCTAACTTCTTCTGGTAAAAACGTAATCTCATCTTTGAAAGCACCGAAGTTTGTGGATACGCCTAATGTAAATCCACTTTCCCATGCCTTGGAATACGCAACTGAAAGCTCCCATCCTTTTGTTTCGGTAGTTGCTCCGTTTAAAACCCGCTGTTGGCCTTCACCAATTACAGAGGCAATAGGTGGAGTAATAAGTATATCACTGGTCTTTCTTGTAAAATAGTCAAACGTACCTACAACAGCATTTTGAAAAAGTCCAAAATCAATACCATAGTTAAATTCTTTGGTAGTTTCCCACTTTAAAGAAGGGTTCGCCGCTTGAATGGAAACAAAGCCTGATGGTAATGTTCCACTATTGTTACCCCCTAGATCATAAGCAGTCCCAACATTATAATACTGGTTAAAGAAATCTGGCACATATTGATCTTGATTAGGCCCATATCTTGATTCGTACAAACCAAATCTTGCCAAATCACCAATAGACTGGTTACCTACCTCACCATAACCTGCCCTTAGTTTTAAATCAGAAACAACACCTTCATCATTAAAGAAATCTTCCCTACTAATTCTCCAACCAATTGTTGCCGCAGGGAAAACACCGTATCTGTTATCTTCCCCAAATCTAGAAGAACCATCCCTACGTACTGTAACTGAAGCCAAATATTTATCTGCAAATGCATAATTGAGTTTTGCGAACTGAGATAACAAACTACTGCCACTAGAGCTTCCTGTATTGGTTTTTGCCCCTGTTGCCGCATCCAAGACAAAATAGGACTCTGTTTCTACCGCAAAACCATCAGCAATAGCCGTTACCGAATCAAAATCATTCTTTATCGATTCAGCACCAACCAATACGCCAAGCCTATGCTCTCCCAGTTCAAGGTTATAATTCAAGGTATTGGTAAAAACAACGCTGGTAAATTTATTGGTATCCAAGATCAACCTATTATTGCTTCGGTTAACAAAACCATTGGATACCGTAGGTTCAATGTCCTTACTTTTAAAATCATTATAATCCAGACCAATGCTAGTCCTAAAAGTTAAATTGTCTATTATTTGGAGTTCGGCAAATACATTTCCAAAAATATTTGTCCTTTCCGTGTTGTCCCATCTATTCAAATACTGCATCAAAACAGGGTTGTTACGGTCCGAATACCCTGCCCCCAATGGCCCACCATAATTACCATTACTATCGAACAAAGGAATGGTTGGTGCCAAGCTAATTGCCAATGATGGTGTTGGGGCACTACCTATATCTGTAGATCCCAATGTTTCATCCGAAGTGGTAAAAACCGTATTGACCCCAACCTTTAATTTATCATTGAACAATTTGAAATTGGAATTCAATTTGCCTGAAAACCTTTCGTAACCCGTATACTTTAAAATGCCTGTATTCTTAAGGTGCCCCAAATTAATGAGATGAAACGATTTATCAGTGCCCCCCGAAATGGATACTTCATTATTGAAAGTATAACCTGTTTCATACGCTTCATTCTGCCAATCCGTATCTCCCACCGGCACGCTGACATCACCACCAACATAAGGCTGGAGCGTTACACTGTTCAGCACTGGATTATTAAAATCGCCATTCCAATCAAAATTATAAATCTCGCCATATCCACCGGTCGGATCAGCACCATCATTGACAGACGCCCTCCATAAAGCTTCTCCTCGCTGAATGGAATTCAACATATCGTATCGCTGTTTTTTTTCAGACTGCACAGAAATATTCGAATTTATAGTTACCCTGTACTTTTCATCTCCTCCTGATTTAGAACTATTTTTGGTGGTTACGATAATTACCCCATTACCTGCCCTTGATCCGTAAATGGAAGAGGCTGAAGCATCTTTCAACACTTGAACTGATTCTATGGTACTGGGATTAAGACCTGAAAAAACTTCTTGCCTAACCGTTGGAACCCCATCAATAACATAAAGAGGATCGTTATTTCCCAAGGTGGTGACACCCCGAATCAAAATTCGACTACTGGTACCGTTCGGGTTACCTGATTTTTCAACAAAAAGTCCAGGCACCCTACCTTGTAAGGCCTGCATGGCATTACCCGAACTTAAACTTTGACCTTCCACAGGACCAAGCTCTACAACTGTAACAGCTCCTGTTAAATCGGCTTTTCTTTCAGTTGTATAACCGGTTAGCACTATCTCATCTAACAATTGCGCATCTGCCTGTAAAACAATATTAAAAGAAGTTTGACCATTTACCTGGACCTCAACTTTTAAAAAGCCAACATAACTTACCGAGAGTGTCGCATCCGCAGGTACTTTATCAAGTGTGAAGTTCCCGTCAAAATCCGTCGTTGTACCAATGGTCGTCCCAGATACAACCACAGAGGCACCTGGCAGTGGCATACCATCATCCTGGGAGGTCACCGTACCATTTATCCGTTCTTGGGCCAATAACCCCAAGGGAACAAATGTCATTAGTAATAAAAAGAGTTTTAGTTTCATAATTGAGTTTTATTTAGTTAATATTCAGTTCATTTACTTCTAAAAAATCAAGAACAAAGTCTTCGCTTGCCGACTCTATTGAAAGTGTCTCGAATGGCGCATTGGGAAAGAAAATCTCAGTCATTACCGTAGACCCTTCATCAAAAAACAATTCTATTGATGTCTTATCAAGGAGGATTGTCCCGGACAACATTCCATTGTCGGAAAATCGTTTGGCTTTGCTGACCTTATTCGAAAACCTATCGGAAAACCCTGTTTTACCGGAGGTATCACGATCAATGAAAAAACTATTATCCCCCCCATTGTATCCAAAGGATAATTCGTCTCCTTGTTTATTGGAAAGTTTAAAAGTGAAACTATCTTTCTTTACATCTGAAATACTGAAACTTATTGCAGTTCGTGAGAGATTTACCTTTTCTGAATCAAGAAGTGCCGACAGCCCATTCACGGCAATTCTTTCTTTCTTATACTTTACACCTTTATAAGCGTCTAATTCATCAACCGGGTCAAATGCCAACCTATAGGTTTCCGCATCCTTGATCAATTTCACTTCCCTTGCCACGGTCATTGCACTGCGCCAAGTCTCTGTTGGGACTTCATTGGCATATTCCCAATTGGACATCCAGCCCATATAAAATTTTCCACCGTTCTTAGAGATGATGTTGGAAAAGGTGACCCCGGCATAATTGTCCTTTCCAAAATCTATCCAAAATTTCTGCCCTTTGTTCAGGACAGTTTCAAACCCCTTATCAATGGTGAATTTTCGACCATCAAAGTCACCAATAAAATATTGCGTAGCACTACCTCCATTGGGACCACCAGGATTTACACTAACATAAAGCACCCATTTGGTTTCATTTGTACCCGCTACAGGCATCTGGAAAAGATCCGGACATTCCCAAACACCACCATGTGTTCCGAGATCCTTTTTCATATCCCCTCCAAAATCCGACATCAGTTCCCATTTTTTAAGATCCTTTGAACCATAAAACATCACTTTGTCATGGGCAGCCAAAACCATAACCCATTTTTCATGTTCCTCGTCCCAGGATACCTTGGGGTCCCTGAAATCCCTAATTCCGGGATTTTCAATAACCGGATTCCCTTCATATTTTGTCCAAGTAAGCCCTTCATCCAAGGAATAGGCTATTGCCTGTGACTCGACATCGATCCCTTCAGCTTTTTCAATTTCCATATTATGATAAGTGAACATGGCGATTATCGGTACTTGGCCTTCTTTCCCAAAGCCCGAGGAATTTTGTAAATCAACTACCGCACTTCCAGAAAAAATATATCCCATATCATCAGGGTATAATGCAATAGGCTGCTCTTTCCATTTTACCATATCGGTACTTACTGCATGACCCCAATGCATGGGCCCCCATTTATTACCGTCTGGATAATGTTGAAAATACAAATGGTAATACCCATTGTAATGGAACATCCCATTGGGATCGTTCATCCATCCTACCTTAGGTGTAAAATGGTAATTTGGGCGATACAGCTCTTCTTCGGCATCTAAAGGACTTTCTTGTTGTACAACAACACCCTTGTTTTCTTTTTCCCGATGTTCCTTGCATGCAAAAATCATACACAGGCCGGCAATGGCAAGTACTAATTTTAATCTATGTTTTTTCATACTCTAAATAAATTGGGTTTAAATCTTACACATTTACACTATTCAATCACATTGCCTTTTTTAGTATTTGCACCTTCTGATTTACTTAAGGATTTGCTCAAAGCCTCCAAGGAAACCCCCTTTGTTTCTGGCATAACAAAGGCTACAAAGAGCAATTGCAAAAACATCATAAAGGCAAAAAAGGCAAATACGGTTCCTGCACCGATCGATGAGAACAACACAGGGATCAATGAGGGGATCACTGCCGCCAATACCCAATGAACCGAGCTTCCGAAGGATTGACCGGAGCCTCTTAAGTGATTGGGGAAAATTTCGGAAATGAACACCCAGATTACAGTACCCTGCCCTACGGCATGTGCGGCAATGAAAAGGAACAGGAATATGGCTACGGACATTCCTTCCCAACCAAAGAAGAAAGCGCAAGACACCAAGGTGAGCGACACTATATATCCAAAAGAGCCTATATACATTAGTTGTTTGCGACCGAACCTATCAATTAGAAATATACCCACAAGGGTAAAAAGTAGGTTGGTGACACCTATTCCAATACTGCTCAATAAAGCCGTACTTTCTCCCAGACCGGCCTCTTCCAATATTCTAGGGGCGTAGTATAAAAAAGCATTTATACCAGATGCTTGATTAAAAAAGGCCATACAAAAAGCAAGAATCAGTGCAAAACGGTATTTCTTCATGAAAATATTATCTCCCGGTGCCTTATTTTCGTTCTCCTGATTAATTTCCATCATCATTTCCTCCGCATTCTGATCAGGGTTTATCACATTAAGCACATTAAGAGCTTCTTCGGTTCGAAGCTTTGTCAAAAGCCAACGAGGGCTCTGTGGCACGGTGGTGACAAATAGTGTATAAATTACAGCAGGAATGGCCTCTACCCCAACCATCCATCGCCAAGCATTTTCCCCAATACCACTTAACAGGTAATTGGATAAAAAGGCCACCAATATTCCAAAAACGATATTGAATTGGTACAGACCTACTAGTTTCCCCCTATCCTTGGCGGGTGAAATTTCAGAAATATATGCGGGAGCGGCTATTGTGGATGTCCCTACACCCAACCCTCCCAAAAACCTAAAGAAAGCAAAGGTTATAGGGTCATTTGCAAATGCAGAACCTAAAGCGGAAACGGTATATAAAACCCCGATCCAAAAAAGCGTTTTTTTTCTACCGAGCCTATTGGTTGGTATTCCCCCTAATAATGCACCTACTACCGTACCCCATAAAGCCATGGCCATAACCACGGTTCCGTGGAACACATCTGAAGTTCCCCATAACATCTGTAATTTTTTGTCCGCTCCAGAAATCACTACGGTATCAAAACCAAATAAAAATCCTGCCAAAGCCGCAGTAATAGACCAAACCAATATCTTCCTCATATCACAATTATTAAATACGAAGACTATATTATTACAAATTATTTAAGAGTTATTTTACCAATGTTACAGTTTATTATGATTTCGTTCACATTTCCACAAACAATATTAACCTACTGAATATCAGTATACTAACACAAACACCTTAACAAAGAAGAATTAATAGGTTACACTTTTGTAACACGTAAGTTTAAAATTGATACATGATTTAAAGAGCGGAAAGATTAAAATGCCCTAAAATGATTTTTTATAGGCCCCTGGAGTAACACCATATTTACTTTTAAAGGCGGTAGAAAAATAATTCGGGGAAGAAAAACCTGTACTATACCCTATTTCAGCAATGGATTTGTCGGTCGTTTCTAGCATAGATTTCGCATTTTCCAATCTAAAATTGGAAATGTAATCGCTAACACTGATACCCAACATAGCTTTGACCTTTCTGTACAATTGAACCCTGGAGATATTCAGTGCATCGGCCAGGTTCTCAACTGAAAAACCTGCATTGTCCAAATTGTCCTTTATTTGTTTATTCAATTCGCGAACGAATAATTGTTCCGGGTTTCTAAAAGATTGCACCTGGTCTATTTTATGAATATTATTGGTATAATAATACCTTAATTTTTCCCGATTATAAAGGAGCGACTTAATAGATTGCGTTAAGATCGAATAGTTAAACGGCTTGGTCAAATATAAATCGGCCCCACTTTGAAGCCCTTTTATAAAAGATTCCTTATTCCCCAAGGCGGTCAATATGATTACTGGAATATGTGAGGTACGCAAATCGTTTTTTAATATTTCGCAAATCTCAAAACCATTCTTAACGGGAAGGTTCACATCACATAAAATAACATCGGGAACATGCTCGAACGCCAACTCGGTACCATCCGTTCCATCAGACAAAACGATATCATATTCGACACTAAGCTTGTTCTTAAGAAAGAAACTCAAGTCCCTATTATCCTCTATCAAAAGAATGCAATACCTCTCTTCCCCAGTATTGGTGTCCAATTTAATATGGGTATCATCCATTGTAATATCTTCCGAAAAATTGATCAAAGTCGAATCGACTATCTCCGGGTCCACTACAATTTGATCTTCATTGAAATGGGTGTTCCCTTTAAACAAGGTAACAATGAATTCAGTTCCATTATGGGATTTTACCTCGATTTTCCCTAGATGAAGCTCAACAAACTGCTTACTTAAATGCAAACCTACCCCTGAACTGTTTTTCCTATTATTCGATCCCTTAAAAAAAGGGGTGAATACATTTTTCAATTCATTTTCCGGTATTCCTATTCCGTTGTCCTTAAAATGGATGCTGATACTGCTTTCTTCAAAATTATCATGGATTTCAATATCTATTCTACCATTATCCGGTGTAAATTTAAAGGCATTGGACAATAGGTTAAAATAAACCTTATCCATTAAATTTCTATCGATAAACAAATCCAACTCCTCATTATTGGAACTAATATTGAAATTAATGCCCCTCTTTTTCGCTTCTCCTTTGAATTCTTTATAAATATTATTGGAAAACTTATAAATATTGGTTTTTGAGGCCCTTACATTAAACTTTTGATCCTCGACTTTTCTGAAATCCAACAAACTATTGATCAACCGAAGAAGGCGATTTGAATTATTCTGAATCAGTTCAATTTCAAAGCCGGTTTTATTCCCCTTTTTTTTGTCCCATTCCCTTAACGACTCAATTGAACTCATAATTAATGTAATGGGAGTTTTGAACTCGTGGGATAGTCCAGTAAAAAAATTCATTTTTGCCTCATTACTTTCCTTGACCTCATTAGCGATCTTTTCGATTTGATTTCTTTGGACCGTGATTTTCCTATTGGTAATTTCTAACTGCCTATTTTTCCTGACAATAGCGATTTTTGAATATATACTATAAATGGCCAAGCTTAGAATAATCAAAGAAAAACCAAGAATAATCTTCAAGATATTACTTTGTGAGTAGTACAGTTGTTCTTGTCTTTTTATAGCTGATACCTGTGATTCAAGGAGTGTCTGATGTTCATTTATTTTATTCAATTGGTTTTGCATTATTTCAGCATTGAACCGATCTATTACAGTAGTATTAAGGATTATGTTCTTAGGCACATCCTCATTGTTCAATAGTCCCAAGGCCGTTTTTATGGCCTCATCGCCCCCGGTAGGATATAATATCGTAGCTGCAAGCATGCCGTCTTTGACTAATTGTATTCCACCATTTGGGCCATTTAATCCGTCAACCCCAATAATCTTGATATTATTTTCTATACCTAAGTTTCTTGCGACCTCCCAAGCACCCTTTGCCATTCTGTCGTTATGGGCGAAAACATAGTCGACAGGTCCGGTACGTAATAACATTTCCCGAAAACTTTCAGTAACGGATTCCTTCTCCCAATCACCTTCAATAGCTCCACAAAACTCAATATTGCCAAACTTATCAATTACCTGATGAAAACCAAGACTTCTTTCCTTGGCCGGGGAAGACCCTTTAAGTCCCTTTATCTCTATTACCCTTAAAGAATCACGAATATTGGAAACAATGATTTTAGCTGCATTGCGGCCAACCTCAATATTATCGGCACCAACATAAACGGTATATTTTTCGTTATCCGTTTTTCTATCGACCAATACCACAGGAATTCCGGAATTCATCGCTTCTTCCACGATAGGGGTAATAGGCTTTGATTGAATTGGGGAAACGATAATAATATCCACACTATCAGCAATGAACTTCCTTAACTGTGTTATCTGTCGCTGAACATCATAATTGGCATTTGATATGTCTAAAGTGATATTAGGATATAAGGATGCCCGTAATTGCATGGCATTATTCATAGATTGCCTCCATTCATCATCTACCATCGCTTGGGAGAATCCAATACGTATCCCATCTTTTTCATTCCGTGAAGAACACGAGAAAAGAAGAAAAATCAGAAATAAAAATAAAATTGGGTTGATTCTTTTGGGACTCATGAAAATTGAGTTTATCCTGTAAATTTAAAGAAATTGAGAATACCCTTAAAACCTTGAATACTTTAATTCTAATCGAATATGCAATTGATTTACAAAGTACATACAACAAGCATCTAATAACCGATGCTACCCAAGTTTACCAAAAACAAAAAAGCCGACTCCTAAAAGTCGGCTTTTCTCTTGTTGTACGGGCGGAGAGACTCGAACTCTCACACCTCGCGGCACTAGATCCTAAGTCTAGCGTGTCTACCAATTCCACCACGCCCGCATACTTGTTCCAATAACCTATTTGATTATCGGGATGCAAATATAAAGCAAAATTTGAATTTACGATACTCTCTTTTTAAAAAGTTCTTTTTGTATTTTTGAATTTATATCCAAACAAGAAACATGCAAAGTAGCAAAGAGTACGTAGAACAACATAAAAATCGCTTTTTAAACGAGCTCATTGAGCTGCTAAAAATACCATCGGTCAGTGCGGATTCGGCCTTTTCGCAAGACGTGATCAATACGGCCGAAGTAGTGGAAAAAGCTTTGGTCAATGCCGGATGCGACCTTGTTGAGCTCTGCGAAACCGATGGCTACCCCATTGTTTACGGAGAGAAAATCATAGATCCTTCGTTACCGACGGTCTTGGTCTATGGCCATTATGACGTACAACCACCCGACCCGGTAGAGCTTTGGGACTCACCTCCATTCGAACCTGTGATCAAAGAAACCGAAGAACACCCTGAGGGGGCTATCTTCGCAAGAGGTGCCAGTGATGACAAAGGTCAGATGTACATGCATGTAAAGGCTTTGGAATTCATGGTCAAAACCGATCAATTGCCCTGTAACGTAAAATTCATGATCGAAGGGGAAGAAGAGGTCGGCAGCGTAAATATTGCTACCTATGTCGCCAACAATAAAGAAAAACTTAAAAATGATGTGATCTTGATTTCCGATACCGGTATGATCAGCAAGGAATTTCCTTCCATTACCACCGGATTGCGGGGATTGAGCTATGTTGAAGTAGAGGTTACCGGACCCAATCGCGACCTGCATTCGGGATTATACGGCGGGGCTGTGGCGAACCCCATCAATATCTTAACCAAAATGATCGCCTCATTACACGATGGGGACAACCATATTACCATTCCCGGATTTTATGACAAGGTAGAGGAGCTATCCTCCGAAGAAAGGGCCGAAATGGCCAAAGCCCCTTTTGACATCAATACCTATCAAAATGCATTGGAAATTGAAAGTGTATACGGAGAAAAAGGGTATACGACAAACGAACGTAATTCCATAAGACCCACATTGGATGTCAATGGAATATGGGGCGGCTACACAGGTGAAGGTGCAAAGACCGTTATTCCCAGTAAGGCCTATGCCAAAATATCCATGCGTTTGGTTCCCCACCAAGATTGGAAAGAAATTACCGAATTGTTCGTAAAACATTTTAACGAAATCGCACCTAAAGGGGCAAAAGTGAAAGTAACCCCCCATCATGGCGGACAAGGTTATGTTACCCCAATAGACACCATCGCATACCAAGCGGCTTCCAAAGCCTATGAAACCACTTTCGGGAAAACCCCTATTCCACAACGTAGCGGAGGTAGTATTCCCATAGTTTCCCTTTTTGAAGAAGAACTGGGCAGCAAGACCATCTTAATGGGCTTCGGATTGGATAGTAATGCCATACACTCCCCCAACGAACATTACGGACTCTGGTACTATTATAAAGGCATAGAAACCATTCCCTATTTCTTTAAGTATTTCACTGAAATGATGGCCTCGAAATAATTAGAATCGATACCCCATTTTTACGTTTCGGGGATAAAGTCCAACCCTTTGCCCTTTGTTTATTTGGGCGTTACCCAAGGGTCGGGCTATTCGCTACAAGTCTTCACTGTAAATACAGTTCAGAGCTTTCCGCTACTATCCCTAACGCAAAACCTTGTTTTTAATGTAGATTCTTGCCGTTATAATGCCTGTCTCTACGATTTGGTTTTTAAACCCTAGATCTTTTTAACGTACTTCGTGATGATAACGATTTGCTGTGCACCTACCTTGCCCTCAATATATTCGGCATTTTCCCTATCCAAGGAAATACGTCGCACCGCCGTACCCTGTTTGGCCACCATACTGGACCCTTTTACTTTCAAATCTTTGATAAGGACCACACTATCCCCATTTTCCAAAATAACACCGTTCACATCCCTATGAACTACCTTCTCCGATTCGTCCTGACCTTCACCGGTTGCTTTGGCCCAGTTCAACAGTTCATCATCCAAATACATCATATCTAGAAGATCCTGTGGCCAACCTTCTGACTTCAATCTTGAAAGCATGCGCCAAGCGACAACCTGCACCGCACCATGCTCACTCCACATACTATCATTTAAACAACGCCAATGGTTGGGATCCATGGTTTCGGGAGCCTCAATCTGACCAAGGCAAGTATCGCACCCTAAAAGGCTGCCATCGATACCACCCGTCGATACTGGGGGCACTTCGTAGATTTTTAAATTTTCGGTCGCTCCACATAGTTCACATTTAGAGCCGCTTCTTGCTTGTAAGTCTTCCAATAATGCCATTCTGATAGTTTTTAAGAGCTGCAAAGCTACATATATTTAGGACAAATGGAATTTGGATCCACTTAAAATTATGACCAATCATTTTACCCTTTCTGAAAATGGAACGTTTTAAGAATAGAAAAATAATCTTCAGTGTTCTAAAACGGTTTGAAAAGCGATGACATTTATACAAATCTTTATGTTTTATCTTAAATTTTGCCCAAATTCTTCGATTTAGTAGGCTTTTCTGTAACAAAACATCATAGATGACGTTCTAATTATCTATATGAATCATCAATCAATATTGGAATTCCCTCCCAAGAACAATTCGAGGGTGGTTTCAATAATTAAATCGGAACACTATGTTACAACGTTTTTTTATCCTCTGCTCAGGGGCAGATGCTTCTTTGCTTTCTACATGCTCCCAAGGTGAACAGAATAAATATGCCGGCATCGGAGCTACTGTCTTTTTCACCGCGGTTATGGCATTTTTAGCCAGCGCTTACGCCCTTTTCACCGTTTTTGACACTATTTACGCTGCCATCTTTTTTGGACTCATTTGGGGATTATTGATCTTTAACCTTGATCGTTTTATCGTTTCTACCATTAAAAAACGAAATAGTTTTGGTAATGAACTATTACAGGCTACACCACGGATCATTTTGGCGGTGATCATTGCCGTGGTCATTTCAAAACCCCTTGAAATGAAGATTTTCGAAAAGGAAATCAATCAAGTGCTTTTAGAACAAAAGAACGAACTCACTTTGGCCAATAAAGACCAAATTGCATTACAATACAATCCTTTGATCGATAAATTGAATCAAGATATTATCGCATTGAAAGGTGAGGTAAACTCCAAAGAAGCAGAAACGAACGCTCTTTATGATACCTATATTTCAGAGGCCGAAGGTACCGCCGGAACCGGACTTTTAGGAAAAGGCCCCGTTTATGCCGAAAAGCGGGAGAAACACGATGCCGCCTTGGCAGAATTACAACAGTTGAAAGTTGCCAACACGGAAAAAATTACTGGTTTGGAATCCCAAATCGCCAATTTAAATGCCGAATATAATACGGCCGTAAATACTTCCCAGCCTATCATCGATGGGTTCGACGGACTCATGGCACGTATCAACGCCCTAGGTGAATTACCTTGGTTTCCTTCTTTCTTTATTTTTCTTTTATTCCTTGCGATAGAGACTTCCCCCATTATAGCCAAGTTATTGGCCCCTAAAGGAGAATATGACATTAAGCAAGAAGAAGAGGAAAGCATACTCAAGACATGGGTTACCCAAAAGGTAAAACAACGCGAACAGATTTTGTCAACCGATATGGCCCTGAACAATAAAATCTACAGTGAGATCGAAGAGGAAGAAGCCGTCTATGCCCATAAAAAGAAAAAAGCCGAAGAGCTTCTAAAACTCCAAGCCGATGCTTTTCATGATCTACAGGTGAAAGGCCTATGAATTTAATTTGGAATCCAGACTTTGAGATACAAGACCGTTGTGCTTTTAGAACCAATACTTTCGATAAGGGATAATCCACAAAAAGTCCGGTCTATTGATTCTTCTTTTAGTTCGCTCTCCGTATTTGGAATTTGGGATTTGGAGTTTGTCTAACATATCACGACTTGGATCTTGCTTCTATCTAACTATCTCCATCTTTTTGAGTAAAAAGGAAGCATTCATATTCTGGCAAACACCCTTTTTAAGCGTATAGTCAAAATGAAGTTCATTGTTGATTATCTCGGCGTCGAAATAGAAATTCCGTACTTGGGGCATATCATCCGCTGCCTCACACAAACTAAGATCATGGGTAGCAATGATCCCCGTTGATTTGGAAGCGACCAGTTTTTCAACGAATTTTCTGGAACCAATAGCCTTGTCGGTACTATTTGTGCCTTTTAAGATTTCATCCAATATGATGAAATAACGGTCTTTTTGAATTTCATCCACTATGAACTTCAAGCGCTTCAGTTCAGAGAAAAAGTATGATTCATCATCTGCCAGGGAATCGGAAGTTCGCATACTGGTAATCAGCTTTATCGGGGAGTACTCCGAATGGGTGGCACATATCGGCAAACCTACATTGGCCATTACAATCTGTAGGGATACTGTTCTTAAAAATGTACTTTTCCCCGCCATATTGGCCCCGGTAATGATAAAGAACTGTTCTTTATCTATCTGAAAATCGTTCAAAACACTTTTATTCGGATCTAACAAAGGATGGCCCGCCTTGGTCGGTTTTAAAACCACGTCCCCGTTTGTAATCTTAGGATAACAATAGTTCGGATGGTTAAAGGCACAATTGCCCAAACTATTATATGCATCAAAAAATGCGACCACGTTGAACCAAGATTCCACTTCATTACCATGACCTTCTATCCATTTTTCCAATCTAAAGGACTGTCGTAGATCCCACAGCAAAAATGCATTTCCCAAAAACCCGAAAATCATATTGTTCCGCTGGTCGAACGCATTCAAAATTTTTGAGAATTCCCCTAAAATCTTCGATGTTGAGACTTTATCATGCAAAATCACGGCCCGCTTCTCTTTCAATAAATCGGCCTTGAATTCAGTGTTTTCCAATTGCATTATCAATTTTTGATACTGATGGAAGGTACTTTGAACCTTTGAAGTGTCTGAGGAGAGTTTGTTTATTTTTTTTAAATAGCCCCCGGTAATACCCAAACCAAGGAACATCCAAAACACCAGTCCCCAACCATTAAGCAGGTCAATAAAATACAGGGAAATCAGAACGATTGAAGCCAATGAAAAAACAGTGGGCAAAAAGGACATGTATTTAGGCACAAACACCTGGTACCCTTTCAGCCATTTAACGATGAGATTAAAAGGTGTCTCCGTTTTTACGAGGCTTGCCACGGCAGAAAACCCTTGTCTCCATTTGGGCATTTGCCCCAACTCCTTGATAGCTTCTTGTTTGGCCTTAATATTCTCGATATCATTAGACAACAAGAGAGATGATAAATACCCGCTCCCTTCTTTCAATGATGTTCGATTGGCATATTGATAAAATGAACCTCTCCCAAATAGGTCTATATCCTTACAAAAATAATGGTCGTCCCTATCAAATTCCTTACCATCTGGCAAATCATGGAACTTTCTTCGCAACACTTCAATCTCCGTAGTGTTAATTCGTAGCAATGCCTTTATCCTATCCCGTTTGTATTGCAAATCGGTATGTCTTGAAACCAAAAAAATGAAAAGAACAATCGTAACAATGACTATCCCCGCCACTAGTTTGCCATTCCCAAAGGCAAAATAAACACCAAAAGCCGATAGGCAAAAAATGGCCAAGCGTAACATACTAGAGGCGTACAATCGCTTTTTTACTTGGGACAACTGAATTTTATATTCTGAAATCTGTTCGTTATAGAACTTTAAGGGTTCTTGCATTGGGGCAGTAACTTATTTAGTATGTAAAGATAAGTAAACCTACCTAGCTTTTGGCCATGGAATTCAGCATTGCTATCTGACCCAAATGATAAATATCGTGTTGATGCAGGCTTCTTAAAATAGGTCCGAATTTATACTTTTTACCGGGTACCGTTTCATTGAGTAAATTATCATCGCACTTGGCCAAATGCTTTAGGATTTTCTCCTGGTTGTTCCGAATCATATTCAACAGCGCTTGCCATTCCTGCTCTTTATTGACCGTGGTCACGGTCCAATCATTCAGTTGATCTATAATGATATCATAAGCGACATCTCCCTCTAATTTCTTGAGGACGAAAATTCGCCAGTTGATCATATGCTGCAATAAAACGGCAATGGTCTTTTCACCATAAACCTTGTCATTCACGACCCGCCAATCAATGCCATCCAATTTTTTCATGACCGAATCGCCATACCATGGTTTGCCATCAAAACATTCCTTTAAATCCTCTATTATGTATTCTAAATTCGTTCGCATAACTTATTCCAAACCATCAAATTCGGTTTTAAGCTTTCTGGTAAATTTTGAGACCACCAATACGTAGGAATGGTCAATCAAATCCATTATCAACTTCTTCGGTAGATTTTCCAGCATAATGGTATTCCAATGCACTTTGCTCATATGATAGCCCGGTAAAATATCGCCGTCAAACTCTTCCCTAAGGGCAATGGCCCTTTCCGGGTCACACTTTAGATTAACTTGGGAGGGAAACCTTTCCAAAGTAACCAAAGCGAACATCTTACCCATAACCTTGAAAACCAGGGTATGCTCATCAAAAGGAAATTCCTCTGTTATTCCTTTTTTGGCTATACAATATTCCCTGAACTCCTCTATGTTCATAATACAAATACCTAAATTCCCTTGGAATCGTAAACAATGACCTTTGACCAAAGGTGACCCACTTCCTCTATGAATAATTTATGTGGGGCTTCGTCTTGATATTTTTGTTGGGCTTCCGCAGATTCGAAAGTAACGATCAACGAATACGTAAAAGAACCGTCGACAACATCCCTACTCGCCTTTGGGGGCCTTCCTATGTATTTGGTCTTTGCATATGCCGAATTATCCATGAATTTCTGTAAGGAAGTCTCAAAAGCATCACGGTCTGCTTGGCTCTCCGGATGCTGTAACCAAAAATAAACCGTATGTGCAAAATTCGTGTCAAAATCCCTCATAGTGTCATTTTTTTGGCCATATGCGACTATACCAAAGATTAAAAAAAATACCGTCATCAAAGTTTTCATAAATCCAATAATTTCTTCTGTTTCCCCTCAATTTTCAAGGCCGAATAATCCAATTTCCAACCTATGGTCTCAACAATCTTCTCAATCAAAAGTACCGCCTCCAAAGCTTCCCGTTTTGCGGTTTCCATAAGTCCACTTTCCGGTATTTTTTCCATGATATGCTTTCTGGCCTCTTTATTCAATGATGTCAAGTCATTTGGGGTAAAGGTATTGAAGAGTCCGTTTTGTATGTCATAGAATTCCAGTTCGGGTTCTATTGAAATGACTTCAGGTTCCGGAAAATTCGTGAGAATGATTTTCTTTTTGTCATTATCGGCATGCATCAATATCTTCTGAAGATCATACCCGATCAAAGCCTTGGCATTAATGACAATAAGGGCCTTCTTTTTACTGCTCACCAAACTTAGGAAGCGCTCCTTGGTGTTTTCGTACTTATAAATTTCGGCAAAATCCCCTTCCACCGAAATAAGTTTACAAACACTTCTTATTTTCTCCAAAAGCACGGTTGATTGGTGCTCTGTCAGTTCCTTGCTTTTCTTTTTCCTGAACATGGAAAACATCCAATACATAAGGATGGCCCCTAAAATAAGTCCAAGAAATATCTCTAATATACTATCCATTTTTATTCCCGATTTCCCCTAAATGGGTATACTTAAATCCTTTATTATATTTTAGGCCATAACCCAATGCCCTATCCAAGGAGGCATGCGAAAATAATATTATCCCTGCCAACTGAATGATGGGTGACGAAAAAAACATTCCGGCAAAGTATAAAAATATGGCCAAACCTTTATGATGAAAAAGATTATAGGTAAATGCCCCGATCTTCTTACCGAACAAATACCCTGCCATTCCTATATCGGGAACTAAAATCAAAACCAAGAACCACCACCATTGGTAACCCAACAACCCGAACATGAATATTCCAAGAATAAACATCATCAACTCTTCCAATTTAATCAATGTCTTCATCTACTTACTTTTTAAGTTATCGGGATCTAAGCCTTGATCAGGTAACCGAGGCATCTCCAACGTCGTGAAGGCTTCGCCCCCACCTTTTCACTGTTCTATATTCCTGTACAACACTGGTCTACTTGGTGACGCATCGTTCTCAAAAGGTGCTACCTGTAAATTAAGGAAATAGGTACCATCCTCAATACTATTGGGCACAAAAATAAACTCTGTGATCGTTGCCTGCTTTCTCATTTTACCATCAAAATCCCAAAATGCCCTATGGGCCAGTAACTCACCGCCGTCCCTTTCCTTATCTATTGAAGGAAGGTCGATCAACAAATGTTCAATGCCCTTATCAACCAAAAACCTGGCAGCTTCCTCGGTTACATATGGGGGATTTGTTTTTGAGTACTGCTTGGAGAATTTATCCCTAAGATTGGGTAATGTTCGAATGATAATCGCATCCCTTTTTTTATTCCCAAAGGCATATTGCAGCTGTTTTTTCGAAATTATAAAATCATCATTGAACTTTTCCGGGGCAATAGTAACCACCTCAGCATAAAAGAAATACTGATTCAGATTTTTGTTGACCGAATGGAATTCCTCGGTAATATGCCCTACACATTCGGTATGCGTGACATGTGAATGCGGGTTGAACCAAATATCATTGAAATTAACAGCGGCCCCTTTGGAAACGGCACCGATAAAATCCCCTTCGGTATGCGGTTCTATACGGGGATGTTCAATATACCATGCATTTACATCGGATGCTTCCCCTTTCATAGGTATTGAAATATCAATGGGTTTCGAAAGATCTATCGTATGGTTCCTGTTATTGACCTTAACTGTTGCAATCATAAAAAAATGCCTCGCCGAGTGAAATCGAGGCCTTGGAGTTTAAGGGTTTTGGTTATCGACCCCACTCGAACCGACGAAAACCGAATCTTTATGTTTTACCGACATCACATCAAAAACACTTTTGTCATCCTAAGTTAACCATAAACAAATCACTGGCAATCCCATCGACCAAGAACTTTCCTTTTTTGGTGGCTACCAGTTGTCCTTTCGCTATGGTCAACAAGTCCCTATCTACATATTTTTTTATCTGTTCGGTAATATATACAAGGTATTTCTCACCAAATTCAAGCTTTATCCTATCCAGAGAAACACCCCAACTTGTACGCAGACCGGTCATTACATATTCATTGTACTTATCGGTTCGGGAAAGTTCCTCACTGGTCATGGGCAATTCACCTAGATCAATGGCCTTTAAATATGTTGGATTATTGCTGATATTCCAACTTCTACGCTCCCCGTCATAGGAATGTGCCGACGGACCTATGCCCATATACTTCTTACCTAGCCAATAGGAGGTGTTGTTTTTTGAATAATACCCTGGTTTACCAAAGTTGGATACCTCATAACAATCATAGCCTTGATCGGTCAACGTTTCATATAGTATTTGAAAATGCCGTTGCGCCAAGGCATCATCGACAGGAGGTATCAATCCTTTTTTAATAAAACTGGCCAAAGCGGTCTTAGGCTCAACTGTCAAAGCATAGGAAGAGATATGGGGTATACCGAAAGAAAGGGCCTTTTCTATGTTCTGTCGCCATCGCTCATTGGACATTCCCGGGATTCCATAAATAAGGTCTATGGAAATATTATCGAAAAACTTTACCGCTTCCGCTATACATTGCTCCGCTTCTATTGCATTGTGTGCTCGGTTCATCATCTTCAGGTCTTCCTCGAAAAATGATTGAATCCCAATACTTAAACGATTGACCTCACTTTGGGACAATTGCACTATTTTCCCATTTGACAAATCATCAGGATTGGCCTCAAGGGTTATTTCCGGGTTTTCAGCAACCTTATAATGCGATTGTACAGTAATTATCAAATCGTTGATTTCGTTCGTATCTAAAACCGATGGGGTACCACCACCAAAATAAATGGTCCCTACCTCTTCATCCTTGAATTCGTCCTTACGCAAAAACAACTCCTTTTTTAAGGCCTCGAGCATCGAATCCTTCTTCGCCATACTGGTCGAAAAATGGAAATCACAATAGTGACAGGCTTGTTTGCAAAAGGGAATGTGGATGTATATGCCGGACATAATTCAGTTTTCAATTAGCAATTTTTAGCCTTTGCTTATTCTTGTAGTTTTCAGAAAAGAACACCATAATTTTCAAGGCAAACTCATATGATTTATCCATTGGGTGATGGTTCCTCAATCTAATTGTTTATTGTCAATTCTTATTGTTTACTCCCAACTATTTATTGTTCACCACCAACTGTTGGCTTATTCAACTCTTCTTTTTACGCAGATTTACAATTGGTGTATTTCCAACTCCCCCTTTGGGGGTCGGGGGGCTGTTCTGCTTTACAAAGGCATCCCAACCTGAATAGCTTTTTCCGATGTCTATTTTACCCTCGTTGTAAAAATGGCAAACGGCAGCTGCCAGTCCGTCGGTGCTATCCAGATTTTTGGGTAAGGATTTTAAACCAAGAGTACTTTGAAGCATTCGTGCCACTTGCTCCTTACTCGCATTTCCGTTACCGGTAATGGCCATTTTTATTTTCTTGGGCAGGTATTCGGTAATGGGGATTTGCCGCGATAACCCTGCGGCCATTGCTACCCCTTGTGCGCGCCCCAACTTCAACATCGATTGTACGTTTTTTCCGAAAAACGGGGCCTCAATGGCTATTTCATCAGGATGGTACGTATCGATCAGCTCAATGGTACGCTCAAAGATGAGTTTTAATTTGGTATAAGGGTCTTTATATTTTTGAAGTAATAATTCGTTCATCTGAACGAATTTCATTTGCTTGTTTTCTACTTTTATAAGTCCAAAACCCATAATCGTGGTTCCTGGATCTATTCCCAAAATGATTTTTTCGTTGGACAAATTTTATACTATTAATTGTTAGAAAATTACGTTGGCAAACTTACACCGGAATTATTGAAATTAATCCGCACTGAGAACAATAGGTATCCTAAATTTTGCCTTTACCGGGATACCTCTCTTCAATGCTGGTGCCAAGGGCGGTAAATTCTTCAGGCTTTGCGAAATAATACCATCGAATTCGGGCATAAAATCATTGATGGTCCTATCCTTTGCAATATTGAGTACGGTCATTTTACCCTCTTGATCCACTAAAAAATCTACCTGAACTATTGTATCCATATCAGGACCAATAACAAATTCATACCCATTTAAGGTAGCTGCCATATGATTGAGTAATTCCGTTTCAAAACACTCTTTTTGAAATGCTTTTGAGGTTGATTCATCACAATTTTCAAATAACGGATAATTGTCTACATCGTTCCAATCTATGGCCTGCATTTCCTTATTGACCAATTTTTGGGTCTTTGCCTCCTTCGATTCGAACAAATCACAGGAAAGGCAAGAGCATAAAAGTAGTATGGTGAAAAACTTTCTCATGAACCCAATTTCAAGGGGGAAATTACGATTTTTTTGGGGAAATTTATCTTGACGAACCCCCAATAAATAAAATAAGACATGTAACAATTACCCCTTATCTTCGTCAAACGATAAATACTATTACATGGATATTGCTTTACTGATTTTCGGATTTATTTTTATGTTGATCGGGATTCTTGGGAGTTTTCTTCCCGTTTTGCCCGGTCCGCCTATTAGTTGGATCGGACTTCTACTATTATACCTGACCAAAGCCATACCTGATGACTGGGTCTTCTTGGGCATTACCCTCGTAATTGCACTTGTTGTATTTGCGCTGGATTATATTATTCCCGCCGTTGGGACCAAAAAATTCGGAGGCACAAAAGCTGGAATGCTCGGAACGACCATAGGGTTGTTGGTTGCCTTAATTTTTCCGGTTTTAGGACCTTTCGGTATCATCATATGGCCCTTTATCGGAGCATTGGTGGGGGAACTTCTTAACAAAGCGGATAAAAAAACGGCCACAAAGGCCGCTTTTGGTTCTTTTATAGGATTTTTGACCGGAACCTTTCTAAAATTCATGGTCACCATCGTGTATCTAGGTCTTTTTATCGCAACTGCATGGGAATATAAAGGAACATTGTTTCCTTACTTCAATTAAATATTCCCAGAACTATTCGAGCCAAACGACTTTCTCACTTATTGGTTTTCTTGTGCCTCTCGAGAGTTCTTCCTCATAATAACCCATGTATAAAAATCCGAGGCACTTCTCCCCTTCGGCCAAATCAAAAAATTCATCCATGAAATCAATAAGTGGTGGAGAACTCCAATAGCAACCTATACCCATTTCAGTACAGGTTAGCCACATATTCTGAACGGCCATGGCAACGGCAGCCACTTCTTCCCATTCGGGTACGGATTCCTTGGGGTCCCTTTGCATACATATCGCAATCACGGCAGCGGATTTAACGGGATACGTGCCTAACTTTTTAATCTTTACCTGTTGAGGGCGTTCCGCAATTTGCTGATACTTTTCAGATAAGAACTTACCCAATTTTACCTTTGCCCCACCTTGAAGGACCTTAAATCTCCATGGCTCTGTGTTTTTATGGTTAGGGGCCCAATTCGCGGCCTCTAAAATCTGGTCCAAATTCTTTTTCGGAATGGCCATATCTATATACTGTGGAGGAAAGACCGAACGTCTGTCCTTGATCAAGTCTTGAATCATGTTTTTTTATTTAGGTTCTAAAACTACTATTTTCCATGGCTTACTTCAAAAGTAAATCCACACAATTTTTTAAAACTGGATTGGGGTTGTCCTTTTTCCATATTACGGATAACAATGCCCGTTGGTCAATTTGTTTCAATTCAATGAATTTTACCCGCATTCGAAAACCTGATTGCAAGGCAGTGGGTACAATGGCTATACCAAGATTATTCTCTACCAACTTAAATATGGTATGGGCATGTACTGTTTTGTGCGAAACCTTGGGCACGAAACCGGCATCGGAACAAATACTCATGATCGTCTCATAATAAAACGGACTGTACTCCTTGCTGAACAAAATGAAATTATCATGGGCAAATTGATGCATTCCCTCATAATTACGGGTCAGCATGGGATAGCTCTCCGGTAACACCAATGAAAACGTATCCTCATAGACCGTTGTCATTTGCAATGCCGCCGGAACCCTTGACAACCGTACAAACCCCAAGTCCAATTCATCCTTTAAAACAGCCTCGACTTGATCCGTATTGGGCAGTTCCTCCAATGAAGTTTTTATTTTGGGGAATTTGTCTTTCAAATCCAACAGTAGGTTAGGGATTACATTATGCATCGCAGAACCCAAAAACCCGATTCGAATTTCTCCAGAGTCCCCTTCGCCGATCAACTGCAATTGCCTTTTCATCTCTTTTATCTGATGGAAAATATCCTCCGTCTTATTCTTTAGATAATGGCCAGCAGGAGTAAGTACTACTTTTTTCTTATCGCGTATAAAAAGCTGAACTTCAAGAATTTCCTCCATTTGTTTAATCTGCCTACTTAATCCCGGTTGTGAAATAAACAACTTCTCAGCAGCTTTTCTAAAATGGAGTTCCTCTGCCACTGCTAAAAAATAAGTAAAATGTCGAAGTTCTAATTGATAACCCATAATTATTATAACGTGATATTTTTGGTATTGGCAATTATCAAACTTAATCAATAAATTTATAGTATAAAACTATACCAATGGTTTCATTACCAAAATCGTTCGCCTTAGGGGAAGATTGGCTAACGGCCAGTGCGGCTATTGCCATTGCAAATGGCGATTTGCAATTGACCCTATCCAAAAAAACACGTACAAAGGTTTCTGAAAGTTGGGAAATCGTCCGGAACATTGTTGAAAAAGGCCAACCGGTCTATGGCATAAATACGGGTTTCGGACCACTTTGTACTACCAAGATATCGAAAGCGGAAACGAAAATCCTCCAAAACAACATATTGCAAAGCCATAGTGTGGGCGTGGGTGAACCTATTGACAAGGAAATTGCAAAACTTATGCTCATTTTAAAGGCACATTCCCTTGCTAAAGGTTTTTCAGGAATTTCAGAGACCACGTTAGAGCGCATTATCTGGCATATTGAGCATAATGCCATTCCCTTAGTACCTTCCCAAGGTTCTGTAGGTGCTTCCGGGGATTTGGCTCCACTTTCCCATTTATTCCTTCCTTTAATTGGCTTGGGAAGATTGGAATACAAAGGTGAAATACTTACTACTGATGAACTCTTCGAGAAAACAGATTTGCAGCCCTTGGAATTAGGGCCAAAAGAAGGACTTGCCCTAATCAATGGCACCCAATTTATAGCGGCACATGCCATTAAGGTAGTTGAAAAAATGCACAGCTGCCTATCACAGGCAGATATCATCGGTGCTATGATGATTGAAGGACTACAAGGTTCCATAAAACCTTTCTACAATGAACTACATGCCTTAAGACCCTATAAAGGCAATGTGCACGTAGCGAAGAGAATAAAACGCTTATTAAAAGGCTCTGAAATCATGGAGGCCCATGCTTTTTGTGAACGGGTTCAAGATCCTTATTCTTTACGTTGCATTCCCCAAGTACACGGAGCTTCCCGAAATGCTTGGTTGCATCTGAAGGAATTATTGGAGATTGAATTGAATTCGGTTACCGATAATCCCATAATCATTGACGACGAGCTCACCATTAGTGGTGGAAGTTTTCACGGTCAGCCTTTGGCCATGGCCTTGGATTATGCCTGTCTCGCTGCCTCGGAAATAGGGAACATCTCAGACCGAAGAATCTACCTTGCTTTGGAAGGCAATAGTCCCGGGGTGCCTAAATTACTGATGCAGGATACCGGGATCAATTCCGGTTATATGATCCTGCAATATACAACTGCAGCATTGGCCAGTGAAAACAAGGGTTTATGTTATCCTTCAAGTGCGGACAGCATTCCTACTTCGTTGGGACAAGAAGACCATGTGAGCATGGGTTCGATCAGCGGACGAAAAGCCTTGCAAGTACTTGAAAATGTTGAGAAGATCTTAGCCATTGAACTTTTGACCGCAGCACAGGCCTTTGAGTTCAGGAAACCCTTAAAATCGGGTATTTTATTGGATGAAGTTCATAAGGCAGTTCGCGAAAAAGTACCTTTTGCAGCTAAGGACAGGGTATTTGCCGATGACATAGCGATTGGCATAGAAATGATAAAGGACAAGACCATCATCAAAACCATCGAGAAAACGAAAAAGGAGAAAAAGATTTCATTCAAGACTCCGTTTTCCAATGAATTTGAAGTATTTTAAATGTTGCTTTCTATAATTCCCGCTTTAGCGGAAAAGTATTTTACATCAAAACCCAAAAACATGAAACTCATAGGCCCATTTAAACAAATAATCCCGATGACAGGGCTCCCCACAAAAGGGGCTATCACCGACAATCAATTGGAAATTGTGGCAGATGGCGGTATTCTTGTTGAAGGGGACCGCATTAAAACAATCGGAAAATTCGACGATTTAGTTAAAGTAACATCACTGAATGATACCGAGATACACGAACTTAAAGGAGACCATACCTGCCTTCCTGGATTCATAGATGCGCATACCCATATCTGTTTTTCGGGATCCAGGGCCAATGATTATGCCATGCGGAATTCCGGCAAAACGTATATGGAAATCTCCAAAGCCGGTGGTGGCATTTGGGACACGGTTACCCAAACCCGAAAAGCATCGCAAGAAACCTTGACGAAGGGCATCGTTAAAAGAGCCAAAAGACATTTGGCAAATGGGGTGACCACCATTGAGGTCAAAAGTGGTTATGGACTATCCGTGGCCGAAGAACTTAAAATGCTCTACGCCATCAAAGATGCCGATGAACTGCTTCCTGTTGATTTGGTCTCGACCTGTTTGGCGGCACATATGGTCCCAAGGGATTTTGAAGGGAGTCCTGCTGAATATCTAGAACAAATCACACGTGAATTACTCCCTACACTTAAAGCCGAAAAACTTACAAATAGAATCGATGCTTTTATAGAAGAGGGCGCATTTTATCCCTTACTTATTGAACCCTATTTCAACAAGGCAAAGGAACTTGGTTTCGACATTACCGTACACGCCGACCAATTCTCTACCGGCGGCAGTGAAGTCGCCATTAGATACAATGCCATAAGCGCGGATCATTTAGAAGCCAGTACGGATATAGAAATAAAGCTTTTGGCAAAGAGCAATGTTATCGCAACAGCACTCCCTGGGGCTTCAATCGGATTGGGTTGTAATTTCACCCCAGCACGTAAAATCCTGGATGCCGGTGGTGCTTTGGCCATAGCAAGTGATCACAATCCGGGTTCTGCCCCAATGGGCGATTTATTGACCCAAGCCGCCATTTTGGGCACATTTCAAAAATTGAGTAACGCTGAAGTTTTGGCGGGTATTACAACTCGGGCTGCTGCAGCTCTGAACTTAACGGATAGAGGACGATTATCATCGGGATGTTTGGCCGACCTCAGCATTTTCCACACTGCTGATTATAAAGAGATTTTATACAATCAAGGAAACTTTAAACCATGCATGGTATGGAAAAAAGGAGCGTTGGCCTATAATAAACATAAGCACTGATCAACATGCAATCAAATAGCTTTTCCACAGATTTCAAATCGCAAATACTGCAAGGTATTCCTTCTGAATTACCTTTGAAAAGGGAACGGAGTTCCACAATCAGTCACGCCCCAAAACGCAAGGACATCCTTTCTATTGAGGAAAAAAAATTGGCTATCGAGAATGCGCTCCGGTATTTCCCCAAAACCTGGCACGCCGAATTGGCCAAGGAGTTTGCCAGTGAATTGAGCATGTACGGCAGAATATATATGTATCGTTTTATTCCGGAATATGAAATGTTCGCAAGGGCCATTTCCGAGTATCCTGCCCAAACCCCTCAAGCAGCCGCCATCATGTTAATGATCCAGAACAATCTGGATCCCGCTGTAGCACAACATCCCGAAGAACTAATTACCTACGGTGGTAATGGCTCCGTGTTCCAGAATTGGGCACAATACCTGTTGGCTATGCAGTATTTGGCTTCGATGACCGAAGAACAGACTTTGCACATCTATTCGGGGCACCCCATGGGCCTTTTTCCCTCATCAAAAGATGCACCAAGGGTCGTCGTAACCAATGGCATGATGATCCCTAACTACTCCAAACCCGACGACTGGGAAAAATACAATGCGCTCGGTGTAACCCAATACGGACAAATGACGGCCGGTTCCTATATGTACATCGGCCCTCAGGGCATTGTCCATGGCACGGCAATTACGGTCATGAACGCCTTTAGAAAAGTATTGAAGAAGAACGAATCTCCCAAAGGAAAAATCTTCTTAACAGCCGGATTAGGGGGAATGAGCGGTGCACAACCAAAAGCAGGAAACATTGCCGGATGCATCACCATTTGTGCAGAAGTGAATCCTGCCGCGGCAAAAAAACGACATAAGCAGGGTTGGGTCGATGAGTTGATTGATGATATGAACCAGTTGGTGGCCAGGACCCTTAAGGCCATTGAGAACAATGAAGTAGTTTCTTTGGCATTTATCGGTAACGTGGTAGATGTTTGGGAGAAATTTGACAGTGAGAATATCTTCGTGCATTTGGGGTCGGACCAAACGTCTTTGCACAACCCTTGGTCGGGCGGATATTATCCTGTCGGAATGACTTTTGAAGCATCCAACGATATGATGGCGAATAACCCTGGCGCCTTTAAGGCACAAGTACAAAAATCATTACGAAGACAGGTTACTGCAATCAATAAACACGCCGCTAAAGGAACCTATTTTTTTGATTACGGCAATGCCTTCTTGTTGGAAGCCTCCCGTGCAGGAGCGGATATTATGGCCGAAAACAACATCGATTTCAGATACCCCTCCTATGTTCAGGATATTTTGGGGCCACTTTGTTTCGACTATGGTTTTGGTCCCTTTCGATGGGTCTGTACCTCAGGAAAGCCTGAAGACCTTCAAAAGACCGATACTATCGCCTTGAATGTCATGAAAGGGATAAAAGAAGCTGCTCCGGAAGAAATTCAACAACAACTACAGGACAACATTACTTGGATCCAAGAAGCCGAGCAGAACAAATTGGTGGTTGGATCCCAAGCACGTATTTTATATGCGGATGCCGAAGGCAGGGCAAAAATCGCGGAAGCCTTTAACAAAGCGATTAAGAATAAGGTGATTACCGCTCCCATAGTTTTGGGGCGGGACCATCATGATGTTAGTGGTACGGATTCCCCTTTTAGGGAAACCAGTAATATTTATGATGGTAGTAAATTCACGGCAGATATGGCCATACACAATGTAATCGGGGACAGTTTTAGAGGTGCCACCTGGGTTTCTATCCACAATGGTGGTGGTGTTGGCTGGGGCGAGGTAATCAATGGCGGATTCGGAATGGTCTTGGACGGGTCAGATGATGCCTCCAAACGTTTAAAGAACATGTTGTTCTATGATGTGAACAACGGAATTTCGAGGAGAAGTTGGGCCAGAAACGAAGAAGCCCTATTTGCTATAAAAAGGGAAATGGACCGCACCCCAGAACTTAAGGTCACGCTACCTAATTTAGTGGAAGAAAGAATGTTGGATAATTTATTCGATTGATTATGGCTATTTACAAAAAAGCAAATCCCAAAATCTGGTCGGGCAGAACCTCTGACCAACGACTTTATATGCATGAAAAGATAAAATGCGGCCCTATTGAGTCTATTTCACCGCATTCCATTGCCCTATTGGGTTATGAATGTGATGAGGGCGTAAAACGCAACCAAGGTAGGGTCGGGGCTGTTGACGGTCCGAATGCCATCAGAGCACAACTAGGAAAAATGCCCAATCATCTGGATTCAAAAACAGAGGTTTACGACTGTGGTACTATCCAATGTATCAAAGGGGATATGGAAGTTACCCAAAACAAATTGTCCCAAATGGTGAGTAAATCGCTTACCAAAAACGCCCTCCCGATAATCTTGGGTGGCGGACATGATATCGCATACGGACATTACAATGGTTTGGCCGATCATATCGGAAAAAGGAAAACTATCGGCATTATTAATTTTGATGCCCATTTTGATTTACGATCAGTTGAAAACGGCCCTAATTCAGGAACTCCTTTTTACCAAATCGCGCAGGATTGCAATGCCAACGGAACTCCCTTCAAATATCTGTGTTTGGGCATACGCCCGGATTCCAATGATAAAAACCTATTTGAAACCGCCATAGACTTAGAGGTTGAATTCTTAAGGAATACCGAATTCAATATACAGAAGTTGAAAACCGTATCAAGGGTCATTAAAAAATTTATTAGTGGAGTAAACCATGTGTACGTGACCATTGATTTAGACGGATTTTCTTCCGCCTATGCCCCTGGGGTAAGTGCGGCATCACCCATGGGTTTTTCGCCTGATATCGTGTTACGATCTTTAGGGACGATCATCAAATCCAAGAAATTACTGGGAATGGATATTGCCGAGATGAACCCAACCTATGACATTGACGATCAAACGGCGAAACTTGCAGCATCATTGATACATTTTGTGATACACAGAATTTCGGAATGACCCTATAAAAATATACTTTAGTCCAAATAATGCAGCTATGGGCATTTTCTATATATCTCATTTAAACTTAAATACTTATTTTTAATATGGACAAGTGGCAATAAACCTAATTTCCCGTTAAACCATATCACTTTGAAAACTAGGACCAAACTTAAAATAATCGGATTTCTACTAGTTCTTACCTCAAGTATTTCCTGCTCGGAATCTGACCAGCCTATAGGAAAATGGGATGACAATATTAAACTCTCACAAAAAGAAGTCCAACTCTGTGTTGACAATGATTCCATCGTTATCATAACGGAAGGATCCTGGTGGTGGATTGATGGCATCTACTTGAACGGCTCTTCAAGTTTCGACAGAAATGAAATCGACACTACTGCCGAGAATTTTATCATAGACGAAATCGAATATAGAATCGAAAGGAAAAATGCAACCGAAATATATATCGAAATGGCCAAAAACGAAACAGGTATCGAAAGGAAACTTATGATCGCATTACAAGCCGGAAATTATTTCGATAGCATAACAGTCTCACAATCTAGTAATTGATGATGTCAGTGAAAAACATGTTTTTTATACTTTTTGCCTTCTGCCTACTTACAGGGTGTAAGGAAAAGGCATTATCCCATCGTGAATCTGTATATAAATACTATAACGCCAGGAACACAGGTAACTATAAGGAACTAAAAACACTTATACACGATAGTATAACACTCATTTCAGGAGATTATGTTATGCCTTATAACCTTGATAGTTTTTATGGACAATTTAAATGGGACTCCATTTTCAGATCGTCTTATGAAGTAATCGATATAGAGGAAAACGACAATCAGATTATCGTTACCATAGCCCAGAATAATATGCGTAATACGTTTTTAAAAAATAACCCTTTGGTGTACCTTCAAAAAATCTCTTTTACTTCAGGGAAAATCTCAAAAATTGAAGAATTGGAATCCATAGGTGCCAATTGGAACATCTGGAACAAGGAGAAAGATGCTTTAGTGGATTGGATTAAAAACAACCATCCCGAACTCGATGGTTTCAGTAATGATATGACCATGAACGGAGCGATAAATTATCTAAAGGCGATTAGGTTATATAGAAACTGATAAAAACACCCATGATTAAGCAAAAGTAAACCCAGACTCATTGCTTCAATAGACAGTTTACATTAGCACTATCATAGCTAAGCCTTAGCCATCCATAATTCAATAAAAAAAGAAGAGCTCCGAAAACTTGGAATCCAAATTGAAAACCATCTAAACGGGTACAGGAATTCTAATCGGAATAATAATTTTATGGTTTGCAGCAACTATTTACGTCTTTATTTCTAAAGAAGGAAAAACAATCTTTATTGCACTTAAGGAATTTTCAAAAGTTTCTTTAAGGCTTCAATCTAGCTTATCTGTTGCCTTCAAAGACCTTATTGTTCAGTTGCAAAAATAATTTAACCATATATTTGCAGATATATGCAAATCAATAAACTTTCAGATTGGCTGCCGACAACGAACAAAGAAGTTAAAATTCGAGGTTGGGAAGAATTGGATGTGATTCTATTTAGCGGGGACGCTTATGTAGATCATCCTTCCTTTGGACCTGCAGTTATTGGTCGTATTTTAGAAAGTTATGGATTAAAAGTGGCCATTGTTCCGCAACCCAATGTTAACGATGATCTTCAGGATTTTACAAAATTAGGAACGCCAAAATTATTTTTCGGTGTTACCGGTGGCTGTATGGACCCCATGGTGAGTAATTATACGGCGAGTAAAAAACGCAGGGATAAAGATGCCTATACACCAAATGGCGATAAAGGATTTAGACCGGATTACGCCACAACGGTGTATACAAATATTTTAAAGGATAAATTTCCAGATGTCCCGGTTTTAATAGGGGGTATAGAAGCTTCACTGCGTCGTGTAACACATTACGATTATTGGAGTGACAAACTAATGCCAAGTATCCTAGAAACCTCAAGAGCAGATCTATTGGTTTATGGTATGGGGGAACAACCTTTGAGGGAGGTTGTTAAACTACTTCAAAAGGGGGTGCCTTTTTCAAGCTTAAAAACCGTAAAACAAACCGCTTTTTTAGTACGTAAGGATGAGACCATTCCGAAGAACAAAAACTGGGACGATGTTGAGATACATTCGCATGATGTTTGCTTGGAGAATAAGAAAAAGTTCGCCTCCAATTTTAAAATCATTGAGCAAGAATCCAATAAACTAAAAGCAAGACGGATTTTTCAAGGGATAAAAGACAGAACATTGGTGATAAACCCCCCATTTCCTACGATGTTGGAAAAGGAAATTGATGCATCTTTCGATTTGCCCTACACCCGATTACCTCATCCAAAATACAATAAACGCGGCCCGATTCCTGCGTTTGAAATGATCAAGTTTTCCATAAACATCCATCGTGGTTGTTTTGGAGGATGTAGTTTTTGTACAATTTCGGCACATCAAGGAAAATTTATCGCAAGTCGTAGTGAAGAATCTGTATTAAGGGAAGTTGATAAAGTGGCCAACATGCCAGATTTCAAAGGCTATCTATCAGATATTGGAGGTCCTTCAGCCAATATGTACAAGATGAAAGGGAAGATACAATCCATATGCGACAAATGTGTTGCACCTTCTTGTATTTCGCCTGTAATATGTAGCAACTTGGATACGTCGCATAAACCATTGACCAAACTATACCAAGCAGTAGACAAGCACCCGAAGGTAAAAAAATCATTTATCGGCAGTGGCATTCGCCATGATATGTTGGTGCCGGAATTCAATAAGAATGCCGACCCTAAAGAATTAGATGATTACACGGAAGAGGTGATGACCAAACATATTTCCGGGCGTTTAAAAGTAGCTCCAGAACACACCTCCGATCCTGTTTTGAAATTGATGCGCAAACCATCTTTCGAATATTTTCACAAGTTCAAAGAGCGTTTTGATAAAATCAACGTAAAGAAGAACCTGAAGCTTCAGTTGATTCCATATTTTATTTCGAACCATCCTGCTTGCGAAGTGGAAGATATGGCGAATCTAGCGGCTGAAACTAAGGATATGGGGTTTCAGTTAGAGCAAGTACAAGGCTTCACTCCCACCCCTATGACCGTTGCAACGGTTATTTACTATAGTGGTTACCATCCCTATACTTTAAAGCCTACAAAAACACCAAAATCCAAAAAAGAAAAAGACGAACAGCATCGTTTCTTCTTTTGGTATAAAAAAAGTAATAAAGATTGGATTCGAAACACCTTGAATAAATTGGGCAGAAAAGACCTGGTCGATGTTTTAGTGCCTGAAAAAGAAAATAAGTCATGGAAAAGCATTAAGCCTACCAGCGTTAAAAACACTTTTGATAATGCTATTCCCGCAATTCATTCCCGTCGAAAAAGAAAACACAAATCGAAAAAGAAGAGAAGCTAATGTGTAGACCAATCTTAATTTCAAGTAATCAAAACCTCACCAACCCGATCTCACCTTAAAGTCTTGAATGTAATTACACTATTTTGAAATTTGAAAAGGGAAATTGCAAATGCCACAGCTTGAAGTCATACATGAAAACAACGATTATATTGTCGTAAACAAAGCTGCCGGTCTTATAAGTGAAAAAAGTCCTTACGAAACCGTTACGGTTGAGACCCAAGTTTTCAATCACCTTCTAAAACAAAAGCGGAAACCTTATATCGGCATAATACATAGATTGGATCGCGTAACAAGTGGCGTATTGATTCTGGCAAAGAAAAAAAGCATCCTGGTAGATTTCAACAACCTTTTCAGTAGCCGTAAAGTCCAAAAAACTTATTTAGCGATTGTTAAAAACAAGCCAGCAAAAAACAAGGGGAACCTTGTGGACTTTCTTGTAAAAAACACCAAAGAAAAAAGAGCGAAAATCGTGCGAACAAAATCAAAAGACTCCTTAAGCTGTATGCTTTCCTATCAAGTAATGGGCAAAAATGATTTTGGTTATCTTTTAGAAATAAAACCAAAAACCGGTCGATTCCATCAAATAAGGGCCCAATTAGCGAATATTGGTCTGCCTATCATCGGAGATGCAAAATATGGTTCAGATCAAGAATACTTACCCTTATCTATTTGTCTTCATGCATGGAAATTAACTTATGAAGTCTCTGGCTCCAAAGAATCCCATACCTTCGAAGCTCAAGTACCCAAAAACGTTTTTTGGGCATTTAAATGCATCTAAGCTAATCGGCTATTTTTAATAAGCTCTATTGCCCGGATGAACTCTATTCAAAGGTAAAGCCTTCCTTATTTTTATTTCAACCCTTAAATCAAAATCATTATCTTTATTAAGATGTGAAAAAGTACAACGATCATCAACTTGGTCTGTTAACAAACACATCATAAATATTGAGACCCATTGGGACTTCGGATTAGGAGTATGAACAGTAAAAAATGTGATGGATGGAAAATTTCGGGTTCATTATAGCCATATTGGTTTTTATAACTACTAATTTTCTGATTTGGAAAACTACTCGTGGCTACTTCAAAAAAGAATATGGAAAGAAGATGTGGAAAAATTGGACCGCAAGAACCTATTATTGGCAAGGCGCGATTTATCTCAGTACCGGTATTACCTTTGTACTCCTATTAGTTTTAAAATGGTTGGATGTCCTTACTTTTTAACCATATAACAAGCACCTAATATAACATTCCCTTGAAAAAACCAGAACGTAATTTTCCAATCACTATCCAAGGTTTTTATTTAAATAATAAATCGGAATTTATCGTATTTGGAATTCCTTTTTAATCCACCCTCTTTTCTGTTTTGACCCCGTCCTTTTCTTTCTGACCATTAAGAACATCAAAACAGCGACAATTCTATCAATAGAAGGAACATACTACCCATATTAAAAGAAGTAGTTACGATCAATGATATAAAGTGACTTATTATCAGCAAAAACCCTTCTTTGATTAATAAGACCCATATCAGAAGTTGTTCTCTACTTCAGCAGCCTCTAACATTAAATAATGCAAGTCCGTATTCTTAATAAATGGTTTCAATAAATCACTTCCGGGACCGAACATTGCAAGCTCTACATAATCGGCAGAATGGTTCATACTGATCCAACCAACGGAATTGTGTTGTTTTTGAATTTGCGCCAATTCATGAAATGGCAGTTGCTTGGGGTTATATAATCCTTTTTCAGTATTAATGCTGTTGTAATAGCTTAAAAGAACATTGGCTTCTTCAGTCGTTAGGGCAATGTTATTGGCGTATTCAATTCTTTGTTTTATCTGGGATACCGAGGTCTCCTTTCCAAAGCCATTTAAAATCCACTCATTAGTGTGTTTATATTCCTGTATACTGTCAAATTGCTTGTTGGCCTTTTTACCATAGATAACACCAGGATTTGCATTTCCGTGGTCGGTTGTAATTATAACCAGTGTATTCTCATCTTTTTCAGCAAAATCTATCGCCACCTTCACGGCTTCGTCATGTGCAGTTTGGTCATATATTAGACCAGCAATATCATTACCGTGTGCCGCCCAATCCACTTTACCTGCCTCTACCTGAAGTACAAAACCTTCTTCATGGTTTTTCATGCGGTCAATGGCTTTTTGGGTCATTTCGGCCAAAGTCGGAATTTTTTCAGTCAATTCCTTATTATTATTTCTATCAATGGTATAGGGAAGTCCATCATTATTAAAAACACCTAAAATCGGTTTGTCTAAGGTTGCTTTCAACATCTCGCTCCTATTTTTGACCACCTGATAGCCTTGTGCCTCAAATTTTTGGTACATATCTACCTTATCCTTTCGATACTCTGAAGAAAAATAATTATTTCCCCCACCCATCATAATGTCGAATTTCAGCCTTAAATACTTTTCGGCAATTCCCTCTTGATCGTTCCTGCTTTTGCTGTTTACACAAAATCCGGCAGGTGTTGCATGGGTAATAGGTACGGTGGTAACGCAACCTGCCATTTTACCGGCCTTTTTGAATTTTTGCCAAATTGGAACGTAAGCTTCGCCTTTGGTGCCGATATTGAGTCCACCATTGTTTATCCTGAAACCACTTCCCCAAGAAGAACTGGCAGCGGCTGAATCGGTTACGATGGAACTTGCGGAAGCCATATCCATCAAGGCCCGGTTAACCCTGTTATCTTTATATAATTGAAGCCAATTACTTCCCTTTCCCGTTTTTCTTGAAAGGTATAAATCGGCCATGTTCAAAGTTCCGTTACTCATACCGTCACTCACCAAAACAATTATATTCTTTGCTTTTTTGTTCCTGTTTATAGTATCAGGATCCAAGGTCGTTGCCTTTAGATCAAAAGGACTAAGTAAGGAGGAGCCAAGTGCAAAAAGAGATCCGTTCCTGAAAAATTTTCTTCTATTCATAATGTACTATTTTATGTAATAATAGTTTTGAATGCACCTCATTTAAAAAGAACCGAACGAATAAGCCACCAAAAGATTTGGGCCGCTTACTGAAAGCCCTTTTATTTAATACCGTCAATATGCAAATGAAGTAATACCCAAAACAGGTAGATACAGGAAGGCCGGGACAATTTCAAATCAGAAATATGGCAACAAAAAACAAAGATTTAAAGCCTAATCAATCAGAACGGCGGATCCTTGATTTTTTTTCAAAAAAAATGAAATGCATTGACCATTTTTCCATATTTAATCCAAGAAAACAAACCTTTCCGGTAATCATAAACACAATCAGAACAATCGTGAAAACCCTTAATTCGATTATTGGATTAAAGGTACGAAAACCCAATCGCCCAGGGTGCAAAAGCCCCACTAAAGTTTATAGCAATTTTTAACCGAACAATACCTTAGCTGACCATTCTAGATCTTTACAAAATCAAAACCAAAAGCCGTAAAATGTCCTGGCTTGGCAATTGCTCAACCCAACAATTCGGGACTATTCAGAATCAATTCGATTTTCTTTATAATAACGGTGATTTGGCTCATTTGAGTTTCTATATTCCTAAAATAAAGGCTAATATCCCTATTGACCCAACTTTCGGAAATTACCCTTGCCCCTAGACTGATCCTTAATACGGCACTTTCGATATCATTGCCATATTTTACATTAACCGCTTGTCCTATATGGCATTTTTGACCGGCAAGCCTAATAGTTTCCAAAGAAGAATCTTGAAATTGATCAGATAAATCAGAATTCAACAGGGTATATAGTTTCTTTACTTTATCAACAGATAACACCTCGTTGTCCTTAAGAATGAAAAAGGGGAAAATGGTACGGATATTCCGAATCCCGAATTCTTCACTATTATAACTATTCGTTTTTGCCTCATTCCCATAAATTGGTTCTAAAAAGCTGGCGTCATTTATTGAATCCTCAACGAAATTACAGAACATCTCTACACCCATATTTCGATAAAGGATCGGTGTTCTATAGTATCTGTCCATTTCAACCATGGCAGCATTCCAACGCATATAGGAGCCATAATTATATCCTCCCGGAAGGTCATTGGAACAGAACCACGAAGTTGGCCAATCAGAATGATTATAATATTCGGTTAAACCTTCAGGTAATTTATTCTTAACCGATTGCACTAACTCACCTACACTTTTAGGCAATATCAATGCTCCGGAATAAGGAGGGCCTGTAAAATACTTACTACCCGTAATGGTTACTATATAGCCCTTTTTCAAATAATTTTTAACGTCTTTGGGATCTAACCGAAGCTGTGAACCATCAACGATTATCTGCATGGACAATTTTTTAAGCTTATTCAGTTTTTGGATCAATTCATCACTTGGGGACTGATAACCCAACTTAGATTGATCCATGGTATGCAATACAACATGCCGGCCTAGGTCATTTGTTTTGGAAATGGCATTGAAAACCTCGTCGTCTAATTGTTTGGTCGATTTCAACGCTCCTTTTTCATCCCTGAAAGTGATCTTAATTACATCAACATCCCTAAAGCCTTCGATCTTATCGCCTTTTTTAACCGGATGGTTCAAAGCAGTGGTATTCTCAAAATGGCATCCTTTCAATGCTGCCGGCACACCACTTCCCGTTTCATCGGAAGCAACCAAAACGTGGGTAATATCATTTTGGGAAACAATTTGGGTAATGGCAGCAATCTGCAATGCGGAATCAGTGCCTGATGGCGAGAAAATAATTTCGCACCCATCATATAATTTAAATACTTTCCTAAGATTGTTTTTCAATAATTCGGAAAACTCGATGGTGGTTTTTTCAAACCCATTTCTTAGACTGTTCCTAATAAGTATACTCCTAACCTTGTCCGTTTTATCAAAAGCATAATTTGAAACGCTCGTTGCCGTAGAAGAGGCAAATGTAAACGCTTCTGGTCTTGGAAAGGGTCTACAACCATATTTGTTCAAAAGATCGATTTCGTCTATATTCAACCGAAGGTCTCCCCCATCCATCAATAAATACTCAGTCGGCTTTGCTAAATTTTCGATTATAGGCTTCCAAGAGTCCTTAAATTTATTGTTCGGGTTCTTTAAGCCATGAAAAGCCTGTAATGCTTCGTTCTTTAATATTTCTTCAGCATCATAACCTTGTTCACTTTTTATAAGATCGATTAAAAAATAATCAAGGGATTTTAGTTTTTCCTTGTCATCTTTTGGTAATAGCCTATAGAATATCTTAGTAACCTCCAACGCAGCCACATCACACAAAACAGTATCCTGTTTTTCCCCACTTAAGGCCTTGTACCAAAGTTGCCACTCTATACCATATCGTAAATAAACCAATGCAAGAACTGGCTTTTCCAAAAACAAGGAACCAATGACAATAGACTTATTGGGTACGATCTTAAATACATTTGGCTCACGGGTAGAGGTAATGATATTAATATTATTTATTTTGGGTACCGTATTGAATCTTTTTAAAACGCGAACCAGATAATTCACATTCTCTTTTTCAAATAAACTTGTCCGGTTATATTGATTTTCAATAAGTATATTATTCGTCATTGGTGTTTTAATTTAAACCGTTCATCTGAACGAAATTCTAGAAAGGGAATGTATCCCTACAGCTTTTACAACTATAAATTTTATGCAACTTACTTTACAGTGCAACATTAAATATTCACAAAAAAATTTCACTCGAAAAATAAATGCAAAACCAAAATGACAAAGATAATTGGTTTTTAAACAATTCTTACCTTGTAAAAAGTAAGATTTGAATAAGTTTTAACCAAAATCACAAATAGTCGAAAAAAATAGAATAATTGTACTCGTAAAGCTCCGATAAACCTCAAAATCCCAATGGTTTACTTATTTACCCCAAAAAACAACCGATGGTTTAGACCTTACTCCATCCAGGACCTATAGTACTTTCCATCATCAATATCCAATGCGGCCTGTGTAAGCTGTAAGGGCTTAAAGGTATCTATCATAACAGCCAATTCTTCCGTTTTGGCCTTACCGATACTTGCTTCATAAGTGCCCGGGTGTGGGCCATGGGGAATGCCGGCCGGATGTAACGATATATATCCTTTATCAATATTTTTCCTACTCATAAAGTCCCCATCAACATAGTACAGAACCTCATCAGAATCTATGTTGGAATGATTGTAAGGGGCCGGAATGGCTTTTGGATGATAGTCATACAAACGCGGTACAAAGGAACAGACCACAAAGGCATTTGTTTCAAAAGTCTGATGCACCGGTGGCGGTTGGTGAACCCTTCCTGTAATCGGTTCAAAATTATGGATTGAAAAACCGTATGGGAAATTATAACCATCCCAACCAACAACATCAAAAGGATGGGAAGCATATACAAGCTCATGTAAATGCCCCTGCTTTTTTATTTTCATTACAAACTCACCTTTTTTATCATGGGTCTGTAAATTTTGGGGCAATTTAAAATCGCGTTCACAATATGGTGAGTGCTCTAAATGCTGCCCAAACCAATTTCGATATCTCTTCGGGGTATAAATGGGACTGTACGACTCGGCCACCAATAACCTGTTGTCTTCCGAATCAAATTCCACCTGATAGATCATTCCCCTTGGAATCAGTAGATAATCACCATATTCAAATTTTATCTCACCTAGAAATGTCTTTAAAGTACCGGAACCTTGATGAACGAACAACAGTTCATCCGCATCTGCATTTTTATAAAAATAATCGGTCATCGATTTCTTAGGTGCGGCCAGGGCAACATTCACATCGGAATTGAAAAGTACTATCTTTCTACTTTCCAGGTAATCTTCTTCAGGACTAACTTGGAACCCTTTCAACAATCTCGACTTTATATTATGTGTCACTGCCGCTTTTGGGGAGACATCCTTCGCGGATTTAACTTCTTTGACCATTGTTGGGCGGTACAAATGATAGAGCAGTGACGACATGCCATCGAACCCAATAGTGCCGAAGAGCTGCTCATAATGCAAAGAACCATCGGCCTTTTTAAAAATGGTATGTCGCTTTGGCGGTATTTTTCCCAATTTATGGTATAAAGGCATAGTTACACGATTTAATTGTACCTCTTAAAAATACGATAATAGATCTTGTGAAGAAAATACGATGGCAATTTTTCAAGTATGACACCCAATATACAAAAGGACTTTATTATTCACATTAGGGCATAAAAAAAGCCTCCCAGTATAGGAAAGCCTTTCATTGGTTTATGCCAAAAGGCATTTTCACCATAGCCCCGACCAAAATCGAAGCTCAACACAACATGGCAAATATACAAAGGTTTTTCAAATTCCTCTTACAGAAGCAGACAATTCGATAAGCTATTCTTTTGGCGTAAATGGTCTAACGATCAAACGGGCAGCTTTATCAAAATTAATGTAATTGTACATCCAGTTGAAAAAAACGATTACCCTATTTCGGAAGCCGACCAGTGCCATTAAATGGACGAACATCCAAATATACCAAGCCAAGAACCCACCGAATTTCGCCTTTTTCAAATCCACCACCGCCTTATTCCTACCTACCGTGGCCATTGTACCCTTGTCATAATAGTTAAATGGTTTCATTTTATTGCCCGTAAGAAGGCCCCTAAGGTTTTTGGCCAAAAGTTCTCCTTGTTGAATGGCAGGTTGTGCAACTTGCGGATGTCCTTTGGGATATTCCTTTGTTTGCATCAATGCTATATCACCTATGGCGAAAATATTCGTATACCCTTCAACTTGGTTGAATTCATTTACCTTATACCTATTCACGCGATCGACAAGTGCGTCATTCCCGAATCCTTCGATTGCGGCACCTGTAACCCCTGCGGTCCAAATACAGTTCTTGGTTGCTATGGTTTCTTTGTTGTTCAAGGTTAAGGTTTCACCATCATAATCTTGAACAATGGTATTCAAATGCACATTTACCCCCAACTTTTGTAAAAACCGTAATGCTTTATCAGAAGCTTTAGAGCTCATGGGAGGCAAAACGCGTCCACCGCCTTCATATAAATGAATTTGCATTTCTGCCATGTTCAAATGTCGATAATCCTTAGGAAAAACATTATTCTTAAGTTCGGCAAAAGCCCCAGCAAGCTCCACACCTGTGGGACCGGCCCCTATAATACAAAAATTCAATAACGCCTTACGCTCCTCACTATCGGTGCAATCATCTGCCTTTTCAAAATTCTGGAGCATTAGACTACGAATATTCAGTGCCTGCGGAATATTCTTCATGGGCATGGCATATTTCTCAATATCGGCATTGCCAAAATAATTGGTCTTAGTACCGGTTGCCATAACCAAATAATCATAGGAAAGGCTTCCTTTTGTGGTAAAAACTATCTGCTTCTTTGGATCAACATGGGTTACCGTAGCCCACCTGAAGTAAAAATTTTTCAGCTTTTTCAGCACCTTACGCAAGGGATAGGCAATTGAATCCGGTTCTAAACCACTAGTGGACACTTGATACAACAAAGGTTGGAAAGTGTGGTAGTTCTGTTTATCGATAAGCACCAATTGAACATCGAGATCCTTTAATCGTTTGGCCAATGAAATTCCGGCAAAACCACCTCCGATCACCACTACCCTTTTCTTCTCTGTCTTAGGAATATTCATGCTTTTTTATACAAAATTAAGCATTCCTAATCGAGAATAATACCCGTGGTTAATTCATTTACAAAATCTGTCAGAAATATGAAATTTTATGGATAATATATAAACCTACAACCAAATAAAAGATATAAAAGACCTCTTTTTAGTTTTTCTTAACCCAAACCAAAACCCTTTTTTCGTATTTTGTAAATAAAAACATGAAAAATTCGGCAATGTTCTGGGTGGCCAACACCACCATTACCCTGGTCATCGTAACGATAATGGCCGCTATGAATTTCTCTTTCAATTGGGTTTTTTACGTTACCGTATTGGGCCAATCAATGGTCGTTTATATGGTTTATAAGGTTTTAACGGACAATTACACCACCAAAAAAACATTCAAGGATTTTTATGAGGACCACCCAATAGGTGAATCCAATTAATCCATTACTGCATTTTTTCTGTTCATTGAAGATTTTGCAGGCATGTTCATTCCTAGTTCCGGAATAACCAATAAAGGTATCTGCGTATGGAAAGCCATGCGTTTCACAACCGCTTCGCGCGTCATCTTCTCCATATAACTATGCTGATAGTTAAGCATCGCCAATAAATGGATATCCAGTTCTTTGGTGAATACATCCAATGTTTTGGAAACCGAATTGAGCTCGGAAACCGTATGCACGTAATGCTCAACTTCATTAAGGTACTTTCGTAACATATTAAGATTGAACATCTGAATCTCGGTCAAAGCCTTAATCTCATACTGCACATGGACAATGCGAATGACCGCTTTAAAAGCTTTGGCCAAATCTATTATCGGTTGCAGTTCTGAAAGGGAGTAAAACCTATTGAAATCGGTTGCAAAAGCGATTTCGGTAGGGCTGACATAATCGAAATATTGCGGAATCGCCAAAACCGGGCAATTCTTCACGGATTTTATGATACGAACGGTATTACTACCCATAAACACCTCATCCAAACCAGAAGCTCCTTTGGTTCCCGTTATTATAATATCGATTCCCACGCTTTCAACTATATCCTTTATTTCATCAACCAAAAGGCTAAATGAGGATATGGTTTTATAATTATGCTTTGGATAGTTATAGTGTTTTTTGATCATAGCCACCAATTCTTCCAATCCACGTTCCGAATTATCACGAACGGCACTTTCCTGAACATGCCCTACGTTGGTTGCCATGAATCTGCTACTTACAATAGCAGGTGTATATGTATTGAGCAAATGAAAAACACATTCCTCATCCTTGAACAATTCAATAGCATACTTGGTAGCATTCCAAGCATTCTCTGAAAAGTCAGTGGGCAATAATACATTTCTCATTCCATTCAGTTTTATAATGTGTAAAATTATCTGAAGGCGAGGGCGTAAACTATGATTTATATCAGTTTTTACAAAATGCTGTAAACCCTTAAAAACAAAGGATTTATAATGGAATATTTACTTAATTATTATTGAGGAAAATGAAGAAATCAGAAGCCTTCTATCAAATCTTGGAGCAGTTTCTCGTTCAGAACACCAATTTTTTTACCCGAAGTCCTGATCATTCCTTTTTTCTTAAATTCAGAAATGATCCTTATTGCAGATTCCGTGGCCGTACCTACGACATTGGCAATATCTTCCCTGGAAAGAGTAAGGACCAAGAAGCCTTGATCATCTTCCCCATAATTATTCTTTAAATATAGGAAAGCTTCAGCTATACGCTGTTTTACGGTTTTCTGGGACATATTTACGATTACATCATCGGCTTCTTTAAGGTCATGGGCCATATGACGTAAAATCTCAATGGCATAATCCGGGTTTCTGCTCAAGGTATGTACTATACTGTCCTTTGGTATGAAGCAAACTTCCATATCGCTCACGGCAACTGCACTTAAATTGGTATATTCCTCCGCAATTACAGATCTTTGCCCCATTACCTCACCTTTACTGGCAAGTTTCACGATCTGGTCTTTTCCGTTTGCACTTAATTTTGAAAGTTTGGAAATACCTTCCCTAACGCAGAAGACCCCATCTAGCTTATCCCCTTCTTCGAAAAGGGCTTCACCTTTCTTGACTTTTTTAGTGATTTTTGAGTCCGAAACCTTTTTCAATTCGGCCTTGCTCATGGCACGTAAAGAGTTGAACTGTCTAATAATACAGTTTTCACATCTGTTATGATTTGCCTCCTCCATAAATTACGCTCTTAGGACTTCTTTAAATATCGCATAAAAATATTGAAAAGATGACAATTATCATGTATTATTTCAGGAAAGTTCAGGATATTTGTTATAGGTATAAGCAAAAGTAAATGGATAAGGTACATTGTTATCACTGTGGTGACGATTGTGGCAAGAATCCCGTTGTGTACGATGGGAAGAATTTTTGTTGCAATGGTTGCAAGACCGTTTACGAGATTTTCTCTAGCAACGACCTTTCCCATTATTACGATTTACAATCCTCCGCAGGGGCGACCCCCAATGTTGTAATCAGCAAATATGATTTTCTGGACGACCCCAAGATTATAGACAAGCTGTTGGAATTCAATGAGGACAACCTTCAAATCGTGAATCTTTATATTCCCCATATCCATTGCAGTTCCTGTATTTGGATTTTGGAAAACCTGAACAAGCTGAACCCGGCAATCAGTAGCTCACAAGTAGATTTTCCCAAAAAAACGGTTCGTATTGTTTTTAACCCGGAATCGATAGGGCTTAAAGACTTGGTGGTCTTATTGGCAAGAATAGGTTACGAACCTTACATATCATTGGAAGACTTTGGTAAAGGCAAAAAAAAGGTAGACCGTGGGCTTATCTACAAATTGGGAGTAGCGGGTTTCGCTTTTGGCAACGTTATGTTCTTGTCATTCCCTGAATATTTTGAGGTTCAGGAATTTTGGCTCGACCAATATAAAATCCTGTTCCGATGGTTAATGTTCGCATTTTCCCTTCCGGTAGTGTTTTATGCAGGTCAAGATTACTTGATTTCGGCCTTTAAAGGTCTACGATCCAAAATATTGAATATTGATGTTCCCATTGCCTTGGGAATTTTAGTGTTGTTCCTACGAAGTACGGCAGAGATCATCTTTGACTGGGGATCCGGTTTTTTCGACAGCTTAACGGGGTTGATTTTCTTTCTCTTGTTAGGAAAGTTCTTCCAACAGAAAACATATTCATTTCTATCTTTTGAGCGGGATTATAAATCTTACTTCCCCATTGCAGTTACAAAAATAGGCCAAAACAACAAGGAAGAAACCGTTCAAGTCTATGATATCAAGAAAGGAGACCGGTTACTTATCCGAAACGAAGAACTGATTCCCGTCGACGGTATATTGATCAATGGAAGGGCCCAAATTGATTATAGTTTTGTCACCGGTGAATCCGAACCTGTTTTCAAAGAATCGGGCGACAAGATCTATGCAGGTGGCAAACAATTGGACGGTGCCATAGAAATGGACGTGCTTAAATCAGTTTCTCAAAGTTATCTGACCCAATTATGGAGCAGTACGGTCTTTAGTGAAGACAAGGAAAGCAAGTTCCAAACATTGACCGATAGTATCGGCAAACGTTTTACATGGGCCGTTTTGACCATCGCATTCGTAACTACGGGCTTTTGGCTTTTTTACGACAGCAGTAAGGCCATGAACGTTTTTACAGCGGTACTCATTATAGCCTGCCCCTGCGCCATAGCTTTAGCGGCCCCTTTTACCCTTGGGAATATGCTACGGATATTTGGGCGTAAGAAATTTTACCTGAAAAACACCCAGACCATAGAGCAATTGGCCCAAATCGATACTGCGATTTTCGATAAGACAGGAACGATTACGACTACACAAAAAAGCAGTGCCACCTATGAAGGCATGCAATTGACATTGGCCGAAGAATCCTTATTAAAAAATACATTACGGGCCTCGAACCACCCATTGAGCAGAACATTGTACGACATGTTGGCCGAACATAATATTGTACCATTGGACGACTACCAAGAACACTTGGGAAAAGGAATTGAAGGACAAAAGGATGAAGGCCACATAAAAGTAGGCTCCGCTGATTTTGTAGGGAATGCCACGGACCAAGACATAGAAACAACCTCGGTTCACATAAGCACCAACAACACCTATAAAGGCCGTTTTGTTTTCCACAACCATTATCGCGACGGGGTTTCGGAAGTTTTCAAAGCTATGGGCGAACATCTGCACCTGGCGATATTATCCGGTGACAATGAAGGGGAAAAGGTTAGGCTAGAAAAAATACTGCCTCCGCTTACCCCAATGTATTTTAACCAAAAACCCAAGGACAAGCTCAATTTTATAAAATCACTTCAGGAACAAGGCAAAAAAGTAATGATGGTCGGCGACGGACTCAATGATGCCGGGGCACTGGCGCAAAGTAATGTAGGAATCGCCATTTCTGAAAACGTGAACGTTTTTTCACCCGCATGTGACGGCATACTCGATGCTTCCAAATTCAAGGAACTGAACCAATATATCATCGCATCAAAAAAAGCAATGAAAATCATTAAGCTAAGTTTTCTGTTATCACTTGTTTATAATGTTGTTGGTTTGTATTTTGCAGTAACCGGGCAATTAGAGCCGGTTATTGCGGCAATCCTAATGCCTTTGAGTTCTATTAGCGTGGTTGGTTTCACGACCTTGGCGACAAATTTTTTAGGGAAAAAAGTAAATTAATTTAAAAACCTGACATATATCATGTTTTACCTCATGGCAATTATATATGTTTGGGCCGAATTTCAGGTAAGGTATGAGTGTTATTTATGTGTTATTGGCTATTAGCCTTGTTGTGGCTATAGTCTTTTTCACCATTTTTATTATTTCCGTTCGTAGCGGGCAGTACGATGATTCGTATACGCCATCCGTTCGTATGCTATTTGAAGATGAGATAGTAAAGGATACCTCGTCCGCAAAATCCACAAAAACAGAGAAGAAGAATAAATCAATCCAACTAAAACAAAGTCAAAAACTGTAATTATGGAAGTACAACAATTCTATTACGATAACAAAATCGTAAAAAATTTCCTCTATGCTACCATGTTCTGGGGAGTTGTGGGAATGTCCGTGGGGCTATTACTGGCCTTCATGTTTCTTTTCCCTAATGTAACCGATGGTATCCCATGGTTAAGTTTCGGTCGCCTTAGACCTTTACACACCAACGCGGTGATTTTTGCGTTTGTGGGCAACGCCATATTTGCCGGGGTCTATTATTCTACCCAGCGATTGTTGAAAGCCCGTATGTTCAGCGATTTCCTAAGTAAATTCAACTTTTGGGGATGGCAATTGATCATAGTGGCCGCAGCGATAACACTTCCATTAGGGTATACTTCAACCAAGGAATATGCAGAATTGGAATGGCCCATTGATATTGCCATTGCAGTGGTATGGGTAGCCTTTGGGGTCAACCTGATCGGCACCATGTTCAAAAGGAGACAACGACACTTATATGTGGCTATTTGGTTTTATCTGGCCACTTTTGTTACCGTCGCCGTACTACATATATTCAATAGTTTGGAACTTCCTGTTAGTTTCATGAAAAGTTACTCGGTTTATGCCGGAGTTCAAGATGCCTTGGTACAATGGTGGTACGGTCACAATGCCGTTGCATTCTTCCTAACGACACCATTTTTGGGGCTTATGTACTATTTTGTTCCCAAAGCGGCCAACAGACCTGTATATTCCTACAGATTATCGATAGTTCACTTTTGGTCCTTGATATTCATATATATCTGGGCAGGACCTCACCATTTATTATATTCGGCACTACCTGACTGGGCACAAAACTTAGGTGTAGCCTTTTCAGTAATGTTGATCGCTCCTTCTTGGGGTGGTATGATCAACGGTCTATTGACCTTACGTGGTGCTTGGGACAAGGTTCGAGTAGATCCTACGCTTAAATTTATGGTTGTTGCGATTACAGGTTACGGTATGGCAACTTTCGAAGGCCCAATGCTTTCCCTTAAGAACGTTAATGCGATTGCCCACTTCAGTGATTGGATCATTGCCCACGTTCATGTTGGTGCTTTAGCATGGAACGGTTTCTTGACCTTTGGTATGATCTACTGGTTGGTACCTAAAATGTTCAAAACCAAATTACATTCCGTAGGTATGGCCAATTTCCACTTCTGGATCGGCACATTGGGTATTATTCTCTATGCATTGCCTATGTACGTTGCCGGGTTCACACAAGCTTTAATGTGGAAAGACTTTAACCCTGACGGAACCTTGGCCTACGGTAACTTCTTGGAAACCGTACATGAAATAATTCCTATGTATTGGATGCGCGCCATAGGTGGTAGCCTTTACATTCTTGGTATGTTCACATTGGTCTACAACGTAATCGTTACCATAAGATCAGGTAGCAAAGTTGAAAATGAATTGGCCGAAGCTCCTGCCTTAGCCCGTGTATCCAGTAGAAGAACTGCAGGTGAGACCCTACACACCTGGTTAGAGCGTAAGCCTGTTCAAATGACTATTTGGGCAACAGTGGCCATTTTAATTGGTGGTATGATCGAGATCGTACCTACTATTATGGTAAAATCCAACATACCTACCATATCAAGTGTAAAACCATACACTCCTTTAGAGCTGGAAGGTAGAGATCTTTACATACGTGAAGGTTGTGTTAGTTGCCATTCGCAAATGGTTCGTCCTTTCCGAAGCGAAGTGGAACGTTACGGTGAATATGCAAAAGCTGGGGAATTCGTATACGACCATCCATTTCTTTGGGGAAGTAAACGTACCGGACCCGATTTGTTAAGGGTTGGTGGTAAATATTCCGATAGTTGGCACTTAAACCATATGTACGATCCTCAAAGTACATCATCAGGATCCATAATGCCCGCTTATCAATGGCTGGTACTTAGCGAACACGACCGTAGCGACATACAGGACAAAATGGAAGCCATGGTAACCTTGGGCGTACCCTACACAGAAGAGGAAATCGCCAATGCTTTTGAGTCAATGGATGCGCAAGCCACCAAAATAGAGAAAAACCTCTATTCCGATCCAGATTTCGTTAAATCGTATGAGGCCGATAAAACATATGCCCAAGAGAACGGATTGGATTTTGTTGAAATGAAGGATCGTGAGATCGTTTCCTTAATCGCTTACTTACAACGTTTGGGAACCGATATCAAAGTGAAGGAAACCGGAGAGATTTTAACTGAAAAATAGTAAACCATGCTAAAATTCATAAAAGGTCACTTAGAAAGTATAGATGGGGTAACAACCTACCCCATGGTATCGTTAATTATATTCTTTGTCTTCTTTGCATTGCTTTTTTGGTGGGTTTTCACAGCACGTAAAGCATATATTGACGAAGTAAGCTCACTCCCATTAGAAGATAACAACCAAAACAATAAACAAGAATTATGAAAAATATGTCACCCTGGTGGATCAGGATCCCCGTAACCTTCTTCATCATTTTCGGATTGATGGAGTACTTTATAGACTCTGGAGAGCAATTGGCAATTTTTGCATACCCCATAACACAGTTTTTCATGTTAATGGTGTTATTGATCTTAATCGCCATGGAAGTGATTTTGAGGTCAATCGAAAGTGTAATGTTCCAAACACTTAGCGAAGAAGGCAAAGAACGATACCTGGCCGAAAAAGCAAAACAATGGGAATGGGCTTGGGGCAAAAAAGTATGGGCCAAGATGACGGCCAATAAACCTATAGAACAAGAAGGCGAGATTATTCTAGACCATAATTATGACGGTATTAAGGAATTGGACAACGATTTACCGCCTTGGTGGGTCTGGATGTTCTACGCAACAGCTGTATTTGCCGTTATTTATCTCGTACGTTTTGAGATTTACGGTGATTATGACCAAGAATTGGAATATGAACAGGAAGTTGCTGCCGCTAATTTGGCCATTGAGGAATACAAGAGAACAGCTAAAGACCTTGTAGATGCCAATACGGTAGAGTTATTGACGGACGCTTCCGATTTAAAAGCAGGAAAGGCCATATTCGAAACTACATGCGTAGCTTGCCACATGGCAGATGGCGGTGGTGGAATTGGGCCAAACCTGACCGATGATCATTGGATTTTGGGTGGTGGCATCAAAAACGTCTTCAATACCATTTCTGAAGGAGGTCGTGACGGCAAGGGTATGGTAGCATGGAAATCGAACTTTAAACCAGCGGAAATAGCCCAGATAGCAAGTTATGTACTGAGTTTTCAAGGAACAACACCCGCCAATCCCAAAGCACCGGAAGGTGATGTATGGGTAGACGAGAATGCACCCGCAAAAGAAGAAACATTAGAACAAACACCAGAACAAGCGACCGATTCAGTTACAGTGGCCGTGAATGAATAATATTCTTTACAAAAGGATAATAGACAATGGCAGAACAGGACAAAGAGAATTTTAGGGATTCCATAGGTACTATTAGCAAAGAAGGTAAACGCGCTTGGGTATTTCCTAAAAAACCGAGTGGCAGGTTTTATAAGTACAGGAAGTTAGTAAGTTATTTCTTATTGGCATTTCTTATATTCTCGCCATTTATAAAGGTAAACGGCAACCAATTTTTAATGTTCAATGTATTGGAACGCCGTTTCAATATTTTTGGATTCCCATTTTGGCCGCAAGATTTTCACCTGTTCGTAATATCTATGATCATCGGGGTTATTTTCATTGCCCTTTTTACTGTCGCCTTTGGCCGTATTTTCTGTGGATGGATCTGCCCACAGACCATATTCATGGAAATGGTCTTCAGACGAATCGAGTTTTGGATAGATGGTGATCGCCCAGCGCAAATGCGTTTGGCCAAACAACCCTGGAATGCAGAAAAAATCAGGAAAAGGGTAATCAAATGGATTATCTTCTTCCTCATATCGTTTATTATAGCCAATGTATTCCTTGCTTATTTAATAGGAAGCGATAGATTGATACAGTACATCACCGATGGCCCAATGGCACATTTGAGCACATTGGTGGCCCTATTGGTATTTACGGGTGTATTCTACTTTATATTCGCTTGGTTCAGGGAACAGGTCTGTATCATCGCCTGTCCTTACGGAAGAATGCAAGGGGTTCTGCTCGACAATAAATCTATTATAGTTGCCTACGACCATAAACGGGGTGAAGCCGAAAATGGACGTAAAAAATTTCGGAAAAACGAAGATCGTGAAGCATTGGGACATGGTGATTGCATTGATTGTAAACAATGTGTACATGTATGTCCTACGAACATCGACATTAGGAACGGAACGCAACTCGAATGTATCAACTGCACCGCCTGTATTGATGAATGCGATACGGTAATGGAAAAAATAAACCTTCCAAAAGGTTTGATCCGTTATGCCAGTGAAGACGAAATTACCAAAAAAGAGAAGTTCAAATTTACACCAAGGCTAAAAGGTTACTCTGCCGTTTTGTTCATTTTGACCGGTGTACTTATCGGCATGTTGTTCTTACGTAATGATCTTGAAGCGAACATCCTTAGGCTTCCGGGTCAATTATACGAACACAAAGAAGGGAATATCATCAGTAATGTATACACCTATAAATTGATCAATAAGACAACAAAAGAAGTTGAAGATGTCAGCTTTAAACTTTTATCCCATAATGGCACCATCAAATTAGTGACCACGGACAACTTTACAGTGCCCGCACAGGATTTGGCCGAAGGCACTTTGTTTATAGAAATCAACAATTCGGCTCTTAATGGCGATAAGGACAAATTGAAAATCGGCGTCTATAGTGGCGATAAATTAATCGAAACTACTACAGCAAGATTTTTAGCGCCAAGGAGCTATAATTGAACAGTGAAAAAAACGTGTTATGAAAATTAATTGGGGAACAGGAATTGTATTGGCATTCATAGGGTTCATAAGCTTTATATTGTTTTTCGTCATTCGAATGAACATGGACGACCATGCCAACCATGACCTGGTCACCGAAGAATATTACCAACAAGAATTAGGCTATCAAAAAGAAATAGATGCAGAAACCAATGCGAATAACCTAACAACCAAACTCAGTACACGTAAAACCCCTAAAGGAATAATAATTGAATTTCCAAAAGAACAAGATATAAATAAAATCAAAGGCACAGTGTCCCTATATAGGCCATCCAATAAACACTTGGATTTTGACTTACCCATAAGTTTATCCAATACACATTTGCTCATACCTGACGAACGTTTGTTGGATGGTCGCTGGGACATTAAAATCGCATGGGAATACCTCGATAAGCCTTATTTATACAAAAAAAGCTTTACCTATTAAGAAAAAAGGTAAAGCAATTAAATCCAAGAAGGGGCAAGACATATAATGCCCTTAGTCAATTTAGGGTAATTAAAAGGGAACCTCAATTGACATTTAAAGAAAAGTAAGATTAAGCAAATAATCGGCAAATAGCTTCTAGCCTATTATATCGGAACAATATGTTATTATCAGCATTGGTATTGGGTCTTATGGGAAGTCTGCACTGCGTTGGCATGTGCGGCCCAATTGCTTTTATGCTACCTGTTGATAGAAACAATAACCTAAAGAAAATCTTTCAGATCACCCTTTACCATACCGGGCGGCTATTGGCATACGGACTAATTGGTTTGGTTTTCGGACTTCTAGGAAAAGGACTGTATGTCTTTGGAATGCAACAAAAACTATCGATCATAACAGGTATTTTGATGATCGTAGTTGTACTGATACCCTATAAAACTTTCAGTAAGTACAATTTTTCAAAACCACTGTTCAGGATCATATCAAGAATCAAAAGTAGATTAGGCAAGGAATTGAAGAAAAAATCCCCTGATACGTTCTTGACCATTGGTTTTCTTAACGGCTTTTTACCTTGCGGTCTGGTCTATATGGCCCTTTTCGGAGCAATAGCTATGGGCAATGCATTAGAAGGCGGACTGTACATGGTTCTTTTCGGTTTGGGTACCGTGCCATTGATGACCACTGCCATTTATATGAGTGGTTTTCTTAAGCGTTCGGTGAAACAAAGAATACAACAATTGATTCCTGTTTTTGTTGTAGTCATCGGTGCACTTTTCATTTTAAGGGGAATGGGCCTGGGCATACCCTATATATCGCCAAAACCGGTTACGAACGTAACGACAAGCACCATGGAGTGCCAACCATAATTATAGACTCCTTAGTCTCATACTTTCCATTTTAATTTATCCGAATGCCAAAATTCCTGTAGCAGAACGCACCACAATTTTTAAGGAATTACATGAAATTCATTCTTCTTAAAAATTAATTATGTACATTTGTTAACCATTTGGTTAAACCATACAGTTAATGAAAGACATTAATACCGAACAAGCAATATTGAATGCAGCCATAACCATTTTCCAAAAAAAGGGCATGGCAGGTGCGAGAATGCAGGAAATTGCAGATGAAGCCCATATTAACAAGGCGATGTTACATTATTATTTTCGAAATAAACAACAATTGTTCGAAGCCGTATTAATGTCCGCCTTTCAAAAATTAGCACCCCAAATGAACATTATTTTCGCCTCAGAAATTGATGTTTTTGAAAAAATCAGAAAGTTTACCGCTGGGTATATAGACTTTATGTTAGAGAATCCTTATTTACCATTGTTCATTATACATGAGTTAAAACACAATCCAGATTTTGTCAAAAAGATTATGTTACATCCGAACAAACCCGACCCAAAACCACTTATAATTCAATTTGAAAAAGAAATCAAAGCGGGTAGAATCAAGGACATTCCTCCCAAACAAATAGTTTTAAACCTTTTCTCATTAACCATTTTCCCTTTTGTAGGGGACACTTTATTCAAAATTGTACTTGACATTGAAGACAAAGATTACCATAAAATGATCCAAGAGCGAAAAACATTGATAGCAGAACAACTCATCAGTAGTATAAGCGCATAAATAATCATGCACTAAACCTATTAAATTATGAACACATCAAAAAATAAATACGGCACCATAAACAGTTTCCTGCTTTTACTATTCTTCCCGTTCGTCCTTATTGCCCAGCAGACACTAACGTTGGATGAATGTTTCGACCGTGTCACCAAAAATCACCCCATAGCGGAACAAATCGAACTATTACGCACTAAATCCAACTTAGACCTTGAAGCGATAAACAAAGAAAAATTACCTCAACTAGACTTAAATGCCCAAGCCACCTACCAATCGGATGTGACCCATTTACCCGTGGCCTTACCGAACATAACGGTCGACTACGCAAATAAAGACCAATACAAAGCCACTTTGGATGCCAGCCTACCTATCTATAACGGCGGCTTGATAGATGCTAAAGCAAGATTAGAAGAAAGTAATACCAGTGTGGGCTTACAAGAAGTAGAAGTGAATTTATACGCCTTAAAATCGAGCATTAATGAATTATACCTCTCCATTCTTCTTATTCAGGAAAACCGATCATTACTAGAAGCAAAGGAAAAACAGTTACAAACACGGCTAAAAGAAGTAAAGGCGGGTGTGGAATACGGCACTTTACTCCCAACATCTGCAGATGCCCTAGTTGTAGAGCTTTTAAAAATAAAACAAAACTATGCTGAACTGGACCATTCGAAATCAAGTTTACTTAAACGTTTATCTTTCCTAATCGGGAATGAAATCAATAATAATATAGTTTTACAAACCCCAACGGTCAAAATAACGAACAACCCCTTATCCCAGCGGCCAGAACTTACTCTGTTCGATCTTCAAAAAAATCAAATAGAAAAGTCCATCCAACAACTATCCAAATCCAAGCTACCCAAATTAAATGCGTTTGTACAAGGAGGTTATGGTAACCCAGGATTAAACATGCTCGACAATACCTTTACTACCTATTATTATACCGGATTGCGCCTTAACTGGAATGTTTTTGATTGGAACAAGAACAAAACCGAAAGGCAATCATTGGCCATAAACAAGGACATTATAGATACACAGGAAAAGACTTTTGAACTTAACAACAACTTGGAACTTGTTCAGATACAATCTGAAATAGATAAATTAAATGAGTATCTAACCATTGACCAGGAGATTATCCCGATTCGGGAAAACATGGTCAAATCAGCCGCATCCCAATTAAAAAACGGGGTAATTACATCATCAGCCTATATATCGGAATTCACCGATTTATATGAAGCTAAGAGCAATTTAAACTTACACCGCATTCAATTATTACTACAACAAATCAAATTCCAAATTACTAATGGAACCTATGGAACCAATTAATTCCTCAATAAGTAAACAGACCAGAACAATGAAAAAATCCATTTTTATATTAGCACTACTTACAGGAATCTTATTTACTTCTTGTAATGGAAACGGGGAAAAAGCGGATGGTTACGGCAACTTTGAAGCCACCGAAACAACAATATCTTCCGAAGCAAATGGCAAACTCCTTTTCTTTTCTGTGGAAGAAGGGCAATTACTCAAGAAAGATGACATAGTAGGTGTTGTCGATACGATTCAATTATCATTGAAAAAGGCTCAACTTCTAGCAAATAAAAAGAGTGTCTTTTCAAAATCCCGAAACGTACTTTCACAACGTGAAGTCATTAAAGAACAATTGAAAGTGGCCCAAAACGACCACAAAAGAATAGAAAACCTCATCAAAGAAAATGCGGCTACCCAAAAACAGTTAGATGATATCAATGGCCAAATAGAAATTTTAAAACAACAAATGATCAGTGTTGAGACCCAAAACACCCCAATAGTGACCGAAGTTAAAAGTATTGAAGTGCAAATTCAGCAGATCGAAGATCAAATAAAAAAAAGCATCATTCAGAATCCCTTAAAGGGAACGGTACTAACAAAGTATGCCGAACCCCATGAAATAACCGCATTCGGCAAACCCCTATATAAAATAGCAAATCTTGATGTTATGGAACTAAGGGTGTATTTAAGTGAAACCCAATTGGCAGATATAGAAATAGGAAAAGAGGTAACCGTGAAAATAGATGCCAATGATAGTATGAAATCATATAAAGGAGAAGTTTCATGGATTTCGGACACGGCAGAATTCACTCCAAAAATCATTCAAACCAAAGAAGAGCGAGTAAACTTGGTATATGCCGTAAAGGTCTTGGTCAAAAATGATGGAAGTCTAAAAATAGGAATGCCTGCCGAAATCTGGATTTTGAACAACAAAGAATAAGTCTATTACGCCCATGTCGATCATCGTAAAAAACATAAGCAAGTCCTACGGCCAAGTAAAGGCCTTAGACGATATTTCGCTAGAAGTACGACCTGGGGAATTGTTTGGTCTAATAGGCCCAGATGGTGCCGGAAAAACCACTTTATTCCGGATTTTGACCACCTTGTTATTACCTAATGAAGGCACGGCTTCTGTAAACGGGTTCGATATAGTTAAGGATTACAAATCCATCCGGAACAATGTTGGTTATATGCCAGGACGGTTCTCTTTGTACCAAGACCTTACCGTAGAAGAAAACCTAAGGTTCTTCGCCACCATATTCGGCACTACCATAAAAGAGAATTATGATCTCATCCGTGACATCTATGTACAGATAGAACCTTTTAAAAACAGAAGGGCCGGAAGGTTATCAGGCGGTATGAAACAAAAATTGGCCCTCTCATGTGCCTTGATCCATAAACCCAAGGTGCTTTTTTTAGATGAACCGACAACTGGGGTGGATCCCGTTTCCCGTAAGGAATTTTGGGAAATGTTGAAGCGCTTGCAAAAACAGAATATCACGATTTTCGTTTCCACCCCTTATATGGATGAAGCCGAACTGTGCGATAAGATAGCTTTGATTACCGATGGGAAGATTTTACAAATCAATACCCCGGAGGCCATAAAGGCTTCCTTTCCAAAGAAAATATATAAGGTAAGATCCTCGGAAACCTTTAAACTGATTCAAGACCTAGGCACCTATAATAAGACACATAGTGCATATCCGTTTGGGGAATACATACATTTTACGAGCACCCAATCCGATTTTCAGCCCAGTGAATTAATCGATTACCTAAAGGCAAATAAACATAACCAAATCGAAGTCCTTGAAACGAATGCCACGATCGAAGATACGTTCATGGAACTGTCCAAATAAAATTAAAACGGGAATAAAGTATTAAACAATTGACCCCAGAAGAAGAATGAAAGCAGCAAATGCCATACAAGTAAAAAACCTGACCAAAACCTTTGGTGAATTTACTGCCGTGAACAACATATCGTTCCATGTGGGCAAAGGAGAGGTGTTCGGTTTTCTTGGAGCAAATGGCGCGGGAAAAACCACAGCGATGAAAATGCTCATCGGTATTTTAAAACCTACTTCTGGCAAAGCCCAAGTAGCCAATTACGATATAACCAGCCATGCCAATGATGTAAAGAAAAACATAGGGTACATGAGTCAAAGGTTCTCTTTGTACAATGATCTTACCATAAAGGAGAACATTACTTTCTTCGGGGGTATCTACGGACTTAAAAAAGCGACTATAAAAACAAAGACCCAAGCATTGATCAATGATCTGGGCCTACATGACGAAGCCAATAAATTGGTGGGGTCATTACCTCTCGGTTGGAAACAGAAAGTCGCCTTTTCGGTATCACTACTGCACGATCCACAGATTATTTTTTTAGATGAGCCCACCGGTGGTGTAGATCCCATTACCCGAAGGCAATTTTGGGAAATGATATATCGTGAAGCCCATAAAGGCAAAACGATCTTCGTAACCACACATTATATGGATGAAGCCGAATATTGTGATCGTGTATCGATAATGGTCGAGGGTAAAATCGAGGCCTTGGACTCTCCAAAAAACCTAAAAACCCAATACAAAGTAGATTCAATGAACCAGGTATTCCTAAAATTGGCAAGAAACATAGAATAACAGCATGAAACGATTCATAGGATTCATACAAAAAGAGTTTTACCACATCCTGAGGGACAGACGCTCGCTGTTCATCCTATTCGGTATGCCCATTGTACAGGTCTTACTTTTCGGATTTGCCATCACCAATGAGATAAACAATGTTGATATTGCGATCCTGGACCATTCCAAAGATGCGACCACAAAAGAAATAATCGCCAAAATTTCAGCATCAAAATATTTCAGCATAAAACAGGTCATAGACAATGAGGCATCTATCGAAAAAGTATTTAAAAAAGGAAAGATCAAAGCGGTCTTGAATTTTGAAAAGGACTTCAGCAAAAAACTGATAACCGATAATAAGGCGACCATCCAGATCTTAACAGATGCTACCGACCCCAATACCGCCAACACCATCAGTAATTACACGACTTCTATCTTAAAAAACTATCAACAAGACCTAAACCGGGGAATTCAGTTATCCTATCAAATAGAACCTAAGGTACGGTTGGCCTATAACCCGGAACTTAAGAGTGTTTTTATGTTCGTTCCAGGAGTCATGACGGTTATCCTAATGCTGGTTTCGGCCATGATGACCTCCATATCGATTACCCGGGAAAAAGAACTCGGTACTATGGAAATATTATTGGTCTCGCCTTTAAAACCATTTCAAGTAATCATTGGAAAAGTGGTGCCCTATATACTACTTGCCGTTATTAATGCGATCGTCATCATCTTATTGAGCCTTTTCGTATTCAAAATGCCGGTTCAAGGTAGTTTTATGCTATTGGGGGCCGAAAGTATCCTTTTCATCATTAATGCCCTTTCTTTAGGAATACTGATCTCTACGATCGCCTCTTCCCAACAAACCGCCATGATGGCTTCCCTAATGGGCTTAATGTTACCCGTGATTCTTTTATCGGGATTTATTTTCCCCATTAGCAGCATGCCCCTACCCTTACAGATCTTAAGTAATATCATTCCGGCCAAATGGTTTATAATCATCATAAAGGGAATAATGCTAAAAGGTGTAGGCTTGAACTTTATTTGGAAAGAAACATTGATCTTAATAGGAATGACCTTGTTCTTCATAACCATAAGTATAAAAAAGTATAAAATCAGATTGGAATGAAGAGGACAGTACGGGACACTAAGTTAAAAACAGAGGAGGCGAAAACATATAATAAAATAAATCTATGGTCTAGTCTCTAGATTCTAGCATCTAAAAGGAACATGAACATCATTCGATATATCATACAAAAGGAATTCAGGCAGATTTTCAGGAATAAGGCCATGCTACCTATCATTTTTATGATGCCATTGATACAACTGATCATACTCTCCAATGCGGCAACGTTTGAAATCAAAAACATCAAATTCGGGTATATCGACAATGACAAAACCCCGTATTCCAGGGAATTGGTGGAAAAATTCAATGCCTCAACCTATTTTAACGTGCTTTCAGATTATCCTTCGGCAAAAATGGCGAAATCAGCCATGTTAAACGGTGATGTTGATGTAATACTGGAGATTCCCCAATATTTTGACCGTAACCTTGTAAGGGAAAAGAAAACTGATTTATCCGTAACAATCAATGCCATTGACGGTGCTGCGGCCGGAGTTGAAAACGTATATGTTACACAGATCATACAACAATTCAATAAAAACGTACAGGTAGACTTAATGCTCTACGACACGGTAAATGACCGACCACAGACCATAGAGACCATTCCGTTGTTTTGGTACAACGAAACCTTGAATTATAAAACGTTCATGGTACCCGGAATCCTAGTGTTATTGGTTACGATGATCACCCTTTTCCTTTCTGGGATGAATGTGGTCAGGGAAAAGGAAATAGGCACCTTGGAACAGATAAACGTAACCCCGATCAAAAAATTCCAGTTCATTATTGGCAAGCTTTTTCCTTTCCTTGTTTTAGGGTTGGTTTTATTGACCGTAGGATTGATCATTGCAAAATTACTGTTCAATGTACCTATTATAGGCAGTATCTTTCTTATGTACGGTTATACGGTTGTTTATATTCTTGTTATACTGGGAATAGGTTTGTTTATCTCCAATTACACCGACACGCAACAACAGGCCATGTTCATCGCTTGGTTCTTTATGGTCATCTTCATTTTAATGAGCGGTTTATTCACCCCGATTGAAAGTATGCCCCAATGGGCACAGCTGTTGACCGAGTTCAACCCGATCAAGTATTTTGTTCAGGTAATGCGTATGGTAATGCTTAAAGGTGCAGGATTTACAGATATTTTACCCCAATTGGCAAAGACTTTGCTCTATGCGGTCGCCATGAACGGATTAGCCGTAATGAGTTACAAAAAATTCACTTAGCTTTATCCCAAAACAAGGATCAATGGCTACCAAGACAGATATTAAAGACAGAAAAGATGTTTCTTTATTGGTCAATACGTTTTACGCAAAAGTCAGAAAAGACAAAGTACTTGGCCCAATCTTCAATAATATCATAAACGATTGGGATGCCCATTTAGAACTGTTGACAGATTTCTGGGAGACTCAGCTATTTTTAAAAAGAAAATACTTTGGAAACCCTGTAACCGCCCATGAAGAAGTTGATGAAAAAACGAACCAGACCATTACACCGGAACACTTTGGGTTTTGGCTGAACCTATGGTTCCAAACATTGGACGAATTGTTTGAAGGGGAAACGGCATGGATTGCAAAAAACAGGGCCCAAAAGATGAGCACCATGTTATTTATGCACATGTATCAGCATAGATCCAAATAACCACCCGCCCCCTATTGCGCTTTAGGCTATATTTTATTTAGGACATTTTTGTCCTATTTATAAATTAATACTATCTTTACAGCAAATAATTATTAACAGAAATGTTTTCAAAAGCATGTGAATACGGAATCAGGGCGGCAACATATATTGCTTTGCGGTCACTTGAAGGGAAACGCACAAGCTTAAAAGATATCGCAAAGGAAACCGATTCCCCGGTGGCGTTCACGGCCAAGATCCTGCAGCAGTTATCAAAAAATAAAATCGTTGAATCGGTCAAAGGGGCTTCAGGAGGTTTTGAAATCCAAAAAAGGAATGTACATACCATAAAACTCAGTCAAATCGTTTATGCCATCGACGGGGATAAGGTATATCATGGATGTGGTCTGGGCTTAAGAGAATGTAATGGCGCTAAGCCCTGTCCGGTACATGACAAATTTATAGGTATTCGCGACGGACTTAAAAATATGTTGGAGACAACAACCTTACTGGAAATGACCAGAGGCCTGGAAGTCGGCCTCACGTATTTAAAACGATAAAAAATTTATCATTAAACAGGACATTTTTATCCTATTTAAATTCGAATCAATTAATACCAAGAGCTATCATGAAAAATACACTAAAGACGAACATTGGGGAGATCGTAGCAGAAGACTACCGCACGTCACAGGTTTTTAAAAATCATAATATCGATTTTTGTTGTAGGGGCAACCGAAGTATACAGGAAGTTGCCGAAAAGAACAACTTGGATGCCGAACAACTCTTAAAAGAAGTCACTGAAATCCTGAATCAAACGAAAGCCGATACTATCGATTATAAATCTTGGCCTTTGGATCTTCTTGCAGACTATATTGAAAAAAAACACCACAGATATGTGGAAAAGCAGATACCTGTTTTAAAACAATACCTGGATAAACTTGCCCATACACATGGCACCAACCATCCGGAACTATTTGAAATCAGGGAACATTTCTATAAATCTGCCGATGAACTGACCAAACATTTGAAAAAGGAAGAATTAGTTGTTTTCCCTGCGGTCAGGAAAATGGTCGCAGCCTCCCAAAACAGTGTCCTTTTAGATAAATTCCATTTTGGCACCATCCAAAATCCCATACAAGTTATGATGCAGGAACACGATAATGAAGGAGAACGATTTAGACAAATAGATGGGTTAAGCAATAACTACACCCCACCTGCGGACGGATGCACTACCTATAGGGTAACATTTTCACTATTAAAGGAATTTGAAAATGACTTACACAATCATATTCATTTGGAAAACAATATCCTTTTCCCCAAAGCAGCGGAACTGGAAAAACAATTGGGCGACCCTAGATAATAAATTTACCTTAGCATGAAAAAATCACCCATTAAAAGGAATAAGGACCTGATACCGGTAAGTCGTGATCATCATCACGGCTTACTCCTTTGTTGGAAAATCCGAACCGGGTTCTCCAAGAACGTATCGACAGAGCGTATCAAACGGTATACCGATTGGTTCTTCGAAACACACCTAATGCCCCATTTTGACTTGGAGGAAAAATATATTTTCCCCATACTGGGCAACCAAAATGAATTGGTCAAAAAAGCCCTCGCAGAACACCGTTGCATAATCGCCCTATTCACCGATTCCGATGACATTGAACATGCATTACACATGATCGTGGAAACCTTGCAAGAACATATTCGGTTCGAAGAGCGGGTATTGTTCCAAGAAATACAGGAAGTAGCTACAGAGGAGCAACTTAACTTGGTAGGGGACCTCCACAAAGAAGAAGACTTTTTGGATAACTTGGTAGACGAATTCTGGGCATAAAATGATGGATTAAACCTTTCGGAAAACTAATTACTACCCCAGCCATTAGACAATGGTTTTAATACTACTACCTTTTTACCTTTAAGAGTATTTTGGAAAGCAACTTACGTTTTAATGCCCTATACTTTCCTAGATGTTCCAAGTATAAGTCACGATGTTTCTCGTGATTATTCAAATAATAAGAATCACAAGCCATATCATCGCATTCATGTGCATTCAAATTCGAAGTTTCATAACGGTACATTATACCTGATTTAAGAGTATTTTCACGACGCATGTTAAGTAGTTCGTTATAAAGCCCATGATCGTTCAACATAAGATTTTCAATGGTTATAAGATAATTCATTTCTTCACCAATAAAATCCAGGCTTTCTGTCCAGCTCTCCAGTTCTTTCTTATCCTTCTTCAACATGATTCGACTATCGGACTCATGTTCATAAAAAATTCTTCTACTCATAATACCATACTTACATTTAATTTCCGGTTACCTTGCTCCACTTTCCCAATCATCAAATTCTGCTCGCCCGATGGAAACTCCCAAATAATGGCATCACCCTCCGCATATCCAATAACGGCGGAGCCCATAAGGGTCAATAGAGAGATCTTCCCTTCTTTAACATCACTTTCCGAGGGTGTAACCAAGGTGAATTTTTTACTCCATCCCTTTTCGGATACAACGGTTATTGTGCTATTAAATCGAATAACATCATTGGGCATATCCTTTTCATCACAAATTTTTGCGGATTCTATCTCGCTGCTTAGTTTTTTTATTGACTTTCCCAAGGTAACATCCTTGTAATATTTGGAGAGATTCATAAGTTTTTTCAGCAAAACATATTCCCTCTTTTCTATGATCAAATTTCCGTATTTCATTTTTTCAAATTTTAGTTCTGGGGCATCTCAGTTTAAAAAAAAATGTACGTTACCTTTAGCTATAAACTAGGATTCAATGGGCTCATGGCACCAACCACATTCACGATATCCAGAAACATGACCAATGCCCTGAGCCTAATCCACACTCTTTTTCCATGACATGATGTCAAGGAAAAATTCCACGCTGCTCATACGCCTGTTCCAATCTTTCAATTGCGATGATGAAAGCAGCGGACCTCATATCAACCTCCCTTTCTTTGGATACTTTCAAAACCTTGCTAAAGGATCCTCTGAGTTTCCTTTCCAATTTTTCCATTACTTCTTCTAAGTGCCAAATTTCACCGTTCCTATTTTGGAGCCATTCAAAATAACTACCAATTACACCACCTGAATTACATAATATATCGGGAATGATATCGATTCCCTTTGCCAACAATATCTTCTCGGCCTCGACATCTGTAGGTCCATTGGCCCCTTCGGCAATCAAGTACGCTTTGATGTTTGTAGCATTTTCCGAAGTTATCTGGTTGCCCAGGGCAGCAGGCACGCAGATATCACAGTCCAACCCAAAGAAATCCTTATTCTCTATCGGCAAGGCTCCAACATAGCCTAGAATACTACCTTTATTGGCTTGGGTGAACGCCAAAAGTTTTTCCACTGATATACCATCTTCATTATAAATACTACCATACGCATCTTGGACGGCCGTTAATACGGCACCTTCTTTTTCGAGAAAATAAGCAGTCCAATAACCTACGTTGCCAAAACCTTGTACAATGAATTTTTTGTCATTAAGGTCAACCTTCTTGTTTTCTGCCCAGAACTTGATATTAAGGAAAACCCCATATCCAGTAGCTCTATCCCTGCCTTCTGAACCACCTACTCCTATAGGTTTGCCCGTAACCACATGCATGTTCTTTGATCGCTCATTTGGTGATTTGGTCGACATATACGTATCTAAAATCCAAGCCATGGTCTGTGGATTCGTATTGACATCAGGTGCAGGAATATCCAATTCAGGACCAATATTATCACCTAAGGCATAAGTAAACCTACGGGTAATCCGCTCCAGTTCGGTTTGACTGTATTTTGAAGGCTGTAATTGTATTCCTCCTTTTGCCCCACCATAAGGCAAGCCTGCCAAAGAAGTTTTCCAGGTCATCCACATCGCCAAAGCCCTAGCTGCATCGATATCGACAGTTGGGTGATACCTTAATCCTCCTTTATAAGGTCCAAGCGCATTATTATGCTGCACCCTATAACCTGTGAAAACCTCTACTTCCCCATTATCCATTCGAACGGGAAAGTGTACGACCAATTCATTATTGGTCACCTCCAATATTTTACGAATATTGGTATTTAGGCCGATTATATCGGCGGCATGGTTAAACTGTCTCATGACATTCTCTAACATGCCCTGTTTTTGTTGCCTTTTATTCTTCGGCGTTTTTGTTATCATCTACTTATTATTTTAAACTAATTGTGCTTGATTTTCAACGTTTTTGTAATTACCGCTACGCTTATCGTAAGTTTTTACCTCATCCAAATAATGCTCATATTCACTGCACATAGTAATGTTGCTTTTGTCCGTTGTTATTTCACAAAAAGACATGTACTGGCATGTAGAGCAAATACTCCTATTGAATTTTCGTCGCATATATTTTATTTTTAGCTCCATTTAATGACTTACCTATATAACCGACCTCCCATACAAAAACCAACCCATTCACTTTCGGGAAAGCCGGATAGACAACAGCGTCAAACCAATATGCATATTGCCCAACAAACCTTGATTCACCTGATCAGACATCGGGTATTGACCTAAGAATACCCGGGATTCGGTGACCTTCTTTACGCTTTCAACTCGCAATACATTGGTTTCCGATACCAATTTTGGCAAAAGGTGTGCCTTAAAGAACAAACAAGTACAGAAAATTATTTAATAAGCTGATTGTCAACCACTCCAGTTGATTAATTAAAAAATGAAACAAAAACAGAATGGGGAATTTTTACCCAGTTGAGGAATTTTTACCCAGTAGGTTATTTTAATTTATCCCGCAAGGTCTTTCGATCTATCTGAAGAATATCGGCCGCTTTTGTCTTATTGCCTTTGGTATGGATAAGCACTTTTTGAACGTAATCTTTCACCATTTCATCCAGGGAAACCAAATGGGTATCCGGAAAGTCGATTTGAAACTTCAGCTTATCGGGTAAATCCTTTACTTCGATGGTGCCATCGCCCATGATTATGGCCCGTTGAATAACATTTTCAAGCTCGCGCACATTACCGGGCCAAGGGTATCTTTTCAATATATCAAAGACTTCAGGTGTAATTCGCAATAATCGATCTTTATATTCGATTCCGTATTTCTTTACGAACTTTTCGACTAAAATAGGTATGTCGGCCATTCTCTCCCGTAAGGGGGGCACATCTATCTCAACTACCGTTAGGCGGTAATACAAATCTTCCCGAAATCCCTTGTTTTTGATTTCTTCCAGCAAATTAACATTGGTAGCGGCTATCACCCGTATATCCACTTTTTCTGTTTTCCTAGCGCCCACTTTGGTAACCTCTTTTTCCTGAAGTGCTCGCAATAACTTGCTTTGAACAGCCAACGACGCTGTTCCTATTTCGTCTAAAAACAAGGTTCCCCCTTGTGCTGCCTGAAAGAATCCTTCGCGGTTTTCATTGGCTCCGGTAAAGGCCCCCTTTATATAACCGAAGAACTCAGCTTCTTGTAAATTTTCTGGGATAGCCCCACAATTGACCGCAATGAAAGGTGCCCGGGAAAACTTTCCGGAATAGTGGATAGCCCTTGCCACCATTTCCTTTCCCGTACCACTCTCCCCTTTGATCAAAACCGTTGCCTTATTATCTTTCACCCTTTCTATGATATCGGTTACTTTCCCAAACGCATCCGATTCACCTACCATTTCAGCATTCAATCCCGCCAAAGGGTTATTGCTTTTATTCTTGGAATATTTACGTTGTGAACTTTGCTCAAAAGCCTTTAAAACCGCTTTCCTTAGCTCTTCCTTGGTAAAGGGTTTGGTCAAATAATCCGTAGCGCCCGCTTTAATGACCTCCAAGGCCCCTGAAACGGAGGGGTAGCCCGTAATTACCAATTTAGGCATTTCCGGATAATGCTCTTCGGCAAATTTCAACAACTCCAAACCATCGACCTCGGGCATCTGAATATCGGTGATCAACAGATCAATATGGGCATCTTTCAAGATATATAAAGCTTCCTTTACGGATACTGCTTTATAGGTGTGATAATCCATAGATTGCAGATGACGCTGTAAGAGCTCCAAAATATCGATATCATCATCTACCAATAAAATATTCTCCTTACGTAACATACTTACAATTTAGGAAAATTGACGGTGAATACTGTACCCTTGGGATGATTTTGCCTATGTGAAATACTCCCCTTATGACTGCTGATTATACCATGGACTACGCTTAGTCCCAACCCAGAACCCTCACCAATTGTTTTGGTGGTAAAAAATGGTTCAAAGATCTTTTCTCCAATCTCGGAATCAATTCCCGGTCCTTCATCAGAAATATGAATTTGAACGTTCTTTCCTTCCTCTTCAATATGAACATTGATCTCCCCTTCTATCGGCGAATAATAAACCGCATTCATTATAAGGTTAAAAAGCACTTGAGTCAATTGCACTGTATCGGCTTTTAAATGAACCTTCTGTACACCAAAGGACTTTGATAACCGTAAATTCTTTGCCTTAAAAGAAGGCCGTAACAGTTCTAAAACATTATCAACAATAGGATTCAATTGAATAACATCCATTTCTTGGGGCATTTCGCAAGCGAAAAACATCAGTTTCTTTACGATCTCTCTACTAAAAATAGTATTATCAACAATTTTCTGCAGATCCCGGGCTGCTTCCCTATCGGAAAACCTTTCTTTCAACAACTCGGTGAATCCTAGGATATTGGCCAAAGGGGTGTTGAGTTCATGGGCAATGCCAGCAGTAATCTCCCCAAGAATATGCAACCTATCGGTTCGTTCTATCTGCCTTTTTACCTTCTCTTCACTGTCCTTGATCTGTTTCCTTTCCATTAGGTTGGAAACGACCAGACTAACGTTATTCAACAGGGCTACTTCTTCTTCTAAAAAATCGGATTTCGCATATTTATTCGTCGGATATCCTACCAGGATATGACCATCAGCATTATTGAAAACTTTAATATCCGATTTAATGGTTACCATTGATGGGTTGAAACCTTTTGTTTTTACATAATATGAAGCGCTTTTAATTTCAACTTCTGCATAGGTATTGAATTGCCAAGCTTTTTTAAGGCAATAAGCGATAGCTTCGAGCGACAGGTGCAGTTGGTCGTAGTCTGAATTTACGATAATAGAGTTTACTTCATGAAGACAGGTAAGCTCTTTAATCCTTTCTTTTAATATGGCCTCTGTTGAATTCATCCTTTCAAAATTATAGTTCGCTTCAGGTTTTGAAAAGTTCAATCTATGATTTTCAATCCCCAAACCACTTTGGTAATAGCAAGGATACCAAACTAACAAAAATCAATAAACTCGCTAAGGCCAAAAATTCAAAATAACCATCAAAAATACCAAAACCTAACCAAGCTGCGATACCTTTATAAAAAATTAACCCTTCTGAAAGAAAAAACCCCATTACGAAAGCGGTAAACGCCTTATTACCTATTTCCAATAATTTAAAATGGTCGAAGAACGTAAACAATGCAATGGTAATTACACCCAAAAATGTTAAGTGGAGATACCCTATTGTAAAGTCGAGAATAATAGAGGCCAACTTTGAAAAATACGGAAGACTGGTTACTAGCTGCATCCCCATTTTAATAAAAAGTAGAACAAGTACAATGGACAACGCTTTAATTTGAAACCCCGAAAGAACATTCTTCAAATCAAAATACCCTGCCAATATAAATTTGACCAAGATCACCAATGCTACAAGTTGGAGCAAAGCACCCACCCCCCCCAAAATGTTTAATACAATCGAAGGTGGTATCCATAAGGTGGATAGAAAAAAAGTGAACACGATTCCTAAGTTCATACTCCAAAAAAAGGTCGTGAACATTTTCTTGGGTATAATAATATTACGCTGTTCCAGTACATAAAAAAATAAACCCATTAAGGCTAGCACCATCCATCCGTTATATTGAAAATGAAGGTAAAAATAAATGGCCAATCTATACCAAACCGACCCTGAACCCATGGTATTCATAATAATACCCAATAACCAAGGACCAATACTGGACAACACCATGTAGATAAGTGCAAAACGTATACATTGGTATGAACTGGTCCTTCGCAAACCATCGGGTACGTTCTTAACAAAAAACCAAGTAAACCAATAGGAAGCAACAAGGAACAAGGTTGAAAAAACAATGGAAAAAAGTGCGTATCCCTGAAAGGGAAAGGTCACCAACATACCGACCAAGGTTATCTGGGTAAACCAAAAAATACGTCGATATTCCCGATTGAGCCCTTCTTGGACCAAGAACAACTTGAACAATAAAGTAGTTAACCCCACATAAACCCAACCCAAAAGCGCTATATGGGAATGCCCGTGAACTATGAATTTATAATTAAAGGGAAACTCAAAAATTTGGAATGACCGCAATAACAACCCAAGAAATGCCGCCGTAATAAAATAACCCAGCGCTAAATGTACATGGTTTCTCAGGTTCATAATTACGACCAGCCTCTATTTATCAGTACGAAAATAGTCTAAAAATCCTTTCGCTTGGATTTGTAGGCCAATCGCCAAATAGGAAGAACGGTCCACAGTACCAACATACCCAAAGAGATGAACAATCCTAAATTAGTGCCGAAATAAGATTTGAACACGGCTCCCGTGTACCCTAACAAAGCAGAAATATCCAATTTCAACAATATCAAGGTCCGTGACAAATCGATAGGATTAAAGGTGGTAGCGGCCAAAGAAAAAGAATCTAAGGGGTACTCTTCGAAAATTATCAGTGACAACAAAAATAATCCGTCATAAATAACCGCCAAGAACAACCACATAAGAACCGCATAACCAAAGCCCTTTATCTTATTCTCATTAGATAAAGCTATATTGAATGCCAAAGCCGTAAAAATCAAGGTTAAAAATGCCCCTGTAACCAATAGCAATGAAAAGTCCCAGATGGCATCGCTCTGAAAAAGTCCGTATAGGATAAACGGTATCCCCAATCCTAATATAAGACTAAGGGTCAAGGAACCTGCAACCCCATAATATTGTCCCAAGAAAATCGAGGATCGTTTTAACGGTTGTGCCAAAAGTAGCTCTGTAAATTCCTTAGAATTATAAAAATACATTACCCCAAAGATCGTACTGATCAAAGGTACAAGAACAATGATCACGTTCATTAGGGTGATCACAGCTTTAGAAAGGTCGTGGTTCAAAAAAAGAAGCACGAATCCTAATGCCAAGTAAAACAAGAAGTACACATAACTCCATCGACTTCGCATTAAATCGTAAAAACTATATTTAAGGATCTTAAGCATTTGTAGTATGGGTTGATATTGCCGCTATGGCATGTTCAAAATCATTTTGTTCGGTCTTGGCCATCAATTCGTCGATAGTGCCTTTAAAGTAAATATTACCCTCTAACAGATACACGATTTCATCGGCCATTTCTTCAACGAATTGCATTATATGGGTCGTAATCAAGATCGTTTTCCCTTTTGACTTTTCCTTTTGGATCAGATCCTTTAATTTAAGCAAGGAAGCAGGGTCCAGACCTGTGGTAGGTTCATCAAGGATGATCAATGGACTATCGAACATAAAGGTCAAAACGATATTTACTTTTTGCTTGGTGCCACCTGAGAGGGTACCTAGTTTTTTATCCAAAAAAGGCTCAAGGCCTAAAAGTGTAATAAGCTCTTGCTCATTACTGGGTTTTTGGCGTAGATCCTTTATCATCCGGATCAATTCTTTGACCTTAAGGTTTCCCGGAAAATTGGCTATTTGTGGCAAATAATCGATTTCTTGCCGGTATTTCCAGTTTTTTCGTATGGATGCCCCAAGTACGGAAAGATTCCCTTTATTGGGAACGACCATTCCCAAAATACTTTTGATCAATGTGGTCTTTCCCGATCCATTGGGTCCCAAAACGGCAAAAATACCCCCTTCATCAATACGTAGATCCAAATGGGAAAGTACTTGGTTCTTGCCAAATTTCTTATGTAGATTCTCTATCTGTATCATTCTGTTTTTTTCATTAAAGGCATTGCATCCATAAGATTATCAGGAGTAAAGACCGGGGATACTTTTTCGGAAAAATCGATAATATCCATAAAGAGGCTTCGCAACAAAACTATAGTTTCCGGAGTTCGGTTCACGATGTAAGAGAACAATTTCACCGGTCTGTAAGGCACATCCCCAATACCATCCTTATCCAAGTCATATCCCGTATAATTGCTCCAATAATTGTTCTCGAACTTATTGTCGTTCAACTTACTGTTATACGAAATATCAAAAGAGTTATATAAGAAATTATTCTTCACAAATGAATTGGTGTAGCAGGCCCCCAGTACTTTTACCGCCCATCCGTTATTAATAAAGTCATTACCTTCATAAGTAATACGATTGGAGCCCTCTATGTTTATTCCTATGGTGTTTTCCTCAAAGGTATTATCAATTATCTCGGCATCGTTTATTTCTTTCAGTAACATACCGAAAGCGGCCGAACCCCAATTTTGTCTAAATGTATTGCCTTTCATTAAAATACGTTTAGAAAACATGACGGCAACCCCTGCCCCATTGTTTTGAAAAGTGTTATTGGTATACGTATCATCATTGGAAAACATAAAATGCAGGCCATACCTTAGGTTGTTGGTACTTTGGTTGTTATTGATGGTTATATGATCAGAAAATTCCAGATAAATACCATCCCGTACCCCTTGTACAATGTTGCGATCCACCACTACATTGTGGGAATACCATAATTGAATTCCGTTTCCGGAGTTATACTCATCTACGGCATCACCGATTATTTTGTTATGATACACCTTGCCATGGTTCGATTTTTCTAAATAGATACCGAAAAAAAGTTTTTCCAAAACTACATTCTGTATGATGAAATTTTCACTTTTAACCACCCTTATGGCCGCATAATCAGTTGTGTAACTGGTACCGACGTTGATCAGAAAAAGTCCGTCTACAGTAACATTATCGGAAACGATACGAATGATCTCCCCTCTTTTCCCACCATCGATAACCGGATAATTCTCACCCAACAAGGTCAGAGGTTTATCTATGAGGATATTGTATTCCTTATAAGTACCTTTTTTGATGAGGAGTGTATCAAAATCAACGGCCACCGCAATTCCTTCCTTTATGGATCCCAACTCGCAGTCCTGACATACCACAATGGTTTTGGCCCAAAGGGAAGTTCCCATAAGCAATAATATCAAAACAAGTACCTTACTGAAATGCTTCATTACCTGACGACCAAAAATTTAGAATCTACCACTGCTTCGACCCAATGTTTTTGTTCTTTGGGAAAATTAAAATACTGCTGTTCTTTTAAGCGAAAGTTCTCTCCGTTGATATGAAATATTATTTCACCTTGAAGTACTATTAAATGGGCGTGGGTAGGTGAGGTGTGTTCCGGAAAAACTTCACCTTTTTCCAAACTTATATTAAGGACTTCATAATGGGTAGCTTTTACCAATTTTTGTAATTGGAATTTATTAAAGCCTTGTTCAGCTATTTGACTGTTTATCTCGTACATCTTGAATGATCTATTGTTAATACTAAGGCAATCGAAATGAAAGGACGTGATTTACCCTTACGAACAACCCTTAATTAAGTACTATTATTCTATTTTGAATCTTGCTTTCAATTCTTCCCAAGAATATAACTGTCCTTTATTTTCAGTTTCAATCTGCTCCGCTGCCTTTCTTGAACTAAAAGCTGACAGGTATTCGCCCATAGGGCTTGGAATACTTTTACTGATTAAAAAAGTAGCCTCTTGTGCATTGATCAACTCTCCGGGATCTTGATAATCATTGACCAAAAAAAGTTCTATCGTAGCTACATCAACATCCTTGAGATGATTCATCATACATTCTGCAGCATCGAACTTATAAGCTTTACCTTTTTTAGTTACTATCTCAGCGGCATGCTGCCGATCTACAATGGTCATGGAACAAAAATGGCATCCATCAGCACCATAATCAATAGGTTTTGGACCTACCGTACAAGATACCATACTAACAATTACTACGACAAAAAGAAAGAATCTACTTAACATGGGTTTATATTTTATTGGGTTACACTGATTAACTTAAGGGTGTTTTAGGCTTTATGGCTTTTTTCCCAACAAAAAATGCAACGACCGTCAACATCATACCTATGAACATCATATACGCCCCTGTATGGGGTAGGGAGGTAACGTCGAAATTCAACATTTTCTGATATCCCAACAATGGCGGTTTATACGTCATTGGTGTACCGTCCGGGTTGACCACCTTTATAATTGCATGAGGGTCAAGGTTTGAGCCATAGTCAAGAAGCCAAGCATTAAAATCATACATTCCCAAGATACCTAAAATACTCATTAAGATAAACCAGCCTAAAAACCATTTATAGCTAACCTTGTGCATAAGACCAAATATGCCTATGATTACACCTAATGCAACCATACCACCGATTACGTAAGGAAAAACCGTGAACTCCCACATATCTTCCGGTTTTGGAATCACCTTCATACCAATGTAGTGATTGAGTCCGTCTATATTTTGAAGATCAAATTCCGAAACCCCCTGAATTCCAGTAATATGAATGTTCATACCTAAGGGTTCGGGATATTGGGGCGCACCCAACATAATATTCCATAATGGAAAAAAATACAGTCCTAATAGCAATAATGGACCGATGATCATTAACACACTTGCTTTTTTCATCACTAAAATTATTTGATGGTTTATATTGTGTTTGGTTTTGAAAAGGTTGCTGGCATATTGAAAAAAAAGCGGGCAAATCATATTCACTGCCCGCTTTCAATCGAATCAAATATTAAATTTCGGTGTAGATTATTCGCCTAAAGACCAAGAAAGGTCAATATTTGAATTAGCAGGTGACACCCGAACATAACCCTGCATTTCTTGGTGTAAAGCTGAACAGAAATCTGTACAATAAAATGGCCATACCCCTACTTCCTTAGGTTCCCAAACCAATGATTTCGTTTGTCCTGGCATAATCAAAAGCTCTGAATTGTTAGCTCCGATCATTGCAAAACCATGTGGCACATCAAAATCCTGTTCGTGATTGGTGATATGGAAATATACTTTATCGCCAACTTTGATACCCTCAATATTGTCCGGGGTAAAGTGACTACGAATCATTGCCATATAAACATGAACTTCATTTCCTTTACGTTCAACCCTTGCGTCATTAACACCTAATGTGGCCATAGGGTGTTTGTTTTCTGCAAGCTTATATATTTTTTGGGATTTAGGTGCTAGGATCTCCGCTGGTATACCGGCCGCATAATGGGGCTCACCATGCGTTGGAAAATCATAAATGAGCTCCATCTTATCGCCAGTAATATCATATAACTGTGCAGAATGCTCCAATTCAGGACCTGTCGGAAGATATCTATCTTTAGTGATCTTGTTCATGGCAACAACATACTTACCAAAAGGCTTTGCAGAGTTACCTCCAGGGATCATCAAGTGACCTACCGAGTAATACGTAGGTTTCCTGTCGATTACTTCCCAAGTCCCCAATTTCCATTTAACAACTTCTGAAGAAATAAAGAATGTTGTGTAAGCATTTCCTTTACCATCAAATTCGGTATGCAAGGGGCCTAAACCTCCGCTTTTTACCGTTCCAGCAAGAACATCATCAAATTTAAGGATAGGAATTCCGTAAGCTTCACCATCAAACTTCTTACCGTCAATAGCGGCCAACATCTTATCAAAAGAATGAACGGTTAGATCAGCTGATAGTTTTCCGTTACCTATAATATAATTCCCGGTAGGATCAACATCACAACCGTGTGGTGATTTTGGGGTCGGTAAGAAATAAACCGCACCAGGAACTTTGGTGGGGTCAACTGTCAATACCTCTTTCTCCATGGTAGAAGTTGCTGTGTGGGTCTCATCACTATATACGTTATGTGCATAATTGGCCGGCATTTTTGTGCCACCACCATTGTTCACATACTCTTCGATTTTCTTCCAGTTAATAGCCGCGATAAAATCTTTATCGTTTTGAGATGCATTTACCTCTAACAATGAATTCGCTTCTTCTGTATTATACGTAGTGAAGAAGAACCAACCGTGGGATTTTCCACGACCCGGATGTGAAAGATCATAATTGAAGCCAGGCATCATTATTTGGAACTTAAGATCCAATCTACCATCTTCAGGATCCACACTTACAAAGGAAAGTGCCCCTTTAAAATTGCCTTTATATTCATTGATAGGCATATCCCTTTGAGGTACCGGCACGGAAAAACGGGTACCTGCAACAACATACTCTGTGTTTTCAGTTATGAAAGAAGAACTATGGTTACCGGCACTGTTGGGCAATTCTATTATTTCCTCAGTTTCAAAAGTAGAAAGGCTTATCCTTGCGATACGTGGAGTGTTGTTTCCGTTGATGAAAATCCATCGTCCGTCCAATTCACCATTGGTCTGTGAAATATCTGGGTGGTGGGAATCATCCCATGGAACAAAACCAAAAGAGGTGTTCAACATAGGTTTGGTCTCTTCGGAATAGCCATACCCGGAAGTAGGGAATTGCGAAAAAACAGGAATTTCTTTGAACATTCTACCTGACGGCAGTCCGTAAACCGTAAGGTTTCCGCTATAACCCCCAGACATAAATGCATAAAACTCATCTTGCTCTCCTGGTGCAACGTACACCTTTTCGGCGTTGTTGGATGCAAGTGCCCCATTGGAAGATTTCTTGCCCGAATCGTTGCAACTGGTGAAAACCATTACAAGACCTAAAAGGGCAAGTATTGAATAATTGATTTTTTTCATTGTGATTGTTTTTATGTTTAATTGAGTTGTTTATTCTTCTGTCGGAGGTATTATGACCTTATCGACGACATGTACGATACCATTCCCAGCTTTTACACTAGCTATGATTTTAGCTCCACCAACATACACATCCTCGCCTTTTACTTCTACTGTGGTATTCTGGTCATTTGCTTGCCCCAGTTTTTTGAATTTCTTTAAAAAATCCTTGGAATAATTTCCGGCAGTAACATGATGCTTTAGAATATTCGCCAAAGCATCCTTGTTTTCAGGTTTCAGTAAATTCCCTACCGTACCTTCTGGCAGGGCTTCAAAAGCTTCATTAGTTGGAGCAAAAACCATTAAAGGCCCAGCATTTACGAGTGCATTCTCAAGTCCCGCAGCTTGCACAGCCGCTACCAAAGTGGTGTGATCGGGCGAACCGATGGCTATCTGCAGTACATTTGGAGTAGAGCCATCGTCCTCAATAAAGGCTTGGCCCTGTTTCTCTACTACTTCAGTTGCTGTTGAAGAAGTAGTATCGGTTTCTGTTTTTGCTTCATTTTTGCAACCTACAAATAATAGTAGCATTGAAAATGAACTAAACAATAGTTTAAATTTGGTTGTTGTTTTCATATGATTGTTGGTTAAAGTGACCTAAAGTATTCAAGAATGGCTCTCGCCTGCTCTTCTGTCAATCCTTGATTGGCCATTGGAGACCCATTGAATTCTGCTAAAAGATCTTTGGCCAACGGATCTTTTGTAACCATTTCCTGAGGATTAAGAATCATGTTCATTACCCATTCCGGTGTTCTTCTTTCCAAAACGCCATTAGGTGCGGGACCTATGAACTTTTTCCCAATTCGGTGACAAGCCAAGCACATTTGGTCATAAACCTCTTTACCTTCTGCAGCCATTGCCTCATCAACGGTTTCATTCAATGTTACCGATTTAATTGGCCCTACACCCTTGTTAACCAAATCAATACGCTCCGAAGCTTTTGCTTCAGTAGCGACCGGAACTTCTGCAACCTTCTCTGTGGTCGCCTTTTTTTGCTTTACACTAAACCCTTCTTTTTTCTTTTCTTCTTTACCCCCACAACTTAGCATTAGTAATGAAAAAAGAATCGCTGTACTCTTTAATACTATTTTCATGTTAAACATTTTATTAAATTAGACCGTAAAACTAAAGTGCTTAAATCAATATTAAAATGATAAAAGTCATATTTCGGATAATAATATCTTTTAATCTTTGTTAAAACAAATTCCAGTAAATATATGTTTTCAAATTCTTCTAAGTACGCCCTGAAGGCGGTACTCTATTTGGCTGTAAACGCCAGTGAATCGAATAAAATCATGGCTAAGAACCTCAGTGAACCCATTAACGTTCCTCAAGCCTATATCTCCAAATTATTACAAGACCTTACAAAACATGGCGTTGTATCTTCAACTCGAGGCCCTAATGGAGGTTTTTACCTTAATGAAAAAAATATGGCAACCCCTTTGATCAATGTTATTACTATAATTGATGGTGACAGCAACTTAAACGCCTGCTTATTAAGTATAAATCGTTGCAATAGTGATCACCCATGCCCTTTACATGATTTCGCAGCATCTTATAGAGAAAACCTTCTTGATAACCTTGAACATAAAACCATAGAAGACATGGTAAAGGATATAAAGAATGAGAAATCCTTTCTGCCATTCTAATATATGCCATTAACACACGCCCATTTTTTATCCAATTATTATATTCTCTTTCAACACCCTGATAGTCAAAACAACTTATATTGAATTATTTATAAAATAGAGGTCAAGAAAAATACCACGGCCATAATAACAGCCTAAAGGTTAATTCTTATAACCGGTTAAATCAAAGACCAAAAAAAGCCGATGCTGTAAAACATCGGCTTTTCCATATTTTCAATATTTTCCTTAATCAGGTGCTCCAGATTAAATCATTCTTTATCCGCACTGATTAAAACAGGGATGCGATACACCTTTCCAGGTTTAAAAGTCCCTAAATTGACCATATTGTCTTCGATATTTTCCTTTAAGTAACTTTCAAGTTTTTTATCCGTTGTATTAACTGAGAGAATTTGAATCTCTCCAAAACTATCGATAGCCAATCGCAATTCAGCTACAGAACCTTTGATATCATCCGGAATCGGATTGTTCATTAAAATTTTAGAAATCTGCGTAGTTAATTTTTTAGTGGAAATAGGTTTGTTATTTGCATAAATACAACCTGAGCCCAAAAATAATATCGCCACAAGAAGTAAACCAATTTTTTTCATAACCGTAATTTTATAATTAAAGACATGTATTTTTATTAATATAACAAATATAAGCTATTATATTGTGAACTTGCTATTTTTTAACCTGATTTAACGTCAAATATCATGGATATCACATTTTTTTGTATCAAATTGTTCAAAAAGTTACAAACATCACAAATTGGAACGCTCATAAGCGCTGATATCTCCTAAATAGAGCCTCTTTCTTGCGTACGGTATTACGAAATAAAATGAGGGAAAGAAATACGGCTTAAAAATAAAAGTGTTTAAAACCGTGTATGATTAAGAAAATAAGCTAGGATATCATCATGGAAGTAGAAAATTTTAGGAATCGAATTGAATGTGTCTAATGAGCTTTTCTTCCACTGAAATAAAAGATTCCACACCTTTTATCCCATTTATGGCCAATACTTGATTTTGATATACCTCCCTATAATGCATACTATCCCGTGTATGCATCTTAATAAAGATATCGAATTTACCGGTGGTATGATGAATCTTCACAACTTCATTGATTTTTACCAGATCATCCATTACTTGTTTATAAAGGGAACTTTTACTTAAATAGATTCCTAGAAACACCGTTAACTTCCACCCAATTTTTGAATAATCCAAATTTAAGCTGGCCCCGGTGATCAATCCCATCTCTTTCATTTTTCTTACACGGGCATGAATAGTACCAGGGGATACGATAAGCTTTTTGGCTACCTCGGTATAGGGCATTTGCGCTTCGTCACTTAAAATGGAAATGATTTTAAAATCGATTTGATCTAATTTATTCTTCATATTCTATACTTTATCTCTTCTGATGAAATGACCCTAACAATGTTAATCAAGACCTTTAAATATCTACACATTATACACCATTAACTCTGTTTTAGTAAATATAATTTAGTCTTTTTTAATTATTGGTGTTTTTTTATTAATATAATTCGCCTTATGATGCATATAATTCATTTTGACAAAGGGAGGATTATAGTTATGATAAAAATGCCCGAAAAACGATAAATATCAATAAAGCAGGTTTTTAAGATATACCGATTTACATTATGCATTATTCTTAGTGTTTTTTTATTTTACTACATTTTATTCAGCCTTTTAGTCATATAGGCTCATTATTTATATCTTTTTCGCCATTTCCTTATTTTTATTTCAAACAAACTCTAACTAATATTGCTTCTGTTACAATTGGTTGATTATCGACCATTGAAAGCAACAGAAAAAGTGTCCGGAACTTTTCTTTACCATATGTTATAGATGCATTAGCCCATACCTAGTGCCTTTTAACCGTGTGGTTATAATGAGCATTTAACTACTAACACTCAAGACTTATGAAGAAAATTCTTTTACTAACACTCCTACTGATAAATTCAGTTTTTCTGGTAAATGCACAAGACATTTCCGTTTCAGGAACAACATCCGATAGTTCAGGCCCCCTTCCTGGTGTAAATATAAGAGTCAAGGGATCAACAATTGGTGTAATCTCCGATTTTGACGGAAACTATACCATACCGAACGCCCCGAGTACAGGCACTTTAGTGTTTTCTTACATAGGTTATGCTACCGAAGAGGTAGCCATAGATGGGCAATCTACCATTAATTTAACACTTAAAGAATCTGCCGAACAATTGACCGAGGCCATAGTTATCGGTTCCAGAGGGCAGCCAAGAACAAAACTTAAGACCGCGGTGCCTATAGATGTGATTTCCATTAGTGAAAACGCTGTAAATATGCCCGAAGTGGATCTTTCCCAAATGCTAACGAAAACAGCGCCTTCATTCACGGCCTATCAATCACAAGGTGGGGATTTGGCCTCCCAGGTTATAGCACCTTCTTTAAGGGGACTTGCACCAAATCAAATGCTAGTACTGATCAATGGGAAAAGAAGACACACTTCGGCACTTTTGGCAGGTACACAAACAGGTACCGATGCCAACTCTGTAGATATGAGTTTTATCCCTTCAGGTTCTATTGAACGTGTTGAGATCTTAAGGGATGGGGCCTCCGCTCAATATGGCTCCGATGCCATTGCAGGGGTTATTAACATTATCCTTAAGAAAGGAACCGACAAATTTACCGGAACCTTAACCGCTGGCGGGTACACCAACCAATCTCCAGATTTTAGCTATTCCGATCTTTCAGACGAAGAAATTGGCCTTATTGAAGCCGGTACGGGTGATCCAGACGGACTTAATTACCAATTCGATGGCAATTACGGATTTTCCTTTGACAATGGAGGGTACTTGAATATTACCGGAATGTTTAAACAAGCGGACAGAACCATTAGGGCCAGTGTACTCCCAGAAGACAGGTTTACACTATATAGCGATGATTATTTGAATAACCAAACCACCTCTACCGATGGTAATGTAATCATAACTAACCCAGAATTGGTAAGTGCACTTGCCGCTGGTAACACCGCTTTGGCCGATGAGCTCAGAACCGTGTCTGGTTTAATGGATGCCAGGGGACTGGAGCAATATGATGTTGCAACCTATGCCGGTAACCCATTGATCAACCAAGGCGGACTAGGATTCAATCTTGAAATCCCGGTAAACGATGATGTAAATTTCTATTCTTATGGTGATTTAGGTTTTAAATATACCGAAGGTTTCAGTTGCTACTACAGAAGGGCAAACCAATCAGATAGAACAAGTTATTACTTGTACCCAAATGGTTTCAGACCTCAAATGTACACCAACCAGACCAACTTAGGCCTAACCGCAGGGGTTTCAGGTAAAATAGGTGATTACGATTTTGATTTTAGTAACACATTCGGAAAGAACACTATGAACATAGGAATGTTCAACACTTGGAATGCAAGTCTCGGGGATAGTTCACCTACTGATATGAACGTAGGTAAACACAGCTTCTTACAGAATACGGGCAATTTTGATGTTTCAAAGTTTTATGATGATGTTTTAGAAGGACTAAACGTTGCCGGAGGAATAGAATTCAGGGTTGAAAACTATGCCATCGAAGCCGGACAGGTTGAAAGTTACACCTCAGGAGATGCAGGTTTTACCACTGCAACTGAAGATAACCAAGCATTAATCGGTCCTGATGGTTTTCCTTTGGAAGATCTTGGAGGAAACCAGATTGTTGATGTAAACGGTGACCCGATAGAGTTGGAGTACGCCGGTATAAGCCAATACCAAGTAAAAGGATATTCTCCGGGATGCCAGTGTTTCAATGGTTTTTCACCAATAAATGAAAGTGACACATGGCGTTCGGTCATTGCTGGTTATTTAGATGTAGAACTTGATGTTACCGAAGATTTCTTCGTAGGTGGCGCGTTGCGTATAGAAAACTACTCTGATTTTGGAAATGTAATGACAGGAAAAATAGCTACAAGATATTCAATCGGAGATAACTTTTCTATAAGAGGTTCTTATAGCTCTGGTTATAGGGCCCCTTCTTTACAAGAGCTTAACTACTCTCAAGGTTATACCTATTTTATTGATGAGATCCCCTACGATGCCGTTCTTTATCGTAATGGTAGTGCTGCCGCCAAAGCGATAGGATTGGACATATTGGATCAAGAAACCTCAGGAAACCTCAGTGTTGGTTTTACGGCAAAGATTACCAATAACTTCAACTTGACAGTCGATGCTTATTCAATCAAGATAAAGGATAGGATTTTCACAACCTCCCAATTCACTTCAAGCGATGCCCCTGTTTTAGAACCGATTATCGGCGCTGGGCAAGCCAGTTTCAGAATCAATGGAGGAGACATTAGCACCAAAGGTGTTGAAATAGTGGCAAACTACGATACCAAAATAGGGACCGGTAAATTGGATTTTACTTTATCAGCAACATTAAGGGAGAATAAGTTTGACCAAGCCGTTGTTCCTGAATTGAATACCGTATTGACAGAAGAAGAACTTATTGACAAGTATATTACCAGAGGTTCCATTGGCCAATTCGAAAAAGGAACGCCAAGTTCCAAATACTTGGGAACCTTGACTTACAAAATAGGAAAATGGTCTACCATGCTTACAGGTGTTCGTTGGGGAGGTGTTACCGCCCTGGATTCCTACGAAGGTACTTTGTCAGATGGCAGCTATGGTTATGCCGATCAATTTTATACACCTGAGTTCACAGTTGACCTTGGTGTCACCTATGCGTTTTCGGACAAACTTAGTTTAACCGTTGGTGGAAATAACATCTTCAACCAATATCCAGAAATTCAAAGGAATGAAAATAGAGGGTTTTATCTATACTCCAACTATCAGCAAGGATCTAACGGAGCCTACTACTTTGGAAGGTTAACTTTTAGCCTATAAGATTTGTCAATAAATGAATTTAAATATCACAACTATGAAAATATCCTTAAGAAATATATTTATAATACTCCTTGGTGTTGGTCTTTTTTCTTGCGAACAAGACCGTTTGGAGCCCGAATTGGAAGCTGCTGAAGGTGGCGGAACTTTAACGAGCTACATGGCCTACACCATTAGCTCGGTCGATGTCGATTCCGATGTTTACGGGCGAGTGGTTTTCTGGAACGAACCAACCCTTTCACAAACCTTTATCCAGGTTTCCCTATACAATACACCTGATTCGGAAATGCTTCCCGTCAGTATACTCAATGGTGCAATCGGTGATGAATCTTCAGTATCATTCTCTACTTATGATGTAGATGGAAGTACGGGTGAACTTGGTGAAAGTAAATTCTATGTGGTCACCGATGATTCTTTTTATGATTCCCTAATGACGTTGGATGCCCATATCAATATATATGACAGCACAGGTACGATTTTAGCAGCGGGCGACATTGGCAGCAATGCAGACCCCGTGGAATCGAATTAACAGAATAATAAATTAAAACACACATATTATGAAAACTACAACAGTGAACCGAAGAGAATGGTTAAAAAAAGGCATGCTAACCGCAGCCGGTGTAATGGCCGCACCTTACTTATCACATGGTGCATTTTCCTCCCGCCCCATAACGATAGATGCAGAAGGCAATATTCCTTACACTCCTTTTTTCAAAGAGTACCTACCCTATAACGTAACCAATTCCGTAGATCTTGCCGCAAAACTGAATGCCAATGAAAATCCCTACGGACCATCACCAATGGCCGTTGAGGCATTACAGAAAGTGGCCTATAAAGGTAATCGTTATGCTTGGCAAGAACTCTTCGACCTTATGGATAAAATAGCCAAGTATGAAGGCCTGGAATCCAAGAACATTATCATGGGTCCCGGTTCATCGGATATCTTGGAAAAAACAGCCATGGTATTTTTCAAGGATGGAGGCAATGTGGTTTCTGCCGATCCCTCATATATGTCGTTGATCAAAGTTGCACAGGCAACAGGCGGTACATGGAAAGCCATTCCCTTAAAAGATGATTGGTCCCACGATTTGGACGCCATGGAAAAGGCCATTGACGCAGACACCAAACTGGTATATATATGTAACCCCAACAATCCAACAGGAACCATCACGGATTCTAAAAAGTTAATGGATTTCTGTTCTCGGGTTTCTGAAAAAGTCCCGGTTTTCGTAGACGAAGCTTATTTAGGCTTTTTGGAAGACGGACATAAAGTACATAGCATGGCGCCACTGGTAAAAGAAGGCAAGAATGTTATCGTAGCTAGAACCTTCTCAAAAATACACGGTATGGCCGGCCTTAGGGTAGGATACGGTTTGGCAACACCTGAAACCTTGGCAAGAATCGAAAAAATAACAAGAGGTGGTATGGGAATATCGTTCACTTCGATCTTTGCCGCGTTGGCCAGTATGGACGACATTGAATTCCAAAAAAAATCGAGAGACCTGAATACCGCTTCTAGAAAATATGTCTTTGAAGCACTGAAGGAAATGGGACATAAACCAGTTGAATCCTATACAAGCTTCATGATTTTCCCTATTGAAATGGAAGGCAAGGCCTTTTTAGAAAAAATGACCGCTGAAAAAGTAGGCGTCAGGGCTTTCGAATTCATGGACAAAACCTGGTGTCGTGTAAGTATGGGTACCATGGACGAAATGAAACTATTTACAGCTGCGTTGGACAAAGTTCTAGTCTAGATTAAGTTTAAAATGCTCGTAGCCATAAGTGCTTGAAGCTAGATGAACATTAAATCTAGCTTCGGGCCTTTATTACCGGCAATTGATGAAAAAATTTAAAACACAACTTAATTAGATATGAATTTTGCCTTACAAAAAACCCTGGAACTCCTTATTATAATAGGTTTGGGAATATTTTTGCAGAAAAAAGTCGCAAAACAGGATTTAAAGGGAGTTAAAGTCCTAGTTCTTAGCGTTGCCTTACCTGCAACAATTTTCGCCGCTTTACTTAAAATTGAATTAAAGGGAACACTACTGGTATTTCCTTTACTGGCGCTCTGTTTTAACCTTTTAATGTTACTGGCTTCAAAATATGTTCTTGCGAGCACATTGCCTACAGAGGAAAATGCCAAAAAAAGAACTTTAATGATGCTATTGCCCTCCTTAGCACCCGGATTATCATGTTTCCCATTTCTTGTTGTTTATATTGGGGAAGACTCCCTTGCTTTGGCTGCCCTTGCAGATGTAGGCAATAAGGTATTTGGCCTTATTCTCCTGTATCTGCTGGCAATGCATTGGTACCACAAACGATCCATAAAAGAAGCTGATTCCTCTACGGGTGGTAAACTTAAAAGTTTAGTGATGTCCTTGATAAACGAACCGATCAACATAGTGATCATCTTAGGATTGATAATGTTAAGCTTTGGGTTAAACCTGACCTCATTACCCGGTTTTCTTCAAAATACCGTACTGAGTATGAAAGTTTTGATGACGCCTTTGGTATTATTGTTCATTGGTATGGCCGTGCGCATCAACCCAGGGGAATTCGGTATGATCTTATCTTTATTGGTCAGGCGCGCCGGAATCGCATTTTTATTATCAGGAATCTTTGTTCTATTAGTGCCGAGCCTTGCCCCTGCCATGATTTTACTCTTGGTGGTGTTTCCACAGAGCTCATGCAGTTTTTGGCCTTATGCCCATATGAGTACGGTAAGTGCAATGGAGGATAAAGACGAACAGAAAGAACCGACTTTCGATATTAACTTTGGCGTGAATATACTGGCTTGTTCTTTACCTTTTTCAACGTTGCTCATTATCGGGGTTTTCTCTTTCAGTGATTTTTTCCTTCCAGCTTTGAACTTGGTTCTATTGGGTTCCATGATGGTCGCCGTATCATTCGCACCCGTTCTTTATAGAAAATTAAAATCGATCAAAAAGGGAAAAAAAATAGAAAATTTTTCGGTAATACCTTCCAACGAGAATAACTAATAAACAAAAATAAAACCAACGGCTTTATCACAAATATTATAACACGATTATGTAAAAAAAACCTTTTTTTAATAAACCAATAAACTTAAGTACCAATTAACCAACCAGTTTTATTACCCCAATACCTCCTTAATTCTTATTGCTGTTCATAATTGTGTTTTAAAAAAAGGGAAGCCACTACGGACTTCCCTTTTTTATTGCATATTTTTCAATGCTTCTTCTAAAACTCCATTTCAAAAAACAGGCTACTAGCCTCATTTTCATCGGTAACTTCTTCCCCTTTTAATACCTCACTTGTGGCATTCAATACTTGCAGATTCACCACCCAATACCCTGTCATGGTCAATGACAACTTGCCTGTGTACATGGTAGAAACTTCGTCATAAGTTAAATCTACGTTGTTCGGGGAAGTATGGTTTCCCATACTGGGCATTCTGGGATCGATCAATATTCCGTAATCCCTAACAGGGGAAAAAGCCTTCATACTATCCATTTTATAAAGCATGGCAGAAAAATCATTTACTGCAACTTCAGGCTCCATAGGCATCATGGCCAAAATATAACGGGAATCATCACTACCTGTAAAGACATTCACCCTTCTTTTATTGTCGGAAGGCATGTTTACCTCCAATTCCTTACTTGCAGAGTATTCAACACCGCCAATGGTATAATTAATGGTCATCTCCCAATACTCCGTTTCGTTCCCTGCCATTTGGAATATGACAAAACCGGTATAAACCGCATCATCCCCTCCTTGGAGTACACTTGACCTTGGGCAAGAATGTTGCATTTCGGCCATATGCATCAATGGCATCCAAGAAACTTCCGCACCTGAAATATAACTATTGGTGTCATTATCCTTGATTCTTAAGGACAACTCATTATAACCGACCGTAAACTGATCCTGTTCAGCATATATTTCAATGGCATGGGAATTGGCCGTTAAGGTAGTCAGCATAGTAAATTCTGCCAATGGATTTTCATCCATGATAACATCATCATTATCGTCGCTGCATGAAAAAAAACTTGAGGTTATAATTATTATCGCTAATAGTAATTTGAAAGTTTTCATTGTATTGTTTTTAATTGTTGTTGAAATAATAGTGTTAGTAAGCATATAATTAATTGATAGAATAAGAAACGGTCATGAAAAAATTACGGCCCATTCGGGGGATATTCTTCCAATCGGTATAGGTTGAGTAGTATTCATCAAAAACATTCTCAACACCCAGTTTAAGGTAAAGCTCATTTGAGTTGATTGAAAATGTTCTTCCCAATGAAAGGGAGAAAACCGTATAAGCATCGGTTTGATCTTCTCCGAAATCCGGATTATAATCCACTTGCTTTCCTGCCCCCCTCATTGATATGGAACCGGAAAATTTACCATCTACATATCGAATACTGGAACCATATGCCAACGGGCTGATAAAAGGTAAATTACGCCCATCACCATCCACACCTCTATGGTAAGTCAAAACTCCTGTCCATTTTAGCTCAGGAAGAATATCGTATTCCGCATTACAAGAAATATTATATAAATGGGCATGATCCAAGTTCTTATAGATTTTTACCCCGTCGGCACCAATGGTCATTGCACTAAGCGTTGGATCTACCTCCCCAATGATATAATCAATCATATAGAAATAGTTTCCTTCCAAGTCGATCGTTAACTTTTCATCCTTAAACGAAATCTTGGCATTCGCCTCTAAGGCCTTCTCATTCTCTAGATTGGGATTACCTATATAGTCATGGTTATCAAAGCTATTGAACAGATAAAACCCAAAGGCCTCAGAAACCGAAGGAGCCCTATCCCCATAAGATATTCCGCCGTTAAATTGATACGCACCCATATCAGTATTATATTGCAAGGCAACACTTTTAAGGAATCGTGTCTTATGCCGTGACATATCGGGATAAAATATCCTTAAACTGCTCAACCCGAATTCATCGGCCACATTGCTGTTTTGAACGGCCAAACGTGTAGAGAGTTTTAAGGAACTTCCTTTAAAATCGATAACATCTTCGGCATAAATGGCGGAATTCAATGTTCGTATATCAGGCCAAGTAAGCATGAACATAGGGCTTTCATCAGGATCATTCGGATACATGGTCATCTCGGCCAATGAACGGTTGTAATAACCGTCCAATTTAAGCAACAACCTATGTGCCCCCTGCCTTAGGTTCACTCGGGAAAAATACCCATAGGTATCGCTCCATCCGGGCATATCCATCCGTATGGGCACATCGGGTCTTTTGGAATCGTCCATCACATGCGTAACCTTGTTGGCATATAATTTGGTTTCCCAATCAGTAAATGAGCCAAAAAGCGTATCCTGAAACCAACCGACCGAGCCAATATAAGCTTGGGCCAAAGATACATCCATAGGTAAGGCAGGATAACCAACATCGCGGGCTTCGTCAAAAATAAAGGTAGCGGTCAATTTTCTATCGTCACTTACCCTAAAGCCAACATTAGCAGAAACATTATACTTCTCAAATTGGGAATATTCAATTTCTCCCCCTCCCCCAGCAGTATAATTATCTGCCTTTCTATAAATAATATCGGTATCCAAATAGAATTCGGAATTTGAATAATTGAGTTCTCCACCGAAAATTCTTGCTGCGTTGCTACTTTCACCTCCTGCTTCAACAGAACCATACCAGCCCTTTGGTTTAAAATTGCTTTTTTCCAATTTTAAATCGATAGCCCCACCGATGGTTGAACCCTGCTCCGCACCTTGTTGCCCACTTGTTACATGGGCTTCTGATAAGTTGGAAACATCAACATAGGACGTAACTGGATCCATTTTATCGGTACATGCACCAAAAACCCTCATACCATCAATAGTGACCGACAGGCGTTCTGAAGACATGTCATTCAGCACAGGCTCCCAAGCATAAGCCCCTCTTTTAATCATATTCACCACACTTGAAGATTCCAGATACTCATCCAAGGTAGACAAAGGTTTGTTCTGGGCATTGTGCTCAAGGGCCTTGTTAAAGGAAGAAATCACAATGACCTCTCCCAAATTAATAAGCAAAATACTGTCACTTATAGTTTCCACTTTCACATCCTGGGAATACCCAATGGCCATAAATAGCGCATAGAATAATATGCCAATGGAATATGGAAACCGTTTCTGAAAGGTCGGCATTTGACAATGCGACCCACCACCAATTACAATTCGCATTTGATTTGTTTTAAACTAACTGATTGATTGAAGGATACCGATACTCTATTGAAAAGAAGTTTCAATAAGTAGATATGTAAGACAAAATCAGCAGAATTCCGGTGGTTGTGCTATATCAATGGTAAAAAGGTTTGAAATAAAAGTCTGCGCCGCACTATAATTTTCTTGCCGAACTATGAACGTATTCATTTTTAGGTTAATCTGCAAGAAAGATTGAAAAAACAGAATAGGCTGAACTTCGGCCTTTGACTGTTTTTCCCCGAACGGATTATCCTCATTACGATCCATCTCCTTTGCCAATTGCTTGGCCAAATAACATTTACCATCGCAATGCAATTGAGGCTTCTCTTTATTTTCACAAAGAACGTTGGCGATATAATCATAATCGATTACGTACTCGGCTATTGGCCATATAGGTTTGGCCAACATTATCAAAGCAACGAAAACAATTATATGGGCTTTCATGTGGCCAAAGATAATTGAAGACATCAATCAAAACATATGATAAATGTCATAATTAAAGATATTTATATCTTTAATGTGTTTAATTACTCAAATAGAAATATAACAAGCTTTGTCCCGAAACCTGAAACACCGATTCATAACTATTCAAAGGCTGAAAAAAAGGAATAAAAAAAAGGGGGGAAACCAATAACTTGATTTCCCCGTATTTATTTCAATAAATTGAAGAATTCTCTATATTTTAAAGGTAACAACGGGCACATTGGAATGATTGGCAATATCCTCACCGATACTACCCATAAAGAAATGGGACAGGCCTTGCCTACCATGTGTAGGAATACCAATGATATCCGCGGCTATTTCATCCCCATAATTCAAGATTCCGTTTTCGACACTATAATCATTGTAAATATCAACTTTGATATCTACACCGGCTTTACTTAAAAACTTCGAAATTCTTTCATTCGCATCGCTGGTACTCAAGAAATCATCACCTGGCGTATTGATATAAACTAATTTCAATTCTGCTGAAAGCAAACCTGCAAAATTTTTGGCTTTATGAAAGGCTTCAATACTTTCTTCTTTAAAGCCACTTGCAAATAAGAACTTACGTGCCTTGAAATTAATTTGCTCTTTTTTGATCACCAATACAGGTATGTCAGAATTACGAACCACACGCTCGGCATTGGAACCGACAAAAATCTCTTTTAAACCATCAGTCCCATGGGAACCCATTACGATCAAATCGGCTTCATTGGAAGTAGCCACATCGTTTACCTCGCTAAACACTTTGAAATGCTTTACGATTGGTGTTATCTTTATTCCATCGAGATACGGTTTATCCAGAAATTCAGTAAACCTTTTTTCTGCCAATTTTATCAGAAAAACGGTCTGTTCGGGATGAAAAGCTTCTGATGAGGTGACAATAGCTTGGTTCAATTCTAACATATGCAGAGCCAAAATCTCAGCTCCATGTTCTTCAGCCAATGATGCTGCCACTCTTAAAGCATACTCTGATTGTTCGGAAAAATCAACGGGTACTACTATTTTTTTCATAATGTAGGTTTAATAACTTAGTTCAAATTTTAAATTGTCATAGAAAACAACCTTGTTCCAGGTTCTTTTCTATGTAATAGAACGTCAAAAGCCATACAAATATTACGAATAAAGGGCTGGCCTTTTTCTGTGACCCTTAATTCATCTATTCCAAATACCACCAAACCGTCCTGTTCCATTTCGGCAAGCTTGTCCTTGGCCAATGAAATCTCGGGAAAATAACTTTCTTCAGTCCCCCATACGGTTTTAAAACGACACATTAAATTCAATATATGCTTTCTTATGACCCTATCTTCTTCCGTTAGGATATGGCCCCTATATATCGGAATAACATTATCCACGACCAATCGCTCATATTCTTCCAAACTCTTGACATTTTGCGCGAAACTATACCAACTATCACTAATACTGGATGCGCCCAAACCGACCATAACCTGTGTTTTGGAAGCCGTATAACCCATAAAATTCCTGTGAAGCTTACCATATACCATAGATTGGTAAAGACTATCACTTTCCAGAGCAAAGTGATCCATTCCGATTTCCTTATAGCCGACTTTGGTCAACAATTTCTTACCTTCCTCATATTGCTGACGCTTTGCATTGGGACTTGGCAAGTCCTCGTCCTTAAAACCACGTTGACCGTTCCCTTTTATCCAAGGCACATGGGCATAACTATAAAACGCCAATCGGTCGGGTCGCAAGGATTTGGTCTTTAAAATGGTTTCCTCAACATGCTCCAACGTTTGGTGTGGTAGACCAAAAATAAGATCATGGCTTACGGATGTATACCCGATTTCCCGGGCAGCTTCGGTCGCTTTTTTTACATTCTCAAAAGGTTGAATCCTATGAATTGCCTTTTGAACCCTTTCATTATAATCCTGCACCCCGTAACTAACCCTACGGAAACCTACATCAAACAATGCCTGCAAATGTTCTTTTGTCGTATTATTCGGGTGACCTTCAAAACTATATTCGTACGCATCGGCCTTATCGGCCAATTCGAATATTCCGTTGATCAATCTTTTAAGATTTTGAGGGGAGAAAAATGTAGGGGTACCGCCACCCAAATGCATTTCTTTAATCTTGGGTCTTGAACCTAAGAAATCGCAATACAGTGCCCACTCTTTCAACACAGCACTAATATAGGGTGATTCTACATCGTGTCTTTTCGTTATGCGCTTGTGGCATCCACAAAACGTACAAAGGCTTTCACAATACGGCAAATGAATATAGAGGCTTATCCCCTCCTCTTCGTTACTCTCGTCAAAACTTTTCTTGAGGGTATTCATCCATTCCGCGTTGGAAAAGGTTTCCTGATCCCAATAAGGCACTGTTGGGTAGCTGGTATATCGCGGTCCTGGAATATTATATTTCTGGATCAAATGGCTCATGTAAAAAATTTGTGTACCGCAAATATACGATGTATAGGGTCAAAAACACATGACAATTATCAGAATGGGCTCTTGCGCTTACGGTCGTTTTTTAATGTTTTTTAGGCCGATATCCCATAAACATCCAACACCGAATAATACTGGACCAACCTATTTTCAAGTATACATTTAACAGGAAAGCAAACCGGACCTTACGCCATTAACTAAACCCTAAAAATCAAGGTTATATCGAAAATTGACCAAATTTCGCACCCAAAAGACTTATTTTTATCCCAATTAAAAATTTAATCATGACACTACTATTGATGGCCGCTGGCCGAGGAAGCAGATATGGAAAACTAAAACAATTCGATGCATTGGGCCCTAATGGGGAATTCCTAATGGAATTCAGTATGTACGATGCTATCGAAAACGGTTTTGACCACATTGTGGTCATTACCCAAAAAACCAATGTCGGGTTCTTGACCGACCATCTTTCGACAAGACTACCAAATAACATTAAATTGGACGTTGTTGCCCAAGAATTGAACGACCTACCTAAAGGAAGCACTTTCAATGGCGAAAGGGAAAAGCCTTGGGGCACGGCCCATGCCGTTTGGTCTGCCCGAGAAGTTATCGACGACTCTTTCGTGGTTATCAATGCCGATGACTATTACGGTAAATCGGCCTATAAAAAAGCTGCTGATTTCATCAAGGCAAACACCACTGATTATGCTTTGGCCGGTTACACCTTAAAAGACACCTTATCGGAGCATGGATCGGTCTCTAGAGGGGTTTGTAAAATGGATGATGCCAACAACTTATTATCCGTAAATGAACGCACCAAAATAGAAAGAATATCGGACACGATCAAAGATGCGGACTCCGGACTTGAATTTACCGGAGATGAACTAGCCAGCATGAATTTCTGGGTATGCAACCCTTCTATCTTTACAAGTATCGAAGAGGATTTTAAAGCATTCCTTAAAGATGATTCCAATATCGCCAGTGGTGAAATCTATTTACCTTTTGTTATCCAAGAAATGTTGGAAAACAATAAAATAGGTGTAAAAGTCATTCCTTCAGGTGGTGAATGGTTTGGAATTACATATGCCAGTGATAAAGAAAAAGCCATGGCAGATTTAAAGAAAATGGCCAAAGAAGGTGGGTACAAATCCCCATTATGGAATTAAACCAAAGTAATTAATATTTACTGCCGTTTAAAAAAAAGAATCTGGAATACCCTACACTTCGTAGAACATTCCAGATTTTTTTTGTTCGGTTTTAAAGGAGCAAAATCCTTATTCAAATATTCAATAGACCAATTGAAACTTTAAAATATGGCCATTTTATGGGGTTGACCCAATAACAGACAATCTAACCCAAAGTTATCTTACGGGTAGAATCACGAACTATTAAACTGGTCTTCACCACTTTGGCCTCGAAAATACCAGGGGAACTGATACTTTCTATGCGATCGATCAGTCGATTGGCACAGGTTTCCCCAATATAGGAACCATGCTGACTTACCATGGTCAAAGCCGGTGTGACATATTTTGACAATTGACCATTCGTAAACCCGATAATGGCAATATCATTAGGTACATGGTACCCTCTTGCTTTTATGATTCCCATGGTTTTCACTGCAGTAATTTCATCCAAGGCCAAAATTCCATCGATATTCTTATCATTTAAAATGAACGATAAGATAAAGTCGAGATCATCCTGGGGCTCTATGGGGGTAATCAATTTTTCGTCAAAATCAATATCCCTTTCTTTTAAGGCCCGTTTATAGCCCCCTATTCGCAACCTACCAATTTTGGTCTTGCTCATAGGATTTATTATTGCAATGGTCTTACAACCGGTATCCAACAAATATTTGGTAGCCTTATACCCCGCCTCAAAATCATCTACGATGACCTTATCGCATTCAATAGCATCCATGACGCGATCGAACATGACCAGAGGAATTTGATAGTCGACAACATTATTAATGTTCTCCAAATGCTTTTTTGTTTGCCGTTCTGAGGCAACCGAAGAAATAATAAGTCCATCAACAGAACCACTACTTAGCATTTCCAAGGTCATAGCCTCCTTTTTAAGGGAATGGTCGGTAACACAACTTATTATGCTGTAACCACGCTCATTGGCCACCTTTTCAATGCCGTATAGGACTTGAACGAAGAAATAATTCAGTATATCGGGTATAACTACACCAATGGATTTTGTACTTCGGTTCAGAAGATTCAAGGCTACTTTATTAGGCCTATAATGATGCGCTTTCGCGAATTTTTGAATCTTACTTTTTACTTCCGTACTAATTTCGTGACTATCATGGATCGCCTTCGAAACTGTCGAAACGGAAACACCGAACTCGGCAGCTATATCTTTTAAGGTTATCTTTTTCAATTCACAAAAATTTAGTTAAAAATCCATTGGTAGTAGCCAGAATCAAGAAAACTAGATATACTGATTTACAATATTCTCTAATAATTCTTGCTTACCACTTTGCAATTTAAGCTCTCCATTCTTCTGGGCCAAATCATAAAGATCGGTAAGGCTCAATTTACCATTCTCAAATTCTTTCCCTTTACCTGCATCAAAAGAGCTATATCTTTCTTGACGAAGTTTGGTGTAATCAGAGGAAGTCATGATCCTGTCAGCGGCCATAAGTGCCCTGGCAAAGGTATCTGCCCCACCGATATGCGCATGGAAAACATCATCCAAATCAGTAGAATTCCTTCTGATTTTGGCATCAAAATTAACTCCACCACCTTGTAAACCACCTGCAGCAAGGAACACCAACATAGCCTCAGTCGTTTCAAGAACGTTGTTAGGGAATTGATCGGTATCCCATCCGTTTTGATAATCACCTCGGTTGGCATCCAAACTACCTAACATACCTGCTTTTGCGGCCACTGCCATTTCATGTTGAAAAGTGTGTTGCGCAAGGGTTGCATGGTTCACCTCTATATTGATTTTAAAATCCTTATCCAATCCATATTCCTTTAAAAAACCGATAGCTGTAGCCGAATCAAAATCATATTGGTGTTTCATTGGCTCCATAGGTTTTGGCTCAATAAAGAACGTTCCTTTGAATCCTTGGCTACGTGCATAGTCCCTCGCCATGGTCAAGAATTGTCCCAAATGATCCAACTCACGGCCCATATCGGTATTCAACAAAGACATATAACCTTCACGACCACCCCAAAATACGTAATTTTCACCATCTAGGGCAATAGTGGCGTCCATGGCCAATTTTATTTGTCCGCCAGCTCTTGCGACTACATCAAAATCAGGATTTGTGGATGCACCGTTCATATATCTTGGATTTGAAAAGCAATTCGCCGTTCCCCAAAGAAGTTTAACGCCTGACTCCGCTTTCTTTTCTTTAAGATATTCAGTTATGGTTACCAATCTTTTTTCCGATTCGGAAAAAGTAGGTGCTTCTTGAACCAAATCAAAATCATGGAAACAGAAGTAATCAAACCCCATTTTGGTTATGAATTCAAAAGCCGCATCTGCTTTGTCCTTAGCGGCCTGAATGGGGTCATTCGACTGGTCCCATGCGAAATTCTGGGTTCCTGGACCAAAGGGATCCGAACCTTGTCCACAGAAGGTATGCCAATATGCAATGGCAAATTTAAAATGCTCGCGCATGGTTTTCCCAGCCACTACTTGGTCAGGATTGTAATATTTGAAAGCTAGTGGGTTATCAGATTCTTTTCCTTCGAATTTGATTTCCCCGATTCCTTTAAAGTATTCTTTATTACCTATCAACGCCATGATACTATTTAATTTATTTATTAATTATTAGTTCCAATTCTTTTTTCCATTCTTGATATGCCTTTAAATAAGGGGCTTTATCCTTAACCGGCTTAAAGGTCTTTACATAATCGTTCTCCATGATGTAAGACCCGAATTTTTCGAAATCACCATCATGCAGTCCGGCTGCCCTAGCGGCACCGATCGCCCCAGTGGTATTGTATATTTCAATATCATGCTCTATCAATGTAGCTATGGTATTCGAAAAAATCTCTGAACGGAACAAATTGTCGTTCCCCACCCTTAGCACATCGATTTTTATTCCGTCGGATATGAGGATCTCCATGCCATAAACGAATGAAAAAGCGATTCCTTCCAAAGCGGCCCTGCACATATGGGCAATACCGTGGTTATTAAGATTTATATTCAGGATTCTTGACCCAACTTCTTTGTTGTTCAACATTCGCTCTGCACCATTTCCAAACGGAATTAGACAAACGCCGTCCGAACCTACAGGAATTTCAGATGCCAAGTCGTTCATTTCAGCATAAGACCCAACGGCAAGATTATTCAACAACCAACGATACTGTATACCTGCACCGTTAATGCACAACAACTTCCCAATCCTAGGGGCCTCTCCTTTTACATAATTTACGTGGGCGAAATTATTCACACGTGAACTTTCCTTTACCGATAGACTGTCGGTTACCGCATAAAACACCCCAGAAGTACCTCCGGTCCCCGCTACTTCCCCTGGGTTGAACACATTTAAGGAAAGTGCATTATTGGGTTGGTCACCGGCCCTATAATAAATGGGCGTACCAACATCCAAGCCACTTTCCTTACCTCCCTGTTCACTTACACTGCCCTGAAGACCAAAGGTCTCAACGATTTCGGGAACCATTGATTTTTCGATACCGTACTCCCCTAGCAGAAAATCGGCGATTTCATCGTTTTTGAAATCCCAGAAAATACCTTCTGAAAGTCCCGATATGGTTGTGGTCATTTTATTGGAAAGCTTAAAGGCGGCATAATCACCGGGAAGCATGAACTTATGAACCTTTTCATAAATTTCCGGTTCGTTATCCTTGACCCATTTTAATTTTGAAGCGGTAAAATTAGAAGGCGAGTTCAAGAGATGGGCATTACATTTATCCTCCCCAATGGACTCAAAAGCATCATTTCCGATCCCCACGGCACGACTATCGCACCAAATAATCGAAGGTCTAAGGGGATTGCCCTTTTCATCTACCAGTACAAGTCCGTGCATTTGATAAGAAATCCCGATACCCTTGATTTCCGATTGTGCTATTTTATGAATATCCTTCAGTTTTGTAATTGCAGCACAGATGTGTTTCCACCAATCATTGGGCTCTTGTTCCGCCCAACCGTTTTTTACGGCCAACATACCCATTTCCGTTTCGGGCTCCTGTACAACGCCGACACTCTTTCCAGTGTCCATATTGACCAAAGCTGCCTTTATCGAAGAACTACCGATATCCAATCCTAAATAATACATAGTAAGTTTATGTTAATGAGGTTTTTATTTCAGAAAGACGGCAAATGACGACCTCCTTTTATCAAATGTATTACAAAGTACATTCGAAACGAAACCTATTCGAAATTGAAATCTCCACCACACTTTTCCGATAGTTTTGACTAATTGCGAAGTACTTTGGAAAAGCTCCGTTTTATTGGGGTTTTGAGGTTAACCCCAACTTACTAAAATTTTCGAAAGCGATTTCGTAAATAATTTAGAAATAAGACCATAAATGACATAATCATAAAAAAAACAATCCTATTTTTATGTTATTCCTGTATTTGGAAGCAAAAAGCATTCAAATACACAATGTGACCTACGAAAATTTTAGTAACACAAAAGGCATGACTTCCTTCGTACGTACAAAATAATTCCATGACCTATCTACCCAAAGACCCCATATATAAATAGGCAATGGCATATCACACAGGTAGAAGCACCTTACGAAAAATACCGATTCTATAATCAATAACGAAGTTAAAGACATAAAAGGATCAAAAAAGAAAGTACAAAACACTTCCAATAAGTAGCATCAAAATAAGCATTTTAAAATCTAATGAATAAAACGCTGTAATTGTTGAAGACAAGATCAATCAACGTTCTCACTAGTGAAGCACGACATACATTTTTCAATTTCAGCATGTGCATCTTGGGAAGAAAAACCGAGACCTATGGCATATTTATAGATCAACGCGCGCTCTTCCCCATCTATTATATGGTCTGCATAAATGATCTGGAACAGATCCTGCAACCTTTCAATACGATCTTCCAAAGCATACGGGGGCATTAAAGGATAGTTCATTGGCGATTTCAAAACAACCATTACCTCCTCATCGGACACATCGAGTTTAAAGGCCAAACGTTTCAAGACCATATGTTCTTCCTCATTAATTGGCCCGTCAATACTTGCTAATTTCACCATGGCGGCAAAGTGCGATATATTACTTTCATGTTCCCCAGATTCATAGGCTTCTAAAATGGTCATAATCACTGGTTTTAAATTAAATTTGACAGAACAAGCTATGTTATATTATTCATTTACCCAATGACCTAAATCAGTAAATACCCTTTCAAGTTTAACTTCATTACTCATGACATTTGGCAAATACTTGGGCTTAAATCCTAATAATGTCCGATGGAGTTTCTACGAGTATTGTTATATTACCTCGTAGGGCAATAGGCTGCTTCATTATTTCAGGATTTTTAACAATCATCTTTATCCAATCTTCGGAGGAAAAATCGTGTTGTTCAAATTTCACCTTATATGACGGGTGCTCTTGGTTCACCAATTCTTCTACCATAATACCCAACCTATCGGCCAATTCCACAATTTGCATACCCGTTAAACGTGTTTTCAATATATCAACGGCTAAAATGGGCAACCCTTCTGCCTTGGCAAAAGCCATGGTCTGTTTTGCCCTGCTGGAATGTGGATGTATGAATAAGGTAATCTGTCTTTCCGATGTGGCTATCTCTCCCATTATATTACGTGATTAAGTTAGTCTTGGTATGTGTTTTCATATGCTTGTCCAAAAGCTGTTGTAAACTGTCCAAATAATCCTGAAGTTCTTTCATATGTACTTCCGGATGTATTTCTGACGGCAAGGTGACCGGGTTCTCATCCAAAAAATGATATAGTTCCGGATATTCTGTTTCTATTTTTGTAGTCAATTCAGCAATTCGAGTAAGTATGTTCTGTGGATTGTTCATCGTTCAAGATTTAATTATTCAAAATCGGAGCATGTTATTTCTTTTAGCAACTAAATATTCACAAAGAGATGATTTTCATGCCGTGAACAAATATATCGCGACCTTCTTATTTGCTAAATGACCTAGATCATCCTGAGGTTTTAAGGCTGACTGATGCATATCATTTCGCTGGCCTTTAGATCATACTATTTTAGAGTCGTAATAAATTACCGATGAAAACTTTTTTATATGCCACGGATTATTCTGAAAATTCAGTTGCTGCATTACATTTTGCAAGTGCGCTTAGCCAAGAACTTAAGGCCAAACTTGTGGTATTGCATGTTTTTGAATTGCCGATAACATTGGCCAGTACGGTTTCGCATACCTATTCCCGAAGGGAAGTAAGGGCTTTTGCAGACCAACGCGAAAGGCTACTTGCCTTTTGTTCCGAATATTTAAGGGGACAATCTGAATCTTTGAATATAACCTATAGCATAGACGAAGGAAAACCTGCGGATGAAATCATCGTTAAAAATGCCATAGAATATAAGGCAGACCTTATTATTGTTGGGGCAAAAGGCGGCAATAAAATCAAGGAAACGTTCTTAGGAAGCACCACAACGGCCTTGATCGACAGTGCCCCTTGTCCTGTCCTGGCCATACCCAGTGATGTAGATTTTCATGGTTTAAACAAAATGGTCTACGCGACAGATTTCGAGGGAGCCGATATTTTCACCATCGAGAAACTGATTCACCTTTCCAAACCACTGAATATCGATTTGCACCTGGTTCATGTTTCTTCAAGAGACGTTCAAACCAGTGAGAACCAATTGGAATGGTTCAAAAACATGCTACGGCATAAGGTAAAACACGAAAACATACATTTTGACCTGCGCTATGGGGAAGACGTATTCTCAACACTACAACAGTACGTTCATGAAGTAGAACCCGATTTGGTAGCGATGTTAGAGCGCGAAGGACTTAGTCTTATCAAAAATCTCACCCACAGGGATTTGGTAAAAAGAATGAGGTCGGAAGGCCATTTTCCCCTTCTTAGTTATCACAAAAAAAACATCATGGACTAATTCTAAAAAAGAATCCTGGTTATCATGGATTTACCCATGTGATTGTCTTGATCATTTTACCCGAATCCATATAGCCATTGTAATAAAACAATACACAATGTTAAACAAGATCAAAACAAACAAATCGGTGACCATCGAGTTAAAAGACACCAATTTAAAAGGAAACCTTACCATACCGGAAAATGCGATCGGGTTGGTTATTTTCTCACATGGCAGTGGAAGCAGCCGACTCAGTCCCCGAAACAACTTCGTATCGGTATTACTTCAGCAAAAAGGTTTGGCCACTCTTCTTTTCGACCTTTTGACCGAGGAAGAAGACCGGGATTATGAAAATCGGTTCAATATTGAATTACTGACCACACGCCTTGTTCAAGTAACCCTATGGGTAGGGCAACAAAAAGAAACCCGCAACTTGCCGACAGGGTATTTTGGAGCAAGTACGGGAGCTGCCTCTGCCTTAAGGGCCGCTGCATTTTTAGGTCCAAAAATAGCCGCTGTTGTATCAAGAGGAGGAAGGCCGGATATGGCCATACAAGACCTAAGCAAGGTTATGGCCCCGACTCTTTTGATCGTTGGTGGTCGGGATGAAGCGGTTATTGGAAAAAATGAAAAAGCATTTGAAAAATTGACCTGTGAACGAAAATTGGAAATAATTCCGCAGGCCACACATTTATTTGAAGAAACAGGCAAATTACAGGAAGTTGCCCTCTTAACCACAAATTGGTTTGCCAAATACCTAGTACCCCAAAAAATGAAACATAGTGTTTAAAAATAGAATCGATGCCGCCATTCAATTAGCGAGCAGATTAATGCAATTTAAAAAAGAGAACTTGGTCATTTTGGCCATTCCCCGTGGCGGACTGCCCATTGGAGCCATAGTGGCAAAGGCATTGAATGCCCCGTTGGATATTGTTTTGACCAAAAAAATAGGACACCCCAACCAGAAAGAATACGCCATTGGTGCCGTAAGCCTTGAAAACATAGTGCTCACCGAAACCAACGGAATTTCCCAAGAATACATCGATAATGAAACCTCCCGTATTCGGAAAATACTTAATGACAGATACAAGCAGTATTACAGGAATAAGGTGCCGACCGACCTAAAGGACAAGACCGTCATTATCATTGATGATGGTATCGCCACGGGTAATACCCTTTTGGTTACCATTGCATTGGTGAAAAAACAAAAACCGAAAAAAATAATTGTGGCCATTCCCGTTGCCCCGAATTCCACACTAAAAGTTTTGGAGACAACGCCCGGTGTAGATAAAATCATTTGCCTATTGGCCCCAATGAATTTTAGGGCAGTAGGTCAATTTTATGAAACGTTTCCGCAGGTTTCGGATAAGCAAGCCATACAATGGCTAGAACAAACCAGAAACCAAAAAAACAAGTAAAGGCTCATGTAAATCACAAATAAGTAGAAGATAGAAAAAAGGCATATTCAGAACTGAAACATGCCTTTGAAAAACAATTGTACAAATAAGACCGGATCATCAACCTTGCATAATACCGAAACTAACTTTCGTATTCACCCTATATTCGGTGACTTGATTGTCCTTTACGGAAACCTGCATATCTTGGATATAAACAGATTTGATGTCCTTTACCGTTTTTGAAGCTTCTTCGACAACGTTCTGTACGGCATCTTCAAAACTAACTGTAGAATTCCCTAAAATCTCGATAACTTTCAATACTGCCATGATATTTATATTTTATGATTAATTACATCTGACAATGTACTTTGAAAGCATAGTATTTCAAATGATCTACATCACCCGTTTTATTTTTATCCAGATTGAATGAATCGAAACCTAAATCAATATTCCAATTTGGATTGCAACAGAACAAATTCATTTATATTGGCCATATCAATTGCGCCCAACAAAACGCCATTATGGTTTACCACAGGAAAAAAGTATTCCTTGTGAACCTCAACAGACCGCAATACCTCTTTAAGTGGTGTATGCCCATATATTTCCTTGAAGGAAGTTTTCATGATTGTCCTTACTTCCAAAGTCCTATTTTTTGAATTTTTAATGATATCGGCATTTTTCAAAATTCCTACGGGTTTACCTGCGTTGACAACAACGAAATCCTTTTCCGTACCTGAAAGGATCAGCTCAACCACCTTTTCCATGGTATCCTCGGGATGTAAAAGGTTAATATCAGTCAACATGGCTTCTTTTACGATATGCCCTCTTAAAAGTTCTGATTGTTGTACCATCTTATTTTCCCCATAAGCCCCGATAAAAATGAACAAGGCTATCAAAACCAAGAATGGGTTGAAGAGCATACCCAATAATAAGAAAACGATAGCGATGGACTGCCCTATACCCGCAGCAATCTGCGTTGCCTTTACCCGATCGGTACTCATCGCAAGTAAAGCCCTTAGTACACGTCCGCCATCCATAGGAAATGCGGGGATAAGATTAAAGACCACCAGTGCTGAATTTGCCAAAAAAAGGTAGAATAAAAAATTACCCAAGGTTAGTTTACTGAGCTCTTGGAGCAATTCAACGATATGCAATCTCAATAGTCCGTGAACGGGAATTGAAAAATATAGAATCCCGGCTATGATCAAATTCACCATTGGACCCGCAATGGCCACTATTAGTTCTTGTCTAGGATTTTCCGGAATCTCATCTAAACTGGCAACTCCGCCAATAGGCAACAAGGTTATCTTCTTGGTCTTTATCCCAAAACGTTTGGCCATTAACCCATGCCCCAGTTCATGTAGCACCACACAGATAAAAATAACCAACACATAGGCAATATTGAACAAAACGGATTCCATATTCCCTCCTCTCTGAATTTCCAAAAAGGCCACCCAAAATAGAATGAACAAAAATGTCCAATGTACCACGATACTAATACCGAATACCTTACCAAGTTTCAATACTCCTCTCATTTCTCCTTTTTTAAGATGGATTAAGATATCCATATCACCATAAATCCGGAATGATATGAATCAGCAATACAACTTAGTAAGGCCTTGACACCAAATACCTTCGAAGCCCAACAACTGATAAGCATCATTGTGAAAAACATAAAATGCCAAGAACTTTGATTCATGCCCAGGAACTTTTAACCCTATCATCCTCATATAAAAAAATGACATTAAAATTTATATCAAATGCAAAAGACCATCACCTTGACGATGAATCCTGTTGTTGACAAGGACACCCATGTCGCCGGTATAGTACCCAATAAAAAACTCCGTTGTGCCACCCCCAACTATTATGCAGGTGGAGGTGGCATCAATGTTTCCCGCGCCTTGAAAAAACTTGGTGGCCAGTCGCTTTGCATGTACTTGGCGGGCGGACCACCAGGCACCCATTTACAACAATTGGTTACCGAGGAACATATGGCACAAAAGGTTATACCTATTGAAGGTTGGACACGCGAAAACTTATCCGTTACCGACACCAACACCCAATTACAATATAGGTTCGGGGTTCCCGGCCCAAAAGTCAAAGAAGAAGAATTACAAGAGGTACTCACCTATTTGGAAGAAACTTTGGCTACTGATGATTTTATGATCGTTAGTGGTAAACTACCCCAAGATGTGGCTCCCGATTTTTATGTTGAAATATCTAAAATCACTGACAGGAAAAATGCGAAATTCATTCTGGACACCTCTGGTACCGCCTTGCTTCCCAGTATGCGATCGAACATATATTTAATGAAACCCAATTTGGGGGAACTTAGTACCATTATGGGCATCACCTCTATAGCTGCCACGGAACTTGAAACCCTTGCCAAAAAATTCCTGAAAACATTCCAATGTAAGATCCTCGTGGTATCTTTAGGTGCCAAAGGGGCTTTTTGGGCCCATAAGGATAGTTTTGAACATATACCCGCACCAACAGTACTACAAAAAAGCACAATTGGGGCAGGAGACAGTATGGTCGCGGGCATGGTACTTTACCTTACTTTGGGAAAACCGCTAAGCGAGGCCATTAAATATGGTGTAGCCTGTGGTACGGCCGCCACTTTGCACCCTGGAACACAACTCTGTACCAAAAAAGATGCGGACCGACTCTTTGAATGGGTAAAACACCATTCTGTTAAAAAAGAATAAAAACCTCCAAACTGACCTAGGTCATTTCCAGTACGTTACATATACTTTACTTTAGCCCCAAGTTTAAAAGAGAGTTAGTTCATTGACAAGGAAATCGGGTCTTTTTCGGGGGGAATTTAAGACCCTTAAAAAAAAGGAGAGGCAAAACATTTGATAGACCATTTGAATCCTAATAGGGGTTTAGAAATAAATTTTAAAGAGGGTCAGTGTAAGTGTAGATCAAATAAGAAAGCATCTTCTGAGGAACCGGGGCATTTAGGTGTTCCGGTTCTTTTTCCTTAAAAAAAAGTATCAAACTGATACAGATCATTTCAAAACGTAATTGAACAGTTTACTTTTGTCAAAGAATAAGTTCATTGAAAATAAAATTTGGGTTTTTGGGTCGTGGGGATACGAAAATCCAACATAAAAGAAGAGTTTTTTGCGTAGCGATAGACTATTAGAACCATGAAAAGATTTAGGTTTAAATTTCAGTAAAGGTCAGTGTTAGGAAAAAATCGATACAAAAAAACATCTTCAAGGAATCCGGGATATTTGGGTATTCCGGATTCTTTTAAAAAAACGATCATCAATATCGTAAGATAAAGATGGTCATAGTAGGGATGAGAATGAAATTGAGCTGTTGACAATCGCTTAGGCCATTTTAGCGATAAAGTGATTTAACAGGTTGAAGAACAGTATTGATGAATTCAAGTTCTCTATGGAAGAACAGGTAAACATAATGTTTACCTGTTTTTTTCTCTTTGACACTAATCATTAAGACCGCTAAGTAGTGATGTCTTAGCAGCTATAGAGTGATGTCACTTGAAAATCTTGGGTTAAAACCCCAAGGACATGTATTATGTTTCAGTTAGGCTATCGGCCAAAAATAAAGTGATATCAGAAAAGGACTGGCGTGTTTCGATATACCAGTCTTTTTTTATGTGAAAAAATGAACCAAAAAACCAATCATAAAACAAAGATCGGTATACCGGCACTGACCCCTTTGATAGGGATTGGCGTTTTCGTCATCTGTTATGTTCTGGCTACATTAAATTACCCTGGTGGCAATTGGAGTTCACCCGATCATGAAAGTTTTAGCATATGGCATAATTACTTATGTGATCTATTGGATAGCCAAGCTATAAATGGCGAAGAAAATTCAGCTAGACCCTATGCTATATCAGCCTTATTGGCTTTATGTCTTGGTTTATTCACATTATGGATTCGTCTACCTGCGTTGTTCATAAGAAAAAGCCCGAACCTACGAGTAATGAAGGTATCTGGCCTATTGGCCTTAGCCACGATATTTTTCTTGGCCTTGGGCAGCCATGATACCATTGTTAGAATAGCCGGTTTTTTTGGTGTTATTGCCTTTACCTCAACTTTAATCGAACTTTTTAAGGCGGGTTACGGCAAAATTTTCTTTCTAGGCCTAATTTGTCTTTTTGTCTTTCTTACGAACTACTACATTTATGAGTCCGGCAGATATATTTCTTGGCTACCGGTTATCCAAAAAATCACATTCGTCCTTTACATTATTTGGTTTATTGGACTAGATCTTATACTATACCGAACACCAAAGTGCATGGCCAAAAACAATCGGTCTTATTGAACCTGACATACATCATGTAAATTGAATGGCATTCCCATTAATTTTGATGAATAAATAGATTGATAGATGTTGAAAATCCTACTTCCCACCGACTTCTCTGCCAATGCCCAAAAGGCGATTGACTATGCGTTTCAGTTATTCAAAAAGGAAGAATGTACATTTTACGTGCTGCATGCCTATCATGATGCCCCATCGGCCCCTAAAAGCCGAACCGACCTGGAAAAGGAACTGGAGCAATTGGTCGAGAACATGCGTATAAACGAACAGCATCCGAAACACCGTTTTAAATCTGTTTTTATGGTCGACTCCGTTGTGAACGCCTTGAACGTTACTGCGATCGACAACGCCATTGATTATATTTTTATGGGCACCAAAGGTTCAACTTCCCTTATGAATGTTTTCATGGGAAGTAATACCGTTAGGGCCATTAAACAGGTACACGCCTGCCCGATCATAGCCATTCCTTTAGATTTTGATAATACCACGCCAAAACAAATAGCTTTTGCGAACAATTTTAGACATCGCTTTATCCCTGAGGAATTATCTCCCTTAATAAAAATGGCGAAACTATGGAATGCTACAGTATCCATTATCCATATATACTCGAAGAAAGAACTCGATGAAGACCAAAAACTGAACAAAGAAGTGCTAATAAACATCTTGAAGGAAATAAAAACGGTTTTCCATGAGGTTCAAATGGATGTCTCTGTTACATCCTCTTTGGTCAGGTTCGAAAAAGAGCATTCAAAAATGGATATGGTGGCCTTACTAAAGACAAAACACGGTTTCCTACATAAATTATTGAGCGAACCGGTAATTCGCAAGATCGTATTCAATACAGAAGTCCCATTTATGGTATTTCCGCAAAGTAGCTAGTTCTTTAAAACGCCGTGGTGTACATAGAATCTTGCTCGCTCCTCAAAGGAGGTGAAGTCGGTGCAGTAAAGGATTGAATAGGGAACCCTATACGGGCCATTTCTTGTTTTACATTGTTCAATCCCATGGAATCTATATATAGAAAATTCAACATCCCATTTTCTACATCTATATCGATAACACAGATGTCCATTATCCTACTAAGATTTCTTAAGATTGTGTTTTTACCTTTCTCACATTTTAGGTTTTTGATATTTGCCAAAGCTTTCATTGATATGTTTTTAGGGTTCAAAAACAATATAACATAGCAGGTTATCCATGAAAATGACCTACGTCATTCTTGTGAAAAAAAAAGTGGAAATATGATAATCTTAACAGAAAACCATTTTACATTCCTAGCCCAGCATAAAGTCCGGACAAAATATGGGCAATATGAAAAACACGAACAAGAAGAACAGGAATGCCCAAAGTACCCCCATTAAAAGCGGATACAAAATAATTCCACCTTTAACTTTCGGGTTAAGTGAATGTGCGATCAAACCGTGGATTCCCATACTTAAAAAAGTAAAAATCAACCCAGAGGAAATAATCAAAAACACATTGGTCTGTGTTTCCCTAATACCGTAAAGATAAAATCCCAACCCTAAAGCCACAATGATCAAAATACTATAAACCCTTTTAGACATGGTGATGAATTTTACAATGCTTTTTTAAAATAAAATAGTTGATGGTTGCTTCCCCTCATACTCAATAGAGGTACCTTACCATAAGATTCCATTTTTTTAACCAAGTCCTGACCGAACCATTTTTTAACAAAACCTACCTTTTCCCTCTCTAGCATCACCACCAAATCGGCATTGGTTTTTCCGAGGTAAATTCTAAGGGATTCAAAAATATTCTCGGAATAAAGGACTTCAAAATCCATATCCCCGTATGTCACTTTCTCCTGTAGCATTTCCTTGAACCACTCCATCTGTGTTTCACCTTTGCTCTCTGCTTTTGCTGCAATATGGACCACCTTGATTTCGGCCTTAAACCGTTCGGCCATTTCGGCAAGCTTACGTATCGCATATACATCCTCCTCTTCATAAGCCGTTGCATAAACAATAGTTTTGGGCAACCTATAACTTGTTCCTGCGGGAATGGAAAGTACTGGACAAGGGGCCTTCTCTATCAGTTGTTTTGTGGTACTTCCCATAAGTATTTCCCGAAAGGCACTTCCGCCTTTCATTCCCATTACGATCAAATAGGCATGCCATTCAGAAGCTACGGCCATAATCCCTTTAATCACTGAATTACTTTCTACGGGCTCTAATTGTACATTTGGTTTTTCGTACCCTCTTCCCAAATGCTCTTCACAAAATGCCTCTAACTTGGAACGGTGCATCTTATGGGCATTTTCCTCTAGATGGGGAAAAGGTTCATCCAACCCCTCTGTACCAAGTACGGTAGGGTAATCGAAAACATGGGCAACCACTAAACGGGTTCCCATATGAATCGACATATTATAGGCATATTTTAAGGCAGCCACTGAATTGGTCGAATAATCGGTAACGTATAGGATAGTTTTCAATGTAATGCTATGTTTTGGTTTAAACCAAAGCTACATAGCCCACTTCTTTTTGCCAATGATCTACATCATGGGCTCACCATGCCAAAAGCTTAGAAAACATGACTTTAACCCCACTAATTTCGTATGGGCATGATCTAAATCATTCGAATTCATATCTAGGTCATTTAGCTTTGATATTCCCAAAATGATAGAATGTATTCTAAAAACCAATTATAATCTAAATTCTAAGAAAATGTTACAGGATTATTCAAAAAAATTCAACGATTTAAACGAAAAAATGAAAGAATTGGGCATTGAAATACCCGATACCATGAAAGGCTTTTCAGATTTACACCATGCCAGTATTGCCGATGGTGCCCTTTCTTCAAAAACCAAGGAATTGATAGCCTTGGGCATTGCCATAACCGTACGTTGTGAAGGTTGTATTGCCTGCCATGTACATGACTCTTTACAAGCTGGGGCAAAATCTGAGGAAATCATGGAAACTATCGGTGTAGCCGTTCTTATGGGCGGCGGACCATCAGTGGTTTATGGATGTGAAGCCATGGATGCCCTAAAACAATTCGGAATACTTGAGGAAAATGAAGCAACCTTCTAATACAGAGGATAAAAAAGGCCTTAAAGAAGATAAGATTCAAAAACCACCCTCCGGGGGATCTGGTTTCAATTGGTTATACCTTCTTTTATTGGCCTTTTTATTGCTATTTACTTTTTTTTCCAACCCTACTACCACTACTAAAGAAATAAGTTGGGCATTTATCCAGGATTCCCTTATCACACAAAATAAAATCCAAAAAATCATTGTGGTCAACAAGGAATATGCAGAGATATTCCTAACTCCCGAAGATACCAATAACGAGCGTAACAAAGATTTTTCGGAGAAATGGTTTCAATTAGCAAGAGCACCCGAATATAGTATTACCATTGGGTCTGTTGACAACTTTGAGTCCAAATTAGACCGTGCCCAACAAGATATTACCTCTTCAGAAAAAATTAACGTACAATATCAAAACCGAGGGAGTTGGCTCGGTATTCTTTCGTGGCTTTTACCTTTTGGGCTCATCATCCTATTTTGGATGTATATGCTCGGTAAACTTGGAGGGGGCGGTAAAGGCTCAAATCCGTTGTTCAATTTTGGGAAATCTACGGCCGTTCTTACCGAAAAGGGCACCAAAAGTCCCGTAAGCTTCAACGATATCGCAGGTCTCAAAGAGGCGAAGGCCGAAGTTATGGAGGTTGTTGATTTTCTTAAAAACCCTGAACGCTACACCAAACTAGGAGCCAAGATCCCCAAGGGCGTTATGCTGGTCGGTCCTCCAGGCACAGGAAAAACATTAATGGCAAAAGCCGTTGCCGGTGAGGCACATGTACCGTTTTTCTCCATGTCTGGTTCAGAATTCGTAGAAATGTTCGTAGGTGTTGGGGCCTCACGGGTACGTGACCTGTTCAAGAGGGCCAAGGAGAAATCGCCCAGTATAATATTTATTGACGAGATAGATGCCGTAGGTCGTTCCCGTGGCAAGGTAAACGCCTTCCAGGCCAATGATGAAAGGGAAAGTACCTTAAACCAATTATTGACCGAATTGGACGGATTCGGGCCCAATACCGGAGTCATAGTTCTTGCGGCTACCAACCGCCCCGATGTATTGGACAAGGCCCTTTTGCGTCCAGGAAGGTTTGATCGCCATATTTATCTGGAACTACCTACCAAAGAAGAACGCGTAGAGATTTTCGGAGTACACTTACGCCCACTTAAACTTTCGAAAAATGTTGATAAAGAGGTATTGGCAAGATTGAGTCCTGGATTCTCGGGAGCCGACATTGCCAATATTTGTAACGAGGCTGCCCTAATCGCTGCACGAAAGAAGAAGAACAAAGTGGAACAAGAAGACTTTATGGAAGCCCGCGACCGCGTAATCGGTGGTATGGAACGAAAAAGCAAAATCATTTCAATCAAGGAAAAAGAAATCGTAGCACACCATGAAGCAGGGCATGCAGTTGTTAGCTGGTATCTTGAACATGTAGATTCTTTGGTAAAAGTATCCATCATCCCTAGGGGTAAATCTTTGGGTTCTGCTTGGTACCTGCCCGAAGAAAGGCAAATCGTGACCAAATCGCAGTTTATGGATCAAATATGTGCCTCATTAGGTGGGCGTGTCGCAGAAGAAATCATATTCAACGAAGCATCATCCGGCGCTTTGGACGATCTTGAAAAGGTTACCAAACAAGCTTATTCCATGGTTTCATACTATGGGCTGGATAAAGAAATAGGCCCATTAAGTTTCTATGACTCTTCTGGCCAAAATGAACGATTGTTGGGCAAACCCTATAGTGAACACATGGCACAATTAATAGATAAAGAAGTTCAGAATTTAATAAATACCGCTTATGAAAGGACCCGAAAACTTTTGACCGATCATCTTACGGAATTGAAAAAACTGGCCCAATTACTCCTTACACAAGAGGTTGTTGAAAAAGAGGAATTGGAAGAACTATTGGGAAAAAGGAAACCTCATTACCCAACCACCCCTTCCCAAACGGTTGAAACTTAAAACTCAATAATATACATATAAAATTATTTCAAATGGAAAAGATCAAGGAAATATTGTATGATGAAAATCTACATTTTGAACATGAAAACTGGAAATCGGAATTGGATTTTTGGGACGATGAACTAAAAACCTTTACCAACCGTTTGAGTGAACTGGTTACCCGATGGACCAATGATGAGATACTAGAACAATTGGAACATTTTCAGAATGAATTCGTATTGCACGGAGCGGTAATCGATGATTTCATGGAAACTATAGATAAGCATGAAACCAAGCTTGCCAATCGAAGTAAAATGAATTCGGAATCTTTGAACGTAACACTTGTAAAAACACATATGCAACTTAGGGAGAAAATGGAAAAACAGAGACAGAAATATGCCGACCTGAAGAAAGAATTCTTCCGGTTCCTTTCTGAATACATGTAGAAAATGCAAGACTTGAAACTTTCAAAGAACCGTAAATTAAAAAGATATAACAGACTTTTTAATGTATTGGCCAAATATGGCTTTGATCAAGTATTGGCCAATAGCGGAATTAGACGAATGTTTCCAGAAGCATATTTCAAAAAAAGAAACGAAAAAACCATCAAAACCGAATCCCTTTCCGCATATGAGCGTATACGCATGGTTTTGGAGGAACTGGGACCTACCTATGTTAAACTTGGACAGATTTTCAGCAATAGGGAAGATATGTTGCCGCCCGCACTTATCAAAGAGCTCGAAAAACTACAAGATCATGTACCTAAACTTAAGGATTTTGACGTCTACGAAGCCATAGAAAATGGCCTTAAGATCAAAGGCATGGACCATTTCATATTCATAGAGGCCGAACCCATAGCAGCAGCTTCATTGGCACAGGTACATAAAGCACAGTTGCTGAACGGGAAACTGGTCGCACTTAAAATACAACGGCCCAATATCCTGGAAACCATAAATGCGGACATTGCGGTAATGAAACAGGTAGCCAAAAGCTTGGAAAAATACAGTGCCCAAGCAAAGGCCTTTCAACCAATGCGTATCATCACCACATTTGAAAAGAGTATTCACCAAGAGCTCCATTTCTTGCGCGAGATAGACAATATGGAACGCTTTGCCAAGAATTTCGAAAACAATGGAATTATGTATGTTCCCAAGGTGTACCGTGAATACTCGACCGACAGTATCATCTGTATGGAATTCATCAGTGGCATAAAAATATCCGAAACAGACACGTTAAAAAAATGGAATATAGACTGCAAATCGGTTGGCCAAGTAGGAGTTGACCTTTATTTGCAACAGGTATTGGAACACGGATTCTTTCATGCAGACCCACATCCCGGTAATATTTTCGTACTACCGGAACAAGGCCGCATCTGCTTTATCGATTATGGGATGATGGGCTATCTATTGCCCAAAGACAAGGAGGCCCTGGAAGAACTATTACTCTATTTTACACAAAAGGACATAAAAAAACTGATACCTGTTCTGGAAAAAATAGCGGTCAAAACCGAGATTCCGGACTACACTAAATTGGAAGATGACCTTTACGACCTGGTACAAAGTATAAGTGATACCTCCATTAGAAATATAAAATTGGGTGAGACCCTTTCACAATTCAAAAGTGTTTTATTTCGAAATAACATTATTCTCTCCCATAACCTTTACTTACTAATCAGGGCATTGATTATTATTGAGGGAGTCGGACTGAAACTGGATCCTGAATTCAATATTACGGAAAACCTTAAACCTTACGTATCCCAATTGGCCCGAAAAAAATATAGTCTAAAACGGTTGGTCAAAAAAAATATGCTACGTTTTAAGGACTATAACACGCTTATAGACAATCTTCCCGAGGACCTCAATGCCATCCTAAAAAAAATCAAAGAAGGGAAACTTGTGGTCATACATGAACACAAGGGTCTAAAGGAATTTCAGGTAGCATCGAACAAAGCTATCAATAGATTGGTATTCGCAGTTATCATCGCCGCCTTATCAATTGGTAGTTCCATTTTAGTCTTGGCCCAAATGCCCCCTTTGATCAATGGTGTTCCACTTTTGGGTGCCATTGGGTTTGTTATATCGGCCCTTTTAGGATTCTATGTGGTCATATCCATATTTAGAAACAAACAATTTTGATGCTGCTCTTTGTGTATTGAATCAGTGCCGAATGCAATTCGTAAATTGTTGCAACTTTTAATTTCTTATTCAAAAACGCCTATGTCCATAGACCATTTCGACATAAAGGGATTGACTTCGGAGGAAGTAAATAAAGCCAGGTCCGCATATGGAAAAAACACCTTGGAAGAAAAAAAGGACATCGGTATTCTTAAAGCCCTTAAGAGTTTGGTACAAGAACCCATGGTCCTTTTACTACTGGTTGCATCGATCATCTATTTCGTTTCAGGAAATTATGGGGATGGTATCTTCCTCGCTGCGGCAATCATACTGGTCGCCGCTATTTCCCTTTACCAAGATGGGCGTAGTCGCAATGCCATTGAAAAACTACGTTCTTTTACACAACCCAAATGCAACGTTATCAGAAATGGGGTTGTCGTAGAAATAAATAGTGAGGATGTTGTATTGGGCGATAGTTTAATGGTCGAGGAAGGTACTACCATTGCGGCTGACGGTACAATTGTTCACTCCAATGATTTTTCTGTGGACGAATCCCTGCTGACCGGGGAATCGTTATCCGTCTATAAAGACCCGCAAAACAAAGACAACACTGTTTATAAAGGCACTACCGTTGCTAGCGGCCTTGCCATCGCAACTGTTACGGCGATCGGCAACAAAACCCAATTGGGGAAAATAGGTAAAAGCTTAGAAAGTATTCAAGAGGAGAAAACCCCTCTTGAACGGCAAATAAACAATTTCGTTAAGAAGATGGTCATTGTCGGTGCCATCGTTTTCATCATTGTATGGGGAATTAATTTTTATAACTCCCGTGATATTTTGGACAGCCTTCTAAAGGCATTGACCTTAGCCATGTCTATTCTTCCAGAAGAAATTCCCGTGGCCTTCACCACTTTTATGGCCTTGGGCTCGTATCGATTAATGAAACTGGGAATTATCGTTAAACAGATGAAAACCGTTGAAACCCTAGGTAGTGCCACCGTAATCTGCTCGGACAAAACAGGTACCATTACCGAAAACAAAATGACCTTGGCCAAGATCTTTGCTTTATCTTCAAAAAAAGTAACCGATGCAAAAGGCCTTTTGGATCCTTTTGAGAAAGAACTTATAGAAACAGCTATGTGGGCCAGTGAGCCCATACCCTTCGACGCTATGGAAATAGCCCTACACGCATCTTACCGGGAAAATTTTTCCTTTGATGCTCGACCCACATATAAAATGGTTCACGAATATCCGTTGGGGGGAAAACCACCCATGATGACCCATATTTTCGAGAATAGTAAAGGTAATCGAATCATTGCCGCGAAAGGGGCAGCTGAAGCTTTGATTGCTGTTTCCTCTATTTCAGAAACGGATATACAACGTATAAATTCCGCTATCACCGCACTGGCCAATAAAGGGTATCGCATCTTGGGTGTGGGGAAATCTGATTTTCACGGCACCTCCTATCCTAAAAAACAACAGGAATTCAATTTTGAATTTATGGGGCTTGTGGCTTTTTATGACCCTCCGAAAAAGAATATCCAAGCGGTTTTACATGGTTTTGATTCTGCTGGTATAAAAGTAAAGATCGTTACAGGCGACAATGCATTGACCACTGCTGCCATTGCCAAGGAAATCGGTTTTAAGGGTTACCAAAAAAGTATTTCAGGTTCGGACCTAATGACTTTGAACGAGTCACAACTTAGCACGGCCGTAAGTTCAAAACGTGTATTCACCCGAATGTTCCCTGACGCCAAGTTAAAAATCATCAATGCGCTTAAATCAAATGGGGAAATTGTGGCCATGACCGGTGATGGTGTAAATGATGCACCGGCACTTAAGGCAGCAAATATTGGTGTTGCCATGGGAAAAAAGGGAACGGAAACCGCTAAAGAAGCCGCTTCGGTCATATTACTCGAAGATGACCTATCCCGAATGTTGGATGCCATAGCCATGGGCCGGCGAATCTACACTAACTTGAAAAAAGCCATCCAGTACATCATCTCGATCCATATCCCCATAATTTTAACCGTATTTTTCCCTTTGGTCTTAGGCTGGGTGTACCCCAATATCTTTACTCCAGTGCATATTATCTTTTTAGAATTGATCATGGGCCCCACCTGCAGTATCATCTATGAAAACGAACCTATGGAAAAAAACACCATGATCATGAAGCCACGACCACTGACATCCACTTTTTTTAATTGGTCAGAATTGGCCACAAGTGTCATTCAAGGTTTAATGATCACAGTGGGTACTTTGGCCACCTATCAGATTTCGGTTCATTCCGGTTTTAACGAGGCTACGACCCGGACCATGGTTTTCGTAACATTGATTTCTGCTAATATTATATTGACCCTTGTAAACCGGTCTTTCTACTTTTCCGTCTTTACCACCTTAAAGTACACGAATAAACTGGTTCCTTTGATTATCACGATTACGATTATAGTAACCTCACTTCTATTATTAATTCCTCCCCTTACCCGGTTTTTCGATTTTTCAACGTTGACACTGAACCAGGTTTTCATAAGTTCCGGAATTGGTTTTTTAGCAGTGATCTGGTATGAATTCGTTAAAGTGTATAAGCGAAGAATTGGTCCCCGAGATATATAAATCTTATATTTGAATCAATAAAACCCAGACAATGAACATTATCTCTTGGAACGTGAACGGCATACGGGCCGTGGTCAAAAAAGATTTTTTTGAATCTATCGAAAAAATGAATCCGGATATTCTCTGTATTCAAGAAACCAAAGCGCAAGATAATGAGGTAAAGAAAGCATTATCTCCGATGGAAGGGTACAATAAAGCCTATAATTCCGCAGAGAAAAAAGGATATTCGGGTACGGCTATCATAAGCAAGACCGAACCAAAAAGCTTTGCCTTGAATATGGGAATCCCGGAACACGATACCGAAGGCAGGATCGAATGTGCGGAATTTGAAGCATTTTATTTAGTGAACGTATATGTTCCCAACTCAGGCCAAAAATTAGACCGGTTGGATTATCGCAAACAATGGGATGCCGATTTTCTGGCCTATCTTAAGAATCTAGAAAAGAAAAAACCGGTGATCGCCTGTGGGGATTTCAATGTGGCGCATAGGGCGATAGATTTAAAGAACGACAAATCCAACTACAATAAAACCGCAGGATACACCCAAACGGAAATCGATGGCATGGATAATTTCATCAATTCAGGGTTCGTAGATGCCTATAGGCATTTATACCCGGAAGAGGTTGCTTATACCTATTGGAGTTACCGTTTTAAATCAAGGGAACGGAATACCGGTTGGCGTATCGATTATTTTCTGGTAAGTGATTCGTTGGTGGACAAAATTAAGGATGTACGGATTTATTCCGATATATTCGGTTCCGATCACTGTCCGGTCGGGTTGGAGATTGAGGTATAAAACGGTAATGTACCTCACTACTTCATAGTTTCTTTACATACCCGAAGACCATCTTTTTGAATTCTTTGATGTCATTTTCGAAAAGAACCATACTGTCATGCAATCTTCTGTGCTCTTCCCTATATTCCCCATCGGAAATTCCCTTTTCCCCTCTCTCTAAACGAGCCAATAGATTTTCATGTCTTTTTATATCTTCGGTCAGGTAATCGAATAGGTTTTCGTGCACTTTATCCAGATGGTTCAACATTCGTCCATATTCCGACTTTTTAACTTCCCGCTTATCGAGGATTGTGGCAAAAAACTTGACTTCATCCCTCCAAAAATCAACAGTATCCAACCATTCTCGACTTTCTTGATGTAATACAGTAAGACTTGCACCCAACAATAATTCTGTTTTGGGATTTGATATAATCGTATTCATGGTAATTAATTTTAATATCGCAATCAGTGTTTTTTCGCTACCACAAAAATGCGAACTTACACTTGGTCGCAAAATGATCTGCATCAGGCTGTGGGTCTTTACAAACGTAATTAACATCAATGATACATATCATTGTCGAAACAATCACAACAGGGTATTTTTACCTACTTTTTTTGCTCTCTTTAGAACATAAGCAGATTTTACTTAACGTCGATAATTGAGGATAAAAATCAAAATATACGGTCCCAAACTATTAAAAGCATGGTATTTTCAGAAACAGGCTATAAGGACAAAGTTTTCTTTCCGAAATCCGGCATTACGAAAAGAGAGCTGATCCAATACTACGAACGTATAGCTCCCTTTATGCTCCCTTACCTAATAGATCGGCCATTGACCTTGCATCGTTTCCCTGATGGCATAGCACAAAAAGGGTTCTTTCAAAAACATGCCTCGGATTATTTTCCCGATTGGATAAAAACCGTGAAGATCAAAAAGAAAGATGGTTGGGTAAACCATGTTCTTTGTAATGACCAAGACACCCTGACGTATTTGGCCTACCAAGGCACTATAAGTTTTCATATTACCTTAAGTAGATTGGGCAAGCTTGACTACCCGGACAGATTGATTTTTGACCTTGACCCTTCGGGAAATGATTTTGAACAAGTAATGAATGGTGCACAGGTTCTTAGAAAATTGTTGGGCGAAACCCTAAACCTCCCAACCTATTTTATGCTAACGGGATCCAAAGGAGTGCATGTGGTAGTTCCTTTGATGTGTGTTGAAAATTTTGATGAAGTTCGTGCCTTTACAAAACAAATAGCGTTTTATTTGGCAGAAAAGTATCCTGAAGACTTCACCATTGCCATGAGAAAAGACCAACGCCAAGGGCGATTATTTATAGATTACCTCCGAAATTCCTATGCACAAACCGCTATATGTCCTTTTTCAGTACGTGCTTTTGAAAATGCCCCTATAGCCCTCCCGGTTTCATGGGCCGAATTACAAGTAATAAAAAGCTCCCAAGCTTTTACCATCAAATCCATTTTTAAAAGAATTATGAAAGTCGAAGACCCTTGGAAAGACTTTCAACAAAATGCAGTGATCTTGAGCAGTCCCAAAAAGAAAATGCAGAATCTGATTGGGACCGAGGATTAAAGGCTTTTTACTATAAGATCCTATTTGGATTAACATTAAAATATTTTGTGTGATCTTCTTTTGTAACCCATGTTTTACATAAAAGAAGAAACCTACCCTCGGCTAATTTAGTTATGGCCAGGGTAGTTTCATTATCATTGAGCCCCAAGCCCCTTAGAATACCATAAATCCCCTCGGACATTGCCCCAAGTTTTTTCCCGTCAACTTCTTGTAAAAACACCGGCGAATATGGTCCGGCGACAAAAACAGTTCCGATATCTTGATTAAAGAATAATCCGAATAGAGCCTTTGGCCCCAATAAGTTCTTCCAATAATCCTTGAATCCAGGTCTCAACACCTCTAAATCCCCTTCCCCTTGGTAATATTTCCCAAGTTTGAACATTACGGTCAATTGGGTATTCCTTGAATTTTCCTGTATGAATTCAACCCATTTTTCAACATGTGATAATTGGGCGGTTGTTTTAAAGAAAATAGAGGGTTTATCTTTTTCAATAGTCTTCGATATCATAATCCGTACATAATAATATTCTAGGTAAAAAGAGACAATCTACCTTGTCCGGGCATGAATGTAGCCCTAAACACAAATTGTTGAAATGATATACATCAATCCGGAATGATAATATCAAAATTTATACGACTATTTCTCAAGCCTCCCGTTTTATCAAGCCTAAATTCGATATGATAAATGTCATTTGAAAAAACATGTTGGTGATTTATATTTAAATTTAGTCGACCAAGCATCAATGATCCATAATGAAAAACACCTTGAAAGACCTTACCCTTTTTGAACGAATATTCGATATTTCCCTCGAAGGCATTCTCGTAGTTGACCAAAACGAAAAAATCATTAAAGTAAACTCAGCCTGTGAAGAGATGTTCGGCTATGACCATAATGAACTACTGGGTAAAAAAATCGAGGTCTTACTCCCACAGAAATTCAGAAAAGCCCACAAAACACACTTTTTAGAATTTACAAAAAAGCCCATAAAACGACCTATTGATCATGAAATGGACCTATGGGGTATAAAGAAAGATGCAACTGAATTCCCATTGAAAATTAGTCTGAATCCTGTATCATTCAATGATGAACAAGTAACCATCGCCTTTATTAGGGATACTATAAACAAAAAAAAAACAGAACATAAACTAAAAGCCAAAGAAGCCAAGAACAAAGCCCTTTTAAATGCCTTACCAGATATTACGGTTATACAGGATTACGAAGGAAACATCGTTGATTTCTTCGCTCCCGAAGAGACTGTGGTAAAAGTTGATAAATCGGAAATCATAGGTAAGAACATAAAGGAAATAGTTCCTCCGGAAATATCGGAAAAGATACTGAAAACCCATAACGAGGCTATTAGAACCAAGAAAATCCAAATAAGGGAATATTCCTTGAAACTAGATGGCAAGATGGTTGATTTTGAGTCTAGGACCGTTCTGCTAAATGGAAATAAGCTATTGACAATCGTACGCGATATTACCTCCAAGAAAAGAGCCGAAGAAGAATTGAAAAACAGTGAGGCCAAAAACAGGTCGATTTTGGAAGCACTGCCCGATCTTATTTTCGTACATGATAAAATGGGCAACATTCTTCAGGTGAACGCTTCTGATTTTTCCCCCATAGTTGGGCCTATAGAGAGTCTTATAGGCAAGAATTTCAAAGACATTTTACCCCCAAAGACCAGCGTCTTGATTTTAAATGCCCTTACAGAGGTGCAGGAAACCAAAAACACGGTTTTAAAGATCATTACCTTACCTATTGATGATGTCCCTACCGATTTTGAAATACGCTTCGTACCTCTTGATAACGAGACCTTCCTATGCGTTTTACGTGATATTACCAAGACCAAGGCCATACAAGATGTATTGAATATCCGCAACAGTGCTTTGGAAGCTGCCCGTAACAGTATCATCATCGTAAATGCCCAACTACCGGACCTCCCCGTTATTTATTGCAATGATGCATTCTGTTCCCTTACAGGATATGACCGTAGCGAGGTTTTAGGTAAAAATTGTCGGTTTTTACAAAAAGATGATCGGGAGCAAGAAGGGGTCAAAATCATAAGAAAGGCCATTGAAGCCCAAGAAACGGCCCAGACCGTACTACGCAATTACAAAAAGGACGGCACACTTTTTTACAACGAACTTACTATTACGCCCGTTCGAAACCAAAATGGCCAATTGACGCATTTTATAGGCGTCCAGAACAATGTGACCGAACGTATCAGGGAAGTGCAGATAAAAGATCAGATACGCCAGGTACTCGAGAGGATCGCCAAACAAGATTCCATAGAAGAAATAAGCAAAACGATCGTTGGGGTACTTGAGAGTAATTTACCTTGCTGTGTTGCCACGATCTATGCATTGGATCCCAAAAAGAAAACACTACATAAAATGGCGGCACCCAACCTTCCCAAAGGCTTTTGCGACATCATCGAAGATGTTCCCATAGGACCGGATATGGGTTCTTGCGGGATTGCGGCCTATTTAAAAAAGGAAGTGATCATTACCGATCTAACCACCAACCCTCTTTGGAAAGAGTACAACGCCGCAGCACTTGAACACGGACTGAATTCATGTTGGGCCTATCCCATATTTTCATCTGACCAAAAAGTATTGGGCATATTCGGTGTGTACTGTAAAAAACCAAAAAAACCGAATAAAGCCGATAGGGATATTATTACTGATTTAACCCAACTGATCAGCATTGCATTTGAAGAACACCAAACCCGTCAACAATTGGCAAAAAGCCATTGGTTATTGGAAGATTATGCCAAAGAGCTCGAGCAAACCGTTAATGAACGTACCAATGAGTTGAAGGCAACTGTTCAAAAAATGGTGGAAGCCAACCTTAACCTTGAAGACCAGATCAAGGAAACCAAAGCTGCGGAGAACAGGGCACTGGAGAGTCAGGCCATGTTTACGGCCATAGCAAAAAATTTTCCCAAAGGGGTCATAATCGTTTTTAACAGTGCTTTTGAAATCGTTTATATAGATGGAGGGGAAATGCATAGGATGGGAATGGACAAAAATAGATTTGAAGGAAAATGCATTGATGATATCGATATTTTCTCCAAACAACGCCTACACCGTGTCAAAGAAGATATAAAAAGGACTATAGGAGGTGAGTTCCTTTCTTTTGAAACCCGGTTCAGGAATAAGTATTTTACCGTAAATACCTCTCCTCTGATGGATGGAAACGATGAAGCTAAATGGACCCTTTTTGTTTACAACGATATTACCAAACTTAAGCAAGCAGAAACCGAAATGCGCAAGGCACTCGTACGAGAGCAAGAGCTCAACGAGTTGAAATCGCGCTTTATATCAATGGCTTCACACGAATTCAGGACCCCACTAAGTGCCATTCACTCTTCGGCCATACTTATTGAAAAACAGAATATGCCGGGCAAAGAGGCCAAGCGGGAAAAATATGTAAAACAGATCAAACAAAATGTAAAGGCCTTAGTAGTGATCCTAAACGATTTTCTCTCTTTGGGCAAATTAGAGGAAGGCCGGGTACGACCCAATCCCGAAATCATGGACTTGGTTTCTTTCACTAAAAATATCGTAACGGAATTTGAACCCAACCGAAAAAGAGGGCAACATATCAAGGTTCATACAAATGAAAAACCCATAGAGGCTTATCTCGACCCTAAACTCATGCACCATATACTGACCAATCTATTAAGTAATGCCATTAAATACTCGACAGAAGGACAAGAAATATTGGTGACCCTGACCAAAGAAAAAGAAAAGGTGACCATACAAGTTTTGGATCATGGTATTGGTATTCCCAAAGAGGAACAGGACCAGCTCTTCCAAAGGTTCTTCAGAGCGCAGAACAGTACAAACATTCAAGGAACGGGGCTCGGTCTTAACATCGTAAAACAATACACCGAATTAATGGGCGGAACGATCGGGTTGGACAGCGAGCAAGACAAAGGCGCCACATTCTGGGTTACTTTTAAAACAAAAAAACATCGAGAACTCCTGTAAATAATTAAGTCAACATAACACGAATAGCAATGATATAAGAAAAAACCAAGATACATAGGCCTTAAACATCAATAACAAGAATGCGAAGGCCCATAAAATGAACTGAACAAGGTCTATCCTACTTTAGGCTTTTACCGTAAGATTGTACACTAACAATGTAACCCTGAAAAGCCATGAAAAAAATACTATTGATCGAAGACAACAAAGATGTTCGCGAGAACACGGCGGATATTCTTGAACTTCATAACTTTGAAGTACTTACCGCAGAAAATGGTCTTACAGGTATAGAAATGGCCAAAAAGCACCTACCCGATCTTATCCTCTGTGATATTATGATGCCCTTAAAAGATGGATATGATGTGCTGGAAGACCTTGGCAATACAACGAAAACAAAAGGGATACCTTTTATCTTCCTAACGGCAAAATCCGATCGCACCGATTTTAGAAAAGGAATGAATCTTGGTGCTGACGATTACCTTACCAAACCCTTCGAAGAACACGAACTGATCGAGGCCATTAAAACGCGTGTCAGGAAAAATGATTTTCTAAGAAAAGAATTTTCCAAGAACATTGAGGGTATCAACGAATTTTTCCAAGAAGCCTACAATTATTTGAACTTGGAACATATCGAAAAAGAATATCGCCCCAAACTGTTTGACAAAAAAGATTTCATTTTTAGGGAAGGGGATGGTGCCCATACCCTGTTTTTCATTGAAAAGGGCAGTGTAAAGACCTATAAATCGACCGAATCCGGTAAGGAATTCGTTACGGGCATACATAAAGTCGGCGATTTCGTAGGGCAGTTATCCTTATTGAACCCTGAGGGAACCTACTTGGAAACAGCCGTAGCAATTGATAATACCGAGGCCTATGCGATTCCTAAATCGGATTTTATCCATCTGATCAATGACAACAAGGACGTTTCCCATAAATTCATGGATATCATTTCGACCAACCTGATCGAGGTTCAGGACCAACTGGTTAATATGGCCTATTCTACCGTACGACAACGTGTGGCTAAAGCACTTTTAAGCCTACACAAGAAAGGGGTTATAAAAGACTCGTATTATGAAGGATTGGATATACCTAGGGAAGACTTTGCCGGTATGATCGGTACGGCCACGGAAACCGCCATACGAACATTGTCAGATTTTAGGGAAGAAGGACTAATTACCATGGGGCATGCCAGAAGAATAATGCTTTTGGACAAAGAGCGTTTACAAAATATCGCTGACAATTTTTAAAAAACAGGGGAGGCAATTTCGAGGACCAAGACCCCAATAGTATCCCCATAAAGAATTCCCAATTGGATAATTCACACTATGTTTTTATGAAGTTCTTTAAACGAAAAAGCCCTAAGGCCAAACCTAATCACATGGACGTATTTTCGGTTAAGGCGAAAGGGCTTTGCGTTTTTCGATGGTCTTTAGGCTATCTCTACCACTTTTGGTGGTTTTTTCTTAGCCTCTTCCTTTTTCATTAGATCAAAACTTAGTATACCATCATTATACCTGGCTTTGATTGCTTCTTCTTTTACACTTTTGGGTAATTGCAATGAACGCTCAAAAGCATTATAGCTGAATTCACGACGGGAATAGTTTTCTTCTTTTTCTTCTTCTGATTTCGTTTTTTCAGCAGAAATGTTCAAGCAACCATCTTCTATGGTTATTTCAAAATCTTTCTTGGCGAAACCGGGTGCAGCAAGCTCAATTTCAAACTTATCCTCGGTCTCTTTAATGTTTAACGCAGGTTCGGTGGTTTTGCCATTCCAGAAGGTGTCGGGCAACATATCCCTGACCCAAGAACGATTATCGAAAAAATCATCCATGTCAAAGAAATCATGTCCTACAAGATTTCCGAAAGGCCTTCTTTTAAATTTTACAAGTGACATAACAATGTGTAATTAGGTTAAACAATCCTTTTTTTTATTCGGGGCTAAATTAAGTAGGCCTTCGCCCTTTCTAAATGACCTAGGTCATGACTTCGTTATTTTTTGACCCCTTATCGGCCAACCTATTTCCCTACTGATATAAATCATTAGGATTATGGGTATTACACCCTAATTTTAAAGCAATGGATCTGTCTTTAAAATACAATACCGATGAAAAAATACAAATGGGTGGTTATCGTGATTTTGGCTATCGCCGTTATAGGCTATCTGTTTTTAAGGCCTAAACTCAGCACAAAAAAACTGGATTTCAACTATACACTTTTGGAAAAAGGTAATATTGAGGCCGATGTATCAAGCACTGGTACTGTGGAAGCCATAAATACGGTAGAAATAGGCACCCAAATCTCGGGAACCATAAAAAAGATATATGTGGATTATAATGATAAGGTCAAAGCCGGACAGATATTGGCGGAGATGGACCTAAAACTGTTAAGTACCAGCCTTACCAGTGCAAAAGCCAATTTAGGGGTTAGCGAGGCCCAATTATACCAAGCCAAGGATGAGTTCGACCGTAACAAGTCACTCTATGAAAAAAACGTCATTTCCACCAAAGAATTCAACGATTCCAAATATTCCTACAACCAAGCATTGAGTTCACAAAAAGCCGCCAAAGCTGCGGTGGAAAATATTGAAGTGAGCATTGGATATGCCCACATTACCTCCCCAATAGATGGTACCGTAATTGAACGTAGCGTGGAGGAAGGGCAAACCGTAGCCGCTTCATTCGCCACACCGACCATGTTCATTATTGCCGAAGACCTATCGAAAATGCAGATCCTGGCAGATATGGATGAAAGTGACATCGGATACATCAAAAACCAGATGCAAGTGCGCTTTACCGTACAGACCTATCCCGATAAACAATTTTATGGCTCGGTAAGTCAGATAAGACTACAACCCATAGAGATAAACAATGTGGTCAACTACCAAGTAGTGGTCGATGTAGACAATGAAAAAGGGTTGTTGTTACCAGGTATGACCGCTAATCTGGAGTTCATCATAAATGCCGCCAAGGATGTGATCTTGATCAACAATTCAGCATTACGCTTCCGACCAAACGAAACCATGTTGAAAGAAATAAAACCTATTTTGGAAAACAAGGCCCAAACCGTGCTTCCCGATTCCATAAAAAACAAGTTCATCAATACCATCAATCACGAAGAACTTTATACTCCGGCCAATTTCAAGAAAACTTTGCCTTCGCACATAGATGGTTATTTCTTTAAGGATAACCAGGGTAAGTTAGATTTCCGATTTATTGAAATAGGAATCAAATCTGGCATCTATTCAGAGATCAAACGCCATTTAGATGGTTCCCCTGTAACGGAAAACACAAGGGTCATCAACGGAATAAAAACAAAAAAATAAAAGATATGCCCCTTAAAAAAGTCATAGAGACTAAACAACTTGGCCGCATATTCAAAAACGGCGAAATAGAAGTGCGTGCGCTCACCGATATAGATTTGGTCATTGAAGAAGGTGAGTTCGTGGCCATAATGGGTGCATCGGGATCGGGCAAATCAACCTTACTCCATATTATCGGTTGTTTGGATAGGCCTACCTCAGGTGAGTACTATTTGGACGGTGTCGACGTCAATGGATTGAATAAAAACCAATTGGCCGATATACGAAATCAAAAAATCGGATTCATATTCCAAAGTTATAACCTGTTATCGCGTACCACGGCCTTGGAAAATGTAGAACTTCCCCTCATTTATAACAGGACCGGACAATTTACAAATTCGAAAGAGCTTGCCCAAAAAGCATTGGAACAAGTGGGATTGGCCGATCGTATTTACCATAGAACAAATGAGCTTTCGGGAGGTCAACAACAACGGGTGGCCATAGCACGGGCTTTGGTAAACAATCCTGCACTTATACTTGCGGATGAGCCTACCGGAAATTTGGATAGTACCACCAGTATTGAAATAGCTGACCTTTTTGTACAATTGAACAATGAAGGCAAGACCATACTCATGATCACCCATGAGCCGGATATTGCCCAGTTCGCGAAACGAATGGTCTATTTAAGGGATGGCCGCGTACTTACCGATTCCTTAATCGAAGACAGGAGTACAAAAGAATCGGCCATTAAGGCATTGGAAAATCCGGTAACTACCTAATTGGGCATTATGAGAAGATTCCTAAAAATATTCAAGGTCGCTTTCCATTCCATTTATAAAAATAGGACACGTAGCCTACTGACCATGCTGGGCATCATCATTGGGGTAGGTGCGGTCATCATGACCATTTCAGCAGGTGAAGGGGCCACTATGGCGGTAGAGAACCAAATTTCGGGATTAGGCACAAATTTATTGATGATCCAAACGAAATCGGAGCATAAAGCCGGAATCAACGTTCGCATGGGCAGACCCATGGACAAGAAAGATTTTGATGTACTGCAGAAAAACTCCGTGTACATGCCCAATCTCTCCCCCCTCTTGGCCATTGGGGCACAAGCCATTGGTCCCAGCGGATATAAATCTACAATGGTATATGGTGTTTCCTATGACTATTTTTATATAACCAGTCGAGAGCTACAGGCAGGTAATTTCTTTACCGAGGAAGACGTACGTACCGCAAAAAAATATTGCGTTATCGGAGAGACCATTCGAGAAGAACTTTTTCCAGGGCAAGATCCCATAGGTAGACAAATTCGCATAGATAAGGTCCCTTTTACCGTTATGGGACTTTTGACCGAAGAAGGTACCGGTGGCATGCAGGATATGGACGATATTATCCTGGCACCATACACGACCATACAAAATAGACTCTATGGTCACCATAGAGGTTATACCATGATCATGGCCAGCGCCTTGAGTGAAGACCATATAACCAATGCCAAGGTTGAGGCTACCGAACTATTGCGCGAATCACATCGGATCAAAGATGGGGAAGAAGATGATTTCGAGATCATGACCCAAATTGAACTTCAGGAAATCACAGGAAATATCACGGGTATCTTAACCATTCTATTGGGCGCCATTGCCAGTATCTCCTTGATCGTCGGCGGTATCGGAATTATGAACATCATGTTGGTCTCGGTAACCGAGCGTACACGGGAAATTGGAACCCGACTGGCCATTGGGGCAAGGGAAAGTGATATTCTTACCCAGTTTTTGATTGAAGCTATAGTATTGAGTTTAGTAGGTGGATTGCTGGGAATCGTTTTTGGTGTCATCGGAAACCAGATAATCTATAAAGTGACCGATTTCTTCATTCCAACGGCCTTTTACTCTATCGCCATTGGTTTTGGATTCGCAGCCTTGGTAGGTGTGGCATTTGGATACTTCCCAGCAAAAAAAGCAGCGAAACTAAACCCAATCGATGCTTTGCGATATGAATAATCGCTTAGTTGGTCTGTAATACGATTCATCAAGGGAAATTTCGAAGTAAAACCTTAAAATCCATACTTAGAAAATTCAACCATAAACACCTAATCAGAACAGTCAATAGGGTAAAAAAAGTTATGCTTTGGTTAAAATCAACTTAGATAAATCATTTTCAATATCACTACCTTTATAGTTCCAATTTGGAGGCCTTTCGTTTGTCATCAAAAGTAAAATGAAAACGACTGGAAATCATCGCATAAACACCGAAAAGGCATGCAATTTTTAAATTATTTCAAACCTGAACTTACGATTGAATCACCAGGTAGGATTAACATCATCGGTGAACATACCGATTATAATATGGGATTCGTACTCCCCACGGCCATAGAAAAGAAAATCACCTTTAAATTTCAAAAAAACGGATCGGACAAAATCTGTCATGTGCACAGTAAAGGATATGATACCGGATTTGAACTATCGTTGGATAACATTGCGATAAGTAATGTAGAATGGGAAAATTACATCTTAGGTGTATTGAATGAAATTTCCAAACGAACCGATAAACTTAGGGGGTTCGATTGTGTCTTGGAAAGCCACGTACCCATTGGTTCGGGAGTTAGTTCCTCCGCTGCACTGGAATGTGGTTTGGCATTCGGTCTCAACGAAATGTTCGGGCTTGGGCTCAGCCGTATGGATATCGTGGAGCTATCACAAGCCGCTGAGCATACCTATGCGGGCACCAAATGTGGTATTATGGATCAATTTGCCTCGGTAATGAGTAAGGAAGGACATGTGATCCTATTGGATTGCGAGTCTTTGGAGTATTCCTATATTCCCATTCAAATACAACCTTACAAGATTCTACTCCTGAACACCAATGTATCCCACAACCTCGCTTCTGGGGAATACAACAAAAGAAGGGCCCAATGCGAGACGGGGGTTTCCGCCCTAAAAAAGAACCATCCAGGGGTAAAATCGTTGCGAGATGCCACTATGGATATGTTGAATGACATCAAGGACACCCTCGATAGCACTGTCTACAATAGATGTGCCTATGTCATTCAAGAAAAAGATAGGGTTTTAGAAGCCGTTGAAGCCCTAAAGGCCAACAATCTGAAAAGGGTGGGCGAACTACTCTATGAAACCCATGAAGGGTTGAGCACCATGTATGAGGTAAGTTGCCCGGAACTCGACTTCCTGGTAGAGTTCACAAAAAACCACGAAGCTGTCTTGGGAGCCCGAATGATGGGTGGTGGTTTTGGCGGGTGTACCATTAATTTAATACACGAAGATGCTATTGACGATTTTGTTGCAGCAGCATCAAAAGCCTATAAAAAAGCCTGTAATTTAGAATTAACCTGGTTCGAGGCCAGTCCAAGTAAAGGAACGTCTATCCTAAACGAATAAAATGAATACCGAATTCAACGAAAATCCACATAGAAGGTTCAATATTTTAACAGGGGAATGGATATTGGTTTCTCCGCATAGAACCAAAAGACCTTGGCAGGGAAAGACCGAAAAACAATCCTTGGATACCAAACCAAAGTACGACCCTAATTGTTATTTGTGTCCGACCAACGGGAGAATGGGTGGAGCGGTAAATCCGGATTATAAAAAACCATTTTCTTTCGTGAACGATTTTTCGGCCCTATTGAAAGATGTTAAGGAGGAAACCTATACAAACGGACTTTTACATGCGCAATCCGAGTCGGGCATATGTAAGGTCGTATGCTTTTCCCCGGACCACTCCCTCACCCTACCTTTAATGTCAAAGGAAGAAATAACCGATGTCATTTCACTATGGCAACAGGAGTATAATGAACTTGGGGCTATGGATGGGATAAACCATGTTCAGATTTTTGAGAACAAAGGTGACATCATGGGGTGCAGCAATCCGCATCCGCATGGACAAATATGGGCGCAGCGGAGTATACCCCAAGAGGTACAGAAAAAATCGGATAGGTTATTGGATTATTGGAACAAACACCAAAAAAGTATCCTAGAGGATTATATTAAACAAGAGCTGGCATTGGATGAACGCATTATTATCGAAAATGAACATTTTGTTTCCTTAGTACCTTATTGGGCTGTATGGCCTTATGAAACCATAATCGCTCCCAAAAGAAAGATTGCCCATATCGGGAAACTTTCAACCGAAGAGAAAAAGGCATTTGCAGAAATATTACGAAAAACCACTATACGTCTAGACAATATTTTTGAAACTTCATTCCCATATTCCGCGGGAATACACCAAGCACCAACAGACGGTAAGGAACATCCTGAATGGCATTTTCATATGTCCTTTTACCCGCCATTACTTCGTTACGCAACGGTGAAAAAGTTCATGGTCGGGTATGAGATGTTCGCCAATCCACAAAGGGATATTACCGCCGAACAAGCTGCAAATACCATCAAGGCTCTTTCAGACGTTCATTATTCCAAGCAGTAGCAAGGGGTATACGTCACTACTGCCCATATGAAAATATAGGGCTCCTCAACGGTTAGGGTATTACCTTTAACCTTCATTATTCCCTAATTAAATATAAAACCACTGCCCGACCATTTAGGGACTTTTGGAGTTCTTGAGCGTATCATTCAATCACCAAACTATTTCCGGAAAAATAGGATTTGCACAATTAAGGAATCAAGGGTAATTGAAGCCCAGAACATTCATTGATCAAATAAGCTAATCCCCATATTCATTGGTGCCGACTTTTATCAACCCTAACCACATTTAAAAATTTTTTAAAACAACCGTTTGTGAACAAAACAAACCACTAAAACTATTTAAAAACAATAATAGCCCCATTAATCAGCAAACATAAATCGAAAATGCAATTTTCATCATAGAACCCCAATTATCAAAAATACACTACAACACACCTACATACTACACTATTTACCACATATTTAAAACACACTATTCTTAAATCTCTATACACATTAAAGGGACAACACTGCCGCAAACACATATGATCAAAGAAGAAAAAAGCCTATCCACACCTTAATACAAAAAACGCATTGTAAACATATTTTATTGATTTTAGTAAATTATTAACACAATCGGTTGTTTTGTACAATTGTATTTTATACTTTTGATAAAATAACACACTTTATAGACAATATAGAACAGAACTCAAATCAAGTAAGTAATCAAACACTCATTTATAACTCACATTATTTCTAACCTTAATCAATATGATGAATTTTTTATTTTTCAAAAGCAAATATTACAAAACGAAGTGGGCTACGGTCATGCTTCTTTTGTTCTTTGCAGGGGCAAGTGCCCAAGTAACCGTATCTGGAAATGTATCAGATACCAATGGCCCGATTCCTGGTGCCAATGTTGTCCTCAAAGGAACCCAGAATGGAGCGGCCACTGATTTTGATGGCAATTTTGTTCTCAGTAATGTACCATCCGATGGTATATTGGTTTTTAGCTATATAGGCTACAAAACCTTGGAAGTTTCGGTAAATAGTCAAACCACCATCAATGTAATAATGCAAACCGATGAAAATGCATTGGAAGAGGTTGTGGTTATCGGTTATGGTACCCAAAGTAAAGAATCGGTGACAGGATCGGTTGTTTCCATTAAGGCCGATGATTTACAGGAAGTACAAGCAAGTAACTTCCAACAGGCCCTTCAAGGACGGGCAGCCGGTGTCAACATTTCAACGACAAGCACCAGGCCTGGAGCCGCCCCAACCATTCGTATTCGTGGCACACGTTCCCTTTCGGGAAGTAATGACCCTCTAATCGTACTTAACGGTATTCCTTTTTCTGGTGGTCTAAGTGATATCAATCAAAATGATATAGAAAGCCTAGACATATTAAAAGATGCATCCGCTACCGCAATTTACGGCTCCAGAGGTGCAAATGGTGTAATCATCATTACGACCAAGAGTGGTAAAAAAGGTCAAAAGGCCAAATTCACCTATAATTCGTACTACGCGACCAAGGAAGTCTTTTCCAAGTTTCCTATGATGAATGCGGCCCAACTTACCCAATTACGTGCCGATGTTGCCGCCAATAATGGTGGCACACCTCTTTACGCCATAGGTGGTGATGAAGATTTGGCCAATGACACGGATTGGCAAGACCTACTTTTTGGTACAGGTCTCCAGACCTCCCATGATGTGAGTGTTCAAGGGGGTACTGAAAAAGGAACCTACAATATCGGAATGGGATACTTTAAGGAAACTTCCGTTATACCTGGAGATTCCTTTCAGAGATATTCAATTAGAGCCCAAGTTGATCAAGAAGTGGGCGAATTGTTCCGATTTGGAATTAATTCAGTAACAAACTTCAACAAAACCTCTAGTATTGTCGGTATTTATGATGCCTTGGCCGCATCACCTCTTTTGAGTCCATATGATGATGCCGGAAATTTCCTTGAGTCCGTTCGTCTTCAAACTATAGCTGACGACAGTTGGATTCCTACTAGAAATGAGATTAGCCGAATCGGGGACCGTAAAAAAAATGAGGAACTGGATTTTGGTACTTATAATAACATCTACGGTGAAGTTAAAATTCCATGGGTCGAAGGGCTAAAATACCGACTTAATGTTGGTCTGAACTTTCGTTCAAGTAGAGATGGGAATTTTACAGGTGAAGGCGTATTCAGCTATAACGAAAGTAATCCGTCTTCCGCCAGTTACGGTACTTCAATAACAAGGGATTATATTATTGAAAACCAATTGATCTTTGATCGAACATTTGCCGATAAGCACCGAGTTAATTTTGTGGGCTTGTTCTCATCCCAAGAAACCAATTATGACAGCTCTTATTTACAGGTTCGAAATGTTCCGGATGAAAACTCCTTATGGTACAATCTGGACTCTGCCCTTTCGGAAGACATTACTGGTTACAACACCGGTTATTCCGCTACTGGGTTACTATCATACATGGGGAGGGTCATGTATCAATATGATGACCGCTATTTAATAACAGGTACAATACGTTCTGATGGTTCGTCTAGATTGGCCGAGGGCCATAAATGGGTAACATACCCTGCTGTTTCCGTTGGATGGAATATTGCCAATGAATCGTTTATGGAGACGCAAGAGTTCATCAACCAATTAAAACTACGTGTAGGTTATGGTGAAACTTCAAATCAGGCGATTGACCCTTATTCGACACAAGGAAGGTTATCCACAGTAAACTACAACTACGGCAGCACCTTTGCCACAGGTTATTATGTGAGCGAATTGCCGAATCCGGAATTGGGATGGGAGTTTTCACAAACCTTTAACTATGGTCTTGATTTTGGGTTGTTCAACAATCGTTTGTCTGGTACTGTAGAATACTATGTTACCAAAACCAACGATATATTATACGACCTTAGTCTTCCAGCATCTTCAGGGGTTAGCAGTGTAACCAGTAACATTGGCGAAACAGAGAACAAAGGTATAGAAGTGGCCTTAAATGCTACTATTTTAGACAATCCAGATGGTCTAACATGGGACGCTGGAATCAACCTTTACTCCAACAAGAACAAAATCGTTTCTTTAGCGACCGGAGAGGATGAAAATGTTGGACAACTATGGTTCGTAGGCTCACCGATCAATGTTATCTATGATTACGAAAGAATCGGGCTTTGGAATGAATCCGATCCGGATTACCAATATCTACAAGATTATGAGCCAGGAGGCAATGTGGGTATGATTAAGGTAAAGTACACCGGAGACTACAATGCTGATGGATCACCAACAAGATCCATAAATTCAGATGATAGGGTTATACAGGATCCCACCCCTGATTTCCAAGGTGGTTTCAACACTCGTTTAGCTTATAGGGATTTAGATTTAAGCATGGTTGGTACTTTCCAAAGTGGTGGTACGATAGTAAGCACCTTACATTCTTCCAATGGGTATGTTAATCTACTGACCGGTAGAAGAAACAATGTGGACGTGGATTATTGGACACCGGATAATACAGATGCCAGATATCCCGCACCAGGAGGAATACAAAGTGGTGACAATCCAAAATACGGAAGTACTTTGGGTTATTTTGACGGCTCATACCTTAAGATACGTGCCATAACATTAGGATATAACTTTAATCAAAAAATCATTGAGGATCTTGGGGTTGAAAGACTTCGAATCTATGCAACTGCACAGAACCCATTCGTAATGTTTTCATCATTTCATAGGGAATCCGGTTTAGATCCAGAAACCAACTCTGGAGTCGATTCCAATGGAAATCGTCAAAACGTTGCCGTAAATACCACCAATATCTCCGACGGAATTCCAACAGTCGGGGCTAATGCTCCTACAACAAGGAATTATATGATAGGACTAAACATAACATTTTAAAAGATCATAATGAGAAAAATTAAAATAAAATCTATATCAATAGCAATTCTCTCTATTGCATTGTTAATAGGCTCTTGTACAGAAGATATACTGGAAGAGGAAACAAGGGGTGTATTCACGCCAGATTTCTTTCAAACCGAACTTGGTGTTGAAGGAGGTTTAACCTATTTGTATGAACATTTAAGATACTTATATGGACAAGCATATTATTACAACTCCCTAGAAACAGGGACAGATGAATATGCCTTTGCCCAAAGTGCAGATAATAACTTTAAGGATGCCGATTTATCTGGTGAAGGTCAAATAATACCGGACACCTATACCACAAGTATTGCATGGAATACCTGCTTCCCTGCCATCAACACCGCTAGTGGCATTATTGAAAATGCCGCCGCTGTAGGCTTGGACGATTCCGTAATTGCCGAGGCCAGGTTTTTTAGGGCATTTTACTACTTCCTGTTAGTTCAAACCTATGGTGGAGTACCATTGGATCTAGGTTCAGGGGAATTAGCATTCAATAATTCCGCTGTAAGGGCCTCAGTACGTAATACAGTACCAGAGGTTTATACAAAAGCCATATTTCCTGATTTGATTGATGCCGTTAATAACCTACCCGATTCCCCCCGTTTAACAGGTTCCGCAACCAAGAATGTAGCTCGTTTACATTTAGCTAAAGCTTATTTGACGTATGCGTGGTGGTTAGAGAACCCCAACAATATCCCAACGTATCCAGACACCAACAGAACAGACCCTGATGGCAATGGGGCTAGCTATTACTATCAGCAAGCTTACAATTTAGCTGTAGAGGGTATTGATAATCCAGGACCCTATAAGTTACTTGATTATTTTTATGATGTTCATGAAGGCTCCAACGACCGACATAGCGAAATGATGTTGTATGCCGATCGTACCGAGGAAAGTGAAATTTACAATGAAGCCAGTTTAGGATGGAGCAGTACGGATAATAGTGCCAATACTGCTGCATGGATGGTAACATCAAATTATACAAGTATTAGTGTAGACGGTACTTCAGCCGTATTGCGTGAGGCAGCCCAAAGTTATGGCCGTCCTTGGACACGTATGGCTCCCACCATCAATGTTTTTGAAGAAACGTTTGCCGAAAAAGAATTGGATTCCCGTTATGATGGTACTTTCGTAACCAGTTATAGGGGCAACTGGAACAAGGGTGGAAATACCACACCGACTTTGACCGCGGCAAATGGTATGCAAATAGCGCCCGGTGATGCTGTTATCACATTCTTGGATGAATACGATTCAAGCGTTGATTATAGTGTGAATGGCGGTAATCTTGGCGGCGGTGAAGTAGCAGGAAGATCTGACTATGTTATAAACCTAAATGAAATAAACAGAAGATTCTACCCAGGATTATGGAAAATAGGAACCTACCGTACCGATCATGATGTAGAAACCGAATTGGGATCGCCAAATGGAGCTATTACACGTCCTTTTCCAATAGCTAAATTTTCCGAATTCTACTTAGTTGCAGCTGAAGCGGCCGTGAAAGGTGCATCAGGTAGTTATACTGCCCGTGATTTAATCAATGTTATCCGTGCACGTGCAGGTAAATGGCGCTTTGATAATGGCGAACAGGTAGAACGAATTGAGGACAACAGTGCCGCATTGGTAGCTGCTACCCCAAGTGTTATTGACATAGACTATGTATTGGCAGAGCGATCCAGAGAGTACTTTGGTGAAGGCATTAGATGGTTTGATTTGGTTCGTACCCAAAAATGGGCTGAATACGCAGCTTCATATGAAATTGCGGGTAATGACGCTTCTGACCATAGTCCAGTAACAACAACCAGGACCATTCAAGCCTACCATTATTTAAGACCGATACCTCAATCTCAAATAGACGGATTGGATATGACCGAAGCTGAAAAAACAGCCTATCAAAATCCCGGATATTAATAGATCAAAACATTTAACATAATACTTATTGCAGACAATCGGCATTATGTGAAAAGTTGAGTTAGTTTAGTTTATTTAAAAAGGTTGTCTTGAAACATTAGACAACCTTTTTATTTATAAATTCAACCTTGATAAAGAATACCCTAACCCAAATGAAAGTACTTGGTATTTCCGCATATTATCACGATTCGGCCGCCGCAATTATTTTAGACGGAAAAGTCATGTACGCCGCTCAGGAAGAACGTTTTACCAGAATAAAAAATGATGCTTCCTTTCCTGAAGAAGCCATAAAATACTGTCTGCGGGAATCTGGATTCAATCTTGAGGATATCGACACAATTGCATTTTATGACAAGCCTTTCCTGAAATTTGAAAGACTTTTGGAAACTTATTATGCCTTTGCCCCAAAAGGGTTTAAATCATTCGCCAAGGCCATGCCTGTTTGGCTTAAGGAAAAACTATTCACAAAGCAGATCATAAGGAAAAGATTGAAAGAACTAAATGAAGATAGAAAACTGTCGAAAGTCCCTATTGTCTTCCCAGAGCATCACTTATCCCATGTTGCCAGCGCCTTCTACACTTCGCCATTTAAAAAAAGTGCTTTTTTAACGGTTGATGGTGTCGGGGAATGGACCACCACCTCGTATGGTACCGCTTGTGGCGAAAAAGGAATAAAAGTGTTGGGGGAATTACATTTTCCTGATTCATTAGGTTTGTTTTATTCTTCATTCACTTATTTCTTGGGATTTGAAGTGAATAAAGGGGAATACAAAATGATGGGCCTTGCACCATACGGCACTATGCAATCGGAACAAGTAACCCAATTCATACAAACGATCAAAGAAAGATTACTGGATATAAGGGAAGATGGTTCCATTAAGCTAAACAAGGACTATTTTGAATATGCCGTAGGCTTACGAATGGTAAATCCAAGAAAATGGCAAAAACTATTTGGTTTTGAAAAAAGAGATCCTGCCGAAAAATTGACACAGCTGCATGCCGATCTGGCTTTGGCCGCCCAAAAAGTCTCAGAAGAAATTTTGGTGAGGATGATTACGCATGTAAAGCAGGTCACCCATGCAGATTATTTATGTTTGGCAGGTGGCGTAGCCCTAAATTGTGTGGCGAATTCGGTGTTATACAATCAGAACATCTTTAAGGATATTTACATTCAACCTGCTGCAGGTGATGCTGGTGGCGCCATAGGAGCCGCACTGATTACCGATTATCTAGAGTCAGATCTATCCTTTTCCGGCTTAAAACAACCTTTTAATAATTTTTTGGGACCTAATTTTTCAAATCTTGAAATTGAAAGGACACTGCGAAAAAATAAATGTAGTTTCCGATATATTGAATCCACGGAAGAATTGTTGAAAATCACAGCCAATTATATTGCCAATAAAAAGGTGGTTGGCTGGTTTAATGGAAGAACAGAGTTTGGCCCAAGGGCATTGGGGAATAGAAGTATCCTAGCAGATGCCACTGATACGGATATGCAGTCCCAACTAAATTTAAAGATCAAGTTCAGGGAAAGTTTTAGGCCTTTTGCCCCTGCCGTATGTGAAGAAGATTATGACACTTATTTTGAGCTAGGAAAACATTCCCATTATATGTTGTTTACCAACCAAGTAAAACAATCCTTAAGACATGAATTGCCAAGCAATTTCAATGAACTCAGTCTTGAAGAAAAACGGAATATTCCCAAATCGGAATTACCGGCTGTTACACACATCGACTATTCCGCAAGGGTTCAGGTGGTAAAAAAGGAAATGAACCCTAGGTTCTGGAACCTAATACAAACCTATAAGAAGCTTACAGGAATCGGTGTGCTTATCAATACAAGTTTCAATGTTAAGGATGAACCTATTGTCAATACGCCTGAAAATGCCTACCGTTGTTTTATAAACTCAGGAATTGATATATTGGTTTTGGAAAATTATTTAATTGTAAAGTAGATGGAATTTATTAGAGAGTTTTTCCTTTTTTTGAAGGAACGTAAAAAATGGTGGTTAATCCCATTGATTATAATTTTCGTGATTTTAGGTGGTTTGATATTCTTAACCAATGGCTCTGCCTTGGCGCCATTTATTTACAGTTTGTTCTAATGAGAAAAGAAAAAGTCTTAGAGACCCTTGTCGTTTTAGCGTTGGCACCACTGGTTTTATATGTTTTATTCCATACCGAGTGGCTTATTTACCTTTCTATGGTGTTCTTGATCGTTCCGTTGATCTCGATGAAAATTGCTTTAGCCATAGCTAAAATTTGGCACACCTTCTCCAATTATCTTGGATTGGTAATGAACCATGCCTTACTGTTCATTTGTTTTTTTCTTTTCTTGGTTCCCTTATCTTTTTTTCAACGATTGTTCGGTGCAAATCAAATCCTCAAAAAGGAAAAATCAAATTCCTATTTTCAAAAAAGAGACCACGTTTTCACCAAAGAGGATATCAAAAACCCTTGGTAGCTATTTTCAATTAAGTTGTTTCCCTTTTTCAAAATAATAATCCGCATAAGCAACCCTATTCATTTTCAAGCAAATATTCCCCGCCATTTCATATACTTTTGGTTGCTCGGGAAATTCAGAAATTAAAGATTGCGCCACTTTAAGGGCATTCTCAAAATCACCATCACGTTCGTAGGTATGGTAAGCTTCCCGCATAACATCCTGCCATTTTTCCCTGCCCGCATAGAGGTCAATCGCCTTCCTCTCTTCGTAGGTCGGACTTTTGATTGAATTATACAGTGCAACCGGATTGGTTCCGGACATTTTTAAATTGTATGGCCATGATTGTTTTAAATCATCTATGATCAACTTCCCTTTAATGGAATCTATACGTGTTATGGGAATATCATTGATTGCTTCCTCATAAGCAATGAAATTATCCCAATCATCCAATAATTGCAGTTCTTTGATTTTGTTATAAAGAGCATCGGCTAAAATAAAATTACCTTTTACATTTGGATGTACATGCTCGGTCAGCAATCCACTATCGATAAAACCACTGTTGGAATGTGCACGCAATGCTTTCTTGGCATCTACCAGATGAACACCTTCCCTTTGTGATGATTCAATAATTACATCATTGATTTTCTCCGGAGCCCGAAACCTAAGAAAATCCAATTCCTTTGCAATATGAAAGTACTTGCATGCTGAATCTTGTTGGTGGTCCCTATAAAATTGTCCCAATTTATAAGCCGCAAGGGCATTTTCATTTGCAATTTTATAAACTTCTGTTCTATTGTTTTTCAATGCGTCTTCAAATCCATCTTCATTCAAATCAGCACTTATGAAGGGTTTGATATCCCTTTCGTTTGACACAACAGTGGAAATAATCACGGGAATGCCTTTGTCTTGATATCTTTTCAGGATTTTATCAAGATTGTCTTTAAATTGATCAATCCCGGCATTATATACCTCGGAGTCCATAGGGATTTGCTGTTCCTTGGCCATTACCTCCATTAAGGTTGTTTCCTCAACGGTATAGTTTGTTTTTGCCTTTGATTTAAAAACCATGGAATACCCATTTTCCAATAATTGAAAAAAGCGTGAATCCTTCAACTTTAAATAAGTCCTTACCAAGGATGGATAATTACCGATAGAAACCGTGGACCCTACACCCAATGCCCCATAATATTCATTGTGTCCTGCATAGATAATGACAAGATCGGGCTCCTGTTCTATTATTTTTTCGGATAAATCCCACAGGGTATATGAATTAACAGCCGTAATTCCCGTGTTTACTATTTCAATATTCTTATCCGGAAAGGTTAAGGCCAGTCTATGTTTTAGCATTCGAGGAAAAGAACCGTTTTTGTAAAAAGGAAAACCAACTACCGTTGACGCACCTTGGACAAAAACCCTAAAAGTATTGTCGGTTTTTTTCTTTAGAAACAAGTCCGATTGATTATCGGAATGGAAGCCTGTATGCTTAAAGTATTTTTTGGAAATACTGGAATTCATGACCAGATACTCCGTATTGTTTTCTGAAGTAACTTTATTGAAAAGCCGGTAAGTATCACCGTATCCAAAAAACCTCAGCATCAATTCTACAATTAGAATCAGAAACAAGGGAAGTAAAATAGCAATGATTTTAAATACTGTTTTCTTATTCAACATAAGTGGCTTTTACAGTGCTGTTTATATTCCTGTGTGTTTTTATAGGCTCCCAACCTATAATAGCTTTATTGAGCCCTGAAACTTTCAGGTGGACCTAAATAAGTCTCTTTCAATTGACTGTTCTCTGTTTCTATAATAATCCTTTGAAGTACCAAGCCTTCGTCAACCCTAAAGTAATTCAAAGTATGGTTACCCGCATCATTGATTTCAAATTCCGTGGTAATCACTTTAATATTATCAGCGACATTCGCATGCCAATTGCTGGGGACCTTCCCGTTATAATTAAAAATATTAGGATCTGAGTCGTAATTGATACGCACGGGATCTTCCCCATCGAATGACAGGCCATAATACATACCTTCCCGTGTGGCATAATTGATGGTCGGTGAAAACAGCACATGCACCTTCACTTTTCCCTTCGTCCTAAAGTGCACGTCATAAGACACCCTAGGGGAGGTTTCACTTAAAACAACCCTTCCTTTTTTAATGGGCAACGAAATTATAGACGACCCGGTCTTACCTAAATTATCGACCACTTTCCACGAGAAAGGTTCAGGCTCATAGGTAGTTGAAAAATGATCCGCATCGATAGCTATAAAACCATTACCCTCGATAAAACCTTTTGCTCCATCGATATCCACATTATTTGTTTGCACATAAACCGGGATGGATTTTTTATTCGCCTTTATCGTAAAGAATGTTTTGTTGGTTCCCTTTGGTGCTTTTTCCCAATCTATGTTTACTTCTATCCTTTGCTGTTTATCAACACTACCCTTTGTTTGGGAAAAGACAATCCAATCCGATTTGGACTTGATTTTATAATTGAAAGGCTCAGTTCCCCGATTAAAGACATCGACATAAAAAGTGTTGTTTTCAAAGGAAGTAAAAGTGGGCAGAATCGCTTCATCGGATGCATTTGGCCACCATTCTTTAGAACCTTCCACAGCCACACCCATATCCGATGTTTTGGGTATGTCAATCGTCTTGGTCTCCGGAATCGCATTGGTTTTCGGTTCTTGCCAAATTTTATAACCGATATGGGTTTGTGACATCATGTGGTTCCATTTACCATCCGCCATTTCATTATGGTAATAGTCGGTCAGTTCCATATCCTTATCAAACAACGCTTTTACCTTATTCGCATACTCATTTGTCAATGCCCTACCCTGTTCGGCATACCAATTGTTCTTGGCAGCTGCTACGTAAAGTTCGTTAAGATTGGCACTTGCCAAAACCTGAAAAAGCACTAACTGGTAATAGGCGTCCTTATATTCCTCGGGAAGTTGATCGTATATGCCTTGTGCTTTCCTTCCAAGTGTCTTATAATTTTCAACAATGGCATCGGCCTCTCGATAATCGATTAAACTATAGGTCGAGGGATCGATCAACTCATGCTTTCGTCTAGCATTGTATTTGGTGTATTTTTTCATGATATCGGCAATAGCATCGGTCTCAATTCCCCCGAATACATCATTTGCCCAAATACGGTAATAATCCTGTAGGTTATCGGCATTCCATCGATCAGGGTCCCAAGCATAGTCAAAGAAGAATTGTATTGGAAATTCCATGGGCTTGATATCCCCCACATTTACGATCCAGACCTTATCCACCCCATGTTCATAAGCTAGGTGCATCTGCTCCCAGGTGCGTTCAATTTGGTTGGTGTTCAACCATTTATAATTTCTGGGACCCCCCACATAATCGAAATGATAATAAATACCATAACCCCCTTTACGCGGTGCATCATCCAACCCCGGAAGTTTTCTGAGATTTCCCCAGTTATCATCACAAAGTAGCAATGTTACATCGTCTGGCACCCGCATCCCCTTATCATAATAATCCTGGACCTCTTTATATAGCGCCCATATCTGGGGTGTTTCCTCTGCGGGTTTCCCGGTAACCTCAGCAATGATCTTACGCTGGTCTTTGACGATCGTTTCCAGTAGATCTGTTGCCGTTTCCTCACTTAAAGCCTCATCACCATCACCGCGCATTCCAATGGTCACAAGGGTCTCCTTATCCCCCATACGTTCCATACCGCCTTTCCAGAATTCCTGTAATCCTTTGGCATTGGAAGCATAGTCCCATTTCCCTAAAGATGTATTCCATTCAGCATGGGCACGTGTTAAAGGTTCGTGGTGGGATGTTCCCATAACAATGCCGTATTCATCCGCTAAAATGGCATTTTGGGGATCATCCACATTAAACTTTCTTGGGGGCCACATGGCCGGCCACAAATAATTCCCTTTCATCCTAAGAATAAGTTCAAAAACCTTTTCATAGAATTTGGCATTAAAGTCCCCATAGCGTTCATAGACCCACCCTGTCAATGCAGGTGCCTCGTCATTGATAAAGAACCCCCTATACTTGACTTTAGGCTCCCCTAAGGTGTGCACACCGGGAAGCACGTGTAATTCCGATTGCTTTCGAACAGGAACGTCCGCCCAAAAATACCAGGGTGAGACCCCAATTTGGGAAGAAAGATCATATATGCCATAAATGGTTCCCCGTTTGTCCGAACCGGCAATAACCAAGGCTTTTTGCACACCGGCCATAGGATTGTCAACAATTTGGGTGGTGAATTTTTCCCGTTTTCCCTGAAGTCGGGCGGCATCTATTTTACCTTCTTTTGCCCATTGATCGATGATAGCACTTTTTCCCAGTGTCCCGATAATGACCAAATAATCTTCGGTTTGTGCCATACCGTTAAAGACCGTAGGTAAAATACCTGTGACTTTTTGAAGGTCATTCTGAAGATGACCGGCAACACGTACTACCCCTGGGAAATCATCTTGATCGACCACTATTGATGCTACGTTTTCGTTGGACGCCAATGGAAAACGTTCCGAGGAAGCTGTGTTGACAACATATTTTTGGGAATCAATGGTTTGGGCATTACCTAGTGTTACAACAAGTAGTAAGAATGCCGAGACGGAAATCCATGTATTTTTTAAAGCCATCATTTGTAGTTTTCAATCTAATTTTGCGTGTGTTTCAATCTATATTGAATCCCCATTTCCAAACCTCTCAATTCAGCAAGTCCTTTAAGTCTTCCCACTAGTGAGTAGCCGGGGTATTGTTCTTTTCCTTCCTCTATGGTATGCAGAAATCCATGATCGGGGCGAAGTGGCAAGGCAACATTCCTTTTTTGCATCAGTAGCACCAATTTTTCCATGATGCTTTCAATCGGATTATCCCCATTGAGATGTTCGGCCTCCCTAAAAATATCCTTGGAATCCCTTTTTACGTTTCTCAGATGCAAGAAATGAATTCGGTCTCCATGGTCATCAATGATCTTCTCCAAATCATTATGGGGTTCCGCACCCAAAGAACCTGTACAATAACATAGTCCGTTCGCATTCAAGGGAACAGCATTAAAAATACGATTTAAGTCCTCCTGGGTACTAACGACCCTAGGTAGTCCCATAACCGAAAATGGTGGGTCGTCTGGGTGAATGGCCAGTTTTATACCCAACACCTCGGCAACTGGGGCAACTTCGGACAAAAAATGGATTAAGTTGGTCCTTAGCGCATGGTTGTCAATATCCTTGTAATTTTCGAGCAATTCCAAAATTTGATCCCTAGTAAAATTCACTTTACTGCCTGGCAACCCAAGAAGTACATTTTTAAACAACAAATCCTTGTCATCTTGTGAAAGGGTATTTCCGTAGTCAAGGGCCATTTGTTTTTCCTCATCGGAATAATCGTTTTCAACCCCGGGCCTTTTTAACAAAAAGAGATCAAAGTAGTTAAAAGCAACTTGATCATAGCGCAACGCTTTACTGCCATCGGGATTCTTAAACGCATGATCGGTACGCACCCAATCCAAAATGGGCATAAAGTTGTAGGTCACCACCTTAATGCCACAAGCGGCCAGGTTGTTTAAGCTGATTTTATAATTTTCGATATACCTTAAACTTGCCCCATTTGCTTTTTTAATGTCTTCGTGCACCGGCAGGCTCTCGACTACCGTCCATTCCATACCTGCATTCCTTATGGTCTGCTGGCGTTCTTGAATCGCATCTACCGTCCAAATATCCCCAACAGGGATTTCATGTAAGGCCGTTACGATTCCTGAAACACCACATTGCCGAATATCCGTTAGGGATATAGCGTCATTAGGACCAAACCAGCGCATTGTTTGTTGCATGTGTTTCATTTTTCCGCTATTTAGAATCCGATACTATTTCCCCCATCTACAGGAAGAATGGTACCGGTAACGAATTTTGATTCATTATTGGCATAAAAATAGACGGCATCCGCAATATCGCATGGGGTCCCTAAAATGCCCATCGGTGTCCTATCCAATACTTTATCCCTCCTTTGGGGTTCATCACTGAATGCCTTCTCTGACATTTTGGTTTTTATAAATCCAGGTGCCACACAATTCACCCGTACACCATATTTTGCCAAATCAACGGCCATGGCCCTGGTCATTGCCTCAATGGCGCCCTTACTTGCGGTATAGGCGATTACTTTTGGAATGCCGTACTGTGAGGCCATAGAGCTAATATTAACGATACACCCGCCACTATGTTCTTTCATCACCTTGACAACCTCCCTACTTACGGCAAAAATGCTCAAGACATTCAATTGGATGATTTTAAAAAACTCCTCATCGGTTACATCAATGAATTCTTTTTTCATATTAATACCCGCATTGTTCACCAATATATCTATGGCACCATCCGTGGCTATTTCCTGGATCATCGCAGGAATACCTTCCAGATTCGTTAAATCGAAAATTACAGGAACGGCGTTCTTACCAAGTTCAAGACAAGCTTCCTTGGTTTGTTCCTCATTCATACCAACGATATACGTCTTAATACCATTCTTGCAAAATTTTGTTGCAGTTGCAAAACCTAAACCAGAACCTCCTCCGGTGACTATTGCTGTTTTACCCATCTATTCTATAAATTATTCTATTGTAAACTTTATTTTTTTAGTGATGTCCTGGTGCAAAAGGAAACTCCAGGGATTGAAAATATTCCAATGTCCGGGTTGGTTTTTCGACCCCTTCGGGCAATTCCATTTTGGAAAATCGCTGAAAATACAACAAGCAGGAATCCCGCCACCATTTTGCCTCTTTATATTGAATGTCCAATAACATATTCATTTCGTTAAAACGTTGGGAATCCACATAACCCTCTAGGCTACTCCATGTTTTGACCATAGCCGCCACCGTATCAACACCCTCTTGGTATTTTAATGCCATCCCATTCCAGAGCGATTGCCCGTTCTTTAATCTATAATTCCAAGGTACATGGTGGAACCACAATAAATATTCTTCCGGACAGGTATTGATATCATTGAACATACGGGCCACTTCAGGGGCATATTGGCCTACGGCATTACTTCCTGTAGTACTTCTATCAAATCCAACACCCAAAGTGTCGGCCTTATGAAAATAAACCGAATTCCATTCCGCCCTCTCGAAAATATCGACCCATGGTCCCGGGCCATAATGGTGCCCTGCCGCCATAATATGGTGTAAGCCCAATGGCGTCATATAATTTACCGTGGCTTCCCTTGATTGCAGCATAAAGGCTTTTACGGGCTGCACAAAGGCTTTGTCATTAGAAAAAGTAGCTCTTATCCATTCATCCGCTATGTCGGCGGATTTCATATATGGGTTCCATGCCAAACGGCCAAAGCTATACCAATTGGCCTGTAAAAACACATTCCCGGTCCAGTTTCTATCCGTACCGATATTGCTCACTCCGGCCATTCCCGTTAATTTCTTATTAGAAAGTGACCCATCAATAACCTTGGCTACCGTAGAACCTTTACATTTTCTGTCCGTATCCGATGCTAACACCTCCTCAAACAGGGTGGAAAGAAACACGGAATGTGTACTACAACCTAAATACTCCTGTGTGATTTGAAACTCGATCATTAAAGGCGTTTTGGGCATGGCCCCGAACATGGGGTGAAAAGGCTCCCGAGGTTGGAAATCGATGGGACCATTTTTTACTTGCACAAGAACATTATCCTTAAACTGACCATCATACGGGACAAATTCGGAATAAGCTTCCTTGGCCCTATCATCCGATGAATTTTCGGCATATACAAAGGCCCTCCACATAATAATCCCTCCAAAGGGGGCTACGGCATCGGCCAACATATTGGCCCCATCAACGTGATTTCTCCCATAATTTTGGGGTCCTGGTTGTCCTTCTGAATTTGCCTTTACCAAAAATCCACCAAAGTCGGGAATTTCAGCATAAATACGCGCTGCTTTACCCTTCCACCAGGAAATAACCTCGGCATCCAAGGGGTCCGCCGTTTTCAGCCCACCAATCTCGATAGGGGCCGAAAACCGGGCCGTAAGGTACACCTTGATACCGTAGGGCCGAAACACATCGGCCAAGACCTTTACTTTTTCTATATACTGGGGCGTTAAAATGAGTGCATTGGCGTTCACATTCGTTAAAACGGTTCCATTGATACCTATTGATGCATTGGCCCGTGCATAATCGATATAACGCTGGTCGATAAAATCGGGTAAGCGATGCCAATCCCAAATGGAGCCACCGGAATACCCCCTTTCTACGGTTCTATCCAGATTATCCCAATGATTCAGTACCCTGACCTTAAGTTTTGGGGAATCCACGATGTTTAGTTTTCCAATAGCCTGATTTGTCTGTAACAACCTTAAAAAATGATGCACCCCATATAATACGCCCACATCGGTTTTCCCTGTAATCACTAGCTGTTTCTTCCCTTTTACAGTAATGGATCTAATGATAAAACCTTCCTGGTTTATTTGATGGTACCCCTTATCAAAGAAACCGATGATCGTTTGGGGTAGATTTTCCTTTCGTCCGAATACCAGACTGTTTTTTATAGATTCCCTTTCGACGGACAAATACTCCTGCCCCAACATACCCTTTAATCCCACCTGCAATTCATTCAAAGCGATTTCTATGGTTTTGGAATCCCCTAACGGAACCAATTCCTGAATATTGGATCGATACGATTCTCTCAAGCCCTCGCCCTCTATCAAACGATACTGCAACCACAATTTATAACCATCATTGGCATAGGTATTTAAAACAGATAAAAGCAAGAATAATGAAACGAAACAATACTTTATAAAATCCAATTTCTTCATAACAACCAATTCAGCTAATTTTATACCTATTACCAATTTTAAACAAATTCTGACCATAAATGATTATTTCATAATATTTTCCATAATAATTGTGGAAATAAGAAATAATACATAATTTGCAATCGGTTGCGTAAAACTATAACAATCCATTTAAAATTAAAAATATTTGAGTGAATTAACTTTATAAATCAAGATCACATCGTAACCAAAACAACCAACAATCATGAAAAAACAAATCGCAACAACCATATTTTATGCCCTACTCATTTTAGGTATGGGCGCTTGTGGGAATAAAAAGAACAATCCCTCGGCAACAACCCCAGACGCAGATGTTTTACAAAGTGACACCCTTGCCTTTCGCAATACTTCGCTTTCCTTGGATGAACGGGTACAGGATTTACTGTCAAGATTAACGCTTGAAGAAAAGATCGGCCAAATGATGAATGGTACACCTGAAATAAAGCGCTTGGGTATTCCGGCATATGACTATTGGAATGAAGCCCTCCATGGTGTCGGCCGCTCTACGGCTGCAACGGTTTTTCCGCAAGCCATTGGCCTAGGGGCCACTTTTGATACCGATTTAGCCTTTAGGGTGTCTTCGGCCATTTCTGATGAAGCGAGGGCCATATACAATGCCACGAACGAAAAAGGATACAACATACAATATAATGGATTAACCTTTTGGACCCCCAACATCAATATTTTTAGGGATCCTAGATGGGGGCGCGGCCAAGAAACGTACGGGGAAGACCCCTATTTGACGGCAATATTAGGACAAGCCTTTGTAAAAGGGCTACAGGGTGACAACCCGAATTATTTAAAAACCGCTGCCTGTGCCAAACATTTTGCCGTACACAGTGGTCCGGAAAAAATGAGGCATCAATTCAATGCGGAAGTGGGTCCGAGAGATTTATGGGAAACGTATCTACCGGCCTTTAAGGCATTGGTCGATGTTGATGTTGAAGCAGTTATGTGCGCGTATAACAGTACAAACGGTGAACCTTGCTGTTCAAACAACTATCTCATTACCGATGTTTTACGGAATGAATGGAATTTTAAAGGACATGTGCTCACTGATTGTGGTGCTTTGGTCGATTTATACAAACAACCCAACGAAGGGGGGCATGGCCGGGTTAAAACACCCGCCGAAGCCGCCGCCTTGGCCATAAAAAGCGGTATTAGCCTTAACTGTGGAAGTACCTATTCCTCTTTGGGTGATGCCGTTAAGGAAGGATTGATAACCGAAGCGGACATTGATGCGCAATTGGCCATCGTTTTAAAAACAAGGTTTAAACTGGGCTTGTTCGATCCCAAAGGAAGCAATCCTTATGATAACATCCCATTTGATGTGGTCAATAGTGAAGCCCATAGGGCCTTGTCCAAGGAAGTTGCCCAAAAAAGCATGGTGCTTTTAAAAAATAATGGTGTGCTGCCTTTACGAAACGACCTATCAAAATATTTCGTAACAGGTCCCAATGCCGCAAGTGTGGAAATACTTTTAGGTAATTATTATGGTGTCAACCCCAATATGGTTACCATTTTAGAGGGAATTAGCGCCGCGATACGTCCCACCAGTCAATTGCAGTATCGCCTGGGGGCCATGCTCAATAAACCATCGATAAACCCCATTAACTACGCTACCGGACATGCAGGGAACAGTGATGTGACCATAGTGGTCTTGGGAGTTTCCAGTCAAATCGAGGGTGAAGAAGGGGATTCCTTGGATTCCAACACCGCCGGAGATAGATTGGATTATGACCTCCCGGAGAACCAGATTGCGTATTTAAGGGAATTAAGGGAAAGAGCAGACCAAAATCCTGAGGACAAAAAGCCGATCGTAACGGTAATAACAAGCGGAAGTCCCATAAACCTTCAAGAAGTGGAGGCTTTATCCGATGCTGTCCTATTTGCCTGGTACCCCGGTGAAGAGGGAGGTACGGCGGTTGCGGATATTCTTTTCGGAAAGATATCCCCTTCAGGAAGACTCCCTATTACATTCCCTAAATCCTTGGACCAGATACCTGCTTTTGATGATTATTCCATGAAGGGAAGAACGTATAAATATATGGATGAGGATCCCATGTACCCGTTCGGATTTGGCTTAAGCTATACAACATTCACCTATGATGGCATAAAAGCGTCGTCCCCTTCAATCGTCAAAACGGAAAACCTTACTGTCGAGGTCAAGGTTACCAATTCAGGCAACATAGCATCCGATGAAGTGGTTCAGGTATATATATCGGATTTGGAAGCAACGGTCGCCGTTCCCAATTTTCAACTTATACATACCAAGCGAATCAAATTGGAACCCGGCATATCTACCAACCTGACATTTGAATTGACCCCGGAAGATTTCATGATCGTTCATAATGATGGCTCACGCAGTATAGAATCGGGTGAGTTCAACATATTCATCGGGGGTTCAAGTCCGATGGAACGAAGTTCTGAATTGGGTGCCCCAACAATGGCCAAAACAACAATTACCATAAACTAATTATAGTATAATGAACAGATTACAGGTTTTTATTGTCGCATTGACATTCTTACTATCCCATACGCTAATTGCCCAGATCAAACTCCCTAAATTAATAAGTGATGGCGTGGTATTACAAAGGGATACAAAAATCCCGGTATGGGGTTGGGCCAGTCCCAATGAAAAAGTAACCGTTCATTTCAACAACAGGCAATATAAGACCAAGACTACGAATGATGGCACATGGAATTTGAAATTGCCCAAAATGAAAGCTGGCGGACCATATACCATGATCGTTTCCGGTAAGAACCGTATAGAAATCAAGGATATCCTGATCGGGGATGTTTGGTTGTGCTCTGGGCAATCGAACATGGTACATCAATTGAATATCCATGATGTGCGATATGCCGATGAAATAAAGACGGCCAATTATCCAGAAATACGGCATTACGCAGTACCTAGGGCAACCAGTTTATCGGGGGTTCAGGATGATCTGGAAGGCGGTAATTGGCAAAAGGCCTTTGGAAAGGAAGTACGGCCTTTCTCGGCAGTTGCCTACTTTTTTGCCAAAAAAATATATGAAAAATACCATATTCCGATTGGGTTGATCAACGCCAGTGTAGGGGGCACACCTATTGAAGCCTGGATCGCTGAAGAGGGATTCAAGACCTACCCCGATATCCAGAAAATAATTGCGGAAAATAAGGATACGGCCTTTGTTAATCGTCAAAAAATAGCATTCCCTAAACAGGACAAGGAATCATCCCCAATACCATTGGACAAGGGTTTAAGCGGGGAGAAAACCTGGTACGATGTTACTTTTACACCCAAAAACTGGCGAAAGATCAATATTCCCGGTTATTGGGAAGACCAAGGTATCAAAGACCTGAATGGCGTGGTCTGGTATCGCAGGGAAATCGAGATTCCCCCATCCATGGTAGGGAAAAAAGCACGTGTATTTCTAGGTCGGATCGTTGATGCGGATGAGCTGTACATTAATGGCACAATGGTCGGAAAAACGACCTATCAATATCCGCAAAGACGCTATACCGTTCCTGAAAACCTTCTGAAAGCCGGTAAAAATACGTTTGTGATCCGAGTAACCAACTATAATCATAAAGGCGGTTTTGTTACCGTTAAACCTTACTGTATTTTCACTGACAAGGATACGGTAGACCTAAAAGGGTATTGGGATTATAAAGTTGGGGAGGTATTCAAACCCCAAGAATCTACCTTTCCAAAAAATACAGAGGACCCTACGATTAGAAAAATAAACCCACAGAACGAACCTACTGCCCTATTCAATGCCATGGTGGCGCCCTTTACTCAATCCCCCCTAAAAGGTGTTCTTTGGTATCAGGGAGAAAGTAATGCCGGACAACCCGAAAGATACGAAGGTTATATGCGCGCTTTGATAGGAAGTTGGCGACAGGTCTTCGATTCCCCTGACCTACCCTTTATCTATGCACAGCTTCCAAATTTCATGGAGGTATCCTACTTGCCTTGTGAAAGCGATTGGGCCGAGCTGAGGGAATCACAATTCAAGGCGCTTTCGGTTCCCAACACGGCCATGACGGTCAATATCGATTTAGGGGAATGGAACGATATCCACCCGGACAATAAAAAGGATGTCGGGGAGCGCATGGCATTAGCCGGATTAAAATTGGCCTACAACGAAGACCTTGTATACTCGGGTCCTCTGTACAAGGAACATGAAATTAAAGAAAATAAAGTAATCATTACATTCGATCATACCGGCAGTGGGTTAACCACGAATGACAACAAAGCCTTGAGTGAATTCGCCATAGCCGGAGAAGACGGGCAATTTATTTGGGCAAAGGCCAAAATAGAAGGCGATAAGGTCGTAGTGTGGAATGATGACATTCCCACACCGAAGTACGTTCGCTATGCTTGGGCAGACAATCCGGACAATCCTAATTTATATAACAAGGAAGGCTTACCGGCATCACCATTTTGCATTAAGGAACAATAAGGAAATAATAAAACAAATACCATATTCATGAGAATTCTTTTCGTTTTTACCGCAATCATTGGATTGTCTTTCGTACAATCCCTTACGGCCCAGACCCCTCAGAAAAATAGGGTCATTATTCTATCGGATATCGAAGCTGACCCCGATGATACCCAATCTTTTGTTCGCTTATTATTGTATTCGAACCAAATAGATATCAAAGGGATGGTCGCCACAACATCCTGCTGGCATAAAACAAGTGTTGACCCAAAATTTATTGAAAAGGTCATACACGCTTACGGAAAAGTGCACCCCAACCTTGAAAAACACGAAAAGGGATTTCCGTCGGAGAAAGAACTCCTATCCCTAGTAAAAAGTGGCCTGCCCAAATATGGAATGCTCGGCGTTGGCAAAGACCAAGATTCCGAAGGGTCGGATTGGATCATTAAAGTCTTAGAGGAAGATGATGATCGACCCCTATGGATATCAGCGTGGGGCGGTGCGAACACCCTAGCACAATCGCTTTACAAGATCCAAAAGACAAAGTCTAAAAAGCAAGCTGCCAAACTGATCTCAAAACTGAGGGTTTACACAATTTCCGACCAGGACGACAGTGGTATTTGGATCCGCGACAATTTTCCCGATCTCTTCTTTGTTGTAAGTCCGGGCGATCATTATGCCAGTGCCACATGGACGGGCATCAATAGCTTCTTCAAGGGTTTGAACAATGAGGTGATTACCAACACTTGGATAGCCGATAACATACAACAGGGTCATGGCCCCCTAGGTACTGAATATCCAGATGTATCTTGGGGTGTTGAAGGTGACACACCTTCATTCCTATCGTTGATACCGAACGGACTCAACAGTCCGGAACATCCGGAATGGGGGGCTTGGGGAGGACGATACGAATTGTATAAACCCGATTTCTCAAAAACGAAAAAAGGGGGCTCCATTGTCCCAATTGCACCGGAGACAAGGGAGATATATACGAATGCCAACGACCATTACACCCCATATATACCCAGCGCATATGGTAGGGCGGTAAAAAAGGATACCGTTACATTCGACGATTTTAAAATAACCCTTGCCCGCTGGCGTGAGGACTTCCAGAATGATTTTGCCGCACGTATGGATTGGTGCTTAAGTTCTTACAACGAAGCCAACCATGCACCGGTACCTGTACTAAGCCATCCCGATCGCATAACGGTAAAATCCGGCGAAGGTTTTGGTTTGGATGCCAGTCAGTCAACCGATCCCGATGGGGACAATCTCAGTTTCCTGTGGTTCAACTATCCAGAGGCTGGATCTTACAAGAAAGAGATTAAGATCAATGGGGCAGAAAATGCACATGGAGCATATATCACGGCCCCTGTAGTGGACAAGAAAGAGACAGCACATTTTATCCTTAAGTTGACCGATAAGGGAACTCCGGCCCTAACACGGTACAAAAGGATCATTGTGACCATTGTGCCCAAATAACAGAGATCATTTAAATATATAGGGGGGGTTATTTGCGCTTTGAGGATTCCCGTATGATCAATTTGGTATTCAATACCGTGAACTCCTTCAAATCACTCTTCACCTTGGTTTGTAGCTGATTTAGGATTTTCTCTGCCGCTGTTTCCCCCATTTTAAATGCAGGGTGGTCAATCGTTGATAAGGCGGGATCAACGATTTTCGAAATAGGATCGTTGTTGAAGCCGATGACTGCCAGATCTTGAGGTATTTTCACGTTTTTTTTCTTAGCCACTTGAATCGCAGCCACTGCCGTTGTATCATTGGATGCGAAAATTCCGTCTGGCGGATTTTTGGAATCAAGCAAGTCACTGGTTATCGTTTCGGCTTCCTCGTAACTCAAGGTTTTAAAGGGTATTATCAAATCGGCATCGACCTTCAAACCATGATCCTTTAAGGCATCTATATATCCCCTTTCCCGTTCGCTGTACACCATTCTGAATTTAGATCCCGAAAAATGGGCGATGCGTTTGCACCCTTGTTCAATTAAGTGTTCGGTAGCCTCGTACCCCGCCGCATAATTATCAATGGTGATATGGGTACAAGCAATATCCTTAGGTGTCCTATCCACAAAAATTATCGGAACCCCATTTTCCAAAAATTGTTGAAAATGGTCATTCTCTTGGGTCTCCATGGCTACGGAACAAATAACTCCGCTCACCCTATTGTTATAGAGGACTTTCATCATCTCTACCTCATTTTCATAAGAATCGTTGGATTGGATGATGATCACATTATAACCCTGTTTCTGTAAGGCCCCTTCGATGCCACTAACCAATGATGCCATAAACGGTCTATTGATCCTAGGAATCAGAACGCCGATGGTCCTTGTTTTTTTGTTACGCAAACTAGCGGCCATTATATTGGGACGAAAACCCATTTCCTCCGCAGTTCTTTTTACTTTCTCAGTAGTTTTCTTACCGATACTATGATGGTCTTTCAACGCCCTGGAAATTGTTGATGTGGCTAGACCCAATTTTTCGGCAATATCATATATGGTAACTTCCTTCTTTGGCTTTTTCATCGTATTCAATAATTCAATTTAGGCAATGCAGTATTTTTTTTGGAAAGTCATTCTTTTTCGAATCAAAACCAAGCCATAAATGATTAAAGTAAAATCCAAATATACAGCTTTAAAACAAATTATAATTTAACTTTAAACGTCCTATCCACTACAAAAGTCAGGGCTGCGCTTAGGTTACATTCAATATTATATGACGGGGTTCCATTTCTTAATATAAAAAAATTTAATTCTTTAAGCAACCGATTGTTACAAATGGTCGGGAAACAATATCTTAGTGGAACTTGATTTCTAAATATTCTTCATAGAAAAGGAAAAAAGAATACATAAGCATAAAAGAAAGATGAAAAACCGATATAAACCTAACAGAAAACCCTTAGTCCTATTATTCCTCATAGGTTTTTTGTTCATGAGCTGTAAAGACTCTACCGAATCGTTCAATCGTGAGCGCATTTCTATAAATGAAGGTTGGAAATTCATGAAGTATGACTCACCGGAAATTGCGGATAGCCTATTTTATGATTTGCGCCCTGAAGTTCTCACTGTGAATGACAGCAAAGCAGCGGATACCCCTGCCACGGAAGCCGAGAAACTTCAAGCCTCTAAAAAAGCCTTAAAACCTTACATCTTACCCACGGCCAACGCTTTTATAAAAGACCCATCAAAACATCATACACGCCCCGAAGGACATCCCGGTACCGATTTCCCCTTGCTGCAATCCAATTTTGATGACAATGGATGGGAAAACGTAACCCTACCCCACGATTGGGCCATTGCAGGTCCGTTTCAAGAGGGCCCTAACACCGAGGTCGGTGGTGGCATGGGGCGTTTGCCCAGTAACGGCATTGCTTGGTATAGACGACAAATAGACATTTACAAGACAGATAAGGACAAAATTATTTACTTAGACATCGACGGAGCCATGTCCTATGCCATGGTCTGGTTAAACGGACATTTAGTGGGCGGCTGGCCCTATGGTTATAATTCCTTTCGATTAGACCTAACACCCCATATCAATTTCGAAGGCATCAATCAATTGGCCATACGATTGGACAATCCCAACCACTCCGCCCGTTGGTATCCTGGCGGTGGCCTATATCGCAATGTATGGCTGACCAAAACGAGCAAAGTGCATGTTGCCCACTGGGGAACTACGGTAACCACTTCAAAGGTTTCCAAGGCATCAGCAAGAATAGGGTTAAAGGTTCAAGTAGAGAATCGTTCGGGTTTCGATACCGAAATCGAGACCATAACCAAAATATACACCATTAACCACGGAACCGTTGGGAAGCAAATGGCTGTCATGGAAAAGGTAACGACCAAGATCCAGGCAGGAAACACTGCGACGATAAACACTACTACCACCTTGGAAAACCCAAAACTTTGGGGGCCTTTACCTACACAGACACCCCATCTTTACAGGGCCATTACCCATATCTCCCATAATGGGGTCGACATTGACACCTATACAACCGATTTCGGCATAAGGGACATAAAATTTGACCCCAATCAAGGGATTATGGTCAATAACGAATTAATCAAGCTTCAAGGGGTCAATGAGCATCACGACCTAGGTGCCCTCGGTGCCGCCTTCAATGTCAGTGCCGCAGCACGTAAACTCCGTATTTTAAAGGATATGGGGGTCAATGCCATCAGAATGGCCCACAATCCTCCAGCGCCAGAGCTGTTGGAATTAACCGATAAAATGGGGTTTTTGGTGATTGATGAAGTGTTCGACTCCTGGAAGAGAAAAAAGACACCCCACGATTTCCATTTGATTTTCCCCGATTGGTACGAAGCAGATGCCCGGGCCATGGTACGCAGGGATAAAAACCACCCTTCCATTGTAATTTGGAGTTACGGCAATGAAGTGGGAGAGCAATATACCGATGTTGAAGGTGCTACAATTGGAAAAACCTTGTCAGCTATCATCAAGGACGAGGACCCCACCCGGCCAACGACCAGTGCCATGAATTGGGCAAAATCAGATATGCCGTTCGCCTCGGCGATGCATGTCATCAGTCTCAATTACCAAGGGGAGGGCATTCGGCAAGACCCTATTTTTGACACCGTAACCGATCGGATAAAGACCAAACCCCAATACGGACCATTTCACGAAAAATTCCCCAACAAAGTCATTCTAAGTAGCGAAACAGCTTCTGCCGCGAGTAGTCGTGGGGTATACTTGTTTCCCGTGTCGGACATGACCAGTTCCCCGATCCGCGATGGTATGGGAGGTGACTCCAACATCAAACAGGTCAGTGCCTACGAACTTTATGCCGTTGATTTCGGTTCAAGTGCCGACAAAGTCTTTGCCTCCCTGGACAAGCACCCCTACTCTGCGGGTGAATTTGTATGGACCGGTTTTGACTACCTCGGCGAACCTACCCCCTATTATGAATCCAGGAATTCGTATAATGGGATCATTGATTTGGCAGGCTTTCCCAAAGACCGCTATTACCTATACCAATCTAGATGGCGTCCCGATCTGCCCATGGTGCATATATTACCCCATTGGAATTGGCCTGATCGTATCGGTAAGACCACCCCTGTACATGTTTTTACCTCAGGGGATGAAGTTGAGCTGTTCCTGAATGGAATATCGTTGGGACGTAAGAAAAAAGAAGCTTTTACCTATCGCTTACGATGGGACGATGTCATCTACCAGCCGGGGGAATTAAAAGCAGTTGCCTATAAAAAAGGGAGTTTTTGGTCCCAGACAACCGTAAAAACCACAGGGGAACCTGCCCAAATAGCCGCTCTTGCCGATAGGAATGAAATCTATGCCGATGGAAAAGACCTCTCCTTTATCACCATACAACTAACCGATACCGATGGCTTAATCGTACCGACAGCCGATAATACCATAGTATTTGAGGTGGAAGGACCAGGAGAGATCATTGCCACTGATAATGGAGATCCAACCGATATGACCGAATTCCCTTCAACCCAACGCAAGGCCTTTAATGGTTTGGCCTTGGTTGTCGTACGTTCCATTGCCGGGAAAACCGGGAAAATCACAGTGACGATGGAATCCGATGGATTAAAAGCATCCCAAATAGAATTGACTGCTATTCAAAAAAAGCCGTAGACACCAAAAAAATATGCCCCAGAGGTGGCCTCGCCATTCACAGGCCAAAATCTTGTGCCTAATAGCGTTACCCATCTAGTGATGCATCTTACTTTAAAAAAGAATCCTCATGATTCGTATGCATGGGCACATATTTCTGGATAATATAAGGTGTAATCTCATCGAGCGTTTTCCCGGTTACAGGATGAAGTCCGGGAGCCGTAAAATATTCTATTTCGCCTTCTTTGGTTTTATGGTACCAGATTAGGGGCCGTTGGTTTACTTCGGAAAAAAATGGGGTTGACATGGTTACCTCAACCTTTTTCAAATTCACGAATTTTGATTTGTCATAAGGTACTACGGCCATTCCGTTTAGGGAGGAGGGTTCCGCACTGCATGATACTTCCTTATAATGGGTTTGGTCCCATACCATACACTTCGGTTCTTGGTTCATCCGCACTAAGGATGTTATTGAGAATACCCCGATGGTCATACCGATCAAGTACAGTATCCATTTCATTTGAACGCCACCCTTATCAGATACCCCTCTGTCCTCTTCCTTGGTCGGTAAAGCATTCTTGCTCACATATTCGGCATAGTTTTCATAGTCTAGGTACCGGCATAAAAGATCAACACTGTCCGCATTTGGACTACCCTGTTCCAAATCCCCGTTTATATAGCGATCATAGGCCCTTTCCAAGGTTTTGGAACTGAGTCCGGTTGCATCGCTTACATACTTTGACAACGCATATCGGGAATGCGAAACACATCCGAATTTCGCCTTATCGAATACCCTACGAACAATTTCCTCTATCCTTATCTCATCCATCGCCTTAAAAGTACAAATTTCCTGTCGACAAATTACCGGGATAAGAGCTCTGAACCGTTGATTTTATGGGTGTCGAAAAACTGTCTAACACAAGTCGGCCCTTTGTCTATAATCAAAAGCCGCCCTTCTATTTACTTTGTTCAACGAATGGTTACAGCGATGCTTTGCTAACATCGTAATTCTAGAAAACCATTCTTATGGAAATCGACAATGTGGACAGGGTTCGACCCGACCGGGAAGTAGGTTGAAACCTGCCGCATCTAGATTTCCCCTTCCTGGACAGAAGGGATATCCCCTTTAAAATCAAGAGCGACCGATCATCGCAAAATTCACTGAAACAATAATTCGGACAGCCATTGGTATGCCCGATTTTAAAACAATAATCATGAAAAAAATCTTAATAGCCGTACTGGTCATCGTAATGAATACCGTCTTGTTTTCCTGTAACCCTGATTCCGTTGCCGAATCGGATGCCCTTTACAATCTACAGGCAGTCGAAGGTGATGATGGTAATGTTCCACCACCGCCACCAGAAGACGAGTAGAAAGATTCAATTTTTATTTGGGCCATACCTTCGGGTATAGCCCATTTTTGAATACTTTTATCGCAAAAGTATTTCTTTTGAATAGGGTATTGATTTTAGCTTGTATCTCACTTTTTATTTCCTGTACTACCGATCACGGGAAAAACACTTCGAATACAGAAGTGGCCAACGATAGCGCCCTTTTTTACTATATCTCAGCAAAGGCTAAGAACAATCCTTTGAAGAAGCGATATACGGCCATAAACAAATCTTTGGGGTTCCAAAAAGAGCGCGAAAAAGACACGTTATACACCTTGACCCTATATCAAAAAAACCTGATTCACCTTTCATTGAAAGAATTTGATAGCCTCCAGGTATACAGCGATCTACTTATCGACCATGCCTTAAAAACCAATGACGATGCCATCCTAAGCAGGCAATACTATTTAATGGGCTATTATTATGATTATATCGCCCAAAAGCCACAAAAGGCATTTTACGAATACAATAACGCCAAAAACTATAAGAAACGGATCAACGATAGCAGTTGGGTAGGTAAAAACCTGTATAATATGGCCATCATCCAAAAGACCCACAACGACTTTTTTGGGAGTAAGGAAACCATTACCGAGGCACTTCAATATTTAAATGAAAATAAGGACACCAAATATATTTCTTCATCCTATGATGTGCTTGCCACTGATCACCGGAAGTTATTGAACCATGAGGAAGCGATAAAATATCATTTAAAGGCCATTTCCAGCACGCAATCGGACAAGGACAGATTGATCTATCAAAACAATTTGGCCGCTACTTATATCGATTTCAACAAACCCAAGGAGGCCATTGGTTTACTGAACGAAATTTTGAACGTCCCCGAATTGCAAAAGAACAAAACCGAATATGCCCGGGTACTCGACAATCTTGCCTATGCCCGTTGGTTGGCCAAGGAAGAGGTAACGGCGGAGGCATTCACTCATCCGTTGGGTATACGCAAGAAAAACAAGGACCATAGGGGACAATTGGCCAGTTACACCCATTTAGGGGAATATTATCTCCCGATTGACCGTCAAAAAGCAAGCCTGTATTTTGATTCCCTTATTCAATTGTCGAAGACCATGAACATTCCCAGGGCGGAACAGGATGCCTTAAAACATTTAATACAGCTACAACCCGATAACGTAAACTTTCGGGACCGCTATGTTTTTCTACAGGACAGTCTTTATGAACAGGAACTTAAGGTAAAAACCCAATTTGCCAAATACAAGTACGATGATACCTTAAAACAGGAATCCATCTTACGTCTGGAAAAGGAAAATGCGGAACGTGCCTTGGAGGTTGCCGAAGAACGGAACAAAAAGATCATGTCCTATGCGGGGTTGATATTCGTTCTACTATCCTCAACGTTTATAGGTTATTTTTTAATACAACGGGGCAGACGTATACAACAGAAAAACAAAATCGCCGTTTTACAGGCCACTTATGAAACCGAAGCTGCACTCTCCAGAAAATTACATGACGATTTTGGGGGTAAACTCAACCACGCCATGCTTTTGCTCCAAAATGGGTCCGACCCCGATAAAGTCCTCGATATCGTAGAGGTTTTATACAACCAAAGTCGAAATTTCTCTAGAAAGATCAATGATGTGGATACCGGACCACTTTTTAAGGAATCTTTATTCGGAATGTTGGGCACCTATTGTAAAAATGCCCAATTGATCGTTACGGGCAGCAAGGAAATCAACTGGGACCAAATTTCGGCACTGACCAAGAAAACCCTGTACAAGGTACTTCAGGAGTTAATGACCAATATGCAAAAACATAGTTCGGCCACCATGGTCTCTATAGATTTTGAACAGACCAAGAAGATATTCCGGGTCGAATATATGGATAATGGCGTCGGTGCATCAAAAGAGGCCATACAAAATAAAAATGGACTTTGGAATACAGAAAAGCGTATTGATGCCATAAATGGAAGTATTAATTTTGAATCGGAGAAGGGTGATGGTTTTAAGGCCCTAATCGAAATTCCGAATTAAAAAGTACAGACCATGTTCAAAAAAATACTGCTTGCCGAAGATTTTCAAGATACCAATAAAGGAATCGTAGATGCCCTGGAAAATAGATTCCAAATAGAGAACATTCAAGAAGAATTGTATTGCGACAAGGCTTTTAACCGTTTTAAGGTAGCCCATGCCCAAGGGGAACCGTACGATCTTCTTATTACCGACCTTTCGTTTAAGGAAAGCCATGTAGAGCGAAGGCTTACTTCTGGCAAAGAACTTATCCAGGCCGTCAGGAGTATAGACCCCGATATTAAGATCATCGTAAACTCCATGATAGACAACCCCATAGAAATAAATCCGTTGTTTACTGAATTCAAGATAAATGGTTATGTATGCAAGGGCCGTAATAGCCTTAATGAACTGATAATGGCCATGGAGGAAGTTCGGCAGAACAGAACCTTTGTTTCTCCCCAGATCAACTTGAACAGTGCCAATAATGTTATTGAGATGGACAAGTACGACATTATGATCCTTAAAGACCTTGCCGACGGACTTACCAAGAAAGAGATTTCAAAAAGATTGAAGAAGAACAAAATCTCACCCAATAGCGAAAGTACCATAGATAAAAAAATAAGTCGGTTGTTCGATGAATTCGGGGCCAAGAACACCCACCACCTGATCGCCAAGCTCATTAAACAGGGTAGGATCTAAAACTACACCCCTCACTATCATCCCCAACAACAAAAAATTTTAAATCCCTTACGGAAATCTGTAAGGGATTCTTTTTTAATGGTCATAAGTTTGGCATGGTTAATTTCAATACTAACGGAATGACAAAGTACTTCGTAAACATGACCGCCCAGCCCAATGGGGACCATGAGGTTCATAAAGAAGGCTGCTATTGGCTTTCCCTTGCTTTGGATACTAAAGAATTAGGGGTGTTTACAGATTGCCATGCGGCCGTTGTAAAAGCGATGGACTATTATCCAAGTTCTGCAAATGGTTGTAGATCCTGCTCAAAAAAATGTCATTCGTCTTAAGTGCGGATTGCATATGGATAGCGGGGGCAGAATAAATGTTCATTCAATTTGTAAAACGATAAACAACGAAAGTTATACTGGCCGGCTTACCGAAAAGGTAATAGGGGGTTTCATCAATTTGGTAAGCATGGCCTTTTTTCAAAGTACAAAAGGTATATTTAGTTCACTATCACAACCCAAACCTTAAATAAACGGGTAAATGATCCGAGAGTTTCCTGGCCGTATCCAAATCATCACAAAAACGCACAAAATCCAACACCCCACTATCGACCTTTCGAATATCTTTAGAGTAAAAGATATTGTCAATGGCGTGGTTTAAATAGCCTTCCCCATTACATGCCTTTTTCAAGGTCGTTTTTTGGTCGGTTAGGGCCGCCATGAACCCTTTATGTTTAAAACCATCAAAAACGGGATGGTTCTCATTAACATTAAAATCGCCCGCCAGAATAATGGGCGTAGTGTCATTACTAACAATATAATCGGTCAGGGCGGCAATTTCCGTCTCCGGGTCATGGTCGTGCGGTCTGGAATGGAAGTTGATCAAAGTAACTTTTTTTCCATCTATAAAGACATCCAACAAAAAAGGTTCCCGATCTATAAGGGCATCCAACTCCTGAATCAGGTAACCCCTGTTTTTTATTTTTATATGCTTGGTTTTCCAGATTAGGGCATAACGTTCGGTAACATATTTGGGACTGTTCGTGGGGTTACTGATCACATAATCCCATTTGCTCCCTTTTCGGTTAAGGATATCGCTAAGTTTGGCCACGGCCTGGGCACCACCATAACCCGCAACCACCTCTTGTATCACCAAAATATCGGCATCCCTGACAATTTCGGCAATCTGTTCCAATTCCGCCGAATTTTTGGTTCTCCCAAAATCCTGGATATTCCATGAAATAAGTTCCAGGCCCTCTTTTTGTGAAAAGGTTGCCATTGAAAAAAACAGAAATAATAAGAGAATCGCCTTTCTATACATACCCATGGTTTACCAACATCGCAAATTTAACCAATGTCTGCCATAACGCTTTACGGTTTTCCGTAATGCGGCCCTGTATTTGCTTCCTGGCCATGGGCAAAGAACCAAAAAGACCATAAACCGATCCCCTTTTAAAAGTCCAAAAACAAAAAAAGTTAAATCCCTTACGGAAATCTGTAAGGAATTCATTTTTTATGGCCATAGCTTTATACTGGAATTTACATTGACCCCCTATGAAAGCACATATTTTAACAAGTGCCTTTGCCGCACTGCTATTGTCCTGCACCTCCCCATTAGACCGGAAATTCAATGAAAACACCTCCCATAAGGACTTAAAAGCCATAGAAAAACATCTTGATTCCGCAGATTTTCGACTACTCGGCGGTTCTTTGGTACGATTAAAGATCGAGGAAAAGGAATTGGAAACCATGACCTATGCCGAAATATTGGAACTGGGCAAAAGGTGGAAGATCGAGCAACAAATAAAGCGAAACAAGGAAATGATAGATTATATAGACCACCGGGACAGTACCGATTAAAACATATTAAAACCAAATACCCAACCCATGAAAAAACCGATTATACTACTTACGATTTTATTTCTATTGCTACCTAAACACAACCATGCCCAGGACAAAGGTGCCGTGGTCGCAGGCGCTGTTGGTGCCTTGGCGGCCATTGGTGCCGGTGTTGCGGCGATAGAACAGATGAAAGAGCGCGCTGAACTTACCGCTACCGAATGGTTATTGGCCAACAATCCTGAAATGAACAGTTTTTCCCTAAAAACCATGGATTTTGATGGCAAAAAATTGAAAGACATGTCCTCAACCTCTGTCATTACCTTTAAAATACAGGAGTTCGTACCCGCCGACAATCCGGAATTGGATGGCAAAAAACAGGTGTTATTGGGCTTTACCAGTCATGGTTGGATCAATGAATACGGTATCGATTTCAATAAGATCAAATGGTTCTTGATCGACAAACCCGAATGGACGAGAATGATGGTCGCCTACGTACGGGTGGCCTCCGGGGAATGGGTGAACACACATGTCGAGGAAACATTGACCCAAGGCAAAATAGTAAACAAAGGGGTAAAGGTAAAAAGTAAGATGGCGATACCCTTTTACAAACTCTCTGGCGATATGTACGTGGTAACCGACTATTCCGATGACATGAAGTTTATCTACAACGAACGCTCCCTTGGTATATTCTTAAAAGCCACCAAAGACCTGGTACAGATCAAACGGGGCAGCCTTATTGAACTGCACGAGTTCTTTTTTGAGGAAGTATAATGCTGGTATAATGGGATGAAAATGTAGCCATTTCTATCGAATGACCATGCTCCAAAAAACTATTCATCGTAGTCACAAAAAACTAATTGCAAAACATCAATTTAGAAACATATTGTCTAAATGTTATGGGCGAGATTAAGAACTGAAAAATGAAACAAAAGAAAAAAAACCAATGCTCCACGACACTTCTTGAAATACAATTTCAACTTACAAAAAATTAAATGTGGTACCAGTTACCACTATACCAAACACGGCAAAACAAAAAAGCCAAATAAATAAGAAAATAATACATAAAAAATGAAAAAATCAATAAGCTTAATATTCTTAGCAACACTTCTTTTTACAAGTTGTGCTTCACACAACGGATTAACGACAAACAGGAACAATCATACCACGGAAGTCGTTTTATCTAAAAAGAACTACAAAATTATCGAACGTGTACAAGGAGAGGCCCAAACAAGATATATCCTAGGAATTGGAGGGTTATCGAAAAAAGCTTTAGTAGCCGAAGCTAAAGCGAAGATGCTTTCTAATGCTGATATTATTGGCAGTTCAAAAGCAATTATTAACGAGACAGTTGAAGTAAAACACTCCTTTTTTCCTTTCGTAAGACTTTATAAAGTAACGGTTTCGGGACATATTGTAGAATTCACGGATTAATACAAACAGCCCATAACATTTTATTTATATAACGGCAAACAAACCCTATTAAAAAGCCTAAAGACCATCTCTATTTAATAATTGTTTTTTAAATTTAGGAGTATAAATACCTCTCAGCAAAAACTTTGAAAAAATCAAGAACCCATTAAATTTATACTAGTAAAAAAGGAATAAACGTACCTTGGTACGTTTAGCCGATTGTTAGCCTACAAATGAAAAACTGTCAACTTTGTAAGATAAATGTAGCGGATAAAAAAGGCTCGCACATTGTTCCTCACTTCCTTTTAAAAAGAATATTAAATGATCTTGGAGAAAAAGGAAGAGATAAAGAAGTTGCCTTTATTTTAAAAAAGGATGTTACAACTTCACATTTTGGAAGAGCGGTGCAACCAGAAAAGCTAAAAGAAATTTATGGAGAGGTTACAGAGGACTTAATAGAAAACAATACCGATGATGCAATTGTTGACAATTATTTCTGTACTAATTGTGAAAAGCGTTTCGGAACAATAGAAAGTGAATATGCAAAAACCTTAACCCAATCAACTTCTACAAAATCGAATTACATAAGTGAAAAAAGACCTTTTTTATGTTTTTTATTCTGGGCGTCAATCATTTGGCGTCTTTCTATTCAAGAAGAAAGCGGTTTTAAACTAAAACAAAAAGAAGAAAACAAACTAGGACGGATATTAAACAAATATTTAAAATTGGAGTCAGACCAAATTCAACCTGATTCGCTGGATTCAGATTTACTTAACATTGGTTACAAACTATTAAGAGCACCGAATTTCTCTCAAAAAAAAGGAACTTGGTTACATTGGTCTCCAACATATGAACGTCCATATTCACTTATTATAGATGAATATTTACTTTTCTTTTATTTCAAGAAAAATCATCTAAAAGGTATTAGCCTAAATTTTTATAACACAGAACAATTTAAAAAAAAAGCATACTTTAATACATGTTTTAGTTCGGAAAGTATATACGGAATAGAACCTCAAGATTACGAGAAAGTTACGGAAGAATTAATGAAGTATGCAGTCCATACCAGACTTGATACTTTATCACGTTATTTGGATGAAATTCATCAGTTATTAGGGGGAAAAGGAAAACATATGAATCCGAATTTAAAACAAACAATAATAAAACGCATAACTGATTCAGACAAACCTTTAGGTCATTCTCAAACCAGGGAGACTTACATTGAAATCATTATACGTACAATAAAGGAATGGAAATATACGTAGGCTAGAAATGGTTATAGCAAATAGGGCAAAAAGTGTTATGCTTAATGGCTTGGTTGTATTTATTGAGGCGGTCAATTCTTTTGAATCTGGCTTTTAAAATGAAAAAAAATAAATACAAACAAAAAGCTTCGGCTATGTGCGAAGCCGGAAACAAAAATGTTTCCTTTATCCCGCACTAACTATAGCTGTAGCGTTGATAACAATATCAAGGAAATTTGCAGTTGATTCGTTTTTGGTGTATTTTAGCACCAAAATATATCATGGCACGACAGAGCATTTCTTTCACACAACCAAATGACGAATGGTTAAAATCACAAGTGGACAATCAAGAGTACTCCAGCAAAAGTGAGCTTGTAAACGATTTAATCAGACAGGCGCGAAACCAGCAAGTTCAAATCGACTGGATCAAGGCGAAATTGGAAAAAGCCGAAAAAAGTGGATTTACAAACGATACCAAATCTGAAATCCTAAAGCAGTCTAAAGCCACTCTTAATGGCTAAATACAGATTAAGCAATTCAGCAAAAGAAGACCTAATAAGGATTCATCACTACGGAGTTAAAAAATTTGGGTTGGCCCAAGCGGACAAATATTTCGACTCCTTTTTCAAGTATTTTGAAATCATTGCGCAAAGACCATTTTCATTCGAGTCAGTGGATTTTATAAAAAACGGATATCGAAGATGTGTTTGCGGGTCAGACAGCATTTACTACCGAATAAATGAAGAGACCGTTGAAATTATGGCAGTCATAGGAAGGCAAGATTTAAATAGCATAATCTAGACTTCCTTTTAAAAATACTGTAGTCAACAACAGTAACCCCCCGCTGGCGCGAGCATCCTGCTCGTTGCAACGCTCAACAATCTAGCATATCAACCCGCTATATACAATGTATGCAACGTTGCTTGTTTATTGAGTATTAATCGGTCGCTTTGCTCGGTGGTACAGGAGATTTATTCCCAATATCATCGAAAACCTTCGATGATTTTTACTATATTTCCTTTAAATAATATGGACTTTACATAGCGCAACGTTTACAACAATTAAACAGAACTATGAAAAAATCGACTTTAACGAATCTGATTGCAATTTTACTATGTTGTTTAACAACCCATGTACAAGGTCAAGAATCTTGGATTGACACTTCTATCCATAGTGGATTAATAGAATTGAAAACAGACTACACTTTTAAAACCTTGGTTTCTAATGATTCAATTAAAACCACAACAGAAACTCTTAAGAACCTTAATACGGCTAAACTATATTTTGACAAAATTTTTCAGACTGATTTAGATTTTGCTGTCCTATTCATAGAAAATAGAGAGTGGTATAAACATGCTTATTTTCCACCCCCTGGTTTACCTCAAGCTGGAAAAGGAAATGTAATACTTGGACTGGATAAATCAATAGTTTCAATGGAAGTGGAAAAAATGATTTCCCAATTACCTGAACAATATTTGGCTTCATTAAAACCTGTTTATGGGGCAAAAATAAATTTAGACTTATTTTATCGAGAGACTTTATCAATTCACGAATTAGCACATCTTTATCATTTTAAAGAAGGAACTAAACCTCAAAGAAAGTGGTTACAAGAATTATTTGCGACAATGAGTATGTATTCTTTCATAAAAGAAAAAGCAAATCTATCTTACCAGTTGATGAATACGTATCCCGAATTTGTAATACAATCTGGAGATAGAATGGCCGAATTTAAAACTCTCAAAGATTTTGAAGAAAAATATGTTCAGAAGCTAACACCTCAAAACTATGAATGGTTTCAAATGCAATTCTATAAAAACGCAAAGTCAATATTAGATTCAAATAAAACTGACATTTTAATAAAACTTCGAGAGTTTTTAATAAATACGGACTTAAGTAATACAAAAGCCCTTACTGACTCGGAATTATCAACTCGATTGGAAAAAGAAGTTGGAAAAGAAGTTACTCATATTTTAACCAACTGGAAATATAAATAACAATTGCCAACAACGGTTACCGTTGCACAAGCCCTTAATTCCTAGACAAGCGGATTCATATAAGCCTCTTCAAGGGGCTTTTTTATTGTGTTTCAGTATTGAAAAGTCGTTATCGAGACCGAACCAAGGCTAAAAAAAGTCGTAGAAGACAATCCCCACCAATGATGCCGAAACAAGTATTCCCGCCCAGCTTTTTGAGTGTTTTCCAATGAAATTCAGGTATTTCTTCAGGCTGTAGGCAATCCCCCGCTGGCCCGTGCATCCTACTCACCGCTACGGCTCAACAATGTAGCATATGAACCCGCTATATGCAATGTATGCGCCGTTGCTTGTTTATTTACGGGTGTTCATCGGTCGTTTTGTTCGGTGGTACAGGAGATTTATTACCATATCGCCGAAAACATTTGATGATTTTTACTATATTTCCTTTAAATAATGTGCGCTTTATAAAGTGCTGCGTTATACTGCATTTTCGAAAAGAAACCAGATAATTACAAATTAATCACTAAATCATTTAAAAAAGTATTGTAATTATTCAACTCAAAAGGAACATCCGCATTTTTTTCCATATCGTGAAAATGATGTGTTGCCAATAATTCCATTCCTGTAAAAGCATTCATTCTGTGAAACCCGAACATAGCACCTTCATCTACACTTTTTTGATTAAAAAATTCATTTTCTAAAGTAAATGCGGTTTTAGGAGCATTCCAACTTGTAGTAAGTATGTATTTTTTTCCGTGCATTAAACCACCAGTCCCGTAATTGATGTCTGGATTTTTTCTGCTTCTTCCATCACTTGCATAAATTCCATTTTGATGACCTTCGGTAAAAACTTCATCTATGTATTTTTTAAATCCAAAAGGTATTTGAAACCACCAAATCGGAGTATGGTAAATCACGATATCGGCCCACTTAAATTTTTCAACTTCTTCCTTTGTATTATAATTGTCACCTACTTGTGTAGCCTTAACTTCAAATCCTTTTAAAGATTCAAAATATGAAATCGTATTAGTAAAAAGTGTTTCGTTAAATCTTCCACCAGAATGTGCAAATGGATGACTTCCATTAATTATAAATATATTTTTCATTTATCCCTTATTTTATTTGAGACAAAATTAAATCGATATTTGTTATTGTAAAAATAATACTAATCATACCTTTGTATCAATATTTTAATAGCTATGGTAAATTTAGAATGGTACAGAACATTTAAGGAAATTTATGAAAACGGAACCTTAACAAAAGCTTCTATTGCTTTATATGCTTCCCAACCCGGAGTTAGTGTACACTTAAATGCTTTGGAAGCTTATGTTGGCAAAAAACTATTTGAACGTACTTCGAGAAAAATGATACCAACAGAAGATGGGAAATTTTTATATGAATATATTATTGACTCTTTAAAAAAACTTGAAATAGCAGAACAGCATTTTAAAAAAACAACGCAAGAAAAAAATCCATCCCTGAACATTGGAATGTGTTCAGAAATGTTTCAACTCATTATTGAACCCGAAATCCCTAAACTAGACTTTGACCTAGTCGCTAGATTTGGAGCACATACAGATTTAATAAAAGACCTAAACAATGGCATTTTAGATTTAGTAATAACACCTAAAAAACAGAATGAAAAAAAATCATTGGTTGAGTATATTCCGTTTTCAAAAGAAAGAATCGTTTTAATAGCTGGCAATAAAACAGATACAACCAAAATACAAGAACACCTAAAATCAAAAGATTTAAGTAAGTTAGAAGAAGAATTGCTTCAAAATGTTTGGTATAGTTCATCAAACGAAATGGAACATTTTAGACGTTTTTGGTTTGAGAATTTTAATAAGAAACCTGCTTTTAAACCCAACTATATTTTACCGAATATTACTTCTATTATAAGATGTTTAAACAATGGGAACGGACTTGCATTAGTTCCGGATTTTTTATGTCAAGAACAAATTTTAAGAAAGGAAATAAATTTAGTTTGGGAAGGAAAAGTTAAAACGGAAAACACCTTATATTTTGCATCAAGAACAGATTTGAAATACAAAAAAGAATTAGATACAATTAAGAATATATTTACATCAAAAATGAAATAAACAACCGCTAAATAAACCCAAGAAGCGCCAAGATAATAGGCGTAAATAGGGCCGTAAACAGTCCGTTCAAAATAAGTCCCATACTGGAATATGCACCAAACCGTTGACTTATGGCCATAGCTTGGGCAGTTCCAAGACCATGGCTTGCGGTGCCCATAGATAGACTTTTAGACATGGGGTTTTTCACTTTAAAGAGTTGCAAGATCTTAAAACCCGCTACAGACCCAAAGATCCCTACCATTACGACCATTGAGGCCGTAAGTGATGGTATACCCCCTATTGAGGTAGAAATATCAATAGCCAGGGGCGTTGTTACCGACTTGGGTGCTATTGAAATGATGACCGCATCGGAAGCGCCCAACCATTTCGCGATAAACACCCCCGAAATTATGCCTACCACGGCACCCACCAATTGCGAAATAACAATAGGTATCACCTGTTTCTTTATTTTATTTATTTGAAGGTATAATGGCACACCTAAGGCCACAATCGAAGGTTTTAGAAAAAACTCGATATACTTTCCCGCTTCGTGGTAGGTGTCATAAGAGATTCCGGCAGCTTTTAAAATGGCTATTACCGCGATTATGGTGATCAATATGGGATTTAGAAAAACCGAGTTGGTTTTATTTTGGAGATACTTTGTCAACCAATAAATCCCAATTGTGATGGTCAATAGGATATAAGGTTCTGAAATCAGTTTCATTATTTATCGGTATTTGGTTTCTTGGATCTTGTTTTTCGCAATACCTGATGGGTAAAACTCGTGCTTATCAATACCAAGACCGTGCTTCCGATAACCGATGCCAGTATGGGTATCCATTCTTTGGAGATCAAATCCAAATAACACATAATGGCGATGCCCGGTGGAATAAAGAAGAACACCATATTATCCAAAAGGAAATCGGCAATACCTTGGATCCATTTAAGTTTGATGATTTTAAAATGAAGGCCTGCCGTCAACAACAGCATGCCTATGATACTCGAGGGAATCTTAATACCCGTAAAATAGACCACGACCTCGCCCAGGGCAAGACATACGAGTATCAAGAACAATTGTCTGATCATAACTATTTATTTCTACTGCAAAAGTACTACCCTCTTAGAATTATAGCTAATAATGACCGTGTAAGAATCCTGTTCTTTCTGACCTATGTAAAAGAATAAATAACGGGCGGTATTATATTTACGGGCGTGGATCCTGCTAAAAAAGCGAACAAAAAATGCAATCAAGCCGTACAACAGTATACGATTACTTTTATCTTTAGATTACAAAACCCTTAATTACGGGCATCTAGATGCCGGTTACATTCAATGGTAATCCGTAGCCGTATCATAAGTCAAGACACTTAAATAAGAATATCGTCATGAATAAATTTATGGTTATCGTCATGTTTTTAGTGGCAACTCCGCATATTTCAGGTCAAAAAGAGATCGATTTTAATAGTGATAAATCACTGAATAAAATTTTTAACCAAAAAGAAATCGAAGGTTTAAAATCGATGGTTCAATTTGTGGACAACATGGTGGAGAAAAGCACGAATGAAGACAACCCCAACAAAGCTTACCATCTGTATTTTGAAAAAATTTCAAAAACTCCAGAATACATGGTTCCGTTTGAAGAAAATGTCAAGTATCGGTTCTTAAAAAGTTTGGATTCTACACAATTCGCCATGCTATGGAATTTCAGCCAAAACGCTGGAGTCATTAAATATCGAGATAGTATTTATAGAAATCCTGACTTTATAACCATACTGGAATTAAAACCATTTAGTAAATACATGGATTACTTAAAGGAAATAGGGAAAGATGATCCATATTACAAATTCCTGCAGCAGGAGTTTGAAAGAGTTGGAAACCTGATGCAAGATTCATCGGAATGGTTTGTCAGAAACCATAAGAAATTTGATTTCGATATTCCTAAAAACAGATTATGGGCGGCAATCTATCTTTTACGTAGGGAAGAATCTATAGAAATGAAACTTGATAAGTATTTCAAAAACAAATAAAAACCGCATAGCGTTATGCGCATAGCGCCCAATTACTCCAGAAAACCTTTCGTCTTGCTTTGGTTGGACTTTTTTAGTGCCACTCATAATCAAAAAAAACAGGATTTCATGTATCTTTTTCCCTCTTTATGGGTCTACCTAATGAACCATAAAATCATACATCTATGAATACATGTACATGCACCAACTGTGATTGCACCAAATGCAATTGCGGCAATTGTTCAACAAACAACTGTCCTTGTGACAAATGCGAATGCGACAAATGTGACTGTTGTTAAACCCCATAAAGGTTAGCCCCAAAAGCTAACCTTTTGTTATTTTTAATCATGGAAACACAAGAAATATGGGATCGTTTCAACAATGAAGTCTATTTCTTCATTCTTAAAAAGGTGAATGATAAAACCGCTACCGGCGATATTTTCCAGAACACTTTCCTAAAGGTCCATAAAAACCGGTCGCAGCTTCAAGACGAAACGAAACTAAGGGCGTGGGTCTTTCAGATTGCCCGGAACGAAATAGCGAACCATTTCAATAAAGAATCGTTATATGTGGCAAAAACCCATACCGATACCGACACACCCCTGCAAAATTACCAACATATCTGTTGTTTTGATAAGTTTATAACCGATTTGCCAAAAATCTACAGAGACGTGATCGAACTTGTTTATATCCAAGGAAAAAAACAGCATGACGCAGCCGAAATATTAGACATTAGCCATGTGAATGTAAAGGCAAGGATACGTAGGGCCAAAGACATCCTAAAGAAAAACTTCAACGAATGCTGTAAATACGAACTCGATAAAAATGGCCGCTTAACTGGGGAATCGAATTGTGCAGTTTGTCAGGATTAATTGCATTCCCATGGCGTTCATGCCCTTACCGGGCCAACCGTATCTTAAAACCGTTTTTGTCCTGAAAATTCCATGGCCTCCCCTTTTTTGAACCGGACTTTTCAACATAAACCATAAAAAAAGCCCAACTTTCGTGGAGCTTTGAAAACTGTATCCCGGCCGAGCAGGGGTCACCCGTAGGTCCAAAATTTATCTTGAAACATCTAGGTCAGATTATCGGTTCTTTGATTTAAGGAAAATCCATCCGTTATTTCTATTTTATGGGGTATTCTTCGCAAGCTACATTTAACATGACACACCTCTATTTATACCGAACATTTTTGATATCTAGATCACTCCAGTTTTACGACCCAGTAATCCCACTGGCCTTTACCCGACCCACTGATATCTCCGCCAGGACCCGAAACATAGCCCGATACAATGTACCCGTCATTTGTTTGTTGAATAGCGGTCGCATAATCGTTTTCCGGACCTCCCATGCTTATTTCCCAAGACAGTACCCCCTCTGGAGTCAATTTAACGACCCAATAATCGAGAAATCCTCCGTTAACGGAACCGCTTACATCAAAATCGGTCTCTCCCGCATTTCCTGCAACAATATAGCCCCCGTCTGTTGTTTGTTGAATAGAACGCGCACCGTCTACCGATGAACTCCCCAGATTCACTTCCCAAGTAATCTCTCCGGTCGTATTCAGTTTAACGACCCAATAATCCCTATTCCCGTAATTGTCACTAACATCAAAATCTGAAGATTCTGAATACCCGGCCACAATATACCCTAGGTCCGAAGTTTGGTGAATGTCATAGGCGTAGTCATCCAATGAACCTCCAAGATGGGTTTCCCATGCTAAATTTCCTGAGGCATCTAACTTTACCGCCCAATAGTCCCTTTCGCCATAATTACCTCCCACATCACCATCTGGAGACTCTGAATATCCTGCAACAATATAGCCTCCGTCCGATGTTTGCTCTATCGATTTTGCAATGTCGAACCCGCTGCCTCCAAGGGTTGTTTCCCACACCAAGGTTCCGTTAGCGTCCAGCTTAAGTATCCAATAATCCAATCCTCCATTATTGTCTTCTACATCACCATCTGAAGAGCCTGTGAAACCTGCAACAATATATCCGCCATCTACAGTTTGCCTAACAGCATTGGCTTCGTCACCGGATCCGCCCCCATAATTGGTTTCCCAAACCAAATTTCCAGATCCATCAAGTTTAACGATCCAAACATCGGCAGAAGAGGTGTCTCCACTAATATCCTGATCATTGGAATCGGTCATTCCTACTACGATATATCCGCCATCTGCGGTTTGTTGTATATCATTTCCGCCCTCGTCACTTGATCCACCAAGGTTGGTTTCCCACATTAAATCCCCTGAATGGTTCAATTTAATGATCCAAAAATCACCTCCTAGATATCCTTCAGCGTCATTGTTGCCGCCTACATCGCCATCATCGGAGTCGGAAGTGCCTGCTATGATATACCCGCCATCGACCGTTAGTTGCAAGGAATTGGCCATGTCAATTTTAGAACCCCCGAAGGATTTTTCCCAGGCTATGGAGACGCCATCGGCGGCCCCCTCTTCATCTTCTTCTTCCGTTGTAAAATCAAATGTGTTTTCAGAGGTGTTTCCATTACCGTCGGAAGCAGTTACTTTACCGTTATAATCGGTTTGGGCGGTTAGGTTTTCTAAAAGAAATTCGGTGGTCTCCAGATTTGCCTGCACTTCGTTGTCTCCCAGAAATACGGTATAGGTTACTTTGTCCTTGTCGGGGTCTACGGCTGCATTCCAGGTCAGTACTGCGCTATTAGCGGTAATTTGAGTGACTTGCACCGTGAAATTCCCGGGCTTTTCATTTTTTGGTTCTGTAGTTCTATTGTCGTCATCATTGTTACACCCAATAACGAGAATGCCAATAAGGGTTAAAGCGGATAAAAAAAGTGTCTTTTTCATAGTCGATATTTTTTACCCGCAGGTATTTGTTCGGGGTGTTATAAAAATAGAAGTGGGGAATCGTTTTAGTGTCCCGAAAGTTTGGGTTTCAAAGAATCTGGACTTGCTTGGGCGGTTTTCTTTAGAGCTTTATTTCCGGTATGGAAGATGTCAAAATTTTGTCTTGGTGAACAATGGTCGATGCCGTGGCATAATCTATTGTTGTATGAGAACATTAAGTTCAAATGCAACAGTTAGGAATTCGGCAGGATATTGTCCTGTGAGTTTTCCTTGTTGATCCAGGTCCGCGTCAAAGGGGTAGGTAGATTCACCATCCTCGTATTCGAACGTGCCCTCCATTTTAGTTTCCAAAAGCACATAATTGCCACTAAAATAATTAGGTCCCAATAGGGTGCCATCGTCCAATTCTGATTGGGTATAGCCGCTTAGGGTACCATCAATATTAAAATTTATTTCCATTGTTCTATTAACTATATTGCTAAAAGTAGTACTTGGTAGATAGGTCCCCTTAAAGGTTCCTTGAAATGGGTTATTGATGGTGAGCGATGCCAAATCTTTACCAGCCTCGTTGTATGCAAATAGTATTACGGTATGTACGCCAATGGGCAATGAAGGGTCCCACGATAATTGTCCGGTTTCTGAATCAATTGAAAGTCCTTGGATCGTATTTTCCAATCCAAACTTGCCTCGGTCACCATTCCATTGTACTTCTGGTATAGGGCTTTCACCATGTTGGAAATAACTGGCAGTGAGATTTGGTGTAACACTAAGTACGGGCGCCTCAACAACGGGGGCATCATCCTTGTTACAAGATTGTAGCGAAGCTATAAGGATAAAAAAAGCATAATTGACTTTTAGTATGTGGTGGGTTTTTATCGTTTTCATTTGAGTTATGTAATAACGTTTGTATTTACTGTTTAAAAGGGGTCTTTGCTCAATATTCCTTGTAGCTAATGGTGTAGCTAATGGTACCGGCCAGAGGGTCGTCGGCAATCATTTTGAATGCGATCAGGTTTCCGTCGCCATCACGTACCTTCTCCCCATAATCGTAATAGAAGTCGATGGTCTCAAAACGGTCCAGGTCTTTTTGGTGGAAAAAATAAAGCTCATAGGGGGACAAATAGAAAAGCAATCCATACCATATGGTCAATGCCGGTTGTGGGTCTAGATTTTGGAAAACGCCTTTTTCGTTTCCTGAAGAGGTCAATTGGAAATAATTGTCACTGATAACCATTTCCGTTAGTTGGTTATCGGAGTCAAACCCCCAACCCATTGGAAAGTTACCTAAATCCCCGTCAAGTTTATAAATATGGTTGTCGGAGTCAAATTCATACATGGTGGGTTGCACATCTCCATTTATCATGAACTCTATATCAGAAATATCATTATTTGGGTCGTAGTCAAAAGTGGTTGCAAAATTTAAATCGTTACTTACATCCCCTACATTTATTGTTGAGATCAAGCCTGTTTCATTATAGTGTATTTCCGTTTCCAAAGCATTTTCCCCATCATCCGTCTTATATGATATATCTATTGTTGTTAATTGAAGGGAATCATTATAATCCATGGTATACACTACCGTTCGGCCATAACTGTATACCAAAGAAACAATAGTGGGCATGGGTGTAAGGGTTTTGACCGGTACCTCAGGGGCCGGACTATCCTTGTCCTTAGAGCATGCCACTAGCAATATGGCCGCCAGCAGTATGATAACGATATGTTTTGACTTCTTTTTCATATGATTTCCTTTATTGGATTTCATAGGTCACTTCCATGTCATAATAAAATTCGCCCGGTGGTCTGTCGTAATATAGGCTCACCTTATAAGGCTTATTAAAAAGTGCCCCATTCTCTTTTATTGCAACAATGTCACCTAATTTCTTTTTTGCATTTTTTGCCAGTAACGTAGCTTGTTTAAAAGATTTGTCAAGCGCCATTTGAGTAATTTCTTCCACTTCTTTATCATCGATTACAATGGCCGAACTCATATCTAAAACTTGAAGAATAGGCAGTTTAATGGTAAGGAACTGTTTCATCTCTTCTACAGATTTTGTTTCGTATAGATACAGGATTCCCTCTTTGTTATACCTCATGGTTTCATAACCAAAAGTAAAGGGGTGTTCCTTTATACTGCTCCATGAAAGTCCACTTTCCTCAACTCTTTTCTTAAAACGCTCCTTTAATTCGGTAAGACTCACGGAGTCATAATCATAATTTGAGGGATTGCTTAAGGAAATGGTTGCTTTGTATGTGGGATCGGGGTCTATATAAATTATCCTAGAGGTTACCTTGATCGTATTGGGCATTTGCTGTGCAATTAATGGGAAGCAGGTCAATAAGCAAGTATATAAAAAGAGTGCTGTTATGGTTGATGTTTTCATAGCATTGTTTTAATTTGTTTGTAACAATTAGGAACCATGGATTGTGTTATTGTGGAATATTAAAATGGGTACAGATTTCTTTATAGCTCATGGTGCTATAATCCATAGACGATTTTCCACTCGCTGGAATACCCCCTGGGATAATGACATATCTATACTCTTCAAAAAAAGGTTCGCCAATAGGACTGCCGTCCATAGACCGTAGACTAATAAAAGCTCTCTCAGAATTTGTAGCCGGAGGAGTTGAAAAGCTAAGGCTGTAAAATTGATTTCTTTCAAAAAAACTAAAGGGTAATTGTTCAACTACACGAATATCGGCTGACGTGGGCGAGGTGTAACGACCATACCCGATAACCACACCATTTTCAACAATTTCATCGGTTAGATCAGGAGCATTTACGCTAAAAGTATAATTCGTAGATGTGATATCATCAGGAAATAGAGAAGAAAACCAATCAGAATAAATCACATTAGCGGTACCGGTTTCCCCTTGTTCACCTTGGGGACCCTGTTCTCCATTTTGACCGTCTACCCCGTCGGTTCCATCTACCCCGTCAGTTCCAGGTTCACCCTGTTCTCCTTGTGGTCCTATTGGCCCTGGGTCCCCGTCTTTGGAGCATGCCAATACCAGTAAGCCACATAAAGTCAGACAAACGATGTATTTAATTGTTTTCATACTTGATATATAGGGTTGATAATGTAAAAAAGAGGCTGTCTAAAAAGTCCTTAATGGCTATCTTTGCTTGGTAGGAAGCAATCTCCAAGTTGATGGTCATCACGTAATGGATCACTTCACTTCGTTCGTAATGACCACTTGTCTTAACTTTCTAGACGGCCTCTTAGATGTAATGCAACTATTCAGGAATATTAAACAGTGCCGTTATTTCTTCGTAGCTCATTTTTGAATAGTCCGTTGAGGATTTTCCGGTAATACCCCCAATTCCATTACTAGCTTGAACACCACCAGGAATAAGTATATATCTGTAGGAAGAAAAAAGAGGACTCCCAATATCCGATCCATCTATAGTTGTCAATCTTATATTGATAACTTCAAGGTTATGATAGTAATAGTAGGAAACGCCTTGATTGCCAATATAGGGCAAAGAATATACATTGCCGTTAGTTTCAATTCTTCCATAAAGAAGCACAACTCCTTGATCAACTATTTCTTGGCTTAAACTGGGTGCTGCAATGTCTGCATTGGTTGATTCGAGTGCAATATTTTCTGCTAGTGGAGAGTCTAACCATTCCGAATAAATAACATTTGCGGTACCTGTTTCCCCTTGCTCCCCTTGTGCACCATCTTCCCCGTCTGCACCGGCTTCACCTTGAATGCCCTGTTCCCCTTGTGGCCCTTGGGGTCCTATAGCCCCATCTTCACCATCATCCTTGGAACAGGCGACAAACAGACTTGCGATAAACAGTAAGCCAAGTAATTGATTTGTAAATTTAAAAGTTTTCATAATTGTATTTTTTTAGAAATATTATTAGTGCAAACCTAATTGTTATGTGAAGTGTGGAAGTCCTAGATATTTTGATTTTAAAGAATCAGGACAAAAAACAGGACCAGTAGCCTTTTTTAGCCTTAAAGCAATTAAGACATCGTGTATAAACTGTTCTTGTATTGCACCGGGGTGAGGCCCGTATGTTTTTTAAAAGCGGAATAAAAGGCCGATTTGGAATTGAACCCTGCTTCTAGACCTACGGAAACAACGGTGTAGTGGTCAAAAGCATTGGAGCTTAAGTTTCGCTTTACATCGGCGATTCTATATTCATTGATAAAATCGATAAAACTTTTATTTAAAAGGCTATTTATCATACTTGATAGGTAACAGGCCGAAATACCCAAAACGTCCGCAACCGATGAAAGGCTCAGGCATGGGTTTCGATATAGTTTTTTAAAACGCATCAACTCTTCCAATTTCTTAAAATACTTATGGGCTGTACTGAACTGTATTTTTGACTTCGTATGTAGTTCTTTGATTCGTTGCGCGCATAGGGCCGCTATAATATTCAATAAACACAAGTGTTTCTCCGTAAAAAAGCCTGCCTCGGGATGTTCGGAGTCGATAATACCAAAAAGATTGCTATTGATTAGAATGGGGACACATATTTCTGAGAGGCGGGGCTCGTCATCCACAATGTACCTAGGGTCTTTGGAAGTGTCGTTAATTATTTCCGCACATTTTGAGATGGCGACACTACCAACGATACCCTCGCCCAGGTCCAGTCTTATTTGATTATAAATGCGCTCATCGCTTGGGTTTTTAGTGCCATAAGCGGCATGTTGTACCAATTCAAATTTGCTAGGGTCATAAGTATATATAACACAGTCGACAAACCCTAAACGGTGAATCACATTTTTGGTAATGCCCCAAAGGATCTCGTCAATGGATTCCTTAGTGCTTAATGAGGTTGAAAAAAAACTAATAGCCCTAATTTCCTCTAGGGTACTTAAGGTATTGTAATCTTGCATAACCAATTGGTTTTAAATTAAAGGTGTAAGGGGCACCTACTGGGTATGGGTTGGATTTGACTCCAATTAACCGGTCAGATAAGGTCGGGGAAATACCTATCTGTCACGGTCGTTGACAAAACTATTGGGATTACAAAAAACGGGTGGGTAGAATTGTTGCCGATGTTTGGACTATTCCCTTCGGCGATCTTTTAATTCTTGGAGTATTGTTGCATTTGGCCTAAAACAAATCAATATAACAGGCTGTTTTACTGATTTTTACGTGTTTCACTAGGCGGATACCCGAACGTCTTCGAAAACAAACGTGAAAAGTAGGCGGGATCGTCATATCCGACCTCATAAGCTACTTCCGAGACATTCTTTTCGGTGATTTTCAATAGTTGCCGCGCTTTTTGAAGTTTAACCATCTGTATGAATGCGCTAGTAGACAAATCAGTTAGGGCTTTTAACTTGCGGTGAAGGTTGCTTCGACTAACACCTAAAGCCCTACAAAGTTCAAGAATTCCAAACCTGCTATCACCGATATTATCCTCGATGATTGCCCGAGCTTTGATAATGAACGCATCGGTTTCCTGGGTGACCTTGGCATCATTCTGTTTCCAAAAGTCAGGATTTCGATATTTTTTACGCAAAGTTTCCCTCTGTTCCAGCAATTTGGCTATGCGGATGGTAAGCTCCTTTTCATCAAAGGGCTTTTCCAAATACGCATCGGCACCAAGCTTCAATCCTTCCAGTTTCGATTCGGAATCCGATTTTGCGGTAAGCATGATTATGGGAATATGGTCGGTAATTGGATTGGATTTTATTTCATTACATACCTCAAATCCATCTTTACCAGGCATCATCAAATCAGTTAAAACCAAGTCCGGCACAGTTTCAAAAACGTTTTTCACCCCACTATCGCCATTGTGGTCGAAATTCAGGTGGTACTCATGTTTTAAAATAGATTCCAGATAAGAACAGATATCCAAATTGTCCTCAATAATCTGAACGATAGGAAGTGTGATGGCCATTTCATTACTGTTCGGTCGAAGCTCCCTTCTATCCAGATGAATAGTTTGGTATTCCTTATCAAATAGGATCTGTTCCGTAGCTTTATGTACTATGGGGAGAATCACTTTAAAGCTAGACCCCTGTCCAACCGTACTTTTAGCGCTGATCGTACCGTTCATCAGATGTACCAATTCCTTTGTGAAGGACAGACCGATACCCGTGCCCCCCATGTGCCCCTTAACCTGATGGTAGCGTTCAAAAACCAATTTTAAATCTTCTTTTGAAATACCGATACCATTATCCTTAACAACAAATTCGGCCTGCAAATCACGATGTGATATCTGTAGGTAAATATCCCCCTTTACAGGTGTATTTTTAATGGCATTCGAAAGAAGATTGGAGAAGATATATTTTATTTTTTGGGCATCGAAATCCATATAAAGTGTTTCTACGCTGCTTAGAAAATGCAGGCGTATTTCTTTTGCAGCGGCCAAAGAACCAAATGAACCCAATATATATTTTAGATAAACAATGATATCGCCATGGGCGAGGGTAAGGTTCAATGCACCAACATCGAGTTTGGAAAGATCCAGTATCTGGTTCACAAGATCATTCAGCTCATCACTATTCCTGATTATGGTTTTTGCCGAATGGTCGATCTCTTTATTTCCTTTTTTCCGAAGGGTATTGGCCATACCTGAAATAACGGCCAAGGGTGTTTTAAACTCATGGGCCACATTGTTGAAAAAAGTCGTCTTAAAAACATCAAGTTCTTGAAGCCTTCTTTTTTCAGCGATATCGAGATTTCTACGGAGTATATATTTATGTACACCAAAGAATAGGGATAACAGTAACAAGAAATAACAACTATAGGCCAGCTTTGTTTGCCACCAAGGTGGGGTAATGGTTATTTTCAAACAAAGTCTATCGGTAATGAAATCGAGATCGGGATTCATGGCAACAACTTCGAGTTCGTAGCCTCCCGGGGGCAGACTATTAAAGGTCACCCAACGTTCACTACCGTTATTTTGCCATGCATCGCTAAGGTTTTCGACCCTATATTGGTACTTTGTTTTTTCCGCCAAATGGTAATTAAGGGTTGTATAATTGATAATGAATGAGTTGTGTTCATAATCCAGAATAATTTCATCTTGTTGTGGATTTATTTTTCGTACCGTTTCTTCACTTGCCTGTGGAACCAATTGGGCATGGGTGAAGAAAAAATCGATTTTTGGCTTAACGAAATCCTTAAAAAGTTTGGGGTTGACTACCTCCATTCCGGCATCAGTCCCAAAAAAAAGCAGCCCCTCGGCATTCTTATAGGCAGAAGACAATAGGAAATTACTGCTATTCAAGCCATCCTCTTGTCCAAAAAAATTAAAGGCGCCCGTGTTATTATCCAATTGAAAGATACCATTGCCCACAGTACTGCCCCAGATATTTCCAAAATCATCTTCGGCCAGCGCCATAATTTTTTCATCTTTGAGTCCGTCTTTCTTAAGATATCTCTTGACTTCAAAAGTCAAAGGATCTACGGCATTCAAGCCTGCATCGGTACCGACCCAAATAGTTCCATCGGAAGCTTCCAATAGCGATGTGGCCAAGCGATGCGAAAGACTTTTTTTATCTCCCGATATGTAATTGATATTACGGAATTGGGGCTCCCCCCCCGATTTTAGTTCTTCCGGATTTTCCAAAACGTACACCCCAGAGGACAAGGTACACAGCCAAAGCCGGCCTTGGGTATCGATCAATAGATCAATTCGCGGTACATCGTGCAATGCTGGCATCTTCGTGATGTCAAAGGTTTGGAACACCCCTGACTCTTTTCGATAACAAATCAGGTTTCCTGCAGTGACCATCCATAAATCACCGATGGCGTCCTCCGCTATGGACCAACCTCCCTTAAAATAGGAAGACGATAATACTTTCACCTTGAAAGAAGTGGTGTCTATCTCATAAAAACCATTCCCGATGGCATAAATATGACCCGAATCGGATAAGTGCATGCCATAGATTTTTTTAGTAAGGATGCTTTGCACCTGTTTTTCTTCATTGACGCGAAATAGACCTTCATTGGCGGCTATCAATAAGGTGCCGTTCACTTGGTTAAATTCCCTGATATCATGCAAATCAGTGCCAATAGGGGGTATATTTTTTGATTGGAACCGATTTGAAAAAGTGGAGATCAGCGCCAACCCCTTGTTAGTCCCAATCCACATATTTTTATGTATATCCTCAAAAAAACTAAGGGCCTGAACGCCTTCTAAATCTTTTTCAAACAAGTTAACGTAGGAGTGGAATTCAATAGCATTTCTATTTTTATCCACAATGGAAATACCCTTTTCACCACCGATCCAAATTCTGTTTTCCGAATCCTCAATGATCGGGTTATCGGCAAAACGCAATGAAACCAAGGCATTAAGTTCAAGTTTTCTGGAAATCGTGTAGGTACCATTAGAATTACCGTAGATTGAGAGTATCTCATTTTCCAGACCGAAAATCCGATTCCCTGAATCGATAAAAATATTATTTATCCGTTCTTTGGAATTATCGATAACCTTTTTAAAACTGCCCCTTTGGGCATTAAAAGCAAATATGCCCGAGGAAGAAAGAAAGAAAATATCCCCATCGGTATTTTTTAAAAGGTCGATGACCTTTCCGCCAAATACCCTTTCAAAACCATTCGTGTCGCTTGTTTTTTTGAAAAGTCCACCATCAGTCGCTACATACAAACTCCCATTTTGGTCGGTAAGCAGTTTATTGATCGATGTAATCGTATCGTTTTGATAAACAATTGCCAGATGTTCGAATTCATTTTTTGCTATATCGTATGAATCAAGACCCCCATAGTCAACCCCTAACCATAGTTCATTTTTAGATTTTTTGGCAATCCGTTTCACCCAATTGGCAACGGGACTATTGCTATCTTCAGGGTTGTGGGTTATACTTTCAAAGGTATAGCCGTCAAAACGGTTAAGACCATATTGGGTTGCCAACCAGATGTAGCCTTTATCATCCTGTGAAATATCAGAAATCCAATTATTGGAAAGTCCATCACGGGTATCCCAAACCCTTGGCTTATTCTGGGCTCCTATACCACAGAGGGAAAGCATAAAGAGTACTATACAAATCTTAGTATTAAAACGCATACATTTTTAAGTAGCCATTGTATTCAAAGTTACTATTGATTGAAGCAAGATCTGGTATAAGATATTCTATTTAAAGGTACTTAGAAAATAAAGCATACTTCACCCTCTTTGTATGAATGACCACTACCACTGTTTCAATGGCCGTTTACCCAATTTAAATGGTGATCGTTTATTTTTCATAGGTTAGAAAACCAACCTAGTTCTCCCTTAATAAAAAGAATCTTTTTTTGAACATGAACACCCCATTGTATTACTCCCTCTATATGTGATTTTTGATACCATTTTCCCACTTTGACCATGCTGTATGCACGAAACATAAAATTCGATGAATACCGATGTGAAATACGCCCCGGGAGGATAAATAAATGGGACCAACCCAGACGTTGTTAGTAAATTGGAAAAAGAAAGCATAAACAATCTACACTACGAAGTCACAGACTTCGTAGTGCGATTTACTGTCCCTATCTATGAACCATTCGTAATATTTCTTCTTTTGTCCAAAATAAAAAAAGCCCCCAATTTCTTGAGAGCTTTGCGGTCTGGACGGGACTCGAACCCGCGACCCCCTGCGTGACAGGCAGGTATTCTAACCAACTGAACTACCAGACCGTGGCGTTTAGCGAGTGCAAATATACATTGCTTATTCAATTGCACAAACATTTTTTTAAAAAATATTTTGCAACATTAAAGGAATTTCTGCCGTTCTCCCATAAAAGTGTTCAAGACCTTTGAGAAATCGCCCCGTACATCGACCTCAACATACTTTATCTTATATTGGGCACATTTTAATTTTAAGCTATCGAAATAGGTTTTTATGGCTTTTTCGTACCCTTCTTTCACTGTGTCGGAAAACAAATCTATATGTTCCCCGGTCTCTACATCCAAAAAACGCTTGGGGGCATTACTGAAATCGAAATGCAATTCCTTATCCGCATCCAACAGATGAAATAAAACCACCTCGTGCTTATTGTACTTTAAATGCCTTAGCGCATCGAATATACGTTCATCATCCGTAGTGGTCTGGAACATATCGGTAAATAAAAAAATAAGGCTCCTACGTTTTATCTTTTCGGCGATTAAATGCAAATAGGTATAAATATCGGTTTGTTTTGCCGGTTTGGTATCCAAACTGATCTCACTTAATTTGGATAGGAGCATTTGATGGTGGCGCTCGCTTCCCTTTTCCGTGGAATAAAAACTATAGCTATCTGAGAAAACACTGAGCCCAACTGCATCACGCTGCCTTTTAAGTATATTCATGATCGCTGCAATGGCCAATACCCCGAACCCTATTTTGTTCAGATTATCAATGGTCGGGTTCGCGATTTCTGGATAATACATTGAGGCGGAGTTATCCAAGATCATATGGCACCGTAGATTGGTCTCTTCTTCATATCGCTTGGTATACAACTTATCGGTCTTGGCGAACAGCTTCCAATCTATATGCTTTGTACTTTCCCCTTTGTTATAGATCTTATGTTCGGCAAACTCGGCCGAGAAACCGTGAAACGGACTCTTATGTATACCACTGATAAACCCCTCAACGACTTGTTGCGCCAAAAGTTCCAAATTCTGGAATAAGCTTGCCTTGTCTAACTCCGATCTTAGATCCATACTTGATTTTTGTACCTCTAATATAAAACAAAAAGACCCTGACGATGTCGTCAGGGTCCTTTAAATACAAGAAATTTTCTTTTTACAATAGTGCATCAATAGCATCGGTATAGACTTTCTTAGGTGAAACACCTACTTGTCTATTTACGATCTCACCATCTTTGAACACTAATACGGTCGGGATATTACGTACCCCATATTTTGCTGCGAACTCTTGATTAGCATCAACATCCACTTTGCCGATAACGGCTTTTCCTTCATATTCGGTACTTACCTCATCGATGATAGGACCTACCATTCTACAAGGACCACACCAAGCTGCCCAAAAATCCACTACTACTGGTTTATCACTTTTTAAGACTACTTCATCAAAAGTAGCATCTGTTATTTCTAATGCCATGTCTGTATGTTTAATTATTATGCAAATTTAGTCAATTATTTTGCCTTAACCTTACTAACGTAATATACATTTTACCTATTGCCGTATCGAAGGAATTTATCGTTAATTTAACTTATAATGTACTTCTTGGGCTTCCAACCGATGTAACAAGTCACTGGTTATCTGTACTTTTTGTTTTCTGCTGGATAGGTTCACCTTTATTTCCTCCTCCATTTCATATACGACAAAATTCAATGGATGGTTTCCTTTATGTGCGACCAAGGTATTCTTTAGATCCTCTATACTTTCCTCCCGTAACTCGTCTATGTTCAATTTAATGGTCAGTTTCTTGGCAAAGGTTTCCATTACATCTTGAAGCAACATGAAATTATTGAACTGCATCCTCGGATCGCCTTTTTTCCCCGTATCCCTATTGACCCATCCTTCACGAATGAATATTTTGATATATACAAAGGAATTGATCATAAGAAAATGCCTGAACTTGAGGTACTCTTCCCCGAAAATCCTAAACTCAAAAGAATCGGTATAATCTTCAATGGTGAACATGGCCCATCCTTTCCCGTTCTTCGATACACGGTGCTGTACATCGGACACTACCCCTGCTATTGAGATTTCACGGTTTACGATTTCCTCTAAATTCTGGACATTGGCCACACTGGCATTACAGAATGCATTGATCTCGGTCTTGAAATCATCTAAAAGATGACCGGAAATATAGATTCCCACCACTTCTTTTTCCCTACGGAGTTTTTCCATGGTCCCCCATTCTTCACATGGCGGAACCTCAGGTTCGGGAATCTGCACCTCACTGGCTTCACCGAACAGACTTACTTGTGAAGAGTTCTGGTTTTCCTGAAATTTTGAACCATACTTGATTACCTTTTCCAGAAAGGTAACCCCATCACCGTCATGATGAAAATATTGTGCCCTATGGGTGGTACCGAAAGAATCGAATCCACCGGCAACGGCCAAACTCTCGAAAGCCTTTTTATTCGAGGCCCTTAAGTCTATTCGCTTGGCCATATCGAAAACCGATTTGTAAGGCCCTTCTTCTTTCCTGTTTTCCACTATGGTTTCAACAGCTCCCCTACCGACGCCCTTGATAGCACCCATTCCAAAACGAACGGCCCCCTCTTTGTTCACGGCGAATTTATAGTAAGATTCATTCACATCAGGACCTAAAACATCCAAGCCCATTCGCTTACACTCTTCCATAAAGAAGGTAACCTGCTTAATGTCGTTCATGTTGTTAGAAAGTACCGCCGCCATGTATTCAGCAGGGTAATGTGCCTTACAATAAGCTGTCTGGTAGGCAATCCATGCATAACACGTAGAGTGACTCTTGTTGAATGCATAGGAAGCAAAGGCTTCCCAGTCTTTCCAGATTTTTTCGAGAACATCTTCAGGGTGCCCTTTGGCCGCAGCTTGCTTAATGAACTTAGGCTTCATCTTATCAAGCACATGCTTCTGCTTTTTCCCCATCGCTTTCCTCAAAACATCGGCCTCACCTTTGGTAAAGTCCGCCAGTTTCTGGGAAAGTAGCATCACCTGCTCTTGATAAACCGTAATACCATACGTTTCGGCCAAATATTCCTCACAGGCATCAAGGTCATAGATAATTTCTTCGGTACCGTGTTTACGGGCAATGAAACTAGGTATGTATTCCATCGGACCTGGACGGTACAAAGCGTTCATGGCAATAAGGTCGGCAAATACGGTAGGCTTTAACGACCGCATGTGTTTTTGCATACCAGGGGATTCATACTGGAACACCCCTACCGTTTCACCCCGTTGGAAAAGTTCGTAGGTTTTTTCATCATCCAAAGGAAAGTTCTCCGGATCTAGCTCAATACCATGTTTGGCTTTTACGATCTTAACCGTATCCTTAATAAGGGTCAAGGTCTTCAATCCCAAGAAATCCATCTTCAACAGTCCGGCACTTTCAACGACCGAGTTGTCGAACTGCGTGCAATACATGTCAGAATCCTTGGCCAAAGCCACGGGTACGAACTTGGTTATATCATCAGGGGTAATGATCACCCCACAGGCATGGATTCCCGTATTACGAACCGAGCCTTCCAATACAAATGCTTGGTTCAAGGTTTCCGACTCCAAGCCCTGACCTTCCGATATGTTCAACAACTCATTGATCTTGAGCAGTTCTTCACTGTTGAATTTTTTCTTTAAAACAGCTTCATCGACCCCAATGATCTTTTTGAGTTTGGACATGTTGGGAATCAACTTAGCCATACGATCGGCATCTCCCAAAGGTAAGTCCAAGGCACGGGCGGTATCCCGAATAGATGATTTTGCCGCCATAGTACCATAGGTGATGATCTGCGCCACCTGATTGGCGCCATATTTATCGATCACATAATCCATGACACGCCCACGACCTTCATCATCAAAATCGATATCGATATCGGGCATTGACACACGATCCGGATTCAAGAAACGCTCAAAAAGCAGATCGTACTTAATAGGATCCAAATTCGTGATCCATAAACAATAGGCAACTACCGAACCTGCTGCCGATCCACGGCCCGGACCTACTGATACATCCATTTTACGGGCCGCACGAATAAAATCCTCAACAATCAAGAAATAGCCGGGATATCCGGTTTTCTCAATGACCTCCAACTCAAAATCTATGCGTTCCGCGATTTCAGGTGTAATTTCACCATATCGTTTTTTAGCACCCTCATACGTTATATGTCGCAAGAATTTATTTTCCCCGCGTTTACCTCCATCCACTTTATCCTCTTCGAACTGAAATTCCTCGGGAATATCAAAAGCAGGTAACAATACGTCCCGGGCCAGGGTATAGGTTTCAATCTTATCTATTACTTCCTGTATATTAATAATAGCTTCAGGAATATCCTTAAAGAGCTCTTTCATCTCTTCGGAGGACTTAAAGTAATACTCCTGATTGGGTAGTCCGTATCTATATCCACGCCCACGACCTATAGGTGTTGCTTGCTTTTCACCATCTTTTACACACAAAAGAATATCATGCGCATTGGCATTTTCTTTTTTGGCGTAATAGGTATTGTTCGACGCTATTAATTTAATGTCGTGTTTTTTGGCAAATTGGATCAATACCTGATTAACACGGTTTTCATCTTCTTGACCATGGCGCATCAGCTCAATGTAAAGATCATCGCCGAATGTCCCTTTCCACCATAACAAAGCTTCTTCTGCCTGTTTCTCACCAACATTCAGCACCTTGCTCGGCACCTCGCCATACAAGTTACCGGTAAGTACAATGATGTCTTCCTTGTACTGTTCAACAATTTTTTTATCAATCCTCGGAACATAGTATTTCCCGTCTACAAATGCGATGGAAGACATTTTAGCCAAATTATGGTAGCCATTTTTGTTCTTGGCCAGCATCACGATTTGATACCCGTTATCTTTTTGGGTTTTATCAGCGTGATTTTCACAGACCTGGAACTCGCATCCTACAATAGGGGTTATTTCTTTTTCCAATTTCGGCAACTCATTCAAAGGCTCTTCCCCTTCTTCCAAAGTGTCGTTTTGGGTCGCCTCAAACCTTCTTTTCAGCTCCTTATTTCTTGAAACGACCCCCTTATTGTGGTTAATGACCCCGTTCACAAAATGAAAGGCACCCATCATATTCGCATGATCGGTCATGGCAACGGCGGGCATATTGTTCTTCGCTGTCGCCTGGATCAAATCGGGCACACTGATTGTTGATTGCAATATGGAGAACTGGGTATGGTTGTGAAGGTGTACGAACTCCGCCGACTCCAATGATGCAAGGTTTTCCTGAATTTCTTCATGTGTTGCACCACCAGTATCTTTTTTCCAAAGGGCATCGGCAATTTTCTTGGAAGCCTTCTTTAGATTGATGTGTTTTAGCCCAATAAGCTCTATCTCCTTAGGGTTGGCTTCGGAGAATTGTCGAAAATAATCGGGTTGCACATCGAGTTGCTCTTGGGTATAATGCCCTTGGCGCACCAATTCCAAGAAACACCGTGTAGTTGCCTCCACATCGGCAGTGGCATTATGCGCCTCTGCAAATGGCTGGTTAAAAAGATACTCATGGAGTTCTGTCAGTGTAGGCAACTTGAATTTTCCCCCACGACCTCCCGGTATCTTGCATAGTAATGCCGTCTCCTCGGTACAGGTATCCAAAACCGGTAGTTCTTGTAAGGGGTTCGCAACATCCAGTCGGTGATACTCAGCCCCCATGATATTCACATCGAACCCTACATTCTGCCCCACAATGAATTTTGTTTTGGACATGGCAACATTGAACTTTTCCAAAACCTCGGCCAACGGAATCCCTTTTTGGGCGGCAAGCTCGGTAGAAATACCATGGATCTGCTCTGCATCATAGGGTATGTTGAATCCGTCGGGTTTCACCAAATAATCCTGACTTTCGACCAAATTACCCATGGCATCATGCAATTGCCAAGCAATCTGAATACAGCGTGGCCAGTTATCAGTGTCGGTAATGGGTGCATCCCATCGCTTGGGCAAACCAGTAGTCTCAGTATCAAAAATAAGGTACATTCAGTGTGTTTTAGTAACAAGAAAATAGCTTATAAAAATATACAAAAAGGGGCTTTAGGCAAATATCTAGTTATCATGAGTTATTAACCTCACCCCAATTCAATACAAATAACAACAAAACCTATTGTGCATTTCAAGAATTGAAGTATATTTGCAGCCCATTTTAAGGGACAAATAAAAAAGAATTAATAACCGAGGGTCGGGCACCCTACAAAATTAATGTGATATGCCAGTAAAGATTAGATTACAAAGACACGGAAAAAAAGGAAAACCTTTCTATTGGATCGTAGCCGCTGATTCCCGTGCAAAGAGAGATGGTAAATTCTTGGAAAAACTAGGAATCTACAATCCCAACACCAACCCAGCAACCATTGAATTAAAAATAGACAATTCCGTAGAGTGGTTGAACAATGGGGCACAACCCACTGATACCGCCAGAGCAATACTTTCTTATAAAGGTGTTCTTTTAAAGCACCATTTATTAGGTGGTGTTCGTAAAGGAGCCTTGACAGAAGAGCAAGCTGAAGAAAAATTCAATGCTTGGATCGCTGAAAAAGAACAGGCCGTTGCATCTAAAGTAAGTGGATTGGATAAAGAAAAAGCAGATGCTAAATCTAAAGCATTGGCTGCTGAAAAAGAAATCAACGAAAAACGTGCTGCTGAAGCAGCCGCTGCCGCTTTACCTGAACCAGAAGAAATAGTTGAGGAAGCACCTGTAGTTGACGAAGCACCAGTTGAAGAAGTTTCCGCCCTTGATGCTGCTGTAGAAGAAGCAAAAGGAGAAGCTCCTAAAGAAGAAAAGTAAAATAACCCGAAACGATGGACAAGTCTTCTTGTTTCTACTTAGGTAAGATCGTTTCAAAATATAGTTTCAAAGGTGAGGTACTCGTTAAACTCGATACCGATGAGCCTGAGATTTACGAAAACATGGAATCAGTTTTTGTTTCATTAGGAAACAATCTGGTTCCATTTTTTATTGACAAATGCCGCCTGCACAAGAGCAGTCTTCTGCGTATAGATTTTGAAGAGGTAAAAACCGAAAGTGATGCGGACCGTATCATGGGTTCCGAACTTTACCTTCCCCTTTCTTTTCTTCCCAAACTTAGCGGGGATAAATTCTATTTTCATGAAGTAATCGGTTTTACACTTATAGATAGTGTGCATGGAGATATCGGAATTATCAAAAGCGTTAATGACAACACTTCCCAGGCCCTTTTTGAAGTAGATAAGGAGGGAAAGGAATTGTTGATCCCCATCAATGACGAAATCATTACCCAAGTAGATCGGGAAAACAAGACCATTCATGTAAGTACTCCGGAAGGTTTGGTAGACCTCTATTTAGGGTAAGTCAATATTCAACCCTAAAACTAAATTCAAAAATCAGGTTTGGCTTTTATTAGTGTTATCTTTAGGGTATAATCGAACCAAAACCCTTATGTACAGAATACTACTCCCTCTACTGTTTTTATGCTTTTGCTCGTGCCAAAATAAGGCAACAAAAAAATCCGGGCCCAACACTCCACCAAATATTGTTTTGATTCTCACAGACGACCAAGGCTACCAAGATGTGGGCGTATTCGGGTCTCCGAATATAGAAACACCCCATTTGGACCAAATGGCCTCAGAAGGTGTAAAATTAACGAATTACTATGCCGCCCAAGCCGTATGCTCGGCATCACGGGCCGGTTTATTGACAGGGTGCTATCCCAACCGAATAGGAATACACAATGCTTTGGGACCAGACAATACCCATGGCATAAATAGTGAAGAAACCACCATTGCGGAAATGCTAAAGACCAAAGGGTATAAAACTGCAATTTTCGGAAAGTGGCATTTAGGCCATTATCCAGAATTTATGCCAAATCGCCATGGTTTTGATGAATATTTCGGTATTCCGTATTCCAACGATATGTGGCCTTACCATCCCCAACAAGGTCCTATTTTCAATTTTCCGGACCTTCCCCTTTATGAAAATGAAACGGTCATTGATACCTTGACCGAGCAGTCACAATTAACTACCCAAATTACTGAGCGCAGCGTTGATTTCATTAACAGAAACAAAGAAAATCCATTCTTTTTATATGTACCCCATCCGCAACCCCATGTACCTTTGTTCGTATCGGACAAATTCAAAGGGAAATCAAAAAGGGGTTTATATGGTGATGTGATTATGGAAATTGATTGGTCAGTGGGGCAAATAATGGATGCTTTAAAAAAGAATGGACTGGAAGATAACACTATCGTAATTTTCACCTCTGACAATGGTCCTTGGCTATCTTATGGTAATCATGCGGGCAGTGCATTGCCGCACCGTGAAGGCAAAGGAACTGCCTGGGAAGGCGGTCAGCGCGAACCTTTCATAATTAAATATCCGGATAAACTGCCGGCAGGAAAGGTTGTTGACGTTCCCGTGATGGCCATCGACATGTTACCTACCCTAGCCTCACTTACACAATCCAAACTTCCAGAATTGACCATTGATGGCAAGGATGTCTGGCAGGTTATTTCAGGACAAACAACTAAAAGTCCTCAAAAAGCCTATTTCTTTTATTATCGGGTCAATGAACTTTTCGGGGTACGTTATGGCAAATGGAAAATGTACTTTCCCCATCGCTATAGAACCATGGAAGGACAGGACCCCGGAAAAGATGGTCAACCCGGCGAATACCGAATGGTCGACTTGGAAGAAATTGAGTTGTACAATGTGGAGAACGATGAGAGTGAGACCCAAAATATTGCCGATCAGCACCCTAACATCGTAACCGAAATAAAATTACTTGCCAATGATATGCGGTCAAGATTGGGAGACTCATTATTGGAATTGGAAGGTAGCGAGACACGGCAACCTGGAAGGCTTGACTAAAATCACGGTAAACCCAAACCTCTAAACAGGTCTTATAGAATCACCTAACACAATGAAATCATGAAGCCTTTTAAATTCAAACAATTCACAATAAAACAAGATCGTTGTGCCATGAAAATAGGCACTGACGGTGTACTATTAGGGGCTTGGACAGCAATAAATAACAACACTTATAACATTTTGGATATTGGCGCTGGCACAGGGATAATAGCATTGATGCTGGCACAACGTAGTTTCGCGGAGAACATTGAAGCCATAGAATTAGATGGAGACGCTTTTGAACAATGCACGGAGAATTTCGAAAATTCGCCTTGGGGAGACCGGTTGTTTTGTTTTCATGCCGGTTTTGATGAATTTGTTGATGAATACACAGAAGAAAAACCTGATGAATCTGAACTATACAACCTGATTGTATCGAATCCTCCTTTCTATAAAGAAGAAGTTACCAGCGGGGATTATGCTAGGGATTCAGCAAGACAGAATACATCCCTACCCTTTAATGAATTAGTAGAGGGTGTTACCAAATTATTAACAAAAGACGGTTCATTTTCTACGATTATCCCTTTTAAAGAAGAAAGCCAATTTTTAAACTTGACCAGGCAAAACGGACTTTACCCTTCACGAATCACCCGTGTTAAAGGAAATTCAACAACCGATGTAAAAAGGAGCCTTTTACAGTTTTCATTTTCTGAACAAAAAATTGAAATCAATGAACTGGTAATTGAGAAGGAAAGACACCAGTATACTGATGATTATATTGCCCTGACAAAAGATTTTTATTTAAATATGTAACAATATGCTTTTGATATGTTATATTTCTTTATCTATATTTGAGAAAAACAAGCGCTATGAAACCTGACCTATTTGAAGCTCCCGATTACTATAATTTAGATGAACTTTTCTCTGAAGAACATCTGTTGGTTCGCGACGCAGCCCGCCAATGGGTAAAGCGTGATATTACCCCGATTATTGAAGAATATGCCCAAAAAGCAGAGTTTCCCAAGCAAATCTTAGGTGGTTTGGCAGAAATCGGGGCTTTTGGCCCTTATATTCCTGAGGAATATGGTGGGGCTGGTTTGGATCAGATCAGTTACGGACTCATTATGCAGGAAATAGAACGTGGGGATAGTGGCGTGCGCTCTACGGCCTCTGTACAATCTTCATTGGTGATGTATCCTATTTTCAAATATGGGACGGAAGAACAACGTAAAAAGTACTTACCAAAATTGGCCTCTGGCGAATTTATGGGCTGTTTTGGACTTACTGAACCCAACCATGGATCCAATCCAGGGGGAATGGAAACCAAATTCAAGGATATGGGCGATCATTTCCTTTTAAATGGGGCGAAATTATGGATATCTAACTCCCCTTTCGCCGACATTGCCGTAGTATGGGCCAAAAATGAAGAAGGCCGTATACACGGTTTGATCGTTGAGCGTGGTATGGAAGGTTTTTCCACCCCTGAAACCCATGGCAAGTGGTCTTTGAGGGCATCGGCAACCGGAGAACTCATTTTTGACAATGTAAAAGTGCCCAAAGAAAATCTTTTACCGGGCAAAAATGGTCTTGGTGCACCTTTAGGATGTTTGGATTCTGCCCGTTATGGCATTGCATGGGGTGCAATCGGAGCTGCGATGGATTGTTACGATACCGCCTTGCGTTACGCCAAGGAACGTATTCAATTTGGTAAACCTATAGCCGCCAAACAATTACAACAGAAAAAATTGGCCGAAATGATCACTGAGATCACAAAAGCTCAATTATTGACTTTTCGCTTGGGACAATTGAAAAATGAAGACTGCGCAACTTCAGCGCAAATTTCCATGGCCAAACGTAACAATGTGGACATGGCCTTACATATAGCCAGGGAAGCAAGACAAGTATTGGGGGCGATGGGGATAACGGGTGACTACAGTATTATGCGGCATATGATGAACCTTGAGAGTGTTATCACATACGAAGGCACCCATGACATTCACCTTTTGATTACAGGGGCCGATATCACAGGACTATCCGCGTTCTAACACAATCGAATCTATCAGTTTTATAAGTAAACGGTTCGTTTTGGTATATTTTAACACCACATTAGAACCTAATTTTACACTTAAAACACAAAATAGCAGGTATACACCACAACTTTCACTAGGTACACATCATTTGTTTTCAATGATGTGTTGCTTAGGGTACATTTACCATGTAATAAAAACGAAATAAAATTTTTCATTTTCATATAGTGTTCTCGTAAAAGAGTCCGGTCTTTATTGATCGGACTCTTTTTAGTTTAACACCTTTCTATATGTTAGGGCCTTGGATTACAAAGGCTTTTTAGAAGACAAACCGATTTTAGCACTTTTCAATCCTTTACCTGTTACGGATAATTCAATTGAACCGGCCTTTTCGGTAGTTGTTACCAAAACGACCAGTTTTCCACTAAACAATTTCATGGTCGGATGATGGAACATCTCTAAGGATGTAGGATCACCGTTGCACGCAGCCCTATACTTACCTTCGCCCTTGACCTTAAACTTTAATTGGTTTGTAGCAGTCGGGCATAAAATCCCATGTTTATCTACTACAGAAACGGTAACGAATGCCAAATCTTCGCCATCGGCATTCAATTCGGTCCTGTCGGGGTCAAGTATTATTCTATAAGGCTTACCTGCAGTGACCATCTCTTTCTCCGCCGCTACTTTACCCTGGCCGTCAAAAGCAACGACTTTTAAAGAGCCGGGTTCGTATTGAACATCCATCCACATAAGGCGATATCTATTCTTCGCTGTTCCAGAATGCTTTTTCCGAACACCCATACTTTTCCCATTTATGAACAACTCTGCGCTGTCATAACTAGTATAAACGAAAACCGGTGTGTTTTCCCCTTCACGCCCTTCCCAGTTCCAATGGGGCAGTATATGTAATGTTTCCTCCTCGGTATTCCATCGACTACGATACAAATAATAACGGTCTTTTGGTAGCCCTGCCAAATCATTGATGCCAAAATATGAACTGCGCGATGGCCACTTTTCGTCATATGGTGTAGGCTCTCCCAAATAATCAAAACCTGTCCATACGAACTCACCAATGACCCAAGACTTATCATCTTGCCAAACAAAATCGTCATCCGGTATATTCGACCAACTACAGGTTTCCAAATCATAGGAAGAACTTTGATAGTCCTTGTATTGTTTCATTTTAGCCTCGACCACGGGAAATTTGTAAATTCCACGTGAACTTACCGTTGAAGCTGTCTCTGACCCCAAAATGAACCCTTGGGGAAATTTTTCATAGGCTTCCTCGTATAACGGCAAACGATAATTAAGTCCTGGGATATCGAGAATGGCACCAAAGCCGGATTCCATCGAATTCTGTACTTGATCCATACCCACCGTAACCGGTCGCGTTGGATCCTCACGATGAAAAATGTCCTGTATCCATTTTGCCCTTTTTACCCCAATTAGGCCATATTGGTCGGGTACTTCATTCCCGGTACTCCACATTACGATACTTGGGTGATTACGGGTTGCCCGAACCAAATTGACAATATCTTTCTCAGCATATTCTTCGAAAAAACGATTATATCCGTTTTCAACCTTAGGTTTTGCCCATTCATCAAAGCTTTCAGCCAAGAACATAAAACCCATCTCATCACACAACTCCAGTTGTTCCAACGACGGCATATTATGTGAACTTCGAATGGCATCACAACCCATATCTTTTAATATCCGCAATTGTCTTTTTAACGCTGAACGGTTAACAGCGGCACCAAGAGGCCCTAGATCGTGGTGCAGACAAACTCCTTTGAACTTCCTGGTTTTACCGTTTAAGCTAAAACCGGTTTTTGAATTATATTTAATATCACGTATTCCAAAACGAGTGGTTACTTCATCTTTCAATTCGTCACCAACAAACAATTGAGAAACTGCCGTATAGAGATAAGGTGACTCGGGACTCCATAATTTTGGATCAGGCACTGCAATGTTCTGATCGAATTCATTACCGAATTTTAAGTGGGTTATATCGGTGGAAAGGGTATCACCTGCCGCATCGATTATCCGGGTTACCAAATGAACACCATCGCCGGATGCTTTTGTCTTAATGTTCACTTTTGCCATTTCGGGGGAAATAAACGGTGTGGTTATATACGTACCCCATAGATCGATACTCTCATTATTCTTGACGATTACGCGAACATTCCTGTATAGTCCAGCTCCTGGATACCAGCGCGATGAAGATTCAACATTCGTAAGTTGTACCGCAATCGTATTTAACTTATCGGCCAAAACCTTCTCTGTAATATCAAAATGGAAATAACTGTATCCATAGCCCCACTCACCTACCTTGTTGCCGTTTACGTAAACTTTAGGTTCACTCATGGCCCCTTCAAAAAGCAAGATTACCTTTTGCCCTTTTTTATACTGGGGAATCCTGAACTTGTTTCGATACCAACCTTGGCCAACATAAGGCAAAGCTCCGGTTCTCCCGGTTTTCTCAGTGGCCACAGTCTCATTATTCTGTTCAATTGCAACCACCTGCTTATCTATTTCCTTATCAAAAGGACCATAAATAGCCCAATCATGGGGAATGGTCACCGATTGCCATTTAGAATCGTCGAAAGCCATCTTATAAGCCATACTATCCTGGCCATTGTGGAATTTCCAATTTTTTTTAAGGGTCAAAACACTACGAACTTGGCCTAGAACGATGGCGGGAATACATAAGAACAGAAAAAAGAGAGGGCGAAATCGGTTTAATACCATGCTGATTGTTTAAAGTCAATATCAATACATATGCCTGAATCTAACACTATTATCAAATCGGGCCTTTCACTAAAAATGTACTTTTTCCTAATTCGCATCTAACGATAAATTAAGGAAAGTCACATCAGCATTGCCCTGCCTTGGGATTCGGATATTTATCCGTCTGGTCTTCATGGGTGTTATCCAAACAAGCGAAGTCTTTCTCCAATAAAAGAAAGAATGTACCCCCATCATCAAGTGATTCACGATGGTCAATACCCACCACGTCATTTTCATACCATTCTTTAGCAAAACTTTCGGGCACGTAAAGTGTAATGGTATTACCGTTGAAATCTACCTGTAAATTCTCAATATTTTTCTGCTTTACCCCATAATTAAAGGTGGTTGAACTAAATCGGGTAGATTCCTCAATGGAGCCTTCAGTACAAAACCTTTTCACCTCAGTGGGTGTTAATCGAAACCGCACAGAATTTTCTTTGATTCGTATTTTCATATCCTTTATTTGTAGTATTCCAAAGATAATGATTTTGGATACTAAAAACCCTTACATATTCCTGCGATATTGCCCCCCGACCTTGAACAAGGCGGAAGTAATCTGGCCTAAGGTACAGTACTTGGTCACTTCCATCAACCTTTCAAATAGGTTGTCATTGTTTATGGCCGCCTGTTGCAAAGATTTGACCTGAGCTTCAACTTGGTCAGCATTGGCCTTGTTCAGGTTTTCCTTGGTTTTGATCTGTAATTGCTTTTCTTCCTCGGTAGCCCGAATGACCTCAGCAGGCATAATGGTCGGTGAGCCCTTGGAGCTCAAAAAGGTATTTACACCGATAATAGGGTATTCCCCTGTGTGTTTCAGTGTTTCATAATGCAAACTTTCTTCCTGAATCTTACTCCGTTGGTACATCGTCTCCATAGCCCCCAATACACCTCCACGTTCCGTGATGCGGTCAAATTCCTGAAGTACGGCATCCTCTACCAAATCGGTCAACTCCTCAATGATAAAAGCCCCTTGAATAGGGTTTTCGTTCTTGGCAAGACCCAATTCTTTATTTATGATCAATTGAATGGCCATCGCCCTACGAACGGATTCCTCGGTCGGGGTAGTGATGGCTTCGTCATAGGCGTTGGTATGTAAGGAGTTGCAATTGTCATATATGGCATACAATGCTTGCAGCGTTGTGCGAATATCATTAAAATCTATCTCTTGCGCATGCAAACTTCTTCCCGATGTTTGAATATGGTATTTAAGCATCTGAGCCCTTTCGTTCGCCCCATATTTTTCTTTCATTGCTTTTGACCAAATTTTTCGGGCCACACGACCGATCACCGCATATTCGGGATCAATACCGTTACTGAAGAAAAAGGAAAGGTTAGGGCCGAATTGGTTTATGTCCATCCCCCTTGCCAAATAGTACTCCACATACGTAAATCCGTTAGCCAATGTAAATGCCAATTGGGATATGGGATTGGCACCGGCCTCAGCAATATGATAGCCCGAAATTGAGACCGAATAGAAGTTACGCACCTTTTCGCGAATAAAATATTCTTGCACATCACCCATTAGACGTAGGGCGAATTCCGTAGAAAAAATGCAGGTATTCTGCGCTTGGTCTTCCTTTAAAATGTCTGCTTGTACCGTTCCCCGCACTTGGGAAAGGGTCTTCGACTTAATCTTTTCATAGGTTTCCTTTGGTAGTACCTGATCACCAGTGACACCAAGTAAAAACAGGCCTAGCCCATTATGGCCGTTAGGAAGATCTCCGTTGTACTTTGGCCGATCTATACCTTTCTTCTTATAAATGGATGCAATCTTGGTCCCCACTTCTTTTTCGAGTTCATTTTCTTTGATGTACAACTCACATTGTTGGTCAATGGCCGCATTCATGAAAAAGCCGAGGAGCATAGGAGCAGGACCATTGATCGTCATACTAACCGAGGTCATCGAATTTGCCAGATCAAAGCCGGAATAAAGTTTCTTGGCATCATCCAAACAACAGATTGAAACACCGGCATTACCTATTTTACCATAAATATCAGGACGATGGTCTGGATCGCTGCCATATAGGGTTACACTATCAAAGGCAGTGGAAAGTCTTTTAGCTGGCATACCCATACTCAGATAATGAAACCGTCTATTGGTTCGTTCGGGACCACCCTCACCAGCAAACATGCGCGTTGGATCTTCACCTGTTCGTTTAAACGGATACAAACCTGAAGTAAACGGGAATTCCCCAGGCACATTCTCTTGCAACATCCATCGTAAAAGATCGCCCCAAGCCTGGTACTTTGGTAATGCCACTTTAGGAATACTGCTATGCGAAAGGGAATTGGTATGTGTCTGGATCTTTATTTCTTTCCCTCTTACCTTGAAACTATAAACCGGATCTTTGTATCTCTTGACCTTTTGGTCCCATTGCACCAACATTTCCCAATAATAGGGGTCAAAATCCATTTTTATACGACTGAATTCCTTGAACAATAATTTTAATAGGTGTCCTTTTTCTTCATCATTCCGGACATGTTTCAGAATTTCCTCCTCGTTCAATCCAACCATTATCAGGTAAGAGGTCTCAACCCTATTTGGAGCAATATCCGAAATGGTTTCAATCGTTTTAAAAACACCATAAAGCCTCTGGGCCAATTGCACTTGTTCATTGACCTTTTTATCGTATGCCCGGTTACTTTCGGCAATTTCAGAGAGATAACGTGTCCTGGCCGGAGGAATGACAAAAACCTTTTCCGATTGTTCCTCTGAAGCGGTAAAGGTAGAATTCAAATCTACATTGGTTTTTTCTACCAGTTGGTTCATGACCGCCTTATAAAGGGTATTCATCCCCGGGTCATTGAATTGTGAGGCTATGGTACCGAAAACCGGAAGGTCGTCTAGGCTTGTCTCCCACAAACCATGGTTCCTCATATACTGTTTCTTAACATCACGAAGAGCATCCAGGGCACCTCGTTTGTCGAATTTGTTGATGACCACCAGATCCGCAAAATCTAGCATATCTATCTTTTCAAGTTGGGTGGCGGCCCCAAATTCGGGTGTCATTACATATAACGAAACATCGCTATGTTCTATGATCTCGGTATCGGATTGCCCAATTCCCGAAGTCTCCAGGATGATCAAATCAAATTGGGCGGCCTTTAATATACCAACAGCTTCATGTACATGTTTTGAAAGGGCCAAATTACTTTGACGGGTGGCCAAACTACGCATATAAACCCGAGGATCGTTGATGGCGTTCATTCGAATACGATCACCGAGCAATGCCCCGCCTGTCTTACGTTTTGAGGGGTCGACCGAAATTATACCAATCGTTTTATTAGGGAAATCAATTAAGAATCGACGTACCAACTCATCCACTAAGGAAGATTTGCCGGCACCCCCAGTCCCGGTAATCCCAAGTACGGGAAAAATACCAGCATCAGATGCACTTAAATGGGCAAAAATATTTTTGAACTCTTCAGGCCTGTTCTCAGCCAAACTGATGCCACGTGCAATGGTTTTCACATGTTTCCCTTGAAGAAGCTGTTCTATTCCCTTTCCTTCAGGAAGTACCAATGGAGGATTGGGAAAATCTGACTTTTGCACCAAATCATTGATCATACCTTGAAGGCCCATGGTGCGCCCATCATCAGGCGAATAAATTTTCGTGATACCATAATCCATCAAAGCCTTTATCTCTTCTGGAAGGATTACACCTCCTCCTCCACAAAAAATCTTGATATGATCTGCTTTTTTTTCCTTGAGCAAATCATACATATATCTAAAATACTCATTATGCCCGCCTTGATAGGAGGTCATGGCAATGGCGTTCACATCTTCCTGAATGGCAGTTTGCACCACTTCTTCCACACTACGATCGTGACCTAGGTGAATGACTTCGACCCCGGTAGCTTGGATAATGCGTCGCATAATATTTATAGATGCATCGTGCCCATCGAAGAGGGAAGCTGCCGTAACGATACGTACTTTATTCTTGGGTTTATAAGGAATAACTTGTTTCATCTGTAATAAACACTCTTTATTTGAGTGGTAATTTACGGATTATTCAACAAAAAGGTGATGATTTTTAGAATACCTCAAAAATATTTGAATACACTAACACCGTTAAACCATAAAATCGCAAGAATCGCTCGCTCAGCCGACCATATCAATCCTACTTACTTTTGATTTATTACGAACAAGAGATTATTTCCCCTCATATTCAAACCAATCAAAAAAAGCTATTTCTTTACTTTTTTTACCGTTACCCGTTGCATACATGCCTACATACACCCCTGTGAACCAGCCAACAGTTTCCGAACTCAGAAACTTAGCATCAACCGATTCGATATCTGTGAATTCCCCATTGCCCTGGGAATAAGAAAATTTAAATGATGTTCGCTCCCCTTTGACCCTTAATGTAACCGGACCAGGTTTCAGTTCAAACGTTTTGGATGAGTAGTTCGTAGAACCAAATTGAAGATTTACCTGAAGTATTCGTTTCCCGTTTTTCCTATGGATCAAAAGATCAAAGTGCGAATCGTTGTTCAGAAGAATCACACCTGCTTCTTCATTTTCATTTTTGGGGTCAAAATCGACCTTAGTGCTTGCTGTGAAATCCAGATGCTGCAACCTACGGCCAACAAAAGTCGGGGAACCTTCATCCCCAATCACCAGATCGGATCCCTTTAACCGTAAGACGCCCTTACGGGAATCCAACGTATAATTAGCTTCTTGGGGCATATGTAAGTAATTGAATTCGAGCCCAAGTTTGTCATTATTAAAATCAGTCCTTTTGGGTTTCTCGGGAAAAGGCTTCAATGGCAAGGTAGGTACGGTCATGTTCACGTTTACGGTACCATTTCCATTTATAACAGGCCACCCATTCTTAGGCCATGTTACAGGTGCCAAACATGTCTCCCGTCCCAATATATGATGTACCCCACCTGCCATTCCCGATATATCGCGATACCCATGAAAGACCACCCATCGTGATCCGTCATGTGCTTCAATCATATCGGCATGCCCAACACCCTGAATAGGATTTCCTTGACCCGCTGCATTGGCATGTGCCAAAATTGGGTTAGCAGGGTTATCGGTATATGGGCCCCAGATATCATGACTGCGCGCAATGGTTTCCGAATGCGCTTCTTCTGTGCCCCCTTCGGCTCCCATTAAATAATAGAAACCATCTTTTTTGTAAATATGTGGACCTTCGGAATACCTACCACCGGTTCCGTTCCAGACTTTTCGACCTTCTGTCAATAGTTTGCCTGTAGACAAATCTATTTCATATAGAATAAACGGAGATGAAATGACGTAAGACTTTCCGTCCCCATCAAAAAACAAATCGGGATCTATTCCCGGAATATCAACCCAAATTGGATCTGACCACGGTCCCGCCGGATTTGTAGATGTAACATAAAAATTACCTCCATTCACCACATTAGTCGTAATCATATAAAAAATACCCTTATGGTAACGGATCGTGGCGGCAAAAATATTAATTCCATTGGGCAATTGCTCTTTTCGATGAATGCAGTGACCTATCTGTTCCCAATTCACCAAGTCCTTACTATGGAAAACAGGTACGCCTGGAAAATATTCAAAAGTACTTGTGATCAAATAATAATCCTCTCCTACCCTACATATACTTGGATCAGAGTAAAATCCGGGTAGTACAGGATTCTTATAGGTTATTGGGTCATTGGGATTGGGATGTGCCGCAAAGGGATTGGTTCTGTGTATATCTTGTACAGTGGTTTTTATGGAATCGTTTTCCGTATTCTGGGCAACTCCCGAAAATTGGGCAATCACCAGTAATGACAATAATATCCTCTTCATTGGTACGGGTTATTTAAGACCCTTAAAGATATCACTAATTACAAGGCCGGATTTCAATTATTAAACCATTTTTACATCCAATTCAATCTAAATCGTACACCTTATAGGTTCTGGACCATTTTGCCGATTCCCCTGAACGTATGGAAATTGAAAAAAACAATTCTGGACTGATCACATGCCTCCAGCCCCAAAGATTTATTTTATCGGTTTTAAAATTACCCGTTTCACAAATACCGATCCTGCTTTCTTGATGATGCAATTCCCAAGTGGCATTCACTTCTTCCCCACCTGAAAGGTTACTAAAAAAGAACTGCTCGTTGGGTGTACCGTTAAAGCCAAAACCTTTTGTTCCTATAACAACCTTTTGTTCCGGGTTCAAAGTTTCCCCAAACTTTTCGGGTTGCAAGGCAAAAGGGAAATTCAAAACATAACCCTTACCCATCAATGCTTTGTCCAGCGCCATAAAATTATGTACATACTCATCGGTATAAATATCTTTACTCCCCTTATTAGTCAGGGTATAATCAATTGTAAAACCACTTTCATTAAGTGTAACCACTTTTTTCAAGGTATAGGCATACCCATTAACCAATTCCGATATACAATTGAACGTTAAGACATTAGGACTTTTCGTTATCTTAAATTCGGCCGGTTTGATCTCGTATTTTTCATGAAAGAGATATTGACCACTCTTTTTCTTAAGTAAGCCTATGCCTATTTTATGAAACCACCCTCCTATTTCGGTATCGGTGAAACCCAAGGCAGAATCGATACCGAATTCATTATAAAATCCTTTACCCAAAAATCCATCGTTTTTATAATCGGTCCTTTCTAACCCAGTAATCGAACGGCTTTTAAACTTTACTTTGGTAATTTTCCCCGACCAGTCAAAACGTGCCGAATTATATCCTTCGTTGGGATAATCTATTTGAAGCTCTAGGTTTTTGTTCTTTAAAATCAGCGGCATAAGATGTAAATTGATGTTGTCGGATTATCAAGTAAAAAGTCGGTTGTTTTAAATTAAACCCACGGATATATATTACAGCACATATACAAATCTGAAATTTTTTGATTCTTCAAACTTATTAAACTGATAAGGATTTCGACCAAAACATTTTTTTTCACTTGAGGACAATTTATTAAGAAATCGGATAGGAAAACCCCTTTACCACCACCAACTTTCACCTAAGCCCCAATTAATGTTAAAAAACCATAAAAAGAGCCAAAAACTACAAGAAAAGTGCATTTCAACCGTTATTTAAGCAATTCATCCTATTTTTGTTCTACCTCTAATCTATAAAGAAACGTTCTTCTATGCAGAAACATAAAATATTAATCGCATCGGCGCTCGTTATCCTTACATTATCGATTTTTGCTACGGGCCCATTTCATTCGAAATCTTCTGAAATTCCAAAAAAAATAGAGACCGCGATAACCAAAACTGAGAATTCTAAGAGCAATAAAAAGGATGCTTTACGCTACACCATTAGACAAAGAACAATACAAACAGCATTAATTGACTATTTTAATAAAGCCATCGCCAACGGGGATATCGTAGGAGCCGGAGTGAGTATTGTAAAAGGGGATTCTATTCTAATCTCTGAAGGTTTTGGCAAAAAGAAGAGTTTTGAAAATAGTCAGGTAAACGGAGAAACCGTTTTTAGATTAGGATCATTGTCCAAAGGTTTTGCGGGCATACTGGCGGCAAATATCAAAAATGAAGGTAAATTGAATTGGACGGATAAAGTGAGTGATTACCTTCCTGAATTTCAATTAGGTGATGGCACGAGCACAAATAATATTACCCTAGCCAATATTTTATCCCACACTTCGGGTACTCCATATCACAGTTTTACCAATCTTGTAGAAGCTGGTTTGCCCCTGAAAGATATAGCCAAACGTTTTAAAGAAGTAATGCCGATTAGCAAACCGGGCACCATGTACAGCTATCAAAACGCCATGTTCGCCCTTTGTGGTGAAATGATGCGCAAGGCAACTGGAGAAAAAATAAATGCACTGTTAGACGATAGATTTTTTAAGCCTTTGCACATGAGTGCCACTACTACGGAATATGAAACTTTGACACATGAGTCCAATATTGCCATGCCCCATGTTAAATCCCATAATGGTTGGAAAGCGGGACTTATCAGGGACAATTATTACAATGCCGTAGCAGCTGGGGGTATCAGTTCCAATGCCCATGATATGGGTTTATGGATGCGTTTTTTACTAGGACACAATCCTGATGTCATGAAAAGTACCGCTATAGGCGAGGCATTTAATCCTTTTATCGAGATTTCGGGACATAGTAAATATTATCAACGTTGGCCCGGCCATACAGGGTCGTATTACGGCTTTGGATGGAGGATTCATAAATTCATCGAAACGGATTCAACTGCTGAAAAAACCATATGGCACCACGGTGGAAGTGTAAATAATTATAGAAATGAAATTGCCCTTTACCCAGAATCCGATCTAGGTATTTGTGTACTAATGAACAACAATTCACAAATAGCGAAGACGGTAATTCCGGATTTATATGAAATTGTCCAGAAGGTTTATCGTGAAACCGCTATTGCCCCTAAAGAAATACACAAGATCGCCGTTAACTCTTTATAGAATCCTATTCAACTAAAACCGCCATTCCATATTACATACCGCCAAAAACGTCCATTTTCATTTAAACAGATTAAAACGGTAAGTTTTTAGAAATTGAATGAATTATTCTGGTTTGAAATTTTCTCTACTAAAAATTTACCTCATTATTTCAAGGTAATTATGATATTCTGTTCAGCGTGTTATTTTTAAAACAATTAAGCCCAAAAACATACCTAAATTTACCTCAGATCAATACAGGAGAACAATTATTTTTAACACACCTTTGCATTTTCTTGATTCTTTTTATAAAATCCACATTGCAAATACCATAAAATCAGAAGAATAATGGAAAATCAAATGAAGATTTTGTAAGGAAAAAGAATCGTTTTTGTTAGATTTGATGTGTAATAAAAATGTTAAGTGAAGTACATTCCCCTCATTTTAGTGACCTTATTCTCCTTTACCCTTCAATTGAATGCCCAGAATTTCGAGGTTTCCGGCACTATTAAAAATGGAGAAGACCAAATTATCCCCTTTGCATCGGTGTTCTTATTAAAAGTCTCTGATAGTACAATGGTAAGGGGGGTATCAGCCGATGATAATGGAATGTTCACTTTTAAAAATGTTACGCCCAGCACCTATTTAATCAAAGCCAGTTATATTGGTAGATCTTCCAATTTAATAGGGTTAGATGTTTCAAAGGACATTGTCCTAGGGGCGTTGATCATTGACCAAAGCACTGAAAACCTAGATGAGGTCATAGTAACCTCAATGAAACCGAAAATAGAACGACTAACAGATCGTTTGGTCTTCAATATAGAAAATTCCGTGGTGTCCCAAGGTAGTTCTTGGGATGTTCTTAAACGTACTCCCGGGGTTATTGCCATGCAGGAGAATTTAATGATCCGCGGACAAGCGGCAACCGTCTACATTAATGATCGAAAAGTACAATTGTCCTCAGATGAAATCCGTGAACTCTTGGAGAACTATTCAGCCGGTCACATTAAACAAATTGAGGTAATCAGTAATCCTCCCGCAAAATATGATGCCGAAGGCGGACCTGTATTGAATATCGTGACCAACAAGAATATCTCAATGGGGTACAAAGGCAACATCAGTAGCACCTATACCCAATCCATTTTTCCTAAATACACTTTAGGAACCTTGCATTTTTATAAAACCGAAAAATTAAACTTGTTCGCCTCATATATTCATGGGCCTCGAAAAGATTTTAAAAATACCGAAAGTGCCATAAATTTTATCGACGACACCGGGGTTTTTTCTCGATGGCTAACCGATTACGATAAAACCACAAAGGCAAAAAGCCATACTGCTCAACTCAACCTTGATTATGCAATCAATGATAGGAATACGATCATTCTTGCTTCTAGTGCATCTATTTCCCCTAATAAGACATTCGACAACATGCAATTTACAGAAATGCGAAATGGACAAGGGCAATTAGATTCGACTTTTGTAACCCAAAGTGACTTACTTGAGAATAAAAACAATTTTTCAACGGACCTAACGTATGAATACAGTTTTAAGGAAGAAGGAAGCTTGGTCTTAAACGGTCATTTTACAAAATACAAAGGTGACAATACCCAAAATGCGCAATCTGACTATTTTAATGTGGATAACGAATTTATGAGAACCTTCGGTTTTTATACGGATGCAGACCAGGACATTGAAATCTTTACAACACAATTGGACCTAACGACTACCATTGGCATTTTCGATTTTGAAACTGGATTGAAAGGATCTTTTATCAACTCGGATAGTGGCATCGCTTATTACAATACCACCAATGACGAAAAGGTGCTTATTTCAAACCTGTCAGATGATTACCGTTACGAAGAGCAGGTATATGCAGGTTACTTCAGTTTGTCCAAAGATTGGGAAAAAACAAGTTTCAAAGCTGGGTTACGTGCAGAACAGACCAAAAGCACCGGTTTTTCAACATCCCTTTCCGAAATAAATGATTTAATGTATTTTGAACTGTTTCCTACAGTACACCTCAACTATAAACCACACGACAACCATAGTTTCGCTTTTAATTATTCCCGAAAATTAACCCGCCCACGATATGAGGAATTGAATCCGTTTCGATATTATATCAATGAGAATAATTTCAGTGAGGGCAACCCGAATTTAAGTCCATCTTTCAGCCATAATTTTAATCTGAACTATACCTTAAACGAGGAATTTTATTTTGACCTTTACTATCGCGATAATGGCAAATACATCTCTTCACTTCTCTTTCAGGACAATCAAAACCTCGTTCTTCGCGACATTACCCAGAATGTCCTCGAAAGTACATCTTACGGATTAGATTTCACTTATGGCAAGTCTGTGATGAATTGGTGGTACCTCTATACTTATATTTCCATCTTTCATGAAGATGAAACCTTTATTGCCCTTGAAAGTAATGACCAAACCGTTACCAATGAGGTGAATGGCGCCTACATAGACCTTACGAATTATCTGAACCTCTCTAAGGATGGCACTTTTAAAGGAGAAATTGGGTTGACTTACTTATCCGGATTTTTAGAAGGGTCCTATACCCAAGAAGAAAGAACCAACCTTACACTTGGTTTACGCAAAACACTTTGGAATAAAAGAGCAGTACTCAGTTTACAGGCCAATGACCTTTTGAACAAAGTGAACAGCCGCATCTCATCGAAATACCTAAATCAAGACAACAGCTATCTTACGCGCCCAGAGACACAATATGTGCGATTAGGGTTCACCTTCAACTTTGGTAATTTTAGATTGGAGGACAATAAACGGGACATTGATAAGATCGAACGTGATCGCCTTAGTGACAACTAGAAATTTATGAGTTTTGAACCTTATCCGATTTTCTTCCCAATAAATCGGATCACCTTACTCATACCGTTATGAAAATTACCTTCATTCAGTTCAACATGGGCCTCTTCAAGTTGTATGATCTCGAAATTCGGAAAATCCCTTTGTATCGTTTCTTCCGAATACAACATATCTATATGGCCCGGACCACCAACTTCCGGATTCAACTTTCTCAATGCCAAATGCCCAACACTGAACCCTTCAATGATCATTAGTCCGCCCGGTTTTATTAAATCAGCGATTTTATGATGGTATTTTGATGCGATTTGGGGTGGAAAATGTGCAAAAATAAGGGCTGCCGCATCATATTCTTTATTAACCAATGACAGATTAAAAAACTCCCCAACTTCATAATTTATTCTTACCATTTCTTTCTCGGCCAATTTCATGGCCTTGTTTTTACCTTCTATACTTATATCAAAAGCACTTACCTCTAAACCCGTTTTTGCCGCATATACCGCATTTCGACCTTCACCTTCGGCTGGCAATAAAATACTACCACCAAGGCTCTGTTGAGCTATTACATTCTTAAAAAAAGTATTGGGTTCCGTGCCGTAGGCGTATTCTTCATTGGCATATCGTTCGTCCCACATATGGTTCTGTTAATTCTTGTTAGACACTCCCAATGTATTCCTGACATTGGTTTAATGGCATAAAAGGCCTTGACCAAATATACGTAGTCTATATTGTTATCTAATCCTTACAATCAGATGACTTTAGCTCGACCTAATGCTTAAACCATTTTTTTCACCTAAACCAAAGACTCAATTCATTTCCCCAAAAACTGTATTACAATTTTTATCATAACGTTCTGTCTTTAATTTGGAGCATAACCCTAATACGCCATTTCAGTAATAAAAAGGAACTAAAATACGCGAAACTTAACATTTTCGTAATATTTAAAATACACGTTATATAAGTCGATTTTCTATCTTATGGACTTTTAAAGTCCCCCCGACTATGTATTTAGCACTTACTCAAACAAGTTTGATGAGCCTTTCTGTCTCTATCCAATCCTTTATTTTGGATATTGGCCCTATATTGCTGGTTTCATTTTCCCTTTCCTTATTTCTTTTTTTAAACTGGTATTTCGCCTATGACCGCATCAAGCAGAAAAAAGAGAAAAGATTATGGTTAACCCGAAATATGCGATCACTTGTCAGGTATGGGGATTTGATGGAGCAACTTGAACATCTGGGACAGACGACTCCAGTATGCAAACAGTGTAATGACTTTAAAATGCAATTATGGAACCATCAACACGACGAATTGTTAGTGGTTCGTTGTAGATCTTGTAAAATAAACTATACCTTGACAAAGGACCATAGTGATTGTACCAGATTAATTCTTTCGAATATGGAGTGGGCCATTGAACTCATAAACATACTGATTAAAAATAGGCATAAAGCCTTAGGTAAGTTTTTAATTCGAAAATTGGCTCTAGACCCTTCATGTATAAAACCCGGTATTAACCCTTTGGAAGTTTTTTGTTTCTCAGCAAAAAAAGAAGATGAATTTATTATTGACCCCGTGTTCGAAATAGTTTTGAATGAATGGGAAGAAGTATTACCCTTGGGCGATTATGGCATTAGAACGCATGTAGCATAAGGTTACCCTATTTTTTATTTGAGAATACCTTATTCGCTGTCTTCATATCGGCATATCTTGGATCCTGTATATAATCCTGTTTCAACATTTTAATGACTTCGATACTCAAAAACCCAAATTCGCTGACGACCTTACCATAAAAACGATATACTCCCCTACCCCTAAAATGGTATTTGGCCGCTACGGGTGGAAACAATACCGTATCGAACACTTCCCCGTGTTGATCTAACAACGTGGCAAAATGCATACGTTTCCCGTTATGGGTGCTAGTGTTCTTGACCGTGACCAAATAACCGTAAATATCGATATGGTTACCCAAATAGCGTTCCAAATCCTTACTGCCATGGTCGTTCTTTAGTGGTTCTTTCAAGAGTTCAAAGGGGCTGCACAGGCAAAAACCTAAAAGTTCCAATTGAGTAAAGGCCATCTCAAGATCGGTGGTATGCATCTTGGGAATGCTGAATTTTTGATGTCGCGGGGGAAACAACTTTGGATGCTCTACCAACATCCCCTTGGATAGGAACAAATGAGCTTGCCACAACAATTCGTGCTGGTTGACCTGGGTAAACCGAAAGGCATCGATACGGATAAGAATGCTTACCTGTTCTATGGAAATGACCACCCGATCCAGGAAATCGGCCAAAGAGGTAAAAGGTCCGTTCGCTGTCCGTTCCTTAAGGATACGATCCATAACCCGACTTTCCAACTCCTTTAGATACATAAGTCCCAGATACAGCTGTGTGCCGTAAAGACAATTGGCAGGTTGACTTTTATTTACACAAGGAGCATGAATAGTGGCCCCCAACATACGGGCTTCATGAATATAGCTTTCAGCACGGTAAAATCCGCCTCCGTTATTGAGTACGGCGACCATATATTCCAACGGATAGTATGTTCTTAAAAAAAGGCTCTGGTAACTTTCCACAGCATAGGAAGCCGAATGCCCCTTGGCAAAGGCATAACCCGCAAAACTGGCAATCTGCCCCCAAATCTCAAAAATAAGCTTATCATCATAACCCTTTTCCCGACAATTACCAATGAACTTGTCCTTTACTTTTTGAAATTCCTCCCGTGAACGGAATTTACCGCTCATCCCCCTTCGAAGTACATCGGCCTCACCCAGATCCAAACCTGCGAAACAATTGGCCACTTTGATCACATCTTCCTGATAGACCATAACGCCATTGGTCTCGGGCATAATATCCAACATTACCGGATGTGCTTTCTCTTCGGCCCGCCCCGGATTGCGATGTCGTAATATATACTCCCGCATCATTCCACTTTTGGCCACTCCAGGGCGTATAATCGAGCTTGCCGCCACCAGGCCCAAATAACTGTCTACCTGCAATTTTTTGAGCAACATACGCATGGCGGGTGATTCTACGTAAAAACACCCCATACATTGTGCACTCTTTATCATGTTATTGATATTGGGGTCGTTCTTAAAAGCTTTGATATCATGAATATCGAACTTAGCGATTTCCTCGGGGCGACTTGCTTCCAGGATCTCCATGGTCTCTTTTATTTTTGCCAAACCCCGCTGCCCTAAAATATCGTACTTATACAGTCCGACATCCTCGGCAATGACCATATCGAACATAACCGTAGCAAATCCCTTGGGAGGTAAATGGGTCGCGGAAAAATAATGTGCCGGTTTTTCGCTGATCAGGATTCCACTGGCATGAATGCTCAAATAATTGGGCATGCCCTTGATCAATTCCCCATACTTCAGGACCAAATTCGAAACCTCATCCAACCGTGAAGGTTGATACCGCCCATCGGCCAATAAATCGATTTCGTTTTTAGGCAGTCCGAACACCTTCCCCAACTCACGCACCACACCACGATGCTTAAAGGTGACGTAGGTTCCCAAAAGCACCACATTCTTGAACGTGTCAAAAATATACTGGGTCATTTCCTCCCGGTCACGCCATGAAAAATCGATATCGAAGTCGGGGGGATTCACCCGATAAAGATTGATGAAACGTTCAAAATACAGATCCAACTCTATGGGATCCACATCGGTGATCCGTAATAAATAGGCCACGATGCTATTGGCCCCACTACCCCGGCCTACATAGAAAAAACCCTTCTTTTGGGCATGGGAAACAATATTCCAATTGATAAGGAAATAAGAAACGAACCCCATTTTCTTAATCAATCCCAACTCTTTCTCCAGCCGATTCAAAATCGTATCGTTCATCTCGGGATAGCGATACGGCAACCCTTTTCGACATAGTTCCTCGAGCAATCTTTCATCCTCTTCCTTAGACTGTAGATACGTCTTTTGATTCTGGGGTTCGCGTCCTTCCGAAAAATCAAAATGTATGCTACAGGAGTTCATCAACTTCTCGGTATTCTCCAAAATAAAGGGATATTCCGAAAAGGCCGCCGCCAGATTCTGTACGGGAAACATCTTTTCATCCTCATGGGCTTCCTCAGTCTTAGGTAATTTACTCAGCAACGTGTTATTATCAATGGCACGTAAAAGGCGATGTGCATTGTAATCACGCTTATTCCTAAAGGTTACAGGTTGTAACACTACCAATTTTGACTTGAGCTCCACCAATTTGGAAAAAGGCAATCGCCGTAGATCGGCAATCGAAATACCGATATATTCATCTTCGGAAAAGGTAATCTGGTCATTGAGCAACACCTTCTCAAAGGGATAAATAATATAGGCATTATCAAAATGTGGGGCAATGGCGGGTAATTTTTCCTCTTTATGCAGGTGCCATGATAAAAAGGCATTCAATTCTTGATAGCCTTCATTATTCTTGGCAATACCCACAAAACAACAATCTACCCCATTCCTAAAATCGATGCCCAAAATAGGCCGTATATTAAATTGCTTGGCCTTACGTACGAAATTGAGTCCGGCCGAGGTATTGTTGATATCGGTCAGGGCCAATTGGGTCACATGGTTGGTTTGGGCCAATTGCAGGAGTTCGAGTTCGGAAAAAGTTCCGAAGCGCAGACTGTAATATGTGTGACAATTGAGATAGATAGACGTTAGATTTTAGATGTTAGACATTCGATTTTGGTATTCTTAATCCGTGTTCCGAGCTAAGAGATCACTTCGTCACAGGCTCCCCGTGAAGACGTCATCGCGAACGCAGTGAAGCGATCTCAACGATATCGTCCCAAGCAAAGAGATTACCAGAAAAGTCAAACCCTATATAAAGCATTGGAACCTACATCCCTCAATACTTAATACCACCCTTACTGTTTCCGATGTGCCAACACAATCGGTGGTTGCCCATTGAACGGGTTATGCATTCTACCTATGGTCTTTGCCCCCATGGCCGAAGCCCTCACCACACTTTTATCCCCATAGCGTTCCCGCATACGATCCATGGCCGCATAAAGGTTCAACGCTTCTTCGGTATCTTCAAAAAGGTTGATCTGATAATTACCGGACACCAAATGACTGAACCGTATGCCGACCAAGCGCACCAATAACCTTCTGTTGTACAATGTTTTGAACATTTCCAAAATCTTAGGAATGAGAATATGGTCGGCACTCGTATACGGAATGCGCATTTGCTTGGAATACGTATTAAAATCGGAATAACGGATCTTGACGGCAATACAGGCTGTCAGTTTTTCTCCCCTACGTAATTGAAAGGCCAGATTCTCGGTCATCGCGATAAGAATGCCCCTCAGTTTTACCACATCAATAGTATCCTTATCAAAAGTACGTTCGTTGGAAATGGATTTTCGCTCGCAAAAAGGGATTACGGGTGTATGGTCTACCCCATTGGCACGCTTCCAGATGACCTCCCCGTTCTTTCCCAATACGCGTTGCATCAGATCCATCGGCATTTCTTGAACCGTCTTTACTTTCCGTAATCCGAGATTGCGAAGGGTCTGATAGGTCTTATCGCCCACCATGGGTATTTTTTTTATCGACAGGGGAGCTAAAAAAGGTTTTTCATACCCCAAATCTATTTTCAGTTGATTGTTTGGCTTGGCCTCACCAGTAGCGACTTTGGAGACTACTTTATTTGCCGAAAGTCCAAAAGAAATCGGCAACCCCGTTTCTTTACTTATTCTTTGTCGGAGTTCGGAAGCATATTGGTAACAGCCAAAAAAACGGTCCATTCCAGAGAGGTCTGCATAAAATTCATCAATACTCGACTTCTCGAACAAGGGCACCTGCTCCTTTATGATATCGGTGACCATATCGGAATGTTTACTATAGGTACCCGCATTGCCCCTAATGACGACTGCTTCAGGACATAATTCCTTTGCCATTTTCATGGGCATTCCCGAATGCACCCCAAAACCACGAGTCTCATAACTACAGGCCGCTACCACTCCGCGATCACTAGTACCACCCACCAATAAGGGCCGATTTTGCAACTCGCTGTTCAAGAGTCGTTCCACGGATACAAAAAAAGTATCCAAATCTAAATGAAGTATGGTCTTTTGCATAACTATCCCTCTAAAAAACGGGATAGCTAAATTATGGAATATTTCCTATTTTATGGATTATTTCCATAATAATATTATCAACATTTTTGATATGACCACAAAGAAATCTGGTAAAGATCTAATGAAAAACAGGTGTGGCTCCAAATAATCTGATTAAAGAAAATGAAATGGATATGATTTAAATCAACCGGATATAATCTAAAAAGGAAGATTCTTAAGATCTACATTCCCTCCAGAAATAATGATTCCTACTTTTTTATTCTTGAACAGCTCCTTTTCACGAAGCACTGCGGCAAAAGCCACCGCACTTGAAGGCTCTATAATGATCTTCATACGCTCCCAAACCAATTTCATGGCCGCTATTATTTCATCCTCGCCAACACGAACAATACCTTCCACATATTTTTGGATCAGCGGAAAGGTATTATCCCCGAGCTCGGTCTTGAGTCCGTCTGCGATGGTATTCGTAGTGTCATTCGATTCTATTTTACCGCTTTTCAAGGAGCGGTAAGCATCATCGACCTCAAAAGGTTCCGCACCGATCACGGTACAATCATCCCCAAAATAATGTGCTGCAAGTGCTGTCCCGGCAATGAGTCCGCCACCCCCAACAGGAACGACCACTATATCAAAGTCGGGATGTTCCTGCAATAATTCCATACAGGCGGTACCTTGCCCTGCGATTACATCCAAATCGTTGGATGGGTGTATAAAAGTGGCCCCTTTTTCATCTTCAATCTTTTTGGCCATTGCCTGTCTGGCTTGGAGCGTAGGTGCACATTCAATAATATACCCCCCATATTCCTTAACGGCTTCTTTCTTAACCCGAGGTGCCGATGAAGGCATTACAATATAGGCTTTGACCCCTAGACTTTTTGCCGCCAATGACAAGGCCTGTGCGAAGTTGCCCGAAGAATGGGTGACCACCCCTTTTCCTTTTTGTTCCTTGGTCAATTGCAGAATGGCATTCGTAGCTCCCCGCATTTTATATGCCCCCATCCTTTGAAAATTCTCACACTTGAAGAAAACCTCGACCCCAGCGATTTTATTCAATAAATGGGAAGTGAGTACCGGGGTCCTATGAATGAAAGGGGTGATTCTTTGGTGACATTCTATCAATTGTTTTTTTTGCATCTCACTATTCACTTTAACAAGTATCTGAAAAAACTACGCTTAAATCTACGAAGAAATCCATGACACCCATAATACACGTATACAAATATGAAGCATACCAAATATTTATGCTGTATCTTCGTGAATATAGGGATTGGCATAGACTTTGATTCTTGTTAACCGTCAAATCGGATTAGGTTTTTATATGCGTATTATTTTTTTATTCAGTACTTTTTTGTTGTGTCAATGCATACAGGGGCATACCTATGGATTTGATTTGGCACCGACCCACAATGATTTTATAGCTTCTTATAAGGCACTTACCACTTCAAACCTTTCAGAGACCATTGGGGAGACCCAAGAATTCGATATTCTGAAATCGACCATCAATATTACCTCCCCGAACAGAAATACCATATGGACCATACCCGGGCCGGCAGAACTGGAATGGAATACGAAGAATATCGATGCGACAAAATCCATCCGTTTTTTCCTTGCAAAGGATGATATGGTAGTACAGGAACTGGGGACTTTTAAAAATACAGGTAAGGCCGACGGAATCATTTTGGCCAAGAACATTAGCTCTGGGGATAATTATCAAGTTGTGGGCATTGAGATGTTTCCCGATGACAAGTTTCATATCGCAAAAGTATCGACACCTTATTTTTCTATCCGGAATAAAGAATCGGATGCTCGCAAAGAACAATATCGTCTTTTGAACGCATCAAAAAACAATACTGGGTCAAAGCCAGAAACACCTAAGAAACCTGAAGCGCCAAAAACCGATGAAGCTCCCAAGAGAATGGAGTTCGACGGGCGCAATATTACGTACGTGAAGGAATTGACCTTTAAAAACGAGAAAATTAAAATAAGTGTTTGGGACCATGGCCGCCAAGATGGTGATATTGTTTCCATTTATCTTAATGGGTATACTATAATTTCAAAACACCTATTGACCTATTCCAAGAAGCAGATAGAAATCACTTTAGACCCCAATAAGAAAAACGACCTGTTCCTCTATGCCCATAACTTGGGAAAATACGCCCCCAATACCGTTTCTGTCGAGATTACCGACGGAACGACCTCTGAGAACATTATCCTGAATTCCGATCTTAAAAGCTGTGAGGCGGTAATGATCAGCGTAAATAAATAGTTTTCAGAAATTTTTATAAATCAACTTTTCCCCCTGTTTTAACGGCCTTATAAATAGCGTCGATAATTTTCATATCCCTTAATCCTTCCTCCCCATCAACAGGGACCAAGGGCTGAACATCTTCAAAAATGAGTTGGGCCATACCATCCATCTGCAACGTTTGATGTGTAATATGGGGCTGAAGTAGTTCCCCTTTATGTGTTCGTCCTTTGATAGGACCATACCCCGTGGAGGGTCTCATTTCTACCCAACCTTTTTCTCCGGTCATATAAAAACGATCCAAATGGTTCATGGCATAGGTTGAAAGACAAGATGCCACCGCACCGCTGGGGAAGCCCATTTGAAATGTTATGGTCTCATCAATACCTTCCTTGAACTTTACCGGATCGGTTTTGGTTTCTTGGGCGGTTATCCAAATAGGCTCCTCACCCAACATATATCGCGCGCCATTGATTGAATAGATACCAATATCCATCATGGCACCGCCACCTGATAATTCTTTATCCAATCGCCATTGGTTCGGATTACCCATTACGAATCCCGATTGTCCTTGAAAAAATTTAGGTTGCCCAAATTCACCCGCTTGGCGCATTCGAATAACCTCAACTGTTTTAGGTTCAAAATGCATTCGGTAACCCACCAATAGTTTCACCTTGGCGTCTTTACACGCATTGACCATCCGCTCTGCTTCTTCAGCATTGATCGCCATGGGTTTTTCACAGATTACATGCTTGCCTGCCTTGGCAACCCGAATGGCCTGCTCGCAATGAAGTGCATTGGGAGTTATAATATAAACCGCGTCGATATCGGGATTATCCTTTATGGCGTCAAAATCATCATAGTTATAGCAGTTTTTTTGTGGAATGTCATATGTAGCTTGCCATTTAAGGATTTTTGAAGGCGTACCACTGATCACCCCCACCAATTTTGCCCGCTTACAATCTACCATTGCCTTTGCCACCCTGGTCCCATAGCTACCCAAACCCATGATCGCGACCCTTAACATGGGACCGTCATAAGGTTGTTCGCAGGCAGCAAAAAGACTGGTTGGACTATATAAAATCGGTAAGCTTAGCGCGGTAAGCGACATTTTTCCGAGAAAATCCCTTCGTGTTCCCATTCTGAATTTGATTTGTATTAAAATTACGCTTTAATACCGAAAGCCAAAAACGAGAACCGAAGCATTATAAAAAATACTTCAAGTTTTTGTATCTTTCAATCAAACAGGCATTTAAACCATCGGGATATGAAAAAATTAAAAAAAGAGGATATTAAACAAGAAGTGTTCGACCTCTATGACGATTACGCCCATAATAGGGTAAGTAGAAGACTGTTCCTTGATAAATTATCGACCTATGCAGTTGGTGGGCTCACCCTTCCATCTTTATTAAGTTTCATTTCCCCCGATTATGTCAAAAAAATACAGATCAAGCAAGATGACCCCCGATTAAAATCGGAGTACATCCATTACGATTCCCCTAATGGAGGGGGATCCATAAAAGGATTACTTTCAAAACCTTCGGATGCCACGGGAAAACTTCCGGGCATTGTCGTGGTACATGAAAATCGAGGATTGAATCCGCATATCGAGGATGTTGGTCGGCGTGCGGCCTTGGCCGGATTCATATCCTTGGCACCTGATGCCCTTACGCCCTTGGGCGGATACCCCGGGAACGATGACGACGGACGTGAATTGCAACGTAAACGTGATCGGGACGAAATGCTGACCGACTTTATAAATGCCTTCCTCTATTTGAAAAACCATCCTGACTGCAATGGCCATGTTGGTGTCGTGGGATTTTGTTTTGGAGGATGGATATCGAATATGATGGCCGTTGAGGTTGCTGATCTAGAGGCTGCCGTTCCTTTTTATGGGGGACAACCTACCGAGGATATTGATAAAATAAACGCTCCCCTCCTATTGCATTTTGGTGCATTGGACAAACGGGTGAACGCGGGGTGGCCCGCCTATGAGGCTGCGTTGAAAGCACACGGCAAAAGGTACGAAGCCTATATCTATGAAAAGGCCAATCACGGGTTTCACAACGACACTACCCCAAGATATGATAGGGAAGCTGCAGAATTGGCATGGGATAGGACCATTGCCTTTTTCAAAAAAGAACTGCTGTAACGGCTGTACTTAAATAAACCTCGGATAACATTAATCCACCTGATCCTTGAATGTCAATTTAAATGTGGTTGATTGCCCATTGGAATGGAAGTTGATCGTCCCATAATGTGCGTTCATGATATTCCTGCTCAGGCTAAGGCCAATACCAGAGCCATTATTTCGGGTCGTGAAAAAAGGAACGAAAACCTCCTTTTTGATCGAATCCTTTATACCATGGCCATTATCGCTTACTTCGATGACCGTTGACGTATTTGCCCGATAGGCTTTCAACGAAATTTTGGGATGTTCGCTGTTTTGCAGTGCATAAACACTATTCGTCATTAAATTGATTAACACCTGCTCCAACTGGTTTTTATCTGCATACAGACGTAAAGATTTTGTCACTAAATCAATCTCGACTTGGATTCCCTTTTCTTTCAATAATCCGGAGAGGAACGTCTTGCTATGCCTAAAAAGTTCCTCTATAACGAACCAAGTGGGCTTGGGTGTTGGCAGTTCTGCCAAGAGTCGGTAATTCTCAATGAAATCCAGAAGATGTAAAGTTCTTTTTTTTATGGTCAATAGACTCTGCTCTATATCCTTTTGGTGCTCCCCCACTCCTTGACTTTCTTCCCCAATCAAAAATTCAAGGTTATTGGTCAAGGATGTTATTGGGGCTATGGTATTGATGATCTCATGACTCATTACCTTCATCAGATTAAACCAAGCTTCCTTTTCCGTGCGATCCATGATATTTTGAATGGGATCAAGATTTACGACGAGATAACGGTTGCCATAAATTTCGGAAGTATAGGTTCGCAAACTAAAAACTTCCTCTTTATCATTTATTTTCAATGTGATAACATCCCTTAAATTCCGCCAACTTTCTTCATTCAAAAATTTTTCAAAGGCATTTAAATATTTCTTGGCCATTGACCAATTGGTATACTGTGGTAATTCAAGTATTTCGAAAAATGCTTTGTTCGAAAAAAATATCCGTTCCGAATCTTGCTTCAAAATCAATATCCCTGTATCCATCGACCCGATAATCGATTCGTATACCAACTTCATTGATTCTGACTGGGCCCTTGTCTCCTGCGATTGCACCAAGAGTTCCTGTAATGGTTTCGCGATGTTCTTGGTGAGCTTGCTTTTAGGGATCTTTACTGAGAGATCCTGCTGTACCATTGCCTGTAAAGTCTGTGACGTTCGAAGTAAGGTTTCCTTGGTTTTATCGAAAAACGAATAGGCTGCCGAAATGGCCAATACAAAGACCAATAAGGCCACGAATGGATATCCTTTCATGACCAAGATCGTTCCACAAACGGTAAGTGCAAGGGATAACCCAACCAATAAAATAAATGAAATACCTAGTTTTCGCATGGTAGGTTACAGCTTAAATTTATCCATGCGGCGATAAAGTGCTGCACGTGTTATACCTAAATCCCTTGCGGCATTGGTGACATTGCCCTGGTGCTTTTCAAGTGCCATTTCCACCAACATTCTTTCGGTCTCCTCCAAATTAAGGCTTGCAATTAAATTTTCCTTTTTTCTTTGGGGGCCAAAATGCAGATCGGATTCCGATATCTCATTTTCATCACAAAGAATCACCGCCCGCTCAACCATATGCTCGAGTTCCCTAACGTTTCCCGGCCATCTGTAATTCTTTAATGCCTCAATGGCCTCGGGTGAAAATTGTAACTTCCCCTTTTGATATTTTTTCTTATTCCTTTCCAAGAAAAAAGTGGCCAATAACGGAATATCATCCACACGATCCCTAAGGGGCGGCACAAGTATCTCCATGGTATTGATGCGATACAAAAGGTCCTGACGGAATTCTTTCTGTTCTACCATAGCATGTAGATCCATATTGGTCGCACAGATTATCCTGACATCGATCGCTCGTTCCCGAGACTCCCCTAAACGTACCACTTTCCTGTTTTGAAGTACTGCCAATAGTTTGGTCTGCAAGTGTATGGGCAAGTTACCGATTTCATCTAAAAAAAGGGTTCCTTCATCAGCCAATTCAAATCGTCCTATACTATCCTCTTTGGCATCGGTAAAAGCGCCTTTTGCATAACCGAACAATTCACTCTCGAAAAGATTACCGTTCAATGACCCAAGATCAACATGTGCGAAAATCTTATCCCTTCTCGAGGATAGGTTGTGCAACATCTTGGCAACAACGTATTTCCCTGTTCCATTTTCCCCCAACAGTAGTACATTGGCATTGGTGTCAGCAACTTTTTCAGCCATATTTACCACTTCCTTAAATGTCTTTGATGTTCCGATTACCCTATGGCCATCAATATCTAACGAGGTGGTTATCTTTTTGAACTTTTCCCCTTGTTTCTTGGATTTTCTCTGGGCAATACCCCCATCAATGGTCACCAAAAGTTTATCATTGTCCCATGGTTTCAACAAAAAATCATATGCCCCTAGTTTAATCCCTTCAACAGCCAGACCAACACTGGAATAGGCCGTCATAAGAACAACTACCGTTTCCGGGGAAACTTCATTGATACGTTTTAACCAATAAAGCCCTTCGTTTCCCGATTGTTCCCCCCTTCTAAAATTCATGTCCATCAACACCAAGTCTACCACCGATTGACTTAAGGTCGACATAATCTTCTTGGGATCTGACAGGGTAATAACCTCACTGTAGAAACGACCTAAGAATAGCTTTAGGGAATAAAGGATGTCCGGGTCATCATCGACCAATAACAATGTATGTTTCTTTTTTCCCATATTCAATTTTAATGATATGTTCGATATCGTACAAATAAGTGTCCGAAAACGGACACTTATTTGTCTGTTAAAAAATTTTATATACTGATTTACAACTACTTAACAGCTTCTTCTTCCTTTGGCATGATATACGCTAAAGATAAGTTGAAAAAATTACCTTAATGGACAGAAAGATCGAACATAAAAAAAATCCTCTCAAACGCATACTCCTGTATACCCTACTTGCCATTTTATTATGCCTGTTATTATGGTCGGCATTAGCGGCCGGCAACAAAGTAACGATTGACAGGGATAGGGTAAGTATAAAAACCGTGGAATATGATTCTTTTGAGGATATGGCCCTCTTCAACGGAAAGGTACAACCCCTGAACACCCTTCAAATAAACACTATTGAGAGTGGCACGGTCAAAAAGATACACGGGCAAAATGGTGCACTTATCAAAGAAGGGGAACTTTTACTGGAACTTTACAACCCCAATACCGAACTTAGTTATCTCACCCAGGAAACAGCGATAATCGAACAGATCAATAATCTCAGAAACACCCGGATATCGATTAAGAACCAACAAATGACCCTGGACAAGGACCTTATTCAAATGTCGTACAATTTCAACAATGCTGCACGACAATACCGTATGGACACCACATTGTACCGAAAAGGGGTAATATCAAAAAATGATTATCTAAAATCAAAGGAGACTTTCGAATTCCAAGGAAAACAACAAGAGAATACCAAAAAATACATGCAAAATGAACAAAAGGATAGGGAAACCCAGTTACGATTGATCAATGCCTCTATAGAAAAAATGGAAAAAAGCCTGGAACAATTGCGAGAGAACAAAGAAAATTTCATTGTTAAAGCCCCCGCAACCGGACTATTATCTTCATTCAACCCTTTACTGGGAAAGAGCTATAACAAAGGGGAACTTATTGGAAAAGTAGACATGCAGGATGGATATAAACTTTTGGTTCGGGCCGATGAGTATTACTTCAATCAATTGAAAACAGGAAAAATGGCCCTCTTGGAATTTAACGATAAACAATATCATCTAAAGGTTGAAAAAGTAGTAGCCGAGGTCATCAATGGCAAATTTGATATTGAACTCGTTTTCGAGGATAGAGCACCCGAAACCATACAACAGGGAATGACACTGCCCATTAAGATCTATTTATCCAATAAAAAAGAAAAGGCACTTTTGCTTCCCAAGGGCTCATTTTACCAATCATCGGGCGGACAATATGTCTTTGTGTTAACCAATGACAATACTGCGAAGAAGCGGAAAATAAGCATTGGAAAGGCCAATGCCAACTTTTACCAAGTACTGGAGGGCCTTGTTGAAGGCGACAGGGTAATTACCTCATCCTATGACGACTTTAAGGACAAAGATGTACTGGCATTAAACTAAGAAACCAAAAAACAGTATAAAACATTCATCAATCAGTTAGAACCATTCAATTATGATACACCTTAAAAATTTAAGTAAAACCTACAGCACGGAGGAAGTAGAGACCACAGCCGTAAATGATATTTCCCTCGAAGTCAAAGAGGGTGAATTTCTGGCCATTATGGGTCCCTCGGGATGTGGAAAATCCACTTTATTGAACATTATAGGTCTCTTGGATTCCTTTGACACGGGTAGCTATTCTTTTTTAGAAAAGGAAATGTTCGGATTAAAGGAAAGGGACCGTGCCATGTTCAGAAAGCAGAACATTGGTTTTGTGTTCCAGAATTTCAATTTGATCGACGAACTAAGTGTTTATGAAAATATTGAACTGCCCCTTGTTTACAATAAAATTGGCAAGGCAGACCGTAAAATCAGGGTTGAAGAAGCTATGGAACGTCTTAATATTTCACACCGAAGCAAACATTACCCACAACAGCTATCAGGGGGCCAACAACAACGCGTCGCGGTAGCCCGAGCATTGGTGAACAGACCCAGACTCATTTTGGCAGACGAACCCACGGGTAACCTTGACAGTAAGAACGGCAATGAGGTTTTGGAATTAATGACTGAGCTGAACACGCAAGGTGCTACCATCATTATGGTGACACACTCAAGTTACGACGCTGGCTTTTCAAGTAAAATCATAACACTGCGTGATGGCATAATCGTTGGCGAAAAAGTAAATCAACGTCAAATAGAAATCATCTAAATCAATCAAAAAACGAACATTCATGATTAATTCCTGGCTTAAGATCTTCCTTTGGAACCTAAAAAAAAGACCGCTCTACCCGCTCATCAATACCCTTGGACTTACCTTGGGAATCACCTGTTTTATCATGGTCATTCTTTTTGTGAGCAAAGAATTGAGTTATGAAAAATGGAATCCCAACCTAGAGCATATCTACAGGCCCATTCGCCTATTCGACAATGGGGAAGTATGGACCACCTCACCAGGCATCATGGTAAAAACGGCCAAAGAACAACTCCCTGAATTGGAAGATGCCATGATGATGAATTGGATGGGAAGCATTCTCTTTAATTCCGATGGAAAAAAACTGATGAAAGGAGCCATGGGTACCACTCCCAATTTCTTTGATTTTTATCCTTATCCTTTTAAATATGGGACAAAAGAGAACCTTTTCAAAAATGAGAATGAACTTGTCTTAAGCGATACATTCGCCTTTGAACTTTTTGGGGACACCAATCCCGTTGGCAAAACAATAGAAGCCCTCTTCAGAAACGAACCTATAACGTACCTCATAACCGGGGTGTATACGACCAAAGGTTATCCCAGTGAAACCCAGCCTGCAATCTTAAAGTTGATAAAGAAAACCGACAATATGGACCATTGGGGCAACTTCAACTATACGGCCCTATTCAAGTTACATCCCGGCATCGATATCAGTACCTTCATTTCCAAATTCGATAAATTCTATGATGAAAACACCTATAAATCTTGGGGGATTTCTTGGGAAGAATACCTAAAAGGGAAGGAAGAACGAATGTCGATAGAAAATTTAGGGGATATCCACTTATTCTCAAAGGCCCATAAGGGCAAAGGGGCAAATACCATTTTCATTCTTTCCTTATTGGCATTCCTTATCTTGGTAATATCTTCGATCAACTTTATAAACCTGAGCATATCCGGTTCAACACAAAGGGCCAAGGAAGTTGCGGTTCGAAAAACCTTAGGCACCAGTAAAACAAAAATCGTATTGCAGTTTATCTTTGAAGTTACCCTGCAATGCCTGTTCGCCATCATAATCTCTTTGGCGCTGGTAGAAATTCTTCTACCCATGTTCAACAGCCTAATGAACACCGAATTGGAAATCCTTGACCCGTACAACAAGTGGTTCTGGGCGTTAGGCATTATTGGGTTACTCGTCTTTATCGCCGGCATTTTCCCTGGGATGCACCTTTCAAACTTCAATCCGGTAAAAGTGTTGAAAGGCAATTTTGGGCGTTCAAAAAGCGGAAACACCCTCAAAAAGACCATGATCATCTTCCAATTTTGTATTTCCGCGATCTTTCTGATTTCCGCATTCATCATAAAATCACAATTGGATTACATGAACAATAAGGATCTGGGGTTCCAAAAAGACCAAATGCTATTCGTACGCATTCAGAATGGGGGGGAAACCTGGAAAAAGATGGAAACATTCAAACAGGAACTCACCAAACTGAACGGAATTGAAAGGGTGGCCACTACCACAAGGCCCCCAGGTACCTATGCAGGAAATGGCTCAAACTCAAATGTTGATTACCGTGAAATAAGCTATCAGACCGATATGCATTTTATCGATGCCGACTATTTTCCCACCATGGACATAAAACTTTCTGAAGGAAAAAACTTCATTCAAGATTGGATGCAGACAGATCGATCAAAATTCATAATGGATTCAGATGGGGATACCTTACTCTTGAATGAAATCATTGTGAACAAAAAATTGGTGGACAAATTCGGATTTGAAAACCCTATTGGCACAGAGGTTTCCTATTGGGGCTATAAGGGCACCATAATTGGCGTAGTCGATAACTATATCTCCAAAGGGTTTGACGAAGGCGCCTACCCTGCCTTATATATGAACTATCTTAAAGGTGATAATGGGGATTGGGGCAAACCGTCCTTTGTAATGATAAAATTGAACAACCAGGACGTGAAAATCACCTTGAACGAAATCGAAAAATTCTGGACTACTCGTATCGAACCCCGTTTTCCGTTTAAATATGAGTTTCTTGACCAGAATTTTGCCGAACTATTCTCCAAGCACGAACGATTGGAAAAACTGGTGACCGGACTCTCCATACTGATGATTTTTATCTCATTGCTTGGGTTGTTCGCAATTGCCTCGCACACCGTTCAACTGCGTTATAAGGAAGTGGCCATTAAAAAAACCTTGGGAGCCTCGGAAAAAGAGTTGGTGTTCGGACTCATCAAGGACTTTATTCTAATCACCATAATCGCATTATTCATTGCCCTCCCCATCTCATTTTACCTATCGAATAGATGGCTGCAAGATTTTGCCTATCGCATCGATATTCCACTGGCACCCTTTCTTATTACCCCTATTATCATGCTGACTTTGACCATAGCCATCATTCTGGCCCAAGCGGCAAAAGCCCTAAAGTTGGATCTGGTTTCCCATCTCAAATATGAATAATACGGTTTTATGAATCAACCCTAATTCTGTAGCCGACTTTTTTAGCGTATGTATTAAATAAAGGGACGCAAATTAGCCTCCCTTTATTTATTCTTTTTGAGATATTAAATGTTAAAATCTGTTAGATGATACTTACACCCCTTCCATCTGAAGTTCAACAACATCAAACTCTTTTTTTGGGGCTTCACATACAGAACAATGGTAGTCTTCGGGTAAATCAACAAAGGCCGTGTCCTTGGGTATTCCAGCTTTTTCATCTCCATAGAATTCGTCATAAACTGTAAAACATGAGGTGCACTGGTATACGGATCGGATTATTTTCTCTTCTTTCTTTTCCTGTGGTTCTTTTTGAACATTGGCCTTTCCTAGTTGTTCAAAATACTTTTTACTCAGTTCCATGAGTAGTCCGGGTAGTTCAATTTTATCAACATCTTGGGCATAAGCATGATATTTTTGACTGTTAGGATCAAAATTTTCGAAGTGAAGTACATTATAAGTCGGCCTGATCTCAAAATCCTTTACTAGGGTCGGAGCACTATTCTTTTCAATGATAATCGACGCAAAATGTGAACGTTTCCCTACATCGTTACTTATACCGAAAGTAAGTCCGTAAGTACTAATATCATTTTGGTCGAAGCTACGTACCAGGAATTTCTTGAGCTCCAAGGCTTCAGAATCATCTACCGGCACATGCCAGTTCATCTCTAATTGTGAATGCCTTATATTTATTCCCCATTGGCCCAAAAAACGTTCCAATTCAGGTCGACTACCCTGTTTGATTCCTTTTACAATGAACGATTTCCATGGGGTAATACAAATTTTCCCTATGCTATTGTCCAAGCAAAATCCGCAAAACTCTTTTAGGAAAGAAAGATCGTATTTATTATTCCGCCAGTATAATCCCAACCAATACTGATCAATTCCCATCCGGTTCATACCCTCATAATAAGGGAAGGTAAGATAGGGTACGATCAATGGTTTGTCCACTGTTTTATTGTTTGTGTCTATTTTCTTGCTCAACACATAGAATAGTTCGTCTACATCAGAAATATCCTCATAAATAGTTTCAATGGTTTTGGAAATGGTGACCATATCCCAACTATAGACCAAAACGGGATAATAGGCCGAGCTCTGCCAATGCGGTAGTTTTACATTCAAATACCAATAATCCTCACTTTCGGAAGCAATGAAATTAAGGTTGCCGCTAAAAAGTGGTACCAAACGTTGTTTTGGGTCGGTAATATTGATCTTTAATTGGGGCAGGTAATCAAATCCCTCTAAAATATATAAGTATGTAGAGCCTTTTAACCAATAGGTCATGTCGAATACATCGGCGGAAACATAGGAACTCACGATATTCTGATACCCCCTATCAACAACAATATCCGTATTGAATTTCGATAGATTCTCTAGTTTTTCCCCCTCCTTATATTCTTTTAAAGGGAACAACAGGTCTTGCCGTGACCCAAAATGTACTTCTTTTAAACCAGCGGTTTCAAGCATTGATATAATGTCTTTCAACTCTCCTGGGGATGTAACCCCTCCTTTTAAAAGTACGCGATGCAGATCGTCTTTCATGTTTCTTCCCTTTAGGTTTACACTTTTTTTACTTTAGACTCAATTCCTTATCCAATAGAGCTTTTATTTCGGGTTTACAACTTCCACAGCCCAACCCTGCTCCGGTTTGCGAACATATTTCCTTAAAATCGGAACACCCGCCCAAAATGGCATCGACAATGTTACCTTCACCCACTTGGCTGCAAGAGCAGACCAATTTCCCTTTTAAAGAAACGGTATTCGTCGCCCCTCTAAGAAGTTCGTTCCTCTTTTCCGAAAGTTCAATTTCCTCTTCAATCAATCTTTTAAATTCGGGAAACTCGTTTTTATCCCCCATTAAGATAGCACCCTTCAAAGTATCGTCTTTTACGATACATTTTTTATAGAAGCGCTTACTAACATCCATTAAGATTATTTCCTCGTAACCGGGATCTTCTTTTGGGGCATTCACCATACCTATGCTGCACAGATCAAGGTTTTCGAACTTTAGGATGTTCATCAGCACGGAGCCTTTATAAATACTACTGAAATCGCCTAAAATATAATTCGCGGCAATATCTGCCTGTTGTTCTACCGCAGATGTGATTCCGAAAAGTGAATTCTCGAACTCCGCGATTTCACCAAGTCCGAAAATGTTGGGATCACTGGTTTGTAAATAGGAATTTACCACAACCCCCCTTCTTGTGTTTAATTTGGCGACCTTAGCCAACTCAATATTCGGTCGTGTTCCTATGGCATATACAATGGCATTACATTGTAAGGTTCTACCTGTTTTAAGATTTACAAGTAGATTGAACGCATTCCCTTTTTCCTCAAAAACAGTACTGACTTCATTGTCGAAATATAGATTGATGTTCCTTTCCGAAACATCTTCGGCCAAAAGTCTACTGGCCACACTATCCAGTTGCCGCTCCATTAATCTCGGTGCACGCTGAACAATACTGATATTTATATTTATTTTCTTAAGGGCCGCAGCTAATTCCAGACCCAACAAGCCACCACCTACGATTACAACGTGCTGTTTTTCTGCCGGAAGCCCTGTATTCTGCAAATATTGCCTCAACCTATCGGCATCAGTACGTTCGCGCATGGTAAATCGTCCGGGCCTATCCATTTGTACATCATTGGGCACAAAAGCACGACTACCCGTAGCCATGACCAGAATATCATAATTATGCTTTTCATTATTAGAGTCGGTAACCGTTTTATCCGTAGCGTCTATGTCGATAATTCCAACTCCTGAATGCAAGGTGACCCCCAATTTTGCAACTTCCCCTTTTTTTAGTTTTTCCAAAGCTTCCCATGAAAGTTCCTCGCTAACATATTCGGGTAATAATACCCGATTGTAGAACGGGTCTTTCTCTTTTGAGAACACACGCACCTCATCATGCGAATCTTTCTCCCGATACGATTGAATAAAGCGATAGGCCGCAGCACCGGCACCTACAACGACTATCTTTTGTTTTGGTTTTACAAAACTTGAAACTTGAACGGCACAGTACTTAAAATCCGGTTCTTTTGAGATGGGATCCACAATATCGTTCGTTATGTTATTTGCCCTACCGAAATCATTGTTCAATACTTTTCCCCAATGCATGGGTAAGAAAACCACATTTTCCCTGATATCATAATTGACCTTCACTTTTACCTGTACTTGTCCCCTTCTACTCTTTATTACGGCAATATCCCCCTCCTTTAAATTACGCAAATAGGCATCTACTTTATTCATTTCCAAATACGGTTCCGGAATATGTGTAAGGAGACGTTTGACTTTTCCTGTTTTCGTACGTGTATGCCATTGATCCCTAACCCTACCTGTAGTCAATACCAACGGATAGTCCGCATCGGTTTCTTCGGAAGTATTATAAAGCTTTTTCGGAGCATTGAAATGTGCTTTTTTATCATTTGTATGAAATTGAAAGTCTGTAAACAGTCTTGGCGTACCCTTGTGCGTCGCATGGGGTACGGGCCATTGAAAACTCCCGTCGTTCTTTAATCTATCATACGATAAACCGGAGATATCGATATTCGTGCCCTTTGTAAGTAGACAATGCTCATCGAACACCTCACCGGCATTATTGTAATCGAAACCTTCAAAACCCATGGCTTTCGCAAAACGCCATAGAATTTCTACATCTGCCATTGCTTCACCCGGAGCGTCTATTACTTTAGGCAAGTGACTTATCCTTCTTTCCGAATTGGTCATGGTCCCTTCTTTTTCCAACCAGCCGGCAGCTGGCAAGAGCAAGTCCGCATATTTGGTTGTCTCCGCGTTATGTGAAATATCCTGAACAACCACAAAACTGGCCTTTTTCAATGCCTTTTCTATTTTATGGGCATTGGGCATACTCACTACAGGATTGGTACAAATGATCCAAATTGCTTTTAGTTTACCTTTTTCAAGGGCATCGAACATTTCAGTGGCCGTATAGCCCGGTTCTTGTTTAATATCCTTACCTCCCCAAAATTCGGCAACTTCCTTTCTATGACTGGGATTACCCAGATCTTTATGTGCCGCCAAAAGACTGGCCATACCCCCAACTTCCCTTCCTCCCATGGCATTGGGCTGCCCGGTCAATGAAAAAGGGCCAGAACCTGGTTTTCCGATCTGCCCGGTCAATAAGGACAGGTTCATTAAGGCTACATTTTTATCAACCCCTATAACGCTTTGATTTAAACCCATGGTCCACATACTGATAAACTTACCTGCGTTTCCAATATAATCAGCAGCTTTCCGGATATCGGATATGGCAACACCACATTTTTCAGCTGCTTGGCGTATGGAAAGGGTAAAGGCACTTTGCTTACATGCCTCGAAATTGACGGTATGCTTTTTTATGAAATTTTTATCGATTTTTCGTTTTTCAATCAACCATCGGGCAATGGCATTGAACAAAATAACGTCGGTTCCTGGAAGAATTTGCAAATGCAGATCCGCAGCGGCGGCTGTCTGGGTCTTCCGCGGGTCGACCACGATTACCTTTACCTGCGGGTTATCCGCTTTTCGTTGTTCCAATCTACGATATAAGATAGGGTGGCACCATGCGGGATTTGCCCCAGCGATCAAAAAGCAATCGGCAAGCTCAATGTCTTCATAGGAAATGGGTACGGAATCTTCCCCAACGGTTTTTTTATAACCTACCACTGCCGAGCTCATACACAGGCGGGAGTTGGTGTCGATATTATTCGTTCCTATAAAACCTTTGGTGATTTTATTAGCCAGATAATACTCCTCGGTCAAACATTGACCCGAAACGTAAAAACCAACACTATCGGGACCATGCTTTTGGATAATACTTTTAAAAACTGCCGCTGCACGCTCAAAAGCCGTATCCCAAGAAATTCTCTGCATGGGATGGTTCCTGCTCCATCGCATTTCAGGATAAAGTATGCGATCAGTAGTATCTTGTGCTACATAATTTAGATTTCTCCCCTTTGAACACAACATACCCTTATTAGCTGGGTAATCGGGATTTCCCGTTACCGATATGGTACCCTTGGCATCAACATCAACCAAAATACCACAGCCTACTCCACAATAGGAACAAATGGTCTTTTCTGTCTTCTTTTTTCGCATTGCAAATTATTTTGATGATAAACATCAAATTTCACGAAGCAAAATACAAAAAATACGTATTAATACGTAGTTTTTATAATAAAAGTACGGACTTATTCTAAGGGTTTGATAATAATATAGGCTTAGAATAGACTATTCCTTAACGGATGAAGAAAATGAGTTTAAACTAAATTGTATGCTTTGGCCTTTTTGGACAAGTCCATCAAATTTTTAACTTCCATCTTTCTCATTAAATTAAAACGATGGGTTTCAACAGTACGCTTGCTATTCTGCAATTTTTCGGATATCTGTTTGTTGGTAAGCCCGGAAAGCACCAATTCCAATATTTGGATTTCCTTATTGGTCAAATCAAAAGGATTACTTGTGCGAACTGCTTTCTTGGGACTTTCCAAAATCTTGGCCGTAGGGTTCAGTAGATTGTTCACCAAAACATTGGAAATATCACCACTATAGTATTTACCACCATCACGAACCGTATGGATAGCTTTTATGAACTCTGCCTTTCCTGTGTCTTTAAGTAAATAGCCCTTTGCCCCGGCAGCCACAGACTGTAATATATATTCCTCAGAATCATGCATGGAAAGTATAATACATTTTACATCGGAATTCAACTTATTAAGTCTTTCAACAGCTTCGATACCTGTCATTTTGGGCATGCGTATATCCACGACGAGTATGTCCGGCTTCTTCTGCTCTACCAATGTTATGGCTTCGGTACCATCAGCACCCTCACCGATAACCTTAAGATCTTGTTCACTTTCCAGAAGAGCCTTTATGCCGTCCCTGACCAAAGAATGGTCGTCTACTAAAACTATGGTTGTTTGATTCAATATGCAAGTAGTTATACGTACAAAGATAAGAAATGTTCGCATTATGGTAATCAAACTACTTCCAATTAAATAAGTGTGGTAACAGATAGGATAGTTATTCAAAAAAAAAGCTACCACAACCAAAAAAGGTCATGATAGCCTATCGAATCAAAATAATTAAGGTTCTCCTATCTTAATCTTTTTTGGTCGTATTCAAGAATTTAGGTTTTACGGTCAATTGTACCCAAGCCCAATTTTGACTTCCTGCTGCAGCATCCTCGGTAACACCTTTTAATTCATACATACCATCGCTTGCGAACATCTGAGAATACCCTATTGCCAATCCAAAACCCTTGAAACCTTGGGAATACACCAAATCGAGCTCTGTTCCCAATGATTTTTCACCACTTGGTAATTCTTGGTCCCCACTAAAATTCAACACTTTGACCAACAAACTGGATTTTTCGCCCAAAGTAAATTTGGCACTAGCATGAACGTCGGTCAATCCTACGGAATTCGCATGGTTACCTACGTAGAAATAATCCATAAAACCATTGAATTTATGGTTGGTGCCAAAAAGAGGGAAAAATGCCTCGGTCTTATCCGTGGTACCCGTATCGTTACCACTTATCAATTCAGCCCCCAATCCCAAAACAACTCCTTTAGAAACTTTATAGTTAAGATCCAGTCCCAACAAATATGCTCCGCCCACATCAACGCTGTTTTGACGTTCACCACTCTGTAGATAACCATTGAAAGCTGCTCCGAAAGCACCTTTTTTATAATTTAAGTGTGTTCCTACTGTTAAAAGGTTACTGACCCCATCAGCAACTTGGGCTTCATCACCAGTAAAGTTCTGATACCCATTGTTCATGATCAACGCACTGGCCGAAAATGTATCCCATTTTTGCTTCAAATAAAGGTATTGCATGGTTTTATAGGAAAAGAACCCTGTGGTATTATAGGCCGTGCCCACTGATTGGAAACCTCCTGGATTACCGGTCGTAGTACTGAAATCCTGATTGAAGGCCAAAGCAGCATCCATCATAAAATTTCCTTTGTTATAACGCAAGAGAGCCGCATCGTGATTACGTGCTTGCTGGGCCCAACCGACCGAACCTAAGATACGCTGATCATCATATACCAAAGTTTGGCGCCCAAGTTTGGTAGAGAATCCTTCACCCAATTTTATATCGGCCCAAGCTTCAAATACTGAAAAAGAGTTATTACTGTCTTCTGGTTTCAACTGTCTATTTTCTCCCCAAACCATAACATCCTGTAAGCTCATGTAAAACTTATAGGATTCGAATTCATATCCTGCATTCAACCGTAATCTGCTTGAAATTGCGAAACCCGCGTCGGCCGCATCAGGAATTATACTTCCAAAACCATGTCTGTATTCCGCACGTGGCCTAAACTCCCCGTCTAAAGTAAACTGGGCCATAGTAAATTGAACCGATAGGAATAATAGGAATATAAGAGTGTACTGTTTTTTCATAATCTTATTTTATTAAAAAGTTAGGTTGTTGGTTAATGTTCTAAAAAGTCGATCAAGTGCTTTCTATAGCTATAGTAATCGTCGTGTTCCAAAACGGATTTTCGAGTACGTGGCCGCTCAAAATCAATATTCAATATATCACCGATTTTTGCTCGTGGGCCACTGGTCATCATTACGACCCTATCTGCCAAGAATATGGCTTCATCCACATCGTGTGTGATCATAACGGCGGTTATCTTTTCTTTGTTCCAAATTTCAATCAAAATATCCTGTAACTCCCCTCGGGTCAAAGAATCGAGCATACCGAAAGGCTCGTCCAATAACAGCACTTTAGGTTTGATCGCAAATGCCCTGGCAATACCTACCCGTTGCTGCATACCTTGAGAAAGTTCAATGGCTTTCTTATCGAATGCGCCTTCCAGACCCACCTTATGCAAATAATATTTGGCAATATCTTTTCGTTGTGTTTTAGTGGCATGTTTAAAGACCTGGTTTACGCCTAAAAGAACATTTTCCAAGGCAGTCATCCAAGGCATTAAACTGGGGGATTGAAAAATAACCCCTCTATCCGGACCTGGGCCTTTTACAGGGTTTCCCAATACTGCTATGTTACCTCCAGAGATAGGATTAAGTCCTGCAATCATTGATAGCATCGTAGTTTTTCCACAACCTGAATGACCTATTATGGTAACAAATTCTTCCTTCATGATTTGAAGGTCCAAATCTTCCAACACCACATAGTCTCCCTTTGGGGTAGGATATACTTTTTTTAATTTAGCCAGATCCAACATAACTTGGGAAGAATAAAAAATACCATTCTGAACCGTTCCTGTCTCGAGGGTGTTTTCTGTACTCATCTTATTTTTTTTAAATTTTAGGCTACAAAACTTTTTGGACTGATATCCGGCAACACATACTCCTTTTGTGAAACCGACTTACGCTCATTCCCGATATCCATCAGATATTCTATGATGGCATTTCTTGTTTTCTTGAAATTGGGATTGTCATTCAATGCCGTCTTATCCCGTGGACGTTCTATATCGATCTTAAACTCCGGCCCCAATGTTGCATTAGGCCCTGGTTTCAACGGAATTATGCGGTCGGCCATATAAATACCCTCATCCACATCATTGGTTATCAATAATGCAGTACGCTTGTCCTGACTCCAAATATTCAATATTTCATCTTGTAGGTTTCCTCTTGTCAAAGCATCCAGGGCCCCTAAAGGCTCATCCATGATGATCATCTCGGGATTCATTGCCAAAGCCCTGGCAACAGCAACACGCTGTCGCATTCCTCCCGAAAGTTCTTTCGGCCTTTTATTAATGGCCGGAGACAAACCAACCATCGCTACATAGTCACTTACCCGTTGTTTCAAAAAAGTCTTGTTTTCTTTTGGAAAGGCTTCCTTTACCGCCATAAATACATTTTGACCAACGGTCAACCAAGGCAGTAAAGAGTAATTCTGAAAAATAACCCCACGTTCATGACTCGTATCTATCACGGGTTGTCCTTTGAACAAGACCTCCCCGCTTGTAGGTTTTAAAAGTCCATTGATCAGATTCACCAATGTTGTTTTTCCACTTCCCGTAAAGCCGACGATAGCAACGAATTCACCTTCCTCAATAGATAGGTTAATGTTAGACAGTACCTCTGTACTGCTATCCCCCTCCCCATAGGTTTTATATATATTATTCAGTTCTAAATAGGCCATTTGAATATTGTTTATAAGGTTTAAACTGATTCGTTCTTATTGAAAGAGACCATGTTCTGAATGGCCAACATCAATCGATCCAACAGAAAACCGATAATACCTATGACGAACATGGCCACGATTATCTTGGAGTTGGAATCATTGGCCCCATTTTGGAATTCTTCCCACACAAAAAGTCCCAGTCCTTGACTTTGTGCCAAAAGCTCAATGGCGATCAACACCATCCATGCCACGGAAAGGGTTATCCGTAATCCCGTAAATATCAATGGTAATGAAGATGGCAAAATAACCTTGAATATCTTTTGGAAAGTACCCAACTTCAAGACCTTTGCTACATTGATATAGTCTTTGTCAACCGTAGAAACGCCCATGGCCGTATTGACCAATGTTGCCCACATTGCACATAAACCTACGCTTATAAACGAGATTACGAAGGCATTGTCAGAGCTGTCACCTATGTACAATGTTTTTACGATCATAAAAACCAACAGATACCATACAACAGGGGAGACTGGTTTAAAAATCTGGATAAACCAGTTAAAGGCGCTCCGCAAAGACGGACTCAAACCGATAACGATTCCGATAGGGACCGCAATCAAAAGTGCCAACAAGAACCCTGCGAATACCGTTTTTATACTTGTCAGAACAATATCAACAAACGATGCCCTTCCCGTATAAACAATAGCGTCCTTACCTTGGGCAATTAATTGTGCGTTCCTTTCCGACATCTTTTCAACGAAAGCCGCTTTATCGGCAGTTATCACCTTATGGTCAGCGATCAAAGATTGCAAAGAAGCCCACACCTGTAGTGGAGAAGGCAATGTATTTGGCTGACAACTACTATCACCGGAAGCTATACAGGCCCGTTCCGCTTCGGCGGCTACAGCGCCTTGTTCATTCAAGGCTTTCTCTATTTTGAAATTGGCCTCTTTATTGTAAAGTGCCTTAGATCCCAAATGCCATAAACCTAAAAACACAAGTACGGAGAATATGGTAATTACGGTTTTCTTGAGAGACCCCATGATATCCATTCTCTGAAAATTAGGGGTAAACTTACCTACCAAAGGTTTCAAAAATGCCAGGAACTGCCCTTCTCTCTTTAAAGTGATGTCTTGTTTCATAATATTATACTTTTGATTCGATTTGTCCGACTATGGGTAAGTCTTAATCCTTATTTCCGATGGAAAAACTGTTGATGTAACCTATAGGATCTTTGGCATCGAAAGTGGTGCCATCGATAAAATCCGAAGTTGCTGGTTTAAATCCGTCGGTATCTGGAATATCAGTAGCAGGAATCTGCCCTTCGGCCACTAACAAATCCGCCGCTTTCTTCCAAATATCGGGTCTGTAAATATCTTTAATCGTCTCACCATACCATGCTGCCGATTTTGTTTCAGGTATCTGTCCCCATCTTCTCATTTGTGTCAAGAACCAAATACCATCGGAATAGAAAGGATATGTGGCATTGTACTTGTAGAATACATTAAAATCGGGCATTTCACGTTTGTCCCCTTTTTCAAATTCAAAAGTACCGGTCATCGAATTCGCCAATACTTCTTCCGGGGCACCAACGTATTGTGACATAGAAAGAATTTTTACCGCTTCTGCCCTATTACTAGGTTCATCTAACCATTTTCCTGCACGAATCAGTGCTTTAGTCACTGCTATGGCGGTATTCGGATTTTCATCAACGAATTTCTTGGTCATTACAAATACCTTCTCTGGGTTGTTCTTCCAAATATCATAATTCGTGGTCACCGGAACGCCAATCCCTTTAAAAACGGCTTGTTGGTTCCAAGGCTCACCTACACAATAGCCATAGATAGTACCCGACTCCAAAGTGGCAGGCATTTGTGGCGGTGGTGTAACGGACAACAACACCTCAGCATCTATCTGTCCTTGAACATTATCGGCGGTGTACATACCTGGATGTATACCCGCAGCAGCCAACCAATATCGTATTTCATAGTTGTGCGTGGAAACCGGGAAAACCATACCCATTTTAAATGGCTTACCACTATTCTTATATTCCGTAATCACCGGTTTCAAGGCATCTGCTTTAATAGGGTGAATGGTTTTTCCATCTCCGTCTTTAGGAACATTGGGCTTCATTTTAGACCAAACATCGTTAGACACGGTAATACCGTTTCCGTTTAGATCCATTGAAAAAGGTGTGACCAATTTGGCCTGCCTTCCGAACCCAGCACCGGCAGCAATAGGTTGACCCGCTAACATATGGGAACCATCAAGCTGGCCATCAATAACACGGTCCAATACGTTCTTCCAGTTTGATTGCGCCTCTACGGAAACAAAAAGCCCTTCATCTTCAAAAAACCCTTTTTCTTTGGCAATGGCCAAAGGAGCCATATCGGTCAATTTGATAAATCCGAAAGTAAGTTGTGGTTTTTCTATATCCAACATTTTGGTTTTTGAAGCGACCGCATCTTCAACCTCAGAAGCCGTTTGTGCTTTTTTTGCTTCTTTTCCCCCGCAAGCAACCATAAGAAGAGCGGTAGACAATAGAAGTGATATTTTTTTAAAATTCATTTTCATAGTGAATAGTTTTTCCGGTTATTAATTTTAATATCGATTCAAACTTACGTATTTCTACGTATTTTTACGTATATCTGCGTAGAATATTAAAATTAAAGGTGATTTTTACGAAGTTGGATAAAATCAATTCATTATTTTTTCAGATTGATGAAAATACACATCCAGAATTATATTTTTAATATCCTTGAAGAATTGACCTTAACATAAAATGAGCTATTTTTCAAATAAATACGTAATATAGCTATCAGGCACTACATATTTGAATGTAAAACACGCTGAACTTCTTCTTCGAAAAAAGTCGGGTGTTTTGCTACAACTTCCCCAATAACAATTATTCCAGCTTGTGTCACATCTATGACACCTATTATATTATCCACATTCCCTAAACTGGAGATTTCACAACTCTCATTGGCTTTGGTGCCATTTTGAATAACAGCGATGGGGGTTGATGAACCCCTGTATTTATTAACTTCATCAACGATTTCCTTTAATTTACGAACCCCCATCAAGATGACCATGGTGGCAGAAGACTGCGCGGCAAATTTCAAATCTTCGGTAAAAGAACCATCTCGTTTGGTTGCGGTCATCACCCAAAAACTACTACTTACACCACGGAGGGTCATGGGCATCCCTTGGCTGGCAGGAACAGCAAGCGCACTCGAAACCCCAGGGACAACAGAAACAGGTATACCAAAGGATTCCACATACTCAATTTCCTCCAATGCCCTTCCGAATACGAAAGGATCACCCCCTTTCAATCGAACTACATGACCAAACCTAAATGCATTTTCCACAATCATTATATTAATGTCATCCTGTGTAAAGGAATGTTGACCGCATCGTTTACCTACGTATATCTTAGGTATATCCGAATCTATCAAGGAAAGTAACCCATCACTGACAAGAGCATCGTACAAAACAACGTCAGCACTTTGTAAAACCCTCAAACCCCTAACAGTTATAAGGTCTTCACTCCCCGGGCCGGCACCTACCAAACTTACTTTTAACTCGTTCCTTATTTTCATCAGTACAATTCTTTAAATGTTATTTTTAGAATTCTACAACAAGAATACGTAATTATTTTCATATAACTACTTAGTTTATACGTATTTTTACGTATTATTGTACTTTAGTTTTAAATCAAAAGCATATGAAAACTATTATAGTTGTTGGCAATGGAATGGTCGGATACAAATTCTGCGAGAAATTGGTTTCCCGAGAAGAAGGCAAACAGTTTAAACTATTGGTATTCGGGGAAGAACCTCGTGCAGCCTATGATCGGGTACATTTAAGTGAATATTTTGAAAACCAAGATGCAAAAGCCCTAGAGCTCGCACCATTAACTTGGTATGCCGAAAACAATATAGACCTCATAGTAAACGAAAGGGTAACCGATATTCATCGGTCCAAAAAATCGATAACGACCGCCAGTGATCAAGAATTCTTTTATGACCATTTGGTTTTGGCCACAGGCTCAGTACCCTTTGTGCCCCCGATAAACGGAGTGGAAAAAGAAGGGGTATTCGTATACCGTACCATCGAAGACCTTGAATCCATGCTGTCATATGCCGAAAAAATAAAGAAAGAGAATAAAATTGGTAAAGCGGCCATTCTTGGTGGTGGACTTTTAGGTTTGGAGGCAGGTAAAGCGGTTATGGACATGGGATTGGAGCCACATGTTGTGGAATATGCCCCAAAGTTGATGCCCAGACAATTGGACAGTAGAAGTAGCAATGTACTAAAACTGACCTTGGAATCTACTGGTATGAATATTCATTTAGGAAAAGCTACCAATAAAATACTAGGCAACGGTTCCATTACCGGTTTGGATTTCGGGGAAGATGACATGCTAAACGTAGATATGTTGGTCATTTCGGCCGGAATCAGACCTAGGGACGAGTTAGGAAAAACCTGTAACCTAGAAATGGGAGTGCGTGGTGGTATAGTCGTAGACGACAAAATGAGAACCTCAGACCCTAATATCTACGCTATAGGGGAGGTTGCCCTTTACAATCAAATGATTTATGGCCTAGTGGCCCCTGGATACGAAATGGCAGAAGTGGCCGTGAACCAAATTCTTCAAAAAGAGGTGTTGATGCAACAGCATATAGACATGTCAACAAAACTGAAATTAATCGGTGTGGATGTCGCTAGTTTCGGCATTCCTTATATGCCCGCCGATAAAGGCCTTTCCATAATTTACGAGAACAAAACAAAAGGCGTATATAAACGTATTAATGTAAGCCATGATGGCAAAACACTGTTGGGAGGTATAATGGTAGGTGATGCTGAAGATTATAGTATTCTACACCAAATGTACCTGAACAACATTCCCCTTCCGGAGAACGCCGAAGAATTGATCGTAGGGGCGCGAGGTGAAGGTGGCTCACCATTCGGTAGTGCAATGGACCTCCCTGATGACGCCGTCATATGTTCCTGCGAAGCGGTAACCAAAGGGGCCATTTGCTGTTCCGTTTTGGAAGATGGGAACGAGACCGTAAAAGCCGTGGCCAAAGCTACCAAGGCCACCTCGGGTTGTGGAGGCTGCAAACCGATGGTCGCCGATTTAGTAAAGGAAAGTCTGAAGACTTTGGGAAAAACGGTTAAAGAGCGCATCTGTGAACATTTCGACTTTTCAAGACAAGAACTGTTCGATATCGTAAAACTCAGGGGTATTAAAGATTATTATGAGCTATTGGATGCCGTGGGCACGGGGCATGGATGTGAGGTTTGTAAGCCTACTATTGCTGCCATATTCGCCAGTCTGCATAACGAGACAGCTAACCGACAAGAAACGATACAAGACACCAATGATAGGTTTTTAGCGAATATCCAACGTAACGGAACGTATTCTGTTGTACCTAGGGTGGCAGGCGGAGAGATTACCCCAAAGCAACTGATCGCCATTGGGAGTATTGCCCAGAAATTTGACCTATACACGAAAATAACGGGAGGACAACGTATAGATATGTTCGGAGCTAAACTACACGAACTGCCTTTAATTTGGGAAGCTTTGATAAAAGAAGGGTTTGAAACCGGACAAGCTTACGGAAAATCGTTACGTACCGTCAAAAGTTGCGTAGGCTCAACATGGTGTAGATATGGTATGGATGAGAGTGTGAGTTTTGCAGTAGAGATAGAAAATCGCTACAAAGGCATTCGCTCCCCTCATAAATTCAAAGGCGGGGTATCTGGCTGTATCCGTGAATGCGCCGAGGCAAGAGGCAAGGATTTCGGTTTTATTGCCGTAGAAGGAGGATGGAACGTATATGTAGGAGGAAATGGAGGGGCCAGCCCTAAACACGCCGAATTATTGGCCGAAAAGGTAGACAAGGCCACCGCCATAAAATATGTAGACCGCTTTATCATGTACTACATTAAAACCGCACAGCCCTTACAACGTACCGCCCCATGGTTGGAAAAACTGGAAGGGGGAATCACATATCTGCAAAATGTGGTCATCAATGATTCCTTAGGCATCGCCGACGAACTTGACCAAGAAATGCAAGCTTTGGTCGATTCTTATAAATGCGAATGGAAAGAAGCTGTGGAAACCCCCGAAATTCGGGAACGTTATACCCATTTCGTAAATTCTGACGAAACCGATAGCAATATTGAATTTGTAGCATTAAGAGAACAAAAAATGCCAAAGGAATGGGCATAAAAAGGTTCATCCCCTTTTCACTGTTCAAAAACAACTGAAGACATCAAGTATTAAAACAAACCGAGGTCTCACACTAACAAGACCTATTATAGTCAATAATCATGATTTCAAGCCTAAAAACATACGAAACCGTTACTACCGAAAAGGTGAAAGTCTGGTTCAAAGCAGCACCGACATCAAGATTCCCTAAAAATGGAGGTGCCTGCATCAAATATAAAGACAAACAAATAGCCGTTTTCAATTTTGCGCGGGAGGGTCGGTGGTACGCCTGTCAAAACTTATGTCCACATAAAATGGAAATGGTCCTTTCGCGCGGAATCATAGGGGAAGAGAACATGGAACCTAAAGTGGCTTGCCCTTTACATAAAAACACTTTTTCATTGAAAAACGGAAACCATTTGAACGGGGATCTAGAGGCAATTGCAACTTATCCGGTAAAAGTAGAGGACGACATTGTATATGTAGGCTTTTCTGAATAGTTTTGGCTATATTTAAATACTATGCCAATGTCAGGAAAACTTCAAACTGCGTTTCAACATTTTGATGCTGCCAATCAGCAGGATCCAAACTCCGAGATCTTTCAGGGTAAGACTTACCCTAAAGAATTGTTGTACGCCCTTAGGATGACGGAGCAACTGAACACATTTGCCCCTAACGCCTCCGAAGCCTTACAATTGACAGCCCGTTGCCAACACATATGCCGTTGGGAAATACCTCGGGATTCCTTTGAGATGAACAGGGAAGGGTATTTAAGGTGGCGTCAGGAGCTGAAGAAATTCCATGCCGATAAAGCCGAATCCATTTTGGAAAAAGTAGGATATTCCGAAGAGACCATTAAAAAGGTCAGGTTTCTTTTAGAAAAGAAACAGCTAAAGAAGAATGAAGACACACAAACCTTAGAAGATGTGATATGCCTGGTGTTCCTTGCCTATTATTTTGAACCTTTCGCCAATAAACACCCTGAGGAAAAAACCATAGACATTCTTCAAAAAACATGGCGTAAAATGTCTGAAAAAGGCCATAAGGCCGCTTTACAACTACCGCTTTCAAAAAACGCGCTTGAATTGGTCACGAAAGCGATCAGTAATTAATGCCTGGTTTTGAAGGTATATAAATACATACGACCATCCAATGTCAAAAAGTCAACTTGAAAGACCCTTAGATTCAGCGACCTTCGTCAGGATTCGTAAGTGGTATTTGTTGGCATTGGCCGGTATCGCGATTACCATTATCATCGCTCAGATCCTGATTCAGCTACATCTTAATTCGCAATTGGATGACTCTAGGGTCATAAACGTTGCCGGTCGACAAAGGGCCTACAGTCAAAAGTTGACCAAAGAGGCACTTCTTCTTAAAGACGCATATGAAATAGACAACCCAGATCTTATCGTTTCAGAACTGCAAAGAACATTGGAGGTTTGGAAAACTTCGCATAGAGGCCTTATAGAAGGGAACAGATCCATGAACCTCCCTTTGGAAGACGACCCGGAGATCTTAAAACTGTTCAGTAAACTTGAACCCCACCATACTGCCATGGTCAAAGCGGTTGAATCTATCCTGGGTTCAATTCCCAAAAAAGATGATACTATGGCCCAAGGCAACTTAGATTCCAATATTGCCATCTTACTTAAAAACGAACGCCCTTTTTTAAATCTGATGGATACGATTGTTAATGAATATGACAAACGTAGCAAGGAGCAATTACAGAATCTAAAACAAAAGGAGTACCTCTTGCTGGCTTTTTCCCTTTTGATTCTTATTTTGGAAATACTATTCATATTTCGACCCCTATCCATACAAATACGTAAAACGATTACGAATTTGATGCAAAGCCAACATGAATCGGATATCAATTCAAAAAAAATAAAGACTTTATTATCGGAGAAGGAAAAATCACTTAAGGAATTACAAGAATTGAATTTCGTCATAGACAATGCCGCTCTTTTCGCAAGTGCCAAAAAAGATGGTAGCGTTGTGTTCATCAGTAAAAAATTCGTTAACCTTCTAGGTATAAAACAAGAACAGCTGAACAAACCTTTATCAGAATTATTGACTGCTGACGAGGGCCAACAACAATACCTAAAGGAAATACTGAAAAGCAACCGGAAGAACAATATACGCAAAGAAGAAATTCAGATAAAAACCAATACCGGCGACCGTATTTGGTTAGATATTTCGATCATTCCCATGCACCAAGCAAGTAAGCAGCAAAGTATCCTTATTTTATGTTCCGATATCACCGAACGTAAACAAAACCTGTTGAAAGTTGAGCAATTGACCCAACAGAATTTTGAGGAGCGTATGCAACAAAAGAAAATGCAGGCCAGTCAGATCGTTGAAGGACAAGAAGAAGAACGTAAACGCATCTCAAAGGATATCCATGATGGAATAGGTCAAATGTTGACCGCCTTAAAATTCAATATTGAATCCATTGATATAGAAAACAAAGAAAAAACCATCGAAAAAATAGCCTATTTAAAAGACTTGACCTCGGATCTCATAAAAGGTGTACGAACCGCAACCTTTAATTTAACCCCTCCGGAATTAAGCGATCATGGTATTTTTCCCGCTATTCATAAAATGACGGTAGAACTATCCAAATTAACGGGAAAGACCATTTTGTTCGAGAATAAAGCGGAAAAGAACATACGTTTCGATTCCTTGGCAGAAACCAACATTTATCGGGTTACCCAAGAGGCGGTAAACAATGCGATTAAGTATGCCAAAGCAAGTTATATCCTGGTCACGATCAATTTCAACAATGATATATTGAGTATTGTAATCGATGATGACGGAAAGGGTTTTGATCCCACAATTTTGACCCAAGTACCCAAAAATAGTAGTGAAGGCGGCATGGGCTTATTTTTTATGAAAGAACGTATAGATTATATCAATGGCCGAATATTCATAAATTCAGAGCTAGGAAAAGGAACACGTATAACTATTAATTACAAAACCGATAAAACAGATGAATAGCATGGAAAGCAATCAATTATACCCGGTTTTTTTAAAAGTATCGCAGCTGAACATCTTAATTGTAGGCGGTGGCAATGTAGCGGAAGAGAAACTAAGGTTTCTTTTGAAGTCGAGCCCCGACGCCCAAGTACAATTGGTCTCCCCAATGTTCAGGGAACCGACCATTGAATTGGCCAAAAAGTTCAATTTACAGATGACCGAAGATACCTACGCCCCAAAGTACCTGAAAGACAAACACATGGTCATTGCAACAACGGATAACACCACTATAAACGAAAAAGTGTACCATGACTGTAGAGAGAAAAACATATTGGTCAATGTAGCGGACAATCCTCCCTTTTGCGATTTTTATATGGGAGGTATTGTTACTAAGGGAAACGTAAAAGTCGCCATTTCCACAAATGGGAAATCACCTACCACGGCAAAACGCCTACGCCAGTTTTTTGAAGATGTTATTCCCGAAAACATAGACGACCTTGTTAAGAACCTGAATGAATACCGCAAGACCATAAAAGGTGATTTCGAAGAAAAAGTTGAAACCCTGAACGAGTTCACAAAAGGTCTGGTAAACAAGAAAGAAGACGATTGAGGTCAACGGCAATCCATCTAATTTGCACCAACATAATCAACCTAAAAGAAAAACCTGATCAATTATAAAGTGAAAACCAGCCTTCAGCGACCGAGTGATATTTTCACATTTTTTAACTTTTGATTTTTATTCGAATCATTATTTTTATTCAAAATTTGAAATAGCGATATCATGCAATTCAGTAAACATGAAGACGGTTTTTTGCCCGCGTTTTCTGTTTGGTCAATTGAAAATACATCGGACCATCTATTATCAAATAACACCAAAAGCGGGCATTCTTCACGACCACCTTCCATAAGGTCGTGGTTTAATCACATACTCCCTTTTTTTCTGTTCAAGAACAATCTTTTTGAATTCAAGTTTTATAGATGAGTGCATAAATCCCCTTCCTTATTTCGGTAACCGGAGAACGTACCCCTTAAGAAAGTATAGGGTATTCAGGATTTTTTCCCTATAACTTATAGATTATTTTCGTTCTATTTCTTTAGACGAATACTTTTTAACACGAAGTATAATTTAAAAAAATAGTCATGGAACAACTACATAAAACCAAAAGAAAAAATAATAGTAGGAACCTAAATTTCTTTCCTCCCCTTAAATTCAAAAAATTTAGAATGAAATTGGACGAAAGAGGTATCCATATCCTTATATCTGCCAATTTCCTTAAAAAAGGAAACTACTCCATAACGGTGAATAATGGGGTTTTACATTTGAAAATACATCAACCGGATGATATTTATGGTCATTATGGAAAATCAATGCCCACAATCGGATACAATAGGGATATGGATTTTCATATCAGTCTTCCCGACAAACTACACCAACATTTAAATTCCGTTCATTTTCACAAAGGAACCTTGAAAATACACCTGACCGATAAAGCAAGGGCAGAAGTGAATCAATCCGCTTTCAGGTTCGATCAACTGGCAGCTTCATGACTTTATGCACAACACAACAGGGAGGTCTGATTCCATATGAAAACGACTTCCAACCAAACTATGAAAAATCAATTTTAATATACGCTGGTTAAGCGGCAAAATCTTTAACCCTTTTGTATTAAACACTTTTATATGAAATCTAGTAGAAATTACGTGCAAAGCGTATTGTTTTTGTTCACCTTTCTGTTTTTTTATGGTCAAACCGTAAAGGCCGGCAACGGCATAACCCTTTACACACCGTACACCAATATTTCGGTACCTCCTGGGGAATCGATAGACTACTCCATTGAGGTAAACAACTATGGAAGCCAATTAAAGGATGTAGAAATTAACCTGACAGGTATTCCCGATGGCTGGGACCACACCTTAAAGGCCGGCGGCTATACCATTAATCGTATAGCGGTACTTCCTGGAGAGAAAAAAACCTTATCGCTTACCATAAATGTGCCTTTAAAGGTAGATAAGGGAAAATATAACATTAAACTCATTGGTAAGAATTACGACATTCTCCCCTTAGTGATCAATGTTTCTGAACAAGGAACATTCAAAACCGAGTTCAGTTCCGATCAAATAAACATGGAAGGGCATGCCAAATCCAATTTCAACTTTTCCACTAAATTAAAAAACCATACGGGCGAAAAACAAGTCTATTCATTGATGGCCTCACCACCACGAGGCTGGAACGTAGCTTTTAAACCTAATGGCAGGCAAGCGACCGCAGTAGAGATTGCCCCAAACAAAACAACGAATGTTACCGTAGAAATAAAGCCTTCGCCTCTTGTAAAATCGGGTTCCTACAAAATACCTATTAAGGCCGCCAATAAATATAGCACTGCCGAATTGGAACTTGAAGTGGTCATTAAAGGCTCCTATGACATGGAACTTACCACGCCCACGGGATTATTGAGTTCCAGCATTACCTCTGGGAGGGAAAAACAGATAGAACTTCTGGTGCGGAACATAGGTTCAAGTGAATTACGCAATGTTACTTTTAGCTCTACGAAACCCAAAGATTGGGAAGTAACCATTGAACCGGACACTATTCCCCAGATTAAGGCAGGTGGAAGTGAAAAAGTGCAAGCGACCATTAAAGCAGCGGATAAATCAGTTCCAGGTGATTACCTTCCCAAGATTACAGCGAAGACCCCGGAAGCCTCATCAACAGCTTCAATCAGGGTACTGGTCAAAACTCCTTTATTATGGGGTTGGCTGGGAATCTTCATTATATTGGGAACCTTAGGTGCTATTTATTACCTATTTACTAAATACGGGAGAAGGTAATGGCTGAAAAGAGTATTGAAATAACCGGATTAACAAAAAAATACGATGGTTATGTTGCCGTGGACAACCTAAGCTTATCCATAAAAAAAGGTGAGATTTTCGGTTTATTGGGACCCAATGGCGCGGGTAAATCAACTACGATTCTTATGCTACTGGGTCTTACCCAATTCGATTCCGGCAGTGTAAATGTGTGCGGCATAGACACCAGTAGATATCCGCTAGAGGTCAAAAAAAAGGTGGGCTATTTACCGGAGGATGTCGGATTCTACAATGAGTATACAGGTCTACAAAACCTTTTTTACGTTGCACGTTTGAACAACATTCCCTCGGAACAGGCAAAGCATACCGCCCTCGATATCTTGGCCCAAGTAGGTCTTGAAGATGCAAAGGACAATAAAGTCTCTAGTTACTCGAGAGGTATGCGCCAAAGACTTGGACTTGCCGATGTACTTATAAAAAATCCGGAAGTGATCATCTTGGACGAACCAACCTTGGGACTAGACCCTGAAGGGGTGAAAAAATTTCTGCAACTTATTGTGGGACTTAGCAGAAAAAAGGGGATTACCGTCCTATTCTCATCCCATCATTTACATCAGATACAGCAAGTATGCGATCGGGTTGGAATTTTTGTCAAGGGCAAATTACTGGCAGAAGGCAAAATCAGTTCTTTGGCAGAACAATTGTTCACTAAAAACACATTTACCCTAGAAGGAGGAATATCATTAATTAACGACGGTGTTGGTAAAAATCCCAAACCCATAAAAGAACTGACCGATCGATTAACACGGCTTAAAGGTGTTGCAAAGGTTGATTTCAAGGACAATCATTTTACGGTTGAATCCCAAAACGATGTTTCCCACGAGTTATCCAGACTGATCGTGGAATCCGGTTATGGCCTTAGCCACTTAATCAAAAAAGAATATGGTCTGGACGACATTTATCATCAATATTTTCAAGCAGGCAAAAGTTCATGAAAAACAATATCATTACCACAGGCGTTTCAAAAATAACAGCAATTGACCTTCCCGGTCGGATATCGAAACTACGTACCTTAATCGCAATGGACAAAAGCATAGGGAAAAACAAAAGTTCATTCCCTTGGGAACCGTTCAAAGCCATGGTACAAAAGGAAATTACCGACCATATTAGAAATTGGCGTTTTATCATCCTATTTGCCATTATTTCCCTGGCCTGCATGGGAACCTTATTCTCCACATTGAATGACGGAATGAAAACACTTGCGGCCGACAATGCGGAAAACAGCTTTTTTTTCTTGAACCTGTTCACCAAGTCCGACGGCACCTTGCCCTCATATTTTGTGTTTGTGGGATTCTTGGGGCCTTTGTTCGGCATAAGTTTGGGGTTCGACGCCATTAGTTCCGAACAGAACAAAGGCACGTTAAGTCGCGTATTGGCACAACCCATTCCCCGTGACAGTATTCTTAATGCCAAATTTTTGGCAGGTATAATCGTGATAAGCGTAATGCTGTTCTCCTTGACCTTCCTGGTCTTAGGAACTGGATTGATAGCCGTGGGCATTCCTCCTTCGGCCGAAGAATTCATGCGTATAATGGTTTATACGTTTTTCAGTATCATCTATGTATCTTTCTGGCTGAACCTTTCCATATTGTTCTCCGTACGTTTTAAACAACCGGCAACTTCCGCTTTATCAGGGATTGCGGTTTGGTTGTTTTTCACCATTTTTTACCCCTTGATCGTGAATATGATCGTAAAAGGATATGAACCTACAAAATACGCTTCTCCAAAGGCCATTCACTTTTATGAAAATCTTAAATTCTATTTAGTACAGATTATCCCCAATGAACTGTTCGATGAGATTACCTCTGCCATTCTTATGCCTTCTGTACGTAGCTTGGGACCCCTTACCATGGAACAATTGCAAGGGGCCATCCCCACTTCACTGCCATTGGGGCAAAGTATCTTATTGGTTTGGCCACAGTTTACCGGCTTACTGGCATTGACGCTGCTGTGTTTTTTGTTTTCGTACCTCGTCTTTATGAAACGTGAAATCCGTTCAAGGGGATAAGAACATCTTCCTGACAGTTAAATAAGAAATACACACCATGTACTTAGGGGGTAAATAGAGTAATCATGAACTGTACAAAATGAAAAAAGCCAAGACGTTCGTCTTGGCTTTTTTTATGTACTCGAGGTGGGAATCGAACCCACACTCCAAAGGAACTGGATTTTGAATCCAGCGCGTCTACCAGTTCCGCCACTCGAGCATTTCAAATTAGGACTGCAAAACTATAAAATATTTTTCTTTCCAGAACAAAAAATAACAAGATTTATCCTTTAGCAACCCAAATAAATTTCTAAATTTGCACCTCCTTTGGCCAAAAGGAGTTCAATAAATTGAAAAACAACGCGTTAAACATGGCTTACCAAAGACCTGAACCTAAGATTTTTGCCTGTACACAGAGTACGGCATTAGCGGAAAAAATTGCCAAGGCCTATGGCACCCATTTAGGAAAGGTAAAATTCTCCCGATATAGCGACGGGGAATTTCAACCCTCATTCGAGGAGTCGGTACGTGGGGCCCGTATCTTCATTATAGGTTCTACCAACCCAAGTTCAGAAAACCTTATGGAAATGTTGTTGATGCTAGATGCTGCCAAACGTGCCTCAGCTAGACACATTACAGCCGTAATGCCATATTTTGGTTGGGCACGCCAAGACAGAAAGGACAAACCTAGGGTTCCCATTGCAGCAAAATTGATTGCCAAGATGCTCGAAACCGCTGGGGCCACCCGTATAATCACCATGGATCTTCATGCGGATCAGATACAAGGCTTTTTTGAAAAACCGGTAGATCATTTGTTCGCTTCTACCCTTTTCTTGCCTTATCTTAAAAAATTAAACTTGGACAACCTGACCATTGCATCACCTGATATGGGAGGTTCAAAAAGGGCATATGCCTATTCCAAGGCACTGGATTGCGATGTGGTAATCTGCTATAAACAAAGGGCCATGGCCAATGTTATTTCCCATATGGAGCTAATTGGTGACGTCAAAGGCAAAAATGTGGTACTGGTAGATGATATGGTAGATACCGCGGGAACATTGACCAAAGCAGCCGATTTAATGATGGAGCGCGGTGCTACTAGCGTAAGGGCGATTACGACCCACGGGCTTCTTTCCGGTAATGCTTATGAAAAAATAGAAAAGTCACAATTATTGGAATTGATCATCACCGATTCAATTCCGATAGAAATAAAAAGTGATAAAGTTAAAGTTATTAGTTGTGCCGATTTATTTGCCGATGTTATGCATAGGGTACAGCACAATACATCAATAAGTTCAAAGTTCTTGATGTAACCATAAAAAGTTTAGTATTAATTTTAAATATAACAATGAAGTCAATTACAATTAAAGGATCAGAAAGAGAAAGCGTGGGCAAAAAGGCAACGAAAGCCCTACGTAATGCTGGAAAGGTTCCTTGCGTGATATACGGAGGGGAAAAACCATTACATTTTTCAGCGGATGAATTATCATTCAAAAACTTGGTTTACACTCCAAATGCACACACAGCTGTGATTGAATTGGATAATGGTGACAAAATTGATGCGGTAATGCAGGATATCCAATTTCATCCTGTAACCGATAAAATCATCCACATTGATTTTTATCAACTTTTCAAAGACAAAGAGGTTACTATGGATATCCCTGTAACATTGGAAGGAAACTCTCCTGGGGTAAGAAGTGGTGGTCGTTTGTTATTCAGAAAAAGAAAACTTACCATCAAGGCATTACCGGACAACCTTCCCGATTTCTTCAATGTGGATATATCTAAATTGAAAATCGGTCAGAACATTTCCGTTGAGTCGTTAAGAAATGATGATTTCACCATCTTACACCCTGACACCACAGTAGTAGTACAAGTTAAAACCGCTCGTGCCGCTGTTGCTGTTGAAGAGGATGAAGAAGATGAAGAAGCAGAAGGTGCAGAAGCCCCAGCGGCCGAAGCAGCTGAGAGCAACGAATAAATCGGGTCTAACCCTAAATAAAAAGCATCCCGAACATTCGGGATGCTTTTGTATTTTTATAAATATGTTCACCTTTCCATGTTACATTTTTTAAAGACCATATTTAAAAGCGAAAGATCATTTTTGAAAGAAACAGACCCTATGAAAAAATTTTTAGTCGTAGGACTCGGTAATATTGGAAGTGAATATGCCGAAACGAGACACAATATCGGCTTTAAGGTTTTAGACCAATTGGCCAAGACACAGGAATTCACTTTTGAAACCGCGAAACTTGGTGATATAGGTACATTTAAGATAAAAGGACGTAGTGTTCTGTGCCTAAAACCTTCAACATATATGAATCGAAGCGGCAAAGCCTTGAAGTATTGGATGGAGAAGGAAAAAATTCCATTGGAAAATGTTCTGGTAGTAACCGATGATATCAACCTGGAATTCGGTACTATAAGACTGAAAACAAAAGGTAGTGACGGGGGGCACAACGGACTCAAGGATATTCAACTCTTTCTCAATTCAACAAATTATAATAGATTCCGTTTTGGGGTAGGCGCCGATTTCAGTAAAGGAAGACAAATAGATTATGTTCTTGGAGAATGGAATGAAACAGAAAAAACGGCCTTAACCGAAAGGCTCGAAAGATCATCCCAACTAATAAACTCCTTTGTTCTCTCTGGGGTGAAATTAACCATGAACCAGTTCAACAATACATAAAATCAAAGTGCTTTGAAACTAAAAACACCTGATTGCGAACTGTTACCCTCACCATCCCTTGTTATTACCCGCCAATAATATGTAGTATCGGCACTTACACTGACTACCTGTTCCAAATTCGTGGAAGTGATTGTTGCGATAAGGTCCACTGGTGGGTTTTCAGTAGAAAAATAGATCTCATATCCGGTTATGTCTCCATCGACATCCGCTCCCGTCCATTCTAACGTCACTTCATTGTTTACATCCTTAAAAAGTGATGCGCCATTTTCAGGGTAAACCACTTGAGCCGGAAAAGGAGTGTGCGTCTCAACAGAGCCGGCATTATAAAAATACCATACGTTACTACTGGCAGTTTCGGAAACCTCCGTATTCCTAGATCTAACGAACCAAGAAAAAGGTTCGCCCTTTTCAATCGGCAATTTGGCCGATACGGCGCTTGTATTCAAGGTTTGGGTAATATTGGTATTTAAATTGGTTACCCTAAGCTCATAACTATCGGTATGGTCGGCGGCTATCCATTTAAACTCGATTTCACTTGTCGTATCGTTCAGATCACTTCCGGTCGTACATTCCGAGTCTTTGTCCGGAAAGACCAAACTAGCGGCCTCTGGAGGGCCAGGACTGCTTTTTTTACTACATCCCAACAGAAGAACACCAAATAGCAATAATGCGATTACCCTCATTGTTTAACGATTTTAGTTGTTCCTTTTATTCTATCGCCCGTAAACTTAACAATATATACTCCGGATGTCAAAGTTGACATATCCAAAGGAAGCTCCATACCATCAACGGTAAATGTACCGGCCATTACCAACCTACCTTCCATCGTAAACACCTCGATATTCACGTTCTCCATATAAACCCCTAGAAAAACCGTTGTAGATGCCACAAACGGATTTGGGTAAATGAAAGGCTGGGCATCTATAAATATAGTTTCTTCATATACACCTTGGCAAGGTATATCGGTATACACTTTCAACACATTGACCCCTTTCTTTAATCCAAGGGAAATTTGAGAAGCTGATGTTCTAATAATTTCATTGTTCAATTCAATCGTAAAGTCGTCAGAGCCTTGCAAGGTTAAGACCGTCAAGTCTTCTTCATAAGACACTTTAGAGAGAACTGACAATGCTTCCGGCTGGGAAATTACGACTTCAAAACAATACTCCTCATAATCCAATATTCCATCAGTTCCCCCAACACACACATTATAGGTACCGGCCATTAAATTGCCAAGGGTGTAATCGCTACTGAAAGAATCGTTTACGCTAACCCCGTTACCGGTTATGGCTATTTCATAATCCATTGTTTCCAAAGTTGAGATTTCAATAGCGCCATCATTACTATCATGACATGCTTCACTCTGGGCAGTAACGGTAAAGTTATCACTTGCAAACCTATATACCGGGCATCCGAAAACATCTACCTCAACACCCAATGGGGTTCCTAAACAAAGATCATCCCCATCATCATAGACACCATCTTGATCCTCATCGGGCCTAAAAGCACCTTCTACACAAACATCCATGGAAAAAGCTATTAACGACCCACCGTCAGAAGCCGCGGTATCATCGATTTCCAAAATCCACTCCCCGTAGAGCGACTCCCCATTAAAAGAGCTCAATGAGCCTAAAGGTTTAACGGTACCACTAATAGCCGGATCGCCGTTACAGATAAAATTCCCGGCATCGTCATCAAAGGTCGCATTTACGTTTTCCAAATCCCCACATGAACTTGACATCAAGACCACTGTAGTTCCTGAGGGAGAAATCAACTTAACCACTAAATCGGCCAAATAACTATGATCCAACTCCACATGAACATTTACATCTGCCAAAGCTATATCATCAAAAAATGCGATTTTCGAAATAATCGTAGGGGTTTCTACCGGGGATATCTCCAAAGGAAGGTCCGTTGCTTCCTTACTATCACAATTATATTCGACAGTAGTGAAACCGAAAGGATCGGAATACTCACCTTCCCCGCAACCATTTATAGGTTTCACCCTCCAAAAATATTCCGTCTCATATTCAAGGTTCAAAGGGGAGTATGTATTATCGGTAACCGTATTCGTCTCTATAATATCCGTGAACAAAACGTCCGTTGCTATTTGAACTTCATAGGAAGTATATGAGGCCGCATCTTCCCATTCCAAGAAGGAGCTCGCCGAAATATCGACCGCCCCGTCTGCCGGTGCTAAAGGCACTGCATTCGGAAAAACGTCATCATAAACTTGTAGCTCCAAAGCAATATTCTTGGTAACACTATCTGAAATCGCCTCAATTTCGATGGCATATAACGCTTCGGGAACACTGGCGGTATTTGAGAATGTTACGGTAACCGTTGTATCATTGACAGCTGTTTCCGGCGAAAAAACAATATCCATGCCTAATGGAGGGTTAGGCACACTAAAGGTGACCTCATCCATAAAACCGGCATAAGTCTCATATTCAAATGTAGTAACCAGTTCATTGGGCTGACAAACTTCGTATTCCAACTCGGTAAAATTCAAAACTACACTAGACTCTTCAATAGTAAAATCAGCGGCATTTACCGCAAAAAATATGTTGTCCTTTGCCTTGACCATAATTCGGGCCGTAGTTGTCGGAGTACCTGGTAAAACCACTTTATGGTCACCGTCATTTGGCACATCTTCCGCCAAAGGAATCGTAAAGGTCGCTCCCCCATCTATAGATAATAAAATATCAACCGTTTGAACGTTAACCGGGGCAATATCGGTATTTGCGACATCCCAAACTATATTTTGAGCGGTCCCGGCGGTATATGTTTGACTAGCGGCCTGCGATATCATTTCAAACGGGCCTGCGCTACTGACCACGGAAACCTGCATTAGATCGGACACTACTTGGCCGCCACCTTCAGCGTTGTCCCTGACCGTTAATGCAAAATTCATTTCCCGTTCTACATCAGAAACCGTTTCCCATGAAGAATTTACGTCAGGATTCGTTTCTGTTAAATTACCCGCCAAAACGCTCGCTAACTTGGGAAAATAACGTGTAGGATCGGTTGTTGGTTTTTGGGAACGGAAATTCGCCCCACTTACATTTGTTGGCCCAAATGATGATTGGGTCACTACCCCATCGTTAGTTTGTTCCCAAGTATAGGTTAAAATATCGTCAACATCTACATCGGAAGCATTACCCGTTAGGGCGAATGCGGTTGACCGTGGTATAGCATAATCACCCATAGGAACTATGACAGGGGGGTTATTGGTAAGATCTACGATTTGTGCACAATCAACCGTATTCAGATACTCCGATATCTGAAAGATACTGTAATAATGAAAATAATCATCTCCGTTTGCAGCCACATTGTTTACCCCTGAAATACCGGCATATCCCATAATAGTGGTTCCACTACCCGGTTCCGCTTGTACTTGGGTACCTTCAGATTCAAAAGACCAGGTATGGTTGGCCCCGAATTGATGTCCCATTTCATGGGCCACATAATCCAAATCAAAAGTATCACCTACCGGGTTTTTTTTCGCCGAGTATGCACTGGCCTTTTTGTTATCTGCACACACAGACCCAATATAACCCGCATTACCACTATTTTGATCACTACTTTCTACCCTATGGAACAAATGGGCCACATCAAAATTCTCAGAACCGATACTATCCGTAATGGCACTTTGCGCCTCGGAGTTTAAATCGGAGCCATAGGGATCCGTAGAACTATCTGTATAAATGATCTTATCAGTATCGGGTATGATTTCCAAGGTAACGCCCAAATCAGACTCAAAAACCTGATTGACCCTCGTAACCGTTGCATTTATAGCTGCCAAAGCGTCTGCAACCGTACCACCATGATATGTGGTATATTCACCTGAAGCCGAAATTGCCAGTCTGAACTTTCGTAATTTACGATCATCTACCTGCTTAGCGGTTAAGGAAGGTAGCCCTTGAATAACCGAGCTTTTGGTATCACAAATAAATACCTTGTCAACATTGGCTTCCCCTTCCCTGGAATAAATGAGATAATCCCCTTCATTCGTTTTTTGCAGATAAGTGTTACCTTTTTTATCCCCGTAAACAAACATGGCCTGAATACCTTTGTGGGACGAACTGAAACGTACCTTATCATCCCTGTTTTTTAAACTATAACCTGAATATGATTTTATTTCGGGGAATTTATCTGCCAACTCTTTGGACAACACCGGGGTTTCAACAACCATATATTCAACCATCTCCCCTTTTTCGTTAGGGAAACGAACTGTCCTTGATGATTTTTTTCCGGTATTTCCTTGATTGATTTCAGTTTTGAACGCAGTCTCATCAAAGGAATAGATTCGACCTTTTTTTACATCAAATCTATTGGAAATCGATGTTTTTAAATTAACGGAACCGGATTCCTGTTTCCAATAGTTACGTTGTGCATATCCGCAAAAGGAAAGAAATAATATGGATATTGAAAAAACTAGACGTAATTTTGAAACCATTCAAGGGTTTTTAACAATATCAAATATAAGTCTTTTTATTTTTTATTCTTCGTGATAACAGTCCAACGCATCGATAATTATGATAAAGAACATCCTACGGCAATTACCATAGGAACCTTTGACGGGGTTCATATCGGGCATAGGAAAATCTTGGGCAAACTTATCGAAAATGCCCAAAGCCTGAATTTAAAATCAACCGTACTTACCTTCTTCCCGCATCCTAGGATGGTGCTTCAAAAGGACACCGACATTAAATTGTTGAACACCATCGAGGAGAAAAAAATGATATTGGAACATTTAGGTTTGGATTACCTGATCATACATCCATTCACCAAGGAGTTCTCCCGATTATCGGCCACCGAGTTTGTTCGGGATATTTTGGTGAATTCACTAATGGCCAAAAAAATCATAATCGGATACGACCACCGTTTTGGAAGAAACAGGGAAGCGAACATCAATGACCTGATCGCATTCGGAAATGCATTGGATTTTGAAGTGAGCGAAATTCCTGCTCAAGAAATCGACGAGGTATCGGTAAGTTCCACTAAAATAAGAAAAGCCTTGGAAGAGGGCGATATCGATGTTGCAAACAGTTATTTAGGCTACCCCTACATGCTTACAGGAGTTGTACAGAAAGGTAAGGGTTTGGGGCGTACTCTCGATTTCCCGACGGCCAATCTATTTATCAAAGAAACGTATAAGCTCATACCTAAAAATGGTGTTTACGTGGTACAAACCAAAATAAATAACAATTTGGTCTATGGCATGATGAATATTGGCTACAATCCTACGGTCGCAGGTAAAGAAAAGAGTATAGAAGTACATTTGTTCAATTTTAAACAGGACCTTTATGGCCAAAAACTACAAGTAGGAATTTTGGCCCGCCTACGTGATGAACATAAATTTGAATCGGTCTCCGCGTTAAGGGATCAATTGCAAAAAGACAAAGAAACCTCACTTGCTTTACTAAACGGCTAATGTTCGATCGTATTTTTTTCAGCAAGATCGATAACGCACCTTTACTGGTTTTTAGGGTTTTCTTCGGTATCCTCATCACTTTGGAAAGTTTCGGGGCCATTGCCACCGGATGGGTCAAGAACACCCTTATACTACCTAAAACAACCTTTTCGTTCATTGGCTTTGAATTTCTTCAACCCTTGCCCGGGCCCGGTATGTACTTCTATTTTGTAGTCATGGGAACACTAGGGATCTTTGTTGCCCTTGGATATAAGTACAGATGGAGTATCATTGGTTTTACCCTCTTATGGCTTTGCGTGTACCTAATGCAAAAAACATCGTACAACAACCATTACTACCTATTGTTCCTGATTTCTTTCTTGATGTGTTTTTTCCCTGCAAATACCGGGTTGTCGATTGATGCGAAACATAATGAAGCTATTCGTAGCAACACCATGTTTTCTTATGTTAAATGGATGGTCGTTGCCCAATTGTTCATTGTATATACTTACGCCTCTATAGCAAAATTGTATGGTGATTGGCTCGACTATGGCATAATCGAAATCTTAATGCGTAGCAGGCAGGATTACCCCATTGTTGGCCCTTTTTTACAGCAACCATGGGTTCATAAAACCATTACCATAACCGGAATAGTCTTTGATGCATTGGTCATACCTGCTTTGCTCTGGAAACCCACTCGAAAGATAGCCTTTATCATTGCCATATTTTTTCATCTCTTCAATTCCATAATTTTCCAAATCGGCATTTTCCCTTATCTCGCCTTGGCTTTTACCGTATTCTTTTTTGAACCCAAGACTATTCGTGGCATCTTTTTCAGAGACAAAAACAAGAATGCCGATAAAAGCATCACAAAACCTTCAAAAGGTAATTTATTCATAGTGGGTTGTAGCCTTTATCTTCTTATACAGATTATTCTCCCAATTAGGCATCATTTTATTGCTGACGATGTTCTTTGGACCGAGGAAGGTCATCGCTTAAGTTGGCGAATGATGCTTCGAAGCCGATCAGGGAAAATCCAATTCAAGGTCGTGAACCATACCAGCGGTAGCGCCCATATTATAAAACTGAAAGACTACCTATCGAAAAAACAAATGCGGAAAATCGCTGCCTATCCCGATTTTATTTGGCAATTTTCACAACATCTACGTCAGGAACACCAAGCCAAAGGAGATAGCATATCGGTCTACGCCTTGAATTCCAAAGTAAGTATTAACGGAAAGCCGCTCAAAGCCTTTATCGATCCCAAGGTAGACCTGGCGAATGAAAAATGGGATCACTTAAAACATCATGAATGGATATTCCCTTCAAACCATAAAAACAAGACCGAATAAAATAGTTAAACCCTCGATTGAAACATTGATCAATTAACCTTAAATTTGCCCCTTAACAATAAAATTCCATGCTACAGCTACAGGTCGTAAGAGAAGAAAAGGATAAAATCATCACCGCTTTAAAAAAACGGAATATTGATGCTGCCCCATTATTGGAAAAAGTACTTCAATTGGATGAAAAAAGACGTACCACCCAATCTTTATTGGATAATACCTTGGCCGAGTCCAACAAATTATCGAAAGAGATCGGTATGCTTTTTAAAAGTGGCAAAGCTCAGGAAGCGAATGTTTTAAAAGAAAAGACCGGAAGCTTAAAGGAAGATTCCAAACGTCTAAGTGAAGAACTGAATACTGCCGCAAAGGAATTGCAAGATGTACTGTATCAAATTCCGAACATACCCGACGACCTTGTTCCCGCCGGTAATTCAGAGGATGATAATGAGGAAATTTTCAAAGAAGGGGATATCCCAACTTTAGACCCGAACGCATTACCACATTGGGAACTTGCCAAAAAATACGACATCATAGATTTTGAGCTTGGTGTAAAGATCACCGGCGCAGGTTTTCCGGTGTACAAAGGTAAAGGGGCTAGACTACAACGTGCTTTAATCGCATATTTCTTGGACAAGAATACAGAAGCCGGCTACACTGAAATGCAGGTACCTCTTCTTGTGAACGAAGCATCGGGTTACGGTACGGGCCAGTTACCCGACAAAGAAGGACAAATGTACCATGTAGGTGCCGATGACCTTTATTTGATTCCTACGGCGGAAGTACCCGTTACCAATATATTCAGGGATGTTATCATCAATGAAAACGACTTCCCTATTTGCTTAACCGGTTATACGCCTTGCTTTAGAAGAGAGGCAGGAAGTTATGGCGCCCATGTACGTGGACTTAACCGCCTTCATCAATTCGATAAGGTAGAAATAGTCCGTATTGAACACCCCACAAATTCTTATAAGGCCTTAGACGGAATGGTAGAACATGTAAAGACCATATTAAAAGACTTACAGTTACCCTATAGAATTTTACGTCTTTGTGGTGGGGACCTTGGTTTTACTTCTGCACTTACTTACGATTTTGAGGTTTTCTCTACGGCACAGGACCGTTGGTTAGAGATCAGTTCCGTATCCAACTTTGAAGCCTTCCAGGCCAATCGACTAAAGCTTAGGTATAAGGACGAAAATGGGAAGACCCAATTGGCGCACACCTTGAATGGCAGCTCATTGGCATTACCAAGGGTTTTGGCAGGCATTTTAGAAAACTACCAAACTCCGGAAGGCATAAAAATACCGGATGTACTGGTTCCCTATTGTGGTTTTGATATAATAGACTGATCCGGTTTTTTGTAAACCTTAACATTGGCTTATTCGTTTCTGCGTATCTTTGGGAAAAACGTGCTTTTGAGGGTATTCCTAATATTCATTGCTCTATGCTGCTCACAAATGGCCTTGGCCCAAGATGATTTTTTGGCCAAGCAGTATTTTAATGATGGTGCTTTTGATAAGGCTGTGGTCTTCTATGAAAAATTGGTGGAGAAAAATCCACGCAGAAGTGATTATTCCGAAGGACTGGTTGCTTGTTACCAACAATTGGAGCGTTATTCCGAAGCGGAAGCATTTCTACTCGAAAAAATAAAGAAAGGCAACACATACCCCGTTTTCCTTATAGAGTTGGGACATAACCATACCTTACAAAATAACACGGAAAAGGCTTCGGAGTATTATGACAAAGCACTTGCCGGTATTGAGGAAAATCCCAACTACGGGTACAGCATAGCGCTTCGATTCCAGAGTTATTCCTTATTGGACTATGCCTTAAGTGCCTATAAAAAATCAATGGAGCTAAATCCAAAATTGGACTACAACTACCAAATGGCGCGCATTTATGGGGAGCAAGGCAATATAGACAAAATGTACAATTCTTACATGAATTTGCTCATGAACGGGAAGACGTCAAAATCTAACGTACTGCGGAGTATCGATGATTTTATCTCTTCGGACCCGGAAAACGAAAACAACATCAAACTTAAAAAAGTATTGTTACAACACGCCCAACAAAACCCTGACTTGCTCTGGAACGATCTTTTAAGTTGGTTGTTCGTTCAACAGAAACAGTACAATAGTGCGTTTAGACAAGAGAAGGCTATTTTTAAACGTATGGAAGGCAGTACGGTTCAACGTCTGGACAATCTCGGGAACCTGGCCTTAAACGATAATGAAATTGAAACCGCACGATCCATTTTCGAATATATCGCCGAAAAATCTACGGATGAAATCGCCCGTTTAAATGCCCAATTGAATTTGATAGATATTGAATTGATGGATTTGGATCAAAGAAAACTGAATACCATTGACGAACAATTCAAAACCCTTATCACTACCCACGGATATAAAGGCCAGACCTTGCAACTTCAAATTGCCTATGCCAATTTCCTGACTTTCAAAAAGAACAATCCAGAACCTGCCATCGATATTTTGAAAAACTGCCTGAAACTGCCATTGAACGCACGGGGAAAAGCCTATGTTAAATTGGCCTTGGGAGATATTCTGGTTTTTGACAAAAAATTCAATCAGGCACTTATCTATTTTTCCCAAGTACAAAAAAGTTTAAAAAACGATGTGTTAGGTCAAAATGCACGATTCAAAGTAGCCCAAACCAGTTTCTATAAAGGCGATTTTGATTGGGCCCTTACCCAATTGAAAGTCCTTCGTAGCTCCACCTCACAATTGATCGCGAACGATGCCATGCAATTGAGCCTACTTATCGCGGACAATTCTTTGGAAGACTCAACAAAAACAGCCTTGAAAAAATATGCCCGTGCCGATCTATTGGCTTATCAAAACAAAACCCAAGAAGCCATTTCCACATTAAATGACATTCTTTTAAACCATAAAGGTGAAAAGATAGAGGACGAAGCACTACTTAAACGAGGACAGCTTCTAGAAAGTATAAAGGATTATGAAGCGGCAAAATTCAATTATCAAAAAATAACGGAATTCTATACGAACGACATCCTGGCCGATGATGCTTTTTTTGCATTGGGGGAATTATATCGAAATGTATTGAACGAACCCGAAAAAGCTAAGGCCCAATACGAAAAGATCATTTACAATTATCAAGACAGTTATTATTTTCCGCAAGCAAGGAAGAACTTTAGGATGCTTCGGGGAGACAGTATAAATTAATCCCAATCAGCTACAATGATAACACTATAATAATGAATGTGATCATCGATTGTGAGCTTAAAATGAATCAGAAAAAAATGTACATATACAACGTTACTACCAATATTGAAGAATCTATCCACGACCAATGGCTTGCCTGGATGAAAGAAACACACATTCCCGATGTCTTGGCCACAGGAAAATTCCTTTCTGCAAAAATGTGCAAAGTATTGATTGAAGAAGAAATGGGGGGAGTTACCTATTCGGTTCAGTTCACTGCGGTCGACAAAGAAACGCTACAGTCATATTATCAAGATCACGCCCCAACCCTAAGACAGGAAGCATCAAAGTTGTTTTCCAATAAATTCGTCTCTTTCCGAACAGAACTAGAAGTTATAAGCGAGCACTGATACTATGGTCAAAAAAAAGAAAAAAGGATCGAAACCATATAAAAAGGATTCTAAATATCGAAAGGACAACGGCCCCGTAAAAGCCAAGAAACATTTAGGTCAACATTTTTTGAAAGATGAGGATATTGCCAAACAAATTGCCGATACACTTACTCTTGACGGATATCGGAACGTGCTCGAAATAGGCCCGGGAACCGGAGTGTTGACAAAATATCTTTTACAAAATGAAATAGACCTTGTGGCAATGGATTTGGATTCGGAATCCATTGTGTACCTCAATCAGAATTTCCCGCTTGAACATCCTGAAATCTTGGGAAACAACAATTCGTTCAAAGTACTCGAGGCAGATTTCTTAAAATATGATCTATCAACTCTTTTTGGATCGGAGCCCTTTGCGATTACGGGTAATTTCCCTTACAACATTTCGACCCAGATCGTATTTAAAATGCTCGAATGGCGTCATCAGATTCCAGAATTCACGGGAATGTTCCAAAAAGAAGTGGCCGAACGGATCTGCGCCAAAGAAGGCAATAAGACCTATGGAATACTATCCGTTTTCACCCAAGCCCATTATAATGCGGAATACCTCTTTACCGTATCCCCAGAAGTTTTCGATCCCCCACCAAAAGTACTCTCCGGTGTTTTAAGATTGACCAGAAAAGAAAACCATGACCTCGATTGTGATGAAAAATTGTTCTTCAGAATAGTCAAAACAGCCTTTAACCAACGAAGAAAAACTCTTCGAAATAGCTTAAAAACCTTTGAGCTTTCCAATATTCTCAAAGAAGATACTATCTTTGACCAACGTCCTGAACAATTGGCTGTGGCCGACTTTATAGGGCTTGCAAAGAAGATAGCGAATGACACCGTTTAAACTCACAGAAGAGCTCCTATCGGAAATAGGACAACTGATAGAGAACCAACAGAATTCCACACTGGAAACCATGTTGGAAGAAGTGCATTATGCCGATATCGCAGAGATCATCAATGAACTGAATGATGGGCAGGCCACTTATCTTATCAAACTTCTTGATAGTGACAAAACCTCCGACGTACTAACCGAGCTCGACGAGGACATTCGTGAAGCAATCCTGAATAACCTATCCGCAAAAGAGATCGCCGGGGAGTTGGAAGAATTGGATACCGATGATGCTGCCGATATCATTGGGGAACTCCCAAAGGAAATCGTAAATGAGGTAATCTCCAAAATCGAGGATAGGGACCATGCCAAAGATATTGTAGATCTATTACGTTATGATGAGAATTCCGCTGGTGGACTCATGGCCAAAGAGCTTGTGAAAGTTCGTGAAAGTTGGAATGTACTTACTTGTGTAAAAGAAATGCGTGCCCAGGCCGAGAATGTAACCCGGGTACACTCTATTTACGTAGTTGATGACGATGATAAGCTAAAAGGTAGATTGTCATTGAAAGATTTATTGACAACCTCAACAAGAAGCCACATCAGTGACGTATATATTCCCAAGGTAGATTCTGTAAACGTTAATGAAAAGCCTGAAGAAGTCGCCAAAATAATGTCAAAGTATGATTTGGAGGCCATTCCCGTAGTAGATGAAATGGGCCGTTTGGTGGGCAGAATCACGATCGATGATATTGTGGATGTTATACGTGAAGAAGCGGAAAGGGATTACCAAATGGCAGCAGGTATTTCCCAGGATGTTGAGGCGGATGATAGCATCTGGGACCTTACACGGGCACGCCTTCCATGGCTCTTCCTAGGCTTAGTGGGTGGCGTTGGGGCAGCAGCGATCATGGGCGGATTTGAGGATATGATCAGTAAACATGCCATATTGTTCTTCTTTACCCCTCTTATTGCCGCCATGGCCGGTAATGTTGGTGTACAATCAAGTGCGATTATCGTTCAAGGTCTTGCCAATGATGATTTAAAAGGTGGTGTAGGTAACCGTTTGATAAAGGAAATGCTTTTAGCCACTTTGAACGGCTTGATCTTAGCTGGTGTCTTATTGATATTCACATGGATCTATAAAGGAGACTTTTTAACGGCATTGGCCATTTCCATATCACTTGTGGTGGTTATCATCGTTGCCGGACTCATAGGAACCTTCATCCCCCTTTTTCTTGACAAAAGAGGTATAGACCCCGCAATCGCCACAGGTCCCTTTATTACCACTAGTAATGACATCTTCGGTATCTTGATTTACTTCTCCATTGCCAAGATACTTTTGGGAATTTAATCGGTACATTACTGCTAATTTAGAAATTAAAAAAACCACAACAGTATGAAGGCCATAAACCTAAAAGAAAAATATGCCGAATTCAAAGCACAATGGCATCCCCATGAAATAGCAGTTGTAGACAACATGCGTGTGCTTTTGGCTAAAATTCAAGGTGAGTTCGTCTGGCATGCCCATGAAAATGAGGATGAACTTTTTCAAGTCATAAAAGGTACATTGTACATGCAATTTCGAGATAAGACAGTTGAAGTCAATGAAGGAGAGGTTATTGTTGTACCCAAGGGCGTGGAACACAATCCCATGACCAAAAACAATGAAGAAGTACATATTTTACTTTTTGAAAAATGTACCACTGCCCATACGGGATCCGTGCAAGATGAAAAAACACAGACAGATTATCCAAAAATTTAATACATTGTTGCTGCGAGTTCACTAAACAACCCTATAATTAAAAACGAACAAAGGGATGTCGCACATCCTTTATAATATAAGTACTTTATATATTTGACTAATGAGAATCTTACACCTGGACACCAACCATCCCTTAATGATAGAGCAATTGGCTCAACTGGGATTTACTAACGATGAGGATTACACTTCCAACAAAAAAGATATTGAGAAAAAAATACACCTCTATGATGGTATTATCATTCGAAGTAGATTAACTATTGATGCTTCATTCCTGGACAAAGCAACCAATCTTAAGTTTATTGGGCGCGTTGGGGCAGGCCTTGAGAATATCGATGTTGACCACGCAAAGGCAAATGGCATCTTTTTGGCATCGGCCCCGGAAGGCAATAGAAATGCGGTCGGCGAACATACGCTTGGAATGCTCTTGTCTCTTTTCAATAAACTGAACAAAGCGGACAAAGAAGTCAGGAACGGCCAATGGGACCGGGAAGGGAATCGGGGTATTGAACTAGATGGCAAAACCGTGGGGATTATCGGTTACGGCAATATGGGCAAGGCCTTTGCTAAAAAGCTCAAAGGATTCGATGTAGAAGTAATCTGTTTTGATATCGTCGGAGGTGTAGGCGATGAAAATGCTCGTCAAGTCGGTATTATGGAGCTTCAACAAAGAACGGACGTTCTTAGCTTACACGTACCGCAAACACCCGAAACCATCGGTATGATCAATGATGAATTCATCAACTCTTTTCAAAAACCGTTTTGGTTGTTGAATACGGCCAGGGGCAAATGTGTAATCACCACGGATTTGGTCAGTAATTTAAAATCAGGAAAAATCCTAGGTGCCGGATTGGATGTTTTGGAGTATGAAAAATCATCTTTTGAAAATATGTTCGATGACCAAAACCTACCTGAAGCCTTTAAATACTTGATGAAAGCGGAAAATGTCCTCTTTTCTCCCCACGTAGCGGGCTGGACCGTGGAAAGTAAAGAAAAACTGGCCCAAACCATCGTAGATAAAATCAAAGAAAGATTTTGCTAACTTTAAGGAGCAACAAACCAATACTCCTTAAGCATGCAATCGAAAGCAACAACACCAGAACAATACATCAACGAATTACCCGATGACCGAAAGGAGGTTATTCAAAAGCTACGGCAAACCATCTTGGAGAATTTACCGAAAGGGTTCACCGAACAAATGAGCTATGGCATGTTGGGCTATGTAGTACCCCATAACCTATACCCTAGTGGTTACCACTGTAATCCTGAATTGCCCCTTCCTTTCATAAATGTGGCATCCCAGAAAAACTTTGTTGCCCTTTATCATTCGGGTATTTATGCCAGTGAGCCATTATATGATTGGTTCGTAACCGAATATCCAAAATATGTGAAAACCAAATTGGACATGGGCAAAAGTTGTATCCGGTTTAAAAATATGGATACCATTCCGTACGGACTTATCGGTGAACTTTGCTCAAAAATGAGCGTGGAAGATTGGATTTCACTTTATGAAAAAAATACAAAAAAAAGTAAGCCATGAAAAAAAGAGTTACCGGTCTTGGTGGGTTCTTCTTTAAGACAAAAGACCCGGATAAGATAAAGGAATGGTACAAAAACCGTTTAGGCCTTAATACCGACCAATATGGTTGCACATTTTGGTGGAAAGACCAAAAAGGTAATGATTGCTCTACCCAATGGAGCCCTATGAACGAGGACACACCATATTTTGAGCCCAGTCAAAAGCAGTTCATGATGAATTTCAGGGTAGAGAATTTGGTAGAACTTTTAAAAGAATTAAAAAAAGAAGGAGTCACGATTGTCGGGGAAATCGAAGAATACGAATATGGTAAATTCGGCTGGATCTTGGACCCTGAAGGAAATAAACTAGAACTTTGGGAACCTATTGACAAGGCATTTTTAGAATAGACACGGCCCTTATTTCACCATACTCCTTTTAGTCCGAATAAATTATCTTATTTATCAGCATGAATTTATCCCCATTTTATTATCATGTTCAAATAATCGTTACATTTAACCTTAGTAAAACCACCATAAAACAAGAATTATGTCAGATGAGAACAAAGATTTAGGCGACAAAGCCAAAGATCTTGGCGACAAAGCCAACGAAAAATTCGAAGACGCCAAAGAAGCAACAAAGGAATTCGCAGAAGATGCAAAAGAGAAAGCCAGTGATTTTGCCGAAGACGCCAAAGAAACCGCCAAAGAGTTTACCGAAAGTGCTAAAGAAGCATTTAGCGGTGCAGGAGGTGAAAACAAAAAATTACTCGTTGGGATATTAGCAATAATTTTAGGCTCATTGGGAGTCCATAAATTTTTATTAGGATACCAAAAAGAAGGTTTTATTCTTTTAGGTGTATCTATTGCAGCTTATGTTCTTTCGTGCGTTGGAATTGGTTTGTTATTTGTTTGGGTACCAAGTGTAATAGGCCTTATAGAGGGTATTATCTATTTAACCAAATCAGACGAGGAATTCTACAACACGTACCAAGTAGGTAAAAAACCTTGGTTCTAAATTTATAAAAACCGGCAAGTTATCGCCGGTTTTTATATGTGAATATCAATCGTTTTATTGCGATGTATTAATATGATTGAAACATGATGGCCACCTTGAAAACACGGGAAATGCAGTCATCTGACTGGAATGCCGTAGCGAAGATTTATGCCGAGGGAATAGCCACTGGCTATGCGACTTTTGAGAAGAACATTCCTACCTATGAATCCTGGAACAATACCCATTTACCCATGTGTAGGCTTGTAGCCGTTAAAAACAGTAACGTTATGGGTTGGGCTGCCTTATCGCCCGTATCAAGTAGATGTGTGTATGGTGGTGTGGCTGAGGTAAGTATTTATGTAAGTGAAAAATATAAAGGCCATGGTGTGGGCAGTATGTTAATAAATAAACTAATTTCACAAAGTGAAGATAAAGGTTTTTGGACCTTACAATCCGGCATTTTTCCCGAAAACGAAAGTAGTATTGCCTTGCATAAGAAAGCGGGGTTTCGTTATATAGGAAGACGTGAAAAAGTAGGGCAACTCAATGGTATTTGGAAAGACAACCTATTATTTGAACGCAGGAGTAAATCTGTCGGAATTTGATTTAACCCTTTCCTTTTTTCCCATTTTGGGTGTATATGAACAGTAACACGAATAGTCTGGAAAGATGCAAAATATTCTGGTCATGTGTACGGGTAATTCATGCAGAAGCCAAATGGCGCATGGTTATCTTGAAAAGTTAAATAATGGCTTTGCACAAGTGTACAGTGCAGGTATTGAGGTACATGGTATCAATTCAGCCGCCATTGCCATTATGGCCGAAGATGGTATTGATATTTCTGACCACACATCGAACCATATAGATGAATATCTAGATAAAGATTTCGATTTCATAATTACGGTCTGTGATCACACGAATGAAAACTGTCCTTACATTCCTTCCAAAAAAGCGAAACGTTTGCACCATAATTTTATGGATCCATCCAAATTTGATGGTAGTGCAGAAGAAAAACACAAACTGTACGTAAAAGTCAGGGATGAAATAAAGGAGTATTGCCAAAAATTCATCCTACGCGAATTACATTAATCCCCATTGTTTTGTTGATTCTCGGTGAACTTTCTTTCAAGTTCCGCCTGAAATTCTTCCATAACCGGCTTAACGGTGCTTTCCGGTAGGTCCGCGATTCGTATGTACATTAGGCCGTCAACTGAATTGTTAAAAAGTGGGTCAACGTTAAAAGCCACAACCTTTGCATTTTGTTTTATATATTTCTTGATCAAAACGGGAAGCCTTAAATTACCTGGCTCCACTTCATTGATCATACGATCGAACTTATTAAGGTCGGCTTTGGTTTCATCAAAAATAAATTCCTTATCCGCATCTTTGAGTTTTACCTTGAACTCCTTTTTGGGGCTTATATATTGGGCCACATAAGGATCCCAATAATTACTTTTCATAAACTCGATCATCAACGACTTGGAAAAGTTAGAGAATTGGTTACTTATACTCACCCCACCGATCAAATACTTATGCTCCGGATATCGTAACGTCGTATGTACGATCCCTTTCCATAACAAAAACAAAGGCATGGGTTTTTGCTGGTATTTTTTGGTAATATATGCCCTTCCCATTTCTATGGATCGGCTCATCATACCATGCAGTTCGGGCTCAAAACGAAAGAGATCCTGCAAATAAAACCCATCTATACCGTGCCTTTTATAAATTTCGGATCCCATTCCCATCCGGTAGGCCCCAACGATTTCTTTATCGGTATCATCCCAAAGGAAAAGGTGATGGTAATATTCATCAAATTTGTCCAAATCGATTGAGTTGTTGGTGCCCTCTCCAATTGCCCTAAAAGTAACTTCTCGCTGTCGTCCTATTTCCTTTAGGATATAAGGCATATCATTGGCGGCTGCCAAAAAGACCTCATAGTTTTTACTCTGCAACAATCGACAATCCTTTTCGCGAAGATTTTCGATCTCCTCCTGTATGACCTCCGTGCGTACGGCCGAAGCAATTTTTTTGGGAGCTTTAGGAATCTTTAAGGAAGTGGGTATCTGATCGATCAACCGCTCTTTTTCATATGCATTGGAGAGCAAATACGTTTTTCTTCGAAGAAGATCGGTGAACTCTTCCAAGGTATTCTGTTCATTCTGCATGTCAACCGATATCGGTTGGCCAATTCTGACTTTTATGGGTCTATTTCTTTGGGAATATATCTCTGAAGGCAATTTAGCCGTTCTAAACACATCACTTATTTTGGACAACCTGTAGAAGAACTTGCTGTTTCTTGCATGAAAATAAATAGGGACAACGGGAACGTTCGCCTTCCGAATCAATTTTAGTGCCGCTACTTCCCACGGCTTATCAACAATTAGTTTGTCATCTTTATATGTAGAGACCTCCCCTGCCGGAAAAATACCAAGGGGATGCCCCTCTCCCAAATGGGCCATAGCACTCTTGAAACCTGCAATGCTACTTTGTGCGTCTTTGTGGTTTTCAAAAGGATTAACAGGCAGAATGTATGGGGATATAGGCTCTATCCTATTCAATAAGAAATTAGCTATTATCTTGAAATCATCTCTATGGGCTACCAACAACTTTAGCAATAACACCCCATCAATACCACCCAACGGATGGTTGGATATGGTGATATAAGCCCCTTCCTTGGGCAATCGTTTAAAATCTTCTTCCGGTATTTCAAAGTCAATTTCGTAATGCCTTAATATAGCATCCAAAAAGGCCATTCCCTCAAGATGTTCATGCTTCTTATAAAACCTGTTTATTCCGGAAATCCTTGTGATTTTCATTAGGACCCACCCCATGAAAGTACCAAAAAACCCATATTTATCAAGATTGATCGCCTTGGCTACTTCCTTTGCGGTTACTAAACCCATTAGCTTTTTCATTTAGGAAGCATAAATATAGTAAAATCCCTACTGGAAGTAGTATTTTAACAGTCTGGAAAACCAATCATTTTTTCTATTTCACCACCAACTGTACTGTTTCATTTGACCGCTGTTCGAGTAAAATTTCCTTACCGTTTTGCAATGTTTTGATAGCGTCATTATCAAAATGTCTTACGGTGTATAACGAAACCCCTTCGTAGCATACGACCTTGAACCTACTTTTCAATAAATCCAATAATTCCTGAAGTCGTCCAAACCTATTATCAACACAAACTGAAAAACTGATAGCGGAGTTTTGGATAAGGTCTACCTTCATCTTATGATCATGCAACATTTTAAAGAGAGCACTGATATTGTCTTCAACAATAAATGAAAAATCCAAGGACGAAAGTCGCATCAAGACCTGACCTTTTTTCATTATGTAGCATGGTACCTGGGGCTCAAGTGCCGTTCCTTTTCCAACGGTTGTACCAGCTCCCTTGGGATCGATAAAGGATTTGACCAACAATGGAATTTCTTTTCGCTGTAAAGGCTGTAAAGTTTTAGGGTGAATAACCGATGCCCCGTAAAAAGCCAACTCTATTGCTTCCCTGTAAGATATCTGGTTCAATAACTGCGCATTATCAAAATATCGCGGATCCGCATTCAGAACACCTGGAACATCTTTCCAGATGGTTACGGATTTTGCATTGAGACAATAGGCAAAAATGGCCGCTGTATAATCAGAACCTTCCCTACCCAAGGTAGTCGTAAAATTATTATCATCACTTCCCAAAAAACCTTGGGTAATATAAAACTTGTTCTTATCTACACCTTCCGCTATTTTTGCTTGCGTCTTCTCCCAATTGACCAAAGCATCACGATAATTATCGTTGGTCTTGATAAAGTCGCGCACATCCAACCAAGAATTTTGAATTCCCTCTTCATTCAAATAAGCACTCAAAATCGTGGTAGAAACCAATTCGCCATAACCTACAACTTGGTCATAAACAAAATTGTAATTGGGTGATTTGTTCCAGACCAGGAATCCCTGAACCTCATCGAACAACACCTTTACTTTTTCAAAAACAGGATGATTATCAGTTTTGAAAAGTTCTAACAAAATCTCATTATGGTATGCTATTACTTCATGAACGGCAGAACTCAGGGCGTTTTTATCATCAAAATAAAAGTTTACCACCTTTTCCATGGCATTTGTGGTCTTACCCATGGCCGAAACCACTAATAAGGTATTTTCATGACCTACTTCCTTTAAGACCTTTACAAGGTTCTGTACTCCTGCTGCATCTTTAACCGATGCACCTCCAAATTTGAAAATTCTCATATCTTATCTAAATAATTCTGTATTCCTTTTTCATCTAATTGTACCACATCCCAGTCGCGCATTACCTTTGCCCCTTTTTTTTCGTAAAAGGCAATGGCCGGCTCATTCCAATCGAGTACCTCCCAATTAATACGTTTAGCACCCTTTTTTGCGGCATAGGATACCACGGCATCTAAAAGTGCCGTACCCAAACCTGTTCCGCGCATTGTTTCTGCCACCACTAGGTCCTCTAAATGTATTATGGGCCCTTTCCAAGTTGAATATCGGTTATAGATCAACGCCATACCGACTATTCTCGAATCTTCCTCCGCAACAAAACAATGGAATAGGACATTCTCCCCAAAACCGTCACGTACCAAATCATCTACCGTGACCTCTACGGCATTGGCTTCTTTTTCAAAACTGGCCAACTCCTTAATAAGTGCATGCACTTCTGACATATCGCCTACTACGGCATCTCTAATCGTATATCCCATAATTGTTACAAATAAAACACAAAGTTATAAATTTACACAATCTTACACGGCCGAAAACCTTGTAGTTTCACAAATTCTACGATATTTGTAAATAAATCACACAAAATATCTATGCTAGGCCAAAAACACAAAACATTAGGAGAATTCATAATAGAAAACCAATCTTCGTTCCAATACACCTCAGGGGAACTTTCAAGACTGTTCAACGCCATTCGATTAGCGGCGAAAGTGGTAAACCATGAGGTGAACAAAGCTGGTTTAATAGATATCCTTGGTGCAGCGGGGGAAACGAATATTCAAGGGGAAGACCAACAGAAATTGGATGTACTTGCCAATGACATATTCATACAAACCTTAAAGAACAGGGAAATAGTATGTGGTATCGCTTCGGAAGAAGAAGACGATTTCATAAGTATAAACAGCCAAGACGAGAATCACCAAAACAAATATGTTGTTCTCATAGATCCTTTGGATGGTTCTTCCAATATTGATGTGAATGTTTCGGTAGGAACGATATTTTCTATATACAGAAGGGTAACCCCCGTAGGGACCCCTGTAAAAATCGAGGATTTTCTACAACCTGGAAACAAACAAGTCGCGGCGGGCTATATTGTTTACGGTACTTCGACCATGTTGGTATATACAACCGGGGATGGGGTAAACGGATTTACCTTAAATCCCGCCATAGGCACCTTTTACCTATCGCACCCTGATATGCAGTTTCCCGAAGACGGAAAGATCTATTCCGTAAACGAGGGTAATTACATACATTTTCTTCAAGGTGTTAAAGATTACATTAAATACTGTCAGCAAGAAGAAGGAGACCGCCCTTATACTTCCCGATATATTGGCTCCCTTGTCTCGGATTTCCATAGAAACATGATCAAAGGTGGTATTTATATGTACCCTAAGAGTAGTATTACCGAAAATGGTAAACTACGGTTACTGTACGAATGCAACCCAATGGCATTTATAGCGGAACAGGCCAACGGACTTGCTATCGGAGGCAGAACAAGGATTCTGGATATTGAACCCACAGAACTACATCAACGTGTACCTTTCTTTTGTGGAAGTAAAAATATGGTGATTAAACTTCAGGAGTTTTTGGATAAATACAAATAAGATATAATCAGTCTCTTTTGTTGAAATGCAAAAGGGGCTGTTTATTTATTGATCAAGTACAGATAATCATCAAAATCTATCCTTCCCGAAAAAATGGCAATGGATTTTGCTATGATCTTATCTGCCTTTTCGCTGGGGTAACCCAATCCGATAGCATACTTTTTCAACAATACCATTTCATCATCATCCACATCATTATCGGCAAATATCATTTTAAAAAGATCGAACAAACGTTCTAACCTTTTTTCCGAACTATTCTGGGGATCGATAGGGTATTTATTCGATTTTTTCATCACCTCTTTAAACTCAGCCTCAGTGATATCCAGTTTATGCGCAAAGCTTTCCAATAACTTCATTTCATGCGGATTTACATCCCCGTCAACAGCTGCCAAAGAGGCTATTGCTGCAAAATGTGCCAAATTTCTACGTTTCTCACTATGATTGTATAAATCTAAAATAGTCATGTGTACTTCGTTTAATTTCAACAAATATATATTTTTAAAAGTGATATTTTAGTCTACAAATGATTATTTTATCATACGCATTCCGCTTTGAAAGCTAGACCGATCAATGACAAGAGACGAACTTTACACCATTGCAGAAAACTGGTTTGACCAGCAAAATTGGACACCTTTTGCTTTTCAAAGACAAACATGGAAGGCTTTTCTTCAAGGTAAACACGGATTACTGAATGCACCAACGGGTAGTGGAAAGACCTATGCCTTATGGTTCCCGATCATCTTAAACTATATAAAGAGCAATCCCGATTACAAAACCAAACATAAAAAGGGATTAAAGGCTATTTGGATCACACCGTTACGGGCCCTTTCCCATGAGATTAAACAATCCGCTGAACGGGTTGCCAAAGATCTGGAAACAGGTTTAACAGTGGGTATCCGCTCTGGGGACACCAGTGCCAGCGAAAGGGCGAAACAAAAAAGAAATATGCCCGATTTGCTAATTACCACGCCCGAAAGCCTTCAGTTATTATTGGCCACAAAAGGATATCAGAAGATATTCAAAAACTGCTCGGCGGCCATTATCGATGAATGGCACGAACTTCTTGGTACAAAAAGAGGGGTGCAAACCGAGTTGGGGCTATCCCGATTAAAGTCAATTTCCACCAACATGCGTATTTGGGGAATTTCTGCGACCATAGGTAACCTAGAACAGGCCCGGCAAGTATTGTTGGGTCCTAACTCATCTGCATTCGATAATTCTGTCCTGATCAAAGCAAACATTTCAAAGAAAATAACCGTCAAAAGCATTATACCTGTTAAAATGGAGACATTTCCTTGGCGTGGGCACTTGGGACTTCGTTTATTGGACACTACAATCCCGATCATCAATAATAGCAAGACTACCTTATTGTTCACAAATACCCGGAGTCAATGTGAGATATGGTTTCAGAACATTCTCGAAAAACACCCTGAACTTGCCGGTGAAATTGCCATGCACCATGGCAGTATCAACAAAGAGACGCGACAATGGGTTGAACAGGCCATTCGTAACGAAAGTTTAAAGGCCGTGGTTTGTACGTCGAGTTTAGATCTCGGTGTTGATTTTGCCCCTGTTGAAACCGTTGTTCAAATTGGTGGAACAAAGGGTATTTCCCGTTTTTTACAACGGGCAGGTCGCAGTGGCCACAGACCTGGGAAAGAAAGTGTCATTTACTTTTTGCCAACACATGCCTTGGAACTGGTCGAGGCCTCGGCTTTGCAGCAAGCTGTTAAAAAGATGGCCGTTGAGGATCGCATTCCATATCTGAACAGTTTTGATGTCTTGATACAATACCTTACCACCTTGGCCGTATCTGACGGTTTTTATCCTGGTGCCATCCTAAAAGAAATAAAGAACACCTTCTGCTTTCAGGCCATAACCTTGGAGCAATGGCAATGGATCCTAAATTATTTGGTCTTAGGTAGCCAGAGTTTACAGTCCTATGATGAATTCAAGAAAGTAGAACTAGAAGAAGACGGTCTGTTCAAAGTGAATCATAGAGGCATTGCCATGCGACACCGTTTTCAGATCGGAACGATTGTCGGCGATGCCAATTTAACGGTACGCTATCAAAAGGGCGGGTATATCGGTACCATAGAGGAATTTTTCATATCGAAATTAAAAGCCGGGGATGTATTTACCTTTGCCGGAAGAAACCTTGAGTTCATTCGTATAAAACAAATGCAGGTACACGTTCGCAATTCCAATAAAAAATCAACAAAAGTCCCTGCTTGGATGGGCGGTAGAATGTCTTTCTCCGCACAGATGTCAGATTTACTAAGAAATGAATTGTATACGGCCTCGCTACCCGAAAACAAACAATCGATTGAAATCAGGTCCTTAAAAACCATATTCAACAAACAGCGTGAGGAAAGCATTGTTCCCAAACCCGATGAATTCTTGATCGAAACCTTTAAGACCAATGATGGCCACCATCATATTTTTTACCCGTTTGAAGGACGGGCCGTACATGAGGCCATGGGTAGTTTGTTAAGTTACCGCATAAGCCTATTGTCCCCGATAACCTTTTCATTGGCCTTCAATGATTACGGTTTTGAACTACTTTCCGACCAACAATTGGACATTCAGGAAATTCTCTACAATGACCTATTCACCACAGCATATATGTTCGATGATCTTCAGAAAAGCCTGAATTCAACCGAAATGGCTAAACGTAAATTCCGCGATATTGCCGTCATCAGCGGATTAGTGTTTACCGGCTATCCTGAAAAAGGCATCAAAATGAAACATTTACAAAGCAGTTCTCAATTGTTTTTTGATGTTTTCAAGGATTATGAAGCAGATAATCTTTTATACCAGCAAGCTTTTACCGAAACCTTTGAACACCAACTAGAGGAAGGTCGTTTACGAATGGCCCTTGAACGCATCAATCAACAAAACATCATATGGAAGCAATGTTCACAACCTACCCCGTTTTCATTTCCTTTAATTACCGATAGGTTAAGGGAAAAGCTGTCCAGTGAAAAATTAGCTGACCGCATACAAAGAATGACTGCAAAACTTTTAAAAAAATAGCCGGTGACCCAAGAAATCGAGATATGCGAACAGCGCTTCACCCTACACCCATCGGGATCCTTGTTTTGGGGCGAAAAATCCATTTTGATGATCAGTGATGTACATTTAGGCAAGATCAGTCATTTTAGAAAATTCGGTGCAGCTGTTCCACAACAAGCCATAAACGCCAATTTTAATATGATGGATGCGGTAAGTGCGTATTTTAATCCTGAAAGGATCATTTTCTTAGGAGATCTGTTCCATTCCCATTTGAACTACGAATGGAGGCATTTTGAAGATTGGACCTCACGAACAACAGCCAAAATAACATTGATCAACGGAAACCATGACGTTATTTCCGACTCAAAATATGAAGGGCTGGGTATTGAAGTATTTGATGAACACATCATCGACGATTTTCTTTTAACGCACCACCCGGAAATGCGTGAAGGGTTTTTCAACTTTTGCGGGCATATACATCCTTCGGTAAAAATCAGTGGAATCGGAAAACAAACGTTGCGCTTACCTTGTTTTTTCAAGAAACTAGACCAAATGATACTTCCCGCTTTTGGCGAATTCACAGGTACGTACACCTTAAAACCCAAAAAAAAGGATGAGATCTTTGCCCTTGCCGATGGTGTGGTCATAAAAATCTAACCCTTATTTTGGGCAACAATCGCCTTCCCCCTATATTTGCACCTTATAAAATAAAACAACCTCACTAAAATGTAGGTTGATACAACTACCTGTTTTGCTTTGCAACAAGTTTACAACAGGGGTTCTAAAAATATAAGCGGTTGACCCAAACTACGATCCAACAGCTCTTTGAACAGTCTCCACAAATTCGGAAACTGCAGGCTGCTATTTCCAAATCTGAAAAGCCAGATCCTTCAAATCCTTTCAGGACAAGCCTAAAAGGACTTACGGGCTCCTCTCTTTCGTTTGTCGTTTCTAACGTTTTCAAAAATTCGGACAGACCTTTCTTATTGGTCTTCAACGACAAAGAAGAGGCCGCCTATTACTTGAACGATCTTGAGTTGCTTATAGGTGAAAAAGATGTGTTGTTCTACCCAGGCAGTTATCGTAGACCTTACCAAATCGAAGAAACCGATAATGCGAATGTACTACTGAGGGCAGAAGTCTTGAACCGAATCAATTCAAGGAAAAAACCGGCGGTCATCGTTACCTATCCCGATGCCCTTTTCGAAAAAGTCGTTACCCGGAAAGAGTTGGACAAAAACACCTTGAAAATCAAAATAGACGACTCCCTATCCCTGGATTTTCTGAACGAGGTGCTTTTTGAATATCAATTTAAAAGAGTGGATTTTGTGACCGAACCGGGTGAATTTTCGGTTCGTGGAGGTATTGTCGATGTCTTTTCCTTTTCCCATGACCAACCATATCGTATCGAGTTCTTTGGGGACGAAGTGGATAGCATCCGAACGTTTGACATTGAAACGCAATTGTCTACCGAAAAGGTGAACAAAATAACCATAATCCCCAATGTTGAGAATAAATTCCTGAACGAGACACGGGAGAGCTTCTTAAAATATATTTCACCCAAAACCTTGGTTCTTACCAAAAACCTAGAGCTGATCTATGATCGTTTGGATAGCTTTTTCGTAAAGGCGGAAGAGTCCTTCACAAAACTATCCAAAGAAATAAAACACGCCTTGCCCGAAGAGCTTTTCGTAAATTCAAAACAGCTCAAAATCCAGTTACGGGAGTACGGCCTAGTTGAAATGAGTGGATTTATTGACCCTCTGCACAAAGCCAACGTACAGGAAATAGTATTCAAAACCAAGCCACAACCTTCTTTCAACAAAAAGTTCGATTTGTTGATTGACAACCTGAACCAGAACAGCGAAAAAGGATACACCAATTACATTTTTTGCGCATCGGAACAACAAGCCAAACGTTTTCACGATATTTTCGATGAAGTAGACCACGACATTAAATACACCACAGTGGTTTTTCCGATTTTCGAAGGTTTTATAGATGACGACCTAAAATTGGTCTGTTATACGGATCATCAGATTTTTGAACGTTACCATAAATTCCATTTAAAAAACGGTCGATCCAAAAAACAGGCGATTACCCTAAAAGAACTCAACAAACTCGACATTGGTGATTATGTGACCCATATTGACCATGGAATCGGTAAATTCGGGGGGCTCCAGAAAATAGATGTTGAAGGCAAAAAACAAGAAGCGATCAAACTTATGTACGGGGATAGGGACATTCTGTATGTAAGTATACACTCCCTTCATAAAATCTCAAAATTCAATGGTAAGGATGGGGCGGCTCCGAAAATCTTCAAGTTAGGTTCCGCTGCCTGGAAAAAACTAAAACAAAAGACCAAGTCGAGGGTAAAGAAAATCGCATTCGACCTTATTCAAGTGTATGCGAAAAGAAGACTACAAAAAGGATTCCAATATGCTCCTGACAGCTATATGCAATTGGAACTCGAGGCTTCTTTTATTTATGAGGATACGCCCGACCAAAGTAAAGCGACCGAAGACATTAAAAAAGACATGGAGAGCGAACGCCCCATGGACCGCCTCGTTTGTGGTGATGTTGGCTTTGGAAAAACCGAAGTCGCTATTCGTGCCGCTTTTAAGGCCGTTGATAATGGCAAACAAGTGGCCGTTTTAGTACCAACGACCATTTTGGCCTTTCAGCATCATAAGACCTTTTCCGAACGGTTGAAAGAAATGCCAGTTACCGTAGATTACCTAAACAGGTTCAGGACGGCCAAAGAAAAACGGGAAACTTTGGAAAAATTGGAAAATGGGAAAGTGGATATCATTATCGGGACCCACCAATTGGTGAACAAAAATGTAAAATTCAAGGATCTTGGTTTATTGATTGTTGACGAGGAACAAAAATTCGGGGTTTCGGTAAAGGACAAATTAAAATCGATCAAAGAGAATGTAGATGTGCTTACCCTTACCGCCACACCCATTCCGCGAACCCTTCAATTTAGTTTAATGGCGGCCCGTGATCTATCGGTCATAAATACACCGCCACCCAACCGCTACCCTATTGAGAGCCATGTAATCCGTTTTGGGGAAGAGACCATTCGAGATGCCGTCACTTACGAGATCCAGCGTGGGGGTCAGGTCTTTTTTATTCATAACCGGATAGAAAACATCAAAGAAGTCGCGGGCATGATCCAACGTCTGGTTCCCGATGCCAAAATCGGTATAGGCCATGGGCAGATGGACGGTAAAAAGCTGGAGACTTTGATGCTTGCCTTTATGAACGGGGAATTTGATGTCCTGGTATCCACAACGATTGTAGAAAGTGGCCTTGATGTTACAAACGCCAACACAATCTTCATCAATAACGCAAATAACTTCGGGTTGAGCGATTTACATCAAATGCGCGGTCGTGTAGGACGAAGCAATAAAAAGGCGTTTTGCTATTTTATTACGCCACCCTACGAGGTCATGACTTCCGAAGCCCAAAAAAGAATACAGGCCTTGGAACAATTTACCGAATTGGGAAGTGGTTTCAACATTGCCATGAAAGATTTGGAAATTCGCGGTGCCGGGGATATTTTGGGAGGTGAACAAAGTGGATTCATCAATGAAATAGGCTTTGATGCCTACCAAAAAATAATGGCCGAAGCTATTGATGAACTCAAGGAAAATGAGTTCAAGGAATTATATGATGAGGTAGAGGGCCACCATGAGAAGGTTTTCGTAAAAGATACCCAGATCGATTCTGATTTTGAACTGCTGTTCCCCGATGATTACATTAACAATGTTACGGAAAGATTGAACCTGTATACCGAACTCAACTCGATCAAGGAAGAGGAAGCCTTACAGAAATTCGAATCGGAGTTGATAGATCGTTTTGGTGAATTGCCCACGCAGGTCGTAGACCTATTGAATTCCGTTCGTATAAAATGGATAGCCAACAGCATTGGTCTTGAAAAAGTGGTAATGAAAAAAGGCAGATTGATCGGTTATTTCATCTCTGACCAACAATCGGCATTTTATCAAAGTGCAAAATTCACCCAGGTTCTACAATTTGTACAATCGAATGCCAACCTATGTAAATTGAAAGAAAAGGAAACCCGTAACGGACTACGTTTACTATTGACCTTTGATAAGATAACTTCTGCCGAAAAAGCCTTGAGAGCCTTGGCCCCTTTTCAAAACCTTAAAGCATAATAAAGCGAAAGCATATGATATACGGTACATTTATGATTAAATATGTATATTATCCGTTTTCTAACCCACAATTAGAATTATGAGTACAACCATTACCAACTTCTCTTTGGCCGAAAAATTGGCCATAGTACAAACTGTAGATGCCGTAATTATTGCTGACGGAACCGTTCACAAGGGCGAATTGAACGCCATGGGTGAATTGATGCACCGCATAGAGTTCGATAGTAATTTTATCTTACAGGCACGGAATATCTCCGAAGAACAGGCTAAATTGATTTTACGTTCAATGACCATGGATAAAAAAAAGATATTAATGACCATACTAGAAGAGATTGCGATTTCTGACGGATTTGTACATAAAAAAGAATCGGATTTAATAGCTGACATCTACTCCTTTATCGACATGGAACAAGAAGTGAAAACAAAGAAGGCGTAGAACAAGAACTTAAAATTTGCCTTCCTATTTTCGTTACCAAGGTTGCCTACCCGCAACTACAGATGAATTCACTTACAAAACATAATGAAAAAGCCTTGCCACAGGCACTTGGCAATAACCAAAAATGTTTATCTTTCTGGCCAAATAAGCACTACAACATGTTAAAATATCTTTTTGCCCTTGCCATGGTTTTCTCTATAGGAGCAACCTTTGCACAAGACAGTGATTCCCTTTATCTACGCCAAAACTACGATCTTAAAGAATACCGTATTCCCATGCGTGATGGCGCAAAGCTTTTCACTGTGGTCTATACGCCGAAAAACAGTTCAGGAAAAGCACCGATATTGATGAACCGAACGTGTTACAACGCCTCTAAATTTACCGATTACAAGTTGAAGTCCTATCCTTCCGAATTTTTATTGCATGATGGGTATATCCTTGTTTTCCAAGATGTCCGCGGCCGATACATGTCAGACGGCACCTTTGACAACATGAGGCCGAACATTCCGGGCAATAACCGAAAAAACAAAAACGAAATTGACGAAAGTTCGGATACTTGGGATACTATAGATTGGATGATTAAAAACATTGATGGCAATAATGGCAAAGTCGGTATATACGGTATATCATATCCGGGACATTATGCTACGGCAGCCTTACCTGATGCCCACCCAGCCCTTAAAGCGTCTTCACCACAAGCGCCCATTGCCGATTTTTTCTTTGACGATTTTCACCATCAAGGTGCATACTTACAAAGTTACACGGCCGCATTTGCGGTTTTCGGCTATCAGAAAGACAGCCTTACAAGACAACCTTGGTATATAGATAAAATAAAACGGTTTTATGATAATCCGCCAGCCGACGGTTATGATTTTCACTTGCGATTGGGCACCTTGAAAAATATTACCGAAAAATACCATTATGATAATTTCTTTTGGAAACAAATTGTGGAACATCCCAATTATGATGAATTTTGGCAAAAAAGAAGTATCCTACCCCATTTGAACAATATTAAACCTGCTGTATTGACCGTAGGTGGGTGGTTCGATGCCGAAGATCTTTATGGACCACTGAACATATACAAAACCATTGAGGCAACGAGTCCAAAAGCCAATAATACGATAGTAATGGGTCCATGGGCCCATGGTGGTTGGGCCAGGGAAAACGGGAAGACCATACACAACCATATTTATTTCGGGGACAGTATTTCCACATTTTACCAAAAAGAGATAGAAAGAAAGTTCTTTGCCCATTATTTAAAAGGTGAAGAAACCCATCCACTGCCCGAAGCCTATATGTTCGATACGGGGGTTAAAAAATGGAAGACCTTTGACGCATGGCCTCCAAAAGAAATAGACCCCATTACATTGTATTTTGGTAAAAAAGGACAGTTATCGATCAATGAGCCTACCAACGCCGAAGCCACTTTTGAGTATGTAAGCGACCCCATGAAGCCCGTACCCTATACCTCACAGACCGAGGGACTCACCTTTACCCCAAGACGATTCATGTCAGATGATCAACGTAATGCATCCCGAAGACCCGATGTCCTGACTTTTGAAACCGAAATTCTTACCCAAGACGTAGTCCTTGCCGGTGAGATACTTTCAAAACTCAAGGTATCAATGAGCGGTACGGATGCCGACTTTATCGTAAAGCTAATCGATGTATACCCTAACGACCATCCAAATTATGAGCACAACCCAGAAAATGTCGTAATGGGCGGTTATCAGCAGTTAGTGCGATCCGAAGTTTTCAGGGGCAGGTTCAGAAACGGTTTCGACAAACCCGAACCTTTTGTCCCCAATGAACCTACTGATGTCAACTTTAGATTGCAGGATGTTCTCCATACTTTTAAGAAAGGACATCGCATCATGATCCAAGTGCACAGTACATGGTTTCCATACATTGACCGTAACCCTCAAAAATATGTGGATAACATTTACAAAGCCGATGAATCCGATTTTATAAAATCGACGATCAAAGTACATGGATCTTCCTCCATTGAAATAGGAAATTCGTTGGATTGCTGCCAACCTCCTGTTATGCACCAAACGGAGGAAATCATTAAGAATTAAAATTTCTGAAACCTATAATCATTCCAACTACATCCTAAATTCGTATTTTGGACTGATTTTTGATTTTACACGAATTATGAAGAAACTACTTTTAATCATAGCCATTTTCATTGGCTTTCAAATAAACGCCCAACACACCATTTCCGGAACATTTTCCCCCGCAAAGGATTATAAATGGCTGATCGCTTATCGTTTAAAACCGGGAACCCAAAGTTATGTCGTGGATACCGCCATTAAGAATGGGGTTTTTGAATTAAAGATTCCCGAAAACGCGACGGCAGGGACGTATCGGTTGGTCTATGCCGTACCCCAAGAGCAATTCTATTTTGATGTCATCTATAACGGAAAGGAAGATATAACCTTGGCATTTGATGAAACCAATGGGGTCTCGTTCTTCAATTCCAAGGAAAATATACTTTTCAATACCTATTTCAAGGAAATTACGGATCTTGAACAACAGATCACGCACTATTATACCAGTGGAAACACGAACGAAAAAGATTTTAAAACACTTACAAAGGAACTCCAAACCGTTCAGAAGTCTTATGAAAAGCGATCAGTAGGCACCATGGCCCATCATTTCATAACCAGTAACAAACCTTTTATCCCCAAAGACATTCCAACGGTTAATGCCTATGTAGAAGGCAAGAAAAAACACTATTTTGATGCCTTGCAATTTGATGACTCCGTGCTGCAGGCTTCAGGGTTCCTGACCGATAAATTATTGAATTACACCTTTACCGCCCTGCCTTTAAAGGCAATGACCGATAAAGAAAAAGAAGAGGTCATGAATGCCAATATCACTAAGGTAAATGATAAACTGGCCAATATCGGGGATTCGTACAAAATGCACCTTTATTATAGTTTATGGACCCAAGCGGCCGCCAGTGGTTATAACTTAACATCGGATATTATTTACCATACCTATTTAAAAAAATTAGCGAATAACAATGACGGCAAGAAGATAATAGGCCAAATAGAAGTTCACAATAGACTTCGTTTGGGTGCGATCGCCCCTAATATTAAATGGGAAAAAGACAAGGATTCCTATTCCCTAAGTACATTGAAAGGAGCTGAAAATTATATCCTTGTTTTTTGGAGCAGTACCTGCAGCCATTGCTTAAAAGAGCTGCCCGCATTACATAAAAAACTGAAAGACTTCGATACCGTGAAAGTAATTGCGGTGGGTCTTGAGAACGAAACTGAAAATTGGACCGTGGAAACAGCCCATTTACCCAACTTTAATCATGCTATTGCACTGGGAAAATGGGAAAGTGCATATGCCAAAATCTATAATATTCAACAGACGCCTACCTATTTTGTATTGGACAAGGACAAGCGTATCATCGCTAAACCGGAAACGGATAAAGACGTTGTTGAATTCTTGGAAAACAAATGAAATCCTATAAGGTCTTAAGGTCCTTAATGGTTTTAAAGGCGATATCTACCTGATTATCGTTTACGATAATGGTAAATTCGTTCGTTGTGGATATTACCTCATAAAGCACGATACCCTCCCAAGCCAAGCGTTGAAAAATAAAATAATAGATTCCCGGAACCGAAACGTTCTCCGCAGGCAGCTTAACCGTTATTGAAGATAGGTTGTTCGCCTTTTGGGTACATCTTTCTGTCTTAAAAAGGGTTTCTACAGTGGCATCCATCATATTGCTGATGACAATATTGATTTCGTTCACCCCTCTGGAAGACGTATAAAATACATCTTGGTTAGAGTGAATTTCTTCCAACAATTTCGCCTGCTGGGTAAGAATGGTATCAGATGCCAAAAAGGTATAATCGGTCAAGGATGAACGTACGGTGATTTCCCCGATATTCTTTAATACCTTGATGATCTTATGCGTCGCCCTGAATTCCAAATCGTCTGACAATCTTTTCAAGGCCATTACAATGGCCCCGTTCCGAACGTCTTTTCCTAATTGTTCCTCAATTTCCGGTTTAATGATCCTTGAAAGGGATGTTAAGTTTATAATACCCTGAGCCAATGCACTTTGCAAGAATGGCTTCTTCTTAATATACTCTTCAACTACGGACGAAATTGTTTTCATAATCAAATTTATTCCTACAAATATAACATATTGTTACATATAAAACAAATTGTGGGAAAACAAATTTAAAAATGGTAAAAAGCACTTTCCAAATGATCTATCTCGAATACCTTTTTATTCTTTAAGATCGTAATCACATCAAAACGGACTTCAACATCAGAATCCTGTTCTGTAACATAGTGGTCGGCTGCCATTACCAGTAGGTCTATTTTCTTTTTTGTAATGGTTTCGGCAATATTTTCTATAAAATCGCTACTTCTGGAACGTACCTCAACTATCGCCAAAATTTCATCCTTTTGGGCTATAATATCAATTTCGGCCTTTAGATACCTATAGTTCCTATATTTGATGCTATACCCGTTTTTTATCAAGAAATCTACCGCTATCTGTTCCCCTTCTTTTCCAAATTCATTGTGTTTTCCCATACTTTATTGATGTTTTTATTAAAAAATATGCATTTCATCGAATATATTAGTCTTTGGTCGTCTTTTTGGAACATATCACCGTTATTTGAAATGCATAACAACGAAAATACTTGGATTTACATAATATCCAATTTGTTTAGCCGTTAAGAATTTGCCCCCTACGCACATGAACGTTCTTAAAGCCTAAAATTACTATGGAATACTTCGTTAATTGTAATACCTCTACATTAGCGCCGTACACAACTCCCTTGGATAAATTCAGGGTAGCGCATTTGTACAGAAGACTTGGGTTTAGTGCCTCGGTCGAGACTATTGATCAAGCCGTTGGACAAACGGCCGGTGCTTTGGTAGACTCACTTGTTAACCAAGCCATTAACATGGCACCGACCCCTGCACCGACATGGGCAGATTGGAACAACAGCAACTACCCCGCTGATGACGATGCTGCTGGCCAATTACGTAGGGCCCAAATAGATGAATGGAGTTTGACCTACACCAATGCCATGCTCAACAACAACCTAAGGGACCGATTAAGTTTCTTTTGGAGCAACCATTTTGTAACACAACTCTCAGTATACGATTGCAGCTCATTCTTATACTACTATATAAATTGCTTACAACGCAATTCAATCGGGAATTTCAAGACCTTCGTTAGTGAAATCGGATTGACCGAGGCCATGCTCTATTATTTAGATGGTGTGTATAACAACGGTAACAACCCGAATGAGAACTATGCAAGGGAATTGTACGAACTTTTCGCATTAGGTGATGGTAATGGATATACCGAGGAAGATATAATCGAAACGGCCAAAGCACTTACCGGCTATGTTGAACGTGGTGAAATTGGCTGTGAACCCGTAACTTTCGATCCTACCAAATTCAATACGGACAACAAGACCATTTTCGGACAAACCGGGAATTGGGGTTACGACGATGTAATTGATATCCTTTTTGAACAACGCGGCGCTCAATTGTCCGATTTCATTTGCCGAAAGCTTTATGAGTTCTTCGTGCATCCTGACTCCAGGGATGAAATGAACAATGCCCAAGTTATCATCGACGGCATGGCCGCAACGTTCATGGCAAACGATTATGAAATCGCACCGGTCTTATCCCAACTCTTTAAAAGCCAACACTTTTTTGATGATGAATCCATTGGGGTAATCATAAAAAGTCCGTTCGATGTGTATCTGAACTTTCTGAATGAAACCAGTTTTTCATATTCAGATACTACTATAGCAAGTATGATCAATTATAGTGATCTATTGGGACAAACATTGTTCAACCCAGTTGAGGTTGAAGGATGGCAACGCAATAGAACTTGGATCAATACCAATTTTATGATCGGTCGTTGGCTTACGATGGAAGCCATCATCGATGGTCTTTATCAAGCCGAATCGGAACAATTCAGGGCATTTGGAATGGCCATTGTAGGCAGTATAGGTATGACCAGTAACAATCCAGATGCTATTTCAAGGCCAATAATAGACCATGTACTTCCCAAAGGGTTGTTTACCGAAGCCGATTACCAAATAGCATACGACGTATTCAGAAGTGATATCGATGAAACATACTATGAAGGCGGAAATGAAGAGATATGGACCTTAGCAATGTGGGCCGCAGCACCCAACCAAGTTTATTTGCTTTTACGCCATCTATCAAGACAACCAGAATTTCAACTAAAATAAACCTACGACTATGTGTGACACTCACGATAAAACCCCTTTTAAAGGCTTAGAACATGAGGGCCATGACCAAGAACATAAAGCCTGGAGCAGACGTTCCTTTTTACAGGCTTTGGGAATAGCCGGATCTGGTTCAATGCTGTTAGGATCTCAAATGTTAACAGCCTCCGCCCCATCTCCATTAACCTCAGCCATAGCGGCTGCAGAAACCGATAACATCCTTATTCTCATTAGGTTGAACGGTGGTAATGACGGACTTAGTACCGTAATACCGATCAACCAATACGATTCTTACGCCAACGCAAGACCCAATATTTATATCCCTGAAAGTAAGGTATTGAAACTTACCGATGATTTCGGAGTACCCTCCTATATGAAATCGTTGGAACCCATGTGGGGAGACGGCCAATTTAAAGCCGTACACGGAGTAGGCTATGAAGGCCAGAGTCTTTCCCACTTTACCGGGACTGACATCTTTGGAAATACAGATATAACAACTACGGGGTTCTCTGGCGAGGACACCGGTTGGATGGGTAGGCATTTTGAACATCTATATCCCGATTATCTATCCGATTTCCCCGGAAGTAGACCAACCGATGGCCCTGCCGCATTACAGGTAGGAAACTATGGTAGTCTTGTTTTTGAAGGGGAAGAGACCAACTACGCCTTTGTAACCAATAACGTTGACCAATTACAACAGATAGCGGAAACCGGTCTTCAATTTTCGGTTGATGATGCCCTTTTCGATCAATGTATGTATTCCGATCAAATAAGATTTTTAAGAGGTGTCTCGAATGTAACCAATGAATATGCAGGAATAATACATGATGCATATATGGCTGGCCAAAACCAAGTAGAGTACCAGGACAACGCTTTTGCCAAACAATTGGCCATTTTGGCAAGATTGATAAAAGGTAACTTGGGCACCAAGGTATATATGATATCAATGGGCGGTTTTGACACCCATGGTAACCAGCCTTTGACCCATGAACGTTTAATGACCAATTTATCAGTGGCCATAGACAATTTCTACGATGATATTGCCTTTACCCAGCAAGACGAAAAGGTTTTGAGTATGACTTTTTCCGAGTTCGGAAGACGTATATTCGAAAATGGCTCAAATGGTACAGACCACGGTAAGGCCGCACCTACCCTATTCTTTGGTTCAGGGTTGAACGGTAGCGCCTTTGTTGGGGACCACCCGACCCTTGATAATCCTGATGGGCGGGGCAACTTGGAATATACAATGGATTTCAGGGATCTGTATGCTACAGTTTTGGCCGAATGGATGTGCGTTGACATACCTTTGGTTGAACAGCATTTATTAAACCACCCTTATGCCCCTGTAAATCTTGGATTCAACTGTAGTGGTGTTGATTTCCCGGATATCGCATACAGCGATGAGGATCCTACTTTACCAACAACGGAACCCACCGACCCTGTTTCGGAAACGCCTTTTGACCCCGTATTGTTGGATGCCATTGTACATAAGCCCTATTATCCCACGGATAGCACACCGCATATTTACTTGGAAATGCCTTTTAGCGCCCATGTAGATATACAGTTATATAATATTCTAGGACAAAATGTAGGCACCGTTTTCAATGAGATGATGTTCGAAGGTTCCACGGAAATAAATATCAGGGAAAGAATGCCCAATCATTTATCCACCGGAAAATATATTTACCGCATTAACGTGCAGAATCAAAAAATGAGCAAATCCGTAATGGTAGCTTAAACAAACCCCACTTATTGTAAAGGGCCCTACTTCTATATGAATAGGGCCTTTTCATTTTTAAATGCTTTTCCATTTAAAAAACACCCTCACCTATACCCTTGTTAAAGCATACAATTACGTGAGAATAGATAATTCTCCCACCAAAATCTGTATTTTTGCGGTTTAATTCCGATAGTTGATGACAGATAACGCAAAAACCCCAGCAAGATATACGATTACCGCAGCATTGCCTTATACCAATGGCCCTATACATATTGGTCATTTGGCCGGTGTTTATGTGCCAGCGGACATTTACGCCAGGTACCAACGTTTAATGGGTAAAGACGTGGCTTTTGTTTGTGGCAGTGACGAACATGGGGTGGCCATTTCAATGAAGGCGAAGAAAGAAGGTATTACCCCAAAGGATGTTATCGACAAATACCACGCGATCATTAAAAAATCATTTGCCGATTTCGGAATCTCCTTTGACAATTATTCCAGGACTTCTGCCGAAGTGCACCATAAAACCGCATCTGAATTTTTCGTTAAACTCTACGAGCAAGGTGACTTTATAGAAGAGACCACGGCCCAATTATATGACGAGGAAGCCAAACAGTTCTTGGCCGACCGTTTTGTTGTGGGTACATGTCCGAAATGTGGCCATGAAGAGGCTTATGGCGACCAATGTGAAAATTGCGGCTCTACATTGAACGCAACCGATTTGATCAACCCAAAGTCTACCATTACCGGTGCCGTGCCTACCCTGAAGGAAACCAAACATTGGTTTTTACCATTGGATAGGTATGAGGATTTTCTGAAGGAATGGATTCTTGAAGGACATAAAAAAGATTGGAAACCGAACGTTTACGGTCAATGTAAATCTTGGATCGATGACGGCCTAAAACCTAGGGCCGTAACACGTGATCTGGATTGGGGTATTCCCGTACCCGTAAAAGGAGGTGAAGGCAAAGTACTTTATGTTTGGTTCGATGCCCCTATCGGGTATATTTCATCTACCAAAGAATGGGCAGAGCGCGAAGGCAAGGATTGGGAACCCTACTGGAAAGATGAAAACACCAAATTATTACACTTTATAGGTAAGGACAATATCGTGTTCCATTGCATTATATTCCCTAGTATCCTTAAAGCACATGGGGATTATATTCTACCGGATAACGTACCTGCCAATGAGTTCTTGAATTTGGAGGGCAATAAGCTATCCACCTCTAAAAACTGGGCGGTTTGGTTACATGAATATTTGGAAGAATTCCCCGATATGCAAGATGTGCTACGCTACACCTTAACGGCCAATGCCCCTGAAACGAAGGACAATGATTTTACTTGGAAAGACTTTCAGGCCAGAAACAACAATGAACTTGTCGCCATCTTAGGAAACTTCATTAACCGTGTTGTTGTTCTTACGCATAAGTATTACGATGGAAAAGTTCCGACCCCTAATGAATTTTCACAGGTTGATAAAGAGACCTTGGAGGCGATGAAAAAATATCCTGAGATCATTTCTACCTCCATAGAAAGGTACCGATTTAGGGAAGCCAGTCAAGAGTTGATGAACTTGGCGCGTTTGGGCAATAAATACTTGGCCGATGAAGAGCCATGGAAAGTAATAAAACAAGATGGTGAACGGGTAAAGACCATTATGTTCGTAGCCCTTCAAATAGCAACAGGTTTGGCCGTATTGAGCGAACCGTTCTTACCTTTTACTTCGGAAAAATTGAAAAACATACTTGCCATTGGATCTAGTGGAGTAGATACCTCATGGACAGAGATGGAAACCAAGGAGGTACTTTTACCCGCCGATCATCAAATCAACAAAGCGGAATTATTGTTCCGTAAAGTAGAAGATCAGGAAATACAAGCACAATTGGATAAGTTAGAAGCTACTAAAAAATCAAATGAGCAAATGAACAAGGAAGTTGAACCACAAAAAGACACCATCACCTTCGACGATTTCTCAAAATTGGATATGCGGGTGGGCACCATTGTGGAAGCTGAAAAAATGCCGAAGGCCAAAAAACTATTGGTTCTTAAAGTTGATACAGGTTTAGACACCCGAACAATCGTTTCAGGAATCGCTGAAAGTTTTACCCCTGAGGAAATCGTAGGTAAAAAGGTTACTGTTTTGGTGAATCTGGCACCAAGGGCGCTCCGCGGCGTTGAAAGTGAGGGCATGATACTTATGACCGAGAATGCTGACGGTAAATTGGTCTTTGTAAATCCTGATGAGGATAATGTCGGGAATGGTTTAACGATTAATTAAACCCCTTCAAAAAAGAAAGGTTTCTGGTTATGCTTTTAAGATAGGGCGAAGTGTCTTTGATCAAAAACATACCCTATAATGCCATTGATGAAAACGACCTATTACAATTTTCGGCAGTGTTCGGAAATATTCCGGATTATGGTTTTAAACCTACAGACTAAGATCTGGATCTCGATTGCCCTTGACCGGACATCAATATTCTAATACCAAAAAGACAAATGCAACTTATCCCCTACATCGTAAAGCATACAGGTCTTCCTGAAAAAGGAGTCCATAATACGGTTGAGCTTTTAGACCAAGATTGCACGGTACCTTTTATTTCGCGCTACAGAAAAGAAAAAACGGGCAACCTTGACGAAGTACAGATCGGTGATATCGTTACGTACAAAGCCCAATATGAGGCCTTGGAAAAACGAAAGGCGACCATCATCAAAGCTTTGGAAGAGCAAGATGTACTGACGACCGACCTTAGCGCTAAAATAAAATCGGCAGGTGACCTGATTACTTTGGAAGATATTTACCTGCCCTTTAAAAAATCTAAAAAGACCAAGGCCGAAACGGCACGTAAGAACGGTCTGGAACCTTTGGCCAAGATTATCATGGCCCAGCGAAGTGATGAAATTGAATATGAAGCTTCACGGTATTTAAGTGATACCGTTCAAAATGAGGATGAAGCCCTTGAGGGTGCCCGGCACATTATCGCTGAATGGATCAATGAACGCACCGACATCAGAAACCAGATTCGGTACCAATTGGAAAAGTTCGCCCAGTTGACCACCAAAGTGATAGCTACCAAAAAGGAGGATGAAAAAGCACAAAAGTTCCGTGATTATTTTGACTGGAGCGAATCACTGAGCCGGTGTCCGTCGCACCGCCTTTTAGCTATCCTAAGAGCTGAAAACGAAGGTTTCATTCGGGTGAAAATCGAGATAGACAATGAACGTGCCCTTCAAAAAATCGAAGACCGGATCTTAAAAAGCAACAACTCATGCACGTCACATATAAAATTGGCCGCTCAGGATGCTTTTAAGCGCTTGTTGTTTCCATCCTTATCCAACGAAACCTTAAAAAAGGCAAAAGAAAAAGCCGATGAATCGGCCATTCAGGTGTTTTCAAAAAATTTGAAACAGTTATTGCTGGGATCTCCCTTGGGCGAAAAACGTATTTTGGCCATAGACCCAGGGTTCAGAACGGGCTGTAAAGTGGTTTGCCTTAACGCACAGGGCGATTTGGAGCACAACGAGACCATTTATCCGCACGCACCCCAAAATGACAGCAAAGGGGCCATAAAGAAAATAAGTTCCTTGGCCGATGCCTATAAGATAGAAGCCATTGCTATCGGTAACGGTACGGCATCGCGGGAAACCGAACAACTCATAAAACGGATCCAGTTCAGAAACCCTATCGAGGTGTTCGTGGTCAGTGAAGCGGGAGCATCCATTTATTCAGCCTCAAAAATCGCCCGGGACGAATTTCCCAATTATGATGTCACTGTACGTGGAGCGGTTTCAATCGGCAGAAGATTATCCGACCCTTTGGCCGAATTGGTGAAAATAGATGCAAAATCGATCGGTGTTGGGCAATACCAGCACGATGTGGACCAGAACAAATTAAAAACCTCGTTAGACACCGTTGTCGAGAGTTGTGTGAATTCGGTCGGGGTGAATATCAATACCGCGAGTGTACCCCTTTTAAGCTACGTTTCGGGCATTGGCCCAAAACTAGCGGAAAATATCGTAGCCTACAGAAACGAACAAGGTGCGTTCACAAGTAGGACGGCTATTAAAAAAGTACCCCGTTTGGGAGGTAAGGCCTTTGAACAAGGTGCCGCTTTCCTTCGTATTAAACAAGCAAAAAATCCGTTGGATGATTCCGCCGTTCATCCTGAAAGTTATGGCATCGTAGAAAAAATGGCCAAGGACCTGGGCAAAAGTGTATCGGACTTGATCGGGAACAAACAACTACTGCAGAGTATTGACCTGAATGCCTATTGTACGGAAAATATCGGGCTATTTACCTTAAAGGATATCATTAAGGAATTGGAAAAACCAGGATTGGATACCCGTGAAAAAGCCAAGGTATTCACCTTTAACCAAAACATAAGGTCTATTACCGATCTACAGGCCGGGCAATTACTTCCGGGTATCGTGAACAACATTACCAATTTTGGGTGTTTTGTTGATATCGGAATTAAGGAAAGTGGTCTCATCCATATTTCCAACCTTTCTGATTCCTTTGTCAAGGATGTGAACGAACACGTGCATTTACACCAACAGATCATTGTAAAAGTACTTGAGGTAGATGTACCACGTAAACGTATTCAATTGGCCTTACATCAATAACATAACTTTATAAACAGCCAAATCTTAGTCTATGAAAAATATTATAACCTTGGCCCTCATATTAGTTTCATTGGTCTCAAAAGGCCAAGGCCTTAACGACCAACCCGCCAAAACAACTTGGCAAATGTTGACCTATGATGCGGGCAATATGTTGACCGGCATCGGTTATGCGTACACCCGACCCTTACATTGGAAAGGAAAACAATGGCAGACTATGGGGGCCGTAGCGGGTGGCACTGGATTTTTATACCTTTTTGACGACCACACCTCTAAATTTTTAAGGGATCGCAGGGATAACGTCCCGAGTTTTATTCGTCATTATGGAGAGTTTATAGGAAATCCGGAAAATAACTATACGGTAACCGCAGGGGTATATTTTACAGGGCTATTTACCAAAAACGAGAAATTGAGACGAACCGGGGTGCTTTTAATTTCCTCGGCATCGGCAACAGGGTTGTTACAACAGATCATGAAATCATTGGCCGGCAGGGCGCGGCCCATAAGTGGACAATCAAAAGACACTTTCGACCCCTTCAATGCGAGTAGAAACTACCACTCTTTTCCTTCGGGACATGCAATGATGGCCTTCACCAATGCCTATGTTGTCGGTAAACAATTTAAAAACCCATGGGTCAAAGCCGGGATTTACACCGTAGGGTTGATTCCCGGAATATCCCGTGTTTGGGACGGACAACATTGGTTGAGCGATGTTGGTTTAAGTGTAGCGATGAGCATATTCACGGTTGAGGCCATTGATCGTTATCTAGACTCTAAATATGACGAAAAATATAACGACCAAAACAAATTTGTAAGTTGGAACCTCACTTTTGGTCCGGGCCAGGTAGGGGTCATCGCCAGGTTCTAATCCTATAGAAACGCTAAAGTAGCGCTAAGGTTCCCCTTAAAATACGTAACTTTATGTACGTAAAAAAAAAGTAAATTATGTTATCGGAAAAATTAGATAAAGCACTCAATAAACAAATACAGATAGAAGCGGAGTCATCCCAAGTATATTTATCAATGGCCTCTTGGGCCGAAACCAAAGGTCTTGAGGGTATCGCTACCTTTATGTACGCCCAATCGGATGAAGAGCGTATGCATATGCTCAAATTGGTGAAATTCGTGAACGAACGTGGTGGCCATGCCAAGGTCTCCGCATTGAAAGCCCCTAAACTGGAATTCGGAACCTTTCAAAAGATGTTCGTTGAATTATTGGAACATGAGATATTCGTATCAAAGAGCATAAATGACCTTGTGCACATTACACTTGAAGAAAAAGATTATGCCACCCATAACTTTTTACAGTGGTATGTGGCCGAACAAATCGAGGAAGAAGCACTGGCCAGGACCATCTTGGACAAAATAAACCTTATCGGTAATGATAAGGGCGGACTATACCTTTTTGATAGGGATGTGCAGCAGATTACCGCCAATAGTGCGGCCAATGACATGTTGGAATAAGATTTAACATATAAACCTTATTTAGATTTAATTAAAATAGTAAATTTGCCTTGTCTGCTATCGCATATACATGGGCAAAAAGAAAAAAGCGAAAAAAAAGGAGTTGAAAAAGCTCAAGAAGAAACAAAAGTTATCCGCTTTTGTAAATTCTTCCGTTGAGTTAAAAACCAAGTGTTGCGATAAGTACAAAAAGAAAGCATCGAAACGCTGTAAAAAGTGTCCGTGTTTTGATCTGTTGCAGAAAGTAGCTTAACTACCATAAAAGAAGATATACAAAAAGCCCCGCACTAGAGCGGGGCTTTTCTTATTATTGGTTATTTATTGCCCAACATAAGCAATTCGTTACATCGTATTTCGGTAATGTATCGTTTTTCGCCTTCTTTGGTTTCATAGGAGCGATGTGTCAATTTCCCTTCTACGGCCACTTCATTGCCTTTCATTAAAAAGTTCTCTACGATCTCTGCTGTTTTTCCCCAGGCCACCACATTGTGCCATTGGGTATCGGTTACCTTTTCCCCTTTAGCATTTTTGTAGGTCTCATTCGTAGCAATAGAGAATTTGGCCAATTTGCTACCGCCATCCAAGTTTACGATTTCCGGGTCGTTACCCAAGTTTCCAATCAACTGTACTTTGTTTTTAAGTGCGTTCATAATTTCTGATTTTACGTGTTAAACAGTTAATACTACCGAGCCACCTTGACCCGACACTGCAAACCTAGGATGGCCAACCCTTAATATTCGGTTATGAACCACTTACTTTCGTTTGTATTCGTTTGTTGTCGTTTGTAATTGTTTACATCGCGCTTTTCTATTGGAATACTTGCTTTTCTCAATTTTTTGTAAGAATTTTAGTTATTAAGAACAAAAAAGAAATATATGTATTAGTGTATATATATAATTGTTAGGTGCAATACGAAAAAACAAATAGATGATTGAAAAAATAATTGAAATTTCGAATATTGGACACTTCGTGAATTTTAAATTTCAAGGAACCCAAGATTGGAATGGAGAGTTAAAAAAACTTAATATTATTTATGCACCAAATGGTTCTGGAAAAACTACTCTCGCAACAATTTTAAAATCTCTATCCAAAAATAATCTTGATTTAATCAACTATAAAAAAACTTTCGGAACAAGTACTTTACCAAAAGTTAAAATCAAAGTTTCAGGAATTAATGACCTAGTAACTCTAAAAGATGAAAAATGGAGTAATCACAATTTGCAAATTGAGGTATTTGATATTAATTATATTGAGGATTATCTTTTTGCTGGCTCATATGTTAGAAAACAAAATAAAACAAATTTATTCAAATTACTATTTGGAAATAAAGGAAATGAGTTTAGGAATAAAATGAAACCTTTAATTAATAAAAAAGACCAATTCTTAAAAAAACTTTCAAGAGATAAGTCAAATGTAGATTTAAAAGATAAAATCAATCTAGTTCAAGTCAAACTAGATGTAATTATGGATGAATTTAATATATTTACTGAGCCAATCTACGCTAAACACGTTGAGCTTGTAAATAAATACTTATCAAAATTCACATCTTATATTAGTCTTAAAGAATTTTCATATCTCAAAAATACTAGTGATTTTGAGAAATTCAGAATCTTCCCGATTTTTAAAGTATATGATGAGGAAGTTGTCTTTGCTAGTCCTTCAAATAAAATTGGTAATGCCAGATATTCAATGAGTGAAGGCGACAAAAGCACAGTTGCTTTATGTTTTTTTCTTGCTCGTTTAAAAGTTTTAGGTGTTTCCGATAAAATTATTGTATTTGATGACCCTTTATCAAGTTTTGATTACTCAAGAAGAAACTCTACAATTTTTCAATTGGCAAAAATTGCAAATTCATCGATACAATTCATATTGTTATCTCACGATTTAGGTTTTACAGCTGATTTTAGTGATAAATGTTCGTTTATTGACCAAATCACTCTCAAAATTGAGAACAATGGAGAAACTAGTTTTCTTAATAAATATGACATCAATTCAGAGTTTTTAACTAGTACTCAAAAAGATATAGAAATAATTAAAGAATATTTGAAAACAGGAGTCAATTCTGAAAGTGATAAAAGAGAAGTTATCAGATGTATCAGACCAGTTTTAGAAGGAGTTTTTAAATCTAAATATTTTGATTTAATCCCAAATAACATTTGGTTAGGAGACATTATAGAATTAATAAAACAATCTTCGGACGGAATGAGATTATATCGATTAAAAACAATTGTTGATGAAATAATTGAACTTAACGATTATACTAAAAGCTATCATCATTCAACTGGAAACACGAGAGATTTGACAATTAATAATGAGGAATTAAAAAGATATATTAATTTATTAATTACGACAATTGACAAAGTGTAGAAAGTACTGCACCTAACACCGTATCCTATGAAAAGCCCTAGTCCAGTTCTCTAAAGTTAATCAATATTTTCTTTTTTGCCTTAAACCACCTTTTTTTCTTTAATATAACT